>NZ_CP184160.1:0-3259017 GCF_048585715.1 Acinetobacter sp. LF10
ATGCTCTGGACAGACTGCTTAACTCGCTTGCGACAAGAGCTCTCTGACAACGTCTTTGCGATGTGGATTCGTCCTTTGGTTGCTGAAGAAGTTGACGGTGTGATGCGTTTATATGCACCTAATCCATATTGGACACGTTATATTCAAGACAACCATTTAGAGTTAATTTCAATTCTTGCTGAGCAATTATCGGAAGGTCGAGTACGTCAGGTTGAAATCTTGGTTGATTCGCGTCCAGGTACTATTTTGTCTTCTCATGAGCAACCTGCAACCACGACTGCGGCTTTAAGTAACACCTCAACCACTCCAATTGTTCCTATTAAAGCTAAGAAAGAAACTGATTTGGTGCAACCAAGTCAAAATGTCACGAAAATACCAAAGAAAAGACAACTCAACCCATTATTTACATTCTCTTTATTTGTTGAAGGCCGTTCTAACCAAATGGCTGCTGAGACTTGCCGTAAGGTATTAACCCAATTAGGCGCATCTCAGCACAATCCTTTATTTTTATATGGTCCAACAGGTTTGGGTAAAACACACTTGATGCAAGCCGTAGGGAACGCACTTTTACAAGCCAAACCGAATGCACGTGTCATGTATATGACCTCGGAAAGTTTTGTACAAGACTTTGTCAGTTCATTGCAGAAAGGTAAGGTTGAAGAGTTTAAGAAAAATTGTCGTTCTTTAGATTTATTGTTGGTTGATGATATTCATTTGCTTGCTGGTAAAGAAGCAAGTCTTGTTGAATTCTTTTATACATTCAACGCCTTATTAGACGAATCTAAACAAATTATTTTAACTTCAGACCGTTATCCAAAAGAACTCACGGAACTGGATCCGCGTTTGGTTTCCCGATTCTCTTGGGGATTATCTGTTGGTGTTGAGCCACCAGATATTGAAACCCGTATCGAAATTTTGCTAAAAAAAGCTGAAAATAGTGGGGTAGATTTGCCACGAAATTGTGCTTTATTCATTGCACAACAAGTGGTCGCAAACGTTCGTGAACTTGAAGGTGCCCTCAATAAGGTGGTGGCCATCTCACGTTTTAAAGGCACTGCGATTGATTTGGATGTGGTGCGCGAGTCATTAAAAGATGTTTTAGCGATTCGTGCACGCACCATTAGTGTGGAAAATATTCAGCGTGTCGTCAGTGAATATTTCCGCATCCCATTAAAAGAATTAATTGGACCTAAGCGTACCCGTATTTATGCACGTCCGCGCCAATTAGCGATGGGGCTAGCTCGAGAGCTAACAGGGGATAGTTTTCCTGAGATTGGAATGGCATTTGGTGGTCGTGATCATAGTACCGTGATGCATGCCTGCGAAAAAGTGGTCAGCTTGCGAGAACAAGATCCAATTTTTAATGAAGATTATAAAAACTTACTTCGACTGTTACAAAGTTAATCTATTTTTCAGAGTTGCAAACTACTTTTAACTGCAGCATAGTACACTGCTAACATTCATATCAGCTTCTGTTGTAAGAGGAATAAAATCGTGCGTTTGAAAATCGCTAAAGAAAGTTTAATCAATGTTTTATCACATGTGGTGGGGGCTGTTGAGCGTCGCCATACCTTGAATATTCTTTCAAATGTCAAAATTCAAACCACTCAACAGGCCTTAACGATTACGGGTTCTGATTTAGAAGTTGAATTAGTCGCAAGCACAACTTTATCTGAAGGTGCTTGTTTAGAGGTAGGAGAAACAACAGTTCCTGCACGTAAACTCGTTGAAATCTGTAAATCCCTTCCGACAGCAGCCTTGATTGATTTGCAAATAACAGAAGACCAACGCTGTATTTTAAAATCAGGCAATAGCCGTTTCGTATTAGGTACCCTTCCAGCAGAAGATTATCCATTACTCACGACTGACAATAGTCAAGGTACTCAGGTTCAAGTCACTCAGCGTGAATTAAAACGTTTATTTGAAAAAACAGCCTTTGCGATGGCAGTTCAAGATGTACGTTTTTACTTAACCGGTACTTTGTTGGAAATTGATCAAAATCAATTGCGTACAGTAACAACAGATGGTCATCGTTTAGCTTTGTGTGAAGTTGCTGCTTCATCAACTGCATCTGCACCGATTCAAGCGATCGTACCTCGTAAAGCGGTTGGCGAGTTACAACGTTTACTGAGTATTGAAGATGAACAGTTGACCCTGTTGATTGGACGTGAATTGTTGAATGTCACCATCAATACGCCAAGCCGTGATAAAGAGCAGGGCGATATTACCGTGCGTTTCACCACGAAGTTAATCGATGGAAAGTTCCCTGATTATCGCCGTGTGATTCCTAAAAATGGTGATAAGCATGTCTCTATCGCTCATGATGTCTTTAAGCAATCTTTACAACGTGTTGCCATTTTAAGTAATGAAAAACTTCGTGGTGTTTTCTTGAATTTTAATCAAGATTCATTGCAGTTGCGTGCCAATAACCCAGAACAAGATGAGGCGGTCGAAGATATTGCAATTCAATATCAAGATGCACCTTTAGAAATGTCATTTAATGCGCAATATATCCTTGAAGTACTTGGTGTGCTGGATGGTGATGACGTGAAAATGAGCATGAGTGAAGCCAATCAGTCGGTGCTTGTTCAAGATCCAGCGCATCCTGATCAAACCTATGTCGTGATGCCAATGCGAGTTTAATGAAGATTGATGTTTGAGTTCTAAAGCATGCAAATCACGCGTTTAAATATCGAACGTGTACGTAATTTAAAGACGGTTGCACTCCATGAGTTGCAACCGTTTAATATTTTTTACGGCGCAAATGGTTCTGGAAAAACTTCAGTTCTAGAGGCTATTCATTTACTAGCAACAGGGCGTTCATTTCGCACCCATATTCCAAAACATTACATTCAATATGAAGCAGGGGATGCGATTGTTTTTGCGCAATCTGCCACTGAACGTATTGGTATGCAGAAGTTGGCTTCGGGCGAACAGGTGATTAAGGTCAATGGCGATACCATTGCGACTCAAGGTCAACTGGCAAAATTATTACCTTTACAGCATATCGATCCACAAAGTACCGATATTATTGATCATGGCGCAAAGCCAAGACGACAATTATTAGACTGGTTAATGTTCCACGTGGAACCTGAATTCTATTTTGCATGGCAGTATTATTCTCGCGCACTTAAACAACGGAATAGTTTACTCAAAACACGGCGTAATCTGACTTTGGCTGATTTAGAGCCTTGGAATAAAATGCTCAGTGATTATGGTGAAATGTTGCATTCACAGCGGGTCAGTATCGTTGAGCAATGGAACCAATTTTTCCATGAAGATTTAAAAATCCTGCTACCTAATCTTGAGATAGAACTGGAATACAATCCTGGTTTTCATACTGAGCAAGGTCTATTGCAAGACTTGGTTCAGCAGCATCAAAAAGATCTGGATCGGCGTTATACTGAGTATGGTCCGCATCGTGCTGATTTACGTTTAAAAACACCTTTTGGCAATGCTGATGATGTACTCTCTCGTGGGCAAAAAAAGTTGTTAATCATGGCATTAAAACTGTCACAAATTGCAATGCTACATGCGAGTAATAAGGAAACTGTGGTATTATTAGATGATCTGACAGCAGAGTTAGATGAGACCGCACAACAACGGTTAATTGAGCGATTGAGTCAGTTAGGAAGTCAAGTTTTTATGACCACCTTAGACCATGCGTCGGTATTAAAACACTTACAGGATTTGTCGATTTCTTTTCAATTATTCCACGTTGTTCACGGTCAAGTCAGTCTTGCTGCACTATAATTTTATTTCCTCATTTTTGGATAGATTAATATTTACTAGGGAGTAACCATGAGTTCAGAGTCTCAATCAGTCTCTCAAACAGAACAATCAAATGAAAAAGCTTATGATTCCTCTAGTATCAAAGTTTTACGTGGATTAGACGCGGTTCGTAAACGTCCTGGTATGTATATCGGTGACACTGATGATGGTACAGGTTTACACCATATGGTGTTTGAGGTGGTGGATAATGCCATCGATGAAGCATTAGCTGGTCATTGTGATGAAATTTTAGTCACGATTCATGAAGATGAATCTGTCAGTGTGTCGGATAATGGTCGTGGTATTCCAACAGATATTCACCCAGAAGAGGGGATATCTGCGGCAGAAGTGATTTTGACCATTCTGCATGCAGGTGGTAAGTTTGATGATAATAGCTATAAGGTGTCAGGCGGTTTACACGGTGTAGGTGTTTCAGTTGTAAATGCTTTATCAAAAAAATTACAACTTACGATTTATCGCGCTGGACAAATTCACGAGCAAGAATATCAGCATGGTGATTCACAATATCCATTACGTGTGATTGGTGAAACAGATAAATCGGGTACAACAGTTCGTTTTTGGCCAAGTGAGCTAACGTTTAGCCAAACTATTTTTAGTGTCGATATTTTGGCACGTCGTTTAAGAGAGCTATCTTTCTTGAATGCTGGTGTTCGAATCGTTTTGCGTGATGAGCGTGTCAATCTTGAGCATGTTTATGACTATGAAGGCGGTTTATCTGAATTCGTTAAATATATTAACGAAGGTAAACACCATTTAAACGATATTTTCCATTTTACCGTTGATGCTGATAATGGCATCGGGGTAGAAGTCGCGTTACAGTGGAACGATAGTTACCAAGAAAATGTACGTTGCTTTACAAATAATATTCCGCAAAAAGATGGTGGTACACACCTTGCAGGTTTCCGTGCTGCATTGACTCGTGGCTTAAACAGCTACATGGAAAATGAAAGTTTATTGAAAAAAGAAAAAGTTGCTGTGACTGGTGACGATGCACGTGAAGGTTTAACTGCAATTATTTCAGTGAAAGTACCTGATCCTAAATTCTCTTCACAAACCAAAGAAAAATTGGTTTCGAGCGAAGTAAAACCTGCGGTAGAGCAGGCCATGAACAAAGAGTTTTCTGCTTATTTACTGGAAAATCCACAAGCAGCGAAATCGATTGCAGGTAAGATCATTGATGCGGCGCGTGCGCGTGATGCAGCGCGTAAAGCACGAGAAATGACCCGTCGTAAGAGTGCATTAGATATTGCTGGTTTACCGGGTAAATTGGCAGACTGTCAGGAAAAAGATCCAGCATTGTCTGAATTGTATCTAGTCGAGGGTGACTCTGCGGGCGGAAGTGCGAAGCAAGGTCGTAACCGTAAGATGCAAGCGATTTTGCCGCTGAAAGGTAAAATTCTAAATGTCGAACGTGCACGTTTTGACAAGATGATTTCCAGTCAGGAAGTAGGTACTTTGATTACCGCTTTGGGTTGTGGGATTGGACGTGAAGAATACAATCCAGACAAATTACGTTATCACAAAATCATTATCATGACCGATGCGGACGTGGATGGTTCACATATTCGGACCTTGTTATTGACCTTCTTCTTCCGTCAAATGCCAGAATTGGTTGAGCGTGGATATATTTATATTGCACAGCCACCATTGTATAAGTTGAAGAAAGGTAAGCAAGAACAGTACATCAAAGATAATGATGCACTTGAAACTTATCTGATTTCCAATGCGATTGATGAACTTGCATTACATGTCAGCGCTGAAGCACCAGCGATTAATGGTGCGGCATTAGCGAGCGTTATTGCTGACTACCAAGTGTCGCAAAAGAGCTTACAACGCCTCACTCAACGTTATCCTGCAAGTTTGTTGGATGGTTTACTTGAGATTGATGCATTTAAAACAGATCACAATCATGAACGTGACTATGTTGAATCATGGGCTGAGCAATTACGTGTTGCAATTGAAACATTACAACCAAGCTTACGCCCTGAGATTACATTAGAAGCGTTTGAACGTGAAAATGCACAAGGTGAGAAATCAGCACATTATTGGCCACGTGTCACTGTCTATGTACACAACTTACCGCATTCGTATTTACTCGATGCTGGTCTGTTAAATTCTGCTGAATATGCGCGTTTACTGAAGAACTCGAAGAGCTGGTTCAAGTTGCTTGAAGAAGGCGCTTATCTGCAAAAAGGCGAGCGTCGTATTCAGGTAAGTAATTTCCATCAAGTATGGCAACACATTTTACAAGACTCGCGCCGTGGCATGATGATCCAACGCTATAAAGGTTTGGGTGAGATGAATGCTGAGCAGCTTTGGGAAACCACAATGGATCCTGAAAATCGTAATATGTTGCAAGTGACTATTGATGATGCGATTGAAGCAGACCGCATGTTCTCATGCTTAATGGGTGATGATGTCGAGCCACGTCGTGCATTCATTGAAGAAAATGCATTGAATGCAGATATTGATGCTTAATTAAGATTGAGCATTAATTTCTAGGGATGGAATAAATGAAAAAATTGATAATTAGTTTGCTGATCAGTTCTGCTGCTATCCTGAGTCAAAATACGATGGCAGCTGATTTAGACACAGATATGTGGGCTTTAGCTAAAAACTATAAAGCCTTCAAGAAAGCTGAAAATACATCAGATGCCTTAAAGTCGTTGGATGCAATGAGGTTTGCAGCCAATGATGCTAAACAGTTTGTTCCAAACAAGCTTAAATCTTTAGCAAAAGATGATGTTCAGGTCGTTGGGTATCAGGCTGGTTTAGATGCTTTAATTGCAGAAATTGATAAAACAGCAATACTGGTTCAAGCAAATCAGCTAGATCAAGCAAAAATTGAAGCAAAGAATTTACTTACAATTCGGGATGAAAATCATAAGAAATTTAAGTAAATTTATTGTTTAGATACATGATGATGCGTCATGAATAAGGCGATGGGTCGCAGCCCATCGCCTTGTTTTTTCTAAATGCTTCGTTTCACGTGGAACATCACTGGTTTTTTTATTTATCGACTAAATCACCGACTTGGATCAATGCATGCCCAAATAAATAACCAGCAGTAACAAGCACACTAATCCATAATAGCGCACCTAAGATATTATAAATTACGAAATGAGTATAATTCATAGCACTAGAACCAGCTGCTAAAGGTGCAAAAGAACGCGCAAATGGGATAAAACGAGCCAATAAAATGGTTTTTCCGCCATGTTTTAAGAAAAATGTGTTGGTTTTTTTTAGATATTCTTGTTTGATAAATCGAGATTCCATCTTAAAAATACGATCACCAAAATGACGACCAATGTGATAATTCACCATGTAGCCTAAAGCCGCAGCTATAAAAAGTAAGCTAATCATATAACCGAGATGCATAAACTCAATGACTGAACATAAAGCGCCTACGGTGAGTAAAAGACTATCGCCTGGTAAAAAGAACATAAACACAAAGGCGGTTTCTGAAAAGATAATCAAAAAGAGGATCGCATAAATCCATAAGCCATATTCTTGAATTAAAATGGGAAGAATATGTTCAAAGTTAAAAATAAAATCTAAAGAATTCATTCAGTTTGTATGATCCAAAATAGAGTACTCACCAAATTGAAGTACAAAAATATAAAATGAACTTAGTTCTCAATGCGCATTTAAAAGTAATAACTTTAAAATGATAGAGTTGAGTATATCTAGCCTGAACCTAAAGCTCAATTTTATGAGAAAATTCCAATTTAGACCTTATCTGAAATGATTGGCGGAATCATGACATTTTTAGCAGGATTCTTAGTATTTTTTAGTATCTTAGAAAACTGTAAGGTGGTCTTTTCCTCTGTGATGAGATAATGCCTAATTCATCATTGAGATAGAATTAGGCATTTTTTTTAGACTTCGAAAGAACTTTCTAGCTCTTCGAGTTCCATCATGAGTTCTAATAATTGCTCTTCATACTGTTCTAACTTTACTTTAAGCTCATTTTGTTCATCCATGAGTTTCATTAGATCATCTTTTCGATTGGCTTCGTATAAAGCACTGTCTGCCAAAGCATGTTCAATAGTGGCTAAGCGAGGCTGAACTTTCTCAATTTGCGCTTCAACTTTCTCAATATTTTTTCGAATAGGACGAGTTATTTCACGACGACGAGCCGCTTCTTTACGTTGCGCTTCTTTGTCTACTTTTGTTGCTGAGGTTTGAGGACTTGCTGTTTGCTGCTGTTGTGTATTTTGTGCATTGATTTGTTGTTGGCGTGCTTCACGTAACCATTTCGCATAGTCTTGTAAATCACCCTCAAATTCAGTGCATTGACCTGCATGAACCAAAAGTAAGTCATCACATACACTGGCAATTAATTGGCGTTCGTGTGAAACTAAGACCACTGCACCATCGAAATCTTGTAGAGCCATACTTAAAGCATGGCGCATATCTAAGTCTAAATGGTTGGTCGGTTCATCTAGAATGAGTACATTTGGACGTTGCCACACGATGAGGGCTAAAGCTAAGCGAGCACGTTCGCCACCTGAAAAACTTTCACACGGCGTATCCATACGTTCGCCACTAAAACCAAAACCACCTAAAAATGACCGTAAAGTAGCTTCACTGATTTTTCGATCAGCTATGCGAGCCAACTGTAGCATAGGGCTAGCATTGGCATCTAAGGCATCCATTTGATGTTGAGCAAAGTAGCCAATATTTAACAGTTCAGAAGCTTTTCGTTCGCCTGCGAGCAGTGGTAAATCACCCACTAAAGTTTTGATCAGCGTTGATTTACCCGCGCCATTCATCCCTAATAAGCCAATACGTGAACTTGGTGTGATTTGCAGACGAATCTTTTCTGCAATTATTTTGTCACCATAACCAATAGTCGCTGCATCTAGACTAAGGAGTGGTGAACTCATTTTCGTGGGTTCGCGGAAACTAAAGGTAAATGGCGTATCGACATGGGCAGGTGCAAGTTGTTGCATGCGTTCCAACTGTTTGATACGGCTTTGCGCTTGGCGAGCCTTAGTTGCTTGGGCTTTAAAGCGGTCAATATATTTTTGAATATGTGCGCGTGTTTCGAGTTGCTTTTCATAAGCTTGTTGTTGTTGTGCCAAACGTTCTGCACGAGTGGTTTCAAAGGTCGAGTAGTTCCCTGTATATAAGGTTAACTCTTGATTTTCGATATGCAGAATATGGTCGGTAATTGCATCTAAAAAGTCACGATCATGCGAAATGAGGACTAACGTTCCTTCATAAGCTTTAAGCCAATCTTCTAACCATAAAATCGCATCTAAATCCAAATGGTTAGTCGGTTCATCCAGTAACAGGAGATCTGAACGGCTCATCAAGGTACGTGCTAAGTTTAAACGCATCCGCCAACCACCTGAGAAGCTTGCGACATTTAAACGGATTTGATGGTCAAGAAATCCTAAACCTGCCATTAATTGGGCTGCTTTAGCCGGTGCTGCATAACCATGAATTTCATCAAATCGACCATGTAATTTGGCTAAATCATCATTACTCAGTTGATCTGGATGAGCTAATTTTTCTTGAATATCCCAATATTCTTCGTCACCAGACAAAACAAAATCAATTGCTGGCATTTCTAAGGCTTTAATTTCCTGAGCCATGTGCGCCACAGTCCATACCGCAGGACGGGTTAGATTACCTTCGTCAGCAACCACGCCACCTAAGAAAGCGGAAAAGAGTGTTGATTTACCTGCACCATTCACGCCAGTAAGACCAATTTTCCAGCCAGGGTGAAGCTGCATCGATGCTTTTTGAAATAGGACTCGCCCACCACGGCGTAAAGAAACTTGGTCAAATTGAATCATGAGTCTGCAAGGTCGCAAAGAGATAGCTGCATTTTAAGGTGATCGCCCATGAATGCAAATTTTTATATTACAGATCAAACTGATCGAATTAAATCATTCAATCAATAAAAAAATAGAGCAAAAGCTCTACTTTTGTCATGCAAATCAGATTATTATTTAGTTTATATGAAAAAATAAGTAACAAGACTAGAAAGATAGAAACAGGATTATGAATGAAGAATGGAATTCTTGCATTAGGGGCGATGCTACTTTTGGGTTTAAACACTCAGGTAAATGCCTCAACCACAATTTGTGTTTTCGATTTATTGGGTAAGTCTGGTGAAGCATACAAAGCCATGGAGGAATGGGCACTGGCTGCAAAAACATGGCGCGCTGACATTCATTTAATTAGCTATCAAAGTGAAGCACAAGCTGAGAATGATTTTGAACAAGGCAAATGCGATGGCGTATACATGACGTCTATGCGTGCGCGTAGTTATAACAAATTTGCAGGTTCTGTCGATGCGATTGGTGCTGTACCGAGTTATGCGATTGCACAAAAAGCCATTAGTTTTGCCTTAGATAAGCGTAATCAACGTCGTCTGACCAGTAGTATAGGTAATCAGGTCTACGAAGTTGTCGGTATATCACAAATTGGTCTGGCTTATATTTTCGTTAAAGATAAAAAAATGGATACCATTGAGCAAATCAAGGGTAAAAAATTTGCTGTTCTCGCCCATGACGAAGCACAGAAAATCGTTGTGAAAAGCCTTGGTGGGCAAGCGGTCCTTTCAGACATTTCCGATATCGCTAAAAAATTTAACAATGGCCAAGCCGATATTATGGCCGCACCAGCTTATGCCTATAAACCATTAGAACTCTTTAAAGGTTTGGGAAATGATGGGGCAATTATTACTTTTCCAGCTGTCAACATGACCATGGATTTGATTATTCGTCCTGAAAAATTCTCAAGCAACTTTGGTCAAAATTCGAGAAATTGGTTCTTGAATCGTTTGAATAATAATTTTGCATTAATCCAAAGAATCGAGGCTGAACTACCAGCGAAATATAAAATTAATCTGAGCAATGAAGACAAAATGCGTTATCAGCAAATTTTGCGTGAAGCTCGAATTGGTTTAATTAAAAAGGGGATTTACGACGCCAGTATGATGAACGTTTTAAAGCGTGCCCGTTGTACTGTAGAACGTACCAATTTTGAATGTACCCTCGGTGGAGAATAATTTTTTAGTTTTTTGTGTGTTTGATAATTTGATTTTTTGCAGGGAAACGAAATGAAAAAGGGGTTGTTTGTTTTGGCTGGCTTAGCACTTATGGGTATGAGTGCAACTGGTCAAGTTCAGGCTAAACAAAATGTATGTGTATTTGATTTACTTGGTAAAGCAGGTGAAACATTTAAAATTACTGAAGAATGGGCAATTGCAGCTAAAGGATGGCAAGCAGATATTCGTTTGCTCTCTTATCAAGATGAAGCAAAAGCGCAAAATGATTTTGAGGCGGGTAAATGTGATGCTGTTTATATGACCTCGATGCGTGCTCGTAAGTACAATCGTTTTGCAGGGTCGATTGATGCAATTGGTGGGGTTACAAATAATCATGTCGCACAAAAAGCGATTAGTTTTGCTTTGGACAAGAGAAATAAGCGTCGTTTATTGGCAAATGTCGATAATCAGAATTATGAAGTTGCGGGTATTTTACAATTTGGTTTGGCATATGTATTTGTACACGACCGCAATTTAAATACGATCGAAAAGGCAAAGGGTAAAAAGTTTGCCTACTTGCAATACGATATTGCACAAAAAGAGATTGTTGATAGTTTGGAAATGGTTTCCGTGCCTTCTGAAATCTCAGATTTTGTTAAAAAATTTAATAACTATCAGGTAGATGTGATTGCTTCGCCAGCTTATGCATATAAACCCTTAGAAATTGAGCGAGGAATTTCAAAAGGTGGTGCAATGTTTTCGTTTCCTGTAGTCAACATTACGGGTGATTTGATTATTCGTCCAGAGAAATTCCCAGCGAATTTTGCTGCACAATCAAGAGAGTGGTATGTTGATCAATTACCAAGAAGTTTTGCATTAGTGAAACGTCTCGAAAATGGGATTCCAAATAAATATAAGTTGAATCTTCCGAAGGAAGACGAAGTGCGTTACCAGAAAATTTTACGAGAAGGCCGTATTCGTTTAACCAAACAAGGAGTCTACGATCCAATTATGATGAGTGTATTAAAACGTGCTCGTTGTACAGTAGAAAGAACAAGTTTTGAGTGTTCTTTAGGAGGCGAATAATTCGCTTTTGTAATCTAAGTTAAATGGAGTGATTATTTTTGATAAATGATCACTCCATAAAACATTTGTGAAAATGTGATTTGGGTTGTAAAAAAACATAAAAAACCGGCTTATGTCGATAAATACACTAGGTTTTTAGGCAGAATTTGACTATATTTGTCTCAATTTGGCGTAAAAATATGCAAAAACAGCAAATAAGGGAAAACAAGATGAAAAAAGGAATTTGGGCATTGAGTGCTGCGACTCTATTTGTTATGACCACTCCTGTACAGGCAAAACAAGAAATTTGTGTATTTGATCTATTGGGAAAAGCTGGCGAATCTTACAAACTTGTTGAAGAGTGGAAGCTTGCCTCAAAAACATGGCAAGCTGATGTTGAGCTGATCCCTTATCAAGATGAAGAAAAAGCAGAGAAAGATTTTGATGCGGGTAAATGTGACGGGGTTTATATGACTTCGATGCGTGCTCGTAAATATAATAAATTTGCAGGATCGGTTGATGCTGTAGGCGCGGTGACTAGCAATGCGATTGCACAGAAAGCAATTACTTATGTGCTTGATAAGCGTAACCAACACCGTTTAACTGCAACAACCAATGGTGAAAAATACGAAGTTGTTGGTATTATTCAAGTTGGCTTAGCCTATATTTTCGTACGTGATAAAAATATAGATACGATTGAAAAGGCCAAAGGCAAAAAATTTGCGTATTTACATTATGATCAAGCGCAAAAAACGATTGTTGAAAGCATAAATCTTGTTGCTGTGCCCTCTGATATTTCAGATTTTGTGAAGAAGTTTAACAGTGGTCAGGTTGATGTAATTGCTGCACCAGCATATGCATATAAACCTTTAGAGATTAATAAAGGTTTAGCAAATGGTGCATTATTTAATTTTCCAGTTGTGAACATCACGGGAGATTTAATTATTCGCCCTGAGCAATTCCCGAGTGGTTTTGGTACCCAATCTCGACAATGGTTCGTGAACAAATTGCCAAGTAACTTCGCAATGGTACAGCGCTTAGAAGCGGGTATGAATGCGAAAAGAATTACATTGTCTAGTGAAGATAAAATTCGCTATCAAAAAATGTTGCGTGATGGGCGAATGAATTTGACCAGACAAGGGGTCTACGATGCCAGCATGATGAACGTCCTCAAACGAGCACGTTGTACGGTTGAACGCACTAACTTTGAATGTTCTTTGAGTGCCGAATAGTTATAGTTTTGTTCCTGAATTTATAAATTGATTAACAAAAGTCATCACTTATCACAAATATGTTTATGAAAATAAGTGAATGAGATAAAACAGGACAAAAAGTAAACATTATTGACATAAAAATAGAGCACAAGCTCTATTTTTTTTTGAAAAACATGATTAATATTTGCTTCGAACAAGGAGACAAACATAAAGTTTGTGGAAGGATGAAAAATATGAAAAAAATTGCGTTAGCTATTGCAGCAACTTCAATCTTAGGTGTATCTGCTTCTACTCAAGCAGCAATTGATGTGTGTGTATTCGACTTATTAGGAAAGTCAGGTGAATCATACAAAATGATGCAGGACTGGGCACTTGCAGCAAAAGGCTGGGGCGCTGATGTAAACCTTCTTGCGATTACAGATGAACAAGTCGCTGATAATAACTTTAAAGCGGGTAAATGTGCTGCTGTAGCAATGACAGCGATGCGTGCTCGTCCATATAACAAGTTTGCGGGTTCTATTGACTCTTTAGGCGGTGCGCCAAGTAATGAGATCGCTCAACGTGCGATTACTTATGTTCTAGATGAACGTAATGCTGCAAAAATGGTAACTAACCTTGGTGGTAATAAATACGAAGTTGCTGGTATTGCTCCATTAGGCGCTGCTTACATTTTCGTGCGTGATAAGAGTATTAACTCAATCGAAAAAGCAGCGGGTAAAAAATTCGCAGTATTGGGTTATGACGATGCGCAAAAAATTATGGTACAACGCGTAGGAGCACAAGCGGTACTTTCTGATATTTCTAACTTTGCTGCTAAATTTAACAATGGCCAAGTAGATATGGTAGGCGCTCCTGCTTATGCATATAAGCCATTAGAGTTGAGCAAAGGCTTAGGCGCTAATGGTGCAATGTTTAACTTCCCTGTATTACAAGTGACTGCGGATCTTGTGTTACGCCCAGAAAAATTCCCAGCTGGTTTTGGCCAAAAATCTCGTGATTATTTTGTGAAGCAACTTCCAAAAGCTTTCGCAATGATCAAGCGTTATGAAGCTGAAATCCCAGCAAAATACAAAATGAACTTAACTGCTGAAGACAAGTTAAAATATCAAAAATTAATGCGTGATGGTCGTTTAGAAATGACTAAACGTGGTATTTATGATGCTGGTATGATGTCAGTATTGAAGAAAGCACGTTGTTCAGTAGACAAAGCTAACTTTGAATGTGCATTACCAGGTGAATAATCATCAAATGCTATAAAAGTAACTTAAGGCCTAGATTTTTCTAGGCTTTTTGTTTTTAAGTGCTTGTCATTTAAGTCATTGTCTTTATGTGAAAATATCGCAATCATACCCATATAAAAACAAATGAAATCGATAAGATTTAAAAATATGTTTTAATCAGGAAGATTAAAAACGACTGTATTTAAACATATATTCATTTGAAGACCCTATCAGGATAGAACGTTGCTCTTCATATACATAAATGTTTCGCAACAAAACAATATAGATGCAAAGGAAAAAATAATATGCAATGGTTTAAAACACTCCTACTCGTAACGGGTATAGCAGCAGTATCTGCTGGAGCTCAAGCAAAACAAACAATGTGTGTATTTGACATCGTAGGCAAAAGCGGTGATGTGTATGCATTAATGAAAGATTATCAGCTTGCAGCTAAAACTTGGGGTGCAGATATTGAACTCAAAGTGGCAACGAATGAAGCTGTAATTGCTGAAGATTTTAAAGCAGGGAAATGTGATGGCGTCAGTATCACAGGCATGCGAGGCCGCCAATTCAATCCATTTACAGGCTCATTAGATGCAATTGGTGCTATCACCGACCTTAAGCTTGCTGTAAAAGTGATGCAAGGTTTAGCCAGTCCAACTTTTGCCAAAGCGATGGTCAATGGTAAATATGAAGTGGCTGGTGTAATTCCGATTGGTGATGCATATTTATTAGTAAACGACCGTAATATCAATACTGTTGCAAAAGCTGCAGGTAAAAAAATTGCGGTTTTAGACTATGATGAAGCACAAAAAATTATGGCTTCACAAGTGGGTGCTCAAGCTGTAAGTTCAGATATTACTAATTTTGGTGCTAAATTTAATAATGGTCAGGTTGATATTATTGGTGCACCTGCTGCCGCGTTTAAACCATTAGAACTTTACAAAGGTTTAGGTACTAAAGGGGCAATTGTCAATTATCCAATTTTACAGGTAACAGGTAACTTAATTATTCATCCTGATAAATTCCCAGAAGGTTTTGGTCAAAAATCAAGAGAATGGGTGAAGGCACAATTGCCACGTGCTTTTGGTATCTTGGGTAAAATGAAAGCGGATATTCCACAAAAATACTGGATGGAAGTACCTCCTGCTGATAAACCTGGCTATCAAAAATTAATGCGTGAGGCACGTATTAACCTTACAGCAAAAGGAATTTACGATAAGCGTATGATGAAGTTGTTATGGCAATTCCGTTGTCGCGAAGATGCCAAAAATTTTGAATGTGCTTTACAGGAAGAGAATTATAAATAATCTGTTAAAAAGTCCTTAATCGCACTTTAAACTTCAAATACAGACCCGATATTGAGTATGCTATACTGAATATCGGGTCTTTTATTTATGAAAGACGTATTGAAGTCTGAGGAATATCTACCATGAATGCCCAAGCTCTTGAATTGTCAGATAATGCTGCCAACAAAGTTCGCCAATTACGCGAAAGTGAAGGGAATAACGACTTGATGTTACGTGTTTATGTAACGGGTGGTGGATGCTCAGGCTTTTCTTATGGTTTTAATTTCGCTGAAAGTGTTAATGAAGATGATGCTGAATTTACCAATGGCGACGTTAAAATGTTAGTTGATTCACTTAGCTATCAATACTTAGTTGGCTCAGTGGTTGATTATCTTGAAGGGCTTGAAGGTTCTCGCTTCGTGGTACAAAACCCGAATGCAACGACAACTTGCGGTTGTGGATCATCTTTCTCGATTTAATAGATTCTAATAATAAAAAAGCTTCTCAATTTGAGAAGCTTTTTTATTATTTACACCATCGTAATTGTACCCAAAATACGATCACCTGATGCGCCTGTTACAGCGGGTAAATTACCGCTAAGTTGTTCAACGAAACGCATGGCTAACCATGCAAACGCCGTCGCTTCGACCCATGTCGGTGCCAAACCAAGGGCATCCGTGGTTTGTACTGACCAATTGTGTTTGCGTAAGCGCCAACGTAATTGTTCCAATAAATAAGAATTATAAGCACCGCCACCACAAACGTAGAGTTCGCCTGTTTCCATGCTAGAACGATAGACTGCTTTTTGAATTGCCCTTACGGTAAGTTTCAGTAAGGTCGCTTGAATATTTTCAGGCGTATCTTCTAGTTCGTCATAGGTTAAATCATTGCGCCAATCGATCAGTTGATCATCTAACCAATCAATATTAAAGTCTTCGCGACCTGTACTTTTTGGAGGTTCTTTCGAAAAGTATTCGTGTGAGTGCAGTCGATCTAATAGGGAACGTATTGGATGGCCATAAGCAGCCCAGTCGCCATTTTCATCGTATGGATGCCCTGTATGACGATGACACCATGCATCCATTAACATATTTGCAGGGCCTGTATCAAAGCCATAAACACCGTCAAGGTCATTTGCAGGCAACATACTGACATTGGCAATACCGCCTAAATTCAAAATGACACGATGGATACTGTCATGCTGAAACAATGCTTGATGAAAAGCTGGTACTAAAGGAGCACCTTGCCCTCCTGCGGCCATATCACGACGCCGAAAATCAGAAACGACAGGGAGTTGAGTAATTTCAGTGATGATATTTGGATCACCAATTTGTAAGGTAAAGCCATGCTCAGGGCGATGACGAATAGTTTGCCCATGAGAACCAACCGCCTTGATTTGATTACGATCTAAATTGTTCTTTTCAATCAGCGTATTGATGCCATGTCCAATCATTTGTGCCAAAGCGACATCGGCTTTACCCATACGATCAATTTCATTGTCGTCCGGAAGCGTTAAAGCCATTAATTCATCACGTAATTCAGGCTCAAAAGGCACAGTCAGCGTGGCATGTAGTGTTAAAGGGTCAAATGAACTTGCAACAATATCAACACCATCCATGCTCGTGCCTGTCATTACACCAATATAGATCGCGCTCATATACAACTTATCCTGCAAGATGCTGAAAAAATGTTAGTATATCGCACAAATTGAATAACTGATGTGTTTAGGTTTTGTGATGTCAAATTTCTTGCCAGCCGAAGAACAGCTTGCTCTCATTCAACGAGGCACGCACGAGATTATCTCTGATGAAGATTTATTGAAAAAACTGAAAGAGAATCGTCCACTCCGTGTAAAAGCAGGCTTTGACCCAACGGCTCCTGATTTACACTTAGGACATACAGTTCTAATCAATAAATTAAAAACCTTCCAAGATTTGGGACATGAGGTTACTTTCTTGATTGGTGATTATACCGCCATGATCGGTGATCCAACGGGTAAAAGCGCAACGCGTCCGCCGTTGTCGCAAGAGCAAGTACTTGCCAATGCCAAGACTTATCAAGAACAAGTTTTTAAAATTTTAGATCCAAAGAAAACCAAAGTTCGTTTTAACTCAGAATGGTTTAGCCAAAAAACTGCGGCTGATTTAATTCAATTGGCAAGTCAGCAAACAGTATCACGTATGTTAGAGCGTGATGACTTTACTAAGCGCTATAATAACCATCAACCGATTGCGATTCATGAGTTCCTCTATCCATTGGTACAAGGTTATGACTCGATTGCGCTTGAAGCGGATGTTGAGTTAGGTGGTACAGACCAAACCTTTAACTTGCTCATGGGGCGTACTTTACAAGGTCGTTATGGTCAAGAATCACAAGTCTGCATTACTGTACCAATCCTTGAAGGTTTAGATGGTGTCAATAAGATGTCTAAATCTTTAGGCAACTATATTGGTGTATTTGACACCCCAGGTGCAATGTATCAAAAAATCCTGTCTATGCCAGATAGCTTGATTGAACGTTACTTTGATCTACTGAGCTTTAAGTCACTTGATGAAATCAAAGTCTTACTTGATGAAATGGCTGCGGGGCGTAACCCACAAGAAATCAAACGTATTTTGGCGCTTGAGTTGGTTGAACGTTTCCATGATGCAGAAGCAGCGGAAAATGCACATAAGAGCGCAGGTAACCGTGTAACTGAAGGTGAAGTGCCAGAAGATACCCCAGAAGTGACGATTTCTCGTGCTGAGTTTGGTGGTGAGTTATTTATTGCAACGATTCTTCGTGTTGCAGGTTTAAACCCAAATGCAGCTGCAGCGAAAGACGCCGTGGGTCGTGGTGCAGTAAAAGTTGATTGGAATGTGGTTGATATGAGCTACTCTGTAAAAGAAAATGTCACTTTAATCATTCAGTCAGGTAAAAAAGCCATTGCACGAGTGACTTTCACTGACTAAATCAAAATGAAAATAATAAAAAGCAGGCCATGAGCCTGCTTTTTATACATAAATAGCTGATAAAAACAACGAAAACACTGGTTTTGTAGAAAAAAGAAACATGCAAAAGAAAATAATAAAAAATGGGGTTGCACCTGATGTGAAATACTGTAGAATGCACATCCATCGGCGGTGATGCAGATAAAAACTTGTTGAGAAACAAGGGTTTGGCTAGAAGAGTTAGATTCTTGGATTGATTGGTGGGTTTTAAAAATATCGAAATTACCTGTTGACTTTAGTTTATATTAGAGTAACATAGCCGACCTAGCTTGATGATGACGAATCATCGAGAAGATCATTAAGAGAATAGAAGAACAACTTGTGTGGATTTTTACTGGTTGATCGATCGAAAATATTTCATTGATTGAATGGTAGAAATTTCTCGAAGTTTATTTGAGCGAATTTTTAGTCAGAAAATTGATGAGCCAAGATTTGTAGCCATAAGCTACTAATGATTTTAAACTGAAGAGTTTGATCATGGCTCAGATTGAACGCTGGCGGCAGGCTTAACACATGCAAGTCGAGCGGAGATGAGGTGCTTGCACCTTATCTTAGCGGCGGACGGGTGAGTAATGCTTAGGAATCTGCCATTTAGTGGGGGACAACATTCCGAAAGGAATGCTAATACCGCATACGTCCTACGGGAGAAAGCAGGGGATCTTCGGACCTTGCGCTAAATGATGAGCCTAAGTCGGATTAGCTAGTTGGTGGGGTAAAGGCCTACCAAGGCGACGATCTGTAGCGGGTCTGAGAGGATGATCCGCCACACTGGGACTGAGACACGGCCCAGACTCCTACGGGAGGCAGCAGTGGGGAATATTGGACAATGGGCGGAAGCCTGATCCAGCCATGCCGCGTGTGTGAAGAAGGCCTTTTGGTTGTAAAGCACTTTAAGCGAGGAGGAGGCTACTAGTATTAATACTACTGGATAGTGGACGTTACTCGCAGAATAAGCACCGGCTAACTCTGTGCCAGCAGCCGCGGTAATACAGAGGGTGCGAGCGTTAATCGGATTTACTGGGCGTAAAGCGTGCGTAGGCGGCTGATTAAGTCGGATGTGAAATCCCTGAGCTTAACTTAGGAATTGCATTCGATACTGGTCAGCTAGAGTATGGGAGAGGATGGTAGAATTCCAGGTGTAGCGGTGAAATGCGTAGAGATCTGGAGGAATACCGATGGCGAAGGCAGCCATCTGGCCTAATACTGACGCTGAGGTACGAAAGCATGGGGAGCAAACAGGATTAGATACCCTGGTAGTCCATGCCGTAAACGATGTCTACTAGCCGTTGGGGCCTTTGAGGCTTTAGTGGCGCAGCTAACGCGATAAGTAGACCGCCTGGGGAGTACGGTCGCAAGACTAAAACTCAAATGAATTGACGGGGGCCCGCACAAGCGGTGGAGCATGTGGTTTAATTCGATGCAACGCGAAGAACCTTACCTGGCCTTGACATACTAGAAACTTTCCAGAGATGGATTGGTGCCTTCGGGAATCTAGATACAGGTGCTGCATGGCTGTCGTCAGCTCGTGTCGTGAGATGTTGGGTTAAGTCCCGCAACGAGCGCAACCCTTTTCCTTACTTGCCAGCATTTCGGATGGGAACTTTAAGGATACTGCCAGTGACAAACTGGAGGAAGGCGGGGACGACGTCAAGTCATCATGGCCCTTACGGCCAGGGCTACACACGTGCTACAATGGTCGGTACAAAGGGTTGCTACCTAGCGATAGGATGCTAATCTCAAAAAGCCGATCGTAGTCCGGATTGGAGTCTGCAACTCGACTCCATGAAGTCGGAATCGCTAGTAATCGCGGATCAGAATGCCGCGGTGAATACGTTCCCGGGCCTTGTACACACCGCCCGTCACACCATGGGAGTTTGTTGCACCAGAAGTAGGTAGTCTAACCGCAAGGAGGACGCTTACCACGGTGTGGCCGATGACTGGGGTGAAGTCGTAACAAGGTAGCCGTAGGGGAACCTGCGGCTGGATCACCTCCTTAACGAAAGATTGACGATCGGTAAGAATCCACAACAAGTTGTTCTTCGAAGATGTATCTGAGGGTCTGTAGCTCAGTTGGTTAGAGCACACGCTTGATAAGCGTGGGGTCACAAGTTCAAGTCTTGTCAGACCCACCAAATCTGAAAGATATATCGTTCATTAAGTGATAAGCTGGGGACTTAGCTTAGTTGGTAGAGCGCCTGCTTTGCACGCAGGAGGTCAGGAGTTCGACTCTCCTAGTCTCCACCAAATTTGAGGATAAACAAAGCAACGCTTTGTCCGAGAATTTAAGCAAACAGCTATGCTGTGCGCAGGCACACATAGGATGAAGCTTGGAGCTAAGAAGATTATAGAGTTTAGTGAATACAGTCTAATTTGACTGGTTTATTAATCTCTGTGATTTATCACAGTTTACTGCAAGCTGACGAGGCTGTAGTTAATCATTAACAGATTAGAATTTGAGTCTGAAATAAATTGTTCAAACTCGATTAAATAGGAAGATAACAAGTAATTGTTAAATTAATATTTAATCTGAGAACTAGCAAAAACACTGAATCAAGCGTTTTGGTATATGAATTTAGATTGAAGCTGTATGGTGATTAAGTTCACAGACAACGAATAGTAGCAATTAAGTTTGCAACGCTAACACTGACTTGTATGTGTTAACGACTGTTTGGGGTTGTATAGTCAAGTAATTAAGTGCATGTGGTGGATGCCTTGGCAGTCAGAGGCGATGAAAGACGTAATAGCCTGCGATAAGCTCCGGGGAGGCGGCAAATATCCTTTGATCCGGAGATTTCTGAATGGGGGAACCCACCCGCTATAAGGCGGGTATCATAAGCTGAATACATAGGCTTATGAAGCGAACGAGGGGAAGTGAAACATCTCAGTACCCTTAGGAAAAGAAATCAATTGAGATTCCCTTAGTAGCGGCGAGCGAACGGGGAGCAGCCCATTAAGTTGTGTGTGTTTTAGTGGAACGCTCTGGGAAGTGCGAACGTAGAGGGTGATATTCCCGTACACGAAAGGGCACACACAATGATGACGAGTAGGGCGAGGCACGTGAAACCTTGTCTGAATATGGGGGGACCATCCTCCAAGGCTAAATACTCCTGACTGACCGATAGTGAACCAGTACCGTGAGGGAAAGGCGAAAAGAACCCCTGTGAGGGGAGTGAAATAGATCCTGAAACCGCATGCATACAAGCAGTGGGAGCCGACTAGTTCGGTGACTGCGTACCTTTTGTATAATGGGTCAGCGACTTATATTCAGTAGCAAGGTTAACCGAATAGGGGAGCCGTAGAGAAATCGAGTCTTAATAGGGCGTTTAGTTGCTGGGTATAGACCCGAAACCAGGCGATCTATCCATGAGCAGGTTGAAGGTTGGGTAACACTAACTGGAGGACCGAACCCACTGTCGTTGAAAAGCCAGGGGATGACTTGTGGATAGGGGTGAAAGGCTAATCAAGCCTGGTGATAGCTGGTTCTCCCCGAAAGCTATTTAGGTAGCGCCTCGGACGAATACCATTGGGGGTAGAGCACTGTTTCGGCTAGGGGGTCATCCCGACTTACCAAACCGATGCAAACTCCGAATACCAATGAGTACTATCCGGGAGACAGACTGCGGGTGCTAACGTCCGTAGTCAAGAGGAAAACAATCCAGACCGCCAGCTAAGGCCCCAAAATCATAGTTAAGTGGGAAACGATGTGGGAAGGCATAGACAGCTAGGAGGTTGGCTTAGAAGCAGCCACCCTTTAAAGAAAGCGTAATAGCTCACTAGTCGAGTCGGCCTGCGCGGAAGATGTAACGGGGCTAAAACTATGTGCCGAAGCTGCGGATTTGACATTAGTCAAGTGGTAGGGGAGCGTTCTGTAAGCCGATGAAGGTGTATTGAGAAGTATGCTGGAGGTATCAGAAGTGCGAATGCTGACGTGAGTAACGACAAAACGGGTGAAAAACCCGTTCGCTGAAAGACCAAGGGTTCCAGTCCAACGTTAATCGGGGCTGGGTGAGTCGACCCCTAAGGCGAGGCCGAGAGGCGTAGTCGATGGGAAATTGGTTAATATTCCAATACTTCTGTGTAATGCGATGAGAGGACGGAGAAGGTTAAGTCAGCCTGGCGTTGGTTGTCCAGGTGGAAGGTTGTAGGCATGTATCTTAGGCAAATCCGGGGTACTCTATGCTGAGAACTGATAGCAAGCTGTACTTGTACAGTGAAGTGGCTGATACCATGCTTCCAGGAAAAGTCTCTAAGCTTCAGTTACACAGGAATCGTACCCGAAACCGACACAGGTGGTCAGGTCGAGTAGACCAAAGCGCTTGAGAGAACTCTGCTGAAGGAACT
The DNA here is from genome assembly GCF_048585715.1 of Acinetobacter sp. LF10. Lineage (NCBI taxonomy): Bacteria > Pseudomonadati > Pseudomonadota > Gammaproteobacteria > Moraxellales > Moraxellaceae > Acinetobacter > Acinetobacter sp. LF10. The sequence goes on from NZ_CP184160.1 coordinate 22,918, forward strand.
AGGCAAAATGGTACCGTAACTTCGGGAGAAGGTACGCTGCTGACGGTGATGGGACTTGCTCCCTGAGCTATTGGCAGCCACAGAAACCAGGCCGCTGCAACTGTTTATTAAAAACATAGCACTCTGCAAACACGAAAGTGGACGTATAGGGTGTGATGCCTGCCCGGTGCTGGAAGGTTAATTGATGGGGTTAGCGTAAGCGAAGCTCTTGATCGAAGCCCCAGTAAACGGCGGCCGTAACTATAACGGTCCTAAGGTAGCGAAATTCCTTGTCGGGTAAGTTCCGACCTGCACGAATGGCATAATGATGGCGGCGCTGTCTCCAGCAGAGGCTCAGTGAAATCGAAATCGCTGTGAAGATGCAGTGTACCCGCGGCTAGACGGAAAGACCCCGTGAACCTTTACTGCAGCTTGACATTGAACTTTGACCTTACTTGTGTAGGATAGGTGGGAGGCTTTGAAGTTGGAACGCTAGTTCCAATGGAGCCGTCCTTGAAATACCACCCTGGTAATGTTGAGGTTCTAACTCTGCCCCGTAATCCGGGGCGAGGACCATGTCTGGTGGGTAGTTTGACTGGGGCGGTCTCCTCCTAAAGAGTAACGGAGGAGTACGAAGGTGCGCTCAGCGTGGTCGGAAATCACGCGTAGAGTATAAAGGCAAAAGCGCGCTTAACTGCGAGACCCACAAGTCGAGCAGGTACGAAAGTAGGTCTTAGTGATCCGGTGGTTCTGTATGGAAGGGCCATCGCTCAACGGATAAAAGGTACTCTGGGGATAACAGGCTGATACCGCCCAAGAGTTCATATCGACGGCGGTGTTTGGCACCTCGATGTCGGCTCATCTCATCCTGGGGCTGAAGCAGGTCCCAAGGGTATGGCTGTTCGCCATTTAAAGAGGTACGCGAGCTGGGTTTAGAACGTCGTGAGACAGTTCGGTCCCTATCTACCGTGGGCGCTGGAAATTTGAGAGGATCTGCTCCTAGTACGAGAGGACCAGAGTGGACGAACCTCTGGTGTACCGGTTGTGACGCCAGTCGCATCGCCGGGTAGCTATGTTCGGAAGGGATAACCGCTGAAAGCATCTAAGCGGGAAGCCTACCTCAAGATAAGATTTCCCTAGGAATTTATTCCTCTAAAGAGCCGTTCGAGACTAGGACGTTGATAGGTTGGGTGTGGAAGCACGGTGACGTGTGAAGCTGACCAATACTAATTGCTCGTGAGGCTTGACTATACAACACCCAAACAGTTGTTGTATTCAAGATAAATTCAATACATAACTTGATTTAGTGTGAAAACTAGTTAAAATGCTGAACACAAAGTTAGACTCAATATCTAATCCGTTAATAACTCATTTGGAAAAAGCCTTGGCATAGATAAGACCAAAGCAAGTATCCATAAACAGTTTGCTGGCGACAATAGCAAGAGTGAACCACCTGATCCCTTCCCGAACTCAGAAGTGAAACCTCTTAGCGCTGATGGTAGTGTGGCGTTTGCCATGTGAGAGTAAGTCATCGCCAGCTTTTAAATAATAAACACCCCCAACCTAACAGTTGGGGGTGTTTTTTATTGGGGCAGAATAAATAAATTGGCTTGTGTTAATATCCCTCTATATTTGTCTAGGGAGATGGAGTAGATATGAAAAAAGGCTTGTTGGTATTGGTTGTTAGCTTATTAGTTTCAAGTATGGCTTTTGCAATCAATGACTTGGATACAGGTCTAAAAGCTTATTATCAGAAGAATTATAAAGTTGCTTTTGACAGTTTTGAAAAATCAGCAAAGACGGGAAACGTTCAGGCAATACACTATTTAGCAAGTTTGTATTTTCAAGGCTTAGGTGTCCCCAAGAATGTAGAGAAGGCTTTTAACTTATTTAATCAATCTGCTCAAAAAGGTTATGCTCCCTCCTTAGCAAATCTTTCGATTATGTATTATGAAGGTATTGGAGTACAAAAAAATCCGGAAAAGGGTTTTGAATATACTGAAAAGGCTGCGAATGCAGGAGATTTGCAATCTCAATTTAATTTAGGTAATGCTTTTCGCAAAGGGAACTTTATTAAACAAGATTATACTAAAGCTGCTTTTTGGTATGAAAAATCAGCAAAAGCTGGCTATTCTTTTTCTCAAAATGAGTATGGTTTATTATTTGCTCAAGGTTTAGGCGTTGAACAAGACTATTATAAAGCTTACGCATGGATCAGTGTTTCAGCTGAAACCGAAAATGATCAGGCAATTAAAAATTTGAAGAATTTTACTCAAATTTTTAATATTCAAGAAATGAAGAAGGCTAAGGAGCTAGCTGATCAGTATAAAACACTTTATCTTAAATAAAAAAATTAGGTATTTCTGATGAAACTCAACTCTTTTTCTCCACTGCCTGAAGATGATGAAGAACTGCATCTTCCTGAGCTAGTGTATTGGGCATCCCTTGGTGATGTGGAACAAGTCGAGCAATTATTGGTAGAGGGAATAGATCCAAACCAGATCGATGATGAAGGTTATAGCGCGCTTCAAGCTGCTGCCGAGAATGATCATTTAGCAGTGGTGAAGCTACTGGTGAGCAAAGGGGCTAATGTCGCTTATAAAGGTGAATACACCGCCTTACAGCTTGCTGAAATGGCAGAAAATACCGATGTGGTTGCGTATTTAAAAAGTCTTTGAGTCACGTATAAAAATGACAGATAAAAAAGAAGCCCCATCATCCTGACGGGGCTTCTTAGTATTCAGTTTCTTGTCGTTTATATTCCTTATGAACGACCGCTTCCTGCGTATCTTGTTATTTTCAATGAGACTTCCTGTCACTCTATGATTTGTATGATATGTGAAAACTTTAGAATGGGATATTCGCCAATCGCTGCGATTGTTGTAGGTTTTGGCTTACATCGATGCGGCAGAATAAAAAACGGAATCAGAAGCTTCCGTTTCTCATCTTATTACGATTTAGAAATGAACATCTAAACCGATATAAGGACCTTTAAAATTAAATTTAAGATCGTTTTTTTCGTAGTCATCTAATTTAATGTCTAAGATACGGTAGCCAGCTTTCAAGCCAACATCGACCAATAGATTATCAATAAAGTTGTATTGTAATTCGGTTTGTGCATCAGTAATTTTGGTATCATTGATGTTGCTATATAACAATTCAGCTTTAGCACTCAAGCCTGTAAATGGTAATTTTACCCCTGCTGATCCATAGATCACAGGAACAGTTTTATCGATGTCTGTTTTGCTTAAACCGAGTGTTTTAACATCACCATTTAAACTGGTTGCACCTAAACCAACATCTGCATTTACGATGGTATCCAAGATTTCATAATATAAAATGAAATCGGTATGGTCTATGTTCAAGTCATAAACTGGCCGACCTGCAACTTCATTTTCAGTTTGTGATTTTAAATTCACATAGCGAATTTTTGCATTTGGAATCAGTGGAATCGGGTGCTCAAATGCAAGCGAAACCTGTGCAGATCCCTTACGATCAAGGTCTTGATCTGGTGCAGATGTTTGTGCAGCTACATTGGCTTCACCGTTGTAATTCCAGTAGCTGAGATCGCCTTTTACACCAATCATATCTGCTTGTGCTAGACTACACAGACTTGTCCCTAAAGCTAAGATTGATATTTTTAATATTTTCATTTGATTGTCCTAATTCATATCAAAAACCGTAATGAATTGTTGTGAATTCATCAGTGATTGGGCGAATCATATAGTGATAATTGAAAATATACAGTAGTCTAATTTTAAATTTTGATAATGGGATGAAGAATAATGACCGATGCACAAAATGTTGTGGATTATCCTTTGTATGTTGCAGGAAAAGCAGTAACGACAGGTCAATGGTTAGAAGTTCATGATAAATATACTAATACGGTCTATGCTAGAGTTGCGTTAGCAGATGAAAAAGTGTTGGAAAAAGCAATTTCTGCATCAGTTAAAGCTGAGGTAGATATGGCGACTCTTAAGCCATTTGAAAAACAAAAAGTTCTATTACATTGCGTTAAACGTTTTAATGAATTACGTGAAGAATTGACAGAAATATTGATTGTTGAAGGGGGTAAGCCGCGAGGTGCTGCAAGTGCAGAAGTGGAACGTCTGATAAATACTTTCCAATTGGCTGCAGATGCGGTCACACAACTTGATGATGGTCGAATGTTGCCTTTGGCAGTAACGCCTGCGGCTGCTCGTTTTCGAGGTATGGTTAAGCATGTGCCAATTGGTGCAGTTTCGCTGATTAGCCCATTTAATTTCCCTTTAAATCTGGTGGCACACAAGATCGCACCTGCAATTGCAGCAGGTTGTCCATTTGTATTGAAGCCTGCGAGTTTGACACCGATCAGTGCATTAATGATTGCCAAAGTTTTGGCGGAAACTGATTTACCCAAAGGCTCATGGTCAGTGTTGCCTTGTGATCGCCAAGCAGCGGATATTTTGGTAACAGATGATCGATTTAAATTACTCAGCTTTACGGGGTCAGATCAGGTTGGTTGGGACATGAAAGCGCGTGCAGGGCGTAAGAAAGTTACTTTGGAACTGGGTGGGAACGCTGCGGTTCTGATCGATGCAGATACCGTGATTGATGAGGCGCTGATTGATCGTTTGATCAGTGCCGCTTATGCACATGCAGGGCAAGTCTGTATCAGTGTACAACGGATTTTAGTTCATGCTGATCTTTATGTGGAAGTGAAAAAGAAACTGATTGCTAAACTGAAAAAAATTAAAGTAGATGATCCAAAGCTCAATACCACATTAGTAGGTCCGATGATTAAGGAAGCTGAAGCTGTTCGCTTGAAAAAATGGGTTGATAAAGCCGAGAAAAAAGGGGCAAAGGTTCTGACGGGAGGACATTTACAAGGGGTATTATTTGAACCAACCTTACTGGAAAATGTTGATCCCAAGCTAGAAATTTATAAGGATGAAGCATTTGGCCCGATTGCTATTTTAGAAAAATTTAAAGAGTTTGAGCAGGGTATTAATACAATTAATCAAAGTCGTTTTGGTTTACAGGCAGGGGTATATACGCAAAATCTGAATAAAATGCTGTATGCATGGGATCATTTGCATGTTGGTGGAGTCATCATTAATGATGTGCCTACATTCCGTGTCGATAACATGCCTTATGGTGGCGTGAAGGATTCTGGATTAGGTCGCGAAGGAATTCACTCAGCGATTCGTGATATGCAAGAAGAACGCTTGCTCGCAATTAAACAATAAAATAGAAGTTCAAGCGGAGTTCTGGCTTCGCTTGATTAGTTTATATACTTGATTTTATAAATTGACTGTAAGGTCAAAATTTCATTCAGTTAAAAAATAATCAGTTATTTAAAAAACATAATTTTTCAGACAGAAATTACAGTAAAAAGAAATAAAAACAGGTATTGTTCGGCTATTAAAAAGCAGAAAAACAAAATCCAATCTTTAAGGAAGATGGTTTGGTTTTTGCTTGTTTGTTCATGAAAGTGAGAGGCCCACAAGGTTGGAATTTCATGCAAGCAAAACGATATTTTTTATGGCACTTTTCATGTCTGTTGGATAATAAAACCTAACGCAGTATGAAAAATGCCAGCAGTAAATTTTTAGGTGTTATATGGCAGATTCTCGTGAAAACTGGACATCACGATCTGGTTTTATTATTGCAGCTGTTGGTTCGGCTGTAGGTTTAGGTAATATTTGGCGCTTTCCTTATGTTGCCTACGAAAATGGTGGTGGTGCGTTTCTTATTCCGTATTTACTCGCACTAATTACGGCTGGTTTACCTCTTTTATTTTTAGATTATGCGACAGGTCATCGTGCGCGTAATTCACCTCCAAAAGCTTATAGAGCGTTATTTAAAGGTGGTGAAACATTAGGTTGGTGGCAAGTCTGTGTCTGTATCATTATCGGTTTGTACTATGCCAGCGTACTGACATGGGCGGGAAGTTATGTGTATTTCTCGATTGGTCAGGCGTGGGGCAGTGACCCAGAAAGTTTCTTCTTTAATACGTACTTACAGACCTCTAAAGCAACTGGCTTTGATTTGCAGTTTGTCAGTCATTTATTTTGGCCGATCGTTGGTATTTGGGCATTAACATTAATTATTCTTTATGGTGGCGTTAAAAAAGGCGTTGAATTATCAAATAAGATTTGCATGCCTTTATTATTCGTTCTGTTCACAGTTTTGGTGATTCAATCATTACGTTTACCTGGTGCAGCTGAAGGCTTAAATGCATTTTTCACTCCGAACTGGTCTGCAATGATGGATTATAAAGTGTGGTTAGCTGCTTATGGGCACACTTTCTTCTCATTATCTGTTGGCTTCGGGATCATGGTGACATACTCCTCTTACTTAAAGCCGAAAACCAATTTAACAGGCTCGGGTTTGATCGTTGGTTTTGCTAATGCTTCAACTGAGATCTTGGCAGGTATTGGTATTTTTGCAGCATTGGGTTTTATGGCTCATGCGGCGGGGAAAGAAGTACATGATGTTGTCAGTGGTGGTATTGGTCTAGCATTTATTGCCTTTCCAAAAATCATTTCAAGCTTGGGTGCAGGTGCAGATTTATTTGGTCTATTGTTCTTCTCTTCGCTTTTTGTCGCAGGTATTTCTTCCATGGTCAGTATCTTGGAAGTACCGATTGCAGCCATGCAAGATAAGTTAAAATGGAGTCGTAAGAAAGCAGTAACCATCATTGGTGGTGGTAGCGCATTTGTTTCAGTTATCTTATTCTCAAGCGTAAATGCGATTAAACTGGTGGATATTGTGGATCACTTTATCAATAACATCGGGATTATTGGTGGTGCATTATTATCCATCATCAGTGTGGCTTGGTTTAAGCGTTCAGCTTTAATCGAACTTCGTGATCATGTGAACCGTATTTCGACGATTCAATTGGGTAAAGGTTGGGATTTCACTTTAACTGTGATCACGTCTTTGATCTTATTAACCACATTGAGCATGACTGTGTTTAACTTGGTCAAAAATGGTTACGATACGTATAGCATGAGCTTGCAAGGTGTCTTTGGGTGGGGCAGTGTGATTTTCTGTGCTGTCGTTGCAGTTATACTCAGCAAAATGAAAGATCGCTAGGAGCGCAGTTATGAATACTTCAGCAATCGTGATGATGATCATTTCAATGGTGTTTTTATGGGGCGGACTTGCTTTGTCTATCCTACACTTGATGAAACATCCAGAAGAGCTTGATGACGTTCTGGAAGAAGTCAAAGACCAACATACGCTGTAAATTAATTTAAAAAAAGCAGGCTTTCAGCCTGCTTTTTTTATTACGCCACTTTTTTAATATGGCAATAATAGAAACCATCGCCAGAGTGCGCAGACGGTAATAATTGACGACCATAAGTCTGCTCAATCCCCCAATCTGCATTGATTTTGATTTCTTCTGCATCCGCATGTTCTGCAAAGAATGCCGCCATTTGCTGCTCATTTTCAGCCTTTAGAAGCGAGCAGGTGATATACAACAACGTCCCACCAACTTTGAGCTGTTGCCACATCTGCTGCAAAATCTGTTGCTGTAAGGCCACTGTTTGCGCGATATCGGTTGATTGTCTTAACAGACGAATATCGGGGTGGCGACGAATCACACCTGTTGCAGAACAAGGCGCATCCAGCACGATACAATCAACCAGTTCCTGTGCCTGCCACGTGGTGGCATCAGCGGTAATAATTTCAACATTGTCCTGATCTAGGGCAAGACGTTCTAAATTTTCAGAAACACGCAATAAACGTTTGGCATCATGATCAAGTGCAATCAATTTTTTAGGATTAAAGCGCTCAAGGATATGTGCGGCTTTACCCCCTGGTGCAGCACAGGCATCGACAACAACTTTATTATCTAAGTTCGGTAAAAGCGTCGCGCACAATTGTGCATGTTCATCTTGAACAGAAAAACCACCTTCTTCGAAACCGGGTAAATGGGTAATATTGCCCGTTTGCTCCAAAACAATGCCAACATCTGAAAGCGTGCAAGGACGAGCATCAATCTGCTCTTCGTCCAAGATCTCTAAATATTCGTTGCGACTGACTTGGCGTTCATTGATGCGGAGAGTTAGTGGAGCGACTTGTTTTAAGGCTTGGCATAGAGTCTCTGCTTGCTCAGGCCAATCTTTTTTAAGTCGCTTGAATAACCAACTTGGTAAACCATGCGTATTATTCAACGCTGTTTCAAACTCAGCTGTTTCACGTGAAACACGACGCAGAATCGCATTGACCAAACCACTCATTGGTTCGAAACCGAGTTGCTTAGCCGCATTTACCGTTTCTGAAATCGCAGCATGTACAGGAATACGGGTACATAAAATTTGATATAAACCTAGATATAAACAACTTTCTAGTGCTTCATTGTCTAATGGTTTCGTAAGCAATGGTAGAGTAATTGCTTTTAAAGAAAACCATTGGCGTAAACACCCTAAAGTAAGCTCGTGATATAAACCACGGTCACGTTCAGAAACAATATTGATATGTTGATTTAAAACAGAAGCCAAAGATTGCCCATTTTGAACAGCCAAAAGTGTTTTAATCACTTGCGCACGCAGGTTCAAATTTTTTGTAGATGATTGATTCGATTGGCTCATGGGAGAATTTGTCCAAGATGTAATTTCTGGGTTTGGCTAATTTGAACTGGATTGAGGGCTTTAGCACCTGGCCATTGCAAACTGGTTAAGCACACTGCGCTATTGTCGCCACAGGCAACATGTACGCCTTGTTTATCAATTCCTATGATTTCCCCCAATTGAGCATCCGTTTTACTGTGTTCAGAAAGGATCGAATTCCAAACCCTTAAAGCATTGTTTTCATCCAGTTGGATAAAAGCCACTGGCCAAGGATTAAAAGCACGAATATTACGATCGATTTGAACTGCATCTACAGTCCAATCGATACGGGCTTCGGCTTTGACTAATTTATGTGCATAAACGGTCAGTGCTTCATCTTGTACTTCACGTTTTTCAATAAAATCCTGCAAGCTTTGTTCAGATTCGAGTACGGTACAAATCGCTTCTGCACCTTGAAGCGCCAATTTGTCATGCAGGCTAGCAGACGTATCTTCGGCGGTGATTGGGCAGTAGGTTTTATACATCATATCACCCGTATCTAAGCCTGCCGCCATTTGCATGATGGTGATGCCCGTTTCAGTATCACCTGTTGCGATTGCACGTTGAATTGGTGCAGCACCACGCCAGCGGGGTAATAGTGAACCATGGATATTTAAACAGCCATATTTAGGGGTATCTAAAACCGCTTGCGGTAAGATTAAACCATAGGCTGCAACCACCATCACATCAGCACCTAGAGCAGCAAGTTCTTGTCGAGCTGCCAAGCCTTCTTCGGTAGACGCTTTAAAATTCAAAGGTTGGTAAACGGGTAAATCGTGTTCAAGTGCCAATTGTTTAACAGGCGATGGCGTTAATTTTTGACCACGTCCTGATTTACGGTCAGGCTGGGTATAAACAGCAATAATTTGGTGTGATGTTTTTAATAATGCCGCTAATGCAGTTGCTGCAAATTCAGGTGTACCAGCAAAAATGATTTTCACAAATGGAATCCAAATAAAACTTATCGCAAATTATAAGCGAAAAAGCGATAAGCCCCTAATTCAGGGCATGAATTGCTTTTGAGCAAAAAAAGATAGGCCTGTTGGTCATCTGTTAAACGATAACTTGTAGTATGATGCAAAGAGCTCAGTATCATTTCGCCAGAGAGAATGTCCTATTCTTCTCGAGCACAAACTTGTTGGGAATCAAAAATGCCTGATTATCGTTCGAAAACATCAACACATGGAAGAAATATGGCTGGCGCGCGCGGTTTATGGCGTGCGACAGGTATGAAAGATGAAGATTTTGGCAAACCAATTATTGCGGTGGTCAATTCATTTACCCAATTTGTTCCTGGACATGTGCATCTTAAAGATTTAGGGCAACTGGTTGCACGAGAAATTGAAGCTTCTGGTGGTGTCGCAAAAGAATTTAATACCATTGCCGTTGATGACGGGATTGCCATGGGCCATGACGGGATGCTGTATTCACTACCATCACGTGATTTAATTGCCGATTCTGTAGAATACATGGTCAATGCCCATTGTGCCGATGCAATGGTGTGTATCTCGAACTGTGACAAGATCACACCGGGAATGCTGATGGCAGCAATGCGCTTGAATATCCCAGTGGTGTTCGTGTCTGGCGGTCCTATGGAAGCGGGTAAAGTCAAATTCCGTGGTAATGAAAAAGCCATTGACCTTGTTGATGCCATGGTCGTTGCAGCAGATGAAAGCTATACCGATGAAGAAGTTGCAGCATTTGAGCGTTCGGCATGTCCAACTTGTGGTTCATGTTCGGGTATGTTTACTGCAAACTCAATGAACTGTTTAACTGAAGCTTTGGGTTTATCATTGCCGGGTAATGGTTCTATTGTTGCAACACATGCCAACCGTGAAAAATTGTTCTTAAAAGCGGGTCGTTTAGTAGTTGAACTGGCGAAACGTTATTATGAACAAAATGACGACAGCATTCTGCCACGTTCAATTGCAACCAAAGCAGCATTTGAAAATGCGATGACTTTGGATATTGCAATGGGTGGTTCTACCAATACCGTATTGCATTTGCTTGCTGCTGCACATGAAGCAGAAGTTGATTTCACTATGGATGATATCGACAATTTATCTCGTAAAGTACCTGTATTGTCTAAAGTTGCACCTGCAAAGTCAGATGTGCATATGGAAGATGTACACCGTGCTGGGGGTATCATGGCGATCTTGGGTGAACTCGATCGTGCTAACTTACTGAACACCTCTTGCCCAACGGTACATGAACCTACTCTGAAAGATGCCTTAGACAAGTGGGATATTATCCGCACTGAAGATGCTGATGTTTATGAGTTCTATCGCTCATCACCGGGTGGTGTTCCAACTCAAGTGGCATTCTCACAAAACCGTTATTATTCAACTTTGGATGGTGACCGTGAGAAAGGTGTGATTCGTAATGCTGAACATGCTTTCTCTAAAGACGGCGGCTTGGCAGTCCTTTACGGTAACATTGCTTTAGATGGCTGTATTGTGAAAACTGCGGGTGTGGATGAGTCGATTCTTAAATTCACCGGTACAGCGCGTGTTTTTGAAAGCCAAGATTCAGCGGTTGAAGCGATTTTAGATCATAAGATCGTGGCAGGTGACATCGTTGTCATTCGTTATGAAGGCCCACGTGGTGGTCCAGGCATGCAGGAAATGTTGTACCCAACCAGTTACTTGAAGTCGAAAGGTTTGGGTAAGGACTGTGCATTGATTACTGATGGTCGCTTCTCTGGTGGTTCTTCAGGTTTATCAATTGGTCACGTGTCTCCAGAAGCAGCGGAAGGTGGTGCAATTGGTCTGGTTGAAGATGGTGATACCATCCAAATCGATATTCCGAATCGTACCATTCACCTTGATGTAGATGATGCAACGATGGCACATCGCCGTACAGCTCAAGAAGCCAAAGGTTGGCATCCAGAGGAAGAGCGTAAGCGTAAAGTTTCAAAATCTTTGAAAATTTATGCTTTGCATTCAACCAGTGCTGCGAAAGGTGCTGTACGCGTTCTGTAAACTATTGCTAAGCGACAATGTTTATCATCCCTCTTTATTACGATAAAGAGGGACTTTTTTCTGATTTTATAAGATACTCATTATACTTATTTGCTCACTTGTTTGAATTCAAGTTAGAGAAAGCTTATCCATTCATCACTTTATAATCATTAGAGGCGATCGACATGTCTTTGTTACGTCGTTGGTTTGATCCCATCCGATCGAGTTGGTTCTATCAAAAACCTTCTCGTCAGGCGGTGTTGCCCACGGAACAGGGTTTAAGTATTTACCTGCGTTTAGACGATGTTTATAGCTATCTTGCAGTACAACAGCTTGATCAGCTCAATGAAATTTTGAGTGATGAACTAAAACCTTTAAAAGTGATTATTTCAAGACAGGGTGCTGAGCCTCCTAATGGTATGTCAGAACAAGATTGGCAGAGTTATTGTTTAAATGATGCTAAAACTCTCGCCAAACAACATCGGTTTGGTTTCGATGAAACCCCTGAAATACCTAGTCCAGAAGCATTACAACAAGCAGAAATAATTCTAAAAAATACTCCTCTTAGAGAACAAAGTTTTTTACATTTACTCGAAGATGTATTCCACATGTTATGGCAACAACAATATGGGAAATTACGTACTCTTTATGCGATGGCAAGTCAGCATCAAACACCTCAAGATTATCCTGAACGTATTTTTAAAGATGTGCCTGTTGCAGCCAGTTACTTCGAATTTGGTGAGCGTAAATATCAGGCCGTTGATGATCTATTACGCCTTACACGCCGTTTGAAACAACAAAAATTACTCACCGGAAATCCAATTTTTCTGATAAATCATATCGAATGGCGTGAGCATCTCATTAATGACGGTGAGTCACTGACAGAAGTCCAAAGCTTACATCCAGAATTAGATCTGTATATTGCGCTTGAAGACCCTATGAGTTGGCTATTATTGGCTTATATCAAAGAAGAATTGGCCAATTATTATAATATTCAATTGAGCGTTTATCCGCTGAGCTATCATGGGCGAGATTGGTTTGACTGGAGTTTGGCGACCCGTGTTTCCAAACGTACACAGGTCGCATTCACCCCATTCTGTCGGCCTACCAAAGAAGCGACTTATGAAATGGCAAAACTATTTTATAGCGTGCCTGAAGAAGAACAGATCGATTGTATTCATGAGATATTGCAAGGTGTTTGGACGCGTGGCAAAGATCTTTCTTTCAAAACCCACTTTCAACGTATGCAGAAGCGTTTAGAGATTGACAACATTACCGAACAAGATGTTGAAGCTTTGTTGAAACAGAATGATGAACTCTGTCAGCAAAAGCATCAGCCAGATTTTCCTGTATTGGAATTACGTATAGATGGGCAAAGTTATGTGTTTAATAGCTTGTATCGGGTTTGGATGATTGAAAGTATCATTAGTAATGTACTTGAAGAAAAATATAAGCAAGAGAGTGAAGAATAGTTGATTTTCCTCAATAAAAAGCTTTAATAGGAATTGCTTGAAAAAACTAATAAATAGGAAATAAAGATGGGAACTTGGTCACATGAACCATTTGGGAATGACACGGCAAATGATTGGGCTGACGAATTAGAAGATGCGACTGATTTTTCAGTCATTGAAGCTACTTTACAGACGGCATTGGATGAAGGACAAGAATATCTTGATGCAGATGTTGCGATGGAAGCTCTAGCTGCGATAGAAGTGCTTGCCAAGAGTCTGGGTCATGGTACTCAAACAGATGTTTATACTGAGAAAGTAGATGAGTGGCTTGAGTCAGTTTCACTGAAACCAAGCGCAGATTTATTACTACAAGCTCAGCAAGTACTTGTTTTGGTTTTGTCAGATCAGTCTGAATTAAAAGATTTATGGCAGGAAGCGGATGATTATGAGATTTGGTTAGCCAGTATCCAACAGCTCAAAGATGCGCTTCATTAAGTACATCGAAGAATAAAAAAGGCAGCCTTAGCTGCCTTCAATTTTTTAGTTTTTGTCTTTTAAACTGAATAACAAGTTTAAGAAAATTGCCGCAAAAGTTGCGGTTCCAATTCCCCCTAAATTAAAGCTACCAAACAGTAATTCAAAGTTACCTGCACCTAAAATAATGGTGACAGATGCAACAATAAGGTTTTTATTATTAGAAAAATCGACTTTATTTTCGATCCAAATTTTAGCACCTGCAATAGTGATTAAACCAAATACTACGATCGAAGCACCCGTGAGGACTGCTGTCGGGATAGTACTAATCACTGCACCAAATTTTGGTGACAGCCCCAAGAAAATTGCAAATACGCCAGCGATTACAAACACAATCGTAGAATAAACACGGGTCACTGCCATCACACCAATATTTTCACCATAGGTGGTCATCCCTGGTGCGCCAACACTACCCGATAACGTTGTGGCCAAACCATCCGCAACAAAAGCTTTACCCAGTTGAGGTGTAAGATCTTCGCCTGTCATTGAACCGACTGCTTTGATATGACCTAAATTTTCAGCCACTAAAATTAAGGCAACAGGCGCAATGATTAAAATGGCATTCAGATCAAAAGTTGGGTGTGAAAAAGTTGGGATACCAAACCAAGGTGCGGCTGCGATTTGTGAGAAATCAATCGGTTTACCAAATCCTAGAATATTTGTTGCAACCACATATACGGCATAAGCAATCAATAGACCGACCAACAATAACAAGCGCTGTAATAGACCTTTGGTAAATACGGCGATGATGCCCATGCTTAATACAGTGATGAGTGCCATCCACATTTCAAAAGGTTGTCCAGCAACGCCTTTAATAGTAACGGGTGCAAGGTTGAGACCAATAATCATCACCACAGCACCTGTGACGACAGGTGGCATGAGTTTCTCAATCCAGCGTGTTCCTGTCAGCATCACAGCAAAGCCGATCAAGGCATAAAAAATACCACAGGCAACAATGCCCCCAAGCGCAACGGCTAGGTTTGGGTTAGCACCTGATCCTGTAACGTGACCTGTCGCTGCTGCAACAACACCGATAAAGGCAAAGCTTGAGCCTAAATAACTTGGAACACGTCCACCCGTGATCAAGAAGAAAATAATGGTACAAATCCCTGACATTAAAATGGCAAGGTTCGGGCTAAAACCCATGAGGAGGGGTGCAAGTACAGTGGCACCAAACATTGCAAATGCGTGTTGTACCCCTAATACCGCACTTTGTAAGGGCGGTAAATATTCGTTTGTCGCAACAGGGCGATGATCAATCTTTCCCTGATACGGCTGCCATTTTGGAAACCAATTTGACATAGATGAGACTCATTATGTGATATCAGCCAGTATGATACCCTGTCTTAAAACGAGCTTTCATCTATTGATCTTTGAGAATGTCGTTAGATAATCCGTTGAAGTTTAATATTTTTACCTTTTGGTAAAATTAGTTTTAAAATAAACTATCGTATTTATTATTTATTTTTTTCTAAATTATTTGAAAAGTTAACTATCTTATTTAAAAAATATTTTCTAATTTTTTTCTAAAAATGGAATGTTTTGCCAATCTTGCCATCAACACGTGTGATTTATGTTGATGGCAAGGCTCTTATTTAGCCGGTATTGCGCAAACCTGCGGCAATCCCTGCAATACTCACCATTAAGGCATGATCGACAGGGCTATGCTCGGTTTGATGCTCGGCTAAATACAGACGACGGCGTTTCATCAGCTCTGCTTGTAATAAATGCAGAGGCAATAAATATGGTTTACGCACCTGCATGGATTGATCCAATACTTCATTATTACTCAGAAGTTTGGATTCACCTTTGAGACGTAACAGCGTATCGACGGCATTTTGTAAGCGTTGGCGTAGCTCAATCCCTAGAACTTTTAAGTCCTGATCTTGGGTGAGATGAGATTCATAGTACAACGCAATATCTGCATCAGATTTGGATAAAACCATTTCCAGCATATCAATTAAAGTTTGGAAATACGGCCACTGTTCAAGCATTTCATTTAAGGTGTTTTGGTGTTGTCCATGTACCTGATTGATCGCCGTGCCTGTACCCAACCAAGCGGGCAGCATTAAGCGGATTTGTGTCCATGCAAATACCCAAGGAATCGCTCGAAGAGATTCTATGCCACCACTGACTTTTCGTTTGGCTGGGCGTGAACCAAGCGGTAGCATTTGTAATTCTAACTCAGGCGTGACTGTGCGTAGATAACTGACAAAATTCGGATTTTCACGCACAGTTTGGCGATAGACCTGTACTGATAAATCAGTCATTTGATTCATCAAATCACGCCATTGTTTCTTTGGCTCTGGCGGTGGCAATAACGTTGCTTCTAAAGTCGCTGCTGTATAGATTTCCAAATTTTGTAGCGCGATGCCTTCTAAACCAAATTTAAAGCGAATCATTTCACCCTGTTCAGTGACACGAATTGCACCTGAAATCGAACGTGGTGGTTGTGAGAACAATGCTTGTTGGGTTGGCGCACCGCCGCGACTGATTGAACCGCCACGACCATGAAACAGAGTCAATTGCACCCCATGTTGTCGAGCGACAGCGGTGAGTTCTTCTTGCGCACGATATTGTGCCCAGTTTGCCGACATAAAGCCTGCATCTTTCGCAGAGTCCGAATAGCCAATCATCACCTCATGTTTGCCTTGAATATGCTGTTTGTACCAATGCATATTGAATAAGGTACTCATAGTTTTGGCTGCGCCGTCGAGATCCCTTAATGTTTCAAATAAGGGCACCACTCGAAGAGGATGTTGGATACCAGCTTCTTTTTGTAAGAGTAAGACAGCTAAGACGTCACTTGGATATTCTGCCATCGAAATAATATAGGCACCCAAGCTCTCAGCTGGTTGTTCAGCCAAAGTGCGCATGGTGGCAAACACTTCCAAAACATCAGGATGCTGAATCAAGCTGCCTTCTGGTTCATTGATAAACTTAGGTAATAACGGACGTTTGCTTTGTAGTTCCTGAATGAGGAAGTTCTGACGGGCTTGCTCCGTCCACGATTCAAAGTTACCCAAACCTAAATATTCGGTAATCGCTGAAATGGCTTGACGATGCCGCCCTGATTCTTGGCGAATGTCGAGTTTGAGTAATTCAATCCCGAAACAATTCACACGATAAATGAAATCGAGTAATTGCCCATTGGCGATTTCAGCTAAGTTACTGTCGATCAGTGAGCGATAGCAGAGTAATAAGGGCTGTAATAATTCATCTTTATTTCGAATGATCTGGCTATCATCGGCTTCTAAGCCTTGTAAGCGTTGACCCAAGCAATAACGTGTTGCTTTCAAGCGTTCACGGGTTTCGCGTAAATATTCACGATAGGGTTCAGGGTGTTCATAACCGAGTGCTTGAGTGAGTTCATCCGAACAGCTTTGAATTGACAATTCCCAGCGTAGATTTTCAATATCACGTAGATATAAATCAGCAGCTTGCCAACGTGATAACCATAATACTTCTTGTGTCACTTGATGAGTCACATTGGGATTGCCATCACGATCACCGCCCATCCATGAGGCAAAGCGAATGGGTGCAATATTGAGTGGCAAATACTGTTCACAATGCTGCTGGGTGAGTTCATTCAGCTCACGAATAAACTTGGGTACAGCATTCCATAAGGTTTGTTCAATGGTGGCAAAGCCCCATTTCGCTTCATCGACAGGGGTCGGGCGATGTTGGCGAATTTCGTCTGTCTGCCAAGCTGAACTGACCAATTGTTTCAGGGTGGCGATGGTTTGTTGACGCTCACGTGGAGTGAGTTTTTGCTGATCCAGTTGAGATAGACAATCGGTAATATCATCATATTTTTGAATCAAGGTACGACGACTGACTTCAGTTGGATGCGCTGTGAGTACCAATTCAATTTTTAAATCGCAGATTTGTTCGAAGAGTTGTTTTTGATTGATCTGTTCAGTTTTGAATTTTTCAAATAAATGTGACAAAGGATTTGGATTAGGGGCTTGTTCGTCAAACTCAGCCTGACGACGATTACGCACCACATGATATTGTTCCGCGATATTGGCAAAATTAAGAAAATGTGAAAATGCACGAGTCAGCGGTAAAATTTCTTCATCTTTCAAGCCGAGAAAAAGTTGTTCGAGCTGTTTTTCTGCTTCAACTTGACCGTCACGAGCACCTTTGGCTAATGTACGGATTTGCTCAATTTGATTAAACAAATCTTGCCCAGCGTGTTGCTTTAAGGTCTCTCCAAGTAGATTGCCCAGTAAACGGACATCTTCACGTAATGGAGCTGTGATTTGTTGAATCATTCTATTTCTCCTCATGGTCTCTTTCGACTATAGCGCGATTGAGAGACAATCCAAGTGGAGAACGTAAATAAATGTGAATTTTATCTAATTTTTAGGTTGATATTTAAGCAAAAAAAATTCCATTGCTTGTTCAATCATCTGCTCGATTTCCATAGTGGTTGGAACGGGATCTAAGCCAAGCAAGACTTTATGATGACGTATGCCTAACAGCAATGACATGATGAGGTCAGTCAGTTTAAGTGGCTCATCTGCCCGAATGAATTTAAACGCAATCGCCTGCTCAAAAAAATCACACCAAACATTACACATCCGCGTATGCGATGCATCAAAAAATTGTTGTGTAAGTGGACTTTGTTCAGCGGCAAGTTCAAACAAGAGACAATCTAATTTAAGCGCCTCAGGCAAATAAATAATGTTTAAGGCTCGATGACACATTAAATACAATGCTTGCCCAAAATCGGACTCAGCTGTCAGTTCAAATTGTTTCGCTCGAATCGATTCTTCACAGCTTTCTTCAATCGCGCAGATAAATAAATTGGCTTTGTCTTGAAAGTGGTTATACACCGTGAGTTTGGTGACACCTGCTTCTTTTGCAATCTGATTCATATTGGTCGCGTGGTAGCCCATTTTTAAAAAAATAGATTTCGCAGCCTGTAAAATTTTGGCTCTCTTTTCTAAATCTTTAGGACGACCACTGTGAATTTGCACGTTACCTTTCTCTTTAATTCAATTAAAAATCACAATGCTAGATTTATTTTTTAATTAGTGTACTCATGAGTATATTAATTAAAAAATAAACAATCTATCATAATGTGCATATTGTGCCTTAAAAAATCAATTTGAATAAGAGCGAAACAGAGATGAATCTGCTAAATCATGTAATTGTGGGGTTGCTCGTACTCAGCAGTGTCACTTTAACGGCATGTCAAAAAGAGGTTCCCAAGACAGAGGAAATTCCTTATGTCATGGTGACGCAGCCGAATACGAATCATATCGATCAAAAAAGTTATGCAGGCGATGTTCAAGCCAAGCAACAAACGGCATTGGCATTTCGTGTCGGGGGACAAATTACCGAACGTTATGTTGATGTGGGTGATCGGGTCAAAGTCGGACAGGTTTTGGCTAAATTAGATGTGAAAGACGCACAATTGCAAATGAACGCTGCCAAAGCACAATTGCAAAGTGCTGAAGCCGCAGCAAAAATTGCTGCTGAAGAATATCAGCGTTATCAACAGTTATTACCTGTCAATGCAGTGAGTCGCTCACAATTTGATGCGGTGAAAAATCAGTATGAATCTGCGCAAGCAGCTTTACAGCAAGCGCGTTCTAATTATGAAGTGTCTTCAAATCAAACGGGCTATAACCAACTTATTTCGAATAAGAATGGGGTGATTACACAACGTCAAATAGAGGTTGGACAGGTCATCGCAGCAGCACAACCTGCCTATCAACTCGCCATTGAAGGCGAGCGAGAAGTCGTGTTTGGCGTACCTGAGCAAGCCGTTAGCAGCATTAAAGTGGGTCAACCTGCTTGGGTTACGTTGTGGTCTCAGCCTGATGCTCGTTTTGCAGCGAAAGTTCGTGAAGTGTCACCTGCCGCAGATCAATCTCGAACCTTCACAGTTAAAGTTTCATTATTGGAAGGGCAATCGAGCATCCAGTTGGGGCAAAGTGCGCGAGTAATTTTTGTCGCAAATGAAAATAATGTGTTGAGTGTGCCTTTATCCAGTGTCACTGCCAATAATCAACAAGCGTATGTTTGGGTGGTCAATGCCAATCAAACCTTACGTAAAGTCCCTGTGACGTTGGGCACTTATGGGCGTGATAGCGTACCGATCCTTTCAGGTTTGAAAGCTTCAGATTGGGTCGTGGTGGGTGGTGTGCATCTATTACGTGACCAGCAAAAAATCCATCCTGTAGATCGTGATAATCGCGAAGTCACCGTTAAAACGGGAGGTTAAGCATGAAATTTAACCTTTCAGAATGGGCGCTGAAGAATAAGGGCATTGTTCTGTATTTTATGCTGTTACTCGGCATTGTCGGAATTATGTCTTATTCCAAGCTCTCACAGAGTGAAGATCCTCCCTTTACGTTCAAAGTGATGGTGGTACAGACCTATTGGCCAGGGGCAACTGCTAAAGAAGTGTCGACACTCGTTACCGATCGTATTGAAAAAGAATTGATGACCACGGGGCAGTATGATCGCATCATGGCGTATTCACGCCCTGGTGAATCGTTGGTGACCTTTGTTGCTAAAGACAGTTTGCCATCGAGCCAGATTCCTGATATTTGGTATAACGTCCGTAAAAAGGTCAATGATGTACGTTCACAGCTACCGAGTGGCGTGCAAGGGCCATTTTTTAATGATGAATTTGGCGATACCTTCGGGAATATTTATGTCCTGACGGGTAAAGATTTTGACTATGCGGTAATGAAAGAATATGCCGATCGTTTGCAACTACAACTGCAACGGGTCAAAGATGTCAGCAAAGTCAATCTCGTTGGTCTGCAAGATCAGAAAATCTGGATTGAATTATCCAATACCAAAGCTGTTCAGCTCGGTGTCCCCGTGACTGCAATTCAGGAAGCGATACAAAAGCAAAATGATATGGCAGGTGCAGGTTTCTTTGAAACAGGTACCGACCGTATTCAAATTCGTGTCAGTGGGCATTTACATAGTGTCGATGACCTGAAAAAAATGCCGTTGTTGGTCGGGAATAAAACCATTCAATTGGGTGATGTTGCTGAAGTCTATCGTGGTTTCAGTGAACCTGCTCAGCCTCGTATGCGTTTCATGGGCGAGAACGGTATTGGGATTGCGGTGTCGATGCGCAAAGGTGGAGACATCATTGCACTGGGCAAAAACCTAGAAACTGAATTTAATAGCTTACAAAAGAGCTTACCTTTGGGCATGAAACTGCAAAAAGTTTCAGATCAGCCTGTAGCGGTACAACGCAGTATTCAAGAATTTTTAAAAGTACTGGCTGAAGCGGTGATTATCGTTTTATTGGTGAGTTTCTTCTCGCTCGGTTTCCGTACAGGGTTGGTCGTTGCATTGTCGATACCGTTGGTACTGGCGATGACGTTTGCAGGGATGAGCTTATTTGATGTAGGGCTACACAAGATTTCTTTGGGTGCATTAATTCTTGCACTGGGTTTGTTGGTCGATGATGCGATTATCGCTGTTGAAATGATGGCGATTAAAATGGAGCAGGGTTACAGCCGACTGAAAGCCGCAGGCTTTGCATGGCAAACCACCGCGTTTCCAATGTTGACAGGAACGCTGATTACTGCAGCAGGTTTCCTTCCAATTGCTACAGCTCAATCAGGCACAGGTGAATACACACGTTCTATTTTCCAAGTCGTGACGATTGCATTGATCGTTTCATGGATTGCTGCGGTTTTATTCGTACCTTATTTGGGCGAAAAATTACTGCCTGATTTCACCAAGCAAAATCAACAAGCGGCGTGGTATTTACGCCTATGGGCAAGGTTACGTAAGCAACCAGCACCTGTCGTTGAGGCACATGCTGGGCATCATGATCCATATCAGTCAAAATTTTATCAATCTTTCCGTGGTGTCGTTGAAATCTGTATTACCTATCGTAAGACAGTGATTGCAGTGACCGTTGGCATATTTGTGTTGTCAGTGGCGATGTTTAAATTCGTTCCACAGCAGTTCTTCCCAGCATCAAACCGTGCGGAAATTTTGGTTGATTTAAAATTAGAAGAAGGCGCATCACTGGTTGCGACTGAACAGGCAGTGCATAAGGTTGAGCAATTCCTTGCGAAACAAAAAGGGATTGATAACTATGTAGCCTATGTCGGTACAGGGTCACCACGTTTCTATTTACCTTTGGATCAACAGCTTCCACAAGCCAGTTTTGCTCAATTTGTGGTATTGGCATCGTCTTTAGATGATCGTAATGAAATTCGCCGCTCTTTAGAGAAACAAATCAAGCAACTCTTGCCACAAGTACGTACCCGTGTGTCTTTACTTGAAAATGGCCCACCTGTGGGTTATCCATTGCAGTATCGTGTCTCAGGTGAAGATTTGGCAACGGTTCGGGCAGAGGCACAAAAAGTTGCTAAAGTTGTAGGTGAAGACCTGAATACCACCAATGTCCATTTGGATTGGGGTGAGCCAAGTAAAATTATTGCGATTGAAATTGACCAAGACCGTGCCCGTCAAATGGGTGTTTCTAGTGTTGATTTAGCCAATTTCTTGAATGCTTCGGTGACAGGCTCAGTGATGAATCAATATCGTGAAAAACGTGAGTTGATTGAGATTCGTCTACGTGGTGATAAAACTGAACGTGCAGAAGTGGCTTCTTTGGCAAGCTTAGCTGTGCCAACCACCAAAGGAACAACCGTACCTTTGGCACAGATTGCAAAAATTGAATCGCGCTTCGAAGAAGGCTTGATTTGGCATCGTAACCGCCTACCAACGATTACGGTTCGTGCCGATATTCGAACCAATTTACAGCCTGCAACCGTGGTTCAGCAGTTAGCAGATAAAATGCAAACTTTACGTGCGGATTTACCAAATGGCTATTTGCTTGAGGTGGGGGGTACGGTTGAAGAATCTGCGAAAGGTCAAAATTCAGTCAATGCAGGTATGCCATTGTTCTTGGCTGTGGTGATGACCTTGTTGATGATTCAATTGCGGAGTATGTCACGTGCAACGATTGTTCTGCTGACAGCACCACTTGGCTTAATTGGAGTGGTTGCATTCTTACTCTTGTTTAATAAACCATTTGGTTTCGTGGCGATGCTTGGGACGATTGCATTGTCAGGGATGATTATGCGGAACTCGCTGATTTTGATTGATCAAATTGAACAAGATATTCAGGCAGGGTATGCTCCGTGGGATGCGGTGATTGGTGCAACCATGCGCCGTTTCCGTCCAATTGTATTGACGGCATTGGCTGCGGTACTGGCGATGATTCCTTTATCACGCAGTCTTTTCTTTGGTCCGATGGCGGTTGCGATTATGGGAGGCTTAATTGTTGCGACCTTATTGACCTTATTTTTCTTACCTGCATTGTATGCAGCATGGTTCAAAGTGAAGAAAGCAACACCGCTATCGTAATTATTTTGTGAATAAAGGTGCGAAATATTGAAAATTTCAATATAGTAGCACCTATATTTGAAGACCAAAAAATAATTGAATTTCATTGCATGATTGGTTTGGCAAAATGCGATGAATGAGGTGATCTAGAGCATGGGGCAAGACAATGTTGAGCAGCATCGCCGTTACGTGGCGATTTCTTATGTGTTCATGTTTCTTGCATTATTTACAATCGTGTTTGCAGTATTTGCATACCTATTAGCGCGAAAAGTTGCGATTGTGGATAATGCTGAAGTATGGATTCATGCACATGCCCTTTGGATCATGCGTAACGTGCTGTTATTTACCATGATCATTTGCTTTGCTGCGTTATGGTTTATTCCATTATTCTTTTTTGCATGGGATAGTGCATTGTGGGTAACAGGCATGACGGTCGCAGGTGTGATTTTCAGTGCAATCGCATGGTTGTTTTTGTTAAATGCATGGATCAAAGGTGTTGCTAAGTATTTTAAAAATAAAGCGGTATTCTAATTTTATCGCTTTTTTATTGTGCTAGGCCTTGTAAATTTAGAGTAGTGCCCTTATTAAGGCTCTGTTGACTTTGTTAATAAAATGTCAACAGAGCTTATTTATTTGTAGAGATTGAACCAATTCCGTGAGGAGCATCGCCAACCATGGCTAAACGTGATTATTATGAGGTTTTAGGCGTTTCGAAAACCGCAAGTGATGATGAGATTAAAAAAGCCTATCGTAAGTTGGCGATGAAGTATCATCCAGATCGTAACCCAGACAATACTGAAGCAGAAGATAAGTTCAAAGAAGCTGCAGAAGCCTATGAAATCCTGTCTGATGGCGAAAAGCGCAGTATGTACGATCGCGCTGGTCATAGTGCTTTTGAAGGCGGTTTTGGTGGCGGCGGTGGCTTCGGTGGTGGTTTTAGTGCAGAAGACATCTTTAGCCAGTTTGGTGATATTTTTGGTGGTGCTTTCGGTGGTGGCGGTGGTCGCCAACAGCAACGCCAACGCCGTGGTTCAGATCTTCGTTATGTGATGGAATTGACGCTTGAAGAAGCTGTCAAAGGCGTAAAAAAGACCATTACGTTTACTGCACCTGCACCTTGTGATAGCTGTGATGGTAAAGGTTCTAAGAATCCAAATGATGTTGAGACGTGTCGTACCTGTCATGGTGCGGGTCAAGTGCGTATGCAGCAAGGTTTCTTCTCGGTTCAGCAAACCTGTAGTACCTGCCGTGGTCAAGGCAAAATGATTAAGAATCCATGTAACACTTGTCATGGTTCAGGTGTTGCAGACCGTCAACAAACGCTTGAAGTCACTATTCCTGCGGGTGTGGACAACGGCGATCGTGTTCGCTTAACAGGTAAAGGTGAAGCGATTCGTGATGGTCAAGCGGGTGATTTATACGTTGAAGTCGTAGTTCGTGAACATGAAGTCTTCCAACGTGACGGTGCAGATCTATATATGGATGTGCCAGTCAGTATTGCTGATGCTGCATTAGGCAAAGAAATTGAAATCCCGACGCTTGATGGTCGTGTCAGCTTAAAAATCCCAGAAGGTACTCAAACAGGTAAGTTATTCCGCTTACGTGGTAAAGGTGTTCGTCCTGTACGTAGCAGCATGGTCGGTGACTTATTGTGCCGTATCGTGGTAGAAACACCTGTGAATTTAAACAGTCGCCAACGTGAATTGTTGAAAGAATTACAAGCGTCGTTAGATGGTGATGGACATGCCTCATCACCAAAGAAAAAGTCATTCTTTGACTGGTTTAACTGATGTTGAAAAAACCTGCTTCGGCAGGTTTTTTTATGGGAATTTTTTAGCGTAGGCATAGAGTTTTGCTATAGTAGCCCAATTGTTTAAATAAAAGACTAGGAAAAATTATGTCGACTTCTCCACGCATTGGAATCTTGGGTGCAGGCGGACGCATGGGGCGTATTCTGATTCAAGCAGTACAACAAGCAGGCTACCAACTCGCAGCAGCTGTTGAACGTCCAGAAAGCAGTTTGGTGGGTGCAGATGCAGGGGAACTTGCAGGGATTGGCAACATCGGCGTCAAGATTGTGGGAAGTTTAAGTGAAGTTTTAAAAGACTGTGATGTCGTGATTGATTTCACGGCGCCTGTTGCCACTGAACAACACTTAAAGTTATGCCGTGAGGCAGGTGTTGCAATGGTGATCGGCACTACAGGCATGTCGGATGAACAAAAGGCTTTCTTAGATGAAACTGCAACACAGACTCCAGTCGTTTATGCTGCTAACTATTCAGTTGGTGTGAATGTTTCAATCAAATTATTAGAGCTCGCAGCGAAAGTGTTTGGTGATACCGTTGACATCGAAATCATCGAATCACATCACCGTCATAAAGTGGATGCACCATCAGGTACCGCATTTATGATGGGTGAGGCGATTGCAGATACCTTAGGCCGTGACTTGAAAACGGATGCAGTGTATTGCCGTGAAGGTCATACAGGCGCTCGTGAACGTCAAAGTATTGGTTTTCAAACTATTCGTGGTGGCGACATCGTCGGTGAACATACCGTGATGTTTATTGGTGAAGGTGAGCGTGTTGAAATCACACACAAAGCGACCAATCGAATGAATTTTGCTTCTGGTGCTGTGCGCGCGGCTGCATGGGTTGTTGGTCGTGAAGCACGTAAATATGATATGAAAGATGTTCTTGGCTTTAATGATATTGAAGTTTAATCTTTCTTTTTTCGCCTAAAGAGCTTGTTGAGCATCTAAAAAATGTGCTGTTCAAACAAGCTCTCACAATGACTAAAACAATTGAGCATGACATGAATAAAAAGCATATTGTTCTTGCTGCACTGCTAAGTGCGACCAGCTTGGCTACTAGTGCCGCAGAAGCACCTAAACTGAGTTTACATCGTAATAATATTAAAGTTTGGACTTACCAAACAGAAAATAATCCTGTTTTCCAATATAGAGCAGAAACCACTTTTGATGTGCCATTAGAACGGGCTGTTGCTGTGGTACTGGATGTTGAACGTACGCCACAATGGGTACCTTATGTTGCGAAAGCACAACTCTTGTCTCGTGATGAAAAGAAAGGTGAATTTACCCTATATATGTTGTTAGATTTTCCGTTTCCTTTAAAAGACCGAGATGTGGTGATTAAAGGTAAAATGATTAAAAATGCAGATGGTAGTATTAGTATTAAAAATAGTACAGTGAAGAATAGTTATCCTGAACAGCCTGATGTGATTCGTCTAACTCAGTATACGGGGGATTGGACATTTCAACGGCTCGCCAATAATAAAGTCAAAGTCATGACCAGTGGTTATGCCGATCCAGCAGGTTCGATCCCTCTCAGTTTTGTAAATATGTTTGTGCAGCAGCAACCGTATCAAATGCTAATGAGGATGAAGAAAGAAATTTATAACCCATTATATGCTCAGCCTAAGTTACCCGATATGTTGAAATAAACAGAGTGATTGATCATAAGAAAGCGGCTTTTATGCACTAAAAGCCGCTTTGTATTGTGATTTGTTATTTATAAGGATAATTTGGAACGGAGCCTGTTGCAGGCAAGGTTAACCAAGTGCCTTCATTTAAATGGTTAGACCGATTTACAGGTTGTGCATAGAACGTGAGGGGGGCTGTTGGTAAGTTCAGCATTGCAATCGACGCTCGTGCGGTATCTGTGACAGATAAACCATAGAACTGAAAAATATCTTTTAAGTCATAACCCATAATCTTTGAGCTCAGCACGTAGATCAGATCAGGACGACTCAAGTTTTTGCTGCTAAATGCACCCAGACCTAACTGATTTTTCTCTGCGATAGAGGCTTTGCTCAAATCAATCTGATTGTATAAACGCTGTGAAATATTGAGTAAGCGAATAAACTCCAATACCCCTTGTGCGTCGGGTTGAGCCTTGCCCTGATGTAATTTGGTATAATTGTGTGCTAGTTGTAGATGAAATGCTTGTTTGGCATTATCATTACCTTGCCATAAGCGTTTTTCCATATCGATACGGAGTGCTTCACCAGCCAAACCTGTATCACGGTTGCTTTTGATGTAGCTGTACAATTCCGAATGATTAAAGTTATTGCCATTATTATCTAAAGCATAAATTTCATATTTACGCAGCATACTTAAGCCTGCCAAAATATTATTGTTACACTCCACACCGCAACCAATCGTATTGCCATTTTCGCTAGATGGGAAGGTCATGGTGAGCACAGCTTGAACGGTATTGTGCCCCAATTCGTGCGCCCAACCCCAACCAATATCGACTCCTGTAGAGCCATCGGATGGATTACCCGAACATAAGAAGCCGCAGGTTGCAATCCAGCCAACAAAATGCTGTACGTTTGGCGCACGATGCAGAGCACTGGTGCAATCCCAATTCAAAGCGCGACAAGCCTGTTGAGTACTGTTATCTAGCGGCATATTGTTATAACCATTGGCAATATGGTTACTGTCATAAATCACGGCTTTAATTCGACTAATATATTCGTCTGGACTTAAATTGCCAATTGCATTGAGGGCATAGGCATTGGTTTGCTGAATTTCACCACCAACAAATTTAAAGGTATTCCAACCAAAGGTTTTGCTTTGCAGCACTTGAGTTGCCGCATTTTTTTCGGCGCTGCTCATTTCTTGGGTAAAGTCGTAATGTGCGTATTTGGCACTGCCCTTGATTTTCAAGGTGATGATGCTGCCTGCTGTGGCATTGCGATAATTCAGCATCAAAGGGCCGCCGAATGGACTAATAAAGGCATTATCCTGTTGCGGCAATAATTTGACAGGATAGCTGTTTGGACGCAATGGGCGTTTATAACCTGCATCATCAAATGGGCTGCCCCAAGTGCGTAAATAACTAGTTTGTATTGAAAGATCGGCTGCTTGTGCATCGACAATTTGAATTTGTACAGCCTTGGCTGGGATACTGGCACGACCAATACTCGTCATACCACTACCTTGTGGAATTGTCACGGTAATGGTTTCCCAATCACTGCTGACGGGCATATTCTGTGCTGCTGTAGGCATATAATCCCCAGCGCCATAGCTCGATGCACGAGTATTGGTACGGTTATAATCGACCCAAGCATCAGATGCATAGGTATGCATAAAGGTGGTTGCATCACTGGTTTTTTTCAAACCTGTATAATTTACGGTTGGTCGCCATAAATCGGCAATCAGCACGAGAGCCTTGAGGAGCTCATTTTTATTCTGTGTACTAAAAGCAGATAAACTCTGAGCATTAAGCAATTGTAAGAGATTAGATTGGTTTAAAATGCTCTTAATTAGCGGGTTATTATTGTTCAATTCACCCAAAGTCGTGGTGCTTGGATCAATCAGATATTGTAGGACCTGAATGCTGTCTTCAATTTGGTTAATTCGTTGCCAACGCTCTTCTAGAGTTGCGGTTTTAGCGATGAGCAGCGTATTTTTGTTGCGGAAAAAATTATGATTAACTTGAAGTTTTAATGCATTGAGTACTTTTTGGCTATTGGTTTGAGTTTGCCAAGTTGAGGCTTGGAAATAAATTGGTTTGCCTGCTGCCATGTATTTTTCGATGAGAGATTGATCAAATTTTTCTGTTTCGATACCTTGCCCAAGAACAATCACATCCAACGCTTGCCAACAGCTATTAGCAGGGTCTAGTACATTACAGTTTGCGTCACGAACCGTTGCACCCAGTTGTTTTTCCAAATAATTTTTAGTCTGTACTGCCGATGTGCCTCTTACACTAATGGTTAAGGATTTTCCAGCCAAGGATTGATGCGCATCACCTGTAATGAGCCAACGCAAGCTGTTGTTCATCACTTCGCTAAACTGTATATAATCGCTATTATTTTCCAGTATTTTATTAAACATTTCCTGACCATAAGCCAATACCCGGCTTTGATCAATTCGACTAATAACGCCTAGACCACAGCCTTTACCTGCTTGCAGACTTAAGGCATCTTCACAGACGGCGTCCCCCATAGCGAATGGTATGCTTTGACTAAGATCGGTCGGATACAGATTTAAAGAAACGTTACTAGGTACTTGTAAAACAGGTTGTATGGCTTGATTGTTGGTATTGGAATAGAGAGCAGTGAGCAGATTTTTTTGCCAGTCACGTTGTGTCTCTGCCTTAGCCAATGCCCATTTTAACAGTGCAGGTGTATCTTGTGCTGTGAGGTTCGCTGTACTGCCTGTACGTAAAGCTTCATTGATACGAGTATTGACTGAATTATCAGGTTGAATGCTGTCAGGCGGTTGCGTTGATTCAGGTTTTGTTGTGGTACTGTCATTGCTGCCACCACCACAAGCAGTTAGCCCTAGTGTCAAAGAAAGTGCCAAGAGTGTGTTGCGTAAGACCAAAGTGTGTTCTGTCACCATAATTCCCCAAGATTAAAATAACAACGAGCAAACTGGCATATTGTTATACATATGCTCTGAGAGAGATTATAAGAAAAAACGGTCATATTTTTTAACTAACTATCGGATTATATTGAATTTTTATACATATTGTTTTGCAGAAAAATAGTTTTATGTGATCTAAGTACAATTCGAACAAGCTGATATTTGCATGGTGTGCTGATATGAGAAGCGAAATAAATTGTGAAAAGCCGATGGGCGATGTTTGTTTATCTACACGATTTCAAGCCCAACGGTATGCCACAACCCTAACGCATATTATTTGATCATGTGATTGATTTTACTGGGTTTGCCAATAGCTGTTTCGGCAAGTTTGAGTTCTAAAACTTGAACAAGTTGTCCAGTCGGTTATTGTACTGCAACTTTGACCTGTTGCTGTTGTTGCGTGCATTCAATTTTGACCGTTGGTAGAAAGTTACTTGAGAGCATCAGGCCATTTTCATTGGGCTTCTTATAGGTCAGTTTGATGACACGGGTCTGCTCAGGGGCTTCACTTTTCTCCATTTTCCATAATTCATAGGTCGATTGGTTTTGAATTTGCAGATATCCCTGTGAGAGTGATTTACACACTTGTTGTTGCTGATAAGTGGACTGGTCAGTCAGATTGCAGCCTGTAAAAAAAATTGTAGAAAATATAAATAAGATATTGTTTTTCATGCTCTTATCCTTTGTCAGTTGATTTTTATAGCTTAACGGTGTTGTATTAACCAATACAGATACAGAAATTTATAAAAAAGCAGTACAGATATGACTTTTCAATATCAACGCCTAGCAGATCAACTGGCTCATAAAATTTATCAACATGAATTACAGCCACAGCAAAAGTTGAGTTCTTTAAGGGAATTTGCTCGTCAGCAAAGTATTAGTTTGAGTACCGCACAACAATGCTACGAACTGTTAGAAGCGAAAGGACTGATTTATGTCAAAGCCAAGTCAGGCTATTTTGTAAGTTCAAGACAATATCAAAGTGCTGCTCCTAAAAGTCCAAGCTTTGAGTCCAAAGCACGGCAAGTCTCGAATTTAGACTTACAAAATCAGATTCAAACAGCATCGATTCAAAATCATTTAACCCCTTTAGGGGCTATTCAGTTGTCGCCCCATTTAATTCCTGTAGATGGGCTACGTCGTTCCCTACAGCGTGCGCTTAAACACTGTCAGCCTGAAGATTTTTTATATTGTAATAAACAGGGGCATGAGCAGTTACGTAAGGCTTTATCAGACCATTGGCGTGAAGATGGAATTTATGTCGCTACGGAAGATATTTTTATTACCAATGGCTGTATGCCAGCTTTGTCCCTGTTAATTCAGCAGATCAGTCAGGAAGGGGACAGTATTTTAATTCCAACACCTACTTTTAACGGTCAGTTGCAAATGTTGGCAAGTCTTAAGCGTAAGATTATTGAGATTCCAGCAGATCATCGAGGTATTGATCTTGAACGTCTTGAGTTTTTTATGAAACAGGGCGATGCCAAGCTGTGTTTACTCACTGCTAATTTTCAAAATCCATTGGGCTACTGTTTAAGTCATTCACAGAAGCAAAAAATTGCTCAACTCGCACAGCAATACCAATGTTTTATTTTAGAAGATGATATTTATGGTGAATGCAGTTTCCAAAAAGAGAGACCTTTGCCGATTCGTTATTGGGATCAACAAGGCTACGTAATTTGGTGTGGTTCAGTCTCGAAGTCACTGTCTACGGCCTATCGTGTAGGATGGTTTTGCTTGGGACAACAATTGCAACACTTACGACCACAACTCTTATCAAATAACGTCGGTGTAAATACACCCTTACAGTTAGGCTTGGCTGATTTCATTTATAGTCGTGGTTATCGTGAGCATTTGGATGAGTTAAGACCGAAGTTGATGCAACAAGTCGAACAGTATCGTGCTTATATTTTGGAAGTATTTGATGGGATTTCAATCGCCTTGAGTCAATCAGAAGGTGGTTATGCTTTGTGGTTGCAACTACCAGAAAATATTACAGGCTTAGAGTTATATTATTTAGCGCAGCGCCAAGGGATTAATATCGTACCAGGGGAAGTATTTGGTGAAGATCAGCGTTATCAGCACTTCATCCGCTTAAATGCAGGGCATGCGTTGACCACCGAAATCCGCCAAGCAATTCAACAGTTGGCGGATTGGGTGAGAGAGCGTATGTCGTCGATTTTAAATTAATCAAAGTCTGCTTTAAGTACAATACGATAACGTGCTTGACCTGAATGAAGTCGTTCAATGGCTTTATTGAGTTGAGACATTGGAAATAGCTCAATTTGTGGTGCAATATTTTTACGTGCGGCAAATTGTAGTAGTTGGCGCAGTGCTAAAGGTGACCCAGTTGGTGAAGCTGTAACAGATTTGGCACCACTCATGATAGTACCTACAGAAACTGGAATAGGCTCTAAGGTAATACCCAAGAAATGCATACTACCATTCGGTGCCAATGTATTGAGATAGGATTGCCAATTCAGGGTTACATTGACGGTGCTAAGCAATAGATCAAACTTGCCACGTTGCGCTTTGATCGCTTGAGCATCACGACTATTTACCACATGGTCAGCGCCCATGGCTTTGAGCTCTTCAGTTTTGTCTGGATTTGAACTAAATGCGGTAATCTCGCAACCCCAAGCCTTAAGTAGCTTGATGGCCATATGCCCTAAACCACCAATCCCAATCACACCGACATGATGTGTTGCTTGAATCTGATGTTTAAGCAAAGGATCAAACACGGTAATGCCGCCACAAAGCAATGGTCCTGCACTTTCAGGATCCAAAGCCTCCGGTAGAGGAATGACCCATTGCCAACCTGCGCGAACTTTTTCTGCAAAGCCACCCGCATGACCAACGATAGTCGCAACGCTGCCACCGGTACATAAAACTTGATGACCACCAATACAAGGATCACATGCTTGGCAACTTTCAGCTGTCCAACCAATGCCAACACGTTGACCAAGTTTCAGTCCTTTGGCTTCTGAACCGAGTGCGATAATTGTGCCAATAATTTCATGTCCAGCGACAGCAGGATAAACGGATGAATGCCATTCATTATTGATCACAGACAAATCTGAGTGACATAAACCGCAGTATTCAACTTTAACTTCAACCTGATGTGGCTTTAATTCACCTGCATCAAATTGATAAGGAACCAATTGCTCGCCTGCTTTCATTGCAGCATAAGCACGAATTTGGTTATTGCTCATTCGATAACTCCTTGGAAAGGAAAATGAATTGATATTATTTAAAATGGCAGTGATTTTCGTGATCGTTGACCATTCCTACCGCTTGCATAAACGCATAACAAGTTGTGGGGCCAACAAATTTAAAACCACGTTTTTTCAGTGTTTTTGAAAGTTTTTGACTGAGTTCGGTTTGTGCAGGTGCATCACGATAGTGAATGACATCGTTATTTGGAGTCTGATGGTCAACAAAGGCCCATAGCCAATGAGATACATCACCAACTTCATTTTTGAGTTGCTGCCATGCAATTGCATTGTCTCGAATCGCTTTAAGTTTACCTAGATGACGAATTAATCCTGCATCACTCAGTTTGTCTTCGAGTTGATCATCAGTAAACTCTGCAATCTTAGTAATTGGATAGTGAAAGAAGTGTGAACGGTAATTCTCGCGCTTTTTTAGTACTGTAATCCATGATAATCCAGCTTGTTGACCTTCAAGACAAAGCATCTCAAATAATCGTTTTTCATCTTGTTCTACTTTGCCCCATTCTTTATCGTGGTAGTTAATATAGAGTGGATCATTGGAGCACCAGCCACAGCGTTGAATCGTCATATTTGATGCTCCCTATTGTTATTCATATAAAATCATTAAAGTGTGAATGCCACCCATTCATTTGGGCGAGTATCCCAATAATACAGTTCAGCTGTATTTAAATCAGTAAATTTAAGCCAAAAGTCTTTACCAGATTTATCTGCAAATCCTGTGCTAATCAGCAGAGCATCTTCGGTAATTTCCATAATCCAGCCTTGATAGCTTGTACCATTGATGATGATTTTTTGCTGATTTCCAGACTCTGCAAATTTAACCAGTCGTTCAATCAATGCTTCTGACATTCTATGTTCCTAACGTAAATATGAGTATGGATTGACTGCTCCACGCCCTTTGCCATTTAAATAAATACCATAATGTAAATGTGGGGCAGTCGCACGAGCATTGCCTGTATTGCCCACATAACCAATGAGGTCGCCTTTATGAACATAGTCTCCCACATTAAGACCACGTTTATGACCATCTAAATGGGCATAGTAGTGCCAAGAACCAGATGGTCCAAGAATCCAAATGATTTTGCCACCTAAATTATTATTACGTAAATCAGCGACTAACCCTTCGGTAGCACTATACACTTTCGTCCCACGCTCCGCCATGATATCAATCCCTTCGTGGTTACGTCCTTGGCTACGTGCAGCTCCCCAAGTATCTCGTAATTCACTTCGATTGATACCTTTGACTGGAACGGGCAAACGGCTATCTAAACGCAGATTTTTAAGTTTATTGATTTGAGTGGCTGGTAGGGGCGTAGGCTTACTAGGCGTTGTCGTACATGCAGAAATTAGAATAGCCAATAGACTAATCACGATAAATGGAATCGAAAGACGCACACAAACTCCTTGTGATTTCGATTTACAACAATTAAGTAGAGCAAGTCTTTTGTTTTGCTGTAATCAATTTTTTCATGGCGGTTGGAATGCCTTTGGCAATCGCAGCTTCTGGACTTAGCCATACTCCATTTAATTCGATACTGAGCTGTTCTTTTTGATCATGTTCCACGTGGAACAGTTGTTCATGCAGTATCCATGTAAAGTGAGTAAAACTATGACTAATCTGTAGTGATGATACTTGAGCTTGGAGCTTAAATTGCTGTTCAATCTGTTGTAATTCGGTTGCCTGTTCGATGATAGGCAGACAATACAAACCTCCCCATAGACCGTGGGCTTCACGTTGTTGCCAAAGCCACTCACGATCTGCTTGAATTAGGAGCACATTCGCCGTTTTAACAGGGACAGGTTTTTTTGCTTTTTTAAATGGGAGTTCTTGTTCTAAACCTTGTTGATAGGCCTGACAGTGTTGTTGCATTGGGCAGTATAAACATAAAGGCTTTTTCGGTGTGCAGACTGTAGCACCCAAATCCATGATTGCTTGGGTGTAATCATGGTTACGTTCTTTCGGACACAGCTGTTCCGCAATTTGCCATAAAGCACGCTCATGTTGTGGCTTAGATAGATCATCTTCAATCGCAAAAAAACGTGCTAAAACTCGTTTCACATTGCCATCCATAATGACGCCATATTGTCGTAAGCCAAGAGACATTAATGCACCAGCAGTTGAACGACCAATGCCTGGTAATTCAATCCACTGTTCTAATGTTTCAGGAAACTTTCCTTTCTGCTTTACGATTGCAGCGGCTTTGTGCAGATTGCGTGCACGGGCATAGTAGCCTAAACCAGCCCAATAAGGGGCAACGTCATCCCAACTGGCCTGACCAAGATCGTCTACGGTTGGAAACCTTTCGATAAAGCGATCAAAATATTGCAGCACAGTTTTAACTTGAGTCTGTTGTAGCATGATTTCTGACACCCACACTTTGTAGGGATCATCAGCGATTTGCCATGGTAAATCGTGGCGGCCATGTTGGTCGAACCACGTGAGTAGTGCATCAGAAAATGAGAAATCAGACATGAATCAGAACAATCAAAAGCAGAGGCTTAGTATAATGAAAATATAATCGTGGACTCATTTAAATGATAAAAACATTTGTTCGTGTGTAGGAGACATAAATGCCACCTACACAGAATGAAGTCTTTGCGAAAGTTTATGCCAATATTTTGAATCAGGTTAAATGTTTATCTAGTAATTTATACATAGCTTCTAATCCTTGATGTTCAGCTTCGGCGTTATAGCCTAAGTCAACATTATTTGCTTTAGCTCGCTCATCTGCGAGGCGATTACTAAAACCATGTTTGGCATCTTCAAAAATAATCACGTCATGATCGACTTCTGCATCGTGCATTTCCTGACGGAAGCTTGCGACATCATCTAAAGAAACCATGGTGTCGATCTCACCATGTAATACAAGAATTTCAGCCTGAATCTTTCCTTTTTGTGCAGGTGCTTTAGGGCTTAAATTCGCGTGGAAGGTCACCACAGCTTTCAAATCGGCACCAGATCGCGCCAAATCAAGAACAACTTTACCACCATAACAAAAACCAATTGCTGCCAATTTTTCAGTATTGACCTCTGGTTGTGCTTTTAAAGCATCTAAGCCTGCTTGAGCACGCTCAACCACGGTCTCTACATGATCAAATGTTTGCATCATCCATGCAGATGCTTGAGGAACATCAGAGGTAACTTTTTTGTCTCCATACATATCAATTGCGAGAGCGGCAAAACCGTGTTCTGCAAGTTCACGCGCACGTTGCTCGGTATATTCGGTACGTCCCCACCATTCTGGAGCAACAATAACTCCTGCAACTGGTACATCTCGGATAGGTGTCGCAAAATAGCCAATAAGGCGCTGACCATCTGGAGCAGTATATTCAATTTCACGTGTTGTAATTGGAAAGCTCATTTTTTAATCCTGATCTATATTTTCAATGCTTTGATTAAAGCATAAAAAAGCAAAAAATTGATGATGTTAGCGGAAAGACAAATTTTTATTCGGCTGAAATGATGACAATAAAAAAAGAAGAATACGGCGATTCTTCTTTTTTCTTTCTGAATTTTTATTTCTCTTTAAACTAAGCTTTACCGCGTGATAAAAAACCCACTACAGCAAGAATAGCCGCGATCACTAATAAAATGACGGCAAAGTCTTTGGATAAACCAGCAACACCACCAAAACCTAATAAACTCGCGATTAATGCAATCACTGCAAAGATAATAGCCCAACGGAACATATTACTTACTCCTAAATTTATCGTTATGAGATTACTATAGCGTGTATTTTTTGAACCAAATGTGGTGTTTCTGTGGTTGAAATGTTCAATAACTTAAGTATTGTTAATCGCTTAAGTCGCTTGGAAAACAGCTTGATTGGGAATAAATGCTATAATCAACACAAATTTTAAAAGCCTAAAACATTTGCCATGTCTACCGAATTGCGCGCTAACTTTTGGAAACTATATCCACTTGATCAGTTGAATAATACTGAGTGGGAGGCATTGTGTGATGGTTGCGGTTTATGTTGTTTGGTTAAGCTTGAAGATGAAGAAACGGCAGAAGTCGCATACACCAAAGTTGCATGTAAATTATTAGATTGTAAAACGGCACGTTGTTCTGATTATCCGAATCGTCAACAGCATGTTGCAGATTGTATTCAATTGACACCTGAAAGATTGCAAACAATTACATGGTTACCTCCTAGTTGTGCTTATCGCCGTTTGAATGAAGGTAAAAATTTACCGTCATGGCATTATTTAAATACGGGCTCACGTCAAAGTGTGATTAAAGCGAAAAAATCAGCAGCAGGACGCTGTATTTCAGAACAAGATATCAATGACGAAGATATCGAAGATTATGTCGTACGTTGGATACGATAAGATAGAGTTCTCTTTATTGATCAGCGTTTCTCAGCAATAAAAACAATACTTTTACAGTAATTTTTCTATTCCCCCGATAGGATGAGCATCGAGAGGCAGGCATTGTTGCCGCAGGCTCTCTAGTTGTTTGAATGAAATGAGTTTGGGAAATAGACATGATCGCATCAAGAATGCTGTTCTTCACCGTAGGGCTTTTATCTTGTTATTCTTCGGTTTGGGCGCAACCGCTCAGTGAGCAGCAAGTCAAAGAGATTGTAGATCAGCAATTTAAACCACTATTAGATCAATATAAGATTCCTGGATTAGTGGTTGCGGTGACATTGAAAGGGCAGCATTACTTTGTAAATTATGGTGTTGCTTCCAAGCAAAGCAATCAACCGATGAGTAATAAGACCTTATTTGAACTTGGCTCAGTCAGTAAGACCTTTAATGCTACTTTGACAGGCTATGCACAGGCGCAAGGGCAATTATTATTGTCTGATCATCCTGCCAAGTATTTTCCAGAATTAAAAAATACCGCACTGAATAAAGCTACGATTTTAAATTTAGGTACATATACCGCAGGTGGCTTTCCGCTGCAATTTCCAGATGAAGTTGTTACTCAGCAGGATATGGTTCAATATTTTCAGAATTGGCAGCCAAAAACTAAAGTCGGTGCAGCCCGTCAATATTCTAATCCAAGTATTGGTTTGATGGGCTATGTCACAGCCTTGGCAATGAAAAAACCCTATAGCGAACTGATTGAAAAAACCTTGCTACCACAATTGGGAATGACACAAAGTTTTATTCGAGTACCCGAACAGCAGATGCCACAATACGCATGGGGGTATAAAAATGACCAACCCATTCGCGTTTCTGCGGGGATGTTTGATGCGGAAGCGTATGGCGTGAAGAGTAGCAGTTTCGATATGCTGAAATTTTTAGATGCTCAAATTTACCCACAAAAATTAAAACACCCTCTTCGCAAAGCGATTGAAAATACGCATGTTGGGTATTTTAAAGTCGGTGCGATGACCCAAGGTTTAGGTTGGGAGCAATATGCTTATCCTGTTAAGCTTGAAACACTTTTACAAGGCAATTCAAGCAAAATGGCTTTAGAAAGTCATATCGTTACACCGATCAAACAACCAAAGCGTGCTCGAGCA
Organism: Acinetobacter sp. LF10; assembly: GCF_048585715.1. Classification (NCBI taxonomy): domain Bacteria; kingdom Pseudomonadati; phylum Pseudomonadota; class Gammaproteobacteria; order Moraxellales; family Moraxellaceae; genus Acinetobacter; species Acinetobacter sp. LF10. The sequence continues at coordinate 60,894 of NZ_CP184160.1, forward strand.
GCAACATTGTTTAATAAAACTGGTTCAAGTAATGGCTTTGGTGCCTATGCTGCATTTATTCCACAGCAGAAAATTGGGATTGTGATGCTCGCGAATACTAATTTTCCGAATGAAGCTCGAATTACTGCAAGCTACCATGTCATGCAGCAGTTACTTCAAAAGAATACTGCGCAATAGAATGTCGCGTGGTTGCAGATTCAAATTGTAGATTTGCCCCAGACGCAATAGACTAGGATAAAACAGCAGAAAGCCCTTGATGATGTCAGATACGCATATTCCACTTCCTGAACGCTTACGTCCCCGTGATTTGTCCGAAATCATCGGGCAGGATCATTTGTTGGGTGAGCATGCACCCTTGCGCCAGATGATTGATCAGGGACATTTGCCATCGATCATTTTCTGGGGGCCTCCTGGGGTAGGTAAAACCACCATTGCCCTGTTGCTGGCTCAGGCGGTGGATCGTCCTTTCATTAGCCTGTCTGCACTGAATACAGGTGTGAAAGAACTGCGCGAAGTGATTGCCGAAAGTGGTGATCTGCTTACGCCAGTAGTGTTTATTGACGAAATTCACCGTTTTAATAAATCACAGCAGGATGCCTTACTGGGTGCGGTGGAGAAAGGCAAAATTACCCTGATTGGGGCCACCACTGAAAATCCATCCTTTGAGGTCAATAGCGCACTGTTGTCCCGTTGTCAGGTCTATACCCTGAATAGTCTGGATGCGGATGCGATTCAAACCCTGATCAATAAAGCCATTCAAAGTGATAAGTTTTTGAAAGAGCGTTTTATTCAGATTGAAGAATATGATGCGCTGATTCAATTTGCTGCGGGTGATGCACGTAAAGCGCTTAATTTGATTGATTTAATTGCCAGTACTTTTGAGGCAGACGTTGAAAATATCGTGACCAATGCAATTGTGGTTAAAGTCGCACAGCAGAATATTGCACGTTATGACAAATCAGGTGAGCAGCATTATGATTTGGTTTCGGCATTTATCAAATCAATTCGTGGTAGCGATGCGGATGCGACCCTATACTGGATGGCACGCATGCTCAAAGGTGGTGAAGACCCTATTTTTATTGCACGTCGAATGTTGATTGCAGCATCGGAAGATATTGGAAATTCTAATCCAAATGCCTTGTTGTTGGCGGGTGAGTGTTTCCGTTCAGTACAAGCGGTCGGTATGCCTGAAGCACGGATTATTTTAGGTCAATGTGCTGTATATCTCGCAACCAGCCCGAAAAGTAATAGTACCTATCTCGCGATTAACCGAGCTTTGGAGCTTGCCGAAAAAACTGCGAATTTGCCTGTGCCGTTACATCTACGTAATGCGCCAACCAAATTGATGAAACAACAAGGTTATGGCGTGGATTATCTCTATCCGCATAATTACCCTGAGCATTTTGTTTTACAGGAATATTTGCCGCCTGAGTTGCGGGGTACGAAGCTGTATGAGCGAGCCTTAAATAAACGTGAAGTTGAAGCCGAACGTTTGCAGCAACGCCGTTGGCAGCAGGAACAACAGCAACAATAAAGATCTGTTTAAACAGATGAGTTGTATTTTCACATTTCACCTAGTTAAGTTCCCAAAAGTGTAAATGGGAATTTGGCTGCGGTTTTATATTCGATTTATTTCAATATGAACTCAAAAAAAGCCACATTCATTGGATTGCTTGCGATCTTCCTATGGAGCTTGATCGTTGCGTTGATCAAGGATGTCAGTTCGCATTTTGGTGCAGTCGGTGGCGCAGCATTAATTTATACGCTTGCCTCTATTTTCCTGTTTTTTTCAGTAGGTTGGAGCAAGCTTAAAAATTTTCCAAAAGCCTATTTAATTTGGGGTAGTATTTTATTTGTTAGCTATGAAGTGTGCTTATCACTATCTATTGGCTTTAGCAGTAATAATCGAGAAGCGATTGAAGTTGGGATGGTGAACTATTTATGGCCAACATTCACGATGGTTGCTGCTATTGTATTTAATCAACAAAAAGCCAATTTTCTCATTATTCCTGGTTTTATGATCTCTCTCTTGGGCATTTGCTGGGTATTAGGCGGTGAGCAAGGTCTTGATTTACCTAGCATGTGGGCAAACATACAACATAACCCACTGAGTTATGCACTGGCTTTCATCGGAACGCTCCTTTGGTCGGCTTATTGTACCCTCACTGCGAAGATGGCTAAGGGTAGTAATGGGATTACCTTATTTTTTATGTTGGTTTCGATGGTGCTTTGGATTAAATATGCATTGATGGGCGGCGGCGCATTTGATTTTGATTGGTCATCTTCCACGTCCTTACTTTTTGCCGCTGCCGCTATGGGCTTTGGTTATGCTGCATGGAATGTCGGGATTTTGCATGGCAATGTCACGTTATTGGCAGGTGCTTCGTATTTCATTCCTGTATTCTCAGCTTTTTTCTCGGCAATTCTACTCAGTACGCCACTGACGATTTCTTTTTGGTATGGTGCCTTTATGGTGTGTATGGGGTCAATTTTATGTTGGTTCTCGACTCGAGTGAAGCAATAAGTAGGCGCATTTCAGATGGGTAGATGCTTTTATTCTGAGTTGTTATAGTCACTATATTTTTTAAGTGGCTACTAGACACTTCACATAAAAGATCGCATTATCGCGGCATATCACGGATGATAAAGCTCTGCCATGATCACAAACAAAATCAATGCTGCGGAAAGTATCCGAGGTTTAGCCTGCCTTGCGGTTGTGTTGTCACATCTATCGTTGACATTCTTTCCTCAAATGCATCATTTTGATTTAAGTGCTGTACCTCAATATCCCTTTTTTGATCAACTTTATCATTCCCCATTTGCATTCTTCTATTCAGGTACAGGCGCAGTTTTTGTTTTTTTTGTTTTAAGCGGTTATGTCCTAAGTTTATCGAGTTTAAAAAAGAAAAATTCAGCTGAAAAACTCAAAAAATCATTAATTAAACGTTATCCACGTTTGGCTATTCCTGCGTTTATTTCTTGTATTGTTGCCTACCTCGTTTGTTTTGTTCCTGTCGATGTTACGCATGTTTCTGAATGGGGGGCAGCTTTGGCAAATCCTCATCCAAAATTAAGTATAGCTTTGTATGAGGGCAGTATCGGAGCATTTTTATTTGGCGACTCAAGCTATAATTGGGTATTGTGGACGATGCAGATTGAGCTGCTCGGTTCATTGGTAATTTATCTCGCCAGTTATTTTTATAGCAAACGACCGATGCTTGCAGGTGTATTCTTGCTGTTGAGTATTGCGACAGCCTATACGATTTCACAAACAGTATTACTCGGTATGCTGAGCTTTATTTTAGGTATGGGTTTATTTCTATATGCATCAGAATTAGCAACAGGGTTATCTGTGTTGCTATTCACGCTGGGGCTATATTTCTGTGGTGCGCATAATGAAAGTTTGAGTTATCGGATTTTTGCTCAATTTTTAGGTGAGCAAACCTACGATTACCTGAATTCCATTGGCGGTTTTTGTATCGTGTATGCGGTATTAAAAGGCAAATGGTTAGCACAATTTTTTGATTCGCCATTTTTAGTTTTCTTAGGCAAGATCTCATTTTCTATTTATTTAATTCATCTTGCTGTGATTTATGCTTTAGCAATTCCTTGTTTTAATCTATTGCATATTCAATTGGGTTTTTCGTATTGGGTAGCGGGTCTGTGGGCGAGTTTGTTTACAGTGATTATAAGTATTGTTTTAGCTACTCCTTATAGTCGCTATGTAGATGATATTGCAATTAAAGTCTCTAATAGGCTTACAAAGATATTTTAATTTTACAGTATTCATTTCGTCTTTTGAATATTGTATCGCACGATAAATATTATTTTCGTATTACAAAAAGAATCCTTTTAACCTTTTTCAACAGAAAAAGAATAAGGTTTAATAATAAAGGCATAATAAAAACATGGAATTAGCTCTATGCATTTAAAATATTTTTATCCTGTTTCTCTCATCACTTTGTTTGCCGTTGCTGTATCTGGTTGTATGAGCATCAAGTCAGCTCAACAGCAGTCAACGGAGAAATTATTTTATGGTGGCTCTATTCTGACGATGGAAGGAATGCAGCCTAAATATGCTGAGGCGCTATTAGTAAAGGATGGGAAAATTGTATTTGTTGGCTCGAAGCAGCAAGCAGAGCGGTTGGCAAATGCCCAAGTTCAATATATTAATCTAAACAACAAAACTTTATTACCGAGCTTTATTGATGCGCATAGCCATGTAAACATGGTGGGTTTTCATCAAATGGTAGCGAATCTTTATCCTATGCCTGATGGTTCAGTTTCAGATATCAACTCACTTGTAAAGGTAATGAATACGTGGAAGACACAAAATCCAGCAGTGATTAAAATGATGGGTGGTTGGATTTTGGGAAATGGTTATGATGATGCACAATTATCTGAACAACGTCATCCTACGGCAAGTGATTTAGATCGGGTGTCCAAAGATCAACCCGTGATGATTTTACATCAGTCTGGGCATTTAGCTTCTGTGAATCATAAAGCATTAGAATTACTGAATTTTAATCAAAATACACCAAATCCAGAAGGAGGAGTTATTCGTCGTGAAGCCAATTCAAATATTCCAAATGGAGTCTTAGAAGAATCGGCTTTATTTACGGCGATTGGTTCAATTTTTAAAGATGTGCCGCCGCAAGTGATGTTCCAAATCGCGCAAAAAGGTATCGATGCCTACGTCAAAAATGGTTTTACCACGGTACAGGAAGGGCGTGCAGATCAGGGCACAACGGAGATGTGGCATGCTTTAGCCAAACAAAATCAATTGCCAATTGATGTGGTTTCTTATCCAGATATTACCACCAGTCAGGAGTATATGCTGAAGCAAGGCAGTAGTCGTCAGTATAATCAGCATTTCCGTATTGGTGGCGTGAAAATCAGTTTAGATGGCTCACCACAAGGTAAAACAGCTTGGTTGACACAACCTTACTTAATTCCACCTGAAGGTAAAGATAAAAACTATAAGGGCTATCCTGCGATTAAAGATAACCAACAGGTCAATCAATATATTAATTTAGCGTTTAAACAGGGTTGGCAAGTACTTGCACATGCCAATGGTGATGCGGCAATTGATCAATTTATTGGAGCTGTAAAAGATGCCACATTAAAACAAGGCAAAGCAGATCGTAGAAGCGTATTGATTCACTCTCAAACGATTCGTGAAGATCAACTGGATCAACTGAAAGCCTTGGATATTATTCCATCCTTCTTCTCATTGCATACGTTCTATTGGGGGGATTGGCATCGTCAACAAACCTTAGGTGAGGCGAGAGCAGCACGTATTTCACCAACGGCAAGTGCTTTGAAGAAACAGCTTATTTTTACAGAGCATCATGATGCACCTGTTGTGCCGCCGAATAGTTTGATGATGTTAGATGCAACCGTCAATCGAGTGACACGCAGCAATTATGTATTGGGTGCAGATGAGCGCGTGAGTCCCTATATGGCTTTAAAATCCATGACTGATTGGGCAGCTTATCAATATTTTGAAGATCAGCATAAGGGCACGATAACTCAAGGGAAACTGGCTGATTTAGTGATCTTGGATCAAAATCCGCTTACGATTCCAAGCCGAGAGATCAAAAATATTCAGGTATTGGCAACCTATAAAGAAGGGAATCTGATTTATCAGAAATTAGGGAAGTAGATAAACAAATAAAAAACCAGCCTAATCAGGCTGGTTTTTACTCAGAAGTTAGAGTTTAGGCTTAGATATTATCTAAGTTAATGCCTAAACGTGTAGCAACTTCTTCATAAGCTTCAACCACACCACCTAAACCTTGGCGGAAACGGTCTTTGTCTAATTTTTTCTTGGTATCTTTATCCCATAAACGGCAACCGTCTGGAGAGAATTCATCACCCAATACGATACGATCGTGGAATACACCGAATTCAAGTTTGAAATCAACAAGAATCATATTACCTGCATCGAATAATGCTTTCAGTACATCATTCACTTGGTAAGTCAGTTCTTTCATTTTTTCAAGTTGAGGTGCTGTTGCCCAACCTAAAGCAATTGCTTGAGATTCATTGACCATTGGGTCACCAAGCGCATCATCTTTGAAGAACAATTCAAATGTTGGAGGCGTTAATTCTTTACCTTCTTCAACACCTAAACGACGACATAATGAACCTGCTGCGTAGTTACGAATAACACATTCAACAGGGATCATTTGTAATTTCTTTACAAGTACTTCTGTTGGAGAAAGTAACTTTTCAAAATGAGTTTCGATACCCGCTTCAGCCAACTTTTCCATGATGAAGGCATTAAAACGGTTGTTCACCTTGCCTTTACGATCTAGTTGCTCAATTTTTTCGCCATTGAATGCTGATGCATCATCACGAAAGACTAAAATCAGGTGATCAGCATTATCTGTTTCATATACAGATTTTGCTTTACCAGTATAGAGCAAGGTTTGTTTTAACATGGGGGAACCTTTTGAAAAAGTATGCCTAGTAAACGACTAGGCTGGCCAATTTTGGTAAATCTGGGTTAACACTTCAGCTGCAACAGCAGGGTCTGCAAATGTTGTATCAAGTTTGAATAGCGCAACTGTATTGCTTGAGCCTACAGCCGATAATTTCAGTAGATAATTTTGATCGCCTACTTTAATCGTTGCTTCATAGCCATTTTCTGCTTGAGAAATAACTTTGTAGTTGAGGCTACTCAAGGTTGCGAAAGTATATTGCCACGCACCTGCTGTTGGACCATCAACTTTGAGTAATGGGTTTTTATTCCCATCAGTGACGAGCTGTGGGCGACCCACTGTTGAAGCTGTTGCTGAAGTATTATCGGCTGAATTTTGCATCGCTTTTGGACGAGGCAATGCATAGCGGTTGCCACTTTCATTCTCAAGCTTTGGCGCATGCTCAATTGCAAGTGGGTCAACCGTAGGCGCTGGATACAATGGCGTAAATGGTCTTGCCGTTATGCCCTCAGGAAATTTGAGTGGTTCAAGGGCTTGAGCTTTTTTATAATCTAAAGAATGATTATTGAGGGCAAAACGACCACAACCAGTCAAACTCAAAGCTGAAATGACTAGGACAACACCAAGACGTAATTGCATCATAAATTGCTCGTATTAAATAATTCCCGCAACTTTTAAATTAGTGCGGAGCGGTTCACGATATTGTTCTGCTAGAGCGGTTAATGGTAAGCGTACGCCAGTACCAATTGATCCCATCTCGTGCAATGCCCATTTCACAGGAATTGGGTTTGATTCGCAAAACAAAATATTGTGTAGATTTGCAATTTGTTGATTCAAGCTTTGTGCTTTTGCTTTATCTCCAACTAACGCAGCTTCACAAATTTCGCTCATTTGCTTTGGTGCAACATTGGCTGTTACAGAGATATTACCTTTTGCACCCAGTAAAATGAGTTCCCAAGCAGTTTCGTCATCACCTGAATAAACAGCGATTTTATTATTTAAACCTTCGATGAGGGCTTGACCACGTGGTACGTCGCCTGTTGCATCTTTAATACCAACAATGTTTTTAACATCAGCAAGACGAATAACGGTTTCGTTTTGCATATCGACACCAGTACGACCTGGTACATTATAAAGAATTTGTGGAATATCAACAGCTTCAGCAATAGATTTGTAGTGTTGATATAGGCCTTCTTGTGTTGGTTTATTATAATATGGCGTAACGAGTAAGGCCGCATCAGCACCTAATTCTTTTGCAGCTTTAGTCAATTCAATCGCTTCACGCGTTGAATTTGCACCTGTACCTGCGATAATTGGAATACGTTTGTTGGCTACACGAATCACTTCTTTGATGACTTGTGTGTGTTCTTCCATGCTTAATGTAGACGCTTCGCCCGTCGTGCCGACCGCAACAATACTATGTGTACCTTGTTGGATATGCCACTCAACGAGCTTCTCAAGACTCTTCCAATCTACGCTGCCATCTTCAAACATAGGGGTGACGATTGCGACAATTGAGCCTTGAATATTCTGTGCTAGCTGAGTCATTTTAAAAAACTATCCTATTTTCCCATCCGAGATTGAATTAGTTGAAACGAAATATTGGATGGTTGCAGTATTTTGATTGGTCACCCAACAATTCGATCGGGTTGAATGACAATTACGCAAATTATGACTGATCGGAGGCATAAGAACAATATGCTTTAGTCAAACTGTGGAAAACTTTAATTCATCTTTATCTTGAATTGTTTTCATCTTTTGTAAAAGTGAAAACATGAGTAGCCAGAACATAATCAGCAGGGTATTGTAAAAATACAAGTTTTAAACTGGAGCATGGTATGCAGACACAATCTCATCATGTCGCATTAATTGTTGTTGATGTCCAAAATGGATTTACTCCTGGGGGGAATTTGGCCGTTGCAAAAGCAGATCAAATTATTCCGATTATTAATCAACTTGCAAAAAAGTTTGAGCATATCGTGCTGACACAGGACTGGCATCCTGAGCAACATATTTCTTTTGCAGATAATCACGACAATAAAGTGCCGTTTGAAACCATTGAATTGCCGTATGGAACCCAAGTGTTATGGCCGAAACATTGTGTTCAAGGCACTCACGATGCGGAATTTCATCCTGATCTGGATGTTCCAACTGCACAACTGGTTATTCGTAAAGGCTTTCATGCCGATATTGATAGTTATTCTGCTTTTATGGAAGCAGATCGTAAAACACCAACGGGTTTGAGGGGTTATTTAACAGAACATCAAATTGATACAGTATATATTGTAGGGATTGCCACAGACTTTTGCGTTGCGTGGACAGCCTTAGATGCTGCACAGATGGGCTTTAAAACTTATGTTATTGAAGATGCCTGTAAAGCGATTGATTTGGATGGTTCACTACAAAGCGCATGGCAAACAATGTTAGAGCAGGGGATTGAGCGTATTCAATCGACTACAATTTTGTCATAAGCTTGAGCCGTTTGATCTAAAGGCGTTAAACTTCTAAAACTGATAAATCAATATCAGTTAAACTCTAACTTCAGACAGAATTGAGCGTTTTATGTCAGTTGAACTTGATGATTTTGATCAGAAAATTATTCATTATTTACAAATGAATGGAAGACTAGCTAATCAAGAATTAGCAGAATTGGTGGGATTATCAACTTCTCAATGTTCACGTCGTCGTATTCAGCTTGAACAAAATAAAATTATTACGGGTTACTATGCGCAAATCGCATTAAGCGCAGATCCGACACCGATCATGGGTATTATTGAAGTAAAATTGCAAAACTACAATGATGCGACACACGATCGCTTTGTTGAGTTTCTTTTAAATGAACCTGCGGTGAAAGATATTCATAAACTCACAGGAAGTTATGATTTTGCACTGAAGGTTGCAGTCAAAAATTTAGATGAAATGGTCAAGTTGATTGGGATTTTGTCATCTAGTAACTTTGGCGTCAGTAATTTAAATACATCGATTGTGTTGGAAAAATTAAAAGAAAATGGGATTGCGATTAAGTAAAAAATCTTTCTCTTAGATCAATATCATTCAAACTGAAGCATTGGACTGTACTGCATAAAGATTATTCAAAAAAGAATATTTTGAGTATAAATTGCATTTATGGTGAAAATATAAGAATAAATTGCGAAATTTGAATAAAAATGATCAAATATGCCATATCTTTCTTTGAAAGATATTTCTCCCTGCTGTTGTTCTCCTATTGAGTTGTATCCTTATGAATACCGATCAGAATATATCTTTGGTCAGTCCAGTCATGCCCGTGATTGACCAACACTCTAAGATTGAAGATGGATTGGCAATGTTAATTGGAACATTCATTCTATCGTTTGCCATGACTTTATTGCAGCAAGCAGGGATTATGACAGGTGGTACAGCGGGCTTATCTTTATTGCTCCACTACATTACCGACATCAAATTTGGTGTTTTATTTTTCCTGATCAATATCCCATTTTATTATTTTGCCTATAAAAAAATGGGCATGGCATTAGTCGTCAAGACATTTATTGCCGTTGGATTATTAGCTGGTTTTACCGAAATTATTCCTCATTTTTTTCATTTATCTAGTGTAAATCCAATTTATGCTGCGATTTTTGCGAATGTGTTGATGGGGGTAAGCTTTCTGATTTTATTTCGCCATCGCTCAAGCTTAGGAGGAATCAACCTCTTAGTTCTATATTTACAAGAACGCTTTAACATTCCAGCAGGTAAAGTGCAGATGGGAATTGATGTTACCATCTTATTAGTTTCGTTGTTTTTCGTAGATTGGAAATTGATTCTAATTTCAATTTTAGGGGCTGTTATTTTAAATTCAATTATTCTTTTGAATCATAAAAGCAGTCGTTATGTGGCTTAAAAATGACCATCAATGGCAATAAAAAAGGAGGGTTAACCCTCCTTTTTTTATTTTGTAATTATTCGACTGTTACGCTCTTAGCAAGGTTACGTGGTTGGTCAACGTCGGTACCACGTAATACAGCAACATGATACGAGAGCAATTGCACAGGAATACTGTACACAATTGGTGCTAACCATTCATTGACAGCTGGAACATGAACGACATGTTGGCGATCTTTGCTATGAATACCACTGTTTTCATCAGCAAAAACAAAGAGTTCCCCACCACGAGCTTGAACTTCTTCCATATTCGATTTTAACTTATCGAGCATTTCGTCTTGTGGAGCCAAGATCACGACAGGCATCTCATTGTCTACTAAAGCCAATGGACCATGCTTGAGTTCACCAGCCGCATATCCTTCAGCATGAATGTATGAAATTTCTTTCAGTTTCAATGCGCCTTCTAATGCGATAGGGAAGTGTGTGCCACGTCCTAAGAACAAGCAGTGGTTCTTTTCAACGAAGAGTGCTGATAGGCGCTGAATCTCAGTATTGCCTTGTAAAGTATCTAAAATCACTTTCGGACAATGCCATAGCGCTTCTGTAATTTCATTCACTTGAGCATCTGCAAGACGTTGTTTAACTTGACCAACTTTCAAGATTAACAACATCAATGCTGCAAGTTGTGTGGTAAAGGCTTTAGTTGATGCCACCCCAATTTCAGGACCAGCAAGCGTGAGTAAATGATGATCTGTTTCGCGAACCATTGATGAAGTGGCAACGTTACAAATGGTCATGGTACTAATGTCGATGTTCTGAGCTTGAGCACGTTTTTGTGTTTCGCGTAATGCGGCCAAGGTATCCGCAGTTTCTCCAGACTGAGAAATACAGATATACAGTGTATGAGCAACAATGACAGGCGTGCGATAACGGAATTCACTTGCAATCTCAACTTGGCAAGGTACACCAATCAATTGCTCGAACCAGTATTTTGCAATCATACCTGCGTGGTAGCTGGTACCGCAGGCAATGATTTGTACTTGCTGAATTTTGTCAAAATCCGCATTGGCATGTTGAAGAAAATCTTCACGCAAATTATTGCCATTCAATGCTTGTGAAATCGTTTGTTGAATCGCTTCTGGTTGCTCATAAATTTCTTTGAGCATGAAATGCTTATATTCGCCTTTTGATGCATTGCTGACAGTTGCATCCAATTCTTTGATTGGACGTTCAACACGGGTTCCATTGACAAAAACTTCAATACTAGTACGTGTTAAGCGCGCAATATCACCTTCTTCGAGATAGACGAAGCGATTAGTAACAGGTAATAAAGCCAATTGGTCTGAACTAATAAAGTTCTCGCCAATACCTACACCGATTACCAATGGTGAACCTTCACGCACAGTAATCAGTTCATCAGGGTGTGCGGTATGCACAATACCCAGTGCAAAAGCGCCTTTTAGGCGAGGAATAACTTTTTGTACAGCTTCAAGTAAGCTATCAGTTTGCTTTAAAGCGTCGTTGACAAGATGAGCAACAACTTCAGTATCTGTTTGTGAGGTAAAGACATAACCTAGCGCTTGTAATTCATCTTTAAGGTCTTGGTAGTTTTCAATAATACCATTATGTACAACAGCTACATCACCTGAAACATGTGGATGAGCATTATTTTCAGTTGGTTTACCATGGGTTGCCCAACGGGTATGTGCAATACCCACATGGCCCATCAAGTTTTGTTCTGATACAGCTTCAGCTAGATTTGCAACTTTACCTACGCGACGCTCACGCAAGATTTTTTGATCATTCAGTAATACCAAACCCGCAGAATCGTAACCACGATATTCGAGACGTTTTAATCCTTCAATGAGGATATCGGTTACAGAACGTTCAGCAACACCACCAACAATACCACACATAATTGTATCCTCTTATTTTTTCAGCTTTTGGGGACGTTGATAATTTGCTTTTTCAAACTGTTTAGATCGTTCGACAGCTAAACTATGCTCAGCCACATTTCGAGTTAAGGTTGAGCCTGCGCCTGTTGTTGCACCTTGACCAATTTTGATCGGTGCAACCAATGAGTTATTGGTACCAATAAATACATTGTCTTCAATCACAGTACGATGTTTATTTGCGCCATCATAATTACAAGTGATTGTCCCTGCACCAATATTACAATTCGCACCAATATCTGCATCACCTAGATAAGTGAAGTGATTGGCTTTTGAACCTTGTCCCATATGGGTATTTTTAACTTCAACGAAGTTGCCAATATGCACGTCATCCGCCAAGTTCGCACCTGGACGTAAGCGTGCAAAAGGACCGATTTGGGTATTTTCACCCACAATTGCATTTTCAAATACGCTATAAGCTTGAACTTTAGTGCCTGCCGCAATACGAGTATTTTTTAAAATACAGCCTGCGCCAAGTTGAACGTTGTCACCTAATTCGCAATCACCTTCAATAATGACATTGACATCAATTTGTACATCTTGACCACATTTCACAGTTCCACGTAGGTCAAAACGATTTGGATCAATTAAATGTACGCCTTGTTGCATCAATTCTTTTGCTTGTTGTTGCTGAAATTGACGTTCCAAAGTTGCAAGTTGTAGGCGGTCATTCACACCTTCAACTTCAAATTCAAGCTCAGGTTGAATTGAAGCAATTTCTAAGCCATCCGCAACGGCCATTGCCACGATATCCGTAAGGTAATATTCACCTTGAACATTGTTATTAGACAGTTTTGGCAACCATTGATGTAATTTGGCATTACTTACACAATAAATACCAGTATTAATTTCTTGTATTAGACGCTGTTCGTCAGAAGCATCTTTATGCTCAACAATCGCTTGAATCTTATCTGCTTGACGAACGATACGACCATAGCCTGTTGGATTCTCAACATTAAGCGTAATCATACCAATACCAGATTGGCTAGAAGCTTCAAGCAACTGTTCAAGGGTGCTTTGACGAACGAGTGGAACATCCCCATATAAAATTAAAGAAATACCATCTTGAGGTAATACAGGGAGAGTCATTTGAACAGCATGACCTGTTCCTAACTGTTCTGCTTGTTCAACCCATTCTATTTGTTCAGCAGCAAAACTTTGTTTAACAAGATCACCACCATGCCCATAGATCGTAATAATATTTTGAGCATGTAATTTTTTTGCAGTTTGAATCACATGTCCTAAAAGTGGACGACCTGCCAATGGTTGGAGAACTTTGGGTAGTTTCGAACGCATCCGCGTTCCTTTCCCAGCTGCAAGAATAATAACAGTTGTTGACATAACTAACCCTAATATCAATGGTTTAAGTCAAAAAATAAAAATGAATCATAAAAATACAAAGCGCAGCCCAAAGACCTGCAATGATGTCATCAAGCATAATCCCTAGACCACCAGTAACTTTTTGGTCTGCCCAACTAATCGGAAATGGTTTCCAGATATCAAATATACGGAAAAAAATGAAACCGACAATGACCCATAACCAGTTTAATTGCTGTACGTAGAGCAAGGGCAATAGCGTAATAGATTGCCCTGCAAATTCATCCCATACAATTCGACCATCATCGTGTACATCAATCACTTTGGCGGTATGTCCACAGATGTATATGCCCACCAAAGACATGATAAAAATTGCTAAAACACTCAAATTAAAACCGAGATATAACCAGAGTGGCGTAAATAGCAATACAAATGCAGAACCAAATGTTCCTGGTGCTTTAGGACTGAGACCAGAACCAAATCCAACCCCGCAGAAAACGATGCAGCGATCGAACCAAGTCATCTGTTTGAAGTGAATGGGAGGCTTATGCAAAATGTTGGTATCCATGAATCTGTAGTGGGTAATTCTCACCCATATACTCAAATAACAATCCAGTTTGTTGGGTAATTTTGCCGATTATTGTAAGCGGAACATCTAATTGTTGTCGTGACAGTTTTTCAAAATTTTGCGGTGATATTGTAAAACATAATTCATAATCATCACCACCTGCAAGCGCATACTGCCAAGCTTGTCGCAAATCTATATTTTTTAGTGACTGATCTATCGGAAGTTGTTCAAGCTGTAATGTTGCACCTACTTTTGAGGCATTCAGAATATGTCCTAAATCTTGTGCGAGTCCATCTGAAACATCAATCATACTTGAGGCTAAACCTTTTAGCTGTTGCCCCAAATTACAACGAGGTGTTGGATAATCTAAGCGTTGTTGTAGAGGATGTCCTAAGTGTTGTAATCCAAACGCGGCATCACCAATCTGTCCACTAATACAGACATAGTCGCCGACTTGTGCACCAGCACGCGTGATGGCTTGACCTTGTTCAATCCAGCCTAAAGCGGTGACACTTATAGTGAGTTGGGTGCTTTGAGTGGTATCGCCACCAATCAGACTCACACCAAATTGATCACAACAATCAAAAAGACCCTGACTAAATCCAGCCAACCAGTCATGATCAACGGTAGGGAGACTCAGTGCGAGTAAAATACTATGGGGTTTTGCACCCATGGCGGCGAGATCAGATAAATTGACCGCGACACTTTTCCAGCCAATGGCATGGGCAGGGGTATCTAAGGGAAAATGTCGACCAGCAACCAATGTATCTGCACAGATCACGAGTTGTTGTGAAGAAGGAGGGGTGACGATGGCTGAGTCATCACCGATACCTAAACTGACATCAGATTTTGATGCACGTTTAAAGTACCGCTCAATAATTGAAAACTCAGCCATGCAACATCAAGCCTATTATTTTGCTTGCTGTTTTTCAGCTTCACGAAGCTTTGATGAAAGACGGTCTAATACACCATTGATGTATTTATGGCTGTCTGCACCACCAAAGTGTTTTGCTAGCTCAATTGCTTCATCAAGTACAACGCGGTATGGAACTTCGAGATGATCTCGTAATTCATAAGCACCAAGTCGTAAGGTTGCAAGTTCTACACCATCTAGTGCAGTTAACTCACGATCAAGTACAGGGATGAGTAACTCATCTAAAGCTTCATGTTGAGCAACCACTTGAGTGAGCAATTCATGGTAATAGTTAAGGTCAACTTTGTGCATAGCATTTTCTACACGTGTACGTGCTTCAATTTCATGGACAGGGTTATGACTCATTTGCCATTCATAAATCCCTTGTACAGCAAAACGACGTGCTTTGCGTTTCGCTGCATAAGCGGCCTGAAGTGTTTGCGACATGCTTTAAATTGCCTTTAATAAGTTAACCATTTCGATTGCAGTCAATGCAGCTTCGCTACCTTTGTTTCCTGCTTTCGTACCTGAACGTTCGATTGCTTGTTCAATGCTGTCTGTCGTTAAGACACCATTGATCACAGGCATTGTGCTTTCAAGTGCAACTACACCTAAACCTTTCGCACATTCACCTGCAACAAAATCAAAATGTGGTGTACTACCACGGATCACTGCACCGAGTGCAATGATGGCATCAAATTTGTTTGAAGCCGCTAATTTTTTTGCAACGATAGGAAGTTCCCACGCACCTGGTGCGTGAATAACAGTAATCGCATCTTCTGAAACACCATGACGTTTTAGAGTGTCGATCGCGCCTTCAAGTAAATGTTCAACCACGAAGCTGTTGAAACGTCCTACTAAGATCGCATAACGACCTTCGCTTGCGAGATGTAATAAACCTTCAATTCGGCGAATTGCCATAGCAACCTCGATTATTTTGCTGTGATTTGATCGGCAGTGATATATTCCACTACCTCTAAATGGAAACCAGATAAAGCATTGAAACGAAGCGGAGAACTCAGAAGCTTCATTTTTTCAACACCTAAATCTCGTAAAATCTGCGCGCCAACACCAATCGTCTGGTATTGATGCGAAAGTGCTGCATTAGACTTAAGCGGTTTTGGTTGATTTAACTGCTCTAAGGCATGTCCTAGATCTTCTAAATGATCTTGACCAATCCATACCAATACACCGCGCTCGCTTGCAGCAATTGTTTTCATTGCTAGATCTAAATTCCACGCTGCCGAACCATCGGCCTTATTTAATTTTAATAAGTCGCGAACAGGATTAAAACCATGCACACGAACAGTGGTGATGCCTTGTTTTGGCTCGCCTTTTACTAAAGCTAAATGAATATCTGGATTACCGATTTCACGGTATTTGTATAAATCAAATTCACCATATTCGGTTTGAATCGTCTCTTGAGACAAACGCTCAACAGTTTGTTCATTGGTCATGCGGTAATGGATCAGATCCGCAATTGTACCGATTTTTAAACCATGTTTCTCTGCAAAGACTTCTAAATCAGGGCGACGGGCCATGGTGCCGTCATCATTAATAATTTCACAGATAACAGAGGCAGGCTCTAGACCTGCTAAGCGGGTGAGGTCGCATCCTGCTTCCGTATGACCTGCACGGTGCAGTACCCCGCCCGGTTGAGCCATTAATGGAAAAATATGACCAGGTTGAACGATATCACTTGGTTTAGCATGTGCTGCAACTGCGGTACGAATCGTATGCGCGCGTTCAGCAGCGGAGATACCAGTACTGATCCCTTCTGCTGCTTCAATTGACAGCGTGAAGTTAGTGGCATGTTGTGCACCGTTTTGATCTACCATTAACGGTAAATTAAGCTGTTTACAGCGATCACGGCTCAAAGTTAGGCAAACTAGGCCGCGTGCATGCGTAATCATGAAGTTAATATCTTCAGGGCGAACATGCGTTGCAGCGATGACTAAGTCACCTTCATTTTCACGATCTTCATCATCCATTAGGATGACCATTTTGCCTGCACGAATATCTGCGACAAGCTCTTCAACACGACTCAGCGGCATTCGCTTTCACCTTTTATGCTGCCTTTTAGGGCACTAGTATTCGATAAATCTGGTGTAGTTTACCGTATTTTAATAAATTTCGCCTGTGCTTCTTTATCAATTAAAAAAGTGAATCAAGCAAATAATAAAGCAACGCTTTATCCTAATGGGCATTTATAGCCTTGTAAGGGAGCGTTGCATTTTGAATTTGAACCGACATATTCGATCGACCTAAGATTCAGTCGAAACTTTTACTTTTTTACCCATCAAAATTTCAGTGCGCAGATTTTGTGCTACGGTGGCACATTGCTCATTCATCCCATTAATCATAAAGGCATGACGAGTCATAATACTACTCGGATTTGGCATCACAACTAATTCATAACTATTTTGAACCGTTTTGAGTTGCTCGTGATTGAGGTGTAAAGCGGCTTCTTTGGCATGTAAGTGTTGAGTTAAGCGTTTGGCTGCCTCAATCGCATCTAATTGCATCGCTTCTACAGCACTAGCAACAGCACCGCGTGTTTGTAGTGCAAAACGTTTATCTTCACGATAGCGTTTATATAAAACATCTGCCAATAACTGGAAAACAGCACCAATCATCATCAGGCATTCTAATGCATGAGGATGTTCTGATGTCGTCGACAAGGTTGCGCCTTCGGCATTAAATTCTTGAACGACGTTAATTTGTGTAGCGTCGAGTTGGTAATGTTTCGCACAGAGATCAATGCTTTTATCCAAGAATAATTGACAGAGTTTAAAGTAAGGCACAGAAACCGATTGATTGACACTGCTCAACAGTTGTTTTGGATCATAAAACTGGATATTCAATGCGACAGTTTGATGATCTAAATTGACTTGTTGATCTGTTGAAGCTTTTTCAATACGTGATTTTGGTTGTGCTTTTGCCTGTTGCTGTGCTTGTGCAACTAACGTGACTGTATTTTGCTTCTCAAGTGCAAGTGCCTGAGTTAAACGTTGAATTTCATGCTTGAGATGATTTTCTTGGTTAATACGGGCTAAATATTCACTACGTGTTGGACGTGCAATGGCACGATACGCCAACCAGATCAACCCATGAATAAATAAAGATGCCAAAATCGCCAGCCATTGCGTGCGTAAGATTTCACCAATACTCGGTTGGATGAGCGTGATTTCAACTGTTCCAACTTTTTTCTCATTTTGTAACGCATCACGGACAAAGACTTCACCTTGACGCGTCTTTGCCATACCACTGGTCGCAAGGACTTGTTTATTGGCATCTAAGATACGGATTGAAGCAATACTCGGATTGGTTGCATAGCGATTGGCAACCAATGCCAATGAGACAGTATTGGCAGGTTCCAACTCTGAAAGACTATCCGCCACTAACTGACTGGTCATCAGTTGTCCTTGGCTGGCGCGATTTTCATTGAGTTGATGTGTCGTTGCAATCACCAATAAAAAGGTATGCAATGCAAAACTTACAATTAGTAGGCTAGCAAATAGCCCTTGGCGAGGCGCATTCAAGTTAAACTTCCAAGGCAAATAGATTTAGGTTGGGTTATGTTATGATTCTTACATACAATAGTTGTCGCTCAAACACGAGTCAATTCATGCGTGAAATCATTCTTATATCCTTTTTAGGACCAGATCAACCGAATCAGTTTACTCGATTAATGCAGGTACTTTCCGTGCATTCTTTGCAAATACTCGATGTGGGTCAGGCTGTTATCCATAATCAACTCACTTTAGGAATTGTTGTTGCTTCGGATAATGAGACTGCAACAGCATTAGCAATGAAAGAGATTTTGATTTTAGCACATGATATTGGCTTAACTGTGCGATTTAAACCAATCTCCAACGCAGAATATGATCAATGGGTGAGTGAAGGTGGGCGTACACGTTATATCGTGACGGCACTTGCACCAGAGCTTACCGCTGCGCATTTGCAGGCAGTCACTAAAATTGTATCGAGTCAGGGCTTTAACATTGAAACAGTAACACGCTTATCTGGTCGTTTAGATCTCGATGCAGAAAGCCAATTTCCACGTCGTGCCTGTGTTCAGTTTGGTCTAAGTGGACAAATGTTGGATGCACAAGCGATGCGAGCTGCATGTTTGAGTTTGTCGGGTGAGCTGAATATTGATGTGGCGGTGCAAGAAGATAATGCTTACCGTCGTAATCGTCGTTTAGTTTGTTTTGATATGGACTCAACCCTGATTGAACAAGAAGTGATTGATGAATTGGCGCTGGAAGCAGGCGTCGGTGAACAGGTCGCTGAAATTACTGAACGTGCCATGCAAGGTGAACTCGATTTCCAACAAAGTTTTCGTGCACGTGTTGCATTGTTAAAAGGCTTGGATGCTTCTGTATTACCTAAAATTGCAGAACGTTTAACCGTGACGGAAGGGGCGGAACGTTTAATCTCGACTCTGAAAGCATTGGGATATAAAACGGCAATCTTATCGGGTGGTTTCCAGTATTTTGCTGAATATTTACAAGCAAAGCTCGGTATTGATGAAGTCCATGCCAATATTTTAGATGTACAAGACGGGTTGGTGACAGGTGAAGTCAAAGGTGCAATCGTGGATGGCGCACGTAAGGCTGAATTATTGCGTCAATTGGCAGATAAAATGGGAATCTCATTAGAGCAGGCGATGGCTGTAGGCGATGGTGCCAATGACCTACCGATGCTTGCAATCGCAGGGCTTGGTGTTGCATTCCGCGCTAAACCGCTCGTTCGTGAAAATGCGAATCAAGCGATCTCAAGCGTTGGTTTAGATGGTGTTTTGTACTTATTGGGTATGCATGATAAAGATTTGAATCGTGCCTAAAACAGCATATTTAGCCTTAAATAAAGCCGCTGTCTAAGCGGCTTTATTGATTTTAGACTCGTCATTAATTCGTCATATTTATGTCTAAATGTATAGAAAAACAACAATAAAGAAATTCTGAAAAAAGTTTCTGAATGATTTAAAAGAGATATATTTTTTTGTAATGACACGCTGCAATTGATGCTATATAGCACTTTGAGACTTTTGTAATTTAAGAAAATGTAATGACAAAAGCACATTGCGACATCTTGTGTCGTATGGTTAATTTCAGACACTTTTTTTCTATAAAAAACCCTCCATAATGCTTAAAGACGTTAATGCAACACCAAATACTGTTTAGAGATTACAGAACAAATATGAGGTTTGGGCATGATCCAAACCACCTTTTAAAGACGGAGGTTTCTATGGAAGCAGCGAATTTCACCATGTGGGTTGGATTTGGCTTAATCGCTGTCGCAGTTATTGCTGTTTTCTTTTCTCCGTATCGTCGTTGGTTAGGTTTTATGCTGGCAGGTATGATGAGTTGGGGGCTGTTAGAAGTGGTGCGCTTTGCTATGCAAACCATGTTCGAAATGTCAGTTGCCTATAGCTATTTGACAGCTCTAAGCCTTGCGATGGTCACGGTTACATTCATTCTTTTACGCGAAGATCAACAAACTAGGAAACAATTGGAGAAGCGTCAATATATTGAACACACACCAGTCTACAAGGATGATCAACAACAATGTTCTAGCCGATAATTTATAATAATTTGAACTACATCAAAGGCATGCTCAGCATGCCTTTTTTGTATTAATTTTCTGAAACAAAGCTTTTACAGAGTTTTCTACAATTGTGCTAGGATACGGTTGTCTTAAATTTCATCATAATACTGTAGGCATAAATGTCATGAAGCTTTCTTCTTTACCTGTGATTCAGTTACCGATCGTTGATGTAAGCACTGATCCATTAGATTTATTGGTGGCAGGTTTGGCGTTACGTATGAAGCAATTGGCACGTACTAGCCCGAAGTTTATTGAGTTGGTTCATGACCGTGAATTCCGTATCCAAATCGGTACTGATTTGGGATTGGCGCGTCAGATTATTGTTAATCGTGGCAAAATTGATACGGTTGCGGGTAGTCCTGAAAAAGCTGATTTTATTTTGCAATTTGCTTCAAGTGAGCAAGGCGTAAAAACTTTGGTAAAGGGTGATCCAACTGCATTCATGACAGGTATGCAAGATGGCAGCATTAAAATGGAAGGTGACTTCAGCTTGTTAGTTTGGTTTAACCAAGCAGCTAAATTGATTCCACCAAAAGTGCCAAAGCCAGTAAAAGAAAAAATCCGTCAAGCACGTGCATTTATTAAAGAAAAAACAGGTAAATAAACCAACCTGAAAGAAAACTCCCTAAAAGGGAGTTTTTTTATGTCTCATTTATTCAATTTCTAAATTAAAAGTCACTGGTCCGTCATTGATTAAATGAACTTTCATATCAGCAGCAAAAATACCTGTTTGGACATGAGCAAATTGTTGACGCGCATACTCAACCAATTGCTCATACAAAGCTTTCGCTTCGGCTGGCGGCATGGCAGGTCCAAAGTCAGGACGTAAGCCTTTTTGTGTTTGTGCCATCAAAGTAAATTGCGAAACCAATAAAAGTCCACCTTTGGCTTGACTGACATTCCACCCCATTTTGCCTTGTTCATCATCGAAAATTCGATATTTTAAAATCTTATCAATGAGCTTTTGTCCTTGCTCTAAAGTATCGCTTTTACCTAGACCTAAGAATACGAGTAAGCCGTGCTGAATTTCGCCCGTGGTTTGACCCTCAACCACGACTTTCGCTTCTAGAACTCGTTGAATTAATGCGCGCATAAGATTAAAAAAATAGGTGAAATAGAATGAGGCAGTGTAACAGACACCGCATATAAAAATGAGTTGTGCAGCAAAAGTCTACTATTCAACAAGCCTAATTTGATTGTATAACAACAATTATTATGCAAAAGAATTGGTTATAACCATCCGCTATGTCTGCCATTATTCGATCTTTACTCGACACTGACTTATATAAATTCACCATGCTACAAGTGGTGCTGCATCAATTTCCACAGACGCATAGCGTGTATTTATTTCGCTGTCGAAACTTAGAAGATACGGTTTATCCTTTGGTTGAGATTCTAGAAGATCTGAATCATCAGCTTGATTTACTCTGTGAATTGCGTTTTGCCGAAGATGAATTGCAATATCTTCGTTCTTTACGTTTCATTAAAAGTGATTTTGTTGATTATTTAGAATTATTTCAGCTTAAACGTCGATTTATTCAAGCCAGTATTGATGAATCAGGTCGGTTGGACATTCGTATCGAAGGGCCGATGGTTCAAGCGATGATGTTTGAGATTTTTGTATTGGCGATCGTCAATGAATTGTATTTCCGCCGTATCCGTAGCGATGAAGTATTGGCGGAAGGTGAACGTCGCTTACAACAGAAATTACTTCAGTTAGAACAATATGCTAAAGAACAAAAAGAGAGTGATCCACCATTTTTAGTTTCGGATTTTGGTACACGCCGTCGTTATAGTTTTGAATGGCAAAAACATGTGGTACAAGCCTTTCATGCGGTTGCACCAAAAGTGTTTCGTGGAACCAGTAATGTTCTACTTGCTAAAGAGCTGGGTATTAGCCCAATCGGGACGATGGCACATGAGTTTTTACAAGCCTTTCAGGCTTTAGATGTCCGATTACGTAATTTTCAAAAAGCAGCTCTAGAAGCATGGGTACAAGAATATCGGGGGGATTTAGGCATTGCCTTGACTGATGTAGTGGGAATCGATGCTTTCTTACGTGATTTTGATTTGTATTTTGCCAAACTCTTTGATGGCCTACGTCATGACAGTGGTGATCCGTACGAATGGGGCGATAAAGCCTATGCACACTATCGTAAATTAAAGATTGATACCAAAACCAAGATGCTGACTTTTAGTGATGGTTTGAATTTAGAAAAAGCATGGTTATTACATCAATATTTTAAGGATCGTTTCCAAGTGAGTTTTGGGATTGGGACGAATTTAACCAATGATATGGGACAGACGCCATTGAATATTGTGTTGAAATTGGTGGAGTGTAATGGTCAGTCGGTGGCAAAAATTTCTGATAGTTCGGGTAAAACCATGACGGATAATGAAACTTTCCTTGCATATTTAAGACAGGTGTTTGAGATTGAACAGAACGAAGTTAGTGTCTAAGCAAACACGTTGATAGGATGGTGGTGATGGCGGTGTCTTACTGGGCATTTTTTAAATATTAGGTTCAACCTTCGGTTCGACCTACTTTTCTTTCGGGAAAAGTAGGCAAAACCATTGTCATCCACAAAACCTGTTCACTTCCTTCTTCTATTTTTATATTTCGCAGAAACAATATCTTGTAGATATTTCGCAGGTTGTGGATGACGTTTTCGAGTATCCAATTTAATGGGATAGGTTATATTAAATCTCAAAAGCATTATGGATATTCGTCAGACAGTATATCTAATTTTCTGCTAATTGAATGCAAAAAATCAGACAAAGATAAAAAGTCGGCTATGCTAAAATCATCCCCAATGCGGATGACAAAACAGCATAAAAATGACTGATGTAGATTTTAAACTGGGTTTACTGATTGAGCCTGAAGAAGTTGTACCTTATATAGGACATGAGCTGATTCGTGTCGTTGATTTAAGCCGAGCATCTGTTTATGAACAATTGCATATTCCTCATGCCATTCATTTACAGCCTAAATTCTTGGTTGCACAGCATGAACAGGCGAATGGGGTATTACCTGATCTAGCAGGTTTGCAGGCTTTAATTGAGAAATTGAATATTACCCCTCAGCACCATGTCGTGGTCTATGACGATGAGGGTGGCGCATGGGCAGGGCGTTTAATCTGGAATTTACATTGTCTTGGTTTTAACCGCACCAGTTTGATTAATGGTGGGATTCATGCTTGGTTAGGTGCAGCTTTGCCAACAACCGCAGATGTTGAAAAAGTCATACCAGTCGCTGATCTTCTACACGTTGATTTAGAGACGGTGCAACAACATCGTATTGAGTACAACGAATTACTTCAGCAAGTGCAAGAACAGAATATTCAGCTCTGGGATTGTCGTACCAATGAAGAATATACTGGACTACGTTTAGCTGCACGACGCGGTGGTCACATCCCAAATGCATTGCATTTTGAATGGAGTACTGCCCTAAACCGTGAAAATCATCTAAAATTACACTCGCTTGAACGCACACAACAACGTTTAGAACAATTAGGCTTTAATTTACAACAACCTGTCGTGGTGTATTGTCAGTCTCACCATCGTTCGGGCTTGGCATATATCTTGGCAAGATTGCTCAATTGGCAAGTTAGAGCCTATGACGGTGCGTGGAGTGAATGGGGCAATCGCCTCGATAGTCCTATTATTTCAGGGGAGTCACCATCTTGAGTTTTTCAGCAGATTTAAAAAAACAACTTTTTATCCAAGCACAAAATTTAGTACCGCAACATCAACTCAGCCGTGTGATTGGTAAAGTTGCCGCAAGTGAAAATGTTTTGGTGAAAACTGCTGTAATTCAAGCATTCAAAGCAAAATACGGCATTGATATGAGCATTGCCAAGCAAACCAATCCGAACCAATATAAGTCATTTAATGAATTTTTTACTCGTGCGCTTAAAGATGGTGTACGTGGTGTAGATGAACAAGCGGATAGTATTGTGTGTCCTGCTGATGGTGCAATTTCACAGTTGGGTAAAATTGAAGCGGGTGATATTTTTCAAGCCAAAGGTCAAAGCTTTTCTGTTGATAAATTGATTGGCGATCCGCAATTGGCGAAACCATTTATCGATGGTCAGTTTGCAACGGTTTACTTGTCACCGAGAGATTATCACCGTGTACATATGCCATTGGCGGGCACGTTGACCGAAACTCTATATATTCCAGGTGAGTTGTTCTCAGTCAACCAAACCACGGCTGAAAATGTGCCAGGTTTGTTTGCACGTAATGAGCGTATGGTATGTTTGTTTGACACTGAACTTGGTCGTATGGCGGTGGTCTTAGTCGGCGCAATGATTGTTGCGGGTATTGAAACTGTTGCGACAGGTAAAGTAAAACCAACAGGTCGTGTTGAATTACAACATCATCAAATGCAGTTAGATAAAGGCGCAGAGTTAGGTCGTTTCTATCTAGGTTCAACTGCTGTTGTTTTATTTGAAAAAGATAAAATGGTTTGGGAAGAGCAGTTTAAAGCCAACTCGACTGTGGTGATGGGTGAGCGGTTGGGGCATTCGCTATAATAAAATTATAAAAACTCTTAACGTTGTTTATAGTAAAATATATGTATTAATTAAAAATATTAATTCATATATTTGAACTATATTATTCAATAGAATCGTACATACTATGTTTAATAGCGTGTACGATTTTTCAGTTTAGAGTTGATCTTTTCTTCAGAAATAAATAATTTATGATTCCAGTTCTTGT
The DNA here is from genome assembly GCF_048585715.1 of Acinetobacter sp. LF10. Classification (NCBI taxonomy): domain Bacteria; kingdom Pseudomonadati; phylum Pseudomonadota; class Gammaproteobacteria; order Moraxellales; family Moraxellaceae; genus Acinetobacter; species Acinetobacter sp. LF10. The sequence continues at coordinate 86,286 of NZ_CP184160.1, forward strand.
TTAGTTTAATGTTTAGGTAGTTTCATAAATAAGAAAAAGTTACATGAAGATAAAAGTATTTGGTTTAAAGTCAAGTGATGAAAAAAAATTATTGGATTAATTAGTAGAAAAAAGAATTAACCTCAATAGTTTTAGCATCGAATAATTTGGTCAAATATTTACGTGTGGAAAGCTAAAGAGTAAGCAAATTCTATCTATTAAATTTTTATATCTAAAGGAACATAATGAATATTCCTAGTTATTTAATAAGTCGAGAAAGTGAAATCGATCCACTTTCTGAACAGGAGTTGTTTTACATATATGAATTTAGACGAAGAGTGGAAAACTATTACACAGCATTGAAGCGTTATTCTGTTCTGGCTATGTCTAAACATGTAATATCTGATGATGTAGAAGTGAGAAAAGCAACATTTGAAGCTAATATGCCAGATATTGATCACATTCAAAACATCGCAATCAAATTTCGTTTCTTTTATGCTGACAAAGAACCAACTAAGCTTGAATCGATTATTAATCTTTTAAGAAAACGGTCTAAAGATGAGTGGGCATGTAACTATCTTGATTTAGTACGCAAACAATACTTTAGTCTAATGAATGGTTGTGATGTCAGTAATAATATGGGGCATGCAGTAAGCAATAGGGAAATAATTAATCTTTGGTTTAATTCTGACTTTTTTCATTCAGATGTTGATAAACGTGAAAGGTTAAATACTCTTAATCAATCCGTTTCAGAGCAAGTATCACTGTTTCAATTATACCTAGCTCTTATTTATGTTTCGCCACAGTTAAAATCGGTATATGCGATCACTCATAAAATTAGTCCAAATGTAAATATAATCTGTACACCTAATCATCACTTTGAAAAGAAGTTACGGGCAAATTGAGATGTGAATAGCTATCAATTTAGTAAATATGTTTCAGTTAAATAAAGCCTGAAACGAACTTCAATTTAACATAATGGCGCTTGTGCGAAACTATCTTGTTATTCACCAATTAAAATGTCTATGCGATAAACCATTTAAAATGTCCTGTTTTTAACCACAAGAGTCAAGAACAGGATTTAAATTTCTTTGTTCAATCACAGCTTTCTGAGCTTTACGGCTTGGCATACTTTTCTTGGCACGAGTACGTTTATTTTGTTTTTCCAACTCTTCATGTTGTTGCTGAATATGGGCCAGAACTGAGCCTAATCTTTTATTCTCAACCACTTCATTCTGCTGTAGTCCAGCCAGTTTATTGAAGACGCTATAGTTAATCTTCCGTCCTTCATGCATGATGGCCACAGTGCCATCCGGGTACTCCAGAAATGAAATGTAGTGCCCAACAAGCTTATGATTGATTGGTGTTGGCTCAAGCAGATAAATACACTTGTCATAGGTGATGGTCAGGTTCTTCGTGACTTTACGTGGTTCCTGCCAGGTGAAAATATCATCTAGCTCAGCATCAGATTCCGTTAAAGGGCGATGCAAGTTTTTTGGGTTTCTCGCACACTTGGCGAACTTCTGATTGAACTGCTCAATGAAGCAGGGTAGCCAAGCATTGGCTTCGGCAATCGAACTAATACCTTCCAGACGCATATCCTTGATCAGGCGATCCTGAAGTGTTCTGTTGGCACGCTCTACACGACCTTTGGCCTGATGTGAGTTGGCAAAGATAATATCTATGTTTAACTCGTTCAGAATCCGCCCAAATTGCGTGATCTGGCTATCTTGGCTCGATTTCTGATTCACTCGGAATACCGAGTGTTTGTCGCTATAAAAAGCCAGAGGCTTGCCATATTGTTCAATGTAGGCTCGGGTGGAAAGCATATAGTCGAAAGTGGTTTCCGCCTCACAAAAGCGCAGATGCAATAGTTTTCCAGTGGCATCATCGATATAAACCAACAAGCAGCATTTGGCTGCTCGTCCTTCAAACCAGTCATGATAAGAGCCATCAATCTGGATCAGTTCACCGAAGCAATCTCGGTTATAACGAGGCTGATATGGACGTTTCAGGCGCCTGGATCGCGGAATCCAGAGATCATTTACCGTCATCCAGCGCCGAAGCGTTTCTACCGGGATATTCAGGTCAAATATGCTGCTGAGCTTCTCATGGGCCAAGGTGGGTCCAAATCCCAGCAGATGCTCAGAAATAATGGAAAGACATTTTGATTTTAATAAATCATCATGGCGATGATGACCTGGTTGACCACGACTGGCATGCGCCATACCTGAAACACCATCTTGATTGAGCTTTTGTAATAACCGGGTAATTTGACGAGTTGAAAGATTGAGGATTTCAGCAGCACGAACTTGGGTAATACGTTGATCTCGAACGTCTTGCAGGACTGCAAGACGTTGTATTTCTTTGTCAGACATAGTGATCAGCATCTATATTTCATATCCAGTCCATGATGGTTAAACCATCATAAACTAGACATTTTTATTGGTGAGAATATAGACATTTTAAATGGGTTCTAACACTCATAGCTTCGCATAAGGCGTATTATGTTAATTGTAGGAAAACTTCATTATCTTCCTAAAATCTCGATTAGCTGTTCTTTGGTTAAACTATAAGGCTCACCAAACTCTTGCCACTTAGCAATCATTCGTTTATACACATGAACTTTAGCTGAATGAGAGTTTCTGTGTCCATTTTGAATTACATCAGTAAAACAATGGGATTTTTCTAAAGCATCAACAAAGCCCATAAATTCAGTTTCATTATTACCATCAAAACCAGGGAACTTAATTTGATGTTCTGAAATTAGGCTCTTATCTGATAGTCCATCATAAGCATCTTCAATCATTTGATAGATTTGTAAGATATTTAAAACAAGCTCAGCATCATCATCAGATAAATTTTCAGAGAAGTTATCGAAACTTTGTGAATATAACCACTTATGACCATCACGTAGTTGTTCAGCTAACTTTAAGTGATAGTCTGAATTATCAGCATCTAGATGGCTTAAAATTTCATGCTGATTAGCTAGAAATAGTCGTTCTTTATCTGTTAATTCAATTTTCATTTCTATCTCTAAAAAAATTGTTGTCTGCAAGATTCTTTAATACTTGTTTAAAGAAATGTGACTATTTGGGCTTAATTCATAAAAATAAATTACTTTGTCCAACCAAATTTTTTGAAAATAGTATTACCTTGTTGGGATTTTAAAAATTCTATAAAACTCTTAGCTTCAGAATTTTTCAAACTATGTTGAGTTAAAGCAATACCTGTATCGCGATAAATAACCAAATTTGGCTCTATAGGAATGATTTGACCTATATCAGGATTGCTAATACCCCAAATATTAAATACTAACCAAGCATCATAGCTACTGTTTTCTTCCCAATTTTTTTTGGCAACTCCTGTATTAGGAGCAAACATGACAATGTTTTTTCTAAATGACTTGGTTAATTGAATATTTCCAGTTCGACCCGCAATATCCTCCCACATACCGACTTGTCCTGCACCATGTGTAACTAAAACTTTTGTATTAGGCTTAGCAAGATCATGAAACCCCTGAATATTTTTTGGGTTCCCTTTTCTGACTAAAATAGCAGCAGGACGTATATATATCGGTTCTATAGAATCTTTTATAATTTGATTAGAGAATTTTAACTCTAGATCAGACATCATGGCCTCAGAGCCACTATAAAATATATCGGCATCTAATTTAGCTTTTTCTTCCCATTGTGCTGTTGGTCCTGCGACGACATTTACTTCAATTCCAGTTTTATTTTTAAATTGCTTCGCAGCCTCATGGATAGCTGGTGCAGGACCACCGGGGCCGTATACATTAATAGCGGCTATGGCGTCTATAGAAAAACAAGATAGTATTAATGGAAAGAAGTAGTGACTTAGTCTATATTTTTTTAACATTTTCAATTACCTAGTTGATGTATTAAGCACTATAATGTTATTTATTATCAGTTTTTTTTAATTTTTGTATTAATTTTCCTGCTATTTGTATTTTTAGCTGCATAGGATTTGGTTGATTAGCTAATTAAAACGTAAAAAAAAATTGATTTTAAAAAGAGTCTCTTAAACGTTTTATAAAATGACTATTAATTGAACGCTTCTGTGGGGAAATTTAAAAATACACACCTCTTATTAGCGTGCATTTTTAAATTTTTATTTAGATTTTTATGGTGAGGTTATGATTTATATTAATTAAAAATATAGGTTTGATTGAGGGATTTTAATATTAATCATTAACTAAGTGGTAATACCTTTCTTTTAACAGATTGATATCGGACTGCACTAAATAAGGAATTAATTGATTAAACTTTTCTGGTTCTAAATCATATAATTTTAAATTTAAAAGTTCTTGTATTACCTCATTACTAAACCTCATTTTCACTTTTTGAGCAGGGTTTCCTGCTACGATACTATACGGCTCAACATCTTTCGTTACGATACTACCAGAGGCTACAATAGCGCCTTCCCCAATATTAATTCCTGGCATAATCATAGCTCTCATACCAATCCATGCACCATCTCCAATGATTGTATCTCCCTTCATTTGATAAGCATCAACAATATGCTCCATAAATGGATACAAACTAAACCAATCTGTACGATGAGTATGATTACCTCCCATGAGAATTACGGCTTCTGCAGCAATACAAACATAACTACCAATATGCAACTGATCTATTTCCCAAAGAGGTTCCCAAGCTTTTAAACTGTATTCATCACCATACAGATATCTCACTACACTTTGTTCAAATGAATCACTCCATGCATGGCTGTAGTAACTGGTTGTACCTTTAATATGAATATTTGGATTCTTAACTGTTTGATGTAAATATTCAACTTGTGACCAATGTGGTTTGTTCATTCTCTTACTCTTAATCGTAGCTAATTTTGTAAAGATGAAATAACAAATTTATTTTTCTAATTCAATTATGATCAAGTAACAATTTAAATTTATTATTTATTTTTCAATCAGATAAGTTGATAAAAAATGTAAATAAGTTGTTCATTTGCCTTGAACTCATAAAAAATTATTTTAGCTAAATTAATGATTTAAATATATTAATAAATATCAAACATAAGGAATTCTAAGCATATGTAAAAATAGCCGTTTTAGCTCATGAACTGCTAAAAATTTTCTTCATTCAAGCCAAACAACTTTATAAACTTTTATTTAGAGCTTTTTTAATGCCAAGTCAAAAAAACAGAAGTAGGCTTTCTACTTCTGTCTCTTCTGAAAAAAATAGTCGAATAAGTCGATTCAATCCCGTTTCATTTATTCCATTATTAGGAGCTATTTGTTATCCATTCTTGCTGATGCTCTTTCATGAAGTTGCTAGCACATCGGCAGAAAAAATGAACTTACTTCAGATTTTAATAGCATCTTTTATTCTTATCTGTACTCTGTTAGTTCCAGTTACAGGGATTGTTGTGTCATGTTATGCGAACATCCCGAAGAACGTTAGACGTTTAGCTTATGCCTGCGTGGTATCTCCCACGCTATATGTTTTACTAGGGGTAGTACAAGCTCTTGTTGGAAGTTCTATTCCTGATCCATGGATTTGGTGCATCATATGGCTGCTTGTAGCAATATGGGCATTTCGCTCAACTGACTATAACTCTTCTGTAGAAATGCCTATTAATATGGCACGGTGGCGAGTTGCCCATGGAATATGTGCATTAATTGTTTGTGTTTACGTTATTTTCCACTTGGGAAATCATCTGGTAGGGCTGATTGGACCTACTCAATATGAAATCGTTATGAATATTGGGCGGATTATTTATCGTGCCGCTTTTATCGAACCATTATTGGTTGCTGCATTCTTGTTTCAGGTAGGAAGCGGACTTTATCTAGCATGGAAATGGAGCGGAAAAAAACACGATTTTTTTCGGACTTTTCAAATTGCATCAGGGTTGTATTTATCTATTTTCATTCTAGGACACATGAATTCCGTTTTTATTTACGCTAGAACTTATCTCGGAATTGAAACAGACTGGAATTTTGCCACTGGGTACCCTTCAGGACTAATCTATGATCCATGGAATATACGTTTAGTACCGCATTATTTTCTAGGTGTATTTTTTGTTTTAGCTCATCTTGCAACAGGACTAATGTTTTTATTTAAAGCTCATGGTGTTAGGCAACCTGTAATCAATTACTTGTGGGGAGTTGGTCTCATCGGAAGTTTGATTGTTGCATCTGCCATAATTCTTGGAATGATTGGTGTTAGGATTTGATTTTTATCAAGTAAGTAATGTGGAATTTTCCTAAAATTAACATAATGAGCGTTATGCGAAACCATTCTTAATTATTTTAATTAAATCAATTATTTGTGAATTTTACATAACCCAAAAAAACACTAAAAAGCCGACTCGGAAACGAGTTGGCTTCTTTTTAAGCAGTTTTGATATTTTTTACCAAGTATAAAATTAACCATGTACGCTTTTTCTTACACCAATTCTAGTCAATGACCCATATCCGTACCCATCTAAATCACCTAATATCAACTCATCAGGAACAGGAAGTTCCAAAACATAAAACAAGAATGATAAGTTTGAGCATCAGGACGTGAGGTAGGACAGGAGTTATACCTAAAGTGCGAAATACGAAAAAGCCCGACAGGATGTCGGGCTTTTTCATTTGATCTGAACTCAGTAAGTTCCTAAAAATTCATCTGCTTAGCATTGTAATAAGTATGAATAGCATCTGCACAACTGTTAATGATAGGGTCTTGATCCTTTTTCCAGATTAATCTGACTTCACTCAAAGCATTGTCATCATGAATGGGAATGAGTCTGACATTATTTGGAAGAATCACTTTAAATTCCTCAGGTACAATACAAATGCCAAAACCATTCGCGACTAATTCCAGTTGAGACCTTTTTCTCGAATAGATTTTGGTTCTTTGGGGAGTAAAACCATTAACCAAACATAAATTAGCAGCTAGATAGCTTAGCCCACCACGTCCTTTATGAGGCACAGAAACAAAATTAAGTTGTGCTAACTCACGAATCATCACACTTTCTTTTTCGTAGAAAAAGGAGTCTGCGCTATGAGCAGCCACATATAGGGGTGCAGTGTATAAACTGATCGAATTTACATCATTTAGATTGTGATAAATCGGCGGGCGAATAAAGCCCAAATCAATGCTGCCATTTAATAAATATTCGAGCTGTAGTTCAGATGATAAAGTATTCATTTCAATATTAATCAAATGTGTATCACACAACTGCTCAAAGATTTCGAGCTTATTTTGATCAAGCACAATACTACTAGAATGTGCGATTTTAATAATTCTGCCTTCACCGCGACTAATACTTTGAGCGCTCACAATCGAGCTTTTTAAATGATCAAGATTGGTCTTTAAACTTTTATATAGTGCTTCACCTGCAGGGGTGAGCCTTATTTTTTTCTCTGAGCGATCAAAAATTTCAAAACCCAGTTCTTCTTCTAAATTTTTAATTTGCCTGCTGAGAGCTGATTGGGCAATAAAAAGCTTTTCTGACGCTGCGATAAAGCCACCAGTTTCAACAATCGTGATTAGATAATTGAATTGTTTTAATGTCCACATATCTCAAAATTAGATTATTGCTTGTTTTTTCTATATTAGATTAGATGGTAAAAATCTTATACCTTTTTCATAGATTCTTTATTTGAGTAACTGAAGATGACCATGACAAAGAAAATATTGATATTGATCGCTTTTGTTATCATTTGTCTGCTCGCTCAAAGCTATGATGCTTATATGGGAATGACGAATTCAATAGATCATATGAATTTATTAGGTGATTAACCGCATTCATTTAAGTTAAAGATTAGATTTAATCTATTTGATAAATGGATCTAAAATTTAATCATGTACGCTTTTTCTTACATTGATTAAGGTGAATATCCCATTTGCAGCTTTAATTGAATTGTCTAATATGAACACATCAGGAACAGGAAGTTCCAAAACATAAAACAAGAATGATAAGTTTGTGCATCAGGATGTGAGGTATGACAGGAGTTGTATCTAGTGAAAGGAATATGAAAAAAGCTCGACAGGATGTCGGGCTTTTTTTTATTCGATTTGAATTTGTTTTGCCCAAAACTCAATAAGAAATTGCAAAGATTGGCTGAGCGATTTGTAGCTTGGCCAAATCGCCTGAATCGGCATATCTAACCCATTGGTCGTATCACTAAATGCTAAACGAGCTAAACTTTGCTGATAAAAATGCTCTTTCACAACAGAAAGGGGAAAATTTCCCCAACCTAATCCTTGCTCGACCATCTGAATTGCCATCGACAAATTATCAGTCGTCCAATAGGTTTCAGAAACTAGAATGCGTGGATCGGGTAAAGCATAATGTTTACTCGCGACAATAATTTGTCTAGGATCATGCAGATCAGTTTAATAAAAGCATTTTTGTTAGATTTAAGTCTGATGGTTCTGATACCTTGTTATACCTTTGGTTTACCCAGCCATTTGGTGGAGTCGAAAATTGTATCTGTTTAAGTCATTCCTTCATTTGAAATGTATTTTTATCTATGTGTTATTGATCTCAAAATCACAGAATTATTTGAAAAAAGAGCGTATTTATATACGCTCTTTTTGATGGATTTTTAATCTAAACTTGAAAGAGAGATTTCAAATTTAGAGACGAATCCACGTCATATTTCTAAACGTATTATTATTCGGGTTTTTTGCATTTATCGTGAGCATTTTACCTGTTTTGCTTAAACGCGCATTCAAACTATATTTATATCCATCATAAGGATTGATCCATACACCTTGTCCAAATTCTTCATTTAGATTCAGCATTTTAAGATTACTCAGTACTTCCATACCAATAATCGGCTGATTTTTTAAAGCACCAGTACAAGGGGTGCATAGTGTAGGAATCGCCTCTTTGCCTTGAGGATACATTTTCACAATGACAGCACTGTATTGTTCAGTTTTAGAATTACGTCTGATCACAATATCCGATAGATAAGAACCACTCCGTTCATCTACCACTTTCCAAGTACCGATCAATGGATCAGTAGGCATTGCGATCGCTGAAAATGAACTACTTAAGCCTAGGAGAAAGGCGAAACTACGAAAGAAATGAGAATTCATAAAATATATTACGTCTAAAGAAGAATGTGTAAGCGGTGAAATTAATCAGAATATTATTATATTATTATTGTAATTAAATTGTAATATTAAATATTTAGGGAGCAATTTTAGCTCCCTCTATTTTAACCTATACGATACAAACGTTCTTTGGGAAAGACAGCGGTAAAGGTTGAGCCTTCGTTTTCTTTGGAGCTAATTTCTAAATGGGCACCATGTTGCATTAAAACATGTTTGACAATTGCTAAGCCTAAACCTGTTCCCCCTGTCTGACGGCTACGTGCGCTGTCAACACGATAAAAACGCTCAGTTAAACGGGGTAGATGTTTTGGATTAATGCCAATTCCATTGTCTTGTACGGTAAAGTAAGCGTGATCGCCATCTTCATGCCAGCCAATCGTAATAATGCCGCCTTTCGGCGTGTATTTAATTGCATTGGTGATTAAATTACTAAACGCACTAGCAATTTCCATATCAGAGCCGATTAAATCACAATGACTGTCGATATCTAAATTTAAAGTATGACCATAATCGAGATTATAAGCACGCGCATCATCAAATAATTGATTCATCAAATTTGCCATGTCAATAATTTGATTTTTTGCGACTTTTTTATTGTTTTCTAAATTGGATAAAAGCAATAAATCATTCACCAATGCATTCATACGTTTGGTTTGTGATTGCATTTGAGTGAAAGCACGTTTCCAGCGAGGAGTAATGTCATCTTGATCGATAAATGTTTCGATATAACCACTCAGTACGGTGAGAGGTGTACGTAATTCATGAGAAATGTTGTCCACGAAGTCTTTACGCATTTGTTCAAGATTATGTACGCGAGTGGTGTCATACGCCACCAATAAGCGACTTTCGCCACCAAAGCGAGTTAATTTGACTTGCACATATCGGTCTTCGTCCATTTGAGCCTGTAGACGGATACCATCAGGTGCTTGATCGATATGATTAAAATATTCAATAAAACTGGGTTGACGCAAAATAGCCAGTAAATTACGTCCACGATCCAAAGGATTGATGCCCAATAACTTCTCGGCAGCAGGATTCCACCATTCAATTTGATGTTGGTCATCAATCAAAACCACAGCTTCCGCCAATGCAACCAGAGATGATTGAGCACGATCAATCAAACCTACCATTTCGGCTTGAACGATACGTTCTTGTCGCTGCGCTCGATAGACATTAAATAATAATGCACCCCAAATACCGCTTAGATTTGGGGGAACATCATAGGGACGATTTGAAATCCACTCATTGACTAAATACAGTGAGCGGAGTTGGAGTATAAAAAAAACGACGAACGCGACAAAAATAAAGCTCCAAAAGTATCCAACCCCGAATCCAATTAAGCTCGCAATCAATAAGAAAAAAAGTAGCAGTCTTAGATCTTGTTTTGCAAACGTCCATAAATTGCTGTCACGGAAACGTTGATGTTCACGTGCCAGTTCAGGGACGGGATAAGGTTCATACATAAAGGATTTTAACCTGCTGCTAAATCAGCTCGTGTAGAAAAACGATAGCCTGTGCCACGTACTGTTTGTACAAAACGATCTACGCCAAAAGGTTCTAAGACTTTGCGTAAACGTCGGATATGCACGTCAATGGTTCGGTCTTCGATATAGACATTACCACCCCAAACTTGATCCAGTAATTGTGCACGTGTATACGCACGTTCAGGGTGTGTCATAAAGAAAGCCAATAAACGATATTCGGTTGGACCCATATCGAGAATACTGTTACCAAAGCTCACACGCTGGCTGACTGGGTCGAGCATTAAGCCATTGGCATCAATGACTTTTTCGCCACTGAGAGCATTGGCACGACGTAATACAGCCTTGATACGAGAAACCAATTCACGTGTGGAGAATGGTTTGGTCATGTAATCATCTGCACCTGCATCAAGTCCTTGCACTTTATGGTCTTCTTCACCACGTGCAGTGAGCATGATCACAGGAATCTCTGCCAAGTTTTCATCACGTTTGAGGCGACGGCATAGATCTACACCACTGACACCCCCTGGTAGCATCCAATCCAGCAAAATAAGAGCAGGACGCTGATCGACGATAATCTGATGCGCTTGTTTGGCATCCTCAGCTTGTAAACATTGGAAGCCTGCCATATCCAAAGAGGTATGGATCATTTCGCGGATCGGTAGCTCATCATCGACAATTAAAATATAGTCATCTTTCACTGCGCAATACCCTTAAAATCTGTAACGGTGAACCGTTTTGTTGTTATGACAGGCTTATTACAAAGATTAATTATGACAATATCATTGCAAAAGAGTTAATAAAGTCGAATTTAGCAATAAATTGTGACAATTCTAGGGCAGAGTAGTGACCAAATGATGACAAGTTGTTTGTAAATAAAACAAATCAATTCATTTGGTTAATACCATTGAAACCTTTTTATTGTGTTCGTCACAAAACTGTAAAAGGATTTTAATTTTTTTGTGAGGTGGTTTCAATAAATGATAAAAAAACAGCACAACAAGCAGATAACACATCTTCTAAGGGCTGTTTAAAACCTTCGGAAACCCAACGAATAATAATATGCGTCACATAACCATTTAAACCTGTTGCCATTAATGAAACTTCTTCACCACTTTGAGGTGCATTCGGCATGGTAATCATCACGAAAGCTTGGATAATTCGGTCAAATTGAGTCAAGGTTTCTTGAATCGTCGCCTGATTATGTAAATCTTGTACCAACATGGCATCGATATAAATAATTCGTGCCATACGAGGGTCATCTTTAATTGCGCTTAATAATGCGGATAAACCTGCCGTGACCATATTCTTAGGTTCAGGCGCAGCCATCAGCACGGCTTGGGTTAAACAATTTTGCATTTTGCCAATCATTCTTAAGAATACCGTTTGGAAAAGTTCCTCACTTTTCTTAAATGATTCATAAAAATAACGCTCAGTCAGCTTCGCCTCATTACAGACATCTTTGACAGTGACCGAAAAAAACCCCTGTGTACCATAGGTTGCAATGCCTGCTTCAATCAACTTTTCGCGGCGAACTTCTTTGCGTTCAGTTAAAGAGAGACCTTTAAACTGACGCTCTTTCGCTTCGGTATTATTTTTCTTGCGTGTCGCTAGATCTTCAGTTGCCATGGAAAAACCGTTCCCTAAAAAGTCTTTAAATCGTATATCTAAGATTTATTTGCATTTTAAACAGGTCTTGCAGATTTAGAATAACTAAATTTCGTAAAACATGCTTGATCACATCTCAACATCTTACGTCATGAAATGTAAATAGACCTAATATGACAAGTAATATGTTGGTTATTGCCATTTGTCTTAAAGCTGTAGTGTACTATATTGACAACCCATATTGTCAAAATTATATTGGTTATAGCTTAAACTGCACATGATCAAGACAAATGTGTGCATATCATTCGCAATACAAAGGATAGGCAATGAAAAATTTTAAAAATAAAGTCGCAGCGATCACAGGTGCAGGTTCTGGGATTGGACAACAATTGGCAATTTTATTGGCTAAACAAGGTTGCCATTTGTCATTGAGCGATATCAATGAGAAAGGATTAGCGCAAACTGTTGAGTTGGTAAAACAAAACCCAATCACAGTAACGACCAAAGTTCTTGATGTGTCTAACCGTGAAGCGGTGAAGCAATGGGCGCAAGAAACTGTTCAAGATCATGGCTCAGTGAATATGATTTTCAATAACGCAGGTGTGGCACTTGGCTCAACTGTTGAAGGCGCAAGCTATGAAGATTTAGAGTGGATCGTGGGAATTAACTTCTGGGGCGTGGTTTACGGCACCAAAGAATTCTTACCATTCATTAAGCAAACCAAAGATGGTCATATCATTAATATATCAAGTATTTTTGGTTTAACTTCGCAACCAACACAATCTGCATACAATGCAACAAAATTTGCGGTACGTGGTTTTACTGAATCATTACGTCAAGAACTTGATATTGAAAAGAGTGGCGTAAGTTCTCTTTGCGTACACCCAGGTGGTATCCGTACCAATATCGCAAAAGCTGCTAAAATGAATGACAGCTTAAAGAGCTTGGGCATGGATCCAAATAAATCGATCAAGCAGTTTGATAAATTCTTACGTACACCGCCAGAAGAAGCTGCTCGTCAGATTTTAAATGCAGTATTGAAAGATAAACGCCGTCTGTTAATTGGAACAGATGCTCGTATTGTGGATTCTTTCCAACGTCTATTCCCGACGGGTTATCAACGTATTGCTGCACTTGCAACGAAAATGATGTAAGTTTCAAGCATAAAAAAGCCATTCTTAGAGAATGGCTTTTTTATTTGAGGATCAAAGAAATTTTTAAATAAGGACTTTGATCTTGGTTTTCTTCCAAAAGAACTGATAATAAGAGGCTTGTAATACGCATAAGCACACAAAAGAAAGTGCATAAGCAGTCCAAATGCCCGTTAAGCCCCATAACGAACTAAACCAATAGGCACAAGGAACTTCAATTACAATAATGGTCAGAATATTAATCATCATCGGAACATTGACGGTTCCACTAGCCCGCATGATTGAAGCAAAAATAGCACTCGCACCAAAGAATAAAAGCGACCACAATACGATGAATAAGAGCTGCTGCCCAAGTTCAATGACGCTGTGATCAGTAATAAATAATGCCATTAAATATTTGGAAAATAAGTAGGCTAAAGTGATCAAACTACCAGTAAATATGACATTCATTCCCAAAGCGGTTCGTGTGACTTTGGCCAGTAAATCGGGCTTGCCAGCACCAATCGCCTGCGCGGCAAAAATAGAAGCCGCAATTGAGATAGAGAGGGCAGGAAACTGAATATAGTTGAGTACTTGGTTCACTGCACCATACGCTGCGGTCGCATGCGCACCATAATGATTAACCAAACCAATGATGACTAAGCCTGCCAATGAGGTCGTCACCATTTGGATGCCTGTTGGGATACCAAGCTTTAAGATTAGTTTGCTTAGATTGCTATCGTGACGAATACTTTTCAATAGACGGGCATCTATTTTCAGTGGATGGTTCTTGTAATTAAGGTAGAAGCTCAGAAAAATAAGGACTGCGGCATATCCCATAATAGTTGCCACCGCAGGCGCGACAATGCCCAGAGCAGGGAATCCAAAATAGCCTTTGAGCAAAACAGGTGTTACCGCCAAACCAATCAGGCTGGTTAGGCTCAATGCAATCAAAGGGGTAACACTATCACCGACACCGCGTAAAATCGAAGTATAAATAATATAGACAAACAGTAATGGACTACCCACCAGCATCCAACGAACATAAGGTAAAGAAAGATGCATGACTTTAGGATCTGTACCTAATAATTGCAAAATATGCTCGGCAAAGCTCCAACCTAAAACAGCAATAATGCTGCCCCCAATTAAAGTCATAAATAGAGTCGAACCAATCACACTTCTGACTTTTTCAAGATTTTGTGCACCCCATGCCTGTCCAATCAGTACAGTCGTTCCTGCGGAGATCCCGATGACAAATGCCAATAAAAAGAAAAGAATTGGGAAGAATACAGAAACCGCAGCAATCGCATCAACTCCCATCATTTGACCTACAAAGATGGTATTAATCGTTCCCGACAAGTTCTGTAAAATGTTGGTAGCAATCAACGGAACAAGAAAAACAAAAAAAGTTTTCCATAGATTGGGTTGCATGACCAAAGGTTGGCGTGGTGTCATTCTATTTCCTTCACGCTTCGCCCAGAAACGTTTCTATTTTTTCCACCATACCATCATCGGTCATATTGACGTCATGATTGTTCGGTTTATTTTTGTTGATCAACACTCTGCAAGGATTGCTCCTGCACGTTGTAAAGTCTGATCAGTTTTGGCAAAGCAGAATCGAATCAGGCGTAGTGACTCGGGGGCTTGTTGATAAAAAACGGAAATAGGAATCGCGACAATTTTGTGTTGCTCTGCGAGGAATTGGCACATTTCCACATCATTCAAGTCAGGGCGAATCGCACTGTAATCGAGATTTTGGAAATAGGTACCTTGTGATGGAATAAATTGGAAACGTGAATTTTGGATTTGGGTATTAAAAAGATCCCGTTTTGCCTGATAAAAATGTGGGAGTTCCTGAACGTGCTCAGGATGCTGCTGCATATAGTGCGCTAAGGCAACTTGGCAAGGTGTGGTGCCGCAGAAATTGGCAAATTGATAAATCTGACGGAACAGATGCATCAAATGCGGAGCAGCAACACAATAGCCTGTTTTCCAACCTGTAACATGATAACTTTTGCCAAAAGAACCAATCACATAACTACGTTCACGTAATTCTGGAAATTGTAGTGCGCTATAGTGCTTTTGCCCGTCAAAAACCAAATGTTCGTATACTTCATCTGACAGCACCACAATATTTTTATCTTGAATGAGTTCAATCAGTTGGTGCCAGTCTTGTTCTGACCAAATTGCCCCTGTTGGGTTATGTGGTGTATTGACGATAATCATGCGAGTTTTTGCATTGATACAATCTTTGACCTTTTGCCAATTCACCTGAAATGTTGGCGCTTCTAAATGAATATGAACTGATTTTCCCCCTGCCAGTTGTACCGCAGGGGCATAGCTGTCATAGCTCGGGTCAAAAATAATGACTTCATCATCTGCATGAATACAGGCTTGAATGGCACAAAAAATCGCAATGGTTGCGCCAGGGGTAATGGTAATTTCAGTGACAGGATCGAGTTGCAGTTGATCTCGCTGCAAAAACTGCTTTGCCAATTGCTCTCTTAATGCCAACACACCATCACCCGCAGGGTACTGGTTATAACCTGAAAGCGTGGCTTGGCTAAGGGCTTCGAGTAGTGCAGGCGGAGCAGGAAAATCGGGAAAGCCTTGTGATAGATTCAGTGCATTCAGTCGTTGTGCGAGTTCAGTCATCACGCTAAAAATAGTAACACCTTGGCTTGGGAGTTTTGACTGAAGCTGCAACATTGTGGTTAACCTAATTCCATTTTATTTTGAGGTGATTGTAGCGATAAAGAGGGGATTTTTCCAAATTCTCGCTTTCTAAATAACAAGAGATAAGTCTCTCTTGTTCGTTTAAAGAGTGTGTTTCCCATCAAGAGAAATACTGGAATTGTGTCTTAATAAAAACAATTCTGACAGAATTGGTCAATTTTGATTTAAAATTGTAAATTTAATTGTTAATTTTCAAATATATAGGGTATT
The DNA here is from genome assembly GCF_048585715.1 of Acinetobacter sp. LF10. NCBI lineage: Bacteria > Pseudomonadati > Pseudomonadota > Gammaproteobacteria > Moraxellales > Moraxellaceae > Acinetobacter > Acinetobacter sp. LF10. Next base: position 102,522 of record NZ_CP184160.1, read on the forward strand.
TATATTTTATTTTTTAAGCGATATAATTTACAGGTGTTGATTAAAATAAATACTATTTTTTGTCAAATAGGGCATTCAGTAATGGACAGTTTCGATCTAAAAATACGCTACCCACATCATATTGATTTAAAAGATGTAGAGCAGCTTGAGGCACTGAATACGATTGGGGTATTAACTCGCTTTGATAAAATGGGTTGGAAAAAACAATTAAGCCGTTGGCTACAGCTTAATGGTGCTAGCCCAACGTTTACCATTACCGATGAAAACAAGGAACGAACGATAGAAATTGTCTTGAATCCTTATGGGTCTGCTCAAGAACTTAAATTTATCGTGAAGACTAATATTCCAGTGGTTATTGCTAAAAAGCAAATCTTTGGATTAATTACGCTTCAGGCAAAAGAAAAGATTCATTTTGATCAACTTTCATTGGTACAAGTGAAAACTTATCTAACCGCATTTTTAAAGCAAGATACAGATGCTTTGACTCGTTATTATCAAGAAAGTAAATACATGGTTTGATCTACGAAAAGGGCGTGAAATGATAGATTTCTAAATCAGATGATATTCGTATTGGGGCTTATTTTATTTCAATTCAGTGATAAAAAAGACGACAAAACATTACGGTTTTACCGTCCTTAATCATATCATTTACAAAACATTTTCAACAATCGCACGAATCACACCGAGGGCTAAACCAATAAACGCACCCACGATGACGCCATTGACACGGATCATATGCAAATCACCACCCACCTCACTTTCGATTTTGGCAATCATTTCACGCGAATCCCATTCATGAATGCGTTCACTGATATAGCGAATAATCTTATCGCTGTATTGCTCACTGAAATTGGTTGCTAAGCCGACCATTTTCTCATTCAAGACTTGGCGCACTTTTTGATTTTGAATCAAGCTTTCACCCAACTGTTGAATCGCGACTTGTAAGTTGGTGGCAATGCCTGAATCTTCTTGCATTAAATCAGTTTTAATCGCATCGCATAAAATCGCCACTGCACCACTGATAAAGTTCAGCACTTGTGGGCTATCGAGCAGCGCATCTTTTCCACTATTTAAACGTTGGCTGGCATCACTGTCTGTATCTGCCAGTTGTAACATCAGTGCATGCGTGGTTGCTTCAATGTCTTGTCGCCATGGATGTTCAGGATTGGCTAACATTGATTCAACTTTTTCAATCAGTGAGTCAATCGTCCGTTGTTGCACATCAATCCCAATCCAACTTGCACCTTTAGCAAGCTTCCAAACACCTAATTCTTGGAACAGTTTACGTGATAGATCTCGTGCCTCTTCAGGATGAGAGACCATCCACTCATGCGCCAGATCAAGACCACGTTGTAATACGTCTTGATGGAAATCATTTTCTAAAACAGCACGTAACATTTCACTGGCGAGTTTATTGATTTTGGTACTGCGTACCCATTGCACACTATTGTTTTGCACAAAGTGGGCAATTTGATCTTGGCTCACAAATTCAAAAATTTTCGGTACAGTATGTTGAATCATCTGTACGACTTGTTGGTTATTTTGAGGGTTGGCTAGCCATTGACCGACGGCCAAACTGAGGTCGGCATTTTTTAAACTGCGTTCAACAATTTGAGGAGATAAAAAGTTTTCTTGTACAAAGCGTCCCATTGATTCTGCAATACGCGCTTTATTCCGTGGAATAATTTCGGTGTGGTCACGCAATAGTTTTGGTAAAGGCATTTTCCCAAAAGGGTTGCGGAAAAGTACAGTGACAGCGTACCAATCAGCCAGCCCACCAACTACACCTGCTTCTGCACCGAGCATCAAGATGTGGATGATCCATTTATATTCAGGTAGAAAATGTGCCACGACCATTAATGCAATCCATGCTACAACCGCAATGATCAATGCCATAGTGGCGAAGTACTTACTTCTTTGCAGGCTCGGTACGTGAATTTCTTCGACTGAATTCATTGAGTCATCCTTATCAATTTACTTTTTGTTTTGAGGTGGTGCAGGGGGCTGCAACACGTCTCCTGTTGGACTCAATCCGTATTTTTGCCCTAATGATTGCAAAATGAGTTGCGCATCAAAAGCATCAGGTGATTGCTGCTGAGTCTGAAAACACTCGATAGTATACGACACTTGGATTGGATCAAGATTGACCACTTGAGGCATATCATAGAATGGATCGGGCCAAAAGGCAGGGTGACGACGATAGTAGCCATATGGGTAATACGATGGGGTGGAGTAAATCACGGCTTGGCGTTGCGTTTTATGTCGTGCGTTACTTGGGTCATCGACCACGGTAAAATAACGGAAACCATTTTTTATCGTGGTTTGTGCAGCTTTGAGTAAAGTAATTTCCTCTGCTGTACCATAACTCAAATTATTATCTGCTTGGAAACCAATGCGGTAAGTTTTGTTATTTAATGGATAAGCGGTGAATTGACCCAGTTGATCGAAGGTTTTGGGTTTAGATGGAACGGTTGCACAGCCTGTGAATGTCAATGCAACAAGGAGGGGCGTGTAGATCAATAAAGCTTTCATCTGCAATTCCTATGGTCAAAGTCGTGGGAGATGAGTGACTTAAAAGCTGCTATTCGGTTGTGTTAAAAACGCTAGTTCTTCGGGGGTTGAGACGCGCCCTAATAGTGCATTGCGATGTGGGTAGCGTCCAAAACGGTCGATAATGACTTTATGTTTTTTCTCGAAATTTAAGTTAATTTCGTTGCCCAAGCGTTGGAACAGTTTTAAAGCAAACTCATGTATCAGCTTAGATTCACTATGCATAAATGGCATATACAAAAATGCACGTTGTTCAGGGCTAAGTTGAGCATCGAGTTGTAAGCTAATCGCTTCTTGAGCCAGTATCAACGCCATATTGTCATAGGCAAAGGCTTGCGCTTGGTCTCGATATAGATTGCGAGAAAATTGATCTAGCACAATGATCTCAGCTAAACGACCTTCTGGTGTGTGTCGCCAAGACCAAAGCTCTGCTTGGATCGCTTGATGGTGAATTATTTGAAATTGGTCGCGAATTTTTGCATCAAATTCATCACTTTTGGCAAACCAAAGCGAACGATGCTCAGGGTCAAACCAGAAATTAATAATGTCCTGCGCTTGCATAGTTCAGTATCCATCGGAAGATTTATTTTTTAATAAAATCACAATTTCAGCATGTCTTATGTAATAAGATTGTGATAAAAATTGCCAAACTAAATCAGATGACTAGATCACAATTGTCGTTATAATTGGCGGAATAACCGAGTCGCGACCATTGATGTGGTTTGCTGATCTTAAATAAGCGAGCATATAAATTATGAATCAACCCAGCATACTTTCTTCCTTTGTGATACCGACTTGGGTAGATGCTTCGCTATTAAAAGGAATGTTACGCGGTATTGAACGCGAAAGTTTACGTATGCAAAGCAATGGATTTTTATCACAAAAAAATCATCCAGATGCTTTGGGTTCTGCACTGACACATCCGCATATCACGACAGATTATTCAGAAGCATTGATGGAGTTTATTACCACACCGAAAACAACCATCGCAGCTGCATTAGATGAATTAAGAGATATCCATAGCGTAGTGCATCAGCAGCTAGAACAAGGCGAAAGACTTTGGCCACTTTCTATGCCGTGTATGTTGGACGACAACGAAGAGAATATCCGATTAGCACAGTACGGCACTTCTAATATTGGCCGCTTTAAAACCTTATATCGTCATGGTTTAGGTGTACGTTATGGTCGCCGTATGCAAACCATTTCGGGTGTGCATTACAATTTATCTTTTCCTGATCAATTGTTTGCAGTATTACAACAACATGAAACCAAGCCAGAATTAAAACAACTCAGTTTGCAGGATTATCGTAGCCATCGTTATTTCGGTTTGATTCGAAACTTTATTCGTTTGATCCCTTTAGTGATGTATATGTTGGGTGCAAGCCCATCTGTCTGTCGTTGCTTTTTAACAGGGCGTGAGCATCACTTGCAGCCGTTGGTTAAAGGAACTTTATATTTACCAGAAGCGACCGCTTTGCGAATGGGACGTTTAGGCTATCAAAACTCAGCGCAAAAAGAATTAGGCATTCATTACAACGATCTACACGATTATCTTGATGGATTACAAAAAGCGGTACATACGCCTTATCCTGAGTTTACCGACTTAGGTCTCAATGATGCACAGGGTGAACCGATTCAGATCAATGATCATGTGCTTCAAATCGAAAATGAATACTACAGTCTCGTTCGTCCGAAGCAAGTGCCACAAGCGGGCGAAACCCCATCACAAGCCTTGAAGAATCGTGGTGTTGGATATGTAGAATTACGTGCAGTCGATGTCAATCCCTATAGTGCGATTGGAATTGATGAAATCTCGGCAGGTTTCCTTGAAAGTTTAGCATTGTATTGCTTATTAAATGACAGTCCTGATTTGTTTGCAGAAGAACAAGAGCAAATTGATCATAATCAAACCGAAGTGGTTAATCGTGGACGTGCAGTAGATGCTAAAATTATAGAAGGTGAAACAATAGTTTCACTTCATGATTGGGCACAGCGTCATTTAAATGCGATTCAAGACTGCGCTATTTTGTTAGATCAAATGGATGGTTCACAATTATATTGTGAGGCAATCCAAGTGATGCAGCAGCGTTTAGATCATGTTGAAAATACACTTTCCGCGCATGTGATTAAAGATACTTTGGATCATGGTGGGACATGGAACTTTGGGAGTGTCATGGCTCAACAACATGTCAACCGTTATGAACAACATCAGTTGGGTGCAGAAAGAGAACAATATTTTGCAGAATTAGCGCAAACATCGTTGCAAAAACAGGCGCAACTTGAACAAGATAACGACATCAGCTTCGAACAATATCTTGCACAATACCGTTAAAATTTTAGAGGACTTCCCATGCGATGGACTTACCGCTTAGTTAGTGCATTACTGGTACTAACGAGTATTATTGGTATCTCGTTTGCGTTGTATTTAGAACATGTGCAAGGTTTAGAGCCTTGCCCACTGTGTATTTTCCAACGTATTGGCTTAATTGGAATGGGATTGATTGCCTTAGTCGCATTTATTCATAATTCGATTTCAAATGGTTTTAAACGTTTTTATGCACTATTAGCAACCTTATCCATTGGTTGGTCAGTTGGCGTGGCATCTCGTCATGTTTGGCTACAACATTTACCACCTGATAAGGTGCCAAGTTGTGGTCCAGGCTTAGACTATTTAGTTGATGCATTGCCAATGAAAGCGGTATTTCAAGAAGTGCTTTCAGGTTCAGGCGAATGTGCAGCAATTGATTGGACTTTCTTAGGACAATCTCTACCAGTATGGTCCTTGCTGTATTTCAGTTTGATCTTATTGGTATGTTTATGGCAGTTGTTTAGACATTATAGTGCTGCTAAATAATAAAAAAGCCAACGATAAGTTGGCTTTTTTATTGGATCAAGAAGACTGACATCAGGTTTCTACGATGCCATCTAAATCATCAAAAGTATAATTATTCGGAACGTTGATTAAATGTGTTTGGATACCTTCCTCAACGACTTCGTCAACATCGGGATATAACCAACGCGTAATCTGTTCAGCAACACTCGAATGGTATTGAATTTCAAAATGGTTTAAACCATAGAATACGGCTTTATGGGTTTCTGGTAATTTAAGTTGGAAGCGTGGATTTTGATGTTCACCTAGCGCACTTTTTACACTAACCAAATAATCGCCAATGACAGAGAGTGCTTTATTACGCAATTTCTCAAATTCTAAAGTACCTGCAATTAAGAAGGTATTGATATGTGAGGGTAATGGTGCAGGTTTACGATTGTCATCAGCAAAGCCAATACGTGCATCATTATGTTCCCAATCATCATCTCGAACACTGCCATGACGCAAATCTAAAATACCATTACTACGAATGTTGACCAGTTGACCAATTAAGCTAATAAAAGGGAATGCGCCCAATTTATCTTGCAAAATAAAACCAAAGCGTTCTAGCACTGCACCATGATGTGGCGAACCAATACAAACTAAATTCTCAACCATGTGCACCCATTGGTAGAGATTTTGTTTGCCATAAAATAGGGCACTACGAGAAACCAAGCCACCCATACTATGTCCGATTAAATCAATGCTGGTGATTCTTGGATTTCGTTGCACTAAATCTTCAAGTACATTTGCAAAGCTTCGACCATTTGCAGAAATACGACGCCCTGTATTGTAGTTCAGATATAACATGGTGTTGTTGTCCCGTTGCGCAAGCAGACGTTCACCAATTCCACCATAACGACTATTTGACCAGCTGAGATGATTCATACACAGACCATGTGTAAGAATGACAATACGACCAGTTAATTCACCTTGTTGTAATGATCCATAATGATCATAAAGCACCATAGGTAAAGCCATTGGGTTGTGTTGTTTTAAGAAAAAGTCTCCAAAAATGCCATTTAATGCACCCACCACAAAATGAAGTGTTGGTGTCAGGGGCTTATCATGCAGCACCGGGAATTTTTCAATAATATGACGTAAACTTGGTGCAAGAAAACTGCTACCGTACTTCTGTAATGTGTCATAAGAAAATTGATAAAATTTTTGCAACTGTGGAAGTTTCTGTAATTTTTTAGCTTTTTGTGCGCTTAAACCAAGTGTTGTCCGTAACACTTCTGTTTGCACTAATTGCACCAATTCGTGAACACCACTTAAGCTTGTGCTCACAACTTGTGCAAAACCTTCCAAGACATCTGCCTGACTAGGGGGTGTACTGTCCCATTTGCAGTAGGTTTCATGCAGAGGCGTTAAACTTGGCATATTGATTTCCCCATCCTTGATATATACCGAAGGTTTGAAGTAATTGACTTAATATTCTTTAGATAAACTACAACAAACGCTTACATCTTATGTGTTTCATAAGTAATTTTTTTAGAATACTGATGAACGGAGTGCACTATCGTTTTTTGTGTCAGACAATATCAAGCTTAAATGTAATTTATATTGTTGTTTGTTTGTCTATTAATCTGAATAATGTGATTTATTTGGCAATAAGTCAAGCTGTTGTCTATTATGGTGCGTATGCAAATTATTTATTTACATGGCTTTCAAAGCAGCCCCATGTCAAAAAAGGGGCAACAATTAGAACAATATTGCACGAATGTTGAGCATACTGATGTGCATTTACCTGATTTGAATAAGCCGCCTGAACACGTTTTAAGAGATGTTTCTAAGCTGATTGAAAGTTTACCACTCGATCAAGTTGCATTGGTTGGAAGTAGCTTAGGGGGATTCTATGCGACATATTTTGTCGCAAAATATGGATGCCCTGCTGTACTGATTAATCCTGCTATGCAACCATGGCAGTTATTCGAAGATTTATTCGGGATTGAACAAATCCCGCTCAAAGTCACTGATTCATGGACACTCGATGCCGACCAATTGCAGCAATTACAATCAATTGCTGACACGAAGTTAAAGCATGCTGATAAAATTCTTGTACTGTTGCAACGAGGTGACGAAGTCTTGGATTATCGTCAAGCACAACGTTATTATAATGCAGCACAGCCATCGGCATTGATTTTAACCGACGCTGATGGTGATCATGCAATGGATGATTTTGAAGAAAAATTACCTTTCGTACTCCGATTTTTATCGACAGCCCTCTAATAAGGAAGTCAGACCCAGTGACACAATACACGGCACAATCCCTTGAAGTTCTTTCAGGTTTAGATCCTGTTCGTCGTCGTCCCGGTATGTATACCGATACCTCACGTCCAAACCATTTGGCGCAAGAGGTGATTGACAATGCGGTGGATGAAGCACTTGCAGGACATGCCAATCAAATTTGTGTCACCGTATATGAAGATGGTTCATTGTCAGTCGAAGATAATGGACGAGGTATGCCAGTCGATATTCATCCTGAATATGGACAAAGTGGTATTGAAATTATTTTGACCAAATTACATGCAGGCGGAAAATTTAGTACCGATAATTATCAATTTTCTGGTGGTTTACATGGTGTTGGTATTTCTGTCGTGAATGCCTTATCAACACGTGTTGAGGTTGCGGTACAACGCCAAGGTAACTTGTATCAAATGGCATTTGAACAAGGCGAACCTGTTGCACCATTATCGGTGTTAGAAGGTAAAGTTGCGAAACGTGCGACAGGAACAACCGTTCGGTTCTGGCCAGAAGCAAAATATTTTGATAGTCCAAAATTTGCCCTAAAAGCATTGAAGCATAATTTAAAAGCTAAAGCCGTTTTAGCGGCGGGCTTAAAAATTATTTATGACGATAAAATTAATAATGAAAAAATTGAATGGCAGTTTGAAAATGGTTTAGTCGACTATTTAATGGATGAACTTGAGGGTCGAGAGATTCTACCTGATCCTGCCTTTGTCAGTAGTGGACAAGCAGAGCGAGCAGCTTGTGAATTTGCGATCTGTTGGAATGTTGAGGGTGGTGAACAAATACAAGAAAGTTACGTCAATTTGATTCCAACTGCGCAAGGTGGTACGCATGTCAATGGATTGCGTTCAGGGGTCACGGAGGCGTTACGAGAGTTCTGTGAGTTACGTAATTTATTACCACGTAATATGAAACTCTCTGCGGAAGATGTTTGGGATGGGGTCAATTTCATTCTATCGCTGAAATTCCAAGAACCTCAATTTTCAGGACAAACTAAAGAACGTCTATCGAGTCGTGAAGCCTCCAATATTGTGTTGAATATTGCCAAAGATGCCTTTGCTTTATGGTTAAACCAACATGCTGAGATTGCAACGCAGTTAGCTGAAATGGCAATTGCTAAAGCTGGACGTCGCTTAAAAGCAGCGAAAAAAGTGGAGCGTAAAAAGATCGTCTCTGGTCCTGCGTTACCCGGAAAACTGGCTGATTGTGTGGGTTTAACGCGTGAAGACAGTGAATTATTTATTGTCGAAGGAGATTCTGCGGGTGGAAGTGCTAAACAAGCGCGTGACAAGAATTTCCAAGCGATTATGCCGATTCGTGGAAAAATTCTAAATACGTGGGAAGTATCTTCGGATGAGGTGCTCGCTTCTCAAGAGGTTCATGATATTGCGATTGCCATAGGGGTTGATCCGGGTAGCGATGATCTATCTGAATTACGTTATGGCAAAATCTGTATTCTTGCCGACGCAGACTCGGATGGTCTACATATCGCGACATTACTCTGTGCGTTGTTTGTGAAGCATTTCCCGACTTTAGTTGAAGACGGTCATTTGTTTGTCGCAATGCCACCACTGTATCGTATTGATATTGGTAAAGATGTTTATTATGCGTTGGATGATAGTGAACTTGAAAGCATTTTGAAAAAAGTGAAAGGTAATAAAAATCCGCAAATCACTCGATTTAAAGGATTGGGTGAGATGAATGCCAGTCAATTGCGTGAAACCACGATGGATCCCAATACCCGCCGTTTAGTCCAACTCGATTTGGATGATGCACATTTTACCGCAGGATTATTAGATAAATTGCTTGCAAAAAAACGTTCGAGTGATCGTAAGCATTGGTTAGAACAGAAAGGTAATTTGGCGGATATTATCGTCTGATGAAACAATATCCTTCACCTGATGATATTCAGGAAATGCGTCGCAGAGGTTACGATTCCATTACAATCGCAGAAGCTGAGGAATTATTACCACGTTGGCATCAGTTGAATCAGCTCAGACAAAAGATTGAGAGTGCTTTTGCTGGGGTCACTTTGCAAGAGGGTATTGGTTTATATGAAGCGCAAGGAATAGATGATTATGCAAGTCAGGCACAATGTCTGGCTTATCGTGCCAAAGATGAAAAATTAGACTGGCATAATATCTCAATCAATGACTTGAATCGCTGTAACAGCAGTCCAACTTTCTTTGATGCTCAGGGTATGCTGTTTCATTTACCTGCATTTTTATTGGCAAGTTTAAATGGTGATTATTTACATGATCTCACTTTTACATTGATACATCTAGGTGATGACAGAGAAAGAAAATTTTGCTTATTTAGTGCTGAACAGCGCGCAGTTGTTGCAGATTATTTACAATTTTTGTTGGATGAGCCTGATTGTAGTTACCATCATCAGGAAATTATGAACGCATTAATTACTGGTTATTGGTCTAATACAATCTAATATTAACGTGTTGGAAAACATTTAAAGAAGCCGCATCTTTGAATTTGGATGATGCGCATTTTACAGCAGGGTTGTTAGATAAATTACTTGCCAAAAAACGTTCGAGTGATCGTAAACATTGGTTAGAACAGAAAGGTAATTTGGCGGATATTGTGGTTTGATTTGAATCGATTTTTTGCATAGCCCAGTCCATCTGGGCTTTTTTATGTCTTGTTAAAAATATGAATTCATAAGCATAAGAATAAATATGGAACGCTATTTGCTTTTTATCTATCGGTAAAATTCTATCTAACATTTGAAGCACATTGATCAAAATGTCTTGTTTGTTTCTAAGATTTTAAAATTCAAATATATCAAATTTTCAATTGATAATAGTGGAAATATAATGAAGCGTTTTTTAAGTATTTTTTTTCCAATTTTGTTTAGTAATACGATTTTTATTCTGAGTGGTGTTATTGATACCGCTTTCTTATCCCACTATAGCCATGTGCATTTAACGGCTTTATCCGTTTCTCTTTCAGTTTACATGATTGTTTTTGTGGTGGGCTACGGCTTACTACAAGGAATGTTTCAAATCCTCGCTGAAGAAAAAGGGCGGGAAATAAATCAACAAAAATTAACTAACGTCGTGAGTTTGGCTGTATTAATCGCAGCTGTGTTTAGTATTTTCGCGATCATTTTGATCAACAATACTGAGCATCTATTAACCTTTTTTCAAGCACCTGACGCGGTTCTGATACTGGTTAAAAATTGCTTGATGATTTTTTCAGTCGATCTAGTGATTCGTCTATGTTGTCGTATCTTAACCATACAAATACAGGTTTTAGATCGTCCTATCATCGCGACATATATTGGTGTGGTTTTTTTGTTGATCAAACTGCCACTGTCCTATGCTTTGATCAATGGAGTGGCGTACTTTGATATTGCACCTTGGGGTGTCTATGGTGCCGTATTTTCGACATTGCTTGGGGACAGTGTGATGTTGATATTGCTGTGCGGTTATATACGTGGCAAAGCTGTTTTTAAACTTGATCTGAGTCGCTTTTCTTTCAATTATGAATTGTTGATTCGTTTTCTTCGAATTGGAATACCCACCGCTCTCATGATCGTGATTGATGTGATTGCTTTCATGGCGATTTCGATTTTAGCATTACCACTTGGCAGTATCGTGATTGCCTCGCATCAAGTGATCGCAAGCATATGTTCCATGCTATACATTTTACCTGCCGCATTTTCTGTTGCATTCAGTTTGATGTTATCTGAAAAAATTGGTGCTCAACAGAAGCAAGTTGCTTTACTTTGGTCAAAAAAAGCCTTTCTGCTTATATTTGTTTTAGCTGTGACTTTATGCAGTATTTTACTACTTCTTCGTGAGGAATTCATTTCCCTATTTACTCAAGATTCAGCGGTTATTCAGATCACGATCTACCTCTTTATACTCGGAATACTGTTTCATTTAGCCGATGCAATGTTATGTATTTTTGCAACGGTATTACGTTGCTGGGACATAACGATTGTACCGAGTATGATTTATAGCAGCTCGTTATTGATCTTTGGTCTAGGCTTTGGTCAGGTATTGGCATATTGGGGAATGGATTGGTGGATATTCAAGATCGCTCCATTGGGAATTTATGGATTTTGGTTTGCTTTAATTGTGTCTTATAGCCTAGCTGTAATCATGTGTGCTTTATGTTTTAAATATCGAAATATCACATGGATTCGTTAAATAAAAGGACTTTGAATTTATCAATCTTTTCCAAAGCAGAAATTTAAGTTTTCGCTATCAGGGTTAACTATCAATTTCACGTCTTGAATAAGTGATTCTGCATCATTTTGGTTCATTACGTATTTTTTGTATGCAATGTTGTATACAAGATTGGATTCTTATTTATCTTATTTAATAAATATTAAAATAAAACAATAGCTTAAATTATTGGCACAGAAATTGAATAACTCCACTCAGTAAAAATCACAATATCAACCTGTGGAGAACAAAGATGCAAAATAAATTGATGTCGATGTCTGTACTTATGGCAGCGATGATGGGGGTAGGACTGGTCGGTTGTTCAAAACCAGCAGAAAAAACAGAACAAACAAAAACTGAAACGAAAGCGGCACCTGCGGCAAGTGGCGATACGATTAAGGTAGGGATTTTACATTCACTCTCAGGCACGATGGCAATTTCTGAGACATCTCTGAAAGATACTGCATTGATGACCATCAATGAAATCAATGCCAATGGTGGGGTGATGGGTAAAAAACTCGAACCCGTCATCGTTGACCCAGCATCGGATTGGCCGTTATTTGCTGAAAAAGCACGTCAGTTAATCACTCAGGACAAAGTTGCCGTTATTTTTGGTTGTTGGACATCAGTATCACGGAAGTCGGTTCTTCCTGTGGTTGAAGAGTTAAATGGTTTATTGTTCTATCCAGTGCAATATGAAGGTCAGGAACAGTCTAAGAATATTTTCTATACAGGTGCAGCGCCGAATCAACAAGCCATTCCTGCCGTTGAATATTTAATGGGAGATGAGGGTGGTAAAGCACAACGTTTTGTTTTACTCGGCACAGATTATGTCTACCCGCGAACAACCAATAAAATCTTACGTGCATTCTTGAAGTCTAAAGGCATTGCCGATGCAGACATCATGGAAGAGTACACGCCATTTGGTCATAGCAACTATCAAACCATTGTTGCCAATATCAAGAAATTCTCTGCGGGTAAAAAGACTGCGGTGATTTCAACTATCAATGGTGATTCCAATGTTCCTTTCTATCGTGAGTTAGGTAACCAAGGTATTAAGGCTGCTGATATTCCAGTGATGGCTTTCTCAGTTGGTGAAGAAGAGTTACGTGGTATTGATACCAAACCATTAGTGGGTCATTTAGCTTCATGGAACTATTTCATGTCAGTTAAAAATCCGAAAAATACCGAATTTGTCAATAAATTCAAACAGTATGCAGTGGAGTACAAGCTTCCAAATGCTGACAAAGTTGTGACCAACGATCCGATGGAAGCGACCTATGTTGGGATCAATATGTGGAAACAAGCAGTTGAAAAAGCGGGTACAACTGACGTTGATAAAGTTCGTGATGCAATGGCAGGTCAAACTTTTGCAGCACCATCGGGCTATACCCTCAAAATGGATGAAACCAATCACCATTTACATAAACCTGTGATGATCGGGCAAATCCGTGCTGATGGTCAATTTGATGTGGTTTATAAAACACCGCAGACCATCAAAGCTGAGCCTTGGAGCCCATATATTCCTAAATAATTGTTCCATGCAACCTGCTGTTTTGGCAGCAGGTTTTTCTTAGTTTTATTTCTGATTGATTGATTTAAATAGAAAATATAAGGGGAGTCTTATGGCGAAACACTATGTTTTGGCACTGCTCTGCATCATGGCACAGATCATTTTTAATCCTGCATGGGCAGAAGTTACCTCACCAACAACAGTGACGTCTACAACTTCTCAGGATGCCATCCAGACTTTTGTTAAATCCGACTTTACCGCTCGTCGTGCAATGTTGAATCAATGGCCAGCCAGTATTGAGCAATTGGATCAATTGGTCGCGTATATTGATCAAAATGAATTATATACCGATAGTTCTGGCAACACATATATTTTAGAAAATGATGAAAAATTATTAAGTTATCCGCAACAGCAAGTGATCGAAACTTGGCCATCTGACTTGTCTCAAGTGACACTGGTTAATACGCTGCGTAAGGCACTGAACTTTGGACAAGCCAAAGTTAAACTCAATTCAGACGATGCATCACAACGTTTAGCTGCGGTGGACATTTTAGAAAATAATTTAGATGAGCTCGATGTTGCCACAGTTAAGCAACTCTATCTCAATGAAAAAAGTGAAGCGGTTAAAGCACGTTTGGCACAACTGAAAGCACGTTTAGATTTTAATAGCTCGGATGAGTTTACTAAGATCGAAGCGGTAAAAGTTTTGGCAGATTCGAACCGTCCCGATGTATTGGCTTTAATCAGTCAAAGTTTAGAACAACCACAAAATAATCCTGTATTGAAAGCAGCTTTAGTTGAAGCACAAAATAAAATTAAAACGCGTATTCAAATCAGTGAATGGTCAGGGCATGTCTTTTCTGGTCTCAGTACCGCTAGTATTTTACTTTTAGCAGCGCTTGGTCTTGCGATCACATACGGTTTGCTTGGTGTCATCAATATGGCACATGGTGAACTCATCATGATCGGTGCTTATACCACTTACGTTATGCAAAGTTTTTTTAAAACGCACTTTGCAGGCTTGGTTGATTGGTATTTATTGGCTGCGATTCCTGCTGCATTTCTGGTGAGTGCGCTGATTGGCATGTTGATTGAACGCACAGTGATTCGTCCGTTGTATGGTCGCCAACTAGAAACATTATTGGCAACCTTTGGTGTCAGCTTAATCTTGATGCAATCGGTTCGCATGATCTTTGGTGCACAGAACGTTGAAGTGTCGAATGTCGCATGGCTTAGTGGTGGAATTGCCCTGACACCAAGCCTGATGTTGCCGTATAACCGTATTGCGATTATTGGTTTTACTGTGGCGGTCTTACTGCTTTTAGTTTTCTTATTAAATAAAACCCGTTTCGGATTATTTGTCCGTGCTGTTACACAAAACCGTCAAATGGCGCGTGCTGTGGGCATTCGATCTGCACGTATCGATATGCTGGCATTTGGCTTAGGTTCAGGCTTAGCTGGATTGGCAGGTTGTGCGTTGGCACAAGTGGGGAATGTCGGACCTGATCTTGGACAAAACTACATTATCGATGCCTTCCTTGTCGTTGTCGTCGGTGGTGTCGGTCAAGTATGGGGTGCGGTACTTGCAGCCTTAGGCTTAGGGATTAGCGGTACAGTTTTGGAGATTGGTTTAGGTGCGGTTTTAGCAAAAATTATTCTCTTGGTTCTTGTGATTTTGTTTATCCAAAAGCGTCCACAAGGTTTGTTTGCCATCAAAGGTCGTTTCGTGGAGTAAGCCAATGAAAATCACTTCTTTATTTGCAGATAAACCGTATAGCGCAATCGCGATTGCCATTTGTTTTGCAGTGTTATTGAGCTTACCGTGGTTGCATTTGTTATCACCTGATTCCGCATTTTATCTGTCAGCGTATTGGATTACGTTGATTGGCAAAATCATGTGCTTGGCTTTGGTCGCTTTGGCATTGGATTTGGTCTGGGGCTATGCAGGAATTTTAAGCTTGGGGCACGGTTTGTATTTCGCTCTCGGTGGTTATGCTTTTGGTATGTATTTGATGCGTGAATCCGCAGGCGATGGCTTACCTGATTTCATGCGCTTTCTCAGTTGGACAGAATTACCGTGGTATTGGGTCGGGACTGAACATTTTGCATGGGCAATCTGTTTGGTATTACTCATCCCTGCATTGGTTGCCTTTATTTTTGGCTTCTTTGCTTTTCGTTCCAAAATCAAGGGCGTGTATTTCTCAATTATTACTCAAGCCATGACCTTTGCAGCGGCACTCTTGTTCTTCCGCAATGAGACGGGTTTTGGTGGTAACAATGGCTTCACGGGTTTTAAAACCTTATTGGGTTTTGATATCACTTCTGCACCGATGCGTGCCACTTTATGTTTTGTCACTGCTTTGACTTTGATGCTGTGTTTTATTGGTTTACGTCAATTGATGAATCGTCCTTATGGCCGTGTGTTGGGGGCGATTCGTGACAGTGAAAACCGTTTGCAATATTTGGGTTATCGCACACTGTGGTACAAGCTGTCAGCATGGGTATTATCGGCAGTGATTGCAGGTATCGCAGGTGCGTTGTATGTGCCACAAGTGGGCATCATTAATCCAAGTGAAATGAATCCAGTCAACTCAATTGAAATGGCAGTGTGGGTTGCCGCAGGGGGTCGTGGCACTTTGATTGGGGCGATTTTAGGTGCAGGTTTGATTAATGCAGTGAAAACTTATTTCACTGTGGCTGCGCCCGAAGCGTGGTTACTGATCTTAGGTGCCTTATTTATCGTGGTGACGATTTTCTTACCTAAAGGCGTGATTGGTTTATTTGATCGTTTTAAAAAGGAGAGCAATTAAATGAGTGATTTATTCATAGACTCAGCTCAACATGGCGGTCAACTCGGTGAGGGTTATGGTCGTGCCAAAACCCAAGGTGCAGATTTTAGTCACGGGATTGCCTTGTATTTAGAAAAAGTCAGTGTGTGGTTTGATTCGTTTCGTGCCCTCAATGATTTATCGCTGTACATCGCCGAAGGTGAGTTACGCTGCATCATTGGACCAAATGGTGCGGGTAAAACTACCTTAATGGACGTGATCACAGGTAAAACGCGTCCAACCACAGGTACAGCATTTTTTGGACAAAACTATGATCTTGCCAAAATGAGTACCGAGGAAATCGCGGAAGCAGGGATTGGGCGCAAATTCCAAAAACCAACGGTATTTGAAAATTTCACAGTCATGGAAAATTTACTGCTCGCTGCACCACGCAATAAGCGAGTGAAAAAGAGCTTGTTTAGCCGACTTGATCCAGAAGCACAATTGGCATTGGAGGAAAGTTTAGAACAAATTCGCTTAAAGGAATTTGTGAAAAAACCCGCAGGATTATTATCGCATGGTCAAAAGCAGTGGTTAGAAATCGGTATGCTATTGATGCAACGTCCGAAGCTGATTTTATTGGATGAGCCTGTGGCAGGAATGACCGATGCGGAAACAGAACGGACGGCTGAACTGTGTTTGGAATTGAAAAAAAATCATACGCTTGTGGTCGTAGAACATGACATGAGCTTTATTGACACCATCAGCGAAAAAGTTACGGTATTAGCACAGGGCGCAATCTTGGCAGAAGGCACATTGGCAGAGGTACAAGCCAATGAAGATGTGATTGAAAAGTATTTAGGACGCTAGGAGACTGCTATGTTAGAAGTGAAAGAAATTAACCAGTTTTATGGTGGCAGTCATATTCTGCGTGACGTGTCTTTTCAAGCGCCTATAGGTGAATGCAGCGTCATTTTAGGGCGTAATGGCGTAGGTAAAACCACCTTGCTGAAATGCTTGATGGGGATTTTACCGATTAAATCAGGACAGATTTTGCTAGATGGCAAAGATATTGCCAAGATGTCGCCTGAGCAACGTGTGCGTGCTGGCTTGGCATATGTACCGCAAGGACGAGATATTTTTTCAACCTTGACGGTAGAGGAAAATATCTTAATTGGTATGGCGAAATTTTCAGGTGCAAAAACGCGGAAAGTACCGAGTTATCTCTACGAAATTTTTCCTATACTTGATGAAATGAAACATCGCCGTGGTGGAGATTTATCGGGTGGTCAGCAGCAGCAGCTTGCGATTGCTCGAGCGTTGGCTTCTGAGCCTAGTGTCTTGATTTTGGATGAGCCAACTGAGGGTATTCAGCCCTCGATTATTAAAGATATTGGTCGGGTCATTCGTAAATTAGCAGATCAGGGTGAAATGGCGATCGTTTTAGTTGAGCAGTTTTATGATTTTGCTGAAGAATTGGCGGATAACTATACCGTGATGGCTCGTGGACAGGTGATCGCACAGGGGCAAGGTGCGGAAATGCCTGAAAAGGGAATAAGGGAGTTGGTGGCGATTTAGTATCAACCCTATATATCTCATTTTACTATTTAGAGACTAGATATTAAAAAAATGATTATCTTTCGGAGTCATACCTAGTAGTCTTCTAATTTTTAAATACGCCTTTTGCTGTAGTTACTTTGGTTTTGCCCGTAGAAGCGTTTGAAGCTTCGTAAGGGCAAAGGCATTTTCACCTATACGATGAATGATTAAAACTTCTCAATCTTTATTTTGATTGCACTTTTCTTGCGCTTCGCTAAAGCTTTAGTCGCTTTAGCTTGCTCAGGTTGTGAATGACGTTTCCGAGACTCATAAGTTTTCTTAAATTTTTTGTTGAGTTTGAGGGTAAAGATCATTTATTTGCCTTCAACCTTATAGAACGTGCCGCCCGCATAGACGTTATGCCCAAAACCACATCCAGACTCGCCGTTATTTTGTTTCACCTCAATTTTTTGACCATTATTTGTATCATTCGTAAATTGAAGTTTAATCTGGCAGTCTTCATAGCGATAGTTTGCCTGTTTTGCCGTGATCGGCATGGTCGTTTCAAACTGCCCCATATTTGGACCATAAATCAGACCTCGAATCCCAAAGTAATAACCATCAAAAGCGATCTGATACTTATTTTGCTTTTTGCTGACCTTGATGTAATCCCATTGTCCAAAACCATTGGCTCGAACATAAGTGCCTTGTAGGTCTTTAGATATTTGGGGCTTTGCTAGCTGTTTCAGGTTGTATTGGCTAGTTTTAGAGTCTTTATCTTTTAGAAACCACACTCTTGCCCATTGCGGCTTGCCTAATTTTGTATAACTCAATCCCACATTATTATTGGCAATTTCAATGTCTCGGTCAGTCACCTGAATACCACTTTCCTCAGCATTCATTTGGCAGAACTGAGCCCATACAGCTTGATTTTCAAATTGTTTTACTGCTTGGGCATATTGCTTTTGATCATAAAACTTTTTACCTGCTTGGGCATATTGTTTTACTTTGCTACAGCCTTGTTGTAACTCTTGTTCAAATGAATCTTCAGCAAAACTTGAAGCTGAGCCAATTGCTGTTATAACCATTAGGCAAAGTTGCGTTGTTCTCATCATTTTAAATATTTCTAAAGCTGCTTGATACTCATTTTAAACAAGAAGTGAAAATATATGCTGTGAGCAAATTGTTAGCTTGAAAGTTGTAGCTGCATCCAAACCAAGTCACGCCATTGTCCAAATTTCTGTCCAACCTGTGGCATATAACCTGTTTGTACAAAACCAAGCTGTTCATGTAGCACAATTGAACCCGTATTTTCACTATCAATTGCAGCCACCATGATATGCATGTTTTGTTGTATCGCGAGATGGATCAGTTGTTGCATCAAGGCTTTGCCAAGACCTTGACGTGCGTAGCTTGGATCAACAAAGACAGAATGTTCGATACTCTGACGATAGCCGCTAATATTGCGGAATGTTGAATAATACGCATAACCTGCAATTTTATTATTTTGTTGATCTTCAACCACGATCATGGGGAAGTGCTGTTGTTGCATGTCCTGAAAACGTTGTTGATATTGCGCTAAAGTAATGGCCTGATCATTCCAGTTGGCTGTACCTGTCAGGATTTCATAATTATAAATGGCGAGAATCTGTTCCAAATCATCCATCATCGCAAAACGAATTTGATAAGGGGAATTCAGAGAATGTGCTGCAAGCTTAAGATCAAATGACATGAGAAAATAAAAGAAAGTTCACATATCCTGAATATGCGTGATTGCAAAAAAAACAGCAAGACAGAGCTTGCTGTTTTTCAATAGATTGACTGCTTAGAAATGGTATTTCACTAAAGCGCTGACATTGTTTTCGTCGCTGCCTTTAATACCAAACTTGTTATTCCAAACAGAATGTTCAATACCGAGGTATAAACGTGTTTCAGGTGAAATATGTTTACCGACATTCCACTTATATTGTGTTGTCCAGTTGAGTTCGCTCGCATGATCTTTTTCTGCTGTAGACCAGTCAAGGAAACCATCAACCACAAAATCTTCTGTAGAGACTTTAAATGGCAACGCATAAGCGATAGTCATTTGATAGTCATCAGCGGTTTTTTCATTATTGGCACGGTAGAAATTCACGTTTGCATATTGGAAATATGGAATTGCTAAATCAAAGCCTACGCCGTACAAGAAGTTGTCAAAGTTATTGCCATTGGCACTATTGCCTTCCCATGTCGTTGAGATCAACACATCTTTGACTGGGCCGAAAGCAAGTTTTTGACCAGAAATTTCGCCTAAGCTCAAACGAGGAGAAAGTTCGAAATAGGTACTTTTGTTGTCGTCACCACCACGCATACGATCCATAAAGAAGAATACGTCGGCATATTGTACTTTAGCAGCATATTCAACCGTTAAAGTCGTTTGTTTTTCGTCGACAACTTCGTAGTTTTCACCGTATAAACCTGTGAGGCTAAAATCTTGCCAAATAGGCTTTGCCTGAACGAAAGCTGCTGTAGATACCAATAAACAAGTCGCTGCAAGTTGCTTCAATTGCATTTAAAAAAATCCCCCAAAAATGGCGTGTAAATCATACAAGGAATTAAGCAAAAATAAAGCCAAATTTGACCAAATGCTCAAAAGAATTGGACTGAGCCGATCAAAAGAAAAAAGTTCATGAATTTAAAAATCTTTTTGATCAAGTTTTAATAAAAATGTCAAAAATCAGCTTGCATATTTGTTATGAAAGTCAGATATTGGAGTTATAGAAGATCTTCTTAATGACTGAAAAGCAACAGATGTAAGGCAAGGAGACTACACGTATTTACATAATCAAAATATACAACTGCACTGAATGAATGCATGCTCAAAGCGTGCTAAATAAAAAAGTTTCGTAGAACCGTCTCACAGAAAAGAGAGGAAGATATTTATGAATATTGAAATCCGTACAGATAAAAACATTCAAGGTAGCGAACGCTTAATCAGTTATATCCGTGCAGAACTTACGCAAGAATTTCAACGCTATAGCGAGCGTATTACACATTTTTCGGTTCATATTAGTGATGAAAATGGGGAGAAAACGGGCGATCATGATAAACGTTGTATGATCGAAGCTCGTCCAGCAGGTTTGAAGCCACTTGCCGTGACTCATAAAGCTGCGAATATCGATGCATCTATTCATGGTGCGATTGATAAACTAAAACGTAGTCTGGAACATTTATATGAGAAAAAAGAACATCATCGTGGTGGTTTACCAGAGTATGTTGACGTCGATGACGATGTAAAAATTGATGATGAAGCGTAAAATTAGCGCATAAAGAAAGCCCAATTGTGGGCTTTTTTTATGCGTGTATCAAATTTATACATGATTTTTAGATCGTTTTATAAAAACCTGTCGGGATATTCGGCATAATAGAAACATTCAATACAATGTGAGAATTGGTCATGTTAAGCAATCAGCAGCAAGCCTTGGTGCAAGCCATACAACAACTCGATTTAGACCAAGTGCAATCTTTACTTGCTGCAGGACTCGACCCGAACTTTATTGATCCTGAACATGGTTTTCCTGTATCTATTGTATGTGATGGTTTATTTGTGTGGTGGGAAAATGTGTGTGAAGCCTATGAAGCAGGCAAGCCATTGACCGACGTTGAAAAACAACAACAACTGCAAGTTTACCTACACATTTTAGATGCATTGATTCAAGCAAAAGCCAATTTACATTTATGGGATGCAGAAGAATTCTACGGCCCACTTTGGGATGCCGCTAGTGCAGCATGTGTACCTGTTGTACAGCGTTTACTCGATGAAAAAGTAGATCCGAACACACGTGACGAAGAAGGTTTAACGATTTTATCTTCAATCAGCCAACTGTTTTTTGATTGTGATTTCGATGAAATTGACTGGTCAGAATCTTTACCAGAAGAACGTGAAACTCTCGAGTTATTACGCAGCCATGGTGCGAAAATGTCAAAAGAGCTAACGGTATAAGTTCAGCCAATAGAATAGAAAGGGGATAATCATGAAAAAAATTGGAACATTGAGCTTGATTGCTGCATCAATGATGGCAAGCACTGCTTTTGCAGCAGATTTCTCTTTTGACCGCCCAGGCTCAGGTATAGGTACGGGTATTACACCTGTAGGTCACTTGGCGTGGGAGCAAGGACTACCGAGCGTAAGCTATCAAGAAGGGACGGTCGATGGCGTAAAAGATAAAACGCTTACATTGAACGGTGACATGCTGTTACGCACAGGTTTAGCTGATGGTCTAGAACTGCAACTGGGTTGGCAAGGTCCTGTTTGGCAGCAATATAAACATGCTGGCATTAAGAAAGAAACCAATGGTTTAGGTGATGTCAGTATTGGTTTGAAAAAGGCGATTAATTTAAAAGATGATCGTTTAACAATGGCATTGTTAGCAGAAGCGATTATTGCGACTGGCAATGATGAATTCACGAATCACGATGATATTTATAGCCTCACTTCAGCAGTTGCGTATAAGTTCAGCGATTTGGTGGGTACATCAATTACTATGCGTTATGAAGCACAAAACAGTGATTGGGCCGTGACAGCAATTCCAACCATTGATTATAAAATTGCGGGTAAATTATCTGGTTTTTCAGAGTTTGTTTATCGTAAAGCAGAAAGCCAAGACTATGAATATGGTTTAGGAACAGGTTTAGTCTATAGCTTAAATGATCGAGCTCAACTTGATGCCAGTATAGGTGTCGATTTGAATGGCGATCAAAAAAGCTATAACGGTGGTTTAGGTTTATCTGTTTTATTCTAGTCAAAATCTCCGCTAACTTTTGAAATCATTCTACAAAATGAGTCTTAAGTTATCGGGAGAGTTACAGTGAGATGAACATGAGAATGTCTGTTCAGGGTGGGTACCTTAGCCAATTAATGCGCTACTTTTTGGCTACTTTATTGTTGTTATGTACGTCTTTGGTTTACGCTCAAGACAATCTATCAGCACCGTTACTGACTCCTGAACAGGCATTTGCATTTTCAGTTGAATCGACCAAAACCAATCAAGCGCGGTTACACTGGACTATTCAGCCCAATTATTATCTCTATCAACACAAATTTGAGGTTCAACAAGGCAATCAACCTGTTACGTTGAAATTACCCAAAGCAGTTGAACAGTACGATGAAAACTATGGTCATAGCCAAGTTTATTATCAGCAAGCAGAGTTTGAGATTAGCACTCAAGCATCTCAACATTATCGTGTTACATGGCAGGGTTGTGCCAAAGACCGTATTTGCTATCCACCTCAAAATATTGAATTTCAAACCGATGCTGATGGGTTGGTCAGTGTCGAAAATGTCAGTTCTAATTCTCAAAAACGTTTTTTAGATGTTGCTCGTTCTGCGAATAGCTTAAATGCTCAGACCGCAGAGACGGATGAACTTACAACTGAAAAATCTAATGATGTAAAGTTGAATGATTCAACCAATATGGCGCAAGACCAACAGTGGTCAAGCACATTGGCACAGCACTCTCTTGCTTATAGCTTGTTATTATTTCTAGGTTTAGGAATTTTATTGGCATTTACGCCGTGTTCTTTACCAATGTTGCCGATTTTGACCTCATTGATTGTTCGTGAACATAAAGGCGTTAAAGCGTGGACGATTGCACTTACTTTTGTATTTAGTATGGCAATGGTCTATGCCGTATTGGGTTTAATTGCCTCTGTGGCAGGGCTAAATTTCCAACGATGGTTACAGCAACCTGCGACATTAGTTGCATTTAGTCTATTGTTCGTTGTATTCGCTTTAAATCTGTTTGGTTTATTTGAATTGAAACTGCCACAGAAATGGGTGAATCGCCTCGACCAAATGCAGTCAGTACAACAAGGTGGGACTTTGCTTGGTGCAAGTATCATGGGCATGATCTCCGCATTGTTAGTCGGTCCGTGTATGACAGCACCTCTAGCGGGTACATTACTCTTTATTTCACAAACGCAAAATCAGTGGCAAGGTGCTTTACTATTATTCACCTTGGGATTTGGTATGGGTATTCCATTACTGCTTGCCAGTGTTCTAGGTGCAAAGGCACTACCGAAAGCAGGAGAATGGATGCATCAAATTAAGGTTATTTTTGCCTTTTTGATGTTGGCTTTAAGTATTTATTTTATCCGTCCGTTGTTGCCTGAATTAGCGATTCAAATACTTAGTCTTGTATTGGGCATGGCATTTATTGGTTTCGCGATATATCGTCTGTTTGTGAAGAAAGGGCAATTACAGTGGTTATATGCATTGTTGCTGATGATCTCAGTTCCGTTTTTAGCTTTTAACCAATATCAACATATTCAAAATTTAAGCACAGTTCAGGCAGATAAATTAGCCGAGTGGCATGTCGCAACAACCGCTGCTGATTTTCAGCGGATTCTAGCCAACGCACCAAAAGATCGGGCCGTTGTGATTGATGTGTATGCAGACTGGTGTGTGGCTTGTCAGCCGATTGAGCATCGTGTATTAAAAGATGCGGAAGTTCAACAGGCATTATCTCGTTATTATTTGATTAAACTTGATTTAAGTCATTATGATGCGTCGCATCAGGCCTTATTAAATCAATGGGATATTTTAGGACCGCCAACCTATTTATTTTTAGATCAAAAACAACAAGAAGTACGTTCACTGCGTTTAACTGGTGCTTTTCAAAAATCAGAATTATTACAACAACTCACCTTGCTTAAAGGGAAATTATAATCATGTATCAACTGTTTATTGGCAATAAAAATTATTCAACTTGGTCGATGCGACCGTGGATTTTATTAAAACAACTTGGCATTCCATTTCAGGAGCATTTAATTCAATTTGATAGTTTTGAAGCTGATAGCCAATTTAAAACTGAGATTTTAAAATTGAATTCAACGGGCAAAGTTCCAACACTCATTCATGATGATTTGATTATTTGGGATAGTCTGGCGATTTGTGAATATATTGCTGAACAAAATCCAGAGAAGAATGCGCTACCTCAAGATAGAAAGCAACGAGCGAGAGCACGATGCATTAGTGCAGAAATGCATAGTAGTTTTCAAAGCTTACGTAATTTGTGTCCAATGAATGTTGAGGCTGATTTGTCCCAGATTGGAAAAGAACTTTGGGCTGACCATGAGCAATTACGGAATGACGTCGCTCGAATTGATCAAATTTGGTCAGAGCGACCAAGTGAAGAGCAGTTTTTATGTGGTGAGTTTAGTCTAGCCGATGCATTTTATGCGCCTGTGGCGATGCGTTTTGAATGTTATAAATTACCCATCTCTGCTGCTAGCCAAAGTTATATACACAACATATTATCTTTGGCATCAGTTCAAGAGTGGATCGCAGGAGCCAAACAAGAACAGATGTTTGTACCCTTTGATGAGCCTTATCGTAATCATCGTGAAGAATATTTAAAAGACTAAACAACAGATCAAAAATAAAGGCATCTTTGGATGCCTTTATTGAATTAATTTAAGAAAAGTTCAGTAAAAATTTTGACTTGATTTCGACCAGATGCTTTTACCGCATACAATGCTTGATCTGCCTGACTAATAATTAAGTGAGGTTCATCGGCACTGAGTGTGCTACTGATTCCAAAACTGGCACTGATAGAAAACTCTTGATGATCTTCTGAGGTAAATTTTAACTCACTAATCGCTAAGCGACAGCGCTCAGCCACATTTTGTGCTTGTGCAGGCGTAGTATTGGGCAATAATAAAATAAATTCCTCGCCCCCAAAGCGCCCAATCATATCTCGATCACGTAAATTATTCGCCAAACATTTTGCAACATTGACCAACACTTGATCCCCCACGCTATGCCCAAAATGATCGTTAATATTTTTAAAATGATCTAAATCAAGTAATACAATCGAGTACAGTTGATTGGGTTGCTGATGTAAGCGCTCTAAGTGATTGCTAATACTACGACGATTCATCACATTCGTGAGCGGATCTAAACGACTAAGTACTTGAATAGCTGTTTCTCGAATTCGCCATTGTTTGAGTAGACTTTCAAATAGCAGTAAACAAGCAATTAAAATTGGCAATAAGAAGAAAAACATGCTGCCAACCCAAAAAGGATGCATTTGAGCTTGATTCAGGACTTCTAGCTTAAATATCGGTGCATATTGTAGGACACCATACATACTTAAAAAGTTGCAAAACAGCAGTGCGATTGTTGCTGGCACCAGCGCACAATAAATCATTTTACGATCAAACAGAACCAGACCTACTCCCACGACACTGACATAGGCAACCATGGTTGCAGGACTAAAACTGCCAATCAGATAGCCTGTATGACAGAGTAAAACAGTAAAGATCTGTACGCTTAAAATCGGAATGATTTCTTTTACCCAAGATTTATCTTTATAAATAAAGCAGGGCACAATCAAACTTAAAAAGACAAAAAGCATGATTACATTGGTCCAAAGTTTAGATCGAACCAACGGTAAATTTACCCATTGCCATGTAAATGGATTGAGCAAGACAAAACTGTCCCAAATAATTCCAAATAGACTTATAAGTGAGGCTAAGATTAGCAACAAAATACATTTCTTTAACATGTTCCAATTAATTAATGGTTCATGTTCCCAGAACTGCGAGAAATTCCATTTTTCTCTGTCAACTAACCTCTTAAAATGAATCCTCATGATTGGCATGTTTCCTTATATGCAATGAGATTCCTAAGAAACGTTATTAGTGTAAATTCGTTATCAAAAATATTATTAAACGATTATTAAAATAACAATAGCACTTTTAGAATGAGAAGGAAGTCTAGCTATGTGCTTTTTAATGTAAATTAGGAGAGCAAAAATTCTTTAAAAAAGGAAGCTTAATCTAAATATTCGATCAGTTTGTTCTTATAATGACAAAAAGGAATTAAGAATGACAATGGTCAGACATAGCTGACCATTTTCTGCAAAATCATCACATTATGTTTTAATCACGATCAATTGCATGAGCAAAATCCGCAATATCTGCTAAAGCCTGTTTAGCTTCTGGAAACCAAGCATTAAACATTTGGAAGTTATGCCACATGCCTGTGTAAAGTTTAAAGTGTACTTTGACTCCAGCCTTTTCTGCTTTTTCTCTAAAGCGTTTTGAATCATCCAGTAAAATTTCTTTTGAACCGACTTGCACCAGTGTTGGCGGTAAGCCTTTAAGATCATCAAATAGAGGTGAAACACGCGGATCATCCGCTTGTACACCATCTTTTAAGTAATGATTAATTCCTGCTTGTAAGGCTTCAATAGAGAGCAGAGCATCATGTTTTTGGTTAAAGCGTAATGATTCACTGGTGAGGGTCAGGTCTAAATAGGGTGACATTAAAATTAAACCGCTTGGCATGAGGTCAGGTTGTGCTTTTAACCGTAAGCACAATGCTAAAGCGAGATTGGCACCACAAGAATCCCCCGAAATAATAATATCTTTGGGTTGGATACCTTGTACTAATAGTGCTTGATAAACGTCAAAAATCGCATCAATTGCTTCAGGGAAAGCATGTTCAGGAGCTAAAGGATAATCCACATGAACCACTTGCATTTGCGTGCGCGCAGCAATATCAGTCATGAGGGCACGATGAGTATTTAAACTCCCCAAGAAAAAAGCGCCGCCATGAATATGAAAAATAAGTTGTGTGGCAGAAACTTGTGCTTTGATTTCTTCACCACGCACGCCTGCTAAGCGCAATGGTCGAATTTGTACTGTTGGATTTTGGGGGAATAGACGACAAAGTTGGTCTAATAAAGGTCGCAAAGCATTCGGGGCTAAATTAAACTGACTCGGCGTACGAATGGTCGCTTTTAGTAATGATTCAGTAAAATAATATTTCCAAACAGTACCAAATTTCATAATTTTTCCATATTGTTAGGGCAGTATATAACTAAGAGAATTTTGACTCGTGTGCCTTGCGCTGTCATTACAGCAATGTTTTGTTGTTGCTCAGGCTATACCCAATAGTCATAATCAAGAATTGCAATATTGATAGAAATTCTCAATACTCTTAGTCTTGAAAAGACCCCTTAAGGATATTACAAAAATGAAGAAAATTGCTTTAGCATTTGGATTGCTCGGTTTAACAACTTTTGCCAATGCTGCAGATGCATTAAATGGCTCAGTATGGCAAACCATTGATGATGAAACAAAACAACCAAAAGCGATCGTGAAATTTACGGAGCTGAAGGATGGCACGCTTACAGCATCTATTCAAAAATATTTAGTTCCAGGCCAAGAGAATGCATGTTCAAAATGCGAAGGAACATTTCATAATAAGACATTAAAAGGGGTAACGATTGTTCATAGCCTTAAAAATGTTGGTGGCGTAAATTATGATGGTGGTTCGATTCTCGATCCTAAGACTGGCAAAACTTATAAATTGAAAGCTGAAATCATCGAAGGTGGTAAAAAGCTTAAATTACGCGGTTATATTGGTGTAGCGGCGCTTGGTCGTAACCAAACTTGGATTCGTGCAAACTAATTACATTTTAAGCGTAAAAAAACCGAGTCCTGTGACTCGGTTTTTTATTTTATTTCTTTAAGCGGAGAGGTTTTGATAGGTCGCTTCATCAAAGCCAATTACAAAGCCTTCAGGCGTTTGTAAAACGGGACGTTTAATTAAACTCGGCTGAGCAATTAAAGTTTCAATCAAATTTTCCTGATTACTTGTTGCATGAGCCTGTTCTGCTTCGGTTAATTTACGCCAAGTCGTACCTTTTTTATTGAGAACCTTATCTGCGCCAATCTCTTTTAGCCAAATTGCTAAAGTGTCGGCATCAATCCCTTGTTTTTTATAATCATGAAATTCGTAAGAAATTCCTTTTGCTTGTAGTGCATCAAAGGCTTTTTTCATCGAATTACAATTTTTAATTCCATAAATTTTAAACATACTGAAAACCATAACAACACAATGAAAGATATGCGTTAAAGCCTAACTTAAAAGGCAGGGAATGTACCAGTTGAAAATTTTTATCAAGTAAATCGATGTTATGTATTAAGCGTAGATTAAATGACTAAATCTTTCTAATTTTTTGAACTAAATGGCTAAATACAAAGCAGAGGAAAAATATTTAATATCTAAAAAAGAGAAAACCCGCATCTAATCATCCTGATCATGCGGGTCTCATTTCAACGTCCAATGTCTCATCCTTGCAAATAAACTTAATCTAAGTTTATTTTGTCTTCCTACGGCGTCCTATCCTTTTTTGGTCATCCTGACCGCTTCCCTGTGCCGTGGTGCTATAATGCCGTTACAGCTGGTAAATAAAAATACACAAAAAACGACATGTTATGTAAGCTAAAGAGGCGGTCAAAGTGAACATGCGTTCACTTATTCGTGTATTTTATAATCAATAATCACAGGTGCATGGTCACTAAACCATTGTTCTTTATACACCCAAGCATTTGCAGTGCGTGCTTTCCAATCTGGAGAGCAGGCTTGATAGTCGATACGCCAACCGACATTTTTCGCACGTGCTTGCCCACGATTTGACCACCATGAATACAATTCAGCTTCTTTTCGTACCTCACGGAAGGTATCTACATAGCCAAGTTCATCATAAATATGGTCGAGCCATGCACGTTCATGTGGCAAACAGCCAGATGATTTCTGATTGCCTGACCAGTTTTTAATATCAATACGCTTATGCACGATATTGTAATCACCACACACGATGATCGATTTATTTTCATCTCGCCATTGTTTGAGTATTTGGGCGTATTCTTGAAGAAATAAATCTTTACGTGCTTGTGCTTCATCACCGCTTGAACCTGATGGTAAGTATAAGGAAGCAATATGAACAGGGTGTGACAGACCTAAATCGAATTCCGCTGTGATAAAGCGTCCTTGCGAATCCGCCAATTCAAAACCTAAACCATTTTGTACAGAGACAAAGGGTAAGCGACTATAAATGGCTGTGCCTGCATAGCCCGCACGCTCAGCAGGGAATAGATGCGTGTACCAACCTTCTGGTTTAAATTTATGCGTCCATTGTTCATGGGTAATGCGGCTTTCTTGCATACACACCACATCGGCATCTGACTGTTCTAACCACTCAAGCAGACCTTTGGTCACAGATGAACGTAGACCATTTACGTTAATTGAAACCACTCGAAGAATTTTTACATCACTTGGATAGCTATCCTTTGGTATCATACGTCTGTCTAACCTCAATTAAAGAATTTGGAGCACCTTATATGACAACGCCTGTGTCATTTCATCCGCAAGCTTTTATCGAACTCGCATTATCACGTGGTGTGCTTAAATTTGGTGAGTTTACCTTAAAATCAGGTCGTGTCAGTCCTTATTTCTTTAACGCAGGTTTGCTCAATGATGGCGAAGCACTTTCTTTATTAGCAGAAGGCTATGCTGATAAATTAGTTCAGTGTGACAATGTCGGTGTGATTTTCGGTCCTGCTTATAAAGGTATTCCATTTGTTGCGGCAACTGCGGTGGCATTGTCTCAAGTGCATGGCAAGAGCGTTCCTTGGGGCTTTAACCGTAAAGAAGCCAAAGATCATGGTGAAGGCGGTGTGTTGGTTGGTGCATCGGTTGCAGGTCAAAAAGTCTGGATCATTGATGATGTGATCACTGCGGGGACTGCGATTCGTGAAGTTGTAACGATCTTAAAAAATGCGGGTGCGACGATTGCAGGAGTGTTGGTTGCGCTAGACCGTCAAGAACGTGGTCAAGGTGAGCTTTCTGCGATTCAGGAAGTACAAAAAGAACTCGAAATCCCTGTGCATGCTTTAATCACGATGAAAGATTTGATGGATTATTTGGATGCAAAAGGCGAGAAAGACGCTTTAGCCAATATGCAGGCTTATCGTGTGAAGTACGGTATCTAAATTATTCTTTCTTGTATAAAATAGGGTGTTTAATCACCCTTTCTTATTATGTCTGAATTAGAAAAGTATGCATACATACGTTGCCCTGAGTGTGGGCGTGATAATAGGTTAATCATTGACTCTCAAAAAACAGGTCGTTATCAATGCGGTGATTGCCAATCTCATTTAATGTTTTACGGTACAGAAAAACAACACAAGTATAAACATTTGATCTGGGCTACATTAATCGGATTACCAGTAGCTTTTATTGGATACAAAAGTTTGATGGATAACAATTCGTGGACGGATAAAAATTTTAAAAAATTCGAAAAAGCATGTGAGGCTAAAGTATTTCAAACGTCTAATTTAAGTTTGGCGGAAACAGAGCAGTATTGTGGGTGTGTAATGAACAAGCTTGTTCAAATTGATTATGATAAGGTGATTAAATCCACACAATACTATATGAATCGATCAAAAGGAGAATGTCGTAGTGGTATGCAGCAGTATAGGGGTTACTGATAAATTTAATAGTCTTCTAGAGCAATGTTATAAAGGTAATTTGAGAGAATTTTGTTCTGAATTTGATATAAAAGATCGAGGTAAGAGTTTCTACAAACGAGTACAAAAAGCTAGGCATCGTATGATGAGCCAGAGTGTAAATCAGGAAACCATTGATGAGTTTAAAAAATATATCGTATTCATGGAATCAAAATTATTAGAACGTGAATGCTCTTGGGAAGAGAAAAAAGCTCTTATGGAATTTAAGAGCTTTTTATGAAAAGTTACTAAATAATCCTGCTATAACGGGTTATAAATTTTTGGCAATCGAAGTTAATTTGCTGTAAAGCTTTTTCTGCTGATATTTCATGTAATGGTGAACTATAGTGATAACCTTGATCTAGACCATTTTGAAAAAATCTACCTAATGGGTCGATCATCAAATATGATTCGGTCATATCATCATTATTTTCTGCACTAATTATGCATTTAAAATTTGAGTGTTGGATTATAAATTTGGAAAATTCCTCATCCAAAATTTCTAATTTGCTCGAATAAATTGGCAATAGTTTAAAGATTTTCCACTTAGTTGGTTCTATTTGCTTTATAAAAGTACTTAAATCCTCTGAAAAATTTAGTTTACTTACAACAGTATTAATTTTGATTTCAATATTTGGATTGATATTTTTAATTTGACTAATGGCAGTTAGGACATTTGAAGGGTTAAAAATATTTCTTTTAGATGCGCGCCCTATTGATAAATTGGTTTGTTCATTTAAAGAGTCAACACTAACTCCTATAGAGGAAAAATTTTGAGCAATTAGTTCTATATTATTTGAATTAAAGAGACTGCCATTTGTAATAGCTGACAATTTAAAGCCATACTTTTTTGAAAGATTGATAATTGTTTTTAACTGTTTTTCATATAGAAAAGTTTCTCCTCCTACTAAATTTAAGCGTAATGTCTCAAATAAAACAGTGCTAGATTTTTGATTTAACAAATGTCTAATATTTTCAATTTGTCTAAGTAGAGCATCGATTTTCCACTCAGAGTGAATGATATCTTTATCATTACGATTCCATTTTGCAAAGCAATAGTCACATTTGTAGTTGCAGGCTTCCGTAATATGCCAATTGACAACAAGCTCTTTAACTGTATTCAGCATTTCAGTTTCCTTTTTAAATTGTTTCTGATAGAAAAAATTTAATTGAGAAAATTGAGTTATTAGGAGACACTTTGGAGACAATAATTTAGTTAAAATATTATTTCTTACATTCCAACATCACCCCTAACTTTTCTTTACGCCCTTGCTCCGTCAAAACCCAAGGGCGATTTTGCCACGGTGGATCATGGCGTACATGTTGCGTATGACCACATGCGAGATCAGCAACGAAATGTCCTTCGTCATCGAGATGAAAACCAACAATGGCTTGCTGCATTTATTCACTCAAACTTTCGAGTTTAGAATCCTCTAAACCCTTTAAAAAACGATGGCATAGATTATGAATTGCCACCAAATCATTCGGATCAACGCCCAAAGAACAGGCGAGTTTAAAAGGAATTAAGGTAATTTCATCTTTTGCAGCAAGTGCCTTTTCCAGCAAGATCACCTTTTTCATACGCTCATCTTCTTTGACTGCAATGCGCTTTAAAAACTGTTTTTCTTCAAGTTTTTTAATAATTGGCGTCAGCGTGCCCGAATCAAAAAAGGTTTTTTGACCAATTTCAGACAACGTTACATTGTCCTTTTCATACAAAGCCAGTAACACAATAAACTGCGGATAGGTCAGATCGTATTCCTGAAGCAAAGGACGATATTGGCGAATCATTGCATTGGTCGCGGAATACATCGCAAAACACACTTTGTTTTCTAAAAGAGAAAATTCGCTCATGATTCTGTCCTTAACATCGTAATTGCTCATAAGCAGTATAAGTTGAAAAGCCCCAAAAGTATATTGTGCATAATTAACTTGCACACAATATAATTGTGTGCAATATTAATTCGCATAGCTGAACAAATAGACAAAGCTATTAAGCAAATAAGATTGATTGAATCAGAGCGAGATGTTGTATGACCACAATTTATGATTTTCAGGCTGAACTTTTAGAAGGTGAGCAAAAGAACTTTGCAGATTATCAAGGCAAAGTTTTATTGGTGGTGAACACGGCAAGTCAATGTGGCTTAACCCCACAATTCGAAGGACTTGAGAAGCTATATCAGGACTATCAACAACAAGGTTTAGTGATTTTAGGCTTTCCATGTAACCAGTTTGCTAACCAAGACCCATCAAGCAATGAAGAAATTGGCAGCTTCTGTCAGCGCAACTATGGGGTGTCATTTCCAATGTTTGCCAAAGTTGATGTGAATGGCTCAAATGCACATCCGATTTATAAATATCTCACTTCAGAAGCCAAAGGTATTTTAGGTAGTGAAAGCATCAAATGGAATTTCACCAAGTTTTTGATTAACCAAAATGGTGAAGTCATCAAACGCTATTCACCAACCACCAAACCTGAAAAAATTAGCAAAGATATTCAGAAACTCTTGGCATAAGTTGAATATAAAATTGAATGCTTTAGAAATTACTGGTATCGAAATCATCTACCAGTAATTTTTTAATTTTTATCACTCAGAAAGTCATCTATTTAAATAAATCGAATCTAGTGATTTGAATAAATTAGAATTTTTTACATTTAATAATTACATAACTTGTTTAAACATCACCATTAAACTTCGCTATACTTTTTGCCAAGATTAAAAATATGAGCGTCAAACTATGCGTGTACTTGTGGTGATGGACCCAATTGAAACGGTGAATCTCAAGAAAGATTCCACGATGGCAATGTTATGGGCGGCAAGCCGTCGCGGTCATGAATTGGGTTATGCATTACAACACGATTTATATATTGATCAAGGCAAAGCTTTTGGCTTGATTTCACCACTCCAAGTTTTTGAAGATTACGATCATTATTATGAGTTGGGCGAGAAGCGCAAAGAGTCATTGGCGGATTACGATGTGGTGTTGATGCGCAAAGACCCACCTTTTGATATGAATTTTGTTTATACCACTTATATTCTGGAACAAGCAGAGCGTGAAGGGGCGTGGATTATCAATAAACCACAATCGCTACGCGACTGTAATGAAAAGTTGTTCGCGACTCAATTCCCAGAGTTACAAGTACCTACTTTGGTGACTTCACAACAAAGCTTGATTCGTGAATTCATCAAAGAACATGGTGATGTGATTGTGAAACCTTTGGATGGGATGGGTGGGATGGGTATTTTCCGTTTATACCAAGATGGGGTAAATATTGGTTCAACTTTGGAAATGCTCACCGAAATGGGTACATGTCCAATCATGGCACAACGCTATATTCCTGAAATTGTTGAAGGTGATAAGCGTATCTTGATGGTCAATGGTGAACCGATTCCATATTGTTTAGCGCGTATTCCGCAAAATGGTGAAGTACGAGGTAATTTGGCGGCAGGTGGTCTAGGTCAGGCACGTCCACTCACTGAAAATGACAAAATGATTGCGGCGAAAGTTGGACCTTTCCTGCGTGAAAAAGGTTTGGTTTTTGTCGGTCTTGATGTGATTGGCAATTATGTCACTGAAATTAATGTCACCAGTCCGACCTGTATCCGTGAGATTGATGCACAATTTGGAACCTCGATTGCAGACGATTTATTTGATGTGCTAGAAGTGGGGCGAAACAGCTAAGATTACGCTATTTTTTGACCAAACTGCCCGTTTGTATTTCGATTAAATTTATGTGCAAATGGGCGTTTGGATATTGGCAGAACCTTGTTTTCAACAAAGAATTAAAAAAAGCTTAGCTTTCTGTTGTAAACAGGTGAAATTCGCTTTTCGTGAATGAAGCTTTAGGATTAGAATAACTCCCGAAAACAATAGACGATAACCTTCTTTTGAGTTGAAGAATTAGACCGTGACCAATTCACCACAGAACAAAGCTAAACATGTCATGATGATGGCCGCTGGTACAGGTGGGCATGTTTTCCCTGCGCTTGCTGTTGCCAAACAACTGCAACAAGAAGGCTGCCAAGTCTCTTGGTTAGCGACGCCTACAGGAATGGAAAATCGGTTACTTAAAGATCAAAATATTCCGATTTATCAAATTGATATTCAGGGTGTGCGTGGTAATGGTATTTTACGTAAGCTGAGTGCGCCATTTAAAATTCTAAAAGCAACATTAAGCGCGATGCGCTATATGAAGCAATTAAACATTGATGCTGTGGCGGGTTTCGGTGGTTATGTCGCTGGACCAGGTGGCTTGGCTGCACGTTTACTCGGTATTCCTGTGTTAATCCATGAACAGAATGCCATTGCAGGATTTACCAACACCCAATTGGCGCGTATTGCCAAGACCGTGTGTCAGGCTTTTCCAAATACATTTGCAAACAGTGATAAAGTCGTGACCACAGGCAATCCTGTGCGTGCTGAAATTACTGCGATTTTGAACCCATCATGGCGTTATCAAACCCGTGAGCAAGAACGATTACCACTGAATATTTTGATTGTTGGTGGTTCACTGGGTGCACAAGCACTGAATGAGCGTTTGCCTGAAGCTCTGAAAAAGGTCAATGTTCCATTGAATGTGTTTCATCAATGTGGCCAAAATCAGCAAGATACAACGCGTGAGCGTTATCAGGGTGCGCCTGCAAGTTTGAATATTCAAGTTGAGCCATTTATTCATGATATGGCAAAAGCCTACAGTGACGCTGATTTAATTATTTGCCGTGCTGGCGCATTAACGGTTACAGAAGTCGCAACTGCAGGTCTTGCTGCAGTGTTTGTTCCGCTGCCTATCGCAGTGGATGATCACCAGACCGCAAATGCGAAATTTTTAGCAAATGTCGGTGCTGCGAAGATTTGTCAACAAGCAGACATGACACCCGCTGTTTTAGATGAGTTGTTAGCCACATTATTAAATCGCCAACTACTGTCTGAAATGGCAATTAAAGCACGTCAACAAGCACAACCGAATGCAACTCAGCATGTGGTTGATCTGATTAAAAAATTGTAATTCGAGTTTATTTATGTCTCCAAAAAATCCAAACCAAGCCAAAAAGCTCATCAAAGTGCCGGAAATGCGCCGTATTAAACATATCCACTTTGTTGGGATTGGTGGTGCGGGGATGTGTGGTATCGCCG
Organism: Acinetobacter sp. LF10; assembly: GCF_048585715.1. Lineage (NCBI taxonomy): Bacteria > Pseudomonadati > Pseudomonadota > Gammaproteobacteria > Moraxellales > Moraxellaceae > Acinetobacter > Acinetobacter sp. LF10. The sequence goes on from NZ_CP184160.1 coordinate 138,678, forward strand.
AGGTATTGGCCAATCAAGGTTATAAAATTTCTGGTTCAGACATTAAAGCCTCAAAGACCACAGCGCAACTCGAAAGCAATGGTATTAAAGTTTATATTGGGCATTCGGCTGAAAATATTAAAAATGCCAATGTGCTAGTAGTATCAACTGCGATTGATCCTGAAAATCCAGAAATTAAAGCCGCGATTGAACAACGCACACCGATTGTGCGCCGTGCAGAAATGCTAGGTGAGTTGATGCGTTATCGTCACGGTATTGCAGTTGCAGGGACACATGGTAAAACCACAACAACCAGTTTATTAACGACGATGTTGGCAGAAGAAAATCTAGATCCAACTTACGTGATTGGTGGTTTGCTGAATAGCACAGGTGTCAATGCTGCACTGGGTGAAAGCCGTTTTATCGTTGCAGAAGCCGATGAGTCAGATGCATCTTTCTTGTATTTGCAACCGATGGCTGCGATCGTGACCAATATTGATGCAGATCATATGGATACTTATGAAGGTAGCTTTGATAAGTTAAAAGACACCTTTATTCAGTTCTTACATAATTTACCATTCTATGGTTTGGCAGTCGTCTGTGGTGATGATGCTAATATTCGTGAAATTCTTCCTCGTATTGGTCGTCCAACTTTGACTTACGGTTTTGGTGAAGATAACGATATTCGTGCAGTCGATGTGGTACAAGAAGGTATGCAATCGCACTTTACTGTACTGCGTAAAGATCGTGAGCCATTACGCGTCACTATCAATCAACCAGGTCTGCATAATGTCTTGAATGCATTGGCTGCGATTGGTGTGGCAACTGATGAAGGTGTTTCTGATGGTGCGATTTGCCGTGCTTTAGAAGGCTTCAGTGGAGTGGGTCGTCGCTTCCAAGTTCAAGGTGAATTTGAAGTGGGCGAAGGCTTGGTGAAATTGGTCGATGACTATGGTCACCATCCGAAAGAGGTAGAAGCCACCATTAAAGCAGCGCGTGCCAGCCATCCCGACCGTCGTTTGGTAATGTTGTTCCAACCACACCGTTATAGTCGTACCCGTGATTGTTTTGATGATTTCGTCGATGTGTTATCGCAAGTGGATCAACTGTTATTACTGGAAGTCTATCCAGCAGGTGAAAAACCGATTGTGGGTGCGGATAGCCGTGCTTTGGCACGCAGTATTCGTTTACGTGGTGAAGTTGAACCGATTCTAGTTGATCCAGTTGATGGCAATTTGCCGAATGTTTTACAAAAAGTGTTACAAGCGAATGACTTGCTATTAACACAAGGCGCGGGTAACGTGGGCGCAATTTCGGTAGAATTGGCTCAGCATCGTTTGTATGCCAAATCCCCCTAACCCCCTTTGTTAAAGGGGGAACTCCTCCCTTTGAAAAGGGAGATGGAGAGGAATTTAATAGAATATATGAAGTTTTTTTAAGGATATAAACGTGTCAAATGCTGCAAAATTCGGCAAAGTTGCTGTGTTGTTTGGTGGGAAGTCGGCTGAACGTGCTGTGTCATTGGATAGTGGTCAAGCCGTTTTAGAGGCTTTGTTGCGCTCAGGTGTGCAAGCAGAAGCATTTGATCCACAAGAGCGAAGCGTGACTGAGTTAGTCGGTTATGATCGTGCTTTTATCGTATTGCATGGTCGTGGTGGTGAAGATGGTCAGATCCAAGGTGTGTTGGAGTGGTTAAACCTTCCATACACAGGCACGGGTGTGCAGGGTTCTGCGATTGGGATGGACAAAGTCAAAACCAAACAAATTTGGCAAGGGAGCGATTTACCGACCGCACCATATCGCATTATTACCAAAGATTCTGACCTAGATGCTGTCGTGGCAGACTTAGGATTACCTGTCATTATCAAGCCAGTACATGAGGGCTCAAGTGTTGGCATGAGTAAGGTTGAAAAAGCAGAAGATTTTGCGGCTGCGATTGAGAAAGCGACACAGCATGACGCTATCGTGATGGCGGAAAAGTGGATTACAGGTCGTGAATTCACCATTTCATTCTTGAATGGTCAGCCGTTGCCGGTGATTCGTTTACAACCACCAGCAGACGTTGCTTTCTATGACTATGAGGCAAAGTATCAACGCAATGACGTGGAATATGGCATTCCTTGTGGTTTAAGCGAAGATGAAGAGAAAAGCTTACAAGCATTGTGTCTACGTGCTTTTCAAGCAGTCGGTGCGGAAGGTTGGGGGCGTATTGATGCAATGCAGGATGAGCAAGGCAATTTCTGGTTGTTAGAAGTCAATACCGTACCGGGAATGACCAGTCATTCTTTAGTGCCTAAAGCAGCTCAAGCCGTAGGTTATAGTTTCGATCAGCTCTGTGTTGCAATTTTAGAGCAAACTTTAACCCAATCGGCTTAATGATATATGGCTCAACTCCCTGCTTCTATGCGCCGTAAAATACGGCCAGCCATTAGCTCGATTCATGAGAAACCGCCTTCACAGAAACAAAAAATGATGAATGCGGGTGGCTGGGCGTTGTTGATCATTGCTTTTATTGTATTGGCAATTGGTCTCTATGGCTTATATAAAGTGATGACTGATGCAAAAGTCGCACAATTACAGGTGGTTGGGACTAACTCGGATATTGAAAATCAGCAGTTAGTGCAATATCTAAGTCCAATTATCAAAGATAACTATTTCACTTCCGATTTAGAGCAAATTCGAGATCAGGCGCTAAAAGTGTCTTGGGTTGACCGTGTCGTGGTATCACGAGCTTGGCCGAATGGGATTCGTGTAAGAGTTATGCCGCGTCACGCAATTGCGCGTTGGGGAACAGGGCGTTTGCTCAGTGATAATGGTGATGTCTTTAGTGAAGCTATATTAAAAGTACATCCAAACTTACCACTTTTACATGGGCCAGTCAGCCAATCCAAAATGATGATGCGTCGCTATAATGAAATTAATCAACTGTTTCATCCAGCGAATTTAAGATTAAAAGAATTGTATTTAACAGAGCGAATGACGTGGTTTATGCAGTTTGATTCGGGTCTACGGATTATTGTGGATCAAGATCAAACCATGAACAAGCTTCAACGCTTAAGCCATTTGGCACAAACGGATCTCAAACCTGTATGGTCGAAAATCTCAGCAATTGATTTGCGTTATCGGAATGGCTTGGCCATTCAATGGAAAAACGCAATCCCGCCAAAGATTGTCAACGGTCAGTTAGTTGTAACGATTGATGACACAAGCCTTGCAGGGGCAATTCAGGCAAAGCCATAATACGTGGCTTGAAAATAACAGGCAGTTTGCCCGTACTAAACAACAAAAGATATGGTAATGAAGTAATGAGTGAAGCTGTTTCCTCAGTTGTTGCGATTGATATTGGGACGCATAAAGTCTCAGTTTTGATTGGTAAGGTCCATGCACCGGATAAGATCCAAGTGATTGGCATGGCAACTGCTCGCAACCGAGGCATGGTTAAAGGCAAAATTGTGAGCTTGGATAAGGTGATTGCTGCGATTAAAAATGCAGTCTCTGAAGCCGAAGATATGGCGGAGTGTCGTATCCATAGCGCATGGGTGTCAATTCCAAGTACTGAATTGCAAAGTTTTTATGCATCAGGCCGTACACCAGTAGCTAATCATGATCATATTATTACGACAAATGAAGTGGTTAGAGCATTAGAGTTAGCCAAGGCGAGCCATGTATCGCCAGATTATTATCTTGCGAGTGCTGTTCCATTAGGCTTCGAGTTGGGTGATTCGGCTGAATGGGTGCAGAACCCAGTCAATATGTCGGCTCATAGCATGACCGGGCATTATCAATTGATGATGATGCCGATTAGTACCATGCAAAACCTTGATCGTGCCATGAAAGGTGCGAATATCGGGGTAGAGAAAATGGTGGTATCTAGTTTAGCTACGGCTGAAGCTAGTTTGCTCAAAGATGAAAAAGAATATGGCGTATGCTTAGTTGATATTGGTGCAGGGATTACTAATATCGCAGTATATTTAGATGGTCGTTTAGCTTTAGTACGTACCTTGCAACGTGGTGGTGAAAATGTGACCCGCGATATTGCAGCGGTTTTACAAACGACCACTGAAGAAGCTGAACGTATTAAAATTTTACATGGTTGTGTTGATCTCAGTGTAGTGAAACCTGACCATATGATCCAAGTGCAAGCGATTGATGGACAACAGACCATTAGTCGTATTGAGCTTGCAGAAATTATTATTGCGCGCTATGAAGAAATCTTTACATTAATTCGTGAAGAATTGGAGCATAGTGGGGCAATACATGGTTTATATCATGGGGTTGTACTCACAGGTGATGCTTGTCAAATTGAAGGTATGGTGAATTTGGCACGTCGTATGCTTGGTGTATCTGCACATTTGGGTAATCCACCTTTACAGGTTTATGCTGAAGACCAGCATCTTGCGGCCTTACGTCGTTCAATGTATGCGACAGCTTCAGGATTATTGATGTTTAGCCAAAGTGATTTGCAGGATGCAGTAGAAGAGCCGGAAGAAGCCAATGATCGTAGTTTCATGGATCGTGTTACGAATGGTTGGAATGCATTAAATAGCAAATTAAAAGCCATATTTTAAGTTGTACTTATTTTGGGGAAAATTGTTAGGAAGTTGTAATAGTGAGTCGTTGTACTTGACAAGCTATGTATTATTGAACAGCATCCTAAACATCGGTTGTTTTAAAAATCAGGGCAGTAACGGGCTGAAGTGACTGCCACTTAATATATTAGGAAATTTAAAGGTCATGGCCTCATTTGAATTTATAGAAGATGAACTAGACGATGGCAACGGTCAAGCCCGTTTCACAGTATTTGGTGTTGGTGGTGGTGGTGGTAATGCTGTCCAACATATGGTGCAATCCGATATTCAAGGTGTAAAGTTTGTTTGTGCCAATACTGACAAACAGGCACTTGATAGCATGAATGCCCCTTTTAAAATCCAATTAGGTGAGCAAAGTACGCGTGGATTAGGTGCAGGTGCAAACCCTGAAGTTGGACAAATCGCAGCTGAAGAAAGCCGCGAAGTGATTCGCCAACATCTTGAAGGTACGGATATGGTATTCGTAACCGCGGGGATGGGTGGTGGTACTGGAACAGGTGCTGCGCCAGTTGTGGCTGAAGTTGCTAAAGAAATGGGCATCTTGACCGTAGGTGTAGTAACGACCCCGTTTAATTTCGAAGGTCGTCGCCGTCAAAAATCAGCTGAAAAAGGGATAGATGCATTAGAGGCTCATGTTGACTCACTGATTATCATTCCAAACCAACGCTTACTCAGCGTTTATGGCGATATTTCAATGAAAGATGCCTATAAAAAGGCAGATGACGTATTATTAAATGCCGTTCGTAGTATCTTTGACTTGGTTGTAAATCGTGGTCATATTAACCTCGACTTTGCAGACTTGAAAACAGCCATGAGTACTCGTGGTTATGCTATGATGGGTGCGGGTTTGGGTCGTGGTGAAGACCGTGCGCGCCAAGCTGCTGAACAAGCGATTCGTAGCCCGTTATTGGATAATGTGAATATTATCAATGCGAAAGGTGTATTGATCAATATCACGGGTGGTGATGATATTACCTTGCGTGAAACTGAAATTATTACCGATGTGGTCAACCAAATCGTTGATTTGGATGAAGGTGAAATCTTCTACGGTACGGTATTTGATCCTGATGCACGTGATGAACTTCGTGTCACTGTGATTGCGACTGGTTTGACCCGTAATGCATCTGAAGTTGAACATAAGAAACGTACAGTGACTGCACATCATGCACCTGTTCAAGCAGTTGCTCAGCAGCCAGTTGATGAAGATGATGTTCCAGCGATCAGTAAACGTGCAAATGTAGACGTACCTGCTACAGCAGCGCCAAGTTCTACACCACGTTCATCGCCAATGAGTATTCAAGACTATCTGAAAAATCAGCAGCGTAAATAATAAAATCATATGTTTAGAGAGAGGGGGCAAGTAATTGCTCCCTTTTTTATTTTTTTAAAATGGCAAAATATGCTAACTTATATCGGTTTTTGCAAATGAAGTTGTCATGGTATGGTGAAACAACGTACTCTCAAGCGTGTGGTGAAAGCGAGCGGTATTGGTCTGCATAGTGGTCAAAAGGTGCTGATTAATTTTGTTCCTCACCATATTGATGGAGGTATTATCTTTCGCCGTATTGACCTCAATCCTCCTGTAGAAATTCCTGCGAATGCTTTACTCATTCAAGAAGCATTTATGTGTTCCAATCTTGTGCGAGAAGATATAAAAGTCGGTACGATTGAGCATGTGATGAGTGCTATAGCAGGATTAGGCATTGATAATTTAATCATCGAAGTCTCTGCTTCAGAAGTCCCGATTATGGATGGCAGCGCAGGGCCATTTATTTATTTACTCATGCAAGGTGAGTTAGCGGAACAAGATGCACCAAAGAAATTTATTAGAATTCTAAAACCTGTTGAAGCACTCATTGAAGATAAGCGTGCTATTTTCACCCCGCATTCAGGTTTTCAACTCAACTTTACGATTGATTTTGATCATCCCGCATTTGCTAAAGAATACCAATCCGTGTCGATTGATTTTTCAACGGAAACTTTTGTATACGAAGTCAGTGAAGCGCGAACTTTTGGCTTTATGAAAGATCTTGATTATTTAAAGGCGAATAATCTGGCTTTAGGGGCGAGCTTAGAGAACGCGATTGGTGTTGATGATACAGGTGTGGTTAATGAAGAGGGATTACGCTTTGCTGATGAGTTCGTGCGTCATAAGATTTTAGATGCTGTTGGTGATTTATATTTATTAGGTCATCAGGTAATTGCTAAGTTTGATGGCTATAAATCAGGGCATGCACTCAATAATCAGCTGTTACGCAATGTTCAAAATGATCCGAGCAGTTATGAAATTGTAACATTTAATAACGATAATGATTGTCCGATTTCTTATGTGAGTGTGACATAAGTCATTGTCTTTTATTGGGTATGTTATATTATAACAATAAAAGTTGAGATTTAGTTCACATAAAATAAGTGTATATTTCAATACCTAAGGTAAGTGGTTTACTTTTTATTGCTTGCCAAACGTAGTAAAGCTTGGCTAAGCTTAGGGTCGCTCACATATTCAGCGGCGCTGCGTAACTGCTCTTGGGTTTCTGAAGAAAGTGTTTTAGATGGGGGAGAAGGTTCACGAGGAACATTCATTTTGTTTCTTAGACGAACTTGGATTTTTCGTAAGTCTTTGAGTCCTTCTAATTGAGCTAACTGCGCAACATAGTTGCTTTGTAAATAGCTGAGTTGACTAATCATCGCTTGATTTTCACCAGTTATGATCAAAACACCATGTTGATAACAAACAACCTGCCATTGCTCTGGTTGGGGCAGTATAGGTTGAATAATTTTCGTAAGTTGTTTCCATTGAGTCACTTGCGTAGTCAGAAACGTTAAGTTTCCAGTTTTTATGTGTTGTCCTTTCTGTTGAAAAACGTTGCTAGGTTCAGACATGTTAACTTCCTTCGAGGTTATCTGCTCATCTTAAGCGTTCATTTTAACTGTTATCAAGGAAGAGATGATAAAGGAACTATTTAAGGACGGTTTCAAGAGGTTTTTTATGCATACGCGTCGTATTTTACTTGCATTCTCACTCGCTGCTTCAGCCGCTTCGGTTGCTTTTGCAGATTATCAAAATATTGGTCAAGCAACAGATGGTGACCGCCTAGAGCAATTATCTAAAACCTTAGCACAAGGTTCTTATACCCATCCTGATGATATTGATTTGCCTGCCGTATCGAATGTATCAGTTAAATTGCGCGAAAAAACCATTGAATTGAATAATGCTACGATCGAAAGAAAATATGGTCGTTCAGCGATTTCATCGACTGCCGAAGATAATGCACCATCTTTTTCAGCAAATACAGGTTATTCGTGGCTAGTTAATCATCCACTTCAAGAAGGGCGAGTAAGTTCAACATGGGGCAATCGCACCTTATTAGGAACGACACGTCATCATTCGGGTGTTGATTTAGCAGCACCATCAGGTACACCTATTTATTCAACGGGTTCTGGTGTTGTAACCAAATCAGGTTGGGGGTCAGGTTATGGTCAATATGTTGAAATCGATCATGGCAACGGTTATATCACTCGTTATGCACATGCTTCACGCTTAATGGTGAATGCGGGTGATCGCGTTAGTGCAGGCGAACATATTGCCAATGTAGGCTGTACTGGACGTTGTACAGGACCACATTTGCATTTTGAAGTTGTCAAAGATGGTCAACGTAAAAATCCAACAACTTATCTTGCCATGTTGCCTTAAGCTAATTTGTTAACAGTTGTATATTAATTTTTAAAAGAAAGCGCCTTAATTGGCGTTTTTTTATATTTTTTGTTTCATTTAAGTCAATGACTATTTAGCAAGAAAATATTAAGGGATTTTGTATTCATTTGGGGCGATACCTCCATAGCGCCAAAACATGATAAATATATAAGGTCAAAATAACTTAAGGGAAAAGGTGAATTGTATGGCGTTTTATGGCGACTCAGACGCGCAGGAAACCCAAGAATGGCAAGAAGCATTTGATTCAGTATTACAACATATGGGCACGGAACGCGCCGCATTCTTATTAGAAAAACTTTATCAACAGGCTATTGCAAAACATGTTCCGATCCAACGCTTAAATACACCTTATCTCAATACGATTTCTGTTGAAGAACAACCCGCGATGCCAGGCGACCAAGATATGGAGCGTCGTATCCGCGCATTGATCCGCTGGAATGCTTTGGCAATGGTATTACGTGCGAATAAAACGGGCGATGACCTCGGTGGTCACCTTGCGAGTTTCGCATCGTCTGCAACCTTATATGATGTTGGTTTTAACCATTTCTTCCGCGCAAACAGCAATAACTTTGGCGGCGACATGATTTATTACCAAGGTCACTGTGCCCCTGGTATCTATGCACGTTCATTCTTGGAAGGACGTTTAACTGAAGATCAATTGAATAATTTCCGCCGTGAAGTCGGTGGTAATGGTCTTCCGAGTTATCCACATCCCTATTTAATGCCGGACTATTGGCAGTTCCCAACCGTGTCCATGGGTTTAGGTCCAATTATGTCGATTTACCAAGCACACATTCAAAAGTACTTGATGAATCGTGGTTTGATTAAAGAAGAAAATCGTAAAGTCTGGGCATATCTGGGCGATGGTGAGATGGATGAGCCAGAAAGTACGGGTGCAATTTCACTTGCTGGTCGTGAAAAACTTGATAACTTGATCTGGGTTGTTAACTGTAACTTACAGCGTCTCGATGGTCCTGTACGTGGTAACGGTAAAATTATTCAAGAATTAGAATCTTTATTCCGTGGTGCGGGCTGGCGCGTGATTAAAGTAGTGTGGGGCCGTCATTGGGATCCATTGCTTGCTCAAGATGCTTCAGGCGCTTTAAAAGCGGTGATGGAAGAAACAGTGGATGGTGAATATCAACGCTATCAAGTGAAAGGTGGTGCATATACCCGTGAAAAATTCTTTGGCAAGTATCCAGAAGCTGCGGAACTTGTCAAAGATTTAAGCGATGAAGACATCGATAATCTTAACCGTGGTGGTCATGATCCGTACAAAGTTTTTGCTGCCTATGCAGAAGCAATGAAAGCCAAAGGTCAACCAACTGTTATCCTTGCAAAAACGGTTAAAGGTTACGGTTTGTCTGAAGAAATTGAAGCGGTGAATAAAACGCACCAAATCAAAAAAATGCAGATCGACTCTTTGAAATATGTACGTGACCGTTTTAATTTACCATTTACAGATGACAAGTTAGAAGAGCTTCCATTCTATCGCCCAAGTGAAAACTCTCCAGAAATGAAGTATATGAAAGCGCGTCGTGAAGCATTAGGTGGCTACCTACCTGCACGTCGTCGTGAGAGCGAAACTTTAGCGATTCCTGAATTATCAGTATTTGATGCTGTATTAAATGGTTCTGGCGGTAAAGAGCAATCGACCACCATGCTGATGGTTCGTTTAATTGCTGCGTTACTGAAAGAAAAAGCAATTAAAGATCGCGTCGTGCCAATCGTTCCAGATGAAGCACGTACTTTTGGTTTAGAAGGGATGTTCCGTCAGCTTGGTATTTATGCGGCTCACGGTCAAAAATATACCCCAGAAGACCAAGAACAGTTAATGCATTACCGTGAAGCAAGTGACGGTCACATGCTGCAAGAAGGAATTAACGAAGCGGGTGCGATGAGCGCATGGGCTGCGTTGGCAACCAGTTATTCAACCAATAACTTGCCGATGATTCCAATGTACATGTACTACTCAATGTTTGGTTTCCAACGCATTGGTGATATTGCGTGGGCTGCGGGCGATGCACAAGCTCAAGGTTTCTTGTTGGGTGCAACTGCTGGTCGTACCACATTGAACGGTGAAGGTTTACAGCATCAAGATGGTCATTCACATATCTTGGCGAACACGATTCCAAACTGTGTATCTTATGATCCATGTTTTGGCTATGAGTTAGCTGTAATCGTTCATGACGGTTTACAACGTATGTATGTGAACCAAGAGCGTGTGTTCTACTACCTCACTGTAATGAACGAAAACTACGAGCATCCTGCAATGCCAGAAGGCGCTGAGGAAGGCATTAAACGTGGTATGTACTTGTTCGAAAAAGATGAAAAAGCAACTGTTCAATTAATGGGTTCAGGTGTCATTCTTCGTGAGGTGATCAAAGCTGCGAAAATCTTACGTGATGAATATCAAATCCACTCAAATGTTTGGAGTGTAACGAGCTTCAATGAGTTGTCACGTGATGGGATGGCATGTGAAGAATATAACCGCCTACACCCGCTTGCGCTTGCTGAAGAAGTGAAAGAATCTTGGGTATCTAAACAGTTACGTGGTACTGAAGGTATTGTCGTTTCTGCCACAGATCATATGCGTGCGTATAGCGAGCAAATTCGTGCATATCTTCCGGATGGTCGTCCATTTGTTGCATTAGGTACAGATGGTTACGGGCGTTCAGATACACGCGCGAACTTACGTAGTTTCTTTGGTGTTGATGCTGCACATATCGTGGTTGCGACTTTGAAAAAACTAGCGGACGAAGGCGAAGTAGATGCACGGTTAGTGAAAGATGCAATTTCTAACTTTGAGTTAGATACGGATCGTCCAGTGGCATGGGCGCCACAAGCGCATCCAGAAGTTCAGGCAGTTGCTGAATACAATGAAACACAAACAGGTGAGGGGAAATAATTATGCAAATCCAAGCACCTGATATTGGCGTAGATAAAGCACTGGTTGCAGAAATTTTGGTGAAAGTCGGCGACCATGTTGCTGTTGACGATAGCATTTTGGTTTTAGAGTCTGATAAAGCAACCGTTGAAGTGCCGAGCACTTCAGCAGGTATTGTGAAAAGTATTTTAGTTCAACAAGGTGATGAAGTGTCCGAAGGGGTTGCTTTGGTTGAACTAGAGCCTGAGTCTGCTACTGAAGCACCTGCGAAAGAAGCACCGAAGTCAGAAGCGCCAAAAGTAGAAACACAAGCTGAGAAAGCTGAAACTCAACCAGCACCGGTTGCAAAACCAGCTGCTACTACTTCGCAAGTTGTGGATGTCAAAGTACCAGATATTGGTGTTGAAAAAGCATTGGTTGCTGAAGTCCTTGTGAAAGTTGGGGATGAAATTGATGCAGAACAAAGTATTGTTGTGGTTGAATCGGACAAAGCGACTGTAGAAGTACCAAGCTCGGTTGCGGGGATTGTTGAATCAATCCAAATCAAAGAAGGTGATAGTGTTAAAGAAGGGGTGGTATTGATTCAGGTCAAGACTGCGAGCGCTGCAACGTCATCTGAACCGCAAGCAGCTCCAGCTCAACCAGAAGCGCCAGTCGCAACTACAGAAGTATCAGCCGCAAGCAATACATCAACAGGTAATGTTGAAATTGAAGTACCTGATCTAGGTGTAGAAAAAGCATTGGTTTCAGAAATTCTGGTCAATGTTGGTGATCGCGTTGAAGCTCAACAAAGCTTATGCGTGGTTGAGTCAGATAAGGCTTCGGTTGAAGTGCCAAGTTCAGTAGCAGGGATTGTGAAAGCGATCCATGTCTCTGCCAATCAAGAAGTGCGTCAAGGCGTGGCTTTGGCTACGATTGAGGTCAGTGGTCAGGCCGGTGCACCAGCATCTGCACCAAAAGCTCAACCAGCTGCTACTCAACCTGCACCAGCAAAACCACAGGCAGTAGCACCAAGTGAACCTGCACAAGCTGAGAAGTTGACTAAACAGCAAGAAGCTGACAATGCGAAAGTCTATGCGGGTCCAGCCGTGCGTAAACTGGCACGTGAGTTAGGTGTGGTTCTTGGACAGGTGAAAGCATCAGGTGAACATGGTCGTGTGATGAAAGACGATGTCTTTGCCTATGTGAAAACACGTCTGACCGCACCACAACCCACCGCTGTACCACAAGCGGCAGCAGTGGCTTCAGGCTTACCGAAGTTACCAGACTTTAGTGCATTTGGTGGCGGTGAAGTGAAAACAATGACGCGTTTACAGCAAGTGTCTGTACCGCAATTGTCATTGAACAATTTCATTCCGCAAGTGACGCAGTTTGACTTGGCGGATATTACCGAGCTTGAAGCATGGCGCGGTGAACTGAAAGATGGCTTTAAAAAGCAAGGTTTGAGCTTAACCATCTTGGCCTTTATTGCTAAGGCGGTTGCGCACTTGTTAAAAGAAGAGCCGTATTTTGCTGGGCATTTGGCGGATGATCAAAAATCGGTATTGTTACGTAACGAAATCCATATGGGAATCGCGGTGGCAACACCAGATGGTTTAACCGTTCCTGTATTGCGTAATCCTGATCAAAAGTCGATTAAGCAAATTGCAGCTGAATTGGCTGAATTGAGTCAAAAAGCACGTGATCGTAAATTGTCGCCGAAAGATTTACAAGGTGCCAATTTTACCATTACCAGCTTAGGTAGTATTGGTGGAACTGCATTTACGCCATTGGTGAATTGGCCGCAAGTCGCGATTTTGGGTATTTCACCAGCAACCATGCAACCTGTATGGAATGGTAAAGACTTTGAACCGCGCTTAATGTTGCCATTGTCATTGTCTTATGATCACCGTGTGATTAATGGTGCTGATGCTGCACGTTTTACCAATAAGTTGACCAAGCTTTTAAAAGATATTCGTAGCTTATTGCTTTAGTGCTTTTAAACGATGGAAACCTCGCATATGCGAGGTTTTCTATTTATAGCATTAAAAAATCGACTTTATTTATGCAAGCTTTTGTCTAAAATTAATATAGTTGAAAGAAGTATTTATTTGGAATAAGGAGCAAGGATGTTAATCATTTATCGAGTTGTATTACCGATATTACTTATTATTTTTGTATTAATGGGCTTGTGGGTCAATTTTCTACATTTTGCATCAGATTGGGTGATGTACATCGTCATGGGTTTGGAAGTGTTAGCTGCAACAATTGTGGTTAGCATGGAATATCAAGCCCAAAATGTTGGTGGTGCAAGTGGTTGGGGGATTTTTGGTTTTTTTGGTTTGAGTGTGAATTTAGCTTTGTTATTGGGGGTTGCTCGTTTACTGATTTGGGGTTACCAAAAATTTTGGGCATAGTGATTTAAAAAAATTAAAGAGTTTGATAGACTAATAACACTTCATTGGGGAGTAGCCGCTCTTTACGCAAAGTAAAGAGGTGATGGTCAACATAATTGTTCCACAGAACATGGTCATCATAGCAAAGAACCAAGAACAGCTGTTTAGCTGTGCTTTTGTTGGCAAGACCTTTGATTTACCACTTTGCATCAATCTATTTGATTTTGGCTAGCAGGAGGGGTAGGTCATCGGTATATTTTGCTAGCCAGAGCATTCAACTATGTATGAATTCCTCATCTCCACATCAATTGTTGCCCTTGCTGAAATGGGCGATAAAACGCAATTGTTGGCATTATTACTCGCCGCACGTTTCCGTAAACCTGTTCCGATTTTAATTGCAATTTTACTGGCTACTACGATTAATCATGGTATCTCTGCAGTATTAGGTCAGTGGATTACAACCGTCCTGAGTCCTGAAATTCTATTATGGATTTTGGCACTTGGTTTTATCGGTATGGCGGTTTGGATGCTCATTCCTGATGAATTAGGGGATGAAACTGAAAGCATTAATAAATGGCAAAAGTTTGGCGTGTTTGGTGCAACTTTTATTCTATTTTTCTTGGCTGAAATTGGTGATAAAACCCAAATTGCTACAGTTGCTTTAGCTGCACGTTTTGACAGTATTTTTTGGGTCATGTGTGGTACAACGCTTGGCATGATGTTAGCGAATGCACCAGCAGTATTTATCGGCGATAAGTTAGCTGATAAGTTACCAATTTCACTTATTCATAAAATTGGTGCTGCCATTTTCTTAGTCGTTGGTATTTCAACCTTGGTACAGCATTATTTCTTCTAATTAAATTTAAATCGCAAAAAAGATCCATCATTTATGCATGGATCTTTTTTTATAAATTATGATAAAAGTACAATATTTGATTGAAACAATAATAAAATCCCATTATTTTATTAAGGAATTAAAATATTTCATATTTAAAGAATTTTTATGGGGTTGATATGAGTTTTGAGCGGACTACATCGCAAATACTATTTGATAATGGTACGCATAAATGCATTAGTTTTACCAGTTTAGTCAAAGGTGAAGGCATTCAAGCCAATCAATTTTTAATTATTGATCACGATCGTGCAGCGGTTCTAGATCCAGGTGGTGATCTGACGTATGTTCCTTTAACAATGGAGCTGAATCGATATACTAAATTGAAAAATTTGGATTATGTGATGGCATCCCATCAAGACCCCGATATTATTACTTCGATGCCGCGTTGGTTAGTTTATACCGATGCGAAAGTAGTGGCGTCTAAATTATGGGCACGCTTTTTACCGCATTTAAACTCAGCATTTATGAGTGATCGAATGAAAGGGAATTGGGAAGACCGCTTAATTGAGCTTGCCGATACGGGACAAGTGATTCCTTTAGGTGAATCAGCAATCGTAGCGATTCCTGCTCACTTTTTGCATTCGGTGGGTAATTTCCAGTTCTACGATCCAACGGCCAAGATTCTATTTTCAGGCGATATGGGCGCATCTATAGTGGATGATGCAAGTCAGCCTATTACCGATTTTGAAGCGCATATTAAAAAGATGAAAGGCTTTCATCAACGTTATATGTGTTCCAACAAAGTCATTCGTTTGTGGGTCAATATGGTTCGTCAAATGGATATTGATATGATCGTGCCTCAGCACGGTACAGCATTTGTCGGTAAAGAGATGATCAAGCAATTTTTGGATTGGATTGAGCAACTAGAGTGCGGCGTAGATTTAATGAATGAATATGTTTTTAGTTGCCCTGCTTAAATTGAAATTATAGGCAATCAACTTGGGTAAACCCTGATGAGTGAATCAGTGAAGGGACTTCACTTTGGAAAAGTGATGATATTGAGCGATATCAGCACAGCAAACCGAGTATATAAATCATCTGATAGCTTGTCATGGGATCTAATCAAAAGCAGTCATTATTTTGGTCGAGTTCGTTAGAGTAATTTTACCGACGTACATAGAACCTATGTTGTGTAAAACATACTCTAGCGACTTATAAAATTATTTTCATCATAGAAAATGAAAATCACATCGAAATTTGTTTATAATAGCTCACGGAAATTACCAGTGAGATTGTTATGCTGACCATCGTTCAAGAAGCGTTAACCTTCGATGATGTCTTATTACTTCCTGCCTACTCAACTGTTCTCCCAAAAGATGTCTCCTTAAAGACACGTTTAACTCGCGGAATTCAACTGAATATCCCTCTCGTTTCTGCTGCAATGGATACGGTGACTGAGTCTCGTATGGCGATTGCAATGGCGCAAAATGGTGGTATTGGTATTTTGCATAAAAACATGGATATCGCCGCACAAGCTGCGGAAGTACGCCGTGTAAAAAAATTCGAAGCTGGAATGGTGAAAGACCCAATCACAGTAACGCCTGAAACGACAGTACGTGAACTTATTGCAATTACCCAAGCGAATAATATTAGTGGTGTACCTGTTGTAAAAGATGGCAAAGTTGTGGGTATTGTCACAGGTCGTGATACTCGTTTTGAAACCAATCTTGAACAACCAGTAAGCAATATCATGACAGGTCAAGACCGTTTAGTGACTGTTCGTGAAGGTGAGTCGAAAGAAAATATTCAAGCATTGCTACAAAAGCATCGTATTGAAAAAGTTCTAGTTGTTGGTGAACACAATGAACTCAAAGGTTTAATTACAGTCACTGACTTCCGTAAAGCGGAAAGCTATCCAAGCAGCTGTAAAGATGATCTTGGTCGTTTACGTGTGGGTGCTGCGGTCGGTACAGGTGTAGAAACACCAAGCCGTGTGGAAGCATTAGTCGATGCGGGTGTGGATGTGATTGTCGTAGATACAGCACATGGTCACTCAGCGGGCGTAATTGAACGTGTACGTTGGGTAAAAACAAATTATCCACAAGTTCAAGTGATTGGTGGAAACATTGCAACAGGCGATGCAGCTTTAGCATTGTTAGATGCAGGTGCAGATGCCGTTAAAGTGGGTATTGGCCCTGGTTCGATCTGTACCACTCGTATTGTGGCAGGTATCGGTATGCCGCAAATTTCGGCAATTGATAGTGTTGCCAATGCACTAAAAGATCAAATTCCATTGATCGCAGATGGCGGTATTCGTTTCTCTGGCGATATGGCGAAAGCGATTGGCGCAGGTGCGAGCACGATCATGGTCGGTTCACTCCTTGCTGGTACTGAAGAAGCGCCAGGTGAAGTTGAGTTTTTCCAAGGTCGTTACTATAAAGCGTATCGTGGTATGGGTTCGTTAGGTGCAATGGCGGGAGCAACAGGTTCTGCTGACCGTTATTTCCAAGACTCTAAAGCAGGTGCTGAAAAGTTGGTACCAGAAGGCATCGAGGGTCGTGTTCCATACAAAGGTCCAATGGGGAATATCATCCATCAAATGATGGGTGGTTTGCGTTCTTCTATGGGCTATACAGGTTCATCTGTGATTGAAGATCTTCGTCAAAATGCAAAATTTGTGAAAATTACTTCGGCAGGCATGTCTGAATCACATGTTCATGATGTGACAATCACTAAAGAAGCACCAAACTATCGTGTAGGTTGATCTTTAGTTATTTTGGCAATAAAAAAAACCGTCAGTCCACTGACGGTTTTTTTTGTTTTGGTGTAAAGTAAAACAGATGAAAAATGATATGACGATACGTCATATAAAGATAAGAAAGCGAGTAAAGAATGAGCTATTTTGGAACTGATGGAATTCGTGGCAAATTTGGACAAATGCCGATTACCCCTGAATTTGCATTAAAATTAGGATTTGCAGCAGGAAAAGTATTAAAAAGAAATAGTCCTAAAAACAAACCAAATGTGGTTATGGGTAAAGATACGCGTTTATCAGGCTATATTCTGGAAGCGGCTTTACAAGCAGGCCTAAATGCCGCAGGTGTGTATGTGCATTTACTTGGGCCATTGCCGACCCCTGCGATTGCCCATTTAACCCGTGCTTTGCATGCACATGCAGGTATTGTGATTTCAGCATCACATAACCCTTACTTTGATAATGGGATTAAATTTTTCTCAGGTGAAGGTAAAAAACTCCCAGATGCCTTACAAAATGAGATCAATCAAGAATTAGAAAAAGATTTAGTGATTGATGATACGGCGAATCTAGGTAAAAGTGTTCGTGTAAAAGATGCAAATGGCCGATACATCGAATTCTGTAAATCAACATTTCCATATCACTTCGATCTTAGTAATCTCAAAATTGTAGTGGATTGTGCTAACGGCGCAGCCTACAGCGTTGGGCCATCGGTATTCCGTGAGTTGGGTGCGAAAGTGATTCCGCTTTATAACGATCCAGATGGTTTAAATATCAATGAAAATTGTGGCTCAACCCATCCTGAATTTTTACAAAAGGCCGTGGTTGATCACCAAGCCGATTTAGGTATTGCCTTTGATGGTGATGCAGACCGTGTGGTGATGGTGGATAAAAATGGTCAGCTGGTAGATGGTGATCATATTCTGTATATCCTTGCAACTCAGGCCAAAAATAAACCAACAGGTATTGTTGGAACTGTCATGAGTAATATGGCACTTGAGTTAGCATTACAGAAAGCGGATGTCGGTTTTGTACGCGCAAAAGTCGGTGACCGCTATGTATTACAGGCATTAGAAGAAAATGGTTGGGTCACAGGTGGTGAGCCTTCAGGTCATATCTTAACGTTGGATAAGAGCACAACTGGTGATGCGATTATTGCCGCTCTACAAGTATTAACCGTGATGGTTGAGCAAGAGAAAGCATTACATGAATTAGTTGCAGACTTTGAATTATTTCCACAGGTGTTAATCAATGTTCGTTTACAGCATATGATTGATCCATATGCTGTTCCTGCTCTTGTTGCTGAATTTGAAAAAGCTGAACAACAATTGACTGGGCGTGGACGTATTTTGATTCGTAAATCAGGTACTGAACCTGTGATTCGAGTTATGGTAGAAGGAGATCAACAGCAGGAAGTGGATGCCATCGCAAATCATTTAGCCGATGCAGTCAGAGCTCATGCTCAAGCTGCTTAAAGGAGAGTAATAATGAATGATGTCATTAAAGACCTGAGTGAACTTCGTTTAAGTTATGAACAAGGTGAGTTACACGAATCCCAGATCAGTGTAAATCCCCATGAGCAATTCTTGAGTTGGTTCAATCATGCACTCACTGCTCAATTACATGAACCGTATGCGATGTCTTTGGCGACAGCAAATGCTCAAGGTCGCCCACACGTGCGAACTGTTTTGTTACGTGGTGCGACAGAAGCTGGTTATGACTTCTACACCAATTATGATAGTCAGAAAGGCATTGATCTTGCCGAGAATCCTTATGCTGAACTTTTATTTTACTGGCCGAGTTTAGAGCGTCAGGTACGTATCGGTGGTCAGGTTTCCAAGATTCCAGAACAGGAATCGACGGATTATTACCATAAGCGTCCACGTGATAGTCAGATTGCAGCACATATTAGTACGCCACAAAGTGGTGTCATTGAAAGCCGTGAGTTATTACAACAGCGTTTTCAAAACTTACAAAACCAGGTACATGAAGCTGAGTTGGATAAACCCGAATTTTGGGGTGGTTATCGCTTAGATGCAGATTATTATGAATTTTGGCAAGGACGACCAAACCGTTTACATGACCGTTTAAGTTATGAAAAACAAAATGGTGCTTGGGTTGTGCAGAGATTGATGCCATAAATGACCATGATTCAAATTCAACAAAGACCATTTTTGACACGCCCTGAACAATTTCAGGGCGTGCCTATGTTTATTGCTGAGATATTGGCAAGACGTGGAGTGCAATCGGAACAAGAGCTTGAGCTAAAACTCAAGCATTTATTGCCACCTGATCTCGAAGGATTATATCAAGCCGTTGAATTAATTGATCAAGCCATTGATCAAGAAAAACAGATCGTAATTGTTGGTGACTATGATGCGGATGGTGCGACCAGTACTGCATTGATGATCTTGGTTCTTAAAGAAATGGGGGCGAACGTTGAATATTTAGTGCCTGATCGCTTTAAGTATGGTTATGGCTTAACCCCTAAAATTGCTGAGTTGGCAAAGCAAAGCTATCAGCCAGATCTTTTGATTACTGTAGATAATGGTATATCGAGTCATGCAGGTGTTGAAACCGCACAGGCGTTGGGGATGCAGGTCATTATTACCGACCACCACCTGACCACCAAACCAACTCCATCCGCAGAGGCGGTGGTGAATCCTAACCAGTTGGGCTGTGACTTTCCAAGCAAAGCATTGGCTGGGGTTGGAGTGGCATTTTATGTGCTGGCAAAATTAGCCAGTTACCGCGCTCAGCAGGGAAAAAGTACAAGTAAAGTCACTCAGTATTTAGATTTGGTTGCGTTGGGAACTTATGCTGATGTTGCATCGCTTGATTATAATAACCGTATTTTAGTGGATGCTGGCTTAAAACGAATTCAGCAATATCAATGTCGTGCAGGAATTTTAGCATTATTGGATATTGCAAAACGAGACGCTGCAAGTTTACGCGCTCAAGATTTAGGTTTCGTGATCGGCCCTCGAATTAATGCGGCTGGTCGTATGGAGAGCATGCGAATAGGTATTGAGTGTTTATTGGCTCCAGATCTAGAAACAGCCTATCCAATTGCACAGCAGCTCAATCAACTGAATGTAGAACGTCGTCAAGTTGAAGCTGAGATGAAACAGCAAGCGATCAGTGCATTACAGCATGTACAGCTACAAGCAGATTCTTTACCTGCCGCATTGGTGATGTTTGATGAACAGTGGCATCAAGGGGTAATAGGGATTGTAGCTGGGCGTCTAAAGGAACAGTTTCACCGACCAAGTTTAGTATTTGCTCCTGATGAAGATGGGATACATATTAAAGGCTCTGCACGTTCGATTGAAGGTATTCATATTCGCGATACTATTGAGCAAGTCGCAGAACAATACCCACATTTAGTTAGCCATTTTGGTGGTCATGCCGCAGCAGCAGGTTTGACCTTAAAAAAAGATAATTTTGATGAATTTAAAACAGTTTTTATTCAATCAATTGCTGAAATGGATGAAAATTTATTCCAAGCGACTCTATGGACAGATGGTGAGTTAACTGATGCTAGTTTACATCTTGAAACGCTAGACTGGATTGATCGGCTAGGCCCTTGGGGACAAAAATTTCCAATTCCCCAATTTCAGGGAAGATTTAAAGTGATGGATTATCGCTGGCTTAAAGATCAGCATTTAAAACTGAAAGTATCTTTAGGACAGCAAATTATCGATGCAATCGCTTTTAATGCGGCAGACCGTTTTGAGTTCAACCCGATGCTGGGTTATGTTGATCTCGTTTATACATTGGAACGCAATGTCTTTAATGGCATCACCAGCCTGCAACTTCAGGTTGTATATTTAAGCCAATAAAAAAACCCACCCATAAAGGGTGGATTCCTTAGGGTCTGTTAAAGATCAACAGACCCTATATTCTCTCTGGAGAGAATTAGAAGCGGAATGTACCATTCAGACCGAAAGAATCAGCACCGTCCGTTGTTGTGTAGCTTACGCCAGCAGCAATTTGAGGTGTAAAGAATTTTTTGGCATGAAGACTAAAGATAGTATCGGAGTCTTCAACAGTTGAATCAGCAAATGATACACCTACACCCAAAGTCGGATCGATATAAAGATCAGCACCTAATTTGTATGCAGTTTCATCACCAATTGCTGTTTGAGCTTCAAAGTTAGTATTGAAACCACCAATTTGGGTAACATATTTAGCACGCAAGGTCGCGGCAGTATCTTCACCAACGGTTGTTATATAACCTGCCGAGGTCGCAAAACCATGATTTGCAACAAAGGTAGGATCAAGACTTTCTTTGGATGCGCCAACTGCAAATAGAAGACCATCAATAGGTAAGAAACCTACTTCTACTGCATAGCCAGTATTCTTATCACCCGCGAATTTGACCTGATTTAATGCACCAGATACATAGAATTGAGTATCTGGAATGAAAAATTCACCTGATACACCGTAAACATCAATATCTTCAGGACCATCACCACTCGCATTTGCGTAACCTGCACCGATATTAGAAGCTTTGTTTGAGAATGCAGCTTCAGCTAAGGGCGCATTTTTAGTATTTACTGGATTTAAATAGTATTTACCTGAGACAGTGACTGTATCAAGATCAGCATCTAAACCATCAAAATCAGTATTTTCATAGCTCGCATTAGCTTCAAATTGGTAAGCTTGAGCATTCATGGCAAAAACAGAAGCAAGAAGTGCGATAGCAAAACTTAATTTTTTCATGGTTAACCCCTTTTTGAGATAATATACCAATTTATAAGTGATTACATTTTTTGTTACATTTTCAGTTTAGTAGAAAAAAACCGTGAGTCAATCTTGAGAACGTAACCAAACTGTAGCAATGTTGTTTTTTTGTAAGTTATTGGGCGTATCTATTTGATATTTATTGTTTAATATAAATGTGAGCTTTTGTTAAAACGGCTAGATAAATTGTTTATCTAGATGGCTTTGGTGTGTTTTTTGCGAATTTTTATTAGCAAATGTGTCTAACAGAAATCAAGTTGAAGGGCATTTTTGCCTTATATTCTCACAAAAAAAGACACGGCTGTGTCCTGAAAATAGTTATGTTAAAATATGAGATTGAGTGAAAAATATTGTGAGAAAATACGCGTGGAAATTAATCCGTACTTAGTCCAATTGAAAGATTTATCTGATCGTAGCCAGACACTACGGGGGTATCTTTGACTACGATCTAAAGGCTGAGCGTTTAGAAGAAGTATTGAGAGAACTAGAAGACCCAACGATTTGGAATGATCAGAGTCGTGCGCAAGCGATTGCGAAAGAAAAGGGCAGTTTGGAAAATACTTTAGGTGTGTTTGATCGTCTTGCAGAGCAGCTAGATGATGCCAAAGCCATGCTTGATCTGGCTGTAGAAGCCGATGATGAAACTTTACTAGAAGATGTTCAGGCTGAACTTGATAGTGCTGAACAGGCTTTAGGTAATTTAGAATTCCGCCGCATGTTTAGTAATCCAATGGATCCAAATCCATGTTTCCTTGAAATCCAATCAGGTTCTGGTGGTACGGAAGCACAAGACTGGGCATCGATGTTACTGCGGATGTATCTGCGTTGGATCGAACGTCATGGCTTTAAAGCTGAATTGATGGAAGTGTCTGATGGTGACGTGGCAGGCATTAAATCCGCAACCATCCGTGTCGATGGCGAGTTTGCTTATGGCTGGTTACGTACCGAAAGTGGCGTACACCGTTTAGTACGTAAGTCACCATTTGACAGTAATAACAACCGTCATACCTCATTCTCTGCGGTATTTATCTCACCTGAGATTGATGACAATATCGAAATTGATATTAATCCATCGGATGTCCGTACCGATACTTACCGTGCTTCAGGTGCGGGTGGTCAGCACATTAACAAAACCGATTCGGCAGTTCGTCTCACTCACGCACCAACAGGTATCGTGGTGGCATGTCAGAACCAACGTTCACAGCATGCGAACCGTGACCATGCATGGAAACAGTTACGTGCCAAACTCTATGAGTTAGAGATGAGCAAACGTAATGAAGCAGCTCAAGCATTGGAAGACTCGAAGTCAGATATTGGTTGGGGCAGTCAGATTCGTTCTTATGTCCTAGATGATTCACGTATTAAAGATTTGCGTACTGGTATTGAAAATTCAAATACTAAAGCAGTCTTAGATGGTGATTTGGATAAGTTCATTGAAGCAAGTTTAAAGCAAGGTCTATAAGTTTCAATTAACTTAAAACGGCAATCTCGTTCAGCATTTGATAGTTAATCGAAAAAATATGATATTAATATCGTAAAATATAGATATTAATATTTATAAAAATCGATATACTGGTTTCAGATGCTGAACAAAGCTTTGCCTGTTGAGAAACGTGGTGAGTCTATGGATATTGATGTTATAAGCAAGGCCTTAGCCAATCCATTACGTCGACAGATTTTGCAATGGCTGAAAGAGCCTGAGCAATTTTTACCGGTGCAGGAATGTGGTGGCAGTTTTGAACGAGGCGTATGTGCAGGTCATATTGAACGTCTAGGCAAAGTTGCACAATCAACCATGTCAAACCATTTGTCTGTGTTACAGCAGGCAGGTTTGATTCAAGTTGAGAAATACGGGCAGTGGTCCTATTTCACCAGAAACGAAGCTTTGATTCAGCAATACATCGAACATTTAAAACAAACACTTTAAGTGAATAAGTGTAAGTTGAGGCGATCATGGCTGAACTAAATTCTGCATTACAAGTAGGTGATTTTACGATTAAAAACCGTTTGGTTTTAGCACCTTTGACGAGATCTCGTAGTGGTGCTGAGCGTATTCCGAACGATTTAATGGTGGAATACTATCAACAACGTGCCAATGCGGGCTTAATTATTACCGAAGCGACGGTGATTAGTCCGAAAGCGGTTGGTTATGCCAATACGCCAGGTTTATGGTCGCAAGAGCAAGCTCAAGCGTGGAACAAAATTGTTGAAGCTGTACATGCTCAGGGTTCAAAGATTGTTGTTCAGCTCTGGCATGTTGGTCGTATTTCACATCCTGATTTATTGGATGGCGATATTCCTGTCGCACCAAGTGCGATTCAACCCGCAGGTGAAGTGAGTTTACTGCGTCCAAAACGTCCTTTCGTTACCCCTCGTGCTTTATCGCATGAAGAAATCCAAGAAATCGTCGCACAATATAAACATGCGGCTGAATTGGCAAAAGTGGCGGGTTTTGATGGTGTTGAATTGCATGCAGCCAATGGTTATTTGATTGACCAATTTCTACAAAGTACCACCAACCATCGTGATGATGAATATGGTGGTTCGATTGAAAATCGCGCACGTTTATTATTACAAGTGGTCGATGCATTTATAGAAGTTTGGGGTGCTGGGCGTGTGGGTGTCCACCTTGCACCACGTGCAGATTCGCACGATATGGGCGATGCAGATCCATTAGCGACTTTTGGTTATGTGGTTGAACAATTAGATCAACGCAATATTGGTTTTATTTTCACGCGTGAATATGCAGCAGCAGATAGTTTACAACCACAACTCCGCCCTAAATTTAAAGGGGTGTGGATTGCCAATGAGAAATTAACACCAGCTTCTGCAAAACAGATTTTAGAAACTGAGCAAGCAGATGCCGTGGCATTTGGTTTGGCTTATATTGCCAATCCTGATTTATTAGAACGTTTGGAACATGATTTAGCTTTAAATCAGGTTCAATTTGATACTTTATATGGCGCTGGTGCAGCGGGTTATACCGATTATCCTGTATTGGAAAAGTTAGAAGCTTAAGTAAAGCAAAAAACCTCCTAGCAGGTTGAATCTGCTAGGAGGTTTTTGACAATTTAAGTTTGGGGTGTCTGGATGGCCTGTTCACTTCTATTTTTGTAGAAATCCAGAATCACATTGGAAAAATCATGCACCATCAATTGTGCAATCTGATTGGCATAAAAATTGACTTCGGTGCTAATTCGATAATCAATTTTTAGCGTGAGCTTAGTTTGCTGATCATTGATGGGTGTCAGTTCAAATGAGGTATATCGAAGATCAAAATATTTTCCTCCAATGCTGACATGATCATCTAGCGCACCTTGAGGAATAGACGTTGGAGAGAAACGATAGGTCCAACTGAGATATTGATTAGGTTTGGATTGTTGAATGATTTCTTCAAAATGAATATTTTTTTGCCATGTTGAATAACGGATCAATCCTTCACTCGTCGGTTGAGTCAGCCCAGAAACAGGATAAGGCACACCAATGCTGTATAACACGCTCGGTTTAAATTCATGTGGTTGAATATTGTCGGCATGATTGAGTTGTTGCCAAATGACCTTGGCAGGGGCATTGATGAGAATACTTTGATCAACATGATCATAATGTAGTTGGGTTTTCTCAGGGAGAGGCAGTAGAATAAATGGTAATAATACGAGGCTGTAAATGCCCTTATTGGGTTTCCATATTTTGTAACACAGCCCTTTCATGAATAACGCGCCCGTCAGCATACCGATCAATAAAATCGGGGTCATAATTACAACGCAAATGGCACCTTCACGTAGCACAACAATGGAAAACAATAAGAGAAAAATGAGAAAAATAATAATCACTTTAAAACTATGTATAAATGAAACAGCTTTTCGGTAATTCTGGATATATACAATGAGCGCACCAATAATAAAGGGAACCGCAAGTAAAAAACTGGCTTTCATTAATGCGCCTAAGTGACTGGCTAGAAGCGCCCATAAGCAGCACAGTAACGCTAGAATTAAAAAAGGAAGAATAATTTGAAATGGATGACGGGGTAGATATGCTGGTGTCGTTTCTTCAGGAGGTTGCTTTATTTGTTTGAACCAATCAGGTTGCATCGTTTTTCTCAAAATGGATTATTCTTTGTTCTAAGATATCATTTTTCTTTATAAAGAAATATTTAATCAAAGTGCAACATACAATAATCAATTGTCAATGCATAGGAAACTTCCGCATAATGAGCTGAAATCAAATTCTAAATTATGGTCTAGGATGGCACAGCAAAACGCAGTACAGCAAACACCATTTTGGTATAACTTTTTACTGATATGTCTCAAGCCTTTATATCGTTGGAAAATCAAACAACGGGCTGAAAGCGATGCGCTATTTCAACAAGAATGTCTAGAACGTTTTGGACCGTTTCAAGCGCCTAAAAATTTAAATACGATTTGGTTTCATGTGGTATCGGTTGGAGAAACCAATGCTGCTCAACCTTTGATTGAGCACTATCTAAAACTTGGACACACAGTTTTAGTGACTAACACCACCAAGACAGGACAAGCCAGAGCCAAGAGCTTATTTTCCCAAAAATATCCTGCACTTTTTCAGGCTGTGTATTTGCCTGTTGATCAAAAGCCATTACTGAAACAATTTTTTGAGCTGTATCAACCGAAACTTCTTGCTCTAGTTGAAACTGAAATTTGGCCAAATTTGATTGCGCAAGCCAAACAGAAGCAAATCCCATGTATCTTATTGAATGCTCGTCTTTCAGCAAAATCAGCGAAAGGTTATGGCAAAGTTCGCCGTTTGACACAGCCAATGTTGCAGCAACTCACATGGTTATTGGCTCAAGACATTGCGACACAACAGCGTTATGTGGATTTAGGTTTAGATCAAGCCAAGAGTCAGGTTGTTGGTAATATTAAATTTGATATCGCTGCGCCAGAGCAGTACGTGCAGCAAGCTGAACAGTTAAAACAAGATTGGCAATTGGCAGATCGGCAGATTATCGTACTTGCAAGTACACATGCACCTGAAGAAGAAAGTTTGCTGAAACAATTACAACCACATTTAAATTCAAATCCTAATTTACTCTGCATTGTCGTACCACGTCATCCTGAGCGTTTTGATGAGGTGTATAAAGTCTGCCAAAGTTTGAACTTAAATACGCAACGCCGTAGTCTTAAACAGCCAATTCAAACTGATACACAGGTTTTTCTAGCGGATAGTATGGGCGAAATGTGGCTGTGGTATGCACTCAGCCAAGCTTGTTTTGTTGGTGGTTCATTGAATGAGCCGGGTGGCGGACACAATATTTTAGAACCGATGGTTTTAAATGTACCGACTGTGATTGGTCCACGCTATTTTAATTTCCAAAGTATCGTGGATGAGTTTGTGGCTGAACACGGAATTTTGATTGGAACAGATGCGGCACAAGTGGTACAGCAACTTTTGAGTTGTTTAGATGACCGAATACAGGCTCAGCAATTGATTGAACAGGCCGAATTGGTTCTGCAACGAAATAAAGGCTCTCTCCAAAAGCATATTCAATTGATTAATCATTATTTAGAATTCAAAGCTTTGTCATGAATATTGTTTTACTTGAAGCTAATCACATCACGACAGCGGATGATGTCTGGCAGATTGAAAATCCGCGTCAATTACAACATTTACGACAGCATATTCAGTTGAATTGTGGAGATACTTTAAAAGTCGGCGTGCGTAACGGTCAACGCTATCTTACGGAAGTAATATCTGTTTCTGAACAACAGATTTGCATAAGACCGATTCAACTGGAAGCCATTCCTGAAAAGCTGCCTGTGCATTTAATTCTAGCTTTACCACGTCCTAAAGTATTGCGCCGTATCATCATGGATGCGGTGACTTTAGGCGTGGAACGGATCAGTTTGATTCATAGTTATCGAGTGGATAAAAGCTATTGGCAAAGCCCATTTTTACAGCAGCTTGATGATTATGTGACTTTAGGTTTAGAGCAGGCAGGTGATACGATTGCACCTGAAATTCAATTGTATAAACGCTTTAAACCTTTTGTTGAAGATGTTTTGCCTACATTTATTTCAGATGAAAAACCTGCTTATGTCGCACACCCTTATGCAGAACAGCAGATGCCATCTGCGATTCAGCATTCATGTAGTCTGATCGTTGGTCCAGAAGGTGGATTTATTCCGTATGAGGTGGATTTGCTCAAAAAAAATGGCTGCCAAGCAATGAGCTTAGGCAACCGAATTTTACGAACTGAAACGGCGGTATCGCATATTTTAGGGCGATTATTTATCTAGGTTGATCGGCTCTGATTGATCACCACGATAGACTTTAACTTCCTGTACTGGATAAGGAATCGAAATTCCTTTCTCATCGAAGGCTGTTACAACCAGTTCTTGAATTTCACTAATTGATGCAGATGTGGTGGTTTCTGTGGTATTCACCCACCAACGCACGGTTAAATTAATTGAGAAATCTGCAAGTGCGGTGACATTGACCGAGAAGCTGGGTTGACTCAGTACATTAAGATTACGATCAAGAATATCGAGAATAATTTTCTTGGCTTTTTGCATATCATCTTCATAACCAATACCAACGACAAACTCACAACGACGACGCTGATAGGCATTGTTCACTGTTACGGCACTGGTATAGACCGTTGCATTGGGAATCACGATACGGCGACCATCAGGTGAGCGTAAAAAGGTTGCACGAATCTGGATATCCTCAACATTGCCTTCAAAACCATTCACAACAATATCATCGCCGATGCGGAAAGGTTCACTGAGTAAAATTAAGATACCTGATAGCAAGTTTTGGAAAATATCTTTGAAAGCGAAACCGATTGCAACAGAACCGATTCCCAATGCTCCGATTAACTGGCTTGGGGTGAAACCGGGAATAGCGATGACCAATGCAATTAAAAAACCAAAGAATAGAATAAAAGTACTTCCGACACGGTTGAGCACCAATACCAAGTTTTGTCGGGTGTAGCTACGGTTTTCCAAAGTTTTGCGAATAAAGAATTTAAATAGCTTAGTCAGTAGCCAAAAAATGACAAATACTGTGATCGCAATACAGATATACGGTACACGCTCCCAAAAGCTGTCCATGATTTTATCGATGGTGGTATAGGCATCATGATATTTTTCAGTATGTGCCAATACCGTTTGCGTGGTTTTTGCACCTGCTTGATGAATCAATTCACCAGTATCTTTAGCGACCTCGGTTAATGTCGTTTGCTCATTTGCCACGGGAAAATCTCTATTTCGCAACGTAAGGAATTTATTAGGGGAGCTATCATAATGAATTTATGCTGATCATGCATGATAAATTCCGTAACGGTTTTATTTATTGAGTAGTTCAAATTTGGCTGTTCGATAAAGTATTAAAAATACTCAGTTGTATTTTGTAAGATCTGGGTTGGTGTACCCCAGAAGTCAGGGCTAGCAAAATAATAGCTAAAGATAAACATGCCAAATATCATCATTAAACTCAATATAATCATGATCCATGCAAATAGTTTTTCCCATGTGGTGGATGGGCGAATATCGCCATAATCATTGCGATGAGGTGTGCCTTTGGCAAGCAGGACATAAAGAATGAAAAAGAACTGAATCATCGGAACCAATAATAATAGGCAGAGCCATCCTGTTTTATTTAGATCGTGTAAACGTCTTGTTAAAAACACAATCTGAAAATAAAAGCCTGCAAACCATAGTGCAATCAGAGCAATTCCTCCGATTCCTGAAAATGCAGATAAGATTGGTTCATGAATCTGTACATTATTTACACTTAGACTCGCCGAAATTGTGGCAATAAGAATGAAAAGAACCGTCCAACTGATACTCAGTAAACCATACCAACCTAGATAGCTTAAGCGATTAAAACGTCCTTTAGCAGATAAAGGGTGATCGTATTGAGGCTGAATTGAGGCAGATAACGTTTGATCGAACATGATGAATTCCTATTTTTTGATTATTAAATCTTTTAAGGTCTTAGCAATGATCAAAATAATCACTTATTTTAAAAGTAAAAAGCATAGACAAGCAGTTCAAATTTAAATTATTTTGAGTAAATTTTTGAAAACAATTTGGTCGTCAAAACATAACATTCTTACGACCAAAGCCGCATTGTTTGCTCTTGTAAATGGTGACCATACTGCAAGAGAAAACAAAACATACCCGAAAAATAGATGTGTATATCTAAGGTATGAAATAAAAAACAAAGGAAGTGAGCTATGAAAGAAATCTACCCAGTGCCTGATAAATTCAAAGAAATGGCAAGAACCTCGGAAGCAGACTATTTCAAACGTTATCAGGATTCAATCGAGCAGCCTGAAGCATTTTGGGCAGCAGAAGCACAAAACATTGACTGGATTAAGCCATTTACACAGGTTAAAAATACAAGTTTTAACGCAGATAATTTCAAAATTGAGTGGTTCGCCGATGGTGAACTGAATGTTTCAGCCAACTGTTTAGATCGTCATCTCAAAGATAATCCTTTAAAGCCCGCGATTATCTGGGAAGGTGATCATCCTTCACGTCATAAAATCATTTCATTTTCTGAACTACACGATGAAGTCTGTCGTTTTGCCAATGTGCTAAAGAAGCAAGGTATTCGCAAGGGTGATCGTGTGGTGCTATATATGCCAATGGTGCCTGAAGCAGCAATTGCTATGTTGGCCTGCGCACGAATTGGTGCTGTGCATTGTGTGGTATTTGGTGGGTTTTCACCAGACTCATTGGCCAGTCGTATCGAAGATAGTCAAGCAAAATTAGTGATTACCGCTGACGCAGGCATGCGCGGCGGCAAGCTCATTCCACTGAAAGAAAATGTAGATGCCGCATTAGAAATTGATGGAACCAGTAGTGTCGAAAATGTGATTGTGGTGCATCGTACAGGGAATCCGATTCAGTTCAATGCTGAGCGTGATGTTTGGTATCACCTTGCCATTATGGAAGTAGACGAACACTGCCCACCAGAACCGATGAAAGCAGAAGACCCGCTATTCATTTTGTACACCTCGGGTTCAACAGGTAAACCGAAAGGCGTGTTACATACTACAGGTGGTTATCTGGTTTATGTCAACACCACCTTTAGAGAAGTCTTTGATCTCAAAGAAGATGATGTATATTGGTGTACCGCCGATGTGGGCTGGATTACGGGACATAGTTATTTACTTTATGGTCCGTTGAGTAATGCCACTACTACGGTCATGTTTGAGGGAATACCACAATATCCAACTTGGGCACGTATTGGTCATGTGATTGATAAACATAACATCACGATTTTATATACTGCACCAACGGCAATTCGCGCGATGATGCGTGAAGGTGATGCTTATGTACGTGAAAGTGATCGCAGTAGCTTACGTTTACTGGGTTCAGTCGGTGAACCGATTAACCCTGAGGCATGGAATTGGTATCACGAGGTCGTAGGTGAAGGCCGTTGTCCAATTGTCGATACATGGTGGCAAACAGAAACAGGTGGCATTTTAATTTCACCATTGCCGGGTGCAACTGCACTCAAACCGGGTTCAGCAACACGTCCATTCTTTGGAGTACAACCTGCGTTAGTCGATGGCGAAGGCAATGAATTGGATGGAGCAACCGAAGGTAATTTGGTCATTAAAGACTCATGGCCGGGTCAAATGAGAACGATTTGGGGCGATCCAGAGCGCTTTATTGAAGCTTATTTCTCAACTTTTAAAGGCTATTATTTTACTGGCGATGGCGCACGTCGAGATGCTGATGGTTACTATTGGATCACTGGGCGTGTCGATGATGTACTGAACGTTTCAGGGCATCGTTTAGGGACGGCCGAGATTGAAAGTGCCTTGGTCTCGCATGTCGCAGTTGCAGAGGCTGCGGTAGTGGGTATGCCGCATGATATTAAAGGACAGGGGATTTGTACTTTTGTCACTTTACAGGCCGATGTGGCTGAATCTGAGGAGCTACGTAAGGAGTTGGTGAATTGGGTACGTAAAGTACTTGGCCCTGTGGCTACACCTGATGCCTTGCATTGGGCACCTGCTTTGCCAAAAACACGTTCAGGTAAAATCATGCGTCGTATCTTGAGAAAGATTGCGGCTAATGAATTGGATAGCTTAGGCGATACGTCAACACTGGCTGAGCCGGCTGTGGTTGAACATCTGATTGCCACAGTTTATCCAAACCGATAAATCTAATTCAAATTTAAAAAGAGCGTTCGATTCAACGCTCTTTTTTCTGCATGATTTAATTCTGTGCTAAAAAATCAGCAGTGTTTTGTACCGTGGCAAAGAAACTGAGTGCAGATAAAAATGCTGTTTGTACATCGGCTGCTTTGGCGATCTTAGCATCATGTTCAAGATCACGGGTTGCAGTCGCGTCGGCGATCACAATCGGTTGGTAGCCAAGTTCTTTCGCTGCACGTGTACCTGAATCAATACAGACATGGGTCATCATGCCAGTTATCACTAACTGCTCAACTTGATGCTGCTGTAACAACGCCTGAAGATTGGTTTCCAGAAAGCTATTGGGAAAATGTTTTTCAACAATCAGTGAGCGATCTGTGACTTTAAGTTGTGGATGTAATGCAACACCCACAGTATTTTCTTGAAAGAAACTGGCAGAGGCAGGGTTTATGTGTTGAATGTAAATAATGGGTAAATTGTTTTGAATAAAATGATCTTCTAATAGATTGGTTTTCGCCAGAGCAAGGTCTGGATTAACCAATTCCATTTTGCCATTTTTAAAATAATCGTTTTGGACATCAATAATCAGTAAGGCTTGTTTCATCATTTTTTCTTCCAGCGTTAAGATAAAATAAGAGTAGGGTGAAATACAGAAATCGGCTATATTCAGATGAAAGCATTGTTGCTGGTTTTCTTTCGTAATGAAAAATGAATATTGAACTTGATCCGATTGACCTAAAAATTATTGAGTTGCTAAAACAAGATTCGCGTTTAAGTCATAAAGAAATAGGACAGCGAGTGCATCGTACTGGGCAAGCTGTTGGCGCTCGT
Source organism: Acinetobacter sp. LF10 (assembly GCF_048585715.1). NCBI lineage: Bacteria > Pseudomonadati > Pseudomonadota > Gammaproteobacteria > Moraxellales > Moraxellaceae > Acinetobacter > Acinetobacter sp. LF10. The sequence goes on from NZ_CP184160.1 coordinate 171,540, forward strand.
ATTGCACAGTTAATGGATGCAGGAATCATCAAAAATTACACCGTTGCGATCAACTACGAACATAAGCAGTTTATTCAATTGTTTATGAATGATCAGCAAGCGTTTGTCGAAGTTGAATTACTGGTTAAACAATACGAGCAGGTGGATGAGTGTTTTAAAATTCTCGGCAATGCCTGCTATATGATTGTTAGCCATTTTAATCCATCACAATTAAATGAGTTTATTGAGCAACTGTCGCAGTGGTGCCGATATTCGGTTGAAACGGTCATGCGGGAAATTGAGACTGCTTAAATTAAAAATCCCCAAGCCGAGTCTTGGGGAGAAATATTCAATCGCTTTTATTTTTCTTCTTATCTAATCCCAAGCTTATGCTGATTTTGCCTCCAATTGAATTTCCTGTTGTTGTTCAAGCTGACGAACCAGCGGTAGAACTTTTTCTCCAAAATATTCAACTTCCTCAATAAAGTGAAGAAAGCCTGATAAAACAAGATCAACGCCTACATTTTTTAAGTCCACAATCCGTTCTGCAATTTGCTGTGGTGTACCGATCAGATTGGTTTTAAAACCATCGTTATATTGAACCAGATCATCAAAGGTGGATGTTGCCCAATTACCCGCACGCTCAGGGGCGGCTGCACCTGATTCACGGGTCGCATCTCCGAAGGCATTCACGGCTTCGACATTGGCTTGTGCAATGATGTCATTCAATACGGTTTTGGCTTCTTCCTCAGTATCACGGGCGATAATAAAGGCATTCACGCCAATTTTGACCTGTCGATTGACCAGTCTGGCTTTACTGCGAACATCATCGACTTGTTTTTTAATTTCTTCGACACTATTACCATTGGTAAAATACCAATCTGATACACGTGCAGCCATATCACGTGCGGCACGAGAACTGCCGCCTTGAAACACTTCGATGTAAGGTTTTTGCAAAGGTTTTGGTTTAAGCGTGTAATTCTGGAATTGATAATATTTGCCGCCAAAGCTGTAATTGTCAGTGGTCCAGATGCCTTTGAGTGTACGAATAAATTCTTCGGAACGAACATAACGTTCATCATGCTCAGGCCAAGGTTCGCCAATCGCATCAAATTCGCCACGGAACCAGCCGCTGACGACATTAATCGCAATACGCCCTTGCGTAAGGTAGTCAATGGTTGCCAGCTGTTTAGCCGCGAGTACAGGCTTCCAAGGACCAGGTAGAATGGCTGCAATCACCTTTAGTTTTTCAGTTTTAGCCAAGAGGGCATGGCTAAAACTGACTGATTCATGTTGGTTTTCTGCACCATAGCCTGCGGTAAAACGGATTTGGGTGAGTGCATATTCGAAGCCGTTGCGTTCTGCGGTTTGTGCCAGTCGCACGTTATAGTCATAGCTCCAGTCGGTACGTTGTTCGATATCGCTGACAACGAGACCACCACTTACATTGGGAACCCAGTAGGCAAATTTAATTGCAGATGTTGTTATTGTCATCGTTGTATCCTTCATAAAAGATATGGTTTATGCGACGTGGGTTAAATTCTTGGCTGACTTCGGGTGTAAGCGAGATTCAGCTGCATCTAAATCGGGCACAGCCGCCGATGGGAGCACTTCTGCCTGTTCAATCTGTTTGTTAATGCCGAGATTCTGATTCGCTTGTTCAGTTTTTGTTTTAATTGCCGCAGCACGCTGGCCTTTGGCAGGTGCCCATTCCAAAATCGGTAAAGCACGTGCTACAGCTAAGGTCACGCGATCAGACAATTGCTCACTTTTAACCGTATACTCAGGCGTAAAATCACGATCGGTGGCATAGACGCCAATAGGCAAGGTTTGTGCTTGGAAGAAGCTAAATAGTGGGCGTAATTGATGTTCTAGAACCAAAGCATGACGATCACTGCCACCTGAGGCTGCCAGTAAAACGGGTACATCAACCAAAGCTGTTTGCTCAACAAAGTCGAAGAAATGCTTAAATAAGCCTGTAAATGAAGCACGATAAACAGGTGTTCCAACAATTAATGCATCTGCCGCTTCAACCGCAGCCAAATCATCTTGTACCCGTTGTGGCAGCTGATTACGATAAATCGCACCACCCAGTAAAGGCCCAATTTCACTCAGCTTGACGAAATGTACTTTAATATTAATTGCTTCTGAAAGTTCATCAAGAATCGCCTGAACTAAGCTTTCTGTTTTTGATGGGCTGTTTAAACCACCAGATACTGCAACAATATTAAGAGGAGTAGAGAGAGTATTGTGATTGGACATAATAGCGGCCTAAAAGATCATTTCGAATTGCTATTTATTTATCTACACCGCATGCCAAGTTGTAAAATAAGGAAATGCTGCAAGCTTATCTGTTTTGTATATATACCTATAAAGGACTCAGTAGAAAAAATTAAATGAATTTAATACTCTGTTTCTATTGGTTATTTCTGTATAGTAGTTATTGATTAGTCTATGTTTTGTGAGTTATATCAATATTTGTATTGTTTTGCATTTATGATGAAATAAACAAGTTTTGATGTCTAACCAACAGTTCATTTAAAAAATAGGCTAAGATAGATTAAATTTGAATAAACACCGTACAGTGACGTACTCGCAGACAGCTCAGCGCTTATGAATATTTTAATTGTAGACGACCACCCTTTATTTAGACATGCTTTAATTCAAGCGGTTCGATATAGTCTTCCTCAAGCACAGATTCAGGAAACTGCGGATGTCGATGAATTCTATGAGCGCTTAGAGCATGGTGCAGAACCTGATCTCGTATTACTTGATCTGAATTTACCCGGCGCATCTGGTTTTTCTGCCTTGGTATACGTACGAGCACAATACCCAGCGATTCCAATCATTGTTGTATCAGCACATGAAGAAGTGTCGATTATTCAACGTGCAATTGCACATGGTGCAATGGGTTATATCCCGAAATCATCACATCCAAGTCATATCGGCGAGGCAATTAAACATGTCTTAGAGGGTGAAATTTGGCTACCACCGAATTTACCCATGCATCATGGTTTCGATCCAAGAGCTGCGGATGAAACGGCGTTGGCAGAACGCCTGCAATCGCTTACACCTCAACAGTTCCGTGTATTGATGATGGTGGCAGAAGGTCTGCTCAATAAACAAATTGCTTATGAGTTAGATGTATCAGAAGCCACGATCAAAGCGCATGTCACTGCTATTTTCCGTAAGCTAGGTGTACAAAATCGTACGCAGGCAGTTTTAGCAATTAGTGCATTAAATATTGAAGATAAAAAGATGTAAGAAATTTAAATGAGACAGCCTAACTTTCATTTAATTCAATATAATAAAAAACCAGTTCTTATGAACTGGTTTTTTATTTTTAGATGTCTTATTAGAACATCGATTACACGATTAGAAGCGTAATTTAGCGTTTAAGCCAATAGTTTGCATATCTGCATCAGTACCTACAGCATTAGCATTTAAATAGCTTGCACCTACAGCAACAGCTGGGGTAATAAAGTAGTTTACATTAACGCCCCAAGCTGAATCAGGTGTATCTGCAAAACTTGATTTAGCGTATGAAACACCTGTGCTAAGTTTAGAGTTTAGGTACAAATCAGTTTTTAACTCGTATGCAGTGTCTTCACCGTAAACGATACCTGTTTCGAAACCAATCGACATAGGCGTGCCATCGATTGCACCAACGTATTTAGTACGTGCAGTAATTGCATCTTGCTTGTCAGCGATAGTTGCTGTTTCATTAACTGCTTTAGCAAAACCACTGTTTAAGATTTTGAAAGTATCATAAGAGGTTTGTTCTACAACATTTGTATAACCTACCGCTACGAGGAAGTTTGGAGCGATTACAGAACCAAATTCAACAGCCCAACGTTGACCACGATCATCATTTTTGCCATATTTGCCGTCATTATCAGTAGCGCTATAGCTTAAGCTTGCATACGCAGGAACGTAAGGTGTTGGTACATAGGCTTCAGCTTTAACACCTACATTTTGAGATTTAGTATCATCAAGATTAGCAAAGTTATATCCAAGAGCTATATTTGATGCTTGGTTAACAAAAGCTGCTTCTGCTAAAGGACCTTTAGATGCATCTACATTTTTGAAGTAGTAAGTTGCTTGTCCACCAACAGTGTAATGATTAAAATCTCTGCCTTCATCATTAGAGTCTATAGCTTCAGACTGACCTTGGATTTCGAATTGGTAAGCTTGAGCACCGGTCATGGCTAATAATAAAGCAGTGGCTAAACCGAGTTTTTTCATAATAATTTCCAGCTTTTACAGTAAGGAGTAAAGTTGGATTTCATTCTATTGTAACAAAATATGAAGTCAATGTAATAAATTAGCCGTTCCGACAGGTGATCAGTCAACAAATAAGTTTTGGTTAAAAAATGCACAAATGTTTTTTAAAATGTCAAACTTTCATAAAATGAATATCAAACAAATAGATAAATCTGTTTTTCTGATTCAACAGCCACAATTTAGGGTGTTCGAATCACTGGTTTTTGATTGTTTAATCCAATCAATTCAATCGTTTTTTACTGTCAATGGTGTCGCAAAACTGTAATAATTCACCTACAAAAATGTGATTAAAGTCTCTTTTGTGTTGTGGTATGAGATCTTATTGTAGTAATATTCTCTGAGAATAAATAACGAGATTAATATGTACTCAGGGATTATTATTTGATTTGAAAAAACGATTAAAATATTAAAAACAATCTATTTAATTTACTTTACATTTTGAGATGCAATTCACATAATATCAAACAAGAGCTATTTAATTTACATTTAAGTATCTCGTAACATTTTCTCAATATATTGTGTTTTACTAGCTCGACTTTCCCCAAGGTTGAGCTTTTTTTTGCCCCTTTCTTTATTCATTTTTTTTAAATATGACCTTTCAATAACATAGAAATTTGTGACAAAGATTTATTCTATTTACAACCATAAGGTGATTTAAATTCTAAACATTTAAAAATATTTTTTTAATCAATCATTAAAATTAATTATTTTATTTTTTGATTAAAATTCAAATCTATTTAGCTTAAAAAGAAGATATTAATTATTTTTAAAATTATGAAACAAATTTTTCTCTTATATTTTTATCAAATAAGTAATAATTGAATTAAATGGATTTTAATATTAACTTTATTAAAACAATAGATTAGATTAAAAATCACAGCTTAATTGAAAAGTATTTTAAATTTATACTTTATTTAAATGAAAAAGTACCTTGAATTATGACAGTTAGATTTAAAATTCAGGTAAAATTAGCGTTATTTAAAAATCAATCAGGATGGCTTTTTGAGAATAGCAGGATATGTTCATGGAGCGTAGTCAAAAACATACGCAATTACGTTCAGGACATACAAGCCTTCGTCTATTTTTCTGTATGGTCATCATTATTTTCTCTTTTTTATATATTTCCATTCCTCTCATTGTTCATAGTTATCAAGAATACGTCAAAACAAAACAAGTTCTCATCGAAATTACAAGTCTACGGGCTTTGGTGCAAACGGCAAATCAAATTTCTAAAGAAAGAGCACCATCTAATCAGGCAATGTCGAGTCAACCGAATGAGTTATTTATAAATAAAGAAAAGTTGCAACGTCATCGACAGGCTGTAGATACTCAGATTAATCAAACCATTTCAGTATTAAAGCAGAATGGTTTTCAATCTATTGCAGGACATTTGCAGACTGATCTCAAAGTGAAATTAGCGCAGGCACGTCGTGTTGTTGATGTTTATATTGAAACACCGTATTCACAAAGAAGTTCTCAACAACTGGATCATGCAATTTTAGCGCTTTTCTCTGTGTGGGATGAGAATAGGCTTTGTTTAAAGTTATTAATGACGCAATTAGAAAGTAAAGATAGCGACATGTCGAATTATTTTACTTCTATTCTCATCCTAACAGATATGCGAGATCAGGCTGGGCGTATTGCATCTAACATTATGGCTCCAATCACTTTTGCTGAACCGATTTCTGGTGCAAATAGAGCACGTTCTTTACAGACTCAGCATCAGGCAGAATATCTTTGGTCGTTGGTTGATACGATTCAACCTGAACAGACCAAAACACTAAAATATAAAATTTTGCATGAACGCGTAAAAACGGAGTTTTTAGATCAGGGCTTGCCTTTAATTTCTAAATTACTTGATCAAAGTGAAAATGCTGAACCGTATTTTTTAACAGGGACGCAACTGACCGAGCTGATGGTTGATAAATTTACCACGGTGATGGATTTACAGAACTATATTTTAGATTATAGCTATGAAATCGTTAAGCAGCAGAATAAAGAAGCTCAGCAGCAGTTTATTTTTAACTTTGGTATTTCGATTGTTTCATTGCTTACAGCAATTTTCACGATGAGCTATGCCAAGAGACGTGTATTTCAGCCTTTAATTAGAGCAAGAAATATGATTCTGAGCTTATCAAATAGTCCAACAGAACCTTTTACTGGTAAGCAGTCTCGGCAGGAATTCTTTTCTTTATTTGAAGCGATAGAAAGATTAAAAAGTATTTTGAAACAACGTGACATGATGGAGTCGCAGCTTAAGAAAGTTGCGAACTCAGATATATTAACGGGTGTCGCAAATCGTTTGGCTTTGGAAGAATATATCAATGTTTTAGAGTCAAAGCCTGAAGGCCTATCAGAAACCTGTGTCATTGTGATTGATATTGATAATTTTAAATTTGTGAATGATCAATATGGGCATATTGCGGGTGATCAGGTGATTACCATGATTGCAGACCAACTCAAGCATAATGTGCGAGCTTCCGATTTAATCGTTCGTTATGGTGGTGATGAGTTTTTAGTCGTGATCGAAAGTATTGAAATGAAAGCAGCAAAAGCGATTGCTGAAAGTATTCGTTCAGGCATATTAAAACAGAATATTATTATTTCTAGTGTCGGTGAGTTGATTCAGGTTTCGGTCAGTATTGGTGTGGCGATTGGGGCGGAGAGCTGGTTAGAGCTGCTAGAAAAAGCAGATCAGTCAATGTTAAGGGCTAAAGCTAAAGGGAAGAATATTGTAGAGAGTTAGAAATAGGATGTTTAATCGACAAGCCCCTATTTTGTCTATGTTTAGATATATTTTTTAGGAAAGAAATAAGTTCCCTTAAAGCCTGATTCACATATTCTTCTTTAATTATATAAATCGTAGTGATTTGTGCCTTTGACGATGAGTAGGTTTTTCTTTAGATGCTGTTTTATTAAATAATTCATACTCCTTGCGATAAGAGCCAAAATACTTTCTGTTCACTTGTTACCCTCTGGAGGGCTAGATTGGTAAGTATTTTGCTCATTAAGATGAGAATCTAGTCATCAAATTTAAATTTGCGATTGTTAGCCTACGAAACATATTAAAATAGAGTCTTGTCTGTGTTGCCAAAAGACCAAAATAAGTTATTTGAGCTTATCTATTCACTAGATCATTATAAAGAATGGCAAAAGATCGCTAGGGCATCTAAACAATGTGAAGCAAGCGATGTTGCTCAAGAAGCTTTTCTATTTGTGATAGAGAAATGGGTAGGGGAATTTGATTTATCAAGTCTAGAGCATTGGAATGAACTAGAACATAAAATGTGGAATCACTTTGTTCATGGGGCTGATCGGATATTTAAATATGCTTCAAGTTTTGATCAAAGTTCTAGAAATGATCCAGATGAAGCAATTAATCCAATCCTTCTAGGAATATCATCGCCAGTATCCACTGAGCCATTGCAACGGATGCTTGATCAAGTCGATCGACAATTACAACAAAGGAAACAAGCACAGCAAATTAAAGAAAATAGTTTTTCCATGATTCTAGCTTATGTCCAATTATTTGAAAGCTTAAAACCCATATTGTTGAAGTATACTTATTTGAATATTGCCGCATATTTAAAAATGTCTTACTCGTGGCTGAGGAGGTGTTTAAAACGTGCAGAAAAGCTTCAAAAAATTCAACCTTCTTTATTTGATAGGCTTGAGTTACCAAGAGTTGAAGATTTAGGAAGCTGGCGTAAATTTAAGTTGGATAAAATAAAACCGCTTAAATTCACGCCAGTATTAGAAAATCAGCTTGATTTATTTCAACATCGGTTTTAAGAAACGCCCTGTATGTGAAATCTCAACTTCAGCGACTTGTTCAGGGGTTCCTTCAGCAATAATTTGACCACCACCCGAACCGCCTTCAGGGCCGAGGTCAATTACCCAATCGGCAGTTTTGATCACATCCAAATTATGCTCAATCACCACAATCGTATTCCCTTTATTGCGTAGCTCATACAAAATATCGAGTAACTTGGCAATATCATGGAAATGTAAGCCTGTAGTTGGCTCATCCAAGATATACAAGGTTTTACCTGTATCTCGTTTTGCTAACTCACGTGCTAATTTAACCCGTTGCGCCTCACCACCTGAAAGCGTGGTTGCAGCTTGACCCAAACGAATATAGCCCAGACCCACTTGCATCAAGGTATCTAAACGGCGGTGAATCACAGGAATGGCGCTAAAGAATTCAGCTGCATCTTCAACTGTCATTTCTAACACGTCTGAAATGTTCTTGCCTTTATAACCTACCTCTAAAGTTTCACGGTTATAACGCTTGCCATGACAAGCATCACAAGGCACATACATATCAGGCAGGAAGTGCATTGCCACCTTGATCATGCCATCGCCTTCACAAGCTTCACAACGCCCACCTTTTACGTTAAACGAGAAACGACCTGCGCTGTAACCACGTGCTTTGGCTTCAGGTGTTTGCGCAAATAACTCACGAATCGGCGTAAATAAACCTGTATACGTGGCAGGATTCGAACGTGGGGTACGACCAATCGGACTTTGGTCAATATCAACCACTTTATCTAAGTGCTGTAAACCATCAATCGAGTCAAACTTTTCGGCAGTCAGCGTGGTTGCACCATTGAGTTGAGTCGCAGCCAAAGGCAATAAGGTACGGTTAATCAGCGTTGATTTGCCTGAACCTGAAACCCCAGTCACACAGGTCATAATGCCAAGTGGAATGGTGAGATCGACATTTTGTAAGTTATGTCCGCTTGCCCCAGAAAGCTTGATCACTTCATTTGGACGAGGTGATTGAGTACGCTGTTTCGGTACTTCAATCTTCAATTTGCCTGAGAGGTATTGACCTGTAAGGGAATCAGTATGGCTTGCCAACTCATCATAAGTACCTTCAGCAATAATTGCACCACCGTGAATACCTGCACCAGGACCAATATCAATAATATGATCGGCAGCACGAATTGCATCTTCATCATGCTCAACTACAAGCACTGTATTACCAAGATCGCGTAAGCGAATTAAGGTTTGTAATAGGCGATCATTATCACGTTGATGCAGACCAATCGAGGGCTCATCCAGTACATACATCACGCCCATCAAACCTGCACCGATTTGCGATGCGAGACGAATACGCTGAGCTTCACCGCCTGAAAGCGTTTCAGCCGAACGTGCAAGGCTTAAATAATTGAGCCCAACACTCACCAAGAAGTGTAAGCGCTCACGAATCTCTTTAAAGATTTTATCGGCAATTTCACCTTTGGCACCTTCAAGATTGAGGTCTTGATAATAGTTTTCAGCGTCACCAATCGACATCTTGGTAATTTGTGCGATGGTCTTGTCTTTAACCCGAACATGGCGTGAAATTTCATTCAGACGTGAACCGTCACAGGCATCACAGGCTGCATTTGATAAATATTGTGCGAGATCATCACGCACATAATTTGATTCAGTTTCACGATAGCGACGTTCTAAATGTGGCAACACACCTTCAAAGGCTTGAACACGACTATGCTTACGACCTCGTTCATCAATATAACTGAGGTCGATTTTCTCTTTGCCCGTGCCTTGTAAAAATTTCTTTTGGGTGTCTTTATCTAAACTATTCCAAGGCTGATCAAGATCAATACTGAAATGATCCGCTACTTTTTGCAGCATGGTGTAGTAATACGGGCGTTGTCTGTCCCAACCACGAATTGCCCCTTGGCTGATCGAAACTTCTGGATTTGGAATCAGTTTTTCTGCGCTGAAATGGCTACGTGTGCCTAGACCGTCACAGACAGGGCAAGCACCGAATGGATTATTGAATGAGAACAGACGTGGTTCAAGTTCAGCTACGGCACGATCACATTCAGGACATGAATGCTTTGCCGAGAACACACGTTCAGGATGTTCGCCATTCATCCATGATAAAACCGCAATATCACCGCCTAAACGTAATGCAGTTTCAAAAGATTCTGCGATACGATTGCCGAGATCGTCACGGACTTTAAAGCGATCGACTACCACTTCGATGGTGTGTTTTTTCTTTTTGTCTAATTCAGGCGGGGTATCAATATCAATGATTTCACCATCGACACGCGCGCGGACAAAACCTTGTCCTTGTAATTGTTCAAATAGTTGTGTGTATTCACCCTTACGCTCGCGCACCACAGGTGCAAGTAACATTAGTGCAGTACCTTCTTCAAGTCCTTTTACCGCATCAACCATTTCTGAAATGGTTTGTGCCACCATCGGTAGATCATGTTCAGGACAGTAGGGTGTTCCTACACGTGCGTAAAGTAAACGCAAATAGTCATAGATTTCAGTAATAGTACCGACAGTTGAGCGCGGATTATGGCTGGTTGATTTTTGCTCAATCGCAATCGCAGGCGATAAACCTTCAATCGAATCAACTTCAGGCTTTTCCATTTGTGAAAGGAATTGACGTGCATAAGCTGAAAGTGATTCGACATAGCGACGCTGACCTTCAGCATATAAAGTGTCAAATGCAAGTGATGATTTTCCTGAACCTGAAAGCCCTGTGATCACCACAAATTTGTCACGTGGAATATCGAGTGACACATTCTTTAAATTATGGGTACGTGCGCCTCGAATACGGATATGACTTTGGCTCATGAAAACATCTCAGTAATATGCAAATAGAAGATCAAAATACATTGAACAGCAATCTCATAGATCATTCATTATTTAATTTGAATGTATTGAAAGAAAGCTCAGTACTAATCAATTTAAAATAATTTCTGAGCAGCATTTTGCTGTTGAATGGGTCTTATATGATAGCGCCTTAAAATTGTTCAAGTGGTATAAAAATATTTAAAACGACAAATTGTGACGGTCAGACCACTTTTTCAAACATGATCAGTCTTAACCGAGTTGTATTTTTATCATTCCTTTTCTCATTTTACTACTGTAAAGCTGTAGGTAAATAAAAATACATAACTTAACTAGACGACTGGTCTATTATTGATTTATAGTGTGCTTATGAAACGATCAATCAAGAGTGAAGCAACTCGACAACACATTTTGGATACCAGTTTTGAATTGGTATTGCGTAAAGGTTTTGTGGGCGTTGGCTTACAGGAAATTTTAAAAGCTTGTGACGTGCCAAAAGGTTCGTTCTACCACTATTTTGCGTCTAAAGAGGCATTCGGTTGTGCCCTATTAGAACAGTATATGGCTGACTATAAAGTACGAGTCGAACAGCTTTGGCAGCACACTGAACAAAGTGCGTATGCACGTTTGATGGCTTTGTGGCAGGCATGGATTGACGATCCAATTTATGGCAGTTGGGCAGAGAATTGCTTAATTGTGAAACTCGCGGCAGAGGTTTCTGATTTATCAGAAGACATGCGTCAGATTCTCAACTTAGGTGTGCATCGACTGACGCAAAGCGTGGCTTTATTGCTCAAAGAAGGGCAACAGCAAGGTTCGATTCCAACCCATTTAGACCCTTTAAAAACAGCTCAAGTGATGTATCAGCTTTGGTTAGGTGCAGCTTTGATGACCAAATTGGCACAAGACAAAGCACCATTGCATCTCGCTTTAGAAACCACCAAACAGCTGTTACAACCAATACAGGAATAAATCATGCAAAGTATTATCCATCAACAATTTGGCGAACCTGTAGATGTTTTAGAATTCGGTGATATGCCGAAACCTGAGCCTAAAGCGGGTGAAGTTCGCATTAAAACGATTATGTCTCCTATGCATAATCACGATGTGTGGACGGTGCGTGGTAGTTATGGCTATAAGCCAACTTTACCTGCAATTGGTGGTAGTGAAGCGGTAGGTATCGTCGATGCTGTAGGTGAAGGTGTTGATCAAAGCAAATTAGGGCAACGTATTGCTGTTGCTGGTGTACATGGCAGTTGGGCAGAATATTTTATTGCACCTGCGCAAAGTATTATTCCTTTAAATGATGCGATTGATGATGCAACAGCAGCGCAATTGATCGGGATGCCGATTAGTGCCTTGATGTTACTCGACTTTGTGAATGTTCAATCAGGGCAATGGTTGATTCAAAACACAGCCAATGGTGCTGTGGGTAAAACCGTAGCGATGATTGCTCAGGCGCGTGGTCTGCAAGTGATTAATCTTGTGCGTCGTACAGATGCAATTGCTGAAATGCAGGCTTTAGGCATTCAACATATAGTTGCCACGGATCAAGCGAATTGGAAACAACAAGTCAAAGCGATTCATGCTGATCAACCATTGATTGCAGGCGTGGACTCAATTGGTGGAACGGCCAGTGGTGAAATGCTGAATCTACTGAGTGAAAATAGTGTATTGGTTTCATTTGGCAGTATGACGGGCGAAACCATGCAGATTTCATCGGGTGATTTGATTTTCAAACAGGCCACGGTGAAAGGTTTTTGGGCAAGTGTAGTCAATAAAGAAATGCCAGCTGAGCGTAAAAAGGCATTATTTGTTGAGTTATTAACGCTTGCGACACAAAAGAAACTAGTTTTACCTGTGGAAGGTGTTTTTAGTTTTGATGAGATTAAAACGGCTGCACTCAAAGCAACTCAGGGTGCGCGGCAGGGCAAAGTGTTGTTAAAGCCTTAATTTGGAAAACAGATGACCAGTCGTGAGGCTGGTCTACTTAAATTGAGTCATAAAATAAAAAGGAAAATTATATGATTGGACAACTGCTCATCGGCTTGATTACTGTCTTACATGTTTATATTTTAGTACTGGAAATGTTTTTGTGGGATAAGCCTTATGGTTTAAAAGCTTTTGGTAATAGTTTGGAAAAAGCTCAGCTCACCAAAGTTTTAGCGCAGAACCAAGGTCTTTATAATGGTTTTCTTGCAGCAGGCTTATTTTGGTCGTTAATTGCCCCTGAAACCTATGCAATCGCATTGGCGAATTTCTTTTTAGGTTGTGTGTTAGTGGCTGGTATTTATGGTGGTTTGACGGCGAGCAAAAAAATTATTTATATCCAATCTGTACCTGCATTGCTTGCTTTAATCGCGGTTCACTTTTTTTAAGCAATAAAGGTATTCACTTCAGCTAGTTTATGTTTTAATGCAACCAGTTTGAGATGAGCCTCATACAGTATATCGGACAATACGATATACGACTAAGCCCCCATGAGGGGCTTTTTTATGTCTATGAAAAATGTAAATAAAGATTAGATAAGCGATTAAGCTTGGTCTAAACCTAACCATTGACGTTGCTGATAAGCGCTATCCCAAAATAACCATTCCAGTTTTGCACCCATAGTGTATGCAGCATGCATTTTAGCCAAAGTGTCTTGATCACAACGTGCTGCCACTTTATCTACAGTTGCAATCACATTGCGCACTGCCGTATTAAATTCTTCACCCGCATAGGTATCAATCCATGCTTGGTATGGATTATTTGGAGCGGATTGACTGACAATGTCTTTACCCACTTCTGCATAAATCCAAAAACAAGGCAGCAATGCTGCCAAAATCACAGGGTAGCTTTCTGACCAAGCCGTTGCGGTTAAAAAAGAAGTGTAATGATGGCAAGCTAGCGTCAAAGGTGTATTTTCAAACTCCTCCTTGCTGACGTCAAACTCCTGCATAAAATCACTATGCAGGCTACGTTCTACAATAATCGCAATTTTTGCTGCTTCGGAAAATTGAATTACATCATCTGCTTCATAGGCTTTTGCCGCAGCTACAGCAAGTGCACGACCATAAGCCAGTAAATAGTGTGCATCTTGAATCACATAATGACAAAAAGCTTTACGATCTAAAGTCCCGTTAGCCAGTTCTTGATTAAATGGCAGTGCTAATATTTTTTGATATAAATCTTGATTACGTTGCCAAACATCTTGGGAAAAAGTCATGTATTTGAACCTATGAACAGCTTATAAATTGAAGAATGATAAAACTATAGCAGAGTCTTTATCTCGATCGCTTTTTCTCAAAATAAGTCTAACAATCTTTTTTATTTTCTAGTGCAAACTCACCTACAATAGGCGCATTTTTATCACCCAACGATTTCACATAAAAGGCTGTTCATGAAGCATTTTCGTTTTTCTATATTCTTTACGGTAGTGTGCTTAGCACTATCTGCCTATTGGGGCTACACGCATGGTCCTGAAGCAGGCGTAGCTACGATGCTTAAAGCATTGACGATTACTGCGATCTTGGCAGTAATGGAAGTTTCGCTATCTTTTGATAATGCTGTGGTAAATGCTTCAGTATTACGTAATTGGGATCATTTCTGGAAAATGATTTTCTTAACGGTGGGTATCTTGATCGCTGTATTTGGTATGCGTTTGATTTTCCCTGTAGTCATCGTTGCAGTTACAGCAGATATGGGGATGGTCGAAGTCGCTAAAATGGCATTGAACGATCCAAAGAGCTATTCAGAACGCTTAATGGCACATCATGCTGAAATTTCAGCGTTTGGTGGCACATTCTTATTGCTCGTATTCTTAAATTTCTTCTTCGATGATGGTAAAGAAACACATTGGTTTAAGTGGTTAGAAGCAAAATTGGCAAATTTAGCCAGTGTACCGGCGATGTCAGTTTTCCTTGCCTTGATTGCCATGATTATTATGGCAGCCAATGTTGACGAATCTATTCGCTTAGCGGTGACAATGGCAGGTATTTGGGGCATTGTGGTCTATATTGGCGTGCAAGTTCTCAGTCACTTATTGGGTGGTGAGCCAGAGATTGATGAAAATGGTAATGCGGTTACGCATGATGCAAATGGGGCTGCTTCAGGTGTCGTGAAAGCTGGATTTGGTGGTTTTTTATATCTTGAAGTCTTAGATGCATCGTTCAGTTTTGATGGTGTGATCGGTGCATTCGCGATTACCAGTGATGTTGTCATTATCATGTTAGGCCTTGCGATTGGCGCAATGTTTGTCCGTTCAATGACAATTTATTTGGTGGAAAAAGGCACGTTGGATGCTTATATTTTCCTTGAGCATGGCGCGCACTATGCAATTGGTGCTTTGGCATTCATTATGATCGCAAGTGGTACAGGTTTACATGTACCTGAAGTTGTAACAGGCCTGATCGGGGTTGCCTTTATCGTTTGGGCTGTGATCGCATCTATTCAATATAGCAAGCGAGAACAGCAAGCTTCTTAAGCTTATTTTCAGCTAAGTGGTATATTTTAAATAAAGGAGCACGATTTGCTCCTTTATTTTTTCTCCTAAAGATTGTGTTTTTCATAATCTACTTACAACCTTGTTAAGCGAATCGCTTATAATTCGCTAAGCCAGTTATAGTGTCTTATCAATAATGAATGCTTTAGAACGCCGTTCAACTTTTGCCTTAAGCAGCATTTTTGCCTTACGCATGTTGGGTTTGTTCATGATTATTCCTGTCTTTTCAGTGGCAGGACAATCTTATCAATATGCCACGCCTGCCCTCATTGGTTTAGCTGTAGGGGTCTATGGTTTAACACAAGCAATTTTGCAGATTCCATTTAGCTTGTTGGCTGATCGTTTTAGTCGTAAACCATTGGTTGTGCTTGGTTTGCTCTTATTTGCGATTGGTGGTGCGATAGCAGGTTTATCTGACACAATTTATGGTGTGATTATTGGTCGTGCGATTGCAGGTGCTGGTGCAGTTTCAGCCGTAGTCATGGCTTTACTGGCCGATGTGACCCGTGAAGAGCAGCGGACCAAAGCCATGGCAGCGATGGGGATGAGTATTGGCTTGTCTTTCGTAGTGGCATTTAGTTTAGGGCCTTGGCTCACTAGCTTAGTGGGTATTTCTGGGCTATTTTTCGTGACAACGATTATGGGATTGGCTGCGATCTTGATGTTATTGCTCGTGCCTAAAGTCACACGACATCATCGTAATTTCCAACAAGGTTATTTATCGCAGTTGAAACAAGTCATTCAAATGGGCGATCTGAATCGCTTGCATGTCTCTGTTTTTTCTCTCCACTTATTGCTCACAGCAATGTTTATTTATATTCCTTCTCAGTTGATTGAATATGCACAAATTCCACTAGCAAAACATGGTTTGATTTATTTGCCATTATTGGTGCTGAGTCTGTTCTTTGCTTTTCCAAGTATTATTATTGCTGAAAAATATCGCAAAATGCGCGGTATTTTCTTGTCAGCAATTGCTGGAATTATTGTGGGTTTACTGATTCTTATTTTTGGTTATGAATCGAAATATGTATTGCTCGCAGGGCTTGGTATTTTCTTTATCGCCTTCAATGTCATGGAAGCGTTATTGCCGTCTTGGTTATCGAAAGTTGCACCTATTCAATCTAAAGCAACTGCGATGGGAATAAATGCCAGTAGTCAATTCTTAGGTGCTTTTTTTGGTGGTACTTTGGGCGGACAGCTTTTGATGTTACAGAATACTGCACTTGGCTGGAGTGTCCTCTCTGGGATTGCTATACTTTGGTTGTTGGTCAGTTTTGGGCTGGCTCAACCTCGATATTTGTCTTCAATTGTGTTGCCTCTACCTCAAATGACACAAACGGATGAATGGACTTCAAAATTGTTGGCAATTCGTGGTATTGAAGAAGTCGTGGTGATGCCTGAACAACAAGTTGCTTATATTAAAGTCGATAAACAGTGTATAGATGATGCTGGGCGACAAGATTTAACGCACTTGATTGGCAAAGAGGTAGCCATTTAAACATAACTCTTATAAAGTAAAACATAGAAATATATAGGATGAAGACAGCTAATGCGTGGTGTGAATAAAGTTATTTTAGTAGGTACTTTGGGTAAAGATCCTGAAACAAAAACTTTTCCAAATGGTGGATCCCTGACTCAATTTTCGATTGCAACAAGTGAGTCTTGGACAGATAAAAATACAGGTGAACGAAAAGAACAAACAGAATGGCATCGTATTGTATTACACAACCGTTTAGGTGAAATTGCTCAGCAATATTTGCGTAAAGGCTCAAAGGTGTATATCGAGGGTTCATTACGTACTCGTCAATGGACAGATCAAAATGGTCAAGAGCGTTACAGTACTGAAATTCGTGGCGATCAAATGCAGATGTTAGATACGCGTCAACAAAGTGAACAAGGCGGCGGTGACTTTAATCAACCACGTTTTAATAACAACAATAACCAAGGTGGTGGTTACCAAAATACGGGTTATAACAACAACCAAAATGGTTATGGTCAGGGTGGTGGTTTTGCTGGCGGTAATCAAGGTAATTATGCAGGTAGTCCACAAGCAGGTAATGGTTTTAATACACCAAAATCAGCACCTCAGCCTGCGACAGCCCCTGCTGATTTAGATGACGATTTACCGTTCTAGTTGGTTGGTTTAGGCTATAAAAAAGCCCTGTCTTAAAATTAAGATGGGGCTTTTTTAATGGTTTCTAGAAAAAAAATTGGGTCGCAGTCTGCAAGAACCTTTCAATGAATGAGTAAAAAATAAATCATAGTTTTTATTTAAGTGTTTGATTTGTATTTTATTCAACAAATAATAAATACAGAATTTTTAAATATGGAGTTTTCTTTTAAAAGTAAAGTTCTCCATTTTTGTGCATATTTTTTTCAATTGGCTCTCTCTTTTATTATAAAAATGGCTCTCGTTTCTTCAGAGCCAAAACGACAAATTAAAGCTATAGGAAGTATGCATACGGAAGCGTCGCTTGAGCTATATTTCTTTCATGATGAGAGATGGATTGAGTGACAAAATTTTTAGGAGATATTCAAACAATATCGAGCATTTGAAGTCTTGAGTTGTTTATATCTTCATAGGTTAAGGAAAATGATATGGCAGCACATCAACATGGTTCTGAAGCCAATCTCTCCCAAAATTTAAAACATGGACTTCAATCACGCCATCTCACCATGATTTCAATTGCAGGTGTGATCGGTGGTTCTTTATTTGTCGGTTCAGGCAGCATTATTTACAACACAGGACCAGTGGTGTTTCTCACTTATGCTTTAGGTGGTTTACTGGTTTGGTTCATTATGCGCATGTTAGGTGAAATGGCGGTTTTAAATCCTGACAGTGGTTCATTTTCAACTTATGCCGATCGTGCGATTGGTCGTTGGGCAGGTTTTTCCATCGGTTGGTTATATTGGTGTACCTTAGCAATGCTGATGGGATGGGAAGCCTATGTGGCTGGAAAAATTTTAAATAGCTGGTTTCCGTTTATTCCCATTTGGGCCTACATGGTGCTGGTGATTGTTGGATTAGTCGCTGTAAATTTACAAAACGTAAAAAATTATGGTGAGTTTGAATTTTGGTTTGCACTCATTAAAGTGATTGCGATTGTGATATTCCTTGTGATCGGTAGTTTAGCCATCATGCACTTATGGCCATGGGGAGATGTATCTGCTTCTGGTGTCAGTAATTTAACTGCGCAAGGCTTTATGCCCAATGGTGCATCATCCGTGATTACGGCGTTACTTGGAGTCATGTTTGCTTATATCGGGGCGGAGATTGTCACGGTCGCGGCGGCAGAGTCTGAAAATCCTTCTAAAGAAATTCGTAAAGCCTCTAACTCAGTGGTGTGGCGGATTGTACTGTTTTACGTCGGTTCAATGTTTGTTGCTGTTTGTTTGATTCCACATAATAACGAATTATTAAAAGACTCAACTTGGGGAACCTATAGTGTGACCTTAAATGCACTGGGTATTCCAGAAGCGCGTCATATCGTTAACTTCGTGGTTTTAACTTCAGTATGTAGCTGTTTTAACTCAGCATTGTATACTTGTTCTCGTATGTTATTTTCATTGTCAAAACGCGGTGATGCACCGAAAAGTTTTGGTTCGGTAAATAGTAAGAGCAGCCCTTGGGTTGGGGTGATTGTGTCGTGCTTTTTCTCAGTGGTTGCTGTGATTTTAACGGCTACGGAAAGTATGAATGTCTACGACTTTTTCATGTTAACTACAGGTGCAGCAACACTGTATGTGTATTTGACCATTGCATATTCTCAGCTGCGTATGCGTAAAAAGCTTGAAGCAGAAGGCACGCCTATTGAGTTTAAAATGTGGTTGTTCCCTTATATAACTTATTTGGTGATCTTTGCGATCATCGGTGCAATTCTCACCATGTTGATTGAAGGCACTTATTTCAAAGAAGTCATCTACACTACAGCACTGTTTGGGATTATCGTATTCTTTGGTTTTGTCTCGCAAAAATTGCGTTGGGGAGAAGAGCGTCGAGCCTCTCACTTAAGCCAAATACATGAAGAAAAATTAGTTTAATTTTTGAAAATAAAAGAGCCTCTTTATTATAGAGGCTCTTTTTTATTTAAGATTTAGAGTTGATTGATGATTAATTGAGTGTGGGAACTTTCGCTTCTCGTAAGCATTGTAATAACACACCAAATGCCATCACCATATCTTTTTCATTGACACAAGCAAAGCCCATGAGCAAACCGCGTTGGGCATGTGCATGCGATTGCATAAAGTATTGAGAAAGTGGACGTACTTTGACGCCACGTTCCAGTGCAGTTGCCGCGATAGCAACATCATCACAATGATCTGGTAATTTTAAAACTAAATGTAAACCGGCCGCCTCATCGTATTCATGAATAAACTCAGATCCAAGATAACGTTGAATTAAGCTGACCAAATAATCCCGACGTTTGCCATACAGTAAGCGCATACGTCGAATATGTGCTTCGTAATGACCTTCACGAATAAATTCAGCGAGCGCTTTTTGCTCGAGCAAATGTCCACCACGATAAAGTTCAGCGGCAACGATACGTAAAGGGGAGAACAGAGGTTTAGGTACAACTAAATAACCAATGCGTAAGGATGGATAAATCGTTTTGCTAAAAGTACCCATGTAGAGCACAGGTGCGTTGCTCTCTAAGCCTTGTAGTGAAGGATAAGGCTGACCTGAAAAACGAAATTCACTGTCATAATCATCTTCCACAATCCAGCTATTGTGCTGACGTGCAATCTGGATGAGTTGTCTACGTCGATCTAAACTTAAATGTGAACCCAATGGATATTGGTGAGATGGGGTCACAAAAATTAATTTAGGGGGCTGTTTGGGCTGTTGTTCAGGAATAATACCTTCCGCATCTACGGGCATGGGTTGAATGTGTACGCCATTAATTCGCAACGTGTTCCGCATTCCCCAATAAGCCGGATCTTCAATCCAAACGTGATCACCAATATCGCTGAGTGCGCGAGATACTAAATCAATCGCTTGATGAATGCCCTCAGTAATAATGATTTGGTCTGCATCACATTGCACTGAACGAGCAACACGTAAATAATCAGCCAAGGCACTACGTAGTTCAATGCAGCCACCTGCATTACTATAAATAAGTCGATTGACATCAGGTTCGCGACTTAAACGCGCTTGTATACGACTAAAAATATGATGAGGAAATTCGGTTACATCAGGTGCACCAGGTACAAAGGCTCCCCATTGATGCGGTGATGCAGCAGCATAACCCAATAAGTTTGAGCCGCGTTGTGATAGCACGTATGAGCTTTGAACTTTTGTCAGCTCAGGAGCTTTCTTTTTATTCTTGGTATTTAAGAAACTTTCAGGCAGTTTTTCTGCCACCCATGTGCCATGCCCTGTCCGCGCTTCTAAATAACCTTCAGCTTGTAATTGTTCATACGCCGTTAAAACGGTATTTCGTGAGACGTGAATTTCGCTGGCCAAATCCCGCGAAGCAGGCAACCGTGTCATCGGTTGAACCACGCCATCAATAATGGCAGCGCGTAAACAGCGAAAAAGGCGCTGATGTAGTTTTCCCTCAGTGTCCTGTTGGAGTCTTTGTAGCAAATGATCTCCAAGTAAACTACGCAATTGGCTCTCTCCTAGACTTTAAAAATGGCTCTCGTCACTTGCCTTCAGACGAGCGAAATTACAGCTATAGGCAGTCATTCTATCGCATCCTAAAAATCGACCCTTAGGATGTAAGACTAAAGCTGTAACTGATGATGAAATATGAGGGAATAAAATGGACACTCAACATTCTGCACTTAATGTTCGTAAACAGCAAGCAACCCCACGTGGCGTAGGTGTGATGTGTCAGTGGTATGCAGAAAAAGCCGAAAATGCAACCATTTGGGACAAGGAAGGCAAGCAATATATCGATTTTGCAGGTGGTATTGCAGTACTCAATACAGGGCATCGTCATCCGAAAGTGATCGCTGCGGTAACAGAGCAACTGACGAAATTTACCCATACGGCTTATCAAGTGACACCTTATGAAAGTTATGTGGCTTTGGCTGAACGTATCAATCAGCGTGCACCAATTGAAGGTGCAGCCAAAACAGCATTTTTCACCACAGGTGCAGAAGCAGTTGAAAATGCAGTGAAGATTGCACGTTCATATACAGGTCGTCACGGCATCATTACTTTTGGTAACGGTTTCCATGGTCGCTCATTTATGACGATGGCAATGACAGGTAAAACGGCACCCTACAAACGTGATTTTGGTGTAATGCCAGCAGGCGTATTCCATGCACGTTATCCAGTGCCAGAAAAAGGCATCTCGGTTGCAGCAGCGATTGATAGCGTTGAAGATATTTTTAGCGAAGATATTGCGCCACATGATGTTGCGGCAATTGTACTTGAACCTGTACAAGGTGAAGGTGGTTTCAACATTGTACCTGTTGAGTTTTTAAAACGCTTACGTGCGCTGTGTGATAAGCATGGTATTTTATTGATCGCAGATGAAGTGCAGTCTGGTTTTGCCCGTACAGGTCAATTATTCGCCATGGATCATTATGAAACCAAGGTTGATCTGATCACGATGGCGAAAAGCTTGGGTGGTGGCTTCCCGATCTCTGGTGTAGTGGGGCGTGCGGAAGTGATGGATGCGCCAAATCCAGGCGGTTTAGGAGGTACCTATGCAGGTAGCCCAATCGCGGTTGCTGCTGCGCATGCGGTAATTGATGCAATTGAAGAAGAAAACTTGTGTGAGCGTGCCAACGAGCTGGGTGCAGAGTTGGTTACTGTTTTAAAAGAAATCCAAGATACTTCCAGTGAAGTTGTTACTCAAATTCGTGCTTTGGGTTCGATGGTCGCTGCCGAGCTAGAAACAGCTGAACAAGCAAAAGCTGTACAAAGTTTTGCTATGGAACATGGTTTATTGATTCTCACTTGTGGTAAATACGGTAATGTCATTCGTTTCCTATATCCGTTAACCATTCCTGCTGAGCAATTCCGTCAAGGTCTTGATATTTTAAAACAAGGTTTTGCAGCATTAACAGCAGACAGTGCACAAGCAGTGGAGCAATCTGCATGATTCAAAACAATTTGCAGTATTTATTACAGCACCCCGATATTTCACTAGCTGCACCAGCTGCGCATAACGATATCGAAGTGAAAGATGCTGCGACAGGTGAAACACTGGCATGGGTGAAAAGTTATGACCGTGCTGGTGTTGAAGCCGCTATTCATCGTTCAGCCCAAGCGCAAGCTGCATGGAAAAAGCAAACCGCTTTAGTTCGTGCTGATGTACTGTTGGCATGGTATCAATTGATGCTTGAGCATAAAGAAAATCTCGCTCAGATTTTAACTGCCGAGCAAGGTAAACCGTTGGCTGAAGCCCGTGGTGAGATTAGTTATGCCGCTTCATTCATTCGTTGGTTTGCAGAACAAGCTCGTCGTATTGATGGTGAGGTATTAACACCAACATTGCCAAATCAACGTTTGCTTGTGATTAAACAAGCAATTGGGGTAACTGCTGCAATAACGCCGTGGAATTTCCCTGCGGCGATGATCACACGCAAAGCTGCACCAGCAATTGCTGCGGGTTGTTCGATGTTGGTCAAACCAGCTGAACAAACACCTTTAACTGCATATGCACTGGAAGTGTTGGCTCTAAAAGCAGGTTTGCCTGCCGATATCTTGTTAAATATCAGTGGTGATGCGATTGAAGTTGGCAAAACACTGTGCGAGAGCGATATTGTACGTAAGTTAAGCTTTACAGGTTCAACCCAAGTGGGGCGCATTTTAATGCAGCAATGTGCGCCAACCATTAAGAAACTATCGCTCGAATTGGGTGGTAATGCACCTGTGTTGGTGTTTGATGATGCCAATCTCGATCAAGCCGTTCAGGGCATTATGGCGAGCAAATATCGCAATAGTGGTCAGACTTGTGTCTGTGCGAATCGAATTTATGTACAAGATGGTATTTATGATGCTTTGGCAGATCGTTTAGTCGAAGCTGTGTCTAAGCTACAAGTCGGTGATGGTCGTCAGGAAGCATCAACCCAAGGTCCATTGATTGATGAAGATGCAATTGCCAAAGTTCAGTCACATATTGCTGATGCGACTGCAAAAGGCGCGACAGTACGTATTGGTGGTCAGCGTTCAGCATTAGGTGGTACTTTCTTTGAACCAACAGTACTCACCAATGTTACTCAAGACATGAAAGTGTCGAAAGAGGAAACCTTTGGCCCACTTGCGCCGTTATTCCGTTTCAAAACTGAAGATGACGCAGTGGCAATGGCAAATGACACTGAATTTGGTTTGGCGGCTTATGTGTTTACTCAAAGCGCAGCTCGTCAATGGCGAGTGGGTGAAGCGCTTGAATATGGCATGGTTGGAATTAACACGGGAGCAATCTCAAATGAAGTTGCGCCGTTCGGCGGCGTTAAACAATCTGGTTTAGGTCGTGAAGGTTCAAAGTTTGGTATCGATGAATATCTCGAAATGAAGTACTTGTGTATCGATTTATTTGAGTAAATCTTGGGTAATTGAACACTCAAATCTGTTTGATAAAAAACGATCATGCCCATTCATGATCGTTTTTTATTTGTTAGGTCGGGCTATAGCCGTGATGACTTTCAGGCAAACGTCTTAAATTTTCAATCAGCATTTCAAGCAATTTTTCAACCACAAGACTTTGTCCTTTGCGGGATGCGTATACCAATTGGACGGTGCCCCGATTTGATTTTCATTCGGGCAGGATATGGATAAGGTGTCCTTTTTGAATATCAGCCTGAACGGTTAAATAAGGCAGGTCTGCGATACCTAAACCATCACGAACCGCATAATAAACGCCTGCCAAATCATTGCTTCGAATCCTCGGTGAATAGGCAACATCAACAGTTTCATCATGATTTATATTGCATAAATGCCAATGATATTGGGTTTTTTGGATGCCTAAAGCCACACTTGGATAGGAGTGCAATTCTGAATAATGTCGAATCTGTTGACCTTGCAGTAATTCTGGAGCAGCGACCAAACAATGTTCAGTTTGAATCACATCTCGTATGATTAAACTAGAATCTTCGTTGGGTTCAAAACTGGTACGTATTGCAATATCAATATCATCATGTAAAACGTCAACACGACGGCTAGTGAGTTCTAGAGCGATTTAAACTTTAGGGTAGTTTTTTAAGAACTGACTGAGTAACTGACGAACCTGAAAGTGCATCATTAATGGTGGACAACTTATTTTAACCAGACCTTGTGGTTCACTTTTTTGTTTTAATAAAACATTTTCAGCGCATTCAACTTGTGCAATCACCTTACAACATTCTTCATAAAACTCTTGCCCTAATGCGGTCACTTTAAAATGACGTGTTGTTCGTTGAATGAGACTGAGATTAAACTTTGTTTCAAGCTCAATAATACGACGGCTCAGTTTAGATTTACTGATATTTTCAGCTTCACTGGCAGCACTAAAACCGCCGTGTTTAACCACGAGATGGAAATAATGAAAATCATCAAATGAATTAATCAAGGTGGGGCGAGTCCTATCACTATGCAAAATTAGAATAGCATTAACGTTCCTAATCTGTAGATGTGGTTTATCTTTTCGAGGTATTTTGAACCGCACTGTTCATCAAGTTGCGATAAGCAGGAGTGTTCTTGATCATGACGTCGTTTGAAGTGTTGTTTTAAATGATGCTAATCAAAATATTCAGATGTCAGAAGTACAAAAAATGAGATGAACAATATTTAAAATAGGGTGATGAATGAAAATATGAATTTCAAATACCGATAAACGATAAATTGTCCTATTTATAGAATAATGTGTTGCCAATCCATTTCTATAAGCTCTAATCACTGAAGCGTAAAATGAATCCCAAGAAAAGAATTTCCTGAATAGGAGAAACTAAAATGAAGAAAATTCTTGGGATCTATCAAAATAAACATATGCATTGGGTGGGTGATGGTTTCCCAGTGTACAACTTGTTTTCCTATGATCGTTTGGGACAAATGATTAGCCCATTTCTACTGCTAGATTATGCTGCACCTTACTGCTTTGAGCCGACTACTGCTCAACAAGGGGTGGGTACACATCCGCATCGCGGTTTTGAGACAGTGACGATTGCTTATCAGGGCGAAGTGACACATCAAGATTCAAGTGGCGGTGGTGGCACAATTAAAGCAGGTGATGTGCAATGGATGACGGCTGGAGGTGGAGTCCTACACCAAGAATTTCATTCCCCTGAATTTGCGCATCAAGGTGGTTTATTTGAAATGGTGCAATTATGGGTGAATTTGCCAGCTCATTCGAAAATGACGCCTGCAAAATACCAAGCCATTGAAGCCGCTCAAATTCAAAGCATCAGCTTAGATGATGTTGGTAGTGAGTTACGTATCATCGCAGGGCAATACCAAGAGAGAGTGGGCGCAGCAACCACGTTTAGCCCTGTCAATGTTTGGGATGGTAAAATTGTGGCAGGTCAAGCGCACACGTTTTATGTGACCGAAGGACATACCACATTGTTGGTGGTACTTTCTGGTGAGGTGATTTTAAATGATGCTCAACACATTGAAGCACCAAGCTTGGTTGTACTGAGCCGTGAAGAAATTGATTTTACGATCAAGGCTGAGCAAGACAGTAAATTCTTGATTTTAACGGGTCAACCTTTGAATGAACCGATTGAAGGTTATGGGCCATTTGTGATGAACAATAAGGCTGAAATCATGGATGCGATCAATGATTTTAATCATGGCAAATTTGGCAGCATGTAAAGCTCAATTTTCCTTATATACAGACATATAAGAAAGCCCATAACTCCTTTAAAGTTATGGGCTTTCGCTATAAGGCTCTCTATTGATTATTTTAATATTAGGTCACTTATTATTGTACAGTTTGTTACGTGACTCGATTCTGATTATTGTTTAATCACAATAGCGCTAAATTTCAGCTTTGCAAAGCCCTTGAGATCGTAAAAATGATGAAATAAAGAATGTTCTGTCTACAGCCCTTGAATAAGTGAACATTATCATTAAGTTAAGAGAAAAATAGAAATCATGCTAAAATGTAACAAGAAATGACCGATGTTGCTAAGACAAAAGTCTAGCTTAAATGCAGAATCTGGTATTTTTTAATACCGTGTTTAAGTTAACTATCAGTCATAATCAAGAAAAATCATCAACTGATGGGACATAATTTTGGATATTGCAATAATCGGCAGTGGAATGGCGGGACTTGCCTCAGCCAGAATCCTACATGATGCAGGGCATAAAGTGACAATATTCGAAGCACTCGCAGGGCGAGGCATGGATAGTCACAGTATTGACTTTGATGGTGGCATAATTGATGCGCCATTACGTGTGATGAATCCCAAGCTTTGGAAAAATACGCTAAGCCTAGCAAGTTACTTAGGCATAGAAACTTTTCCAGTACGCACATTTATGGCCTGTAGTTGGCTATTTGAAGATAAAACAGATACTTGGTTGACCACTTCTCGTAGCCGTATTGGTAATTTCCCAATTATTAATAACCGTAAAGGCATACAGCAATATGGTTGGCGTTTAGTCAAAGGCATGTTGCAATTAAAAACCGCCGTACATCAATTTTTCAAATCAGAGAATCAAGACATCACCTTAGCCGAATTCATGAATCAATATCATATTGAAGAAGTGTTTTGGCATGGGACGGTGATGCCCGTTCTTTATACGATTTGTACATGTCATCCAAAAACGATTGGTGAGTGGCCAGCCAAGCCCCTATTAGAATTTATTCGCCAACTCACAGAAGGTGAAGCCTTATTAAGAATGAAAGGTGGAACACCTGCTTTAGTAAAACGTTTAATTGAGGGTATTACAATCCATAGTGGTTCACCTGTTCATAAAGTTGAGGAACAAGGTGATAAAATTTTGGTAGAAAATGGACAAGGTGAGAGCCAATTATTCGATCGAGTCGTGATCGCAACACCAACGCCTGTGATTGAAAATTTCTTGAAGCAACCACAATTTGCAGATGATCTCGCACTATTGAAAAAGTTCCGTTTTGAACAAGGTGATTTGGTTATTCACACCGATTCAATCGTGATGCCACAACGCCGCAAAGATTGGGCGGTATTAAGTTATATGATGGATCGGAATTTTAGTCGCCAGCAATTTACCGTGTGGATTAATTCGATCGAACCAAGCTTGGTTGGAAAAAATGCCGTATTCCAAACATGGTGTCCTGTAATTGATATTGACCCTAAGAAAATTATTTCTAAAGTACATCTCACGCGGGCGGTTGTTGATTCAGAAACGGTTGCGTTGAATAAACAAATCCAGCAACGCCATTTAGACTTAAATCGTAAAGTGTTCTATTGCGGTTCATGGTCATGTGATGGTTTGCCAATTTTAGAGTCAGCAGTCACTTCTGCAATCCATATTTCTGAAATCTTAGGCGCACCACTACCTTTCGTTGGGCTTAAACCAAAAGTTACAGTTGCACCTGAACTCGGTTATTAAATATGGCTTACTTCAAGCAAAGATTGATTGAGAAAGTTTTCGGACATAAATATGCAATAGATGCAAAACGTCTTGGAGATGATTCTCTACTTGCTTGGAGTAATTTAGGCTATTGGCAAGACCAGCATCATGATTATCCACAGGCTTGCCAAAGTCTAGCTGATCAAATCGCTGTTTCTGTTCAACTCAAAAAAGACGATAAAGTTTTAGATATTGGTTGTGGGCAAGGTGCGAGTCTATTGCACTGGCTTAAACAGTATCAAATTGAACAGTTAAGTGCAGTTGAATTACAAGCGGATTGCGTCAAACGAATTCAAAAACAACTCCCGCAAGTTCAAATTTACTGTGAAAATTTTTTGAATTTAAACCAACAGCATTTTTTAAATTCATTTGATGTGATTGTCTGTATTGATGCGGCTTATCACAGTGATTTGAATTCATTTCTCAATTCGACATCTTTGGTTTTGAATTCAAAAGGTCGAATCGCATTTCATTATTTGATGTGGTCAGATGCTTGGCAAGAGTGTTCGAATTTAAAAAAGCAACAATATCGTTATTTGCTCAAAAGTGCTGATGTGAATTGGCAAAATTTAATGGATGAACAACAACTGACACAAAAGCTTATACAAAAAGGATTTACCGAGATTGAAATTCAGGATTTTTCCAAACCTGTTTTAAATGGTTTTGCTGTCTATATTGAAAATAAGAGAAAAGAAAGGAAAGATTTTGACTTAGCACAATTAAAAATTGAGATGACCGCCAAGTTGTGCCGAAAACTCTACCAAGATGGATTAGTACGTTATATTCAGGTCAACGCAGTTAAAAATTAGACAATAAAAAAGACTTAATCTTTAAAATTAAGCCTTTTTTGAATTTGATGGTGCCGGCACACGGATTCGAACTGTGGACCTACTGATTACAAGTCAGTTGCTCTACCAACTGAGCTATGCCGGCAACGTGGCGAGAATTTTACAGAATCTATTTAAAAAAACAAGCGAAAAAATGAGCAATTAGGTGGATTTAATTCGATTGTGGGATTTTTATCCATTTTTATTTAAGTATTTAGTGCATATACATAAGAATCAATCACTTCACCTGTACTTAAATACGCTTTAACAGGGACGCGTTGATAGCCTGCACCTTCAAATTCATCGAGTTCTTGCCAATTTTGTTCTAAATTGTCTGAGAAAAAGACAAAGCCAGAGACTTGATGTTCGCTTTGATCCAACACAATCCCCGGAAACCCGAGTTCTGCACCCCAACCTTGTTCTTTTAGTTTGCCAAATACATGTGCTTCTGCCCAAGTACCACCAATTTTTTCCATAATATGAGCGTTGGGACGATTTGGTCCTAACGTACCGTAAACAAATAAACTAAGCATAAATAAATGTATAAATTAAAAAGGGTGGTTTAGCAAATAGGATAAATCAAGAATGGGGACTTTTTATTTCATGATTTTTTGATCAAAAATCATTTAAAAATTTGAATGGGATTTTTTAAATATATGTCTTTTGATGTCGCCATCTGTACCATTTCAGCAGTTTCCGTAGAAATTTGGGGGTAAAAAAAATAGGGGTAAATTATTTTAACCCCAGTTATACCCCCCAACTATCTCAGAATTCAATAGGATCAATTGGAAAACATAAGGCAATAAAAAAAGCTTAAACCCTTTGGATTTAAGCTTTTAGGACTCTATTAGACATCATAGAAACTAAATTTGGCGAGAGAGGGAATAAACTTATTAATTTAAGCGTATGATAAATAATGAAACTTAAAAATCTTATTTTATATTTTACCCCCAGTTATACCCCCAACCGTATAAGGGTACTTCCGTATCTACTCAACTACTGTTTTTACTATAGCATGGACGCATTGGATTAACCTGATGGATTTCATTGCCATCATTTTTTAATGTATGATCATTTGATACTTACGTACGTACAGAGATAAGCATGTTTGAGATCATTGATGATTTAAAAGCTAAATTAGATCAGCATCGACCTCTTTCACCTGCGATTGTTAAAAATCTACATGAAGACTTGATCCTGCGCTGGACTTACCATTCCAATGCGATTGAGGGTAATACTTTAACCTTATTGGAAACCAAAGTTGTTCTAGAAGGGATTACGGTAGGTGGTAAGGCATTAAGAGAGCATTTTGAAGCGATCAATCATCGTGATGCAATCTTGTATGTCGAAGATATTATAAAAAAAGAAGAACCATTTTCTGAATGGCAAATTCGGAATATTCATCAACTAATATTAAAAAACATTGATGATGAAAATGCTGGACGATATCGCCAGCAAAATGTATTAATTTCAGGTGCTACAACTAATCCGCCAGACTATACTTTGCTTAATGACAAAATGGCTCAGTTTATAGATTGGTATAACACGGAAGCTCATGCATTACATCCAGTTGAACGAGCAGCCAAAGTCCATGCAGATTTCGTTGGTATTCATCCTTTTGTTGATGGCAATGGTCGAACATCACGTTTATTGATGAATCTGGAACTATTAAAAGCTGGCTATCCACCTAGTGTGATTACTGTAGAAAATCGCTTGACCTACTATGAGGCTCTAGATCAATGGATGGCTTATGGTAAGACAGAACCATTCATCAATCTGATTGGTGAAGTTGTATTGGATGGATTTAAACCTTATCAGATAGTTTTAGGGATTTAATCATTTTAAATAGTTGTGGTTAGAGTCTATAAAATAATAGAGTTAGAAAGTATGAACTAGTTGCTTTAAAGATAGTGAGTAAGTAATTAATCTTAGTCACTATCCAATATCAAGGAGTGGGTAATACTATTTGTATTTAGGTTTACCATTTTCATCCAAGTTTAGTAACACAAACTCTTTTTCGATCAGTTGCTCAATAACTTGTTCTCTTCGGCAGTTTTTTAGCTCAGCTAATTTCTCAAGTTGCTTTTGAGTGTTTTTTGTTAAAGGGAGATGATAAGGTTTTTTCGCCTTTCCTGAATCTCTAAATTTCTTTTGACTCCATGTCTTTTTCATACGATCTAAAAATAATTTCTTATCAGATGGAACTCCATAAGACATATTGTCTAATGAAATTAGAATTGCATTATAAAGATCCATATTATTTTGAGGTGGATAGAAAATATTTATATTTTTATAAAATTTTATTAAATACTCCCATGCCCATGTTAGTTGATTGTTATTTGTTTCATCCAACCATTTTATTTCTTTGTCTGGTGTTTTTATATTTAACCATTCTATTTTCTTATTTTGTATGAAAAAAATTTTATGATTCACATCTAAGGGAATTATATCTAGGTGATATATAAAATCTTTAAATGGATCTCCATTGATTACAATTGTTGGTGTTAGATTAAATTCACTTTGAATTTTATGTATTAACCATATTATTTTCCTATTATCATTTTTTTCTATCCACTCTAAGTATTCCAATGGTATTAGATGATTTTCAATATTTATTTTTAAATTTCTTATGTGGACTTCTTTATCTTGTAAGTTATTTATATGGTTAATAATAATTTCTTTTTTTTGTGTGATCGATGAGTTGGGCCCTAAAAAATATAAATTAAACATTTGTAAGAAATTCCATGACCACCTAATTTCTCTTTCTTCAAATCGACCTAGCCCCTCCAAATGTTGCTGAGTTTTGTTGGATATGATGACTTGACCATTGTCACGAGTAATAGTCATATTTTTATCACTATGTAGAATTATTTATAAAATATTAATAATATTTTTTGTAGATTACTAGTGGGATATTCATAATTTTTTTATGAGTTTTTAGTGATACATATATGGTGTTTTATGTAGTTATAGCCCCCTTTTTTGCTAAAAATAGCCCTTTTATAGGTATGAAAAAGTAAAAATCATATAGCCAAATATCAATTTTCTAAAAATTAAGTCGACGTAAATTTTTAGTTCATACTCATGAAGAAGGATCAAAGTCAAATGATGGATCACAAATTGTTGCTTAAAACTAACTTTAGCTTGTTCATGTTGACCAAGTTTAGGCTAGTGAAGTGTCGGATTGTAAGGTGTTCTTAGAGGCAAGTAGCTATCCAGCTTAGCTGGTTATTAATATTATTAATTACTTCTATATATTTTGATTCATATGTATAGGCTATATTTTATAAGCTAATTTATGACTATTAATTTTTTACAGAATAGTAAGTGATATGAATCCTAACATGATGAGTATCACGACATGAATTTGACTACAGTTATTTGGAATGAATCCAGTGTTTGTACTGCTATTGAAGACTTTGTTTACGATGTCTGTTTTGAACAGATGGATGAACAACAATTCAAACAAATATTGAGTACATTATATGAAGCCTTTCAATATTTCTATTCAGCACAGCTTCACTACGCTGAATCCATCCAGTATTTTATTCAGTGCAAGTATTGGATTGATCATTTTCTGAATGGTCAATCTGTATCACATATCTTGAATTTTAATATTCAACAGGTTCAAACCCTATGCTGTGTACTCAGCCAATATAAATATGATTATTGGAATGAGCATGCTCGCTTTATTCAGCAAGAAGAGCAGAATCGAAGGTCACTGTATCAGTATCTGACTAAACTCATGACACATTATTCTGAACTGTTATTTGTACGTGTCGATTTGGGTTATCTCAAAGAACAACAGGTTTATATTGGTATCGAGAATGTTCAACAGCATATGAGTATTTTAAGAAATCGTATAGCAAATCAAGATGGATGTTTCATGGGATTACAGGGCTATGCATGGGCATTAGAGCAGGGCGTAGATAAAGGCTACCATTGCCACTTATTGCTGATTTATGATCCATCGAAACGGCAAAATGACTGGTATCTTGCTGATCAGGTTTGGCAAATGTGGAACAGTATTACGGGTAATATCGGCATACACTTTAATTGTAATACTACGGAACATAAGCAGAAGTTTATGCAGAATGATCGTTTAGGGGTAGGACCTATTCGATGCGATAATCTCGTGGAAGTAACGAATGCCTTGAATGCGGGCATGTATTTGGTCAATCCTGAAAAGTATGCACAGCATTTACGAGCAAAGATACCGTATATGCGTAGCTTTGGTACAGGTCAATTTGAAGTGCATTGGCGTAGAGGTGTTGCTCAAACCTTGCAGATATGTGGATTTTAAGTCAAACAACAATTAAAAAACTACGGCACTCCTAGTGATATGAACCAATAACCTAGGATGTGTTTTCTCATGACGACCTACAACGAAGCTCAAACCTTTTGTGAAATTGAAAAATTTATCAAGGATGTGGTGGATGACCAAATCAGTTGTGAACAATTCAAGCAACAAATTGTTCCTTTAATCATCAAGTCTAGACGCTTTTTTATTCAGGGTTATGACTATGTTGATTCCATCATTATTTTTAAGCAGATTGAAAGAGCCTTGTTTCAAGCCAATAAATATGGATTGTATGAAAATATTAAAGACCTGCCCGATCATGTGATTGAGTCGATGATTGCCGATATTCAGTCAAAATCTGAATTGATACAGCATGGTCATCAATACGATCAGAAGCAGAATAAAGCTGAAATGAAAAAGGTTGAACGCTTCTTATTGGATTTGATACAAAACAAGGACTGCTTAATCATCTTTCCAATGCGGTTGGGTATCAGGGCAGATGTATCGTCATTAGCATTTAACGAATTTGAATGTTATGTCTATGCCTTGTTGAGAGAGGTTAGGGCAAGAGAGATCAATTTATTCCGTTGCATCCATTCGGTGATCTGGAAAATGAAACATTATCCTGATCGTGGTTACTACCTCCAGATCTACTTCATTTATGCAGGACAAGCACAGGACACGACTTTATCTGACCATGCCAATAAATTGGCAGCGAAGTGGGAAGAACTCAGTAATGGTTATGGTGAAGCCCATATTGAAGAACAAGCCAAGAAAGGCTGGTCAGTGAATTGCCAAGATGACAGGCAGATTCAGCGTATCCTGCAATTGCTCAAGAGTGATTTTAATGCGAATAGTAAAAATCATTATTTAAGGGTGATGCGAACTCGTCGCAAAACTTTTGACTGTGAACGCATCCCTTTAAAGCTGAATTAGTTTTGTTCAGTAAAATTAATGGAGTTGTTGTCGAATAGTGGTCTAAGGAAAACAATGCGCTTAGACCACTAATCCACTGAAGCATGAATGGACGAATGCCTAGAAATTATAGGTATAGGTCAAGCCACTGCTGGTCGTGATGGTCACTTCACGGACATATTCAGCCGAACAGCCTAAGTAAACTTTTGCTACCGAACCATAACGCATATTTTGATAATCGTAAGTGCCTTTGCTTCTACAATTGCCACGATTGATTAAAACACCTGTGATGGTGGTTGGAGCATCGTTCAAGGACATGATGTTTAACAAATCGCTATAGCCTGTCATGGAGTATTGTGATTCTTCACGACGAACACGGACTTCAAACTGTTCTTGTACAGTGGGTTCAGTCCCTTCCTCAGCATTGTATGTTTCATCTTCTAAAAAGGATTTATCTACGGGTGGAAAATCATCTTCGGATTGAGGGGGAGTTTCAGTCGTATCAGCAGTGCTATTCTCACTTGTTTGAGTTTGGACATCTTTGGATTTTGGTACATCGTTGCCCGAATTACATGCGCTTAAAGTCAGCAGCAACACACTGGATAAAACAACAGATGGAATAAAATTCATTACACATGCCTATATTTAATTGAATGTTGTGATCTACAGGGTTGGGCGAAAGCCCAACTCTGTTTATTTAATTTTTAGATAAATCAATTTTTTGCTTTTTATAAAAATGGGAGTCATTCACTGATCTTTTTAAATACCTTCTCGATCGGCGTGTAGTTTTCCAAGCTAAAATCAAAAGGAATTGGCTTTTTCAGTGGCACATCAAATTTCTTTAATGGCGCATTTTCTATGCCGTTGAAATGTTTGCGTTGAAAGGACATGGTACTTGGTTCAAGGATTGCGATTGGCTCATTTGCAGAATCAGCTTGAGTAATGTTGGTTTGATAAATGACTAAGCTATCTAATTCCAATTTATGGTTATTGAAGTTAAAAATATAACCGACATATTTTTGTCCACCAGCCGTAATGATATTTTGTGCTAACTCTGACGTGGATGGAGCTGTGAAATTCACAATAAGATCAGATGCGAAATTCATGTTCTCAAAATGTAATTGTTTCGAGTCAGCATCGTAATAAACAAAATTATCAATCGGACCCTTCGGTCGATCATTGGGTGTATAGCTGCTCGGCATGAACTGGCTTTGTGCAGACGTAGCATTTAAACTGAGCTCTAAAAGTTTTAAGTCATAATTTAGATGGGCATTTTTACTATCTAATTCTTTTTGAAGTGTTTGAATACGTTGTTGATATTGTTCAGTACTTTCAAATTGATCTTTTTGTG
Source organism: Acinetobacter sp. LF10 (assembly GCF_048585715.1). Classification (NCBI taxonomy): domain Bacteria; kingdom Pseudomonadati; phylum Pseudomonadota; class Gammaproteobacteria; order Moraxellales; family Moraxellaceae; genus Acinetobacter; species Acinetobacter sp. LF10. Next base: position 206,769 of record NZ_CP184160.1, read on the forward strand.
GTGGAGTCACCTGCATTGTCGATCTTATATAATTGATGGCTGTATCATGCGCTGCACGCAAAGAATAGTCATCACCTAAAGCAAAGGTGAATGCAGGAAATTGTTGACCTGTATTTCCAATTACTAAAACTTGATTGTTTTTTAAAGCCAGCACATTTCTTAAATCATTCAGAATAGATTGGAAATGCACACAGTTTGCACAATAGTCAGCCACATCTGAATTTTCAGCAAACATCTGCAATCCAGAGATAGTTTTATACGGTGGATAAAAGGAAAAATATCCTTCGTCTTTAATGAGCTCCTGAAAGCTTTCGCCTGTTTTGGTGAGCGGAGGGGTAACTTTATTTCGAGCAATAATCAAAGGAGAAGAAGTAGTCTGTGCAGGGGCTTCATCATTCAATGACATTGTTTCAATCTTTTGAGATAGCTCTTCTTTCTGTACATCATCATGTTGTGGTTTTGAGCAGCCGACCAACGCAAGGCTGGTGAGCAGTGCAATTGAAACGTATTTCATCCTATTATTTCCCCATCCAATTTTTTTAAAGTTTTTAAAAATGAATTATGAAATTGACTGTAATTTCAAATACATTCTGGTTGGCTGTCACAGGCTCTAGCTATACTTTTACTGAGTACAAAAATGACAACTCAAATAAGCTGTGTGATGAATTCGATGATTGTTATCCAGCACAAAACACCACTGACCAAAATAGATGCAGCAGTTAATTGATGCCTTGAATTAATCAGGACACAGCGAAAGCGTGCGATAAATGAATCGGAATGAAATGCTTGAGAGGCTTAGAAAGTGCAGGGGAATAAAGCACAGTAAATTGCGTCATGGTTGACTATTCCTTTTGTGATGAGAAGTAGTCTTACCAAATTACTGTCAAATAATGGTGGCAAGACTAGAAGGGTTGACAGACTGATACAAAAGGAAATCAGCGCACGCAAGCGTGCCCCTCCTAGCCTCACCATAAAGGCGTGACTTAAGAGAACGCACAAAAACCTATATCGCGTTTGTTGTGCGCCTTTTGTAAACGGTCTGTCAAAACCGACTGACAATGTAGGTCAGCCCTTGCATCATAATCGTTGCTAAAAAACAGGTCAATTGATCTATTTAAGCATCATTCAAAAATCACCCAAAACTGATGGTAAAAAACGCATTCTAAAAAAATACAAATACATAGCATCTAAATGAGAACGGTGTTTCTCGATTCGAGATAGCACCAATACATGCTTCAGCTACATCGCAATCATTTTGCCTGCTTCCCCAGCAGGCTTTTTTTATTCATTTACAGGAAATACCACAATGAGTTTGCCATGTCCTTATTGCCAGTCTAGAGAGACGGTACTGCTTGAATCAACCCAACATTTACCCAGTACCTCAACCAATAACCCTATTGCCAATAGCGTGATGTCACCTATGGCACTTGCTACTTTGGGTGTTAGCGTTTCTAAAAGTCTAAATATGCCTCCGATAGCAGGCGCAATCGTTGGGGTACTGATCGGTGGTATCTGGATGTTGATCACTGAAGATGAACTGCAACAACCGCTACTCCCAACTTATCGCAGACAGTATTACTGCAACAACTGTGACCGCAGCTTTAGCCCAAATTTACGCAATTAAGCATTCAACAAAATTCACAAATCGAACCTTATACCCATTTTAAAATTAATACAGGAATTATTCTTATGGCACATTTAGTTGAAACCATGGCATTCGTTGGACAAACTCCTTGGCATGGTTTAGGTAATGAACTTACCCCAAACCAACCCATCGAGGTTTGGGCACAACAGGCAGGCATGGACTGGCGCATCGAATCCTCCGATGTCAGTTACATGGCTCAAAATGAAAAAGGCCAAAGCATCATTATGCCTTTTGAGGAACAACGGGTACTGTATCGCTCAGATACCCATGCACCGTTATCGGTGGTGAGTCAGCGCTTTCAGGAAGTCCAGCCGATGGAAATCCTGCATTTTTATAAAGACCTAACCGAACAATCAGGCTTTGAACTGGAAACAGCGGGGGTACTCAAAGGCGGTAAGAAATTCTGGGCATTGGCGAAAACAGGACAAAGCACAACACTTAAGGGCAAAGATGTGAGTAATGGCTATATTCTTTTAGCGACAGCCTGTGATGGTACATTAGCTACCACAGCCCAATTCACTTCGATCCGCGTGGTGTGTAATAACACTTTAGCCATTGCCCTTAAAGGGCAAAACACCAGTGCAGGTGTAGTTAAAGTGCCGCACAGTACCAAGTTCGATGCAGAGAAAGTCAAACAGCAACTGGGGATTTCAGTTCGTGCATGGGATGAACATATGTATGAAATGAAGCAACTCAGTCAGCGTAAAGTAACCCAACAGGAAGCGGCAGCCTATTTTGATGCGGTATTTAACAATACCAATCTCAGCACTGCTGAACAGGATGAAAGCATTATTCAGTTTTATCGAAATGCAGCCATGCCGAATCAAAGCGCTTCATCTCGCTCAGACAATAAAACTGAACCGAATGGACGTGCTATGTCAAAAGTCATGACTATGTTTAACGGACATGGGCGAGGGGCGGAACTGAGTTCAGCCAAGGACACCGCCTATGGTTTACTGTGTGCCATAACCGAATTCTGTGATCATGAACGTCGTGCCATGAGTACGGATCACCGACTTGATTCAGCATGGTTTGGTGCAGGTGCAGTGATTAAACAACGAGGTCTGGAACAGGCCTTAAGAATGGTGGGTTAATAAAAGCCATACCATTCATTCAGTTTCAATTAAGTTCATCTATTTAGCCTAAGCTTACGGTAACACCGTACAAGCACAGCAACACCTTTAGCCGCACCCTCAGATGCGGCTTTTTTTATGCCCAAAATTCAGCTTTTACGATTTTACCCATACAGGAATAGTTACAATGAATAGTCATACTCAAATTCAAAATGCCTTAAATCATCCACCGTTACAGCCATATTCACCAAACCTGAATCCAACCACTCAAAACTCATCGACTCAACAGGTTGAAGTCGGAACTCGAACCAAACGAGACCGACCGAATACGCAGCCACGAAAAACCAAAGCACCCACAGCTAAACGCCTTGCCAACACCAAACAGCTCAATTACCAACAATGGCTAGAAGTCCGAAAGCAGGGCATTGGCAGTAGTGATGCCGCTACAGCATGTGGTTTAAATCCCTATATGTCGATGCTGGAACTGTGGATGATCAAGACAGGACGGATGCAACAAAATATCGAGGATGAAAGTGCTGGTTATGCACCGTTGTACTGGGGCAAGCAGTTAGAACCCTTGGTGGCTGAATACTACAGCATGCACACCAATAATAAGGTGCGTCGAGTCAATGCAGTGTTACAGCATCCTGATGAAGACAAACACTTTATGTTGGCGAACCTTGACTATGCCGTGGTGGGCAATGATGAAGTTCAAATCTTGGAATGTAAAACTGTAGGGGAATATGGTTCTAAGTTATGGCGAGATGGTGTGCCTTTATATGTCCTCTGCCAAGTGCAACATCAACTGGCAGTGACAGGTAAACAGGCAGCGCATATCTGTACCTTGATCTGTGGACATGAAAGTAAAATCTTTAAAGTGACCCGTAATGAAACCGTGATTCAGCATATCATTAATGCGGAACGTCACTTCTGGCAATGTGTGGAATCGGATATTCCACCGAGTGTCGATGCTTCTGACTCAGCAGCCAAAGCCTTGCAGCAGCTTTACCCTGAGCAGATACCACTAACAGTGGAAGATCTGACTCAAAATGAACAAGCCAACTACCTATTTAACCAATTGCTTGAAGAGCGACATAAGGTTGAGCAGCACCAACAGTATTTTGATGAACTCAAACATCAACTGCAAATGATGATGAAAGATGCTGAACGAGCAGTGTTTACGGGTGGTTCAGTGACGTGGAAGAAATCACAAGACTCGATCAGCCTAGACAGCAAATCCTTACTGAAACAACACCCTGAATATCTACAGCAGTTTCCTCAAACCAAAGCAGGTACACGGCGATTTCAGATTTACCCGAATGGTGGATAAGGCAGCAACGCAGATCCAGCATTTATTTCTTCAACAAACGTATCAAATCAACCAATACCCAAAACCAACCGATCCCAGACCCGAACAGGTATGGGATTTTTTATGCCCAATTTTTATTTATACATCTATATAGAGGACATCACCATGATTAAAGGTTTAGCAATTACACCGCCAGTATTAGGACGTATTAGTATCGGCAAAATCATCGAAAAGAATGGTAAACGACTCCCTGAAAAGGATGACCAATTTACCATTACCAGTCAAATTCAAGGAAAAGATGGCTGGGTGAAACATCCACTGGATGAACAGTTACGTGCTAAAGCACAAAACCAGAAACTCAGAACCATTCCAGTACGCATGATCTTTAACGATCCTGAACTGAATCTACGGGCAGAGTACAGCCTATTTGACCGCCAAACTGGACGCTTAATCTGCTCAGGTAATGGAGAAACCTGTCAGCGACTGGGACAAAATGGTATTGAACAGCATCCATGTCCATCACCTGATCTTTGTCCATTGGCACAGGGTGGGTTGTGTAAACCTTATGGGCGGCTGTATGTGAATTTAGATGAATCGGATGAGTTTGGCACTTTCATCTTTAGAACCACAGGCTTTAATAGCATTCGTACCTTGGCTGCACGATTACGTTATTACCATGCTGCTTCAGGTGATTTACTTTCATGCCTGCCATTGCAATTGACTTTACGAGGTAAAAGCACCACGCAAAGTTATCGTACTCCGATCTATTACGTGGATTTAACTTTACGTGATGGAATCAATTTACAGGAGGCAATTACGTCAGCCAAACAGATTGATGAAACAAGTAAGGCAGCAGGGTTTTATCAGGAAGCTTTAGATCATGTGGCACGGCAGGGCTATGGCAATGCTAGCTTTGAGGTGGGAGGTGAGGAGGGGCTGGATATTGTTGAGGAGTTTTATAGTGATGAATCAAGACCAGAACAGTCTCAACAAACGCATGACCTAACCCATGTTCAGGATATTCAGAAAGGCTTGCAGCAATCGGTTCAGGCTTTGAATTGATTAGGTGGAAGCAGGACGTTTTTTCTTACAGCGGGCTCTATTATTTGAGCGAAATTGCGCTCGCATCATTGATTGGGAGAAAAACATCATGAATGCGTTCACAGGTCAAACTTTTCAGATGAATCAAATCATTAATATCAAGCATGTCGTTGAATTTACTGCTCTGAGCAAATCAAAAATCTATGAGATGATCAATAAGAAATCAAAGTATTACGATCCGACATTTCCTCAACCTGTGCGCTTGACCGAAATGCGTATCGGTTGGTCAGCTTGGGAAATTCACCAGTGGATTGAGGCTAAGATGGAAGAACGAGAGTAATGGGAGCTTTTGCTCCCTTTTTTTTGTGTGTTTTGAGCGTTATTAGCAAGACATAATCTTGATTACCACTTCTCACTCTCTTAGTAAGGCTTAAATTGTTTTACTGAGCATAGAAAGGCTTTCTGTAGGATACTCATAACTGAACCATCATTAACAATCGCTAGTGGAAATAAATGGGAGTTAATTAAAAGCAGAATTATTGTATTCTGATATTGGAAAATTGATAAATTGAATTCATTACCTAAATAGAAAAGTTATATGACCATTACACTTAAATCATCACTTTCATGGATAGATAATGATAAAGAGTCTAGAGGAAAAGTATTAGAGCTTTTATCTCATTTCAATGAAAAGGACAGCAGGGATGAGCTAGGGATTGGTAGTATTAGGGATCGTATATCAGATCTCTTATTTCCAGGTACGAGTACCATTCAAACGAGGCTTCGTTATTTTTTCTTTATACCTTGGCTTTATCAGGAAGCTGAAAAAAAACATTTAAATGATAATGAATCACTCAAAATTATTGATCAGCTTGAGCGGAATTTGATTACTAGCTTGATGCAGTCTGATGATTTAGATGGCGTGTTTGGTAAGACTTCTGGCATCACTTTGAAACGATTACCAAGTTCAGTATATTGGTCAGGCTTAGAAAAATGGGGAATTAAGAGTAAAAATTGTTTGCAAACTGAATATTTCTTTTATGCTAAGAAATTAGAGAACAAAAGAGCTCAATTAGAGAAAGAAATAGCACATCTACAAAAGCGTAATGATGATTATTCAGAATTCCAAATTGAAAAAAATAAATCTTCTATATGGCATTTCAGCCTTCCCAAGCCACCTAAAGATTTTCCCAACAGTGTGAATTTAAAAGTTACGGATGAAGAAGCTGGATTTATAAAAGAACAGCTTCGTTGTCATTGTGGTGAGAGCCTTTTGGCTTATCTTGCTTTAAATAGTCACTATAGCCAAGACGTAACAGTACCATGGGAGCATCCACAATTTGAGAATTTTGATGTGGAGACTCAGAAACTCCTTAAACATGCAGAGTTCTTTTCTGTCATTATTCACGGCGCCTATTTACTTTATAACCTATTACTTGCTGATCTTAGCGAGAATAAAAAAGTTTATCAGGAGTATAAAAATAAATTACATGAGTGGTATCAGAAATTATACAGCAGGGATTCTAAGGTATTTCACCTTGATAATTGGTTCATAGACGATTTCTGGATAACAATTGAAAAAAGAAAAAATTCTTATGCTGAGCCTATATCAATCAATCGTACGACTAAAATCTTTATTGAATCATGGGTAAGTATTCTTCAGTTAAAAGATCCTAAATTTTATAAGTTGAATAAAGTGAAAAAATTAATCATAGAGCGTGAGAAGCATTTAAAAGGTGCTAGATCAAGGTTTACCAATAAAAAAGCGTTAGAGCAGTGGGGCGGAGCCGCGGGTGTAAATGAGTTGAGATATCGTTGGCCGACGGCAAAACAATTTTTGAAAGATTTATCTGTTGTTGAGGGAATTTAGGTCATGTTGAACCCATCGCATAGAAGCTTAAATACGTCTTTCTTAGTGCCTCCTGTAGGGATGATATTTGATGAAGCAATACTGACAACTTATTCCCTAGATCCGTCTGTTGTATTAGAGATTCCAGTCTATCTTTCATTGTTAGCAACTGATAGTAAGCCAATCGATCCTTATTCAATTTTGGCATCAATCAAAAAGTTGAAAGAACGAATAACTATATTTTCACAAAAAGGACTTATTCAGGTTCCAAAAGACAGAAAGCCAAATCCTGTTTTTAGTTATTTGGAAGATATGATCATAGAAAGTGAATCTCCTAGAGGTGGTGTTTTTCATCCAAAGATATGGTTATTACGTTTCGTCAATGGAAAAGATATTGTATATAGACTGGTTGTACTTTCTAGAAACTTAACTAAAGATAATTCGTGGGACATTGCCTTACAGTTAGATGGACATGTGGGTAAGAAGCGAAATCCGAAAAATAATCCAATAATTTATTTCCTTTCAAACACCTTAAGTCGTTTTCAAGATAGTGAGCTAAAATATAAAAAGGCTCAACAAATGAATAAAATGACACAGGATTTAATCAAAGTTCAATGGTGTTTGCCTGAAGGTTTTAATGATATTTCTTTCTACATTTTAGATCAGGGTTCCTATCCATGGAACATTCAAAAGAATGAGAAATTACTAATTATTTCGCCTTTTTGTTCCGATGCTGTATTAAAAAAATTAGCTAGTTCGAGTAAAACCTGTTTTCTTCTGACAAGAGAAGAGGAACTCTTAGCTTTAAAACCTGCAACACTTAAAGCTTTTGACCAAGAAATTTATACGTTAGCTGATGGTTTGGTTGATGATGATTATACAAATGACGATCAAAGCAATAATTTCCAAGTTAAGACAGATCAGATTTTAACTAAAGGATTACATGCAAAAGCATATATCTATGATGTTTTAGAAGATGGTAAATCTAAGACACATGTGGTAGTAGGTTCTGCGAATGCGACGGATGCAGCTTTGACGTGTCAAAAAAATGATGAAATATTGGTTGAACTGGTGAGTGAGGATAGTGAATTGATTAATGTTGATCACTTTCTTTCAAGCATGAAGGCTAATGGTTACTTGACGCAATATGATGATCTCTCCGCAATTGGTGATTCAAGTCTGAGTGAAGATAATAAACTTCTAGAGGAAATTCGAAAATGGATATGTAGTACCACAATTAGAGGTTATTGCACATTCGACGAAACTTCGAATTATTGGAATTATGTGCTAAATGCAGAGGGAATGAATACTCAGAATAATTATCAAGATTATGAGATCAAGGTTTGGCCTATTACTTTAGATGAAAAACGTGCACAGTCTTGGAATATCAGCAAGACAAATGAAAATATTGTTTTCTCCAACTTAACTAGTACGGCGATTTCAAGCTTAATTGCATTTGAAATCAAACATAAACTTCAACAAGAACAAGTAAGGTTTGTATTGAAAATAACAGTATCAGACTTACCTTCTGACCGTGATGCGGAGATACTCAGAACATTAATAAATAATAAAGAAGGATTTCTTCAGTACTTAAGAATATTGCTCGGGTACGTTTACGCTACCGACAAAATAGGTACGAAAAATAGTGAAGCTGACTTCAATTGGTTAAATAGGTTACTTGAAGATGAAACGACATTGTTTGAAGATTTGTTTGTTATCTATATGAAAGAACCTGAACGATTACAAGATATTCAAAAGTTAGTTCAGGATTTGGGCGGGGAAGGTAGTGCTCATATTCCGAAAGAGTTTATTCAATTGTGGCATGCATTTGAGCAAGCAATAAAAGGAAAAAAATAAATTGAATAAAGCAACATTTTCATCTGACTCAGTTTTACATAATTTAAAAGATTTTCAACGTAATACAGTTCATTGGGTGTTCTCTAAACTTTTTGAGCGTGAACATAATGCGAGATTTTTAGTAGCTGATGAGGTTGGCTTAGGTAAAACCTTGGTTGCTAGAGGTGTAATTGCTAAAACGATCGAACATTTAAGTACCCATCAAGAGCGAATTGACATTCTTTATATTTGTTCAAATGCTAGCATTGCTACTCAGAACATCCGTAGATTGAATGTGACCAATAAAGATGAAGTGGTTAGAGCGACACGTTTAACCTATCTAGTAAGAGAAACTTCTTTATTGAAGCAAAGTCAGGTTAATTTTATCAGTCTGACACCGAGTACTGCATTGGATCATACCCGAAGTAAAGGCGGGCAGGCCGATGAAAGAGCAATACTTTACTATCTTCTAGAACCATTATTTGCATCAACCCAAGTCAAAACAGCGCTAAAAGAATTGCTCAGATGTAAGGTCGGGCTTAATCGTTGGGATGAACGAATAGATGAATGTTTAAATCAAGGCAAGGAAGTTTATGATCAAACTATTGTGAATTCATTTAGACAAGAGCTTCAAAAAGATCTAAAGCTAATGAAGCAGATTGAAGAAACAAGTATTCATTATAGTGATTCGGCTGAATCTGATATCTATGTCATACAGTTGAGAGATAGGTTAATAGCAAAGCTTAGATCAATTTTAGCCTCTGTTAGTTTGTCAGCATTGAAACCTAGTTTAATTATTTTAGATGAGTTTCAACGTTTTAAAAACTTGTTAATTCAACAAGCAACAGATGGTCAAAGTATTGATAATGAAGCACAGATGATTGCTGAAAAGATTTTCTCAGATGATCAAAGTAAAATTCTTATGCTTTCAGCGACACCTTATAAAATGTATAGCGTACAAGGGGAAGATGAAACAGATCATTATGCTGAATTGATGCAAATCCTCGGTTTTCTTTTTAATAATGAGTCTAAGTTAGAATTTCTAAAAAAACTAATGTTGGAGTACAGAAGGGAACTTGCTTTAGGCTTTACGAATAGAGAAAAAATTGATGATTTGAAGCGTAAAGTAGAGAATAACTTACTTGAAGTAATGTGCCGCACAGAAAGAGTATCATTGAGTCATGATAATAATTCCATGCTTTCAGAACATAATGAAAGTTCGGTACTAGATGTGGAAGATTTGAAGTACGCAGCCTCAATGAGAAATTTGTTAGATTCACTCAATGTGAGCAATGTGACTGAATATTGGAAGTCCATACCTTATACGCTTAACTTTATTAAAGATTATGATTTGGGTCGGAAAATTGAAAATACTAAACTATCTCATGAATCTGAATTTTCAGAAAAATTTAAAAATGGACTGAGAGAAGCCAATAAATATAGCCTAAAAAAAGAGCATATTCAAAAATATAAGCCTATCCCATTGAATAATTCTAAACTTCGTTTATTGATTAGAGAGACCCTTGATCAAGGGATGGCAAAATTATTATGGATGCCACCATCTTTAGTTTATTGGGAACCTTATGGCGTTTATAAGGGGAAAAATCATTTGACGAAACAACTGATCTTCTCTGCATGGAATGCTGTTCCAAATGCGATTGCAGCATTTACCTCTTACGAGGCAGAAAGGTTAATGTATGGTAAAACACAAGACTTGACTTATTTTAAAAAAAATACACCTTCGAGACCTCTAGATATTAAGACAAAATCTTTTCATTTTCTCAGCCTCTTATATCCTTCTATCACCTTAGCTAAGCTAGATCCTTTGGATTTGATTTTGAGTGAAATCGATTTAATTGAAGTCAATATTACTTCAATTAAATCTCTAGTAATTGATCAACTAAAAAAACAATGTGTTGTTCTAGATAGTTTTAAAGATCCTGATATATCTGATTTTGATACTAATTGGTATTGGTTGGCACCTATTTTATTAGATATTGTGCTTGAGGATGATTTGGATTGGGAATTGAGGTTTGATACATGGGCAAGTCATTTCTCCCAAAAACTAGATGATGACACTGAGACATTAGAAAATAAGACCATTTTAGGTTTTGTGGATGCAATTAAATCAATAGTCAAGGAACTTTTAGGTGGGAGGAGGTTAGGCGGATTACCAGAAGATTTTTTTGAGGTCTTAGCTGATATTGTTCTAGCATCACCTGCATTATGTGCATATCGGGCATTAAAACGTGTCCTAACTGAGAAGGAGGTTAAGAACGATGCACATGAATTATTTTTAGGCGCATTACGCATTACAGCAGGTTTCCAAAGTTTGTTTAATGTTCCTGAAAATGTTGGATTGATTAAATCTCTTAGTGGTAAATCCTATTGGCGAAAGGTACTCCAATATAGTTTACAAGGTAATTTACAAGCATTATTGGATGAACATATCCATGTACTGATAGAGTCTTTAGGTTTAACTAATCGATCTGCGTGTGCACGTATAAACGAAATTTCAGAGTCTCTTTATTCAGTATTAACGCTACGTACAAGCCATGTACGGGTACATCAATTCAAAGTAAGAAATAATCAAGTGGTTGATGATGCTTTTGATGTACGTTGTAAATTCGCTTTAAGATTCGGTAGCGGGAAAAATGAAGCAGGACAAGAAATTCGAATTGAGAAAGTAAGAGATGCTTTTAATTCACCTTTTAGACCATTTGTACTAGCATCAACATCTATTGGTCAGGAAGGTTTAGATTTTCATTTATGGTGCCATGCAGTTATGCATTGGAATTTGCCCTCAAATCCAATTGATTTGGAGCAGAGAGAAGGTCGTGTACATCGTTATAAAGGCTATGCAGTTCGGAAGAATATTGCAGAATTTCATAACTTTCATACTTTGAAGCCTGTATACCATACAGGTCAAGATCCATGGAAAATACTTTTTGACAAAGCCTATTTAGAGAAATGTACATCTAAAAATGACATGATTCCGTTTTGGATTTCAGAGAAAGGAACAACCACGATTCAACGCTATGTTCCATGGCTGCCGTATAGTAAAGAAGAGAAAAAGCTGACCCGATTAAAATCAGATTTAAGCCTTTATAGAATGGCATTTGGTCAGCCAAGACAAGATGATCTTTTAGCAAGATTTCAGGATATACAAGATATAGAACAGTTGTCAGCGTTTTGGATTGATCTCAGACCACCGTGTTCTAGTAGAGCTATTGAAAAAAAGTACAAACATAAGATTGATGTTGAAGCTAAGTTGGGAAACTAAGCAAGTGGATGGGGGAGCTTTTGCTCCCTTATTTTTTTGGTAGAATCGAAAAAAATTACTTATGTTATAAATGAAACAAACTTTAGATTATTACGATATAAATGCATTAGGGTTCTTCGAGTCTACATTCAAAGTAGATATGGAGAGCCTATATCAACCATTTTTACGCTATCTACCAGACCATGCCTTTATACTTGATTTAGGTTGTGGTTCAGGTAGGGATACCTTGGCTTTTAAGAATAAAGGTTATCAGGTGGCAGCAACAGATTATTCAAAAGAACTGGTTGATAAGGCAAGTCAAGTGACTGGAATTGATGTGCGTTTTGAAAGCTTCTATGAGTTGGCTGAGCTAAATCAATATGATGGTATTTGGGCATGTGCTTCACTATTACATTGTGAAAGAAAATACTTACCTGATGTGTTGGGAAAAATACTAAAAGCATTAAAAGTGAATGGTATCTGCTATATGTCATTTAAATATGGCGCGGGAGATCGTTACAAGGATGGACGACAATTTACAGATATGGATGAATTACAAGCACAGAGTTTGTTAAAAAAATTTGCTAATATTTTATTGTTACAACAATGGATTACCATTGATAAACGTTCCGATCATAATGAAGATTGGCTGAATATCGTATTTCAAAAACAAAATTGAATAAATAATGTCAGTATCTGTACCAACACCACAGCAGCAACTTAAGTTTCTGAAACAGATTCAGCAAATTTTGCATTCAGGAAGTTTTTCTTCGACTTATAAATTTGCTTTATTGATGAGTCTTTCCCGCTTGGCAATTGAACAAGGGTGTGATACTGGAGAAAACTTAACTTTAGACTATCTGGATATTGCAGAAAAATTTATAGATTTATACTGGAAGCAGACTTTCCCATTTCATTTTAATGAAAATGAACCATTCCTGTTACAACAGAATAATGGTAAGCAAGCAGGAATTATTAGCTTAATTCATACAGCCCAACAACGGTATAAATCCCTTGCTTTAGCCAGACGAGACCATGTGTACTGGCTGCAATTGAAAAAGAAAGTGGCAGATATCGTAAAGAAGATGCCTGTAACTTACCTACAAAATTTGAAAGGTCAAAATATTGAGTTTTTATATCGTTTAGAAGAGTCTCGAAAACAACTCATACTTTTGCCAAATGTCATGTATTGCTTACGTCAATTCAGTGAAATTATTGAAGAGTTATGTCAAAAAAAGTGGGTTGATTTTGTCAGGTTAAATAAAGGTAATTTATTGGTTCTAGATGGCTTGCCTGATTTGGCAACATTCATGTTTGAGCCAAGTCGAAGTCAGCTTCGACAAGTAGGGGCATTTCTAGTTGACCTACAGGCATGTAAGTGTTTTTACTGCCAAAAGCCAATTAAGCAAAATAAATGGGCTGTAGACCATTTCATACCTTGGGCAATGTACCCAGCAGATACAGGTCATAATTTTGTGCTTGCAGATGAAAAATGTAATTCAGCTAAAAGTGATTTCTTGGCGTCAGAAGAGTTTTTATTTCAATGGCAAGAGCGAAACCAAAACTTTGATAGTTTAATTACGGATGAATTGTCGAAGTTTGGTTTTCTGACAGATATTGGACGGTCACATAGTGTTGCTAGTTGGGCATATCGACAGGCAAAGGATAATGGATATTTATTGTGGACAAATAAGCCCTATTCGTTTACATAAATTTAGAGTATCTATCTATAAGTAGTTGATGGTCATGGAATTCTATAAAAGGTTTAAGAGCTAAATAAATTTTCTCTTGTAGATTGATGTCTATCCATGATTCATCACCATAGATACATTCACACATGGCTCTGAAAATAAGTTCAATTTCATGATTATTCATTAAAAAAATCTCTTCTTCTACTCTACTTATGAGTGCATTAAGAAGTTCCTCAAAATTTGCAAATTCTTCATTATAGAAATCGAGCTTTGAAGAAATATAAGAAAAAAAGCCTTTTGCATTTTCAACTAAAGGAATGAGACAAAGATAGAGCTGTGAAATTTCATTAGTTGTGAAATAGGCTCGATTGCTGTGATGGGAGATGTAAAATGCTTGAAGTAACTCAATGGTTTTCAATATACCTAAAGTCCGATAGAAGTGATCTTTTAGCAAAGCAAACTCACGAATGTCTCTGATATAACCAAAGTCTTCTAAATCCTTGAAACCTTTAATTCTTTTTAAGGGGGAAAAATAAGTAAAAATGCTTTTCTTTTTATCCCAGCTAATAACTTCAGGAATAAATCTCTCTGTTATCCATTCAAATGAAGTTTGACAAGACCACCATTGTTTTTCTGATACAGGGATTTTGCTAAGGGGCGGTTCCCATAACAAGGTGAGTTCATCTTTGTCATTGATATCTTCAATGTTTTCTGCCCAAAACATACCATGATAAACATCCTCTACAGGTTTATATTTTTCTCCTGTATATAGTTGTATGAAATTTCGAGATGCTGAAAATATATGCCATTCAGTGTCTCCATTATCTACATCATGAACGTGCGTAAATTTAATCATTAGGTCCCAAATTTTCTTGGACAATGTACATAAAGCAACGTATGTTCGACCATTCCATGAAATAAAAGGAAAGTTATAAGCTTTCCATATGTCTTCAATTTTTTGTATTGCTCCGAGATAGGCAGAAGTAAGATTGTCTGCAACTTCTGTAATTTGTTGAATAACTTCAATTGGTAGATTAAAGCGACAGTTTTGTAAGTCTATAACCTCAGATTGATTTGATGGAGTACCAATATAAAATGGTCTATAGCGAGAATGGATAGGTTGTCCTGAGTTCCCTAAGAAATTTTCTAACATCCATTTGTTTTCTAGAATAACACTTGCCCCATGAGCATCATGAGTTTTAACCGTAATAGTGGCAGAGCCGACATGGTTTTGTGTTGGTAATAAAGCCGAAATTTCAATCCACTTTTTTTTAATTTTCCAATTGCCATCCTCAAAAAAGGATTCATCAAAATCTGAATAATTTAATGAAGAGAAATCAAGAAATTCTTTAGCCGCTTCTCGATTATTTTCATCAGGATCAATTAACGCTTTATGTAATGTCTCAATAAAGTGAGTTCTAAGCATCCATTCATTGTAAAACTGACTTTCAGGAGCCATTGGAAAGAA
Source organism: Acinetobacter sp. LF10 (assembly GCF_048585715.1). Lineage (NCBI taxonomy): Bacteria > Pseudomonadati > Pseudomonadota > Gammaproteobacteria > Moraxellales > Moraxellaceae > Acinetobacter > Acinetobacter sp. LF10. The sequence continues at coordinate 221,943 of NZ_CP184160.1, forward strand.
CTTGCTAACAATGTCAGGATAGGATTGTGACATTGTGGTTAAAGTTACGGCTGTCCATAACTCGGACTCAATTCCTAAAGCATGTAGTTCTTGGTGTATCTCATGCCATTTCTTCGAAATATTTCTAGGTACTTCTTCTTGTGCAAGGATAATGACATATTTATTTATGTTAGGGAGTAAGTCGTTTTGTTTGAACTTTTTTATAGTTTTCTCTAGTTCTTGAATTGATAAATTTCCCCAGCATTTGCATTCATAAACAGCTAGCATTCTAGGGGATTTTACAAAATTGGCGCAAATATCAAGCCCACCCTGATAGTGTCCATTACCTTTAATACGGTGAACATTGTTTAAATTTTTATCTTTAATAAGTAACCATTCGCAATATTGTTCAAATTGCTCGCTGGTAAGTCGTGTGAATGGTAATACAGTAGCATCGAATGGAATATAATTTTTCATAGATTAATTTTTTATAAAAATGTATATTATTTAACCTTTTTTGATTTTTATACACGAAGAATTACTTATTGAAATAACATTTAAGTTTAGTCTCAGTCATATCAATAACAGTAGAATAGATGGAACTCAAGAAATCATACATATCTGTAGTAATTAAAGAAATGTTTACTCCTGGTTGAGCTATTGAGAAAACAAACTCAACATTTGTGTACTTTAGTGCTTTATTGATCTCGTTTAGCTCATCTTGCTCACCATAGTAAAATCTCTTTCCAGCAAGAACGCCTGTTTGATTGCGGCGTAATAAATGTCGTATTAATTCTTCAGGTCTCCATTTATAACGTAAAGATATTATTGCTTGTCCACATACTTCATATAGATCGGATAGCCTTGCTCCAGCCTTTTCTTTAGAATATTTACAGTGAGCAAGTTCAAAACGAATAAGATTTTCCTCTTTGAATATTGCAATAATATCTGCGGCCTCTCCAGAATTATCATCATTAAAGACAATATTGGCCCCGTCAGAAATAAACTTTTTCATCATAAATTCTTGAATGGAATTTGTACGCATTCCTCCATCTTTATAGATAGATTCAATCTTAAAATTTACATCATTCCATTCCAAAGCTTCCATTCTCTCTTTTGGAATTCGATATTCTGGTTTATCACTAAATTTTGTATGGATACATCCTGCGATAGTATCACTATTAATTAAAAAAAGTGTTGGTGGGTAGTCTTCTAAGAATTTTTTTAATAGTATTTCATCTTTTTTTATACCTGAAATATATATTTTTTTATCTTCTAATCTTTCAATTTGGAACCCTTTTTCTCCGCCTAACGTAAGTGAAAATAAGATTTCAGTTTCATAAATAGATATCTTGAAATGAGCTGTCTGGGTAGTAAAATTAATAAAATTAATTTTTGCTTCAGAGAGTAGATAAGAAATTCCATCTACCTCTAAAGTTAGCTTATGTATTTTTTCATAAAGATCTTCTGCCCAATCTGTACCTAAAACAACCATATTGTCAGGATATTCTTCTAGCTGAATTTTTTCAGCTGAGTCCTCTAGAATTTGATTCGCATCAATGTTGGGATCTGTAATTACTTTTCCAATATTAATACACCATTCTTTCCACTCTTTTAGATCAGCAGCTTTAGAAGGGCTCCAGACTTTACCTTTAATCGATGCTCCTATGCTGATAGGTTTACCTTCTTTAAAACCGATACCAACAAAATCTGATTTCTTGCATCTATTTCCTTCTTTCCATTTGCTTAACTCAGCTGTTACATCAGCCCCACTCAGTCGAGAGTAGCGATGTAGATGATTAGCTGGTTTGAAGATACCTGCATGGACAATACTTAATCTTTTTATATTGTGAAAAGCTTTAAAAACATTATCATCTTTAATTTGAACTGCCGTATCTAGACTAATTTTTTTAATTAAATTTTCAATATCAAGTAGTTTATCTGAGTATCCTAAATAAAGAAGTTTAGTTGAAATGTCGTAATGTAAAACAATAAGCCCCCAAGTTTGATCCCTAATTTTATCTGAACGAGCCCATTTTACTTTGTCCCGACTTTGTGTGGTGAAATAAAAAACATTTTCTAATTGATTAAAATAGGGTTGGGAAATAGCATATCTATTTATGTTAAATGCATCTTTAAATTTAAGCCAATCTACTTTATCCGCATGAAAACAAACGCAGCTTAAAGCCGGGTATACTAACTTGGGATTTAATGTGATATCGGGAGAGTCAAAGCCAGCATATGGTTGACATCCTTGTAAAAATGAAAGGAGAGATTCTGCTTGAGCTTTTCTAGCATCTGCAATTTGGCTAATAACATGTTCCCATCCAGTGCCTTCTTGAAATAAGTTCTCCAATTCTAGAGACATATTTTCTTCAGCATAATTTACAATGAACGAGGCATCTCCAAGTCCCTCCTGTGTTCTGGTAAAACGACCAATAAACTGTAGTAAGACAGAGATGGATTTATGCATACCGTGAACAGCAGCAATTTTAAAATTAGGATAATCAAAACCTTCTTTAAGCATATCTACACAAATTACAATGTCATACATATCCCTTTTTATATCTTCAATAATTCTTTTTCTTTGGGGGGAGTCAGAGTGAACAAGTGTAATTCTCTCATCTGGAAAACAGCTTTGATATAGCGCTAAAAGCTCGGTAGCTTTTTCTAATCTATTAGCTCGAACCATAATTCTATGATTTTTCCAGCCTTGTTTTCGATCTGCTATTAACTTTTGTACAGCGGCTTGGGCGATAGCTAAATCTTTCTTTTTTGGATGTCTTTCATCCACTGCGATAAGTGAAATTTTTGAAAAGCATTTATCTTTTAAAGCTTGAGAAAGTGGGTAATTGAAAACTACCTTACCCTCTATAGGCTGTCTATCATGTCTGTAAGGTGTAGCTGTGAATTGAACAATTTTAGATGTTTTAAACAATTTTTTTAGCAGATCCCATTCACGTGCTTTGACATGATGAGCTTCATCAAAATAAACATTACTAAAAAGTTTTTGAAGTTTATTATGTAGTTTAATTGGACTACGAGCCAATAATGCAGGTGTTGTAATAACAACTTCGGCCGAATTTATTACATCTATATCTTCATCAGTTGTTATTGTTTTTTCGAGTGCGATAATCTTGGGGTTTTTAAAATTGTAAGGGATTACCCCAAGTTCTCTAAGCATCCCCCAGTTTTGAAATTTTTCAAAAATTTGTTCTTTTAAATCTATAGTTGGAACAATAACTAACGTTTTAATAGCTTGCGTTACAATACTTGTTAGGAGCATTGTTTCGGTTTTGCCTGTCCCTGTAGGGAGCACAACTGTGGCTACCCCATTTTCTAAAGACCAATGTGATAAGAGAGAGTGTATGGCTCCAATTTGTGCGGGACGAAGGCTCTTTTCTGTTGCATGCTGAGGTAAAAGCTGTACTTCGGTTAAACTCTTCTCGTACTCAAATTTTGGAAATAAAAGATTATTCTTTATTTTATAGCTATTTTTATACTTTGTGAGTTCAGCTTCAAATTGTAGACCAGATTCTTTATGAATTAGTGTATAAGTACAATTTTCTTTTTTTTGAATAAAAAAAATATTTTCTTTTTGAGGTAAAGCTAAACGAGATATACTGCCTATCTTATTTTTTTCTTTAGAAACAAAAAGATAGTCTTTGGTTGAGTATTCTTCTTCAAACAATAAATATTGATTAGTATTAGAATGTGAATTCATATTCTTTGTATAAAAATAAAATAGAATTTAACAACTAATTTAGTTCTTAGCAATTGATTTGCCTACCTAAGTTCTAAATGAAATCAGATCTATTCTCCTAGGAAATATATATAGATCTTTTGATCTATATAAGTCATTGTTCGGCTAATATAAAAGATATTTATTTGGCGTAAACTTGTAACCTGATGTCATTATAGTTTGATTATCTAGTTATTACCTTTGATAAAAAATAAGACTGAGAGATTTAGCGTGACACTTGAATCGACAAATTTTGCTTTTTTGGTTGAGTACGACCCTTTATTCGTTGAATTGGCTGGGGCAGCTGAGAGAGCTTTCTATAGCGATCCTAATACAACTTTAATTAAGCTTCGTCAGCTAGGGGAAGCTATTGCACAACATATGGCGGTAACACTTGGTATTGAATTTAGTGAGCAAACCACTCAGGCAGACTTAATTTATAAGTTAAACGGTGAGCTAAAATTAGATAAAGTTGTACGTGATTTATTTCATACTTTACGGATTGAGGGTAACAAAGCAACTCACCAATTTAAGACCAAACATAAAGAAGCTATTAGTGGTTTAGTTGTAGCGCGTAATTTAGCAATTTGGTTTCATCGATCTTTTGGTAAGGCTGGACCAGATTTCAAACCAACACCTTTTGTTCCTCCTGCTGATCCTAGTTTACAATTGCGAGAGTTGCAGGCTGAAATATCTAAATTAAAAAATGACTTACAAGCCACTAATGTTCAAGTGGATTCTAGTCAGCAGTTGAATGAATTAATTGCTAAAGAAAAAGCAGAGTTTAAAGCATTAGCTTCAGCAATGGATGAGGCTGCTCAGAAATTTGCTATCCAAGCTAAAGCCCATGAAGATGCGCTTGCAAAGCAGCAACGAGAATATGAAGAAAAGGTTAAAGAGTTACAGCAACAACTTTTAAGTAAGAATGAAAAAGAAGTTTCTGTCAAACGTCAACAGATTGGTCGTAATGCAAGAACAGCAAGTCAATCTATTGTATTAGATGAAAAATTGACTCGTATTTTAATTGATCAGCAGTTGCAAGAGGCTGGTTGGGATGCCGATACACAAGAACTAGATTATCGTAAAGGTGCTCGACCTGAGAAAGGGCGAAATATTGCAATTGCTGAATGGCCTATGCGAGGAAATATTAAAGGTGAACGTGCTGATTATGTGCTGTTTTCAGGATTAACGCCAATTGCTGTAGTTGAGGCAAAAAAAGAAAATCTGAATGTGGCTGGCGCTATCACTCAAGCTGAACGGTACAGTCATGGAATAACGATCGAAGCTCCACTACAAGGTGCTTGGCTGCTAGAAGGATTATCACAACCTTGGTCTGATGGTGTTGATAGCTTCTATCATATTCCTTTCGCTTATTCTTGTAATGGTCGCGAGTATTTCAAACAATCGGCAGAACAGTCTGGAACTTGGTTTAGAGATGTACGCAGTGTGAGTAACACTAGACGTCCATTACAATCCTTTCATAGTCCAGACGGTTTATTAGATATCCTTAAACGAAGTAAAGAAGAGGCGCAACAAAAATTAAAAGATGAGCCTTTTGGATATTTAAAAGTTCGTGATTATCAACAAAAAGCAATTATTGCAGTTGAAAATGCTTTATCTCAAGGTGTTCGTTCAGCGCTGTTAGCAATGGCAACAGGGACTGGTAAAACAAGAACAATTATTGGTTTGATGTACCGTTTTTTAAAAACAGAAAGATTTAAACGTATCTTATTTTTAGTAGATCGTACTGCTTTAGGTCAGCAAGCGCTTGATGCGTTCAACGAAGCTCCATTAGAGCAAAACTATACGTTATCTAAAATTTATAATGTAGCTGAGCTGGGTGATATGACTGCTGAAGCAGAGACACGTGTGCAAGTGGCAACGGTGCAGGCAATGGTCAATCGCATATTTAAGAGTGATAACCCACCTCCAGTTGACCAATTCGATTGTATTATTGTGGATGAAGCCCATCGGGGGTATGCCCTAGATCAGGAAATGACTGAAGGCGAAATCGCAACTCGTGATGCCGCTCAATATCTATCTAGCTATAGAAGAGTGTTGGACTATTTTGACGCAGTCAAAGTAGGTTTAACAGCAACTCCTGCAAAACATACGAGTGACATATTTGGTAAACCCGTCTATACCTATTCTTACCGAGAAGCAGTCGCAGATGATTGGCTTATAGATCATGAGCCACCGATTCGTTATGAAACTTTACTTTCTCAAAATGGGATTAAATTTTCCAAAGGGGAAAATGTTAATGCGATCAATACACAAACAGGCTCAATCGAAAGTGCTGAACTCGATGATGAGCTTAATTTCGAAGTTGATGCTTTTAACCGTCAAGTAATTACTAAAGACTTTAATAGAGTGATCTGTGAACAATTAGCTCAAGAAATTGATCCATTTGGTGATGAGAAGACCATGATCTTCTGTGCGACCGATGCTCATGCTGATATGGTGGTACGTCTTTTAGGGGATGCTTTTAAAGATATTTACAATGGTGGGTATAATCAATCTGCGGTCGCCAAGATTACAGGTAAAAGTGACAAGGTTGATCAACTAATTCGTCAATACAAAAATGAGAGATACCCGAGTATTGCAGTTACTGTTGACTTACTTACTACAGGGATTGATGTTCCTAAGATTTGTAATCTTGTGTTCATGCGCCGAGTGAAGTCTCGTATTTTATATGAACAGATGATTGGTCGTGCGACCCGTCGTTGTGATGAGATTGGCAAAACTGTTTTTCGTATCTATGACCCTGTGGATATTTATGCTGCTTTGCAAGATGTAAATACCATGAAGCCGTTAGTAAAAGACCCGAATGTAACTCTAGAACAACTCGTTGAAGAGTTAACAGATCCTGAAATGTTGAACAGAGCATTAAACTGCCCTGGTGAGCAATTAGGGGAAACACATGCGCATGTTGTCCTGAGTCAGCTAAGCCAAAAATTAATGAGAGTTTTGCGTAAAGCTGAGAAAAAAGCAGAAAATAAGCCGTTATTAAAACAAAAGTTAAATGAATTGCAGGAACAGTGGGGTGTTGAGCCTAAGACACTTCATAAGCATTTACATGATCTAGGCCCTAAAAAGGCTGCTGAATTTATGATACAGCATTCAGGCTTAGTCAATCAGTTAGCTAAAGTTGATGAACTTCTTGGTTCTGACAGGAAGCCTATTATTTCAGAGCATCAGGATGAGTTGGTCAATCGAGAACAGACTTATGGTGCAAATCAAAAGCCTGAAGATTACCTAGATCAATTTAATCACTTTATTAAAGAACAGTTGAACTTGTCTGTTGCTTTAGGTGTAGTGGTAAATAGACCTAAAGATTTAACTCGAGAGCAGTTAAAAGAAGTTAAGTTGTTGTTGGATGGCAACGGGTATAATGAAGCCAATTTGCGGAGTGCAGTTCTCCAGCAAACCAATCAAGACATTGCCGCGAGTATTGTTGGGCATATACGTCGGGCAGCTTTAGGTGAAGCATTAATTCCATTTGAACAACGTGTCATGCAAGGGATGCAACGAATTTATGCTATGCATCCATGGACATTAGCCCAACGTAAATGGTTGGAACGTTTAGCAAAGCAGCTTGTACATGAAGTCATTATTGACCGTGAGTTTGTTAATAACCGCTTTAGTGATCAGGGCGGTGCTAAGCAAATGGATAAAGTGTTAGGCAATCAGCTCGATACTGTTTTAGATCAATTGAGCGAAGCTATTTGGCTTTCGCAAAGTGCGTAATTTTTAATTTGGATTGACCATGACAAATAATGATATTGTTCAAAAACTCTGGAATCTGTGTGATGTATTGCGCGATGACGGCATTAATTACTCAGATTATGTGACTGAACTGGTTTTATTATTATTTATTAAAATGGTTCATGAAAACACTGAAGCTGGCACTTTAAAGAGTCATCCTTTACCTGAAGGATGCCGTTGGGAAGATTTAAAAGGAAAATCTGGTCTAAATCTACTTAATGATTACAAGCGCATATTATTGAGCCTATCAACAGGTAAAGACCACGATGGAAAGCAGATTCATGAAGACCCTCTAATTTCTGCTATCTATGCAGATGCGCAGACACGTTTGCGAGAGCCGCGCCATTTAGAACAAATGATTAAGACCCTAGATCAGATTGATTGGTTTAGTGCCACGAAAGATGGTTTAGGTGATTTATACGAAGGTTTATTAGAAAAGAATGCCTCTGAAACAAAATCTGGTGCAGGCCAATATTTTACACCACGTCCCTTAATTAATAGTATGGTACGTTGTTTAAAACCGCAAGCTGGAGAAACAATTCAAGACCCTGCTGCGGGTACTGCTGGATTTTTAATTGCTGCTGACCAATATATTAAAGAACAAACAGATGATCTGTATGATTTAACGAGTGATCAACAAAAATTTCAAAAGAATAAAGCTTTTGTTGGTGTTGAGCTTGTTCCTAGTACGCGTCGTTTAGCCTTAATGAACTGTTTACTGCATGGTATGGAAGGCGATGATGAAGGTGTGATTCACCTTGGGAACTCTTTAGGGCAAATCGGGGCAAACTTGCCGAAAGTGGATGTAATTTTAGCAAACCCTCCATTTGGTACATCAAAAGGTGGAGAAGCTAGTATTACTCGTGATGATTTAACTTATCCAACCAGTAATAAACAATTAGCATTCTTACAACATATTTATCGTGGTTTAAAACCGGGTGGGCGAGCAGCTGTTGTATTACCTGATAACGTTTTGTTTGAATCAGGTACAGGTACAGAAATTCGTCGGGATTTGATGAATAAGTGTAATCTGCATACGATTTTGCGTCTACCGACAGGGATTTTTTATGCACAAGGTGTGAAAACGAATGTCTTGTTTTTTACGAAAGGCAGTGTTGAAGAAAAATACCAAGAAGAAAATTGTACCAAGCAGGTTTGGGTCTATGATTTGCGCACAAATATGCCAAGTTTTGGTAAACGAACACCGTTTACAGAGCAACATTTAAAGCCATTTGAAGTGGTATATGGTGATGACCCTAAAGGTACTAGCCCAAGACAAGAAGGTGAATATAGTTTTGATGCTTTATCAATAGAGTTAGCAAATGACGATGCAAACCGAAATGTAGATAAAGAGTTAGCTCATAGCCGTTGGCGCTGTTTTAGCCGTGAGTGGATTGCTAAGAACAAGGATGATTCATTAGATATTAGCTGGCTAAAAGATAAAGATAGTGTAGATGCTGCAAATTTACCTGAGCCTGAAGTTTTAGCGAGTGAGGCTAAAGAGGAACTGGTAGCTGCATTGGCTGAGCTAGATTCGTTATTAGCTGCTTTAGGGGTTAATTGATGAGTCAGAAAGAATGGTTGCCTAATGGATGGGTGATAGCGAAGGTCGGTGATTATTTATTTTTGAAGAATGGGTTTGCTTTTAAAAGTAATAGTTATGTTCAACCTAATGATGTGACATATCCTGTTATTCGCATTTCTGATATTGATGGCATGTATGCATCAGATGCGGATGCGATACACGTTTCGGACCCTGTGGTTGGGTTCGAAGTCTGTAAAGGCGATTTGCTGATAGCAATGTCTGGGGCAACAACCGGAAAAATTGGAGTATATAAAGGCAAAGAGCCAGCGTTCCAGAATCAGCGAGTTGGTAATTTAAAATTACGCTCAGATAAGTTAGGCAGTACGAGATTTAGGAACTATCTTATTGCTTCATTAAGCGAGAATATTCTTAAAGAGGCTTATGGTGGGGCACAGCCTAATATTTCGGGAAAAGCTATTGAGAATATGGAGATTCAACTCCCACCACTAGCCGAACAAAAAGTCATTGCAGATAAGCTTGATACCCTACTGGCTCAAGTAGAGAGCATTAAAGCTCGTTTAGAGCGGATCCCTGAGATTCTTAAACAATTCCGTCAGTCTGTGCTTGCTGCTGCTGTGAGTGGGAAGTTGACGGAGGAGTGGAGAGGGAAACAATTAGGCAGTTCACCTATAACTCGAAAGGATATTTTAGAGGCTAGGAAATCACATTGGGAGCATGCGGAGTATCAGAGACTTTGTAGACAAGATAAGGTTCCAACTAATGAAAAATGGAGGGCAAAATATAAAGATCCAGAATCTGTTCTGGATGAAGATTGCTTTGCACTACCTGCAGGCTGGTTGTGGACTAATCTCGGGGAGTTAGCTTGGAGTGTTAAAGATGGACCACACTTCAGCCCGAAATATACACAGGAAGGTGTCCCATTTATATCTGGTGGGAATATTACTGAAAAAGGAATTAATTTTACTCAATGTAAGTTTATTAGTAATGAGCTCCATGAAGAATTATCTAAAAGATGCAAGCCTGAAATAGGTGATATTCTTTACACGAAAGGGGGCACTACAGGAATTGCCTACTTTAATCAGGAAAGTAGGGATTTTAATGTATGGGTTCATGTTGCTGTCTTAAAAATAACAAACGTGATTGACGGGAATTATCTAGCGAAGGCTATGAATTCGAGTCATTGCTACCAATTGTCTCAGAGATATACTCATGGGGTGGGTAATCAGGATCTAGGTTTAACTAGGTTGATTAAAATTACAGTTCCAATTCCTCCTTTGGAGGAGCAATTGGAAATTATAAATCGAGTGGATCAGTTATTTAGCACTAGTGAGAGCATAGAGCAGCAAGTGCTGTCTGCTTTAGATCGTGTAAATAACCTTACTCAATCTATCCTATCTAAAGCATTTCGGGGAGAGCTCACTGCTGAATGGCGTGAGGCTAATCCAGAGTTAATCAGTGGTGAAAACAGTGCTGAAGCATTATTGGAAAGGATTAAAGCAGAGCGATCAGCTAAATCTGTTACAAAGCCTGGTCGAGGTAAAGCATAATGCGTTTATTGTCTTTAGAGCTAATTGGGCAATATAAGGGCTTAAAAAATCAATATTTTGATTTTCGAAATACTAAGGGAAATATTCATGCTTTGATAGGCTTGAATGGCTCTGGTAAGTCTCAGCTTCTTGAGTTAATCGCAGAAACCTTTGCTTATCTTGAGCGTTGGCAGCGTGAGGATTTTGTTGTACGAACTCCATTACCATTTGAAGTAAGTTTGGAGTATGCAATAAAAAATCAGAATCAAACTGAAGACGTGATTTTGGTGAATATTAATGAGAATGAGGTCAAGTCTTATAAGATTACTAATGATGGCGAACAACATCTATTGCTTTTAGGAGCTCCATTACCTGATTTTATAGTGGGTTATGCATCTGGATTGAATGAAAATCTTCAGCGTGCTTTTATGAAAAACTCATTACAGTACTTTGAAATTAAAAGAATAAGTGCACAGCGTCAAAAACTATTAACTGAGAGTGTTGATGAAGAGCAAGTTTCTGAAATTAATAAAAAATTTCTTAAGAAATATCCTCATATATTCGATAATCTCTATTCTGAAGATTATGATCAAGAGAACTATTTAAGTCTTAGGGAAGTTAACCCACAGCCAAGTAATCTTATATATCTGGATTACGATAGCACAAGCCTTTTGTTGTTGAGTCTCGTTTTATTACCTTTAGAAAAAGTTGAACAGATATTAGGGGAGTTAGGCTTTAAATATCCTATAAAGGCTAAGATTTATTATGATTTGAGATCGGGGGTTATCGATACAGATGCGATCCGTGATATAAAAATGCTCGTACGGTCTGTTGGGGAAAATAATATAACTCCTATTGGAAATAGAACGACTAATGATCAATTTGATCAATATGAGTTAAATTTTCTAGCTGGTATAATTGAGCTTGATTTTAGTAATTCGAGTATTTTGAATAATTTACGAGAAGCTAATTATCATGATCCTAGATCGTTTTTCCTAAGATTGTTGAAATTACAACAATTAGGGAATAAAAAATGGCCTATTACTAATAGAAGAAAGTTAGCTAAAGATGACTTTATTGAAACAGTTAAAACACCTTTGAAAACTCAGTTACCTTTAAGTATGGTTGAGCTGAGATTTCTGAACAATAAGAATCAGGAAGTATGTTTTGATGATCTTTCTGATGGTGAAGCTCAACTTATGCAGGTGTTAGCAGCTTCAACTATTTTTGGTCTTGGGCAGTCTCTCTTTTTATTTGATGAACCAGAAACACATCTTAATCCTTCATGGCGAACTTACTTCCATACTTACCTTGAAAAAGCATTGAATCTAAATGATGAGGGAGTTGAAGATTCACAAATATTTTTATCAACACATTCACCATTTATGATTTCTTCACTTAAAAAAGAAAATGTCTTCTTTTTTGAAAGAAATCACAATGGTTTGATTGATTTAAAACCTGTTGAGGAAGAAACTTATGGGGCCTCTTTTGATGTGATTATTAAACGGTACTTTGGGCTAAGATCTTTGATTTCTCATAGTGTCATTGATGAAATACGTGAGCAATTAAAATTCGGTGATGCTCAAGCTAAGCAATGGATTGAAGACAATTTGGGTCTTTCAGCTGAACGTGCATATTTGATTAAAAAGTTGAGTGATTAATGCTTTTTAGATTACATCCACAAACTCCTAAATTTCGAGTTTTCGAGTTGTTAAATGAAGAATTAATTTATTTCTTAAACAAATCTATTAATCAGCAGAGATTTGGGAGACGTCTATTTAGCTATACTCCTGTTGGTAAAGCATGTTGGAATAACTTTAGAAAACCAACTGGTAAAAATGATTTAACTCGTGATAAATTTAAAAAATTATTTCTATGTCTAAAAGGCGAAGAACAATTAATTCGTGAACAATTGTATCAAGTAATGATTGATAATCAAAATCTTGAAAATTTTTTTTCAACGCCTAATCCCAATTTAATCAGCTTTTTATCGCAAGAAAGTTTTGAAGCATTTAAAGTTCTAGCAACACATCTATATGAAAGTACTAAAGAATTGCAGCCTATTATTAATCAAGCTGGTGGTGTAAACATCTTAACTCATTTTCTTGAGTTTCGCTCAGATTCAATCAATGGAAATGTTTGTAAGGCCTGTGGTATGTCTACATTAGCAGATATTAGAGCAAATATTCCTGATGAAAAACAATGGAGGTCGGATTATGATCATCAATTATGTAAATCAGATTACCCATTGTTTTCAGTCCATCCTGACAATTTAGTTCCTATATGTGATACTTGTAATAAAAAAGCAAAAGGAGACGATAATCTCTTTTTTAAAAATAATAATATAAGATTTAGCTTTTATCCTTATACAGAATCCGCTTACAACTGCTTAGAACTAAAAATCATTAATTTGCGAGATCCTGTACCTATTATAGAACTTAACTGGAATACATCAGATCCAGATTTAATCAGTAAGTTGGATACATGGAATGATATCTATGAAATAAAAAACAGAGTTGAGGGTGAGTTTCGGTGTTTAGATGAAACAATTCTAGATATAATTAATCCTATAGATTTTAATGATTTCCAAGTACAAGTTCTACGACATGCTAGGCCAGTAGGCGATGAAACTCTCAAGAGAAAACCTTGGGCATATTGGTATCAGAAGTTTTTTTGTGAATTGAATTCTACAGATAAAGCTGCTTTTTGGCAGAAAAGTCGATTTTTTTGTGATATGGCGGAAGAAAGTGCTTTTTATATTTTAAATCGGACGAATAATCCTTCTTAGTACTATACTAAAAAAATAGATTAAGAAATTGATAGTTTTACATTCTATGTTATTAAAAATATTGAGAATAGTGAGTGTTATTTGCCCCTTAACCCATCAATAAAATCTGACCATTCTTGCATCATTTGAGTTCGATATTCAAGATGCTGTGCATGATTATATGCTTGAGATACAGCATTACCAACTCTATGAGCTAATTGTATTTCAATGGCATCATGCATATAGCCTTGCTCATGTAGGGTAGTTGATGCAAGTCCACGGAATCCATGACCAGTCATTTTACCGTTATAACCCATTGTTCGAATTGCACATAAAAGAGCATTGCTGCTAATTGGCTTAGCGGTACTGTAATTATAGAAAACGTACTGTTTTATACCTGTAATCGGTTGAATCCTTTCTAGTATCTCTAAAGCTTGCTTTGATAAAGGCACTATATGAGGCATAGCCATTTTCATTTTATGTGCAGGAATTCTCCATAAATGATTCTCATAATCAATCTCATTCCACTCCATCATTCTCAGTTCTGCCGTTCTTACAAAGGTAAGAGTCATCAACTGCAAGGCTGACCTAATGATCAGGTTGCCGTGGTAGCGATCCATACGTTCAACAAAGGCAGGAAATTCAGAAATGTCCAGACGAGCCATATTTTTTACTTTACGAGGCTTGAGAGCCTCGCCTAAGTGAGGGGTAGGATCGTTCTCAATAATTCCTTTACGAATCGCAAATCGGAAAATACGCCCAGCTAAAGGGATTGAGCGTTTCGCCATTTCCAGCGCACCACGCTCTTCAATTTTTTTGGCACAAGCGAGTACATCTTTACCTTTGATTTGATCAATTGGCATATCACCTAGAGCAGGGAAAAGGTCTTTCTCAAATACGGATAAATCACGTAAGTAAGTTGCTTCTTTTATAACTGCTTTACGATCTTGCATCCATTCCATAGCAAGTGCTCTGAAAAGTGTGCTTTCATCTACCTGCAATTTTTTTTGTTTCTTCGCTTCGTTTGGATTAATTCCATCTTTTAAGTTTAAGCGTGCTTCATCACGGATTCTTCTTGCTTGGGCAAGTGTGGTGTCGGGATATGTGCCAATGCTGAAAATATTTTCTTTCCCATTGAAGCGAAATTTCATACGCCAATGCATGCCACCTGAAGGGGTAACTTCTAAATACATGCCTTTTCCATCAGGATATTTTACTTTTTTTTCAGAGGGTTTGATCTTTCTGAGTTGAGCATCTGTAAGTCGTGTGGCATTTTTCATAGAAATTTGGGGGTAAAAAAATGAGGGTAATTTATTATACCCCCAGTTATACCCCCAACTATATCAGGATTCAATAGGGTCAATTGGAAAACATAAGGCAATAAAAAAGCCTAAACCCTTTAGATTTAAGCTTTTAGGACTCTATGAGATATCATAGAAAGTAAACTTGGCGGTGAGAGAGGGATTCGAACCCTCGATACGCGCAAACGTATACACACTTTCCAGGCGTGCTCCTTAAGCCACTCGGACACCTCACCAAGGTGTGCGATAGTAACTAAAAAAAAGCAGACTGCCAAGTTGTAGTCGAACAGATTTGCAGAAAAACTTCTTGGCTAATGATAATATTAAGGAATATAACGTTCTATATTGAAGACAATATATGCAAAGTACTGCAAAAAAAGCAGCCTTACCTGCCACTGCATTGGCAGCATTAGGGGTGGTGTTTGGAGACATTGGAACTAGTCCTTTGTACGCTTTGAAAGAATCCTTCCATGCTGCACATGGCTTAGGAATTCAACCTGAAAATGTATTAGGAATCTTGTCGATTATTTTTTGGTGTTTAATGCTGATTATTAGTATTAAATACATCGCGATTGTTATGCGTGCGGATAACAATGGTGAAGGTGGAATCATGGCTCTACTTGCTTTGAATCTACGCAAAGCAAAAATATCCGACAGTAAAAAGATTTATTTAATTGCGATTGGTTTTGTTGGGGCATCGCTATTTTTTGGTGACGGTATTATTACGCCTGCAATCTCAGTACTTTCCGCTGTTGAAGGCCTATCAATTGCCACCAATGTACTTGATCCGTTTATTGTGCCAATTGCAATTGTGATTGTAACGACATTATTTTTAATGCAAAAACACGGAACAGCGTTTGTTGGTAAATTCTTTGGGCCAATTACGTTACTCTGGTTCTTGTCATTGGGGATATTGGGCATCATTAGCGTTGTACAAACACCAATCGTACTCGGTATGGTTAGTCCTCATTGGGCAATTCAGTTTATTTTCACTCATCCTGTACAAGCATTTTTTATTATGGGTGCTGTTGTTTTAACGGTCACAGGTGGTGAAGCCTTATATGCAGATATGGGGCATTTTGGACCGCGTCCAATTCGTTTCGGTTGGTTTAGCGTTGTTTTGCCTTGCCTTGTATTAAATTATGCTGGACAAGGTGCGCTGTTACTTCGTAACCCTTCGGCTATTGAAAATCCATTCTATTTACTAGTCCCAGGTTGGGCTTTGTACCCAATGATTATCTTGGCAACGATGGCAGCTGTGATTGCATCACAGGCTGTTATTTCTGGGGTTTTTTCATTAGCACGTCAAGCAATCCAATTGGGTTATTTACCACGTTTAGGCATTAAACATACTTCTGATTCTGAAGAAGGACAAATTTATGTGCCATTTCTGAATTGGTTATTGCTGATCGCGATTGTCATCTTAATTTTAATTTTTAAAACCAGCTCAAATCTTGCGAGTGCTTATGGTTTGGCTGTGACTTTAACCATGTTATGTGACACGATTTTGGTTGCTGTTTTTGTATACTATGCATGGAAATGGAGTTTACCAAAAGTTATGTTTTTGATTATTCCATTTTTTATTTTAGAGTCGGTTTTAGTAGCGGCAGCATCATTAAAAATGTTCTCAGGTGGTTGGGTACCGTTATTGATCGGTGCAGTCGCGGTTATGATCTTGATGACGTGGAAGCGTGGGCGCGAACTGACGTTTGCCAAGCTTGAGCATGACACCTTATCACTCGATTTATTTGTTAAAAGTATTGGAGATAATGTTCATCGAGTACCGGGTGATGCTGTATTCTTAACGGGTACACCGAATGTTGTTCCACATGCGATGCTACATAATATCAAGCACAATAAAGTACTACATGAGCGCAATATTTTAGTAACGGTCGTGATTGAGGATGTTCCATTTGTTCCTCAAGAAGAACGAATCAGTGTCGAAACTTTAAATGCGCATTTTTATCGCATTAAAATCTTCTATGGTTTTAAAGATGAGCCAAATGTGCCAAAAGCATTGACTCAAGCCTATGAAGAATTAGAGTTTGAATACGATCTTATGCAGATAAGCTTCTTTATCTCACGTGACCGTATTGTGCATACAGTGGGTGATGGGATGTCGCCGTGGCGTGAAAAACTATTTATTTCGATGCAGCGGAATACCAGCCCTGTCAGCGATTTCTACCAAATCCCAACCAACCGTGTTGTGGAGTTGGGGAGTCAGATTGAAATTTAAATAACAGAAAGCGATTCAAAATGGCACTTTAGAGTGCCATTTTTATTATCTGGTGATCAAGTGAACAGTTTTGCGACATAAAGTGTCGTTCTTCGCTTTATCTGAATATACACGTGAGTCTAGAATTGCTAAGCTTCGCGCTCATATTGATTTTGATATAGCTATGGCGAAGAAAACAACTAGAAAGAGTGAAGCACCATTTGCTTTTTTGAGCCAAAATGTTGGAAAGATTGTGCTCGCTTTGATCGCGACGGGAAGTTTTGCGATTGCTTTTGGCAATGAAAAAATTAGTAAATTAATGCCTACAGCATCTAGTCATGATGCTTGTTTACAACAGTTTTATCGAGATGTTCCTCCTTTACTTACAAAAGAAAGTTTGAAGAAAGACAGCTATGCACTGTGCTTCACTGATTTTAATGTGATGTATTCGGGTATTTCAAAAACACCACTTTGGTCAGCAGAATATCTGACGCCTGAGCGTTTAAGTGTCAAAATTAAACGTGAAGACAGTTTCCATGAGGAAACACGGGTACAGCTTGCGCATCGTGCATTGTTAGCGGACTACCGTGGTTCTGGGTACGATCGTGGACATATGGCGCCGAATGGCGATATGAATAACACTGCGGCACAACATGATAGCTTTTCTTTAGCCAATATGGTGCCGCAATCACCGAAGAATAATCAGGAAGTTTGGCGTAAACTCGAAGAAGCAGTACGCTCTATTGTGACTAAACAGCATAAAGATGCCTATGTCGTGACTGGACCAATTTTTGAAGCGAAGCGCTTAAAAACCATTGGTAGTGGTGTGATTGTACCGACTGCTGTATATAAGGCAGTGTATTTACCTAAACAGGGGATTATTGGTGCGTACTATGCACCAAATAATGATTCATTACAGGTTAAAGTGGTGAGCATCTGTTATTTAGAAGAAAAGTTAGGAATTAATTTATTTCCACAACTCACAGAACAACAAAAGCGTAATGTTTATCAATTGCCTACATCGGCACAACAAGTTAAAGCCAATAAAGAAATTAGCTATGTGAGTTGGGATAGACAAAGTCAATGTGCTGAAGAAGCAACCACGGCAAGTATTCAAGCGCAACAGCAGCAATTTTCTTCAGGGCAATCACAACCGATTGAAAGTAAATTACCGCAAGTAGATGAAGAAGCCAAACATGCTTTAATCAAGCAATTAATTGAAGCATTGGTTCAGTTTTTTTTACAATTATTGCGATAATATCGCAGCTATCCTAAAGTGATTATGCTTAACTCAAATAGGCTAAAACAGAAAAGAACAATGAGAGGAAAAGATGTTTAAACCTTTTGAACAGGGCGATCAGTCTTCGGCAATTTATGATCTGACTTTGGAAAATCAAGTGGACTGTGTTAGTTTATATGGCAACTTACAAATTACCAAAGATCAAGCAGGTTTGAAAACAGCCAAAGCATTACAAAGTTTTATCAATGATGTGGTGGCAGCATTAGAAAAACAAAGCCTACCTGAACAGATTGAGCGTAAGCCAGAACAAGAAATTGAAAATCCATTTTTATAAAAAACAGCCTCTTGAAAAGGCTGTTTTTTATGGGAATGTGAGCTTAGCTTTTCTCGTTGCCGACCACTTTATAAATAAGCGCCCCAATGATTGCCCCAATAATAGGTGCAACCCAGAATAACCATAATTGGCTCAGTGCCGCAGTTTCAGCAAAAAGGCAACACCTGTACTACGTGCTGGGTTTACTGAGGTATTGGTTACAGGGATACTAATTAAGTGAATCAATGTTAATGCTAAACCGATAGCAATCGGTGCGAAACCAGCAGGCGCACAACGATCTGTTGATCCTAAAATCACAATCAGGAAAAATGCAGTCAGTACCACTTCAATTAAAAAAGCGGAGATTAAAGAAAAATGGTTAGGTGATAAATCCCCATAGCCATTACTTGCAAAGCCTGTTTGACCTTGCACAATAATGTAAAGTACCAAGGCTGCGATTGTTCCACCAATCAATTGAGAAATAATATAAGGCGCTAAATCTTTTGCTTCTAAACGTCCACCTACCCATAAGCCTACACTGACAGCAGGGTTAAAGTGACCCCCTGAAATATGACCAAATGCATAAGCACCCGTTAAAACAGTTAGACCAAAAGCAAGTGCCACAGCTAAGAAGCCGATCCCAAGTTCTGGAAATGCAGCGGCAAGCACAGCACTACCACAACCACCAAAAACCAGCTAAAAAGTCCCGAGAAATTCTGCTAAATATTTGTTTATTGTTACTACCCGATTCGTTATAAGAATAAAAAAAGTATGCATCCAAGAATTTATTATGGATATGTGTAAGTCTTTTGAAAAATTGTGAATTAATTCAAACAGATACATAGGCTCTTATATAAATGTTGTGGAAAAAAATGATCTGTTTTGAAACCTTTAGTGTGTCTTTAGTTTTATTAAGAATTGTAAGTAATGTTGTTGTTTCGCCATTGTTGTGGTGTTTGGTTGGTCCAAATTTTAAATGCACGTTGAAAAGCACTTTGTTCCGAATAGCAAAGTAGCAAGGCAATTTCTTGTAGGCTCAGATGCGGATCTTTTAAGTATTCGGTTGCCAACATAAAGCGAATTTGTTGTACCCGTTCCTGAAAGGTGGTGTTTTGCTGTTGTAAGTGGCGTTGTAATTGTCTTACCGATAATCCTAATTTTTCGGCAATAAAATCGATTTGATATTGGTTTTTCTGTAATCCTGTCAAAATGGCATGTTGCAGACGTTGATCGAGTTGAGTGGAATTGGGAAGCTTATCTAATAAAGCTTGAGCTTGTTGTAGCAACAATTGCTGTAAAGTGTGATCGCCTGTTCGAAGTGGCTTAAAGGCTTCGGTAACAGGTAGAAGTAGCTGAGTTTTAGGCTGATCAAAACGGACTTTACAACGGAAATACTGCTCATAAACCGTAATGTTTTTCGGTGCGGTATTCACAAAATGCACTTCGTGTAGATTGATATCTTCACCTGACATAAATAACTTAAGGAATTGCACCATCAGCGCAATTGCAATTTCATCTGTTAATTGGGTTGGATAGGGCTCTGGAGCTTCCCAGCGGATTGATGCGTAGGGTGGGTTAAATTCAACGACGAGAGGGCTGCCATCATAAATTAAGCGATGAAAATCATGATAACGCGCCAATGCTTCGCCCAAGTTTTCACATGATAGTACGAGGTAAGCAATAATTCCTAAATGTTTAGGTTGTACATGCTCTGCAATTTCTAAGCCTAAGCCTGTCTTGGGATTTAAACGATTAAGGTCTTCAAGTAGGTCTCGCCAAATCACATAATCAAAGCGTTCCAGATTTTGAACTTGTTGTAATTGTTCAGGAACAGCAATATGTTGTGCTTCACAATAGGCTTTTAATAAATGCCCTAATCCGCCATAAACAGAGCCTGTATAGTTCTTGAGTTGGGACATCCTGTCTACTCCTTATTCTGTCGTGTTTTGTCAATATAAATATATCGTATCGTCAATACTTCGCCTACAAAAATTTATATCTTTAATAAAAATAAGGAAACATTTGGAGAAAACTATGATTAAGGGTTTTATTGCAGGTTTGGCCGTTGCAAATGCATTTGAATGGTTTGCTCATAAGTATATTTTGCACGGTGTACATCGTCCGGGTCAGCCACGTTACAGTCCTGTACCAAAAAGTATGGAATCGCATTGGGCACATCATCGTGAGGTTCGTAAGCAAGAGTTTTCTGATGATTGTTATGTTGAAGGTTTGGACAGTTGGCGTACACGTAATGAATTAATGTCACTTGCTGTTGTGGCAGGTGTTGCCAGTGTGGCGTTTTATCCTTTTTCAAAAGGCATGGCGTTGGCAGCAGTTTATAGTGCAGGCAATTATTATTATGTACATCGCCGTGCGCATCTTGAACCTGATTGGGCAAAGCGTACCATTCCTTGGCATTACGATCATCATATGAATTCGAATCAAGATGCGAATTGGTGTGTAACGCGACCATGGTTTGATTATGTCATGGGCACACGCGTGGTTTCATCTGCTGATTTAAAAGAAGCCAATCCACTCGGTCTACCGTTACCTGCGCCACTTTCAAAAGCATTGACCCAAGCGATCGAGTCGTTTTTTCCCGCGAAATGGGTCGAGCAAAAACCAAAGTTAGTGACGTCACCTGTAGCCGATGTGGAGCAACAAGAATCAGTTGCTTAGTGGAAAATGCGAAGTGTGACAATAAAGCACCAAGATTTTGACGAATCACGACAATATTTCAGTTGTTCATGTCGTGAATTGTCAATAAAATCTGTTTTTAATGTCAATATTTTTGTCCAGTTTATGGCTATTTTAATTCAAGCATTTGAAATGCATAGAATTTGCCAAAATGAAAAAATTCACGTTTACCCTCTAGCGTTGTATAAACGCAGTTTCCATGCCTTGCTCCGCAAGGTATTTTTTTGTCTGATGAAATGTTGAGTGAATAAAAAAACCTCTCAAACGATGATTTTGAGAGGTTGGTTTTTTGAGTAATACTCGCGTTTAAAGACGCATTTCAATCCCTTGCTCAGCCAAATATTGCTTAGCCTCGGGAATGGTATGTTGACCAAAATGGAAAATTGAAGCAGCCAGTACTGCATCTGCACCGCCTTTCAAAATTCCGTCAGCCAAATGTTGTAAATTACCTACGCCACCTGATGCGATGGTCGGAATATTGACACGATCATTGATTTGACGCATCAAGGCAATGTCATAACCAGCTTTGGTTCCATCCGCATCCATACTAGTAATCAGCAATTCGCCCGCACCGAAGTCAGCCATTTTCACAGCCCATTCAATCGCATCAATTCCTGTCGGCTTACGACCACCGTGAGTGAAAATTTCCCACTTGTTTTCGCCAGTTTTTTTTGCATCAATTGCGACCACAATACATTGTGCGCCAAAACGTTGCGAAGCTTCTTGAACAAACTCAGGCGTAAATACTGCTGCTGAGTTGATACTGACTTTGTCTGCACCTGCATTTAGTAATAAACGAATATCTTCAACTTTACGGACACCACCACCTACAGTTAAAGGTACAAACACGCTTTCTGCCATACGTTCTACCGTACGGTAAGTCGTATCACGTCCATGATGGGTAGCAGTAATATCTAAAAAGGTAATTTCATCGGCGCCTTGTTCGTTATAGCGACGTGCGACTTCGACAGGGTCACCTGCGTCACGAATATCAAGGAATTGAACGCCTTTGACGACTCGACCATTATCAACATCTAAGCAAGGGATAATACGTTTTGCGAGCATAAAATTTTCCAAAAAATCGCCAATAAAGAAAGGGGTGCTACACCTTCATGGAGGGAACAGGTATTCTATCAAACTTCACAGCTATTTTTTGCAGGTTTTCCATGTCGGTTTATACCCCGTTGAGTTTAGAAGAAGTTCAAGCATTCGCTGAGCCTTATGGTTTAGCGGTAATTGGCCTGATTCCAATCCAAGGCGGTATTCAAAACACCAATTATTTTTTGGTGGATCAATCACAGAAACACTATGTTTTAACGGTTTTTGAAGAATTAGATGCTGAGGGGGCAGGTGAACTGGTACCTGTACTGGATTGTTTGGGTAAGGCAGGCGTACCTGTGGCAGTGCCCTTAAAATACAATGGGCAGGCAATTCATAGCATTGCAGATAAACCTGCTCAGATTGCACCTCGTTTGATGGGTGAACATCCTGAAGCAGCCAGTATTAAACAAGTACAGGCGATTGCCCAAGCGCAGGCAAAATTGCATTTGGCTTTGCAGGGCTTTCCTTTGGAACGTGATTTTAATCGCAATCATCAATATTGGTCTGAAGTAGCAAACCAATTACGTCCTCAATTGATTCAAGCAGATCAAGAACTTTTAAATCAGGTCTTTCACTTATTTACAGTGATTACGCAAGCATATCCAAACCGACCAACAGGCTTTATTCATTCTGATTTATTTCGGGATAATACCTTATTTGAGGGTGACCAATTACAAGGCATTCTTGATTTTTATGAACTCAATCAAGATGAGTGGCTGTTTGATATTGCGATTAGTATCAATGACTTCTGTACAGCTTATCCGCAAGCCCATTTGGATATAGAAAAAGCTGAGGCATTCTTAGGTGCTTATCAAAGCATTCGTCCACTGACACAAGATGAATTGGCTTGTCTGGATATTTTCCTAGCGATGGCTGCTTGTCGTTTTTGGAGTATGCGTT
Organism: Acinetobacter sp. LF10; assembly: GCF_048585715.1. Taxonomy (NCBI): domain Bacteria; kingdom Pseudomonadati; phylum Pseudomonadota; class Gammaproteobacteria; order Moraxellales; family Moraxellaceae; genus Acinetobacter; species Acinetobacter sp. LF10. The sequence goes on from NZ_CP184160.1 coordinate 245,035, forward strand.
TACAGGTCGCACAGAAAAATGCAGCAGAAGGGCGCACAGGTGAAGATATTTCACAAAAAGACCCTATGGAAATGCGCATGATGTTACAAAACCGTTTACAACAAGTTTTAGGTTTAGGGTAGGAATATGCGAGATCAAGGGCGTTTAGTTGAATGGTTCGATGATAAAGGCTATGGCTTTATTCAACCGAATGATGCACATAAAGATCGTGTCTTTATCCATATCAAAGACTTTGCTCGCACAGGGCCGCGCCCAATTGTGGGGTGTGCCTTGGAATATGTGGTCATTTTGGATGAGCGCGGTCGTTATCGCGCTCAGCAAGCAACTTATTTAAAAGCATCACAAGTAATAGAACATCGCAGTAAACCTGCTCAGCCGACATCTGCCAATCGTTGGTCAGCGATGCAGATTGGTATTGTGATTTATATTGTATTTATGCTGATTGCGAGCCTTAGCAAGTTATTGCCGCCGTATACTTTGCTGTTTATTAGCTTGATGAATGTCGTTAGTTATTGGTTGTATGCGCAAGACAAAGAAGCGGCACAATTGGGGAATCGACGTATTCCAGAGCAGACTTTGCATATCGTGGATTCTTTGGGTGGTTGGTGTGGAGGGTGGTTTGCTCAGCAAAAACTGAGACATAAAACACAAAAACAACCGTTTCGTAAGATTTATTTCTGTACCATAGTCTTTCATATATTGTTGATATGTTGGTTAATTTCTCCACTCAATGTGTTCTATTGATTGGGAGGGGAGTTTTTGGAGATAAATAAAAATGAATTATTCCGTTGATCAAGATCCAAATCGTACTTTGACTTTGGTACTGTATGTACTTTATATCATTGCGATTTTTAGTGGTGGTTTATTGGCGATTATTGCTTTGATTATTAACTATGTAAAACGTAGTGATGTACAAGGTTCGATTTTTGAAAGCCATTTTACTTGGCAGATTCGGACTTTTTGGTGGTATTTGGCTTGGAATATCATTGCATTTATCCCATTTTTCTTTCTGTTTTTTACAGGCGATAATGCCAATGCTTTTGCAGGTGTCGCACTCTCAAGTACTATATTTTGTGGGTTAGTGATTTTTGCTGCATGGGTGTGGATTGTATATCGAGCAATTCGAGGTTTAATTGCATTAAATGATAATAAGCCAATGTATCAATAAATTGGATCAACCATGATTATTGAACATGTACATTTGAATATTAAACCAAATCAAAGTGAAGATTTCGAATTAGCCTTTCAAACTGCGAAAGAGATTATTTATCCAATGGAAGGTTTGAATGCTGTACAGCTCATTAAACATGTCGAAGACCAGCATCGCTATATTTTGATGATCTTTTGGGATCGTATCGAAAATCATACTGAAGGTTTTAGGAAATCTCCTGAATATCAGCAGTGGAAAGCATTATTGCACCCATTCTATGAACAGATACCAACGGTTGAATATTATCAGCCACAGATGTTGTTAAAAAAGAAAGCACCATAGATTATAGAAAGGGAGCGCTATTCAGCTCTCTTTTTTCTTTTCTAATATTTTGAATTTTAATTCACTGACTAAAACACCAAGCACCACTAAACACCCACCGAATAAAGCCAATAATGGTAATCGCTCACCTGCGATTCTTCCAAACACACCTGCCCAAACAGGCTCACCTGCATAAATAATTGCAGCACGGGTTGGATCGACCATTCGTTGTGCCCAATTCATTACAAATTGAATCAGTGCACTGGCTAAACCCAAACTAAGCACTAGAATGCTTAATTGCCATGAAAAACTAGGAATATTATGTTCGCCAACCAATGACATACTGACAAATGATAAGAATGATGCAACAGCCAATTGAATAACTGTGACTCGTCTTAAATTAACTTTTCCTGCGAAATAACCAATCAAAATAATTTCTAGCGCAATCACAAAGGCACAAATTAAGGTCAGTGTTTGTCCATAGCTTAAACTGATATTGGAGATGCCATTTCCAGTTAAAAGCACTAATCCAGTAAAAGCGAGTGCAGTTCCTAACCATGTCATCAGAGAAGGTCTTTTTTGGAAAATAACCCACATTAAAATTGGGACAAGAGGCACATACAGTGCGGTTAAAAAAGCAGATTCACTACTTAAAATCGTTTGTAATGCAATGGTTTGGGTGCCATAACCAATCGCAATCACGATACCAATTGCCGTTCCTGCAAGTATTTCTTTTAAAGTTAATCCACGCATTGATTTGATTGAAATGAGCAAGATGGCTAAAGCTGCAACAGCAAAACGACAGCCCACAAAAAACATGGGACTACTAAAATTCAAGACGTATTGCACCGCTAGAAAAGTTCCACCCCAAATCATGGTAATGAAAATAAGTGCAAATTGAGCTGCTTTGGGAGATTGAGATAAAGTTGTCACAACAACAAACCTAATATGGTGGTGCAATATATTGCACATATTGTATTATTTGAGCGTTTTGTGCAATATATTGCACTATAGTTAATTTAATTGCTGATGTAAATGAGCCAAGCTGAAACTGTTCTGCAATATGTAGGAAAAAATATTCGTTATTTCCGAGATCAATCACAACTCAGCCAACAAGAGTTAGCGGATCGTGCTGGTGTGAGTCGGCGTACTATTGCTGCCTTGGAAACAGGCCAAGTGAATATTAGTTTAGCTAAATTAGATGCGATTGCTGCTGTTCTGGCTGTCGATTTTAAACGTATTGTGAGCGCCCCTGAGCTAAGTGAATCGGCTATTGTGGATACGCTTGCTTGGCAAGGAAAAGATCAAGATAGTCATGCTAGGATTTTGGCTGCTGTACCAACACATACCCAAACTGAGTTATGGCGGTGGTCACTTGCAGTGGGAGAGGTGTATTGTGCTGAAGCTGATTCAAAGGATTGGCAAGAACTTATTTATGTTTTAGAGGGTGAATTAAGCCTTGAATTTGAAAATGAAACTCGTGTGATTTGTGCAGGTCAGTCGATTCTTTTTAAAAGTGATGTGCTTTATCGTTATGTTAATCGTGGCACATGCGTATTAAAATTTATTCGTAATGTTCTGTATTAAAGCGAAAGAAGCCACCTAAAAGATAGCTTCTTTTGCATTAGATTACAGGCGATTGTCATCCAACAAGAGCTGTGCTTCACGAAGATTTAATGTACCTTCATAAATTGCACGACCTGTAATAGCACCTAAAATACCTTGCTGACCTTTTAAGTTGCGAACATCATCGAGATTGGTCACACCACCTGAAGCGATCACAGGTAAGCCAGAGTATTGTGCTAAATGAACAGTTTGCTCAACGTTGACGCCTTGCATCATGCCATCACGTGCAATATCTGTATAGACAATGCTTGAAACACCAGCATCAGCAAAACGTTTTGCCAAATCAGTTGCCTTCACGTCAGTGACATTTGCCCAGCCATCTGTTGCAACCATACCATTGATGGCATCAATACCGACAATGATATGACCTGCAAAGCGTTTGCACGCCTCTTCAACAAACTCAGGCTCTTTTACTGCCTTTGTGCCAATAATCACAAAAGATACACCCGCTTCCAAATAGTGCTCAATCGTTTCTAGTGAACGAATACCACCACCAATTTGAATTGGAAGTTCTGGCTGTGCGCGTGCAATCGCTTCCACCACAGGTTTATGAATTGGCGTACCTGCAAAAGCACCATTTAAATCAACTAAATGTAAACGACGTGCGCCTTCATCAACCCAGTGTTGTGCAGTTGCGACAGGATCATCAGAGAAAACGGTATCGTCTTCCATGCGACCTTGTTTTAAACGAACACATTTACCATCTTTCAGGTCAATTGCAGGGATGATTAGCATGCTTTCGCTCCTAGCGTCATCATAAAGTTTAAATTGGCGATATATTAACAAAGTATTGATCAATCGCTAAGCCTTGTCTGCTGAACCTTGAAGTATTCTTACTATTTGTTGTTGAATTTGAGGAGGTAGTAACTGCTGATGATATAGGTATTGGTATATCAACAATGCAGCATAAGCATCAGCGGCAGCATAATTGATTTGTTGAGGACTTAGCTGTTTGACAGACCAGTTTGAAGTGCTGATTTTTTTGTTTTTGACAAAATAGCGTTGGAAAAGTAGAGCAATCGCAGTTTGTACACCGACTTGAGTGTTATAACCAAAACTCGAAAAACTCTTGGAAAGTTCAATCAGTGATTTGGGTTCAATCCCTTTACGGCGAAAACTACTCACATCATTTTTTAAACCAAAACCAACTTTGAGTTGATGTTCATTTTCTAAAATAGGCTTTAAGAAATTAAGAATGTCAGGCTTTACTTGGAACAGATAGGCTTTTTCATGTGTTGAAAGTTGAATTAAATGGGGGCCTGTAGATTTCTCACCGACTTTGAAGGTCGGTTTAGATTCGGTATCAAATCCGAACACAGCAAGGGCGTGAAGTTCAGTTTGAATTGCCATGCATTGTTCGAGTGTTTGAATCACTAAAATATTTTCAGCACTTAGATTTTGAAATGCAGGTAATGCACGGATTTGTTCTTTGCTTAAATGAGCTGTTGCTTGCTGCATTTCCATTTCTGAAACTCAAAACTTTGGGTTGAGCTTAAACGGTTTTGTGGCAATGAAAAAGCCAAGTGATACAACTTGGCTTTTAAATCTTATAGATTCAGTTTGATTAGACTTTATCTGATCTAGGTTGGTTCATTTTTTGAAAACTAATGAGGAGCAGACATTGATGCCATCCACATTAAAATGTTGGCAACCATACTTAGGGGGAATAAAACGGCACTAATTAAACCTAAAACTTTTTCCCAACCCTTGGTTTCTCGAACTGGTCCAAAATTATTAGGACCTTCTGTACCTTTGGCACATAATAAATAGAGAATAAAAAATAAATTGATGACAGGGACGATGATCAATAATGCCAACCACGCACTTCGATTGCAGTCATGCAGGCGACGAATCATGAAAACAATTGAAAGATAGTAAAAAGTAAGAGTAATTAGACAGAGTGTTAATATAAAGATCATGCTTACAGTGTTAGCTCCTTCGGATGTATTTTTATCCAACAAGCTTGCTGAAAAAATAAGAGGAATGATCGCAATAATTAAAAAGATAAGCGTCATCATAAATGACCATCCCAAATAGGACAGTCGACTAAAACGACCTAGTGGGCGCAAAGGGTTATCAGCGATTGTTTGTTGAATAGATGAATTCATTGTATATAACCTAAATGAAGTGTTTTTATATGGTTGTTTAAATTTAAATAATGTATATACAAGAATTATAAAGAAGAAATTAGAAAATGATAGTTGTTCTTATTTGAAACAGATCAAACGGTACACGACGTTTGATCTGTGATCAGAATGGGTTAGATCTTCCACTCAACAAAGTTTTTTAACAACTGTAAACCAGCCGTATGACTTTTCTCAGGATGGAATTGGGTCGCGAACAAATTGTCTTTGTGAATCGCGGTACAGAAATTCACGCCATAATCACAGGTTGCCGCAGTGATGGCAGAATCTTTTGGTTCAACATAATAACTATGCACAAAATAGAAACGCGCATCTTGTTCAATGTTGTTCCACATTGGATGGCTTGGATCTAATTGATGGACTTGATTCCAGCCCATGTGAGGTACTTTTAAGTTTGGAATTTCAGGAAAGTGTTTAACAACACCCTCAAAAATACCCAAAGCATCTACGCCACCATTTTCTTCAGAGCTTTGTAGTAGTGCTTGCATCCCTACGCAAATTGCTAAAACAGGCTTGTTAAATGCTGCTTGACGTACTACTTCATCAATGCCTGCTTCATGCATGCCTTGCATACAATCACGCATTGCACCCACACCAGGAAATACAATTTTATCCGCTTTGGCGATCAGCTTTGGGTCATTGGTCACATCAACTGTTGCACCGACATGTTCTAAAGCTTTTGCTGCAGAGTGCAAATTACCCATACCATAATCAAGTAAAGCAATACGCGTCATTACAGGCTACCTTTTGTTGAAGCAATGGTATTTTCTGCGCGTGGATCAATCTCACATGCCATACGTAATGCACGAGCTAATGCTTTAAAGACACTTTCAATCTGGTGATGACTATTTTTGCCTTTCAAGTTATCAATATGCAATGTCATTAATGCATGATTGACAAAACCTTGGAAAAACTCTGAAAATAAGTCGACATCGAATGTTCCAATGCGAGCGCGAGTAAATGGAATGTCCATAAACAAGCCTGGGCGACCTGATAGATCAACAACAACACGAGAAAGTGCTTCATCTAATGGTGCATAAAAATGCCCATAACGACGTAAGCCTTTTTTATCACCTAAAGCTTGTGCAAATGCTTGCCCCAAGGTGATTCCACAATCTTCAACTGTGTGGTGATCATCAATTTCTAGATCGCCATCGCAATGAATATCGATATCAAATAGACCATGGCGCTTGATTTGATCAATCATATGGTCTAAAAATGGAACTCCAGTGTTCAGTGTGCCTTGACCTGTACCATCGAGATTGAGACGAACTCGAATTTTGGTTTCGTTGGTATTTCTTACCACTTCACTGATACGTTGCGTCATGGACACGTTCCTCAAAAAACGTCAAAAATGATTGAATTAAAAACCAATATTTCGCTGTGACGAAAAAGTGACAGCATCATAGTTTGCTCAGGAGGGTTAATCAATGCCTATTACCGTACATGCTTACAGTTCTCTAGATAATCTAGGAATTCGTACTCAGCTCGAGCGACTCTACGATACCAGCCCAGAGTTTGGTGATGGGCAAGATGCAATGGAGCAACTTGCACAAAATCTACAACAATATACCACAGTTTATACTGCTGAATTTAACACCAAAATTATAGGTGCAATTTGGGCAACAGGACAAGGTGAAAGCCGAGTTTTGGAATATATTGTGGTACATCCGTCTAACCGTGGACGTGGAGTTGCAGAACGCCTAGTTGAAGAAGTTTGCCGTATGGAAGAGGAACAAGGGGTGAAGCAATTTGAGCCAGGCTGTGGTGCAATTCATCGTTGTTTATCGCATTTGGGCAAAATCTAGAATTAAAGTCTGATGTGTTTGCGATTTGCAGTAAAATTAGACGTTTGATAGAAAAATCCACAAATTTGCTTGACGCACGTGGGTAAACATTGTTTAATACGCCCACTTTGGCGCGATAGCTCAGTCGGTAGAGCAACGGATTGAAAATCCGTGTGTCCCCAGTTCGATCCTGGGTCCCGCCACCATAATTTGTATTTTCAATCCCCGATCCCATCGGGGATTTTTTTTACCCAAAATTGATTGCATGAAAAATGGGCAATCAAATCGAAAGTTCATGATAATTATTGACTATTGGGCTGAGATACGGCTTAATACACTCCATTGGCGCGATAGCTCAGTCGGTAGAGCAACGGATTGAAAATCCGTGTGTCCCCAGTTCGATCCTGGGTCCCGCCACCATATTTGAAAAACCCTAAACTTTAGTTTAGGGTTTTTTTTATATCTAAAATATTTTGCTATATTTATGCTTAGTCGAAAACTTTAAGAAAAAGCATTATGAAAGACTTATTTTCTGAGCAGAGTGAACTTTATCAACAAGCACGTCCAAGTTATCCCAAACTGATGATTGAAGCTCTATTGGCACAGATCAAAACACCTATACATGCATGGGATTGTGGCGCAGGCTCAGGACAACTGACGCAGTTGCTTGCACCATATTTTCAAGATGTGATTGCCACAGACCTCAGTCAAAATCAGCTCGATCAAGCTCCTAGATTTGCTAATGTGCAGTATTTACAGCAAGCCGCAGAGGATACGATTTTCCCTAATCAATATTTTGACTTTATTACAGTGGCTCAAGCCATTCATTGGTTCGATTTTGAAAAGTTTTATGCTGAAGTCAAACGAACATTAAAACCAGATGGTATTTTTGCGGTGATTGGTTATGGCTTGTTGCAACTTGAAGATATCGAGCTAAATCAGAAAATCATTCAGCTCTATACCGAGACTTTAAATGGTTTTTGGGATGCTGAGCGAAGCTATATTGATGAGCACTATCAAAGTATTCCATTCCCGTTTGATGAAATCATTATGCCTAGTTTTCAGATCGACCTGGCATGGACAGGGCAGCAATTGTGGGATTATCTAAATACATGGTCTGCGATCAAACATTATCAGAAACAGCTCAATCTGAATCCATTGGACAGTTTAAAGCAGATTATTTTGAGTCAGCACACGATTAATGTTTCATTTCCTATTTTGTTGAGAGTGGGGCGGTTGCCAGCATCGAAATAAACAAATAAAAAAGCATGTCGAAACATGCTTTTTTATTTGGTCAGGTGGAATTAAGCAGATTTAGCAATCGTCTTATTTTCTAACATATGACCAGTTTCTTCAAAGTTAGAATGCCATGACAACGCTTCACGAAGAATATGCGGCGTATGTCCACCACGTTCACATGCACGATCAAAGTAGTCATTGAGTGCAGCTTGATAGAGTGGGTGTACGCAGTTGTCAATAATCACACGTGCACGCTCACGAGGTGCTAAGCCACGTAAATCTGCTAAACCAACTTCAGTTACCAGAATGTCAACATCATGCTCATTGTGATCAACGTGGCTCACCATTGGCACAATTGATGAAATATCACCACCTTTTGCGATTGACTTAGTAACAAAGATAGCTAAGTGCGCATTACGTGCAAAATCACCTGAACCGCCGATACCATTCATCATTTTTGTACCGCAAACATGCGTAGAATTCACGTTGCCGTAAATATCGAATTCGAGTGCGGTATTAATTCCAATAATACCTAAACGACGTACGATTTCAGGATGGTTAGAAATTTCTTGTGGGCGTAATACTAATTTATCTTTGTAGTGTTCAAGATTGCCAAATACGCGCTCGCCACATTGTGCAGAGAGCGTAATTGAGCTACCAGACGCGAATTTCATTTTGCCAGCATCAATCAATTCAAAAGTACAGTCTTGTAATACTTCAGAATACATGACCAAATCTTCAAAGTTGGAATCTTTAAGACCAGTCAAAACTGCATTTGCAATTGAACCAATACCTGCCTGTAAAGGACCTAGGTTTTTCGCTAAACGACCTGCTGCAACTTCTTTTTCAAAGAAAGCGATGAGGTGATTTGCAATCCCTTGAGTTTCATTATCAGGTGCAGTGACTGTTGATGGAGAATCAGCAGTATCATTAAAAACGATGCCTACGATTTTTGCTGGGTCAATTTGAATCGCCGTTGAACCGATACGGTCATCCACTTGGGTTAATGGAAGTGGGGTACGTGTTGGGCGATAAGTCGGGATGTAAATATCGTGTAAGCCCTCAAAGTTTTCGCTGAGAGAGGTGTTGATTTCTACAATCACTTTTTCAGCAAAAATTGCAAAACTTGCTGAGTTGCCTACAGAGGTTGTTGGTACGATATGACCATCTTCTGTAATTGCAACGGCTTCAATCACAGCAATGTCAGGACGTTTGAGCTGCTGATTACGCATTTGCTCTACAGTCTCAGATAAATGCTGGTCAATGAACATCACTTCGCCGTTGTTGATTGCACGACGTAATGTGTTATCAACTTGGAATGGCATACGACGAGCAAGTACACCTGCTTCGGTCAATTGTTTGTCTAAGTCGTTACCGAGGCTTGCACCTGTAATTAACGTGATTTTTAACGGATTTTTTTTGGCTTGTTCAACCAGTGCTTGCGGAACAGCTTTTGCTTCTCCAGCACGAGTAAAACCACTCATACCAACCGTCATATCATTTTCAATAAAGCGAGCAGCTTGCTCTGCACTCATCACTTTGTCATGTAGGGTAGCAAGGCGAATACGACTTAAAGACATCATCCATTCTCAATATACTTTTTAGTTAGATATGGATTTTAGCGTCAAAACTTGAAAAGGGAATTGGACTACGGCTAAGGTCTAATATGTGAAATTCGTGATATTTTTTTAGAGATAAAACGAGTTATTTTTCCATCACCAATTGTTCTAAAAATGTCCAGTTATGGTCTGTTTAATTTTATCAATCGCATTCGTTTGAGATTCTTCAAGATTTTCATGGTTGAGTGGAAGTGAAATCACCACTTCTAAACCACCTTGCTCGCGGTTGCGAATGCTAATTTGTCCCTGATGAATGTCAACAATACGTTTTACAATGGCTAAGCCGAGGCCACTTCCTTGAATCGTACGTGCTGAATTACCACGAACAAAGGGTTGCATGAGTTCTTCAACTTGATCGGGTGGAATACCTTCACCATGATCAGCGACGGTAATCAGAATATGATCATCAACATGGCTTGCCGATAATTCAATTGGTTCTGCGCCATAACGTTTGGCATTGTTGACTAAATTCGCAATCAAACGTTTTAAGGATAGGCTTCGCGCAGGGATGATGGGGAGCTCTTGTGCTTCAAAACGAATATCTAAAGGCTTAAATTGTACAGCGACTTCTTGAAGCAATGTATTGATATTGGTTTGTGATAGTTCTTCATCAGATCCATCTCGCATATACGAAATAAATTGATTCAGAATCGCATCCATATCATCTACATCGTAAATTAGACCTTCGCGGAAAAACTCGTCTGGGAGCATTTCTGCAGTAAGGCGAATACGCGTCAGTGGCGTACGTAAATCATGTGAAATCCCTGCTAGCATGATTTGTCGATCGCGTTCAGTTTGCTCAAGCGTATATACCATATGGTTGAATGCTTGGTTTACTTGACGTATTTCGAGTGGGCCATGATTGGTGTCAAGATAAGGTGCTTTACCAGTTTTACTATAATTGTTGGCAGCATTCTGTAATCGACGTAATGGTCGATTCATTTGTCGGACAAGCGTTAAAATAATAATTGAAGAAATAATTGGAACGCCAAATAACCATGCTGCAATCAGTTCCACACTGTAGTTGGTATATGTTTTTAGTGGTTCACGCACCCAGTTACCTTGCATTTCAGGCGTTTGAATCCAAATACGTGGTATCGGTTTGAATTTGAAGTAAACGGTAACTTGCTGAACTCCTAACTCTTTGGCGAGTTTGGTTTCAATTTGATCAGTAAATAGTTCAGCAAGGAATTTATTTTCGATTACAGGAAATTCTTTGGGATCGGTAATGTATTCAATCCCAATTCGATTTTTGAGCCATGTATCGACATCAACTTCTGTATCACGATGTAAAATACGGATATCTGGATTATTGACTAATTCAAGTTCAATTGCGAGATAACGCGCATGTTGTTGTAATTCTGGTAAATATAAAGTTCGCCAAAAGAACCACAAGGACATAAACAAGCTAAAAACGACCGTGAACAATACCAAGATCGTGGTACGCATAGCCGCAGAACGTGGTTTAATTTTATCTAAAAAACGTTCCCATTTTGTTCGCGGTCTTTCTGAATAAGTCGCGAAATCTGTAAATGCTTGTGGATCAATTGGTTCAAGTTTCAATGAAGAATTTCCTAAGCTTACTCTGCACCATCTGGAACAAATACGTAACCTACACCCCAAACGGTTTGAATATAACGGGCACGCGCAGGATTATCTTCGATTAAACGACGTAGACGAGAGACTTGGACATCAATAGAGCGTTCCATCGCACCCCATTCACGACCACGTGCCAAATTCATCAATTTATCACGAGTTAAAGGTTCGCGAGGATGTTGAACCAAAGCTTTTAATACTGCAAATTCACCTGTCGTTAACGTGACCACCTGACCTTCACGCGTTAAAGTACGTGTAGAAAGGTCGAGCGACCATGGACCAAAACTTACGACTTCAACTTGTTGACTTGGTGCACCTGGTACTTCACGGACTTGGCGACGTAAAACGGCACGAATTCGTGCTAATAGTTCATTTGGGTTGAATGGTTTTGGTAAATAATCATCTGCACCCGCTTCAAGACCCGCAATACGGTCAGAATCACTACCACGTGCAGTGAGCATAATAATAGGTGTGTCGATATTAGATTGGCGTAAACGACGGCAAATACTTAAACCATCTTCAACAGGCAACATAAAATCTAAAACGATAAGCGAAAATAACTCACGTTGTAGTAAACGATCCATTTGCGTTGCATCATGGGCTGTTTTCACCACGAAGCCTTTATCTTCTAAAAAGCGTTGTAATAGGGTACGCAGACGCACATCATCATCGACCACTAAAATGCGTTCGACGCGATCTGTCTCATGATGTACGGTTTCCGTCGATTCGGCAGGTACAACTAAACTCATGATGTGCTCCTTTATCGTTTATTGTCATCGTCTTTATGCAATGCTAGGGAGTATACGATTCATTGCACAGTTTTGGCTATGTTATAAAGCAACAAATATTGCCAATAAAATCAAGAGATAGATACCAAATGTATACAGGTAAAATTATGACAATCGATCTATTTTTCAATATTTAGGCGAAAAATTCTTAGTATTTTATAAGTATTTATCAATTAGCATAATCTACTCTAAAAATATTCAAAAAAACAATAGTGGATTTTATAGTCACGGACTTTATAATCAGTGCTTTTAGAATTAACCCTTGTGGAATCAATCACGATGACTGACTTAGTTCAGCAGTTGGCAAATGAACTTGCCGTACGTCCAAACCAAGTAGAAGCTGCTATTCGTTTAATTGATGAAGGCGCTAGCGTTCCTTTTATTGCACGTTACCGTAAAGAAGTCACGCAGGGCTTAGACGATACGCAATTACGCCAACTCGACACACGTTTAACTTATCTACGTGATTTATACGAGCGTCGTGAAAAGGTGATTCAATCTTTACAAGAACAAGATAAATTAAGCGATGATTTATTAGCACGTGTAAATGCGGCTGAAACGAAAAATGCATTAGAAGAAATTTATGCACCGTACCGTCCAAAACGCACCAGCAAATCATTTAAAGCAAAAGAAGCTGGTTTAGGTCCAATAGCTGAAAAAATTATTGCCGATCAAGTTGATCCGACTGATGCATTGGCAGGTTTTAGTCATGAAGATTACCCAGATATCGAAAGCCAACTTGATGCAATTCAGCACATCTTGATTGATGATTGGGCACAAAATATTGGATTAATCACTGAATTAAAACAAATTTTTTCTAAAACAGCAGTTCTTAAGAGCGCGGTTGCTTCTGAAGAGAAAAAAGAAGTCGGTAAAAAATTCCGTGATTATTTTGAGTTTTCTGAAAACCTAAATAAATTACCTTCTCATCGTTTATTGGCGATGTTACGTGGTCGTCAAGAAAATGTATTGGGTTTAAAAGTGGACGGCGAAGATGATACGCTGTTAGCTCGTATTGAAACTGAATATAATCTTGATCAAATTCAACCACAAAGCCGTCAAGATTATTTAAAACAAACTGCAAAATTATTTTGGCTTGGTAAGATTCGTCCGCAAATCGAACATTCATTATTGACTGATAAGCGCTTGGCTGCTGAAGCTGAAGCAATGGATGTGTTTGCTGAAAATTTACGTCATTTACTCCTTTCTGCACCAGCAGGTGGTCGTACCACTTTAGGTGTTGATCCTGGTATCCGTACAGGCGTGAAGCTTGCGGTTGTGAGTGATGCAGGCGATGTTCTAGCACATAGCACAATTTACCCATTTGCACCGAAAGAAGATAAACAAGGCTCAATTACAGAGTTAGCTCGTTTATGCAGAGAGTTCCACGTGGAACTGATTGCGATTGGTAATGGTACAGCAAGCCGTGAAACTGAAGCCGTTGTTGCAGAAATGATGGTGGCCAATGCTGACTTGAAACTGACGCGTATTACAGTCAGTGAAGCAGGTGCATCAGTTTATTCAGCAAGTGAATTGGCTTCACAAGAGTTGCCAGAGTTAGATGTTTCAATTCGCGGTGCGGTTTCAATTGCACGCCGTTTACAAGATCCATTGGCCGAGCTTGTTAAAATTGATCCGAAATCAATTGGTGTGGGTCAATATCAGCATGATGTGAATCAAACTGGTTTGGCTAAAACACTGGATGCGGTAGTTGAAGACTGTGTAAATGCGGTGGGTGTGGATGTGAATACCGCATCTCCAGCGATCTTGGCATATATTGCAGGTTTAAATAAATCGATTGCACAGCAAATCGTTGAATATCGTAAAGAACATGGTCGTTTCGACAACCGTCAAGCCTTGAAAAAAGTGCCACGATTAGGTGAGCGTACTTTTGAGCAATCAGCAGGCTTCTTACGTGTTCAAAATGGTTCTGAACCATTGGACGCATCAGCAGTTCACCCAGAAAGTTATGGCGTGGTTGAAAAGATTGTTGCAGCAAAAGCGACAACGGTAAAAGATATTATTGGTAATACTGAAATCATTCGCCAAGTCAAAGCAGATGAGTTTGTTGATGACAAGTTTGGTTTGCCGACGATTCAAGATATTTTAGCTGAACTTGAAAAGCCTGCTCGTGATCCACGCCCAGAGTTTCGTACTGCCAAATTCCGTGAAGACATTAAAGAAGTTGCTCAACTCACTGAAGGCATGCAGCTCGAAGGTGTAGTGACCAATGTGACCAACTTCGGCGCATTTGTGGATGTAGGTGTGCATCAAGATGGTTTAGTGCATATTTCTGAACTTGCGAATGAATTTGTTTCTGATCCGCATAAAGTGGTGAAACCAGGTCAAATTGTGCAAGTGCGTGTGATGCAAGTGGATGTGGAACGTAATCGTGTGAACTTAAGTATGCGTGCAGAAGGTTCTGCACCTGCTAAAGCGCCACGTCAACAACAGCGTCCACAGCAAGAGCGAACTGAACGTTCAGAGCGTAAGCCTCAAGGTCAACGTCCACCACGCAAAGAAGGTGACTTTAAGCGCCCGCAAAATAACAAGCCAAAAACTGAAAAACCACAAGAGCAAAAAATTGGTGGTTTAGGTGCTTTGTTATTACAAGCAGGGCTTAAGGGTTCTAAATAATTTCAAATTCGTTTAAAAAAACCTCCCTTCTGGGAGGTTTTTTCTTTTTGCTCAAAGATGATTTAATAAAGTGATTGAGTTATAAAAAAGCAATTTTGTTCTATAAATCTATCTAAATCGCGTTAACCTGAAATGATGCATACATGCCTTAGGAGGTCGTGATGTCGCGCAGACCTCGAGAACAAGTCGATTACTTACACCTTGAAGAATTGGGTGGTTTGGAAATGTTGAAAGCCAGTTACTTTCAGCAGGAGTTTTCACGACACGTTCATGAAGGATTTTGTATCGGTGTGATCGAAGAAGGAGCACAGCGGTTCTATCGCACAGGTGGGAATCATGTTGCGCCACAAGGCGATATTATTTTAGTGAATGCCGATGAAGTGCATACAGGCTCATCTGCCGTAGAAACCGGTTGGCGTTACCGCGCGATTTATCCGACTCCTGAAATTTTCCATGAATTAACCCGTGATCTCACTACAGTACACGGCACAGCACCGTGGTTTAGAGAAGCGGTCTTGCATGATGAAGGCTTGGCACAGCAATTTCGTTTACTCTTTGATTTGTTAGAGCAACCTAACAATACCTTACTCAAACAAACTTTATTTCTGTCAACAATTGCTTGGCTCGTATCAAAGTACAGTCAAGTCAAGCCACTCGCAACAGATCTCAGCCATGCCAAACAACGTATTCTAAATATTAAAGAATTGATGGCGAGTATGCCTGAACAAGAGTTTTCTTTGGTTCAATTGGCAGAAATCGCCAATCTGAGTCAGTGGCATTTTTTACGTCAATTTAAAAAGCATGTTGGACTCTCACCGCATGCATGGCTCATTCAAGCACGTTTACAGAAGTCACAAAGATTATTAAGACAAGGATTGAACTTATCTGAGGTTTCACAACAGTGTGGTTTCTCGGATCAAAGTCATTTTAGTCGGCATTTTCGTCAAGCTTTTGGCATTACCCCAGGCGGTTATATCGCTTATCTCAAATAAAATAGCAATTTTATACAATCTTCATTTAGCAATTTTTGGCATAGTCTATTTTCTTTAATGAATAATTGTGATGTTGATGTTAGGTGAAAGCACAGATGACACTCCGATGACCGAATCACGGGCATTTTTAAATGGAGTGATCAAAATACTGCCATTGTGTTTTGCGGTGTTGCCGTGGGGTTTACTCGCAGGCTCAATGGCGATTCAAGCGGGGCTAACGACTTTACAAGCGATTGGGATGTCAGCACTGGTCTTTGCTGGTGCAGCACAATTAATGACCTTAGGTTTAGTCATGGCAGGAACGCCTGCGCTCACAATTATTATTTCTGTTTTTCTGATTACCACACAGCATTATTTATATGCATTGTATTTACGCGAAGATATTTCCAAACAACCATTAAAATATCGGTTGATGCTAGGTTTCTTGCTGACCGATGAATTATTTGCCGTCAGTATTAAAAAGCAACAGCATTATATTCACTATCTGTTAGGCGCAGGACTTTGCTTTTATTTATGTTGGGTTCTGTTTAGTGCTTGTGGAGTCTTTCTTGCCTCAGCCGTTCCTAATTTAGATCAATATCATCTCGATTTTTCGATTGTTGCGACATTTATCGCAATTGTGGTTCCATTTATTAAAAACTTAAATACTTTGGTTGGGGTATTGGTTTCAGTGATTCTCACTGTTGTTTTTCTAAGCTTAGGTTTTAAAAGTGCCGCGATTATGGCAGGTGTGATTGGGATGTTGGCAGCCACTTGCTTGCAGAATTTTAGGGAGCGTACAGCATGACTTGGTTTCTCCTGATTATTCTCGCAATTGTGGTGTTTATGAATCGCTATATCTTGCTTGAACCTAATCTTCCTTTGCGCTTACCCAAATGGTTTCAGCAGTCTTTGCAATATTCTGCGCCGTGTTTACTGACGGCTATTGCAACACCGATTGTGTTTATGGATGAGCAGGGGGCATTTCGTTCGACTTTACTGAATCCTTATTTTCTTGCCACGATTTTAACGATTTTGATTGCATATAAAGTCCGCCACACCTTGTTGACGATTATTTTGAGTTTGGCTTGTTTTTATGGATTGGTGTTTGTATTGAAATGAATAGATGAAATGACGTGCGTGTTGAAGTTATTGTGAAATCCTATATCAACAAAACTACAGTTGAGAAAGACAATGTAGTTTTGTTGATACTCGATTTATTTAGTGATCATGTTCCAAATATTCAGGTTTTTTCGGTAGCGCCAAGCTACACAAGAAACAAATAATCAGCATAAAAATGACATAGATAAAGAAGATATTTTCAATGCCTGCATCTTTAAATATGAGGGCACCAATATTGGTGAGATAGGTCTTTGAATAAACTGTCACCACATAAAAGGTCAGTGAACCTGCTGAGGTATAACCGACCACAAAGAGAAAGGTTTTCCAATGCTGCTTTAATAGAGCAATTAAGCTTCCTGATTCTTCGCGTTGAGCATCTTCATGGGAAAGATTTCTTCTAAGCGACTTCGTGCAGCAAGAGAAAGCAAGGCAGCAACACCGCCAATCCCAAATGGAATACGCCAACCGCCGTCATTTAATTGTTGCTCCGTCATAAACCCGAGCAAAATCACCCCAAGTAAACTGGCAAGAAGTTGTCCACCAGATAGCGTGACATATTGAAATGATGCGAAGAATCCACGCTGCCCTTTTAAGCCTAGCTCACTCATATAGGTGGCAACAGCACCATATTCACCGCCAACAGATAGACCTTGTAATAAACGAACCATGAGGAGTAGAAAAGAAGCAAACATTCCAACTTGTTCATAAGTCGGTAATGCAGCAAAAAGAAAAGAACTGAGCGCCATAAGGCAAATTGAAATCACCATAAATTGCTTTCGACCATGTCGATCCGCAATAAGACCAACCAACCAACTGCCTATTGGTCGCATAAAGAAACTCGCCGCAAATACTCCCTAGACATAAATGGCTTTAGTGGTTGGATCCATATCTGGAGCAGTCAATGCATGAGTAAAATAAGCAGCAAAAACTGCATAAATATAAAATCGAACCATTCAACGAGATTCCCTGATGCTGCACCGACAATGCCTTTAATACGGCTGGGTCTTTCTTCCTTACTATATGTTTGGTTCACTCCTATTCCTTTTTTTATCCAATCAGGTCTTTTTTATTTAGCTTTTAATCAATGTTATATACCGCTGAAAAACATGAAAATGACACTATTTTATATGCTTTTTATAGCGATATTTTAAATAAAAAGAAATTTTAAGGAGGCAGAAATGAAACTTGGACTCTAATATTTTGAAAAATAATTAATTTATATCAGGAATAGGGCAATCTGCTCTAAGTGGGCACGCAGCCCCTTGTGTAAATCGGCTTAACATGGTTTTGATATTCATTAACTGTTCAATTTTTTCATCAATCATATTCAGTTTGTCTTGGAAAATGTCTTGTACTTGAATGGCTGGAATTTCCCCTTGTGTAGTCAGTGCTAAAATTTGTTTAATTTCATTGAGTGAAAACCCTAGATTTTTTGCAGTTCGTATTAAGTGTAATTGTTGTAAGGTTTGTTCAGGATAATCTTTATATCCGTTATTACGAGTGATGGACTGAATCAGCTGCATTTTTTCATAAAAACGGATGGTATCTCGGCTTAAATCAGTTTGTTTTGCGAGTTGTCCAATTAACATCATAGTACCTTTATTGTTATATAAAATTTGATTAGAAATACCTTGACCATTGAGTGTACTCCATCCTTTAGCCTATTCCTATCTTGAAAAAATAAGGCATACACAATGGAAAATAAGCAAACAAAATCTCATCAACAACAGGTTGCTTTGGTTGCAGGCGCAACAGGATTTGTCGGTCGATTTTTAATTGCCGAATTATTAAAAAGAGGGCATCACGTTTTTGCCTTATTGCGTAATCCGATACAGCAGCAAGCTATTTTAGAACAGTGGTTGAGTCTCAAGCAGGTCTCGATTCAAAGGTTGAGCTTTATTCAAGGTGATGTGACTCAACCAAAGCTTGGAATCAGTGAGCAAGATTGGGAAAAATTAAGTTCAGTGAATACGCTGTATAACAGTAGCGCGCTTTTTGCGTGGAATCTCAGTATGCAACAAGCTCGTGCTGTGAATGTCGATGGTGCATTAAACTTACTTCGTTGTGTAGCACAACATTGTGATCTACAGCGTGCAGTACATGTTTCAGGTTATATGCTGACGATTCTCTCGCATTTGCAACAGGCGGGTGTGTGTTTAGAACAACCTGATCGAACCAATTGGTCATCTGTGTATCAACAATTAGGTGCATATGAAGCTTCCAAAATAGAGGCTCATTACGCTTGGATAGAATGTGCTGAAAAGCTTTCGATTGATTGGACGATTATTCATCCTGCGACGGTCTGTGGAGATGCGGTTTCAGGTGAGATACCAAACAATCAGCCGATTGCACAAATGATTGATCTATTAAAACGTCGGAAAATGAG
The DNA here is from genome assembly GCF_048585715.1 of Acinetobacter sp. LF10. NCBI lineage: Bacteria > Pseudomonadati > Pseudomonadota > Gammaproteobacteria > Moraxellales > Moraxellaceae > Acinetobacter > Acinetobacter sp. LF10. The sequence goes on from NZ_CP184160.1 coordinate 264,421, forward strand.
CGCAATTCCTGCAACACCACAGCATTATTTACCTTTGGTGAGAGTGGATGATTTATGCCAAGTCATGGCACAAGCTGCAACTGATATAAACTTATCGAATCAGGCATTGTTGGTTGCCTCAGAACAAAAGATTCCACTTTCTCAATTGACGCAAATGATTGCTCAACAATTAAATGTCTCAGCACCGAAACAACATGTGCCGCTGGTTATTTTACGATTAATTTTGAAATGGACATGGTTGGCAAAGCAATTAGAGATGTCGGCTGAGATGTTAAGTTTTTTGAGGACTGAACAACTAGATTTAGAACCGCTTAAACAATTTAGACAACGTTGGGATATACAGACAGGGAATTTAGCGGATGCCATTACAAAAACAACAGATTGGATGAAACAAACAACATCCACACAAATTGTTTAAATCATAAAAAAACAGCGTATCTAGAGATACGCTGTTTTTTAAAATCGGAATCACAAGATTACCAGTGTTCACCTGGGAACAAACGCGCATAGGCACGTTGTACAAGATTTAATTTCTCTTGCTCGCCTACAGATGCCGTAGAACTTGGGAATAAGTTGAAGCCGATTGACATCAAAATATTATTTACATCTGGTGCAATCGCATAAGTAATTGATGCGAGACGACCTAAGTTGGTTGCAATCTTTTTCGGACGTTTCACAATCGCATAAGCAATCAAGTCTGCTGCTTGTTCAGGAGAAAGCGTCGGTACATATTTATAGATTTTAGTTGGTGCAATCATTGGCGTACGCACTAACGGCATGTAAATCGAAGTGATTGCAATTTTGTGCGAGTGAACTTCAGCAGATAAACAACGGCTAAATGCATCCAATGCCGCTTTAGACGCTACATAAGCTGAGAAGCGAGTTGCATTTGCAAGTACGCCAATTGAGCTGATGTTAATGATTTGACCGTCTTTACGTTGCATCATGTGTGGCAAGATATTCAATACCAAACGTACTGCACCGAAGTAATTTAATTGCATTGTACGTTCGAAATCATGGAACCGATCAACAGACTCATGTACAGCACGACGAATTGAACGACCTGCGTTATTCACTAAAATATCGATGTGATCAACGGCAGCTAAAATTTCTTTTGAAACTGCATCAATTGATTCCATGTCGTTAAGGTCACATGGAAAAACCGAAGCTTTTCCACCCTCAGCTTCAATCTCAGCTTTGACTTCGTCTAATTTTTCTTTAGTACGAGCAAGCAACAAGACATGAGCACCTGCCTGAGCGAGGTATTTTGATACCGTTAAACCAATGCCACTTGATGCACCAGTGACAACAATAGTTTTCCCGTCGACTTTTTGTTGAAAAAGTTTTTTGAGTTTTGCGTTCATGTAAGTTACCTACATTAATCAAGCTGTTGTTTGCAATGCTTTTTTATTGCGATTAAACATTGCACTTTATTTTGTATTAATATTAACCGATTTTTTTTGTTTGTCTAGTGTAAATATTTGAAATATAATAAATTTTTTAGAGTAAAAACTCTAAAAATAAATATAGGGATAGTTGAAAGGGAAATAAGTTTTAGTTTATTAAATCAAACAGCCTCTACAAGAGAGGCTGTTTGATTTAATGGCGTTTAAACATGAGCGAGTGCTTGATCTAGATCTGCAAGCAAATCATCAATATGTTCGATACCGATCGAAAGGCGAACTAGATCTTCGCTGACACCAGCAGATTTAAGTTCTTCAGCATTGAGTTGGCGATGGGTTGTGGTAGCAGGGTGACATGCCAAACTTTTGGCATCACCAATATTGACCAAACGTGTAAACAGTTGTAATGCATCGATAAAACGAGTACCGCCTTCTAAGCCATCTTGTACGCCAAAAGAAAGAATCGCTGAAGGTTTACCTTTCACATACTTTTGTGCCAAATTATGCTGTGGATGGTCACTTAAACCTGCATAATTGACCCACTTTACTTTTGGATGTTGTTTCAAATAATTTGCAACTTTTAGTGCATTCTCCGTATGGCGCTCCATACGAAGGCTTAAAGTTTCTAAACCTTGTAAGATCAAAAACACACTCAGTGGACTAATCGCAGCCCCTGTATTGCGTAGCGGAACAACGCGTGCACGTGCGATATAAGCAGCTTCCCCTAGAACTTCAACATAATTCACGCCGTGGTAGCTTGGATCTGGTGTGTTCAACGCTTTAAAACGTTCAGGATATTTGCCCCAAGGGAATTTACCACTATCAATAATGACACCACCAATACTGTTGCCATGTCCGCCAATGTATTTCGTCAGAGAATGAACCACGATATCTGCACCAAATTCAAATGGTTTCAATAAAGCAGGAGTTGCAACAGTATTATCTACAATAACAGGGACACCATATTCATGGGCAATTTTGGAGATTGCTTCTAGGTCGATAATATTACCAAGCGGATTACCAATTGATTCAACAAAGACTAACTTGGTCTTATCATCAATAATAGAGCGTAACGCTTCGGGATTCTGATAATCAAAGAAACGAACTTCAATCCCTTGTTTCGGCAATGTATGCGCAAATAGGTTATAAGTACCACCGTATAAAGTGGATACAGATGCAATATTGTCACCTGCTTCAGCAATTGTTTGAATCGAATAGGTGATCGCTGCCATACCTGAGGCTAGAGCCAATGCACCAATACCACCTTCGAGTGCTGCGAGGCGTTGTTCGAGTACGGCAGTGGTTGGATTCATAATACGGGTGTAAATATTGCCCTGAACTTTTAAATCGAATAAGTCAGCACCATGTTGTGTATTATCAAATGCATAAGACGTGGTTTGATAAATAGGTACAGCAACAGCCTTTGTAGTGGCTTCTGGTGAATATCCCGCATGAATGGCTAAAGTTTCATCTTTATAGGTCATGATTACATCATCTATGTGAGTTAAATACTGATCGAGTGTAGCCGAAAAGCTATTCAAAATGGTGCATAATTTATGCGATTTATTGCGTTTTTATTCATATGAATAGAATGTCGGTCTATTTTTATGTGTCATTATGACCATATGCCTGATGGTGTAATCTCTTGAAAAAGAAAATCCTTTGATTGGATGAAACAAAGATGATCTTAACTTCATGTTAATCCCGTTTTCAGCGTATAATACGTGCGATTATTTTTCGCTTTTTGCGATTTATTGGTTTTTCAATTGAGGAGTCCTGCGTGGCCCAATATATTTATACGATGAATCGAGTGTCGAAAATGGTTCCGCCAAAGCGCGAAATCTTAAAAGACATCTCTTTATCATTTTTCCCAGGCGCAAAAATTGGTGTGCTTGGTTTGAACGGTGCAGGTAAATCTACCTTACTCCGTATTATGGCTGGCGTAGATAAAGATTTCTCAGGTGAAGCACGCGCACAACCAGGAATCAAAATCGGTTACTTAGAACAAGAGCCGCCATTAGATCCAACCAAAGACGTTCGTGGTAACGTTGAAGATGGTGTACGTGAAGCACTTGATGCTTTAGCACGTCTTGATCAAGTTTTTGCTGAATATGCTGAGCCTGATGCAGATTTTGATGCGCTTGCAAAAGAGCAAGAAAAATTAGAATCAATCATCCATGCTTGGGATGCACATAATCTGAATAATCAGCTTGAAATTGCTGCGGATGCATTGAATCTTCCAGCTTGGGATGCAGATGTATCATTGCTTTCAGGTGGTGAGCGCCGTCGTGTTGCATTATGTCGTTTGTTGCTGTCTAAGCCAGACATGTTACTTCTTGACGAACCAACGAACCATTTAGATGCTGAATCAGTGTCTTGGTTAGAGCGTTTCTTGAAAGATTTCCCTGGTACGATCGTTGCGATTACGCATGACCGTTATTTCTTGGATAACGTGGCTGAGTGGATTCTTGAACTTGACCGTGGCATGGGGATTCCTTATCAAGGTAACTACTCTTCTTGGTTAGAACAAAAGAATGCTCGCCTAGAGCAAGAGAACAAACAAGAAGAATCTTTTGCGAAAGCATTGAAAAAAGAACTTGAATGGGTTCGTTCAAATGCCAAAGGTCAGCAGAAGAAAAACAAAGCGCGTATGGAGCGTTTTGAAGAACTTAACTCGCGTGAGTTCCAACAGCGTAACGAAACTTCTGAAATTTATATTCCACCTGGCCCACGCCTAGGAAATAAAGTTGTAGAAGTTGAAGGCATCAGTAAATCATTCGATGGCCGTTTACTTTACGAAAACTTAACATTTACTGTACCGCCTACAGCGATTGTGGGTATCGTGGGTCCAAACGGTGCGGGTAAAACCACGCTATTCCGTATGATGACTGGCGAACAGCAACCTGATACAGGTACGGTGACTTTAGGTGAGTCAGTTAAAGTTGCGTATGTGGGCCAGATCCGTGACACCTTGGATAATAACAAAACCGTTTGGGAAGAAGTTTCTGGTGGTTTAGATATCTTAAAAATTGGTGATTACGAAATTGCATCACGTGCTTATATCGGTCGCTTTAACTTTAAAGGTCAAGATCAGCAAAAACGTGTAGGTGAATTGTCTGGTGGTGAGCGTAACCGCTTACAACTTGCCAAGATCTTACAGTTAGGTGCAAACGTTATCTTACTGGATGAGCCATCGAACGACTTGGATATCGAAACTTTACGTGCGCTTGAGGATGCAATTCTTGTATTCCCAGGTACTGTGATGGTGGTATCGCATGACCGTTGGTTCCTTGACCGTATTGCAACGCACATCTTGTCATTCGAGAATGAACAGCCAGAATTCTACACAGGTAACTATGCAGAATATGAAGCATACCGTCAGTCTCGTTTAGGGGATACAGCAGCAACTAAACGTACAAAGTATAAAAAGATTACAGGTTAATTTCCTGTCTAAAAAACCAGCTTTCGAGCTGGTTTTTTTTATTTGCAGAAATTATAAATACAAATCAAGGATTGTGCGATAAAGCCAACTTTCAGGACGATCTTGTTTTAGTTTGTTTAATGTAATTTTATTACATGTACTTTACTTGCTATAGTGAGCCAAATTTTGAACAGTTGGTGTAACGTGCAACGTTCTGCTGTATTTATGACACTCTTGCTGAGTTTGTTCATGTTCCAAAGTTTTTGGAATGTGGCGGCAGCTTTTTGTGCGCATGAACAGCCGACTGAATATCGTACGTTGAATCATTTTGGGCATCATATCCCTGAAAATTTAGATGTTTCTGAAAAACATGCAGTAGTTGCAGATCAAGATGCTTCTGATTTACCCATGCCGTTAAGTTTGCAAGATCATCATGATCATTTGCCATCTTGTTTTCATGTCGTTGTGACCGAAGCGCAACAGCAGTTGAATGAACCAATTTTACGGACGCATGAAATAGAACAAAAATATTACTGGTCTAATTTGTACCAGTCGCCACATTTATCACAACTCACCCCGCCGCCTGTATTCACCCCGCTATAGGTGGGGTAGCCGAAAAATAGCCCACCGCAACCTTATTAATTTGCGGGGCTCTCTATGTCTTTAAGTTTAAATCAGCGTAGCTATGCATTTAAAAAGCGTACGCTTAGAAATCATCTGCTTTTATCATCATTGAAATTGTCAATTTTGAGTATTGGTTTATCAGTGGGAGTTTTAGCTCAAGCAGCTTTATCTGAGTCCTTACTCAATGTGAATCAATCGCCAACAACTGTTGCGCAGCGAAATAGTAACTTTGAACAAATTCTTGAGCAAATTCGTGCTTATCAAGCCAACCAATCCAATTGGCAAACCCAACAGCAGATGGCAAATGTACAGCTCAAACAAAGTGCTTTACGTGTGAATCCAAGCATTTCAATTGAGCAAACTGGTTTACAGAATAATCAGGATCAAGAGCTTGCCATTGGTATTTCACAGCCATTAGATTTATTTGGTCAACGACGTGCAGCACAAAAAGTTGCTCAGCTTTCAGCAACTCAAGTTGATTTAGAACAGCAACGCTACAATGCTGAACTTGAATTGATTGTGCAATATGCATGGTCACAAGTGGCATTATTCCAATTGGAAAAGTCTTTGATTGCAGAGCAATTACAAGTCAGCCAAGAAAATTTAGACGCAACGATGAAGCGTTATCAAGCTGGCAATATAGCTCAAGTTGATGTTGAGCGAGTTCGTATTGCACATTTAGAAAATCAGCGTATTTATCAACAAGCAGATCTACAACTTCGAGTTGCACAGCAGCAATTAGCAAGTTTTTGGGGAAGTGACCTTAATCAATTTGTGATTGCTCCAAGTGTCAATGAGCTTTGGTCTCGTGCCACAGTCGTAAAAACAGACAGACAAGATATAGAGAATTTATTTGAGCGAGGTTTGCAATTAGAAACTCAGCGTCAACAAGCCAATATTGATCAGCTCAAAGCAAAATCTCGTCCTCAACCGATTATGTCTTTAGGTGTAAATCGGACACGTTCGGCAGATCAAAATACTGAAAATCAAATTCGTTTAGGGGTAGAGATTCCGCTTAATATTTTTAACTCACAAAAATACGGTATCCAGATTGCGGAAGTGAAGCAAACACTGATTCAGCAACAACAACGTTTTTATCGTCAGCAAAATCAGTTGGATATTGATGTTCGTCTTGTTGAACTACGTGGATTACAAACGCAATTTAAACAGTTAAATGACCAACAAGTACCTTTAGCGATACAGGTTCAGCAAAAGACTTTGCAAGGTTTTCGTTTAGGTAAATTTGCTGTTACGGATGTACAACAAGCCACAACTCAGTTACAGGATGTCCGTTTACGTAAAGTTCAACTCCTTAAACAAGCTTGGCAATTGAATGTGGAAGTACAAAGTGCACGTATGGGGCTTCCAGTAGAGCAGATCACAGCGAAAGATGCCTTAATGCAATTAAATCAACGCGTTTGGCAACAAATTAACGCTTTTCCAAGCCAAGTAGGAGAATAAGAGATGGATATGAAACAAAAAACACGTTCTCAATGGCTTTGGATCGCTGTGATTGCGGTACTCACAATCGTTTTGGCAGTAGGACTATTATGGAATAAAAAAACCAAGACTTCTGAAACTGCCGCACAAGGTGAGCAGGAACATGCCCATCAAGAAAATGAAAAAGATGAACCTAAACATGATGAAAAGGATGAGGAACATGAGGCTGAAGAAAGCCTCAGCCTAACAGCAGAGCAGATGCAACAGCATAGTGTCAAATTGGCACAAGTGGCTTTGGGTGAAGTGAATCAGGTTCAAACTTTTCCTGCAAAATTGGTGGTGAATACAGATCGCCAAGCGCATGTTTCACCAAGTTTTGCTGGTCGTGTTGAATCCGTTTATGTTGAATTGGGTCAGCAAGTGAAACGTGGTCAGGCTTTGGCAAACTTATTAGTACCAGACTTAGTGGATCAGCAAGCGAATCTACAAATTGCTCAAACAAATTTGGATTTAGCCCAGCAGGATTATGAGCGTGAACGTAGTTTATGGTCGCAAGGGATTTCTGCCAAACAAGACTATCAGCGTGCTTATAATGCTTATCGTCAAGCACAGATTCAGGTCCAAGCAGCACGTTCACGTCTTAGCGCCTTTGGTGCAGCTTCTGGCTCAAGTGGCCGCTATACGCTAACTGCACCGATCAATGGTGTGATTAGTAATAAAGACATTGTTATTGGTGAAAATGTTCAACTTGCAGATCAACTATTTACCATTGATCAGTTAGATCAACTTTGGTTGGAATTTGTATTACCAACCTTAGCGAGTATCAATGTACAGCCCAATCAGCAGATTCGATTTAAATCACTGCAAACAGGCAATCTCTTTAATGCCCAAGTTCAAAGTTTAACGACTGAAGCTGATGCACAAACAGGTCGTTTACAGATTCGTGCCAAAGTGCTGTCAAATGCAACTGAATTACGTCCAAACTTGATGGTGAATGTTGAATTACAAGCAGGTTCAAAAACGTCTGCAATTCGCGTAAGTTCTGAAGCGATTCAGCAGGTGGACGGTAAAGATGTCGTTTTCGTTGCTCAAGCGAATCAGAAAAAGGGTTTTGATTTCAAAGCGATTCCTATTCAGATCGGTCAACGTACCCAAGATGGACAATGGGTCGAAATTACTCAAGGTTTGAGTGCGGGCCAGTCTTATGTAGCAGCAGGTAGTTTCTTGTTGAAATCAGAACTGGAAAAAGGGGAGGCTGAACATGGGCATTAACTCTCCTCAATTCCCCAAGCCTGAAGGTTTATTTGATCGATTGATTCAATTTTCGATTCGTAATGCCATTTGGGTGATGCTATTTGTGATGACGTGGATTGCAGTTGGTATTTGGAGCTATCAAAAGCTTCCGATAGATGCAGTTCCTGATATTACCAATACTCAAGTACAAATTAATACCCAAGCGAATGGTTATACCGCTTTAGAGGTAGAGCAGCGGATTACCTATCCGATCGAAACAGCGATGGCAGGTATTCCAGATCTAGAACAAACCCGTTCGATTTCTCGTTATGGCTTATCGCAAGTCACCATTATTTTTAAAGATGATACGGACATTTACTGGGCAAGACAGTTAATTAATCAACGTTTGCAAGAGGCAGACGGACAATTGCCAGATGCGGTTGATCCTGTGATGTCACCTATTTCTACGGGGCTTGGAGAGATTTACCAATGGGTGGTTAAAGCTAAACCCGATGCAAAAAAAGAAGATGGAACGCCCTATAGTGCGATGGACCTACGAGAAATCCAAGATTGGATTGTGCGTCCACAATTACAGCGTGTTAAAGGTGTGGCTGAAATTAACAGTATTGGCGGCTACAACAAAACCTATATTGTTTCACCTGATTTAAAGCGTTTACAGCAGCTTCAAATTTCTTTAACAGCGTTCCAAACTGCGCTGCAAGAGAACAATGAAAACCGAGGCGCAGGTTTTATTGAGGAAAATGGACAACAACTAACGGTACGTGTGCCGGGTATGCTCAGTACGGTTGAGGATATTCAAAACATTACTGTCTCGGTTAAAAATGGTCTACCCATTCGTGTTGCAGATGTGGCTTCAGTAGCGATCGGACATGATTTGCGTACAGGTGCTGCCACATATAATGGCGAGGAAACCGTGCTTGGTATCGCTATGATGATGATGGGTGAAAATAGCCGTACGGTTGCCCAAGCGGTTGATAGCAAGATCAAGGAAATTCAGCTGACTTTACCTAAAGGCGTTGAAATTGAAACGGTGTATGACCGTACGAGCTTAGTAAATAAAGCCATCAAAACGGTTCAGAAAAACTTAGTAGAAGGCGCGATTTTAGTCATCGTGATTCTGTTTATTTTCTTGGGCAACTTCCGTGCTGCTTTGATTACTGCCTGTGTGATTCCGTTGTCAATGTTGTTCACCTTAACGGGTATGGCTGAACAAAATATCAGTGCCAATTTAATGAGTTTAGGTGCATTAGATTTTGGGATCATTGTGGATGGTGCAGTGGTTATTGTCGAAAACTGTATTCGACGGCTGGCTGAAGCGCAGCATCATGCTGGACGCTTACTCACACGACAGGAACGCTTTAAAGAAGTCTTTTTGGCAGCCAAGCAAGCACGGAAACCACTCCTATTTGGTCAGGCCATTATTATGGTGGTGTATTTACCCATCTTTGCTTTGACAGGTGTAGAAGCGAAAATGTTCCATCCAATGGCAATGACGGTGGTAATGGCATTGTTGGGTGCGATGATTTTGTCGGTAACATTTGTACCCGCTGCGGTTGCATTGTTTATTACAGGTGAAGTCAAAGAAAAAGAATCTCGTTGGATGCAAGGCTTAAAACGTAAATACCAACAGATTCTCGATTGGGCATATCAATTCAAAATGGTGGTAGTGGCTTTAGCCCTAAGTATTTTGGTACTGAGTGGCGTACTGACGACCCAAATTGGCAGTGAATTTGCGCCACAACTGAGTGAAGGAGATTTCGCCTTACAACAAATGCGTTCGCCAAGCACAGGCTTGGAGCAGTCTTTACGTATGCAGGAAAATACTGAAAAGTTAATTATGAAGAATTTTTCAGAAGTCAAAGCGGTATTTGCTAGAACGGGGACTGCTGAGGTTGCGACCGATGTGATGCCGCCGAATATCTCAGATGCCGTGATTTTGTTAAAACCGCGTGATCAATGGGAAAATCCAAAAGAAACCATTGATGAATTGCGTAGCCGTATGCAGGTATTTTTGGAAACCATCCCAGGTAATAACAGTGAATTTTCACAACCAATTGAACTCCGTTTTAATGAATTGATCTCAGGTGTACGTAGTGATGTCGGGATCAAAGTCTTTGGTGATGATATGAATGTGCTGAACACTCAAGCACAGGCGATTGCACAAAAAGTACAGAAAATTTCGGGTGCGACTGCGGTCAAAGTAGAACAAACCACAGGTTTACCAGTACTTAATGTGGATATCAATCATGCATTAGCTGCGCAATATGGCCTGTCGGTAAAAACCATTCAGGATGTGGTTGCAGCGAGCGTGGGTGGTCAAAATGTTGGACAGATTTTGCAAGGTGATCGTCGTTTTGATTTTGAAATTCGTTTGCCTGATGCACAACGTACAGCACAGAACTTAGCGCAGTTACCTATTCAATTGCCGAATGGTGGTTTGATTCAGTTGCAAGATGTTGCCAAAGTGGAAACGATTTCAGGGATGAGCCAAGTTGGTCGTGAAAATGGTAAACGCCGTGTCATTGTCACCGCAAATGTTGAAGGGCGTGACTTGGGTTCATTTGTGCAGGAGTTACAAGCGACATTAAAACAACAACCTCTGCCAGCAGGTTATTGGCTAGAGTTTGGTGGACAATTTGAAAATCTGGCTTCTGCGGCGGCTCGTATGCAAATTGTGATTCCACTGGCATTGATTACCATCTTTATTTTATTGATGGCAGTGTTTCATAACTTTAAGGAAAGCCTGTTGGTATTCAGTGGTGTGCCATTTGCGTTGTCAGGTGGTTTGGTTGCGCTTTGGCTGCGTGATATTCCATTGTCGATGTCAGCAGGTGTTGGGTTCATTGCGCTCTCTGGTGTCGCAGTACTCAATGGTTTAGTGATGCTGAGTTTCATTAAAGAGCTTCGTGAGCAGTTTAATGCACATAAAGCGACATGGCAGGGAGCGATTCTCCGATTACGCCCCGTTCTGATGACTGCCTTCGTGGCATCGTTGGGTTTTATTCCGATGGCAATTGCCACAGGCACAGGTGCAGAAGTACAACGCCCATTAGCGACAGTTGTGATAGGTGGGATTATTTCTTCTACTTTACTAACATTGCTGATTTTGCCTGTAGTTTATCGCTGGATGAATGAGAAAGTTTCTGATTAGTGTCATTTAGCGGAATCTAAATCAGTATTCGCTATTGTGATAGGCGGCATGGATGCCGCCTGTAGGGCTGAGGTAGCATGGATGTACCGTCAGACCTACAAAGGATTTTGCCTACTTTGATCCTTCAAAGTAGGCAGATGCCTATACACATACCATTTGATTTAGGCTTTAATTCGAGGCAGTGTAAGCAAGATAAAAGAAGCTTCTTACTTATAAAATGATAAGGAGTCCAACATGAGTGGACATCAAGGGCATGATCATAGTCATGCTGCCGTTACAGAAGGCAATGCAAAAAAACTAACGATTGCGCTAATACTGACCACGACTTTTTTAGTCATCGAATTTATCGCAGGTATCATCACACAGAGTTTGGCATTACTTTCCGATGCTGCACATATGTTTACTGATGCCGCTGCATTAGCGATTGCTTTAGCAGCGATTAAAATTGCCAAACGCCCTGCTGATGATAAGCGTACCTTCGGTTATCAGCGTTTCGAGATTTTGGCGGCATTATTTAATGCATCTATGCTATTTTTTGTGGCGATGTATATTCTTTACGAAGCCTATCAACGTTTTACCCAACCGCCCGAAATTCAAAGTATAGGCATGTTGGTGGTCGCATCAATTGGTTTAATTATTAATTTAATTTCCATGAAAATACTAATGTCGAGTGCGACTGAAAGTTTGAACATGAAAGGTGCTTATTTAGAAGTGCTGAGTGATGCATTAGGTTCTGTGGGCGTCATTATTGGTGCTGTGATTATCTATTACACCAACTGGTATTGGGTTGATACCATTATTGCAGTTGCGATCGGTTTCTGGGTCTTACCAAGAACATGGATTTTGCTCAGACAAAGTATCAATATTTTATTAGAAGGTGTGCCAGAAGAAGTTGATATTGAGAAACTGCGTAATGATTTACTGACATTAGATGGTGTTGAGAGTATCCACCAATTAAAGGTCTGGGCAATTACATCGAAGAATATTCATCTTACCGTACATTTGTTTGCACCTAAGGTTGACCGTAATCAGTTGCATCGTGCTGCAATTGAAATGTTATCGCATGAACATGGTATTGCCGAAGTGACTTTACAGATCGAAGATGATGCTGAAATGAATTGTCAACATACTCATCAACATGTTGAAGATGAACAACACACTCATTCACATCAGCACTGAGCTGATGTGAATTGGAATTTAGAGCAACGTGTTAGTTTTGCCATTCGTGATTACAGTCACGACATTTCCAATGCTTTTGCGCTTGCATAAAAGCCTGCATTGAAATTTTGAAATCAGGTAAATCTCGCCAAAATAAGATGCCCGCGATGACACAGACAATAAATACTGCAACGGTCGCAATTTGCAGGCCTTGACCAGCGCCATGCCCAAAAATCCACATTCCAACACTAATTAACACCAACACCAGTAAAATAAAAATAGCAGGAACTAAAAGCACCAAGCTTTTAGGCACATTAGGGCGAGGGCTGTTGGCACCTTGACTTACAGGCATAATTTTCACGCTTTGGCATTTAGGGCAACGATATTGCATAAAGATTTCCTATAGTATTTTGCTTATTTTAGCGAAAATTATGCAAAAGCTAAAATCCTACGTTGTTCAAATACATAAACTTACTTATTTTATACTATCTTTAAAATAGACCTCTTGCGTAAGTGCTATTTTCAATGATTTTAGAATTGATCAAACTTAATAAAATCAATACTTACATCTGATTATTTTTTGACTTTTGCAAGAGGTCTAATATTAAGTTGATTCGAGCAATCCATATCGGTCGCAGCTCGTCTAAACCTGTTCGCTAAAATAATATCAGTCATGCTAATTTGTGAACTGAATGTGTTGAATAATGCGCAAGGACTCGCATGCTGCCTACCAAACTTCTAAAATTACGATTAGCTCGCATCGAAAAGGGAGAAGGTCATCTTTCGACCCAAGACAAGCTAATGTTGGTTAGCATGGAGAGTCCTGATTTAAGTGCAAATTTCTTTTTAAAATTGTTTAAAGTCTCGTTACCAAAGCAATGGAAATTCCAGCATGAGACAGATGAAGATATTCTATATACATCACAACTCATCAAATTAATTGAAAACGAATTTATTCCAAGTTATGAATCTCATGCCAGAAAACATGCATGGTATGAACAATGTTTGGTTTATCAGCTCAATTTTGTTGTGCCTCAACCGACACAGCCACAAATCAATCTTTATTTACGTCAGCTAGATAAATGTTTAGATCAACAACCTAAGATTGATTTATTGCTCTATTTTCAACAGCAATATCCAAGTGCAAAACATGCGGTGGCTTTAGCAAAAGCCTATGCAGGCGCAGAACAATATACTGAAGCGATCAAACAGTATGAATGGGCTTCACAGCAGTCTATACAGCGGAGTGAAATTGCTTTTTATGCATATATAGCGTGTTTGGTAAATCGCAACCAGTCTGAGTACATGCCTAATGTAAGCGATGTTGAATATGCAATTGATTTACTCTCTAAATTTGAAAAACCAGTTGATCAAAAAACCTATCTAAAAACGTTGAAATCTGCGGTAAATGCTTTGTTGCCAGCAGTGATATTGCAAACGCAAGCGATAGAAACGAATATTTTGGCAGATGTTGGGCGTAGCTTAAATTCACTGGGCAAGTCAATCGGCGGAATGCTAGGCGGACGGGATTTTCAGCTTCCTTACAATAAAGAAGTGATTGCAAATGCACCACAACTTTTAACTCATCCGCTCGTATTTGCAGGTCTTGCAGAATCTAGTGCGATACAAAATGCCCTATTACGTCTTTTGAAAAATGATCAACAGTGTGCTGATACTCTATTGTTGAAGTTATGGTTGGCGATTCAAAAAGATCTGGATATTTGGAGATGGCTGGTCGAGCCGATTCAAAGTGAAGAATTTATACAGGCTTTATCTAAAGTTGAATATGAACAACAGCCGACCATTATTTCAGGACCAATACAACTAGTTCTAGAGCAAGGGCTGATGCAATTTTTGGGTGACTTTCGTCTTGATAAACAACACGCTGAAAGACCTGCTTTATATGAGCAGCGAGATATTGTTGTCAATGAAATGGTGAGCTTTGCTCACATGTTCCAAAAGAATATTTTAGAACCTTATTTGGTAAAGCAGCGTTATTGCTCGCAACAGCTACAATTGAATTGGATGGGTAAGTTGAATGAAATTGCACTTTCAAGTGGTTTATTTGCTTATCAATTTAAAGCTGAACAACGTGCGCAAGCTTTATTTGATTGGATGCAACAAAAACTAGAGAAAGGGAACGACTTTGATAAAATGCAAGCCGCTTGGGTGGCATTGCGAGAAGTTGGTCATTTAGAGCGAGGCGATATACAAGAAAAACTTGTTTCTATTGAAATTGTGCTAGAAAAGTATAAACAACTTCGTCTGAATCAAATGTTATTAAAAGTAGATACGGATGAAAAAGTGCAGCTCGAAGAAGGTGAAATATAACGTTTTCTGAAACATATTTAGAAAATGGACGATTAAATTAATTTAAAAGTGTGCAACAAAAAGACGCAAATTGCGCTAAATAGCATGCTAATCTACATAAAAACAGCCAATAAGTTTATAAAACAGATTGTTGCTCATATCAAAATTGAGTTGCTGAGAAAGGGAAGAGGGAGAACATCTTGAATCGACAAGATGATAAAAAGGCAATGTTCGATATTATGCCTGCAGATATAGAATCATCAGATGAAAAACCGTCTTTATCACGTCGGTTAATCAATAAGACATTACAGCACGCACAAGATGCTGTTGAGTTTGCGAGTGATACCTCTCGTAATATCGCTGGTGTCGCAGATGCCGCTTTAGATGCCTTAGATCAGGTTACCCATCACACCAAACGTGGTGTTGAAGGGATGCGAAATACTGTTCGTGATATGGTATCAGAAACTAGCGAAGCAGCGCGTCAAGTTGCGTTAGCAATGGCACGTGCATCGTTAGGAAAAAGTAGCCTCACCTTATATTTGCCTGAAATGCTGCTCAATAATCAAATTCGGAAACGTATGGATCGTTCTGAAATTGATGATATTAAAATTGAATGTGGCAATGATCGCTTTCATATCGAATTAGATGGCCACTATCGCCGCTTCCTATATCGTCTGTCTTTAGAATTCAATGTTTTAGAATGTCGTATTGGGCAGGAAAAATATTTACGTCTTTGTCAGGTCGATGAGCATTTGGATTTACAAATTCGTCATGGTGGTACTTTAACAAATTGGGCAGCAAGACGTGTCGGTAATATCAGCTTTGAAGTGATTAATTCCTTACCGATCCCATTTTTGATCAATCACCTCATTCGTGATGTGCCGGGGATTCAAAAAGAAGGGCATCGTTTATGGTATATCGACCTTGAAGAAGCGGGTTTTATTGATTTCATTAATAACCGCTCATGGATGGTCGATAAGCTATTAAGCTTGACTGATTTTAGTATTTTGCCAGGACTTAATATTTTGCAAGAGAGTCGCGAATTGGTACAACAATTAGTTGATCAATTTGAGATCCGAGGCTTACGTGTTCAGTCTGGACGTTTAGAAGTTCAAGTTGGAATTGGAAGTGAATAAGTAATAAAAAAGCCACTGTCAACGCAGTGGCTTTTTAGAATTTGGCGTCCCTACGGGGATTCGAACCCCGGTTACCGCCGTGAAAGGGCGATGTCCTAGGCCTCTAGACGATAGGGACTTATATGAGGCATACATCTGAAAACAATAATAAATATTGGCGTCCCTACGGGGATTCGAACCCCGGTTACCGCCGTGAAAGGGCGATGTCCTAGGCCTCTAGACGATAGGGACGTTTCAGAGGTGGGCGTATATTAGGGTGAATTGGGTAGGGTGTCAAACACTTTTCCAAAGAAAATCCAAAAAAATCTTGTGAGTGTCTAAAAATAAAACATATCGTAGAATAAATAATCAAAATAAGGAAGTTAAAGTAAAATTGTCAAGTAAGTTAATTTAAGTTAAATAAAAAATGCAGCCTAAGCTGCATTTTTTATTTATTGCCATTTTATTTACGATCACGGTAAAAAACGTAGTAACTTAAATAACAAGCGGCAATAAACAGTAAACATCCAATAAAACCAGCCTGCATTTCAGGATCGTATGCCATGCTGAGACCTGTAATTAAACAGAAAACAAAACCTAAGATGGGAACGATTGGATAAAGTGGTGCAGCAAATTTTAAATCTTTTGCTGAATGTCCAGCCTTGTACCATTGGCGTCTAAAGTTAAACTGACTCCAACAAATACTCATCCACACGATGACCATGGTAAATGCAGCAACACCTAGTAAATTTTTGAAAATTGTCTCTGGGGCAAAATGCTCAGATAGTAATCCGGGAATTGCGCCAAACATGGTTACCACTAGCGCAATAATAGGCGTACCACTCTTAGACAATTTTGAGAATATGCTTGGTAGTTGGCGTTGATCAGATAAAGACCACATCATGCGGGAAGCCGCATAGAGACCTGAGTTTGCAGCGGATAATAAGGCAGTAATAATCACGAAGCGAATAATATCGTCAGCATATGGAATACCGATGTATTTAAATACTGTTACGAAAGGACTGCTACTCACTCCGTCACCGCCTAAGCCAGCTACATGGAATGGAAGTAATGCACTAATAACAACAATCGTACCCACAAAGAAAATTAATAGTCGCCAAATTGCTGCATTAATTGCTTTAGGAACATTTTCAGCTGGATTTTGGGTTTCACCTGCGGCAACACCAATGAGTTCAGTTCCAGAAAAGGCAAAGTTAACAATTAACATCGTGGTGAAAATTGGAAAAAGACCTTGTGGAAACCAACCATGTGCCGTTAAGTTATGAAATAACGGTGCAGATTCAGTGCCTTGGAATGGAATGAAACCAAAAATTGCGCATAAACCTAAAAGGATAAAGGCAATAACGGTAATGACTTTGACTAATGCAAGCCAAAACTCTGATTCAGCAAAAATGCGGGTTGAACTTAAATTTAATCCTAAAATTGTAATCGCAAAAATAATGGTCCAAATCCACATCGAAATATGAGGAAACCATTCTTGCATAAGTAACGCTGCGGCAGTAAATTCTGTACCAAGCGTTGCGGTCCATGTCAGCCAATACAGCCAAGAAATCATATAACCCGTTCCTGGGCCAATATATTTTTGAGCGTATGCGCCAAAAGATCCAGCCACAGGCATATGTACTGCGAGCTCACCTAAACAGAGCATAACCATATAGGCAATTAAACCACCTAAAAAGTAGGCAATAATTGCGCCGATAGGACCCGTTTGAGCGATGACCTCTCCAGAACCTAAAAATAAACCTGTACCAATTGCACCGCCTAATGAAAGCATAACTAGGTGACGGGTGCTCATTGCACGTTTTAATGTTTTTGATTCAGAGGTAGCATTTGAGTTGGAAGATTGCATACCACAATTTGTCCAAGCGTGGAGAAGCAAGTATTTTATGTAAAATTTTGAAATGTGCAATCTGAATAAATGAATGTTTAGTTGAAAATTATAATTTTAATTATTTTGCATAAATATGGCGTCCCTACGGGGATTCGAACCCCGGTTACCGCCGTGAAAGGGCGATGTCCTAGGCCTCTAGACGATAGGGACTTATTGAGGCAACACAAATTGAAGTTTGGTGGAGCCAAGCAGGATCGAACTGCTGACCTCTACAATGCCATTGTAGCGCTCTACCAACTGAGCTATGACCCCAGTCTGTGTGAGCGCAATATTAGGGCGAATGCGCTCACACGTCAATGATTAAACTGAATTAATTCTCACTATTTGCATCATTTTTCGGCAGTTTGAGTGATTCGTTTAATTTTTCCCAAACTTTGAGTTCTTTCTTGCTTGGTGCACCTACGATTTCTAAGGCATGACGTAAACGTGCAAAAGTCAAATCAGGACCTAGTGTCACCATAGATTGCATCACAGGCGTTGAACTCGTTGAACCCGCAATCGCAATAAAAAATGCTGGCATAAAGTCACGAAGTTTAATTTCCATTTGAGTGGCTAAATCCATCAGCGTTTGGCTGACAGTATCATTATTCCACGTAAACTGACTTTCTAAGCGCCAAATTGCAAATTGTAAGCTTTGACGAACTTGTTCTTCGGTCAATTTTTTGCTTTCAAACTGTTCTTTACTGATTTGTGGCATGTGATTGAAATAGAAACCAGCCCAATTCACAGCTTCTGAAAGTAGATTGATACGAGGTTGAATCGCAGCTGCAATGTCTTCAAGTGTTTGACGGTCGCTTTTCCATGCTAATAGGCGATCTAGAAGTTGTCCTGATGTTAAGCCTTTGATCCATTGACCGTTCAGCCAATTAAGTTTTTCAACATCAAAGATTGGGCCGCCCAATGAAACACGCTGTACATCAAAATTTTCAACCATGTCCTGTAATGTGAATACTTCACGCTCATCAGGCATTGACCAACCCATGCGACCTAAATAATTCAATAATGCTTCTGGTAATACACCGATGTCGCGATAGTAGTTAATAGAAGTTGGGTTCTTACGTTTAGAAAGTTTTGATTTATCTGGGTTACGTAACAATGGCATATGACATAAAGTTGGCATTTCCCAACCAAAATATTGGTAAAGTAACTGATGTTTAGGCGCTGAAGGCAGCCATTCTTCCCCACGTAACACGTGAGTGATTTCCATTAAGTGGTCATCCACGACATTAGCAAGATGATAAGTTGGT
The DNA here is from genome assembly GCF_048585715.1 of Acinetobacter sp. LF10. Lineage (NCBI taxonomy): Bacteria > Pseudomonadati > Pseudomonadota > Gammaproteobacteria > Moraxellales > Moraxellaceae > Acinetobacter > Acinetobacter sp. LF10. The sequence goes on from NZ_CP184160.1 coordinate 283,456, forward strand.
AAACCATCCGTTTTTAGCAACACTTGCATGTCAACTTGTGCCCAAGGAATCTCCACTTCACCACGAAGTAAATCATTAATCTTACAAATACCATCTTCAGGTACTTTCATTCGAATGACATGTGGTTCACCCGCAGCAAGGCGTTGTTGTACTTCTTCTTGTGAAAGTTTTAAGCCACGACCATCATATTTTGGCGTTTCACCACGTGCTTGCTGCTCTGCACGCATTTGGTCTAGCTCTTCAGCTGTTGCGAAACAATAGAAAGCATGTCCTTTTTCAACCAAATCTAAGGCATATTGCTTATAAATTCCCATACGTTCTGACTGACGATAAGGTGCATGTGGGCCACCGACATCTGGGCCTTCTGACCAGTTCAACCCTAACCAACGTAATGAATCTAAAATCATTTTTTCAGATTCAGGAGTTGAACGGAGTTGATCTGTGTCCTCAATGCGTAAAATAAATTCACCGCCGTGCTGTTTAGCAAAACATAAATTAAATAATGCAATATAAGCAGTACCTACATGAGGGAAACCTGTAGGAGAAGGCGCAATACGGGTACGAACTTTCATAAATTATCGAAGCTTAAATTAAAATTGAAACTATTATAACGAAAAAGCCTAGTCACGGCATGACTAGGCTTATTTAAACATGTAGAGCTTTACATATTTAAAAGATTAAGATGTGTGCGGTTGAAAAATAGTCTGAACAAAGCGCGAAAAACGTTCGTGTTGGCTTGCAAAGAACGTTTGTGTTGGCGTTGTACGGATGGTATTCAACATTTTTAATTCGTCATCTGTTGAAGGCAACATGGCCGTATTACGTTTTTGTTGATCAAGTGCTTTCACAATTAATGAAGACGATTTGTCTATCGTTTTAATATTATTGTTTTCTTTAATTGCAGCTGCATGTCCAACTTGAATAGAACACACCAAAAATAAGCTTAAGCATAGTGTTTTTTTAAGTTTTGATGCTTGCACGGTAACATCCCCTTCATGACTTCGAGTCTACAAGACTAACTAAATGACTATAGTATTGCTTTAAGCATACGATTCAAACATAAATTTTAATAAAAAAGCATAACTAAGTCACACTTTTTACAAAAAATAATAAATAAACACACTTTTTGGGTATTGTAAGCCTGATGGCTAGAATATGTGCAAATCAAATTTAACAAGCAAATGTGTAGAAAAAGTGGAGAATGATAATTTTTCTCAAAATAAAAATAACATGAATAAACATTTAGTATTTTAACTGCAATATATCCTTAATATTACGATATATAAAAAAAAGAATAATTTCTAAATTATTGATATAACTATATGATTGTAAATTATTTTTAAATAAATATAGTGGTCACAAATATACAGAAAATGAGTGAATAATAAATGAAAACAGTGATCGCCGCAGCATTGCTTGCTTTGGGTTTAAATAGCATAGCGCAGGCAGCTACAACGTTTTTAAATGTATCTTATGATCCAACACGAGAGTTTTATCAAGAATATAACCAAGCATTTGGTCAATATTGGAAACAAAGAACAGGTCAAGAAGTCGATTTTAAACAATCGCATGGTGGTTCAGGCAAACAGGCACGATCGGTGATTGATGGCTTACAGGCTGATGTTGTGACATTGGCTTTGGCGAATGATATTGATGAAATTGCCAATGCAGGTCTCATTCGTAAAGATTGGCAAAAACAATTTAAAAATAATTCTGCACCTTATACATCAACGGTAGTATTCCTTGTCCGCAAAGGAAATCCGAAAAATATCCGTGATTGGAATGATCTCACCAAAGAGGGTGTCGAAATTATTACCCCAAATCCGAAAACAGGGGGGGCACCGCGTTGGATTTATTTATCGGCATGGGGCTATGCCTTGAAACAACCCGGTGGTAATGAGACTAAAGCCCGTGATTTAGTGAAAAAATTATACCAAAATGTCAAAGTGCTTGATTCGGGAGCGCGAGGTTCTTTAACTACATTCGCTGAGCGAGGTATAGGCGATGTGTTACTGTCATGGGAAAATGAAGCTTTATTGGCGACCCAAGGTTTAGGTAAAGATAAATACGATATTGTTTATCCATCAATTTCAATTTTGGCTGAGCCTTCAGTTGCGATTGTAGATAAAACCGTGGATAAAGATGGTAATCGCAATTTAGCGCGCGGCTATTTAAATTTTCTTTATTCACCATTAGGACAGGAACTTGCGGCAAAACATTATTTCCGTCCACGTAATCCGCAAGTTGCAGCAAAATATGCAAAACAATTTCCAAAGATCAAACTCTTCAGCATTAATGATGTATTTGGTGGATGGACAAAAGCGCAGAAAACCCACTTTGTGAATGGTGCGATTTTTGATCAAATTTATGCAGATAAACAGTAAATAAATTACATATAAAATTTGTGATTGAATATGGGAAAGCAAATACACGGAGTATTTGCTTTTTTGTTGCGTAAAAAATGATAAGAAAACGGTTTTATCTATGAAAAGTTAAGAATTCTCTACAAAAAGTCGTTTGGTACTGGGATAAAACAAGGTGATAATGTGCAGTTACATTTTTAGCTGTTGATCCCATTCCTATGTCGCATATTTCTGTCTTACTTCATGAAACCGTTGATGGCGTATTGGCAGGTCGCGATACTGGTGTTTTTGTCGATGCAACGTTTGGTCGAGGAGGGCATACCAAGCTCTTACTTTCCAAATTGGATCAAAATGCACGTGTTTACGCCTTTGACAAAGATCCTCAGGCACTTGAAGTTGCCGCGCAATTAGAACAAGAAGATCCGCGGTTTAAAATTATTCATGCCAGTTTTGCCGATATTCAGGCGGAATTAACAAATATTGGTATTACCGAAGTCGATGGCATTATGGCGGACTTAGGCGTGTCCTCACCGCAACTTGACCAAGCTGAACGTGGGTTTAGCTTTATGCAAGATGGCCCGCTAGACATGCGTATGGATAATTCTCAAGGTTTGACTGCGGCTGAGTGGTTATTAAAAATCGAAGAAGAAAAATTAGCCAATATTATTTTCCAATATGGCGAAGAGCGTTATAGCCGTCGTATTGCCAAAGCGATTAAATTGGCAGGTGAAATTACGACAACTGCTCAACTTGCAGAAATTGTCAAAGTTGCTCATCCGAAATGGGAAAAGCACAAACACCCAGCAACACGTACTTTCCAAGCGATTCGTATTGCAATTAATAAAGAGCTTGATGATATTGAAACATTTTTACCGCAAGCTGTAGAATTGTTGAAAGTACAAGGACAGTTGGCTGTGATTAGCTTCCACTCTTTGGAAGATCGTTTGATTAAACAGTTTATCCAAAAAGAATCAACTTTAGCGGAAGATCATGGTTGGGGGATGCCTCAAGCACAGGTTGATACGCGACGTTTAAAGAAAGTGTCTCGTATTCGTGCGAGTGAAGCAGAAGTAAAAGCAAATCCTCGTTCACGTAGTGCATGGTTGCGTGTGGCAGAGCGTTTAGAGCAAAAAGGTAGATAATGAATAAAAAAAATGATGATGAGGTTTTATCCAGTAGTAAAAAGGGACTGAAAAAAGTTGTGGTGTATGCTGCGCTTCTTGCATTGGTCTTCATTAGTGCGATGATGGTGGTGTTTCAAGTATTTGAATATCGTCATGATTATCGTGATTTGAGTGGGTATATGCGTGAAAAAGATGATTTAAATGCCGAATGGGGGCGTTTATTGATCGAGCAACAAACCTTTGGTGCGACTGCACAGATTGGTTCTCGTGCTGTGACACAGTTACGCATGTTTTCACCGCCTGCTGCACAAACCGTCGTGATTTCTTTACCTATGACTTCAAAGCAAGACAAATAAGGCATGCTGTATGGCAGATAAGCGAAGCAAACCAATACGAAAAAAACAGCAGTCCATTTCTGAAAGACCAACACTTGCTTTGGATATGTGGCGATTTTATTTGCTTTGGGGAACAGTGCTCCTTTGCTTTATTGTCTTGGTCGCGCGCGCCTTTTATGTGCAAGTGGTCAATAAAGATTTTTTGCAGAACAAAGCCAATGCCAATATTTTACGTACCGAACGCTTAGAAGCGATGCGTGGCGTGATTAGTGATCGCCATGGTGTGCCTTTGGCGATTAGTACACCGATTATGAAAATCGTGATTGACCCAAGAGATTATTGGGAGACTAAAAAACAGTATGATGACATTACGGCAGAACTACAAAAAGACCCAACCAACCGTAAACTCAAACGTCAGTTGCCAGATAAGAATCTAAATTTAGATGAATTGGCAGATGCAGTGGGTGTTGATCGTAATGATTTGAAGAAGCAAATGAGTGATCGACCACGTTCACGTTATTTGGTATTGCAAAAGGAAATTCCACCTCAGCAAGCTGACCTCATTACCAAGCGAAACTTTCAAGGGGTTTATGCCGAAAAGACGTATAAGCGTTACTATCCGCAACCGCAGCCGAATGCACAAATTATTGGTTTAACCAATAGTGAAGGGGTTGGGGTTGAAGGTTTAGAAATGCAACTGAATAAACAGTTGTCAGGGGTAGATGGTGAACAAAAAATTATTCGGGATAAAAAAGGTAACCGTCTTAAAGTTTCAGAAGTGATTAAAGAAGTCGAGTCAGGTGAAAATGTCACACTCAGTATCGACTCACGTTTGCAATATATTATGTATCGTGAATTGACGGCTGCTGGTGTCGCAAATAATGCTCGTTCGGCAACCGCTATTGCTGTAGATGTAAAAACGGGCGAAATTTTGGCAATGACCAGTTGGCCATCGTATAACCCGAATGATAAAAATGGTTTAGCCAACAAAGATGCAATGCGTAACCGTGGCGCAATTGATATGTTTGAGCCTGGTTCGACCATGAAGCCATTTACCGTTGCGGCTGCCTTAGAAAGTGGCAAATACACACCAAACACAATTGTTAATACGTCACCAGGTTCAATGAAGTTGGGATGGCATACCATTCGTGATACACACAACTATGGTGCATTAACTCTGACAGGTATTATTGTTAAATCATCTAACGTGGGTTCAGCAAAACTCGCATTGTCACTACCAAAGGATGCAGTACCTTCATTCTTCCGTCGTGTTGGTTTTGGGCATCGTTCTGATGTGAAATTCCCGGGTGAGAGCGCTGGTCTGTTGTATTCGGGTGATAAGTTAAACCCATCTCAGTTGGGTACGATGGCATATGGTTATGGTTTAAACGCAACCATTCTCCAAGTTGCACAAGGTTATGCGATGCTCGCAAACCATGGTGTGGAGATGCCATTAAGTCTAAGAAAATTAGATCAAGCACCTCAAGGTAAGCAAGTACTTGATCCTAAGATTGCAGATCAAGTGTTATTGATGCTTGAGCAGGTTACTATGCCTGGTGGTACAGCTACGCAGGCCAATATTCCTGGTTATCGTGTTGGTGGTAAAACAGGTACAGCACATAAATTACGAGCTGACCGTAAAGGTTATTCGAGTAATGAATATCGTGCTTTATTTGCTGGGGTTGCTCCAGTGAGTGATCCTCGTCTGGCGATGATTATCGTCGTTGAAAATCCTCAAGGCCGTTATTATGGTGGTCTCGTTGCAGCGCCCGTTTTTGCGAGAATTATGCAAGAGTCGCTACGATTACTGAATGTTCCTTTAGATAAACCACTTGATACCTCTATAAAATCCAATCCGTAGGTAGATTATGTCGATTAGTTTTCAGCAGATATATCCGATTCGTATCGATGCGGCTTGGTTCACTCAGCCTTTTCAAGGCTTTTGTCTAGACAGCCGTAAGATTGAAGTTGGACAAATTTTTATTGCTTTAAGTAGTTATAGCCAACCTGAAAAAACCCGTCAATTTGCACAAAATGCGCTGAATGCAGGGGCATTGGCGGTTATTAGTGAAACAAGTTTAGGGCTTGCGAACGAGTGGGTTTGCCCTGAAGTGCGTTTTCTTATGGGTGAATGGCAGCAGCAATATTTACAAGCGGTCGATCCTGTACAGCCATTACGAGGAATTGCAGTCACCGGCACCAATGGTAAAACCACCATTTCACGTCTGATTGCAGAATTAGTCAGTTCACAAGCGAAAGGCTGTGCAGTGATGGGGACAACAGGCAATGGTATCTTGCCAAACTTGACCCCCTCAACCCACACCACTTTAGATGCGCTGCAATTACAGCAGGCATTGCATGATTACGCTAAACAAGGGGCTAATTTTGTTGCACTTGAGGCGAGTTCCCATGGTCTGGAACAAGGTCGTCTGAATGGTTGCGATCTTGAAATTGCAGTTTATAGTAATTTAAGTCGTGATCATTTAGATTATCACGGTACTTTAGAGGCTTATGCAGAAGCTAAGGCGCTATTATTTAAATTTACCACTTTAAAAGTCGTTGTAATTAACATCGACGATGCACATGCAAACGTGATGCTAGCTGCTGCAAAACAGAATCCATCAAAACCGAAAGTTTTGACTTATTCTTTGACTCAAACTTCTGCGGATTATCATATTGATCATTTGCAATATCGCTTGAGTGGTGCAAGTTTTACATTGATTAGTCCAATAGGTACTTTTGCTGTGCAAAGCCCATTGCTTGGACATTTTAATGTAGAAAATTTATTAGCAAGCTTGATTGCAGCAGAATATGCTGGTTTTTCGCTTGCTGATTTAGTGCAGTTCGTTCCGCAACTTAAGGGTGCCCCAGGGCGCATGCAAGTGATTCAAGATACGGATCGTCTATTTGTCGTTGATTATGCACATACACCTGATGCATTGATTCAGGTGTTAACCACGTTGAAACGTCATGTCACTGGACAACTATGGGCTGTATTTGGCTGCGGTGGTGATCGCGATCGCGGTAAGCGTCCTTTAATGACTCAGGCTGCGCTTGATCATGCTAATCCTGTGGTTCTCACCTCGGATAATCCACGAACTGAAAATCCTGAACAGATTTTTGCTGATATGAAGCAGGGAATAGATTTTTCAGAACATATCGTGCATGAAATCCATGATCGTCGTGAAGCGATTAAGTTTGTGGTTGCTCAAGCTCAAGCAGGCGATATTGTGGTGATTGCGGGCAAAGGTCATGAAAACTATCAAGAGGTGGATGGCGTTCGTCACTGGTTTGATGATGTGGTCGAGGTACAGTCTGCGATTAATGCACAAGCCCATTCAGTCGATTCAGCTTATCCTGCGCAATAAGGTTAAAAGGTAAATAAAGCGTATGCATACTTCAACAACCAGCACCGTTCCACTAGAACCTTGGACAGCAGAACAATTACAACAAGCGACTCAAGGTGAGTGGCATAATCATAAGATTCCACAAAGCGAAATTAAGCGTATTTTGACTGACTCTCGTCACGCTGAGGCGGGCGATGCTTTTCTTGCTTTAAAAGGTGAGCGTTTTGATGCTCATAACTTTATCGCTCAAGTGGCGACGCAAGGGTGTGAGATTGCAATTGTAGAGCGCCCAATTGATGCAGATATTGCACAACTCATCGTCAAAGATACGCGTTTGGCGTTAGGGCATCTTGGAGCGTATCGCCGTCAGCAAAATCCACAGTTGAAAGTCATTGCATTAACAGGCAGTAGTGGTAAAACCACCACGAAAGAAATGTTGGGTAGTATTTTATCCCGTTTAGCACCAACGCTGATTACGCGTGGTAACCTGAATAATGATTTGGGTGCCCCGATGATGTTACTTGAGTTACGTTCAGAGCATCAATATGCTGTGATGGAGTTGGGTGCGAGTCATCAAGGTGAAATTGACTATACTTCTCATCTGGTTCAACCGCATGTGGCTGGAATTTTGAATATTGGTACGGCACATTTAGGTGAATTTGGTGGACGTGAAGGAATTTGTCGTGCCAAGTCAGAGATTTATGCACATATTTTGCCTGACGGAATATCGATTGTTCCCGCTGATGATGACTTTACAGCGACTATTCGTGAAAATGCTCAAGCTCATTCAATGTTGAGTTTTGGTGATGGTGGCGATGTATTTGCGACAGAGGTTGAATTACATCCTCAATCAGCAAAATTCAATTTACATACTCCACAGGGCATCCGGACAGTAGATCTACCGTTTGCAGGTGCACATAATGTGCAAAATGCAACTGCTGCAACAGCATTTGCCTTGGCAATTGGGATTGCGCTTGATGATATTATACAAGGCTTAGAACAAGCACAGGGTGCCAAAGGGCGTCTGAATTTTATTCAACACCAAAATCACTTATTCATTGATGATACTTATAATGCCAATCCAACTTCAATGCGTGCAGCAGCAGAAGTTCTTGCTCAACAAACGGGCATTAAAGTGATGGTAATCGGGGATATTGGTGAGCTTGGAAGTACAGCAGCGCAACAACATTATTTGTTGGGTCGAGATTTGGTTTCGATGCAAGGTATTCATTTTGTAGTTGCAGTGGGTGAATTCTCACCTGCCACTCAAGAAGGTGCAAGAAGCACACAATACGGTAAAAAATTACAAGCTTTTCTGAATCAGGGGCAAGCTTTGTCATTTTTAATGAGTTTAGTAAAGACACATCAACCCCAGCACATGAGTTTCCTATTTAAAGGTTCTCGCTATACCCATATGGAAACGTTGATGGCTGACTTGATGGAGAAGATTTAAATGTTGTTATGGTTATTTGAACAATTGGCAGGCTATAACAGCTCTTTCCAAGTGGTTCGTTATTTAACATTACGCTCTTTGTTGAGTGTATTAACTGCTTTGACCATTGGCTTGGCTTTAGGGCCTGTGATGATCCGTAAATTACAAGCCTTAAAATATGGTCAGGCAGTAAGCTCATTTGCTCCTGAAAATCATGCGAAGAAGATGGGAACACCAACGATGGGCGGGATTCTAATCCTGCTATCCATCGGTATTAGTACTTTATTGTGGGCTGATTTATCAAACCCTTATGTTTGGATTGTATTGGGTGTTATGGTGGTCTTTGGTGCTGTTGGTTGGGCTGATGACTGGATTAAAGTTCGTTATAAAGATAATGCTGGTTTGCCTGCACGTAAAAAATTCTTTTGGACTTCTGTGGCATCATTAGGTGCTGGTATTGCTTTATATCTAATTGCAAAACAACAAGATAATCCAATGAATACTGCAAATATGCTAGATTTGCTGATTCCCTTCTTTAAGAATCTCTCTATTCCACTTTCAGCGGTGCCATTTGGTCTAGCATTTATTGTTTTTACTTATTTGGTGATTAATGGGGCATCAAATGCAGTCAATCTGACGGATGGATTGGATGGATTGGCAATTATGCCAATTGTCATGGTTGCAGCAGGTTTGGGCGTATTTGCTTATTTATCAGGTGATATTCGGTTTGCCAATTATTTGCATATTTCCTATGTGAAATATACCTCTGAATTGGTTGTGGTGTGTTCCGCCATGGTTGGCGCGGGTCTGGCATTCCTTTGGTATAATGCCCATCCTGCCCAAGTATTCATGGGCGATGTCGGGGCTTTGGCACTTGGTGCGATGCTGGGTACAATTGCTGTGATGGTACGCCAAGAAATCGTATTTGCGATTATGGGTGGTGTCTTTGTGATGGAAGCCGTTTCTGTATTTTTACAAATTGGTTCATTGCGAATGCGGAATAAGCGCGTTTTCTTGATGGCACCTTTACACCATCATTATGAAAAACAAGGTTGGAAGGAAACACAGGTTGTTATTCGTTTTTGGATTATTACCATTTTCCTTGTTGTGTTAGGCTTAATGACCTTAAAGTTGCGTTAAACCATGATTCAATAAGAAGCTGGTGATCACCAGCTTTTTTTATGTTTGGAGAAAATAGATGAATTTATTGATGTGTCCTGTTTGTCGCCAATCATTGAATTTGGTTGAGCGTTCTTGGCGTTGTGAAAAAGGCCATCATTATGATGTCGCCAAACAAGGTTATGTCAATCTACATGTGGTACAGCATAAGCATAGTAAGACACCAGGGGATACTGCAGAGTCGGTATTGGCCCGTCGTGAATTTTTGCAAACAGGTGCTTATCAGCCGTTACAGCAGGCGATTGTTGAACTGTTGCAGCCGCTCAAGCCGAAAACTATTTTAGATATTGGTTGTGGTGAAGGTTATTACACCAGTGCGATGCAAGCGCATACTCAACACTGTATAGGTGTGGATATTGCTAAAACTGCTGTACAACGAGCCGCAAAACTCAACTCCAAAGTCACTTGGATTGTTGGGACGGGTGCAACATTGCCTGTACAGGATCATTCAATCGATGTATGTACTAGTTTATTTAGCCCAATTCCACAAGAAGAGATCAGACGTGTTCTTCAAGAGAATGGTCATCTGATTGTGGTGACACCTGCACCTCGACATCTCTATAGGTTGCGTGAAGCTTTATTTGAGCAAGTAAATTTACACGAACCAGAAAAATTTGTAGAACAGCTAGGTGATCAATTTGAATTGCAGCAACAACAGCTTGTAGAGAGTGCAATCGAGTTGGATCAACAAGCGCTAAAAAATTTGATTGCTATGACACCTTATGCTTATAAAGCGAATCCTGAACGAAGAATGATTTTAGAACAAGAACAGCATTTCTTAGTGACAGCCGCTTTTCAAATTTATGTATTCCAGAAAAGAAAGAAGCCATCAAATTGATGGCTTCTTTTGAATTTATTTATTGAATATTATTAATTAAATTTTCAATACCATCATGTTCTTTTTGAGGTGATGCTGTTCCCATCGCTGGTGGCTGTTTTTTCGCTGGAACAATAATTTGCTCTTCATCAGATAGCGCTGTATCTGGTAAATCTGAAAAGTCAGTTTGCGCGGAGCGAGTTGGTGCAACAGGAGCAGGGCGATAAAGTGGGCGTGCCAACGGTGGGGAAGCACGATATTCTTTTTGCCCTTCATTTTTCTCCAGTTGTAATTTGTCGAATGAAATTGGATCTTTCGCGTCTTTATCGAAATGTACCCAAGCCGATGGCGTATCTTTAAGTGAGTTCGCCATGAAATTTGTCCAAATTGGTAAAGCAGCAACTCCGCCGTATTCACGTCGACCGAGTGTGCGTGGTTGATCGAAACCAACCCAAGCGATTGCAACTAACTTGCCATTAAAACCTGCAAACCATGCATCTTTTGCATCATTGGTTGTTCCAGTTTTCCCGCCTAAATCGTCACGACCGATTTTAAGTGCTGCTCGTCCCGTACCATGCTGAATCACATCACGTAAAATGTTAGCCATATCATAAGCTGAGCTAGATTTTAAAATGCGTTGAGCTTGGCGATAATTACTATTTGTCGATGCGGCTGTTTGAGAGTTAGACGCAACAGTTTCAGATGTGGCAGATACATCATCTAAAGTTTGATTGGTGATTTCATTTACAGCATCTTGCTCTTGAATAGCATCGGCTGTTGTATAGGCATTTGGATCACTAATACAAGGGATACAAGCATATTCTGGATTTGCTTCATAAATTACTTTGCCTGATGCATCTTCTATTCGTTTAATAAAATGGGGCTGAATGCGATAACCGCCATTTGCAAAAGTGGCATAGCCTGTAGCCATTTGCACAGGGAGTACTTGAGGTGTTCCTAATGCGATTGTGTAGTTACGAGGAATTTGATCTTCTTGTAACCCAAAATCCATAAATAGTTGGCGTGTGCGTTCAATTCCCACAGTTTGTAATAAACGGACAGAAACCGTATTCCTTGACAAATATAATGCACGCCGTAGAGGAATCATACCTAAGTAACGTCCATCGGAGTTTTTTGGAGACCATTTACCAATACTGATGGGGCTATCGTTCACCATGCTATAAGGTGTCATACCACGTTCAAGTGCCAATGCATAAACAAATGGTTTAATAGTCGAACCTGGTTGTCTCCACCCTTGTAACGCACGGTTAAACTTAGATTGATAAAAACTATAGCCACCAACAACAGCTTCTATGGAGCCATCATTTGGATTCAAGGCAATCAATTGACCCTGAACTTTAGGAACTTGTACTAAAGACCAAACGGTTTTGTTTTCATTTGGACGTAATCGAATAATATCTTTCACTTTAACGATTTGTGAAGCATTGGATATCGCGCCGCCTACACTGTTCGCATTCCGATAAGGGCGAACCCATGACATTCCTGCCCAATTTACGGTAACTGTTGAGCCATCTTGCATCAAAGCATCAAAAGAATTGTTATTCACTTTTATGACTTGTGCTGGATAGGTATTTGCATATGGGACAAACTGGTTAAGAGGTTTGTCATGTGCTTCTGGCCCACGCCAACCATGGCGGCGATCGTATGCTTCTAAACCGTCTTGAATTGATTGTTCGGCGTAACGTTGGCGATTACTATCAATCGTCGTATATACCTTATATCCTGAATCAATCGCCTGCTCGCCAAAGTTCTCAACCAATTCTGAACGAACCATTTCGCCAACATAAGGGAAAACATTACTGACAGAGCGATCAATCATATTCAGGTTGATTGGCTCAGCAACAGCTTTTTGATATTGACTCTGATTAATATAGCCAAGTTGTAGCATACGCCCTAAAATCCAATTCCTGCGTTCAAGCGCGCGTTCTGGATTTACGACGGGATTGTATTTTGATGGTGCTTTCGGTAATCCTGCAATCATTGCCATTTGTGCAATGGTGAGCTGATTAATATTTTTGTTGTAATAGATTTGTGCAGCTGCAGCAATTCCGTAAGCATTTTTGCCTAAGAAGATCTTATTGACGTATGAGCTGAGAATTTCTTGTTTGGTGAGATTTTGCTCAATTTTGCGAGCAAGAAAAACTTCAGTTAGTTTGCGTTTTAGCGTTCGTTCTGGACTCAAATAATAATTTTTTGCCACCTGCATGGTAATGGTTGAACCACCAGTTTGTACATCTGACCCTGTAATAGATTCTGTTAGTGCTCGCCCCAAGCCCTTAAAACTAATCCCATTATGCTCAAAAAATGACGAATCTTCCGCTGCTAGAAATGCATGAATAAATGCTGGTGGAATCTGCTCATATTTCACCGGAATTGAAAGTTTGCCGCCATACTCTGCAATTAACTTATTATCTGCCGTATAAACTTGCAATGGTTTTAGTAAAGGTGCCTTTTTTAATGAACTCATATCAGGCAAAGAGGGTGCTAGATAGAGATACATGCCATAAAATCCCATTGGAAGTGAGACTAATATAATAATAAGCATCAAAAAAAATGGACGAACAATACCAGAACTGGATAGCTTTTTCATAATAAGTAAGTTTTAATAAGAGCGAATGGCAAACTAATTATGGTCAGTATATCCTTTAGCCTTACGGATTGTTAGATGAGATATTGTATCCGTATCAATTAAAGACCAAAACGAATTAGTGAGTTGTATTTTTGGGGATAAAAAAATAAATAGGAATGTACTGTGCTCAGGTTATATCGTAAACCAAATAAGGGGTTAGTAGGGGTCGATATTAGTTCGACAACTGTTAAGTTATTGGAGCTCTCTGTAAAGAACGGTAGATATTGGGTTGAAAGCTATGCTGTGATGCCACTGCCTGAAAACAGTGTCGTAGAAAAAAGCATTCTCAATCCAGAAGCCGTTGGTGACGCGCTTGAAAGAGTCGTTAACCTTGCGAATCCGCGTACGACGAATGTGGCTATAGCTGTACCAACTTCAATGGTGATTAATAAAATCATTGAAATGGATGCAGATATGACAGCTGATGAACGAGAAGTTCAAATTCGTATGGATGCTGAGCAATATATTCCGTTCCCATTAGATGAAGTAAGTCTAGATTTTGAAGTCTTATCTGACAAATTAGCAAACCCAAATCGTGTAAATGTATTATTAGTGGCAACGCGTACAGAAAATGTTGACACACGTGTAGAAGTTCTTGAACTGGCTAATTTATCTGCAAAAATTGCTGATGTTGAAAGTTATGCCATGGAACGTGCTTTCAGTGTATTCGCAGATACTTTGCCAATGGGTGCAAACACAGTTGGTATTTTAGATATTGGTCATACTATGACCACCTTATCTGTCATGCAGAAAGGTAAAATTATCTATACACGTGAACAGGTATTTGGTGGTCGACAGCTAACCCAAGATGTTCAGAGCCGTTACGGTTTGTCTTTTGAAGAGGCTGGGCGTGCGAAAAAAGAAAGAACACTGCCTGACGACTATGATACTGAAGTGCTCGAACCCTTTTTAGATGCTGTAGTTCAACAAGCGGCTCGTTCCCTTCAGTTTTTCTTTTCATCATCACAATTCAATGAGATTGATCATATTTTGTTGGCAGGTGGTAATGCCAATATTCCTGGTTTAGCCAAGTTGTTACAACAAAAACTAGGTTATCGCGTCACCATTGCCAATCCATTCTTACAAATGGGCTTTTCTCCGCAGATTGATATTAAAAAAATTGAAAATGATGCTTCCTCATTGATGGTTGCATGTGGTTTAGCATTGAGGAGTTTTGATTAATGGCAAAGATTAACTTACTCCCTTGGCGTGATGAGCTAAGAGAACAAAAAAAGAAACAGTTCGTTGCATTTTGTGCTGGGGTAGCAGCATTAGGCGTAGTATCAGTTTTCTCTGGGTGGATGTACTTTGATCATAAGTTGAATGATCAAGAACAGGCAAATCAGCTAATTGTAAGTACTAACCAGAATTTAGATACTCAACTTAAGTCATTAGATGGTTTGCAAGAACGACGTAATGCAATCATTGAGCGTATGAAACTAATTCAAGGATTGCAGGGGCAGCGTCCAATTACAGTACGTTTAGTTGATGAGCTAGTACGAGTAACACCACCTACAATGTATTTGACAAAATTTACCCGTACAGGTGATAAATTTACCATTGAGGGTAAGGCAGAAAGCCCAAATACCGTTGCTGAGCTTTTAAGAAATCTAGAAGCTTCACCTTGGTATCGTAACGCGTTTATGAATTCTTTTTTAGCGGCAGATGATAAAAAAGATAAAACAGCAAGCTCTTTAGTTCCTCGAGTTGAAGAAAACTATGGAAGTTTTGTGGTAACTGTTGATTTGGGAGAAATAGGCACAACAGCTGAGGCTGACCCAACTTTAGAAGCAGTTGCATCAGGATCAGGGGTAGTGAAATGAGCCAAGAAGATTTAAACGAATTTGATCAAGAGATTGTTGCTTCGAAAAAGAAAAAAATGACATTAGAGCAATTTTTTCAACAATTCAATACATTGGATATGAATAATTATGGAGGGTGGCCACTTTCTGTAAAAATTACCTGTTGGATTTTTGTTTTTTTGGCAGTGCTCGCTCTAGGGTATTTTGTCGTAATTAGAGGTCAACTTGATGGTATTGCAAATGCTCAAGCACAAGAGCAAAGTTTGTTAAATGAGTTTAGGGAAAAAGACTCTAAATTACGTAATTTGCAACAATATCAAGCCCAATTACAAGAAATGGAAGCGAATTTTAATCAGCAACTTGAACAATTGCCGAAAGAAACTGAAATTCCAAGTTTAGTTGAGGATATTAATTTAACTGGTGTGAACTCTGGATTAAAGTTTAAAAATATCCGCTTAGAAAATGAAGTAAAGCAAGAGTTTTTTATTGAACAGCCAATTAGTATTGAAGCAACTGGTGATTATCATGCGTTTGGTGCTTTTGTAACAGGGATTGCTGCGTTACCTAGGATTGTGACATTGCATGATTTTATCGTTGAGGCGCAGCAAGATTCTCAGAAAAAATCAGATATCCCTGTGATTAATTACTCAATTAAAGCAAAAACATATCGTTATATTAGTCCTGAAGAGCAAGTTGAGAAAGAATCTATGACTCAACCAGCTACAACGACAACTCCATCAGTTCAAGGAGGTCAGCACTAATGACTAGTTATAAATTATTGTGCGGTCTATTGATTAGTCTCGTTTTAGTTGGATGTGATTCTCGTATAGATGCTGTAAATCAACAGATGGCTGATATTCGTAATCAACAACCGTTACCTATCGAACCTGCTCCTGTATTTGCTCCAGTACCATTATTTAATTACGCATCGCACCAGTTGAAAAGTCCGTTTATGCCAAGTTCATTAGCTGCTGAATTAAAAATTATGGCTGGTAAGCGTGTTTATCCTAACCTTAACCGGCAGTCACAACCTTTAGAGAGTTATGCTCTTGAGGCCTTGAATATGAAAGGTAGTATGCGTGGTAAGCAAAATGACACGATCGCCTTGATTCAAACACCAGATGGTCAGATTGAGCGTGTACAGGTTGGTAGTTATTTGGGTATGAACCAAGGGCGTATTGTAAAAATTAGCCCAACACAAATTGATTTAGTTGAAATTGTGCCAGATGGGCGAGAAGGTTATGTTGAGAGACCGCGTACGCTCGTTTTAATTGGTCCGGTATCGTGAGATTAAGGGAATAACAATGAAAAAGCAGTTAAAAAGTTCTTTATTTGGGGAAGTCAAGACCATGAATCATGCATTCCGTCAATTTTCAATGGGTGTAGTGGCTATTGCAATTATGCAAGCTGCATCTGCACAAGTGAGTATGACGAATATTGTTCCAATGAGTTTGGCTGATCAAGGTACAGAAATTCGTATCATGTTTAACGGTTTGCCTCCACAGCCACAGGCGTATCAACTAGAACAACCTTCTCGATTGATTTTAGATTTTGATAAAACGCAACAAAATTTGAAACAGGCATCAATACCAGTTTCAACTAATGAAGCATCAACAATTGATGTTGCAGCTGATGATCAGCGTTCACGTCTGGTTGTTAATTTAAAGGAAGCAGGAGCTTTTACGACACGCGTTGAAGGGAATACGTTTATTCTTAAAATAAATGCAGTTCAACCAGTAAATGCTGCTCGTAATGCTACGGTTGTCAGAAAACCACAGCAAGGTGTATCAAATATTGGTTTCCAGCGCGGTGCTCAAGGTGAAGGATTAGTTGTTGTTGATCTATTGGGTAGTAACACTCCCGTAGATGTGCAGCAACAGGGAAGTAAAATTGTTATTAGAACGATGGGAAATAAAATTCCAACGCATTTAGCTCGTCGTTTAAATACCAACGATTTTGCTACACCTGTCGCAAGTGTAGATGCTTATAATGATAAAGGGAATGGTGTTATCACCATTCAGTCTGCTGGTAGTTATGAGTATATGGCTTACCAAGCGGAAAATAAATTAACGATTAGTCTGAAGCGTCCAGAAGATAAGTCTTCTCCGAAAGCTAAAGCCCAGGTCTATACTGGGAATAAAATTTCATTAGATTTTCAAGATATTGAGGTGCGTCGAGTTCTGCAGCTGTTGGCTGATTTTACCAGTATAAATATGGTTGCAGCTGATACTGTACAAGGGAACATTACTTTACGCCTTAAGGATGTACCATGGGATCAAGCTTTAGATATTGTGCTTAAAACAAAGAATTTAGATAAACGCCGAAATGGAAACGTAATCTGGATTGCACCAGTTTCTGAACTAATTAAGTCAGAAGAAGAGGAAGCTAAAGCAATCGCACAAAGCATTAAACTGGCTCCAATTCAAACAGAATATATTAAACTAAGTTATGCAAAAGCTGCGGATATTTTAAAACTTATAGAGGACTCTCGCGATAATAAAGCGGCGAGTTCAAACCGAACAACTAATTCAGATTCTTTAGCTTTAGAAAGCTTATTGAGCTCACGCGGGAGTGCTGTCGCAGATACACGTACAAATACTTTAATTGTTAATGATGCTGCCGTAAATATAGATAAAATTCGTAAATTAATTGATTTATTAGATGTTTCAGTAAAACAGGTTATGATTGAAGCACGAATTGTGAGTGCGAGTACTGATTTTACAAAAGAAATGGGTGTTAAGTGGGGTATTTTATCTCAGGGCATTACTAGCAATAACGATTTATTAGTTGGTGGTAGTGATACTACTTTATGGAACTTAAGAAAGCCTACTAAAGATAGTGACACTGGTGGTTGGAAATATGAGATCGAACGCCCGGATAACTTGAATGTAGATTTGGGGGCTGTAACACCTGGTGCAAGCCGGATTGCATTCGGTTTGATTAGTTTATCTGATTTTATGTTGGATTTGGAGTTGTCAGCAGTTCAAGCTGATGGCTATGGTGAAGTGATATCTACGCCAAAAGTTATGACAGCTGATAAGCAGTCAGCTAAAATTTCATCTGGTAAACGTATCCCTTATGCAACATCTAGTGGGAATGATGGACCAAAAACTGAATTTGTTGATGCGGTATTGAGTTTAGATGTAACACCTAGTATTACCCCAGAAGGTAAAGTTATGTTGAAGCTGAATATTACTAAAGACTCGCAGAGTAACCCTACTCCAACAGGTCAATTGACCATTAATAAAAATGAAATAAATACTAATGTATTGGTCGATAATGGTGAAACGGTTGTGTTAGGTGGTATTTTTGAACAAGAAAATATTAACTCGCAAACTAAAGTCCCTTTTTTAGGCGATTTACCTTATTTGGGTAAGTTTTTCCGAAATGATAGAAAGACTGATACGAAACGCGAATTACTTATTTTTGTGACACCAAGAATTGTTAATGACACTTTGACGAGAAATCATTAATATATTTTGAATAATTGCAATTAATATAGGTGGCGCGTTGCAAGGCAAAGCGTTTGAAACCCTACCAAATATTTATTTGGTAGGGCCAATGGGGGCAGGGAAAACAACAGTTGGTCGACATTTAGCAGAGTTGTTGGGGCGTGAATTCATTGATAGTGATCATGAAATTGAGCGTAAAACAGGTGCTACAATCCCTTGGATTTTTGAAAAAGAGGGTGAATCTGGTTTTCGAGCACGTGAAACTAATGTGTTAAATGACCTAACTGCACGTTCTGCTCTTGTTTTGGCGACTGGTGGTGGTGCGGTAACACAATCGGAAAATCGAAAATTTTTAAAACAGCGAGGCATCGTTGTTTATCTATATACTCCTGTAGAGCTTCAGCTACAGCGAACTCATCGCGATAAGAATCGTCCATTGTTGCAAGTAGAAAACCCAGAAAAGAAATTAAGAGATTTGTTAACTGTGCGAGATCCACTTTATCGTGAGGTTGCACATTTTATTGTTGAAACAAATCAGGGTGCAGCGCGAGATTTAGCGCAAAAAATTCTACAGCTTATTTTATCTAAACAAATTTAGTCATTTTCTTGTTGGTCTAATTTTATGCAAACACTACATGTTGAATTGGGTGATCGTCGCTATCCTATTTTTATTGGAAGTAATTTAAATCCCAGAGATTTGCTAGCGCCATATATTCATGGTCGACAAGTGATGTTGGTTTCCAATACAACAGTCGCACCATTATATTTGCAACATTATATTGAAGGATTACGCCAGTTAGATAAACAGATTGCACAATGTATTTTACCCGACGGGGAGCAATTTAAAGACATTCAGCATTTGAATTTAATTTTTGATGCGCTTTTGGAATCAGGTTTTAATCGTGATTGCACAGTGCTTGCATTAGGTGGTGGTGTCATTGGTGATATGGCTGGTTTTGCATCTGCTTGTTTCCAGCGAGGAGTGAATTTTATTCAAGTACCAACTACATTATTATCTCAAGTTGATTCAAGTGTGGGTGGGAAGACAGGAATCAATCATCCTTTAGGTAAAAACATGTTGGGTGCGTTTCAGCAACCTCAAGTTGTATTAGCGGATATGGCGCAGCTTGATACTTTACCAGATCGTGAACTTTCTGCTGGTTTGGCTGAAGTGATTAAATATGCATTACTAGGTGATGTGGATTTTCTAGTATGGTTAGAGCAGAACATGGATGCGCTTGTTGCACGTGATGCGAATTTACTCGCAGAAGCAGTCTATCGCTCATGCGCACATAAAGCTAGAATTGTGGCTAATGATGAAAAAGAGCAGGGTGAGCGTGCACTTCTAAATTTAGGGCATACTTTTGGGCATGCAATCGAATCCTATCTAGGTTATGGGGTATGGTTACATGGTGAAGCGGTTGCAACAGGTATGGTCATGGCGGCAGATTTGTCACATCGTCTAGGTTGGATATCTGCTGAAGATGTTGAGCGTACAAAAAGAATTATTCTACGTGCCCATTTACCGATATCATGTCCACAAATTCCACTCGACGAATTTTTGGCTTATATGTCACATGATAAAAAAGTGCTCAATGGCAAATTGCGCTTGGTTTTACTTAAAAAGTTAGGTCAAGCCATCATTACCAAAGATTTTGATGTAGATTTAATGAAGCAAACGATTCTTGTGAACCAATCTTCATAATCAATATATTGAGAAAAATATGCTTATTTCTAGATCAATTTGGCAAAATATTCAACAATACAGCTGGCTCACACTTGCAATTGTATGCTTGATTGCTGCATTGGTCTTTTGGGGCGTTACTGATGGAGATGCTTTGGTTGAAGTAGATCAACCAGCTAAAACTGAAGTTCAAATTCAACCTGAAAAAGTGACTGCGACTGTTCATTTAGGTGCCTTTTCTAATGAGGTGAAACCGCTAGATTTAACAACCAGAGTTGTTGTTTCTAATGAGCATGCACCAGAATTTCGTGGCACTAAATTTATTAAAGAAAATCAGCAACAATGGACGATGGAAATTTTTCGTAGTTCAGATGAAGCAATTGTTAAAAATTTCTTATTAAGTCGATCAGATCGGAAAAAGTTTATTTATTTCCGCTTAACTGGAGAGGATCGCGCAGAACAATATATTCTTGCTTATGGTATGTCACCCAATATGGAGGAAGCAAATCGTCAGTTTGCTCAACTAAATTTGGTACTTCCTCAATCCGTGCAACCTAAAGCGCAGCAATTATCAAAATATGCTGATTTTGTGAATGACTTAGGGTCGGATGAATTAAAAACAGCGACAAATCAGCTTTATGAAATTCAGTTAAAACCAGCAGCGCTACCTAAAGTGGATGAAAGTTTGTTGGTTGGAGGGGCTGTGGCTTCACAAGGTACTTTGGGTGTTGGTGCGGGAAAACCAGCAGTTGATCCTGCAATAGCAACACAGACTACAGTCACCCAGCGTGATGCTCAAGGTAACGTGGTAAACGTCAAACAAAGCCAATCTTCAACACAAAACCCTGAAAAATTAAAAGAAAATTCAGATTCTTCTAAACGAGATGTGGTAGATCCATTTAATTAGTGTTGCACTAATTTTGAGCATTATTAGCGCCTTTTAAAGGCAAAATGATTTATTTTGGTGCAATAAAACTTCATAAGATATAGCTTTAGTCTATTATAAATTAAGGTTATTTTAATTTTTTTAATGATTTAGTAAATTTATAGTTAATTGGTATGTTTTTTGCTTCCTTGTGGTGCTAATTTATCTGCTCATTGCGCTTTTTCACACTAAATACCCAATTAATTTAGTGAAATGGAAAGTTTTTGTGCTTTACAAATATTGGTGAAGGTGTAATAACTGAAAACACTTTATATGCTTGGGTACGCTGTTTCTTGTTAAAGAAAGGCGTATATTGCAAATCCGCCAGGAAAAATGTTTTTGCGAAGCATTGAACTTTATATGAGTTGATCGGCAATATCGCAGAAAATGAATTGATTGTTTGTTGCTCGAAAGAGCCATGTTGAAAGAAGGGTACGCTATGCACATGCCATCGCCTAATACTGTAGCTCCCGCTCAAGGCTTATATCAGCCTGATGAGTTTAAGGATAACTGTGGTTTTGGTCTGATTGCCCATATGAAGGGTGAATCAAGCCATCATCTGGTCGAAACTGCGATTCACAGTTTAAGTTGCATGACGCACCGTGGTGGTATTGCCGCGGATGGTAAAACAGGAGATGGTTGCGGATTGTTATTGGCAATGCCAAAACAATTTTTCCGTGAAGAAGCTCAGAAGCTAGGCAGTAATCTAACTGAGATTTTTGCTGCGGGTACAGTATTTCTGAATATTGACCCTGCTTTAGCTCAAAATGCAAAGAATATTTTAAATAAAGAAATTGCAGCAGAAGGTTTAACGGTTGCGGCATGGCGTGTTGTACCAACAAATAATGATGCTTTAGGTGAAATTGCATTGCAATCACTCCCAGCATTTGAACAAATTTTAGTTAACTGCCCAATGGGTTTAACTGAAGTTGAATTTAACCGTAAGTTATTTTTAGCTCGTCGCCGTGCAGAACAACAATTACAAAACGACCCATTATTCTATGTGACAACACTTGCAACAACTGTCATCACATATAAAGGCTTAATGATGCCAGCAGCGATTGCTGACTTCTATACAGACTTAGCTGATGAACGTCTAAAATCGCACATTGTGGTATTCCATCAGCGTTTCTCAACCAATACTTTGCCACGTTGGCCATTGGCTCAGCCATTCCGTTATCTTGCACATAATGGTGAAATTAATACTATTACGGCAAACCGTAACTGGGCACTGGCTCGTACGCCAAAGTTTGAAAATCCATTACTGCCGGGTTTAACTGAGTTAAATCCGATTGTAAACCGTACTGGTTCGGATTCATCAAGCCTAGACAATATGCTTGAAATTCTTGTTGGTGGCGGAATGGACTTATTCCGTGCACTGCGTATGTTAGTTCCACCAGCATGGCAAAATGTTGAAACTTTAGATGCTGATTTGCGTGCATTCTATGAATTCAACTCTAAGCATATGGAAGCTTGGGATGGTCCAGCAGGTCTTGTGATTCAAGATGGTCGTCACGCGATTTGTATGTTGGATCGTAATGGTTTACGCCCTGCACGTTGGGTGATCACCAAAAATGATTACATCACGCTTGCATCAGAGATTGGTGTATGGGGTTATGAACCAGAAGATGTTGTGTCTAAAGGTCGTGTTGGTCCAGGTCAGATCTTAGTTGTTGATACTTTGACTGGTAAAGTGCTTGATACAAAAGACGTCAGCAATCACCTTAAAAACATGCGTCCGTATCGTGAATGGTTGCGTGACCATGCGATTCGTTTGAAAGCAGATCCTCAGCTTGAAGAAAAATTGAGTGATCAGGGTTTAACTGGTGATGCATTAAAAGCGGCTCAAAAAATGTTTATGGTGACATTTGAAGAGCGTGATCAAATTTTGCGTCCAATCGCAGAAAGTGGTCAGGAAGCTGTTGGTTCAATGGGGGATGATACGCCAATGGCAGTCTTGTCTCGTCAAGTTCGCCATGTATCAGACTATTTCCGTCAACAGTTTGCGCAAGTAACGAACCCACCAATCGATCCATTACGTGAATCGATCGTAATGTCATTAGAAACATGTTTGGGTCGTGAGCAAAACGTATTTGAGCAGGGCCCTGAACACGCTGACCGCATTATTATTTCAAGCCCTGTATTGTCACATTCAAAAATGCAGCAGCTTCGTGATGTTGAAAAAGAACGTGCGGGTTATGCTGTTGCTGATATCAATCTGAATTATGCAGAAACCGAAGGTTTACAAGCCGCAGTTGCTCGTATTTGTGAAGAAGCTGCGCAAGCTGTTCGTGATGGCAAAACTTTAATCGTTTTGACCGATAAAAATATTCGTGAAGGTTTCTTGCCAGCAAACTCGGCATTGGTAACAGGTGCAGTACATCACTACTTGATTCAAGTTGGTTTACGTACTGATGCAAATATTTTGGTTGAGACTGGTTTCGCACGTGACCCACATCAATTTGCAGTACTACTAGGTTTTGGTGCGACAGCAATTTACCCGTATTTGGCTTATGACGTGATCAATGATTTGGTTGCGAAAGGCGAATTATTGGGTGACCCAATTTATGCGCAAGCAAACTTCCGTAAAGGGATTGAGAAAGGCCTATTAAAAGTTCTTTCTAAAATGGGGATCTCGACAGTTGCTTCTTATCGTGGCGGTCAATTGTTTGAAGCGGTAGGTTTGTCATCTGAAGTCGTGGATAAATGTTTCCTTGGCGTACCAAGCCGTATCCAAGGCGCGACTTTTGCTGATTTAGAAAATGACCAGAAAAAATTGGCAAGCACAGCTTGGTCAAATCGTAAACCAATTGATCAGGGTGGTTTACTGAAATTCGTATTTGGTAAAGAGTATCATGCGTTCAACCCTGACGTAATTAACTCATTACATAAGGCGGTACGTTCAGGTCAATACCAAGACTTTAAAGAATATGCTGAGCTGGTGAACAACCGTCCTGTTGCTACAATTCGTGACTTATTCAAGTTAAAAACAACTGATTCAATTGCATTGGATCAAGTTGAAACGATTGAAGAAATTCTACCGCGTTTTGACTCTGCGGGAATGTCTTTAGGTGCGTTGTCTCCAGAAGCACATGAAGCAATTGCAATTGCAATGAATACCATTGGTGGTCGTTCAAACTCTGGTGAGGGTGGTGAAGATCCTTCACGTTACGGTACGATTCGTAACTCGAAAATCAAACAAATTGCATCAGGTCGCTTTGGTGTAACGCCAGCATATTTAACGTCTGCTGAAGTGTTGCAAATTAAAGTAGCGCAGGGTGCAAAACCAGGTGAAGGTGGTCAGTTACCAGGTGGTAAAGTGAATGGCTTAATTGCACGTTTACGTTACTCAGTACCAGGTGTGACTTTGATTTCTCCGCCTCCACATCATGACATTTACTCAATTGAAGATTTGTCACAATTGATTTTTGACTTGAAGCAAGTCAATCCTCAAGCAATGGTTTCAGTAAAATTAGTATCTGAACCAGGTGTAGGAACAATTGCTGCTGGTGTGGCAAAAGCGTATGCAGATTTCATTACCATTTCAGGTTATGACGGTGGTACAGCGGCATCTCCACTTTCATCAATTCACCATGCGGGTTCACCATGGGAATTAGGTTTAAGTGAAGCGCATCAAGCACTTCGTGTAAATGATTTACGTGGTAAAGTTCGTGTTCAAACCGACGGTGGCTTAAAAACAGGTCTAGATGTCATTAAAGCTGCAATTTTAGGTGCGGAAAGCTTTGGTTTTGGTTCTACACCAATGATCGCATTAGGTTGTAAATATCTTCGTATCTGTCACTTAAACAACTGTGCAACTGGTGTTGCAACACAGCAAGATCATTTACGTCAAGAGCACTATATTGGCGAGCCAGAAATGCTCATCAACTTCTTCAAATTTATTGCTGAAGAAACGCGTGAATGGTTGGCTGCTCTAGGTGTTGTAAGTCTTAAAGATTTGATTGGGCGTACTGACTTACTTGAAGTATTACCAGGTGAAACAGAGAAACACGCTCACCTTGATCTCAGTGCTCTATTAACTTCACATCCATCTGCTGAAGGTAAAGCACAGTATTGCCAAGTTCAAGGTAATGCACCATTTGATAAAGGTGTA
The DNA here is from genome assembly GCF_048585715.1 of Acinetobacter sp. LF10. Classification (NCBI taxonomy): domain Bacteria; kingdom Pseudomonadati; phylum Pseudomonadota; class Gammaproteobacteria; order Moraxellales; family Moraxellaceae; genus Acinetobacter; species Acinetobacter sp. LF10. Next base: position 308,680 of record NZ_CP184160.1, read on the forward strand.
TTGGCTGAAAAAATGGTTGCTGAGATGTTACCAGCAATTGAAGCAGGTACAGGTGGTTCGTTTAACTTCACTGTAGGTAACTGTGACCGTTCGATTGGTGCGCGTATTTCAGGTGAAATCGCACGTCGCTATGGCAACTTGGGTATGGAAAACAGCCCAGTGGTGATGAACCTTGTCGGTACTGCTGGTCAGTCACTAGGTGTTTGGAATGCGGGTGGTTTGCATATCAAACTGGAAGGTGATGCCAACGACTACGTGGGTAAAGGTATGGCGGGTGGTCGTGTGTCGATCTTCCCACCAAAAGGTTCACCATTCCAAACGCAAAATACTGCAATTATTGGTAACACCTGTTTATATGGTGCGACTGGCGGTAAGGTCTTTGCTGCGGGAACTGCGGGCGAGCGTTTTGCGGTTCGTAACTCTGGCGCATTTGCTGTGATTGAAGGTGCAGGCGACCACTGTTGTGAATATATGACAGGTGGTGTCGTGACAGTACTGGGTAAAGTCGGTCATAACTTCGGTGCAGGTATGACGGGTGGTTTTGCTTATGTCCTTGACCTTGATAACGACTTTGTCGATTACTATAACCACGAGCTGATTGACCTAAATCGTATCTCTACAGAGGCGATGGAAGATCATAAAGAAAACCTCCTTCGTATTCTTGATGAACATATTCAAGAGACAGGAAGTGCTTGGGCATATAAAATCCGTAATGAGTTCGACTTCTATAGTCGTAAGTTCTGGCTTGTAAAACCAAAAGCTGCTAATTTGCAATCGCTTTTGAAAACAACCCAAGCTGACCCACAATAATTCCACGACTGCAAAGACATAGGCAGGTGCAGAGGTGAAGGACATCGCTGCGCCTACCCACGGAGAGAGACATGGCAGAACGCCTCAATAATGACTTTCAATTTCTGGATGTAGCACGCCAAGATCCAGAGAAAAAAGATATTACTGTCCGCAAAGCAGAGTTTGTGGAAATTTATAAACCCTTTACTGCGGAAGTTGCTGCGAATCAAACGCACCGCTGTTTAGGGTGTGGTAACCCGTATTGTGAATGGAAATGTCCAGTACATAACTACATTCCAAACTGGTTAAAGTTGATTGCAGAAGGTCAAATTTTCCAAGCGGCCGAGCTTTGCCATCAAACCAATACCTTGCCAGAAGTATGTGGTCGTGTTTGTCCGCAAGACCGTTTGTGTGAAGGTGCATGTACCTTAAATGATGGTTTTGGTGCTGTCACGATTGGTAATGCAGAAAAATATATCAATGATACAGCCTTCGCTTTGGGCTGGCGTCCAGATATGTCTGGCGTGAAATGGACCAATAAAAAAGTTGCCATTATTGGTGCGGGTCCAGCAGGTTTAGGCTGTGCTGATATTCTTGCCCGTGGCGGTGTGAAACCAGTTGTATTTGATAAACGCCCTGAAATTGGTGGTTTACTTACATTTGGTATTCCAGAATTTAAAATGGAAAAAGATGTAATGAAACGTCGTCGTGAAATCTTCACGGGGATGGGTATCGAATTCCGCTTAAATACTGAAATCGGTGTCGATGTAACGATTGAACAACTCCTTGCTGAATACGATGCCGTATTTATGGGGATGGGAACTTATACCTACATGAAAGGTGGTTTCCCTGGTGAAGATCTTGATGGTGTTTACGATGCCTTAGATTTCTTAATTGCTAATGTCAATCGTTGCCAAGGTTGGGAAAAAGATCCAAGCGAATACATCAGTGTTGATGGTAAGAAAGTGATTGTTCTTGGTGGTGGTGACACTGCAATGGACTGTAACCGTACTTCATTACGCCAAGGTGCGCATGATGTCACATGTGCTTACCGTCGTGATGAAAGCAACATGCCAGGTTCTGCTCGTGAAGTGAAGAATGCCTATGAAGAGGGTGTGAAATTCCTGTTCAACCGTCAGCCAATTGAGGTTGTTGGTGAAAATGGTAAGGTAACTGGCGTTAAGGTTGTCACTACACAAATGGGTGAGCCTGACAGCCGTGGTCGTCGTAGCCCTGAACCTGTTCCGGGTTCTGAAGAAATTTTGCCGGCAGATGCAGTATTACTTGCATTTGGTTTCCGTCCAAGTCCTGCTGATTGGTTTGGCTCTGCAAATGTAAGTTTAGATGGTTCAGGTCGTGTCGTTGCGGCTGAACAACAAGAATTTAAATTCCAAACGTCTAATCCAAAAATCTTCGCTGGCGGAGATATGGTGCGTGGTTCTGACCTTGTTGTTACTGCAATTTGGGAAGGTCGCCAAGCAGCAGAAGGTATTTTAGATTACTTAGGTGTCTAACTAATCTTTATGGTTTGATTGCGATAAAGCCTGCTCAAGCAGGCTTTATTTTTTTCATCTTATCTTTTTGGTAGTTTTAGCAAATCTTGTAAGCTTTTTTGCCCTGTCGCTGATCATTTTTCAGCATGATACTCGAAGACCAATCAGGAAATTGTGCAGGCAATAAAGATGGCTCTTGCAAATGTGAATGCTGAAAAAACCTATTTAAATAGACCAAAAGCTTTGGGTATTACGGTACGTCGTTTGCAGTTTAATCCAAAAAAAATTAAACGACATTATTTCGCTAATTCTCCACTAATGTCACATCTCTTAACCGCTTTGTCTTCAACATTTCCAATCGGTGAACAATATTTTGTAAATAGCGTGAGGAATGTTAGGGATAAAGTCCAAGAGCCACAGTTACAAGCACAAATTGCAGCATTTATCGGGCAAGAAGCGATGCATTCTAAAGCACATACTGAATTTAATGATGCATGGCGAAGAGATGATTACAATCTAGACCGTTTTCAAGCGTGGCTTGCAAAACGTGATGACACACTGAGAAATATTCACCCTAAATTACAGCTTGCGTTGACCTGTGCATTTGAACATTTTACAGCGATGTTAGGTGGTTATATTCTGAAGCATCCAGAGATTCTAAGTACTTTAGATGATGATGCGATGAAACTTTGGGTGTGGCACGCGATTGAAGAAATCGAGCATCGCTCGGTTGCTTTTGATGTCTATCAAGAGGTCTATGGTGATGACCGAATTCGTCGCCTGTTGATGCGTAGCGTGACCACTGGATTTGCAAGTCTCACTTTTTATGCAACATCACGTTTGATTTGGCAAGATAAGTGGAAAAGCTTGCCGAAAGTTGGTGGCAATGTATTTGGGATGTATTTGCTTGGGAAAATGTTTATTCAACTGATTCCAGAATACTTGTCTTATTATCAAGCGGATTTTCATCCTGCAAAGCACGACTATACAAAATTAGTGAATTATTGGAAAGCACGTATGGCAGATGAGTATGGTATGGTCAGTTTTCAAGAAGAAAAAGTTTCAAAATTATACAGTTAATCTATTTTTATAAACATAAATGTTGTGCTTAAAAAGGCATTACTCGAGGCCATTGAGTAATGTCTTTTTTATTTAAATACGTATAAAGTAACTTTAATAAATGTTACACAGCGAACAAAAAATCACATTACAATGAATTATTGCAAAAAATATAAAGAAAAACCTGAGGATAAATTTTTATGAAAGTTATTAAGAAAACCGCATTAGCAACAGTATTAACAAGCACCTTGTTGTTCACAGGTTGTGGATATAATACTTTACAAGTGAAAGATGAAGCCGTAAGTGCTTCATGGTCTGAGGTGCAAAACCAATATCAACGACGTGCTGACCTTGTTCCAAATCTTGTCAATGTCGTGAAAGGTTACGCTAAACATGAAGAACAAGTACTGGTAGAGGTGACACAAGCACGTTCCAATGTTGCGGGTTTAAAAGTGGATAAAGAGGTTTTGGAAGACCCAGCACTTTTTGCAAAATATCAACAAGCGCAAAGCCAGTTGACAGGTGCATTATCTCGTTTGATTGCAGTTTCAGAAAGTTATCCTGACTTAAAAGCCAATGAACAATTCCGTGATTTACAAGCACAATTGGAAGGTACAGAAAATCGAATTGCGGTTGCTCGTAATCGTTATATTACGACAGTGCAAGATTACAACTCATATGTGCGTCAGTTCCCACAAGCAATGACGGCAAAAGTGATTGGTATGAAAACCAAAGAGAATTTTAAAGCAGAGCAATCTGCGCAACAAGCGCCAACAGTTTCATTTAATTAAGATTTGAAATTGTTCTTGATGGGTTTGGAGTTGCCATATGTTGGAAGAAATTAGACAAAAACTTAAGCAGCTTTCGGCTGTTCTCATGATTGTTTTTGTAACACTATTTTTTCAACATACAGTTTGGGCTGAGGTTGCGACTGCAACAGATGAAACTGATTTAGTTGTTGCAGGTAAAATGATTCAGCAGCCACAACAAAATCAATCACAACCAAACACTACAGCACAACAAGCACCTATTTTACCGCAAGTTGCCAATGATATGGCTGAGGGTGAATCCATACGTGGTTTACCGACCTTAAATCAGCCTATCATAGATCAAGCCAAAATATTAAGTGAGGCGGAAACACAGCAACTCAATCAAAAAATACTGACGTTATATCAGCAGGGTAAAGCTCAGATTGGGGTAATTATTGTACCAACCACTGGACAGGAAGCTATTTTTGATTTTGCTTTACGTGCAGGTGAAAAATGGCAATTAGGTTCTGCTAAACGTGATAATGGTTTGTTGATGGCAATTGCAGTCAATGATCGCAAAATTCAGATTCTAACAGGCTATGGTCTCGAAGGTATTTTACCTGATGTGGTTCTTAGCCGCATTATTCGTAATCAGATCACACCCTCTTTTAAACAAGGTCAGTATGCACAAGGCATTTCATCAGGCTTGGATGAGATAAGCAAGATTGTGAATCAAGATCCAGAAATTGCACAACAGGCTGCCCAAGAATTAAAAGATCGTCATGAGCAAGCTTTACGTGAGCAACAAGCGAAAGATAATACGCTAACTATGGCGCTATTTATCCTTATAGCTGGTGTTGTAGGTTCATTCATTGTTGGCAATCGTTTAAGCGCTGCTACAGCTGGCGTTACTGCTGCCGCGGCTGGGCTTTTAAATGGCGCTGGTATTTTGATGAGCTTATTGCTTGGTTTTGGTATTTTCTTTTTACTGATTACCTCATTAGCTCAGCTTATTTTTCAAGCTTTTCTATCTGGAGGGGGGCGAGGTGGCGGTGGTTTTGGTGGAGGAAGCGGTGGTGGATATAGTGGCGGTGGGGGTAGTTTTGGTGGAGGAGGAGCATCAGGTTCATGGTGACAAAGACGGATACAACGGAAATCATTACGCAATCGAAGCTAGAAGAATACGCGCAACCTAGTTTAAAACGCTGGTTCAAACATTTTTTCTATATTTCTTCTGCACATCGTTTTTTTAATAAAAAAGATCGCTTAAATATTGCACAAGCTGTGCAGCGAGCCGAAAAAGGGCATGTTGGGGAAATTCAAGTGGTAATAGAAGGGCATATACCATGTTCACAGGCTTATCATCAAAACACACGGCTACGTGCTCAGCAGCTATTTGCTGAATTAGGTGTATGGGATACTGAATTGAATAGTGGGGTTCTGCTTTATTTGAACCTTTGTGAGCGCAAAGTTGAGATTGTGATTGATCGTGGTCTTAAAAATGCGACTCAAACTGAGATTTGGAATCAGATTTGTCAAAATATTGTCTTTCAACTTGCTCAAAAACAACATCTAGAAGCTATAAAAAATGGAATTGCTGAGATTGGTCAAGTATTGGATCATTATTATGTTAATTCTAAGATAGATAACAAAAATGAATTGCCAAATGAGCCTATTATTTTAAATTGAACGATTTAATAGTTTTATGATCTTTTTGACACATTGATAGTAGGCCTATGTAGTAAATAGCTCTGTAAAGAACCATTTCTGAAAATAAATCTTTTTATCTTCCGATAAACGGTTATGTAAATATTCATAATTTTTATGTGATTTGTTTCGCTCAATTTTACACCTCTTCGATAAAAATCATGCTTAATTGGTACGTAGTTTGAAAATAAGTTGTGAAAGGTGACGAATATTGTCACATATTGTCATATATTGGAATAACTGGGTTGTTTATCACCAATAATAATATTCTTTTAAGTCTCTGTTTTTTTGAGTTAAAATTGGCTAAGCTAAGGATTGGCATAGAACATGCTAAATACAAAGTAGCTGAATAAAGGCTCATAAAAATTTATATCATTGGAGAAATGTTATGAAATCAATGCAAAAAGGTTTTACTCTTATCGAATTAATGATCGTTGTAGCGATCATTGGTATTTTGGCTGCATTCGCAATCCCTGCATATCAAGACTATATCGCGCGTTCACAAGCAACTGAAGGTGTTGCTATGGCGAGTGGTAAGAAAACTGACGTAACTGATAACTTGCAAAACGGTAACTGTGGCGGTGGTACATATAGTGGTAAATATGTACAGTCTATGGTAATTAGTAATGGTAATGCACCATGTACATTTTCAATTACATATAGAGCCACTGGTACTTCAGAGTTAATCCGTAATAAAACATTAACTTTAAGTATGGGCGCAAATGGTTCTTTAGTTAAAACTGGTGGAGATATTGATAACAAATATGTACCTAAAGCGAACTTACCTTAATATTTATTTGTATCAAATATAAAAATAGCCCTACAAAGGGCTATTTTTATTATAATTTAACAAAAAATTTAAATATATTGGATGTATGGTTAAGATGTTTGAATCAAAAAAAATATTACCAATAGGGGCTTTAATATTTAGTTTGTTATTTACTTTTCTTATATATTATCCAGGCTTAAAAGGCGGTTTTCTTTTTGATGATTATTATAATTTAGCTGAAATAAGCCGCTATGGCGATCCTCATGATTGGAGTGCAGCTGAAAAATTTGTTACAGAAGGTGGTTCTGGACCAACGGGTCGACCTATTGCTTTAGCTAGTTTCTTATTACATATAAATAGTTGGACAGAAGAAATGGGGTGGTTGGGAAATGCTCAACCCTTTAAGCAAGTCAATTTATTTATTCATTTACTCTGTGGTCTACTATTGTTTTTTGTAACACGCTTGTTGTTACGTAGTTATGGTTATGCAGAACAAAAAATCACATGGATTGCTTTATTAGCAACAAGTTTTTGGCTATTACATCCCCTATTTGTTTCAACTACTCTTTATGTCATTCAACGAATGGCACAATTACCACTATTATTTAGTTTGATTGCAATGATTGGCTATTTAAAAGGTCGTGCACTAATTGTGCATAAACCTTTGAAAGCTTATTTCATTATGACCATATCGATTGGTTTAGGTACAATATTGGCAACCTTCAGTAAAGAAAATGGTGCATTATTACCTTTATTAATTTTGGTTATTGAATTTTGTAACCCCAAGCGAGATGGAAAACCAATTTTGCTATGGAGGGTTATTTGCCTTTGGCTGCCATCTTTACTCATTGCTGCCTTACTTATTCATTATATTGATTTTTCAGGAAACCCTTGGTCAAATCGTACATTTAATCAGATTGAACGTTTGTGGAGTGAGGGGCGAATTTTAACCGATTATTTAAGGTGGTTGTGGATTCCTCGTATTGAGGGTACGGGACTGTTGCAAGATGGTTTTCTTGTTTCTAAAGGTTGGTTAAGTCCTGCTTCTACATTATATTCCGCTTTTTTCTTATTATGTTTATTGATTGTTGGTTTTGCTGTTCGTAATAGATATCCTCTAATTGCACTGGCAATTTTGTTCTTTTTTGCAGCTCATTTAATAGAATCTACGGTAATAGGTTTAGAGTTATATTTTGAGCATAGAAATTATGTAGCTGCTATATTTATGTTTTTACCCCTAGCTGCTGGTTTGAGTAGTTTATCTGAGAAAGTAAAACCGAGTATTGTTATTCTGATTAGTGTCTTGATACTAAGTGTTTTGTCATTTATGACATGGCAGCGTACTATGTTGTGGGCAGATACTGATAAATTACAAATGTACTGGGCACAGAATAATCCTAATTCAGAACGTGGATTGGTCTTTATGGCAAATTATTGGGCTAGCCATGGAGAAAATGAAAGAGCAAATCAGCTATTAGTTGAAGCATCGCAAAAACATCCTGAAAGTGGCTTAATCGCATTTCAATTATTATTACAACAGGTGAATGATAAAACCGTAACAGAACAGGACTTTGTTAGTTTACAGAAAAAAATACCTCAACAGCGTTCTGATCCTCAAGTGATGATACGTGTACGAGATATTGTTGTGAGTATTGTTAGTGATCAACAGAAAGTGGTCGATGCTAGAGTGATGATGGAAGTGTTAGATGCTTTCATGTTACCAAATTCAGCATATCGAGATATACCGAACTTAGATGCTATGATTCTTGTGTTAAAAGGTTTGTTATTTGTTGATATGGGAGATGTTTCAAATGGTTATGATTCTTACCATAAAGCTATTTTACTAAATCCAGATATTGATAAAGCTCTTGCTATGGTGTCAGATCTAGGTAACCATGGATATCGTCAGCAGGCTTTGCAGTTGTTAGGTGTTGCAGAGGCTGAGTATGTTAAACAGCCAGATCTAATGCTAGCAAAACCAAGAGCATATTCTAACGAACAAATTGTGCAGTTAAGGCAAGCAATACAAATAGACTTAAAAAACTCTGAGGATAGTAATTGATGGCAATTAGTGTGGTGCTGCCTGCTAAAAATGAAGCAGCTGCAATTGGACAAACAATTGAGAAGATTAAGCAGCTGCAGGCTATTGATGAAATTGAAATTATTGTAGTAAATGATGGTTCGACTGATTCAACCAAAGTTGTTGCTGAGCAGGCTGGAGCAAGAGTTGTATCGCATCCATACTCTAAAGGAAATGGTGCCGCAATTAAGACAGGAGCTAGGGAGGCTATTGGGGACATTATTATATTTATGGATGCCGATGGGCAACATGATCCACAAGATATCCCGCGTTTGATAGAGAAAATTGGGCAAGGTTATGATTTGGTTGTTGGGGCAAGACAAAAAGGTTCACAAGCAAGTATTGGTCGTGGTATTGCAAATAAGCTCTATAATAATTTAGCAACTTATATGACAGAGCATCCAGTAGAAGATCTTACTTCTGGTTTTAGAATTGTGCGAGCAGATAAATTTAGAGAGTTCTTATATTTATTACCAAATGGTTTTTCTTATCCCACCACCAGTACGATGGCTTTTTTTCGTGCAGGATATTCTGTTGGTTATGTCCCTATTCATGCGGCTAAACGAATTGGAAAAAGTCATATTAAGCCCATTAAAGATGGTGTAAGGTTTTTCTTGATTATCTTTAAAATAGCAACACTTTTCTCGCCATTAAAAATGTTTCTGCCAATTGCCATGATTTTATTTGTGATGGCAACAGGATGGTATGGCTATACCTTGTATGAATTCGGGCGGTTTACTAATATGAGTGCGTTACTTTATACAGGTAGTGTAATGATTTTTTTAATGGGGCTAATTTCGGAGCAGATTACCAATTTGATGTATAAAGATGGAAATTAAGACATGGAACACTTAAGAAAGCCCCATGTTGTTCTGGATAATCGAAATAGTAAAGCCATTAAAATTCAAAAAATTATTGCATCCGAAAGAGGGTTTCGGCAACAGGATTTTATTCTTGAAATTGGTACAGGTAGTGGTGGAATAGCAGCATATTTCGCTGCACAGAACATACAATTTAATGTTCAGACTGTTGATGTAGTTGATAGTCGGGTATCTAAAGAAGGTTATCAGTTTCAGTTGGTTAATGGTACAACCTTGCCATTTGAGGATGAAAGTTTTGATGTCGTGATTACCAATCATGTAATAGAGCATGTAGGGGAATCGGATGCGCAGCTTCATCATCTTTGTGAGATAAAGCGTGTATTAAAGAAAGATGGTGTTGCTTATTTGGCAGTCCCAAATAGATGGATGCTAGTTGAACCTCATTATCAGTTAATTTTTTTAAGCTGGTTACCGAAAAAATATCGTTCAAAATATCTTAAAAAGATGAGAAATATTGATTTTTATGATTGTGAACCATTTGAGAAGAAACAGCTGGAAAATTTATTTGATATTGTTGATTTTTCTTACCAAAATCAAACGATTCAGGCACTTAAGATTTTATTGCAAGATGAAAGAGAAAATCATAAATTTTTGTATTATATGTTCTTGTTTATCCCTGATTTTGTGTTAAGAGTATTTCTAGGTGTTATTCCAACTTTAATTTATACAATGAAAATCAATAGGCATTGATGTGTTAAATACTTTAGTACAGCTTTGGCGGATTCTTACACCACTAGATAAACGTAAATTAGTTTTAGTTCTAGTTTTGGTTTTAGTGATGGCGTGTATTGAAGCTGCTGGGGTAGTATCGATTATGCCTTTTTTAGCAGTTTTATCAAACCCTTTAATTATTGAAACAAATTCTATTTTTCATAAACTATATGTATTATCAAATAGCCAAAGTACCCAGCAATTTATTATGTATATGGGAGTATTATCTCTATTTGTTGTGATATTTTCAGCAGGGTTTAAAATTGTTACGCAGTATGCTCTATATCGTTTTGGTAATTTGCAGCGTCATTATTTTTCAACTCGATTACTAAGTATCTATTTAAAACAGGATTATGAATTTTTTATACAGCGTAATAGTTCAGCGCTTATCAAAAATGTATTAGCAGAAACAGATCAGTTGGTCTGGAATATGATTCAACCAGCTTTGCTCATCTTATCCTATGGTGTTGTACTTTGTGCAATGGTGGGGATTTTGTTGATTTATGATCCTATTATGGCAATTTCAACGGCATTGGTTTTAATTGGATTTTATTTTGGTATTTACTGGATAGTGAAAAGACGGCTTAATCGTATTGGATTGGGTTTTGCAGAGGCGAATACTGAACGTTATCAATCCTGTCAGGAAGCATTGGGTGGGATTAAGGATGTCATTATCAATCATGCTCAGCAAGGCTATCTTGATAATTTTGAAAAATATTCTAGAACTTATGCAAGACATTATGCAACGAAAGATACATTAGGACAGATTCCGTTACATATTATTGAAACAGTAGGTTATAGTTGTTTGATTATTTTGGCAATTATTCTAGCGTATTCTGGTAAGGATGTATCGCATATTCTGCCAGTATTAGGCTTGTATGGTTTTGCTGCTTATCGTATGTTACCAGCAGCGCAAAATATCTATCGCTCAGTGACCCAGATTAAATTTTCAGAACATGTTTTTGATAATGTGCAAAGAGAATTTGCCCTAGAGCAGGGTCAGAAAAAATTAGCACAAAATGGCGAGACTTTAGATTTTCATCAGGAAATCCGGTTAGAGCATCTTGAGTTTGCTTATCCAAGCAGGCAGGATAAGTCCGTGATTAGAGACTTTAGTTTTACGATTGTTAAAAATACGAGTGTGGGCATTGTTGGCAAAAGTGGTAGTGGAAAAAGTACGCTAATGGATTTGATGTTGGGTTTGCTTAAACCTCAAAGTGGTCAGATTTTTATTGATGATACTGAGTTAGTGCAGCAAAACATGGCAGCATGGTATAATATTGTTGGCTATGTTCCACAAAGTATTTATCTGGCAGATAAGTCCATTGCAGAAAATATTGCCTTTGGTGTGCCAATCGAGCAGATTGATTTAGCTCAAGTTGAATTTGTGGCTAAACAGGCGCAAATCCATAATTTCATAATGGAACAATTACCGCAAGGTTACGGTACAATAGTTGGCGAATGTGGAGTGATGTTGTCTGGTGGGCAAAAACAACGTGTTGGAATTGCTCGCGCATTGTATAAAAATCCACAGATTTTATTTATGGATGAAGCAACTAGTGCTTTAGATACAGAAACAGAGCAAGCGGTAAATGAAGCTATCCAAAAATTGAGTGGGCAAAAAACTATGATTATAATTGCTCATCGGGAAAGTGCAGTGGCGAAGTGTGACAGGATTGTGAGATTGGGGTGAGGTGATGCAATGCAAGATATTCGCTGAGTACAACTTAAATAGAATGCTTGCAAACGAACCAGAGAGCGTTAACCAGTATAGTTAAACTTGGTATAATACGAGATAACTGATCTTGAAAAATAAGGTTTAATCCAAGTCTTTTAATTTGCATGGAATGTAATGAAAGATTATTTTATCCATCAAAGTAACCCAGAGATTACAGGTTCATGTGATGCGGTACTGTCTTTAAACAAGGCATGATTGAAAAAGGTTAGGGTTGGATGGATGTGATTAAAAGCTGCAATTAATCGTCACATACTTATAATGAAGCAGTTGTCAAAGCAATTTGTGAGAGAATAATTAGCTTTTATCATCCATTATTTATCTTATTTGAAAGTAAAATGTATAGTCTGGTTGAGTATGATGACTGAACAATATGGACTTCCTAATTACGCCATAGAGAAAGTTTGTGTAATATTTAAAAAGTATCCGCAGATTGAAAAATTGATGTTTTATGGATATCGAGCAAAAGGGTGTTGGTATAGGTTTAGATATAGACTTGAGCATACAAGGTGATCTTGATGTGGACACATTACTCAAGATAGAGGGTGAATAGATGACTTATTACTACTTTGGCCTTTGGGTTTGTCCGTATTACATCAGATAGATAATATAGATTTGATAAAACATACTCGGCGTTGTGGTGTGGTTTTTTATGATGGTGATCATCGCTCATAGGGAAAGTGTGATAGGACATTAAGTTTATAGTAATATTAGGAATGGCATGACTAAGATACCAGTATATCAACCTTCGCTTTCTGGGCGTGAAAAGGAATATGTTATAGATTGTTTGGATTCTACTTGGATTTCTTCAAAAGGAGAATATATTAATCGGTTTGAGCAAGAATTTTCAAAAAAAATTGGTGTTAATCATGCAATCACGGTGAGTAATGGAACAGTCGCTCTTCACCTAGCTCTTATTGCCTTGGGAATTTCTTCAGAAGATGAAGTGATTGTTCCAAGTTTGACATATATTGCATCTGTGAATGCAATTTCTTATACAGGTGCACACCCTATATTTGTTGATTCTTTATATGATACATGGCAGATGGACCCAAATGATATAATTAAAAAAATTACACCTCGTACAAGAGCAATCATGGTGGTTCATTTATATGGACATCCGTGTGATATGGATGCAATTATGCAAATTGCTTCAGAGCATAACTTATATGTAATAGAAGATTGTGCTGAAGCTTTTGGATCTAAATATAAAGAAAATGTTGTAGGTAGTATTGGAGATATAGCAACCTTCAGTTTTTTTGGTAATAAAACTATTACCACAGGCGAAGGTGGAATGGTTGTAACTAACTCATCATCCTTAGCTGAAAAGGTTATGCATTACAAAGGTCAGGGGTTAGCCAAAAATCGAGAATATTGGCATGATGTTATTGGCTATAACTATAGAATGACTAATATTTGCGCTGCAATTGGTTTAGCTCAAATAGAACAAGCCGATGATTTTATCTATAGAAAACGAGAGATTGCCACACGATATCGCCAATATTTATCTGAATGCCCGATAGAAGTTCATCATGATTTTTTGGACGGATTACATACCTACTGGATGGTTTCCATTCTGACCAATGATACTCAAGATCGTGATAAGCTAAGAACTTATCTAGCTAACAATGGAATAGAAACTCGCCCACTATTTCACCCTATTCACACGATGCCTATGTACAGTAATCAGCCATATCATTACCCCATAGCAGAAGATTTGGCTAAAAGAGGTATTAATTTACCGAGTTGGCCTACCATGACTATTCAGCAACAAGATTTAGTCATTCATACCATTCACCAATATTTTCAGGATAAACCATGAAAGTTTTTTTCGGTGCTTCAGGTTTTGCCAAAGAAATTTACTGGTTGTATAAACGCCAACAACAAGCAAAACAACAACCTTTCGATGATATTGAATACTTTATTGTTTCAGATGATGAAATAATATCATCCCATTTATTGAAAGATATTAAAGTTATACACGAATCAGTATTTTTTAATAAATTCAAAAAAGTAGATCTCATTGCTTATATTGCCATTGGTTCACCAGAGATTAGAAAAGTAATTTTCAATAAGGTGTTGAATTGGAATAACAATGTTAACTTTCCATCTCTTGTAGATCCTTCAGTAATTATGGACAACGATGGTGCAATAAAGATTGGACAAGGTGCTATTATTTGTGCAGGCAATATTATTACAACAGATATAATAATCGATGATTTCGTACACATTAACATCGATTGCACAATAGGGCACGACGTTAAAATAGCCTCATTCTCTACACTTTCGCCAGGTTGTCATATTTCAGGAAATGTGAATATTGGACATAGTGTCTTTTGTGGTACAGGTGCAGTGATTCTTGAAGAAATATCTATCGCTAATAATACAATAATAGGTGCTGGGGCTGTTGTAACTAAAGATATCTCAGTCACAGGAACTTATATAGGGATACCTGCAAAGAGAGTAAAATGAAAATTAGTATATTAACTCATGGTTTTGCAAATTGGGGAGGGGGGATTGATTTTATTCGTTTTATTTCATCTTCAATTGCGTGTGCTGCATCTAACGATCACATTCATAAGAATTTGATCATTCCAAAAAATGATTATAAGTTGAAAATCAGGCATTCTATTTACCCATTCAAACAAGCATTAAACCAAATCGCCAATGGTGAGTTTCCTGATTGGAAAACCAAACCCAAATTATCGGATGCATATTATCAAAATATGTTTTCTGATTTATCACCTGAGTTTGAAATCTTGCAAAGTGGCTCTAATTATACTGATCAATTAAATACTACCATACGACTTGATTCAGATATAGTTTTACCCTGCCTTGTTCCACCAAACAAAAATTTTTCATTACCTTGGATTGGCTATTTGCCTGACTTTCAACACCGACATTTTCCACAATTTTTTTCAAAACAAGAAATTAAAGGTAGAAACAGAAATTTCAAATATATGTTAGATAATGCAGATCATTTGATAGTGAATGCAAGAGCTGTACAACAAGATATCGAGTGCTTTTATGCGGATCATAAAGCCAATATTCATGTTTTACCATTCAGTCCACATCCCCAATTAAATTGGCTGACTAGTGAATTAGATTGTCGCGAGAAATATCACATAAATAAGCCATATTTTATGATAAGCAACCAATTCTGGAAACATAAAGACCATGTGACAGCGTTCAAAGCATTTGCACAATATCTTCAAAATAGGGGAAATGCAATCTTAGTTTGCACAGGTGAAACTAACGACTATCGGTTTCCAAATTATTTTAGAGAGTTACAAGACTTAATTAAGCTACTTGAGATTGAACAATATGTCAGAATATTGGGGCATATTCCAAAAATTGAGCAAATTTCGCTATTAAAGCAGTCATTGGCGATAGTACAACCGACTTTATTTGAGGGCGGACCTGGTGGTGGGGCGTGTTATGATGCAATTGCACTAGGTGTACCTGTAATCGTTTCAAATATTCCTGTTAATTTAGAAATTGATTGTGGAGAGGTTTGTTTTTTTGAGGCAGGTAATCATATTTCACTTGCACAAGCCTTACATCAACGAGGTGATAAGCAGTTATTACGCCCAAGCGTTCAGCATCTAATGCACGTTGGACATGAACGACAGCGACGCTGTGGCGAATTTATTTTAAATGTTATAGAACAAGCATGTGTTAAGGGATAAATAGTTCTGTGACCATATGAATGGAAGGTAGGTAAGGAAGGTATGAGAAGAAAAGCACTGATTACAGGTATTACAGGACAAGATGGTTCATATCTAGCCGAATTTCTGTTAGAAAAAGGTTATGAAGTTCATGGGATTAAACGTCGTTCATCATTGTTTAATACACAGCGGATTGACCATTTGTACCAAGACCCACATATAGATGGAAAACGTCTAATTCTACATTATGGTGATTTAACTGATTCATCAAATCTAACCCGTATTTTGCAGCAAGTACAACCTGATGAAGTCTATAACTTAGCTGCACAATCGCATGTAGCAGTAAGTTTTGAATCTCCTGAATACACCGCAGATGTGGATGCCTTAGGAACATTACGTTTACTTGAGGCGATTCGGTTTTTAGGCCTAGAGAAAAAAACTAAATTTTATCAAGCATCTACTTCTGAATTATATGGTCTAGTACAAGAAACACCACAAACAGAAACAACACCATTTTATCCTCGGTCACCTTATGCAGTTGCAAAATTATATGCCTATTGGATTACGATTAATTATCGTGAAGCCTATGGAATATATGCTTGTAATGGCATTCTGTTTAACCATGAATCTCCTCGTCGTGGTGAAACTTTTGTGACTCGCAAAATTACTCGAGGGTTAGCATATATCGCTTTAGGTTTAGAAAAATGCTTATATCTTGGTAATTTAAATGCTTTGCGAGATTGGGGGCATGCTAAAGATTATGTTCGGATGCAATGGTTAATGTTGCAACAAGAACAGCCTGAAGATTTTGTAATTGCTACTGGACAACAGTTTTCAGTTCGCCAATTCATTCAATGGTCTGCACAAGAATTAGGTATTTATTTACGATTTGAAGGTGAAGGGGTAGATGAAATAGCAGTGGTTGAACAAATAATAGGTAATATTGCCACAGGGTTAAAAGTTGGGGATATTATTGTACGAGTGGATGCTCGTTATTTTAGACCTACTGAAGTAGAAACATTATTAGGTGAACCACAAAAAGCTAAAGAAAAATTAGGCTGGATTCCTGAAATTACTGTGCAAGAGATGTGTAAGGAAATGGTACAGGAAGATTTAAAGCTAGCCCAACGTAATGCTTTATTAAAACAATCTGGACATGAAGTCTTTTTACCGTGGGAAGCGGATAGATGAGTCAAGCCAAAGCACAGAAAATATTTATTGCAGGGCATCAGGGGATGGTTGGCTCTGCACTTGTGCGTGTATTACAGCAAGATACAAATAATGAACTTGTTACAGCATGTCGGGAAACTTTAGATTTAAGTCAGCAAAATGCAGTATTAGATTTTTTTAAACAGCAACAATTTGATCAGATTTATTTAGCTGCTGCCAAAGTCGGTGGAATTTATGCTAATCAGCATTATCCAGCCGAGTTTATTTATCAGAATTTAATGATACAAAATAATATTATTCAGGCAGCACATCAGACAAATGTACAAAAACTATTATTTTTAGGCTCATCCTGTATTTATCCAAAATTTGCAGAACAACCCATTAAAGAAGAAGCATTATTAACAGGATACTTGGAAGCGAGCAATGAACCTTATGCCATTGCCAAGATTGCAGGGATTAAATTGTGTGAAAGTTATAATCGTCAGTACGAACGTGACTATCGTAGTGTTATGCCAACCAATTTATATGGTGTAAATGATAACTTTCACGATCAAAATAGTCATGTGATTCCAGCCTTAATACAACGTATTCACATTGCTAAAATTACCAAGCAAAAACAGGTTGAAATTTGGGGAACTGGGCAAGCAAAGAGGGAATTTCTTTATGTTGATGATATGGCAGCCGCCTGTGTACATGTGATGAATACATCTTTAACGCAATATCAAAATGTGACCGAAACAATGCAATCACATTTAAATATTGGTACAGGTGAAGAAGTGACAATACAGACACTTGCACAGCTGATTTGCGAAGTTATTGGATATTATGGGGAATTAATCTTTAATCACCAAAAACCAGATGGTACCCCCCGAAAAGTATTAGATGTTTCACGTTTGCATCAACTAGGTTGGAAACATCGAATTTCCTTAAAACAGGGATTAAAACAAACCTATTTATGGTATCTTAATCATCAAGGACAGCTAAGAAGTATATAGTTCAAGGATAGGATTATGATTGTACCTGTGATTTTAGCGGGTGGTTCTGGTACAAGATTGTGGCCACTGTCTCGACAATCTTATCCTAAACAATTTTTGCATTTGGTTGATGAAAAGTACACCATGTTGCAATTAACATTAAAACGTTTGGAAAATTTGTCACAAAAAACGTTAGCACCGATTGTGGTATGTAATGAAGATCATCGTTTTGTTGTTGCGGAACAATTACGCCAAATTAATATTGAGCAAGCTTCTATTATTTTAGAGCCTTGTGCAAAGAATACTGCACCAGCAATTACTCTAGCGGCTTTAAGAGCACAAGAATTATATCCCGAGCAAAATATTACATTACTAATATTATCCGCAGATCATTATATTGCCGATATCACTAGTTTTCAGAACAGTATTCTGCTTGCTGAATCGCAAGCACAATTAGAGAAATTAGTAATCTTTGGTGTAAAACCGACTGAACCCAATATAGGTTATGGTTATATTCAACTAGGTGAACAAATAATAAATAAAAAAATATATAAACTAGATAAATTTGTAGAAAAACCAGATATTCATACCGCAGAATATTATGTATCAAGTCAAAATTATTTGTGGAATAGTGGAATGTTTATGTTTCAAACACAAATTTTTCTGCAAGAATTAAAAAAATATCGAATTAATATTTATCAAAATTGTTTAAATGCATGGCAATATAAAACTAAAGATTTAGACTTTATTCGGATCGGTTTAAATGAGTTTCAACAATGCCCAGAAGACTCAATTGACTATGCGATTATGGAGCATACTACACAAGGTGTTGTAGTTGGGCTTGATGTAGGGTGGAATGATTTAGGTTCATGGTCATCATTATGGCAGTCTAATCAAAAAGATGAACAACAAAATGTAATATTTGGAGATGTTCTTACTGAACAAAGTCAAAGTAATTATATTTATGCATCTTCTCGTTTAGTGACAGTCTTAGGGGTGGAAAATCTCATTGTGGTTGAAACCAAAGATGCTGTTCTTATTGCACATCAGGATAAATCACAAGAAATAAAAAGTATTGTTGCACAATTAAAACAGCAACAAAGAATAGAATTATTACAACATAAAGAAGTAGTTAGACCTTGGGGAAAATATGATTGTATTGATGTTGGAGAACGCTATCAAGTTAAACGGATTACAGTGAATCCTAAAGCAAAGTTATCGTTACAATTACATCATCATCGAGCAGAGCATTGGGTTGTGGTTAAAGGTACAGCAAAAGTAATAAATGGTGAGAAACAGTATTATGTGACTGAAAATGAATCAACATTTATTCCTTTAGGTACAATGCATAGTTTGGAGAACCCAGGTTGTATTCCCTTAGAATTAATAGAAATTCAGTCAGGTAGTTATCTTAGTGAAGATGATATTATACGCTTCAAAGATCAATATGGGCGTGCTTAGTGAATGATCAAAGCAGAAGATTTTGATGGGAAAATTAGTATTATTACAGCCATTTATAATGCAGAAGATTGTATTCATCATTTAATTGAAAGTCTAAGGATGCAAACGGATCAAAATTTTGAATGGGTTGTAGTGGATGGATTATCTACAGATAGTACTTTAGAAACTTTAAAAAAGATTGTTGACTTAAATATAAAAATAATCTCAGAAGCTGATTTTGGAATCTACGATGCACTGAATAAAGGGATTAAGGCTTGTGAGGGAGAGTATTATCTAGTTGCTGGTGCAGATGATATATTTTATTCAAATGCTGTGAAGGATTATAAGAATGCACTTGAAGGAAGAGTAGATATGGTAACTGCACAAATCAAGATAGGGCAATATATATCAAAGCCAAGTAATAAACCGTCTTGGTGGGTGGGACAATTTCATTGGGTTTCTGCACATGCTTTAGGGTTATTGATTCGGAAAGAATTACATCATCAATATGGTTATTATTCAAGAAAGTTTCCAATCGCTGCAGATCAATTATTTATCAAAAAATGTTGTCAAAGTGGAGTGAACGTAAAATATATAGATTGTTTGGTTGGAGAGTTTGGAGTTGAGGGCGTAAGCTCATATGATGCTATTGGAACATGTACAGAGGCATTTCGTGTTCAGCTCCTTACTGAAAAAAATAAATGGGTTCAATATATATTGTTTATACTAAAGTTAACTAAAAGAATGTTTATTAGGTTCTAACGATTAGATTATATATATTGATATATTCTTTCAACATATTATCGGTATTAAATCTTTGAATAGCCATTTCTCTCGCCATTTTTCCTATCTCTATACATTTTTTGGGGTTTCGTTTTAAATATTGAATCGTTTCGACGAAATCCTGAATATTATCTTTTTCACATAAAAGACCTGTCACACCATGATTTATTAGTTCAGTTAATGCTGAACCATTGGTAATAACAACAGGTAAACCACAGGCCATTGCTTCAATAACAACTAATCCGAATCCTTCACTTCTTGATGGAAATAAAAGAGCATCAGCATTTTGCATTGCTTTAATTACTTGTTCATGAGTCAACCTTCCTAAATCATGTGTATTCGGTGGCATATATATGCTATCTTTTTTTTCTGCTTCACCACCTGTATATTGGAGCTTAAAATTATCACCTAATTTGCTTATTATGGGGAATAATAAGTCTACACCTTTTAAATTACGCCATGCTCCCACATAAAGTAATTGAAATTGTTCATTAGATTTTTTATGGTAGTGACTAGGTTTATATTTATCTGTATCAATGCTGTTATAAATTACTTGTATTGGAACATTACACAAGGTCTGTTGTGCCATTTTTGCCACAAATTGGCTTACAGCAGTAACATGATTTGCTAGTTGCATTACGCGTCGTTCATTCGGTGCTATCCAATACCTGTGATAAGCTGCTCTTAACATGCCCTTGCGTGGATGTAATTCAGGATCGTGAATAGCATGGTGTAAGGTCGCAATTACAGGTAATTGTTTAGGTAAAAATCGAGTATGTAACCAAGTATTTACATGTACTATGGTTGCCCATTTTGGGGGAGATGGAATGGGTACAGTCCAAGGTAGATATTCAGCTCGTAATGGTAACCAAGTTATTTCTGCTTTTATTCCTTGTTTATTTAATCCTTCTACTAATCGTTCTGTAAAAACATCTGTACCAGTATGTGTTCTTATTGCAGGGAACCATATAGCTGGTTTGCTAGTTGTCATAAATTATCCATTAAAGACTGTAATTTACTTTTTAAATTATACCAAGAAAATTGTTCAGCATAGTTCTTGCATAGCCTTTCGTTTAATACAAGTTCATTTTGCAAAAGCTGTATTGTAAATTTATTAAACATAGAATAACTCTGATTTTTAATTAAATATCCTGTCTCTGTATGTTTAACAGCATCCACAATTCCTCCTGTAGCAAAAGCGATTGTTGGTATACCGTGTGCTGCTGCTTCAATAGCAACCATCCCAAAACCTTCAGGATCATTGGGAATATTTTTAACAGGAAAAATATGAATATCTGCTAGATAATACCAAGAAGAAAGTAGCTCATCATCAGAGATATTGCCAGTGAAAAGTATATTATTCTGAATATTATATTTTTTTGCTGCGATAAGGATCGACTCTTTGCTTTGTAGGTTTTTATTTAATGATTGAGATGGAGTATCACCAATAATCACTAATATTGTATTTGGACAAGATTGAATAATTGTTGAAAGGCTATTTTCTATAAATTCAAGAATACCCTTACGTGTTGTTAGGCGACCAACAGAGATTAGAATTTTTTTATCTTCCAGTTGAAACTGTGCTTTTAAAATATTTATAAGATTTTGATTTTTGTTAGGGGCAGGGAAACTTACTCCTGGAAAAATAATTTCTAGTTTATCTTGATGGACTCCTTTTTGCACACAAATATTAGATGTTGGGGTGCTATTCGCAATTATTTTATCAGCCATTCTAATTGAAGGAACCCAAATTAAATTATAGATTGGGTTGTCCGTCCCTATATCTAATCCATGGATGTAGACTAAACTTTTCTTACGGAAAATCTTAGCCCAAAAAACAGTAATTGGGGCTGTTAAGCCACTACCAGCAAATAAAATGTCTGGACGTTGTGTTAAGCAGATCCAAAAAGTTTTGATAAAAGCTAATATAAGGAAAAAAAATAATGGATTTAATTTTACTCCGTAAAATGAGACTTTTGCTGGTACAATTTTTCTTGCATCAAGATGGCTAATCAGCAGAACATCATGATCCGTAGATAATTCATCTATTATATGCCAATTTAAGCGTTCCATACCTCCAATAAGAGGAGGTAAATTGCGTGTAATAAATAAAATTTTTTTTTTCAATTGTTATGACCTTGCAAAAAAGGATTGGTATGCTTTTGAAGGTAAATTTTACCTAAAATACTTGAACCTTCATAGGTTAGATGCTGTTGATCTCGATATAAAGAAGTATTTTGCAGTGATGAAAAGCATTCCTCTTTATTGCAAATGATATCTGTAAAATCAATTACAATAAGTGATGGGAATGACTTTTGCAGTTCGATTAGCATTCTTTGCCATTCAGTAAAATCACTGTCATGCTTGATCCGAGGGAAATTACAGCTTTTTTTGAATGATCGAAGATGGCAATTTACGTCAACATCCATCAAAATTGGATTGTCATTAATGATAATTGGTTTGGCTCCAGATTGTATAATAGATAAAATGGTTTTTTTTAGCCCCCAATAAAAAAATTCTTTTGACTTTGATTTGTCGATAAAATTATTATTTTTTTTTGAATAAATACTTCTTTCCCAATTATGTGGAAAATATCCGCCCATAACCACATATTTAAAATTATTGTTATAAATATGTTTTTCTATAAATTTGTTTATATTATAAAAATTATCCTCTTTTTTGATTTCTTTTGTTTTATTGTTTATTGTATATCTATCTAAATTTATTAGATATGCTGTGGAAGAATATGTTATTTCATAACCTTTCATATTCGCATCTTTGGCAAATATATCAATCATTCCTGACTGAGAATTTGAATGACTATCACCAACTAAGAGGATATCTATATTTGTTTTTTTTATTTCTCCAAAATAACAACTTTCAATTGGGTGATTATTATTATCTATGCATTTAATTGATGTTTCAGAAGTGGTGGTGCTTTTACTATCCTTTAATTGGTAATTTCTGTATTGGTATATGCCAATAATTATTATAGATGGAAAAATGAATAAAAAAACAATTATTATATTGTTATTTTTAAAAATATTTTTAATTTTCTTTTCAATTAATTCATAGCTAAGTATAGAAAGCATTATTGTTAGTAGGAAAATTATAATTTTTTGGTTTGTATCTAAATTTAAGGATAAAATTGTAAAATATGAAATAATTGGCCAATGCCACAAGTACATCGGGTAGGATATTTTTCCTATATATTCAAATGGTTGTAGGATTTTATATTTTACTTCTGTACCATAAGTAATATATATGGCAGAAAGTATACATATAACTGCTGCATTGTATGATGGAAATATGGATTCATTATTAATAAAGACATTTGTAATAAAAAGTAATATGATTGCAATAGATGCTATTGGAGTTGAATATTTTTTTAATACTATATGTGGTTTGTGGAAATTAATACAAGCACCAAGTAGAAATTCAAAAAGGCGAGAAGTTAATAGATAGTATGCTTTAATGGGGTCTTTAACTGCGTAAATATGTGAAATTAAAATTGATACTAAAATTGTAATTGTTAATAATATTAATATAGTTTTATTTTTAAATTTAAGCAATGCTATTAATGTGAGTGGTCAGATTAAATAGAACTGTTCTTCTAGACTTAAAGACCATAAGTGAAGTAATGGAGTGGTTTCAGCATTAATTTTGAAATAATTTCCTAATAAAATCGAGTAATAAATATTTGAATTTAGTGTAATTGCTGAAAGTGCAGTTTTAAACAACTCATTCAATTCCGTAGGTGTTAGAATGAGAGAGAAAACAATTATTACGGTGAAAACAACCAAGAAAAATGATGGTGCTAAGCGAGAAATGCGTCTGCTGTAAAATGATTTAAGTGAAAAGTGCTGGGTTGTTAATTTTTCATATTTTATATTTTTTGTTATGAGATATCCTGATATGACTAGAAATATATCTACACCAATAAATCCTCCATTAAAGTAAGGAACTTTAAGATGGTGTAAAATCACCAGTAAAACGGCTATTGCCCTTAATATATCAATGTGACTCAGGTAGCTTTTATTCATAAAAATGCTATATTTATCTTCATTTTACATAAGATACTGATAAATATATCCTATTTTTTTTGTTGTGTCATTTTAAATTAAAATTCAAATTGAATACATGTGAAATTAGCATGAATGTTAGACTCATCATATAATCTCTAGATAGCTTTTCCTTTGAGCAAAATATGTTTTTCCTGAGCCTAATTTTGTCAGCTGCCTTATTTAGTTTTGCTTGGCTGTCACCATTTCATACCTATCCCTGGGTGACATTTTCTAGTGAGTTGGCAAGCTTCGGAGCTGCGTTGGCGTTACTAGGTGTTCTGCTCAAACAAAATATTAAAATTCCTAAACCACAACTTTTGATGTTGCCTTTGCTTTTGATTCCTATATTTCAATGGCTATTTGAACTCGTTCCAGATTTTAGTGTGGCATTGCTAAGTTTTTCATATGTTTTTATGTTCTGGTTGATGATGATAGGTGGATATAACCTGTCCTCTACATCTGAAAATCGTCAACGCTCTATGCAAGGGGCGAGTTATGTAGTACTAAGCGTTGCTTTTATAAGTAGTTTGATTGCGATTGTTCAATGGTTGAATCTAGAGTCAAATTTTAGTTGGATTATTCAACTCAAAGGAAGCCGACCATATGCGAATTTTGGTCAACCTAATAATTTAGCTACATTTTTGATTGTAGGTTTAATGGGTGCGTTGTTCTTATATGAAAAGCATAAAGCATCTTTGTGGCTACTTATTCCATCAAGCTTATCTATCTTATTTGCGATTTGCTTAACGCAATCACGGACTTCTTGGCTAGTCTGTATTTTTATTTGTATCTATTGGGTGATTAAGCAATATAAGAATAAACCAAGGCTTAATTTTATTAAGTTATTGGGTTGGGCTGCTACGTATTTTTTAATTGCGGGCTATTTATTGCCTATTATCGCACAATTCATGACGATAAGTGTTGGAGAGGCGGT
This sequence comes from Acinetobacter sp. LF10, assembly GCF_048585715.1. Taxonomy (NCBI): domain Bacteria; kingdom Pseudomonadati; phylum Pseudomonadota; class Gammaproteobacteria; order Moraxellales; family Moraxellaceae; genus Acinetobacter; species Acinetobacter sp. LF10. Next base: position 333,686 of record NZ_CP184160.1, read on the forward strand.
AACCCATACAGCATCACTAGCAGAACGTGCAGGTTCAGGGCATGAGCGTCTTGGGATGTGGATGCAAATTATACATGCCATAGGTGAGCGTCCGTGGTTTGGTTATGGCTGGAATCAAACAAGTGTCGCGGTTGTGGAAAGTATCCATTTTAATACCGTACAAGTTTGGTTTAATAGCGCACATAATATCCTGTTAGATCTGTTGGTTTGGAATGGTTTGCCATTAGGCTTTTTAATTATTGCTTACTTTGCGATTTGGTTGTTTTGGTTAAGTAAAAATGCAAAAGATACTATTTCGATTGTAGCAATATTAATGGTCAGTGCAATTTTGATTCATGCAATGTTGGAGTTTCCGCAGCGTTATGCTTACTTTTTATTGCCAATCGGCTTTTTGTTGGGGTTGATTCAAGCCCAAACGCCAAATTTAAACGGTGTTAGCTTACATCGGAATATTATTCGTTGTGTATGGCTCATTTCTCTGATTGTTTTACTGTTGATTTGGCGAGATTACAAACTGTTCCAAGATAATAGTCAATTGGTTTTTAAGCAAAAAACAGCTTCAGAAGAGATATTGGGTAGTTCTAAAATATTGATACTCACTCAATTTCAACAACGATTAGATTGGATTGCTTTAAAGCCTCAGACATTGATGTCCGATTCAGATCTTAGCGTAATTGGCGAAATGGTTGAAAATAAGGCTACACCTTATAATTTAAAAAAATATGCACAATTACTTGTTTATAATCATAAGCTTGATGAAGCGGAGCAACAATTATTTGTTTTGCAACAATTGTATAAGCAAAAAATAAGCTTGGCAGAAATTATGGAATTAAATAATAAATAAACTTGTAAAATTCATCTACTTTATCTTTTAAGGGATAAAGTAGATGGCATGCTTTAAATTTGGCTTTGGATATAGTTTTCGATGCCAATATTTTCAACTAAATCAAGTTGCGTGTCGAGCCAATCCCAATATTCTTCTTCTTTCTCTAAAATTTCCTGAACTAAATCACGTGTAACGTAGTCTTGTTGTGCTTCAGCAAGTTCAACAGCTTGTTTAATCGCTTCAATGTTTTCTTTTACTTTACGAATGTCGCAATTGAGGACTTCGATGGTATGTTGCCCAATATATAACTTACCTAGATGCTGTAAATTAGGTAGGCCTTCTAAGAATAAGATCCGTTCAATGACCTTATCAGCGTGTTTCATTTGACGAATTGATTCTTTATATTCAGCAGAACCAAGTTTTTCAATTCCCCAGTCATTAAACATACGAGAGTGTAAAAAATATTGGTTAATTGCAGTTAAATGGTGATAAAGCACCTGATTCAGTTGATTAATCACGTCTCGATTGCCTTTCATTGCACTTACTCCATAAACACCACGTGATGCCCTAGTTGCTAAGGCAATTTATATGATTTTAATCAACAAATCGTGATATGGCGAGTAAATTATAGAACGGCAAATGAAAATCACAATCAAAATACGAAGAGGGTTTGAAGTTAAATCGGTAGCTATGATTTATTAAAAAAACCGCTTATCGGAGGAATGGTTAAAGTTCTACAAGAAGCGGCGGAGTCGTAAACCGAAAGTTAAAGATGTAGATATTATAAATTTGGCGGAATCAGGCAGCAACAGAAATACGGGCGGCAATTTCTGCTAATTCATCGCTAATAATTGAACGTGCTTCAGGTGCACAACGACCACAGCAAGTGCCTAAGTCGAGTAAATCACGAATTTCACGATAACTTTCAGCACCGTTTGCAACAGCGTCTTTGATATCTTGATCTGTGATTCCACGGCATAAACAGACATACATGGGAGTGATCCACAAATATTAATGCGATAATTGATATTATTGATAATTATTATCGTTTGTCAATGAATTTCATTCTTAGAGTGAATATATTCTTATTGAGAATTTGAATAAAAAAATACCACCTGATCGGTAGTATTTTTTCTTTATTTTATCTATTTGATAAATATTGTATTTAATTCTGTGTTGGAATAATAACAATACCATCCATTTCGACTAATGCGCTTTTAGGTAGGCTTGCTACACCTAATGCTGCACGAGCTGGATATGGCTGAGCAAAATATTCGCCCATAATTTGATTCACCAATTGGAAGTGAGAAAGATCTGTAAGGAAGATATTCAATTTAGCGATATCTGCTAAGCTGCCACCTGCGGCTGCACATACTGCTTTTAGATTATCGAATACACGACGAATCTGAGCCTCAATACCTTCTACAAGTTCCATACTGTATGGGTCTAAGCCAATTTGACCTGAAAGATAGAGCGTATCGCCAACAAGAATTGCTTGAGAATATGTTCCGATAGCAGCAGGGGCGTGTTCAGTATGAATAACTTGACGTGACATTAAGCTCTCCTATGTCATTGTTTCTATCTTAAACAATGTGACTTTAACACAAAAGTTTGGCTCGGAAACGGTCGAATACTGTTTAGTCGCAATTGTTTGCAAATGATTCATTAGCTTTAATAATAAGGAATCTTTCAATTTTAATTCTGGGCGAACATCGTGTATTAAACGATTAACTGACTTTTTCAACCTCTGGTTGAGCGGTTGGCATATTTAAGCGCTCAATTCTTGGGAAGCCAAAATGCATGCGTAAATCACGAATAATTTGGGCAATTTGATTTCGATTACTCACGACTATATTCACATAGGTTTTCTGTTCTTGTGAATAGACCATTTCTACGCCTGTTTTGGCCTTTCGGCATTGATAAATCAGGTCAGAAATTTGTTCGTCACTCATCGTCATATGAATACATAAGAATGCACTAAAGCGAACATCATCAATTTCTTCTGATTGCCAGTGTAAAGGCATAATGTTTTCAGGATGGAGGTGTTGTTCATGCAGTAAATTACGGCAGCGTGAACGATGTACGATTAAACCACGTCGAGATAAATGTCCTTGAATTGGATCTCCAAGCACAGGATTACAACAGTGTGCATATTTTACATCAACACCCTCAGTCCCTAAAATCAAGCGATCGGAAGTTTCATGATGCTGAGAGTGGTAATCTTGAGCAAATAAATGATTGGCAACCAATTGAGGTAATAAATCCCCAACTGCGATTTGTTCAAATAGCGTATCTTTATTAGCTAAATGTCGCCATTCAAGTACACTAATCCAGTCTTCTGCTGAAAGGTCATCTATAGAGCGATGAAATAGTTTTAAAGCGCGGTTAAGTGCTTGTTGACCTACAAGACGTTGCTCATCAATATCTTGTTCTCTTAGTAGATTCTGTAATGCACGACGTGCTTTTTGAGTATTAATAAAACTGAGCCAATCTGGATTCGGTGTTGCTAATACGTCTGTGATAATTTCAACTACTTGTCCGCTATGTAATGGAGTTGAAAGAGGGCGGATTTCACTATCCACTTTTGCGCCAACAGCATGATTGCCTAAAAATAGGCTAGCTGAGTAGGCGAAATCAACGACAGTGGCGCCTTGAGGAAGCTCGTGTAATTGACCATGCGGCGTATAGACCCAAATTTTTTCCTGATGTAAATAATCAAGTAAATCGCTAAAAGTGGTTTTTGCACAATCACTATCTATGAGCGTATTTAGGTTCTGCATCGAAGCTTGAATTGCCGAACGGCATGCTTGAGGTGCATTTTCTCCGAGTACTACACCAAAACGAGCAGCTTTACGCATTAATTCGGTTTGGATCGTCAAAGATAATGTGGTTTTTTCACCTTTTAGCTTAATCATTAATGATTGATTGCCACCTGGTAAAGGGCGGCGAATATGATCGTGATATTGTAAGACTTGAAAATTATCTTTGAGTGCTTCAACTAGACGGTCGCAATCAGCAATACTTTGCAGAATAATTTCAAAAGCATGGCTATGGCTTAATTCATTTAAATCAATTTCATTTTTTACAAAATGACGTAGTAATTCGATGTTATTATTTTTCTTCTTAATACGCCCTTGTAGATTATATTTTTTAAGCAAATCTGATAATTTTTGTTCCCATACCGCTTGGTATTCACAACGTTTGGGTTTGGTTTCTAAGAGTGCGGTTTGCACATCATTAAACATATCTAAGTCAAGATTTTGATAACATAAGTGTTCTAGGTTATCGGCCATTTCATTCATACCGACAAGACGTGCCATGGGTACGAAAATATCAAAGGTTTCTTGCGCGATACGTGCTCGTTTATCTGGACGTAATGCGCCTAAAGTCGTCATATTATGATAGCGATCAGCGAGTTTAATAATAATGACACGCGGATCTTGTAAGGTGGCTTGTAGAATTTTGCGGAATGATGCTGCCTTATTATATTCTTTATCACTTGAATGGCTGAGTTTGGTGACACCATCAACAAGTTCAGCAACGACAGATCCAAATTTTTCACCAATCTCATCTTTAGTAAATTCAGTATCTTCAATGACATCGTGTAATAAAGCTGCCATAAGCGTGTCGGCATCTAAACGCATATGCGCCAGAATGCAACTCACAGCAATAGGATGAAGAACGTAGGGCTCACCACTTTTTCGTGTAATACCACTATGTGCTAAATCAGCAAAATCACAGGCAGCAAGTACACTCTGAATATCACTATCTTTGAGATAGGCTTCAATAATGACCTTGAGTTGTTGCTTGGCTTGGCTGACCTCTTCGCCTGGCATAAAACACCTTTTATAACATGAATTCAGGAATAGATAAGATTAGCTTCTAATGAAAAGCATATTGTGGAACTTGTCAATTTGTTCATTAGAAAAACTCGTAAATTTTTTCAATGAAATATATTGTTTTTACCAATATAGCGCTGAAATTTTCAACAAACAAAAAAGCCCAGTGTATTCACAATGGGCTTTTAGACAAAGCAAATCCAATTTAGAAAGAGAAGCCTTCTAAATTTAATGAGTTTGTAGACAACACCATATCAAGATTTGAAGTCTGATAATCTTGATCGCGTTGTTTTAAAATTTCTTTAGTGACATGACCTGCCGCAATTTCGCGTAATGAAACGACTGTTGGTTTATCATTATCCCATTCTACAGTTGGTTCCATACCTTGACGTGCTAATTGGCGTGCACGTTTACTCGCTACCAGTACTAACTCAAAACGGTTATCTACGTGGTCTAAACAATCTTCAACGGTTACACGTGCCATAAGTTGTCTCGTTTGAACATTACATTTGAAAAGACTAAGTAGTATAAAAGGCTTTTAAATAAGACTCAAGTTATTCGCGATTAAGGGTGATTAACTTTTCAATTAATTGCTGGTGACGAGCACTTTGCTGTAAGGTAACTAAACGATTTGCTGTAATAATTGCTTCTAAATCATGAACAGCTTTATTGAAATCATCATTGATGATGATGTAATCGAAATTTGCGAAATGACGCATATCTTCTACAGCACAACTTAAACGATGTTCAATTACTTCAACTGAATCTGTTCCGCGATTAGATAATCGTTGTCTTAAATCATATTGAGTTGGCGGTAAGATAAAAATTTGTTTTGATTCAGGAAAAAGTCGACGAACTTGATCAGCACCCTGCCAGTCAATTTCGAGTAACACATCATGACCTTGTTGTAATTGTTCTTTGACTTTGGCTTGAGATGTGCCGTAGTAATTACCAAATACTTCTGCATACTCAATAAAACCACCTTGTTCTACTTGAGCTAAAAAAGTTTCAGTATCAGTAAAATGATAGTGAACACCATCTAGTTCACCAGGGCGTTGACCGCGTGTCGTATGTGAGACAGAAACATGTAGATTGCTGACTCGATCGAGTAGGGCTTTAACGAGAGATGTTTTGCCTGTTCCTGATGCCGCAGAAACGACAAACAATAGACCCGACATGATATTTTTCCTGATATGATAAAATATCTTGGCTATTGTAGTGTAGCGTGCCATTAAACGAAATAGTTTGGCATAAATATTCAGGTGATAAGAGAGGATGTTATGGAAATTGTGTTGGCCAATCCACGAGGCTTTTGTGCTGGTGTTGACCGTGCTATAGCAATCGTTAATCGGGCACTAGAATGTTTTAATCCGCCAATTTATGTACGTCATGAAGTGGTACATAACAAGTTTGTTGTTGATGATCTGCGTCAGCGTGGTGCGGTTTTTGTAGATGAGCTTGACCAAGTGCCTGATGATTCGATTGTAATCTTTAGTGCGCATGGCGTGTCTAAAGCAGTACAACAAGAAGCAGATCGCCGTGGTCTAAAAGTCTTTGACGCGACTTGCCCTCTAGTAACTAAGGTGCATATTGAGGTCACGAAATATGCCAGAGAAGGAACTGAAGCAATCTTAATTGGGCATGAGGGGCATCCTGAGGTCGAAGGTACAATGGGGCAATATGATAAATCTGGTGGTGGAAAGATTTATTTGGTTGAAGATGAAGAAGATGTTGCAGCTTTGGTGGTTGAACATCCTCATAAAGTTGCATTTGTCACTCAAACGACGCTTTCGATTGATGATACGGCTAAGGTCATCGATGCCTTAAGAACAAAATTTCCTAAGATCCAAGGTCCGAGGAAAGATGATATCTGTTATGCCACTCAAAATCGTCAAGATGCAGTACGTGATTTGGCGGAACAATGTGATGTAGTGTTGGTAGTAGGTTCTCCGAATTCATCGAATTCAAATCGCTTACGTGAATTGGCAGAGCGGATGGGTAAATCTGCTTATCTCGTGGATAATGCTGATCAGCTTGAAAAAGAATGGTTTAAGCAGGAAAGTAAAATTGGTGTGACTGCAGGTGCATCAGCCCCAGAGATACTGATTAAACAAGTGATTCAACGGTTACAAGATTGGGGGGCAACCCCTCCTAAAGAGTTGGATGGACGAGAAGAGAACATTACATTTAGCTTACCTAAAGAGCTACGTATTCAGGTGATACAAGCCTAATTTTTATAGAAAAATGTGAACTTGAAACGGATAGGGTGCAGCCTATCCGTTTTTTTATGGAGTTTATCTGCTTTGTATTGGTTCTGTAAAAATAAGATTTAATATAGAGTAAGGGAATTTGGATGATTAGGTGTAAAGCGATGGGGAACAATCGAGGATTCACCTTAATAGAGATGGCGGTAACGATTGCCATATTGGCAGTTGTAGCAGTAATGACGATACCGCCCCTAAGTGATTTAATCGCTAAGCAGCGTTTAAATACTACAGCGAAAGATTTAGCCTATATTTTTGGGCAGGCAAGGGCTCAATCTGCGGTGTTACGAAAAGAGGTAACCGTAAAGTTTAGCGATGGCACAAGTGATGCCACTAACTTTTTTTGGATATCAAAATATGATGATATTAAATTAACAAGTGATACAACAGACGTTGTTTTTCAACCTATAGGGTTAGTTACTATAAGACAAAAAGAAATTAATAATCCTTCTTTTAATCCTAGCCAACCAGAAGACCCTATCACTAATCCTAAAAAAATAAAACAGCCTGTTCCTTTAGTTTTTACTGTATGTAGCCAAAAATTGAGCTCATCCAAACAAATCAGTATCTCTAAAACGGGAGTAATTCAAAAAATTGAGGATAAATCAGGGGGCTGCTCATGATTAAGCAACAGCATGGTATAGGAATGGTAGAGATTTTGGTTGCCTTATTTATTTTGGCAATAGGTGTACTTGGATTTTCTGCTTTACAACTTCGTGCTTTGCAAGCAACAGCAGAAGCAATGGATCGTACAACAGCAATGACCACAGCAAGAGATTTAACTGATCGTATGCGAATAAATCGATTAGGTATTAATGATTATATTTCTTCAATCAATAATAAACAGACAGAAACAGATTGTTTTGGTACATCAACAGCTTATCAACCTGCATGCGATGTTGCAAAGATGGCTAAATATGATGCGACTCAGATTTTAACAAAAGCTAATAATGCTGGACAAACCATAATAATGAAGCAATGTGATGGCAGTAGTCGCACCTGTATCTATATTGCATGGGGGAAAACGGTCATTACTAAAGATGATCTTTCTACTTGTATGCTTAATGGTATTTATAAGCCAGATGCTCAATGTTTGGTCATGGAGACATTCTAGTGAAAGCAGCCAATGATTATTTATTTATTCAAACTAGAAATGACTATTATAGGAATCAGTCAGGCTTTACCCTGATTGAATTAATGATCGCTATTATTTTAGGCTTATTAATTACAGCAGCAGCAATTCAACTTTATATAACAGGGCAGAGAGGTATGGCTATTCAGCAAAGTGCTGCTAATTTGCAAAATAGCGCTAGTTTCGGTTTTGAGTACATGTTGAGGGATATTCGGCTAGCCAATCTAAATGCAGTAAAACCAGTGATAGATCCGACTATTTTGCATGGGGGGATTGTATTAAGTAAGGCAAATTTAAGTAGCGTGAATACTTTTACAATTACAGGTGGGACTGCTGCTAATAATTTAATGACGCAAGGGAATATAGGTTTATCTAATTTACAAGACGAAAAAAGTGATCAATTGGTAATTCAATATCGGAATACTATTGGTAATTCATTTGATTGCGAAGGAAACCAAATAAATGTAAATGCTTATGTTGTTGAGCGTTATTTTTTACGTGCTGATAGTCAAAATAATAATGATCCAAATACACCTCTAGTTTTAGCTTGTAAAGCCACTACCTATACAAAGGATGATGAACTTAAATTGGATGGGCTTAATGGTGATGGGGAGATTATTATTCCTCGCGTTGATCATATGCACATTTTACTAGGAGTGGCTTCCGATACACTAGATGCCACCACTAATCCAGCAAAAGCTGGTAAGGACGGCCTGTTAGACCGTTTTGGATATATTAGTATTCCTAATTATTTGGCACTTACTACAAAACCACAAATAGTTTCAATTCAAATTGGTGTATTGGTACGCTCTCCTGACAGTGTTGGTAAAAATGATTTAGCTGATCCGAATAAAACATATCAAATTTTTGATGTGAATAAACCACTCAAAACGGATAGTAAAAACAATCTTTATAATCGTCAGGTAGTTACTCAAACAGTAGCATTGCGTAATGGTTTTGGCTTGCAGGAGAATCCAAAATGAGAAGATTAGCAATGCAGCGCGGTGCAACTTTGATTGTCGTTTTGATCATGCTTGTACTGTTAACTTTAGTAGGGACATGGGCAATTCGTGGTAGCTTGACATCATTAAATATTGCGATGAATACGCAAGCGCAAGCATTATTACAGCAAGCATCTGATGCGGTGTTTTTTAACTTAGAGAATCAAACTTCTGATGAATTAACATTAGCAAAAATGCAAATAGGTGATGGAATGTTGGCTTATGTCTTACGTCCAGAGAATAAGGGTAAAGAACTTGTTTTCTGTATCCGAGGTGGCGATGCGAATAGTTTGTCTGGTAGCCGCAATGCTAGTGTGGTTTATTGGGAAGGATCACAAATTAAAAATACTCAACTTGGAACAGTTGGATTTTGTAATGTAGATCAAAAAGCTGATTTTATCAGTGGACGTTCCGCTGTAATGACTCGTGTCGGCATCCGGGCTGCTAGCAATAGTCAAGACTGGGAACATTTGCTTGAAGGGGATGATTCAGAAATGTCTAAAACCCAAAAAATTCAAAAAGTAGTAGTTAACGTTACATCTATTATCCCTAATTTAAGTAGTAATAGTTCAAGTGATATACAAGCCTGTTTATCAAACTACACCAGTTTTGTTGATAGTACTGTAACAAATAATGAAACAGTATCCGACTGCTTGAAAACAAATAACGTGCCTTACAGTAATCAAGAGATGGAATATACCTTAAAGCCTGTAACAGGTGCATCATAGAGGAGTGTCAAACATGAAAAATGTACAAAATCGAAGCGACATGACACCACGTCAGCAGACCTCTGTGGTGTCTAAGTTTAAAGTTGCTGCACTTTCAGCTGCGATTACTAGTTTATTGTGTGTAAGCTTACCATCAACTTATGCTAGTGATATTGAAATTTACAAAGTTCCTGAAGATAGTGTAGGGACCACGACCTTAATGATGATGTTAGACACCTCTGGAAGTATGGGGGCAGGATCTAATTCTTATAATGAAGATCGTATAGGTGCCCTCAAAAAAGGTTTAAATGATGCATTAAATGGTACGTCTACGACCCCAAGAATTGAAGATAAAGTAATTATAGGGTTGGCGACATTTAGTGCGACTAAGGGATATATTAGAATTCCTGCTAAAGCATTAGGGACAGTTACAGGTTCTGTTCAAGATGGAAATTATATTAAACCACGGTGGACGAGATATACTGTACGTACTGTCGTAAGTGGTCAGAATGTAGACACAATATACTATAATGAATGTAAAACATGGAATCCGGATAATTATAACTGTTTGTCATGGGGAGGGGATAGTACTAAATTGCCGACAGGATTTAGTAGAGCTTCACCATATATAACGGACAAAAATATTAGTTGTACGTATGGTAATCGAAGTGATTGTACTTATGTTTGGGAGAATATTCCAAAATATAAAAATGTGACTCATCGCGATGATTTAGTAACTGTGATTAATAGTTTATCTGCTAGTGGTAGCACTCCAACTGCTTATGCTTATGCTGATGCAGCTGCATATTTGCTTGGGACTACGACTGCCTTACCGCAAGTCACAGTGAATGTTCCTGTTTATGCGCGTTTTAATGGTAATCCTAGTACAGGTTGGGCTTGCCAAAGTTGGAATACGAATACAAAAGCTTGTTCGAATTGGGGGAACTATATTTCCTCGGGTTATTCGGTACCTGCAGGTTTTACTAGTAGTAGAGCTTGTAATGTAGGTAATAACTCCGCCACATGTTTCAATTATAATATGACATTAGATGATACGGATAATAATAATAGTGGTTTTAGTAGTTCTATAAGCACCTCAAAAGATGGTGCAATATATGATATGCCAAGTTCTATTAAAAGTCAGATAGATAACTCTGCTAAAAAAGAGTGTAGTGGGCAGGGAATTTATTTCCTGACTGATGGCGAGCCTAATCCGAGTGGTGGTATAGGCACAGGGACAGATGGTGTAAGCGGAACAGCATACAAGTTGATGAAACAGTCTTTGTCAACGAAAGGGGGTTTATTTAATTGTAACAACAGTTCACTTGGTAATCGCACTAATATTTATAGTAGTTTACTTGGTAGGACTGGATATTTTAACTCATCAAATAATGGATGGTCATGTATTGGTAAATATGCCCAATCATTGTTGGATCCTGCTAAGAATCCTGTAGGGTTACAGATTAAAACAGTCGTGGTTGGATTTGGTAGTGATTTTACTAGTACAGGTAATAACGATGTAGAAGATGCTAAAGTTTGGGGTACGTTAGGTGATGGGGGTTGGGTTGCTGGATCAAATTCACAAGATGTTGTGAATAGTATTAATGCTTTTATTAAACAGCTTAACAAAGATATTCCATCAATGAGTACAGGTTCGTCTACAATACCATTAGATGAATTGAACCCCTCTATAGTGCAGCCATATGCATATTTTCCACAGTTTGAACCAAAGGTTAAACCTGAAGATGTACAGCAAATTTGGTTTGGTAATCTTAAAAAATATTATGTATTAAATAATGGGGTTTATTCAAGTAAGTCTGTTGCTGATGATAATACGGTTGTTGTTAAGAAAAGTGTCCTACAAGATCTAGCAGATATTTGGGAAAGTAAATCTAGTTATCCAGATGGCACAGCTTTGTTTAAAAAGGGCGGAGTTTTAAATCGTTTAACATTAGGTCGAAATGCACAAGGTGAAACAGGGCGAAAACTACTGACAGATTATAACTATGATGGGACTAAGGCCGCTAATAATGGTCAAATCTCACAAAATCTTAATTTATCACAGATTACATATAAATATACTAGTGATGATAAAACGAAAACAGATACGAAGTATGCGCCAGCCCTAATGGGACTACTAGGTTATATTATATCGGATGGTACGAATACGAATGGTTTAGATTTATCTACCCAATCGGCAAGTTTGCGTCAAATGGGTAGTGTTTATCATTCAAAACCTCTCTTAATTACACAATCAGGCAAAGCAATTGCTTCTAAAGATGCAACGACAGGAAAAGTTAGTATTGATACGACTAATCGTGAAGATTATGTTTTATTTGGTACTACACAAGGTCTAGTAGAGATTGTTGATGCTAGTACTGGGATAGAAAAATTTGCTTTTGTCCCTAAAGAAATCATTGAAAAGCAATCAGAGACCTTCAAACAAGGTGGTGGTAATCTAGCCGCAGGGAAAAATGCCTTATATTATGGTATGGATGGTGAATGGGTTTCGCATACAGTTTACGTTAGTAAAAGTGATGGAACTCTAACTGTCGCAGGTGCATCTCGTACCGTATCTGGAGGAAGTAAAACAGAAGACTTAATTGGTAAACAATGGGTTTATGGTGGTATGCGTATGGGGGGGCGTAGTTATTATGCTCTTGATCTTACAAATATTGATAGTCCAAAAATTAAATTTCAAATTGACCCATCAACAAGTAAGGTTTACTCACAAAATCATCCTGAAGGAGTAACTTACAATGCTTTAGCCAAAATGGGGCAAAGTTGGTCGAAACCTACACTTGGTTATGTAAATTGGAATGGTAAACGTAAGTTAGTTATGATCGTGGGAGGGGGGTATGATGCTGGTGGTGATGATGGAGATGGTTTAAAATCGAATGGTATTCGTACTGGTTATGCTGGTTATGAGATATATAACTATAAGCAAGAAACGAACCTGAACGCTGATGGAACAGAAAAGAGAATTGGTGCGGGTATATATATGTTTGATGCGGATACGGGTGATTTGCTATGGAATGCAGATTCTACTAATAATCCAAGTTTAAAGTATAGTGTAGCTAGTCAAATTCGAAGTGTTGATCGGAATAATGACGGTATTATTGATCATATATATTTTGGAGATTTAGCTGGACAGGCTTTTAGAATCGACTTTAAAAATGATGGTAAAGATACATTCAAAACGCAAACTATTAAAATCTTAGACTTGCATGATAATAATGGTACAAGTCCGCGTTTTTATACATTACCAGCCTTTACGGCACATAATAGTGCAGCCAGTACAAGTATCTTTGGTGGAAATACGGTTGTAGTAACTTTTGTTTCTGGTAATCAAAGTTCACCTATATTAGCAACAAGTGACTCACCTCAAAAGAAAGATCCAACTAACTTGCAGTTTGATGGTGCATATGGAATTTTTGACTATGATAGTTATCCTAGTACGGATGCTGGCCGTTTTCCAAGTACTAATTTAGATGCTCGTACCAAAGCAGATGAAAATGCTACAACTCCAGTAAATACCAAACTTAGATTTATTAATGGTGCTACAACAGCGACCGCTATTGATAAGACAGCTGGTTGGGGTGGATGGTATTATCTCTTTAATAAGAAAATTGATGGTACAACGGCAGCAGGTGCTAGCGTTATTAAAGGTTTGACTACACCGATTGCTTTACAAGGTAGTTTATATGTCACTCAATTTGATGCATCAAACAATGGTACTACGTCTAGTTGTGGTGCTGGCGTGAAAGGTCATACTTTTACTCAACGTATATGTTTACCTGGTGGCGTTTGTAAAGATGGTGAAAAGTACGTCTATAACCTTGGTTCTGGGATTGTAACTTTGAATGTTGGCAGTCCCGATGAGGATCCGAACAAGCGAGTTATTGTTGTACCAGATCCGAACGATACGTGTCCTGCTGGGCAAACTTGCACACCAGCGAATAAGCCAAAATTTATAGCGACTGGAGGTGCATTAAAATTCATTCCAAACAGATGGTATGAGCGGTATGCGCAATAAGGATCAATGACTATGCAAACATCCCAGCAAGGTTTTACATTGATTGAGTTAATGGTAGTTTTGGTAATTATTACTATTTTTGCCGTCATTGCTATTCCAAGCTATCAAGTGTATTCACGTCGAGCTGTTGCAAGTACGGCACAACAAGAAATACAACGTTTAGCTGATCAATTGGAACGCCATAAAGGTAAAAACTTTAGTTACTTAGGCTTTGATGCAAGTTATATGTATAAGAACACAACTGGTAATCTGGTGGGGTATGACCCAGTAACATCTCAACTAGTTTTGCCTGTTGGTGCCACTGGAACTGATATTCGTTATAAGTTATCTATTAGGGATGGTACTGATACTACAAAATTATTGACTGATGTAACGGCGTTAGGGCAACGATGGGTGATTCGGGCTGAAAGCACAGATCCGCAGAACTTTAGTTATTTAATGACTAATACTGGGACACAATGTAGAAATAAAACAGCTGCTAATGTCACTTTTACTAGCTGTGGTGTGGGTGGGGAAAATAAATGGTAATTGAAGAGAAAGGTTTTACACTGATTGAATTGATGATTGCTGTCACAATTATAGGGGTTTTAGCTGCATTTGCTTACCCTTCGTATATACAGTATAAGATTCGCAGTCAGCGTGTAGATGCTCAAAGTGAGATGCTATTTATTGCTCAACGTATGCAAGCATATAAAGCTACCAATGGAACATTTGCAAATGCAACAGTTAATTTGCTTTATGGTGGTACTACTACACCTAAACAAGGTGGTGCTTTATATGACCTGAGTTTCAACCCTTCACCAACTTTAGCTACATCTTGGGTATTAGTTGCAACACCTAAAAGTGGGACAAATCAATTTGGTAATGGTGTCCTCTGTTTGAATGATCAAGGGCAGAGGTTTTGGGCCAAAGGGGCATCTACATGTGTCCTTTCCCAAACTTCAAACTGGGATGGACGTTAATCGGTTCCTTTCCAGTCTCCAAAAGCAAGCTTAATTAGCTTGCTTTTTTATTTAATAGTTTTCCAGATTTAGTTAAAGTAGCATGCCACTTCAGATACTAGCAACTCTTCTTACAAGTTCAAAACTGTGGATAACTCTGAATTTAGTCTTTCTTTCAAAGCAAATATAACGTAGAATATCGCCCTCTATGAAAGGGGTTTGAAGTGCTGCCGATGGTCGGCGCAGGGATAATCCGTAAAAATTATAAGGTTGTTCTCATGGTTGTTATTCGTTTAGCGCGCGGTGGTGCAAAAAAACGTCCATTCTATCAAATCATTGTAACTGATAGCCGCAATGCACGTGATGGTCGTTTCATCGAGCGTATTGGTTTCTTTAACCCAACTGCACAAGGTAAAGCTGAAAAAGTTCGTTTAGATGCTGACCGTTTTGCTCACTGGGTTGCACAAGGTGCTCAACCTTCAGATCGCGTTGCTTCTTTAGCTGCTCAAGCTAAAAAAGCTGCAACTACTGCATAATTGTAGTAGGTAGCCCATGACATCGACACAGAATGTGCCAGAAGATCGTATTCAGATTGGACAGTTACGTTCAGCTTATGGATTGAATGGGTGGCTCTGGGTTTACTCTAACACAGAACCTATGAGCAATATGTTTGACTACCTTCCTTGGTACATTGAGACCAAGGCAGGTTGGCAAACCATAGATGTAAAACGTTGGAAACCACATGGCAAAGGCTTGGTTGTTGCATTAAAAGGCGTGAATGATCGCACGGGTGCAGAAAACTTAGTTGGTGCAAATATCTGGATTGCCAAATCACAGCTTCCTAAAGCAGATGTAGACGAGTACTACTGGTCTGATCTTAAAGGCTTAACCGTGTTAGGTCTTGATGATGAAGAACAAGAAGTGAATCTTGGTCAAATCTACGAACTGTTTGAAACCGGTGCTAATGATGTCATGGTCGTGAAAGCGACACCTGATAGTATTGATGCTGAAGAGCGAATGATTCCTTGGCATAAAGATGTGGTACAACGCGTTGATCTTGAAGCTGGTCGTATTTACGTCAATTGGGGCGTAGACTACTAATCCTTTTGGGAATAGTAGCGCAGCAGGAAAATAGAGGAGTCTGCGGTGTTTTTTGCAGTCATTACACTGTTTCCTGAAATGTTTGAAGCGATTACAGCGCACGGGATTAGCGGACGTGCAGCAAAGCGTGACATCGTGCAAGTCAATTGCATTAACCCACGAGATTTTGCTGAGGGCAACTACAAAAGAGTGGATGAACGTCCTTTCGGTGGTGGTCCTGGTATGGTGATGATGGCTGAGCCTTTGGCAAAAGCAATTAACCATGCTAAACAACTTGCAACACAAGCAGGCTGTGTTCATGCCCCAGTAGTGTATATGTCACCGCAAGGGAAAACCTTAAATGAACAGGCAGTACAACAATTCGTTGGTTATGATGGTTTGATTGTATTGTGTGGGCGTTATGAGGGTGTCGATGAGCGTTTAATCCAAAATTATGTTGATCAAGAATGGTCAATTGGGGATTACGTTTTATCGGGGGGTGAACTGCCAGCGATGGTGTTGCTTGATAGTATTATTCGTCGATTGCCAAATGTCATGTCTGATGAGCAATCTGCGATCCAAGATTCTTTTGTGGATGGTTTACTGGATTGTCCACAATATACCAAGCCAGACCATTTCGAAGGGTTAGATGTGCCTGAGGTACTTAAATCAGGACATCATGCCAATATTGAGAAATGGCGTTTTTTACAGCGTTATCAACGAACTTTAGATCGTCGACCAGAGTTGGTTGATAAAGTTGAGTTGACTAAACAGCAAAAAAAATGGCTTAAAAATTCGCAAGACTAAACTGTTAGAAGTTTGTGTTTGCAACAGACGAGAAGCTTTGCTTCGAGTTACTACTTAAACTGAGTTTAAGTTGAAAATAGGCTCTTTAGAGTAATTTTGCTTTAAAGGGAAAGTTAAACGAGCGATATGCGTTTTAGCCTCTATCCTCAGCGGTATAAGAGACCTCTTCTCTCCCGCACATATTGGAGATTCCACAATGAGTGGTAAACATCCTTTAGTTCAAGCTGTTGAAAATGCACAGTTAAAAACTGATATCCCTGCTTTTGCTCCTGGTGACACTGTTATCGTTCAAGTTAAAGTAAAAGAGGGTGACCGTGAGCGTCTTCAGGCATTTGAAGGTGTTGTAATCGCGAAGAAAAACCGTGGTTTAAACTCTGCTTTCACAGTTCGTAAAATCTCTAGCGGTGTTGGTGTTGAGCGTGTTTTCCAAACTCACTCTCCAATCGTTGCTAAAATCGAAGTGAAACGTCGTGGTGACGTTCGTCGTGCTAAACTTTACTACCTACGCGAGTTGTCTGGTAAAGCTGCACGTATTCGTGAAAAGTTACCAGCTCGTAAACAAGGTTAATTTTAACTTTGTTGTAAAGCAAAAAAATGCGCCTTTGGCGCATTTTTTTATGGCTGTTTTATAATCCTTGTAATTTTAGTCGATTGGCATGTTGACGATAAATATCAATTGGATCAGGTGCAAACAGTGATTTCAAACCTAAAACCTGATTCACTTCATCTGCATGATTCCAAGGGAGATTATCTCTAATTGTACGTCCAAACTTAGCGCTACAACGGCTCACCATACCATCATTATCTCCTTTAATATCGACAATTAGGCTCGTACCTGCAAATAGGGGATCTAGTGGGTCAAGAATGTTTGTGACTGCTTGAGTCCCTGAGAATGAATACATATATATTCCTTTCTCTTGATAATTACCTTCACCACAACTTGTGGTTGGTACACCCATAGGGAATCGTGTATTAAATTGTTTTGAACCTTCAACTGAAATACTACGACCAGCAGCTAAAGCATCATGTGGGTAGCTTTTGGGGTTGAGTCCTTGTGACCATGTAATCGCTCCTGAGAAAAAGTTTACGACGGCAGAGCCAGCTGTACCTAAGACAGTACCATCTACATTCATAATTAAACTAGCGACAGGTGAACCCTTATGAGTGCCACTTACACTGGTTAATGATGCAACTTTACTTGGCATAATGCCAGCCACGTAACGGATCGTTGGACCGCCTTGGCTATGACCAATTAAATTAACTTTAGGTTGTCCAGTAATCGCAATAATTTCTTCAACTTGTTGCGCCAGTTGTTCACCACGAACCTCATTTGAGTTAAAAGGTGAAAGTCGTGTCGCCCAGACATTTGCGCCATTACGTGCAAGGTCGGGTAGGATTTGATGCCAATAATCAACGCCTAATGGATCACTTCCAACGCGTGAAAAACCTGCGACACCATGTACAAAGACCATCGGATATTTGGTTTTTGCATATGTTGACGTGACATTATTGTCTTTAACTTGCGTTGTATTTGATGCGTAACTTGTTGATACGCTCATTGCTATCATAGATAGTGCAAGACAGCGGATTAGTTTTTGCATGATATTTCTCTCGATTTTTGTTTTCATATGGGTCTTGATGTTCTTGCGAACGAGACATTGCATCCTTGCTAAATAGCGTTATTTCAATGCCTTAAGATGTTTCTTAATTACTAAAAGGTAAGGTTCCTCCTTGGTCATAGACAGTTTCAAAAGTTTGCAAACGCTGTTGTTCTTGTGCTGATTGGAATTGTTTTTGCTTGAGTTGTTGAACGGCTTGATCTTTGGCTGAAGTGCTCATATTGCTATCTACAATTGTTTTACGTTCATCAAGATAGGATTGAACTCGCTGTTTCCAATCAGATCGTTGTTGATCGAGTTGCTCTAAACGCTGAGTAGCAGCCTCTCCAACCAAACTAACACGCATATCACGTAGTTCTTGAGCTGAACCATGTCTTGCTTTGATTTGTGCCGTTAATGCATGCAAATCGTCGAGTTTGGATAAATCTTTGAGATTGTCTTGCCAATCTTGAGGCAATTGTTCAAAGCGTTGTTGTAATTGTTTGGCTTTCGCTGCGGCATCTAGTGCGTTGTTTTCTAAAATTCGCATACGATCAAGCGTATATTGCTGATAAACATCTTCCGTTCCAAATAAGCCTTCAATTTCAGGATTTGAAAAGAAACGTTGTTTTAAATCATGCATAGAGTCAAAAATAGCTTGGAAATATTGATAGCTTTCCTGTGTGGGTTGTTGAGTCTGTAACTTACTGAGCTCTTGGCGATAATCTAAATAACGTGACCATAAGGCTAAAATTTGCTGTTGTTGCGATGTTTGGAAAGCTTTGGCGAGATAAAGCTGAAAGTTATGACGAATTTCATTAATATTTCGCTCGCCGTATTGAGAAATAAAATACTCAAAACAATTCCGCACGTGTTCATTCACAATTAAATGCTGAGCGCTATTGAATTGTAATTTGCAGTCAATCTCAGTATCCATTTGGCTGGTGCTATTAAAAGAAGTATCGAGTTGATTGATATTCTTTGGACTCTTATGCAACTGTGATGGATTGCTGTTGTTGCTATATTGATCAGTTGAGTTAAGTGATTGCTGAGACTGATTTGGATATAACCAATACAATACGCTCAGCGTGACTGCTGAAATGATTAATAAGCTACATAATAATGCTATTTTTTTTCCATTTTTATTCATTAAGCATAATCCATTTGCTTTTAATTTCGAAAACGAAAATAAATTTAGCATAGATGTTGTTTTTTTGAGCGTTTAATTTTTAAAAATCCGATGAATAGTTTTGATAAAATACACCTTTCTTGTTTGACTTTTCATTTATGAAAAAAAGCTCTTATCGCCATCTGAGTGGTGTTTTCTTATTAAATAAGCCGTTAGGTTTAAGTTCTAATTCGGCATTGCAAAAAGTACGTCGACTTTTTAATGCACAGAAAGCAGGACATACAGGTGCTTTAGATCCGCTTGCAACAGGTTTATTACCGATTTGCTTAGGGGAGGCAACCAAGTTTTCGCATTATTTATTGGATTCGACCAAGCGTTATCAAACAACAGTAAAACTTGGACAAACAACTGCTACGGGTGATGTTGAAGGGGAAATTCTTCAACAAAGAGATGTGCCAGCATTAACTGAAGCTAATATTGAACAGGTTCTAGAACAGTTCCGTGGTGATATCAAGCAAGTGCCACCGATGTATTCGGCACTGAAACGAGAAGGTCGCCCTTTGTATGAGTTAGCGCGCCAAGGAATTGAAATTGAGCGTGAAGCGCGTCCAGTGACGATTTATGAGTTAAAACTCATTGATTTTACAGAAGACAGTTTGACCTTAGATGTGACGTGTTCTAAAGGAACTTACATCCGAGTGTTAGGTGAAGATATTGGTGAAGCTTTGGGCTGTGGTGGACATTTAACAAAATTACATCGTACTCAAACAGGTCATTTTGAGATTAATCCAAGTTATACCATCGAATATTTAGAAGGGCTTACTCAGGAACAGCGGGATGCATTATTGTTGCCTGTTTATGCACCTGTTGAACATTTTCCACGGGTTCAATTACCCGAAGGGCGTGAAAAATATTTTGGTAATGGTCAAGAAAGTAATATTGAGCACGAAGCTGCTGCTGAAGTATTGGTATTCGATGGTGAGCGTTGTTTAGGCTTAGCTGAAATTACAGATAAAAAGCGTCTTGTGCCAAAACGTTTGTTGAATTTATAAGGTTATATTGATGGAATGGGAGCTGATTCTGAGTCTAGTGTTCTTTGCATTCTGTGCGGGAACAATTGATGCGGCAGTTGGTGGTGGTGGGTTAATTCAGATTCCAGCATTAATGGGTGCATTACCACAAACGGCTCCTGCAACATTATTTGGAACAAATAAACTGGCTTCTATTTTTGGAACGGGTTCTGCAGCTCTTTCATTTGTACGTCGAGTAAAGTTGCAGTGGTCATTATTATGGGTGATCGCAATTTTTGCTTTTATCAGTGCGTATGTAGGTGCAGCCTGCGTTTCACTGGTGCCTACTCATATATTAAGACCAATTGTCTTAGTTATGCTGATTGTAATTGCAATTTATACCTTTATGAAAAAGCAATTTGGGCAAGTGCATGTGGATCAACACATCACACCAAAATTATTATTTTTTGCCGCATTAGGTAGTTTAGCGATTGGTTTCTATGATGGAATCTTTGGTCCTGGTACAGGCAGCTTCTTTATCTTCTTTTTTATTCGCTTTCTTCAAGTCGATTTTTTACATGCTTCTGGATTATCTAAGATTGGTAATTTTATGACTAATCTAGCGGCACTGAGTTTTTTTATTCCCGCAGGGCATATCTTCTTTCAGCTTGGTTTTATGATGGCGGCTGCAAATATTGCAGGTTCATTATTGGGTGTACGTTTGGCTTTGAAATACGGTAGTGGTTTTATTCGTATTTTATTTTTGATTTTGGTCAGTATTTTAATTTGTCGGTTGGCTTATCAAATCTTTGTTGCAGTTTAATCTATAAAAATAAACTTTCCATACAAAAATCTACGCAAACATCGCTGTTTAAAAAAGTGTCATTTTTTAATATGAAGGCTCAGCCAATCAGATCAACTAGAGAAGAATTGAAGTAAGTGTTGATTATGCTAGCCATCGTAGAGGTAAATAATGAATATATTTGAGGCACTCAGAGAAAGCCACGAACAACAACGTAACTTAGCTGAACGATTAATTCAGACCAGCGGACATACTCAAGAAAGGGAACATTTATTTAAACAGCTTAAGAATGAACTCTATGCGCATTCAGTTGCCGAAGACCGCTATTTATATATTCCTTTAATGTTTGATGATGTGGGTTTAGATATTACCCGCCATGCTTTATCTGAGCATCATGAAATGGATGAACTGATTGAAAAATTAGAAGAAACTGATATGAGTAATCCGAGTTGGTTAGCGACAGCAAAACAATTAAGTGAAAAAGTCCATCATCATTTAAAGGAAGAGGAACATAAATTTTTCCAACAAGCTGGAAAAATTTTAGGGGATGATGAAAAGGAAAAACTAGGTAAAAAATATCTTACTGAATATCAGAAATATAAAAATGCAGATAGCTAATTTTCGTTATAACGAGAATGAGCACAAAGGAGTGCTCTTACTGAGTTTGAGATTTTTCACCACGTAAGGTCACTCCAATGGATGCGATCATGATACAGAGAAGTGCGAACCACTGAATCATGCTAATTTGTTCATGCAGTAATACCAGTCCAGCTAAAGCAGCAAGCGCAGGTGCAAGGCTTGAAAGCGTACCATAACTGAGTTTGCTTAAACGTTTTAAAGCCATGAGATCAAGAGCATAAGGAATCGCTGTGGCTAAAACGGCAATCACTAAGGCTTTGCCCCAATATTGAGTGTTGAGTAGAGCAGGTGCATTACTCCACAGACCAAATGGAAGTAAGGTCAGTGCAGATAAACCAATTGCGATGGTTAAGGCATGCATCCCAATATTCTGTTGCACAACTCGATGTCCGAAATAAATATAAAATGCCCAAAATAGTCCAGCACCTAAAGCACAGGCTGCGCCAAGATAAGAAAAATGCTGAGTATTTGTATCATGCCAAGGTACCATCAGTGCAATTCCTAAGACGGCAAAAGCTACCCAGATGTAATCACTACGTTGCTTAATTGAAAGTAAAGCTAAACCAAGAGGACCGATAAATTCTAAACCGACCGCAATGCCTTGAGGCAGCTTCCCTAAAGAGCTATAAAACAAGATATTCATACAGCCCAAAGAAGCGCTATATAACAGCAAATCTCGCCATTTTAGATATTTCAGTTTAGCGATCACTTTCCATGAGCGGAACATGATCGCAACTAGAATAGTGGCGAAGCTCAACCTTAAAATGGTCACGGTGAGAGGATCAAGTGTCGCAATCAGTTGTTTTGCAAATGAAGCACTGATTTGATAAGCCACCATGGAAAGAACCATGTATAGCACAGCGACCAACTGAATATTTTTCATGGGAGATCTACAAAATCAAAGTAAACAGACCTAAAAATAGGCACGATGATTATATGCTGTGAAAACGACATTATGATCATGCAGTGACATTTTATTGAGCCTGTTTCTGTTGTCTAGCCTGTTGAGTGGTAAAAGTACAACCGATCGATGCAGCTATAATCGTTGCTAAAGCGAGCCATTGATTCCAAAGCAAAGTTTCACCCAAAAAGATGAAGCCTGAGAGTGCTGCTACAGCAGGTTCTAAGCTCATTAATGTACCAAAGCTCAGTGGGGTTAAACTGCGCAAAGCAATCATTTCTAATGAGAAGGGTAATGCACTGGCTAAAATCGCAAGCCCAATAAAATAGTATAAATTGGGTAGTTCAAACACTCGATCTATTGCGCCTGAAAAGGCTGCGAAAGGAAGTAGGCACAGCATACCAATACTCATGCCTAAACAAACCGTATGATTGCCTGAGATACCAGATGGCTTCTGTCCTGCAATAATGTACAGCGCCCAACATGCACCTGCACCGATGGCAAAGCAAACACCGATTAAATCAAGACCTTGTTGTGCTTGTTGTAGAGGAAATAGCAATACCAAACCTAGAATGGCACAACCGACCCAGATGAAATCATATTTTTGTCGTGCATGAAATAGTGCAACACTTAAAGGGCCGATAAACTCAAAGGCAACTGCTAAGCCCAAAGGTAAACGCTCCAGTGATAAATAGAACAGGGCATTCATTCCAGCAAGTGCAACACCATAGCTGAGAATCGCTTTCCAACGCACTACTTTGAAATTGATGGTCCAAATTTTAAAAATCAATGCCAAGATGATCGCACCAAAACATAAACGCATGGCTGAGACCGTAAGGACTGGGAAACTTTGGAATAGAATTTTGGCTAAAGAACCACTGCCTTGCACACACAACATGGCAATCATTAATAACAATAAAGCATGTAGTGGTGTTTTTAGCATTGGGAGAGCAACTTATTATTTGAACGATTGGTATATTATTCACATAATAATTCAAATGTGAATAAAAAAGCCACAGCTATTGCTGTGGCTTTTTATAGATTATTCTAAATTTAGCTTAGAACAATACACGTACACGAATTGTGCCTTCAACTTGGCTTAAGGTATCAAGTGCTTCTTGAGAAGCAGATGCGTCAACATCCATAACTAGATAACCAATATCACCTTTGGTCATTAAAGATTGACCAGAGATATTGATGCCTTGTTCCGCAAATAATGTATTGATTTTAGACAACACACCCGGAACGTTTTTGTGGATGTGCAGTAAACGGTGTTGGCCATCAGAAAGTGGTAATGCGATTTCTGGGAAATTCACCGCAGAAAGCGTCATACCTTTATCTGAATATGCAACGAATTTTTCAGCAACTTCTAAACCGATGTTTGCTTGCGCTTCCATCGTAGAACCACCTACGTGCGGTGTTAAAATCACGTTGTCTAAGCCACGAAGTGGAGAAACGAATTCTTCACCATTGGCTTTTGGCTCTTTCGGGAATACGTCAACCGCTGCGCCAGCAATGTGACCAGATTTAATCGCATCTGCCAAATCTTCAATAATCACACATGTACCACGTGCAGCATTAATGAAGATCGAACCTTCTTTCATTTTCGCGAACTGTTCTTTTTTGAAGAAGTTACGTGTAGAAGGAACATCTGGAACGTGTAAAGAAACTACATCAGCAGTTTCTAAAAGCTCATCCAATGAACCCACTTGGCGTGCATTACCTAACGGTAATTTAGTTACCGCATCATAATAGCAAACTTTCATACCTAAGCTTTCAGCTAAAACTGAAAGTTGTGAACCAATTGAACCGTAGCCAATAATACCTAGAGTCTTACCACGCGTTTCAAAAGAACCAACCGCAGATTTGTTCCAACCGCCTGCATGTGTATCTTTTGATTTTTCAGGTACACGACGAAGTAATAAAATTGCTTCAGCAAGAACCAATTCTGCAACCGAACGTGTATTTGAATATGGTGCGTTGAAAACAGGGATACCACGAGACATCGCTGCTTTTAAATCGACTTGGTTGGTACCGATACAGAAACAACCTACCGCAATCAATTTATTCGCTGCTTCAAAGATTTCTTCAGTCAATTGAGTACGCGAACGAATACCAACAAAATGAGCATCTTTGATCGCTTCTTTTAAAGCTTCACCTTCAAGTGCAGTTTTGTGGTAGTCGATGTTGGTATAACCCGCAGCGTTTAATGTATCGATGGCATTTTGGTGCACACCTTCTAACAAAAGGAAACGGATTTTGTCTTTCGGTAGTGATAGATGTTGGCTCATTACGGCTCCGCTACAAAGGCCAAAATTTAGTTGCAGTATCATAGCATAGAGCTTTGAGATATAGATATTTCGTTTAAAATTAGCTCAGCATAAATGTTGAGAATTTTTCAGTTCCGAATGAATTTTAGTTTTTATACACATTTTGTTATGACACTATTGCCATCCTGTGCTTTATCCCTCGCTTGCTTACATGTAAAATAAAGAAATACGATAATCAAACTAATCAATTGAAAGTTTGATGCTTTCGCTAGCGTTTCTATATTTTGGATGTTTCGACACCTTTGTTTATAAGGTTTTGAAAAATATTATGTTGTCATCCAAAAGCCCTATATTTACTTCTTGCTAGGCCTGTAAACGATGAATGCTTCAGTCGCTTTGACACCTGAATTATTGACCCAATTGACGGCAATTGTAGGTGAAAACCGTATTAAAACCGATGCTGACAGTTTAGAAAATTGGGGGCGAGATCATACTAAACATTTTGATCCGAACCCATCAGTCATCGTTTTTCCATCAAGTACTGAACAAGTTCAGTCGATTGTAAAACTTGCCAATCAATTCAATGTTGCGATTACGCCATCGGGTGGTCGTACAGGTTTATCGGCTGGTGCTGTGGCGAATAATGGCGAAATCGTAATTAGTTTCGACAAGATGAATCAAATCTTAGAATTTTTGCCAGCGGATCGTATGGTTCGCGTTCAAGCGGGTGTTGTGACTGAACAATTACAAAATTATGCCGAACAACAAAGCATGTATTACCCAGTTGATTTTGCATCGACAGGTTCTAGTCAAATTGGTGGAAATATCGGAACCAATGCAGGCGGTATTAAAGTCATCAAATACGGTATGACACGTAATTGGGTGCTTGGCTTAACGGTTGTGACGGGTAAAGGCGATATTTTACGTTTAAACAAAGGCATGATTAAAAATGCGACGGGTTATGCCTTGCAGCATTTGTTTATCGGTGGTGAAGGCACATTAGGTTTAGTGACTGAGGCTGAGATTAAACTTGAGCGTAAGCCACAAAACTTACAAGTGATGGTATTGGGTACGCCTGACTTTGAAGCGGTAATGCCTGTATTACATGCTTTCCAAAAAGAAATCGACTTAACTGCATTCGAGTTCTTTGGTGAAGTGGCAATGCAAAAAGTCTTGGATCGTGGTCATGTACAGCGTCCATTTGAAACAACTTGCCCATTCTATGTATTACTCGAATTTGAAGCGCCGTATGAACCAATCATGGACAAAGCGATGCAGATTTTTGAGCATTGTATGGAACAAGGTTGGGTGATTGATGGCGTAATGAGCCAAAGCTTAGAACAAGCGCAGAGCTTATGGCGTTTACGTGAAGATATTTCGGAATCTATTGCACCGTATATTCCTTATAAGAATGATATTTCAGTGTTGATTACGCATGTGCCAGCGTTTATCTCAGAAATTGATGCGATCGTTGCAGACAACTATCCAGACTTTGAAATCTGCTGGTTTGGCCATATTGGTGACGGTAACTTGCACTTAAATATTTTAAAACCTGAAAATTTAACTAAAGACGAATTCTTTGCGAAGTGTCAGGTGGTGAATAAATATGTGTTTGAGACTGTGAAAAAATATGATGGATCGATCTCTGCCGAGCATGGTGTCGGTATGACCAAAAAGCCATATTTGGAATATTCTCGTTCGCCTGAAGAAATTGAATATATGAAAGCATTGAAATTGGCATTTGACCCGAATGGGATTATGAATCCAGGGAAGTTATTTGATCTTTAATGCTTGATTAGATAAAAGAATCTATGCTAAAAGCGTATCGTAAGATGCGCTTTTGCCATAAATTTATTTTTTAAAATTAATCTAATTTACTAGATCGCAACACTTTTTGAATTTCAATCCACTGCCACATGGACATTTTTCATTTCTACCAATCTTTGGCTGGATGTTCTTAAAAGTTCGAGATTGCTCGGGTTTGAAAGTTATTGGATTACCAATATTGATTAGATGCCGAGTATTATTTAGGTTCATACCTCTAAAATCTTTTTCCAAATCTTTGGAATATTGCCATTCGTAATTTTCATAAATTGCTATCGATATATTTAAAGTGTATGGATTAATAATGAATCCAACCCAGCTTTTAGCTTTTTGAGAGTATTTTCTACGTTCAATATGTTTTTTGAGTCTATTGTATGCAGAATTATATGTATCTACATTACAATGGATTGTTATCCCTGAATAGGATTCTGAAATCGGTACAGTTAAATCATGATGATGTAGATCTATATGAAATTGAGCAATCATTTTTTCTATTGCTTCATTAACAAAATTTATAGTCTTTTCATCTAAAGAAAGTAGGTGAAATCCAATTTGCTGTAATTTATAAGAATCTGAATTGCAGACTTGATCAATAAGTTTACCAATATAGCTGTTTTTGAATCTTGTTAATAAGCCATCGGGTATAATAGGTATGTTTTCTAAATGATCTCTTCTTGCCATCATAGCAAGCTCAAGATCACATGTTACATTATCATCTAGCATGACACTTTGAAATTCATTTTGAAAATATAGATTTTGATTAATATAAACAGCTAAGGTTGAAAGTTCATGATTCAATATAATTGATGATCCATAATCTGTACGTTTAATAAGGTAGTCAAATATATGTAATGGTGAAGGTAGCATTTCGGCTAAAGTATCAATAAAAAAAACATCCGTTACAAAAGGGGTTTTAATTATATGATCTGTATGATATCTAAGAAATTGTCTAGCTTGAGTAGCTAATGCTGGATAATGGTCTGAAACAACACAAATAGGTAAAATAGTTTCATATTTTCTAGATATATTGATTGTTTTACCATACTCATCTTTCAAAATTACTTCTGGTGTCTGTATCAATTGGCTGCAATTTAATGCTTGGTCATATGCTTCTTGGACTGCATTTTTAAAGTCTTTAGCCAATTGTGCAGAATTTCCTTTACGTGCGGCAATAGTTAATTTTTTAGATTTAGCCTGTATGATAAGTGCAAGTTTTCCAAAAGTGATTAGAATATCAATTTCGCCTGCTTTATCACCCCCTCTAAAAATATCTATATTTGTGAAGACATTTTCCCTATTAAAAACAGTTTCTAATCGATTGGCTGTAAAATATTCTGTAAATATACCTCTATTTTTACTTGCTTTATCTGCATATTTCGTATTATTGAACCAAAAAAAAGGACTTTCATATATAGACTCCCATATGGTTTGAATACTAAAATTGTAATATAAGTTATTTATTTTAATGATCGGGAAGGCATTAGTGTGGTTAAAGTCATCTACAGAGTTGAAGTTGAATAGTTCTTTGTCATTAGGGTGTGAGAGCAAGGCTGAAATACAAGATTTAACTACTTTTTCTGAAAGTTTTGATTTATTAATAATCTCATTTATTTCAAATTGAAAAATAGATAAAAAGCTTTCAATATAATTTCCATTACTATTAATTAATAAATTATTAGCTTTTTCTAGCTGTATTTCTTCGATTATTGAAACGGTCTTGACGAGGTCTTCTATTGAAAATCCTTTATTTGATTTAAGCCAACCATCATCAGGTTGATATCGTATTTTGGAAATATCTCTATATTGATGTTTAAATGCACTTTCTGCACTATAAAAAATAGCTTCTCTCATCATTGAACTAGACGAAAGAAAATTACCATTTAATATCTCATCTTTAGATAAGTTTTTTGGTAAAAAAGTATAATGTAGTTCTTCAAATAATTTATAAATCTGAGAAATCCTTTCTGAAAACATTAATGGCGTTAATAAATTATTCCCTTTATAGTTCTTAAAAGTTAAAGCTATTAAAGTTGATAATTCTGTCTTTGATAATTTGGTTTTATCATAAGATTGTATAAAAGCTTTACTATCTAATATTTCTCCTTGTACAATAATATAAGTATCTTTGAAGGCAAGAAAAGCTAGGATTTCAAGAAAGCCTTCTTCTTCTGCCAGTTTCTCTAATTCTTTAAATATATCTTTTTCTGTTTTCATTTTAGATCACTTAGTAAATTCTGTTTTTTGCTTTAATAATTTTTTTAAGATAACATCTTTATTATGAGGCAATCAATATTAATGCTTTTTAAGATATATTTTTTATAAAAAATAAAAGAGTAACTTAGTTTTGATTTTAAGTTACTCGTTTAGAATGATAAAGTTAAAAATCTTCAGTTTGGCTAAAGCAATATGGCTTTAACAAAATTAAGTTCTAAATCCCACTTTCCAAAATACGCACTTTGACATTAGCCACATGCGCTTTGGTCGCTTCAAAATGCTTTAGCATATGCGCCGTTTGCATATGTGCTTCAAGGTGAGCGGTACTTTCCCATTGTTCTAACATCACAATGCTATTTTCATCTTGCGTCTGCATCGCAATTTCTGGCAGGTGATCAATCAATGGGGCATAGCCATGACAGCCATCTTCTGCCAGTACAGTTGGAATGATTTTTTGGAAAGCATCTAAAACTGCTTGGCGATGTTCTACACCTGCATGTGTCTGAATTTCTGCAATGATTGTCAACATAGGGTTTCTCTCTTAATGGGCAGTTGCAAAATGCTGATCTAAATGTGCTTTGTAGGCTTTAAGGTAACTTGGCACATTCGGCGCCTTGATGACATCATTGACGATAAATGTAGGTAATGATTCCATACCCAAGAATTGATTGGCTTTATGGAAAGGTAAATAAACACCATCCACGCCCACGCCGTGAAAGAATTGATCAGGATCAGTGAACGCTTCCATTGGTGCATTCCATGTCAACGACAACATGTATTTTTTACCTTGGATTAAACCACCTGAACCATACTTCTTAGAAGCATCAGAACGGCTACGTCCATCGCTGGCATAAAGTGAACCATGACCAATGGTGAATACATCATCAATATATTTTTTCATTGTCCATGGCGCGCCCATCCACCAACCTGGCATTTGATAGATCACCACATCTGCCCATAGATATTTTTCAATTTCGGCTTGGATATTATAGTCACTGTCGGTACGTGTTACTTGAACTGTATGACCTAAAGTTTTTAGATGTGATTCTGAAAAGTCAGTCAGGGTGTCATTCAACTCACCATTTGAGTGAGCGAATTGTTTAGCACCATTAATAATTAAAATATTGCTCATAAAATTAAACTCAAAAATAGATTTCTAAAACTTGAGTGCATTTTAGAGAATCTATTCATGAGTAAAAATGTGTAAATAAGCAAAATACTATTGACTAAAAATCAATAATTATGGGTTCTGTTTTCGTGTTTTATAGGCTTTACGGATTAACCAAACTGCAATAATCACAATGAAAAATGCCCAAAATTGAATCAACCATATGATGGCTTCTTTAAAATACGATAATCCAACTTTGAAGGCTTGAGCGATTCGAGTGAGTAATGGGTCACTGTCTAATGTTGCAATGCGATGAATATTTAAGTCTTGGCTTTTACGAACTTTAGGCTGTTGGAAAAACTCTAAACGAATGGTGCTATATGCTAGACGATCTTTCACTTCTAAATCAGTAAGCTGTTGTAATTGATTATTTACTGCATTAGATGCGCTATTACTTTGGTTCGCTGTATTGAGTTTCTCTTCTAACAGTTTTAACTCGTAACGTTTTGCTTCGTAGCTTTGTGTATTAAAGTTCAGCATTAAAGGCAGTAAATGATTTAGAAATGTTGTCACCTGATCATTTGGAATACGTACCGTCAGTTGTACTGTTGGTGTGATTTTCTCATAAATATCCACGGTTCCATCGATGCGATCATGTTGAGAACGGTCACTCACTTGATAATCAATTTGCTTATTTTCAATATAACCGTTGTATTGCAATAACTGTTGCTCAAGTGTAGATGTGGTTTTTAATACATCCTTTACTTCAAAGCGTAATTCAGCACTTTTAATCAATTGACGATTTTGTTCGAGAGCACTTTGTTGTGTGCTGACCAGCTGTTCAGGATTTTTTGCTGCATTTGCTCGAATTGTTTCACTATTAGGCGCCGCACTTTCTGTCGCTACAGATGCATCACTTGCAGCACCTTCTTCTTTTTTCGAGCAGCCGACAATCGTACTACTGACGACTAAAATAATTGCTAATTGTTTTGCTAAATCTGACATTGGTTATGCCTAATCCGTGGTGATGTTCATGTTATAAAATTTGTTTTTTAGTGATTTGTGATGATGTTCAAATGATTGATAAATACAACAAATCTCTCATAAGTCACATACATTTTGTTGCTTTGAAATTCAGTTTTGCATAGTAGCATAAATGCATGTGGTAAATAGGAAAGGTACAAAATGTATAAAATTTGGATGATTTTAGGATGCGGACTTGTTTTAACGGCATGTAATCAGCCGATTGCACAGTCACAGCAACAAGCAGCGGTACAAAAAAGTACGGCAATACATGCAGTTTTACTCGATCAACCAAATTTATTTCATGATGAAACTAATCTCAAAATTGATCAGCAGTTTAATCGTGCTGAAAACCCAACAGATGCGGAAATCACTGTTGAGCAAGACCAATTAGATGATTCTGTTGCAGCTATTCGTACCGAATATGAGTTAAAGCGTGATCAAGAAGTCTGGAAGATTGTAAATAAAAAACAAAGCTATCGGTGTGCGAGAGGGGACAATACCAATAAATTCCAGTTTGAATTGTGTTCCTGAATCGCATTGATAAATTGACGATGAATAAAAACCAAACAAAAATGTGGATAACTTTTGGGTTATTCACATATCCACACAATTCCTTTTATTGCTTAAATTGCAGGCATTTTTAAAAAGTGCTAAAGTTGCGCTTGGAAATTTTTCCAATAGGTAAAACTTTTTACCAATCTCACGTAAATAAATTGTTTTCTTAATACACCTTGTGAATACGGTGTTTTCACATTTTTACATGCGCTCTCACTGCATGAAAATCAAAATTTAATTTAAATCAAAGCCATAAAATCGTGTGCTGATGATCCTATTTCCCTTTTATTTGTGGAAATGGGCTGTATACGAATTGGTTATTTTTGTGAATAGAACATGATGACGAATAATCAGAGCATGACGTTAAACCGTATAACGCTCATGTTTCCATTAGCTTTAGTGCTATTCGAATTTTCAGTTTATATCGGTAATGATTTAATTCAACCAGCGATGTTGGCGATTACGGAACAATTCGGTGTTAGTGCAACATGGGCACCATCTTCCATGTCTTTTTATTTATTGGGTGGAGCAAGCGTTGCTTGGTTGCTTGGACCTCTTTCAGACCGTCTTGGACGTAAGAAAGTATTATTGGCAGGCGTAGCTTTCTTTACCATCTGTTGTTTGCTGATTTTACTCACGCACAATATTCAACAATTCCTGACTTTACGTTTTTTACAGGGAATTGGCCTTACGGTCATTTCGGCAGTGGGTTATGCTGCAATTCAGGAAACATTTGAGGAGCGTGATGCCATTAAAGTGATGGCCTTAATGGCCAATATCTCATTGCTTGCGCCATTACTTGGGCCTGTTCTTGGTGCATTTCTGATTGATTATGTCTCTTGGCATTGGGGTTTTGTTGCGATTGCAATCGTTTCATTCCTGAGTTGGTTTGGTCTAAATAAATTTATGCCAGCAACCCAAGAGCGTCGAGCGAGACAACCTTTTAGTTATATTTTTGATGATTTCAAAAAAGTATTCACCAATCGCCGTTTCTTAGGGTTAAGCATTGCTTTACCTTTGGTTGGGATGCCATTAATGCTATGGATTGCGCTGTCACCCATTATCTTAGTCGATGAGTTGAAGCTTAGTAGTGTGCAATATGGTTTAGCGCAATTTCCTGTATTTTTCGGGCTTATTGCGGGAAATATTATTCTGATTAAGATTATTGATCGCTTTCCATTAGGTAAAACGATTTTGATGGGCTTACCCATTATGTTGCTCGGAACCTTGTTTTTGGTGCTAGGCGTGATTTGGCAAACTTATCTAGTGCCGTGTTTATTGATGGGTATGACCTTAATAAGCTTAGGAGAGGGGATTAGTTTTTCAGTTTTATATCGTTTTGCATTAATGTCTTCAGAAGTATCCAAAGGGACAGTCGCTGCGGCTGTTTCAATGCTATTGATGATGAGTTTCTTTGTGATTATAGAATTGGTGCGTCTACTTTATACGCATTTCCATATTTGGGCTTTTGCTTTAGCGAGTGTCAGTTTGATCGGTTTTTGGTTTATGCAACCAAGAGCTGTACTCAAACAAGTGATGCAAGAACGTAAAGCCAAGGGAATCAATTAGTGAATAATATGCTGAACCAATAGCGTAGTCATTTGTAGCTGGATAAAATATCTACAAAACTGTGGATATCTTTTTAGATACCCACAGTGCTTTTATGATTGAATAACACCACAGGCAATTCGCTCGCCACCACCACCTAAAGGCTTAGGTGTATCTGAATAATTATCTCCACCTGCATGAATCATGATCGCACGACCTTGAATATCTGAAAGTTTTAGGCGAGGAGCAATGACAGGTGTAACCGCAAAACCTTTATTATTGACCACCAACACAGGTAAGTCACCTAAATGCCCATTTTCTGGTGTGCCGTGATTGGCAGTGTGATCAGGGTTGAAGTGTCCCCCTGCTGCAAGAGCAGCTCCCATTTTTCCATCCTTTAATGCTGCTTCACATGAGCCGTTTTCATGGATATGAAAACCATGTTCACCTGGGGAAAGTTTCCAAAGCGCAGGGGTGATGAGTAAACCTTTTGCTGTTTGCTTAAATGTTACTGTTCCAATCGATGCACCTATACCTTTGGCGTCGACTTGATAAACTTGTATGAGTTGTTTCTGATCTGTTGTCGTTGGCTGTGTTTGAATTTTAGATGCGTTGTTGTCTAAGTTAATAGACGAACATGCACTCATCATCAAAACTAAACTTGCCAGAACACAAGACTTTTGTACCGTTGCAATCATTGCAAATTATCCTTATCTATCATCTTTATTTGTTGGATTCAAACAAAGTATGGGATAACTCCTAAGTTGTCAGTAAGATTAAATGGTAAGTCGTGTAAATAGATTACGGCTTTATTTCAGGTGGTGCTTCAATAGCAGCGATTGGCTCCTGAACATTTTCATGTAACCATTCACGCCAGATCGCCAATAAAATCGCCAAAATGACTGGACCAATAAATAAGCCCACTAAGCCAAAACTTGCGATTCCTCCTAGCACACCAAACATAATTAAAATGAATGGAATTTGGGTTGCGCCTGAGATAACTAAAGGTCGAATCACATTATCTGAGCTACTTACAATCAAGACACCCCATGTAATAACACCAATTGCTTCGACAGTCTGGCCTTGAGCAAATAACCATAAACTAACTCCTAAATAGGAGATGGGAGTTCCAAATGGAATTAAGGCCAAGATAAACGTCACCATGGTGAGTAGCATTGGGTTAGGCACACCTGCTACAAAGTAACTGAGACCCGCTAAAATGGCTTGTGCCACAGCAGTTAATCCCACACCATACACTACAGCGCGTGTTGTTTCTGAAATGGTTTCTAGATAATGATGTACGCGAGGACCAATGATCTTTTCTAATGCACGACTCACCTGAAACAAAATCATTTGCCCATCACGATAAAAAAAGAACAGTGTCATGATTGCAAAGGTCAGTTTAATTAAATTTCGACTAATTTCGCTCAGTACAAAACGACCATAGCTCAAATGACCTTGTATCCATTCGGCAACATTCTTCGCAATACTATTCGGATCGGCACTTAATTCATTGACTGTACGACTGATATCTTTACCAACAATTGGTAGTGTTTTAATAAATTCGGGGACTTGAATATGACCTGAAAATAATTGTTTTTGTAAATTAAAATATAAATTTCGGCCTTCAAGTTGCAGCATGAAAATGGCACAAATAAAGGGAACCCCAATCACTAAAATGACCAACGTAATCATGATCGTTGCATTTAGCGTTGGTCGATTTTCACCAAAAAAACGACGTTGTACCCATAAATAAACAGGCCATGTCATATAAGCAATAATCGCTGCCCAAAGAACAGGAACGATAAAGTATTTGAGGATACTAAATCCGAGGAACATTAAGACAAAAAATAGTCCAAACAGCAAAACGCGTTGTAATGTTGGGGCGTATTGTTGCACGATAATATTTCTCTAGTGCTGGTAGATGAATAAAACCATATTAACTGAAAAACCAGCCTAGGGAAATTTTCATTGCCTTATTTTAAGATTCAATATCAAAAGATTAGCTTGCTTTGCAACGCTTAGAACCATTCAGTTGGATCATCAACCAATTGATTTAGAACAGGCTGCCATTGGCTTTGAATACTGACAAAGTTTTTCTGTGTTTTATCAAAAATACTCAAGCCTTGCATTGCCAATGTGCCGTAAGCGCTACGTTCTGAGATCCATGCGACAGGCTCTTGTTCAATCTTATTAAAGAAGTCTTGAATGTCTTTTGAACTAGAGCTATTCGCTTTCACGCGATTGGCAATCAATAGAATCTGTACTTTTCCTTTACGAATACGTTTAATATCTTGTAAATGTTTTAGGAAACGACGCGTACTATCAATATCAAAGAATGAGGGCTGTAAAGGGGTCACAATGGCATGGGCTTCGCTGACCAATTGTTCTGCATGCTCACCTGACAGTGCGCCTGGGGCATCAATGATTAAATAATCGAGATGTTTAGGTGCATCACCAATTGATTTTTCATGCCTCCAGTCGAGGCTTTGAATCGCAGCAACAGTTTCAGGGCGTTGTTTTAACCATTGTAATGATGATTTTTGGTTATCAGCATCAGCTAACGCGACTTTATAGCCCTTTTGTGAGAGTGCTGCGGCAAGCGTAATGGCTGTCATGGTTTTACCACAGCCACCTTTTTGATTTGCAATTAATATTGTCTTCATGAAATTAGATTTTTTAACAAGCGTTTTGTATTCAACTATACCTTAGCATCTTTTTCAGTAGAGTGTGTGACACATGACAAAAGTTTAATGTTGCAGTTAAATAGCAGATTCAGAAAAAGGAAAGTTTTATGTCGGTTTGGCTTGCAATGTTAATTGGTGGTTGCATTGGTGTTGTGATTACCACACTGATTTTATCCAATACGCGGAATGGTCGTATTCAGGCGGAATATGAAAAATATATTGCTGAATTAGAATTAGAACATAAGCAAGCTTTACTAGATGCGCAGAAACGTAGTGTAAATACCAGTCGTGCGGTATTAAAAGGAAAAATGGCAGAACAGTTTGCGCCGATTTTACCTGAATTTCAGTATTTACCTAGTGATGCAAAATTTCTCGGTGATCCTATCGATTATGTGGTTTTTGATGGCTATACCGATTTTCGTGATGGTGATGGGACTGCGGACGATATTGAAGTGATTCTACTTGATATTAAAAGTGGTGGTGCACGCTTGAGCAAAGGACAGCAGGCAATTGCGCAAGCGGTACGTGAAGGACGTATTCGTTTTGAAACGCTAAGAATTGATTTTGAAAATTAATGATTGCTTTGAATTTATAACTTTTGCACGCGCGCCAATAGCATTTTTTGTGCAATAGCAGGAATACCATCTGCATCAAAATATTCTTTCTCAAGAAATTTAAATTTAGCTTGTGCAAGGTGTCGTTCAATATCACGATTGAGATGGCATCCATCTCCAATCCTTTTTTGTATCGGAGTGAGTAGGGTCTGTAAGGATTGTAATTTGATCGAGTCAGGATGTTTCACATGTTCAATTAAATGAAAGGTGCCTGTAGGTTTCAACACTCGATAAATTTCGGCTAAGGCGAGATCAAGTTTTGGAATACTACAGAGTGTCCATGTGGAAACAATATGATCTAAACTTGCATCGGCAAATGGTAGTTTCTCTGCGCTAGATTGTACATGCTTAATATAAAAAGGCGCATGTTGAACTCGTTCAACGGCAAGATGATAAATGTCTGGGTTGGGTTCTAAAGCATAAAGTGAGTCAACATTGCCATAGAAAGGAATATTTAAACCTGTACCAAAACCTATTTCGAGGACTTCACCTTCGATAGGAACCAATAATTCACGACGCTTATCCATTAGACTTGCAGTTTGCATGACTTGGTTGAGTAAATGTGGGAAAACTCGACGTTGATAGAATTGATAAATCATAGAGATCCATTCGTTGATTCAGATTAGAGAAATCAGTAACAAAGCCACAAAAATATGACTAAAGTAAGTTTGATTGTTACTAAAAAAAGTAATTTTTTTCATCGTCTAAGCATACTATGAAGATATACGCTTTTCTAAGAATTTAGTTAGATTTTGAGGGTGATGAGCCATGAAAAAACGTCTATGGATGAGTTTAGGCATGGTGGTTATGCTTGGGCAGGCACATGCATCGACCAGCGGAATAGAATATAACATTGCCAATGGTTTATCGCCGATCGCAAAGGATCAGTCTATTTCGGTGTTACAGCCTTTTTATGGCAACTTTCGTATTCTCGGCTCTAAAATGTATCAGGATGACGAACAAGCCAAGTTCTCTCCAATTGATTATGCTGTGAGTTGGGGCTTATTTGCCAAGCCTGAGATTGCACGTAAAATTTCAGTGAATCAATATGATCGTTATCTGAATTGGAAAATTGATAAACTGCCTGTTCCTGCCGATCAAGCCATGCAAATGGTGTCCAATATGCATATTATTCCTGCAAATCCTGAAATTGCTCAGCAAATCAAACAAGTGAAGCGTGGGGATTTGGTGCAGTTGAAAGGCGAGTTGGTCGAGATTCGTGATAAAAATTTGGTTTGGAAATCTTCTTTAACACCAACCGATACAGGCGATGGAGCATGTGAGTTATTCCGTGTTAATTCAATTCAGTGGATAGAAAAACAAAAAATCTAATCTTGTTGAACAAGAGAGGGTCGTATGACCCTCAATTTTTTATATCACTCACTAGCCTTTTTAGTTTCTGTTGGTTGAGAACTTTTCCAATGGTGC
Source organism: Acinetobacter sp. LF10 (assembly GCF_048585715.1). NCBI lineage: Bacteria > Pseudomonadati > Pseudomonadota > Gammaproteobacteria > Moraxellales > Moraxellaceae > Acinetobacter > Acinetobacter sp. LF10. The sequence continues at coordinate 371,672 of NZ_CP184160.1, forward strand.
AGTTGGCTTTGCGCATGTAAATACTCATTTAGATGATCAACTTGTTTGGCTGTATCAGTATTTTCTGTTGTGCTCGCTAAGGTGCTTTGCTCGAGTACTTTGGCTTGATTATCCCAATATTCATACAAAAGCCCTTGAATATAACGACCTTGTTCGGTTTTGAGTTCTAACGCTTTCAGCATATTGAGTGCAGATCGGATATTATCTTTTTGGCGTTGTTGTTCAAATTCAGGTGTGAGTGAATTGGCTTCTTTCATCTTTGCAAGTTCTATTTCCATGCTGTCGCTCATTTCGGTAAAACGACGGTCATAGTCATCTAAAATTGCAATATCATGCGCATCGTCAGCCGTTGTAGGGAACTGTTTAATAGGGATTTGCTTAAGCTGACCAATGGCATCATTAGAATTTTGAGTTTGCTGTTCTTGCTGAGAGGGCGCTTTGGGGTCTTTGTTACAAGCACTCAGTAATAGTGTAGAGCTGATCAAGCAACTGAGTGCAATCGTGGTTTTAAATTTAAAGGTCATAGAAACACCTGATTTATTGTTACTTTGCTATTTTTTGGAAATGGTAAGCAAAGGTTGTATAAGGAAAATCAATCTGATCTTGCGCAGTTCGCCCTGTAAAATCAAATACAATTTGTTCAAATCTTGCTTTCAATTGCTGTTGTTGATGTTCTGGCATTGCTGCAATAAAACTGGTGGAAAGTAACCGTTTGCTGACCACTTGTTCTACTGTGCCTGTATGTTGGAGTTGAAAGGTCTGAAGAGCATTGAATTTAAAGAATTGTTGCTCAAAAACCTGTTTCCATTTCTCACTATGGTAACGCGGTGTATCTGCTTCAAAAGGTGCAATTTCATCAGCCAACGCTTTGACCCAATCCACAGTAATGTCTCGTTGATTCCAAACCAGTCCAAGATGCCCCGCAGGAATTAATACCCGATACATTTCTTTGAGCGTTTCGATATTTGAGAACCAGTGGAAAGATTGGGCACAAATAATGGCGTTAATGGATTCATCCTTCACCAGAAGTTGATCGCTTGAAGTCTGTAGACATTCGACTGTGCTGTAGCGTTGCTCCAGTTGTTCTCGCATGGCTGTCACAGGTTCAACGGCAATCACTTTTGCCTGTGTCTGAAGCAGGAAAGGTAAGAATTTGCCAGTCCCTGAACCGAGGTCAATAACAGTGGAATTTTCACCGACTTTGAGCTGATCTTGCAGCCAAACGATGACTTCTGGTGGATAACTGGGGCGAACTTGCTGATAGAGTTCTGCCCCTAAACTAAAGCCTTTTTGTGCAGCAGGATGCAAGGATTGTGTCATTTTTTGCGCTTTTTAATCTGTCTTATCTCTATAAAATAAGATACTCCGCAAATAGGGTTTGGCAAAGACATCATTTGATGGCTTTTTGCGACAAGCCTAGGATTAATTTTTCAGTGTGAGCATGGATAAGCAAATAATATTTGAAGATGAACATATTCGCGTTATTTTTTTAAAAGGTTCAAGTGACACTTTGGTGGTTTCGTTTGGCGATTTGATTAGTCGTGCCAAAGGAATGTCGATTAATGCTGAAAAATCACTCATAAAATATCAATATAATGTCATAGGCATTATGCCGAAGCAAAAAACTTGGTTTCCTAAAAGCAGCATGTTTGAAATGCAGCGACAGATTCAGCCGATCTTACAACAGTTTGAGCAGATTGTGGGTTACGGTGGATCAATGGGAGGCTATGCTGCGATTAAATATTCTAATTTATTGAATATGCATAAAATCGTTGCTTTTGTACCACAATATTCGATAGACCCTGATGTGGTGCAAGACCGCCGTTATGTGGAATTTTTTGACGCATCTATTCATCAAAATATGCAGATTCAGGCGGATGAAGTGGATTCATCTCGTGAATACATCATTGTCTATGATCCATACTATGCAGAAGATAAAGAACATTTCTTAAAAATACAGCCCTTATTACCAAAGATGCATGTGATTCATTTACCTTTTACAGGACATGAAGCACTCTCGGTTTTGGCAAGTTCGCAATTACTCAATGATTTTGTTGAGCAACCTTTTGAGATTACTTATTTTTATCAGCGCGTTCGAGAGGTTAAAAAGCAAAGTAAGTTCTACTATCGCCATGTACTAGATGCATTATTGAGCAGACATCATCAGGCTTTATTGCGAATCTTGCAAAATAACGATTTTGAATTAGATGAACGTTATTTTGATGCTGTTCTTAAGCAAAAATTGGTTCAACAGTTATTTAATCTACAACAGGGTACTGAGCAAAATCTACGTAAGTTAGGTATTCATGCGCATTTTATCCAACAGATGGACAGCTCAGTGCCAACCATTCGCACGATTCAAAATACATTATTAGTTTTTAATTTAGTCAGCTTAAAGCTAGAGGCTTATAACGCTGAAGCAATTCAGGCGAATCAACAATATTTGCTGCCATTGAAAGGCAGTGTGAATGCCGTTGTTGAACTTGAGTTAAATGCAGAATCTTATGTTTTGACGATGAATGATCGTGGGATTCATAAATTAGTTAAAGTCGGTGAAGCTTTGGCTTTGGATCAGTCTTTATTGATTTTTAAACGCTATCCTGAATATTATCAAGTCAGTTATAAAAACTTAACCTTGAGTTGTGATGATCATGGGCAGGGACATTTTATTGAAGATCATGCGGATGAGCAGACCAAACTACGATTGATAGATTAAATCACATCGTCAAAAGCCCTTTGCTTAAGCAAAGGGCTTTGGATGATTGGTTAGAAAATTAGTTTGTACCCACTTTGGCATTGGTATTTACGTTCGCATTCACACCTAATACTTTCACACCAACATTGGCACCTGTTTGCAGATTTTTTCTATCTGCATTTAAGCCTGTTTTTGCATTTAGAGATGAAGTCTTACCATTCACTTGTGTATTTAAATTCGTTTCCGCATTTAAATTTAATGCTTTAGATTTAGTTTGCTTTTCTTCAATTCGTTTTTTGATGTTGGCCTTTTGGTCAGCAGTAAATTTCTTGCCATCATTTACTTTGTCTACGGTGTAATCACGCGTATTTTTGACAGCCTCACCTGTTTTATTGATGACTTGTGAACTCACATGGGTTGCGACACCAACCGTTTTTTGAGTGGCATTTACACCTGTATCTACAGCAGCATGACCGACATGTTGAGCTACATGACCAACGCCTTGTGCTGTATTTTTAACTGCACCAGTAACGCCTTTGATCAACCCACCTGATTCTACATTCACTTGCGCCGAGCCATTGGCATTGACACCAACGTTTTGTGCAAAAATAGATGCAGAAGCAAGGAGAGTTGTTGTCACGATAGCTGTTTTGATCATTTTTTTCATTGCAATTTCCTTAGCGATGTACCGTATTGGGGTACTTCATCAACGCAAATGCATCATAACGAGCAAAACAGAGAAAGTGATGGATTTCAGCAAAACTTTACAAGCAAATTACAGCTTAAAAACACTGTAGCTAGAAATTGTGGAGATGATATTTTCTATAATTAAATGAAAAATAAAATAAAAAAGTTATGTTATTTAAATAATTCATCTCAATATAACTGAAAGAAATAGGTGAAAAGCATATTTCCCTTGGTTTGTTTTGATCGCAGGATCACAAATATTCTAAGACCCTGCATCATCGATATTCAGCTATGACGCATTAGGCGCATTGCGCGAGTGCATTTTGACTAAAATGACTTTTCAATTTATTGAAGTTGTTCGTTACATCTGGATTTTGAATATCAAAAGTAGTGGCACGACGTGTTTTAGAATCAACCAGAGGTTTTGATGTAGCCGCAAGATGATTTTGATTTACAACGTATTGGTATGTTTCAGAAGATGCCTTCTTTAATTGATTCTTTTTGAAATACCATGTTTCTGTACTTTCACCACCATTAAAATAGCCTGTAAATTGGATCAGACAACCATTGTTAGAGCGACTCAATGTTGCCAAATTGGTTTTGGTATTGGGAAGAGCTTCAATATTTTGTACTTGTTCTAACTGTTTTATGGGCGAAGGTGATGCTGTCGGTAAATAAGAACATGCAGTGAAACTGATTAAGCTGAGTAATGGTAGTACCATCATTTTGAATGGGTGATGCATCATTTGCAAAATTCCAATCCTATGAATTTATGTTATTGAGTGTGTAGATAAACGCTGAGAAGTTCAATCTATGTTTTGGGATAACACTGTAAATCTAAGCTGAATCGGTTGAATGCAAACAATGGTAAGCCGTCTTAGCAATTTGTGTCAAAAATGACCTAAGAAAAGGCCTGTCTTGATAATGACCCTCTACATCGTTTATGCCATGTTGTTCACGGAATTAAAATAAGGAAATACGTGGTTATGGGTACACAATCGAAGACTGTTCCATTTCATCGTGTCATTGTGATCGGCGGTGGTTTTGCAGGTCTAGGCGCAGCCATTAAACTCAAACAAGCAGACATCCAAGATTTTATTTTGCTAGAAAAAGCCAATGAGTTGGGGGGGGTATGGCGTGAAAATACCTATCCAGGCTGTGCTTGTGATGTGCCTTCGGCATTGTATTCGTATTCTTTTGAACCCAATCCTGCATGGAGTCGTGTGTTTGCAGGACAGGCTGAAATCAAACAATATCTGCAAAACACGGCACAAAAATACCAAGTATTACCTCATGTCCGTTTTCAACATGAAGCCCTTGCAGCAACGTGGTCAGATGCTAAACAGTGCTGGATTATTAAAACCAATCAAGGCGAATTACATTCACAATTTGCGATTATGGCATGTGGCCCAATGCACGAGCCAGTGATTCCAAATATTCAAGGATTAAAAGATTTTAAAGGCGAAATTTTCCATTCATCGCGTTGGCGACATGATGTGGACTTAACAGGTAAACGTGTTGCAGTCATTGGTACAGGTGCTTCCGCAATTCAGTTTGTGCCACAAATCCAGCCTTTGGTAAAAGAACTGACTGTGTTTCAACGTACACCGCATTGGATTTTACCTAAATCGGATATGCCACTGCCAAGTGCGATTCAAACCTTATTTAAATATGTCCCTGTCACTCAGTCGGTGATGCGTGGATCAGTCTATGGCATCTTTGAAACCTTAAATGGTGGTTTACAAAGTAATGCGGCGATGCGACAAGTACAGCGTATTGCTGAATTTCATATTAAACAGGGCATTAAAGACTCTAAGTTACGTGCCAAAGTCACACCAAACTACGTGATTGGTTGTAAGCGGATTCTCCAGTCTAATGAATGGTATCCAGCCCTAGCTCAAGACAATGTCAATGTGGTGGCGGGTGCATTGAGCGAAGTGAAAGGCAAGCAATTGATTGCCAGTGATGGCACGACTTTTGAAGCGGATGTGATCATTCTTGGGACAGGTTTTGAAGTGGCTGAACCGCCCATTGCACAGCGTGTCTATAACCGTTATGGGCAGAGTATGGCTGATGTGTGGCAGGGTAGTCCAGAAGGTTATATGGGAACGATGGTGGCAGATTGCCCGAATGGCTTTTTGATGTTTGGACCGAATATTGCGGTGAGTTCTTCTGCTTTTATCATTATCGAAGCGCAGCTCACTTATATTATGGATGCGTTGAAACAAGCGATTCAAAAAAATATCAAAACTATAGAACCTGATCCTGTGCGTATGGCTGAGTTTAATCAACGGGTACAAGAGGCTTTACAAACCACGGTTTGGAACAAGGGTGGTTGTCAGAGTTATTTCATTGATCGGAACGGGCGCAATAGTACGGTATGGCCGTGGACGACGTTTAAGATGCGCCAGCAACTCAGCCGTTTTAATTTAAATGAATATCTGATTGATCGTCAGGTTAAGCTCGAAACTGAAACAGCTTAAATCTCTATCATTAAAAAAACCTCTAATTTTTAATTAGAGGTTTTTTATTTAGTTCGATGATGGCTGACTAAGTTCAGCACGCTCAATAGGAACATTTCCATCATTTGTACCCACCACCGCATCTTTGGTGTCTTGCCATTTTTTAGCAGTGTATTGTTTGGCTTTTTGTGTTTGTTCCTGAACGATTTCAGATTGTTCAGCGGTATATTCTTTGGTGTTTTTCCATCTTTCACTCATTTTTTGTGAGGTGTTTTCAGATGCTCCTTGAATTGAATCACCTAAGTTTTGTAGTCCTTTACCTGTTTTATACAACAATACTCGACCGAGACTAGGGTTGTCACCATAAGGAAGTGTTTTTTCAGCCGTTGTCGTGTTTGCATTTGTGGCTGTTGTATTTTCGGCTGCCCAGAGAGAAGACGATGCGATTAGTGCAGTCGCTAAACACAGTACAGGAACTTTTTTCATCATCTTTTGTTCCGTCAAAGGTAGGATAGTTTGTAAAATATCTATATATTAAAATTTTACACGAGAATATTTGTTTGTTTTTTATATAATAATTATATATGAGGTGTATAATTCTTATTTAAGAAATATTTATAAGTTTAATAGATGGTGTGAAAATGAAAATTGATGCTGCTGATAAAGATATAGGAGATATACTTAATCTAGGCTATTTTAAAATACCACGGTTTCAACGTCCATATTCTTGGGAATTAGACGAAGTGCAAACTTTCTGGGACGATGTTGTTAATGGGAGTGCAACTGATTATTTTATTGGATCAATGGTTGCATTTCAGATAAATAAACCGTACTTTGGTATCGTAGATGGTCAACAGCGTTTAACTACAATTACCCTAATGTTGGCTGCTTTAAGGAATGCATTTTTTAGACTAGGTAGTGATAATTTAGCTAAAGGTATTCATCAATTCATCGAAAGAGAGAATGTTGATTATGAAAATGAGTATATTTTAAATGCAGAAACCTCATTTCCTTATTTTCACTCTCAAATACAAGCTTATCCTGATGAAATTATAGTTGCTGAAAATGATATAGGCGTAGAGGAGCAAAACTTAAAAAATGCATTTGATCGTATCGAAAATAATTTGATAAAGGAATTGACAAATTTAGTTTTAAAAAAGAAATATGAATTTGATAAATTAAAAGACAGAAAATATAATTTTTTACTAGATGATAGCGATCATAAAAAAGTAACAGAATACTTACGTAGTATACGTGACAAAATACGTTCTCTTAAGTTGGTTTTTATTAACTTAGATAATGAGGAAGATGCGTATCTTATTTTTGAAACTCTTAATGCAAGAGGTAAAGACCTTCGAGTTTCAGATTTAATTAAAAACTTACTACTTCAAAAAATAAAATCTACCAGTAAAAGTGTAGATAAACCTAAAGAAGCTTGGAATTCCATTGTAAACAAACTATCTAAGTCAGGAACAGATGTAGTTGATAACTATGTTGTACATTATTGGTTGGCTAACAGAGAATATACTACTGAAAAAGAGCTTTTTGCTAAGGTAAAAAAATACGTAAATTCTGACCAAGATAATGCACAAAGAATTTTAAACGATTTAGGGGTGTATTCTGAGTTTTATTTGAAGATGCTTATGCCTAACTCAACTATAACAACTAAAGAAATGCTAGGTGTTAAAAATAGTTTGAATGGTTTAAGGGTGTTTAATGTCAGACAGCAATCATCTATTGTCTTAGCATTGTTAGCTGCGTATGAAAGTGGGCGTATAACTCTTAAAAATTTAAAAAAATCTTTGAAAATTATTGAGCATTTTCATTTTCAGTATAATGCGATTGCATCAAAAAGATCATCAGGGTCTATTGCTACTGGTTATTCTAAGTTAGCACTAGAACTTAACTTAGTAAAAGATAATGACTCTTTTCAAAAGTTTTATAATAATTTGCATAAACATTTGTCAGATAAAATGCCTCAATTTGATGAGTTTGATGTTAAATTTAAACAATTAATTTATCTTTCTGATCAAACAAGGAATCGTAATATTATTAAGTACGTATTTACATTGCTTATGGAAGAAAATAATCCTGCTTTAAATTTAGATTATGAATCTTTGACAATTGAGCATTTGATTTCACAATCTACACTAAAGGATGTTAATGTTGGAAAAGAACAAATTATTGGTGGTTTTGGAAATTTAATTTTAGTATCAACAAGTATTAATAGTAATGAGTTGGCAAATAAACCAATAGAAGAAAAAATGGTTATTTTAAAAGATAAGCAATATCCGTTTAGACAAAATATGCTAAAACAAGAGTTTTCAGGAACCGATCAGGAAATTGAAAATAGATTGGATGAACTGGCTAAGAAAGTTTATGAGATAACAAAAATTTAAAAAACCGCCAAAAGACGGTTTTTTAAATGGACTTTACTTAATGCTGTAAAACCGAAATATCTGCAGCACTTGTAAACAAATCACGCAACTGAGCCAATAAACGTAAACGGTTTGCTTTCAACTCTGCATCATCTGCCATAACCATCACGCCTTCAAAGAAAGCATCAATTGGCGCACGAAGTGCGGCAAGTTTAGACAGTGCCTCTGTATAGTTACGTGCAGCAAGTAAAGGCTGAACCACTGGTGTTAAAGCTGATAACTCTGCATAAAGTGCTTTTTCAGCAGCTTCAACCAGATTCGCTTCAACCACAGCACCTTCTGGTGTTGCTTCTTTGGCAAGAATATTGGCAACACGTTTATTTGCCGCAGCCAATGCAGCCGCTTCTGGCAAAGTACGGAAATGATTCACCGCAGTCACACGCTTATCAAAATCAAGAGGAGATTTTGGTGCAAGTGCTTGAACCGCTTGAATCACATCAACTGCTACGCCTTGATCTTCATATTTAGCACGGTAACGACCTTCAAGGAACGCAACGGCATCCGCACGCGTCTTGTCATGATCTTTAACCACGTCGCCATAACCTTGAAGCGCAAAGTTCACCAATTCTTCAATCGTCACATCAAGATCATTTTCAATGATCAAACGTAAGATACCGATTGCAGAACGACGTAATGCAAATGGGTCTTTAGAACCTGTTGGTGCTTGACCAATACCAAAAATACCAACAAGCGTATCTAAACGATCTGCAAGGGCAATGGTTGTACCTGTCTTGGTTTGTGGTAATACATCACCCGCAAATTTAGGTAAGTATTGCTCACCTAAAGCTTCAGCAACTTCATGATTCTCACCTTCAAGGCGAGCATAATAAGTGCCTGCAATCCCTTGAAGTTCAGGGAATTCACCTACAAGTTCAGAGGTCAAATCACATTTAGCGAGTAATGCTGCTTTTTCAGCATCGGCTGCATTTGCACCTGTAATCGGTGACAAGGCAACGGCTAATTTCGCAATACGTTCTGATTTGTTCCAAAGCGTACCCAATTGCGCTTGGAATACCATATTCGCGAGTTTTTCTTTACGAGATGCAAGCGGTTGCTTTTGATCTTGTAGGAAGAAGAATTCTGCATCCGACAAACGAGGGCGTACAACTTTCTCATTGCCTTCAATAATTTGAATCGGATCTTTCGACTCAATATTTGAAATAGTAATGAAGTAAGGCTGTAATTTACCTTCAGCATTGATCAAACAGAAATACTTTTGATTGTCCTGCATCGTGGTAATTAAGGCTTCTTGAGGAACAGCTAAATAACGCTCTTCAAAAGTCGCACGTAATGCAACTGGCCATTCAACCAAGCTGGTGACTTCATCAAGTAAGTCTGCTGGGACAATCGCAGTTGCATTGACTTCATCAGCTAACTTTTTCACTTGATCTTGAATGGTTGCTTGACGCTTTTCAAAGTTCGCAACAACATAAGCTTTTTCTAAAGCAGCAAGGTAGTCATTTGCATGCGCCAAAGTCACGGCTTCAGGTGCATGGAAACGATGACCATACGTCACATTAGCTGCTTTGTGATCTTGAATCGTTGCTTCAACCACTTGATCATCTTTCAGTAATACGACCCATTTTACTGGACGCACGAATTCAGTACGGCTTGCTGCTGAACGCATACGTTTTGCGATTGGTAAATTATCCAATGCAGTCTGTAAAATTTGTGGCAGTAAAGCATCAAGGCTTTGACCTTTCACATCTTTCAAGAAGCAAACTTTTTCTACTTTACCTGCTTGGAACGTTGAAAGCTGATCAACCGTAATGCCTTGACCGCGCATAAAGCCTTCAAGTGCTTTAGTTGCTTTGCCTTCAGCATCATAAGCCGCTTGTACAGCAGGGCCGTCAAAACGTTTTTGTGTATCCGCTTGAGCCGCATCAATATCCACAATTTTAAGGGCTAAACGACGTGGTGCTGCATAAGCTTCGATCGCAGCGAAGTTTAAGCCTGCATCTTTTAAGCCTTTTTCGGTTTCGGCTTTTAAAGCATCACGCAAAGTTTTTAAGCTTTTTGGTGGAAGTTCTTCACAGCCAAGTTCAAATAAAACTGTATGTTGAGTCATTATTTATTCTCCTTCGCTTTTTCAGCTTGGGCTGCTTCTGCTTCAACTTGTGCTTTGAGTTGAGCCAATACTTCATCACGTAAATGCGGTTCTGCCATTGGGAAACCGAGCTTCGCGCGGGCAGCGACATAACTTTGTGCAATAGAGCGCGCCAATGTACGCACACGTAAAATATAACGTTGACGTTCAGTTACCGAAATTGCACCACGTGCATCCAACAAGTTAAAGCTATGCGATGCTTTAATCACTTGCTCATAAGCAGGGAGTGGCAGTTCAGCTTCCATTAAGCGAGTTGCTTCCGCTTCATAGAAATCGAATAATTCAAACATTTTTTCAACGTTGGCATATTCAAAGTTATAGGTTGATTGTTCCACTTCATTTTGATGGAATACATCGCCGTAAGTCACTGTACCGAACTGACCTTTAGTCCAAACCAGATCGTAAACTGAGTCTACACCTTGAAGGTACATCGCAAGACGTTCTAAACCGTAAGTAATTTCGCCAGTCACAGGGTAGCATTCAACACCACCGACTTGTTGGAAGTAAGTGAACTGAGTCACTTCCATACCATTGAGCCAAACTTCCCAACCTAAGCCCCATGCGCCCAGTGTTGGAGATTCCCAGTTGTCTTCTACGAAACGGATGTCGTGTGTGAGCGTATCAATGCCGATTGCTTTTAATGAATCAAGATACAGCTGTTGGATATTATCTGGGTTTGGCTTAAGTACCACTTGGAACTGATAGTAATGTTGTAAGCGGTTCGGGTTCTCACCATAACGACCATCTTTCGGACGGCGTGAAGGTTGAACATAAGCCGCATTCCAAGTTTCTGGACCTAATGCGCGTAAGAAAGTTGCAGTGTGGAATGTCCCTGCACCCATTTCCATATCATATGGTTGTAATATGACGCAGCCTTGCTCCGCCCAATAGTTTTGTAGGGCAAGAATCAAGCCCTGAAAGGTATCAATATGCGAAATCGCACGACTCATGGTGCATCCACTGGAATCAAACAAAAATTGTGCTTAAGTATAAGGATTTTGCAGAGTAGTGGCAAAGGCTTAATGTGTTGAAAAATGCTGAGTTGATATCCTAAGTTTTGCTATTTCGATAATTCCAATGATCAGGTTGTGAATTTCATCGATATGTTAAGTTTGATAAGAATATTTTCTATCCAAACTAGTGTGAAAATAAGCACAGCAAAAACTATGAGTTAGCCTGTTTTCTTGTCAAAATTTTTAAGAAATACCAGTAGCAGAAACTTGTAAATACTGCACAAGTACTCATAGCTATAAAGTCATCAGAAATAAAGAATTTTTCCCAATAATTTAAAGATAATTCATGATTAAAAAGAAGTTGTAATACTGCAATAGTAAGAGGTGTGATTAAGATTGCTACTAGTAAAATCATCCACAGATAAAGTAATTTATGTTTGTTTAGAAAAGTAGAAATTACAAAAGAAATTGGTACTACTAATATGCAGTAAAACAACCAAATGATAATACTAAAGCTAAAGTTAAACAAAAGATTAGAAATTGAAAACTGCTTATTAATAGTCGTGAATAAGGACACAAGAATTAAGAGTAAAGGAATTGGAGCGAGTAATAAGCTTTTTATAATAATTGAATTGTTTATAGATTTTATCATGTAGTGACGTGGCTTTTAGAATTATATAAGTAGATTATAAAAGATGAAATTAACTACATCAACGTCACCTCATGACGCAGAGCATCCTTTCCCATCTTAATTTTCCGATGCTGAAATGCTACCGTTTAAATGATGTTTTCTCAGGTCGTTTGAAATGTCTGATCGCATTCGTGAAAAGCTGCAAATCTTAGCGGACGCTGCCAAATATGACGTGTCCTGTTCCTCCAGTGGTAGTGACCGTAAAAATAAAGATAAGGGGCTAGGTGATGCCAGCCGGGCAGGGATTTGCCATAGCTATACCGAAGATGGTCGTTGTGTTTCTTTACTGAAAATCTTGTTCAGTAATGTCTGTATTTTTGATTGCGCTTATTGTGTGTCACGCCGTTCCAATGATGTCACACGTGCTGCATTTACCGTACAAGAAGTGGTTGACCTGACCATTAATTTTTATCGTCGAAATTATATAGAGGGATTATTCCTTAGCTCAGGTATTTTTAAATCCGCAGACCATACGATGGAGCGGATGCTTCAAGTGGTGAAAAAACTACGTCTAGAGGAAAATTTTAATGGCTATATTCATCTCAAAACTATTCCGGGTGCATCGCCTGAGCTGATTCATGAAGCAGGACTTTATGCTGACCGCATGAGCATCAATTTAGAAATGCCAACCGAGGTTGGATTAAAAGCATTTGCGCCTGAAAAATCACATCAAGAAGTACAAAAAGACTTGGGGCTAGTGCGAGATCGACTCATTCAACTCAAAGATGAACGTCAAATTATTAAGCATGTACCGAAATATGTACCCGCAGGGCAAACCACACAGATGGTGGTGGGAGCGCATCAAGAAACTGATCAAGACGTACTTGTGATGGCAGATCGACATTACAAAGAATTTAAGCTGAAACGGGTGTATTTTTCAGGTTATATTCCAATTAATACGGAAAATAACTATTTACCTGCGGTGGGTTCTGCACCGCCTTTGCTACGCGAAAATCGACTTTATCAGAGCGATTGGTTGATGCGGTTTTATGGGTTTGAAGTCAATGAAATCGTCAACGAAAAACACCCACATTTAGATTTGGATGTAGACCCAAAACTGAGTTGGGCATTGCGTCATCCTGAACAATTTCCAGTGGATTTAAATCGTGCGGATTATCAAATGATTCTGCGCGTGCCTGGCATTGGGGTGAAGTCTGCCAAGAAAATCGTACAAGCGCGCCGTTTTGGTAAAGTGCATATTGATTTGCTGAAACAACTTGGTGTGGCGTATTCACGTGCCAAGTTTTTTATTCGTTGTGAAGATAGTCCACGGTTTCAAAAGGAACTTTCTACGACTGATATTCGTCAGCAAATATTAACGCAGAGTTCATCTAAATACGTGAAACAACTGTCACCACAATTGAGTTTAGGATTTTAAACATGCTCAGTGATGCGGTGGTTTATTATTACTTTGATGGCTCTATGGTCGGTTTACTCAACTGTGTATTTCGTGCTTTTCAATTTAAAGAATTCCACGTTCAACTGTGTTTAAACCAAGGTGCACAGCATGGCTTATTTGCCACGGTGGTTGAAATTCCAAATCATGAGCAACATGCAGCACGTGTTTGGTCAGCTTTACAGCAGAAACTTTCGCACTCATCTCTGAAACAATTTTATTTTGCTTATTTGTCGGAATCCTTGGATGCCTATCAGCATTTATTTAATTACTGTGTCTATGTTTTTCAGCATCAACATTCAGTCGAAAAAAATTACTCTCATCCCAGTGTTTTAGCGATTTCGCAATGGACGAAAAAGGTCGGGCGCGAAAAGCATCGTATGGAAGCTTTTGTGCGGTTTAAGAAAACCACAGATGGTTTATTTTTAAGTTTGGTTCGACCTGATTTTAATGTCTTGCCTTTGATACAGCCGCATTTTAAGCGTCGTTATCAAGATCAACGTTGGTTGATTTATGACGAACAACGTAAATATGGATTGTATTATGATTTACGCGAAATTCACGAGGTGTCTTTAGAGGCCAATCAGATTGACCGTAATATCGAAAATGGTGCGAGTCAAAACTTCCAATTAGAATTAGATGAACAAGAAGAATTATACGATCAGCTTTGGAAAGATTATTTCAATAGTATCAACATTAAAGAACGTCAGAATGTGAAATTGCATGTGCAATATTTACCTAAACGCTATTGGCGGTATCTCAATGAAAAATATGTTTAAGGCATTTTTTGATTATTATTTTAAAAATACCAACATAACAAAAGAGCACATTCATGACTAAATTAGTTTTAAAAACAGTAGTACTGATCATGGCTTGTTTGAGTACTTTGGTATTTGCCAAAACGCAAGATAAAGCGATAGATCCTTATAACCAATGTGTCGATGACACCATTCAACAGCTAAAACTGGGGAATATCAATAATGCTGTGGTGGAGATCTGTAGCACCAGAACCAAAACTTTATATGCAAAGCAGATTGTGCAGTTATTGGATCAAATAAAAAAACAGAGTCAGGAATACAAGCAGCCTGAACGCTATCAGGACATCATGAAATCACAACAGCTTTGGAAAAATTTTGTCGATCAAGAGTGCCGTAATGGGGTGCTTATATCGGTTCGCCGATGTATGAGTTTTGCCCCATGCAAAAATATGCAGAGCGATTGGAGCAATTGAAGGAGTATTTAAATTGACCTTGATCAGTTTTCGTTATTATTTAAAACTGTAATTTAAATACACCTTCAGTCTGAGTCAGCGTATACTGCTGCAACCAATGAAACAACACTATTCCAGCAAGGTGCATTGTGAGCTTAACCCAATCAGACTGGCTAAATTTCTTAAAACCGAATTACAAAGTATTACCTTTGAAAGAACGTTTACTTTCAGGATTTGGCGCGCTTTGTGGTTTAGCAATATCTTCTTTAATTAGTTGGTATGTATTGGGCGGTATGAATGCTTGGTATATCGCTCCTATGGGCGCCTCTTCGGTACTGCTTTTTGCAGTTCCGAATAGTCCTTTAGCGCAACCATGGAATGTTGTGGTTGGCAACATATTGGCAGGTTTAATTGGTGTGACATGTACACAGTTATTGCCTGATTTAACCTCTGCTTTTAGTGTCGCAGTTGGGTTAGCCATTTTTATGATGATGACCACTGATTCATTGCATCCTCCAAGCGGTGCAGTTGCAATCACCGCAGTATTAGGTGGTGATGCTGTACATCGTTTGGGATTCCACTTTATTTTATATCCCGTATTACTCAACTCAATTTTACTTTTGTTGATTGCTGTCTTTTTCAATCGTTTGATTGGGCGTCATTATCCGATTACGGCACATGTCAATGAGCGTTCCAAAGACCCTACGCCAACTCAGAAAGTTTCGATCCAACCTAAAGATATTAAGTATGCTTTAGCACACCACACAGAATTATTAGATATTAGTCAGTATGATTTGGAAAAGATCATTTTAGAGGCACAAGAGCATGCTAATGAACGCTTTAATCACTCATTTGTTTGCCAAGATATTATGAGTCGTGATGTGATTAAGCTACATGAAGATGATGATATTCACCAAGCTTTAGATAAATTCAAAGCGGTAAATTTAATGAGTTTGCCTGTAGTAAATTCAGATCATAATTTGGTAGGGACACTTGCTTTGTATGAGGTTGTGGAGTGGTTTAAAGGTGCAACAGATCCAAGAAATTCATGGCAACACTATGTCCATCAAATTATGAGTCATCGCGTGGTAACGGTTCATCCGCTACAACCGATTCAAGATCTCATTCCTTATTTTGTAGAGAAATCTTTTAATTATATTCCTGTCGTGGAAAATCAACGTTTGATTGGCATTATTAGTCGTGCGGATATGATCGCTGCACTTCAACAACAACTCAGTCGTCAAAAGCTTCAATCAGAATAAAAAAAGCTACGGTTGTATTAGGGGGAAATTCAACCGTAGCGACCAAAAGAGGTAAAGAAATTAACGTTTTATGCTTTGGTCTTCATAAACGGTTTTTACGGGCTGATTATAGCCTTGTACATAATCAACGCGACTTTGCTGTTGTTTTGGAATTACTAACCACAAAATCAGGTAAACCAAAATACCAGGGAAAGCTGCGCTCATGAGTGAAATCACTACAAAGATCAAACGTAATAAATTTGCATTCCAACCAAAACGTTCCGCAATACCGCCCATTACACCAGCGATCATGCTTTGTCGGTTTGAGCGATATAAACCAGAATTGGCCATTTAATTTTTCTCCTAAAATATTTGATACAGCAACAGAATGAGGCTTCATTCATGATAAATCGCTGTTAATAATGAGATAGGGATGAACTGGTTTTTTTAAAGTTTAAACAGATGAGAGAATCGTTACGGTGTGTAAAAGGCTGATGGAAAAAACGACAGTATCGCCTAAAATGCACCGACTTAAAGCATACTGCTTTGTTAATTTGCTATTTCATCAAGTTACGTCCGCCATAATTACCCATTTGGGGAATAGACGAATATTCAAATGCTTCCTATATTTTGCAGAACCATGGGGTGTTTTTTGAAAAAAGTGTGACAACGATGTTGATATTAGAGATTTGTGGATATGCAGTTCAGGTTCTTCTTACAGCATGTTAGTGTAGGATTTTTATTGAGTTTGGGCTTGAGTGCTTGTGATAGCTATCATCCGGATTCAATGAAAACATCAAACCAAGCGCAGCCAACTACTGATGAAAGTTCTATTCCTGTCATGTTAGATGCTGAACAAGCACGAACAAGCGCAAGTGAAGGGATGTCACTGACTGAGGTTGCGGGACAAGCAACAATTCCTCATGTTGCTTCTAAACATATGACGCAACCGACTCAGCAAGATATGCAATATGTTGGGCGCTATCATGCGCGTATTCCTTGTACTGATGCATTTGCTGGTTGTGTCAAAGATGAAAAAGAAGCGGAATATATCTTAAATTTATTAGAAGATGGTTCAGTCTATTGGACCAATACCAGTTTTGGACGCTTGGGGTCAGATCCATCGCGCAATATGACCAAAATAGAGCAAACCTGTAAGCAGGTGCAATGGCATGTTCATGAGGCAGGGAAGGAACTTATTGTCCGTTGTGATGCAGCCAATGTAAATTTGTATTATCAAATTAATCAAGATCATGATTTGGTTATGGATCTTGAGCAAATTTGGAATGGTGACCATGGGCGAAATCGTGTTTTTTTTAAAGAATATCCTTTCCCGAAACAAGCTTATGTGTTTAAAAAAGTGAAATAAAGCTTCCATAAAAAAAGAGCGCTTGAAGCGCTCTTTTTATTGATCAGTTCTGATTGAATTAGTAATCGAAGCTGAAGTGTTCTGGAGCAAGTGAAGTTAAAGTACGTGAAGTCGTTACCATTGATTCTGCATGACCTTGTGCACGCGGCAATAAGCGGTCAAAGTAGAAGTCAGCAACTTTGATTTTTGCTTTATAGAATTCTGGAGTTTCAATGCCGTTACCAGCTTCTAGTTTCTCAGAAGCAATCACTGCTTGTTGAGCCCAGAAATAAGCCATCATTACATAACCAGAGAACATCAAGAAATCATTAGAAGCAGAAGATACGATGTCACGGTCTTTACGAGCTGCAAGCATGATGCGAACAGTTAAAGTGTTCCATTGAGCGCAAAGTTTCGTTAAGTCCCAAGCGAAACGACGTAAATACTTGTTACGCGCATGCGTAGCACAGAATTTCAAGATTTCAGCAGTATAGTCACGAACGACTTTACCTTTTGAACTTAAAAGAACTTTACGACCTAATAAGTCAAGTGCTTGGATACCCGTTGTACCTTCATATAATGTTGAGATACGTGCATCACGTGCGATTTGTTCCATGCCCCATTCTTTGATAAAACCATGACCACCGTATACTTGCATACCATGGTTCGCAGCTTCTAGACCTAATTCAGTCAAGAAACCTTTCAAAATCGGGGTATAGAAACCTAGTTTGTCATCAGCAGCTTCATAAGCAGCTTGATCGCCATTGACTAATGCATCTGTCATTTTGTCTGCAAGTTTTGCAGCATGATAGATCATTGCGCGACCGCCTTCTGCAACCGCTTTTTGAGTTAACAACATACGACGAACGTCAGCATGATGAATAATCGCATCAGCTACACGCTCAGGCTCTTTCTTACCAGAAAGGGCACGCATAGACATACGATCTTTCGCATAAGGTAACGCACCTTGGAAAGAAAGTTCAGCATGTGCAATACCTTGAACCGCTGTACCAATACGAGCAGTATTCATGAACGTAAACATGGCATGTAAACCTTTGTTTACTTCACCGATGAGGTAACCTGTTGCATTGTCAAAGTTCAATACAGCAGTTGCTGAAGCACGGATACCCATTTTGTGTTCGATCGAACCACAAGAAACCGTGTTACGCTCACCCACACCGCCATCAGCAGTCGGGATGAATTTCGGTACGATGAATAAAGAAATACCACGAGTACCAGCAGGTGCATCTGGAAGACGCGCAAGTACGATATGAATAATATTGTCTGTTAAATCATGCTCACCTGCAGAGATGAAGATTTTAGTACCAGAGATTTTATAAGTACCGTCAGCAGCAGGTTCAGCTTTAGTTTTAACTTGACCTAAGTCTGTACCACATTGAGGTTCCGTTAAGCACATTGTGCCTGACCAAGTCCCTTCAACCAATTTAGGCATATAGGTATTTTTTTGCTCATCAGTACCGAACTGCATGATGGTATTCATACAACCAGTACTTAAACCTGGGTACATGGTAAATGACCAGTTCGCAGTACCCATCATTTCAGATTTGATGAGGTTCAACGACATTGGTAGGCCTTGACCACCAAACTCTTCTGGGTAAGAAAGACCTTGCCAACCGCCCATTACGAACTGGTCGTAAGCATCTTTAAAACCTTTAGGCGTTGTTACTTCGCCATTATTGAAAGTACAACCTTCTTCATCACCAGATTGGTTCAGTGGAGAAAGTACGTTTTCGCAGTAATCTGCTGCACCTTCAAGAATCATATCAACGGTTTCAGCATCCGCATTTTGACCACTTGTCAAAGTTTGGTAATGTGCTGGATAATCTAACATTTCGTTCATTAAGAAACGAATATCGCGGAGAGGGGCTTTATAAGCTGGCATAATCTTAATCCTGTATTTGAATCATTTTGGATTATCTGTTTCGATACTTTGATTATTCATAATAGTGATAAAAATACATTGATAAACTCTAGGGAAAAAATTGTCAGAAAAGCTAATTTTCGAAATGAGTTGTGTGTAAGAAAATCATTTTTCTGTTAGAGTCTTCGCATATATTATATGTGAAAAATGATCTATTTTATAGTTGAAAATATAACGATATAAGGGTGTTTGGTAAAGCTATGCGTTTAAAATATTTAACATTATGCTTGTTGGGTCTTGGTCTTTCTGCTTGTTCGCAGCATGTCATTAAAACCAATTCAGGTTCTCAGAATTTAGAGCAAAAGGCAATTAACAGTCTCAATGCAATGTATGAATATCCGAGTTACGATTATCGTGGAAAATTCAAAGTTCATGTCGACCTAGATCAAAATAAATCAAACACCTCGTCAGAAAAGGCGACTTTAGATGCAGCACTCAAACAAAAAGTGGATCAATATTTACAAGAACAAAAGGTTAATTTAAACAGCAAACAAAAGCAGGCACTCTATAATGCCTTGGCACAACAGCCCAAAAGTTCTGGTGGTTCTAAAGCTGATAAATTTGCTCAGATCATGACCAATATATTGAATGATATGCAATTTGAATATGATGGCTCAGTCCACTATCGTCAGAAAATGGGTTCGTTTAATCTGACAGCACGTTATGAAAAACCAACCTTGTTAGTTCAAGCAAAAGTGCCGATGGTCCTAGATTTAAATAATTATAAGTTTTATATCAATTATTTTGCTTTGATGCCGTATTTGGTGAACAAAGAAAATCAAAATAATTTAGCTTATTTGGATTTTTCAAAATATCAGGCAATGTTTAAGCAAGTGGATTACAAAAAATTTGCAGAGTATGTGAAAGCTTCAAGTGCTGTTTATTACCGTTTAGCTGATCAAAATAACATTCAAGCATTGTCTGTCTCCGCTGCTGATCGAAATTTAGGAGTAGTCGAAAAAATTCGCTTAAAAACGTCGATTGAAGAATTAATTTTACAAGCGAATTTGTACAGCAAAGTGAATGAAAAATATTTAATGCAAAGCATTTTAAATATTAAAGAACAAAATTTAGAAAAGCTGATTGCTGATGAAACCAATGCTGCAAGCAAAACCAAACCTGATGCAGCGGCATCCATATTAGCGAATAAAGATTCCGCAGATGATGCCAGTGTCGTCAGTCAGCAATTATATCGTTTAGTGAATCAGCACTTTGGTGTTGAAGATGAAGCTGATCCAAAGGTATCCGATGCAGCGCAGCAAGCGATGGATGCTGCCAAAGAAGCTGGGATAGTCACTGACGATTCAGAATCAGCTGATGCTGCCGCAGATGCAGCTTCTTCCTCAAAAGATGAACAAGGTTTGACAGAGACCCAATGTACAGCGCTTCTGAATGCTCAACAGGCTGCTTATGGCGATGCACAGTATTGTGAAAGTATTTACGATATTGATGTTTTTAATACGAAAAAAGCCGAATCAGGTTTTCTATCTTATGTTGAAAAATTAC
Organism: Acinetobacter sp. LF10; assembly: GCF_048585715.1. Taxonomy (NCBI): domain Bacteria; kingdom Pseudomonadati; phylum Pseudomonadota; class Gammaproteobacteria; order Moraxellales; family Moraxellaceae; genus Acinetobacter; species Acinetobacter sp. LF10. Next base: position 392,348 of record NZ_CP184160.1, read on the forward strand.
AAAGCGTAGAAAAAGAATTTGCTGTATATGATCAAAATCAATTTATTGATGATCAGGCATTTAAAGCGCTATGGATCAAGCATCAGGCTGAGATTGAAAAAGCATTGCCTCCTCAAGACAAACGTAATCCATTTACTATGGATATTGGTTTAGATGCGCAAGGGCGAGCAGTTAAAATTGATTATGATTTGAATTATGCACTACCTGAACTGAAGTCTCGTTTTAATCTTAAAGCAGATATGTTGATTTCCAATTATGGCCAAGCAACGCCAATTGATCAGGCTCAATTGAAACGAGCGAAAACATGGGCTGAAGCAAGTAAAGGCTCAATGTTGGAACAAGCAATCGGTAGTTTCTCAGAGAAATTGGGACAGACCAGCATTCAAGAGCGTTCAGTTGAACCTTATACGTTATCTTTAGAGGATCAACTCAAGGTTATTGCAGAACAGCGATATGATGCAACACACAGTTATGAGCAAACATTTAAAGCGGTATTTATTGCCAAACTGATAGAAAATAAAGCAGAAACTGCGCAACGTTATACAAGTCAGGAATTGCAGGAAATCGCAGCTGTTTATGCCTATTGGTATGCCACAGATGACATCTATAACCCACAAGGTAAGGCGTTGAAGAGCATTGAAGCATTACAGAAGAAACATCATCTTGAGCAAGATGATCAGTTTGATGACAAGTTAGGGCAGGCTGTTAATCGTATTGTAAATGATGCGATGCATGGTGATAAAGATCGTCAAGCTTGGAAAAAGCTACAATCTCAATATAAGCAGCCACAGCAGCTATTTGCTCAACAGTATCAAGTTCAATTTGAGCGTGATAATGGAGTTTCAAGTGAGGAAAAACCATTATTGGCACAAACCGCAACGATTTTAGGACAAGTATATGTTGATGCTCGTAAAAATCAGTTGTCTGAAAAGAGCATTAATACATTAAAGATTGAGCACAATGAATTTATTGATTATGAAATCTTTAAAGAAGTGTATTTGAAAATGCTAACGGCAAAATAATTGGCGATTACTTGAAAAGAACCTGCGCAATGCAGGTTCTTTTTTGTTTATTAATTTATAGGTGGATTATAAGAAATCTTTTAATTCAGGTTTGACTCCATTCCAAATAGAGAATGCTTCAATCGCTTGGCCCACCAACATACCAAAACCATCTGTTGATGGAACTTGGCGCTCTTGGGCTTGATCCAAAAAGCTCGAAGGTTTGCCATAAGCCATTTCATAGGCATGGTGAAAAACCAAGCATTCAGGGAGTTGTAAAGTATCACCAGTTAAGCTGGCAGAAGTGGCATTGATGACAAAATCAAATTCACCAGCAAGTTGTTCCAAGCTGAGCGCTGAGAGTTGCGCTTGCGGCACGGCATTTTTTAAATCGGAGACCAATTGTTCAGCACGAGTCAGTGTACGATTGGCAATGATAATCTGTTTTGCGCCTGCTTGTACTAAAGGATAAATCACACCGCGAGTTGCGCCACCTGCACCTAAAATTAAAATACGACTATTTTCTAAATTCCAATTTAGGGCTTGAATGGCGGCAACTAAACCCTGACCATCGGTATTATCTCCAAACAGTTTGCCATCTTGCATCCACAAGGTATTCACAGCTTTGGCAATTTTGGCACGTTCAGTAAGTTGATCACATAAAGCAAATGCCTGCTCTTTAAACGGCACAGTTACATTCATTCCAACGCCATCATGAGCAAAAAAATCTTTTGCTGTGCTTTCAAAACCATCTAAGGGCGCAAGAATTTTTTTATAGTCTAAATTGACCCCCGTTTTTGCTGCAAATGCATGATGGAGTTCTGGTGATCGAGATTGTTCAATCGGATTCCCAATGACAGCAAATTGTTTGGTCATACTTTTATCCAAAGTTGAAAGAGAGGACAGAGGCTATTAAACATATTTGAATGCTTATGCGGGCACAATATACGATAATCTTTAGGTACAAAAAAAGCACCTAAATTCAGGTGCTTTGAATAATTACGGTCAATTATTTATTTAAACTCAACCAATCTCTTGGTTTTAGATAATAATCTGTTAAGCGTTTTTCTATTGAGTCGGCATCCCATTCAGGGCGATAAGACCAACCCGCGAGATTAGGCAAGCTAACTAAAATCGACTCAATACGACCACCCGTTTGTAGGCCAAACAAGGTACCTCGATCGTATACTAAGTTGTATTCAACATAGCGACCACGACGATACAATTGGAATTCACGTTGAGCTTCGGTATAAGGCTGTTCACGATGCTTTTCAAAAATAGGCAAGATTGCTTCTAAATAACCATTACCAACGGCTTGAATATATTTAAAGCAAGTTTCGAAGTCCCATTGGTTCAAATCATCAAAGAATAAACCACCTACACCACGTTGTTCATCACGATGTTTTAAGTAGAAATAATCATCACACCATTGTTTATGTTCAGCATAAACATGTTCGCCGAATGGTTGGCATAAATTATAAGCGGTTTGATGCCAGTTTTGAATATCTTGATCATCTGGATAAAAAGGTGTGAGATCAAATCCACCGCCAAACCACCAAACAGGGTCTTGCCCCTCAGGTTCGGCAACAAATAAACGTACATTGGCATGTGAAGTTGGGATATTGGGATTTTTAGGATGAATAACTAAAGAAACACCCAAGGCTTGTGCTTTTGCGCCTGCTATCTGTGGATGCCGTTCAGTTGCAGAAGCAGGAAGTTTACTGATGTTGATGTGGGAAAACATCACCCCACCTTTTTCAATCACTTCACCATTTTGCAGAACACGAGAGCGACCACCGCCACCTTCGGTTCGTTGCCAATCATCAATGATAAACTCAGCGGTGCCACCGCCTGCACATTCCTGTTGCTCTAGTCCTGCACAAATCCGTGCTTGTAGATCGAGTAAAAACTCACGAACACGTTGAATATCAACTGAAGTTGGATGTTGCATGATGATCCTCTGAAAGTGATCTAGAGATTGCTTATATCAAAACATAAATCCATAAAAAAAATAAGGGATTTTTAATTTTTCTAATCAAAAATCCCTTAAATGCTTTATTTTTAAACATCATTAAAAATGAATTAAAAGTCATCTTTTTGATAAAGATGATCCATACGCTCACGTTTGGTCTTTAAATATTGTTCATTAAATGGGTTACGACCTACTGTTAACGGTACACGCTCAACCACATTGATGTCTAAATCAGTTAAGGCTTTAAGTTTTAACGGGTTATTCGTAATTAACTTAACTTCTTTAATTTGTAGATGATCCAGCATAATGCTACACATATCATAACGACGTGCATCCGCAGGAAGATTTAATAACAGGTTTGCATCAACAGTGTCATGCCCTTGATCTTGTAAAGCATAGGCGCGGATTTTATTCGTTAAACCAATCCCACGACCTTCTTGGCGTAGATACAAAATCACACCTTGACCTGCTTCATTAATCAAACGTTGAGTCGCTTGTAATTGAGGACCACAGTCACACTTTAATGAAGCGAAAGCATCACCTGTTAAGCATTCTGAATGAATACGAACTAAAACAGGTCCTGTTGGGGGAGTTTCTAAACCTTTAGAAAGCGCCACATGTTCTTCGCCCGTTTGAGGGTCTTGAAACACAGAAATATTGAAGTCACCAAAAGCAGTTGGTAGCTTTGATGTTGCAATAAATTCAATCGGCACAGAGAGCTCGCTATGTTAGTAAAAACTATCAAAGTATAGCTTAATGTGTGAAGATTGAGTGAATTGGAATTTCTGATTTTTCACATAAGTTTTTCTTTTTCATAGAAAGCACACAATAATGGTTGATAAACAGTGACATAATTCAGGATAATCTGTAAGTCAGTTGTTTAAGATTGGCTTGAGAATGTTCAGCACTACATCATTCGCACATGTGGCTGATTGAAGGTAGATCGTATTTAATTGTATGATTGCCCCCATTTAACCCAGCTTCGGATTTGCCAGGCTTAAAAAGGCTTTGCCACATTATGTTGTATACCGAAATTCCAACTCAACGTCCTGTTACGCCATTGTTAGATGGAATTGATCATCCACAACAATTACGTCAGCTCGAGCAAAGCCAACTCGCACAAGTGGCGGATGAGTTGCGTCAATATATTTTGTATGCGGCAGGGCAAAGCGGTGGCCACTTTGGCGCAAATCTTGGAGTCATCGAACTGACTGTTGCGCTGCACTATTGTTTTGATACGCCGCAAGACCGCTTGGTTTGGGATGTCGGTCATCAAGCCTATCCGCATAAAGTATTAACAGGTCGCCGTGAAACAATTACCACAATTCGTACAAAAAATGGTTTAGCGGCTTTCCCTGCGCGTGATGAATCAGAGTTTGATACCTTTGGGGTAGGGCATTCATCAACTGCAATTTCAGCAGGTTTGGGGATGGCTTTGGCACGTCGCTATCAAAAAGATCCATGCGATGTCGTTGCAATCGTTGGTGATGGTGCAATGACAGCAGGTATGGCATTTGAAGCCATGAATGATGCAGTTGCACATGATGCTGATCTGATTGTCGTTTTAAATGATAACGATATGTCGATTTCATGTAGCACAGGTGGTTTTGCAAAACACTTAGCAGCGATTTGGGAAACAGGTCAGTTTATCAATGTCAATGAACATGGCGAAGCTTATGTTCAACCACATCCAAAATGGACTTACAATTCGCGCTTACACCAATCTGCAACAAATGCTGCTGATAATTTATTTAAAGCGATTGGTTTTGATTACTTTGGTCCATTTGATGGACATGATGTGGAACAGTTAGCGCAAGTTTTTCATGCGCTTAAAAAACGTAATGGCCCTCGTTTAGTTCATATTTATACCAAAAAGGGTAAAGGATTTGCGCCTGCTGAAGCAGACCCGATTACCTATCATGCGATTACTAAAATTGCAGCTACAGCATCTGCATCTGCAAAAAAATCACCGCCTAAATACTCAGACGTGTTTGGACAATGGTTATGTGATGAAGCAGCGCAAGATGATCGTTTACTCGCAATCACCCCAGCGATGTGCGAAGGCTCAGGAATGGTTCAGTTTGCAAAACAATATCCTGAACGTTTCTTCGATGTGGCTATTGCCGAGCAACATGCAGTGACTTTAGCAGCGGGTATGGCGTGTGAAGGTTTAAAACCTGTCGTAGCAATCTATTCGACCTTTTTACAACGTGGTTATGATCAGTTAATCCATGATGTCGCACTCCAGAATTTAGATGTGACTTTTGGTATTGATCGTGCTGGTTTGGTCGGTGAAGATGGTCCGACCCATGCAGGCGCATATGACTATGCTTATATGCGTACAGTGCCGAATATGGTGATCATGGCGCCAAAAGACGAAAATGAATGTCGTCAGATGTTGCATACGGCATATCACTATAATGGACCAACTGCCGTACGTTATCCACGTGGGGTCGGTACAGGTGTTGAAATTCAACAACAGATGACTGCTTTAGAAATTGGTAAAGCTGAAATTGTTGCAGAATTTAATGTAGATGCTGAACAGCAGATCAGTATTTTGGCGTTTGGTAGTCGAGTTGCGGCATCAATTGAAGCCGCAGAACAGTGTGCGAATAAACATGCAATTGGTGTGCGTGTGGTCAATATGCGTTTCGTGAAACCACTGGATGAACAAATGATCCGTGAGCTTGCAGAGAGCACCCAGCTTTTTGTTACTGTGGAAGAACATGCAGTGATGGCAGGAGCAGGCAGTGCGGTCAATGAATTTTTAGCACATGCGCGAATTTTAAAACCAATGTTGAATTTAGGTTTGCCCGATGAATTCTTACATCAAGCAACCCATCAGCAAATGCTGCAAGACTGTGGTTTAGATAGCAACGGTATTTTAGCTTCAATTAAACAAGCTTGGTTCTCATAAATAGAAGGATGTGAAAGCGGAAATAATTTTTCGCAACATTTTTCCCCTAAAAGCGCTTATATTTGATAGAATGTAGGCGCTTTTATGCATTATTCTTTGTCAAAATCTTCAAATTTGTAGTGGGTGTTCAATGGAACCTATGGTGGTTATGGCTGCGCGTGCGGCTCAAACAGTTGGTCAAGAGCTTTTAAAGGCGCATCAAAATCGTCATAAACTCGATTTACAAGTTGAAGAAAAAGGCATCGATGGTCCAGTAACGCGTGTTGACCGTTATATCGAGCAGCTAACAATAGATACGCTTCGTAAAAGCTATAAAAACCACAGCTTCCTTGGTGAAGAGTTTGGCATGCAAGAAGGTAAAGGTCACGATGCAGATTGGTGCTGGGTGATTGACCCTTTAGATGGTACACAAAACTTTATTCACGCTGTTCCTCATTTCTGTATTTCTATTGCTGTACAACATAAAGGTGTAACTCAACACGGTGTGATCTATGATCCAGTGCGTGATGAATTATTCTCTGCAAGTCGTGGTCGTGGTGCAGTCATGAACCAACGCCGTATCCGTGTCAATGTTAAAGACTCTTTAGAAAACACATTCCTTGCGGTAGGTCATCCTTATCGTGCGAAACGTAATGGTGAAATCGTTTCTTATGCAGAACAACATTTCGCTTCTTTGTTGGCTGTAACTAAATCAGGCGCGCAAATCCGTCGTGGTGGCTCTGCTGCTTTGGATTTAGCTTATGTCGCTGCAGGTCGTTTTGATGGTTTCTTTGAGCTTGGTTTAAAACCGTGGGATATTGCTGCGGGTGAGTTAATTGTGAAAGAAGCGGGCGGTGTAGTTGTTGATGCTCGTGGTGGTAATGAATCATTTGATAATGGTCAAGTACTTGCTTGCTCATTGAAAATGTTAAAACCATTGATGCAAACAGTTGTTCCTGCTTGGGGCGATGCTGCAAAATAATTTGTGGATTTTTAGAAAAGGAGTAGCGATTGCTACTCTTTTTTATGCCTAATAATAGAAACACATAGAACAAGATGAAAAAAGAATAATATAAATATATTCATCATATATGCCCACATAAAAGGTGGTGCATGCATAGCACTGCTATATGCAATTAAAAGTTGTATGAAAGTAATAGTGCTTAAAATCGTGCAACTTCTAAAAGGATGTTTTTGAATAGATGAAGTCGATTCTAGAAAATATGTAACGATAAAATAACTAGAAAAAAATAAAGAAATTAGGATTACACCACCTATGGGGTATTGATAAATATACTCTGGTTCACTCTTTATAAGGAATGGATTAAGTTGAAAACCAAAATAGATAATATTGAGGCATCCTAATAGCCATAAGATGAATAATAATTTTAGTAGCATAGAGGTTTTAAAATTTTTGTTTGTGTATAAATATATTTAAGCTAAATTCTTATAAAATCAATGAATAATCGAAATGGATAGAAAAAACCTATTAAAAAAGGTGACTTTTAAAATTATTCTGCTATAATCCGCCCACGCACTTAAATTCCAGTTCATTACCTGAACATTCAGTTCTATTCATCATAAAGCGCACGCTGTCCATCGAGAGGACCACATCTTGCGCCCAAATCGCTTAGCGATTCTTCAGGTTGAAGCAGTAATCAAGCGTGCGTTTAGTCCACATCGTCGTTATTCGGATCGCCGCTGAACTTCATCTATTTTCAGCTTGAGTCGCTTTGCCGCTTGTTGCCGATGTCTATTTTTTTTGAATTTATTAAAATGGAGCACCCATTAGGGTGAAACTCTCTATGAGCAAAACTTTTGCCGAATTTTCTTTACACGAAACCTTACAACAAGCGCTTGAAGGTTTAGGTTTTACCACACCAACTCCTGTGCAAGAACAAGCGATTCCCGCTGCGTTAGAAGGGAAAGATTTATTAGTTTCGAGCCAAACTGGTTCAGGTAAAACTGCTGCATTCTTATTGCCTACTTTAAACTCTTTGGCTGGTGAAGAAGCATTCGTTTCTTTCAAAGACCGTATGAAAGCCGTAACACAACCAACTATTTTGGTTATTTCTCCTACACGTGAATTGGCTCAACAAGTTAGCCAAGATGCGATTGCATTTGTACGTCACATGAAAGGTGTTCGTATTGCTGCAATTATGGGTGGTATGCCTTTTGGTAAGCAAATTCAACAGCTTAAAGGTGCTCAGGTTGTTGTTGCGACTCCAGGTCGTTTACTTGACCTTGTAAACCGTCGTCAAATTAAACTTGATAAAGTTGAATCATTAATTGTTGATGAAGCTGACCGTATGCTTGATCTAGGCTTCTCTGAAGACTTAGAGGCGATTGGTGAATTAGCTGCAAATCGTAAACAAACATTAATGTTTTCTGCAACATTTGCTGATCGTATTATCCGTCTTGCTGAACGCATGATGAATGATCCACAACGTATTGCAATTGAAACTGGTCACAGCACCAATACTGATGTAACTCAAACATTACATTGGACTGATGGTTTCGAACACAAGAAAAAATTACTTACGCATTGGTTATCTGATGAATCAGTAGATCAAGCTGTTGTCTTTGCAAGCACGCAAGAAGATACAGATATGCTTGCTGAAGAATTAGCTGAAGCGGGTCACTCAGTTGTTGCATTGCATGGTGCAATGCCACAAACCGTTCGTAACCGTCGTTTACGTAGTATTCGTGAAGGTCGTGCAAAAATCTTGGTTGCAACTGATGTTGCAGCGCGTGGTTTAGACGTACCAACAATCTCACACGTAATCAACTTCGGTTTACCAATGAAAAATGAAGACTATGTACACCGTATTGGTCGTACAGGTCGTGCGGGCCGTACAGGTCAAGCTGTTACTTTAGCGACTTACCGTGAGCGTGGCAAAATCCGTGCTTTAGAAGATTACTTAGATGCACGTTTAAATGTATCTGAAATCGAAGGTTTAGAGCCATCTCCACCTCCTGCTCGTTCAGGTCGTGATGGTGGTGGTCGTGGTCGTGATGGCGGTGGTCGTGGTCGTGGCGGCCGTGATGGCGGTCGTGGTGGTTTTGGTGGTGGTCGTCGTTTTGAAGGCGAGAGCAATTTCAAACGTCGTGAAGGCGGTGATGATCGTCCACGTCGTAGCTTCGATGATAAACCACGTGGTGAGCGTCCATCATTCGGTGGTGAAGATCGTCCACGTCGCGAGTTTAACTCTGACCGCCCACGTCGTGAAGGTGGTTTTGAAGACCGTCCACGTCGTAATTTTGATGATAAACCACGTGGTGAACGTCCATCATTTGGCGGTGAAGATCGTCCACGTCGCGAGTTCAATTCAGATCGCCCACGTCGTGAAGGTGGTTTCGAAGACCGTCCACGTCGTGAGTTCAACTCAGATCGCCCGCGCCGTGAAGGTGGTTTCAATGATAAACCGCGTTTTGATTCGAATGATGACAACCGTGGTAATCGTGTAGATTATAAACCGCGTCGTGAAGGTGGCTTCGGCGACCGTCCAAAACGTGATTTTGGTGATCGTCCAGCGCAACGTGAAGGTGGCTTCGGCGATCGTCCAAAGCGTAGTTTCGGCGGTGAAGATCGTCCAAAGCGTAGTTTCGGCGGTGAAGATCGTCCAAAGCGTAGCTTCGGCGGGGAAGATCGTCCAAAGCGTAGTTTCGGTGGTGAAGATCGTCCAAAGCGTAGCTTCGGTGATGACCGTCCAAAACGTAAGTTTGGTAGCGAATGATTATCGTCGGAAAAACGAATTTTAATCGTTAAAAACCGATGAAAAGAAGAAGCCAGTTGTAAAACTGGCTTTTTTATTTAGGATTAGTCATGTAAAATTCGAAAAATGTCTACTAATTCAAATTTTACAGAAGAAATGAATAAAGTTAAACAAAATAAAAGTCTTTTAAGTCAAATATGGTCATTCATTTGTGGTGAAGGGTTGCCATGTTTATTTGTTATTTTAATGCTTTGTAATGGGTTGTTTTTTGCATATGCACTTATTACACGCAATCATATCGATTCTTTGAATGCAAGCTCACAACATAAGTTGAGCACAGAAGTTGATAAAAAGAACAATTACATAAATTAATAATCTTCATACGTAGCATATCAAAATAAAAACAAGCGCTTAATCTTTCAGTGTATAGTATGCGTGCATAAAAAGTGCAGGAATGAATGCCAGTATGAATAACAAATCTCCTCTCGATGCTGAAGCCCTAATTGAAGTTAAAAACTTGAGCTTTAATCGAGGGGAACGTGTCATTTATGATGATATCAGTCTTAAAATTCGACGTGGTCAAATTACTGCAATTATGGGGCCTTCAGGAACAGGTAAGACCACTTTGCTCCGCTTGATTGGTGGGCAGTTAATCCCTGATTGTGGTGAAGTATTGCTCGATGGTAAGAATATTGCAGCCATGTCTCGTCCAGACTTGTTTGCTGCACGCGCACGTATGGGGATGTTATTCCAGAGTGGTGCGTTATTTACTGATATGTCAGTTTATGAAAATGTTGCATTTCCTATTCGTGCGCATACACAATTACCAGAACATTTGATTGCTGAGTTGGTCGCTTTAAAGTTGGAGTCGGTTGGGCTACGCGGTGCTGAACCATTAATGCCATCTGAACTCTCAGGCGGTATGAATCGTCGTGTTGCTTTAGCGCGTGCGATTGCACTTGATCCAGAATTGATTATGTATGATGAGCCATTCGCTGGCCAAGATCCAATTGTTAAAGGTGTTCTAACACGATTGATTCGTTCTTTGCGTGAAGCTTTGGACTTAACAACAATTATTGTCTCGCATGATGTCGCAGAGACATTATCGATTGCTGATTATATTTATGTGGTTGCTGAAGGCAAAATTCAGGGTGAAGGTTCACCTGAGCAGCTACAGGCACATGCTTCGCCATTTGTGCATCAATTTTTAACAGGCTCGGCTGAGGGGCCTGTCGAATATCAATTTACTCACCAAGCATATTTAGATAACGAGGTTCGTGCATGAATACGATTGCCTGGTTAGGTAGACTCGTTATTGAGCGAATAAAAGGGATAGGTGCTGCGTCACTTATGCTCATCCAGATTTTATTTTCAGCGCCTTCAAAAGGTGGCTTTCAACGCTTCATATATCAAATGCATCGTGTTGGGGTCATGTCCCTACTGATTATTGCTGTTTCAGGTTTATTTATTGGTGCTGTCCTTGGCTTGCAGATGTATAGCATTTTGGTCACTTTTGGTAGTGAAGCCATGTTGGGGACTGCGATTTCGTTAACTTTGTTGCGTGAACTCGCTGCGGTTGTTGCTGCATTACTATTTGCAGGGCGTGCAGGCTCAGCTCTTACTGCCGAAATTGGTTCAATGAAACAGAGTGAACAACTGGCCAGTATGGAAATGATTGGTGTTGATCCACTTCGTCAAATTGTGGCTCCGCGTTTGTGGGCAGGTATTGTTAGTTTGCCGATGTTGACTGTGATTTTTGCAACGATCGGTATCATTGGTGGCAAATTGGTTGGCGTAGATTTTTTAGGTGCTGATGAAGGTTCTTTCTGGGGTGGTATGCAAAGCACAGTTCAGTTTGGGCATGATATTTTTAATGGCACTATTATTAAAAGTATTGTTTTTGCGCTGATTTGTACATGGGTTGCGGTCTATCAAGGTTATGCTTGTGATCCAACACCAGAGGGTATCGCGACATCGATGACCAGAACAGTCGTATATTCTTCACTTTGTGTATTAGGTTTTGATTTCGTGTTGACTGCGGTCATGTTCGGAGGGATTTAATGAAATCACGTACTAGTGAGCTGGCCGTAGGTATTTTTGTGATTATCTTCGGTATCGCTCTATTTTTTCTTGCGATGAAAGTGAGTGGTTTAGTGGGTACAAATCTACGTGATAGCTATAGCATGACAGCGCAGTTTGATAACGTAAATGGTTTAAAACCAAGAGCAAAGGTGACCATGAGTGGTGTGAACATTGGTCGTGTAGAATCTATTACGCTTGATCCAGTAACACGTTTAGCAACAGTTAAGTTTGATTTGGATGGTAAATTAACCAGCTTTAATACTGAGCAATTAAAACAAGTGCAGAAAAATGCCTTAGAAGAATTGCGTTATAGCTCAGATTATCAACAAACTGATGCGGCGAAACAAAAAGCAATGGAACAGCAACTGATCAGTAACATGACCTCCATCACCAGTTTGGATGAGGATGCTTATATTATGGTCGCAACCAATGGCTTACTGGGTGAGAAATATTTGAAAGTTGTGCCAGGTGGTGGTGTGAACTACTTAAAACGTGGTGATGTGGTTTCAAATACCCAAGGCACAATGGATTTAGAAGATTTGATCAGTAAATTTATTACTGGTGGTTCGAGTAAAGCCACAACAGGCTCGGCAACAACAGAAAGTTCAGCATCACAGCCAGCAGCAGCTGATGCAGAGCCATCATTTGCTGAGTAATTCAGGTTAGGAGATTGAAGTGAATACATTATTGAAACAAACGTTAACAGCAAGTGTATTATCAACCATGCTTGCGAGTGCTGCATTTGCAGCACCAACAGAAACCCCACCTGATTTTGTTAAACGTGTTGCTGATGGTCTAATTACACGTTTAAAAGCGGACCATGCTAAATTACAGAATAACCCTGCTTTAGTTAAATCGATTATTCGTCAAAATCTTGATCCGTATGTTGATTCACAAGCATTTACACGTATCGTATTAGGTACGTATGCAAACAATCAATATACCACTGCTGCGCAACGTGCTCAGTTTGAGCAAAATTTCCGTGCTGTGATTATTGAAAACTACGGCGGTGCTTTCGCGAAATATACCAATGAAAGTTACACGATGCGTCCATTCAAGTCGACCAATAGTAAGAATCCAGTTGTTACATTAGACTTCTTACATAATGGTGAGAAAATCCCTGTATCGTTCCAGTTGACAGATAAAGGCGACCAATGGAAAGTCCGTAATATCAATGTGTCTGGTATTGATTTAGGCTTGCAATTCCGTAACCAGTTTGCTGCAACTGTTCAGCGTAATGGTGGTGATATGAATAAAGCGATTGCAACCTTTAAGCCAGATGCAGATGCTGCTGTTAACAAGAAATAAGTAGGTGACGGGTGATTCAGTATATTGATCAGCAGTTAATTGTTTCAAAAACAATTGATTTCTCGAATGCAGAACAAGTTTATCGCGCAGGTTTAAAGCATATCCAGCAACATAAGAGTTTTCCTCTTATTGTTGATTTGGGTCAGCTTGAACAAGGAAACACCCTTTCTTTGGCAGTATTGGTGCAGTGGTTGCGTCAAACGCCAAATAACAAAGGTTTACATTTTAAAAATGTGTCTGAGAAAATGCTGAAAGTCATCCAAGCTTGCCATTTACAAGATGATTTGAAATTGATATGAAAACAGTCTTGTAATAAAAAAGCACCGTAAGGTGCTTTTTTATTAAATCCATTTCTTCCAACGGAAGTACACCATTGGGAGGACCAAAAACGCCATCAAAATAGCAGTGACGATCCAAAAACTCAGACTGCCATGAGCAAACGGTAATACATCGGTATTCATCCCGTAAATACTAGCAATCAACATTGGTGGTGCAAGCATACTGGGTAAAATCGAGAATCGACGAATCGTGTCATTCTGTTCGGTGTTAATGAAGCCTGATGTGGTATCCAGTAAGAAGCGGACTTTCTGGAATAAGAAAGCATCATGTTCGACCAGTGAACGAACATCCTCACTTAATTCTCGAATATCTGCATCATAAATATGACTGCCTAAAGCTCGAGGACGAGAGAGAAATGTAAGTACACGACGTAAATCGATCAAACACAGTTGCGCCTTTCCAAGCATATCTTCTTGTTGTGCGAGTCGGGTAATCATGTCATCAAGATCGAGCAGGGTTTCACGATGATGATTATTGAGTACCTCTGTGGAGTATCTTTCCAAGTCTTTGTGGATATCTTCCAAGATATCCGCAAGTTCATCTAGTTTTGCTTCAAGTAAACCAAGCAATATCCAAGTGGGATCTTTATAGTCCATATCGTAATCATTACGGCGTGCACGCGCACGGAAGGCACGAAATGCAACTAATTTTTCGCCACGCATGGTAAACAAACGATCTTTATGCAGAATGAAGGCAACAGTTTGTACTGTTGCAAGCATATGAGATGACTCATCTGTATCGCCATCGACCTGATAATTTTTATTCTTTGTTAAAAAATATGTACTGATATGTAAAATGCCATCATCATCACGGTAAAATCGTGCAGATGAGGAAATGTCTTCAAGTGATTTTAATGTTGGTAAGTTTCGCTCGTAAGCATCAAATACCCACTGTTGTTCTTCTTGAGATGGAGCAATTAGATCAATCCAAACCAATTCAGGGTGGAGATCAAAACTCCCATTGATTGTTGCATCTTCTAGACTACCGCGCTCTGTGGCATAAAAGGCTTCAAGCATGTCTTTTTTCCTCGCGCAGCCAATGTGAGATTTTCAGCATTGTACCGAAAACCAGCGTGTATTTTAGACAAGGATGAAACGAAAAACACTTGCCTAAACGTTAATTTCTAAAAAATCTTGTTACACAGCCTACTTTATCAGCATGACAGTTATATAAAACGGTTTTAATTGTATGAATTCTATATGTGTTTTTTGCGGTTCTTCTCTCGGTAATGATCCCATTTATCAACAAATTGCACAGGCGACAGGACTGGCAATTGCACAGCAAGGTCAAACGCTTGTGTATGGTGGCGGTCGCTCTGGTTTGATGGGTGTAGTTGCAGACAGTGCAATAGCCGCAGGTGGGCAGGTCATTGGCATCATTCCACAAGCTTTAGTTGATCGAGAATTAGCGCATACGGGTTTGACTGAATTGTATGTGGTCAATGATATGCATGAGCGAAAAACGAAAATGGCAGAATTAGCTGATGCGTTTGTCGCATTGCCTGGAGGAGCAGGCACCATGGAAGAGATCTTTGAGCAATGGACGTGGAATCAATTAGGGATTCATCAAAAGCCTTGTGCATTTCTAAATGTTGAGGGCTTCTATGATGGCTTAATTCAAACGATCCAAGATTCTGTAGATCGCGGATTTAGTCAGGCAAAGTTTGTAGAAAACTTAATTGTCGCCGATAATATTGGCGAAATTTTAACTGCATTTTCAGTGTATCAGCCTGCAACACCAAAATGGATGTCAGCTGCAGATATTCAAGTTTAAGGGGATAATGTGAAAATCATAACCGTTGCTGCGGCGATTATATTGAATGAACAAAATCAATTGCTTTTGGTTCGTAAGCAGAACACACGAGCTTTTATGCAAGTAGGTGGCAAGCTAGAAAGTAATGAAGCGCCTGAAATTGCGATACAGCGTGAAATTTTAGAGGAAATCGCGTGTGAATCTGAGATCAAACAATTTGTCGGGCGCTTTGAAACGGCTGCTGCAAATGAGCCTGATCATCTGTTAGTAAGTTATGTTTATGAGGTGAAACTGAAACAAACACCACGTATCGCTGCGGAAATTGCGGAGATGAAATGGATTGATTTGCATGATCAATCGACTTTACTTGCACCTCTTACTCAACATGTGGTGATTCCATGGTGTCAGCAAAATCTAGTGTACTAGCTTGATGATTTACTGCAGCTGCTAAACAGATACTATAAATTTGTTGGCAGCCAAGTTGTTGTAAGACGTATGATAAAGCAGTGATCGAACTCCCTGTAGTCACAACATCATCGATGATTAAGACTTTTCGATAACGAAGATGATTGGGTGGTGCAGCCACGAATTGCTGTTCAATATTTTCTAGTCTTTCTATGCGTGACAAACCTTTTTGCGAATGTTGCGCCAAGCGTTGCACGGGTTGCCAGATGGGTACATTTAAGCTTTTACTCAGTGCTTGAGCGAGTAGCAATGTTTGATTGAAACCTCGTTCTACCAAGCGATCTGTTGAAATCGGCATTGGAACGATGGCATGAACTTTAGGAAGCTTTAGTTGTTGTAGCAGTCCTTCCAATAGTCGTTGATGATGCAGTTTTTGTTCATATTTAAATTGCTGAATGATGCGATCAATCGGATATTGATAATGGCAGGTAACAAAAATCTGTTGTTGGTTACGCTCGATGGATTGTTTTAACCACGGTAATTGTTCCCAACAACTTTGACACACGCCAAAGTGCCTTTTTATACCAATATCACACAGGCTACATGGGGTTAGATAATCAAAAAGCTGTCGTGTTGATCTGCTAATGAATTTAAACATAAGCATATCTTGGAGCTTTGGGCAGCCAACGTTTTAATAGTCCATCAGCATGTTGTGGGTAATCTCTTAAAATTTGTTCAGCGACATAATGTGCTTGTGTGAGTAAATGATCATCACGTTCTAAACGTGCCACACGAAAGCCCATATCTCCAGTTTGTTTGGTTCCTAAGAGTTCACCCGGACCGCGTATTTCCAAATCTTTTTCAGCAATCACAAAACCATCATTACTTTCACGTAAGATTGAAAGGCGTTCCTGACCATTTTGAGACAAAGGTACTTTGTAGAGTAGGGCGCAAAAACTAGCGGTAGCTCCACGCCCAACCCGACCACGCAATTGGTGTAATTGGGAAAGCCCCAAACGTTCAGCATTTTCAATGACCATGATTGAGGCATTGGGCACATCGACTCCAACCTCAATCACGGTAGTGGCAATTAACAGTTGTAATTGATTGTCTTTAAATGCTTGCATGACCGCTTGTTTTTCATCTGCTTTCATTTTGCCGTGGACTAGACCAATATTGATGTCTGGAAAGCGTTCTTTAATTTCTTGGTAGGTCGCTTCAGCCGCTTGAGCATCTAGGGTCTCAGATTGTTCCACTAAGGTACAGACCCAATACGCTTGTTTACCTTCACGACAATTGCTGGCAATCCGTTGCAGGACTTGTTCACGACGATCCAAAGGAATGGTGACTGTTTGAATCGGGGTGCGTCCCGGGGGGAGCTCATCAATAATCGAGGTATCTAAATCACCATAAGCACTCATCGCGAGGGTGCGGGGAATCGGGGTTGCTGTCATCACCAATTGATGTGGGGTGAATTGGTCAGCCCCTTTATTTCTTAAGGCAAGACGTTGATCAACCCCAAAGCGATGTTGTTCATCAATAATGACTAAACCAAGTTTGGAGAACCCGACAGTATCTTGGAATAAGGCATGTGTTCCTACAATGAGCTGTGCATGTCCTTCTTTAATTTGTTGTTCGGCTAGAGTGCGCGCTTTGCCTTTTTGTTTGCCTGAAAGCCATGCCACTTGGATGCCTAGTGGCTCAAACCAACGTTTAAAATTTAAATAATGTTGTTCTGCTAAGATCTCAGTCGGTGCCATCAGTGCAACTTGCCAATCCGCTTCTAGTGCATGACAGGCTGCAACTGCTGCGACTAGGGTTTTACCTGCTCCCACATCACCTTGTACCAAACGGAGCATTGGTTGATCTTGCTTGAGATCTTGCAAGATTTCCTTAGAAACTCGTTTTTGTGCATTGGTCATTTGAAAAGGAAGACCGTCTAATAATGCCTTAGCCAAGACTTTACTGCTATCAAAACGAGGTGCAGCAATTTGGCGAATATAGGCACGGCGTGTTAACAGACTAATTTGATGGGCAACCAGTTCTTCAAAAATTAAACGCTGTTGGGCTGGATGTGAACCTTGATTGAGTTGTTGCATGTTGGCATCAACAGGGGGTTCATGAATATATTCTAATGCTTGTTTAAGTTCATAGCCATTGCTGTATTTACTCGGTAATAACTCAGCCAAGTCATCGCTATGGTGCTGTAAGGCTTGGCGTACATATTCACGTAGCTTGGGTTGAGTCAGTCCTTCCTTGCTAGGATAAATTGCCGTAAGTTGGGTTTTGGGTAATGGCGTATGCTGTTGGATGACTTGTATCTCTGGATGATACATTTCTAAGCCACGTGCACCGACACGAACCTCACCAAAAATTCGGAGCTGTTGCCCCATTTTGATGCGATCGGTTAATCCCTTATAAATATGATAAAAACGTAAAGTGACCTTGCCAAAATCATCTTGTAATAAAGCGGCAAGAGATTTCTTTTTACCAGGGGGGAAATCCACTGATCGGACTTCACCTTCAAGCAGATAACTTCGTCCAACAACCAGCTGATTCATTGGAATAATAGTGCTACGATCTTCATAGTCACGCGGAAGATGAAACAGCAAATCATCCGTGCTAAAAATATGAAGCTTTTCTAATAGGGTTGCTGCGGCGGCACCAACACCTTGTAATTGCTGGACTGAAGTCATCTCTATTCAAGGGTGTATATGCATATTTTATTTATTGGTTATGGTAAAACATCTCAGCGCGTTGCTAAACACTTATTTGAGCAAGCTCACCACATTAGCACAATTAGCCGTAGTCAAAAAACAGATTGTTACGCAACACATTATCTTCAAGATATTCAGCAGCTCGATTTAGCACAACTTCGCCCAGTTGATGTGGTCTATGTGATTCTTGCACCTTCACAAAGTGGCATAGCTGCATATCAGCAAACCTATGTTGATAGCGTTGAACCGATTGCTAATGCTCTCAAAAATCATCCTGTTCAACGTATTATTATTGTTTCTTCTACCCGTGTGTATGGTGAAAATGCAGGGGAGCGAATTGATGATGAGTCAATGATTCAGCCAATCGATGAGCAAGGGCATTTACTTCGGAAGATGGAGTTGTTGTGGCAGGCTTACTATCCGCAACAGAGCATTATTGTGCGCCCAACAGGCATTTATGGCACATCGATTGCCCGATTAAAAAAACTTGCTGAGCAGACTCTTAGCTATCCAACCTTACATTTTAGTAATCGGATCCATATCGATGATTTGGCAAAGTTTTTAGCATTGTTGGCGACCTTAGACCAAGTTCAATCGAGCTATATCGTGACCAACAACACCCCTTTAGCTATGCATGAAATTTTACGTTGGTTTCAGCAATGCTTGAGTTTACCTGAAGTGGAGCTTGCATCTGAGCAAGTGACAGGTAAGCAAATTTATGCAACTCGGTTGGTGGAAACAGGGTTTAAATTTGACCATTTGATTTGCTTTAATGACTATGCCGAACTGTTAACGGCACATAGTAATGGAAAATAATTAGATTAAACTGCAAGACAGTTTGAAAGTTTGGTATGAATTTTGATGTTAAAATACCAACAGATTCCGTAATGGAACTGCCTGAGTTGTACACATGGTTTGTGGTGAGGCATTAAGGGGGAATATGAAAAAAATAATTTGTATGCTCATGCTGGGATTCGTGACTACAACCAGTTGGGCAGGTACGCAAACATGGTGTGTATTTGACCCACTTGGTACTCAGGGCGATATCAGTCGTCGTTTACAAGATATTCGTCTCTATGCACTTCAATATAAAACTCAGTTAAAGTTTGATACTTTTAAGGATGAAAAAGATGCGATTCAGGCATTTGATCAAAATAAATGTTCAGGTTTAGTGGCATCTAATTTTCATACCTATGGTTACAACCATTTTATGGGAAGTACCAGTGGAATTGGTTTGATTTCAAACAATCGTGTTGCACGTATGTTGTTGCAGTTATTGACCAATCCAAATGTCGAAAAACGTATGCTAGATCAAAATTATGAAGTGCTAGGCATGATTCCAATTGGCACGGCATATATGATCATGAATACTCAGCAGATCAGGAAAGTTTCACAATTAAAGAATAAGACCATTGGTATTCTGGAAAATAATCCGCCTCAATTGGCATTGGTACAAAGTGTATCGGCAAAACCTATTTATGTGGATTTTGCGACAGCAGTTGATTCATTTAAACAAAAGAAGATCGATATCTTGGCTGCACCAGCATATGGCGTATTACCTTATAACTTGAAAAAAGAGTTTGGTGAATCGACCCAAGTTGTCAATTTTCCAGTCGCGTATTTCGCAATTAATATTGTGATTCGACCTCAAGCTTATCCCGTTGGTTTTGGGCATCAGATACGAACTTGGTTTGTAAAAAATAGTAATGTTTTGGCCGCTCAGGCGATGCAATGGGAAAATCATTTACCAGCGTATTATTGGGCTGATATTTCGGGTTATGAAAAGCAGGGCTATGAGGCGCTGGTTGCTAAGATTCGTAATCGTTATGTGGATTCAGGTTATTATGATGCGTATTTCGTGGAATTAATCAAACGACTAAGATGCCTAGATGATCCGAAATATTTAGAATGCCGCAAATAAATTGGGTTAGCCAAATTTTTGACTAACCCATCAAAAGTGAATACTGAACAATTAAGCTTTCTTGCGTTTTAAACGACGTTTTGCCTGTTGAGAAGCCATTGCTTCTAAAGCGGTTGCAAGTTCTTCATCTGTAAATGTTGTGATGTGTTGCAACATTTGCAAGGTCGTTTCATCAAGTACCAACTGCGCACCTGCTGCCATTTCACTGAAATTATCATCATATTCAATGAAACCTTGTTCATTATTACGAATATAATTTTGCTGTGTAAGGACTTTAATAAAGCTTTGGAATAAAGACTTATCAAAGAATTCAGGTGAGTTGAATTCATATAGAACAGATAAGCGCTGACCTAATAAGTGACTTAACTCTTCGACTTGTTTGGTTGAAATATTGCCAGAACCACGTTGGGTGATCAGTGCAAGCGTCATGTAGTAACGCTCTAAGCTTTGTTTAACTGGCATGCCTAAAGTCAAAAGTTTCTGATGCTCTTCGCTGTTTGGTGTTGGGCTAAATAAGTTGCCATCATGATCTTGGAAAATTAGACCAATTTGAACGAGTGCATTGATATAGTTATCAATGTGCTGTTGCAATTCAGAAGCTTTCCACTTCATGAATAATTCAGCTTTTAAGAATGGATACAATGTACGAATCACATTACTTAAATCTGTTTTATTAATCTTACCGTTATGTTCAACCAATGATGCAACCAATGATGGTAAGACAAAGGCATGCAAGATGTTGTTACGGAAATAGGTTAATAAAACAGCTTGATTGTCTTCTATGGCAATAATATCACCTAGAACATGCTGCACACGTTTGATCAGTTTGAGCTTTAGACCATAAGCAATGATTTCTTTACCTGATAAAGAAGTGACTTGCGTGCGTTCATCATATGGTTGTTGAGTCGCTAAATCACGATAAATATCAAGCTGTTTTGCACAGATCTCTTCATCTAATGTATGCTTTGGTGTTGCTAATAAGATCAAAGACAATAATGAAACAGGATTGATGACCACTGCGCGATTAATATTTTCTAAAATCAGATTGGCTGAGCTAGAAACAACATGAGATACCTCAGCAGGAATCGGTGCATCATTTTTTTCAATCTGAATTTTATCTGCATTATGCTGCTTTAAAATATCATCGAGGAAAACAGGTTCACCAAAGTTGACGTGTACTTTGCCAAAGATTCTTTCAATTTTTCGTAAGGTTTTGACGATACCAAAAATTGATTCTGCTTCTTTTGGCTTACCTTGCATTTCACCTACATAAGTTGAGCCTTCCATCAAGCGCTCATACCCAATATACGTCGGTAAGAAGACGATCGGTTTCGCACGTCCACGTAAATGACCATGTACGGTCATGGCGAGCATACCTGTTTTCGGTGGAAGTAAGCGACCAGTACGTGAACGACCCCCTTCAATGAAGTACTCGATAGGCGTATTGCGCGATAGAATGCTGTATAAATATTCTTTGAATACAGAAGTATACAGTGCATTTCCGCGGAATGAGCGACGTATGAAAAATGCACCACCACCACGTAATAACTGACCTACAAAAGGTAAGTTCAGGTTATCACCCGCAGCAATATATGGAATCATCAAGCCACGTTTATAAATCACATAGGACAATAATAAATAGTCGATATGGCTACGGTGGCATGGTGTGTAAATAATTTCATAGTCTTTCGCAAGTTCGCGAACCGTACTGAAATTATGAACTTCAACGCCGTCATACAGTTGTGTCCATAATCGTGTTAAAGCCATATCTGCGAAGCGTACTGCTGACGCTGAATAATCAGAAACGATTTCATTGACATAGCTAATTGCGCGACGTTCTGCCTCAAGCATGCTGATTTTATGCTGAATGCTTTCTCGACGGATGGCATCTTGTACATCACGTGCTTTTACTACTGACTGCATTACATTACGGCGATCAGATAAGTCAGGACCTAGTACGACTTCACGTTGCTGATCTAGATAAGTATCTAAAGAACTTGAAATATAAGTTGCAGGGGAAATATTTGGATGATGTTTCTTGGCATAATCTACCAATTCACGTAGAGATTGAGGCTCATGGAATTCTAAATATGAATCACGCCCATGTAAGCCAATATTCATGAGTTGTTTAACAGTACCTGGTGTTGCCCAAGTATCAGAAAATAATAATTTAAACCATGAATCTTCTTTATCTGGTGAGCGTCCCCAGAGCACTGTAACGGGAACTAATTGAACATCTACTTCTTGATTTTGTTCTAATGCTTCGATCAATTGTAGAAGGCGTGGGGGATATGTTTGAGTATTAAAAAAGTTATTTTCATTTTGATGTAAAAATAGAACCGAGTTTTTTTCATGATAAGTTCCAAAACTCATGGCATCCAAAGCTGGCTTTAGATGAAGGCGACGCGTTTCACCATCAACTACCAAAGCATTACTACGTGAATAATTTTGTAAAACATAGCAAATTACGGTATTTGAATCTGTTGTGTTTTGCTCAGTTACGGTGGACTCTGTAGGAACTTCACCAAGAACATGTGGGGTGACCACGAGGTCAAGTAACTTACTCGAAAGTTGGCGATACATTTGACCAAATCCAGTCTTGGACATTACAAACTCCTAAATGATAACCCTGAGCATGAGGTGTTGTTATAGTGCTATAAGAAAGCGCAGCTTAAAGTGCAGCGCAAGGCGAAGCTCGATGAACACAAACGTCAACATGACATTTTGCGATATTCTGCCATGAAACGATATGTTATTTTCTGACAAAATATAGCGTATTTGGTAGATTTTATCGTTAAAAATCGTATTTTTAGCAGTTATAAATAAAGATTAATGTGACGGATGAATCATTTTATCCTGAGCATATTTATTGGAATTTGTGGCACAATCGAAATGATCAATCCTGAATGGATTAGTTGATCTCTCCTCATTGATGTTGGAAGGCTATTACATGAATGCGTTAACTCAAGAACTGGTTGAACTTTTGACTTTGGAAAAGTTGGAAGAACATATTTTCCGAGGCAACAGTCGCAATTTGGTTGGGAAACGAGTATTCGGTGGACAAGTTCTTGGACAAGCATTAAGAGCAGCGTCATATACCACAAACCGTCCAGCACATTCGTTGCATGCTTATTTTTTATATGGTGGTGATGTCGATGCACCGATCATTTATGAAGTTGATCCATTGCGAGATGGTAAAAGTTTTGCAAGTCGACAAGTGCGTGCGATCCAACATGGACGTACAATTTTCTCGGCGATGGTATCTTTTGCCAATCCAGAAGAAGGCTTAAATTATCAACATAAAGAACCAGAGTATGCGAGTCCTGAAGAGCTGAAGTCTGAGAAAGAATTAAAAGAAAGTATGCTCAATTTCGTCCCAGAAAATGCACGTACGAGTTTTATGCGCGAACGCCATGTTGAAATCAGACCAACTCGACCAGTTAATCCTTTTCAGCCGCAGCCTGAAGCACCATATTATGCGCACTACATTCGTACCCATGATCGTATTGCAGAAAATGTTGATGACGTTTCATTACATCAAGCCATCGTTGCGTTTTATTCAGACTTTACTTTGATGACCACAGCACTGCGTCCACATGGGTTATCTTGGATTTCGCCAAATTTACAATGTGCAAGCATTGATCACACCATTTATTTCCATCGCCCGTTACGTGCTGATGATTGGATGCTTTACGATATGGAAGCAACGATTAGTGCCAGTTCACGTGGTCTGAATTTTGGACGCATGTGGCAGAATGGTCAGCTGGTATGTAGCACTGTGCAAGAGGGTCTAATTCGATTGAGAGAAATTGAAACCCAGTAAATTAGATCTGAAAAACTCAAATTAAAGCCATCGTTTAGATGGCTTTTTTTGTCATAAGGTTGTGACAAAAAATTGCTCGATTCTTCAATATGAGCGTGCCATAGTACCGACAAGCTAAAATATTTTATTAATCAGAATGAATTTAAATACACAAATTCTAATCGCAGCCGTACTGGGTGTTATATATGGGTTCTTCTTAACTTTGTATCCGCAGACTAGTTTTGCTGAACATAGTTTGTATGGGCTGGGGATTTTAAGCAGTATTTTTATTGGTTTACTCAAAATGTTGCTCATCCCACTTATTTTTAGTTCGATCGTTGTGGGTGTTTCAAATTTACAGGCTGGTGGACAATTTGGACGAGTTTGGAAAATTACAGCATTAAGCTGTCTCACGACGACAACCTTAGCTTTGATTTTAGGGATTAGTTGTGCACATCTATTTGAAGTAGGCAAAGGGGTAGATATTCAAATCTTCCAAGAAGCCATGCAAAACCACCAAACGCCAGATACGTTGACGCCTTCAAGTTTTCTGACCAATTTTATCCAAAATACCTTGATCAATCCTTTTAAAGCATTTAGTGAAGGTAATGTACTTGCAGTTGTGGTCTTTGCGTTATTCCTTGGAGTCGCATTAGTCAAAGGTGGTGAAAGCTTTAGCTTGGTTCGCAATACTTGCCAACAATTCTTTGTCATGATGATGATGCTTGTGGGTTGGGTGATGAAGCTAGCTCCAATCGGTATTTTTGCACTGCTTGCTAAATTGATCGCGACTGAAGATCTTTCTGTGTTAAGTCGTTTAGTTGAATTCGCAGTGGTTGTCACGGGAACAACGATTTTTCACGGTGCTGTTGTTTTGCCTGCATTACTTTGGATTTTTGGCAAAATGAATCCAATCACTTTCTTTAAAGGCGCACGCACAGCTTTGGTTACTGCATTTGCGACCAGTTCAAGTTCCGCGACAATGCCACTCAGTATGAAATGTGCACAAGAAAATTTAGGTGTGCGACCCCAGACAGCAGGATTTGTGATTCCTTTAGGAACACAATTAAATATGGATGGTACAGCACTTTATGAGGCAGCCGCCGCTTTATTTATTGCAAATTTGATGGGCTTGGACTTGAGTTTAACCCAGCAAATTATTGTATGTTTAACTGCCATGATTGCTTCATTGGGAGCACCAGGTATTCCCAGCGCAGGTATGGTGACCATGATTATGGTTTTACAATCAGTTGGTTTGCCTGCGGAAGCGATTGCGATTTTATTACCGATTGATCGAGTATTAGATACTGTACGAACAGTAGTGAATGTACAGGGTGATATGATGATCAGCGTTGTTGTTGATCGTTATGCTAAGCAGGCAGAAGTTGAATCAAGTTGATGCGATTTAAGAAAGAAAAAAGCAGGAGAAGACTCCTGCTTTTTTATTGAAATGCTTATGCAGCTTGTTGTAAAGCGCGTTTTGCTGCCGGTGAATTATTTAAATAATTCACCGCATCTTGAGTATTACCTTCTTTCACAGGATCATACCAAGGCATGAGATAGTCGATTTGTTGAGCGACTAACCAAATTGGATTTGGTAAAACCTGATTATCTTGACGACCAATTTTGTACCATTCCATCCAAACCCATGGTCTAAATAAGCTCGGTTTTTTGTCGGCAAAACGAGGATCTTGACCCATGATATGTGCCGCGCCATCAACCCATAAACCAAGTACACCCACGATTACAGCGACACTCATGTAATAACGTGCAATATAACCACCACCTAAATGACGATATAGATCAAAAGCAACGGTACGATGTTCGATTTCTTCAGAACCATGCCATTTAATCAGATCAATCATTTCTGGATCAGCACCGAGTTCTTCCCAACGTTTGTTGTACAGTGCGTATTTACCCAATACACACGTCATGTGTTCAACTGTTGCAATGACGCCTAGACGGAACAAATCCCATTGATGGTCAAGTATTTTAGGAACTTCTTTACCAAAAGGCTTATCAGCTAAAGCTTTGTTAAATACGAAATCCATAATATCGAGATTACGCTGAATATCAATATTACGTTGGCTAAGATATTCTTTGTTCGCAGACGTATGTGCAACCGCATGCATCGCTTCTTGGCGAATAAATGCTTGAACGTCTTGTTTTAATTTTTCATCAGTAATTTCTGGAAGAACTTTGTTGTATAAGCGGCAGAACCAAAACTCACCAGCAGGCAAAATATTGTTAATTTCATTAATAAAATAACTGGCATAAGGCTGGTTTGGAATCCAATCCACTGGTGTTTTTTCCCAGTCAAACTTCACTTTGCGTGGGAGAATTTTATAGTCAATCGAAGAACCAAGAACTTTGTTCTTCATAAATGATAGTAATTTCATCGTTTAGTCCTAATCGATAGTGCAATGAACCAACACTAAGCAGTATATGAAAACTACCTAGTGTTTGTGTTTAGCAATTCAGGACAATTAGAAATTATTTTATGCATCAAGTTGCATAAAATGCATTATTTATTCTTCGACGTCTATTTCTGAAGCTTCTGGGATCTGATCAAGGTCAAATTCTGCTGGTTGATCAAGTGTGAAATTTAAACGGCCACCCATGACGCTTGCCAATTCTTCTAAACCAATTCGATTGAGTGAAGAGAATAATTGAATCGAGAAATCAAGTTTCATTTTCTTCAACTGCTGCTTAATTTCTAATAGTACTTTATTGGCAGGGCCACGGTTTAATTTATCGGCTTTAGTAAGCAGGATGTGTACAAATAAATGACGTGAATGTGCCCATTCCAGCATCATTAAGTCAAAGTGTTGTAATGGATGACGGATGTCCATTAACAGTACCAAGCCTTGTAAGCTTTTACGATGGATCAGATAGTTCTCAAGTTCTTTCTGCCATACGATTTTCATCGCTTCAGGTACAGCCGCATAACCATAACCTGGTAAATCAACTAAACGTTGATCTGGATTACCTAAGCTAAAAAAGTTAATCATTTGCGTGCGCCCAGGTCTTTTTGAAGCACGTGCGAGTTGCTTTTGATTAGTTAAAGCATTAATTGCACTCGATTTTCCTGCATTAGAACGACCTGCAAATGCGATTTCATAACCTGTATCTTCTACGCACAAATCCAGTTTAGGCGCACTCATCAAAAATTCAGCTTGGCGTAACCAAGTCAAAGACTGCACTGCATACGCGGTTACAGCAGGATCAGTCTTTTTTTCATAACTGATTTTTTGTTTAGGTGCGAGTTTGGCTTTGGTGTCTTTCGATTTTTCACTACGACGCATAGAAGCTTACTTTTTGAATTGAAATAGCAACGACTATTATAAAGGATGTGAGAGATTCGTGCGAATCTTGATGTTTAGGCTTTTTGAACGAGTTGTAAAAAGTCAATATTTGAATTTGTAGAAGAGGGAAGAATGCCATATTGCACCACTTCTCCAAGTGTATATTGATCTAGGCTTTGATAAAAACATTCTAAAGCTTGATCCAAAATACTTTTAAGTCCGCAATGAGAGCGTAAAACACAAGGTGGCGTATTACATTCTACGATTTGATGATTGCCTTGTAGGATACGAACAATTTCACCTAGTTTTAAACTTTTGGCTTCTGGATTTAAACGAAGTCCACCACCTTTGCCGCGAATTGTTACGATCCAATGCTGTTTTCCCATGAAGTGAACGATTTTTACTAAATGGTTTTGGGATACATGCAAGTCCCGTGCAATATCTGCAATCGTATACGGTACATCACTCGGACGAGCGACATACATTAAGATTCTGAGCGCATAATCAGTAAACTTATTGAGTTGCATGGGTTTTCACTCAATCTATTGCTTTAAACAGAAAGGGCTAGTCTAACATAGACTAGCCCTATGCAAAACGCAGCACCGATTAGCTGAGTTTTACGCCACCCGTACCGAATGCTTCGCTATGAATATTTTCAGCAGGGATACCACGAGCAACTAAAGCTTTATGTTGCTCTGCCATAAATGGCATTGGACCACATAGATAATAGTCTGCATTGGCTGGTAATAATCCAGCATCCATTGACACTAAATCTAAGCGACCCGCTGCATCAAAATCTTCGCCTAACACGTCACCTTGATGAGGAAACTCATAAGCAGTGAATGTACTCAGACGTGGATACTTTGCTTTTAGTTCATGAATATGTTTTTTCATGGCATGTACTTGGCTGTTACGACAAGCATGGATAAAGCTCACAGGTTGCGGCATATCTAAAGTTACCAATTGATTGAGCATTGCAATCATTGGCGTTAAACCTACACCACCACTAATAAACACATTACGTTTGCTGCTATCAATTAAATAGAAGTTACCTGTTGGTGCAGAAACTTCAATTTCTGAACCTTCAGCTAAGCTATGCAATGTACTAGATACCCAACCACCTGCTAACTCACCTTTTTCATCCTCACGTTTGACTGAAATACGTAAGTAATCTGCTTGAGGACTCGTCGATAGGGTGTATTGACGTGGCTGTCTTAAATTGAGTTCAGGCACAAACACGCGAACTGAAATATATTGACCTGCTTCATATTTTGGTAGTTCACCGCCATCTACAGGAGCTAAATAGAATGAAGTAATTTCATCGCTTTCAACGACTTTTTTTGCAATTTTGAAATTACGCCAACCCAACCAACTGCCTTTGGTTTGTTGATGTTGATCATAAATGGCTTTTTCAGTGCTAATAAATAAGTCAGCTAATTGACCATAAGCGGCAGCCCATGCCCCAATCAATGGATCTTCCATTGATATATTTAGTACTTCACTGATTGAATGAAGTAGGTTCTCACCCACAATACTGTAGTCAGGTGATTGAATATTCAAGCTCACATGTTTATGTGCAATTAACTCAACCACAGGTAAAAGTACAGAAGGGTCTTCGATGTTTTCTGCATACGCCAAAACTGCACCAGCAAGTGCTTGTGCTTGTGCGCCGCTACGTTGATGCCCCATGTTAAAGGTTTCTTTTAATTCTGGGTTGTTGCCTAACATGCGATTGTAAAAGTAACCCGTGAGCGCTACACCATTTTCACGGAGTACAGGAACAGTTGCTTTTACGAGGTCAATTTGCTGCGGAGTCATGGGTGATCCCTCTTGGCTATCATTTATAAGATATATTTAAAATATACCTTATAAGATTTATTTGCAAGATTAGTTTTTATTAAAACCATAAAAAAAATAGGGGATAAATAATTATCCCCTGATTTTTAAAATAATAAAGATTTTTATTTACCAAATAATGAACCGAGTAAACCGCGAACGATCTTTTGACCTGTAGAGCCGCCTAAGCTACGAGCCGCACTTTTTGCAAAAGTTCCCACAATATCTTGGGTGAGTTTTTCGCGATCTCGCTGGGCTTTCTCTGCGGCTTTTTGTTGCTCTTTCGCTTGTTGTTTGGCTAAAGCATCCTGTTCTTTGTTTTGCTGTTTTTCTAATTCATCTGCCTGTTTTTGTTGAGACTGTTGTAGCACTTTCTTTTGCAAGATTTCATAGGCACTGTCTCGATCCACTGCCTGATCATAAACACCTGCGACAATACTTTTCCCAATAATCACTTGGCGTTCTTCTAACGTGATTGGTGTAAATGAAGAGTAAGGTGGCATGACCCAACCACGTTCTACAATTTGAGGCGTGCCTTGTTCGTCTAGGCAACTAATTAATGCTTCACCGACTGCAAGTTCTGTAATCGCTTGATCAACTTTGAATGCTGGATTGGCTCGAAAGGTATCCGCTGCGGTTTTGACTGCCTTTTGATCTTTTGGAGTAAATGCACGTAAGGCATGTTGTACTCGGTTGCCCAATTGCCCTAAGACACTTTCTGGTAAATCCAGAGGATTTTGGGTAATAAAATAAATTCCCACGCCTTTCGAGCGAATGAGACGTACGACTTGCTCAATCTTTTGTTGTAAGGCTGGACTAGCATTATCAAACAATAGATGCGCTTCATCGAAAAAGAATACCAACTTTGGTTTGTCCATATCACCCACTTCAGGCAACTGTTCAAACAGTTCTGACATCATCCATAATAAGAATGTGGCATAAAGCTTTGGAGTATTCATGAGCTTGTCAGCGGCTAAGATATTGATATAGCCATGACCATTGGTATCGGTCTGAATAAAATCGAGGATATTCAGGCTAGGCTCACCAAAAAATTGCTCTCCACCTTGATCACCTAAAGCCAATAAATTACGTTGAATTGCACCTAGACTAGCTGGAGAAAGGTTGCCATATTCGGCTTTTAATTCGGCTGCATTTTCGCTGACATAGGTCAGCATTGCTTTAAGGTCTTTGAAATCAATTAATAAAAGCCCTTGATCATCTGCAACACGGAAAACGGCCGAAAGAACACCTTCTTGTGTGTCATTCAGATTTAGCATTTGTGCCAAAAGTAACGGACCAATTTCTGAAATTGTGGTACGAATAGGATGACCTTGTTGCCCAAATAAATCCCAAAAAATAACAGGGGAAGCAGCA
Organism: Acinetobacter sp. LF10; assembly: GCF_048585715.1. Lineage (NCBI taxonomy): Bacteria > Pseudomonadati > Pseudomonadota > Gammaproteobacteria > Moraxellales > Moraxellaceae > Acinetobacter > Acinetobacter sp. LF10. The sequence continues at coordinate 422,774 of NZ_CP184160.1, forward strand.
AATGGAATGGGTTCAAGTTGTAAGTTTTTTAAACGCTCATCAAATTTGAGGTTGCTACTTCCTGCTTTAGCCAAACTAGAGACATCACCTTTAGCATCTGCCAAAAAGACAGGTACGCCCAGCCGTGAGAAACTTTCGGCTAGTACCTTCAGAGTCACTGTTTTACCTGTGCCTGTCGCACCTGCAATTAAACCGTGGCGGTTTGCAAATTGAGAATGTAAAACAATATCTTGCGTTGTATCTGTGGTTTTTTTTGCAATAATAATGGGTGTATTCATTCTTCACCTATGCTTTATTTCATTCGAGTTGTTTTAGTGCGTTTTGAATATCTTGGATTAAATCGTTTGGATCTTCTAGTCCTATGCAGAAGCGAACTAATAAACCTTGTTGTAAATGTGTATTTTCTAGTTCTCGCATCTGTTTTAAATCATAAAGCATAACAAGACTGATAGGGCCGCCCCAACTAAACCCAAGCTTAAATAAAGTTAGGCTGTCACAGAATTTACGAATTGCTGCGAGATCATATTCAGGTTTGAAAATGACGCTGACTAAACCTGCACTTTTTCCTGTTTCACAGACTTGTTGCCAAAATAAATGACCTGTTGAATTGGCATCACTTGGATGTAAAACTTGGCAAAATTGAGATTGTTGCTTTAACCAATCGAGTATGGTGATTGCACTGTTAGATTGTTGTTCATAACGAAGTGGCATATGAGCCAAGCTGCGTTGAATTTGTGCGGTATCATCGCCTGAAACACAGATCCCTTGGGTTGCATGCATACGATACAGTTTATGATGTAATAGTTGGTCTCGTGTGACTACCGAACCCATTAAAATATCACCACCACCGCTTGGGTATTTGGTTAGTGCATGTATAGTGATGTCGACAGACAGATGCTCATCTGAAAAATCAAATGCATTAAAGGCAAGCCCCGCACCCCATGTATTATCCAGTGCTGTTAATACATTGGCTTGCTGTGCTTTTTTAACCAGATTTTTGAGGTCGGGAAACTCTAAAGTGACAGAACCTGCCGCCTCTAGCCAGATCAATTTAGTTTTTTCAGTTGGCTGAAAGCTATTTGCATCAATTGGGTTGTAAATTTTGACGTGAATGCCGTAGCGGTCTTGCAGATTCTTTAAGTGTTCCAGATTCGGGCCATAAATATTATCTGCAACCCAAACTTCATCCTCTGAGCTTAAAAAAGTACTATTTACTAAATTGATTGCAGATAAGCCACTGGGTGCAAGTAAACAATAATTTCCACCTTCAATTCGAGCAATATTATCTCCTAATGTAAACGTCGTCGGTGTACCGTGTGTGCCATAACTATAATCATAAGGGTCAGTCCAGTGGCGATCAAAAAGGTGCGCTGTTGTTTTAAAAATAATCGTTGATGCACGAAATAGGGGAGGTTGAATCGTTTCTATGTATTGGGGAGCTTGGCGTGGTGCATGAATGAGTGTGGTTTGTAAGCTATTTTGTTTAGTCATGGGGCAAAATTAAATCAATAGAATGATTTAGGTTAAGAGAAAATATCGAATCCTGCTAGTCATTTGCATATTTTGTACAGAATCGTTACGAATCAAAGCTTTTAGTCAAAACTGGCTCTATTTTTGCTAAGACTAATTATCATTCTAACTACAATAGGTTTACGCGCATGAAGTCGCATTTAAGAGTGCATTATTTTCAGCACATTGCTGGTGAAGGTTTTGGCAGTTGCTATGACTATTTGAAGGCACATCAAGCAAAAATTACCGCTACAGAGTTCTTTGCTTTACCCGTTGATTTATCTCTTGAATTGGAGGCTCTACCGCATATTGATGAAGTTGATTTACTAATCATTATGGGTGGAACCATGAGTGTGAATGATGAAGCAAATTATCCTTGGTTAAAATTGGAAAAAAGATGGTTGAGACGTTATCTCTCTGCGGGAAAACCTGCGATTGGTTTATGTTTAGGGGGGCAACTGATTGCCAATGCACTTGGTGCATCTGTAAGTCGAAATCAACATCAAGAACTGGGTTGGATGGATGTAGGTCGTGTTTCACACGTCCCTGAAAATTATTTTCAAATCCCTGATAAGCTTAATATTATGCAATGGCACAGCGAGACCTTTGAGATTCCCCGTGGCGGCGTCCGTTTAGCAGAAAATAAGGTCTGCCAAAACCAAATGTATCAAATTGGGCGTAATGTGCTTGGCTTTCAGTTTCACCCTGAGATGACCCCGCATGCTTTGCAATTGTTGATTGAAAATGAAGAAGATAGTGCAGTATTTAATGGAAAATATGTTCAGCCCATCGCAGAATTAAAAAAAACGATTAAAAGTAAGTTTGAACAGGGTAATCAATTACTAAATCAAGCAATAGAGTATGTGGTGAATGCTTAATCAAGTATAAAACTAAAAAAATAAAAGAAGAATTGCATAAGACTTAAACAATCGTTATAATGGGCGACCCTCAAATGGAGGGCGTTCACTACGAAGAAAGTAGTCAACGCATTACAGTCGTGGCATCGATCATGACCTTAGTGATTTTCACTGCCCTTGACACTTACCAATAAGGTGAGGTGCGTCATGGGTGATTCTTTATATTTTTGGCTTGGAGTTTACTGGTATGTCTAACCAGAGAATTCGTATCCGTTTGAAGTCTTTTGATCATCGCTTGATTGATCAATCTGCTCAAGAGATCGTAGAAACCGCTAAGCGTACTGGCGCACAAGTGTGTGGTCCAATCCCGATGCCTACTCGCATCGAACGCTTCAACGTTCTTACTTCACCACACGTCAACAAAGACGCTCGTGATCAGTACGAAATCCGCACTTATAAACGTTTGATCGACATCGTTCAACCTACAGATAAAACTGTTGATGCATTGATGAAGTTAGATCTTGCTGCTGGTGTTGATGTTCAGATCGCTTTGGGTTAAGGCTTTCGGTTAATTAACGTTAAGTTAATTAGGCCGCTTTTTTAGAGGTTTATGCACATGGCTATTGGTTTAGTCGGTCGCAAATGTGGTATGACTCGCGTCTTTACAGATGCTGGTGTATCTGTACCTGTTACAGTTATCGAAGTCGATCCAAACCGCATTACGCAAATCAAAACACTTGAAACTGATGGTTATCAAGCAATCCAAGTAACTACTGGTGAACGTCGCGAATCGCGCGTAACTAATGCTCAGAAAGGTCACTTCGCGAAAGCGGGTGTTGCTGCTGGTCGTTTGGTTAAAGAGTTCCGTGTTACTGAAGCTGAGCTTGAAGGCCGTGAAGTTGGTGCTTCTATCGGTGTTGATTTGTTCACAGTTGGTCAAATTGTTGACGTAACTGGTCAATCAAAAGGTAAAGGCTTCCAAGGTGGTGTTAAGCGTTGGAATTTCCGTACGCAAGATGCTACTCATGGTAACTCTGTATCTCACCGTGTATTAGGTTCTACAGGTCAAAACCAGACTCCTGGTCGCGTGTTCAAAGGCAAGAAAATGGCTGGTCACTTAGGTGATGAACGCGTAACAGTTCAAGGTCTTGAAATTGTATCTATTGACGCTGAACGTTCTGTTTTAGTTGTTAAAGGTGCTGTTCCTGGTGCAACGAATGGTGACGTTATTGTACGTCCTACCATCAAGGCCTGAGGGGAAATACTGTGAATTTAAAAACTGTTTCCGGCTCTGCTGTTGAATTGTCTGAAGTTGCTTTCGGACGTGAGTTTAACGAAGCGCTTGTACACCAAGTTGTTACAGCTTACTTAGCTGGTGGTCGTCAAGGTTCGAAAGCTCAGAAATCACGTGCAGACGTTTCTGGCGGTGGTAAAAAACCATTCCGTCAAAAAGGTACTGGTCGCGCTCGTGCGGGTTCTATTCGTAGCCCGATCTGGGTTGGTGGTGGTAAAACTTTTGCTGCTCGCCCACAAGATTGGTCTCAAAAAGTAAACCGTAAGATGTATCGCGGTGCAATGCAATGTATCTTAGCTGAACTTGTTCGCCAAGATCGTCTTGTGTTGGTTGAAGAGTTTGCTGTTGCAGCTCCAAAAACTAAAGACTTGCTTGCAAAACTTACAGACTTGAATGCAACTCGCGCATTGATCATTACAGATGCTGTAGATGAGAACTTGTATCTTGCAGCTCGCAACCTTCCACACGTTGATGTGGTTGATGCTACTGCTATTGATCCTGTTAGCTTGATTGCATTTGATAAAGTTGTAATGTCTGTAGCTGCTGCTAAGAAAATTGAGGTAGAACTCGGATGAACAACGAACGTATCTATCAAGTCCTATTAGGACCAGTATTCTCAGAAAAAGCACAAGTTTTAGGTGATACTGCTGGTGTTCAAGTGTTCAAAGTTGCATTAAATGCAAACAAACTTGAAATCAAAAAAGCAGTTGAGCAACTCTTCGGTGTTGAAGTTGTAAAAATCAATACAACGATCACTAAAGGTAAAACAAAACGCTTTGGTAAAACATTAGGACGTCGTTCTGATGTGAAAAAAGCATACGTCACCCTGAAAGCTGGCCAAGATGTAGAAATGGCTGACTTGGGCGATACCGCTGAAAACGCAGCGGAATAAGGACGAGAATTATGCCAATTCAAAAATGTAAGCCAACGTCTCCAGGACGTCGCTTTGTAGAGAAAGTGGTTCATGACCATCTTCACAAAGGCGCTCCTTATGCACCGTTGGTAGAAGCTAAAAAACGTACTGGTGGTCGTAATAACAATGGTCACATCACTACACGTCACGTGGGTGGTGGTCATAAGCAAAACTACCGTATTGTTGACTTTAAACGTAACAAAGATGGTATTCCAGCGACTGTAGAGCGCATCGAATACGATCCTAACCGTACAGCTCATATTGCTTTATTGAAATATGCTGATGGTGAACGTCGTTACATCATTGCACCTAAAGGCTTACGTGCTGGTGATAAAGTACAATCTGGTAACGATGCTCCAATTCGTCCAGGTAACTGCTTACCACTTCGCAATATGCCAATCGGTTCTACGCTTCACAACCTTGAACTTAAAATCGGTAAAGGTGCTCAATTAGCACGTTCTGCTGGTACTTCAGTTCAGTTGTTGGGTCGTGATGGTTCTTACGCTATCGTTCGTTTACGTTCTGGTGAAATGCGTAAAGTACACGTTGAATGTCGTGCTGTAATTGGTGAAGTTTCTAACCAAGAAAGCAACCTTCGTTCATTGGGTAAAGCTGGTGCTGCGCGCTGGCGTGGTATTCGTCCTACCGTTCGTGGTATGGCGATGAACCCGGTAGATCACCCGCACGGTGGTGGTGAAGGACGTAGTAAAGGTATTCAACCTGTAAGTCCATGGGGTCAAAAAGCTAAAGGGTACAAGACACGTACCAATAAGCGTACGACTAAGATGATTATTCGCGACCGTCGCGTCAAGTAAGGGAATCTGAATAATGCCTCGTTCATTAAAAAAAGGTCCATTCGTCGACGCGCATTTGTTCGCTAAGGTTGAAGCTGCGATTGCTGCTAACAACCGTAAGCCGATCAAAACATGGTCACGTCGTTCAATGATCCTTCCAGACTTTGTTGGTTTAACAATTTCTGTTCACAATGGCCGTAACCACGTTCCAGTAATTGTTACTGAACACATGGTTGGTCATAAATTGGGTGAATTCGCGCCAACTCGTACCTATCGTGGTCACGGTGTTGATAAGAAGTCTAAACGTTAATAGGTGCTATGATGGAAGTAACTGCTAAATTACGCGGTGCCGCTATCTCGGCACAAAAAGCACGTTTAGTTGCTGATTTGATCCGTGGTAAGTCGGTTGCACGTGCGATAGACATTTTGAACTTCAGTAACAAGAAAGCAGCTGTGCTCGTTAAAAAAGCACTTGAATCTGCAATCGCGAATGCTGAACACAACAACAGCTTAGATGTTGATGACCTTAAAGTAACTACGATTTACGTTGATGAAGGCATGAGCCTTAAACGTATCATGCCACGTGCTAAAGGCCGTGCAGATCGTATTACTAAGCGTACTTGTCACATCACCGTTAAGGTAGGGGTTTGATATGGGTCAGAAGGTTCATCCAATCGGTATCCGCCTAGGTGTTGTGAAACGTCATAACGCTAACTGGTATGCGAGTCCGAAACAATACGCTGAATACTTGCTTAAAGATCTTCAAGTTCGTGAGTTTTTGCTTAAAAAACTTAAGAATGCGATGGTAAGCAATATTCTTATCGAACGTCCTACAGGTGCTGCTAAAGTAACAATTAGCACTGCTCGTCCTGGTATCGTTATCGGTAAGAAAGGCGAAGATATTGAGAAATTACAGCGCGAACTCACCAACATTATGGGTGTTCCAGCTCAAGTTAGCATCAATGAAATTGATCGCCCTGACTTGGACGCACGTTTAGTTGCTGAAGCAATTGCTTCTCAATTAGAAAAGCGTGTTATGTTCCGTCGTGCTATGAAGCGTGCGGTTCAAAACACAATGCGTGCTGGCGCTAAAGGTATCAAAGTTGAAGTTTCTGGCCGTTTAGGTGGTGCAGAGATCGCTCGTACTGAGTGGTATCGTGAAGGTCGTGTACCTTTGCATACACTTCGTGCTGACATCGACTATGCTACTATGCGTGCAGAAACAACATACGGTACGATCGGTGTTAAAGTTTGGATTTTCCGTGGCGAGATTTTAGGTGGCATGAAACAAGTCATGAACCCTGCTCCTGCTGAAGAGCGTCCAGCTAAACGCGGTCGTGGTCGTGGTGAAGGTCAAGAGCGTCGTGGTCGTCGCGGTGACCGTGCTGCTGACAAGGGAGAATAATCCATGTTGCAACCTAAACGTACCAAATTCCGTAAAGTGCACAAAGGCCGTAACACTGGTCTAGCGCATCGTGGTAGTACAGTATCATTTGGTTCGATTGCAATTAAAGCAACTGAACGTGGTCGTATGACTGCGCGTCAGATTGAAGCTGCACGTCGTACCATTAGCCGTCGTATTAAACGTGGTGGTAAAATCTTCATCCGCGTATTCCCAGACAAACCAATTACCGAAAAACCATTAGAAGTTCGTATGGGTAAAGGTAAAGGTAGCGTGGAATACTGGGTTTGTCAGATTCAGCCAGGTAAGATCCTGTACGAAATTGAAGGTGTTAGCGATGAGTTAGCGCGTGAAGCTTTTGCTTTAGCTGCAGCTAAACTCCCGTTTAAAACCACTATCGTGACTCGGACGGTGATGTAATGAAAATTAAAGATCTACGTGAAAAGTCGGTAGAAGAGTTGAAAGCTTTGCTTGATGAGCAACAGCTTAACCAATTCCGTCTTCGTATGGCGAAAGCAACTGGTCAATTAGGCAAATCGCATGAAGTGCAAATTGCTCGTAAGACAATTGCTCGTATCAAGACACTCCTTACCGAAAAACAGGGGAACGGACAATGAGTGAAAAAACAGTCCGCACGTTAACCGGCAAAGTTGTAAGTGACAAAATGGACAAGTCTATTGTTGTGCTTATTGAACGCCGCGTTCAACACCCGTTGTACGGCAAATCAATCCGCCGTTCAACTAAATTACACGCTCATGATGAGAACAATGTTGCTAAAACTGGCGACTTAGTGACCATCAAAGAAAGCCGCCCAATTTCTAAAACTAAAGCTTGGACTTTAGTGGAAGTCGTTGAAGCAGCTGCTGAGTAATTAGACGTTCTTGTTGCATCATCGGACAATTTCGAGTACTCTTTGAGCCTTTCGAAATTGCGACCGGTGATGCTCGGTTTTGGAGTAGGGCAATGATTCAAACCGAAAGTATGCTCGACGTAGCAGACAACAGTGGTGCACGCCGCGTACAATGTATTAAAGTACTTGGTGGTTCACACCGTCGTTATGCTTCAGTTGGCGATATTATTAAAGTTACTGTAAAAGAAGCAATTCCGCGCGCACGTGTTAAAAAAGGTGACGTGATGAATGCTGTAGTTGTACGTACAAAATTCGGCATCCGTCGTCCAGATGGTTCAGTTATTCGTTTCGACGATAACGCAGCTGTTATTTTGAACAACAACAAAGCTCCGATTGCTACTCGTATCTTCGGACCAGTGACTCGTGAACTTCGTACTGAACAGTTCATGAAAATCATTTCATTGGCTCCTGAAGTTTTATAAGAGGCAATCATGGCTAAGATTAAAAAAGGCGATCAAGTAATTGTGATCGCAGGTAAAGAAAAAGGCAAACAAGGTGTTGTTTTGTCTGTTTCTGAAGATCGAGTTAAGGTCGAAGGTCTTAACTTAGTGAAGAAGCATCAAAAGCCAAACCGTGTAACTGGCGCTGAAGGCGGTATCGTTACTCAAGAGGCAACGCTTCATATTTCAAACGTGGCAATTTTTAATGCTACAACCCAAAAGGCTGACCGTATTGGTTACCAAGTGATTGATGGCGCGAAAACTCGTGTTTATAAATCAAATGGTGAATCAGTGGCGGTAGCGAAGTAATAGGTTGAATAGGCGATGGCCAGACTTAAAGCACGTTATAACGACGAACTTAAAGCGAAGTTACAAGAAGAACTTGGCGTTAAGAATGTGATGGATATTCCTCGCATCACGAAAATCACTCTTAACATGGGTGTAGGCGCAGCTGCAACTGATAAGAAATTATTAGATGGCGCTGTTGCTGATATGCAACTCATTGCTGGTCAAAAACCAGTTGTGACACTTGCACGTAAATCAATCGCTGGTTTTAAAATCCGTGATGGTTGGCCAATTGGTTGTAAAGTTACTTTACGTGGCGACCAAATGTACGAATTCTTGGATCGTTTGATCTCGATCGCTATCCCTCGTATCCGTGACTTCCGTGGTTTCTCTTCGAAATCATTTGATGGTCGTGGTAACTACTCTATGGGTTTAAAAGAGCAGATCGTTTTCCCTGAAATCGATTTTGACAAAATTGATCGTATCCGTGGTTTAGATATCACTATTACGACCACTGCTCGTAGCGATGACGAAGGCCGTGCGCTTATGCGTGCATTCGGCTTCCCGTTCAAATAAGAGGTCGATATGGCTAAGAAAGGTATGATTAATCGCGAATTGAAACGCGAAAAGACAGTTGCTAAATACGCTGCAAAACGTGCTGAATTAAAAGCAACGATTGCAAACGTAAATGCATCTGATGAAGAACGTTTCGAAGCGATGATGAAGTTACAAGCATTACCACGTAATGCATCTCCAGTACGTCTTCGTAACCGCTGTGGTTTAACTGGTCGTCCTCATGGTTACTTCCGTAAGTTCGGTTTAAGCCGTAACAAATTACGCGATACAGTAATGCAGGGTGATGTACCAGGCGTTGTTAAAGCAAGCTGGTAAGGAGCGACTATAATGAGTATGCAAGATACCGTTGCCGACATGTTAACGCGTGTTCGTAACGCTCAAATGGCAAAGAAACAAGTTGTTTCTATGCCTTCTTCTAAGTTGAAGGTTGCTATTGCAAACGTTCTTCAACAAGAAGGTTATATTTCAAATGTAGAAGTTGCTCAAGAAGATGCAAAAGCTACTTTGACTATTACGTTAAAATATTTCGAAGGCAAACCAGTTATCGAAACTGTGAAGCGCGTAAGCCGTCCAGGTCTACGTCAGTATCGCGGTAAAGATGCACTTCCAAGCGTTAAGCAAGGTTTAGGTATTGCAATTGTTTCTACAAGCAAAGGCATCATGACTGATCGCGCTGCACGTGCTGCGGGCGTTGGTGGTGAAGTTATTGCTTTTGTTTCTTAATAGGTGATTCCTCATGTCTCGTGTGGCTAAAGCCCCAGTAACTGTACCTAATGGTGTAACAGTTACTCAGAACGGCCGGCAGGTCGAAGTGAAAGGCACTAAAGGTACATTGTCTTTCAACCTGCATGCGCTGGTCGAGCTAAAACAGGAAGAAGGTAAACTTCAACTTGCTCCAGTTAAAGAGTCGAAAGATGCTTGGATGCAAGCTGGTACTGCTCGCGCTGTATTGAACAACCTTGTAAAAGGTGTTAGCGAAGGCTTCGAACGTAAGTTACAGCTAGTTGGTGTTGGTTACAAAGCAGCAGTTAAAGGCACTGTCGTTAACCTTGCTTTAGGTTATTCACACCCAATTGACTACGCTTTACCAGAAGGTGTAACAGCGGAAACTCCAACTGCAACTGAAATCATTTTGAAATCAGCAAACAAGCAGTTGTTAGGTCAAGTAGCAGCGGAAATCCGTGCATACCGTTCTCCTGAACCATATAAAGGTAAAGGTGTTCGTTATTCGGATGAAGTTATTCTTCGTAAAGAAGCTAAGAAGAAATAAGGCGCGAGGTTCTTATGAACGAAAAGAAACAAACCCGTTTGCGTCGTGCAAAAAGCACACGCTTGCACATTCGTGCATTGGGTGCGACTCGTTTGTGTGTAAACCGCACTCCGCGTCACATCTATGCTCAAGTTATTTCAGCAGATGGTGGCAAAGTTTTAGCGCAAGCTTCAACTTTAGATGCATCTTTGCGTAGTGGTGCGACTGGTAATATCGATGCAGCAACTAAGGTTGGTGCTTTAATCGCAGAACGTGCTAAAGCAGCTGGCGTTACTAAAGTTGCATTTGACCGTTCTGGTTTTAAATATCATGGTCGTATCAAAGCCTTGGCTGATGCTGCTCGTGAAGGCGGCTTGGAGTTCTAATCATGGCGAAAGTTGAACAAAACGAAGGTCTCGTTGAAAAGCTGGTTGCCGTTGATCGTGTAGCCAAAGTTGTTAAGGGTGGTCGTATCTTCTCTTTCACAGCATTAACTGTTGTGGGTGATGGTAATGGTCGTGTAGGTTTTGGTCGTGGTAAAGCGCGTGAAGTTCCAGCTGCTATTTCTAAAGCACTTGAAGCTGCACGTCGTAACATGATTACTGTAGACCTTGCGGGGACTACTTTACAACACCCTGTGAATGCTCGTCATGGTGCAAGCCGTGTATACATGCAACCTGCTTCAGAAGGTACTGGCGTAATTGCTGGTGGCGCGATGCGTGCTGTTCTCGAAGCTGCAGGTGTACATAACGTACTTGCTAAATGTTATGGTTCTACAAATGCTGCTAACGTAGTAAACGCAACTTTCAAAGGTTTGCGTGATATGACTTCTCCTGAGAAAGTCGCTGCGAAACGTGGTCTTTCAGTAGAACAAATTCAAGGGTAATCAATCATGAAAACGATTAAAGTTACCCAGACTAAATCTTCTTCGCATCGTTTAAAAAATCATAAACTTTGCTTACAAGGTCTAGGTCTGCGTCGTATTGGTCATACTGTAGAAGTGCAAGATACGCCTTCTAACCGTGGTATGGTCAACAAAGTTTACTATATGGTTAGTGTAGAGGAATAAGCCATGACTCTGCGTTTAAATGAACTTGCACCTGCTGAAGGTGCTAAGCGTGAAAATCGTCGTCTAGGTCGTGGTATCGGCTCTGGCGTTGGTAAGACTGGTGGTCGTGGTATCAAGGGTCAAAACTCACGTAAAAGTGGTGGTACTCGTCCAGGCTTTGAAGGCGGTCAAACAGCGTTATATCGTCGTTTACCAAAATTCGGTTTCACTAGCCAAATCGCTTTGAAAACTGCTGAAGTACGTTTGTCTGAATTGAATAAAGTTGAAGGTGATGTAATTAGCCTTGAAACTTTAAAAGCTGCGAACGTTGTTCGTCGTGATCAAATTCGTGCTCGCATCGTTCTTTCTGGTGAAATCACTCGCGCATTCACTGTTCAAGGTGTTGTGTTGACTAAAGGCGCTAAAGCTGCTGTTGAAGCTGCTGGCGGTAAAGTCGAGGAGTAATCTCGAGTGTCTATGACTCCTAGTTCTTCAGGTCATGTAAACATGATGAAAGGCCAACCATTTCATGTGAAATATCGTGAAATTATTCGTCGATTAATGTTTTTGATTGGCGCGTTATTGGTCTTTCGACTAGGAGCGCATATTCCGTTGCCAGGTATTGATAATATAGCGCTAGCACAGTTTTTTAAGGCGAATGAAGGTACCTTCTTAGGCTTATTTAACATGTTCTCTGGCGGTGCATTAGAACGCATGTCGATTCTAGCGTTGGGAATTATGCCGTACATTTCTGCATCGATTATCGTGCAGTTAATGTCTACGGTTGTTCCTTCGTTAGAAGCTTTGAAAAAAGAAGGCGAGCAAGGCAAACGAAAGATCAATCAATATACACGTTATGGCACCTTATTCCTTGCACTCGTGCAAGGTGTAGGGATGTGTGCTGGTTTGATTAGTCAAGGTATTACTTTGACATCAGGCTTAGCATTCTATGTTCCTGCAGTTACTTCGTTAGTTGCGGGAACAATGTTTCTGATGTGGTTAGGAGAGCAAATTACCGAACGTGGTGTTGGTAATGGTATCTCGATGATCATTTTTGCAGGTATTGTGGCAGGTTTGCCAAATCTTGTAATACAGTCGTTTACTTCTGTAGATAATGGTCAAGGTAGTTTAATTGGTTTAGCTGTATTTGGCTTACTCTCATTAGCCGTTTTAGCTGCGATTGTGTTTATTGAAAAAGCACAACGTCGTATTCCGGTGAACTATGCACAAAAGCAACAAGGTCGTCGTGTTTTTACTGCACAGCAAACGCATTTGCCATTAAAAATTAATATGGCAGGTGTGATTCCAGCGATTTTTGCAAGCTCACTGTTATTATTTCCAGCGAGTTTGGGACAATGGTTGGGGAGTGCTGATCCAAATGCAGGGATTGTGAAGCGTAGCCTACAAGATCTGGCATTGGTGTTATCGCCTGGACAGCCGTTGTATTTAATGCTGTTTGGTGCGTTAATTATTTTCTTCTGTTATTTCTATACAGCGCTAGTATTTAGCCCAAAAGAAGTTGCAGAGAACTTAAAACGCAGCGGAGCATATGTGCCTGGTATCCGCCCAGGTGAGCAAACGGCTCGTTATTTAGATCATATTCTTAACCGTTTGACTTTTATTGGTGCAATTTACATTACTGTAGTGTGTTTAATGCCTATGGTTCTACAAAGTTCGTTTAGTATTCCATTCCATTTGGGTGGAACATCTTTACTGATTGTAGTTGTAGTAGTAATGGACTTTATGGCGCAACTTCAAGCGCACCTTACTTCGCATCAATATGATAATCAAACGTTAATGAGAAAAACGACTGCTCATCCTAAGGGATAAGCGCACTTAGAGGTTTCATCATGAAAGTACAAGCTTCTGTAAAGAAAATTTGTGGTAGCTGCAAAGTTATCCGTCGTAATGGGGTTATTCGCGTGATTTGTAGCGCAGAACCTCGTCATAAGCAGCGTCAAGGTTAATTTAATTAAGACCTGTTGATTTCAGTAGGCTAATTAGGTTATTATCCGCCCCTCAAGATTTTTGTGGGGCGGTTGATTATCTTGACTGCCTTTTTGGAGAAAATTGAATGGCTCGTATTGCCGGTGTAAACATTCCGGATAACAAGCATGCTGTTATCTCTCTCACGTATATTTTTGGTATCGGCCGCCACACTGCTAAGAACATCTTAGCGACTGTAGGTATCACTGAAACTACAAAAATTCGTGAATTAGATGATGCTCAGCTTGATGCGATTCGTGCAGAAGTTGCTAAGGTTCCGACCGAAGGTGATTTACGTCGCGAAATTTCCATGAACATCAAACGTTTAATGGATTTAGGCTGCTACCGCGGTCTTCGTCATCGTCGCAGCTTGCCTGTTCGCGGACAACGCACCAAAACTAACGCACGTACCCGTAAAGGTCCGCGCAAACCGATTAAAAAGTAAGATTTCTGGAAGCTAAAAGATGGCTAAAGATACTCGCACACGCAAGAAGGTCACTCGTACCGTCTCTGAAGGTGTTGCACACATTCACGCGTCTTTTAATAACACCATTGTAACGATTACCGATCGTCAAGGTAATGCATTGGCTTGGGCTACCTCAGGTGGACAAGGCTTCCGTGGTTCACGTAAATCAACTCCGTTCGCTGCTCAGGTAGCTGCTGAAGTTGCTGGTAAAGCAGCTTTGGATTACGGTTTGAAAAACCTAGACGTCCTTGTAAAAGGTCCTGGTCCAGGTCGTGAGTCTGCGGTTCGTGCATTAGGCGCAGTGGGTTATAAGATTAACAGCATTACCGATGTGACACCAATTCCTCACAACGGTTGCCGTCCACCTAAAAAACGTCGCGTGTAAGGAGAAACATTCATGGCTCGTTATATTGGTCCAAAATGCAAACTCTCTCGCCGCGAAGGGACAGACCTGCAACTTAAATCAGGCGTTAAACCGTTTGATGTAAAAACCAAAAAACACAATAAAGCACCTGGTCAACATGGTCAGGCTCGTGGTGGTAAGCAATCTGAGTATTCACTACAATTACGTGAAAAACAAAAAGTACGTCGTATGTACGGTGTGTTAGAGCGTCAATTTAGTAACTACTATAAAGAAGCAGCTCGTGTTAAAGGCGCAACTGGTGAAAACTTGTTGAAATTGCTTGAAAGCCGTCTTGATAACGTGGTTTATCGCATGGGTTTTGGTTCTACACGTTCAGAAGCTCGTCAGTTAGTATCTCACCGTTCTATTACTTTAAATGGTCGTCGTGTAAACATTGCGTCTATTCAAGTAAAAGCGGGTGATGTAATTGCAGTGCATGAAGGTGCTAAACAACAATTGCGTATCAAAAACGCTATTGAATTAGCTGCTCAACGTGGTATCCCTGCTTGGATGGAAGTTGATCATTCTAAGTTGGAAGGTACGTTTAAAGCTGCACCAGATCGCTCTGATTTACCTGCTGAAATCAACGAAAGCTTGATTGTAGAATTGTATTCTAAATAATCCTTGAGGTAGCAATAAATGACGCGTACTGCAAACGAGTTTCTAACTCCGCAAGCGATCAAGGTCGAAGCGGTGAGCGGGACCTCGGCAAAAGTGATTCTTGAGCCTTTAGAGCGTGGTTTTGGCCATACTCTAGGTAATGCTTTACGTCGCATTCTATTGTCTTCTTTACCTGGCGCTGCTGTGGTTGAAGTTGAGATAGAAGGCGTCGAGCACGAGTACAGTACTTTAGAAGGCTTGCAGCAGGACATCGTCGAGCTCTTGCTGAACCTAAAAGGATTGTCTATTAAGCTGTTCGATCAAAATGAAGCATATTTAACATTAGAGAAGCAAGGTGCAGGTGACGTAACAGCAGCTGATCTTCGTTTACCTCATAATGTTGAAGTGGTTAACCCTGATCATTTAATCGGTACTTTGAGTTCTTCTGGTTCATTGAAAATGCGCCTTAAAGTAGCTCAAGGTCGTGGTTATGAGACATCTGACTCTCGTTTCCCAGAAGGTGAAACACGCCCAGTAGGTCGTTTACAGTTAGATGCTTCTTATAGCCCAATCAAGCGCGTTTCTTACACAGTAGAAAATGCTCGTGTAGAACAGCGTACCGATCTTGATAAGTTAGTGATCGATCTTGAGACTAATGGAACTGTTGATCCAGAAGAAGCTATCCGCAAAGCGGCAACAATCTTGCAACAACAAATTGCAATTTTTGTTGATCTTCAGAAAGATCAAACTCCTGTGGCTCAAGAACCTCGCGAAGAAGTTGACCCAATTTTGCTTCGTCCAGTAGATGATCTCGAGCTTACTGTTCGTTCTGCTAACTGTTTGAAGGCAGAAAATATTTACTACATTGGTGATCTTGTTCAACGTACTGAAGTTGAGTTGTTAAAAACTCCTAACTTAGGTAAAAAATCGTTAACAGAGATCAAAGATGTTTTGGCATCGAAAGGTTTACAACTCGGCATGCGTTTAGAGAACTGGCCACCAGCTAGTCTCCGTATGGATGACCGATTTGCCTATCGTAGCCGTTAATTAAGTAGGACTATCACCATGCGTCATCGTAATAGTGGTGTGAAATTAGGCCGTACAAGCAGCCACCGTAAGGCGTTGTTTCAAAACTTAACAAATGCTTTAGTAGAGCACGAGTTAATTAAGACAACTTTGCCTAAGGCGAAAGAACTTCGTCGTGTTGCTGAGCCTTTAATCACTTTGGCTAAAAACGATACTGTTGCAAACCGTCGTTTAGCGTTTGCTCGTACTCGTTCAGCAGCAACTGTTGGTAAATTATTTACCGTTCTTGGCCCTCGTTACAAAGAACGTAACGGCGGTTATCTTCGTGTTCTTAAAGCGGGCTTCCGTGCAGGTGATGCTGCACCGATGGCTTACGTTGAACTCGTTGACCGTGAAGTAAAATAATACTTCTACGTGTAGAACAGTCAGTTGTTCCAAAAAAGGCCGGTGTAATAACCGGCCTTTTTTATTGTTTAATAACGCTTATAATAAAATCATTAAGATACAATTAGATGAGTCAATAAGATTATTACTACTATAAATGAGACGATCATGGATTCTGAAAAATATTGTTTTATTAATGGATTGAAAAGGCGGCATGCTAATTTAATATTTGGATACAATGGAAATTTGTATGATAGACAGCTATTAGGATTCATTACAGCCGAAGCAGCAGCTCTAAGTCCAAATTCAATAAGTGTAAAAAAATTATCCAATATTTGGTATGTTGTATCAGAATATGATTGGATAAATAATTTATCTGATGATGAAAGCTATCTTTTTAAGCCGAATTATTTACCAGATGCTGATAATTTCTATCATTTATCTGGTGCTATTCTGTCTGCATTTTCTAATGGTGTGGGGCTAGCATTAAACGGAGAAATAACAACTTCATATAATCTCAGTGACAATGATCTAAGTGAAATCAAAAATGAAGTTGAACAACTAAAAAGTAGAGTTGTCTTTTTTAAAAGTATTGATACTTCAAGCGAATAAACAAATTAATGGCTTTTCTACGGAATTGAGGAACTTTTTTTAATGTGTTTTATAAAGTTTATTTTTCTTAAAAATTATATAAAGATTTATTCCTAATTTTTTGTATTCAATACAACATAGTTTAAACGTAAACCCAAGTAAAAATATCAAGATTTTTTAGCTTCGTTTTTTCTCAAAATGTCCCGAACTGATATAAAAAAACCGATGAATGACTAAACTTGACATTGTGTATTGTCAAATTTGTGCTTTAATAAAGACATGATTTACACAGGGTATAAAAAAAATGGAAAAGCAAGTTGATGTATTAATTATTGGTGCAGGTATCTCTGGAATTGGGTTAGCTGTGCATCTCTCTAAGAACTGTCCACAACGTAAATTCGAAATTTTAGAACGTCGTGAAAGTTTCGGTGGAACTTGGGATTTATTCCGTTACCCTGGTATTCGTTCTGATTCGGACATGTCAACTTTTGGTTTTAACTTCAAGCCATGGGCAAAAGATAAAGTTCTTGCAAGCGGTGCTGAAATTAAAGGTTATTTAAGCGATGTGATCAGTGAAAATCAGTTAAAAGATAAAATTCACTTTGGTCATCGTGTCCTTTCTGCAAACTATGATTCTACAAAGAAAAAATGGTTAGTTGAGATCGAAGATAACAATAAGAAAAAACAAACTTGGTCTGCAAATTTTGTAATGGGTTGTACTGGTTACTATAACTATGATCAGGGTTATGCGCCAAAATTTCCGAAACAAGAAGATTTCAAAGGTCAGTTTATTCATCCACAACATTGGCCAGAAAATTTAGATTACACTGGTAAGAAAGTGGTCATCATTGGTAGTGGTGCAACTGCAATTACACTTGTACCTTCAATGGTGAAAGGTGGAGCAGGGCATGTCACAATGTTACAGCGTTCACCAACTTATATTGCAACGATTCCTTCAATTGACTTTATTTATGAGAAAACACGTAAATTTATGTCTGAGGAAACGGCGTATAAATTTACTCGTGCACGTAATATTGGCATGCAACGTGGTATTTATGCATTAGCACAAAAATACCCGAAAACTGTACGTCGTTTATTGTTGAAAGGCATTGAATTGCAGCTTAAAGGTAAAGTGGATATGAAACACTTTACACCAAGCTATAATCCATGGGATCAACGTTTATGTGTTGTGCCAGATGGGGATTTATTCAAATCTTTACGTGAAGGCAAAGCAAGTGTTGAGACAGATCAAATTGAAAAATTCACTGCAAATGGTATCCAATTAAAATCTGGAAAACATTTAGAAGCGGATATTGTGATCTCGGCAACTGGTTTAGAAATTCAGATCTTAGGTGGAGTTCAAGGTTCAATTGATGGTAAGCCAATGAACACGTCTCAACATATGCTGTATCAAGGCGTGATGGTGAGTGATGTCCCTAACATGGCGATGATCATTGGTTATATCAATGCTTCATGGACATTAAAGGTTGATATTGCGGCTGATTATATCTGTCGCTTAATCAATCATATGGATAAAAATGGTTTTGATGAAGTGATTGCGCACGCTGATCCTTTACAGCGTGAAAATGATACGATCATGGGTAAAATGTCTTCTGGTTATATCGCACGTGCAGCTGATGTAATGCCTAAACAAGGTAAACAAGCACCGTGGAAGATCACCAATAATTACCTAGCTGATCGTAAAGAACTGAAAGATGCTAAGTTTAATGATGGGGTTTTAGAATTCCATAAGCGTGGTGATCAAACTAATCGTAAGCCAAAATTAGTATCATAAGTTTTTGCTTGAATGTTTTGGAACCCTATGCAGTTGCATAGGGTTTTTTATTTGAGTGGCTATTTAAATATAAAAAATATCGCGTATATTGAGCGCAATAACATTTAAAACAGGGATGACTGAGTGAAAAAGCTATTAATCTTGGGGACATTATTATTCAGTACATTTGTTTTTGCTGATGATGTAAAACAGAAAGAAGTGATTGCTCAAAAATTGGTATCTGTAGATGGAACCGAACAAGGTTTACAAAACACCGATAAAATGATTTTAGAGCAAATCCGCATGCGTTTGCCTAAAGATATACCTGAAAATTTTTACGTAGATTTGATCAAAAATTTAAACAGTGAACAGCGTAAGCAATTCATTATTCAACGCTATGTTGAAACATTCAGTCAACAGGAACTACAAGCTGCATTAACCTTTTATCAATCTACAGAAGGGAAAGCATGGGCTAAAAAAGCCAGTGAGATAGGAAGTGAAGTTGCACATTTCACTACGCAAAATGCACGCACTGCTTTAAATGTCACTATGCAGCAACATATTGATAATCCAACGGTAAAGCAACTAATGGCACGAATGAATCCAACGCCTACGCCAGCTCAAACAACTGAAAAACCTGAAACTAAATAAATAAAAAAGGGATCGTGTAATTAAACACGATCCCTTTAACTTTCCAATTTATGTTTAAAGTGTACGAGAAATTAATTCTTTCATAATTTCATTTGTTCCCGCATAAATACGGTTAGCACGGTTATCGATGTAGGCACGCGCAATTGGATATTCCAACATATAACCATAGCCACCATGTAACTGTAAGCAATCATCCACAACTTTTGAGAACATATCTGAAATTTTGTATTTAGCTGCCGCTGCTGCATCTACACCTAAGCTTTCTTCGAGTTGTAATTCCATACAACGATCTAAATAAGTACGGCAGAAATCAATTTCAGTACGTAATTCAGCTAATTTAAACCGTGTATTTTGGAAAGTACTAATCGCTTTGCCAAATGCTTTACGATCTTTGGTGTATTGAACAGTATGTGCAAA
Source organism: Acinetobacter sp. LF10 (assembly GCF_048585715.1). Lineage (NCBI taxonomy): Bacteria > Pseudomonadati > Pseudomonadota > Gammaproteobacteria > Moraxellales > Moraxellaceae > Acinetobacter > Acinetobacter sp. LF10. The sequence continues at coordinate 442,349 of NZ_CP184160.1, forward strand.
TGCTGCTTCTGCACCTGCTTGGCAAATAATCGCAACCAACATACGTTCCCATGCCAATTCTTTCATCAACATGATGAAGCCCATACCTTCCATACCAAGTAGGTTTTCCTTGGGTACGCGTACATTGTCAAAGAACAATTCACAAGTATCTTGTCCTTTCATTCCGATTTTATTTAAAGGTTTACCTTTACTAAAACCAGCACGATCCGCTTCAACGATGATCAATGATAAATTGGCTGAACCTTTTTCATTGTTGCCTGTTTTACAGACGACAATTGCCATGTCACAAAGGTAGCCATTGGTAATGAAAATTTTTGAACCATTAATGACATACTCATCGCCATCAAGTACAGCTGTAGTACGAACTGCTTGAAGATCCGAACCTGTACCCGGTTCAGTCATGGCAATCGCTGTAACTGTTTCACCTGTTGCCATTTTTGGCAACCAATGTTGTTTCTGTTCCTCATTACCAAAGTTATTGACATAATTTGCAACGATGTCTGAGTGTAATGAGAAACCTGTACTTGAGTCCATTGCATAAGCTTGTTCTTCAATCAGAATCATACTGTACAAACGATCAACCCCAGAACCACCATATTGTTCTGGCATTGTGGTACAGAGTAAACCTAGTTCACCTGCTTTGTTCCATAAGTCACGGTCAACATGTTGTTGTTTCTCATATTTTTCAATATTTGGCACAACTTCTTTTTCATAAAATTTACGTACAGTTTCACGAAATGCTTCATGATCAGAAGTAAATAGTTTACGTGGCAACATATTTGGAATTGGACGAATTGCACCTGATTGCATTTGTTATTTTTTCCCTAGTCATTGGATTTAAACGATGATCATCACGATACAAGAAATTGAAAATAGTGAACAATGTGATCAATGCTCAATTTAATTGATGTATTTGGTCACTTGAGAAAAAACGCTGCGAAGTTAATGGGGGATCGAGTACACTATGACTATAAAATTGTTGCATAGTGGAACAAATAATGTCTGATGAAATAAGTTTGGAAGAACGTAAGGTCGTTTATCGCGCACGTCGTGGTTTAAAAGAAATTGATGTGTATTTCGATCCTTATGTTAAAAACTATTATTTAACCGCCGATGCTGATGAAAAGGCGCTATTTGCAGAGTTGGTTGATCAAGAAGATCCAGACTTGTTGGATTGGTTTATGGAAGTGGGTGAGCCGCCTCGCGCTGAGTTAAAAGATTTTATTTTAAAATTAAAACATTATGTACACGGCTAATCGTGTTTTTGAGTTGCAATACAGTCGGTTTTCCTTTGTATTGCAACTTTTAGTTTTTGTCACTGTTCTCATTTTAGCCTACCAATTGCTAGCTCTTTCATTTTGGTTGCTTAGCCTTGTTGTGATGGTTTTATTTTGGTTTCTATTGTTACGGCATCCTTTAATAAAGCGTTTTGAGTATTTGGATCATCAGCATTGGTCATTTGAGTTTGTGGATACTTCTATCCCAATCCAAGGTCGAACAATCACTAAAATTATTGATCACCAAGCTTATATTACGATCTATTTTTCTGATACTCAGTACCAACCTTTAACGATTTGGTGGGATCAATTGTCAATTTCGCAGTGGCAAAACTTAAAATTATTAATAAAAATGCTTTAATTGTTAGACAATTTTACAACTGTATATAATTAATTATATGTTTTTTTTCAATTATTTATATTGTTTTTACTTTACGTTCATTTAAATTGTTAGATTAAATACTCTAAAATTTCGTGAAAATCTGAATTGTCAGACAATCTGACCATCAACTTGTATTCATTTTCGTTAAAGTACAAACACCAACGTAAAGTGTGGTGGAGGTCCAAAGTGATGGAAATTCCAACATGGTCGTTTCTGGTGATTGCAATTTTTTTTGCAATTGTTATAGGAAGAGCAGGAACTTTACTCAGGGAACTTCTTGAATCGCATCAATCTAAAGTTGTTGTGACCAAGAGAAAGAGATTGAAAGTGTCATCAATATATCATACTCCCGTGAATACTGATGACGAACGCCAATCTAGTATCTATCAAAAGTAGATACGCAATGTTGTAGGAGGTCTCTATGGAGATTTCAATGTGGATGTTTCTAGTAATTGCAATCGTTATGGCGATTGTTGTAGGAAGAGCTGGAACATTACTAAAGGATTACTTTCAACAAAACTAAAAGATAAAGAGTTTCACGTTTTTACCAGTTAATAAGTAGCATGTGCTGAACCGTCGCAATGCTACTTTTTTTTGCCTAAAATTTTTGTATTTTCAACTCTCTGTCAATTCACCTATCTGTGAATTGTGTCAAAATGCACATGTTAAATTAGAGCAATTACTCTTTAATTCAAGTATTGCATCTGATAAGGTACATCTAAAAGGAAAAACAAATTAATTAGAGGACAGGAAGAATGTCTAAATTCCAAAAAATGGGACAGGGTGTGGCGGTTGCGTTACTCACAACATCAATATTATCAGGGTGTTCACAAATCATTAAAACAGGGGCTAATGTCGCATTAAGTTTTAGTGAAAATCATATTGTTCCACCAATTTTGGCGATGGATGACGCCGAAATGGTGTGTAATTCAGGTAATGCCTTAACTCCAGCGGTGATGTCAACCAAGGATATGGGTGCTGATCCAACACGTATGGCGGTGTTATTGTATACCTCAGCAGGTATTTGTGCTGAAAATAAAGCCTTAGAAGCGGAACTCCGCTATTTGCGTGCTTCAAAAGCAGGTCAAGTTTCTGAAGCTCAAGATGCTCGTATTGAACAAAAACGTTGGGCGGGGATTGCTGCTGAACGTCAATATGCAGGTTATCAACTTTTTGCAAATCGTTGGGAATCAAAATATAAATATAAATTGGGTGATTCATGCCCAACAATGCGCAATGATTTAGATCAGACAGTTTACCTTTTAGGGATGGTAAGTGGTCTGCAAGCGATGACCAATGATATTAACTCTGGTGGCGCGATTAATGTCCCGAAAGATATTGCGGGTATTGTTGAGCGTGGCATGACCTGTTTGGATAATGAAAAATTCTGGGGCGCGCCGATGGCGACGCGAGCAGTGATTTGGACTTTATTACCAGGTGCGGGTGACGGTAAACCTGAACCTTATGCAACCATGAAAGAATCAATGCAAATTGGTGAGAAAAAAGGTGTTCGTTTATCACATGCATTATATGCAGTCGCTGCACAAGCAAGTGGTGATGATGCCAAACTGCGTGACGCTTTCCGTTCTTATGCTGCTGCAACAGGTGAAGACAAACCAGCCAATCCTCAATTTAGATTGATCGATAAGATGGCTGGTTTGATGGTCCGTGGTATAGCTGATCGTTATTGGACTGAAAATACAGGTGTACGCTCTGGTGATGAAGGTTTGACTTCTTTCTGGGACGATAAGAAAGAAAGTTCATCTGAATTGGATGCGTTATTTGATGGTGGAGATGGCGCATCAGCACCAGCAGAGTAAACTTGAATTAAATGACCTTTTACAAGTGAAACATTTAAACTGGTAAAAGGTCAGTTTTTTCATGGGGTGGTAATGGATGAAAGATCACGTATGGATACCGAAAGTTATTTTAATCGCTGTATGTGTTTCTATATCAGCGTGCTTGCAAGTATTTGCAGATCACTTCATTTATTGGAAACCTAGTTTACTCGCTGAATTTTGGCGTTTTTGGACTGCACATTGGGTTCATGTTGGATGGATGCATTTTTTCTTAAATCTGTTGGCATTCGCATGTTTACCTTTTATTTTTCCTCATGCTCGTAATTGGCACTTATGTGTTCTGCTTTTAATCCTTCCTCCGTTTATTAGTCTTATCTTTTATTTCTACTTACCTTATATCGATGCATATGCTGGTCTTTCTGGGGTGTTGCATGGATTATATGTTGCTGTTGGCCTCGTGTATCTGAAATATCCTAAAGAAAGAAAATTTGCCTTATTGGTCTTGTTGCTGATCTCAGCAAAATTAATATGGGAAAATACTTTTGGTCAGACAGGTACTGCACAGTTAATTGGTAGTCCTGTTTTGACAGAAGCTCATTTGATTGGTGCGATTGGTGGTTTGTTCTGTGGGTTAGGTTATTCATTGTTAAGAAGGATAGAGAGAGAACATATAAGTTGATAAAAAAAACCAACAAAAAAGTGATTGTAGTCATTCTTTTTTGGAAAAGATTGCTGCAAATTTAGGCGGTTAAAAGGGATTGGTTACGAAGAGGGTAAATTCACTTATCTATCAACCATGGACATCGCATGATTCAACATCTTTGGATGGGTGTTGATAACAATAAACTGGAATAGACATGCAAAATGATCAAGAGAAAAAGTCTGGATTAGCCCGACTGGGTTATATCTGGAATGATTGGATATCAACATTCATCATTCTTGCTTTGTTGCTAATGACTTTGCTTATTGGTACTGGCGAGATGATTCACGGTCAAATGCTCCGTATGGGGGAGCGTTTGTACGGTGATGAAAAAATAGGAATGCAGTATTCGTTTTTACGAGCTGAACCTGAAAAACCATCTTGTGATCGACATCCTAATATTGAAGCACAAGTTCAAGAGCAGATGAAAGCAAATGCTGCTGATGAGTTTGCAAGTATGTTTGGTACAGCATCTGAATCAGATGTACGCGCTTCTTTATTAGCTGCACAACAACAGTGTGAAGAAAAATATCAATTCTACGATAAAGCCATGAAACATTTGGATGCTCATCCAAGTATTCGTACTTATCGTAAAGTTGAAACCACTTTCTTTGGTATTTTTAAGTTAGGTTCTGAAAATCAGACTGTACTTTTACTGATCATGGTGTTGTTCACCTCTATCACAGCTTCTTTACGTTATCACCACATTGGTTTACGTGCACCTAAGACGAAGATGGACTATCGTGTCTATTCAGCATTTATGGTTGCAGGTAATGCCTTACTGAGTTTATCGACAATTAGTCAATATAACTCGTTGCTGAATTCTGGCGTAGAATTGACTGCGAAGACATTGACGATTTCATGGTTATGGATAGCACTCTTTGTCTCTTTAACCGTAATCAGCTTAGTGCAATTATTTTTAATTCCTAAAACAGCGCAACCTAAAGGTAATTTTGGTTTGGCGGTGCTGAGCGTACCATTGTATGCACAGATGTCACTGATCACGGGAATAATCTTTACTTTCTTCATGGATTATCCAATGGGGCAAGGGATCTACTTGGGAATTATTGTTGAGTTCTCTGGTATTTTCTTAAACCTTGCATTGTTTATTTGGGCAGGTATGTTACTGACCCAAACGCGTGTGATGGATTTATTCTTAAATATCCTGCGTCCGTGGAATCTAGCACCTGAAACTTTAACTTGGTTAATCTTAATTGCAGCGGCAATTCCAACAGCATATACAGGCGCTTCTGGTATTTTCGTTATTGCCGCAGGTGCAATCATTTATAAAGAGGTTTGGAACTCTGGTGCACGCCGTCAATATGCATTAGCTGTATCGGCAATGTCGGGTTCTTTAGGTGTGGTGATTCGTCCATGCTTACTTGTAATTTTGATTTCAATGTTAGATAGCCGCCATGTAACGTCTACAGAATTATTTGATCATGGTATCTATGTTTTCTGGTTAACTGCATTTATTTTCCTTGGCGTTTCATTGATTCTTGCTGAAGAAAAATTCCGTGTAAATTCACCAAAAGTTGCTGTACCTGGAATGTTACGCGCATGTGTGCCTGTGATTCCATATGTAATCATTGGTTTCGCTGTTGTGTTGTTCTATAAATTTGCTTTAGATACATCGATCAATGAGTTTACCGCGCCAATGATTTTACCATTGGTGTTGATTGCAATGATTTTGTTTGACAAATTGTTTGCAGCAAAACTTGCACCAGCTCCAGTTGTTGATGCAAAGCATGAGGCATTAGTTCGTGAACATGAACAGAAATCAGACTTCTTAAAAAGCCATGATCCTCATGGTGCTAAGAGTTTTGGTTTTGGTGGGGCTATACGTTTTGCAACCTCAGAAACAGTTGGTCATATCGGTGCGTTGATTCTACTGATGGCATTATCTGCGAGCGTTGGTGGTTTAATCGAGCGTGCTGAAGTGGTTGAGTTATTACCAACACACTTGGGTAATATCTACATTTCTCTTGCCTTTATTGCAATGTTACTTGCAATTATTGGTATGACGACTGATCCATTCGGTGCGGTAATCTTAGTTGCTGCGACAGTAGCGCCAGTCGCCTATGAGAATGGTATTCATCCGATTCACTTCTGGATGATCGTATTGGTTGCATTCGAATTTGGTTATGTAACACCACCTGTTGCATTGAACCACTTGCTGACGCGACTCTCTGTCGGGGATGAAGAAGTATCGGCTGCTGATAAGGAAGCGAAAGAGAAATATACAAGTTTCTATTATCGTTATGAACGTTGGTTATTACCGATTATCGTATTGTTCTCATCTTTAGTATTGGTGACCTATGCACCCTATGTCTTCCAAATGTTTGGTTGGTATAAACACTAAAAGTTGAAATTTAAAAAAGCAGCTTCGGCTGCTTTTTTATTTTTTTAAGATTTAAAATGCTTTGGACATTATCAATGTTGATCAGTTATTTTTAAAGATCAAATATTTTAGTGTTGAATCATTTTCTTTTGACGTTGAGTCAATGGACTACATAATAAAATTGCCAGCAAAATAATACAAAATCCAATCACGCTGTATAAATCAGGTACTTCATCCCAAAGTAAGAAGCCCCATACACCTGCAAAAATAATTGCCATATAATTCACAGGTGCAATTTGTCCTGCTGGCGCAAGTCGATAAGCATGAGACATAAAAATTTGGCTGACATTAGCAAGTATCCCTGCGCCAATCAAAAAGAATAATTCTTTTAGATGATAGGTTCGCCACATCCAAAACATCGGAATCACAGAAAGTGCTGATCCTATCAAGCAGAAATAAAATACGATGCGTTCAGGTGGTTCGGTTTGAGTTAATGCCCGAACGGTTACAAAAGCCATTGATGCAAGTAAGCTTGAGACAATACCAATCACCGAAATCCAGTTCAGTAGACCTTGATCGGGTTTAGCAACACAAAATACACCAATAAATCCTAAAACAGCTGCACAAAGCATAGCAATGGTGATTTTTTCTTTTAGAAATAGCCATGCAATAACTGGAATAAAAATTGGGGAAGAGTAGGTAAATACCATTGCATTTGATAACTTTAAATGCGCAATTGCGTAAAAGAAACCATACATGGCTGCAAGTCCAACAATACTACGCCAAGTATGCATCCATAGTTTTTCTGTTTTTACAAAGCCAATACCTTGTTTAAAAATAAAAGGCAGAAATAGGATGAGTCCAACTATGTTGCGGAAAAATACAATTGTATAGTTATCAACCGTATGTGATGCATAACGAATACAGATACCCATGATCGAAAAGAGAAGGGCCGAGGTTGTCAGGCAACCAATCGCAAGTAAAAGGTTGCGATTAGTTTGAAGTGAATTCATATTAGACACGAAACTTTGAGACTAAAGTTATTGTATGCTTGTCAAACGATGAAAGAAATGTGCTTTTAAACTGGATTTTAGATTTGTTGAGTAACTTATATCCATCATACCGCAATCAGTGTAAATACAAACTTATCAGGATCTGTATGAAAAATTGCGATTAGAAATATGAGATTGATATTTAAATGAGTAAAAAGCTTTAAATCGGATTAAAGCTTTTGTTGTTTTAAGATTTATGTTGTGCGGAGATTTGAGCCTCCAAAAGTTTAATTTGATCTTCTTTGAGCTTAAGTAAAGTATCAACATCGTTATTTTGTTGTTTCAAGTCACGCTGTTGCTCTTGCAGTTGCTGATGAATATCATCTAGCTTTGCAATCTCTTCTTTGGCTAAACTATCATTGCTCGGAAGTGGTGATTTGACAATTGACTCTTCAACTAATTGTATTGGTGCAGCAACTTCACTGCTCGCCGTATTTATATCTGGACTAACAGTTGTTTCTGCCTTGGATATAATTGTTTTTTCGGCAATTGGTTGTGTAGCTGTGGTTGTCGATTGCTGATCTTTTTGTGATAAAAACCATTGAATTGCAAGAAACAAAACCACAACAACGCTAATTCCACCAATTATCATCCATAATAATTTGGAATTTTGAGTTTGGTATGTGGACATCATTTTTAACCTTCTAGTCAAAATGACGAGGTTTGAATTGTATCACCCCAATCTCATCTGGCTCAGCGGGTTGTTGCTCTTCCACGTGGGTCGGGCGTTTTTCGCTATAAGCACATTCGATACATTCAATCCACTCGTCATCCACAGTGATGATCTTAACCACACGATCTAAGGCGCCACATTTAGGGCATTTTGCACCCGCGATGAACTGTCTTTTCATGTCAGTTAATTACACCCTGTGAACAATAATGACGTAGTTTAAGCGGTTTTATTGGTGTTCGTCCAACCTTGATGGCGTAATAATGCATCTATTTTTGGTTCTCTTTTTCGGAAATTGCGAAACGCATCAAGTGCTGTATCTTTTCCGCCAACTGCTAGAATAAACTTTCTAAACTCTTTTCCTGTCTCAGTGTTAAAAATACCTTCACTTTCGAAGCGATCGAAGGCATCACTGGCTAAAACTTCTGCCCATTTATAAGAGTAATAACCTGCTGCATAACCGCCTGCAAAAATATGGCTGAAACTATGTTGAAAACGATTATAAGGTACCGCAGGAACCACAGCAAATTTATCGCGAATATCGTCCAGTGTGGCTTGGATTTGTTGACTGTTTAAGGCAGGTGTCTGACGGTGAATGTTTAGGTCAAACAATGCAAATTCTATCTGACGTAAGGTTTGCATTCCTGATTGGAAGAAACGCGCATTGAGTAACGCAGATAGTAATTCTTGGGGCAAAGTTTGCTTGGTTTCGATGTGTTCACTGAGTACATCTAAACTTTCATTGTCCCATGCCCAGAATTCCATAAACTGGCTTGGTAACTCCACCGCATCCCATGCCACGCCGTGTGTGCCTGCAACTGAGATGTTATCCACTTCAGTGAGCATATGATGTAAGCCATGTCCAAATTCATGGAACAAGGTAATGACTTCATCGTGAGTTAATAGTGCAGGTTGATCGCCAATCGGTGGGGTAAAGTTACACACCATATAGCAAATTGGTTTTTGTAGAACATTAGCAGTTTGCACGCGAGAGCGGAAACCACTCATCCATGCACCACCACGTTTGCCATTACGTGCATATAAATCAAAGTAGAAACCACCAACCACTTGACCTTGATCTTCAATTTCAAAATAACGTACATCATTTTGCCAAACAGGGGCTTGGCGTTCGATGATTTGAATACCGTAAAGACGTTGTACGATCTGGAATAAACCATCCACTACTTTTGGCGCAGGGAAATACGGTTTAAGCGCTTCTTGAGAAAGGTTGAACTGTTGTTGTTTCAATTTTTCAGAATAGTAAGTTGCATCCCAAGGTTTGAGTTCATCAATACCATCTTGGTGTGCAATTGCTTTCAGTTCTGCAATTTCAGCAAGTGCAGGCGTACGTGCATGCTCTGCCAGATCTACTAAGAATTTATCTACGGTTTCGACATCAGGTGCCATTTTGCTAGCAAGGGAATATTCAGCGAAGTTGTTGAAACCAAGCAGTTGCGCCATTTCTTGACGTAAGCTCAGGATTTCTTCCATCACAGGGGTATTGTCAAATTCAGTGTGATGGGATTGTTCTGAGGCACGGGTGACATAGGCCTTATACAGCTCTTCTCTTAATTCACGATCATCGGCATAGGTCATAATCGCAAAATAGGCAGGGAAGTCGAGTGTGGCAACGGCTTGCTCAAGCTCACGCTGTTGTCCATATTGTTTTAATAATTCAATGCTGCTTTGTGGCAGACCTATGAGTTGTTCTTCAGATAAAGGTTTAAAATAGGCTTGGGTAGCATCGAGTACATGGTTTGAGAAGTCTGAAGACAACTGGGATAAACGCGCTGAAATTTCCGCATAACGTTTTTTCGCTTCGCCTTCGAGAGCCACACCAGACAGTTTAAAATCACGTAGCGCGAGTTTAATAGCACTTTGTTGTGCTTCGCTCAGCGTTTGTAAGACTGCACTGTCATGAATCTGTTGATAGGTTTGATACAGCGCCGTGTGTTGTCCAAGCTGCGTATAGTATTCACTTAAACTTGGTAACAGGGCTTGGTAAACCTCACGGGTTTCAGCATTGTTCATGACTGCATTGAGATGTGACAAAATGCCCCACGATTCACTCATGTTATTTTCAAGTTGATCAACTTCTGCCAAGGTTGCCAGTTGGGCTTCAGAGCCTTGTGGAACTTCATTGAGTTGATTTAAGAAGTTTTGACCGTTTTGAATCGTTTGTTCAATCTGTTGTTTTAAATCGGCAAGTTGAATTTGATCAAATTGAGGAAGGGGAAGTGTCGCTTGTTGGAGTGTCATTGTATTTTTGCCATATTCATCTTTAAACATAGATATAGATGTAGGGCTTAAGCCTCTATAAATCAAGGCTGATTGATTATTTATTAGATGAGTATTTTGTTTTCTATAAATTTTCATTCATTGCTAACGCACATATTTCAAGACAAAAAATTAGAGAGCCGAAGCTCTCTAATTAAATCTTATTCACTCTTGGTCTTGGCATTTGACTTTTTCTTTTTCACTTTCTTCTTTGGCTTTTCTTTGCTTTCAGGCTTCGTAGAAGATTTTTTACCTGTTTTTTTGGTATAAGAATTAGAACTCGATTTGCTCTTATCCTTTTTCTTACGCACAGGCTTTTCACCATCTTCACTAACTTTAGCTGTTGTCGATTGTGGTTTGCCAAATACCTCTTCAGTGGTTGAAGCACGATTTGAAGTATTGGTTCTTGGCGCTTTTTGACGAATTGTACGTCCCAAATGCGTCAGCTGTTGAACCAATTGGAAGTCAATCTTACGCTCTTCCAGATTTACGCCCGCCACTTGAATTTTGACTTCATCACCGAGGCTAAATGACTGTCCACGATTCTGACCAATCAAACTTTGGCTGGCTTGATCATAAAGGAAGAAGTCTTCACCGAGCTGGCTGACATGAATCATACCATCGACATAGAGGTCTTTTAGCGTCACGAATAGACCAAACTCAGTCACCGCACTAATGATACCAACAAACTCATCACCTAAATGCTGTTGCATATAATGGCATTTCAACCATGTGGTGACGCTGCGTGAAGCTTCATCAGCTCGACGTTCAGTCTGTGAAAAATGCTCCCCTGCATCATCTAAAGCTGCACCAGACAATGGATAAACTTTCTTATCGAGATAGGCTTTAATCGCACGGTGTAACAATAAATCTGGGTAACGACGAATTGGCGAAGTGAAATGCGTATAAGCCTCATACGCTAAGCCGTAGTGTCCTGAATTTTTTGCGCCATAATAGGCTTGCATCATCGAACGTAATAACACTGCATGAATACTCGGTGCATCTAAACGATCTTTGGTCGCTTCAATCACGGCTTGGTAATCAGCTTGGGTTGGTTGCTCTGGGAATGGCAAACCGAGTAATTTGACGAAATCACGTACTTTCTGAATACGTGAAAACTCTGGTGCTTCATGTACACGATAAAGCATCGGAATATCATGTTCTAATGAGTATTCAGCTGCAGCAACGTTCGCCAATAACATGCATTCTTCAATCAGTTTATGTGCATCATTACGAGTACGTGGCAAAATTTCTTTAATACCGCCTAACTCATCAAAGGTCATATAGGTTTCAATGGTTTCAAATTCCATCGCATGACGTTTGGCACGTAGTTCTTTTAGTGTCTGATAAAGCTGGAATAGGGTATTTAACGATTTATGAACGCTTTTATCTTGCGGAATGGCATCGGTTGCGCCGTCAAAATAAGCAGCCACCTGATTATAGGTCAAACGTGCTTTGGAATGCATCACCGCAGGGTAGAACTCATAACCTGTGACTTTACCTGCACGAGACAGTTTTAAATCGCAGACCATACACAGACGGTCAACATGTGGATTGAGAGAACACAATCCATTCGATAATGCCTCTGGCAGCATTGGCAAAACAAAGTGTGGGAAATAAACCGATGTACCACGTTCTTCAGCTTCTTCATTTAAAGGCGAATCTAAACGGACATAATGGCTCACGTCTGCAATTGCCACTACAACACGGTAACCACCACCTGAGCGTTTCTCTGCGAATACTGCATCGTCAAAGTCACGTGCATCTTCACCATCAATAGTGACTAATGGTAAATCGCGTAAATCAACACGACCTTTGCGATCTTGTTCAGAAGGTTCTTTAAAACTTTCAGCTTCTTTAATGACGGCTTCTGGAAATTCATAAGGCAAACCAAATTCTAAAATGGTTTGCGGAATAATGATTTCAGTATCTGCTTTGTCTGCCATAGACTGAACAATATGACCTGTCGCTAATTCTTCACGAGTCGGGTAATCATCAATCGCAACACGGAGCATATCGCCAACTTTGGCATTGGCATGTTCAATCAATTCTTTTTCTAAAGTAATTGGTTGGTGCTGATTTGGATTGCTTGGCTGAATAAAGTATTCGCCTTCATGTTCAGCGACTTTACCAATAATTTGTTTGACACGACGTTGTACGACTTCGGTAATAAAGCCCCAAGCTTTACCTTTACGGTCCACAGAAGTTTGGCGTACTTTAACGCGATCACCATTAAAGACTAGACGTAATTCACGTTCAGGTAACAGGACATCATCCTGACCTGCGATATTGGCCGTACCTAAACCTTTACTGTTGATATAAACCGTTGCTTCATGGCTTGGTAAATCGGTTGCAGGTTGGTATTTAAAACCATCTTTCATTAACTGACCGTCGCGAACCATTGCACTTAAACGATGATTCAAGGCATCAATACTTTTTTGATCTGGGATATTAAAGTGGTCAACCAGTTCTGCATGAGACTGTGCAGTTTTTAATTGTTCTAATGTAGTTAGAATAAGAGTTCGGCTAGGAATAGGATTATCATAACGTTGCGCTTCTGCTTTTGCTTCGGGATCAACCCAATTTGTAGTCATATCGTTTCATTTCACATCTGGCAGATCGGTTTAGCATAAGTCATTCAAACTTTAACTGCACGTCAAAGATTGCAAGATTCTGTTTATTGTCCAATCTGAATAAAGGAGAGAACACTATATTAACAAGCGTTGAGCTAAAAAATGCCGAAAAAACATAAGAATTGGTTAAAAAACATTTGATTGATTTAAAAAAAGAGAAAAAAACAGGATCATCTCTTGTGTAATGTGGTTTTAGTTTGTATTATTGCGCTCGTGTTACGGTGAGATGGGTGAGTGGCTGAAACCGCTTCCCTGCTAAGGAAGTGTACGGGTAACTGTACCGAGGGTTCGAATCCCTCTCTCACCGCCACTTTACTTAAAGCGCTCATAGCTCAGCTGGATAGAGCACTTGGCTACGAACTAAGGGGTCGGGAGTTCGAATCTCTCTGAGCGCACCAAGTAAAGATTTAAAGTAACACATGCCTAAATAGGCACATAAGTAATGCGCTCATAGCTCAGCTGGATAGAGCACTTGGCTACGAACTAAGGGGTCGGGAGTTCGAATCTCTCTGAGCGCACCAACTTAATAGAAGAAACCGCTTAATTGCGGTTTTTTTGTGTCTGTAGTTTGGAGTAGTTCAACTGTGAAATATCTGTTTGATGTTTAAATTAAGGCTCTTCATTCATTTTATTAATAATAAAATCAGTTATTTATGTTGTTTTGAAAGATAATAACTATTGTACTTTAAATTCATAACGATCAATCAATCACCATTTGATTTCTATTTTATTAAAAAACACTTATCAATGGGGAAAAAATGCGTATAATGCGCTCCATCAAATATGCGCTCATAGCTCAGCTGGATAGAGCACTTGGCTACGAACTAAGGGGTCGGGAGTTCGAATCTCTCTGAGCGCACCAATTTGAATTTATCGAAAGATAAAATGAAAGAAACCGCTTAAATGCGGTTTTTTTGTGCCTTATATTTTTGCTTTAATTTTCTGAACAAACACAGTATTACCACCAACTGCGGGTAGTACATCATGATAGGGCAGGCTTCGCATCGCTCTTAATAAAAAAGGTGCTTTTTCATCAATTTTCATTGAGCTAGTGATTTTAAATAAAGTACCTTGATTAAGCTCTGTGGCAATCATTTTTCCTTTTATAAAACGTAAATCGCCACCATTTGCATAAAAGTTATTTTCAACAGTATTTGGATAATTAAAATAAAGCTTAAATGCAAAAGGAATATTAATCACACCTAAACCCACATTCACTTGAATATCTGCATCTTGACCCTGATTTTGGATTGGAGAGGTGATGATTTTCTTGACTTGTCTTGGAAATAATTCTTGATAGGCTAAAGGACTCAACCATTTATGTAATAGCTGCGGTGGCTGTTGATAAAATTGATAGGTTGTGGTGAAGCGCATGGTTTCCCGCCCATGTGTATACAAAATGCTGGTCGGGACATGTAGATAGCTGATGGGTTGTTGAGTGTTTTGACTCAGTTGTGCAATTTTAGCAAGTTGAGTTTCATTTAATTGTGGACTTGGAATTTGTCCTGAATTTAGTGCAACAATATTCGGTTTAATAAAGCGTGTTCGAAGTGATTCTAGGATAAAGGCATTGGTTGAACTTGGGATACCTAATTTGGCTTCAGGAATTGCATTTAGAATCTTCTTAAAAATAAATCCTTTAGGTTGGTTTAAATCACCCCATTGGGTGAGCGTAATTAAGGTTCGATGATCATCTAAGGCGAACCATTCAAATTTTCCTACACCGTATGGAATAGGAGAATCAATCACTAAACTGGCAATACTATTCGATTTAATCTGATGTTGTAGAGTGACATCTTCATTAAAGTTGAGCACTGGGATGGGCGTTGGGATTGAGACCTGATATTTCATTTTTACAGTATTGCCAGATTGTTCTAGTGTTTTGGCCGATTTAAGTGTTGGAAATAGACCGACGTAGTGATTAAAGTCGGTTAATGTCTTGGCAACTTGTTGTACATTGGCAGGTACGATGAGTGCAGCAGATGTAAAGCTTACACTCGGTTGTGAGTTGCTTTTGAGGGTGGGCACATTGGTCTTGGTATTGGGATGTGGGTAAATAAAAATATTATTCTGCGTATAACTTGCCAATAGTTGTGGATTATTTTGAAAAGGTTGTAAAGCACTTGGTATATTGTCATTCCATGTGATGATTTGTGCAAAACAGCTTTGCATTATGCTGAAAAAAACGGCTGTACATATAAATCCATTCAAATAAAACATCACATTCCTTTGATTTTTCTTAGTGATATAGTCAGTGGCATCTATGCATAAATAATAGGGCCTTGCTATTAATAAAAGTTTTTTTGTTTAAAAAATAGTCGTATTGTGTAAAACTTTCTTGAGCATCGAAATCTTAGACAAAGGATTATCTCTGCAAGTAAATACTTATAGCGGTTAATGTTGGTCAGTTAAGCGTAATTTCATTATTACTGAATTAGAAATTCTATCTCTTTGTTAAAAAGCAACTTAGAGTAGTGCTACGCCTTATTTGAATTTTGTATAAAATCGCTATAAATCTGATTTACGCTCAAGTCATTTATGTTCTAATAGATGAGTTTTTTCAAATCTTAGAAATCAAAAATGTCTGAACAACGTCCAACTGTATCTGTGCGCTATTATCTTAATTTAGAAGAATCACAAGATGGTTTTGCTCTTGTCACTTTTGGTAAAAAGACCTTTAGTCGTTTTCTAACACCTGTTATTAGTATTGCAATTATTGGTTGGGGAATCTATTTAGGTTTCTCAGATGTAGGGCGTTATTACGTTGCATTGGGTGCTTTTTTTCTGATTATGCAAGGATTGATGCGCTATTGGTTGTTACCGATGTTGTTTAAACGTCAGTTTGTCCGCTACCAATTTGGAAAAAGTGAGCAGGGAATTGACCTTTATCAAGATCATTTTGAACTTTATGCCACAGGTAAAAAGCAAACAGCGCAGTATGCAGAGGTACAATCTTTTGCAATAGGTAAACTGACTTACATGTTGGAGTTGAAAAACCATACCGTCATTATTGTTCCGAAGCGTTCATTCACTGATCCAGCAGATCAAACCAAATTTGAAAACAGTTTTAAAAAATAACTTCATTCGCGATTTAAGGAACAAGGAGCTTTTATGAGCGCACGTCCGTCAAAAATTGTGTGTGTAGGCAGAAATTATGCTGAACATGCGAAAGAACTAGGTAATGCAATTCCTGATCGCCCAATTTTATTTATCAAGCCACTGAGTAGTTTGAGTAGCTTAGCTCAAGGTATCTATTGGAATCAGGCTTTAGGTGAATGCCATTTTGAATGTGAAATTTGTTTGCAAATCGCACATCCATTATCGCAGGAAACCGATCCAAGCAAAGCTTTAGAAGCGATTGGTGCTGTGACTTTAGGGTTGGATTTAACTTTACGTGATTTGCAGAATGACTTAAAAGTGAAAGGACAGCCTTGGGAACGAGCAAAAGCTTTTGACGGCGCATGTATCTTGGCAGACTGGGTTGAAGCAGATGAAATTGGCGATTTACAAGAGTTAGAGCTTGTTTTAATGATTAATGGCGTTGAACGCCAACATGGTTTTAGCCAAGACATGATTTTTGATATTGGTGCATTATTGGTTGAAATTAATCAGTCATTTAGTTTGGAAGCGGGTGATGTCATTATGACGGGTACGCCTGCTGGCGTCGGTGCATTACATTCAAATGATCAATTAACCATGAAACTAATAACCCAATCAGGAGAATATGATTGGGATACGTTTGTTCAAGCATAATGATTAAGAACAAGTGCTGTTAATAAATAGCTTCTACCTAATTTCGTATGAGCGAGATAGTAAATAAAGAAAAGACCTCAGTTGAGGTCTTTCTTTTTACTTCTGTTCAAAGATCGTTGAAAGTGGAATCGAAAGTTTTGCAGCTAAATAATCATTACTCTCGATGAGGGATGGCCCTAAACGCTCTATCCATTCATCATCTTGATGGATATTGGCCACATCATGACGTAATGGTAAGGGGTAAGGAAGAGCTGTAAAAAAGCTCCAGAAATCGACTTGCGCAAGATTTCTAGCCAATACATACTCATCATTGTCTGTACGTTTGACTAAGTTCTGTTTTTCTAAATGTAAGATATATGCAGGTAAGCGTCCTAATTCACCGCGTCCAATAATCCCAAGTAGTTCTTGTTCACTGACACTTTCTCCAATTTGTTGCTTTTTATAAAACAACTCTAATATGTCCAATAGCATCAAAATAGGATGACGTTTTTGCTCCTTATCTGAATGAAAAGCAGTTAATGCATAACTCACTTCTACACCTAATAAGATAATGTTCCAAGACAAATAAATCCAAAGGAGGAAAATTGGAACAGCAGCAAAAGCACCATACACAATTTCATAACTGGTGAAATTACTCATCACCCAACCAAAGAAGCGTTTTAGTATTTCAAATACTGTTGCGCTAAAACATGCAGCAATAACAGCGGAAAGAATAGGGACGCTACGATTAGGGATGGTCCAGTAAAGAATGAAAAAGCCAACAATTGTAAGTAGAAATGAAATAAGCCATAAAAGGAAAGAGCCATCTAATTGATAACCCGCAAAGTTATTACTGAGAATATTCATTGAAGCGACAGTGGACGAGAGGACAAAAGCACTGCCTAGAATAATTGGACCTAGAGAAATAATCGTCCAATAACGCATAAAGCCAACAAGACCTGCCCGAGTTTCTTTGACACGCCAAATACGATTAAAGACATTTTCGATTGAAGTAAGCATAAGCACGGTGGTCACAAACAGAAATAGCACACCAATAATGGTGAGATTACTGGATTTATCTGTAAATGCGTTCAATGCTTTGTCAAAGGCAATGGTACTTTTTGGTAAAAAATTACTGTAAATCAATTGCTGTAGTTGTTGTCGAGCAGGCTCTAAGGCTTTAATTGAAGAGATAATGACTAAGAAAACAGTCAGCATCGGAACAACGGCAAAGAGCGTAGTGTAGGTCAAACCACCTGCTTGTTCTCTACAGCGATCGGCTTCGAAACGTCGTAACACAAATACAATAAATTGAAACCATGTTTTTTCTAAAAAAGGCAGTTTTCTTAGATAACGATTTAAGATCATGGGTTCTATCCTAGTTATTTTTAATAAAATCCTGTGTAAGCACAGGATTGACTACAGCTCAAAAGATGAAAAATGTCGTATAGTGTTCTTTTTAACAAAATTCATTAAAGTGATGCAACCTTACGTTCTTGTTCTTTATTACAGTAAATATGGTTCAACTCGAGAAATGGCACATTTAATTGCCGATGGAATTGAATCTTCTGGCATGACAGCTCGTATTCGAACTGTTCCTAATCTCTCAACTGTCGTGACGCAAGCAGAGCCAAGCATTCCAGCAGATGGCGATATTTATTGTACTTTAGATGATTTGACGTATTGCTCAGGTTTAGCACTTGGTTCACCTACTCGCTTTGGTAATATGGCGAGCGAGATGAAATATTTTTGGGATCAAACGACGAGTTTATGGTTGAATGGTGCTTTGCATAATAAACCAGCATGTGTTTTTACTTCTTCTGGCTCGATGCATGGCGGGCAGGAAAGTACCTTGCTTAGCATGTTACCGCCATTGTTCCATCATGGTATGTTCATCATGGGATTGCCCAACTCAATTCCAGCTTTGTCGAATACTAAAACAGGCGGTACGCCGTATGGGGCAAGCCATGTCAGTGGCCCTCGTCATGATCAAAATTTGAGTGTAGATGAAAAAGTATTATGCGAAGCGCAAGGTAAACGTTTAGGTGATGTCGTAAAAGCGTTGTTAGGAAAAGTTTAGATCTAAAAATGGGAGCATTTGCTCCCATTGTTTTATTTTTTAATTTGCCAATCGTAGATTTTTTTCTGATAGGCATACCACATCATCCACAGTCCAATCAGTAACATTGGTACAGTGAGAATCTGACCTTTAGTCATCCAACCGAATAGAATAAAACCTTGATCTGCATCGGGCTGACGGAAGAACTCCATGAAGAAACGTGCAACTCCGTAGCCCATCAAGAATAATGCTGAAACCGCCATACGAGGACGAGGTTTAGCGCTAAACCACCAAAGTATGATAAATAGAATCAGACCTTCACAAAGTGCTTGGTAAATTTGCGATGGATGGCGAACTAAGCCCAATGGATCGGTTGGAAAAATCATACCAAATGGATAGCTAGGGTCTTGAACTTGACGGCCATACAATTCACCACCAATAAAGTTACCGATACGACCAAACATCAAACCTGTCGGTACACATGGCGCAATAAAGTCCAAGGTTTGAAACCATGTTTTCTGATATTTCTTACACCAGAATAACATTGCGATCATGACACCCAAGAAACCGCCGTGGAAGCTCATCCCACCTGTCCAGACTTGGAATAACCAAAGTGGGTTTTCTAAGAATTTGCCAAACTCATAAAATAAAACATAGCCAATACGACCCCCAAGTACTACGCCTAGAGCGCCATAAAACACCAGATCGGAGACCATATCGGCAGCCCAACCATCACGTTGTTTAGCACGATAAGAGGCTAAGCCCCAAGCGCATAAAAATGCCAAGAGATACATGAGTCCGTACCAATGCACTTTAACTGGTCCCAAGCTCAGCGCAACTGGATCAATATTTGGATAGGTCAGCATTGCTGTTCCTCAATTTAGAATTTGAAATTAAGTTTTGAGCAGATTGTAGCGGAATGATGTGAAAAATGTTGTACATTCAATGTGTAAAGATGTGAGAACAGAATTAATGTGTATTGTCGCTTTTGCATGGCATGTTCTTGATGATATGCCGTTGTGTTTAATTTCAAATCGTGATGAATTTTATCATCGACCAAGTGCTGTTTTACATCGATGGGATGACAGTTCGATAATTGCTGGGCAAGATTTACAGTCAGGTGGGGCATGGATGGGAGTCACTGAGTCTGGGCGTTGGGCAATCGTGACTAATTTTCGAAATGGAAGAGATAAAAACCAATACTCAACTTCACGTGGGCATTTAATTCAGTCTTTTTTAGAAAGTGATTTAGCCCCCATTCGTTTTGCACAACAATTAGAGCAGCAACAACAAGACTACGCTGGTTTTAATTTGTTTATCGGTGATCGAGAGCAAGCGGTTTATATGAGTAATCGGGGGGAAGCACCACAAGTCTTAGCCAATGGTGTTTATGTTGTTTCCAACGGTTTAATGTCAGAAGATTGGGAGAAAACCAAACATTTACGTAAACGCTTTACACAAGAATTTTTACCAATGTTGCAACAATCAACGATTACAGAATCTGATTTGCAATATTCAGTCTGGGATATTTTGGAAGATGAACGAAAAATTATTCCAGATTTGTTGCCGGATACAGGGATTAGTGTGGACATGGAAGAATTATTATCTTCAACTTTTATTCAAAGCCCAATTTATGGAACACGATGTTCTAATTTTCTGAGAATGACATCTGAGCACTGGCAATGGTTAGAGAAGTCTCAACAAGGTGAGCAGCAGGGTCGTGTTATCGAAATGCAAGTTGATCTGTTGAAATAAAAATACCGACAAGGCTGTCGGTATTTTTTACCAACCAAATTTATTTGGCAGAGGTTTTCTTTTCAACCGATGGTAAAACATCGGCTGTGATATAGCCAACACATGCACTATAACCACCATTATAGTTTTCTAAAACTTTTGCTTTTAATTCAGCAGAAAGTTTTGAGCTATCTCCAGGATGTTGGAAATTACTCATGATATATGTCCAACCATTTACAGAGTCAACTGCATGTAAGCCTGTTGATTCAGCACCTGCTGGAGTAGAGAGGATACGATCTAAAGACTTAGTATCAACGTTATATGCCCAGAGGAAGTTATTGGTATGGTTACCACTGTCTTCACCGATGAATAATGTGCGTAAAGTTTCAG
Source organism: Acinetobacter sp. LF10 (assembly GCF_048585715.1). NCBI lineage: Bacteria > Pseudomonadati > Pseudomonadota > Gammaproteobacteria > Moraxellales > Moraxellaceae > Acinetobacter > Acinetobacter sp. LF10. The sequence goes on from NZ_CP184160.1 coordinate 463,395, forward strand.
AGAATTTTAAATTGTCTGGGCTTGCAATATTATTTGGATCTGCCGTGTTACCTAAGCTATCTACAGTAATATCTTTACCCATAAGAACCATACGGCTTTGGTAAGGTGTCCATTCACTATTGATCACATTGTTAAGATGATCAACTTGGCTACCTTTGAGGTCATGTCCAAGGACACCACCTGCTTTGAGCGTGCTCTTAAACTTAACATTATGTGATTCAACCCAAGCTGCATTGCCACCAATCATTGATTCTTGAATATTGGCAAGTGCAGAGTAAGCAACTTTATCTTTAATATTTACGGTAGTGCCTTCCATCTTTGTGAAAGCCATACTACCGCCTTTTAGGGCAGCATATCGATGTGTTTCTAGGAATGCAGCAGCAAGCTCAATCTCAGCTTTGCTAAAGCCATTGTTGGCTTCTTTGAGTTTAACCCAAAGCGACTTTCCATCTAACACAATCTTGGTATAACCTGTTAAATCAGCAGGAGCTACCGTTAAACTTTCCATAATGTTTTCAGATTTGATTCCTCGAACATTCACGAGGTCTTCGATGGTCTTACTATCAGTATGACCTAATTTGATCCATTTGATTGCTGCTGTTGAGGTCTCATTCAATTCTGATGTGTATTTCGCAACATATAATGTTCCAGCAGATAAGTCTTTTTCTTTGTCTGCAATAAACATGAAGAAACCACCGTTAGTGTAATCGTCACCCATGATTACAGTGCGGTTGTCTGGCATGACTTGAATCAGTTCATGTGAGATACGACCTAGACAATAATGCTTCACAGCCTGAGCACGACCTTTACCATCAAGAATAATTTCTGGCAAATGACCATAGTTATAGGCATTTGCAGTATTTTCATTGCCATATAGATTTTTACTATATGCTTTGAGCATTGCGAGATCTGAACCGATTTGGTCAAATGCATCAGGCTCATATTCTTCACTTGAAAGGTGAGTATTCCAAGGAGAAAGGCTAGCACCACAGGTGATCCATAGACCATGAACTTTCGACATATCGACATTGAAGTATTTTTTCAATGCCAAGTGTCCAGTTTTTTGATCTTGATCTAATGTTAATACTGCAATTGGTGACGGTAATTTACCATACATGTTTTGCTTAGCTAAGTTTTTGGTGGTGTATTCAAACTGCACCACATGGAAAACTGGGTTTGATACACCCGCTACATTTGCGCCTTTAATATGAATCAGTGATGAACCATCTGGAGAGTCAGAGAAGAATTGGCGTTCTTGACCGACTACAGAAGTATCTTTAATCGGTTGGTTATTAATATCATAATAACTACCTGCAATGATTTTTCCACCATCGATATTATCAACTTGCATGCCAGTACGGAAAAACTCCTGATAACCCAATTTGTACTCTGTGGTTGTATTATCATCCCACGTAATCGTCAAAGCAGATTTAACTGAAGTTGTCGCCATCTCTGGTACAGTTGAAGGTGCCGCCATCGGTGTAAATTTTGCATTTTTAAATTTTGCAGCAGGTACGGTTGGCGTAACGTTAGTATCGTTATTATCATTGCAACCTGCTAAAGCTGCTGCTGTGCCCATTGCCCCTAGTGGTAAAAACGGAACACCCGCGAACCACTTTAAAATATCACGACGACTTGGCTGATTTGTATTGGCTGTCATAATAAATCCGTATCTTTAATAAATGGTAAATAAATCTAGATTGATTTTATGTTTGATAGATGACAATTTTTTGACACTTTTAAGGCAGTTTGAAGACAATTTAATTTTTATAAATATATAAAAAATATAAATTTAAATACAAAAATCCCTGAGCTTATTCAGGGATTGAATAGGGATATTATTATTCTGAAACTGCTTTACGCTTTTCTAATATTTTTCCAAAAAGTAAACCGATTTCAAATAGCATCCACATCGGAACAGCTAGCATAATCATGGATAATGCATCAGGCGGAGTAACAAACATTGCAACAAAAAAACATCCAACAATAATAAAGCGGCGCTTGGCGATTAAAGTTTCGGTATTCACAACACCAATCAAAATTAAAACCAAAGTGATAATTGGAATCTCAAAGGTAAAACCGAATACTAAAAATAGCTTTAAACAAAAGCCTAAATAACTGTTGATATCTGTCATAGGTGCAACAGTTTCAGGAGACACGCTAATAAAGAAATGCAAAATAGCAGGTAGGGTAATGAAATAGGCAAATGCGACACCTAAGTAGAATAAAAGAATGCTGCCAAATAGCAAAGGAATCGCTAAATGTCGTTCTTTTTCATATAGCGCAGGTTTTATAAATGACCAAATTTGATAAATGATATAGGGCATTGCCAGCATAAATGCGACGAATAAATTGAGTTTAAACGGTGCCATAAAGGTAGCTGTGACATCCGTCGCAATCATGGTTGATGTTGCGGGTAATTGTTGTCTCAATGGTTCAGACAGCCATTGATAGGTTTGATTTCTAAACGGTAATAAACAAAAAAACAGAAAAATTGTTACACCAACAATCTTAAAAAGATATTGGCGAAGTACGATTAAATGCTGCATGACCGGCATTTGTTGTAGGGTTTCTTCAGTACTGACTGAAGTTGATGATAATTGGCTCATACGGCAATCTTTAATTCGTTATCAAACTGATTCAACGATGGGTATGCTTCCATACCAATCACAGACGATTTTTGGTATTGAACACAAAAAGGAATAATAGAACTTGAGTGATATGGCACATAGCGAATCGAATTTTGAGATTTAGTTACTGCTTGCTCAGTCTCTACCTCATGATTTTGAGTTTTCAATTCATCTAATTGTTTTTGTAGCCGACGTTCAAGCTCAGTGATTTTTTCAATTTCTTTTTGCATTTCTTCGCGGAACTCAGAAAGACGGAGCTCTCGATCAATTTCGTTCTGAATATTGTTGATAAATTTTTTAATTTTCCCATACCATTTTGCTACAAATCGAGCAGCTTCAGGTAATTTATCAGGACCGAGAACCAATAATGCAATTACTGCAAAGCAAAAAATCTCAGTCATTCCCAAGTTCAGCATAATTCCGCTCGCTTAGCTTTTTACTGAGCTTTCAGCATTTTTAACTTGAGCATCAATGGTACGAGGCTCATTGAGTGGCGCAGCAACTTCATCTTCTTTAATAGACTTTTTGAAATCTTTAACAGCACCGCCAACATCTTTGCCTAAATTTTTAAGCTTTGATGTACCGAATAGTAAAATCACCACAATTGCAAAAATAACGACGTGCCAAATTGATAAACCAGCCATAATTCTATTCCTATATAACTTTGGTTATATCTCAACAGTTTGGCATGACAAAAATGTGACACTTATATTTCAATTTTGCGACAAATAGTTGTAAGAATTAGTATTGGTGAATGGATTTTTTTACTTTTTGGTTTGTAATCAATGCTTAATATTGTGAGGTGTTATTTGCTAACAAGAGAGTATTTTTATTCAATCTTAATTTAAATCACTTGCCCTAGGTTTTAGCTAAGGCAAGCTACTTTTAGACCAAACTTGCTTTAAATAGCTGCATTGCTTGACCACGATGACTGATTTTATTTTTGTCAGCTTTGCTTAGTTCGGCACTCGAAACATTCAATTCTGGTAGCCAAAACAAAGGATCATAGCCAAAACCATTTTCGCCACGAGCCGATTCTAATATTTCACCTTTCCAAATACCTTGAAAGATTTGTGGAAGAGGGTCTTCTGCATGTGTGACAAGTGCTAATACGCATACAAACATACCTTCAATTGCTTCGCCATCTTTACGTAAAGGTGCAAGATCCGCCAATAATTTTTGGTTGTTGGCTGCATCATTGCCATGTTCGCCTGCATAGCGTGCAGAGTAGATGCCTGGTGCACCACCTAAGATCGGGACACACAATCCAGAGTCATCTGCTAGCGCAGGTTTACCAGAAAGTTTAGATGCATGGCGTGCTTTGATAATGGCATTTTCAACAAAGCTGAGACCATCTTCGATGGCATCTTCAATATCTAGTTTGCCTTGAGGAATGATTTCAACAGGAAGATTGAGTTGCTCAAAAAGATGGGTAAATTCAGCAACTTTGCCTTTATTGTTACTTGCAAGCACAAGGCTGCCTTGGTTGAGCCATGATGGAGTAGACATATAAAATTTTAAATTCGCTTAGATTGAGTAGAATTTTAGGGTGTTTTTATAGAATAGGGTAGAGAGTCACTATTTATTTTCGGTAAATGTTCAACAAGTCTAGATATTAATTTCAAAAAGTAGAGGAATATGATCGCTGTAGTTAAGCCATTCATATTTATCGAAACTTTTAAAAGATGAGTTGTTCTTAGAGAATAAATTACGATGACAAAATAAGTAGTCAATATGATAGTTTTTTTCATGATTTCTATTCATGTAAAATGTAGGAAGTGTCTCTTTTCCCTGCTCTTCATTTGATAACTCATGGTAAAGGCTATGAATATTCATTGCTCGTAATTGATTTACTACATCACTGTGATTCCACCAGCGATCCCATACATCCCATTGAGCGTTACTATTTAAATCGCCACAAATAAGGGTAGGTTGTACTTTTATTAGCTCTTCATGTAATTGTAAATATTTCCAAAGTTGCCCAATATATTGAAATGTAGGGGAATTGGCATATTTAGTCCAAGCAGCTAAGAGCTGGAAATTATCATTAACTCTTATTGGTAAAAATAATTCTAACTCGAAATCTTCCCAATACAATTGCTCTAATTTATAGTCTTCTCTAGCAAAGACTCCTAATCCTTTATTTTTATTATTACCTTTCCAAATTAAATTTGGTAACCATGCTTCATAAGCACCTTTGGACTGTTGTTGATTTTCACATTCTTGAATGATGTAGATGTCTGCTTCAATTTGTTGAAGAAACTCGATTTTCTTTCTAAACGCCCCGTTGCAATTCCATGTTAATATTTTCAAACTCTCATTTCCTTAAATAAAAAACCGACTCTTACAAGTCGGTTTTTAAAATCACTCAATAGATCTAAGCAAGATTACTGCGCTTGAATCCATTTATCAGCACGGTCACGTGCGGTACGGATTTGATCTTGAGTCAGGTTAGCAGCCAAAGCAGTTTTCTTACCTTCAGAAAGACTAATGACTTTCGTATCAAGCATGCCATCACGAGTTGAAAGCTCATACCACTGATAAGCACCAACAAAGTTTTTCTTCTGTTCTTCCATCATCGCAAGATTGAAACTCGCACGGTTATCACCATTGCTTGCTGCTTTCTCGAAATATTTGCGTGCTAAAACTTCATCTTTCTTCGTACCGATGCCATCTGCATACATACGACCGACATTTAACTGTGCAGCAGATAAACCTTGATCTGCTGCCGCCTTAAATAAAGAAAAAGCTTGTTTTTCATCTTTCGCAACGTCTTTACCAAATTGGTAACGCGTTGCTAAATAAAATTGTGCCCCAGCTTGACCAGACTTCGCTGCGCTTTGTAATTCACTGATACTCATGACTGAATATCGCGCTGCCTGTGTTGCCACAGATTGTGGTTGAGCAACATAGTCAGCGTGCGCTTGTATACTGATCAGACCAAATAAAAATGTGCTGATTAATGTCTTTTTCATAGAGCGCTCACTCGATAAATTGCGACTTCACCAAATAGGTTCGGCATATGCTTACTGAGCACACTACCTTGTTGGTCACCATTAACGGCAAGTCGATTAATAATTTTAATTCCGTTCTCAGCACATAAGGCTTCAAAGTCACGGAAAGTACATAAATGAATATTCGGGGTGTTATACCACATATAGGGTAAAGCTTCCGAAACAGGCATTTTACCTTTTAATGCAAGAAAAGAACGAGTCTTCCAATACGCAAAGTTTGGAAAGGTAATAATTGCCTGTTTACCAACACGCACCATATCCCGTAATAATACATCGGGTGCATCTACTGCTTGCAAAGCTTGTGCCATGACCACAGAATCAAAAGATTGGTCGGCAAAACGGCTTAAACCAAGGTTTAAGTCTTGTTGAATAATATTTAACCCCCGACTGATGGCAATTGCAATCTTTTCTTGATCGATTTCTAAGCCATAAGCACGAATATTGTGCTGTTTGCTCATATGAGCAAGCAATTCGCCATCACCACAGCCTAAGTCCAATACGCTAGAGTTCGGGCTGATCCATTTTTCAGCGAGTCGTTGATCTATTCGCATTAGTGCTGCTCCTGCGGTGTAGCTTGCAACTGTTGTTCTCCACCTAAAAATGCTCTTAATGTTTTCACATAGAGTGGGATAGGGAATAAGAACGAATCATGACCTTGTTCCGCATCAATATCTAAGTAACTGACGGGCTTATGATTATCAATTAAAGCATCAACTAATTCTTGTGAACGACTTGGGCTAAAACGCCAGTCAGTGGTAAATGAAACCACCAAAAATTGGCACTTCGGTTGACTCATTGCCTTCGTCAGAGAATGTTCATATTCACGAGAGGGATCAAAGTAATCCAATGCCTTGGTCATAATCAAGTAGGTATTTGCATCAAAATTACGGCTAAATTGTTCGCCTTGGTAACGCAAATAACTTTCGACTTGGAATTCAACATCAAAACCATACATAAATTTGCCCGATTTTAAATCGCGACCAAATTTCTGTTTCATGGCTTCTTCAGACAAATAGGTGATATGTCCGACCATGCGCGCCAAAATCAAACCACGTTTTGGATAGCTATCATTTTCTAAATAACGACCATGATGAAAATCTGGGTCAGACAGAATCGATTGGCGAGCAACTTCATTAAAGGCAATATTTTGAGCTGATAATTTTGGTGCACTGGCGATAATGACACATTTTTTTAAACGATCAGCATAGTCCAATGACCATTGTAGTGCTTGCATGCCACCTAAAGAACCACCAATCACGGCAAACCAAGCATCAATTCCAAGACGATCAGATAACATGGCTTGGGTTTTGACCCAGTCACGAACTGTGACTAATGGAAAATCTGGGCCATACGGTCGGTTTTCATTTTCAGGGTTAGGTGAGGTCGGTCCTGTTGAACCATTACAGCCACCAATATTATTTAAAGAAACAATAAAGAAGTGATTGGTGTCAATGGCTTTTCCTGGACCAATACAGCTATCCCACCAACCTGCTTTTTTATCATCTGCATGATGATAACCCGCAGCATGATGATGCCCAGATAATGCATGGCAAATTAAGATTGCATTGGATTTATCTGCATTAAGTGTTCCATAGGTTTCAACCATCAAATCAAAACGTGGCAGGATACGCCCACATTCAAGCTCTAATGGTTGCTCAAATTGAAATTTTTGTGGTGTGACTAAACCCACTGAATCCGATGGAAAAGACACTGGAATGATTCGCCTTGTATAAATCTTTGATCAATAATAAAAGGATACCAATTCAGGTATCCTTTCAAAAGTCATTTTTTCTGATATTACAACTCAGCTTTGCTTAAACTGCCGCAGCAGCAACTTGCTCAGTTGTCAGTACACCTTGCTCTATTAAACGATTGGTACATGCAATAATCGCTTCAATGGATGAGGTGACAATGTTGTCATGAATCCCTGCACCAAATGCGCTCTTACCTGTGCCTTTAACTTGAAGCTCAATCAACGCAAGTGCTTTGGCATTTGCCCCAGAACTGATACTGCGCTCTTCATAGTTTAAGACATCAATTGGCAATTGTAACGCATCGAGCATCGCCGAAATTGGACCGTTACCTTCACCGCGTAAACGTTGTACTTCACCATCAATTTCAATATCTAATTCAATGATTTGTGTGCCATTAATATCGGATAATTGATAATGCTTGGTTTGATAATGGCTATTTTTCACATCCACATAGGTATTTTGGAATAAGGTCCAGATTTCATGTGCACTGATTTCTGTACCGTTTTCATCAGTATGTTGCTGTACGATTTGGCTGAACTCGATTTGTACTCGGCGTGGTAAAGCAACGTTGTAATTCGATTCTAATAAGTATGCAATACCACCTTTACCAGATTGGCTGTTGACACGAATCACTGCATCATAGTCACGACCCAAGTCTTTCGGGTCGATTGGTAAGTACGGCATATCCCAGATCTCTTCATTTTTCTGGAATTCGAAGCCTTTTTTAATCGCATCTTGGTGTGAACCAGAGAATGCGGTAAAGACTAAATCACCTGCGTATGGATGACGAGGGTGAACTGGTAAACCTGTACATTCTTCAACAGTTGCAATGATTTCATTGATATTGGAGAAGTCTAAGTTTGGCGCGACACCTTGGGTATACATATTCAAGGCAATTGCCGCAACGTCGACGTTACCTGTACGTTCACCATTACCAAACACGCAACCTTCAACACGGTCAGCACCTGCCATGATTGCTAATTCAGAGGCTGCGATACCACAACCACGGTCATTGTGACAGTGAACTGAGATAATCACGCCATCACGACGTGCCAAGTTACGGTGCATCCATTCGATTTGATCGGCATAGACATTTGGCGTTGAAACCTCAACCGTTGCAGGCAAGTTTAAGATCACCTTATTGGTTGGAGATGCTTCCCAAATTTCCGTGACCGCATCACAGACATCTTTGGCAACTTCTAATTCTGTTGCAGAAAAACACTCTGGACTGTACTGGAAAATCCAGTCGGTTGCAGGGTATTGCGCTGCGTATTCTTTAACTTTATTTGCTGCATTAATGGCAAGTTGCTTTGCGCCGTTTGCATCTACATTCAACACTTTTTGACGGAATGTTGGTGAGTTTGAATTGTAGATATGCACGATCGCACGTTTAGCATCAACTAAAGCTTCAAAAGTACGCGCAATTAAATGATCTCGAGCTTGAACCAAAACTTCGATGTACACATCTTCTGGAATCAAATCTTCTTCAATTAACTTACGAGTAAAGTCAAAGTCAATTTGAGATGCTGAAGGGAAACCAATTTCAATATGTTTGAAGCCGATTTTAACCAACATGTGGAACATTTTTAATTTTTGATCCATATCCATTGGCTCAAAAATCGCTTGGTTACCATCACGAAGATCGGTGCTCATCCAAATCGGTGCTTGGTTAATTTCGTTATTTGGCCATTGACGATCTGGTAAATCCACTCGTTGATACATACGGCGGTATTTTTTGCTTGGGTCAGCCAACATCATGAGATAACTCCTTGTTGTAGCATGGTTGCTGCTTCAAAATAAATGCAACGTGCTACGAATATATATGGTGTCTATAAGAATCAATTTAAAGAGAATATGTATTGAGTACCTAAAATCTAGGTAAAAATTTATACGCGCGCGAGGCGCAGCATCAGGAGAGCAGTGAGTAGTTTTATATCAGACGGATGGCTAAAATCATCACTTGTTTTCATCATCTACCGTTCAAAGCAAAAGTATTGGGTTTTGCAGTTATCTTAATCACCTAATTTGAATCAGTCTAGGTGAAAATACAAGCGACTGCAGTGGTCTATAATTTATTTTAATTCGAATGGATGGGAAATATTTTCCTATTTTTTGCATAAAAATAAAATTTAAAGAAAATATTTCCCATTAATATGCTTAAGACTGATAAATATAGTCTTGATTAATGTCCTTTATGGTAGCAGTTCCCATAAGTGCCATCGTAATTTCAAATTCTTCTTTTAACATGCGGATGACATGAGCAACACCTAAAGCGCCTGCTGTTGCTAAACCATAAATATAAGGGCGTCCAATCAATACAGCGTTTGCACCTAAAGCAATTGCTTTGAACACATCCGTTCCACGTCGAATTCCACCATCGAATAATACAGGGTAATCAGCAGGAACAATTGCACGAATTTTTTGTAACGCAACTAAAGGTGGAATAGTCGTATCTATAATGCGCCCACCATGATTAGAAACAATAATCCCAGACACCCCATGATCGAGGGCTTTCTGAGCATCGGCAGGATGTAATATTCCTTTTAAGATTACAGGCAGATGTGTATTTGCAATCACCCAAGCAATATCAGACCACTTTGGCGCGATTTGCATTAAACCTTGAAACAACTGACTTTCGGATGGAGATACATCAGGAAAACTCAGGTGTGTAGGCGTATGTGGGTGCTGCATATCTTTAGGTAACTGGAAGAATAATTTGCGTTCTCGATCTCGAATACCAACATGCGGAGCATCGACGGTGATAACCAGTGCGCGATAACCTGATTGTTCAGCTTGTTTGATTAAGGTTAAAGATTTTTCTCGAGAACCCTGCCAATAAAGCTGAAACCATTTATATGGATTATGGTGCGTGAGTTCATCCATTGCGGTATTACTAAAAGTACTGAGAATGATATTACTCTGCATCACTTCGGCAGCAAGGGCAGAAGCCGCCTCTGCTTGTGGGTGAAAAAGTGCTTGATGACCAATCGGTGCTAAAAAAATAGGATGTGGATATTCCATCCCAAATAACTGAAAACGGGTATTTCCCTGTGTTAAATCATTTAAATGTCTCGGAATTAGTTGAATATTTTGAAATTGCTGGCAATTATTTTGCACACTAAGTTCATGCATTGCACCACCATTTAAATATCCCCAAACATCTTCAGGAACATGTCGCTGAGCTTGTTGTTGATAGTCGTGAATGGTTTGAATATATGCAGGAATCGCATCTAATGGCGCTAATGGTCTGTGCTGAGACATTATAAATTGCCCCATTGTCTTAATAAATTATGATAATGACTGGTCAAGCTCACAACTTCTTCGGTGTCTCCCAATTGTTGTCTAAGTTTGATAATGGTCATATCGAGATTAAAGAGCATGGTTCGTTGCCAGTCATCTTTCACCATACTTTGAATCCAAGTAAAAGCCGCAATTCGGCTGCCTTGAGTCACTGGCTCAACGCGATGTAAACTGGTTGCTGGATAGACAATTGCATCTCCCGCATCAAGCTTAACTTCATGGCTGCCATAGGTATCTTCGATGACTAATTCACCACCTTCATATTCATCAGGTTCAGATAAGAAAACGGTAATAGAGACATCTGTACGAATCATTTGCCCAGTTTTGGTTGAATATTGAATTGCATTATCAACATGATTGCCATAGTTACCTTGACTTTGGTAACAGTTAAACATGGGCGATAAAATATGCTGTGGGAGAGCCGCTGAGCGAAGCAGTAAGTTTTGTTGTAAGGCATTTAAAACATGATGGCTGATTGAAGGATATACATCACTATGCACATCAATTTGTAAGTTGTTTTTAATTTGTTGAGCTTGTTGTCCCGCACTTTGGATACCATTAACCCAGACTGATGCTTGTTGTATTTGTTGGCGTAGTTCAGCAACTTTTTGTTTATTTAGGACTTCGGGGATATGCAACATCATATTTAAAATCTTCCAAAAAAATACAGCCTGTCGAAAGTATAACTTTTCTGACAGGCTGTGTTCATGTGTTAAATCATTAATGATTTAACAGAATGATTTAGAACTTATAGTTGAAGCTGAGAGACGCTGAACGTGGTTGACCAAGAACGAGACGGCTACCGCCACCATTTAATGTACTGATATAGTCTTTATCTGCAAGGTTATAGACGTTTAAAGTCATGGATGCATTTTTGTTAAAGGTATAGGCAGCCATTGCATCAAATACCACATAAGATGGAATAATTGGCATCGCTACAGGTGTTGCACTATTGGTAATTAAACGTTTTTGTTCGTCTACATAACGTGCGCCAATACCAGCTTTAAAACCAGAAACGCTATATGTTGTCCATAACGAAGCAGTCCAATCTGGCGACCAACGAACGCCATCGGTATATGTCCATGTTTTGGTTGTTGCATTATACGCTTGTTGATTTTCCTGTTCAGTGTTCATATAAGCAACACCTGCAGAGACGTTCCATGCACGTGTAATTTGCCCAACAGCACCAAGCTCTAAGCCTTTAACTGTTATTTTTCCTTCAGGAATGTACGCCAAAGTGATTGGATCTTGAGTGATTTGGTTTTCATTCTCTGTGTGGTAAGCCGCAGCAGTTAAAATGATTTTATCGTCATTTAAAACCCATTTGGTTCCAATCTCATAATGATGTGTTTCTTGAGGTTTGGTTGATGGGTTGTTGGTTACAGCATTGACTGAATTTGAAGCACTACTTAATACAAAGCCCGTTCCTGGAGGGGTTAATGATTTAGCATAAGATGCATAAACACTACTTTCGGTTGTTGGTTTAAATACACCACCGAGTTTCCAGCTAACCAAGGTATCATGTACTTTTAAATTTGTTTTTACTTCTGTAATTTTAGATGTCGTTGAATCCGTATTTACTTCGAGTGCATCATATTGAGTATCAAAATAATCGACGCGGACACCACCATTTAACTGAAAACGTTCACCAAATTTGAGTGTGTCAAACAAATAAAGTGCCGCTGTATCCGTTTGTGCGTCTGTATATCCGCCTGTGTAAACCAAATCAGGTAATACTGTATCTCGGTTTGGGTTGTATATATTGGCAGCTGGAATGGTTGGGGCTACCTGACCTGGTATTTGTACATTACGAGTCTTGTTGTACTGCTGTTCTTGTAATAGCTCTAAACCAGCAACAATATTATGCTCAATGTCACCTGTTTTTACATTGATATTCAATGTGCTTTGGTTCGCAAGTATTTTATTGGTTTGATCTAAGCCTTGGCGGGTGCGAGCAACTGTAAAAGTATCTGGGTTAGATAAATCAAGGGTCTTATAATTAAATTTATAGCTATAAGTTTTATCCGCATTCACTTTGACATCTACAGATGGAACGGTAATCGCATTGACTCCAGTCAATACACGCTCCATTTCAGTTTTACCAAAACGTGAAATATTGGTGAATTTGATATTTTCAGAGAGATCACTTTCAATTTTTGCAGAGACCATATTGGCTGTAATATCTTCATGATCATTAACATTGCCGTAAAAATTGGTACGGTCAACTGCAGATGCTTTTGCTAAAGCCGCATTAATTTTCTTTGCATCCGCTGAGTTGTTAATATCTGCTCGAATTGTATCTCTTAATGTTTTGTCTTTAGAGTCAAAAGGATACTTGCTATCATATTCATAATTAGATGAATAGCCATAATAGAAACCATCCATGCCAATGGTTGGAATACCACCATCAGGGATATTATTTTGTTTGATATGTTGTGAATATAGATAGAAACGTGTGTCAGAATCTAAACCGAAAGCAATAGAAGGTGCGATTGCCCAACCATTTTGTTCAATATAGTCACGACCTTCAACACCACCTTGTTGCCCCATAACATTCAAACGTACAGCCGTACTTTCATTGATTGCTTGGTTAATATCGGCAGCCAAACGGCTATGTTCTGCTGTGTTGTATGTTGCTGAAACTTCGCTGCTATTGTCCGCATGTGGTAACTTGGTTGATAAATTGATATAACCACCAGCACCGCCACGACCTGCTTCTGCACCAGATGGGCCTTTGACCACTTCAATTTGTTCAAGGTTATAAACATCACGGCTAATTGCACCAATGTCACGGATACCATCGACATAAATCGAGTTTTTGGTATCAAAACCACGCATTTGGAAAGAATCTCCCGCGCTGGTATTACCATTTTCACCTAACTGTAGGGTAATGCCTGGTGTGTTACGCAAGGCATCTGTCAGTGAAGTTGCACCTTGTTCTTTTAAAATTTCTTTTTTGATGACACTAATCGTTTGAGGTGTATCAACCAAAGGTTGTGTGTACTTTGGTGAACTTACTTTATCCGCTTTATAAGTATTTTCTGCATTTACTTCAATCGTTGGAAGTTTAGCAATATTTTCTTCTTTAGTCGCAGCATGACCAGCAAAAGGTAAACTTGCAGCAAGTGCAACTAACTGTGTCGTACCAATATGTTTACGACTTTTAATCTTTGCCATTGAGAGAACCCCTGAATTGAAGTGATGAATGACTGAACTTTCGATTTTGTAAATATTTTTACAAAAAAGCAGTAAAAGTGGATAGATTGTTAAGCTATGTAACAATTTGTGCGAAGTCTAATGATAATTATTATCGTTATCAATGGCTTTATCTATTGTAGAATGAATTGTATACATCTAAGTTGTTGATATATAATATCTAAAAATGTAATTGGTATTAACGATTTTTATTTAGATGTAAATTAATAATAATGATTGATTTAAATAAATATTTGTTTTTTAAATGAATAAATTGTAAATGTTGGATTTGTTAAATTGTATTTTTATCCATAAGTGATGAGAGCTTAAATATAATTTTTTTGATTTATACGAAAAATAGGGAATTTTGATCATCTAATTTTGTATATCCTGAAAGTTGTCATATAATGTGGCACTTTTAAAAATGTTACTACTAACTATATATCGAGGAAGCCATGCAAGTAACGACTGAAGCGGTTTCGGGCGTTGCCCGTCGTTTAAATGTTTCTGTACCGACGAGCCGTGTTAACGAGCAATTTGAAGCTCGCTTAAAACGCACTGCCAAAACTGTGAAGATCAACGGCTTCCGTCCAGGTAAAGTGCCTTTAAATGTTGTTCGCCGTGAATATGGTGCGAGCATTTATCAAGAAGTTGTGAATGACATCATTCGTGACACAGTATTCGAAGCAATTCAACAAGAAAAAATCAATGCGGTCGGCATGCCGAACATTGAAAAAGTTGAAAACAAAGATGATGCTTTAGTTTTTGAAGCGACTGTAGAAGTTTATCCAGAAGTAGAAGTGAAAGCTTTTGCTGACTTAGAAGTTGAACGTAAATCATCAGAAATCAACGATGCCGATGTTGATGTCATGATTGAAAACTTGCAAAAACAACGTGCTTCTTGGACTGAAACTAAAGGCATGGCGAAAAAAGACATGCAAGTGACTTTCGATTTTGAAGGTACAGTTGATGGTGAGAAGTTTGAAGGCGGCGCTGCTGAAGACTTTAAACTTGTTCTTGGTTCTGGTCGTATGATTCCAGGCTTTGAAGATGGCATCATCGGGATGAAGAAAGGCGAAGAGAAAGTGATTGATGTTACTTTCCCTGAAGATTACCAAGCTGAAAACTTAGCGGGTAAAGCAGCTCAATTCAAAATCACTGTTAAACTTGTTGAAAAACAAAAACTTCCAGAGATTGATGCTGAATTTTTAAAAATCTTTGGTTTAACTGAAGAAGAAGGCGTAGACAAGTTAAAAGCTGACGTTCGTAAAAATATGGAACGTGAAGTTCGCAACGGTCTTCGTAACCAAGTTAAACAAGCTGCCTTTGACGCACTTGTCGCTGCAAACGAAATTGAAGTTCCAGCTTCTATGGTTGCTCAAGAAATTGACCGTCAACGTCAACAAATGATTCAACAGTTCACTCAACAGTTTGGTGCTCAAGGTGCAGGTGCATTTGATAGCAGCATGCTTCCAGATGAATTGTTTAAAGAGCAAGCTGAAAAATCAGTGAAGCTTGGTGTATTGGTCAGCAAAGTATTGGCTGATGCTAAACTTGAAGTTGATCAAGCACGTGTTGAAGCTTACATTGATGACATGGCTTCTTCTTATGAAGATCCAACAGAGGTGGTTGAATACTTCAAAAATGATAAACAACAACGTGCTCAAATTGAAGCAGTTGTGTTAGAAGACCAAGTTGTTGACCACATTTTAGCTGCTGCTAAAGTAAATGATGTTCCAGTAAGTTACGAAGACTTATTGAAAGAACAACAAGCTCGTCGTGGCTAATCTTTTAAAAGTTCAGAAGAAAGGCGCTTAATGCGCCTTTTTTTATCAGTGTTATGAAAGTGTTAATTTATCGAAAAATTGCCAGCTTTTAGTCTAAATAGTCGAATATTTAGGGTTGAACCTTTTGCAATTTCAGCGATTATCCCTCATATTGTTGGCATGATCGAGTCAGAATAATTTAGGAATAAATAAACATATGTATGTTCCAACAATTGAAAATGCTTTAGTTCCTGTAGTCGTTGAACAGTCATCACGTGGTGAGCGTTCATTTGATATTTTCTCACGTTTGTTACGTGAGCGTGTCATCTTCTTGACAGGTGAAGTTGAAGATAACATGGCAAATCTTATCGTTGCGCAGATGTTATTTTTAGAAGCTGAGAATCCAGAGAAAGATATCCATCTTTATATCAACTCACCGGGAGGCTCAGTAACTGCTGGTATGGCAATTTATGACACTATGCAGTTTATTAAGCCAGATGTTGTTACATATTGCATGGGACAAGCGGCTTCAATGGGTGCATTCTTATTGAATGCAGGTGCTAAAGGAAAACGTTACTGTCTTGAAAATGCACGCGTGATGATTCACCAACCACTCGGTGGTTTCCGTGGTCAAGCGTCTGATATCGAAATTCATGCACGTGAAATTCTTTATATCAAAGAGCGTCTAAACCGTCTGATGGCTGAGCATAGTGGTCAAGATTATGAAAGAATTGCACGTGACACAGATCGTGACAATTTTATGACTGCACAAGCAGCCAAAGAATATGGTTTAGTTGACCAAGTATTAAGCAAACGTCCCTAGTTTTTAAGATTTAAGTTGTGGAGTAAATATGTCCGAACATCCTCAAGGACAAAAGCATTGTTCATTTTGTGGTAAGACACAATCTGAAGTTGGAAAATTGATTGCAGGTGAGGACGCATATATTTGTAATGAGTGTGTGGATGTCTGCTTAGATTTAGTGCAAACCAGTCAACAAGTTGAAGCAGGTGACTGGGCGACTAAAGCTTTGCCTAAACCACATGAGATACGTGCTGCGTTGGATCAATATGTCATTGGACAAGATGTTGCAAAGAAAACATTATCTGTTGCGGTCTATAACCATTATAAGCGCTTGAAAGTTGGTCAGTCTCATCATGCACATCAGGATATCGAGATTGCGAAAAGTAATATCTTGTTGATTGGACCAACGGGTTCAGGTAAGACCTTACTTGCGCAAACTCTTGCACGCTTATTGGATGTTCCTTTTGCCATGGCAGATGCAACGACACTCACAGAAGCGGGTTATGTGGGTGAAGATGTTGAGAACATCGTGCAGAAGTTATTGCAGAAAGCGGACTACGATGTAGAAAAAGCGCAGAAAGGTATTATCTATATTGATGAGATTGATAAGATTACCCGTAAATCGGAGAATCCATCAATTACGCGTGATGTATCAGGTGAAGGTGTACAACAAGCATTATTGAAAATGATTGAAGGCACCGTTGCTTCTATTCCGCCACAAGGTGGTCGTAAGCATCCGCAACAAGAATTCATTCAAATTGATACCTCAAATATTTTATTTATTTGCGGTGGTGCATTCTCTGGTTTAGAGAAAATTGTACAGCAACGTCAAGAGAAAGGCGGTATTGGATTCACGGCTGATGTGAAGAATAAGGATGACAGTAAAAAAGTCTCTGAGTTGTTCCGTCAAGTTGAAGCAACTGATTTAGTCAAATTTGGTTTGATTCCTGAGTTTATTGGTCGTTTGCCTGTGATTGCAACTTTAGAAGAACTGGATGAAGAAGCATTAATGCAAATTCTGACAGAGCCTAAAAATGCATTAACTCGCCAGTATCAGTATCTTTTCACGATGGAAAATGTTGATCTTGTCTTTGATGAATCTGCATTGCGTGCTGTAGCGAAAAAAGCACTTGAACGTAATACGGGCGCACGTGGTTTACGTTCTATTTTGGAAAATGTATTGCTTGAAACCATGTATGACTTACCAAGTCGTAGTGATGTGGGGACGGTTATTGTGGATGAAGCTGTGATTAATGGTACAGCTAAGCCGACATTTAAAGCTGAACGTTTACCTCAAGTTGCAACACCAGAGTTGGTGGAAAAGAAAGATCTGAAAGTGATTGACTCAAAGTCAGCTTGATTCACATTCATCTAAAAAAGCATGAAAGCCTCGGCTTTTCATGCTTTTTTTATTTGCAATTAATTAATGAGGTGTTAATCTTAAAAATCGGAAAATCCGCATAGTTTTGCGCTGTTAAAAATAAATCCAAGAAAACGCCTTGAGGGATATCATGCGTTATTTAATATTGTCATTATGTTGTGCAGGGGTGTTAGCTGGCTGTCAAAGTCATAAGGCGGTTGAAGAAAATTCGACAGTACTCACAGCGACTTTACCTCCAGTTGATACAGCAAAAGAACCGGGGCTATCTGATCAGTATCATGTTGGTGGTTTTACCATAGGTGGATGGGTCAATCAAAAATTAGGTCAATATTACACACCGATCAAACCACAGAATGAGCAAGCGGCAGTGGTCTATTTATATCGCCCAGATACGCGCTGGAATCGCCAAGAAATTGCTGCTGCAAATTTATTTATCAATGGTCATCGAATTCCAAGCCTGTTACATAATCATTATTATTGGTTAGAATTACCAGCTGGGACATATCGTTTGAGTGTCAGCCGTCCATTGGCAGGGCTACATTTTCAAAAACCAAAATATGTAGATTTTACGGTTGATGCGTCACAAACGTATTTTATTAAATACGATGAAGAAAATAAGATTTCTCGTAGTGAACATACGGGACCATTTATGATTATGCCTGATAAAGTTGCACATCAGGAAATCGCATTTACACGGTTAAAATCATCGAGCTATAACTTTGTAGCACAAGATGCCTCAGGTAAAGTTCGTTCAAAACCACAAGAATTGAAACCTCTGAAATATGATGAAAAATCTGAAGTACTATTGGTTAAACCATTTAAGCTTTGGAATCCTTTGACTTGGTAATGGATAAAGAGCAGGGCTTACTCATCTTGAATTAAAGGTTTGATGATGCTTAAAAGCTGCTCTTTAAGCTGTAAACTCTGCTCAGGGTCAGCCAACGTTTTTTGACTTAAATTATTCATGTATTGAAAAACATTGGTATTAATCTTTAAGTTTTTTTGATTAATTGATTTTCCTTCTGGTGTTCTTAAAAACTTTAAATAGGCTTGTACTTCTTCTTCACTGAGTGTTTCTGTATAAATTTGTTCAATGGCTTGTAATGTCTCAGGGCGAGCAAACATTTTTGAACTTGTCTGTTTTAAAAGCTGTCCCAGTTCTATAACGGCTAAATATTCTTCTGTTGTTGTTAGTCGCTGTTTGCCTAAAATGCGTAATAGAATATTTTCTGCCTCAGCATCTAATGTTGGCTGCATCTCATCTAAAGACGTATGTAAAACATTTTCTAATTCACTGAGTTTAATCAGCTCCTTTACTGATTTGACTTGAGCAGGGCTTGCCTCAGTATTTTGTACAGCTATGACGATGCAAAAGCTTATGAGTAGTTTCGATATTGTTTTATGCATGTTTTTATCCTTATCGTTCTGTGAATAATTTAGCAGAAGCTTAAGGCAAAAAAATAGCCGAATACGATGATTCGGCTAAGATTATTGTATGAGTATTATTGAGCGGCAGCATCTACAACAGGAATTTTCCCAATTTTTGCTTGCCAGATTTTTGGTGCAGTGGCATGGATTGAAGTACCATTGACATCAACTGCAACAGAAACAGGCATATCTTCAACCACGAATTTGTAGATTGCTTCCATACCCAAGTCTGCAAAAGCAACTACTTCAGCTTCACGAACTGCTTTAGACACGAGGTATGCAGCACCGCCAACAGCCATCAAGTATGTTGCTTGATTGTCTTTGATTGCTTCAATTGCAGCAGGACCACGATCCGCTTTACCAATCATACCGAATAAGCCAGTTGCTTCTAACACTTGACGAGTGAACTTATCCATACGAGTTGCTGTTGTTGGGCCTGCAGGACCAACGACTTCATCACCAACTGGATCGACTGGACCCACGTAGTAAATGAATTTACCTTTTAAGTCGACTGGAAGCTCTTCACCATTATTTAACATGTCGACCATGCGCTTGTGTGCAGCATCACGACCTGTGTAAATCGTACCGTTAAGAAGTAATGTATCACCTGGCTTCCATTCATTCATTTCTTCTTGGGTGATGGTATCAAGATTCACACGTTTTGATTGAGATGAATCCCATGTTACAGCAGGGTAGTCTTCAAGTTTCGGTGCTTGAATGTGTGCAACACCAGTACCATCTAACTGGAAGTGTGCGTGACGAGTCGCAGCACAGTTCGGAATCATACCCACTGGCTTACCTGCCGCATGACATGGGTAATCCTTGATTTTAATATCAAGGACTGTAGTTAAACCACCAAGACCTTGTGCACCAATACCTAATGCATTCACTTTCTCGAAGATCTCGATACGGAGTTCTTCCATTTTGCTTTGTGGACCACGACGAAGTAATTCGTCCATGTTGATTTCTTCCATAAGTGCTTCTTTTGCAAGCATCATGGCTTTTTCAGCAGTACCACCGATACCAATACCGAGCATACCTGGTGGACACCAACCTGCACCCATAGTTGGAACAGTTTTAAGTACCCAATCCACGATTGAATCAGATGGGTTTAACATCGCAAGTTTAGATTTATTTTCTGAACCGCCACCCTTCGCTGCAACGGTAATATCAACTTTATTACCAGGAACGAGTTTGTAGTGAATCACGGCAGGGGTATTGTCTTTGGTATTTTTACGACCAAAAGCTGGATCTGCTAAAACAGAAGCACGGAGTACGTTTGAGTTCTCTAGGTAACCTTGGCGTACACCTTCGTTTACAGCATCATCCAAGCTCATGGTTAAATCAAATTTAACATCTAAGCCGACTTCAAGGAAAACGTTAACGATCCCTGTATCCTGACAGATTGGTCGGTGACCTTCAGCACACATACGTGAGTTGATCAGGATTTGGGCAATAGCATCTTTTGCAGCTTTGTTTTCTTCACGATCGTAAGCACGGCTCATCGCTTGGATGAAGTCTTGTGGGTGATAGTAAGAAATAAACTGCAGGGCATCCTTGATTGATGTAATCAAGTCATCTTGTTTGATGATCGTTGTCATATCAAATTTCTCTTGAGCGGGCGATTAGCTGGCGGGCTAAATTATATGACAAAAAGGAATGAATGTGGGAGTTTTAGCTTAGATTTGGCTAAAGGTCTAAAGTAAGCCTTTGATCTAAATTGCATCAACAAAAGATGCGCTGTGGATTTTAGTTTTTTCTCAGTTGAGATGGGCTATAGCCAAACTGTTTCTTAAAGCGATGGCTAAAATGGCTGCTTGAACTAAAGCCATATTGCACTGCAATCTCGGTCAGATTCGTGGTGCTTTGTTCAAGTGCTTGATGTGCCAGTTCTAGGCTGCGTTGCATCACATATTGATGCGGTGGCATCTGCATCGATTGTTTAAACATATGCGCAAAATGATACTCGCTGAGTTGCGCTTGCTGAGCCAGATCAGACAAGGTCAAACTCAAATGTAGATGTTGATCAATCCATTCCAGTAACTGCTTAAGTACGTAAGGGGAGAGACCTCCTTTGACTGCAGGTGCCTGCCATTGTGCATGACTATAATTTTTGATCAGATGATTGAGTAACAGCGTTGTCGCCGTACTCATCTGTAAATGGTTTTCACGATCTTGCCATGCACCATTGAGTAAAAAGTGTCGATAGATCATAGAAATTTGAGGATCAGCCACAAAAATTTGTGGATTTAAAATGATTTGACTCGGTTCGCGATCCCAGACTTGTTCGGCCACACGTTGTAAGTGCTGTTCAGTGTAATACAGATGTACGAAGGTGAGTGGATCACGTAGATCCCAAGTCGATTCAAAATCTTGTGGCATCAGGCACATGCGGTCAGGGCCACCGCCATTGTGCCAGCCCTGTTGGGTTTTTTGATAGCTTTCATAACCGCCCTGAATATACATACTCAAGGTGTGATGATTGCTACAGACGCTGACACGGTCTTGGTTATTTTGCCACATGGCCAACTGCATACCCGGACCGAGTTCTACTGAGTCGAGTAATTGCGCTTTATATTGCTGTAATTGATCTAGAATCTGATATTTCATCTTCTATACGCAGTGCCAAATATGATCCAGTTTAGTGTAGAACTTTCAGTCAGTTTTGTCATCTGGTCAAAAAATTTCTAGAAAAACGCAAATCCATGATAATCACCGCAAGATGGTGCAAGTAATCAACTGCCCCAACCCTGCAAAATATAACAGTTATTGTTGAGTGTGGTTTTAGAGAAATGAATGCGCTGTTATATGCTTTGGTGGTGGTGATCTGGGGAACCACATGGATTGCGATTAGTCTGCAACAACAAAGTGGGATATCAGCCAGTGTTGCGGTGTTCTGGCGTTTTTTTATTTCAGCAATGGTGTTATTTGTTTTCGTCGCTTTGAGCCGCAAGTTGCAGAAACTGGCAGGTAAAGATCATCTGTTTTGTATGTTGCAAGCCTGCTGTATTTTTGGTTTTAACTTCGTCTGTTTTTATTATGCGGTGCAATATATCAGTAGTGGTTTAGAGGCCGTGATTTTTTCCATGGCGGTGATTTTTAATACCATAAATGCCCGATTATTTTTCTCTCAGCAGGTGTCTATGCGCTTTTATCCTGCGGCGTTATTAGGTGTACTCGGAATAATTGCCTTGTTTTGGCATGATGTGGTTGGTACCACTTTAAATCGCAATACATTGATCGGTATTGGGCTGTGTATTTTAGGGACTTATGGTTTTTCTTTGGGGAATATGATCAGTACGCGCCATCAAAAGCATGGGTTGGATATTTTCACCACCAATGCGTATGCCATGTTATACGGTTCTTTGTTGATGGCTGTGATTTCATGGTTAAGACAGGATGACTTTTTTCCAAATATGCAACTCAGTGCTGTGAGTGCTTTATTGTATTTAGCCATCTTTGGTTCAGTGATTGGTTTTACTGCCTATTTCTATTTAGTTGGACGGATTGGGGCAGGCAAAGCCGCGTATAGTACCTTGTTATTTCCTTTAGTTGCCTTGCTGATCTCGACAGTTTGGGAAGATTATCATTGGCAAATGAATGCGGTGATCGGGGTGATCTTGATCTTATGTGGTAATGCAATTTTCTTTGTGAAAATTCCGCAGTTAAAGCGTTTAGGTTCTTCAAAAAATGCTTGATTAATGAATGAACAAAAAAGCCATTAACTTTTGAACGAGTTAATGGCTTTAATATAACGATATGAGTTTAGTCTTGCTGTTTTGCCTGAATCGCCGTTAAGGCAATGGTAAATACAATATCATCAACCAAAGCACCGCGAGATAAGTCATTCACAGGTTTGTTTAGACCTTGCAGCATTGGGCCAACACTCACCACATTCGCTGCACGTTGTACTGCTTTATAGGTGGTGTTACCAGTATTGAGATCAGGGAAAATAAATACATTGGCACGACCTGCAACTTTAGATTCAGGTGCTTTTTGACGTCCAACGCTTTCAACTGAAGCCGCATCGTATTGTAGAGGCCCATCAATCAGTAAATCAGGACGACGTTGTTGGGCGATCTTGGTTGCTTCAGCCACTTTTTCAACATCGGCCCCTGCGCCTGACGTACCTGTGGAATAACTGATCATGGCAATACGTGGATCAAGACCAAAGGCTTTAGCAGAGTCTGCAGATTGAATCGCAATTTCAGCAAGTTGTTCAGCATTTGGATCTGGATTAATTGCACAATCGCCGTAGACATAAACTTCATCAGGTAACAACATAAAGAAGATTGATGAAACTAGTGAATAGTTCGGGGAAGTTTTAATCAATTGAAATGCAGGCCGAACGGTATTGGCAGTGGTATGAATTGCGCCAGATACTAAGCCATCGACTTGATCAAGTGCCAACATCATCGTACCAAGGACTACAGTATCTTGTAGCTGTGCTTTTGCTTGTAATGCATCTAACTTACCTTTGCGTAATTCAACCATAGGTTCAATATATTGGTCACGAATACTATCGGGATCAATAATTTGCAGATCAGCTGGAAGCTGAATACCACGCGCTTTAGCAACTTCAGCAACAGCTTCAGGTTTCGCTAATAAAATACATTCAGCAATACCACGTGATTGGCAAATTGCAGCAGCTTGTACAGTACGAGGTTCATCACCTTCAGGTAGTACAATGCGTTTTTTCGCAGCAATCGACTTTTGTACCAGCTCGTAGCGGAATGCAGATGGAGATAATCGTGGATTCAGGTTGTTCTGAGTATGTTGATCGAGCCAACTATTATCAAGATGGCTTGAAACAAAACGCGTCACTTGTTCAGCACGTTCAATATCATCTACAGGAATTTCATTGCCAAAATGATATAAGCGTTGTGCTGTTTCTAATGTGTCTAGCGAAGTGTGTAAAATTGGTAGACCTTGTTTAATAGCACCTTGGCAGAATTCTAAAATATTCGCGGATGGAGCAGCCTGTTCAGTTAAAACTAAACCCGCCAAAGGAATTCCATTACTGCTTGCAAGACTTGCTGCAAGTAGGGTATCTGTACGTTGAGATGCGCTAATGATAAGTTCGCCAGCAACAAATTTATGTAATTCGGCTTCAATATCAGATGCGATTAAACTGGTATGTAAAATACGGCGTTGTTTTGCTTCACCTTCATTTAACCAAATTCCATTAACAACAGTAGCAATATCTAAGCTACGCGGTACGCTGAGAATATTACTGAATGGCACTAAACCAATGATAGGTAATTCACTTGTTCCAATAAAACGATTGTAACGTTGTAATTGTATTGAAAATTCAGCTATTTGCTTATCTAAACGCAAACTTGGATCAAGTGTGACAGGAATTGCTGCTGTACCATCAGGGAGACCTTTGGTTCGCATAAATAAAACGCCTGTGGTGCGCGCTGATGCAGCACCTCCGAATTGACGCAAATGTGCATCGACTTTTTCGGCTGTTTTACGTGGGTCAGCTAAATCCGCTGTGCTGACCAAAACGACTTGGGCATCGAGTGCTTGTGCAAGTGCGGCATTAATTTCACTGGCAAAGTGATCTTGTCCATTGGGTACAAGTCCTTCGACAATAATCACATCGTGATTGGCTGAGATTTTACGATGCAGTGCAACAGCTTCTTCGAGTAGCTCATCTGTTTCGCCTAAACCAAGAAGCTGGGTGAGTTTTTCATAAGCAATCGGTTCAACAGACTGATGTTGAAATAAATGACGATAAAGTGTTGCAGTGCGATCAATGGTTGAATCTGCTAATTGAGAAAATGGTTTAAGAAAACCAGCATTAATTCCTTTACAGTCTAAAGCGTAGATCATTCCTAAACAGGCAGATGTAAGACCAACCCCTTCACCTGTTGGAATCAGTAAAATCGTATTCATAAGAACCTTAAAATTTATCTAAATTTTTGTGAATTAAGCGAGCTGTTCAACGACTTGACGCGTTTCTTTCGCAATGCGTCCTTCTTCGTCTGTAGGTACAACCCAAATCTGTGGACCTGTGTCATTATCGATTTGGCCTTCAGTGCCGCGTGCTAACGCATTATTTTTTTCTGCACTAAACTGCAAACCAAAGTGTGGTAGATAAGCCAAGGTTTTTTCACGAACATAAGCTGAGTTTTCACCGATTCCACCCGTGAAAACTAAACCATCTAAACGCGGCAAACCACAGCTCAAAGCAGATAATGATTTTGCTAAACGATAGCAGAACACTTCAATCGCCAGTGTTGCCCCTTCATGACCATTACCCGAAGCTTCAACTAAAGTACGCATGTCGTTTGACAGGCCAGATAAGCCAAGCAAGCCACTTTCTTTATTCAACATACTGTCAATTTTCTGGATACTCCAGCCTAAATTACTTGCAAGGAATAAATGTAAGCTTGGGTCAACATCGCCACTACGTGTGCCCATCACTACACCTTCTAATGGAGTCATGCCCATAGAAGTATCAAGACTTTGACCATTCCAAACAGCACAGGTTGAGCTACCATTGCCTAAGTGAGCACTGAGCCAGCCCCCTTGATTTTTCGCACCCGCGAGTTCACTTGCACGTTCAGTCACATAAGCATGGCTTGTTCCATGAAAACCATAACGACGCACATGGTGTTCGGTATATAAATTTTGTGGCAAAGCATAACGATACGCATGTTCAGGCATGGTTTGATGGAATGCCGTATCAAATACAGCAACTTGAGGCAATTCAGGGAACAAACGCATGGTTGCTTCAATCCCAATCAAATGTGCAGGATTGTGTAAGGGTGCAAGTGGTGTTGCAGCTTCGATGCGGCTTACAATTTCAGGTGTTAATAGTTCTGCTTTGGTTAAATTGCCACCATGAACAACACGATGGCCAATCGCTTGTGGATTGTAGTTCGCTAAACGTGCAAGAAGAGTCTCAAGTGCTTTGGCGTGATCTGCATGTGGAATCGAAAGTTCAAGTGGTTCACCACTAATCGTAACGCCTTTGATACGCGCTTCAGCAGAACCTAAGTTTTCTGCTAATCCATAAATACGATCTTCACGACGTTCTGAGATAAGCGCGTATTTGATTGAAGATGAACCACAGTTAATTACAAGTACAGATTTAGCCACGTTTGAACACCTAACAAATTTTAAATTTTATGACGAACACTTTGATCTTGCTGCAACGCATAAGCAGGGTAATCAAGCACAATGTTTTAACATGGGTTGTCATATTGGCGAAGATAGACTTTAGCCTATACAACTGATTTATAATTGAATCTAATGATTATAGAGTGTAAATAGCAACTTCTTAGGATGAATCTGTTTATTTTGATCAGGGTTTTTGTATGAAAATATGTAAAAACACGATAAAGATCAAATAAATGAGCTTTATCGTGCAGCGTTTTACTTGGATCTAAATGCCTTATTGGCGTATTTGACCATCACCAAATACGATCCATTTCTGAGAAGTTAGACCTTCGAGACCAACTGGACCACGTGCATGGATTTTGTCTGTTGAAATCCCTATTTCAGCACCTAGACCATACTCAAAGCCATCAGCAAAGCGGGTTGAAGCATTGATCATGACTGAGCTTGAATCAACTCGTGCGAGAAACTCACGTGCTAGACTAAAGTTTTCAGTAATAATTGCATCGGTATGATGAGAACCATATTTATTAATATGTTCGATTGCTTCATCCATACCTGTAACGACTTTGATTGCAAGGATAGGACCTAAATATTCAGTGTACCAATCTTCTTCGGTGGCTGTTTTAACAGACTCACCTAAGATACGTCGTGTTTCCGCACAACCTCTTAGTTCAACTTGTTTATCTGCATATAGTTCAGCAATACTTGGTAGGAAATCTTCTGCAATTGCTTCATCAACAAGTAATGTTTCCATCGCATTGCATACGCCATAACGATGTGTTTTTGAGTTGAGCGCAATTGGTAATGCTTTTTGTAAATCTGCTTGTGCTTCAACAAAAACATGGCAATTGCCATCTAAATGCTTAATCACAGGAATACGTGCTTCATTCGTTACACGTTCAATCAAGCTTTTACCGCCACGAGGGACAATCACGTCTACAAATTCAGTCATCGTGATTAAATGACCTACTGCTGCGCGGTCAGGTGTGTCAATCACTTGAACAGCATGTTCAGGTAAGCCTGCAATTTGTAAACCGTGTTGAATTGCGATTGCAATTGCTTTATTCGATTCAATCGCTTCTGAACCACCACGTAGAATAATGGCATTTCCTGACTTTAGTGCTAATGATGCGGCTTCAAGGGTAACATTCGGTCTCGATTCGTAAATCATGCCGATTACACCTAAAGGAACCCGCATTTTACCCAGTTGGATACCCGATGGACGGTAAGCTAAATCCGTAATTTCCCCAATTGGGTCAACAAGTGCAATAACATCTTTTAACCCTTGTAGCATGCCTTTAAAGCGAGCAGGAGTAAGTTCAAGACGATCAAGGAGGGCAGAATCTAATTGACGTTGGTGACCATTTTGCATATCAATTTGATTGGCTGCCAAAATTTGTGCTTGATTATTTTCTAAAGCAGTATAAATTGCAGACAGAGCATGGTTCTTTAGATGTGTTGATGCGCTCATTAAGATACGAGACGCTTGACGTGCCTGAGTACCAACCTGTTGCATATAGTTTTGAATAGAATCTTGCATAGCATTTTGACGATTGCATATATTTACAATGATAGTAACAGTCAAATGATGAACAATGAATAGGCTGAACTGATAATTCAAAAAATTATAGATTGTAAATTTTGAGCAGTTCTTTTGATTTAAAATTGAATTTACAAGCTGATTACATATTTTGAAAAATATTATTGATCTAAACAAGATAAGTGGTTAAGGAAATGATTGCGTATAAATCATGCATTTGTATAGAATGAAAAATGTATAGGATAAATGTAATACAAATTTTATAAATTTGTTAACTTGTAACTAGAACTCACTAAAAATGAGACTAATTACAGCAAAAAAATAAACAAGGATGGAGGAAGGATATGAATTCCATAATCCAAATGGACTCGGATTTAAACCATACCTACACAGGGTTTGGTTTTTTCGACATATACAATAAAAACAGTTTTAAACAACCAGCGCGTACTACATGGATAGATGGTTGGAAAATTGAATATATGGCAATTGCAGATCCTAAGACGATCTATAACACGCCAATTGTAATTGTCGGGGGCGCATTTCAAAATTTTAACTCTTATAAGTATTGTGTCGAGCAACTGTTTGAGAGTGGGCCTGTCATAT
Organism: Acinetobacter sp. LF10; assembly: GCF_048585715.1. Taxonomy (NCBI): domain Bacteria; kingdom Pseudomonadati; phylum Pseudomonadota; class Gammaproteobacteria; order Moraxellales; family Moraxellaceae; genus Acinetobacter; species Acinetobacter sp. LF10. Next base: position 491,939 of record NZ_CP184160.1, read on the forward strand.
TGATTGATTTACCATCAATGGGTGCAAATCAGCAGATTCGAAATGTAGATACAGGCGAGTCAGCTGGAATTCTTGAATTACCAGATTTATCAAAAATGTTGGGTCAATGGCTTGATATTGTTGGGATTGATAAAGTATCTGTTATGGGCATGTCGTTGGGTTCAGTCGTTGCATCTTCATTTGCACACCAACGTCCCGAACTGATTGATCGCATGGTCTTGATGGGTGTGATGCAAAAGACCCGTAAAAGCTGGCGTATGCTGCTCGAGGAATCTTTACACTTGATGCGTGAAGATCGTATGGAGGGGTTTGGGCAAGCAGTTATTTTGTATCTTGTGAATCATGCCAAGCTTGATAAAACGCGGATGTCTCCAACGGCAAAACGTTTATTCTTTAGACAGATGGCAGAGTTTACTGCAACTGAACGTGAGCGTTACGAGATTAATTGCAATCGACTACTCCGTTTAAGCAATGTACCTGTCGCGCAATGTAAAACTCTTGTTGCAGCAGGGCAGTATGATAGCTTTACTTTGCCACATGAAAATGCTGACTTTGCTTTGCAATGTAATAATATGGAATTTGCGTTGATTGCCAATGCAGACCATGTTCCACAATTACAACGCCGCAAAGAAACGATGACGCTTTTTACTACGTTTTTAAAGGGAGAATCCATCGACAATCTTGATGGTATTATTCCAATGAACCGTGAACAGATGAAAAATATTGAGCGTCGTGGTGAAGAACGTATCCCTGTTTTAAAACCAGACACTAAATTATCACATCGACATTCAGATACCGAAGTAGCAGTAAAGATTGTAGATATTACGTTCTTTGGTGTGTACCTAAAACTTGATCATTTGGATCAGCTTGGTTTTGTTAGCCAGCATCCACGAGATTTAGCCTTACATTTAGCTGATGAAGAAGGTGAGTTTAAAATAGAATGTTTAACATTTGAGGCAACTGAACAAGGTTTACGTATCTTGTTTAAACACGGTAGTTTCGACGTTGCGGATCGTTTATCTCGTTTTATTGAGCGTCAGAAACAAATTTAATTATTTTTTAATAAAATTTAAAAGAGAAGTGTTTTTGAATTCACTTCTCTTTTTTTGACTTTTATTTATTGGTGGCTTGAATCATCCAAACAAGATCACCGAGATGTTGTTCCTTGTTTTCTAAACGTGTTTGTTCAAAAAATTCTTTAGGTTGAAGCACTTCAACTTGCTTAAAACCGGCTTCATGAAAAAAATTCTCTACCTCTGCTGGTGTCTTAAAGTGGAAGCTAAAAGCGCTGCGTGACATTAATTTCAATAAACGACTACTATTCCAGATAATGGTTGCTAATTTATTTTGAGTGGGTTCTGGATAAAGATCGGTTAAATAATGAAGTTCTTTGAAGTCGCGGCCATAGATCGCAATTGCTTGAATAAGTTGCTGAAGTAGGGGCTTTTCAAAGTAGTTAATTAAGCCTTCACTAATAATCACCAAAGGTCGTTTAGGGTCAAAGACTTTAAATACGTTTGCAAATGCTTCTGTAAATAAATCAACGGATAGGACATCATCAACATGTGGTTCAATTTGTTGTAATGCTGCTTGTTTTGTTGCGGCCATGTCAGGTAAGTCAAGCTCACGATAGCAAATGTCTGGGTGATGCTGTCTAAACCACCAACCTCGTGGCGATAAGCCACATGCAATTTCAAGTACTTGTAGGTTTGGATATTGCTGAATTAATTGCTCTAAATGCGTATCAAGCATGGTATGGCGTTGTTTCAAGGTTGTTCGCATACTTCCACCAACATACTTTTCTGCCCAACTTTCAATCGGATGGACTAAGGCTGCTAGTGTTTTTCCTTTAGTTGTCGCTAATGCAGGATGGGAAATGCCCATTTGATACCAAATATAGCCGGTATAGTGTGCAGTAAATGAAATATGGCGGTGTTTCGAAAGTTGTTGTGTCATCTGTCCTAGACTCAATTTTTTCATTTTATTCTGTTCCCATGCACAACCCATTTGCGCGAGGAAATTGACCTATTCATTTTTAAATAGATCAATTGGAGATGGCGTGTTAAATCATCTTTTGCTTATTGGCAAGTTAAAACGAATTCTTAAAGTCTTCAATGACTTTTTTTACGTTCTGCCAACTTTCATCTAAATTTAGTGTTGAGCCTACTTGGATGTTTGGGATTTTACCGCGCATACGCTCTAGACGTTGTTGATTTGGTAAAGCAAGCTTCCCGATACCATCTAAGGCTGTACATGCTGCTGTTCGATCATTACACACTAATCCCATATCACAACCCGCATTTAATGCCGCTTGAATACGTGCATCAGCACCACCAGCAACACATGCGGCTTGCATACTGAGATCATCAGAGAACAAAACGCCGTCAAATTTTAACTGCTGGCGTAAGATATTCTGCAGCCAGAATGAAGAAAAGCCAGCAGGGTTTGGATCGACTTGATCATAAATCACATGTGCGGGCATTAGTGCATCGAGCTGAGGCATCAACTTGATAAAACTTTGCATGTCTTTGTCATAAATTTCTTGATATGAACGGCTATCAATCGCCGCTGCAACGTGCGAATCGGCTTTCACAGAACCGTGTCCAGGAAAGTGTTTTCCAGTCGTTGCCATACCTGCTTGTTTCATTCCACGCATAAACGCATCAGCCAATGGCACGATGTCTTGCATATTTTTAGCAAAGCCACGATCACCGATCACATCACTAATGTCATTCAGGTCTAAGACTGGAGCAAAACTAAAATCGATACCTACAGCGAGAACCTCAGTTGCCATTAACCAACCACACTGTTGGGCTAACTCAATTGCTTGTTCGGGATGATGTGCATAATGTTCACCAAGTCGCCCCATTGCAGGTAACAAGGTGAAGCCTTGTCTTAAACGTTGAACACGCCCACCTTCTTGATCGACAGCAATCAGAATATCTGGACGGACTTGGCGCATATGATCAGTTAAAGCGCGAACTTGTTGAGGAGACTCAATATTTCGTGCAAATAAAATCATGCCACCGACTTGCGGAGCTTGTAATAGTTCAATATCTTCTTGAGTAAGTTCTGTGCCAGCAACGTCTAGCATCAATGCGCCGATCATATAGATTCCATTTGAATTTTGATGTAAAAAAGCGATAGCTAAATTGTGCAATGATTTGCTACATTTTGTCAGTACAGAATATGATAAAACTACATGATATTGATGATAAGTGCTTGTTGGTCATTTATTTACAATGATTAACGCGTACTACAGTTTGGTAAAAATATTGAATGAAATATGTTCATATTGATTGTACTAGCATGTAATAATTGCCATATCCAAGGAAGTACCAAAATTTTATGAAACTTCAAATGATAGCGTGTGCAGTTGCAATCGCGACTGGTGGTTTATTTTTTTCTCATACAATGAATGAGGCATTTGCGGCAACGGAAGCTCCTGTTGTTTCAACCGTGATCAAGCCATCACAAGAACAAGCATTGGTCGCACGTCAGTTGGCAACATTAGTTGATCGTCAGCATTATCTAAATATGCGTTTAGATGCTGCGACATCAAATCGTATTCTAGATATGTATTTGGATAGCTTAGATCCAGATCATTCATTATTTCTGAGCAGTGAAGTTTCAGAATATAAAAATAAATATGGTTCAAATTTTGGTAGCTCATTAAAAGCAGGAAACCTAACTGGACCTTTTGCGATTCATGCCCAATATCGTGAACGCTTGAAACAGTTCTACGAATTTATGTTGGCTGAATTGAAGAAGCCGCAAAATTTACAGCAAAAGGGTGTTTACCTTGATATAGATCGCGAAAAAGCGCCTTATTTTCAGACTTCTGCCGAGCAACAAGCACATTGGCAGAGAATGTTGGTGTCTCAATTAATTAATTTAACGATTAGCAAAGAAGAAGAGCAGGCGAAACAAAAAGCTTTGAAAGCAGATCCATCGCTTGCCAATGGTCAGGACTTAACTGGACCTGAAGACTTAACACCAGTTCAGACGCTGACGAAACGTTATACACGCCAGTTAGAACGTATGGGACGTGTCAAGAGTGATGATGTGTTAGATAAAACACTCAATGCCATGCTTGCAACGTATGATCCACACAGTAATTATTATCCTCCTATCGATGCAATGGAACTAAACCGTCAAACCACCCTACAACTTGAAGGTATTGGGGTATCCATTCGTCCAGAGCGAGGCAATGAGGATTACACCAAGATTGAAACCATTGTTGAAGGTGGGCCAGCGAGTAAATCTGGTCAAATCAAATCAGGAGATCGAATCATTGGCGTTGCCCAAGACGGCGAAAAAATGATTGATGTCATTGGTTGGTCGAGTTCAGAAATTGTTGGATTGATTCGTGGTAAGCGTGGAACTAAAGTAACTGTTCGCTTACTCGGTGCGGGTGCTTCGATGGGCCAAGCACGTAATGTCAGCTTGGTCCGAGATGTGATTCAGGAAGAAGATGCTGGGGTTCGCTCTCGTACGGTTGAGATTACACGTGATGGAAAAAAACATCTTTTCGGTGTAATTGAAATTCCATCATTCTATTTCGATTATCGTTCACGTCGAGCTGGTACAGAATATCGTTCAGTTTCTGAAGATACAGCAAAAGCATTTGAATCGCTCAAAGCACAGAAAGTAGAAGGTGTTCTGGTTGATTTACGTAATGACCCAGGTGGTTCATTAGAAGAGGTTGCTCGTATGCTGGGTCAGGTGATTAAGTCTGGTCCAGTCGTACAAATTCGGGATGGCAATGGCAATGTGAATGTCTTTGAAGACACTGATGGCGGAGAGCAAATTTATGCTGGACCAATGGCTGTGCTCGTTAACTTAGCGTCTGCGTCTGCGAGTGAGATTTATTCTGCGGCAATCCAAGATTATGAGCGCGGTATTATTATTGGTAGTACTACGACAGGAAAAGGCACCGCTCAGGTTCAATTAGATTCCTTAGCACATGGACAAGCAACATTAACGCAACGCAAATTCTATCGTGTCACGGGTGGAAGTACGCAGAACAAAGGCGTAATTCCTGATATCAAACTTGTTGATATTTACAATGAGGAGTTTGGTGAGCGTAAAGCTAAAAATGCATTGAAATGGGATACCATTCCAACAGCTCCTTTCAAGCGAGAAGGTTCTGTGCAACCGTATATTGCTAAGCTTACCCAATCTTCTGAACAGCGGGTGAAAGCTGATTCACAATTTAATTATTTAGAAGCTCGAAAACTGATCGCACAAAAAAGTTCTGATCAGAAGAAAGTTGAGTTAGATATTGCTCAACGTCGGGCTGAGCTAATTGATTTAGAAAAGCAAACACTCAATGCTGAAAATCAGCGTCGTATAGCGACAGGTCAGGCACCTTATGCCAACTGGGAAAGCTATCAGGCTTCGATTGATGCATTAATTGAGTCACGTGCCAAAATGAAAGCTTATGCACGACCAGCATTGCCTGAAGAAGAAACTTTTATTACAGAAGCTGCAAATGTCTTGATTGACTACGCAAAGTTGCAAAGCCATTAAACTACAGTTATAGCAATATAAAAAAGCCCTCAAATTGAGGGCTTTTTTATTGATTAGATTTTTAGTTATTCACACGAATCCAAATTTGACTACGACCTAATACTGATACGCCTACATATCCTCGTAAGTGTAAACGCTGTCCATTGTTACTTACTTTTGCTGCAAGACTATAAATACGACCACTGTTTGGATCTAAGATTTTGCCACCAGAATAAGATAAGTCTTTTTTATGCTTTAACTTGGTGATAACAGTCAAACCGAGGATAGGTTTGTTGGTGTAAGGAGTTGGGCAGCCCGTACAAAATTCTTTTGGTATATAACCTGTGCGTGGCGTGATTTTAGTGATTTTACCAATATATGTTCCATCGGCTTCTTGGGTGATTTCAACTTGCCCTTTGGGTGCTCCAGTTAGATCATCAACACTTTGCCAAGTACCTATAATATCCTGTGCAAAAGTCAAATGGCTAAGACTAAATAAGAAGAAAAACGTAATTAGTTTTGTGTACATGTTAAGCTACTCAGCCACTATTATTGTCTCTCTATTATTTCGGATTTCTAACAAAACATTCAATCATTATTTTACATTTGTGTATTTTTTTTAATAATTGAAATTTCAATGAATTTTTTTAATGTTTAAGAAAAAACACCTTTCATTCAGAACGAAAAAAAGGTGTTTTATAGTGCTAAACCGTGATCAATTTGATCAAATACGGAAATGGTTGGCGCGATGATATCGTTTTAAAAATTATTCATCGCGAATCCAGATCTGATTACGACCTAACGCAGATACTCCAAGATAGCCACGTAAGTGTAAACGTTTACCATTTGAACTTAATTTTGCTTTCATACTATAAACTTTACCTGTATTCGGATCTAGGATACGTCCATTAACGTAGTTAATTCCTTCACCATGTTTTAAGCCTGTCATAACGTCTAAACCTAAAATTGGTTTGTTGGTATATGGCGCCGGACAGCCCACACATATTTCTTTAGGTGTGTAGCCTGCTCGTGGAGTAATCTTTACAACCTTACCCGCATAAGTACCGTTCGCTTCTTGACGAATTTCAACCAAAGCTTTTGGTGCGCCAGTTTTGTCATCGATACTTTGCCACATACCTGTAATATCTTCTGCAAAGCTAAAACTGCTTATCGCAGAGAGAATCAACGCGCCTAATAATTGTTTGCCCATCATTAAAAATCCTTTTAACGTTTGAACTTTCATTATGTAGGATTTTTGACAACTAGTTCAATATTAATTGACATCTGTGTGACAAATTAAGTAAGAGACAAAATAAAAGTGGGTAGCCATATAGCAGTAAACACACCATTCACAGCCATCCCAAAAGCAGCGTAACGACCTGTAACAGGGCCTCGCTGCCATGCCTGTGCTGTACCAATTGCATGAGCAGCCAAACCTAGAGCTAAGCCTGAAGCCCGTTCATCATGGATATGTTTTAAAATCCACGGAGAAAATGCGGCACCAATGACTCCAGATAAAATCACAATCAGTGACACCATCATCAGAGGAGCGTGTAATAGTGTGGCAATATTCAGAGCAATTGGCGTCGTTACAGCCCGGGTCGCAAAAGCCATAATTGTTGGTTCTGACATATGTAATAAATATGCAAGTCCCATCGGCAATGCAACTGCACTGATACTTGCAAAACACAAAATGCCAATCATCGATTTAATTGGCAAATCATCATAACGCATCGCAGCTAGAGGGATGGCTAAAGCTACAGTAACGTAGCCAAGTAAATGATTAAATATACTATTCACATTATTCATGTAATGTTCATAAGGAATACCCAAAATTGCGAGTAGTCCGATCACGATAAACATCGCAAAAACAATTAATGGAATCTGTGGAATTTTTTTATTTAAAGGTTTTGCGATGAGATAACTGATTAAGGTAATCACGAATCCATATATAACCATCAACATATTCATGAACTCCTATAACCAGCGTTTTGCCATTTTGGCGTAAATCCACAATGGCAATAAAGTACTCAGGGTTAAGACAAATAAAAAGATTGGAATTTCTTTACCTAAATGTACCAACATGATCAAAGAGCCAGCACAGATTGGCAAAAATGCAAAAGCACTTTCTTTCATGATTTTGTTGTTGGTATCTATAAGACGATTGGAGATTTTTCTGAATCTTCTCCAAATTAATAAAGTTGCAAGTAAGCTGATCAGCCCGACAAGATTACCTAATTCTGGATGATGAAAGACCGTGGTAATAGCAACAGCGCCTTCACGAAATACAATAATTAATAGAATCGTGCAAAACCAAGCTGTCCAATCAATTTCTTTCATCTTTTTTCTAACTCTCACTTATGAACGATTATTACATTGATGCTTACTTTTCAAATTCTTCCAAAGGCCTGTGAAATAAGGCTGCTTGGTTTCCAAGAATTTCATCTAATGGTAGATGTGCTTGTTTGATCAGTTGATGCAATTTTTGTGGAGCAATACAAACTGATAAATGCAAATCACCTTGCTCATCATATTGTTCAGTTTGAATGACATTGAGTGTATAAAGTTGTGTGCGTAGTTTACCGTAAGCAGGTTTGAGAACTAAGTCGAAATGTTGTAACTGTCCCATCAGGCATTGTTGAACAGCTTGGCTTAATAAATCTAATCCCTGCCCAGAATGCGCAGAAACATAAACGCGATCAGGTAAATCTGCTGCTTTATAAATGATTTTTGCCGTATCACCGCTGAGATCAATTTTATTGTAAACATGAAGAATCGGTGCATCGGCTCCAATTTCTTTCAGCACAGATTCCACTGCTTCGATTTGTTCAGGCATGTTAGGGCTACTGCTGTCAATTACATGCAAAAGTAAGGTCGCTTCTAGTGTTTCTTCTAAAGTCGCTTTGAAAGATTCAACCAAATCATGCTGTAAATTTCTCACAAATCCAACTGTATCTGCGAGTACGACAATACCGATACCATCCCATTCTAGACGACGTAAGGTTGGATCGAGCGTTGCAAAAAGTTGGTCTGCTGCATAGACATCACTTTGGGCTAAAATATTAAACAGTGTCGATTTACCTGCATTGGTATAACCAACCAAAGAAATCGTTGGAATTGCTGCTTTTTGGCGTGCGGCACGACCTTGTAACCGGGTCTGTTGAACTTTAACCAATTTGTCTTTCAGTTGGGTAATACGTACTTTAATGAGTCGGCGGTCAGTTTCAAGTTGTGATTCACCAGGACCACGTAGACCAATCCCACCTTTTTGTTGTTCTAAATTACCTGTGAAGCCTCGAATTAAGCGCGTTGATAAATGCTTAAGTTGGGCAAGTTCAACTTGTAATTTTCCTTCGTGTGTACGCGCTCGTAATGCGAAGATATCTAAAATAAGCCCTGTGCGATCAATCACACGGCATTTTAAGATTCTTTCCAAATTACGTTCTTGGGCTGGTGAAAGAGAGTGATCAAAGATGACTAATTCAGCTTCTAGCTGCTGAACTAATTCTGCGATTTCATCCACTTTGCCTGAGCCAATAAAAAATTTAGGGTCTGGCTTATTTCTTTGTACAGAAATATGTTCAAGAATTTCAGCACCAGCGGATTGAGCGAGCAATCGAAACTCTTCAGCATCAAGGTCATCGAGTAACTGCACAGAAACACTGACTAAAATTGCTCGTTCACCACCTTGTTGCCGCTCAAAAAATTCCACGCTGTTATCATATCCTGAGTATTGAAGCCTTATTCTAGAATAAACTTCAAGCAAAGGGCAAAGGCTTCATGGATTTATATGACATGATGGTGAAGAAGTTTGATAAAACCAACGAGTGTGCCGATATATAAAATTGACCAGCCCAAAAACGTTCTTAAAGCATAGCCATAAGGAATATTCACTTGATTATGAGATGTTGTGTGTTGAGGATTCATCATATGACCTCTTAATTTGTTAATTCGATTTATTTATGATATTTAATTTAAAAAACCTTTTAAAATTGAAAATAATTATATTCACATTCGTTTTTTCTCATGGTGGTAACTTTTATAAATAGATACGGGCATGATATAAGTGAGCTAGTTCAATGCAATGTGCATACATGCGTACGGTTTTAATGATTTATGACTCAAGAAGCAACAGCAGCAAATAACACACCATTAAATTTAATCTCTAAATTGAGCTTGTATAGTAAAAAATTAGCCTCAGGTCTAGAAACAATTGGTGAAGGTTTTTATCTCATTTATCGACACGGTTTATACAAGGATCCGAATAATCCAACGAATACGCGTTATGTTCAGTATTTTTGCCGCCGTTTATGCGAAGTTTTTAATATCGAAGTGCAGATTCATGGCACTATTCCACGAGAACCAGCGCTTTGGGTGAGTAATCATATTTCTTGGTTAGATGTTGCTGTACTTGGCTCTGGAGCACGTATCTTCTTCTTAGCAAAAGCAGAGGTCGAAAAATGGCCTATTTTGGGTAATCTAGCAAAAGGCGGTGGAACCTTATTTATTAAGCGAGGTTCTGGTGACTCAATCCGAATAAAAGAACAAATTACAGCGTTTTTAAAACAAGATATTCCCGTTTTGTTCTTTCCAGAAGCCACAACCACAGATGGTCGTCAGGTCAAAAAAGTACATGGGCGCTTATTGGGTGCTGCCATTGATGCGCAACGTCCAGTTCAAATTTGTGTGATTTGCTATGTCAATCAGCAAGGTGAATTAGATTTGGTCGCACCATTTATTGGTGAAATGTCTTTTGCAGAACATGTACAACGTGTTTTAGAAATGCCAAAAGTTACCGCACATTTATTGACCCTACCTGCAATTCCTGTAACAGACCATACGGTAGATAGCTTAACTAAAGAAGTTGATCGTCAAATGCGAGCAGGGCTGCTTGAGTTACAAAGCAAAGTTTTAAATACGCTGCCATAACAATACTCGCTTTAAATTACATAAAGCCTTCAATTGGCAGCCATGAAATAATTTTCATTCCTGCCTTTTGCCACCATTTCATTCGAGGTTCTTTGGTGTAGATGACAGGGCCTTGTGGTGTTTCACGTCGCCATGTAATTTTTTTATTGGCATCTAACACTAATTTATAGGCATATTTACGTAGATTTTGATCCATAGTCGCATGAACAGCCTGCGCTAAAGGTGGGCTATCTAAAAGCACGCCAATTTCAGTGTTCAGGTATGCAGAGCGTGGATCAAAATTAAATGAACCAATAAAAACTTGCTTTTCATCTAGCGCCATCAGTTTGGCATGTAAACTGGAACGGCTTAGTCCTTTGATATTTACTTTTGCTTTCTTCGCGAGTTCTTCGGTATGTTTATCGAGATCATTTTTATTTAATGCGGGGAGAAACTCATATAGCTGTACACCATGTTCCAGTAAATCCTGACGATATTTTCCATAAAATGCATGAACAACAGCGACATCGTTTGCCTGAAATGAGTTTGTGAGCACTCGAACCTCGATTCCATCTTTTGCAAGATCATTGAGAATTTTAACCCCCTTTTTTTCAGGGACAAAGTAAGCTGAGATGAGGTCAATATTTTTTTCAGGTTGTTCTAAATGGTTAATCAATTGGAAATTAAGGTGTTCTTGTTTTTTGGCTTTTGATTTAATTTTGTCAGGAGAGTCTTTTACAACTTCAGCTTTTACCCAGTTTAAAGGAATATCCCGACTGATAATTGAATCAATTGCCTGTGAGTTACCAGTCAAATCAAGATAATTCTGTACCGTTGCTCGCTTAGAATGTTCATCAAGTTGCTGTTTTAGGCTCTCATAGCTTAAGCGATGAGCATTTTGATTGACAATTTCCCTTACATCGTAAGCGTAACTATGATTCCAGTATTCATCAAAAGACTGTGAAATATCAGTGACTGCTGTACCCACGAGCATCACATCAACATCAGAAAACTGGTAGTTATCACTGACATTATAATATTGATTAGTCATGTTTCTGCCACCAATTAGAGCAACTTGATGATCTGCAATAAAACTTTTGTTATGCATTCTGCGGTTGATACGTTTTAAGTCTAAAACCATATCAAGCGCACGGTATTTGCGAAAACGATAGGGATTGAATAATTTAACTTCAATATTTGGATGCTGTGCTAGAGCTAAGAAGATTCCTTCAGTTTTTTTTGCGTTATTATCATCAATAAGTAATCGAACTTTGACACCACGATCTGCTGCGCGAATCAGCGCATGCAAAGCAAGAGCACCTACTTTGTCATTGTCCCAAATATAATATTGCAAATCTAAGGTTTTCTCTGCCTTATCAATTAAACGTAGTCGTGCTGCTAACGCTTCTAGGGGTTCAAATAAAACGTGATAACCCGTCAATCCAGGATTTTGTTGTTCTAAAGGTTGAATGATCTGAGCCAAAGTTGTCTGGTTTATTTCTAATTGTTGAATGTTAGATTGTTGTATTGGCTCTATTTTATGTTTAGGTAGTGTGCTGCATCCTGTGATTGTGATCGCAATACTGCAATAAATCGCAAGCATACTTTTATTGTAAGTAGTTGTACTTATTTTTGTATGTTTACGATTTAGATGAGAAAATTGCGTCATAATCTTTACTGATTAAAAGTTGGACTTGAGTATAGCATTTCATCAAAAATTATAAATATGAGATGCGATGTATGCCCTAATGTCAGATTAATGAGAGTGGTAATGTCGAATTCAGACACAGTTATATTAATTTTCTATACTATTTTTATTGTTTTAGCCTTATGGGCATTCGCTCAGGCATGGATTCATCAAGCAAGAACTGAAACGATTCATCCTTTCAAAGCTTTTGTACATCTAGCTGCATTTTATCTTTCTTATTTGTTAGTTCCTCTCTGGTTTTTTACCTTGTATGCAGGTTGGTCTGAGTTTTACAGTTTACATGAAAGTATTTTTGTTTTCCTTTTAACGAGCATATTGATTTATGCACGATTTATTGAGCCACATATGGTTCATATTAAACATCATCAATACCGTTTAAATTCGGATCGTGATTTTATTCAACCCGTTAAAGTGGCCTTAATTGCAGATATGCATGTGGGATTGTTTTCTGGTCATGAACGTCAATTAAAAAGCATTGTTAAAAAGTTAAATGAAGCTAAACCAGATATTGTGGTGGTTGCAGGTGATTGGACTTATGAACCTGAAAATCGTTTGATTCAGGAGCTCTCTGTTTTAAAGGAAATCCAAGCACCCGTTTATTCTGTGCCAGGGAATCATGATGAGCAATATCCAGGTCCTCCAATACAATCATTACTCAAAGCGGCATTAGAACAAAATAATGTGATTGATATAGAAGGGCAGATTATCGATTTTGATGAGTTTCGCTTAATTGGCATTGGTGATCTGTGGGCAGGGAAGGCAAATATGCGTTTTATGCCAGATTTACCACAAGATAAACCATGGCTCATTTTATCTCATAACCCTGATACAGTAGATATGGTGCCAGCATTACCTACACGACCATTAATGCTTGCAGGCCATACCCATGGTGGACAAATAGAACTTCCTTGGATTACAACGTATATTATGAAAAAAGTGTCTATCTTGGGGCACAAAAAAGGTTTTTATACACATGAACACGCTGATGTATTTGTAACGGTTGGAACTGGAATGGTTGGTGTTCCATTTCGGTTTCGAGTGCCACCGACGATTGATATTATTCAACTCATATAAATTAAAAAAGCCAACTTTAAATAGTTGGCTTTTAACAAAAATTGCAAGTTAAGAAATAATAATAATCGTAACTCTGCGATTATTCGCGCGGTTCTCATCAGATGTATTTGGTACGAAAGGCTGGCTTGCACCACGACCAATCACAGTGACATTATTGGGCTTGAAACCCTGATGAATGAAAATCGAAGAAACACTTTGAGCACGTTCTTCAGACAATTTCTGGTTATATTCAGGATTACCAATATCATCAGTGTGACCCACAACTTTTAATTTTTGCAGATCATATTTGTTTAGTTGATTGGCAAGACGAACGATTTCTCTTTGATTTTCAGGTTTAATATCTGCTTTATTAAAGTCGAAAAGTAAACGTTCAGGCAGACCCAGACTCCAGCCTTCTTCTGTTAAAACGAAACCTTCTTTTTTTAGCATTTTGACTTGACGATATTTCAAAGGACCAAAACTTAAACAGCCAGTCAATGTTAGGCAGAGTAATGCTACAAAGGATATCTTAAAAGTGTGAGCGCGCATAACATGTCCTAAATTTCTGGTTTATAAAGAAACCAATGTGGATTTAAATTTTTAGCTTTATACATTGCTTGATCTGCTTGCATGACTAAATTATCTGGATTGTCTGCAAACTGTGAAAATGCAATCCCTAAACTAAAGCTAAAATGGATAAGTTGACCGTTAAAATTCAAAGGCTCATCACAACTTGCTAGTAAACCTTCAGCGATTGTTTGTAAATGATCAGAATGATGGATGGTATGCAAAATGATTGCGAATTCATCACCACCCAAACGAGCAATAAAGTCTTCTTGTCTGACAGACTGCATTAATCGATTTGCCATTTCTCTTAATACCGCATCACCAGCAAGATGACCATAATGATCATTAATTGCTTTAAACTTATTATTATCTATGAAAATCAGCGCTGAATTGTGACGAAATTTATTATTTTTAAAAATATTGAGCAATTCTTCATAAAAAAAGTGTCGATTAGGTAAACCTGTGAGCTGGTCATGGTGAGCTTGAAATGAAAGTTGGAGATTCTCTTTCTGTAAATGAGTATGCCAAACTTGTATTTCTTCTAAGAGCTCATTAAATACCGTATTAAGATTTTGAAACTCTTTAATATGGTTATTTGGAAAACGTAAGTTGTAAGCTTTTTGGTCACTCACTAATTGAGCAATATGGGTTAATGGTTTGATCGCTTGCATGATTTGGCGATAGGTAAGATTAACGGACCATAACAGTGCAATCACAATAAAAAACATTGATATGGCTAAGCCAATAATGATGGTTTTTAAAAAATGTAAAATATTTTCTGAGCTGCCATATAAAACTAATTCGCCGACTTGTTTCTTATGATGAATAACCGTCAATTTGATTGGATCATGTAGAAACCATTTATCCAAAACGCTTTGTAAAAATGATGTGTGGTCGATTTGCTTGGTACTTTCTGCTAATAATTGATGCTCTGGATCATAAACATGAATACTACGAATCGCATGTTCTGTTGTGTAGTCCGCTAAAATTTGATCAATTGCTCCATTGTCCTTGAAGACAACAGCGGGCTGGATTCGTTCAAGCAGCGTTTGACTTAATAGTTGCAAATTTTGTTTAGCGTACGTTTCCATTGTGAATATGGAAATAGTTGCAAAGGTAAAGGAACAAATGACAACGGTAAGCGCAAAAATCGAGAACTGAGACTTACGAAATAACGCCCGTAATGAAGTGGACTGATATAAATTCGAAATCACTTTAATTACTCCGTATTCTTCGCCAAGATTAAGACTCGGGGGTCGATATGAACTTTGGAGTAACTCAAAGCATCTAGATTTACTTTAAATGTAGAAGAGGTCTTTTTGTTGTATAAGCAGAAAATACTGCCGATTTCACATGCTGGATTATTAATACTTAATGACAGTAATGAACGCGATGGATAAGCTTGAATCAAGTTTTGTTGTTGTTGCGGTGTTGTTGTTGAGAAATACACAACATGACATTCTGTTTTTTGAAAATCTTTTGAATTAACAGCTTGTACCTGATAATCATACCCAAGTTGTTTAATATTGGATTGAAATTGATTCGAAGCCTCAGCATTATCTATTACACAAATAATTGGGCGAGATGTATTCGACCACTTGCTATAACTCAATATGGTTAATGCTAATTCATAAAAATTATGATTTGAAATGGCGTAACAAATCTGACTCGTAGCGATCGACGCTAAAAGCAACAGTAATTGTACTTTTTTATTAATAAACCGTATTTTCAATCAAAAATGCCAAAAAATTTGAAGCAAGAGATACATTCTACTTAACTTAATTGTTTAAAAAAAGTTCTTATCGACAAAGAAAGTAGACAAAAAGTAACTGATTAGCCTAAAAAGCGTTCACTTAAATAAAAAGATTAAGAAATGGGGTTGCACCTGATGTGAAATGCTGTAGAATGCACATCCATCGGCGGTGATGCAGATAAAAACTTGTTGAGAAACAAGGATTTGGCTAGAAGGGTTAGATTCTTGGATTGATTGGTAGGTTTAAAAAATATCGAAATTACCTGTTGACTTTAGTTTAAATTAGAGTAACATAGCCGACCTAGCTTGATGATGACGAATCATCGAGAAGATCATTAAGAGAATAGAAGAACAACTTGTGTGGATTTTTACTGGTTGATCAATCGAAAATATTTCATTGATTGAATGGTAGAAATTTCTCGAAGTTTATTTGAGCGAATTTTTAGTCAGAAAATTGATGAGCCAAGATTTGTAGCCATAAGCTACTAATGATTTTAAACTGAAGAGTTTGATCATGGCTCAGATTGAACGCTGGCGGCAGGCTTAACACATGCAAGTCGAGCGGAGATGAGGTGCTTGCACCTTATCTTAGCGGCGGACGGGTGAGTAATGCTTAGGAATCTGCCATTTAGTGGGGGACAACATTCCGAAAGGAATGCTAATACCGCATACGTCCTACGGGAGAAAGCAGGGGATCTTCGGACCTTGCGCTAAATGATGAGCCTAAGTCGGATTAGCTAGTTGGTGGGGTAAAGGCCTACCAAGGCGACGATCTGTAGCGGGTCTGAGAGGATGATCCGCCACACTGGGACTGAGACACGGCCCAGACTCCTACGGGAGGCAGCAGTGGGGAATATTGGACAATGGGCGGAAGCCTGATCCAGCCATGCCGCGTGTGTGAAGAAGGCCTTTTGGTTGTAAAGCACTTTAAGCGAGGAGGAGGCTACTAGTATTAATACTACTGGATAGTGGACGTTACTCGCAGAATAAGCACCGGCTAACTCTGTGCCAGCAGCCGCGGTAATACAGAGGGTGCGAGCGTTAATCGGATTTACTGGGCGTAAAGCGTGCGTAGGCGGCTGATTAAGTCGGATGTGAAATCCCTGAGCTTAACTTAGGAATTGCATTCGATACTGGTCAGCTAGAGTATGGGAGAGGATGGTAGAATTCCAGGTGTAGCGGTGAAATGCGTAGAGATCTGGAGGAATACCGATGGCGAAGGCAGCCATCTGGCCTAATACTGACGCTGAGGTACGAAAGCATGGGGAGCAAACAGGATTAGATACCCTGGTAGTCCATGCCGTAAACGATGTCTACTAGCCGTTGGGGCCTTTGAGGCTTTAGTGGCGCAGCTAACGCGATAAGTAGACCGCCTGGGGAGTACGGTCGCAAGACTAAAACTCAAATGAATTGACGGGGGCCCGCACAAGCGGTGGAGCATGTGGTTTAATTCGATGCAACGCGAAGAACCTTACCTGGCCTTGACATACTAGAAACTTTCCAGAGATGGATTGGTGCCTTCGGGAATCTAGATACAGGTGCTGCATGGCTGTCGTCAGCTCGTGTCGTGAGATGTTGGGTTAAGTCCCGCAACGAGCGCAACCCTTTTCCTTATTTGCCAGCGAGTAATGTCGGGAACTTTAAGGATACTGCCAGTGACAAACTGGAGGAAGGCGGGGACGACGTCAAGTCATCATGGCCCTTACGGCCAGGGCTACACACGTGCTACAATGGTCGGTACAAAGGGTTGCTACCTAGCGATAGGATGCTAATCTCAAAAAGCCGATCGTAGTCCGGATTGGAGTCTGCAACTCGACTCCATGAAGTCGGAATCGCTAGTAATCGCGGATCAGAATGCCGCGGTGAATACGTTCCCGGGCCTTGTACACACCGCCCGTCACACCATGGGAGTTTGTTGCACCAGAAGTAGGTAGTCTAACCGTAAGGAGGACGCTTACCACGGTGTGGCCGATGACTGGGGTGAAGTCGTAACAAGGTAGCCGTAGGGGAACCTGCGGCTGGATCACCTCCTTAACGAAAGATTGACGATCGGTAAGAATCCACAACAAGTTGTTCTTCGAAGATGTATCTGAGGGTCTGTAGCTCAGTTGGTTAGAGCACACGCTTGATAAGCGTGGGGTCACAAGTTCAAGTCTTGTCAGACCCACCAAATCTGAAAGATATATCGTTCATTAAGTGATAAGCTGGGGACTTAGCTTAGTTGGTAGAGCGCCTGCTTTGCACGCAGGAGGTCAGGAGTTCGACTCTCCTAGTCTCCACCATGTACTTTACAGAGTACAAGCTAAGAAGATTATAGAGTTTAGTGAATACAGTCTAATTTGACTGGTTTATTAATCTCTGTGATTTATCACAGTTTACTGCAAGCTGACGAGGCTGTAGTTAATCATTAACAGATTAGAATTTGAGTCTGAAATAAATTGTTCAAACTCGATTAAATAGGAAGATAACAAGTAATTGTTAAATTAATATTTAATCTGAGAACTAGCAAAAACACTGAATCAAGCGTTTTGGTATATGAATTTAGATTGAAGCTGTATGGTGATTAAGTTCACAGACAACGAATAGTAGCAATTAAGTTTGCAACGCTAACACTGACTTGTATGTGTTAACGACTGTTTGGGGTTGTATAGTCAAGTAATTAAGTGCATGTGGTGGATGCCTTGGCAGTCAGAGGCGATGAAAGACGTAATAGCCTGCGATAAGCTCCGGGGAGGCGGCAAATATCCTTTGATCCGGAGATTTCTGAATGGGGGAACCCACCCGCTATAAGGCGGGTATCATAAGCTGAATACATAGGCTTATGAAGCGAACGAGGGGAAGTGAAACATCTCAGTACCCTTAGGAAAAGAAATCAATTGAGATTCCCTTAGTAGCGGCGAGCGAACGGGGAGCAGCCCATTAAGTTGTGTGTGTTTTAGTGGAACGCTCTGGGAAGTGCGAACGTAGAGGGTGATATTCCCGTACACGAAAGGGCACACACAATGATGACGAGTAGGGCGAGGCACGTGAAACCTTGTCTGAATATGGGGGGACCATCCTCCAAGGCTAAATACTCCTGACTGACCGATAGTGAACCAGTACCGTGAGGGAAAGGCGAAAAGAACCCCTGTGAGGGGAGTGAAATAGATCCTGAAACCGCATGCATACAAGCAGTGGGAGCCGACTAGTTCGGTGACTGCGTACCTTTTGTATAATGGGTCAGCGACTTATATTCAGTAGCAAGGTTAACCGAATAGGGGAGCCGTAGAGAAATCGAGTCTTAATAGGGCGTTTAGTTGCTGGGTATAGACCCGAAACCAGGCGATCTATCCATGAGCAGGTTGAAGGTTGGGTAACACTAACTGGAGGACCGAACCCACTGTCGTTGAAAAGCCAGGGGATGACTTGTGGATAGGGGTGAAAGGCTAATCAAGCCTGGTGATAGCTGGTTCTCCCCGAAAGCTATTTAGGTAGCGCCTCGGACGAATACCATTGGGGGTAGAGCACTGTTTCGGCTAGGGGGTCATCCCGACTTACCAAACCGATGCAAACTCCGAATACCAATGAGTACTATCCGGGAGACAGACTGCGGGTGCTAACGTCCGTAGTCAAGAGGAAAACAATCCAGACCGCCAGCTAAGGCCCCAAAATCATAGTTAAGTGGGAAACGATGTGGGAAGGCATAGACAGCTAGGAGGTTGGCTTAGAAGCAGCCACCCTTTAAAGAAAGCGTAATAGCTCACTAGTCGAGTCGGCCTGCGCGGAAGATGTAACGGGGCTAAAACTATGTGCCGAAGCTGCGGATTTGACATTAGTCAAGTGGTAGGGGAGCGTTCTGTAAGCCGATGAAGGTGTATTGAGAAGTATGCTGGAGGTATCAGAAGTGCGAATGCTGACGTGAGTAACGACAAAACGGGTGAAAAACCCGTTCGCTGAAAGACCAAGGGTTCCAGTCCAACGTTAATCGGGGCTGGGTGAGTCGACCCCTAAGGCGAGGCCGAGAGGCGTAGTCGATGGGAAATTGGTTAATATTCCAATACTTCTGTGTAATGCGATGAGAGGACGGAGAAGGTTAAGTCAGCCTGGCGTTGGTTGTCCAGGTGGAAGGTTGTAGGCATGTATCTTAGGCAAATCCGGGGTACTCTATGCTGAGAACTGATAGCAAGCTGTACTTGTACAGTGAAGTGGCTGATACCATGCTTCCAGGAAAAGTCTCTAAGCTTCAGTTACACAGGAATCGTACCCGAAACCGACACAGGTGGTCAGGTCGAGTAGACCAAAGCGCTTGAGAGAACTCTGCTGAAGGAACTAGGCAAAATGGTACCGTAACTTCGGGAGAAGGTACGCTGCTGACGGTGATGGGACTTGCTCCCTGAGCTATTGGCAGCCACAGAAACCAGGCCGCTGCAACTGTTTATTAAAAACATAGCACTCTGCAAACACGAAAGTGGACGTATAGGGTGTGATGCCTGCCCGGTGCTGGAAGGTTAATTGATGGGGTTAGCGTAAGCGAAGCTCTTGATCGAAGCCCCAGTAAACGGCGGCCGTAACTATAACGGTCCTAAGGTAGCGAAATTCCTTGTCGGGTAAGTTCCGACCTGCACGAATGGCATAATGATGGCGGCGCTGTCTCCAGCAGAGGCTCAGTGAAATCGAAATCGCTGTGAAGATGCAGTGTACCCGCGGCTAGACGGAAAGACCCCGTGAACCTTTACTGCAGCTTGACATTGAACTTTGACCTTACTTGTGTAGGATAGGTGGGAGGCTTTGAAGTTGGAACGCTAGTTCCAATGGAGCCGTCCTTGAAATACCACCCTGGTAATGTTGAGGTTCTAACTCTGCCCCGTAATCCGGGGCGAGGACCATGTCTGGTGGGTAGTTTGACTGGGGCGGTCTCCTCCTAAAGAGTAACGGAGGAGTACGAAGGTGCGCTCAGCGTGGTCGGAAATCACGCGTAGAGTATAAAGGCAAAAGCGCGCTTAACTGCGAGACCCACAAGTCGAGCAGGTACGAAAGTAGGTCTTAGTGATCCGGTGGTTCTGTATGGAAGGGCCATCGCTCAACGGATAAAAGGTACTCTGGGGATAACAGGCTGATACCGCCCAAGAGTTCATATCGACGGCGGTGTTTGGCACCTCGATGTCGGCTCATCTCATCCTGGGGCTGAAGCAGGTCCCAAGGGTATGGCTGTTCGCCATTTAAAGAGGTACGCGAGCTGGGTTTAGAACGTCGTGAGACAGTTCGGTCCCTATCTACCGTGGGCGCTGGAAATTTGAGAGGATCTGCTCCTAGTACGAGAGGACCAGAGTGGACGAACCTCTGGTGTACCGGTTGTGACGCCAGTCGCATCGCCGGGTAGCTATGTTCGGAAGGGATAACCGCTGAAAGCATCTAAGCGGGAAGCCTACCTCAAGATAAGATTTCCCTAGGAATTTATTCCTCTAAAGAGCCGTTCGAGACTAGGACGTTGATAGGTTGGGTGTGGAAGCACGGTGACGTGTGAAGCTGACCAATACTAATTGCTCGTGAGGCTTGACTATACAACACCCAAACAGTTGTTGTATTCAAGATAAATTCAATACATAACTTGATTTAGTGTGAAAACTAGTTAAAATGCTGAACACAAAGTTAGACTCAATATCTAATCCGTTAATAACTCATTTGGAAAAAGCCTTGGCATAGATAAGACCAAAGCAAGTATCCATAAACAGTTTGCTGGCGACAATAGCAAGAGTGAACCACCTGATCCCTTCCCGAACTCAGAAGTGAAACCTCTTAGCGCTGATGGTAGTGTGGCGTTTGCCATGTGAGAGTAAGTCATCGCCAGCTTTTAAATAATAAACACCCCTAACCTAACGGTTAGGGGTGTTTTTTATTCTGGAAAATATTTTTAAAAAACATAAATTTAAAAGATAATGAAAACTAATTCTATCTTTTAAATGATCTATATTTCTTATCTTTCTACGCTTTTCAATTTAGCTATATTCTATATTAATTATTAATTTGTTAAAAATCATAGAAAATATCTCGATTTTATAAAATACTTTGATAAAGTTCGCTTTAATACTGTCTAGTTGAAGATAAACTTTATTTACAGATAATCTATATTATGGTTACATTAGGTATATTTTTATAATAAATCTAATTCCACTTGGGGATTTGATCGGGGTTAAAAGGAATGAGTATGAATAAAAAACAACTTACCTTAAAGTTGTCGGCAATTGCTGTTTCTGTATTATTAGCTAGTTGTGGTGGTGGAGGTGAGGGCTATTATGGTTCAAATAACAACTCCACTGATTCAGGTGGTGGAACTCCTGGCGGCGGTACAACTACAAATCCTACTGCTGCTGGCTTGAAAATTGAGTTAGACAAGTTATCAATGGCAGCAACAAATGGTCAATTAACAGTTACCGTTCGTGCTTTAGATGCAAATAAAGGAGGTGTTTCTACTATTCCTGTTACATTATCTATTATTGATCCCACAAATAATGTTAATAATGCCAGTGTTTCTAAGCAAACTACTAATGAATCAGGAAATGCAGTATTTGTACTAACAACACCGTCGACTTCGGCTACAATATCAGAACTGATTAAAAATGGATTTAAAATTGTTGTCACAGCAAATGATGGAAAGTTAAGCCAAGAACAAATGGTTACAGTTACGGGGGCGGATACAAGCACTGGTGCTGACACAACAAGTATTGTTCTATTTGATGCTACAAAAACATCTTTAAATGTTAGAGGCGATCAAACAACGGTTACACTGACTGCCGTGGATGCAAATGGAGCCACTTTATCAAATCAAGCAATATCCTTAAAAGTAAAAAATTCTGCATTAAATGGTGTTAAATTTACTCCTAATGCAACTCAGACAGATGCTAACGGTAGAATTACATATACTTTATCATTTACTGAAGCGCAAAGATCTTCTACTTATAGTTCATCATCTTTTATTGTGGATGATCTTATTCTAGAAGCTAATTTTGGGCAATCTACAAAGATTTATAGTTATAAATTGGATGTTGTAAACTCTACTGTGCCTCAACCAGTTGGTGCAATTTCAGTTGCATATAATCCTACAAAAATCGAATCATCGGTGAATGGTGTTTATTATTATCAAAATGTTTCTGTTCAGGTGACAGATGTTGATGGTAAACCGATACCAAATCAAGATGTTGTTATGGGGGTAAATGCTTTAACTTATAATAAAGGTTCTTATGCATTTTTTGATACTAATACTCCACCAGATGGTACCGCAGATAAATATCTCCCCCATGTGATTACTCAATGTGTTACTCCTGTAATCAAAGTAAATAGTAATGGTAAAGAAATTGATCAATTAAAACCTGTTAAAAATGGTCAAACTGTTCAAGTTGTTTCATTTATTAATTCAGAAGGAACACCTGCAACAGATAATAAATATACAACAGATGCAAATGGCCGATTTGACTTGAAAGTACAGTACCCGAAAATATATGCAGGATATTTAAATATCCAATTAATTGCAGATTCAATTGTTAGTGGTAAGAGTATTAGTGGTTCAACTAGTTTTGGTTTAAGTTATTTGGTTAGTGATGTTGTTGTTGCTGATAGAGTAGCACCTAACATAGAGAGCCCTTATGGTTTATCTACTAATTGTTTAGATGGCTTATAATTTTAATCGAAATAAAAAACGGCTAAATAGCCGTTTTTTATTTTATAGAAAGTAGTAATTGTCGTTCAATCATCCAATAAATCCATCTGCTTTGCTAATTGGTATAGGTTATTAGAGCGATTACCTGTGCGACAAAACATTAAAATAGGTTTTGGCAATTCGTTATAATGATTTGCAAATGTACGAACATCTAACTCTGTGATCTGACCTGCAACAACTGGTTGGTAAACATAATCTAGACCAACATTACGTGCTGATTCTTCAATTTGAGCACTCGTTGGTTGCTCTGGACCGCCTTCCATATCGGGACGATTATTAATAATAGATTTGAAGCCTTTTTCGACAACTTGATCTACATGCTCAGGGCCGATTTGACCTGCAAAACCAACATTTTCTGACATCTTGTCACTCCAAAAATAAACAAAACATTTTATGCTCTATCATAGCATTAAGCTTGATCTTGAGTTTAAATGTCTGTAGCAAATAAATGATGATAAGTAATAAGATAAAGCATTGGAGCGCGCATGCACACCTATACAGTTGAGCCGTTGTATGTTCCTAGTGGCGAAGAAACCATAGCAGCAGATTTCTACCTACCAAAGACCAATATTAAACCTGCTGTAATTCTTATGGCACATGGATTTGCTGGATTACGCCAATTTAAATTAGTTCAGTATGCACAACGTTTCGCTAAAGCTGGCTATGCTGTCATTTTATTTGATTATCGCTATTGGGGGGGGAGTACAGGAAAACCGCGTGAATTGGTTTCACTTGGTGCTCAATTAGATGATTGGAAAACCATTGTTCAATATGCTTCAAATTGTAAATTAATTGATAGTCGACGTATTATTTTATGGGGAACTTCTCTAAGCGGTGGATATGCGCTTAGTTTAGCCACTGACCTTAAAAATATTCAGGCCGTGATGGTACAGGTGCCTTATGTTGATGGTGCTGAAACAGCAAAATTATACCCATTACAGCGTTATCCAGAGGCTTTGAAGCGTTCTAGTCAGGATTACATGGGGTCTAAGATGGGTTTAGTACCTAAAACTTTGCCAGTTGTAGATCAGCATAAACTATGCTTTTTACCGACCTCTGATAGTTATTATGGTTATCATTCGATTGTAAATCCTGACTATTATTGGAGTGGTGAAGTTCCTGCACGTGTATTTTTTAATTTAATGCGCTATCGTCCGATTCAATTTGTACGCAAAATTAATATCCCTGTTTTGTTTATTGCTGCGAAACATGATTCTTTGATTCCAATTGAATCTAGTCGTGAAGCCGCTACAAATATTGCACCATTTGTAAGCTATCATGAGTGGGAAATGAAACATTTCGATATTTATCACGGTTCTTGGTTTGAAAAAGCAGTCACAACCCAATTAGAATTTTTACATCAACATATCGGAGTGATGTAAATGATCATTGTCTGTGCATCCTGTGGTGCAAAAAATCGTGTACCTGAAGAAAAATTAGCAGTTCATCCAAACTGTGGGCAATGCCATCAACCATTATTAACGTTAGCGCCAATTGAATTAAATGAACAAAATTTTAGCCATTTCATTAGTCATTCAGATCTACCTGTACTCATCGATCTTTGGGCAGAATGGTGTAATCCTTGTAAAATGATGGCACCTCATTTTGCTGAGGTTGCCAAACATAATCCTCACGTCGTGTTTGCTAAAATTGATACTGAAGCAAATCCCCGTTTAAGTGCTGCATTTAATGTCCGCAGTATTCCGACTTTGGTCTTAATGGATAAGACGACTGAATTGGCCAGAATAAGTGGTGCATTACGTACACCAGAGCTACAGCAATGGTTAAATCAGCAATTACAGCAACATCAAGGACATTAACATGACTGAACGTTCAAATCATCCAGAAGGAGTTTTATCCTTGCAGAATATTGCGATGCCAGCAGATACAAACTGGAGTGGTGATGTATTTGGAGGGTGGATTGTTTCACAGATGGATCTTGCAGGAGCGATTCATGTTGAGCGTTTGAGTAAGGGGCGATGTGCAACAATTGCGATTAATGAAATGACGTTCCTTGTGCCTGTTAAGGTTGGAAATGTGATTAGTTGCTATACTAAAATTTTGAAAGTCGGTAATACTTCCGTACAGGTGCAAATCGAGGTATGGAATAGTCACGACAATTCGCGTGATCCGATTCGAATTACTCAAGGTGTTTTTACATTTGTTGCTGTTGATGTGAATGGTAATAAAAGACAAATCTCAGAACAAATTAAGCAAGATTTTTTAGCAAGCTGATAAAACAATAAAGCCCAAATTTAATTGGGCTTTATTTTAAATCTAAGACTATTTTTTACGTTTTGGCAGCCAAGCCCAAAGCATTTGACATTGAATTGGTTCGTTACCAGAATCGTCAATTACGGTCACAGGAATCAATAACTCGCCTTTGTCATGTTCAGCAATAAACTTTTTTTGGTCTGCTGACAAGCTTGCTGTAGCAGTTAAACCACCTTGCGCAACTTTTAAATAATCGACATGCAATGATTTAATCAACAAGATCCGATCATCAGGAATATGTAAGCCCGTTAAAAAGCCCGTTGCAGTTTCTGCTAATAAAGCCATTGCTGCTGCGTGAACCCCTTTAATATGATTTTGCATATTACGTTGGTTTTCAATGCGCACAGTGACATGGTCTTTATCAACTTCTAAATAACGAATATTTGCTGTTCCCACCATAGGAACAACACGACCAAAAGCTTTACTCCATAGCGTACTACGGATACTTTTTGGAAATTTAGAAGTGGTTTTAACCAGCGTAGAAAGACGGTTATCTTTTGCCATAGTGAACCTAATGTTTAGTCTTTGAAATTATTAAATTGAAGTGGTAGACCAAATTGTTGTTCACGTAAAAAGTTCATGACCTGTTGCAATGTATCGCGCTTTTTATCTGTGACACGGATTTTGTCTCCTTGGATAGAAGATTGCGCTTTGATACCACTTTCTTTAATGGCTTTATTAATTTTTTTTGCGGTATCTGAGTCAAGTCCATCTTTTAGCTTGATCACTTGGACCACATTTTTACCAGAAGCAGTGGCTTTTTGTGGATCTAAAGCTTGTACATCAATCTTACGTTTATAGAAGTGATTTTCAAGCATGGTATAGACTTGTTCACATTGGAAGTCGCTTTCAGTCGAGATTTTGATTTCTTTATTTTTTTCATTTAGCTCAATCGAAACATCTTGTCCGCGGAAGTCAAAACGAGTTGCAATCTCTTTTTCTGTATTTTGTACAGCATGATTGACTTCAAATAACTCTAATTCAGAAACAATATCAAAAGAAGGCATGGTTAGACCTTTACAAAGGGAAAGAATATTTGAGATGCTAAGGGTGTTTTCTTCATTTGCCAAGTGTTGTTTACATCAAAGGAGTGCACAATGATCCGTAAACAAGAAATTACAACATTTGAGTTCCCAGAAGGCGCTGTCATTTGGGATGTCCGAGATGCCAAAGCTTATGCAGAGGCACACGTCAAAGGGGCGTTAAATCGTCCAATTGCTGAAATTAATGCGGATAGTTTGACTCAGGTTGCAGCGGATCAGCCGATTTATATTTTATGTGGTGGTGGTAGTAAAGCACCACGCGCAGCAGAGCTTTTAGACGGTTTAGATGATTCTCGTGAATATGTTGTATTGATGGGCGGTACACGTGCAGCACGTGATGCTGGCTTAGCTTTAGAACAAGGCGCATAGATCAGTTAAATTTGCCAAAATACTTGGGTATTTTGGCAAATTTAAAGAATGAACAACTAAAATAATAATTTACCCAGAATAATAAGGTTTTTTAGCTTTTAATTTCTTTTGAAATCTTTGAGGATTTAATTTATCCAATAAACTTTGAGGAACTGGGCAAAGTTCACCTAAAATTAGTGCTGCTAAGATTTCACTACATAATGGCGCAAATAAGAAACCTTTCGATCCTAAACCAGCAAAAGTATAGATTTGATCAAGATTTTGTATTTTCCCAACAAAGGGGAAATAATCTAAACTTTGTGCGCGAACTGATGCTCTTCCTTGCCAAGTCTCCAGCTTTGGAAGTTGTTCGGCATATTGAGGGAAGACACTGTGGATAAGTTCGTAGTTATGCACATGGTCTTCAGTTAGCACTTCTGCATCATCCCGATTGGGATAAAAAGATGCACCGAGAATCAACTGTGAAGCATCCAGTTGTATGCAATAGCCGCCATAACTATAAGCTTGATCCAGTGCTAAAGGCCGCTGGCTATTCTCAACCCAGCTGACTTGTCCTCGAATTGGCTTTAAGACTGGATAGTTTTCGATGAGTTCAGCACTTTGTTTAGCACAACAGACAATCGCATGATCCGTTATGGCAATTTTTTGTTGGTCATGCCAGAGTGTAACTTGACTACCATTCGACTCTAATCGAGAAATTTTTACTTTTTCTATTCGAATATTAGGATGTTGTAAAATCTCATCACGTAATTGATGAGGTGAAACTGCGCCAGCTTCATGTAAGGTCAGACTTGGAAGCTCTGTTTGGGGAAGGCATTCAAGCGTTGTATTTGCAGTTAAAACATTTTCAGGATATTGCTCAACCAGCCCTAGCAGTTCATCTGCATTTTTTAATGCAATCTGCTCTACTTGAATCGGTCTAAATGCCTTAAAACGAGGATAAAAATTCAACGCATGTTGCCAACTCAAGGTCATCAAGTGTTCATGCGCCTGTTCAATTGGGCATAGTTTTGGATTGAGCAACGCCAAGGGATTGCCAGATGCTCCTGAAAGCGGCTCATTTTGCTCGTAGATCGCAACTTGATGTCCTCGTTGAGCAAATGCCCATGCTGAGCTTAAACCTGCGATTCCTGCACCAATAATCGCAATATGTCGCTGTACAGATGCTGAGCTTGTTATTTCAGATTCATTTTGAATCGTTATGTCTTGTTTCGAATCGGCGGTGTCTGTTTCTTCTTGTGAAGCATTTAGCCAAATAGCTTTGAGCATTTCTCGTTTATGACCAAAACCTCGTGGACGGCTGATTTGGATGCCGTGTTGTTTAAGCCCACGTTTTAATATGCCTGCGACACTAAAGGATGCGAAAGTTGTTCCAAAATCAGATAAACGCACCATATGATCTAAGACATTTGCTTGCCACATATCTGGGTTACAAGACGGGGCAAAACCGTCCAAGAACCATGCGTTAACTGCTTGGGTTTTGGGAATCGTTGGAAAAATATCCTGAGCATCACCTAGCCATAAATCAATACTAAAACGTTCTTCAGGAAAACTTAAGCGATGACAACCTGCGATTGGCAAGGGATATTGCTGAATCAATTTTTCTGCTAAAGGTTTGAGTTCTGTCCAAACATTGAGTGCACGGATCAAATCAGCTTTATTTAATGGAAATTTTTCAACGCTGACAACATGTAAATGGCTGTGATTATCTAAGCGAACTTGTTGCCAGAGTTGCCACAAGGTCAAAATATTGAGTCCTGTACCAAAACCAGTTTCACCTACACAGAAATATTGATAATCGTGCAGTTGAGAGAGGCGTTCGGTTAAATCATTGCCATTTAAAAATACATGTCGAGTTTCAAGCAAACCATTGTCTTTAGAAAAGTAAACATCACCGAATTGTTTAGAAATAGGAATTTCGATGCCATCGACTATTTCCCAATCTAATTCAGCAGTTTGTAATTTTGATGAGTGAGACATAAATAAAAATTATATTTTTACCACTGGCGACGACGTTTGGTGTAGACATAGCTCGCAATAAAGAAACCTAGAATGACACCAACTGCAATCGTCATAGCACCATACAAGAACATTTGAGCACTGCGCTCACTTTGTAAAACTTGAATCTGAACAGTAAGATTGTCATTTTTGAGTTGTAATTCTTGATTTTGCGAGAGCGCTTCAAGATTGGCATTTTCAAGTTGTTTTAAGCGATTGGCTTGATCTTGAACCAATGCTTTGACTTTGGCTTCTTGTTGCTGTTTAGCCTTTGCAATTTGTTCAGCAGTTAAGGGCTTAGCAGTTGCCGTAGCAACAGTGGTGGGAGCTTTTGTTGAGTTTGGTTTAGCTTGAACAGTTGTTGTCGGTGCGACAGCTGGTGTTGGTTCAACAGCCCAGACTGATGAACTTATTAAGCATAAGGCGAAAAAGCTTTTGGCTGCAAAGTGCATGATTTACCCTTTTGGAAAAGCTTTGTTGAAAGGTTTTACGTCAATATTTGAGTAAATTCCTTCTTTTAAAAAAGGCTCTTCCTGAATCCAGCTATCAAGTGCTTCACGCGTGTCAAATTCAACAATAATCGTACTACCTAAAAAACCTGCTTGTGGGTCATTTGGATCTTTAGGATGAGCGCCAGCAGCAATTAAACGTCCTTCATCATCTAGCTTTTGCAATCGTTCAATATGTTGTGGACGAGTTGCTAAACGTTTTTCTAAGGTACTTTCATGATCAGTGCAGGTCAGGACAAAATAAGGCATGGCAGTCGCTCAATGATTCAAAATTCAGTCGGTGGTTTTAAAATGTTTTCTTAAGAAAAATAGTATAGCAGCAAGGTAACTGATAGAAACGATAATATCGCCGAAAGCCGTGAATTCGCCCCAATATTTGCCTTGCATATAGACGAATCCAAAGAAAAAATGTAAAGCGGCAAGCAAAAAGAATTGTCCACACCACGCTAAGTTCAACTTCATCCAGCCTTGATGACTTAATTCGAGTAATGAACCAAGAAGCTTTTTAATAATCGGGGTACGTTCTTTATTGAATAATGGGGTAACTAAAAAACCTATTCCAATACCGATGTTGATGATGATTGCTTTCATTTTAATGTAGGTCACATCACTGAATACGAGTGTGATTCCACCAAAAATCACCGACATTACAACAATAAACCATTGCATTTTTTCCAGTTTAAACTTCTGGAAAAAGAACAAACAACCGTAAACAACAAGCGTTGAAATTAAAAGCGCACAGGTTGCAACAAGAATATGATTTTGATCGGTATTTCCAGCACTACCAACAAGCTCTAATAAAGGATGGTGACTATCTTTTGGATCAGTGGTTTTATAAAAATAAAAGAAGATAATAATCGGCAGATAGTCGAGCAACGCTTTCATGTTACAGTACGATGATGAAATAGGTCAGATAGCATAATACAAACCATGTTCGGTGTCGATTTACATACACATACCCACATTTCAGATGGTACATACTCTCCAGAACAATTGGTAGAGGCGGCTGTTGACTTAAAAATACATACACTTGCGGTCACTGATCATGACACGATGGACGGTTTAAGTCGTGCCAAAAACTATGCTCAAGATTATGATATTCAAATAATTTCTGGTACAGAAATATCTAGCCAATGGTCACGACCGAATACCAAAAAGAGTTATAGTGTACATATTGTGGCACTGAATATGCAAGATGAAGCACCAATACGAGAGATGCTTGAAAATCAGAAAAAAGTCCGTGCTGAGCGTGCCAAAGTCATCTGTAGCTTATTACAGAAATGTATTGATTTTGATATTTATCCTGATGTGGTTGCCAAAGTCGATGGGCAAGCAGACCGTGTAACACGAACGCATATCGCCAAAGTATTGGTAGAGAAAAATATTGTCAGTCGTCCGCAACAAGCATTTGACCGTTTTCTTAAAGAGGGTAAAAAGGCTTTTGTGAAATTTGATGGCATTGGACTCAAAGAAACCATTGATGTGATTCATGCGAGTCAAGGCTTCGCTGTTTTAGCACATCCAACACGTTATGATTTATCTGCCACTAATATTCGTTATTTGATTGAGTTATTTGCTGAATCGGGTGGAGATGCTGTTGAGCTTCCTCCGAGTGTAGAACCTGCATCAACACGTCAAATGGTCGATCGAATGATTGAGCAGTTTGATTTGGCTGTTTCAATCGGTAGTGATTTTCATGGTGAAAATATGCCGTGGATTAAACTGGGTAATACACCTAGAGTGAAAGAAGGGCAGATAGGTATTTGGGAAAGTTTTAGGTAAAATTTCAAAAATATTTGAAGTTTTTTTAATATAGAGGTTTGTATGGCATGTATTTGGCCGAGTGGAGATGACAAAATCATCTTAAGTGTAGACTTTAATTTGATTGATTTTGCTGAGATAAATAAGCTGCCATTGCATGAGTTCGATGATGATGGCTTAGGAAGAACAATAGCAACTCATATATATGAAAAAGAAAAATTTCCTGTAGTTTTTATGAAGCATCTTCAAGCTCAAAAAGCGTATGTCGATATTCATATTGATAGTTCATGTATAAACATTAAAGAGTGGGAGGATCTTTTAATCGAGAAACATTTTAAGGGGTGTTTGTTTTATTTTAGGCTATCTGATCATAAGTTTTAGATCAGAGCATATGATCTTTATGTATAGAGTATGCTCTGTTCTCTAAGTTCAAAATTATTATCTACAATAAATTATGATCATGTGCTTGAATCGGTGGAGGGGTTGGGCGACCTAAAGTTCCGAGTAACTCAATTTCAATTGAACGCACCATCGCATCTAAAGGCAAGTCATTGCTTTGTGTTCCAAAAGGCTCTTCAATTTCTGTACTTAAAGCATCTAACCCCAAAAATGTATAAGCCAAAATTCCGACTAAAAGCGGGGTCACTAGACCTAATAAAGACCCTAAGCTAAACGGTAGCATAAAGCAGAAAAAATACACAGTACGATTCAATAAAACAGAGTAGGCAAATGGAATCGGGGTATTCGCAATACGATCACAACCTGTTTGCATTTCACTTAAGGCCGCGACATGGCGGTTCATTTGAGTATAGATAATATCTGATATTTCACCTTCTTTCATGGCTTGTAATAGTTCCCATTGAATCAGGCTTAAAGTGTATTGTGGCGCATTATGTTGCTGATAAAGTTGAGTGAGTGCTTGTTGGCTCAAGCCACTGGTTTCTGTGAGTTCAGTTGGATTGGCTGTTTGATGACGTAAACGATCACGCAATACATTCGCAAATACAATCACATTTTGAATAATACGTTCACGGCGAGCCTGAGTTAATACACGACAGTCGCGATCAAAATGACGTGACGTTGCGATCAAAACCCCCCAAAGCTTACGTGCTTCCCACCAACGATCATAACAAGCGGTATTCTTAAAACCTAAGAAGATCGAAAGCACTACCCCGATCAGTGTAAAGCCAACCAAAGGAATTTCTGGAAAACGGTATAACTCTACATATTCAATACCTCCAATAATGGCAGAGATGAGCATGACGAAACCGAGAGAGGGTAAAATTTTAGGTAAAATCGTCCCACGCCATGAGAATAAAACTTTAAAAATACTCGGTTGATCACGGACAATCATGTTATTTGAATCATTAATTTTATATGTTGATGTTCGGGTTAGATTTGGGCTTTGTCAAGATGAGATTACTTGATTTTAGTGGGGTTGAGGAGTTGTTGTTCAGAAAATGAAAAATGATCCTCTGCTGAAATAATAAAATGATCAATCAGATTAATTTCCAATAGTTTACAAGCTTGTTTGAGTTGCTGCGTCAGATAAATATCTTCTGCTGAGGGTTGAGCAATGCCATAGGGATGGTTATGTGCAACCACAATTTGGCAGGCTTGTTGTTGTAAGGCATAACGTAAGGTTTGATTCAGTGAAACACTACATGAATGGTGTGAACCATAGAATAGTTTTTTGAAATGGAGCTTTCTAAGTTCAGCATCTAAACACAGTACAGCAAAAACTTCCTGCTTTTCACCTTGCAGTTCGTAGCGCAAATAATCCAATACCAGTGTTGAAGTATCTAGGCATAAACGTTGTTGATGAAAATAGTTATGTAGATAACGCCGTCCAAGTTCTTTAACCGCCATGAGTTGGGCATATTTGGTAGACGCAATTCCATTAAATTGGGATAAGTCTTCAAGTGATGCATCAAAAATTGGATTCAATCCACCAAAATGTTGAATCAAAATCCGAGAAAGTTCCACCGCGGAGTGTTGCTTTGAGCCTGAGCGTAGAAAAATAGCCAATAGTTCTGCATCAGATAGGCTTTGTGCGCCTTGTAATAATAAACGTTCGCGTGGGCGTTCTTGTTCAGGCCATGCTTTGATAGATTGTCTTATTGATTGATTCATTTTTATTCACGTAATTTTTTTATGATGATGATTTTTCCAAGTACATCACTTGGGTATGATCGTATTTAATGCTATTGTGAGCGCCACTGCAACAGTAAGGTATCCTGTTTGTGAGCTTTGATCTAAGTGTTATTCCACATAAAAACATTATATTAGCGGTTACAGGCGGTATTGCTGCCTATAAAAGTGCGATTTTAGTCCGTCGTTTAAAAGACTTTGGTTTTGATGTTCGTGTCGTGATGACGCATGGCGCACAAGCATTTATTACCCCGCTGACTTTTCAAGCACTTTCAGGAAATCCTGTACATACCGAATTGCTTAATCCTGAAGCAGAAGCAGGCATGGGACATATCGAATTGGCACGTTGGGCTGATCTGATTCTCGTTGCACCTGCAAGTTGTGACAGCATTGCAAAATTTGCCAATGGTCTGGCTGATGATCTATTAAGCACTTTATATTTAGCAACCAAAGCACCTGTTTGGGTTGCACCTGCTATGAATCAACAAATGTGGGCAGCCAAAGCCACTCAGCGTAATCTGCAAACCTTAGTTGAAGATGGTGTGCATGTGATTATGCCTGATGCGGGCGAGCAAGCATGTGGTGATGTCGGCTTAGGACGTATGCCTGAACCTGAAGATTTGGCGCGTCAAGTTGCTGCATATTTTCATAAAGCACAACGTGCGATTGCTGAAAAGTTTGGTTTGTTGGCAGGTAAACGAGTCACGATCACTGCGGGGCCAACCCGAGAAGCAATCGATCCTGTTCGTTATATTTCCAATCACAGTACAGGTAAAATGGGCTTTTCACTAGCAGCAGCTTGTTATGCAGCAGGTGCCAAAGTGACCTTGGTTGCAGGTCCAGTCAGTTTGGATACACCGAATGGTGTGCAACGAATTAATGTCAGCTCTGCTATGCAAATGCTCGATGTCAGTATGAATCAGCTCAAAGAGGGCTGTGACATCTTTATTGCAACTGCGGCGGTCGCCGATTATCGCGTTGCTCAAGTCGCAGAACATAAGATTAAAAAAGCAGGTGATGAACTTGCAGTCGCTTTAGTGAAGAACCCAGATATCGTGGCGACCATTGCAGAGCAACAACAACGTCCATTTATGGTTGGTTTTGCGGCAGAAACCCAAAATGTTGAGCAATATGCAGCAGGAAAATTGGTTGCTAAAAAACTCGATATGATTGCGTGTAATGATGTATCACGTCCAGATATTGGTTTTGCTTCAGATGAAAATGCGATGACAGTTTTCTTTGCCCAGTCTTACCATATGCAAAAACGCGAATTAGAGAAAGCTTCAAAACAAGAGATTTCACAACAATTGGTGGAGTCAATTGCGGATGCATTACGGCGCCGTTTATAGAATGGATCAAGGGAGTGTTTTACACTCCCTTCTTTTTAAGTTTCAAAATAATCAACCAGCATAAACTGCCTAAAATGGCACTGAATATACAGCCATAAAAAATAATTGAATAACGAATTAAGCCTAATAATGGATTTTGTAATATCCACGGATAAAACAAATAAACATCATGATGCATAAAGACATCTAAGAGAATATGACTAAAACTACCGATATACGCACTGATCGCAGCAGTTTTCCATGAGATACACCATTTTCTATGACTTATAATTGATAACCCCCATTCACTGATGGGTTTACCGATCAGGAGAGCAATACTACCTATGAGAGTCGCACCCATTAAATTATGTGTAAATAGGTGTAAATATTGCCAACCGTAAATCAAACCCAATAAAGGTTCAATATCCATTAAAACCTGTGTACCTGCAAAAATCATCATGCTAAATCGTTGTTGACCAATTGCTTTACAACAACAGCCAATTCCTAAGTGTAAAGGTGTGATCGGCATTTCATTCGCTCTTATTATGGTTCTTTATCTAGATCTGCCATCATAAAGCAGGCTAGTAACGTTATGAATAATATCTTCTATAGAACAGATCATGGCGTGTGTGATTAAAATGTCTACATCCTATAAATGCACACATATCCTTTTATTAAAATACAACGAAATCGTTGCATTTTTTATGTATGCTAAAACAGCGCAGCAATATATGCAGCCAAATCAGAGTTCAATAAGTTTTGCTTCTGATCAGCCATCTACAGCCACAGTTTTCGATAGGATATCTTGATGATTAAAAAAACTTTAGCCACCGTGATTATGTTTTCTTCTCTTGCCCTTAGCAGCACCGTTATGGCTGCGGGTTTACATGATGATATGAAAGCTTTAGGTAAAAACTATAAAGCGTTTAACCAAGCTAAAAATCCACAAGCAGCGACAACTGCTTTAAATAATATGCGTAATGCAGCAACGCATTCAAAACAATATAAATTAGCGGTAAATACAACGGACAAAGTACCGACCTCAACAGCTTTATTTGATCAAATTATTGTTGAGATTGATAAGGCTAAAGTACTTGTTCAAGCCGGTAAATTAGATGAAGCAAAAAAACAAGGCAAAAAAATTGCCGAGTTACGTGATCAGGGACATAAATACTATACACACTAATCTCATCGAGATGATTGATGAGTCATCCCTTGTAATGAGCTAAAGTATTTTATGTTCTATCTTTTAAAAGCTGTGCTTGAATGAGCGCAGTTTTTTATTTGTACAGAGAGAAGGATAAACAAAAACTTAAACTTAGCATGATTCAGATTTTCACTGCATTTTAAAATTGATACAGTGAAAATGTGAATGATGAGAGGTGGTCTATGTCCTCACAACAACATTATCAAAAAGTTGCTCAAGCAATTGCTTATATTCAACAAAATTTTCAGCAGCAGCCACAACTTGAAGAGGTGGCAGCTCATATTCATTTGAGCTCAGCACATTTTCAGCGTCTATTTACGGAATGGGTGGGGACGAGCCATAAGAAATTTTTACAATATACCAGTATTGAATATGCAAAACAGATTCTGAAGCAGCAACAGGGCAGTATCTTTGATGCGACTTTTGCCACAGGTTTATCGAGTACCAGTCGATTACATGATCTTTTTCTTCAGATTGAAGGAATGACGCCTGCTGAATATAAAAATGGTGGTGCGGCTTTAACAATTTCTTATCAATTTGCAGAAACATTATTCGGTGAGGTTTTAGTTGCTTCAACATCCAAGGGGATTTGTGCTTTAACATTTGTGGAAAATCCAACAGAAGCTTTGCAGCATTTAAAAGCGCAATTTCCTAAAGCAAAGTTTGTCGCTCAATCAGATTCACTTCAGCAAAGTGCTTTGGCACTGTTCCAAATAGATCAAAATCACTTGGCTAAAATTAAATTACATTTAAAAGGAACTGCATTCCAGTTGAAGGTTTGGCAATCTTTACTCAAAATTCCAATGGGTCAACTCACCACTTATGGGGGGTTGGCGAAAGTGATTGATCATCCTAAAGCTGCACGTGCTGTAGGTACTGCAATTGGTAGTAATCCGATTGCTTTCTTGATCCCATGCCATCGTGTGATTCAAGCTACAGGTGCATTGGGTGGATATGAATGGGGACAAGTGAGAAAAACGGCAATGATTGCTTGGGAGGGTGTTCATAGTCATGCAACTATTTGATATTGAAGCTGACTCAGAACATAACTGGCTGCCTTATGATGGTACGGTACAGTACTACGGTAAAGTCGTTCCCCATTTGTCTGCCGATGATTATCTTGATAAATTGCTGCAAAACATTGCATGGGAAAATGATCAGGCAATCATTTTTGGGCGCAAAATTATTACCAAAAGAAAAGTGGCTTGGTATGGTGATCAGGCATTTGAATATACCTATTCAAATATCAATAAATATGCGTTGCCTTGGACAAAAGAATTACTTGAATTAAAAGTACTTGTCGAAAGTTTAACAGGTGAATCATTCAACTCATGTCTGCTCAATCTTTATCATACAGGTGAAGAGGGTATGGCTTGGCATAGTGATGATGAAACAGATCTTAAGCGAGATGGTGCCATCGCTTCACTCAGTTTTGGTGCTGAGCGGAAGTTCGCCTTTAAACATAAACAAAGTAAAGAAAAAGTTGAGTTGTACTTAGAGCATGGCAGTTTGTTGGTCATGAAAGATACGACTCAAAGCTACTGGCTACATCGCTTACCACCAACCAAGAAAGTGACCACACCTAGAGTTAATTTGACCTTTAGAACAATTGTTGATTGATTATTTGACAATAAAAAAGGACTGAAAATCAGTCCTTTTTTATTACAATGATCAGCGTAATTATGCTTGACCCTGCGCATCAGCATCCGCTTGTAAACGTTGCATGTTGGCTTCGAACTCAGCATCAAAGTTAATTGGTGTAAGTAACAATTGTGGGAAGCTACCCTTAGTGACTAAGTCATTTACAGACTCACGTAAGAATGGGAATAGAATATTTGGGCAGTATGCACCTAAGATGTAAGGAAGACGATCTTCTTCTACACCATCAATAAGGAAAATACCTGATTGAGTTACATCAACGATGAACGCAGTTTCATTTTCATTATTTGCTTGAACCACAACTTTTAAAGACACTTCATAGTGTGTTGGATCAATTTTTTCTGCTGAAGAAGATAAATTGATGTTGAGTTCAGGCTGCCATTGTTTAGTAAATACTTGCGCACCAGGAACCTCAAAAGAAATGTCTTTTGTATAAATACGTTCTAACGCGAGTTGTGGTTGAACTTGTTCTTCGCTCATTGTTTTTCCTTAAATCTTGGAGTGTTGTTAAGCTAATAATTGGTCGAGTTTACCTTCACGCTCTAAAGCATAAAGTTGATCAAAACCACCGATAAATTGATCTTTGATAAAAATTTGAGGCACTGTACGATGATTGGTACGTTGCATTAACTCAATACGAACTTCAGGGGCTTCGTTGGAAAGATTAATTTCTTTATAAGCAACGCCTTTACGCTCCAATAATTGTTTTGCGCGTACGCAATATGGACAAGAAAGCGTTGAATAAATTGTGACGTTTGAGGTTGTCATTTCATCTCTCCTTAAGCTTTGGTTTTGCTTTTCACTAAAGGTAAGCCTTGAGCTTTCCAGTTGCTAATACCACCATCTAAACGATAGCTATCCGTATGAGCAACTTTTTGCAATGCAGAGCCTGCAACTTGCCCTAAGTTACAAATAAAAACCAACGGACGATCACTTGCTTTTAACTCATCAACATGACTTGTGATTTGGCTGTATGGAATATTGCGACTACCACTGATATGACCATCACGGAAATCTTTTGCATCACGTAAGTCGATCAAAATCGCATTTTTTGCCTTGACCAAAATACCAAGTGATTGTGGTGAAATTTTACGGCCATTGCGTTGTCCTTCTAAAATAAAGAACAACACAATTAACACGCCGAGCGCACCAAACAAGAAGGGGTGATTCCCCATAAACTCTAACCAGCGTTCCACAAGTCACCTAAAGTTAAAATCAAAATTGACCCTGAGTATAACTTATCTCTATGGTGATCAAAAATCTTAGTTCAAGGGCAAAACTTGAAGAAAACTAACTTTTTTGCTGCGCTTCTTGAATTTCGTCAATAAGACGTAGGTAGCTGTCTAAACGACGTGGCAAAATTTCGCCAGCATCAACCGCTTGTTTTAAAGCACAATTTTTCTCATGGGTATGGGTGCAGTTACGGAACTGACACAGCCCTAAATGGGCTTCGATGTCTGGAAAACCTGTACGTACCTTTTCTAAACTGAGATGCCATAGACCAAATTCTCGAATTCCAGGAGAATCAATTAACGCACCGTTTGTTCCAAATTTAATCAAACGCGTTGAGGTGGTGGTGTGCTGACCAAGTGCTGAATTTTCGGAAATCACATTGGTTTTCTGTGCAGCATCTGGAACGATAGTATTGATGAGCGAGCTTTTACCGACACCAGACTGTCCAACGAAAGCCACCGTCTCATTATCCAAACGTGTAGATAACTCAGATAGATCACCACGAGAATGACAAATCAGGGTTTCATAACCCAAAGTTTCATACTCACTGAGCATCGTGAGAATAGGATCATTGTCAGTCAGTAAATCTGATTTGTTGAGTACCAATAACGCAGGAATGTTGGCATCGGCACAGGCCACTAGATAACGGTCAATCAATGTTGGAGCGGGTTCTGGTAACGGCGAAAAAACAATCACAATCAGACTAATATTTGCCGCAACCGGTTTAACTTTATGATAACGATCTGGTCGAGTGAGCAATGATTGTCTTGGATAAATCGCAGTAATAATACCCAAGCCCGTATTCGGATCTGCTTGCCACTTGACTCGATCACCTGTCACCAAGAGTTCTAAATTAGTACGAGTATGACAGCGCCAAATGCTGTCTAATTCGATTGGTTTCCAGAACGGTTCTGGCTCACCTTCAGCGACCTGTGGTTTTTCAGGATGCTGTTCAGGCACAGATAAAGCTTGTACTTCGAGTTGACGACCATAATGCTGAACAACTAGTCCATCTAAATCTTGCGATGTATCAATGTCGTCTTGACGTGATTTGTGTTGTTTCTCAATACGACGCTGTTGTTGTTCAGTTAAACGACGCTTACGAATTAAAGCCATTCATGTCCCAAAAAATCCACACTTTGAAGACCGCAAAAATAGCATGAAGCCACTATAGAATTACAGCCAAGATGTAATTAATTTGCTACTATTGATGTTTTTAAGCCCTTTAGAATCGCTATTTATGAGCAGCACCCCAGATACACGATTAATTTGGATTGACCTTGAAATGACGGGTCTTGATACTGATAACGACAAGATTATTGAAATTGCAACAATTATTACAGACGACAACCTTAATATTTTAGCTGAAGGACCTGTTTTAGCTGTCCATCAATCAGATATCATTTTGAATGCAATGGATGAGTGGAATACCAAGCAACATGGTCAATCTGGTCTGATTGAGCGTGTACGCCGTAGTAAACTCAATGCACAGGATGTAGAGCAGCAAACACTTGAGTTCTTAAAAAAGTGGGTCAATCCAAAATCATCACCAATGTGTGGTAACTCAATTTGCCAAGACCGCCGGTTCTTACATCGCTTGATGCCTGAGTTGGAACAATTTTTCCATTACCGTAATTTAGACGTGTCTTCTGTGAAAGAGTTGGCGAAACGCTGGAGACCTGAAATTATGAGTGGTTTAAAGAAAAATGCTTCACATCTGGCAATGGATGACATTCGTGACTCGATTGCCGAATTAAAATATTACCGTGAATACTTTTTTATTATGAATCATTAAAAGTCATTGATTCTCAAAAGTAGTTAGCTGTGATATTGGCTAATAAAATGGTAACCCCAAAATAATGAGCATTAAACTGATTGTTTTGGGGTGAGTTTTTGATGCTCAAAGATATTGTTAGTATGCATTGATTGATAAGTGATTTTAGTTGGAAGCCTAGCAATTATTTGCAGTATTTTCATTTTTATAAATTAAGTAATTATCCAATAAACTAAAAAGCATACAGGCAAAAACAAGACTCATTCCAGCGATGCACGTCATTGTCCAACCACCATGATTCCATGAAAAAATCCCAAGTGCAGAGCCACAAGCACCGCCTGTAAAATACGCCGTCATATATATGGCATTAATTCGAGATTTTGCATCAGGTCGTAAACGGAAAATAATACTTTGATTACTGGTATGGACAAGTGCTAAAGCCAATTGGATAACGGCAAATCCAAGAATGTAGCTGAATAGAAAAGTTTGTCCAAAATAGAAACAAATCCAACTGATGATGAACAAGCCACAACCGATCCAAGTTAATTGTTTGGTATAACCTTGGTCAGCGTAGCGACCTATATATTGAGTTGATAATGCGCCGAAAATACCGACAAGGCTAATCATTCCAATCACAAGGTCAGGAAGGTGATGTGCTGCTGTGAGCAATAACGCAATCGTTGAATACAAAATACTGACTGCTGCAAATGCAAAAGCACCTGTCAATGCACGTAATAGCAAACGTTTTTCTTGTTTTAATAATTCAGCCATAGAGACAAAAATTTGTCTGTAATCCATTTTGATTCGCATAACATATGGGAGTCGACTTTTGAGTGCATAAGCCAAAATCAACATTAAAATACCACTCACGACATAAATGACTTTCCAATGAAACAAATTTGAAAAGAGCCCTGCAAGACTTGTGGAAAGTAAAATACCAACCAATAAACCACTCATGAGAAAGCCAACAACTTCACCTGTTTTTTCTGGTTCAACAGTCATGGTTGCGAGTGGAATTAAAACTTGAGCAGCGACAGAAAATAGTCCAACTAGAATTGTACCAATCCAAAGCATTGGTAGATTCACAGAGAAAGCACAAATAAATAGGCCTACCGCACATAATGCCATTAAGAGCGGAATAAATTTGGTCTTATTAACGACATCGCCCATTGGAACAATAAAGAGCAAGCCGAGCGCGTAAGAAACCTGAGCAAAAGTTACAGTCAGAGCTGCTTGCCCTTCTGTAACCGCAAAAAATTGCTGAATGGAGTGAATTAAGGGTTGGCTATAATAGTTTGCACCTGCACATAAACCACATGCTGCTGCCATAAACCAGAGTAAGGCTTTATTTTGACTAATATTTTGGGTGTTTGACATAATATTCTCTTCTCTGGTTCTTAGGCAGTATACGCAGTCGCTTCGATTTCAATTTGCATTTCTGGTAATGCTAAGCCTGTGACTGGAATAAGTGTACAAACTGGGAATTCATGAGTTTTCCAAAGATCCACTATTGTTTTAATCACCAGTTGATGTTTCGGAGCGTCATGATCAACAATCAGAACACGTAACACGGCAATATCTGAAAGCGTTGCTTGAACTGAGGCTAAAGCCTGTTGAATATTATAGAAGACTTGTTGTACCTGTTGGTCAAAAAAAGGTGAAAGTTCACCATTTTTATTTTCTCCACCTTGCCCCGCGAGATGAATAATTCGCATATTCGGTTTCACAACAGCAATATGACTATATCCATTGCTTTTAGGATGATAGAGCGCTTCAGGATTAATTATTTGAAAGGCCTGAGTATTTATTTTATTCATTACGGTACATCTTTATAAAATCTGATATGTGCTAGTATCAAAGCTCAAGTTAACTAGAGGTCAAGAAAATTTTGAAGCAATATTCGCCAGAAACATGGCTTAGCATAGGAGAACTTGCAAAACGTAGCGGCGTAAGTGTTCCAACGATTCGTTTTTATGAAGAAAAAGATCTGATTTGGAGTACTAGAACGGAGGGGAATCAGCGTAGGTATCAGCGTGCGATGCTTAGGCGAATTGCAATTATAAAAGCAGCTCAACAGGTTGGGATCAGTTTAAAACAAATAAAACAAACGCTGAGTATCTTACCAAAGCAACAAGTGGCTACGAAAAAAGATTGGCAAATCATGTCACAAGAGTGGCAGGGGCAATTGGATCAGCAAATCATGATGTTGTTGCAGTTACGTCAACAATTGGATCAATGTATCGGTTGTGGTTGTTTGTCTTTGGAACAATGTCCTTTGCGAAATCCTGAAGATTGTCTTGCTGAGGATGCTATGGGTGCACATTTTCAAGAAATTTTATTTTTGTTGAATCAAAAAAATGAGGCAGAAATTTAAAAGATGATTTTATTGCACTAATTTTGTGCAATTTTTGGGGTTTGATTAGACAAAATCATACAAATATCACTTGAAAAAATGCCATTTAAAATTTTTACATTTATTTTTGATAATTATCTTCATTGATCGCTATTCGCATCTTTGGATCATTTTGAATGATTTGCTTAGTCTTTACTAATCGATGATTTTATCTGTAAAAATTTGATCGAAGTCGCTCTAAAAACGCTATAAATGTTCTAAGAAGCCAATCCCACCGATTAATTGCATGATTATGATGCAGATTCGGATGATTTATAAATCACAATACGTTCAATATCTAAACCAGATAAGTAATTTGTATTGATTATGAGTTATTGATGCAACAAAGCCCTGATTTGTTATTTGTACCTTACTTTTTTATCAGTAGTTGATGACTGAAAAAGACAGTGAGCTGGTGAGTTTGTCTAAATAATCAGACTTACTCATATAGTATATAAAGATAAAGTGTTTTTACTTATAAGCAGGCAAACATGCTGATTATACAAGTTGTAAACATTAATCTGAATCATCAGTTCAAAATATAGGTATTTATTAAATAAATATTGGGTGGAATTTTAAAAAAGTTCCATTAGAATCCAAAATTCAACAAAGAATACTCCTGGGGGAAACATTGCGACTCGCGATGTTTACTTAAGAAAAACTAGCTTGAGGAACGCTCATGCAGATCGGAATCCCAACCGAAACTGTTGCAGGTGAAAGTCGTGTAGCGGCAACACCAGAAACAGTTAAGAAGTTGATTAACGCAGGTCATAGCATTGTCATTCAACGTGGCGCTGGTGTTAAAGCAGCCTATATTGACAGTGCTTATGAACAAGTTGGCGCAACTATTACGGACGATGCTTATACAGGCAGCCAAATTATTTTGAAGGTACGTGCTCCTAGCGGTGACGAAATTCAAAAACTTGCGGCGAATACAACTGTAATAGCTATGTTTGACCCTTACCGCAATCCAGAATTAGACCAGTTTGCTACTCAGCAAGTGTCTGCTTTTGCTTTAGAGTTACTTCCTCGTACGCTTTCACGCGCACAAAACATGGACGTACTTTCTTCTCAAGCAAACTTAGCGGGTTATAAATCTGTATTGTTAGCTGCGGCTGAATATCAACGTATGTTCCCAATGTTAATGACTGCTGCGGGTACCGTAAAACCTGCGCGTGTCGTGATTATGGGTGTTGGTGTTGCTGGTCTTCAAGCGATTGCGACTGCAA
The DNA here is from genome assembly GCF_048585715.1 of Acinetobacter sp. LF10. NCBI lineage: Bacteria > Pseudomonadati > Pseudomonadota > Gammaproteobacteria > Moraxellales > Moraxellaceae > Acinetobacter > Acinetobacter sp. LF10. Next base: position 536,059 of record NZ_CP184160.1, read on the forward strand.
AACGTTTAGGTGCAGTTGTAGAAGCAACTGACTTACGTCCAACTGCTAAAGAACAAGTTGAGTCTTTAGGTGGTAAATGGTTAGACGTACCAATGTCAGACGAAGAAAAACAACGTGCTGCTGAAGCTGCGAAAAGCGGTTATGGTTGGCAGCCGGGTGAGCAATACATCAAAGATCAAGCTGCGATTGTAGATAAAGCGGTATCAAATGCTGACATCGTAATCACGACTGCATTGATTCCGGGTCGTAATGCTCCGCGTCTGATCAAAGCTGAAACTGTTGCCAAAATGAAGCCGGGCTCTGTCATTTTAGATATGGCAGTTGAAACGGGTGGTAACGTTGAAGGTTCTAAAGAAGGCGAAACAGTTGTTACTGAAAATGGTGTGAAAATTTTGGGTATTCCAAACATTCCAGGCACAGTTGCAACGGAAGCATCTGCATTGTATGCACGTAACGTTTTTAACTTCCTTGAAACATTATTCGACAAAGACAAAAACTTTGCGATTAATCCAGAAGAAGAAATCCAAAAAGCGTTACTCGTGACTCATGGCGGTCAAGTACTGCTCAAGCGCGGTTAAGGAGAGTTCTCATGGTTGAAACGATTACAATTTTCGTCCTTGCCATCTTTGTAGGTTATTACGTGGTGTGGGGTGTAACGCCAGCGTTACATACACCATTAATGGCAGTAACGAATGCGTTGTCTTCAATTATTGTGGTTGGAGCGATGATCCAGACTGTAGGTATGCCTGCAATTGGTGTTGATGCCAATGTAGCATTCCAAAGTGTAAATGTTGTAAGCATCTTAGGTGCTGTTGCTGTGTTCTTGGCAAGTATCAACATTTTTGGTGGCTTTGCTGTAACTGCTCGTATGCTTGAAATGTTCAAGCCGAAGCAAAAGAAAAAAGAGGGCTAAGCAATGGAATTTATTCGAGACTATGCGGATTGGTTCTACCTGATTGGTGCTGTCCTCTTTATCTTAACTTTACGTGGCTTGTCTGGCCCTAAGACTGCAATTGCAGGTAACCGCTACGGTATGATCGCAATGGCGATTGCTGTAGTAACAACCTTCTTTGTTGCTGAGCATCCAGTAGTTTGGATGATTGGCGGTGCAATGGTATTGGGTGCTGTTGTTGGTATCGCACGTGCGAAAACAGTTCCAATGACGCAAATGCCTGAGACGGTTGCATTGATGCACTCTCTCGTCGGTTTGGCTGCGGTATTAATTGCGATTGCTGCGATCCTGCACAACAACCAACTCAATGTATTGTTTGAACAAAATGAAGCTGCTTTAACTGCTGCTGGTGTTCAACACGCACATATGAGTGCAGTTCATTTATTCGAATTGTTTGTTGGCTGTTTCGTTGGTGCGATTACATTTACTGCGTCTGTATTTGCTTACGGTAAATTGGCTGCGAAGAAATGGGCGAAAACAATTTCTGGTGCATGGGTTAAACCAGTTCAAGCAACAATCTTTATTGCGATGCTTGCATGTGGTTTCTACTTCTTCACTACGGGTAACATGACTGCATTCTGGGCAATGACAGCACTTGCACTTGCATTTGGCTGGGTATGGATTGCGCCAGTCGGTGGTGGTGATATGCCAGTTGTAGTATCACTCTTGAACTCATTCTCTGGTTGGGCTGCGGCAGGTATTGGTTTCACACTTGAAAACAATATGTTGATCGTTGCGGGTTCGCTTGTAGGTTCTTCTGGTGCGATTCTTTCTTACATCATGTGTAAGGCGATGAACCGTTCAATCATCAACGTCTTGTTTGGTGGTGCGATGGGTGGTGCAGCAGTTGCATCAGCAGATAAAGGTGAGCAAGTTCAACGTAATCACCGTTCTGGTTCAGCAGATGACGCAGGCTTCCTGATGTCAAATGCAGACAGCGTTGTGATCGTACCTGGTTATGGTATGGCGCAAGGTCGTGCACAGAATGCGGTTAAAGAATTGTGTGAAATCTTAAAAGAGCAAGGTGTAAAAGTTCGCTTCGCGATTCACCCAGTTGCTGGTCGTATGCCTGGTCACATGAACGTATTACTTGCTGAAGCTGATGTTGCGTATGAAGACATCTTGGAAATGGATGAGATTAACTCAGACTTCCCTGCAACAGACGTAGTACTTGTGATTGGTGCGAATGACGTAGTTAACCCTGCGGCGAAAGACGATCCGACATCACCAATTTATGGTATGCCGATTCTTGAAGCACACAAAGCACGTACCATCATGGTGATCAAGCGTTCTATGGCAACAGGTTATGCTGGCTTAGACAATGACTTGTTCTACAATGAAAAAACCATGATGATCTTCGGTGATGCCAAGAAAGTTGTGGAAGATATGACGAAAGCCATCAATGGTGGTGGTCACTAATCTGACCTCATTAAGATTATAAAAGCCACCCTTGGGTGGCTTTTTTATTTGCGATTTAATTAAAGATATTTTTCTACCAAATCCATAGATTGAGCATAAAGATCGCGTGCAAGTTGTTGGTTTTTAGCATGTGGTGATTTCCAATCTGGCATATGAGCACTGACATATTCGCCATTGCGGTTTGCCCAATGATCTGCAATAGCCATATCTGTAATTAACTTTGCAGGAACCGAGGTGGGTACTAAACCAATTTTCATCACTTCATAAACCGGCTTTGGCAGTTCGCGATAAATATCCGAAGCCACACCGCCTGGATGTAAAGCATTATTGGTAATTGTACTGTTTGCCATTTTTTCAGCCAGTGCATTGCTGAATAATAGATTCGCTAATTTAGATTGACCATAATAAAACAGTGGATTATAAAAACCCTCAGCACGAAATTTATTTGGTTTGATTGAACCCGCCCAATGCGCAATTGAAGCAAGGTGTACGATTCGGGCTTTAGGTGCTTTTTCTAGAACTGGGAGTAATTTTTGAGTTAAAAGGAAATGTCCTAAATAATTCACTCCAAATTGTTGTTCAAATCCATCAGCGGTGAGTTGCTTGGTTTTGGCAAAAAGACCAGCATTGTTAATTAAAACATCTAGATTGCCATATTGATCAGCGATTTGATCAGCCGCTTTTCGGGTTTGTTCAAGACTATTTAAATCAAGTGAAACTAAGTCTACTTGTGCTTGATCAAGTTTACGTAATTTTTCTTGTGCAGCTTGTGCTTTTTGAGGATTGCGGCAGGCAAGAATGACATGCTGTCCTTGTTTGACCAATTGCTCCGCTGTAGCAAAGCCAATTCCTGTATTTGCACCTGTAATCAAGACCTTCATGTGTTACTCCTGTGATACTTTTTATTAACCGAGTTCTAAGGTGGTGTTATAGTGTGTTAAATTTGACAATTTGTCATGTCAATTTTTTAAAATTACCAATAGCTCATCTTTGTACTTTGAGTAAAAAACTTTAATCATCAATATGAATGTTAAATCGCTTTTTTATGATAGATAAATATAAACCAATAAATTTTTTGAATAAATAAAGTTTGTTTTGGCATTCTCTTTGCATTTAATTTCTTGTTCTTTTTAGGGGAATTATATGAAAAATATCGTATTGATTTTGCCATTTTTATTGTTTCTCTCTTCCGCTTCTTTTGCTGAAACTGCACCTAATATTCAAGAAATTCGCCTTTCCTTGGATAGCGTGTGGGTGGTTGTTGGTGGAATTTTAGTTTTCTTTATGCAAGCAGGATTTGCTTTAATTGAAAGTGGATCTGTTCGTAGTAAGAATACCGTTAATGTTCTTATGAAAAATTATATGGACACCTGTATAGGCGGTATCATTTTCTGGCTATTTGGTTTTGGTTTGATGTTCGGTTTAAATCAAACAGGCTGGATAGGGTGGGGATATTTTATGCCGAGTCAATTAGATGACTGGCATTGGAATTTATTGTTTTTCCAAATGATGTTTGCAGCAACAGCAACCACGATTGCAAGTGGTGCGATGGCGGAGCGAATACATTTTGTGGCCTATGTGGTTAGTGCCATCTTTGTCAGTGGTGTGATTTATCCGATATTTGGAAGTTGGGCTTGGGGGGGATTGTTTGGTGGAGATGGTTGGTTAAAAGCTCTGGGTTTTATTGATTTTGCAGGTTCAACCGTCGTGCATTCAATTGGTGGTTGGGTGGCACTGGCAGGCATTATCGTGTTAGGACCACGTTTAGGTCGTTTTGGTCGCAAAGGGCAAAGTCATTTTTTAGCAGGACATAACTTACCTCTCGTTGCATTAGGCGGCTTTATTTTGTGGTTTGCTTGGTTCGGTTTTAATGCCGCTTCAACCGTTGCAGCCAGTGTTAGTATTGGGCGTATTGTACTGAATACACATCTTGCTGCGTGTGCTGCGGCTTCAACTTACATGATTCTTGCACTGCTTCAATCAAAAGCAGTCTTGATGCGTTATACGATTAATGCATCATTAGCGGGCCTAGTCGCAATTACGGCAGGATGTGCCACAATGTCACCGCCGTTTGCGATTATCACAGGAGCAATCGCGGGATTATTAATTACCTTTGTTCCACAATTTATAGAAAAGATGCAATTAGATGATGTTGTGGATGCAGTGACTGTTCATGGTGTTTGTGGTGCATGGGGGACATTAGCTGCAGGTATTTTCTTTGAAAAATCACTATTTAATTTAGATATTATTCTTGTTCAAGCCTTAGGTGTGGGGGCTGCATTAATTTGGGGATTTGGTGCATCTTTTATTATGTTTAAATTACTTGATAAGCTCTTAGGTGGTTTGCGAGTTTCACAACAACATGAACAACGTGGTTTAGACTACACAGAACATACGGAATTATCTTATCCTGAGTTTCAAAGAGATGTAACTTTTGAGACTGAAAATATCACTCATCGGCATTAAGGGGTGATCGCTATGGTTGAGCTAACAATTGAACAAAAGAAGCAGGCAGTCACAAAAGGATTATCCCAATTTTTGCCAGATACCGTTTTGCAACGTGTTTTACAGTATTGGGAAAGTGAATATGGACATCAGCCTTCTTTTGTATTAAACCGTTTTTTAAGTGAAATTTGTACAACACATGAGTTGCGGTTGCTCCGCAAAGACATGTTGCGTCAGGTCTTGCATGAAATATCGATTGTTGAAAAGCAGCAACATCTTGAGGTTAAAGAAGATCTAGAGGTGGTGATTGCGGAAGAAGAGCAGCCTGTAGATTTATTTCAAGCTTTTTATGATTTTATTATCACAATTTTAAAGTCAGTTCATCGGAATGATTATTTAGAGTTCGTAGATGAACTGGGGGTAAAAATGAAAAAGCATCGCTTATTGGCTGCTTATCGATTTATTGATGGTTCAGAAAAAAATTGTCTTAAGCAAATACCTCAAGCACTCTATGCGGAACTGATTACAATTTTTTATGCTATTTATTGTGATTTTTATGGGCCAAATAAAGCTGATCAGCTTTATGCGCAGATTAAGAATACAGTGAAGCAACAACATCCTGAAATTGATTTAAAACAGTTATTATGAATATAAAAAAAGCGACCAATTTGGGTCGCTTTTTTGAGCATTACGCTACTGATTCTGGTGCACGCCATAAACTTTCTAAGTCATAGAACTTACGGGCGGTAGGTAGCATAACGTGTACAACAACGAACCCTAGATCAATTAGGATCCATTCAGCATCTCGTTCACCCTCAACACCAATTGGGCGAAAACCTGCTTTACGTGCTTCATCAGCAACATTGTCAGCAAGTGCTTTGACATGACGAGTAGATGTTCCGCTTGCAATCACAATTGCATCGGCAACATTGCTAATAGAACTTACATCAAGTTCTAGAATATCTTTGGCTTTTACATCAGTAAGGGCTTCATGTACAACTTTTAAACAAGCATGTACATCTTTGTTTGCTGTTTTGATTTTTAGGTCGTGAGAATTAGAAGCGCTGGGCGATGGTTCTAAATTCATAGAGGGTATATTTTCCTGACAATTACTCATCGTCAAATATACCGTTTTTCTCTATAAAATTCAAATTTCAGCAGTAACAGTTTATGTATTCACGTCATTGGAAAAGTACTTTTTTTTCCATGCAAAAGATTGATCTGATTGAGTTTTTGGTCGGTATTCTGCACCAATATAACCTTGATAGTCACTTTGACGTAACCAGTCAAAAATTTGCTTATAGGGAATATTTCCTGTGTCAGGTTCATGTCGATTTGGATAATCGGCGAATTGGATATGTCCAATTTGATGTAAATTTTCCTGTAATCCAGCCAGAATCTCTTCGCCCATCATTGCCATATGGTAACAATCGTACTGCATTTTTAAAGCAGGATGGTTGACGACTTCCAGCATTTCTTGGGCTTGAGCGATATTCTGAACTAGAAAACGTGGCATATCTGTGCCATTAATCATTTCAAAAACGGGTTCAATACCTTGTTCAGTGAGCATGTGGCAAGCAAGTTTCAAATTGCTTGCTAAGGTATTTAAACAGGGTAAGAGGTCAGCATCTTGAGGCTGTTTACCCGCTAAAATATTGACTCGAGGAACATTCAGTGCCTTTGCATAACGAATTGCAAGCATAAGGGCATGATGAAATTCAATTTCTTTTCCAGGAATACCTGCTAGGCCATTACCGCCCTGCATTAAATCGCCAGCAGGCGCATTAATGAGGCAAAGGGAAAGATCATATTGTTCAAGTTGAGTTTGAATATCGATAACATCTAATTCATATGGAAACTGAATTTCAATATGTTGGAAGCCATGTGCATGAGCTAAAGCAAAACGCTCAATCAAAGGAACTTCTGTAAAAATCATCGATAAATTGACTGCAAGATGGCTCATATTCAAACTCCTCGAATCAATTATTATTGCTCTATATATTGAATGATAGTTGCTAAATCATTCTCAGAAAAGCCATTTTCTTGGTGAGCTTGTAACTGTAATAGAGCTTTTTGTGCGACAGGTATCTTTAAATTAAAACTCTGCGCAAGTTTTAATGCATTATTAAGGTCTTTTGATAAGGTTTGCACTTTCCATTGTACTGGCTCAAAAGTGTGTGTTGCCATACGGGGAGCAAGAATTTGGAAAGGTTTAGAGTCTGCAAAACCGCCCGCGAGTGCAGGGGCAAGTAAGCGAGTATCTACGCCTGCTTGGCTTGCTAATGCAACAGCTTCTGCGATCAAAGTGCTATTTGCTGCAACAATTAATTGATTACAAATTTTGGTGGCTTGTCCAGTCCCTGTTTCACCCATACGGGTGACACGTTGGGATAAGACTTTATAAATAGGCTCGAGTGCTTGGATGGTGTGTTCATCGCCACCAGCAAAAATGACCAATGTACCTTGTTCTGCTCCGATAGTCCCACCTGAAACAGGCGAGTCAATCCAAGTCACTTGTTGCTGTTGGGCAGATTGCGCCAATTGTTGTGTCACGGTTACCGACAAGCTAGAAAAATCAACAATCACTTGCTCTGCTTTTAAATAGGGCTGGATTTGATCGAAAACGCTTTGAACAGCTTGATCATCCGCTAAACATATTAAAATAACATGGTATTCCGCAATCTTGTTTAATTCTAATTGAGTTGCACCTTGTTGAATAAGTGCTTCACATGCATGTTGGCTTCGATTCCATACAGCTACAGTATAACCAGCTTGAAGAAGTCGAGAGGCCATACGTGTACCCATTAACCCCATACCTAAGAACGCGATAGGTGTTTGTTGATTCGCATGCATGTGAATTTATCCTCGTGCTTATTTATATTGGCGCGGCAAGAATTGAATTTCTGGATTCTTATCTTTTTTACGTGCAAGGCTACTGTTTTTACCTAAAAGTAATTTAAGCTGCCACAGTTTTTCTAAACGTAAAGCCTTTTCAGGTTGATGTTCCATTGCATCCAATACTCGTTTCGCTGCCATAATCGCATCAGGTGAGCGTTGTAAGATTTCTTGAGCGATCATATTGGCTTTGGCTAAAGGATCATTGTCTAAGTGTGTCACAAGACCAATTTCTTTGGCATATCCTGCATCAAAGATACGCGCAGTCAGCGTTAATTCTTTGGCTAAATCAACACCGATGAGTCCTTTTAATGAACGTGTTAAGCCCATATCTGGAACTAAGCCCCAACGGCTTTCCATAATTGACATTTGAGTGTTTGGTGTTGCAATACGAATGTCTGCTGCTAGCGCAAGTTGCATGCCTGCACCAAAGCAAAAACCTTCGATCGCTGCAATAACTGGAATAGGCAAATTTTGCCAAATTAAAAAAGCTTTTTGAAATAAGCTTTGTCCAGGTTTGATCAGTTCCCATGCCGCAAATGCTGTATTTTTTGGATTATTTAGATCTGATAAGTCGATACCAGCACTAAATACCTGTGCTTCACCCGTGAGGATGACACAACGAATTGAACGATCTTTCTCAATTTTTTTAGCTGTTGCAACCAATTCTTTTAATAATGCAAAACTCATTGCATTGCGTTTATCTGGTCGATTTAAGGAAACTGTTGCAATCCCATTGTTCTTTTCAACGCGTAAAAGTGCCATTTACCATACTCTTATTGTGTTTGATTGGGGCAGCATAACATGAGTCTTTAACCTGAAACATGACACCGCAGTCACATTAAATGTCATGGGTGTGTAAGATGAGATTTGCGGCTTGTCGCACCTGTTCAATGGCTGTATTCAATTCATTAAAGCGATAATTTGTTTCCCGAATAAAGCCATCGTCTGCTTTACGTCGTTCTTTACGCAGGGTTGAAACGAATTGTTCAAATTCGCCAGAAACCTGTTGCAAATTCGGTGTTCCTACGTATCGAGTAGCGCCATATAGACGGTGCAATACATGTTCCAGTTGAGGGAAGTCTTCCATTTCAATCAATTGTTGCATTTCAGCAAGTTCTGTATCGAAACTATCTACCAACATATTCAATAGGTCTTGTGCTAGATCTTCTTTATTCGCTGCTAGTTGAACGCTTTGTTGCCAATTCAAAATTTGAGGATCAATCGTTTCAGTCGAACGTTTTTGTTCTGTATTTGCTGCTTGAGAAGAGAAATTGTTGTTCGTCCAGTGCGTTAAGATTTGAATGATTTGTTCCATTTGAATCGGTTTGGTTACGTAATCATTCATACCAACTTTGAGTAATTTTTGCTTCTCGTCTGCTAGAGCATGTGCCGTGAGCGCAATAATCGGAAGTTGCATGCCTGTATCTAATGTTGACTCTAAGGAACGAATTGCTCGTGTGGTATCGATTCCTGACATCACTGGCATTTGGATGTCCATAAAGACTAAGTCAAATGGCGGTAATTTTTGTTGTATGCGTGCTTGAATGATATCAATCGCTTTCTGCCCACTGAGCGCTTTTGTAGTGGTGACGTTCAATTCACCGAGTAATGCTTCTAGTACAATCAAGTTAGGTAAATGATCGTCTACAGCAAGTATATGTAATCCTTGACCATTAAAGTTTTCTGGTTCTGGCTCAAAAATCGGTTGATTCCCTAACAGTTGCACCAGTTCTCGGCGACTCAATGGTTGATAGAGTGGGCGCGCACGATATTCATTCAGCATGTTCGGCTCAAGGCTCATTTGATAACCGTAAACGGCTAAGTTTCCTTGGTAACGCTGACGAATTTCTTTGAGTAGTGCTTCTGTATCACCACTATGGTCAACAATGAGCCATGTGTTTTCTTGCTGATTTAAATGATTCAGACGACTAAATAAATCCAAAATTGATTGTGTTTCGATATGTGAGACACGGTAGTTTTCTAAATATGAACGAAGCACGCTCGCTGTGGCAGGGTGAGCGAGGTAAGACACCACTTGTAAATGATCGAAATGTGGGTGCTCAACAAATTCATCTTGTTCATCTACTTTGAATGAAGCCGTAAACCAAAAGGTTGAACCTTTTTCTGTCGGGGCACGTTCTTGGTTGTCTTCAAAGCCAATTTGACCATGCATCAAATGAACAAGTTGTTTGGAAATCGCTAAGCCTAATCCCGTACCACCAAATTGACGAGTAACGGAAGCATCGCCTTGAGAGAATGATTCAAAAAGTTTTTTACGGTCGGTACCACTGAGACCAATACCACTATCTTGGACGCTGAAATGTAAGAGACATTGTCCAATTTCATCATCTTCCATACGTACACGAACAATGATTTCACCATCTGGGGTAAATTTGATGGCATTGGAAATGAGGTTGGTCAGAATTTGTTTAAAGCGTAATGCATCACCAATCACATGTTGGGGAATATTTTCGGCATAGTAAAATGCCATATTGATATACTTTTGTGCCGCGAGAGGGGAAAGCATATCCATCACATCAAAAATAGCTTCTTCCAAATCAAATGGCGCTGTTTCGAGCTCTAATTTACCCGCATCAATTTTAGAGAAATCGAGGACATCATTAATCAGTGCTAAAAGGTGAGCTGAAGATTTACGAATAGTTTGAAGATACAGGTTCTGTTCATTACTTAAGTTCTGCTGACGCAGTAAGAGGTGAATAAAACCGTCAATACTGTTGAGAGGTGTTCTAAGTTCATGGCTGATATTGGCTAAAAAGACTGATTTAGATTGATTCGATGAAATCGCTTGGTCACGTGCTTGACGATAAGTAATATTTTGGACTTCGAGTGTATCTAAAGTACGACGTAAATCCTCTTCGGTTTGTTCAGTATGCTCTTTCAACTCCAAGAAGCTAAAATGTAAACGTTTGACTACATTCGCAATATCACGCTGGAGTAAGCGTAACTCACCTGTACTGTTCACCACGATATGCTGATCAAGTGTATCTGCATTTAAGCGTTGCATTTGCATGCGAATTTCATAGAGTGGCGCAAGCCAAATTCTTGAAAATACGTTTAAACAAAGTAATAAAAGTAATAAGGTAATTAGTCCAGTCACGACCAGTGCCAATAGAATTTTATAGCGAGCTAACTCAAGTGGCTGATTGTCTAGTTCAATCATGAGCCAAATCGATTCGTTATGACCACCAGCCAATTTTGCACCATAGATGCTATTGTGGTTATGTGCGATTGGACCAAAAAAATTACTGTTATTCGGAAAAGTCGGCCAAAAACGATTATTTTGATAACCAACACTGAGATAGGTTTGCCCTTGATTATCAATAATGACAGCGCGTTGTAAGTTTTTCTCATCAAACATTTTTTGCATAATGTTTTGAGCGCGATCATATTGATCGGGGTGTTGTTGTACCAGTTGTAGTAATTTTTCTGCGGTTTGATGGTAGCGAGCTAAAATCGCAGAAGCATCTGAATATTGTTGTTGTTTTGCTGCACTGGTGGTTTCAGATAAAACCCATAAAATACCAACACCTGTCAGTACGGCGATCGGCACTAAAATAAGTGCAATCAATTGTCCATAAGCATGATTGAGCCGTAAGCGTTTAGATAGGGTTTTATTGAAATTTGACATAGCGCGGTCAGATTTATCATTCTGCGAAACATCTTATCATGCTTTGCCGAAATCAGAGGTATTGGCTAGCCAATAAAAAGCATAGTGAAAAGGTGCAGTATTTCTTATTTTTTCATACAATAGTCGCCACCTTAATATCGGTGTCGATCATGACGAATACGCAAACTGATTTTTTAGCAGATGAATTTTTACTAGACTATTATGTCGGTAAAAGCCCTTTAGTGCGTTTGCAGCGTTTAGCAAGTCATACTCAAGCTACCGTATTAGCGAAATTAGAAGGTAATAATCCTGCTGGCTCAGTCAAAGATCGCCCTGCTTATAACATGATTGTTCAAGCAGAGAAGCGTGGACAAATTCAACCTGGTGATACTTTAATTGAAGCCACTAGTGGTAACACTGGCATTGCTTTAGCCATGGTTGCAGCCATGCGTGGTTATAAAATGAAGCTGATCATGCCAAATAACATGAGTCAGGAACGTAAAGATGCAATGTTGGCTTATGGTGCTGAGTTAATCGAAGTGACTCAACAGCAAGGTATGGAAGGCGCACGCGATTTAGCTTTACAAATGCAGGCTGAGGGCAAAGGTTTTGTCCTCAATCAATTTGGTAATCCAGACAATGTAGAGGCGCATTACCTCACAACTGGACCTGAGATCTGGAAGCAAACGGGCGGAAAAATTACTCACTTTGTGAGTTCGATGGGGACGACAGGAACGATTATGGGGGTCTCTAAGTATTTAAAAGAACAGAACCCTGATATTCAAATTGTGGGCTTACAACCATCTGATGGTTCGAGCATTGCAGGGATTCGTCGTTGGCCGGAAGAATATCTTCCAACTATTTTTGATCGTCGTCGTGTGGATCGAATTATTGATATTCCACAAATCGAAGCAGAAAAAACCATGCGTAAGTTAGCACGTACTGAAGGTATTAGTGCAGGTACTTCTTCTGGTGGTGCAGTTTGGGCGTCAATTAAAATTGCTGAAGAACATCCAGATGCTGTGATTGTCTGCATTATCTGTGACCGAGGTGATCGTTATTTGTCAACAGGGCTGTTTTCAGTTCAAGATTAAAATCTCCCCTAATCTCTCTGTTAAAAAGAGGGAGAACTCCCCTTTATAAAAGGTGGGTTGGGAGGGATTTGAAGAGATTTCAAGATGAGTTTACGCTTTCCGACTTTAGTTTTTGATATTGAAACACTGACCGATTTAAAGGCTGGTGCCCATCTTCATCATCTTGATTTACCTGAAGCCGATGTTGAACAAGCATTAACGAAGATTCGCCGTCAAGAATCAGGTAGTGATTTTCAACGCCTACCTTTGCATGAAATTGTGTGTATTTCTGGTTTGTGGATTGATGAAAAAGGTGTTCGACTTTTTTCATTTAGTCAGGAGCAAAATACAGAAGCTGAGATGTTGACCAAATTTTTATCTATTTTTGATAAGAAGCAACCCACATTAATCAGTTGGAATGGTTCGCAATTTGATCTGCCAGTGATTTTATTTCGCGCCATGTATCATGGTTTGTCTGCGTCAAGTTTATTTGATCAAGGTGAAATTGATAACCAAAAGCGTTTCAATAACTATCAAAACCGTTATCACCATCGTCATGTCGATTTGATGGATGTGATGGCAATGTTTAATGGTCGAAATTTTCAAAAACTTGATGATGTTGCTTGCCTTTTAGGATTCCCTGGGAAACGTGGTGAGACTGGTTATCATGTGCCAGAGTATGTGCGTACTGAACAATGGTTAAAACTGACCAGTTATTGTGAAGGTGATGTTTTAAATACATGGTTGATCTATTTACGTTGGTTGTTGCTCAAAGGGCAGCTTAATCAACATGATCATCAGTATTGGCTTCAAACCACGATCGATTATTTACAAACTCAAACGCAACAAACAGAATTCTTACAGGTATGGCAACAAACATCGCAATATACTGTATTTACCGCAAATACGTTTGCGCCAAAAAATTAGGTTGATCTTTTGAAACATAAAGCGAAACAGCGCCCAGCTCAATATCCAACATATACCTTTCAAATCGAAGCTTTTTCTCATGAGGGGCGAGGGATTGCGCATTATGGAACGCATCCTGATCATCCAAAAGAAAAGCACGGTAAGAAGGTTTTTATTCGTTATGCGCTCGTGGGTGAAACGGTACAAGCCAAGATCACTAATCAAACTTCGCGTTTAGAAGAAGCGGATATGGTTAAGCTAGAAAGTGATGCGGCTGTGGGACGAGTCGATCCGATTTGTCCGCATTTTGGGGTCTGTGGTGGCTGTAGCTTGCAACATATTCATCCAGATGAACAGATTTTATTAAAACAGAATGTATTGAAGTCACATTTACAACATTTTGCTGGTTTACAACCAGAACAATGGTTAGATCCAATCCGATCTGAAAAAATAGATTATCGTCGTCGTGCTCGAGTGGGCGTTCGCTATATTGCGAAACAAAATCGTTTGGTGATGGGCTTTCGTGAACATCACAGTAATCATTTAACACCGATTCAGCAGTGTCACGTACTTGATCAGCGTTTGTCCGAAAGTTTGGTAGAGTTGAGAAAACTACTCGAAAGTCTAACAGGCAAAGCCCACATTGGTCATATAGAATTAGCAATGGGTGATACCGAGACAGCCTTATTGATTCGCCACTTGGATGAATTAAATGTGTCGGATGTCAACCAATTACGTCAATTTGCGTTACTAAAGGATTGGCAGTTGTATTTACAACCTAAAGGCGCAGATAGTTTACATCGTGTTGATGATGCTCAAGCACCGATGCGTTTGCACTATAGTCTGGATGAGTTTGCGGTTAAATTTGCATTTTCGCCTTTAGACTTTACTCAAGTAAATAGTGGTGTAAATGCAAAGATGATTCACTTGGCATGTGAATTGCTAGATTTACAGAAAGGGGAGAGAGTGCTCGACCTATTTTGTGGACTGGGTAATTTTTCCTTACCTTTAGCACGTTGTGTTGGTGAGACAGGTCAGGTCATTGGTGTTGAAGCAAGTGATGAGATGGTACAACGGGCAACTGAAAATGCAAAAGCAAATCAATTGTCTCAGGCATTGTTCTTTTCACAAGATTTAACAAAAGACTTTTCGCATCATTCTTGGGCAAAACAAGGATTTGATGCATTATTAATTGATCCTCCACGATCAGGTGCGTTTGAAGTTATGCAATATGTATCTAATTTTGGAGCAAAAAGAATCGTTTATGTTTCATGTAATCCATCAACACTGGCAAGGGATGCGGGTGTACTGGCACAATATGGTTATCAACTTAAAAAAGCGGCAGTAATGGATATGTTTACCCATACTGAGCATGTTGAATCAATTGCCTTGTTTGAAAAAATTGAGCAATTTGAATAGACCCAAGAGATAAACGATTAGAGAATGAGTTACATATCCAGAGGAGAATGGTATGGTCACAGTACGTGAGCAGTTACCTGGACGACTCCATGAGTTGTCAGAGGAAACGACTGTAGAACATGCCGCTGAAGCGCAAAGTGGTCTGGTCTCTTGGCTAGATCGAGTGCGTGATATTTTGGATGGGGCAGAGCTAAAGCAACTTCAAAAAGTTGCAGAGCTGACCTTGGCAAAAGAATTAGAAACCACGGTTCATCATCGTAGCAATACCTTTAGTACAGGTATTGGTATGGCTGATATTTTAGCGCATTTACATGTTGATGAAGACACATTGTCAGCGGCAGTGTTATATCGCAGTGTGCGCGAAGGCTTAATTACCTTAGAGGATATTCAACAACAGTTTGGTGGGCAAGTACTTGGTCTTGTACAGGGTACGCTTGCGATGGGTAAGCTCTCTGAATTGATTGAAAAAAATAAACGTTTAGAAGATCATTTCAATAATAATCAACGTGAGCACTTAAACGGCATTTATAAAATGCTGATTTCGGTGACAGAAGATGTACGTGTCGTTTTAATCAAACTGGCTGAACGTACTTATGCCTTGCGTGAATTGGCAACGGCGAGTAAAGAACGTCAAGAGCGTGTTGCACGTGAGATTTTAACGATCTATTCACCACTTGCACATCGCTTAGGTATAGCACAGCTTAAATGGGAGCTAGAAGATCTTGCTTTCCGTTATTTAGCACCAGAACGCTATAAAGAAATCGCATCGTTACTGAATGAAAAACGTTTAGAGCGTGAGCAGTATATTCAATTTGTCATTGATAAATTGAAGACTGAACTAGGTACGCATCATATCCAAGCTGAAATCACTGGGCGAGTGAAGCACATTTATTCGATTTATCGAAAAATGAAAAGCAAAAACCTGAGTTTCGATCAGCTTTACGATATTCGTGCGGTACGTGTATTGGTAAAAAGTGTACCTGATTGTTATCACGCTTTAGGCATTGTGCATCAATTATGGCGGCATATTCCCAACCAGTTTGATGACTATGTCACCAATCCAAAGGCAAATGGTTATCGCTCATTACATACTGCTGTGATTGCAGAAAATAAATCTTTAGAAGTGCAAATTCGTACCTTTGAAATGCACAATGAGGCTGAGTTAGGTGTTTGTTCGCACTTCAATTATAAAGAAGGCGCAAAAAATACCGATCATTCATTTAACCATCGTTTGCATTCTTTACGTGCCGTACTTGAGCATTATCAAGAGCGTACTGAAACGACACCACATGGCGAAGATGAAGAGTCAAATGGCATAGATCAAATTCAAGATTTTGAGAATTTTGAAAAGATTTATGTATTTAGTCGTGATGGTGATATTAAGGAATTACCACGAGGTTCAACCGTTTTAGATTTCGCCTATCATGTGCATACTGAAGTTGGAAACAAGTGCTATGCAGCACGTGTCAATCAGCGCTATGTGCCATTAACCTATACCTTGAAAACAGGTGAGCAGGTTGAAATCTTAACCAAGAAAGACCGCGAACCTAACCGTGATTGGTTGGTCAATTCTTTAGGCTATATCAAAACGGCGCGTGCGCGTGACAAGTTACGCCATTGGTTTAGACAGCAAGATCGCAGTAAAAACGTTGAAGTTGGACGTGAGTTACTGAATAAAGAATTATCTCGTTTAGCTATTCATCCAAAGAGTATTGATTTAAAAGATTATTCATCTCATTTCAACCTGAAAGCGGGTGATGATATTTTAGTGGCTTTGGTGAGTGGTGATATCAGCCTTCATGCCTTGATGAATCAAGTCAATCGTCAGATGCACTTGGATCAAGATGAGCCTGAACTGGTTTTAAAACCTGCGTTAAATCCTCGTGCGAGCCATACGCTCTCAGCACACGGGATTTTGATTGATGGTTTGGATAATGTTGAGCTGCATATTGCGCAATGTTGTCAACCTGTGCATGGTGAGTCGATTGGTGGTTATATCACTTTAAACCGTGGTGTCAGTATCCATAAGATCGCTTGTCCAGATTATTTACGCATGACGACACAAGAGCCTGAGCGTGCTGTTGAAGCAGATTGGGAAATGCAACCAACGCGTGGTCAGAGCGTGCAAATCGTGGTTGAAGCTTATGATCGCCGTGGTCTACTTAAAGACCTCACCCAAGTGATTTTCTCAGACCAAATCAATATTCGTCAGGTCAATACCATTTCTGAGGCAGATGGTATTGCCAATATGAAATTATTGATTGAAGTCAAAGGTTTGGCACAACTGTCTCGTTTATTGGCTCGTTTAGAGCAGCAACCCGGGATTATCAGCGCACGACGTTTAGTTCAGGGAAGTTAGAACATAAAATAAAAAAGCTGCATTGAGATGCAGCTTTTTTATGCTTAACGCTTCGATAGGAAAATATTAGTCAATCGATTTAAAAACTGTGGACTGATGCTCGACAATTGATACATCAGTTTGGTTTTTATGCCTACAGGAGTATGAGTTGGAATCAGGGCATGATCTTTTTGTTGGGCTAACTGTAAGACTTGTTTCGCAACATCCGCAGGGGTTAAATCCACACCAATATTTTGAATACTGCCTGCATTCATATTCTTTACCATATTGGTTTGTACAAATAGAGGCATTACATCGAGTACGCGAATATTATATTTTTGCCATTCTACATCTAAGGCTTCTGTTAAGCCTCGAACCGCAAATTTACTCGCAGAGTACGATGCTAAATCAGCTTGTCCATAAATTGCTGAGGCGGAGGATAAATTAATCACACGAGCAAAACTGGCTTTTTCTAGGTGGGGTAACCCAGCATGGCAACCGTTCAGAACCCCTTTGATATTGATATCCACAGTGCGATGATGGGATTGAATTGACGTCTCTTCAAATGCGCCAGAGTATAAGATTTCAGCGTTATTAATTAAAATATTCAGTTCGCCTGCCCAATTTTTAAAATCTTGTAGTGCCATTTTCCACTGGCGAAAGTTACTAACATCCAAATAACCCGCTTTAGCATTTTCACCAAGTTCGTTGGCTAAACGAAGCGCTTGCTCATCATTAATATCATAAATACCGACTTTATAACCGTGACGATGAAAGATGCGCGCAATCTCAGCACCAATTCCTTGTGCTGCTCCGCTAATAAATACGCTATGTTGCATTGCTTTGCCTTGCTTTATCATATTTCTTTAATCGGCGTATATTACGCATAAGCAGGTTCAAGCTGCAACAATTTGGCTGTATTTGGAGAGGATCATGGAAAAGTTATTAGAAATTATGCAAGAATTGCGACAAAAATGCCCATGGGATCAACAACAAACACCTAATAGCTTGACTTGCTATGCGATTGAAGAAGCCTATGAGGTTGAAGCAGCGATTCGAGAGGGTGATCTAAATGAAATTCGCAACGAGTTAGGTGATTTATTATTACAAGTGGTTTTTCAATCCCAAATGTACAGTGAGCAAGGCGCATTTAACTTTCATGATGTGGTGGATGCAATTAGTGAGAAGTTAATTCGTCGTCATCCACATGTATTTCAAGCTGAAAAATATCAAAATTTAGATTCAGAACAAGTCAGTGAATTATGGAAAAAAATTAAGCAGCAAGAAAAACAAGGTAAGGCTCAATCTCGACTAGATGCTGTGAAACATGCGCCAGCTTTGGTACAGGCACATGAAATTCAAAAAAAAGCAGCGCAGTTGGGTTTTGATTTTGAAACAGTTGAAGATGCTTATGGGAAGTTAAATGAGGAATTAGAGGAATTGCAACAGGCGATAAAAACTCAAAAAACTGATGACATACAAGAAGAATTTGGAGATTGTCTATTTTCTTTAATTAACGTAGGACGTAAACTTGGCGTGTCGAGTGAGACCGCATTATTGGCAACGATTCATAAATTTAGAAGCCGATTTGCATACATTGAACAACAAGCACAAAGACAAAATAAAGACTTGCAAGAAATGAGTTTGGCAGAAATGGACGAACTTTGGGAGCAAGCAAAAAGACACTTAAAACTTCAGGGGAAATCCAATGAATTTGCCGCAACCACGCAGCAAACATAATCTTTTTCTATTCATCTTTTTATATTTAGGGTGTTTTTCATATGTAGATGCGCAGCCTTTTGATCAGTCCTATGAAAAATGGAAAGCGCAACAACAGGCACGTGATCAGCAATTGGCGAAGCAACCAAACAATAATTATTATTTATCAAGACCCACGGCACAACAAGGTTCAAAGCAAGTTTCATCTTCTGTAAACATTCAAGGAGATAAAATTAGTTTGAACCAAGCAAATTTACAGCAGCTACAAACGTTGAATGGCGTGGGTGAGAAAAAAGCTCAGGCAATTGTTGAATATCGCCAAAAGAATGGTGGTTTTAAAACGATAGATGAGTTGGTCAATGTAAAAGGAATTGGACCCAAATTGCTTGAGAAAAATAAAGCACGCTTAGGATTATAGGATAAAAATAAAGATGATATTGCAATTAAAACATACTGATCTGTTGAAACTTCAACAGAATAAATTGCCCTTTGAGTGTGTTAGAGCTATGATTAGCGACAAATTGTTATTTACGTCCTGACGTAGGAGACAGTGTCTTTTGCAAACTTTGCGTGCGTCAAAATGTGGTTTGTCCACAACCCAACTCCCTTCTTCAATATTAGATGTGATTGATAGCCTTACGAAAGCTGGCTATGAGGCATATATTGTAGGCGGCGGTGTTCGCGATATGATGTTAGGTCTTAATCCTAAGGATTTTGACGCTGTTACCAATGCAACACCAGCTCAAGTGAAAGAAGTTTTTGGTCGACGTTGCCGAATTATTGGTCGACGTTTCGAATTAGCACATGTTTATTCTGGTCGCGAACTGATTGAAGTCGCAACTTTCCGCGCTCCTCCCAAAAAAGCAGTCACCAGTGCTTCCGGTATGATCCTGCGAGATAATAATTGGGGAACAATTGAGCAAGATTTTGCGCGTCGAGATTTCTCAATTAATACTTTGTATTATCAACCGCGCCAAGCGATCGTGCTAGATTTTTGTCATGCAGTTGATGATATTAAAACGCGTACTTTGCGTTTTCTAGGTGAGCCTGCACAGCGGTTTGAAGAAGACCCTGTGAGAATGTTACGTGCCTTACGTTTTGCTGCGAAACTCAACTTCCAAATTGATCAATCGATTATTGATGTTTTTGATGTTGAAATGACGCAACTGTTACGTGACGTATCACCTCATCGATTATACGATGAGTCTCAAAAATTATTTACTATGGGACATCTTGCACGCGTTTTGCCGATGCTGATTGAGTTTGGGGTTTGGAAGCAATTATTTGCTGAAATTCCTCCAAATCTAACAGCCTTCATTGAACGTGCAGCTAAAAATACTGATCAACGAATTCAAATTGGTAAGACTATTAATCCCGCATTTTTTTATGCAGTATTGTTGTGGAAGCCTTTCTTAGAACGTTGTGACTTTTATTTAAATAAAGGTGTTGTTCCTGCTGAAGCACGTGCCCAAGCCGGTTTGGATGTATTGAAACGTCAAGCCACACGTACCATTATTCCCCGTTTTGCTGAAACTTTCATTCGTGAAGTATGGGAAATGCAAACCCGTTTGCTCAATCCAAAGCCACAGCAAATTGAAGCTTTGGCTGGACATGCACGTTTCCGTGCAGGCTTTGACTTCTTGTTGTTACGTGAGAAATCAGGTGATAGCAGTACCGAAGGCATGGGGATTTGGTGGGAAGCTTACCAAGAAATGTCAATCGATCAGAAAGAAGTCGCAATTCGTCAATACAACCGTCAACGTAGTAAAACACGTCGTAAGACAGTTGAAGTTGATGAGCCAAAGACCACTGAGATTGAGCCTTTGGTCAATGTCCCTGAGCCTAGAAGCCGCCGTGCCAAGAAAGAACGTGTTAGAGCAGATGAATCTTCGAGTCGTTTTATCGAAAAAGCGACTATGGGTTCTGGTCAAATTCATACGGATCACCCGATTCTCAAGCGTAAACGGGTACAGCGTGATTTAGCCCAAGTTGTTTTTGGACCAACACAATGACGACTCGTGCTTATATTGGTCTTGGTAGCAATTTAGGCGATTCACAACAGATTCTTAGCGAGGCTGTTGTGAAGCTGGCTAGTTTAGGTCCGGTAAAAGTTTCAAGACTTTATCAAAGTCCGCCAATGGGGCCGCAAGATCAGCCGAATTATTTAAATGCGGTTGTTCAACTCGATACCACACTTGCACCGCTTGCCCTATTAGATCAATTACAACAATTCGAGCAAGATGCAGGACGTATCCGTGCGCGACGTTGGGGCGAGCGAACGCTTGATTTGGATCTATTGATTTATGGCCAAGAGCAGATTCAAAATGAACGTTTGACCGTACCACATATTGGTATTTTAGAACGTGATTTTGTGATTGTTCCCTTATTGGATTTAGATGCTCATTTACAGTTGAATGGGTGTCGATTAAAAGATTTAGAACTGGTACAGCAGGCAAATTTAACTGTAATCGCAGACCAGTCTTGGGCAACCGCTTAAGATTGCTTTGTTCTAGAAACGCCGTAGAGGACATCATCATGATTAGTCTAAGTGACTTAAGAAAATTTAAAGCCGAAGGACGTAAGTTCTCATGTCTCACTTGTTACGATGCAAGTATGGCTAAAGCGATGGAATTGGCTGAAATTGATACGATTTTAATCGGTGATTCTCTAGGCATGGCAATTCAAGGTCGAGATTCTACGCTGCCTGTGACAGTTGAAGATATGGCTTACCATACGGCAGCTGTGCGCCGTGGCAATTCACATGCTTTAATTATGACTGATTTGCCATTTATGAGTTATGCGACGCTTGAAGATGGTCTAAAAAATGCCAAAGCCGTGATGCAAGTAGGCGCACAAATGGTCAAGATTGAAGGCGGTGCGTGGCTTAGTGAATTAGTCCAAGTCTTGACCCGTAATGGTATTCCTGTGTGTGTACATTTAGGTTTAACCCCACAATCGGTACATGTATTTGGTGGTTATAAACTTCAAGCGCGCACACGTGAAGCAGCAGATCAGTTGATTGCCGATTGCCAAGCTGTGGTTGATGCAGGTGCTGCGGTATTATTATTAGAGTGTGTTCCAGCTCAGTTAGGCAAAGAAATTGCTGAACTATTTCCTAATACTCCAGTGATTGGTATTGGTGCGGGCAATGAAACTGATGGACAGGTTTTGGTTGTACAAGACATGCTTGGTTTGACTTTTGGTCGCGTTGCACGTTTTGTGCGTAATTTTATGAAAGAACAAGCGGGGGAAACAGCAATTATAGATGCGTTTAAATCGTATCATGCTGCTGTTCAAGATCAGTCATTTCCAGCGAAAGAACATACTTTTCAAGTTGAGCTCTAACTCATGAAAACAGAAACAACAATACAAGGCTTAACTGCATCATTAGCACCAGCAAGAACAACAAAAAAATTAATTGGTTTTGTGCCAACTATGGGGAATTTGCATGAAGGTCATTTGACTTTGGTGCGCGCTGCAAAAAAAATCTGTGATGTTGTGGTGGTGAGTATTTTTGTCAACCCAATTCAGTTTGGTGCAGGCGAGGATTTTGATAGTTATCCACGTACTTTAGAACAAGATAGTCGTTTGTTAGCAGATGTAGGTTGCGATATTATTTTTGCCCCTTCTGTCGATCAAATGTATGGTAAACAGCCTCGTTTAACCAATATTCGTGTTAGTCAAATTACCAATGATTTATGTGGTCAATCACGACCTGGTCATTTTGATGGTGTTGCAGTTGTTGTAACCAAATTATTCAATATTGTACAACCAGACTATGCTTTTTTTGGGCAAAAAGATTATCAACAATTGGCTGTAATTCGTCAGTTGGTGCAGGATTTAAATATTCCATTAGAAGTCATCGGCGTACCAATTGTACGAGCAGCAGATGGTTTGGCTTTAAGTTCACGCAATGGTTATTTGTCAGAAGAGCAACGAAGTATTGCGCCAACAATTTATCAGTTGTTAAAACAAGCAGAAGTTGCATTGGGAGAGGGGCAATCACTTTCGCAAGTGTTAGCAAATATCTCAACGGAATTGACACAAGCTGGATTTGTTGTGGATTATGTAGAAGCACGTCAGCCTAACTTGCAACCAATTGAAGAGTTTGATCGCGATTTAGTTTTGTTTGTTGCGGCTAAATTGGGCTCGACACGTTTGATTGATAATTTACAAATTAACTTTAAAACATAAAATAAATTAAAGGGCGATATGCGATGAAGCGTATTCTTATCGTTACAGGACAATCAGGTTCAGGAAAATCATCTGCATTACAGGTGCTTGAAGATTTGGGCTATTATTGTATAGATAATTTACCTTTGGCATTGTTGCCTGAAATTGTAGCTAAACTGGATCATGAAAATAACTTAGAGCAGTTGGCATTAGGTGTGGATATTCGAAGTACTCGTGCGGATATGCAGGAGTTTGACCATGTTTTTGAGCAATTAAAAAAGCATGGTACTGTGGATATCATTTACTTAACCACGCAAGATCAAGATTTGGTTGCACGGTTTAGCTCTTCGCGTAGACCACACCCGTTGGCAAATCGTTTTAATAGCCTGTTGCAATGTATACAGGAAGAAAAGCAACTGCTGATTCCGATACAATTCCGCTCTACGGTGCATATTGATACGACAGGTAAAAGCGTCCATGATCTCAAACATATCTTGCTGTCTCGATTGGGGCAGTCTGATAAGTTGATTGTGATTCTACAATCATTTGGCTATAAACATGGCATTCCGCTTGATGCTGATTATGTGTTTGATGTGCGTCATTTACCGAATCCACATTGGGATTTAGAGTTGCGTCGTCTTTCAGGGTTGGATGATCCTGTATGTCAGTTTTTAGAAAGCAATCAACAAACCAATGAAATGTTTACCGATATTTATAACTTCTTGGAAAAATGGTTGCCTGCTTTTGCAGAAGGACATCGCCACTACATGACCATTTCAGTCGGGTGCACAGGTGGGCAACATCGTTCAGTTTATATCGTGGATAGACTCAAACGAGCTCTTAAGGCAAAATGGACTGTCCAAATCTTACATAGAGAAATGAAGCACTGGTCATGATAGACACAACAATTGATGTAATTAATAAACTCGGCTTACATGCGCGTGCATCTGGTAAACTGATTGAAGTGACAACCAAGTTTAGCTCTTCGATACAAATCGGCAAGGGTGATAAATTGGTTGATGCAAAAAATATTATGTCTTTGTTGATGTTAGGTGCTGGTAAAGGCACAACATTAAGATTGGTGATTGATGGTGCTGATGAAGAAAAAGCACTGGAAGAAATTCAAACGCTGTTCGCAGCAAAATTTTATGAGGCAGAGTAATAGTGGCACGTGGTACCCAACAACGTTATACAGATGAAGATTTTGAGTCATTAGAAGGGCGTGCGAGTAGAACCGAGCAAAAAAAAGCTGTGCAACGTATGGCTGCTTTAGGTGAGCAATTGGCTCAACTCAATCCAAAGCAAATTCAAAAGCTTCCTGTCGATGAGCGTTTGATTGATGCATTACTTGAAGTGCAAAAAATCAGTTCATTTGAAGCACGTCGTCGTCAGTTTCAACGTGTTGGTAAGTTATTGCGTAATGAAAATGAAACCACGATTTTATCTTATTTGACACCGCAGCAAGGTGCTAAAAAACAAATGCAATTGATGCGTTGGGTAGATCGAATGATTGATCAAGGTGACCCAATCATTAATGAGTTTAGTAAAGTTTTTAATGCTTCTGAACGCCATACTTTACGTCAGCATGTTTTGCGCATTCATCGAGATATCAAACAGCAGGTGAGTGAAGAAGATCTTGCAGCATCCAAGCTTAAATTTGTGAACTATGTACAGCAAGTCGCCTTGTTATCTGATCAAGGCTAAAGCCAAAAAGAAGTTTCCTCGGAAACTTCTTTTTATTTTGGGGTATTAACTTTCAAATGAGCCATCTGCTCGTTGTTTTGCCCATTCTCTTAAAATAAATTTCTGTAATTTCCCTGTTGATGTTTTTGGAATCTCAGTAATGACGACATCTTTGGGAACTTTAAAGCGAGCCAGTTCTTTTTGGCAATGTGCAATGATGTCTTCGGCGGATGCAGATGCACCTTGTTTTAGTTCAATAAAAGCACAAGGCACTTCTTGCCAACGTTCATCAGGTTTTGCGACCACTGCGGCGGTGAGTACAGCAGGGTGGCGGTAAAGTACATCTTCGACTTCGAGCGATGAAATATTTTCGCCACCTGAAATGATAATATCTTTAGAGCGATCAGTAATTTTGGCATAACCATCAGGATGGCAAACGGCTAGATCTCCTGTATGAAACCAACCACCTTTAAAAGCTTCTTCAGTCGCTTGTGGATTTTTGAGATAACCTTTCATCACGATATTGCCACGGAACATAATTTCGCCCATGGTTTGCCCATCATTCGGTACGGGTTGCATCGTTTCAGGATCAAGTACCCGCATGCTGTCTTGGAGCGGGTAAGGAACACCTTGACGAGAGTGTAGTTGTGCTTGTTCTTGAATAGATAAGTCACTCCATCCTGCTTGCGAAGCACATAATGCCGATGGGCCATACGTTTCCGTCAAACCATAGACATGGTTAACATTGATTCCAAGATGACGCATACCTTCAATAATCGCAACGGGTGGGGCAGCACCAGCAACCATGACTTCAACATGGTGGTTGAAAGCTGTTTTTTGTTCTGGTGACGTGTTAATTAACATGGATAAGACAATTGGCGCACCGCAGAAATAATCGACTTTGTGTTCAGCGATGTATTGAAAGATGAGAACGGGGTCAACTCGACGTAAGCAAATATTGGTGCCGCCACTGGCTGCAATTGACCATGCAAAACACCAACCATTACAGTGAAATAGCGGCAGTGTCCATAGATAAACTGCACGAGGTTTCATACCACATGCCAAGATGTTACTGGCTGCATTCAGATAAGCGCCGCGATGGTGATAAACCACACCTTTCGGATTACCTGTTGTGCCTGAGGTGTAATTTAAACTAATTGCATCCCATTCATCTTGTGGAAGTAGCCAGTCAAACTCAGAATCACCTTCAGCCAACCACGATTCATATTCATATTGCCCAAGTGCAATTTGCTCACCTTCATATTCCTGATCAAATACATCAATCACAATAATGTCTTGAGAGATGAGTGTTAAGGCTTCTGCTGCAAGTTGTCGAAATTCAGGATCGACTAAAAGGACTTTGGACTCGGCATGAGCTAACATAAAAGCAATGGTTTTGGCATCGAGGCGAGTATTCAGCGTATTGAGTACTGCACCTGCCATTGGTACAGCAAAATGTGCTTCAATCATTGCAGGTACATTCGGCAAGAGTACCGAAACGGTATCATTCTTTTGAATTCCTAACAGAGTGAGTTGATGTGCAAACTGGCGGCAACGTTGATAGCTTTGTTGCCATGTGATTTGACGCTCCCCATGAATAATTGCGGCTTGGTGTGGATAAATATAAGCAGCACGTTCTAAATAACGTAAAGGCGATAAGGCAACGAAATTTGCAGGGGTTCTCGGTAATTCATCATATGCACTAACCATGTGTTTGCTCCATTTGTGTTTTTTTCATTTATATCTATATCAACATAGTGTGTCATTCAGTCTAAATCATTTAGGCTTTAGTCGGAGATGAAGCCTAATCAATCTAGGTTTTTATGATTCAAAGGTTTCATCCTCAACTAAACCTGTGTAAAATCTTGAATACTTTTTTATCCGCCGTTTTTTATCTTTTGAGGTTCGCCTCAATACATAATCTCGCGGTGATATGCTCCTTCGTATAGGGCATCACTCCTTAAGGATTTTATTATGCCAATTATTACTTTGCCAAATGGCGATCAAAAACACTTTGATCAAGCCGTATCTGTGATGGACGTTGCATTAAGCATTGGTCCGGGTCTTGCGAAAAATACCGTAGCAGGTCGTGTTAATGATCGTTTAGTCGATGCTTCAGACTTGATTACCGAAGATGCAACTGTGCAAATTATCACGCCTAAAGATGAAGAAGGCGTAGAAATTATTCGTCACTCTTGCGCACATCTCGTTGGTCACGCTGTTAAGCAGCTGTTTCCAGAAGCAAAAATGGTAATTGGTCCAGTCATTGAAGAAGGTTTCTACTATGACATCTGGATGCCACGTCCTTTTACTTTAGATGATATGGCAGCGATTGAAGAGCGTATGAAAAAGCTCATCGATCAAGATTATGATGTCATCAAAAAAATGACACCACGTGATGAGGTGATTGCAGAATTCACAGCACGTGGCGAAGAATACAAATTGCGCTTGATCGCAGACATGCCGAATGAAACACAAATGGGCTTGTACTACCATCAAGATTATTTGGATATGTGCCGTGGTCCGCACGTACCAAACACTAAATTCTTAAAATCATTCAAGCTTACAAAAATCTCTGGTGCTTACTGGCGTGGTGATGCGAAGAATGAACAGCTTCAACGTATCTATGGTACGGCTTGGGCTGATAAAAAGCAGTTAGCTGCGTATATCAAACGTATTGAAGAAGCTGAAAAGCGTGACCATCGTAAAATTGGTAAAGCGTTAGATTTGTTCCATATGCAAGAAGAAGCACCAGGTATGGTGTTCTGGCATCCAAATGGTTGGACAATCTACCAAGTGCTTGAACAATACATGCGTAAAGTTCAGCAGGACAATGGCTACCTAGAGATTAAAACGCCGCAAATCGTAGACTTTACGCTTTGGGAAAAATCTGGTCATGCAGCAAACTACGCAGACAACATGTTTACGACTCATTCAGAAAGTCGTAACTATGCAGTTAAGCCAATGAACTGCCCATGTCATGTACAGGTCTTCAACCAAGGTTTGAAATCTTACCGTGACTTACCGATTCGTTTAGCTGAATTTGGTTCTTGTCACCGTAATGAGCCATCAGGTTCTTTACACGGGATTATGCGTGTTCGTGGCTTTACTCAAGATGATGCACATATTTTCTGTACCAAAGAACAAATTGGTAAAGAAGTTGCAGACTTTATTAAACTGACTTTAGATGTTTATAAAGACTTTGGCTTTGAAGAAGTGCAAATGAAGCTATCTACACGTCCTGAAAAGCGTGTCGGTGATGATGCACTTTGGGATTTAGCTGAAAAATCTTTGGCGGATGCTTTAGATGATGCAGGCTTGGCGTGGGATTTACAACCTGGTGAAGGTGCATTCTATGGTCCTAAGATTGAATTTTCACTGAAAGACTGTTTAGGTCGTGTATGGCAGTGCGGTACAATTCAATGTGACTTCAACTTACCAATTCGTTTAGATGCATCTTATGTGACTGAAGAGAATGATCGCGATCAACCAGTCATGCTTCATCGTGCAATTCTTGGCAGTTTTGAGCGTTTTATTGGTATACTAATTGAACACTATGCGGGCTTTATGCCACCTTGGTTAACGCCAATCCAAGCGTGTGTCATGAATATCACTGATTCACAAGCAGAAGCATGTGAACAAGTGGTTGCAAAACTCAAGGAAAGTGGTCTTCGTGCTATTTCTGACTTGAGAAATGAAAAAATCGGATTTAAGATTCGTGAGCGTACCCTAGAGCGTATTCCTTACCTTTTAGTTCTTGGTGATCGAGAAGTTGAAGAAGGTACTGTTAATGTGCGTACTCGCTCAGGAAAAAATTTAGGTACTATGTCGGTAGATGCGTTTATTGACTTAGTGAAATCTGCCGTTGCCGAACGTGGCCGGTACATTGTGGAGTAATAAAGATTAAACAGCCTGACCGTAACCAGCAACAAGGTGCTAAAAGTAACCGTCCTGCAATTAACGAAGAGATCCGTGCGAAAGAAGTACGCCTCGTCGCTGCAGATGGGGAACAAAAAGGTGTTGTTTCATTAACTGAAGCATTACGTGCTGCTGAAGAAGCTAATCTTGACCTTGTTGAGATTGTTGCTAATGCAGAACCGCCTGTTTGTAAAATCATGGACTACAACAAGCACTTATTTGACTTGAAACAAAAGCAAAAAGATGCGAAGAAAAAACAGCATCAAGTGCAAGTGAAAGAAATCAAGTTACGTCCTGCAACGGACGTAGGTGATTACCAAGTAAAATTGCGTGCAATTTTACGTTTCCTTGAAGAGGGAAATAAGGTCAAAATCACCTTGCGTTTCCGTGGTCGTGAGATGGCACATCAACAGCTTGGTTTGGCTCAATTACAAAAAATTGAAGCTGACGTTGCTGAGTTTGGCGTAGTTGAACAAGCGCCGAAGATGGAAGGTCGTCAGATGGGCATGTTACTTGGTCCAAAAAAGAAAAAGTAATTTTTCTTTAAGAAAGCACCGCAAGCAGCGGTGCTTTTTTATGTCAAAAAATCATGTATTGATTGACTTAGACGTTTATAAGTGTCGCTAACAGGTACTTAAAATGAAACATGTTAAACCACGATTAATTAAATGAATTCATAAATGTAAGTTATGTTTGCAATTGGTATGTTTGATTCATTTGTTTGTAGATCAGTCTCAATGGTAATCATATAGGGCATAGGTTGTTTGAATAAAATGGAAAGAATTTTTGAGGAGAATAACTGTGATTCTCACAACATTTTCTTTGAAAACATGGTTTTATTGTTTGTTTTTGTGCTTGTTTGCTGATCAGTATTGAATAAATATGCTATAACGAGATAACCGTCATGAGAAAGGTGAATAGGATAATAAATGATTGACTTATATTATTGGGGTACACCCAACGGCCATAAAATAACAATTGCCTTAGAAGAAATGGGGCTTGAATATCAGATATTCCCAATCAATATTTTGGAAAATGATCAATTTCAACCAGATTTTCTAAAAATTTCTCCCAATAATAAAATTCCAGCGATTGTTGACCAAATTGGTCCACGAGGTGAACCGATTTCTGTATTTGAATCAGGTGCGATCCTACAATATTTAGGTCGGAAGACTGGATTATTCTATCCTACGGATGAACAAGAGCGAGTAGAAGTTGAACAATGGTTAATGTGGCAAATGGGTGGGTTTGGTCCAATGCTTGGTCAGAATCACCATTTTAATAAATTTGCACCTGAACGAATTCCGTATGCGATTGAACGTTATATCAATGAAACTAAACGCCTTTACACTGTTTTAAATAAACAATTGATTGGTCAGAAGTTTGTGGCGGGTGAGTATTCAATTGCGGATATGGCAATCTTGCCTTGGGCATTGCGTTATGAATGGCAAGGCATTCAACTTCAAGATTATCCGTATGTACAAGATTATATTGAACGTTTAACTGCTCGTCCTGCGATACAAAAAGCTTTGTCGATCCAAGTCTAATTTTTCTATAGTGTCTAAGTTCGCCTCATGAGTTATTGGTTGTTGTTTATATCTGCTTTTGGGGCTGCGACATTATTACCTTTACAGTCGGAAGCAGTATTAATAACCTTATTGATACAAGGGTTTTCTAATCCTCTTTATCTGATCTTTGTTGCAACCATTGGAAATGTCTTGGGTTCATGTGTGAACTGGTGGTTAGGAATGAAAATTGAACATTTTAAAGATAAAAAATGGTTTCCTGTTTCTGGACGGCGTTTAGAGCAGGCTCAACAGATTTATCATAAATATGGTTTTTATTCACTTCTACTGAGTTGGACACCTGTGATTGGTGATCCAATTACCCTGATCGCAGGTTTGATGAAGGAAAATTTTTGGCGATTCTTATTGGTTGTCACCATCGCCAAAGGTGGTCGTTATCTCACTTTATATGCTTTATATCTAGGAATTTTTTAAAAATAAGGGAAAGATTTAGCCTTTCCCAAAATACTTAATGATCAGTACCTTTAGTAATATCGACTTTAAATAAATCGCTGGTTTTAAACCAACTGTAAGTTACAACTGCAAGCGTCATACAACCACCAAATATAGTTGCGGTGATTGTCCCAAGATATTTAGCTGCAAGACCAGATTCAAACGCGCCGAGTTCATTACTCGATGAAACGAACATACCATTCACTGCTGCAACTCGACCTCGCATATTTTCAGGCGGGAAAATTTGCAATACAGTTTGGCGAATTACCACTGAAACACTGTCACATGCACCAGTCATCATCAGTGCAAACAGTGACAGCCATATGTTATTTGAAAAAGCGAATAAAATTGTAAAAATACCAAAACCAGCCACTGCCAAGAGCATATTTCGCCAAGCGTGGTGCATAGGCGGGAACTTGGTCAGGGCAATCATAGTAATCAGTGCGCCGATTGAAGGGGCGGCGCGTAGATAACCTAAACCTTCAGGGCCAACCTTTAAGATTTCTTCGGCAAAAATGGGTAACAGAGCAATCACACCACCAAAGAGTACCGATACCAAGTCTAGTGAAATTGCCCACAAAACAATTTTGGTTTTCCAAATAAAGCGGAAACCATCGGTCAGGCTTTGTAAGACATTCTCAGTTTCCATTTTGGGGAATATTCGTTTCTGTAAGGAATTAATCAAAATAAAGCAGATCGCCAATAATGCGGATACTGCAAAAAGGCTCGTTTCACGTCCCAGAAATGCCAACATAAAGCCACCCAACATTGGCCCGATAATGACACCACTTTGCCAGCCGATCGTGGTCCAAGTGGCACCATTTGCATACAGTTCGCGTGGAATTAAAAAGGGTTTGAGTGAGGTTGCTGATGGATTGTAAAAACCTCGAATAGTACCCAAGGCAAATATGACAGCATAAATGCCCCAAGAAAGTGCGCTAATACCAATTTTTTCTAAGCCATGTAAATGGAACAATGCCCAAAGAACCAAAGGTAAAGGAATGGAAAAGAATAAACAGACCTTCATAATGCTTTGTTTATTCAGTTTATCTGCAAAATAGCCACCCCATAAAGAAAGCGTGATAAATGGGATTGCTTCAGAGAGACCAATAAAACCTAAGGTTAGGGGGTCACGAGTGATTTGATAGAGTGAATAAGCAACAATAATTTCCTGAATTAAAATTGCCAGTGTTAAGCAAAATTGATTCAAGGTCACAATAGAGAAATCTCGATACCGTAACGCGGCGAATGCGTCATTCTGAATATTCATAAGAATAAAGATTTAATAATTTGATTCTATTATAGGCGCTGATTTTGTGGATTTTTCTCATAATTTGAGAATTGGTTATGGAAAATAACGTTTGAGAAAAATAAAGTAGTTGCTGTTAAAAAATGAGCATTTTACTTTTGTTTTAAAGGCAGATGCTATATGATACTGCCTTCCTTACCTGCAGGTCGATTTGCAATAGTGCAAACGAGCCGAACAGGTGCCCAAAAGAGGTTACTATGGCTAAGTTAAAAACTCGCCGTGGTGCAGCTAAACGCTTTAAAGCGACTGCAAACGGTTTCAAGCGCAAACAAGCATTCAAGCGCCACATTTTGACCAAAAAATCTGCTAAGCGTATCCGTCAATTGCGCGGTTGTGTAATGGTTCACGTAAGTGACGTTGCATCAGTTCGTGCTATGTGCCCATACATCTAAGGAGATTATAAATGGCTCGTGTAAAACGTGGTGTAGTGGCTCATCGCCGTCACAAAAAAATTCTTGCTCGCGCTAAAGGTTACTATGGTGCTCGTTCACGCGTTTACCGCGTAGCGTTCCAAGCGGTAATCAAAGCTGGTCAATACGCTTACCGTGACCGCCGTCAAAAGAAACGTCAATTCCGTGCTTTATGGATTGCGCGTATCAATGCTGGTGCTCGTCTTAACGGTTTGTCTTACAGCCGTATGATCGATGGCTTGAAAAAAGCTCAAGTGATCATCGACCGTCGCGTATTAGCTGACATCGCTATGCATGATGCAGTTGCATTTGCTGCTTTAGCTGAAAAAGCTAAAGGTGCATTAGCTGCATAAGCTTAGAGATTCAAAGAAGACCGCTTTTTAGCGGTCTTTTTTATTTTTAGAACATTCATTTTAAACAATAGATAATAAGCAGAGATAAATGATGCAAGATGAAATTTTTTTAAATGATTTAATTGAAAAAACTAAACAATGTCACCAGTTCAAATATTTATATTTTTGGGGACATACTCCAAAGCAAGCCAATCTTGTTGATAAAAGTTGTTTGAGTCAGTGGTTTCCATCGCCATTTAAACAGGATGGAATTGAATATCTCACGGCTGAACATTATATGATGGCGCAAAAAGCGAAACTCTTTCATGATGATGAGATATTTAATCAAATTTTGAAGGTCACACATCCAAATGAGGCAAAGCAACTTGGTCGAAAAGTGCAGAACTACGATGAACAAGTGTGGTTAGAAAAACGCTTTGATATTGTGGTGGAAGCCAATCTAGCTAAATTTTCACAGCATCCTGAACTAAGCGATTTCTTAATAACGACGAAGGATCGTATTCTTGTTGAGGCATCACCCGTTGATAGAATTTGGGGTATTGGTATGGCGCAAGACCATGAACAGATTCAAGATCCGAAACAATGGAAAGGCCTAAACCTACTTGGTTTTGCACTCATGCAGGTTCGGTCTCAATTTCTGGTTCAGTAGTATTGAGCCTTTGGGAAGAAGCTATACTCAGATTTATTGTATAGCCCTTATATAAGTCTGTTCAAACATGCTGATGTTATGACGATAGAATTTGAGCCATCATCTGAATCTGATTTTATCAACATCTATGAATATGACTGAGCGTTTGATGGGAGTTATAGCCCAAAATAATAAGCAACTAGACAAATAATCACGGTTAATATAATCAATTTAATTACGCCAGACGCACCTACTTTATGATGGGGAGACTTATCAATCTGATGTGGAATTTCCATGGTTCGGTCAATGATTTCAGGTTCTTCTGCCGTAAGTTGAGCCGTTTGGTAGTGATTTGCGGTTTTTACAATCAGCTTTGCAAATAAGTCATCAGTTTTTTGTGAAAAATTACGGAGATTGATCTGTTCTTCAGGGCTAATTAACTCACCTGTAGCCGTATAAGGATGCTTTCTTTGTTGTTCTAAATAATCAGTTAATGCTTGTGTGCGATGTAATAAACGATGCGCACAGTCCGCAGGATAATCGGTTGGAATGAGTGCAAGCTGTTTGCTTGAAATAGCTGTTGGATTAATCTCGTAGCCGTAAAAAGGAAAGTCTTGTTGTTCAGGTTCTAAAAAGTCTTCAGTATATTTATGATTGAATAACTCTCGTTCTAAGAAAACGGCAATCGCATTCCAATTTACCTTCTGTAAGTCTGCATCAACTTTTTTTGCGAATTTATCATTCAACTCATAACGCCAAAAGCTTTCTTCGCGGAGCGTTGTGCATTGAGAAAGTGGGGCTTCAAACTCATTATCACTGTTGTACCACTCTGCAAGTTCAAGTCCACAAATCCATGCGGTTTTTTTATTGCCTTGATGGCTCACAATAAAATGCGCAAAAGGAAGCAGCTCTACGTTAGCATTTGGATTTTGCTCATCATTAAGTACGCTAGATAAATGCAGGCTGAGTTTTTTAACGCCTTGTTTTTTTAGGCCTTCAAGCCAAATCTGGAAATGTTGTGCCAATAGATGTTGAGACAGTAAGTCTCTAAAAATCAGTCGATTTTGATTGAAAATTGGATGTTCAATCCAACGGCTAAAATTGAGTTCACCTGCAAGAAACTCATTGCCATAAGTCACTAATGTAAGCTGTTGTTTCCAGATTTGATCAAGCGCCATCGTTATTCTTTCTCATTGACGATATCGGTATCTTATACATTTTATTCAATTGTTGAGTAATTTTCAGAAATTTTAGTTGATCTGCTTAGGTATCTTGTTGTTTTATTTTTGCATCTATATTTTCAAAAGTACGCTATTTAAACCGCTGTTTATTTTCATCAAACTTGTAAAAAGCTGATAAACTATAGCGTTTTATTATATTTCTATATTTTGTTGCTTTGAGAGTTACTATGTCACTGGAAGCCCTGACCACTGAAGCGCTTGCTGCCATTGCAGCGGCTCAAGACCTTGCTGCACTCGATCAAGTCCGTGTGCAATTTACAGGGAAAAAAAGCCAGCTTGCAGAGCAGTCGAAAGCACTTGGAAAAATGGATCCTGAAGAACGAAAAGTACAAGGTGCTGCCATCCATGCTGTTCGTGAAGCAATCAATGCAGCTTTGACCGAGCGTCAACAGTCATTACAACAAGCTGAACTTGCAAAAAAATTAGCAAGTGAAACCATTGATATTACTTTACCGGGCCGCGGTCAGCGCATGGGAAGTATTCATCCTGTTACTCAAGTACAAGAGCGTATTTGCCAATTCTTTACTAAAGCGGGTTTCCAAATTGCTCATGGTCCAGAAGTTGAAGATGATTATCACAACTTTGAAGCCTTAAATATTCCGGGACATCACCCAGCCCGTGCGATGCATGACACTTTCTACTTTGATGCAACGCATTTGCTTCGTACCCATACTTCGGGTGTGCAAATTCGAACCATGGAAACCAGTCAGCCGCCAATTCGTATCGTGTGTCCTGGCCGTGTTTATCGTTGTGACTCAGATCAAACCCATTCGCCAATGTTCCATCAGATCGAAGGTTTGTACGTTGCTGAAAATACCAGCTTTGCTGAGTTAAAAGGTTTATTGATTAACCTACTCAATGAGTTCTTTGAAAAAGATTTAAAAGTACGTTTCCGTCCATCTTACTTTCCATTTACAGAGCCAAGTGCAGAAGTGGATATTATGGATGAACGTGGCCGTTGGTTAGAAGTTTTAGGCTGTGGCATGGTGCATCCAAATGTATTGCGTGCTGCAGGAATTGATCCTGATAAATACAAAGGCTTTGCCTTTGGTCTAGGGGTAGAACGTTTTGCAATGTTGCGTTATGGCATTAATGATTTGCGTATGTTCTACCAAAATGACGTGCGTTTCTTACGCCAATTTGCCTAAACAGTTTTTCAGGATTAAAGAAGGTTTATACAAATGAAAATTAGTGAAAATTGGTTACGCAGCTGGGTAAATCCAGCAATTGATAGCGATACATTGTCTGATCAATTGACTATGTTGGGTTTGGAAGTTGATGAGTTAGCGCCTGTAGCAAAACCGTTTAGCGGTGTGGTTGTTGGTGAAGTCCTTACGGTTGAACAACATCCAGATGCAGATCGTTTACGTGTGACCACGATTAATATTGGTTCAGGTGATGCTTTACAGATTGTTTGTGGTGCGCCAAATGTTCGTGTAGGCATGAAAGCACCTGTTGCAACGATCGGTGCGGTATTACCAGGCGATTTCAAAATTAAAAAAGGCAAGCTCCGTGGTGTTGAATCACAAGGTATGCTCTGTGGTGCTTCTGAAATTGATTTAGAAGACAAAATTGATGGTTTGTTAGAGTTGCCTGCTGATGCACCAGTGGGAATGAATATTCGTGAATATTTAAAACTTGATGACAATGTGATTGACATCAGTATCACGCCAAACCGTGGTGACTGCTTTAGTATCCGCGGGATTGCCCGTGAAATCGCGGTGATTAACCAGCTTGAAGTGAATGAGCCGAAGATTCAGGCCATTGCAGCAAATATTGCTGATGAGAAAGTGGTCAGCATCAATACAGAAGGTACACCACGTTATTTAGGTCGTATCGTTAAAAATGTCAATGTGAAAGCGCCAACCCCTGAATGGATGGAACAGGCATTGACACGCTCAGGCATTCGTACCCATAGTATTTTGGTGGATATTACCAACTATGTGTTACTTGAACTCGGCCAACCGATGCATGCTTTTGATTTGGCAAAAATCGAAGGTTCGATTCAAGTGCGCCAAGCGCGACCACAAGAAAAACTGACTTTGCTCAACGATCAAGAAGTTGAATTGCAAGATGACATCATGGTCATTGCCGATGATCAAAAACTATTGGCGATTGCAGGGATTATGGGTGGGTTGGATTCATCGGTAACTGATGAAACTCAAGATATCTTCCTTGAAAGCGCATTCTTTGCACCTTTAGCTATTGCAGGACGTGCTCGTCGTTTTGGTTTGCATACTGACTCATCACAGCGCTACGAACGTGGTGTAGACTTTGAATTGCCAATGATCGCCATGCACCGTGCTTCTGAGCTGATTCAAGCCTTTGCTGGTGGTGAGTTTGGTCCAATTACGGTTGCTGAGCAAGAGGCTTTATTGCCGAAGCGTGAAGCGATTGCATTAAAACAAGCACAAGTAGACCAATTGTTGGGCTATCCAGTTGCTGGTGATTTTATTGCGGATGCGTTAACACGGTTGGGCTGTGTGGTGGAAACCAAAGCTGAAGGAGAGTGGAGTGTTGTCCCACCATCACATCGTTATGATATGGCAATCTATCAAGACCTGATTGAAGAAGTTGCACGTATTCACGGCTATGACAATATTCAAATCAGTTTGCCAAAAATTGATGTGCAATTAGAAAAGTATCAAGACCGTTTTGAAGTTGCACAATTACGTCAAACTGTTGCGACATTGGGTTATCAAGAAGCGATTAGCTTTAGCTTTGCTGATGCAAAACTTGAAAAGCAGTTGAATCCAAATGTACAACCATTAATGCTTGCCAATCCAATTTCAAGTGATTTGGCAGCAATGCGTAGTACCTTGTTATCGAGTTTGATTCCTTGTGTACAGCACAATCTCAATCGTCAACAGCAGCGTGTACGTTTCTTTGAGTTGGGCTTGCGTTTTGATTATCAGAATGCGCAAAGTATTCATGATCTTCAGCAAATTCCAACTTTGGCACTGATTGCCGTTGGTTCTCGTACACCAGAATCTTGGCATGTGAAACCTCAAGCAATGGATTTCTTTGATTTCAAAGGTGAGATTGAGGAGGTTTTAGCTGCGGGTCGTGTGAATGTTGAATTTGTTCGTACTGAACGTGCGTGGCTACATCCAGGTCAATCAGCTGAAATTCTAGTCAATGGACAATCGATTGGTTATCTCGGTCGCTTACATCCATCTTTGGAAAATGAACTTGATTTAGGCATAACTTGGGTTGCTGAGCTAGATCAACAGGCGGTTTTGCAATCTTATGTATCTAATTTTACAGAATTATCACGTTTTCCATCGGTTAGACGTGATATTGCGCTTTTAATCTCTGATAATATTGAGGTAAGAGATATTCAGCGATTAATTGAGCAAACTGGTGGAGAGTTACTCGACTCTACATGGTTGTTCGATGTGTATACGGGGCAAGGGGTTGAACAAGGCAAGCGCTCTTTGGCTTTTGCAGTGTTGTGGCAACACCCAACTCGTACGCTTGAAGATGCTGAAATTAAATCTGGTATGGATAACATTATTCAAGTGTTGGAAGACACTTACCAAGCGACATTGAGGGCCTCATGACAGCATTAACAAAAGCAGAGATGGCGGACCATTTAAGTGAGCTTACTAGCTTAAATCGCCGTGAAGCAAAACAGATGGTCGAGCTATTTTTTGATGAAATTAGCCAAGCATTAATTGCGGGTGAACAAGTCAAACTTTCTGGTTTCGGTAATTTTGAATTACGTGATAAACGTGAACGTCCAGGACGCAATCCAAAAACGGGTGAAGAAATTCCGATTTCTGCCCGCCGAGTGGTTACGTTTAGAGCAGGTCAAAAATTTAGACAGCGCGTTGGAAATGAGCAGATCGATTGATCTGCTTTTTTATAGTGATATTTTTATTTGATTAAAAATCTAGCCGTAAAAAAAGAGAACCTATAAAGGTTCTCTTTTTGATAATCTAAAAATATTAGATTATTGAGCAGCAGAAGCTGGAGCAGCTTCAGAAGCAGCAACGTCAGAAGCAGCAGCAGCAACGTCAGAAGCAGCAGCAGCAACGTCAGAAGCAGCAGCAGCAACGTCAGAAGCAGCAGCTTCAACAGCAGTAGTAGCTTCAGAAGCAGCAGCTACAGCTTCAGAAGCAGCAGCGTTAGCATCAGCAGCAGGAGCTTCTTCTTTCTTAGAGCAACCAACGAAAGCTAAAGTAGTAGCAATAGCAGCAGCAACAGCGAATTTTTTGAATAACATGGCATCACTCTCATAAAATTGTGAGATTAAAAAAAACCTAGAGTTAGTCTGTTTGTGCTTTTATTATTCCTAAACGCTTTAGGTAACAACGCAGGGAGCAGCCTAACTGGTCTGTCGCTATCCTATCAAAGCAGATCATGAATTACTACTGTTCTGTCCAACAAAACAACAAAAATGGGCAGAATTTGGCTATTTTTTGATAGAAAAAAACTATGGAAATTAAGATTAAAATCGGTATTTTATGGTTTTTATCATTGTAATTAATTTTAAATTTATTAAAAACAATGGTTTATTGTTTTATTGGAATTTTAAAATAATCTGTAAATATTATGTAAGTTTGTCAACCAAATAAAAAAGGCTACCATAAAAGTAGCCTTTTTAATCCACTAATCTTATGTAGATGCTTTACGTTTCATTTGATCAAAGAAGTCATCATTAGTTTTGGTTTCCTTCATACGATCTAATAAGAATTCCATTGCAGCAAGTTCATCCATAGGGTGAAGCAATTTGCGTAAAATCCAAACTTTGCGTAAATTTTCTTCACCCATTAGGCGCTCTTCACGACGAGTTCCAGATTTTTTGATATTCATTGCAGGGAATACACGTTTCTCTGCAATACGGCGATCAAGTGTAATTTCTTGGTTACCTGTACCTTTAAATTCTTCGTAAATCACGTCATCCATTTTACTGCCTGTTTCGATCAAAGCAGTTGAAATAATGGTTAGAGAACCACCTTCTTCGATGTTACGTGCAGCACCGAAGAAACGTTTAGGGCGTTCTAATGCATGAGCATCCACACCACCGGTTAATACCTTACCTGATGATGGGATCACAGTGTTGTAGGCACGCGCAAGACGAGTAATTGAGTCAAGTAAAATCACAACGTCTTTTTTATGCTCAACTAAACGTTTTGCTTTCTCAATCACCATTTCTGCAACCTGAACATGGCGAGCAGGTGCTTCATCAAATGTTGATGCCACAACTTCACCGCGAACAGTACGTTCCATTTCTGTAACTTCTTCAGGGCGTTCATCAATCAAAAGTACGATTAAGAACACTTCGGGATTATTACGCACAATGGATTGAGCAATGTTTTGTAATAGCATTGTTTTACCCGCTTTAGGCGGTGCAACAATAATAGAACGTTGACCTTTACCAATCGGAGCAACCAAATCGACCACACGAGCTGTGAGATCTTCAGTTGTACCGTTGCCCAATTCCATAATCAGTTGTTCTGTTGGGAAGAGAGGGGTTAAGTTCTCGAATAAAATTTTATTACGCGAGTTCTCAGGTGTGTCATAGTTAATTTGATTAACTTTTAGTAATGCAAAGTAACGTTCGCCTTCTTTTGGTGGACGAATAGTACCTGTAATAGTATCGCCTGTGCGTAAGTTAAAACGGCGAATTTGAGATGGGCTGACATAGATATCATCTGGTCCTGCTAAATATGAACCAGCAGCAGAGCGTAAAAAGCCAAAACCATCTGAAAGAATTTCGAGAACACCATCACCAAAAATTTCTTCGCCATTCATGGCATGGCGTTTTAAAATGGCAAAAATAATATCTTGTTTACGGTTACGTGCCATGCCTTCAAGGCCCATAAACTCCGCAATTTTAATGAGTTCGCCAATGGGTTTTTTCTTGAGTTCAGTTAAGTTCATAAGTGGTCAGACAGAATGGAATAAGTGGAGGAGTGTTTGGAAAGAATAAAAAATCGACCGCATACATACATGCTGATGTAATTGCATAGTTACACAACCACAATTCAGTAGTCTGGTTCATTGTTTCAGAGAGAAATGTGAAAACAATTATTATTGCCGAGCGGCGATCTTATGTTTGTGTCTTGTAAGAAACGCGATGAAGTAGATTCCATTCAAAGCTTCTTGATCCAAGAATATAAGCGAAACTAAGAAATTTGTCAATTTTTACTGAGAAATACGTCGCTTAATTTAGACGTATTTCTCTTGTTTATACGGTCAAAATCTCATTAGATATTTTGATCAATAAATGCTGCAAGTTTAGAACGAGGT
This sequence comes from Acinetobacter sp. LF10, assembly GCF_048585715.1. Lineage (NCBI taxonomy): Bacteria > Pseudomonadati > Pseudomonadota > Gammaproteobacteria > Moraxellales > Moraxellaceae > Acinetobacter > Acinetobacter sp. LF10. Next base: position 576,847 of record NZ_CP184160.1, read on the forward strand.
GCTGCGCCGACTTGTTGAGCAACAACTTCGCCATTTTTAAACATTAATAATGCTGGAATGTTACGAATGTTGTACTTCACAGCAGTGTCTTCACATGCAGTCACGTCAACTTTAACGATTTTGACTTTTCCTGCATATTCATTTGAAAGGTCTTCTAGCACTGGTGCAATGGCTTTACATGGTGCACACCAGCCAGCCCAGAAGTCAACAAGTACAGGAGTTTCAGCATCTAAAACATCTGCTTGGAAGTTTTCATCAGTTGTATTAACAATAGTCGCAGACATAAGGTTACTCCAAATTTAATAAATAAAGTGCAAATTCGTTCATCATCAGCATGAATATTACATTGCTACTTTACTCAATGTAAGGGTTTGTTCTGATTATTCAAGTTTCAAAATGAAAAGTCTAATGGATGCTCACGATGTTGATTATCGGCTTCTACAATCATTTATAGCTTAAAAGCGAAAATACGCACCTATTATTGCTTAAAATGACTTTAAAATTATTGGCGTGTGAATTACTCTAATGCGTGAATTGAGCATAGGTTTATATGAATAATGTCTGATTTTCTGATTGATGAAGAATTACTTGCTGCAATTGATATGGGATCAAATAGTTTCCACTTGGCGATTGCTCGTGTTGATCACGGTGAAGTGAAAAAAGTTGCTTCAATGTCAGAAAAAGTACAATTAGCGGCTGGACTGGATGAAAATAAAAATTTAACTGAAGCTGCGCAACAGCGTGGACTTGCGTGTTTGGCTCGTTTTGTAGGTCGTTTAAGCTCTGTTCAAGCAAATCGTCTAAGAATTGTGGCGACGAATGCTTTAAGACAAGCAAAAAATGGTCATGAATTTATTCAAAAAGCAGCTGAAATTTTACCAAAACCAATTGAAATTATTGCTGGACGTGAAGAAGCGCGTCTAATTTATTTAGGCGTTTCACACACGATGGCGAATGGTGGTCGACGTTTAGTAATTGATATTGGTGGTGGTTCAACAGAGTTCATTATCGGCGAAGAGTTTGAACCGTTACACACTGAATCTTTGCAAATGGGTTGTGTCGCTTACAGTAAAGCTTATTTTGCTGATGGTGAGATTTCAAGCAAGGCTTTTGATAAAGCTGTTGTCGCAGCGCGTAAAGAACTCTCTGCGATTGCAAATACCTATAAAGCAGAAGGTTGGGATACTGTTGTTGGCTCAAGTGGAACAATCAAAGCTTGTCGTCAAATTACTGTAAATCTTGGTTTGAGCGATGAACAAGAAAATTTAACTCGTGAAGGTTTATATAAGTTAAAAGATCGTTTGCTCAAATTTAAACATATTTCTGAAATTGATTTTGAAGGTCTACGTGAAGATCGACGAGCAGTTTTGCCAGCAGGTCTTGCGATTTTATATGCCATTTTTGAAGTTTTAGAGCTGGATAAATTGGCATATTCTGATGGTGCTTTACGTGAAGGCGTAATGTATGACTTACTTGGTCGCTTTAAACATGAAGATATTCGTGACCGAAGTGTGCAAGCTTTAATGGGACGTTATAATGCTGACCCCAAGCAAGCGGAACGTGTCGTAAATACAGCACAACAGTTATTTGATGGTGTGGCGGATGCTTTAAATTTAACGACTGAAGACAGTGACTTACTGCGTCGTGCGGCTTATTTGCATGAGATCGGCTTAGCAATTAGTCATGGTGGATACCATCGTCATGGCGCATATTTATTACAGCACTCCGATATTCCGGGTTTTTCACAAATTGATCAAAATCATCTATCTCATTTAGTTTCACATCATCGTCGTAAGTTACGTGCTGATGCAAAAAATGACGTTCTAAAAGTTGGTGGTAGTCATTTATTGTATCTGTGCTTGTTGCTTCGTCTCGCTGTTTTGCTGAACCATAGTCGTAGTGATCAGATGCTTCCTGCCATTGAACTGAGCGTTGGAAATGATCAACAATGGCAACTCAGCGTTTCTGGTGATGCTAAACAATGGCCTTTATTGGTTGCAGACTTGCATGATGAGCAAGTGCAATTTAAACATTGGGACATTGAGTTAAATATTCAGTCAGACAATTTTGTTGATTAACAATATATCCTTGTTAGGGATTATCTACGACTTATGAAAAATAAAGCGACTCAGTCCAAGGCTTGGGCTACGGTTCAAATTGCACGACATCCTGAACGTCCGCAATTTCTAGATTATGTCAGTGAAATCTTTACTGAATTTGATGCTCTTCATGGCGACCGTTTATATGGTGACGATGGTGCTATGATTGGTGGTTTAGCCCGCTTCGATGGGCAGCCAGTGATGGTGGTTGGTCAACATCGTGGTCGCAGTACGCGTGAAAAATTACAACATAACTTCGGTATGTGTAATCCAGAAGGTTATCGTAAATCACAGCGTTTACTTGATATGGCTGAACGTTTTAATCTCCCAGTATTTACTTTTGTCGATACCATGGGTGCTTATCCTGGTGTAGGTGCCGAAGAGCGTGGTCAAGCAGAAGCGATTGCAACAAGTTTAGCGCAGCTTTCTAGTTTAAAAGTACCTGTGATTGCGACTGTGCTTGGCGAAGGCGGTTCTGGCGGGGCACTTGGTATTGGTGTCGCTGACCGCGTGATTATGCTATCGCATAGTATTTACTCAGTCATTTCACCTGAAGGCTGTGCTTCGATTTTATGGAAAACTGCGGACAAAGCTGCACAAGCCAGTGAAGCGCTTGCATTAACTGCCGACAAGCTGAAAGCTTTAGGTATTGTTGAGTATGTGGTGGATGAGGGTGAGGGTGCTCACTTACAGCCTGAAAAAGTCATGCATGATTTGAAAGATGTGTTAAAACTAGCCTTAAATGAATTGCAACCGATGGATGCACAAGAACGATGCGATGCACGTTATCAACGTTTAATGAAGTTTGGCAGCAGCAATTTAGGCATCGCGTCTTAGCACAAACTCAGCATTTTTCTGAACAAACTCAATTCTTAATTGGGTGCAGCGGCGGCATGGATTCCATGCTGTTGCTGTATCTGATGTCTGAACTTTTCCCCACCCGAACCCGCGCGATATATATTGATCATCAACTTCAATCGATGAGTGAAGAATGGGGCAATTTAGTACAAAAGCACGCTGATGCGCTAAAGATTCCTTGTATTTTGCAAAAAGTCTCAGTCGAGTCAGGTAATTTAGAGCAACAAGCACGAAATGCGCGCTATCAGGCTTATTGTAGACATTTAACTGAGAATGACATTTTAGTACTCGGGCATCATCAGCAAGATCAAGCGGAAACGCTGTTATTACGATTATTTTCTGGTGCAGGTGTCAATGGTTTGGCAGCGATGCAGCAAATTGATGTTCGGCAAGATATGACCATTTGGCGACCATTTTTAGATATCAGTCGTGAGAAAATTGAGCAATGGTCACAGCAACTGGGTTTTGATTATGTGACTGATCTCACTAATTACGATACGTACTATGATCGGGCATGGTGTCGAGAAGAGTTATGGCCTGTATTAGAAAATCGCTTCCCTAAAATGCAATCAGCTATGTCACGAACGAGTTATCTGATGCAAGATGCCGCAGAAATTTTAGATGATGTGCTGCAAAGTGATTGGAAATTATGTGCAACTGAGAATGAGCTGGATTTAACTTGTCTGTTGGAATTATCGGATGCACGACAACGTCAATTACTGTCCGCTTGGGTAAAAGGTAAGGATCAATATCGCCCAAGCTACGATATGGTACAACGCTTACAACAAGAGGTTATTCTGGCAAAGCCAGATGCCCAGGCAATTTTACATATCAATCAACACTATTTTGTTCGCTATCAGAAAAAATTATATCGTTTAACTCACAACCAATTATATGCAGAAAAACAATCTACCATTCTCCCTGCATTATTAGAGCGATATGAAATGGGTGAAACGATCAAAGTTGCGGCTGGAACGTTTAAAATCGAATCTCAAGTGATTGGGTTTTCATCCCAGCTTTTAGGGCGAGAGTTAAAGCTGCTGAAACGCCTAGGGGGGGAAAAAATTCATCTCTATGGTCGTGTTGGACATTGGCCACTGAAAAAAGCCATTCAAGATGCACAGATTTTGCCTTGGTTACGTCATACAATTCAAATATTAGTCGTAGATAATGTTATGCTTGGGGTTTTTAGCCCAAAGGGTTTTTGGTTGGCGCAATCTGATTATTTAGAACAGGGCGGTTGGCAACCAAGTTTAATTTCTGACTGCAATGACTTTTTTCAGCAGTCTTTTTCATATGATGAGTAGGACATGGCGACAACATTGAATCAAAATATTTGTTTTATTGGTGGTGGTAACATGGCGCAAGCCTTGATTGGTGGGCTACTTTCTCGTGGTTTACCGACGACCCGCATTACCGTTTCTGATCCAGTCGAGCAAATTCGTCACATCTTAGAAGAAAAAAATATTCAAACCACAACAGACAATGTGGACGCAATTAAAAATGCGGACGTTGTGGTATTGGCGGTTAAACCCCAAGTTTTGGCAACGGTATTACAACCATTAAAAGACTTATTGTCAGATAAACTCGTGATTTCAATTATTGCAGGTGCTGAAATTCAAACGATTTCAGATTTAATTGGTGGTAGTCAGCGTATTGTTCGTGTAATGCCAAACACGCCAGCACTGGTACAAACGGGTGCGCATGGTATTTATGCATCTGAAGCAGTAAATGCTCAAGATCGTGAATTAACCAGTCAAATTTTGGCTGCGACAGGTTTAACCATTTGGGTAGACAATGAAGCGCAAATTGATGCAGTAACCGCAGTCTCTGGTTCTGGTCCAGCCTATTTCTTTTACTTGATGGAAAGTATGATTCGTGCAGGTAAAAACTTGGGCTTAGATGAGAAAGTCGCGACAGCATTGACCCTGCAAACAGCGTTGGGTGCGGCACAAATGGCGATTACTAGCTCAAATTCTCCAACAGAATTACGTAAAAATGTGACTTCTCCAAATGGTACAACGCAAGCAGCTCTAGAAGTGTTTGATCGTGCGCAGATTTCACAAAATATTCAAGCAGCGCTTGCAGCAGCTCAGAAGCGTAGCCAAGAGCTTGCACAAGAGTTGAGTGACAAGACTAAATCGGTTTAAGTAGGATAAGACAATTATGGGTGCAAGTTCTGCGCTAATTTTTGGTGTTTTGATCAATGTTGCAATTTTATTGGTCTTTTTCCGTTTTTTAATGCAATTAGCGGCAGTCAGTCCATACAATCCTGTGGTCCTTTCAACCGTGAAAGCGACCAAGATTGTTGATGTTTTTAGCCGTATTTTTCCCACTCTAGGCAAGGGGCGTGTTAATTTAGCCGCAGTTGCTTTGTTGGTGGTATTGTACTTACTGAAAATTTTTGGGTTGATGTATTTGTCAGGACAAATGCCACATAGCGCAGTGTATCTTGTGATCACGACATTTGTGACGATGATCCAAGATTTAATTCGTTTCTGTCGTTATTTGATTTTTGCAACAATCATTTTGAGTTGGGTGGTGATGTTTACGCAGTCACGATCACCTTATATTGAAGTGATTCAGGAGCTTGCAGAACCTTTACTTGCCCCATTTCGTCGTCTGTTACCGAATATGGGGATGATTGATTTATCTCCAATTTTGGCTTTCTTAGCTTTATATATTGCTGAGATCTTAATGAATGAAGCAGCTAAAGTTCTTTTAACAGGTCTTTAATCTGCTTCAAAAATAAAAAAAGGATTGTGTAAAACACAATCCTTTTTTTATTGCTCACGTATTAGTGAGCAGCATCCCAGTTAAGGCCCTGTCCAACTTCAACCACAAATGGCACTGAAATTTCCAATACAGACTGCATCACTTTAGTAATCTGTTTTGAAAGTTCATCCGCAATGGCGACATCTGCTTCAAATACCAATTCATCGTGAACTTGTAATAACAGCTTAGCCTGATCTTTTGGTAGGACTTTATCAACTGCAATCATGGCAAGTTTAATGATATCAGCAGCACTTCCTTGCAATGGTGCATTGATTGCTGCACGTTCAGCTGCCTGTTTGATCATTTTATTGGTTGCCATAATGTCGGGCGTATATAAACGACGACCTAAAATGGTTTCAACAAAGCCTTGTTCACGTGCGATCTGGCGAGTACGTTCCATATAGTCAAGTACACCCGGATAGCGTTGGAAATAACGTGCAATATAGCTACGAGATTCTTCGCGTGTAAAACCCAGTTGACGTGTAAGACCAAACTCAGACATTCCGTAGAGTAAACCAAAGTTAACGGCTTTGGCTTGTCGACGTTGATCATGGGTGACATCTTCAATTGCAATTCCCAATACTTCTGATGCGGTACGACGGTGTACGTCTTGACCTTGTTGGAAAGCATGGACTAAAGCATCATCCTGAGAGAAATGTGCCATTAAGCGTAGCTCAATTTGTGAATAATCGGCTGCGAGTAATACACGACCTTCAGGCGCAATAAATGCTTTACGAATCTGACGACCAATTGGTGTACGAATTGGAATATTTTGCAAATTTGGATCAGTGGAAGATAAACGCCCAGTTGCCGTGAGTGCTTGGTGATAACTAGTATGTACACGATGCGTTGCATCATGTGATTGCTCGATCAAGCGATCAGTATAAGTATTTTTGAGTTTTGCTAATCCGCGATGTTCTAAAATAACTTCAGCTAAGGGATGTTCAATTTTCTCTAAAATACTTTCACTGGTACTGTATTGACCCGTGGCAGTTTTCTTACCACCTTTAAGTCCAAGCTTATCAAATAGGACTTCACCCACTTGTTTAGGTGATGCGATATTAAATGCTTCACCTGCTAATTCCGTTGCTTGGTTTTCTAAAGTTTGAATCGTTTCAGAGAACTCAACACTGAGTTGATCCAAAAATTGATGATCCAGTTTAATTCCATCTTCTTCCATACCTGTGAGTACACGAGCAACAGGCATTTCGATGTTATGCAAAATATTGACCAGTTCAGGATGGCTTTGCAGTTTTGCTTTTAAGACCTCATAAAGACGATAAGTGACATGTGCATCTTCAGCAGCATAATGTGCCGCTATTTCTAATTCAATTTGATTAAAGGTTTTTTGCTTTACACCTTTACCTGCGATTTGTTCAAAAGTAGTGGTCAAATGGCTGAGATAAACACGTGCTACATCATCCATCCCATGACGAGTTGCCGCTGCATTGAGTACATACGAGGCAAGCATAGTATCGAAATACCAGCCTTGAATCGTGATACCGTGATTAGCAAAAATATGCGCATCATATTTTAAATGATGACCAATTTTCTTGATTTGCTCATTTTCTAAAATTGGTTTGATCTGAGCTAATAATGTTTCACGATTCAGTTGTTCAGGGGCACCTTCATAATCGTGTGCAACAGGAACGTAATAAGCATCTTTGGCATCAAATGCGACCGAGAAACCCACCAGTTCAGCGATACGATAATCTAGGTTGGTGGTTTCCGTATCAATCGCAAAATGATCGGCTTGCTGCATACGTTGTAATAATGCATCCCAATCTTGTTGGTTCAATACCGTATGATAAGTCGCATTACCGAGTTGATCATCTTGACTGGAAAGGCTGGCATGATCTTCGGCAATCACTTGCTCAATTTTCTGTTCGGCTTTGACAATACTTTGAGATGTTTGTTGGTAAGCTGAATTATTTGGATTGTTGGGATGGTCTAAAGATTGTAATTGGTTACGGAATTCTAGTTCTGTATAGAGGTCACGTAATTGATCTACATTTGGATTGGCGAGTTTAAGGTCATGCCAATCTAAAGCTAAATCTAGATCACAGACAATACTGGCCAGTTGATGGTCAATCTTAATATTCTCTAAATTGTCTTTAATATTTTGGCTGATTTTGCCTTTCAGTTGATCAACATTGGCAATAATATTATTTAATGAACCATATTCAGTCAGTAGTTTTGCGGCAGTTTTTGCGCCTACACCTGGCACTCCCATAATACCGTCAGAAGCATCTCCCATTAGGGTGAGATAATCAATAATTTGATGTGGATGCACACCGAATTTCTCAAGCACCCCCGCTTCATCCAAAACACGTTCTTTAAAACTATCTTCAAGTTTAACGTGTTCATTAACCAATTGTGCCATGTCTTTGTCACCTGTTGAGATTAAGACATGGTGACCTTCAGCCAATCCACGTTTAGTGAGTGTGCCAATAATATCATCGGCTTCTGCACCCGGAAGACTATACAGAGGAATGCCTTGAGCTTTGATCAATGCATGTAAATAGGGAATTTGTTGAGATAATTCCTCAGGCATGCTTGGGCGATCACCTTTATAAATAGGTGATAATTTGTGGCGGAAAGTTGGTTCTGGTGTATCAAAAATCACAGCCATATGAGTAGGCTGAGTACGACGCATTAACTTTTGAATTGCTGAAATTGCGCCACGGATTGCGTTGGTGTGTAAACCTGTAGAGGTTGTTAATGGCGGTAAAGCGTGAAAAGCACGAAATAAAAAATAAGACCCGTCAACCAAGACAAAAGGTGGCATTATGCAAATCCTTATGATGAACTAAATGCCATTTTACGTGAAAAAGTAGTGGCTGTCCTTGTTGTCTTCTAGAGCAGTGGCAAACTGTGTCGCGTTAAATAATTGCAGTATTTTGTATGTAAAAATGGCTGCTTATCAAGTGATCAAGTAAGATAACTTAAATGAAGGTGTCATAATTGATCTAAGTCTATGTATAAAAAAAATAAACAGGGAATTATTATCGTTTTAGTTGCTTTGACGGTGCTGCTTGCTTGCGCAATTGCATTTCAATGGCATGGAGCGATTGTTGCTGCAACAATTGGATTAACTGTTGTTATTGTGCACGTTATTTCAGAAATTCATCAGCGCTTACGCCAGCTAGAGCAGGCCGCGCCAAGTTTTTTTGCACAATCAGCGAATATAAATGGGCAAAAAATTATTATTTATGCTGCGGCACTCGTGGCACTTTTTGCTTACGCCAATACGTGGATGTGGTTAGCTGGCGGTGCATTATTGGTATTAATGCTATGTTTAATCCAAACGATCAGTGCATTTCAAACTCGACTGACTCATTTAGAACAATATGCAAATGTAGAGACTGACATAGAGGCTTTAGCTCAGCAAAAGATCAACGCCCAAAATATTGAACGGTATCTTGATGAAGCCAAGAAGACAGAAACTCAGACACCAGTTTTTGAACAACATCCTGCGTGGATGAAAGCTGATTATCAGGCGATACCAAATCAAAATAGTCAGTCACCTGTTGATTTTGAGCATCAAGCAACAACTCAAACAGTATCCTGGTGGCAACCTGCACTTGATTGGATGATGCATGGCAATCCAATTTTACGCGTTGCAGTTGCAATATTAATGGTTGGCGTGGTGTTACTGTTACGCTTTGCTAGCGAGCATTGGCAATTAAGCTTGGGTGTGAAACTGAGTTTTATTGCTGTTGCTGGTGTTATTACGACCATTGCAGGTTATTTACTACAAAAGAAAAACCAATTATTTGCTGTAGCTTTACAAGGCGTTGGTTTGGCAGTCGTTTTTTTGACCTTGATTTTCTCGCATCACTTCGCCGTGATTGCTAGCTTAAGTACAGCGAGTATTTTATTTGTAATTCTATTATTAGCGACGGTCTATCTCAGTTTAAAACAGCAAGCCTTGTATTTAGCGATGTTAGCTTTGAGCATGGCATATCTTGCACCACTGGTGATTCCACAAAATCATCCTGATGTGATTTTCTTATTTGGCTATTACTTTTTAATTAATTTAGCTGTTGCTGCGGTTAATTTTATTCAGCCGTGGAAAATTTTGCATCAAATCGCATTTTTTGCCACCATGTTTATCGGTGGCGCAACGATTGGGATCTATGCAAAAACATATCAGTTTGACACCTTGGATATGATCTTATGGCTGCATATTGCTTTATTCATTTGGTTAAGCATTCGCTATAGCCAACTAATGTTACGGACACAAACTCAAGATACAAGCATTGATCAGACAGTTCCTCAAAGTCATCAACGTTTACAGCCTATCTTAGATGTTGGGCTTATTTTTAGTGTTCCCGTACTTGGTTTTTCCTTGCATGCATATTTAATGCATAACTCGACTCAAGCATTAACTTGGGGAGCTGTTGCATTAGCCATTGTGTACATCGCATTAAATCTATGGATTAAACGTCAACATCCGCAATTATCTATCTTGGCAAAAAGTTTCTTTATTCTTGCAGTGGTTTTTACGGCATTAATTTTCCCATTGGCTAAAGGGGCACATTGGACTTCAACGGGTTGGGTGATTCAAGGTACAGCATTAATTGTCTGGGGAGTAACTGAACGTTATCGTTTAAGTCGTTATGTGGGTGTTGTATTGGTGCTTTTAAGTTCAGTGGCACTTATTTTCCAAGTTTGGTCAAATGACCACTTTCCGATACTCAGTACAGTCATCTATGCAATCGCTCAGTTTATTTCAGCTTACTATTTATTAAATTATCAACAAGTTGAAAAATATTTTAGTGCTCGAATGCTCAGTGGAATTTTTTTAGCATTGGGCATGTATGCAGGAGCGATTGCAGGCGTTGAATTGATACAGTGGCAACAATATGGACTGAGCCCATATTTAGCAATAGCAGTTTTATTATTGGCTTCTTTCAGTCTAGTCGTTCACTTCACATCAAGATTACAGTGGGACAATGTACAGCTGATCTTATTGGGGAGTTTATTATTTCTGCTTTATGGTGAAAGTTTTGCAGAGAATGTGTATTCCGTGTTGCATTGGTCGAGTAAGTTAAATCAAGTCAGCTTTGCGGTTGCTTCGGTTGTATTGGCTCTAATGTTAATCACTTTGAAGAGTACTATTTCAAAGGAAAAACTTATTATATGGTCAAGCTTATTGTGGTTAAGTTTGGCGAGTATTGGTTTGGCGGTTTTCCCAATTATGCCATTGATTGGATTAGCCCTCATTCCAGTGTTGTATGGAATATTTTTAATAACCACTAAAAATACCCAACTTCTACAACAAATACCCGTGCTTAGTTTAAGCCTAGTTTGGTTAATCCTGATTAGTTTAGATATACATTCTGCTGAACAATATTATTTTTTACCTTTATTAAATCTTACTGATATTTTCTCCTTATTGATCTTCATCGGACTGATTTGGACAATCTACCATTATAAGTTGAGTGATGAGCATTCAATAGAATGGGGCTTTAAAGTCACCACTATTTTAGTTGGCTTATTGGTTTTGAGTAGTATTGTTGTACGTGCGATGCATCATTATCTTGGGACGCCACTATGGGGTATCGAGATTTGGTCGAATGGCGATGTGCAGTTGAGTTTGACTTTGTTGTGGGTGATTTTGGCTTTTGTTCTGATGACATTTTCAAGTCGCCGTCATATTCGACAAATCTGGTTTGTTGGAGCTGCATTATTGGCAATTGTCGTCGCTAAATTATTGCTGCTTGATCTATCGCAAAGTGGCACATTGACTCGTGTCATTTCATTTATTGGTTCAGGTGCAATCATGCTTGTGATTGCTTATCTTGCACCGTTACCACCAGCACTTGAGGAATCTGAGAAAGAGAGTTGATTATTTCTCTTTCTCCGCTTTTTTCAGTTCTTTTTGATTTGCATATTGATCAACTTCGTCATCCTCTAATGGTAAAGGGCGATCAATTAAGCCCATTTTAGGTACAGGAATTTCAATTTGATTTTCTAAGAAACCATTACGGACACGTTCTTGCATTTCATCGCGAACTTTCAATGCATTTTCCTGTCTACACCATACCGCAAAAAGGAGTTCAATCGATGACTCCCTAAATGCTGTTACGGTAACGGTTGCTTTCGGATCATCCATGACCAAAGGATATTTAGCAGCAACATCTAAAAGTACTTGTCGTACTTTGATAATGTCTTCATGGAAATTGATCGCCAATGTAATTGGAATACGCCGTATTGGGTATTTTGATAAATTCATGACGGGTGTTCGAATCAATTGTTCGTTTGGTAGGCGAATATACACATTATCTAGTGTTAGTAATTTAACTGAGAGGAGGTCAATTGAAATGACTTGTCCTTCAATCGTTTGTCCGCGAATTAAGGTAATTTGAATCGTATCACCAACTTCAAATGAACCTTCTCCGATCAAAAATAAACCACTGATCAAGTTGGTTGCCGATGTTTGTGATGCAAAACCCAAAGCAACGGTCAGAATTCCTGCTGCACCCAAGAACACGCTGAGTTTAAATCCAGCCTCTCTTAAGCTGGTCATAATAAATAACAGGAAAATAAAATAAAAAATCCCTCTACGCCATAGCAAGCGTTGATGGGCATTAAAACGATTTCCAATTGTACGAATGAAGGCATTCGATACCAGTCTTGCGATTACAAAACCAATAAACGCTAAAATAATCGCAACAACGATTTCACTTAAGCGTTCGAAGTTAATATTGGTGAAAATACTGGTGAGGCTACTAGCAACATCCTTGGGAATATTTGAGTCGGGCATAGCAACCTCTTAAAAGAATGAATCAAACATATTGAATAAGGTACTGCCAGGCGCACGAGGAGGATGTACATAAATCACTTCACCCGCTTGAGTTGGGGTTTTATTCTCAATCCGAATACGTGCTGGATGATCTGTCCCTTCGTAATAGACTTTGATTTGTGAGGTCCATAAACGACCTGTACTTTCACTATAAAATAAAGGCAACGCAGGGACCGGGACATTCATACGGTCAAAACGCAATTGGTGATGACTGGTATTGTGGAACTCAATTGGAGTTACCGCACGGAAAGCACGCGGTTTGAGTAGATTCAAATCAATACGACCATCTACAGAAGTTGCGTAGCAGATCTCACCATTTTGTGGGTCTTTACCAAACCAAGTGTCTTTCGGTTGAATCACGGGAATATCAAATAAGGGCTCAGAAAGACCGTCAACCAAACCCGCAATCCACAAGGGTGTACTGATATATAAGGTTCCACGCTGGCCGGCAGGAATATAAATCGGGTCAACAGGTCGAATCACCACTGAGCGATCCGCCAAGCGAGGCATCAAATGAAAGATGCCATTGGTTTTGTGAAACATATAACGTTCAATTTTTGCAGGAGGTGGCATGGCAAATTCAATATCATTCAATATTCGCCACTGCTGCTCGTAGTCATACTGAAATTGAGGGCGATGATATTCCAAACGCCACTCTTTGATGCCGCGAGTGAGACGAAAGAGCAATGAACCGAATTGCCACGCTTTGGCCTGTTGAATTTCGAATTGTTGTTCGCCCCACCATTTCAAAGTGTCAGAATGGGGAGCTTGATATTGATTATTTTGAGACAAGATGCAAAATTCCTGTGTGAGTATGCTAAACAGACTTCACGCTGTAATCTGCTTAGAGTACACTCAATACTTTCTCTTATCATTATTTGTGTGATGCAAATACTTAAACAAATACAAATTCCTTATAGTTTTGCTAAACGACATGGCGTTTTATTACGTTATGAAGGTGACCAAATTTTTATTGTGCGACGGAAGGACACCGCGCGTATTGCTTTGCAGGAAGCACGTCGAATTTTGGGGAAATCGGCTCACGATCAATTATGTACTGATCAAGAGTTCCATGCTCTATTGAGTTCGAGTTATGCAGGGGATACAGGTGAGTCACAACAAGTGGCTGCGGGTCTAGAAGATCATCCAGATTTATTAAGTTTGGCAGACCAAGTGCCTGAAGCTGAAGACTTGATGGATCAAGAAGATGATGCACCAATTGTTCGCCTAATTAATGCCTTATTGTCTGAAGCGATTCGTGTCAGCGCATCTGATATTCATATTGAAGCCTTTGAGAAAAAACTTTCGGTACGATTACGTGTAGATGGTCAACTGCGTGAAATTGTACAGCCACGCCGTGAACTTGCGCCATTATTGGTATCACGTATTAAAGTCATGGCGAAACTGGATATTGCTGAAAAGCGAGTTCCACAAGATGGGCGTATTTCATTACGTTTAGCGGGACGTGAAGTGGATGTACGTGTATCGACTTTACCTTCTTCGCATGGTGAACGAGTGGTCATGCGTTTACTAGACAAGCAAGCTGGGCGTTTAAACATGACTCATCTTGGTTTAATGAAAAATGACTATGAGCGTTTAACGCAATTGGTACATCGCCCACATGGCATTATCTTGGTGACAGGCCCAACAGGTTCGGGTAAAACCACAACCTTGTATGCTGCATTGTCTGATCTTAATGACAATACACGTAATATTTTGACCGCCGAAGATCCGATTGAATATCAATTGGAGGGGATTGGTCAAACGCAGGTCAATACTAAAGTCGATATGACCTTTGCACGTGCATTAAAAGCGATGCTACGCCAAGATCCAGATGTGGTGATGGTGGGTGAGATTCGTGATCTTGAAACTGCTGAAATTGCGGTACAAGCCTCTTTAACGGGTCACTTAGTGCTATCAACACTGCATACCAATACGGCAATTGGTGCGGTAACACGTTTAAAAGACATGGGGATCGAACCATTCTTGTTGGCAAGTTCTTTGATAGGTGTTATTGCGCAACGTCTTGTTCGGACCTTGTGTCCACATTGCGTGACTTGGCGAAAAGCTGATGATTTTGAGCGACAAGTGTTTCAGCATCTCAAAGTTGATGAATATATGCAGTTGCCTGAACCGCATGGTTGTGAAAAATGTTCACATGTTGGCTTTAGCGGACGAACTGCAATTTATGAAATTGTGCCAGTAGATGAGTCGATGCGCCGTTTGATTCATGGTAATGCAGCTGAATTTGAGTTGGAAAATCATGCGCGTCGTCATGCAGCTTCGATTCGTGATGATGGTTTGCTCAAGGTTCTAGCAGGTAAAACCACATTAGAAGAAGTATTGCGTGTGACCAACGAAGCGGCTGAAGAATAATTAAGTTAAGCCCTTAAATAAAAAAACAGCATGGTGATCCATGCTGTTTTTCTTTGCGAAATGCTTATTCTGTGGTTACGATATTAAAATTCACATCAATATTGCCACGAGTCGCGTTTGAATATGGGCAAACAATGTGCGCTGCGGCAACCAATTGTTCAGCTTCAGCTTGTTCTATACCAATCAGATAAACATTTAAAGTGACTTCAATACCAAAGCCATTTGGAATTGGACCAATTCCCACTTCACCTTCAACATAAGCATCTTTCGTAATTTTGAATTTATCTCGATTTGCAACAAATTTCATTGCACCTAAGAAACATGCTGAATAACCCGCCGCAAAAAGCTGTTCAGGATTGGTAACTTCACCACCAGCACCGCCCATTTCTTTTGGAACACCTAATTTTACATCTAAGACACCGTCTGATGAAGTTGCACGACCATCACGACCACCTGTAGCTTTTGCTTTTGCGCGATAAACGACTTGTTCTAGAGACATGATTTTTATTCCTGAATAAATATTGTGTACAATTAAATCGTACACGATGTATTTGGGAATGCAAGTTATCGATTTGTAAACTTAGGTTCTATTGCGTGAGATGGTGACGTAATGTCGCAAGCTGATCTTTAAGCTCTGTAAGTGATGCGGTTGAACAGGCCGCTGCTTCTGAAATTTTGGATGGAATATCGACTGCTTCTAATTTTAAAGTATGACCTTGTAGTGTAAGAGAAATAATAACCTGTCTTTCATCTTCGACTGAGCGTTTGCGTGAAATTAGTTGTGAGGCTTCAAGTTTTTTTAATAATGGAGTGAGTGTGGAAGATTCTAAAAATAATCTTTCACCGATCTTAGAAACACTGAGTTGATCCCTTTCCCAAAGCACTAACATTACCAGATATTGAGGGTAAGTTAATCCGAGAGGAGAGAGCAATTGACGGTAGACTTGATTTAAGGCAAGGTTGGTTGAATAAATCAGAAAACAAAGCTGATTATCTAATCGTAATTGCTGATGTTCATCACCCATGCGCTTCTCAAACAGTATATTCATCTGATCAGTATATCGTGATCTGCTTATGATTAGTTACGCAGATTTTACATCAATAATTACCAAAGCTCAGCGATTTTTTTCATCAAACGCGCTCTATAACGTGCCGTTGGATTATTGGGATTATTGAGCGCTTCTTGTTCATAATATTGTTGCCATGCAACAATCATGTCTAAGGTTGCACCTTTTTGTTTGATAATGATGACATCCTCTCGCTGAATATTATCTAATCGTTGTCTCGCACCTTCAGCCCCAGTACCCCAACCAATCACCCATTGCCCAAAAGAATTTAGCGATAAATTTTGTGGCGTGGACAAGGTACTTTGTGAACTGGTATTGGTTTCAACTACGGCTGCATGAAGTTGTGCAATTGCCCCTATAAAAAATAAAAAAATGAAAATTACTTTAAACATAAATCAAACTTAATACGAATTAATTGAGGATATTACATCACGTATAGAATATGACCATTTGATCTTGTTCTACCATGATAAATAAAGCCTATTAAATCATGATCCTACAAAACATACATTTATGAAAATTGACTATAACAGTCAAAGTGATGCCATATGAGGATAAATTGAACAAAAGTGTGCTCAGATAAAACGATTATTTTTAATAATTGATAAGTTTACGATGCTGCATCAATGGCATTGCTAGTCGAATATTATTTTGTTCTGCTAGGTCAAATGAAGATGTAATTAAACCATGTCCTTCGGCCGTAATCATTTCTAATAGTTGCCCTCGGCTATTTGTAATTCCTGCATGACCCCAAGTTTGACGCTGTTCACCATGCCAGCCTTGCTGAGCTGCACCAAGCACATAACATTGGCTATCCATTGCACGTGCTTGTAATAGTAATTGCCAATGAAGTTGTCCTGTGGTGTAAGTAAATGCAGCAGGTGCAGTTAAAATATTTGCCCCTTGCTGACGTAACATTAGAGCAAGTTCTGGAAAGCGTAAGTCGTAACACACCATCAGACCAATATTGCCAAACGGTGTTTTGGCAACAACGACTTTATCGCCTGCTTCAAAGAATTTTGACTCTTGATAGCCACCTACAGCATCACTGACCTGAACGTCAAATAAATGGATTTTGTCATAACGCGCTTCAGTTCTTTCAGGGCTAATGCATAAACTGACGGTTCGAACTCGACCATCATCAATGATTGAACCATCAGGACGAAACGGGCAAGGGAGAGTACCCGCGATAATCCAAATTTGATAACGATGAGCGAGTTGTTCTAAACGCTGTTGAATGCTCTCGAATTGCGCAGCAGTTTCACGCTGTTTTCCTGCTGCAAAACAAACAAAATTTTCTGGAAAAACAATTAACTCCGCCGCTTGAGCCTTACTTTGCTGAATCAATGATTCAATGACAAGGAAATTTGCTTCAATGTCATTTTGAGAATTCATTTGTACAACAGAAAGTAAGGTCATATCGGCATCAAGATTGGGTTTTCAACAATTATGCATTTTGTTTTTGTGAATCAAGAGATAAGCACTCTTGTTCTTTTTGCAATTGCTTCACAAGAGGCTCAAACATATTTTGGTTGTTTTCATTTAAACGCATCAATGTTTTGTGTGCATCAAGTACAGTATTGAGCATTGCACTATGTGTTACATGCTCTTCAGTCAGTTCTAAAGTGCATACACTTGGATCACCGCAGTAATTTAAAATTACAAATACCTGACCTAGCCCCATACTATTGGCTAAGGTGGTGATATCTGGATTTGTCGAAAGCATAACAGCTTGAATATGATGAACTTGTTTAAGCTTAAGACCTAGTTTTGCAAGTACACCCAAGACCGTGCTGTCAATAAATGTAGTTTCAGTTAAATCAACAATTGCACCGACAACATTCTGTTGCTGTTCAATTTTGTTGAGTAACTTGTCTAAACTTATACAAGAGTGAGCGCGCACTTCGCCAATAAGCTTGAAAATATGCGTTCCGTTCAAACTTGCATATTCAACATGACCTGTTGACATATAAATGCCATTTTCAGAGAAAGGATATAAAATTATCCCATAGTGATATTCTAGACACAAGTGGTTGGATGCTGTGATCTAATTAAAATATTGATTTTAGGGTTAATTCATTCGGCATATGCTTAAAATAGCAATGTCATCAGCAACATGATCTGGTGCTTTGAAAGCGTCATGCTGAAGATGTTCGACCAATTGATTAAATTGATCATTCAAACCGCCATCAAATGGTTCAAGTGCACCATCAGAACATAATATAAAACGAGCATTACGACTCAATGTACAACAATGTTCTTCAACTTCTAGCTCTTCAGTAAGACCTAATGGAAAGCTACTTGTTGTAAGGATTTGTGGAGGTTGGTTGGGCTCAAAAATAATTGGAGGAGGGTAGTGACCAGCGCTAGACCAACATACTTCATGGGTTGATAAGTTTAATATTCCTGCAACCATAGTAATATGCTTTTCAATATTTTCTTGTACTAACATTGCATTTAGTTTTTGAATCAATTGACTAGGTGTTTTTGATCGGCCATGAAATGCCGCCATCCAAGATGTCAGTAAACTACTTGTTACCCCATGACCTGAAACATCTGCTAAATAAAACAAGACTTCATCATCATTTAACCTCCAGTAATCATACCAATCTCCTGACAGATAAGCGGATGGCTGAAAAAATGATTCAAATTGATAGTTTGGTAATTCGATCGGGTTTGGTAATAATCTTTTTTGTAGTTCTGCGGCAGAAGGTAAATCTCTACTATCTTGATTACGTTTATATTGAGCATCGATTTTAAACAATGAATGAACAGGATTTTTGGGTAATTCACTCCAAATCCATCCTGCCAACGCACCCATTTCCCATGCTTGAGCTAATGCAGTTCCTTCATGTTCAAAAGCAAGAACAATTGTAGGCAATTTCCATTGGTATTTTAAAAAATCTTGTACATCGGCAATAGCAATTATCGTTTGATCATACAAATCTAAATCATCAATATGAATGATTTGTAAACTCGGTAACTCATTTAGTGCTTGGTCTAAATAAGATATTGAGCGTGTGGGTTGAATAAAATACATAGATAAGTAGCCGACCTTTTGTATTTGTATGATCATTTTTTAATTCATCATAGATGAAATATGATGAAAAACATAGTATTGCTAAAACTTTAAATTAATACATAAGTCTATCATTTAAAGTTCCTCAGAGATTATTTGTCATCACCTGATTGATCGTTATTGTCATTTTCGTCACTTACAAATGAAACATCTGCCGAATCTCCATGCTTTTCAGCAATTTGGAAGGCTTTACGTTGTAAGTAAAAATCACGGATCATTGAATATTTATCACCTTTTAAGCTTTCTTCAATATCCAAAATTTGTGAGCGAGCATCAATTGCTTGTAATAAATTAGTAGACCAATAAATACCTTCTTGATCATCTAATAAATATTTTTGTGGGCGACCAAAACGATCTGTTGCTAAACCAAAACCGTCACGGAATGTGCTTGGACCAAAAAATGGCAGCATCACATAAGGACCTGATGGTACACCGTAGTAACCTAAAGTGACGCCAAAACTTTCCTCTTCAGTGGTTAGGCCTAAACGACGAGCAGGATCAGAAAAACCTAGTGTTGTAAGTGTATTAATCGTGAAGCGACCTAATGTCTTGGCAGCGCGAGTTGGTCGTCCTTGGATTAATTGGTTGACTGCATTCCAAGGTTCACCTAGATTTTTTCTAAATTGGCGATAAGGGGTACGGACTTCTTCTGGAACTTTTGCTACATACTGTATTGCAATAGGTTTTAATAAATTACGATCCAAAGCATCATTTAAAGCAAAGATCTGTCTATTTAATGGTTGTAAAGGATCTTTTACAGCATCAGGTTGAGCAGCGTTTGCATTGACCTTTAAATCATTTCTAGTGATATGTTTTAAATCTTTTATGGCTTGAATAGTCGATGTCGATTGTTGATTGTTGGTATTTGCCACTGAGCTTGTTTGAATAGATGGCTCGTTTTGAACTTCTTGTGCTAATACAGGTGAGCATGCTCCAGCGGTTAACAGCCCAAGCAAGATATAATTTGAGTAATGCATATAAGTCCTTCATCGCCATTAGAGCGAAATACAGTCATTAGAATGATTGCGCTGCATGACGCAAAACATAGATATGAGGTATACAGTTTAGTTGTTCTCTTATTATTAAAACAAATTCGGTCGAAAAATATAAGAAAAATTGTGATTTTGGTTTAAAAACGTTCACTTAAATAAAAAGATTAGGAAATGGGGTTGCACCTGATGTGAAATGCTGTAGAATGCACATCCATCGGCGGTGATGCAGATAAAAACTTGTTGAGAAACAAGGATTTGGCTAGAAGGGTTAGATTCTTGGATTGATTGGTAGGTTTAAAAAATATCGAAATTACCTGTTGACTTTAGTTTAAATTAGAGTAACATAGCCGACCTAGCTTGATGATGACGAATCATCGAGAAGATCATTAAGAGAATAGAAGAACAACTTGTGTGGATTTTTACTGGTTGATCAATCGAAAATATTTCATTGATTGAATGGTAGAAATTTCTCGAAGTTTATTTGAGCGAATTTTTAGTCAGAAAATTGATGAGCCAAGATTTGTAGCCATAAGCTACTAATGATTTTAAACTGAAGAGTTTGATCATGGCTCAGATTGAACGCTGGCGGCAGGCTTAACACATGCAAGTCGAGCGGAGATGAGGTGCTTGCACCTTATCTTAGCGGCGGACGGGTGAGTAATGCTTAGGAATCTGCCATTTAGTGGGGGACAACATTCCGAAAGGAATGC
Organism: Acinetobacter sp. LF10; assembly: GCF_048585715.1. NCBI lineage: Bacteria > Pseudomonadati > Pseudomonadota > Gammaproteobacteria > Moraxellales > Moraxellaceae > Acinetobacter > Acinetobacter sp. LF10. Next base: position 597,614 of record NZ_CP184160.1, read on the forward strand.
TAATACCGCATACGTCCTACGGGAGAAAGCAGGGGATCTTCGGACCTTGCGCTAAATGATGAGCCTAAGTCGGATTAGCTAGTTGGTGGGGTAAAGGCCTACCAAGGCGACGATCTGTAGCGGGTCTGAGAGGATGATCCGCCACACTGGGACTGAGACACGGCCCAGACTCCTACGGGAGGCAGCAGTGGGGAATATTGGACAATGGGCGGAAGCCTGATCCAGCCATGCCGCGTGTGTGAAGAAGGCCTTTTGGTTGTAAAGCACTTTAAGCGAGGAGGAGGCTACTAGTATTAATACTACTGGATAGTGGACGTTACTCGCAGAATAAGCACCGGCTAACTCTGTGCCAGCAGCCGCGGTAATACAGAGGGTGCGAGCGTTAATCGGATTTACTGGGCGTAAAGCGTGCGTAGGCGGCTGATTAAGTCGGATGTGAAATCCCTGAGCTTAACTTAGGAATTGCATTCGATACTGGTCAGCTAGAGTATGGGAGAGGATGGTAGAATTCCAGGTGTAGCGGTGAAATGCGTAGAGATCTGGAGGAATACCGATGGCGAAGGCAGCCATCTGGCCTAATACTGACGCTGAGGTACGAAAGCATGGGGAGCAAACAGGATTAGATACCCTGGTAGTCCATGCCGTAAACGATGTCTACTAGCCGTTGGGGCCTTTGAGGCTTTAGTGGCGCAGCTAACGCGATAAGTAGACCGCCTGGGGAGTACGGTCGCAAGACTAAAACTCAAATGAATTGACGGGGGCCCGCACAAGCGGTGGAGCATGTGGTTTAATTCGATGCAACGCGAAGAACCTTACCTGGCCTTGACATACTAGAAACTTTCCAGAGATGGATTGGTGCCTTCGGGAATCTAGATACAGGTGCTGCATGGCTGTCGTCAGCTCGTGTCGTGAGATGTTGGGTTAAGTCCCGCAACGAGCGCAACCCTTTTCCTTATTTGCCAGCGAGTAATGTCGGGAACTTTAAGGATACTGCCAGTGACAAACTGGAGGAAGGCGGGGACGACGTCAAGTCATCATGGCCCTTACGGCCAGGGCTACACACGTGCTACAATGGTCGGTACAAAGGGTTGCTACCTAGCGATAGGATGCTAATCTCAAAAAGCCGATCGTAGTCCGGATTGGAGTCTGCAACTCGACTCCATGAAGTCGGAATCGCTAGTAATCGCGGATCAGAATGCCGCGGTGAATACGTTCCCGGGCCTTGTACACACCGCCCGTCACACCATGGGAGTTTGTTGCACCAGAAGTAGGTAGTCTAACCGTAAGGAGGACGCTTACCACGGTGTGGCCGATGACTGGGGTGAAGTCGTAACAAGGTAGCCGTAGGGGAACCTGCGGCTGGATCACCTCCTTAACGAAAGATTGACGATCGGTAAGAATCCACAACAAGTTGTTCTTCGAAGATGTATCTGAGGGTCTGTAGCTCAGTTGGTTAGAGCACACGCTTGATAAGCGTGGGGTCACAAGTTCAAGTCTTGTCAGACCCACCAAATCTGAAAGATATATCGTTCATTAAGTGATAAGCTGGGGACTTAGCTTAGTTGGTAGAGCGCCTGCTTTGCACGCAGGAGGTCAGGAGTTCGACTCTCCTAGTCTCCACCATGTACTTTACAGAGTACAAGCTAAGAAGATTATAGAGTTTAGTGAATACAGTCTAATTTGACTGGTTTATTAATCTCTGTGATTTATCACAGTTTACTGCAAGCTGACGAGGCTGTAGTTAATCATTAACAGATTAGAATTTGAGTCTGAAATAAATTGTTCAAACTCGATTAAATAGGAAGATAACAAGTAATTGTTAAATTAATATTTAATCTGAGAACTAGCAAAAACACTGAATCAAGCGTTTTGGTATATGAATTTAGATTGAAGCTGTATGGTGATTAAGTTCACAGACAACGAATAGTAGCAATTAAGTTTGCAACGCTAACACTGACTTGTATGTGTTAACGACTGTTTGGGGTTGTATAGTCAAGTAATTAAGTGCATGTGGTGGATGCCTTGGCAGTCAGAGGCGATGAAAGACGTAATAGCCTGCGATAAGCTCCGGGGAGGCGGCAAATATCCTTTGATCCGGAGATTTCTGAATGGGGGAACCCACCCGCTATAAGGCGGGTATCATAAGCTGAATACATAGGCTTATGAAGCGAACGAGGGGAAGTGAAACATCTCAGTACCCTTAGGAAAAGAAATCAATTGAGATTCCCTTAGTAGCGGCGAGCGAACGGGGAGCAGCCCATTAAGTTGTGTGTGTTTTAGTGGAACGCTCTGGGAAGTGCGAACGTAGAGGGTGATATTCCCGTACACGAAAGGGCACACACAATGATGACGAGTAGGGCGAGGCACGTGAAACCTTGTCTGAATATGGGGGGACCATCCTCCAAGGCTAAATACTCCTGACTGACCGATAGTGAACCAGTACCGTGAGGGAAAGGCGAAAAGAACCCCTGTGAGGGGAGTGAAATAGATCCTGAAACCGCATGCATACAAGCAGTGGGAGCCGACTAGTTCGGTGACTGCGTACCTTTTGTATAATGGGTCAGCGACTTATATTCAGTAGCAAGGTTAACCGAATAGGGGAGCCGTAGAGAAATCGAGTCTTAATAGGGCGTTTAGTTGCTGGGTATAGACCCGAAACCAGGCGATCTATCCATGAGCAGGTTGAAGGTTGGGTAACACTAACTGGAGGACCGAACCCACTGTCGTTGAAAAGCCAGGGGATGACTTGTGGATAGGGGTGAAAGGCTAATCAAGCCTGGTGATAGCTGGTTCTCCCCGAAAGCTATTTAGGTAGCGCCTCGGACGAATACCATTGGGGGTAGAGCACTGTTTCGGCTAGGGGGTCATCCCGACTTACCAAACCGATGCAAACTCCGAATACCAATGAGTACTATCCGGGAGACAGACTGCGGGTGCTAACGTCCGTAGTCAAGAGGAAAACAATCCAGACCGCCAGCTAAGGCCCCAAAATCATAGTTAAGTGGGAAACGATGTGGGAAGGCATAGACAGCTAGGAGGTTGGCTTAGAAGCAGCCACCCTTTAAAGAAAGCGTAATAGCTCACTAGTCGAGTCGGCCTGCGCGGAAGATGTAACGGGGCTAAAACTATGTGCCGAAGCTGCGGATTTGACATTAGTCAAGTGGTAGGGGAGCGTTCTGTAAGCCGATGAAGGTGTATTGAGAAGTATGCTGGAGGTATCAGAAGTGCGAATGCTGACGTGAGTAACGACAAAACGGGTGAAAAACCCGTTCGCTGAAAGACCAAGGGTTCCAGTCCAACGTTAATCGGGGCTGGGTGAGTCGACCCCTAAGGCGAGGCCGAGAGGCGTAGTCGATGGGAAATTGGTTAATATTCCAATACTTCTGTGTAATGCGATGAGAGGACGGAGAAGGTTAAGTCAGCCTGGCGTTGGTTGTCCAGGTGGAAGGTTGTAGGCATGTATCTTAGGCAAATCCGGGGTACTCTATGCTGAGAACTGATAGCAAGCTGTACTTGTACAGTGAAGTGGCTGATACCATGCTTCCAGGAAAAGTCTCTAAGCTTCAGTTACACAGGAATCGTACCCGAAACCGACACAGGTGGTCAGGTCGAGTAGACCAAAGCGCTTGAGAGAACTCTGCTGAAGGAACTAGGCAAAATGGTACCGTAACTTCGGGAGAAGGTACGCTGCTGACGGTGATGGGACTTGCTCCCTGAGCTATTGGCAGCCACAGAAACCAGGCCGCTGCAACTGTTTATTAAAAACATAGCACTCTGCAAACACGAAAGTGGACGTATAGGGTGTGATGCCTGCCCGGTGCTGGAAGGTTAATTGATGGGGTTAGCGTAAGCGAAGCTCTTGATCGAAGCCCCAGTAAACGGCGGCCGTAACTATAACGGTCCTAAGGTAGCGAAATTCCTTGTCGGGTAAGTTCCGACCTGCACGAATGGCATAATGATGGCGGCGCTGTCTCCAGCAGAGGCTCAGTGAAATCGAAATCGCTGTGAAGATGCAGTGTACCCGCGGCTAGACGGAAAGACCCCGTGAACCTTTACTGCAGCTTGACATTGAACTTTGACCTTACTTGTGTAGGATAGGTGGGAGGCTTTGAAGTTGGAACGCTAGTTCCAATGGAGCCGTCCTTGAAATACCACCCTGGTAATGTTGAGGTTCTAACTCTGCCCCGTAATCCGGGGCGAGGACCATGTCTGGTGGGTAGTTTGACTGGGGCGGTCTCCTCCTAAAGAGTAACGGAGGAGTACGAAGGTGCGCTCAGCGTGGTCGGAAATCACGCGTAGAGTATAAAGGCAAAAGCGCGCTTAACTGCGAGACCCACAAGTCGAGCAGGTACGAAAGTAGGTCTTAGTGATCCGGTGGTTCTGTATGGAAGGGCCATCGCTCAACGGATAAAAGGTACTCTGGGGATAACAGGCTGATACCGCCCAAGAGTTCATATCGACGGCGGTGTTTGGCACCTCGATGTCGGCTCATCTCATCCTGGGGCTGAAGCAGGTCCCAAGGGTATGGCTGTTCGCCATTTAAAGAGGTACGCGAGCTGGGTTTAGAACGTCGTGAGACAGTTCGGTCCCTATCTACCGTGGGCGCTGGAAATTTGAGAGGATCTGCTCCTAGTACGAGAGGACCAGAGTGGACGAACCTCTGGTGTACCGGTTGTGACGCCAGTCGCATCGCCGGGTAGCTATGTTCGGAAGGGATAACCGCTGAAAGCATCTAAGCGGGAAGCCTACCTCAAGATAAGATTTCCCTAGGAATTTATTCCTCTAAAGAGCCGTTCGAGACTAGGACGTTGATAGGTTGGGTGTGGAAGCACGGTGACGTGTGAAGCTGACCAATACTAATTGCTCGTGAGGCTTGACTATACAACACCCAAACAGTTGTTGTATTCAAGATAAATTCAATACATAACTTGATTTAGTGTGAAAACTAGTTAAAATGCTGAACACAAAGTTAGACTCAATATCTAATCCGTTAATAACTCATTTGGAAAAAGCCTTGGCATAGATAAGACCAAAGCAAGTATCCATAAACAGTTTGCTGGCGACAATAGCAAGAGTGAACCACCTGATCCCTTCCCGAACTCAGAAGTGAAACCTCTTAGCGCTGATGGTAGTGTGGCGTTTGCCATGTGAGAGTAAGTCATCGCCAGCTTTTAATTCTAAAACACCCCCTCTGCTAATGCAGAGGGGGTGTTTTTTATTGGGTGGGGAAAATAGACTAAAAAATGATAGCGTAGAAAACATCGTAAATTTAGAATTATGGTACATTTAAAAATAAGTATGAGGAAAAGTATCGACATGATGTTTTTAATTTTCACAATATTTTGTGTATGTGTTTTTTATCAAATTTGTGTTTATATTAATCGTAGAGAAAGAATAAAAACCAGAATACCACATAAAAAGAAGGTTGTATTTGAAAGAAGATCCATTCCTCCCATAGATGAAAAAATGCAGTTAGTAAATGAATCAGCAGCAATTAATAATCAAAATTATATAGAAAAAATAGATCAAGTACTTAAAGATTTGGAGGATAAAGGTGAGGTAATACTTATTTCAACTAATCCAAAATATATACCAAAATTTATATTTCATTCAATAGTTGAGGAGGTGTTGAAAGATCGGTACAGTGATTTTTTAATTGAATCTGATATACCTTATTTATTAGAAAGGGTTGCTCAAGAAGTAAGCTTAATATTCTCTGAGGATATAAAAAATGCGGAAAGAATAGCAAATGAGTTTTATCATAAATTATTATATCGCTATACTATGGTTCAGGTTGCAGAGATCATACATCATGAGACTCCTTTTGAGATAGCATTAAGAGCATTCTATAGTATAGAGTTGAAAAATATAGATAATCGAGATTTTAATTATCTGGACTGGAGAAAGCAATACTACATGAAGTTGAGGGGGTGAATCTATTCTTATGTGTCGGTGAAAAAATGTAAGAAAATTATCATTTATTAGCGTATCGATGTTAATTATAATAAATTTATCCTCTTAGCTAAAAGGAGGGTGGGAAAGATATTTATTTTTTACGTTAATTTTAACAATTAAGACACTTTTTGATGAGCTTTATCACCCTACTTACCATCAGAATGAAAAAGAAAAATAGGTAAAGATACCTTTTCTATAGGTTTTTGTATTTTTTTATGCTATAAATCTTCTTGCAGGCATGTTTTTTGCTTGTTTAAAAAGGGGTTTTAGTATGAAGCTATCTGTAGGGTTGAAAGTTGCGAATAGTTTATCGTTAACCCCTCAATTACAGCAGGCAATTCGTTTACTACAACTTTCTAGTTTGGAATTGGAGCAAGAAATACAAATTCAATTAGATAGTAATCCGTTACTGGAAAAAATTGAAGAAAATAATACAACAGAAAGTTTATCTACTTCAGAGATCAATGAGTCAGGAGATTTAACAACTGAACTTAATGCAGACCATTTACCAAATGACTTGCCTGTTGATACCGAATGGGATGATATTTATACACATCAATCAACTGCATTAGCGTCACCAGAATATGAGGAACGAGAGGATAATCGTCAAGTTCAATTGAGCCTAAAAGAACACATTTTAGAGCAAGTAAATTTATTACATTTTTCCACAGTAGATAAATTAATTGCTTATTGCATCGTTGATTCTTTAGATGATAAAGGGTTTTTAGATGCTGAATTAGCTGATATTTTGCTTGCAGTTACTCGGCTATTACAGGAAATGGAGAGTGCTGATGAGGTTGAAGAAGATGAAATTATTGTTGTTTTAAAACATATTCAACGTTTAGATCCAATTGGAGTGGGTTCTCGAAATTTAGCAGAATGTTTAAAGATCCAATTAGAAGTCATAGATCAAAAAAAATCATACTTAGCTGAAGCAAAGTGTTTACTGAAGTATTATGAATTATTAATAGCAAATGATCTAAATAAACTATTAAAACAAACAGGTTTGTCTAAAGAGCAGTTGAAAGGTGCTGTTGATTTATTAAAAACATTAAAACCATATCCAGGATTAGAATTTAGCCAACAAGAATCTGAATATCAAGTTCCTGATGTTGTGGTTTCCAAGAAAGATCAGCATTGGCAAGTCCAGCTTAATCCCGATGTTATGCCTAAATTAAGGATTAATTCTTTTTACTCAAATATGATTCGTCGTGCTGATCAGAGTGATGATAATGTTTATTTACGTAATCAAATGCTTGAGGCGAAAAATTTTATTAAAAGTATAGATGAACGGCATAAAACATTACTCAAAGTTTCAACTTGTATTGTGGAACATCAGCGAGCTTTTCTTGAACAAGGACCTGAGGCGATGAAACCTTTAGTTCTCCGTGATGTTGCGGAGGAAGTTGAATTGCATGAGTCTACTGTTTCACGTGTAACAACCAATAAGTATATGCTTACGCCACGTGGTTTATTTGAATTGAAATACTTTTTTTCAAGCCATGTTGGAACGACGACAGGTGGGGAAGCATCTTCAACTGCGATTCGGGCAATGATTAAAAAATTGGTTTCGAATGAAAATCCGCGTAAGCCTTTGTCTGATAATGCAATTGCGGAAATGTTGAAAGATGAGGGCATTGAAGTAGCTCGACGTACAGTCGCAAAATATCGCGAATCGTTACATATTCCATCGTCTTCAGAAAGAAAAGTCTTGATCTAAATTTCAAGGTGTGACTATTCTAAGCGTTCATTATGACGAAATAATGAATTTTTCAATAATCACTAAAGGAATCGTTCGGATGATTTAATGGATGTTGAATCTTGATATGCATTAAATTTGCTTGGGCGATTCTTTGTATCCTTAGAAAAAGGTGAGGGATAGAATTATGCAAATAACGATTCGTGGACACCATTTAACCATTACGCCTGCTATTGAAGAAAATATAAAAATGAAATTTAGTCAAATGACTAAGCATCTAGATCAAGTGAATAGTATGCAAATCAAATTGGCTAAAGATCATCAAATTGATAGACGTTCTCATAAAGGGAGCTCTAATCATATTGCTGAGGCGATTATTCGCTTACCGGGGATTGAACTGTTTGCGCAGGCGACAGCAGATGATATGTATACTTCGATTAATAAATTAACAGAAAAACTGAAAAGACAGCTTGCAAAACATAGAAAAATACAGTGTTCTTATCAACATGAGCTAGCAATTTTAACTTAAGTTTTTTTATTAAAAGAGGCTTTACAAATAGCCTCTTTTTTTTATCGATAAAAAAAGAAACGGCTTACTGAATTATCTGAAAAAGTTATAGTAAAATGTATGGTTTGACGCCATGGTTGTATAAGAGGTCTAGTAATGAATAGTGAGCAGCTCACGCAAATTTTAAAAGAAGCTTTCCCTGAAGCAGAAGTAGCAGTGAGTGGCCAAGCTGGGAAATTCGACCTTCGAATAGTTGATGATCAGTTTGATGGCAAACGTACGATTACTCGTCAACAAGCCGTATATGCACCATTAAACTCTTATATCGCAAGTGGTGAAGTGCATGCAGTTACGATTCGCGCAATGACAAAAGACGAATGGCGCAAAGCAAGCCTTTTCGGAGCTTAAATATTAATGGATAAATTTTTAATTACGGGCGGTGTTAAGCTCGAAGGCGAAGTACGTATTTCTGGTGCTAAAAATGCAGCTCTGCCTTTACTTGCTGCAATGATTCTTGCAGATTCTCCGATTACTTTAACGAATGTACCTCATTTAAAAGATGTGAACACCTTAGTGAAGCTGATTGCTGGCTTAGGCGTTACAATGAGCTATGAAGGAGATACGGTTCGTGCGGATGCGTCAACATTAGATAATCAGTTTGCACCTTATGAACTTGTGAAAACTATGCGTGCATCAATTTTGGTACTTGGTCCACTATTGGCTCGCTATGGGAATGCTAAAGTTTCATTACCTGGTGGTTGTGCGATTGGTTCACGTCCTGTCGATCAGCATTTAAAAGCATTGGAAGCTTTAGGTGCGCAGATTGAAGTTGAAAATGGTTATGTCCATGCTTCTGTTGATGGTCGCTTAAAAGGTGGCGAAGTTATTTTTGACATGGTCACTGTTGGTGGCACTGAAAATATCTTGATGGCTGCTGTATTGGCTGATGGTGTGACCACGATTCGTAATGCTGCTCGTGAACCTGAAATTACTGACCTTGCACAAATGCTCATTAAAATGGGTGCCAAGATTGAAGGTCTAGACACAGATACATTGGTTGTAACAGGCGTTGAAAGTTTACATGGCTGTGAATATGCGGTTGTTGCTGATCGAATTGAAACTGGTTCATATTTAGCTGCTGCTGCAATTACAGGTGGTCGAGTTAAAACCACGCATACGGACCCAGCATTGTTAGAAGCAGTATTGGATAAGTTTGAAGAAATGGGTGCAGAAGTGACCCGTGGTGATAATTGGATTGAACTAGATATGCAAGGTAAACGTCCTAAAGCTGTGAGCTTTAGAACTTTACCTCATCCCGAATTTCCAACTGATATGCAAGCACAGCTTATGGCGGTCAATGTGATTGGTCGTGGTTTTGCAACGATTTCAGAAACAATTTTTGAAAATCGTTTTATGCATGTTCCTGAATTGTCACGTATGGGCGCAAATATTCAAGTGGAAGGGCATGATGCAGTCATAACTGGTGTAGATAAATTGCAAGCTGCTCCTGTAATGGCGACTGATTTACGTGCATCATTTTCTCTTGTTCTCGCTGCATTAGTCGCAGAAGGGGAAACCTTAGTTGATCGTATCTATCATATCGATCGTGGGTATGAACAAGTTGAAGAAAAGTTACAAAGTTTAGGTGCTCAGATTAAGCGAGTAAAAGGATGAATGACTTAAGAAACGATGATCCAAATTTTGATGTAATGGGTAATTTTGATCATGGTTTAACCTTAGCACTCAGTAAAGGTCGTATCTTAAAAGAGACATTACCTTTACTTGAGAATGCGGGTATTAATTTATTAGAAGATCCTGATAAATCACGTAAATTAATTTTCCCAACTACACATAAAAAAGTACGTATTTTGATTCTTCGTGCTTCTGATGTACCGACGTATGTGGAGAACGGTGCAGCAGATTTTGGTGTAGCGGGTAAAGATGTGCTGATGGAACATGGCGCCCAACATGTGTATGAGTTACTTGATCTAAAAATTGCAAATTGTAAATTGATGACTGCTGGTAAGGTTGGCATGGAACGTCCGAAAGGGCGTTTAAAAATTGCAACTAAATATGTGAATCTTACTCGTCAATACTATGCAAGTTTAGGTGAGCAAGTTGATGTGATCAAACTTTATGGATCTATGGAGCTTGCACCTTTGGTTGGGTTGGGTGATTACATCGTCGATGTGGTTGATACAGGTAATACTTTACGTGCCAATGGTTTAGAGCCATTAGAAGAAATTTGCAAAGTTTCTTCTCGTTTAATTGTCAATAAAGCGAGCTTTAAACGTAAACAAGCCGTGTTAAATCCAATTTTGACGCAACTTGAAGAAGCTGTGAAATCACGTTCAGTATGATTTCGTATGATGATTCAAAAAAACCGTTCTTTTGAACGGTTTTTTTTATCGCTTAATTTTCTGATTAAGGGAAAGAGTGTCTTCCTTTCAGATTTGGCTGTGTGCTAAAAGGGTTTATCGTTTTGTGACTAGAGATAAGAATGAAAACGCCCTTACAGCGTAAACAAGAGTCTATTTTAAAATTACAAGCACAATCTATTCCTTACATCGAGTGGTTGCCGCATATTGAATCGGTTGATGAAGTTATAGCCCGTTCAGTTGAAAGTATTGCCAAACGAGCAATTGCGTGTTTGATCATTATCCAAGTGGCATGTGATTTAAACAATCAGCAATTTGATCAAGAAACTAAAGACTTTATTGTTGATTTGCTAAATAAATTTGAAGTATTTGATGAGCTAACCCTTAAAGAACGAAATATTTTAAATCAAGAAGTTTCTCAACAAGATGTCGTGAATATGATTTGGAAATATGAGGCTTACTGGGTTTTACTTTGGGCACTCGGAATTGTGAAAGAACTCAATTATCCAAATGAAATAGCAGATTGTGATTTTGCAGTTCAGGTGGTTTGTGCTTGTCGCTCATTTGATGAATTTATGCTGCAAGTTGAGTTAAGAAATTTGGATGAAATTTTAGATCAGGCAGATTTGACCTATCGTTATGATTGGGCATGCGTAGATGCTCGTTTAAAACAACAAGATGCGCCTGAAAATTTAAATGCTTCAGTTGTTGTGGAACGTCACGGTGCTTTGAATTGGCTAATACAGCATGATGGAGATTGGGATAATCCAGACTTAAATACATAAAATTTAAAATATTTAAATCTAAAAATGATTTTTCCTATTAAAGCAGGTGGAAATGCCGATGTTATCTTGCCCACAAGCGTGTTGAAAAAGAGTAAACTTAGCCTTCTCTTATTCGCCTTGTGGGTAAATTGATGCGACGTTTATCGACTCAGGATCAAAATTTTAAACAGGCATTTGCTGAACTTTTAGCATTTGAAACTGTGAATGATCCTCAATTAGTACAAACTGTAGACCAAATCATTGCTGATGTTCGTCAGTATGGTGATGATCATGTACTTAAATTAACACAACAGTTCGATCGACATCCAGCGCATCAATTCTCGGATTTGGAACTGACCCAAACTCAACTTAAAACTGCATTTGAAGGCTTAAGCATAGAAATTCGTGAAGCCTTAGAATTGGCTGCAAAACGTATTCGTTCTTTCCATCAGGCACAAAAGCAGGAAGGTTGGACTTATGTTGATGATCTGGGGAATACCTTAGGTCAGAAAGTCACACCACTTGATCGCGTCGGGATTTATGTTCCTGGTGGATTAGCCTCTTATCCATCATCTGTACTTATGAATGCTTTACCAGCACATGTAGCAGGGGTTCCTGAAATTATCATGGTGGTTCCAGCGCCCAATGGTGAATTGAATCCATTGGTGTTAGCAGCTGCATATTTAGCAGGGGTAAGCCGTGTATTTACGATTGGTGGCGCTCAAGCCGTTGCCGCGTTAGCTTATGGAACGCAAACCATTCCAGCTGTCGATAAAATTACAGGACCGGGGAATCGTTTTGTAGCAGCAGCCAAACGTGCAGTCTTTGGTCAGGTAGGTATTGATATGATCGCAGGACCTTCGGAAATTTTGGTATATGCCGAAGGGGAAAATAATGCTGAATGGTTGGCTATGGATGTGTTGTCTCAAGCTGAGCATGATACGGTTGCACAAGCCATTTTTATTACACCAGATGAAGCACTTTTAAATGCTGTCGAAACAGCCATTGAAAAACATTTAAGTGAATTGCCAAAAGCAGAAATTGCTCGAACTTCGATTCAAAATCGTGGTGCATTGGTACTGGTAAAAGATCGTGCGGAAGCGATTAAACTGATTAATCAGGTTGCTCCAGAGCATTTAGAATTATGTCTTGATGATGCTGAATTAATGAGCCAAGAGATTCGTCATGCAGGTGCGATCTTTATGGGGCGTTATACGCCTGAAGCGATCGGTGATTATTGTGCAGGCCCAAATCATGTTTTACCGACTTCGGGTACAGCGCGTTTTTCTTCACCGCTCGGCGTTTATGATTTCCAAAAACGTTCAAGTTTAATTATGTGCTCGCAAGAGGGCGTTAAAACTTTGGCTAAAACAGCAGATGTATTGGCAGTTGAAGAAAATCTTGATGCCCATGCACGCTCGGCACGCTATCGCTATCAATAACCGATTCGAAGAATAGATAGGGGCTGATAGAAGCCCCTTTTTTGAGATATATGAGAGTAGAACAATGACGTTTACAACAGAACAAATGCGTTTTTGGAGTCCAGAAGTTCGTGAGCTTGAGCCATATATACCGGGTGAACAGCCTAAGATTCAGAACTTACTAAAACTCAATACTAATGAAAACCCATATCCACCATCACCTAAAGTTGTGGAGGCAGTTCAAGCAGTTTTAACTCACCAAGCTGATGCTTTACGCTTGTATCCAGATCCAGATGCGATGGCTTTAAAGCAGGCAATTGCTAAACAGCAGCATGTTGATGTTACTCAAGTCTTTGTCGGTAATGGTTCGGATGAAGTTTTAGCGCATATTTTTAAGGCTTTTTTTATTCAGAAAGAGCCAATCCTCTACCCAGATATTACCTATAGTTTTTATCCTGTTTATAGCCAGTTTTTTGCAACGAAAACCAAGCAGATTCCATTGAATGACAAGTTCGAAATTGATGTTTGTGATTATGCACAGGAAAATGGCGGTATCATCATTACCAATCCGAATGCGCCAACCAGTATTGCATTAGGATTAGCGCAGATTGAGCAAGTACTTAAAACAAATCCTGATCGAGTCGTGGTGATTGATGAAGCTTATGTCGATTTTGGTGCAGAGTCAGCGGTACAATTGGTCAATCGTTACGAAAATTTAGTTGTTTGCCAAACAACATCTAAATCACGTTCATTAGCTGGTTTACGTGTTGGATTTGCGATTGCTCAATCTCATTTGATTGCAGCACTTGAAGCTGTAAAAAATAGCTTTAATTCCTACCCAATTGATCGTTTTGCGATTGCCGCGGCGGTAGCCTCATTTGAAGATCAAGCTTATTTTGAAGCGCAATGTGCCAAAGTGATTGAGAGTCGAGAAAAATTAGTTGGTGATCTCACGGCTTTAGGTTTTGATGTATTGCCATCGAAAGCCAATTTTATTTTTGCCACACATTTAGAATATGATGCTGCTCAACTGGCTCAACAATTGCGTGAGCAGGGCGTGATTGTGCGTTATTTCAATAAGCCACGGATTAATCAATTTTTACGTATTACAATTGGTACAGATGAACAAAATCAACGTCTAGTGGATACGCTTAAAACGCAAATTTTATAATTTGTAGAAAAATTTAGTTCTCAGATTTTTGCCATGTATTGAGCAAATCAAGCATGGCAGAAATTTTATCAAAGCATTCCTGATATTCAGCTTCTGCATCAGAGGCGATGGTGATGCCTCCACCTGCCCACATCGATAATTGATCCTGATATTTTTGAATAGTACGGATTAAGATATTCCAGCAACCTGTTCCATCAAAATTAAAATAACCCAAACTTCCACAATATGCGCCACGTGGAGTACCTTCTAATTCATCAATAATTTGCATAGCGCGAATTTTCGGTGCCCCTGTAATTGAACCACCCGGAAGGGCGGACAATAACATTTGCATAGGGTTTACTTCTTTTTTTAAGGTTGCAGTGATTTCACTGACCATATGATGAACTTGGTTGAAGCTTTCAATTTCGAAAAGTTTTGTAGTTTCTACAGATCCTGTTTCAGCATAAACACTTAAATCATTCCGAAGTAAATCAACAATCATCACATTTTCAGCCTGATCTTTTTCAGAGCGGCTGAGCTGATCTTTAGATTGTTGGTCTTGCTCGGCATCATCAAAACGAGGCATTGTACCTTTAATTGGTCGTGTTTTAATTTTTCGATTTGTTTGAAACTCGACAAACAATTCTGGAGAACAGCTGAGTAGCTCAAAATCATGTATCTTGAGATAGGCAGCATAAGGTGCATGGGTGAGCGCCCATAAATCCTGTGCTCGATCTAATAATGAGCCTTCTGTTTTTGCAATAAACTCTTGAGTTAAATTAATCTGGTAGCAGTCACCAGCTTTGATATATTCCTGCACTTGATTAAATGCATGTAGGTATTGTTGCTTAGACCAGCGCGGATAGCATTTTTCTAATAATGAGAAAGGTGTTTTTTGAATATTGGTTGATTGATTGATTAGATTTATGACATTTTGATAAATACTTTCAGCTTCATTTTCATCACTATAAAAATACCAAGCATCATCCTGAAACTTTAAAAAAGTCGAATATAGACCTAAGAAAATACTGGGTTGATTTCGTGAAACCATGTTTATAAATTGATTTGCACTATAGTCATAGCTAAAAAAGCCAATATATCCACCACCAAAAGTAGTTTTCATTGAACTTTGTGAATGGGATTGAAAATTTAAAAAATCGCTAATAGGTAAGGTTGCTTGTTCATTCTTATATTTATTAAATTGAGTTTTACAAAATTTTTTGAGTTTTGACTGTTCTAATACTAAAAATTCTTGAGGCAAAAAACCAATTGTCGGAGTGTGATTGTCATATAAATAAACTAAACCAGTGAGTTCATTCAGTTGTATAAGAAGGTCAAATGCAGAGGTGAGTTGCGTGTCAAGTTTTTGCTGAAAATGAGACATATAACAAAAATACATTCATATACATTTGGAAGATATAATTGTACTACAATCATCTAAACTCTACTGATATTTATCCTGTAGATAAAAGTTGAAAAATATTTCTGAAATGTATTGTGATTCTGTCTACTGAAATTGTAAAACAAGTTGTAATTTTCATGAATTGGTTTAAGAAAGCGCAATTGTTTACATTTTGCAGTGATTTGGGCGGATGATAAAAGGTTTAAATAGGATATTTGACTATGATTTTCTAAAAATTCTGATTGAAAAACTATAGTGCTTTCCATATGTTAGAGCATATAAATTAAAGTGGTGCACGAAAAAAGTATTATGCCGTTTGTCGGGTTATTTATAAAAATCGATTAACAGTAGTTGAACATAAAATAACAAACCTGTAATTTAGTACTTGCTAAACGAACTACTCAAGGATTGGAAGTTCAAGTTGTCATTAAGAAAAAAACGACCGTGGACAGTTTAGAGTAGTGACAGTCAAAAAATAAATGCTCTTGGGAGAGTGCTCAATGAAAATGTTTACTAAACTAGCTTTAGTTTCTTCAATGGCGATTAGCGCGAATGCAATGGCAATGCAGTCAATGGATGATGCTGCACTAAGCGCTGCAACGGGTCAAGACGGTATCAATATTGGTATTGGTATTTCTAAAATTGAAATTGATAAAGTTTTAATTCACGATAACGATGGTTTGACAAATACTACATTAGGCGGTACTAGTACTGCTGGTGCAATTGTAATTCAAGGAAACGGTACAGGTCTTACTGCTACTAAAGGTGTTGTAATTACAGCTCCAATGTTGAATGCTACTACTGTTGATAATACTCGTGCTTTAGCATCACATAATCTTGCTGACCTTACAATTGATACAGATGCTGGTACTGGTACAAATGGTGCTTTCCTTAACGTTGCAGCAGCTGTTTCTGGTTTAGATATCTACATCGGTGAAATTGGTGTGTCTGGCTCTAATGCAGCAAGCACTACAGTTCGTCGTGGTAATGATACAACTAACTACAACGCAATTTTATCTGGTTTAACAATCAAAACTGGTAAAATGGATGCAAATATTCAGCTAGGTGCTGCTCCACAAGGTGCGATGATTGTATTAAATACAACTATGCAAGGTGGTTTAGAGATTAAAAACCTAGGTATTGTTGATAGTTCAACTAAACAAGGTACCGGTGATGGTACAGCTACTAACCGTGCTGCTGGTCAAATTTACCTTGAGAGCATCAAAGTTGCTGATGCTAACGCTGCAAACTTAACTGTTAATGCTGCTGTAAGTGTTGTTGGTAAAGAAGACACTAATAACGGTTACTTACGTATTATCACAGGTTCTGGTGCTACTACACCTAAAACTGATATGTACATCAAAGGTGTTCATTTAGGTAGCCAAGCAGCGGCTTCAATTGGTGATGTAGAAGTTCAAGGTTTACAAACTTACTACTTCAACGGTACTGCAAATGTTCAAGGTTCTATGATCACTATTTCTGGTCACTAATCTTGTAATAAAAAAAAGCGCACTTGTTGCGCTTTTTTTATTTGAAATAAGTATTTTTATGCTCTAAAACTTAGAATAATTTTGCTAGAGTACAATAAATTACTTAATGGCAACTAATTTTTATTAAAAAATACATTTCGTCAAAAAAAACTAAAAAAAAGCTGTTTTTTTTTATAAAAAAAGGTATCTTCAACATGCAGGGATGAGGTGTTTACGGACACTAAAATAAAATGAATAAGGCAAGTTGTGCCACTGTTAGAAAAAGAGACTTATGTTAGAGATCGCTTTAGGCTCAGCATTGATGTATTACTTTACAACGCAAGCCTTCGAAATAGAAAAAAAACCAGAGGGGACTGTATATTATACAGAGACCTTAGATTCTCGTAATCCTTCTTTTACACGTAATCATCGTGAGGCGGTCACAATTAAACCTGCTATAGAAGATCAATTTCGAGGAATTGTACGTCAGGCGTATGATTATAGTTGTGGCTCGGCAGCATTAACTACGTTGTTAAATGGCTATGGTGGTTTACGTTTGACTGAACAACAAACGATGACAGGTTTGCTTCAGTATGGTGAGTATCAGCGTATTATTGAGCGCCGTAGTTTTTCTCTGTTAGATATGAAGCGATTTGTTACTGCACTTGGGTTGAATAGTGGTGGGTATCGAGGGGAGTTTTCAGATTTAACCAGTTTAAAACAGCCTGCAATTGTTCCTATTACTTATGCTGGTTTTAAACATTTTGTTGTATATAAAGCATATAAAAATGGTCGAGTTTATGTGGCTGATCCATCATTAGGCAATATTAGTTTTGATGAAATTCGCTTTAAACAGATTTGGGATAATAATACACTTTTCATTGTAGATATTCCGGAAGAGTATCGTAAAAACTTATTAGCGTTGCAAGACTCAGATATGCGCCATGTAGAAGATGCAACTGTTAATAAATATGCTCTTGCGGAAATTCAGTTCCCGACACAAAAGTTTGAACGTATGGCCGATAAAGCATCAACAATGCGCCGAGTATTAGATGCAGACCCTACTTCCGCTACTTACAATCAACCAATTACGACTTTTATGCGCTTATATTACAAGCGGAAGTAATTTAGAAATCATTAAAATTAATGTATTAATAGGATGTAACGCAAAATGAAAAGTCCATGGATGAACATCAGTGTGTTGGCATTAAGTATGAGTGCGATTACAACAACACTTTATGCTGAAGAACAGAAATCAACGGAAGTTCAAACCGAACAAACAGCGCAAGTAGATCAAGCTACAGATGCAGTGAAAGATGACTCCAATGTAAAAGCTGGTGAAAGTCAAGCAACACAAGCAGCAAATGCATTACAAAAGCAAGAAGGTGATGCGACTAAAGAAACAAATTTACAAGAAGTATTTACATCTAACGAACGTCAATATTCATTGATAAAAAAAGGCGTTATTTCTTCTTATTATGACATTGATTACACATACTATCGAGATAGTAGACTAGATCTTGCTACAGGCGATAGTACAAGTGCTTTACAACGCTTACGTGTTGAAGAAGATGCAAACCATACACTTACAAATACATTTACGACACAATATGGTTTACTTGATAACTTGACCTTATCAGCATCTATTCCTCTCATAGCAAAAAAAGATTTATTACAGCAAAAAACAGCCGCAGGTTTAGGTGATATTTCTTTTGGAGCTCGTTGGGAACCGTTTCCTTTAAAACAAGGGCGTCTTCCGTTGGTTTTATTTGGTAATTTATCAACTAAAACTGGTGATAGTCCTTATGAAATTGGTATTGATGAGCTGTCAACTGGTAAAGGTTATTATTCTGTTGGTTTTGGTGCAAGTACTCGCAAATACATCGATCCTGTTGTGCTTTTTAGCTCAGTATCGGCGAACTATGGTCTGAAAGAATCTGGACTTAACCAATTACGCGGAAACAGAGTGTTGGAAAGTTTTGATCCAGGTTTAAGTGGTGGTTTTTCATTCGGATTTGCATATTCGTTTAACTACGACGTATCACTCACAATGTCCTATCAGCAAAGTTTTAACACTGGTGCAAAATTCTACTTCAAGAATGATGAAAGTTATAAATCGGCTGATCAAAGTAGTGCGATGCTTTCTTTTGCCTTAGGAGTTAGAGTCTCACCTGAAACAATTGTCAATGGTACAGTTGGTATTGGTTTAACGGAAGATGCTCCTGATGTATCTCTAGGATTATCTTTCCCACTCGATATTATAGGTTTTGGCAAAAAAGTTCGTTAAGGAGATGTAATGGTGAAATACCTAAAATTATGTCCTTTAACGGCAGCAATTTTTTTAGCTAGCTTATCTAATATTGCTAACGCACAATTAGGACAGGACTTATCTGTAGATTTACGTTCATTATCATTAGGAAATGCAGTTACTGCTGATCCACCAGGGATTAGTGCTGTACATTTTAATCCAGCAGCATTAGCTAAGATTGATGGGTTACAAACTGATGTGCAAGGTATTTTAGCTAACTTTGCTATTCAACGTGAGTATTCAGCTCCTGCTGGTTATAATGTTTTTGGTTATTCCGATGATCCATTGGTTTGTAATGATGGACCAGAAGTTAGAACTGGAATTTGTACAGACTTTAAAGGAACAGTTCACGGGGACGTTGAATACGCAAGTATTTATGTACCGATTCTTAAAAAAATCGTAGATTTAGGACCTAATTCTCCATTAGCCGCACCAACTGCTGCGATTGCTTATAAGCCACCGGGTTCCAAAGTAACCTATGCGACAGCTATGTACGCACCATTAGTTGCAGGTTTTGGCGCAGAAGATGGTAATCCAAGTAATTATATGGGTCAACAAGTTGCATTAGAGCGTATTACCTATTTATCCCCATCTTTTGGCTATCAAGTGAATGATCATTTATCAGTTGGTGCATCCTTTGGTATGTCTTACCAAGCGATCGCACTTAAAACGGATCTACGCTTTCCAAATGAAATGATTGGTGTATTGCGAATGGTAGATGAAGTGGTATGTACTCCATTTAAGAATAATGGGGATATTATCACCGATTTACTATTATTTGGTATTTGTAACGCCAAAGAAGGTATGAACCCGTTTAGTAAAATGGGGGCAATGGATGTATCTTTAGAGCAATCATTAAGTCCAAGTTATAATTTGGGCGTATTATGGGAGCCAACCGATGATTTTAGTTTTGGTATGGTCTATCAAAGTGAAGCTAAAATGCGATTGCGAGGTAAATATTTAATTAATAATGCGACAGCTCCACAACAACTCGTAGCTGGTTTAAATTCGTCAGCAACTGGTCAAATTCTTGCGGCAATTCTTGGCTTGCCTGGGTATGTTCCTAATGTGGAATCTGGTTTAGTTGCCATGGATTTTAAATATCCACAACATTTTAAAGCGGGTATAAAATATAAAATATTTCCCGACTTGCAAATGAATTTTGATCTCGGTTGGACCGACTTCGCTGCGTGGGATAAGTTTAAGTTTGAATTTGATCGACAAATATCATTATTAAAGGTTGCTAAACTTTTGTCTGCTGATGTGACGGATCGTTCTTTAGCTTTACCTTTAAAGTTTCAATCATCTTGGCGTTGGGGAATCGGTTTTGAGTATTCTGCAACTGATCGATTGAAGTTACGCATGGGTTATGAGCCTCGCACGAGTTCGATTCCTGACGATAAACGAAATACGATGGTACCTATTAATAATGCTCAATTATTTGGTTTAGGTGTCGGTTATCGATTTGATCAAGATACAGATTTAGATCTTTCAATTGGCTTCTTACGCAGTCGTGATGATATTCCTGCAAATACTAGTAGTCTTGCAAATAAAACAGGGGTTGATAATATTTTATTAAATCCATATGCAGGCTTAGATATTAAAACCAATACTAAGGTAACTTTGCTTGGTATCAACTATAGAACAAAATGGTAATGTTAACGACTATGATATTGAAACAATCTAAGCTTGCAATAGCTGTAATTATTACTGTTATTGCAAGTACTTCGGTTGTATATGCAGATGGTTTTTATACAATTATTGGCCCTGATGGAAGACCAATGATTATTCCTAAAAAACCAACAGAAAATGAGAATAGAACAGATAAGGTTATAAGTTCTACTCATGTTGATTCTTCGGCAGCATCAGAAAAAAATCTACCAGTTAGAAATAATGTCAATTTAAATTTACCAACAATACCAATGTCTAAGCAAGATGCTGTTAAGAATACAGCTAAAATGCAATCATCTTCAGAATCAAAATTAGCTTCTGAAGTAGTTAATCAACCAAAATCTCAAAATTTTATAAATAATTCAAAAGAAATAATTGATGCCAATACTAATAAAAAGGTAACACCAAAATTAAATGTTGCTAGTAAAAGTCTAACTACTATTGAGGCAGAATCATCTGCTTCATCTGCTTCATCTGCTTCATCTGCTTCATCTGCTTCATCTGCTTCATCTGCTTCATCTGCTTCATCTGCTTCATCTGCTTCATCTGCTTCATCTGCTTCATCTGCATTCATACAAGTAGATGGTATTGAATATGTCAATAATGAATATTTAGAAGATCAGGAATTTAATTTAGAGGGTAAAAAGCGCTTTTATAGTATGCCTGATGGTACAGGACGTATAGAGACGATAGAGCGCAAAAAAGGTGTAAGTCGATCAATTCTGGATAAAATGTTAAAAAAATCAAACCAGAGTCTAAATTCAATTACTTTATCTAATAATTATGTTCGTTTATCTGCACAAGATTTATCTCTGGCATTTGAGAATGATCGTTGTTTCTTAGAAAGTTATAGTAAAAATAAAACAATCAAGAGTTTAGTTCCTGAAAAAGAAATTGGCTTATGGCCTCGGAAACCTATAAAAGAAAAATTTGAATATGAATTGGTTAAGCTTGATCAAAATATTCAATATATGCAATTTGATTCTTATGCATCTAATACTGATAAACCAACATATTATTGGCCTTTAGTGATTTTTTTAGATAAGTCTGGTTGTATATTAGAAGGCGTGAGTGGATTTAAGAATCAGAAGATTCCAGCAACATTATTACAACATGCAGCTCTTCAAGGTGTAATTAAGATACCGCCTAAAAGTTATTATATGATGATGACTCCATTAGCATCAGCCGTGGATGTTCCAGAGCAGGAACTTTCAAATCAAGGACAGATTAAGATTGCTGCTTTACAGTAAGCATTAATAGGATGAACCCATGACAAATAACAAAATTTTCTTACCCTTTGCTTTAACGACATTAGTAGCATTATTACAAGGCTGTGGAGGCGAGAGTACAAAAATTAATGAAGATCCAAATAAAGGGGTTAGTGGCGTAACAACTAGTACGAGTTGTACGCCTACAAGTAGCGACTGTCTACCCTTTGCCATGGATTATCCTATTTCTGGTTTAAATTTTGATTGTAGTAGCGATAAGGCAAATCACTTTGCAACTAAACTTGATTCAAATGCTGTTGGGGGAGCTTGTAAATTAGGCGACACCGCAACTTTTTATATACAAGGTAAAGATGCTAGGAAAATTAACCTTGGTATTGTGAAATTAGATGATATTTCTAAGATTAATGACTTAAGGTATCCAGTACCACGCCTTCGAGTCATTGATTTAGCAAGCGCATTAACAGGAAAAATGCCAACAGCACTTGATCCAAATGATGAGACTATTCGTGTAGCGATAGCATTAATAAAAATTTTCCATAGTATTGGTCTTGAGCAAGAAGATAATGCTTTGGGGGATATTCAACCTACTCAGATTACTAACGAAAAGAAAGATCTATTATCTCAATTAACTAAAGATATTGGTGTTGCTGAACTGAGTAATGGTTCTTACGTTGATATATTAAAGCCATGGTTAAGTGTTAGTAATGTAACAGATGAACAAGCGATGGTGCTGCTTCAGCGTCTCTTAAATTTATCTAATGCAGGTGTATGGCAAACAACAATACCTTTCTTAAAGGCGGGTACAATTACACCTTCAGTTAAGACTCCAGATGGCTTTTTTGGTTGTAATCAATCAAATTATAATGATTGTGTTAATCCTGATAAAGGTAATGACCTTATACATTCGATGGGGGAAGTCTTTTTACTTACAGATCGACAAGGATATACAATAGGAACAGGCCAACAATGGCGAGGTCCTGCAAGTTTTATAGAGGGTAAACTTTATCCACCATCTGTATTAATTACTAAAGTCAAAGCTCAAAAAGTACAAATTAATCCTCAAAATACGTGGTTGAATCCTATTAATCGTGAAATAAACTCTAACCAACCGCTGCGTTTTGCTTTGACAACTAACCCATCAGAAGACTTAAAATTTAAGCAAGGTAAGTTGATTAATGGTCATACAATCCCTGGGACAGAATATATTTATAGACTGCTATTAAATGCTAAAGATACAGACTCAGTAAATACAGCACATTTGGGGAAATGGGAGCAAGCTATAGATAGTCGAGCTTATAATGGAAGTTTAGAAATTTATAAAGCAAACCCACCAAGTTACTTAGGTAAAGATGTTTTTAAAACCAGTGCAAATGTAAAAACAAATCAAAAATATATTTTCCCTTTATATGCGACTCTAATATTTGGTTTCTCTGATAATAGTATTCCTGACTCAGAAAAAATTAAATTAGGGATTGTAATTGACGAGAATGGTGATATCCGAACTGATATTCGTAAAAATTCTACATCTAGTGATATGTCCGGAGAGTGTGCAAAAATCCAATCTATTAATTCAGATGGGACGATCACTGATGAGTTTGGAGAAACTCAATATCGTATAGGCTCTACAGGAGCAACCTCTTTTACACCTACAAGTAAATCAGTATCTGTCCGAGCAATTTTATCTAATCCAAAATTTGGTGTATTAAATGGTGCTATGTTTGGATTAAATGTTGGTGTTATTTATAATGAAACGATTAAAGCTATTGGTGGCGCTAAAATTAATATTCACAATTTATTAAGTGATGCCCCACAAAAAGAAATAACATTAACTGACTTTACTGAGACAAGTAGTACAGTATATTGGTCAAACACTTATGCTTATTATCAGGGTGTGTATGTAAATCTATACGATAATTTAAAGGATACGGATAAAAATAATTATGTTAAACCAACAGACGAAGATCGTAAAATGGCTAAACGCTGGACTGGTCCAGTGACTATTCAACTAGCGGATCAAAATTTAAATGCATGTAAAGCTGTTAAAATAAAATAAGAGTTAAATAAAAAGACCGCGATAAGCGGTCTTTTTATTTAACCTGTATGATCTAAACGTGTACCTAATGTTTCTAAATGAGAAGGAAATAATCCTAGTTTACGATCTGAGAAATAATGTTTTAAAGTTTGTTCTACACTTGGAAATGCGAGTTCTGTCCATGGTATATCATGTTCTTCAAATAAACGGCATTCGAGACTTTCTTCTCCAGCTCCAAAAACACCATCTTTTAATTGTGCTTTAAATAGAACATAAATTTGCCCGATACGTGGAATATTATACATACAGTATAGTTGTTCAATATCAACTTCGGCTTCAGCTTCCTCACGTGTTTCACGTGCAGCGCCTTGCTCCATGGTTTCAAATAATTCCATGTAACCCGCAGGGAGTGTCCATAGTCCATAACGAGGTTCTATAGCACGTCGACAAAGTAAAACTTTGTCATCCCAAATGGCTAATGCTCCACAAATGACTTTCGGATTTTCATAGTGGATATTGCCACAGTGTGTACAGACAAGCCGTGTTTTATGATCGCCTAGCGGGATTTTTGCTTCAGTTTGATGTCCACACGCAACGCAAAAGCTCATAATTATCATCAACCATAGAGATAACTCAGCATAACTGAATTTTTATCACTTCGCATCATGATCTATGATTGTGATTGAAATTTCAGTTATGATGATTTGTAAGGAAAATGAGAAAAAGAGATGAGTCATATGGAAGAACCATCGTTAATACAGCTTTTACAACAACGGTTGCGTTTTTCCAAACGAATCCAACAAGCTGATGCAGCGGTTTTAATTGCAATTACACAAGAACAGCAACCTAAGGTCTTACTCACACGTCGTTCAATCCATTTATCTCAACATGCAGGTGAGGTGTCTTTTCCCGGAGGAAAGCGTGATCCAAGTGATACCAGTAATATTGTAGTTGCTTTACGTGAAGCACAAGAAGAAACAGCACTTAATCCTTTCGATGTCAAACTGTTAGGTGATTTACCGATACAACGTGCGCGTAGTGGTTTATCTGTGAAACCGATTGTAGGATTAATTCCCGCAGAAGTAGATCTAATTGCGCAACCTACAGAGATAGATCGTATTTTTTTTGCACCATTGCAGCAGCTAATTGATGCACCGCCTTTACCCTATGAAGTGCGTTTAGCTCGACAATCAATTTATTTTCCGAGTATGCAGGTTGAAAATGAGATCGTATGGGGCTTAACCGCTCGAATGTTAGTATCATTATTTCAGTATGGGCTAGGACATCAAAAAAAATGGCCTTTTTTAGTTAATCCTCCTCATTTTGGATTATCTAAATTCTAATCACGTCTTATTAAAATAGAGTAGTATTTTGTCATGATGTACACTTATCAGGGATTGAGCCCTAAAGCATTACATGAACCTTGGGATGGCTGGATTGCACCGAATGCAACGGTGATTGGTCAAGCTGAATTAGGTCGCCAAGTCAGTATTTGGTTTGGTGCGGTTGTAAGAGCTGATAACTGTAAAATTCGGATTGGTAATTTCTCGAATATTCAAGAGAATGCAGTTTTACATACTGATGCAGGTATTGAACTGAATATTGGGGATTATGTGACAGTCGGTCATCAAGCAATGTTGCATGGCTGTACAATTGGAGATAATTCTTTAATTGGTATCAATGCTGTAGTTTTAAATAATGCGGTGATTGGTAAAAATTGTATTATCGGTGCAAATGCATTGATTCCTGAGGGTAAAGTTATCCCTGATAATTCTGTGGTTATGGGGTCACCAGGAAAAGTGATCAAAACATTAGATGAGCATGGCGCTGCACGGTTACGCTTGAGTGCTTTACATTATGCGGAACATTATAAAAATTTCTTAACATTGGAAGAATTTAGCTTCGAATGATTTTAAGCTAAACTCGATTTAAATTTAGCCAAGTATAGACTTGGCTTTTTTGTATCTAGCAAAAGCCAATAACTCGCTTAGGGCGCTTGAGTGGGGTATGATACTCGACGTTTTTTATCTCTTTTAAGCTAAGGTTTTTGCATGAAGTTGCTTGCATTGGAAACTGCAAATGAGCACTGTTCTGTTTCATTGATTGATGATGTTGAAGAACTCTATTTTCAATTAGATGAGCGACCAAAAGCACAAACCCAAACGATTTTGCCTTTAACTGAGCACGCTTTACTGCAAACTCAAACTCAGTTAGCCGATTTAACCGCAATCGCGTTTAGTCGTGGGCCAGGTTCATTTAGTGGTGTGCGTATTAATGCTGCGGTTGCTCAAGCTTTGGCATGGTCACAAGATTTACCTGTTATTCCTGTATCAAGTTTGCAAGCGTTGGCGCAAGCTGCATATCGTTTAACAGGATTACAGCAGGTTACAGCTGTTTTAGATGCGCGTATGCAAGAAGTTTATATTGCTAATTTTAGTCTAGATGAAGATGGGATTATGCATGCTGTCGATGAAGAAAAATTATTAAATTTTGAACAAGCGACCGCATATCGTAAATTTACGGCGATTGGCTCAGGTTCAGAATTGATTAAGCCAAGTCAAATAGACTCGCAAGAGGCTTCCATTCTAAAAACGTCTGCAACAGAAATTCGAGCAACTGCGCAGGATATTGCAACCATTGCGCGAATTTATGCTGTACAAAAAAAATGGGTTGATGCTGAACATGCACTACCTGTGTATTTACGTGATGATGCATGGAAAAAAATTCCAGAACAAAGTAAAGCGAATTAAGGTTAATTATGGATCTTTTATTGCTATTTAAAGCAGCAATTATGGGTTTGGTGGAAGGGATTACTGAATTTCTACCGATCTCAAGTACAGGGCACTTGATTCTAGCAGGGCAGTTGCTAGATTTCTGGACGCTTGAAAAGCGAGAAATGTTTGCTGTTGCAGTACAAATTGGTGCAATTGCAGCGGTAATCTATGAATATTGGGGCAAGCTGTGGGGCGCATTAATCGGAGCACTCACAGGTCAAGAACAAGGTCGCCGTTTAAGCTTGAATTTAATTATTGCTTCTATTCCAATTGTGATTATTGGCTTGACCTTTGGCGATGTGGTAAAGGCTTATTTGTTTAATGCAGTTACGGTAGCAATTGCGCTCATTGTTGGTGGTTTCATTATTTTATGGGCTGAACGCCGTCAGCATAAAATTATAAGTCCTGAAGTCGAGGATTTGACCTTCAAGCAAGCAACGCTGATTGGTTTGATTCAATGTTTTGCTTTAATTCCAGGGACTTCACGTTCTGGTTCAACCATTATCGGCTCATTATTTTTAGGTATTTCACGTAAAGCAGCGGCTGAATTTTCATTCTTCCTTGGTATTCCTGTATTGATGGGTGCAGGCTTACTGGATATGTATAAAATGCGTCATGAATTACATAGTAATGATATGGCCATTTTAGCAGTTGGAATTATTGTTGCCTTTGTTTCAGCTTTAATTGTGATTCGTGCATTAATTCGTTATGTCTCTAAGCATGATTTCACCGCTTTTGCTTACTACCGTATAGTCTTTGGTTTATTTATTTTGGCGACATGGTGGACAGGTTGGGTGCATTGGTAATGCAGATGATCTGTTGGTATCAGACGGAGTATGCGGAGCAATTTCAAAAACTTCAAGCTCGTTTAGCGAGTTTGGATGTCGAACTAAAAGGTCAAATCGTTGAAAAAGTGAATGCACGTTTCCTTCGTCTGAATCCAGACATGGCCTTGGTTTTAGATGAGGATGGACTCAGTCTCGCTGCGAATGGGATGAAAATGCAACCGGATTGGCGTGCTGAGATTCCTCGTTTAAAGCGCGCTAGTCTGAAATCGGAAATGATTGCAAGAGCATGTCAATTAGGTGAAAAACCTAGCTTAATTGATGCAACCGCAGGCTTAGGTCATGATAGTTTATTGATGGCTTATCTCGGTGCTAATGTCCGTTTGGTTGAACGTCATCCGATCCTATTTGTGTTATTGGAATATACGAAAACTCAAGCGGAACACGATCCATTTTTGCAGTCTGTTATGCCACGGATTCAACTGATTTATGCTGATTCAACTGATTATTTAAATGGATTAAAGCAGCGAGATGAACAGATCGATGTCGTTTATTTAGATCCGATGTTCCCACAGCGAGATCAAAACCACCAAGCACAGAAGAAACAGGCGCAGGTCAAAAAGCAAATGCAATTATTGCATATGTTATTACCTGAAGATGGTGAAATGGATTTAGGTGATGAATTATTGCATCTTGCCAGTAAAATCGCTAAACGCGTTATTGTAAAACGACCCCGACATGCTGTTTATTTGGCCGATCAAGCTCCAGATCATCAATGGCTAGGTGATGCTTGTCGTTTTGATGCATATTTTCCCAAAAGTTCAACTTAACTTTTATCCAAGTGATTGTTTAGCTTAGGTGAATGCTCGGTAAAGATTTGTGATATAGTGCAAAAGCATGATTGATAAAAAATTCTTGTCGAGCTTAAATGAAGGAAAGACATTGTTCCTTTTAGGAAAAGTCATATTCATTTTATAAAAGATAGACCTATTCTCAATCTAAGCTTGAAAAGAGAAATACCCGAAGAACTTTATGATCGACCTCAAACCCTCCATTAATATCTGGCATGATTTTAAAAGTAACCAAATTGCTGGAATGTGGTTGTTCCTTGGGTCTAGACGTTCCTTACAGATTGTTCATCCATCAATTACGCAGCTCATTATTTGGGGTATTTTAGGTGGTTGTACCAACTCACTTTATAGCTGGTTGGTGGCAGGGCAAATTGGTGAGTTCAACCCTCAAGGTTTGATTGGTTATGCACTTTGGCCTTTTATTGCCTTAATTGTGGGGATTTTCCTTTCGCAACGCATGAATCAAGCCCGTTTAATGCTTGTACCCGCATTATTATGGTTAGTGCTTGATACCAATATCCTATTATTACAGTGCTTGATCCAATATTTAGGTTCAAATGGCTATCTAAATTTCATTCCCGATTCAATCTATAATGGTTTCTTACCGCCATTATTTGTTGGGCTATTTGTTTGGCAAAGTTTGGCTGTGATCTGGGTATTTTCACGGGCATTAAATTGGCCGTGGTGGGAGCGTGCTTTAGTTTTTATTGCGACTATTGCAACAATGGTGGTTTGGCAGCTTTCGGTAAAAGATCAACCGATTTGGAAAGTTGAAGAAACACCACCAAGTTTTGCTGAAGATGCTTTTTATGCGCAAAGCCATGTGTTGGACAAAGCTTTAGATCAAATCCAATATGGTGATATTGCGAAAAGCCATTGGTATTTTATGGGCGTAGCTGGGGATAGCTACGCTGATGTTTTCAAATCTGAAATTGAACGCATTAGAGAGCAATTTGATACTCGTTTTGGAACGTTTGGACGTTCCATTATGTTGATTAACAATCCTGCGACACGTTTAGATGTTCCAATTGCATCTAAAACCAGTATTGAATTAGCGTTGCGTCGGATTGGTCAGCAGATGAACCGTGATAGCGATGTATTATTTCTTTATATGACATCCCACGGTGAGCGTAATCACTTTGAAATTGAAAATGCACCATTAGAACTAGGGCAAGTCGATCCAAAATGGCTACGTGAAACGCTTGATAAATCAGGGATTCGTTGGCGAGTCATTGTTATTTCAGCGTGTTATTCGGGGAGTTTCATTCCTGCATTACAGTCGCCTGAAACTTTAATTATTACTGCTTCAGCAGCAGATAAAACCTCTTTTGGTTGTAATAATGAAGCGGATTACACTTATTTTGGTCGTGCTTTCTTTGATTTGGCGATGCGTGAACAATCCTCAATAAAAAAAGCATTTGATCAGTCTAAACAAACTGTGACACAGTGGGAAACTGCGCAAGGATTTGAACCATCTGAACCGCAATGGGCCATTGGTCGTAACATGGAATTGATGTTGCCACAACTTGAGCCGTATTTATTCCCAACACAAAATATCACAACAACAGACATTACAAAAACACAGGATAATCAACATGCAGCTACTGCAAAAAAATCGTTGTTTTGAGGGTGAACAGCGTATTTATCAATTGGAATCACAGCATCTTAAAGGTCTAACCAAAGTTGGAGTGTATTTACCTCCTGCTGCTTTAGAAGGAAAGCCTTGTTCAGCATTATTCTATCTTGCAGGTTTGACTTGTACTGAAGACACCTTTGCGATCAAAGCTCATGCACAGCGTATGGCTGCTCGACTGAGTCTGATTTTAATTAGCCCTGATACTTCTCCACGTGGAGAGGGCGTTGCACAGGGTGATCATTGGGATATTGGTCAGGGTGCAGGCTTTTATATCAATGCAATTCAACAACCTTGGGCTGAACATTACCAAATGGAGTCTTATTTGGTTGATGAACTCTACGCACATGTTTTACAAGCATTTCCAATTATCGAAAGTCAGATTGGAATTTTTGGACATTCAATGGGTGGACATGGTGCATTAACCTTGGCATTTAAATACCCAGAGCAATTTAAATCGGTTTCAGCTTTTGCTCCGATTTGCGCGCCAAGTATTTGTCCGTGGGGAGAAAAGGCATTTAGTCACTATTTAGGTGCAGATCAACAGCAATGGTTAGCGCATGATGCAACCACTTTAGTTCAGCAAAAAGGTGGAATTTTTGAGGAAATTTTAATTGATCAAGGTCTAGAAGATCAGTTTTATGCTCAATTAAACCCTGAAAAGTTTAAGCAAGCTTGCTTGGATGCAGGGCAACATTTAACTTTACGCCAGCACAAGGGCTATGATCATGGGTATTACTTTATTCAAAGTTTTATTGATGATCATTTGCAATTTCATGCGATTCAGTTAGAGAAGCATTAAAACTATTTTGTAGTCTATTTGATATGTGGGTTAAATTGTTAGATAGAGTAATGCCACGAAATGAGAAGAAAAATTGTGCAGTATACTTTTAATCATGTGGCAGTTATGCCATATAACTGTAGTTAGGTCTATTCAATGACGATCATGCGCTTACCAATCTTGCTTTTCATCTTAGCTACCACACCCGCTTGTGCAACTCAAAGAGCAGACTTCCACACACATGAAGGCGGCTTGCGAGAATCACTCGCTGTTAACATTTCATACCCAAGCCCTGCCACAGCATTAGCCGCCCTCAGAGCAAAACCTAACGTTACTACCGAAGAAAATGAGGAATGGTTTGTTCTGAATGACAAGGCTGAGAATTCGCTTTGGAGCATTACAAAACCTAGCCATTTCGCACACCCAACGGCTGTCCTACGCCACACCTATGAGAAAGATGGGCGAGTATTTATTGGTATGGACGTAAAGTGTGGGAACTCTAAGGAAAACTGCGATCGCGTTGTGCAGCAATTCATCGAGCTCAATAATAAGATTTATGACCAGTTCAATGTAAAATAGGTCTAACAAGTCGTTTAGGATGGACGCTTCAGCATACCCCCTTAACTGCGATGTTACGGCTTATTAATAAAGATATGACATCAGGAATTTTTGAAAAATTTGATAGCTTTGGGATTAAGAATGACCACTTACAGTTCCATGCCATGCAACTAGAAAAAGTTGCAGGTTAAAAAAAGAAGCTCGATTGAGCTTCTTTTTTAATGATGCTGCCATTCAACAATAAACTCTTGTTGTGCCATACGATTTAAATGATCAATAACCACCTGTTCTAGACGAGCAACATCTTCTTGCTGATTTTCAATCAATACATCTAAATGCTGTTCTTGTGGTATAAGCGTCACCGTTGCTGTCGGCATAAAAATTTTTGAGTATGCTTCTGTTTCAGCCACTTCAAATTTATGCTTCCAGTGATTGAGCAAGCGCTTACTAATTCGTTTTGCTTCATCTGTTGTAATCTGTGTTGTGCTATTCATGTCTTAAGGTCATATTCTACTTTTTTCATTGTTAAAAATAACAAAATCATCTGAGATTAAAAATAGTATTCATGCAACGTGATGTTGCAAGTTTGCAATGCTGTAATAATGACTTTGTAACAAACCTAAGTGCGATGAATTTGCTATAATCTCCAGATTATTTTCTTAGAGTTTGCCAGGTCACCCATGTCCAAGCCTTATTTAATTGCTCCTTCGATTTTATCTGCTGATTTTGCACGTTTAGGTGAAGATGTAGAAAAGGTTCTAGCTGCGGGTGCAGACGTTGTGCATTTTGATGTGATGGATAACCATTATGTACCAAACCTTACTTTTGGTGCGGGCATCTGTAAAGCATTAAAAAGCTATGGAATTAAAGCACCGATTGATGTGCATCTGATGGTTTCTCCAGTTGATCGTATGATCGGTGATTTCTTGGAAGCAGGTGCAGACATTATTACGTTCCATCCAGAAGCAACAGATCATATTGATCGTTCTTTACAACTGATTAAGGCAGGTGGTGCAAAAGCGGGTTTAGTGTTTAACCCAGCAACGCCGTTACATTATCTGGATTATGTTTTGGATAAAGTTGATCAAATCCTGTTAATGAGCGTAAACCCTGGTTTCGGTGGGCAAAAATTTATTCCAATGACCTTGGAAAAATTGCGTCAAGCGCGTCAAATTATTGATGCGAGTGGTCGTGATATTCGTTTAGAAGTTGATGGCGGTGTTGGTCCTGCAAATATCCGTGAGATTGCTGAAGCGGGTGCCGATATGTTCGTTGCAGGGTCAGCGATTTTTGGTCAACCCGACTATAAGACGGTAATTGATCAAATGCGTGCAGAGTTGGCGAAAGTTGGTGCAACAGAAGTTTAGTGTTTTCATCCTATTTTTCACATAAATTTGTGGATAACTTTGTTTATAACTGGGTGGATAACCGTGTTGATAAGCAGGTGGATAAGGTGTTGTTAAAATAAACAAAATGATTTCAGTTGTTTATATTCACAGCAAAATGATGAAAAAAAGGACAAATTTTTGTCCTTTTTTTGTGCGCTAAGCGATTTATTTTGCTTTGTTTTTGCCCATTAGTGATCTGATATTTTATTGTTCAATAAATTGGCAGCTTGGTTATGTAGGTGTGTGAAATTAGCATAATTTGAACATAAAGTAGATTGTGCATAACATAGAAAGAAATTATGCTAAGTAAATCGCATTCATTTGATGATTGATCCAAGGGTATTCAGTGCAACTTCATAAACAATACAAGCATTTATGGTTTGTATTCCTGATGATATTTTTCATTGGGGGAAGTGGTGTGGCTGTTGCAGCAGTTCAAGAAGTTCGATTGGATCAAAAAACGTCAATAGTGCAAACCATGCCGTGTCACGATCAGCAAATGATGGATCAACATCATCAAATGCAAATGTCACATGATGTGACCAATGTGGTTAAATGCCATGATGGGCAAATACAAGATCAGCAACATTGCCCTGATTGTAATAATATTTCACATTGCCAAACGATTAATTTTGCACCCGATCAGCAGATTCCAAGCTTGTCTGGCTCGCCGTTTTTAGAACTGAGCAGCTATAAAAATACAGCGTATCAAGCTCGCCATCTTGCGGGTTATTGGCAAGAAATTTTACGTCCTCCTAAAACCTAATCTGTTTTACAGGCTCTTTATTTTGTTGAAAAGAGCAATTTGAATTGTTAACAGATTAGGAAAATATCATGTCCTCAAAAATATATGCTGGTGTCGTTGCTGGCTTAAGTCTATTTTTTGCACCTTATAGTTTGGCTGCAATCAAAGAATATCACCTGAATATTAATCAAGGTCTCGTCAATGTGACAGGAAAGCCTGTGCAACGTATGACGGTCAACGGTAAATTTATTGCTCCGCTTCTTGAGTTTGAAGAGGGGGATGAAGCAGTGATTTATGTGCATAACCAGCTGAAGAATCAAAATACTTCTTTACATTGGCATGGTCTGCTTTTACCTGGGCTCATGGATGGCGTTCCTGGCTTTAATGGCTTTAAAAGTATCAAGCCGAATGGCAGTTTTGAGTATCGTTTTAAAGTTCGACAAAATGGGACTTATTGGTATCACGCACATAGCAAAGGACAGGAACAAGATGGCTTATATGGTCCTTTGGTAATTTATCCGAAAGGTAAGCAACCTGTTGCTGTACATGAAAAAGCTGAGCGTGATTATGTGGTGATGTTGTCTGATTTCCATGAAACAGAAAGTGACAAGATCATGGCAAATTTGAAGAAGTCGGCTGAGTATTACCAAAACCAACGTGAAACGGTAAGTGATGTCTGGAAGCAGGTCAAACAAGACGGTTTAAAAGCAACTTGGAAAGATCGTTCGATGTGGAACCAGATGCGGATGCTCAAAACCGATTTATCAGACATTACTGGTTATATTTTCTTGGTGAATGGGAAAACACCTCAACAAAATTGGACAGGTGCTTTTAAAACGGGTGAAAAGATTCGTTTGCGATTTATTAATGCTTCAGCGATGTCTTTTTTTGATGTACGTATTCCAAACCTAAAAATGACTGTGGTTAGTGCCGATGGTCAGCCGGTACAGCCTGTTCCCGTAGATGAATTCCGTATTGGTACAGCAGAAACTTATGATGTATTGGTTGAACCTGAACAAGCGCATTATCAAATTGAAGCTGAATCAATCGACCGTTCTGGTTTTGCAATTGGGTCATTGCAGAATGAACAGGTGAGCAATCCAACCTCAGTGCAAATCCCAAAATCACGCTCACGTGCTTTATTAAGTATGGAAGATATGGGCATGGATCATGGCGCGCATGATCAAATGAATATGCCGAATATGGATCATAAGCAATCACAAGTACCACATGAAAAAGTGATACCTGTACCAACATCAGAGATCACGATGGATCATCGTTCACATGCTCAAATGGGCATGTCGCAAATGGATCACAATGGACATGGTCAGATGAATATGAGCAAGATGGATCACAGTGCTCATACGCAGATGACGATGGGGGAGATGGATCATAGCCAGCATCAAGCGGCTGCATCTTCTACAAAAGGAAGTATTGATCATGTACAGGGTTGGGCGAATGCAGCAACGCCAGTACACCAAAAAGCCTTAAATTATGCTGATTTGAAGTCACTGCAACCACAACCAGAAAGTTATCGCCGTCCAGCCGAGCGTGAATTGGTGATTCGTCTGGGTGGCACGATGGAGCGTTACATCTGGACGATTGATGGTAAAAAGTTTAGTGATCCTGATTTTAAGCCTTTAACAGTCCGCTATGGCGAGCGTATTCGACTGAAATTTGTCAATGAAAGTATGATGGCGCATCCAATGCATTTACATGGCATGTTTATGCAATTAGAAAATGGTCAGGCATTACAAGATATGCCCAATAAGCATACGGTGATCGTGCCACCGGGCAAAACCGTTACAGCGCTACTTACTGCGGATGAGCTAGGTAAATGGGCGATTCATTGTCACCTGTTGTACCACATGAGTGCGGGCATGATGAGTAAATTGATTGTCGCAAATGTCGATGACAGCAAGGTTTCACAAACTACGCCTGTTCAACCTACCCAAGGAGCGAGTCATGCACATCACTAAGCAAGCTTCTACGATGAAACGCTATACACAATTATTGGCAATGGGAGGCATGATTTCTTCTTTGAGTGTATTTGCATCTGCGCATGAGGGTCATGATCAAATGATGAAAATGGATCAGTCGGTACAACAGAATATATTGATGGAGACATCATCTCCTGTTGATCATTCAGGACATCAACCTGAATTAAAGCAAGTACCATCTGATATTCAACATGATGCACACGATCATCACCGTGAACACGGTGGACAAATTTATCAAGCCACAACGATTAAAAATGCGTGGGTCGTTGATGATGGTCGAGGCAGTGCCAGTACTGAGCTAAAAACATGGGTGGGAGGTGATAAAAATAAAATATTCATTCAAGTACATGTTGAAAAAGCAGAATCGGAAAAAACTCAAACCGAAACAAAGCTGTTATACAGCCGCAATGTTGCTGACTTTTGGGATGTACAAACCGGTGTTCGTTATCAATATCAGCCTGAACAAAAGTATGCTCAAAATCAATGGGACGCGGTATTAGGTTTACATGGTCTAGCGCCGTATTTCTTTGAAACCGAAGCCTATCTTTATGCAGGTCAAGATCAACGTTGGCAACTGAGTTTGGAGACAACACGCGATGTATTATTTACGCAAAAGTTGATTGCTCAACCTTATTTGAATGCAGATGTAATATTCAATGATGAGTCGAATTATGCAGCTAAATCTGGATTATCTAAACTTCAGATAGGCCTGCAAACGCGTTATGAAATCAGTAAAAAAATAATGCCATTTATTGATATTGCGTACACATATAATAAAGGTTTGAAACAAACCGAATTGCAATCGGCTACAGACAGTAAAAAAGGTTGGCTATATGGTTTGGGACTTACGTTAAAGTTCTGATCCTTTGTCTAAAAGGTCACTATCCTGAGATACTGTTGGTTTATACTAGCAGTATCTTTTTTGAGTCATTCATGGTGCATAAATGGCTTTAGAACAACAAGACAATTTAATAACTGATAATGCAAATGAATCTCTAAGTCGGAGAGAAAAAACACAAAATTTGATTACTCAATTTGACGTTGTTCCACGTGATGGCAGTATGAAAGTCAGTTTTTATTATATTCCACACATGAGTAGTTTGGTGGAAGTACAACGTATTCGAAAAGCATTATTGCCATTTGCTGAAATCTTAGTTGAACATAGTATTGATTTAGACACACGTCATCTAACTTTATATCATCATTGTGCAATTGATGACGTGACAATTGCTCTAATCCGCTTGAGCTTAGGAGCGGAGTTACAACAAACTTTGTCACATTATGAACCTTTAGAAATGAATACTTTGAATACAGATACTGCAACTTTACAGGAGCATAAAGTTGAGTCACAGGATAATTATTTAAGTGTTTTAGGTCATTTTTTAATTTCATGCTTAAATCATTTAAAGCAATGGATAAAATGCTTACAGAGAAAGAAGGATAATTAAGCATGCCAAGATGGATGTATGGCGTACTAGGATTGGCTATCGCATGGGTGGTTTGGACACAGGTATTAAAACCAGCGCCAAATATTAGTCAAATGACCACTCAACAAGGCGTACAGATTAATGCATTGGAGCGTTATGAAGGTGCATTTCGTGTGCTTTCTAGAGAAGACTACAATTTAGGGCGTGAAGCTGAATTTTCGCCAATGGATATTGCTGTTGGCTGGGGAGATATGGCAAATCCGCAGATCTATAAACAAATTGATGTATCACAAAGTAATCGTTGGTATCACTGGCGTATAGATCATCAACCGCCTATTTCTTTGAGAGAAATCGAAACGCATAGTGCCAATATGCACCTGGTTCCCGCCAATGCTTATGTCGCATCTCAAATGAAAAAAATTAAAAAAGATGATTTAGTCTATTTAAAGGGTTCTTTAATCGAAATACAGGCGAAAGATGGCTGGCATTGGAAAAGCTCTTTATCCCGTGAAGATACAGGAAACGGGGCATGTGAGCTAATGCAGGTCGATCAGATTTCATGGCAGTAGATCTTAACCTTAGATAAAGCGTTTAATTTTTAAAATACTATATTGGAATCCATACATAACCTTTCACATAATCTCGAAATTTTACAGTACACTGCTTTTCCTAAGAGGACGACCTCACTTCAAAAGCATCACGTTGGGACGACCCAACTCTTGTTAAGGTTGAGTGTAAAAAATGGCATGGGCAATTTTAATTTTGGCGGGTATTTTTGAAATTATTTGGGCATATTCCATGAAGATGTCTGAGGGTTTTACCAAGCTAACGCCAAGTATCGTGACCATCATTTTTATGATTTTAAGTGTCGTATTATTGTCAATTGCAATGCGATCGTTGCCTTTGGGTACAGCCTATACGGTTTGGACTGGGATAGGTGCGATAGGATCGTTTATTGTTGGCATCATGGTTTTAAATGAACCAATGACCGCAATGCGAATGATTGCTGCAATATTAATTGTATCGGGCCTAATGTTGATGAAATTGTCATCAAATTAATGGTTTAAGGAGAGCGTCATGCAACTGGTGTATATGTACATGGATTCTCCTGTGGGTGCATTAAAACTGGTTGCTCATGATCATGCATTGGTCGCCGTGATGTGGGACAATGAAGACCATAAACGAGTACGACTCGCCGAACTGATAGAGGATCGTCAACATCCGATGTTACTTCGAGTTAAAAAACAATTAGAAGAATATTTCGCAGGTCAGCGTCAGCAATTTGATTTACCTTTGGACTTTCAAGGCACAGATTTTCAACAACAAGTTTGGCAGGCTTTGTTGACCATTCCTTATGGTGAGAAGCGTAGTTATAAAGACATTGCAGTTCAGATTGGTAATGAAAAAGCGGTACGTGCTGTTGGGGCTGCCAATGGTAAGAATCCGATTTCGATTATTGCGCCGTGTCATCGGGTGATTGGTTCGAGTGGTGCTTTGGTTGGTTTTGCGGGTGGTTTGGATAAGAAGCAGATTTTACTGAGTTTAGAACAACAAATTTAGTTTTCAAAATGTAGATCGTTTGAGTGTTCACTTATCAAGAGTTAGCACAGCCATTTAGTTGAAGCATAACTTTATATGCATTGTGTATAGGCATTCTTTTACTTTTCAAAGATGAAAAGTAACAAAAATCTTTTGTTGGACAGAGGGCACATCCATGTAGCCCCTGTCCAACGGGCGGCATCCATGCCGCCTCACAATAGTGACTGCTGCATGAATATCTTATTAAAATCAGACAATGAAAGTACTTTTATTTTATAAATGATCCATGTCGTTAATACTCGATTTTAATCGCCTTTTGGAATAAGCTTAAGCCTTTCATAACAAGTTGAATGGAAGTTTAAAATGGCTGTTGGTGACGTAACAATGCCACTTATGCATGTGGTGCAGGGTGTAAAAATTGGCTCAACTGAAGCGTATGTACGTTATCCAAATCGACGAGATCTAGTCATTTTTGAATTTGCTGAAGGCTCAAACGTTGCTGGGGTGTTTACCCAAAGTGCCTTTGCTGCTGCGCCTGTTCAATTGAGTAAAAAGCATTTAGCAGAAAATACACCACGTTACTTGATTATCAACACAGGCAATGCCAATGCGGCAACAGGCACAGTCGGTTATAAAAATGCAGAAGCTACTTGTGCCAAGTTGGCTGAGTTAACTGGTGTTCATGCCAATCAGATTTTACCGTTTTCAACGGGTGTTATCGGTGAGCAATTACCAATTGAACGTTTAGTACAAGGTATTCAACCTGCACTCAATGATTTAAATGCTGATCGTTGGGCGGATGCTGCATCAGGCATTATGACCACAGATACTACGCCTAAAGGTGCTTCTGAGCAGTTTGAACTTGATGGCGTGATTTATACCATGACAGGTATCAGTAAAGGCGCAGGTATGATTCGCCCGAACATGGCGACCATGCTCAGCTTTGTTGCAACAGATGCGCCGATTTCAAAAGCATCTGTACAGCAGCTTTTGCAGACTACAGTTGAGCATTCATTTAACCGTATTACCATTGATGGTGATACCTCAACCAATGATTCTTGTATTTTTGTCGCAACTGGATTAGCAGGTGGTGTTGAGATTCAGAGTCAAGATGATGCACGTTATCAACAGGTACTTGATGTGTTGGCACGGATTATGAATCGTCTAGCGCAATTGATTGTGCGTGATGGTGAAGGTGCGACCAAGTTCATTACTGTACAGGTTGATGGTGGAGCAAACACGCAAGAGTGTTGTGATGTTGCTTATAGTGTTGCCGAGTCGCCGTTAATTAAAACTGCTTTATTCGCTTCAGATCCAAACTGGGGGCGCATTGTGATGGCGATTGGTAAGGCAGGTGTACCCAACCTCGATAGTAGTAAAGTACAAGTTTGGTTAGGTGATGTACAGATTTGCTTAGATGGTGGTGCAAACCCAGATTATACTGAAGAAGCAGGTGCAGCCGTCATGGCTGAAAAGGAAATTAGCATTCGTATTGACCTCGGTCGTGGTACAGCTAAAGACACGGTTTATACCTGTGACTTTTCTTATGACTATGTCAAAATTAATGCCGATTATCGTTCATAAATTTGCGTTATAATAAAGCCTCCACAGTGAGGCTTTTTTTATAAGCTGGTATGTGGATAGTGTGATATTAATTAAATGCTCACCAAGATACCCACGTTATAAGTTTGCAGCGATGCAAGCACGCAGGATAGAGAAGACGCTTTATGAATGATGCGAATTTAATTGCGAACGAAGCCAAAAATATTGTGCAGGCGCATTTAGATCGTTTGGGCGAGCCAAAGGACAATAGCCTTAGCCCAGAAGTGAAACAAGAAAAGTTTGCCCAAATTGCAGCTGAGTTGAAAAAGCGAAATGCAGTGCTTGTGGCTCACTATTACTGTGATCCTGAAGTGCAAGAGCTTGCCGAACTGACAGGGGGATGTGTTTCTGATTCGTTGGAAATGGCGCGCTTTGGTCGTGATCATCCTGCAACAACCCTTGTGGTGGCAGGAGTAAAGTTTATGGGCGAAACCTCTAAAATTTTATCACCTGAAAAAACAGTGTTGATGCCAACTTTAGAAGCAACCTGTTCACTTGATTTGGGTTGTCCTGTAGATGAGTTTTCAGCATTCTGTGATCAGCATCCTGATCATACCGTGGTGGTGTATGCGAATACCTCGGCGGCTGTAAAAGCACGTGCCGATTGGGTGGTGACTTCAAGTTGCGCAGTTGAGATCATTGAACATTTAGATAGTTTGGGCGAAAAAATTATTTGGGCACCTGATCAACATTTAGGTCGCTATATTCAAAAGAAAACGGGCGCTGAAATGTTGTTGTGGGATGGTGCATGTATCGTGCATGAAGAATTCCGTGCCCGTGGTATTGCGCAAATGAAAGCGCTTTATCCAGATGCAGCGGTTTTAGTTCATCCAGAGTCACCTGAATCTGTGGTGGATATTGCTGATGCGGTGGGAAGCACCTCGCAACTGATTAAAGCAGCTCAGACCTTGCCGCATAAACAAATGATTGTAGCAACGGATCGTGGTATTTTCTACAAAATGCAGCAAGCAGCGCCAGATAAAGAATTATTTGAAGCACCAACCGCAGGTGAGGGGGCAACTTGTCGTTCATGTGCACATTGCCCGTGGATGGCGATGAATGAACTGGATGGTATTTTGCATGTATTACAACATTCTGATCAAGAAATACACGTTGATCCAGCTCTTGCTGAACGCGCGAAATTACCCTTAGATCGAATGTTGAACTTTAGTGCCTCGTTAAAGCGTTAAAATGCTTGTTAAATATACATTTGATAAGGATTTATTCTTTTTTTGAAAAATAGGTGTTGACGTTCTAGGGCGTCGCGCCTAGAATGCACACCGTACCGCACGATGTGCGATACGCTAAAAGCTGAAAAGAAATCGGAGCATAGCACAGCCTGGTAGTGCACCTGGTTTGGGACCAGGGGGTCGTAGGTTCGAATCCTACTGCTCCGACCATTTAAAATATGTTGAAAAACATAGTTTTAAATATCGGCGAAGTATCGTGATAGTATTATCATCGTTATGCGCCTGTAGCTCAGTTGGATAGAGCATCCGCCTTCTAAGCGGATGGTCACAGGTTCGAATCCTGTCAGGCGCGCCATTTGGCAGCTTGGTATATAGAATCAAAGTTTTGATGGTGGATGTAGCTCAGTTGGTAGAGCCCTGGATTGTGATTCCAGTTGTCGCGGGTTCGAATCCCGTCATTCACCCCACTCTTTTATAGAGTAATCGGAGCATAGCACAGCCTGGTAGTGCACCTGGTTTGGGACCAGGGGGTCGTAGGTTCGAATCCTACTGCTCCGACCATCATCTTAAAGATGAGATAAAATACCGCTAAACAGCGGTTTTTTTACGTCTGGATTTTTATATCTTATTTTATTAAATAACTAAAAATTATTTATTCTTCTGAAATTATTTCTATCTCCAAGCTTTGATTATTTAATCAAAAGCATTTGAGTCACAATTGAACTATAGAATGCTTGATGCAGTATTTGTTTTTATAAGATAGTTTGAAGTAAGAGTTACTCAATCATTATGTTGAATATCTAAAAGTATGATTATAAGTTTCTCAATCAAATTAGTTCATGAAAATTAGAAACCTAAAAATGAGAGTTGATGAATGCAAAATATTCATTATGTTTTGATTAGTATATTAGGTGGGCTAGTTGTTCCACTACAACTGGCAGTGATTAATGCCTTTCGTCATAGTAGTGGTGCAAGCCAAATACAATCTACCTTCTTTCTTTATATCGGTGGTGCAATTGACTCGTTTGTTATTGCATTATGGATGGATGGAACGGTGAAACCACCATTTTATCAAAATACATCTTGGTGGATGTGGTTATCAGGTTTCTTGGGTTCACTTTATATTCTGTGTATGTTTGTCGCAGCACCACATATCGGTGCAACCAATACACTATTATGGATATTTTTAGGGCAAATGATTTTTGCTACCTTAATTGATCATAGTGGTTTATTAGGGATGCAAATAAAGAAAATAGATACTTTCAAATTATTTGGATTACTTTTTATTTTTATTGGTGGGTTGATTATGCTATTTGGCGAATATAGAGGTACGAT
The DNA here is from genome assembly GCF_048585715.1 of Acinetobacter sp. LF10. Classification (NCBI taxonomy): domain Bacteria; kingdom Pseudomonadati; phylum Pseudomonadota; class Gammaproteobacteria; order Moraxellales; family Moraxellaceae; genus Acinetobacter; species Acinetobacter sp. LF10. Next base: position 640,208 of record NZ_CP184160.1, read on the forward strand.
CAAATAAAACATTACGGATTAGTTATTAACTCAGTTTTTATAATAATGTTTTATAAATATATTGTATATTTGATGCTGTTAATTTTTAATTTCTGAAAAATAAAATATTCATGGGGAAGTATGTTCTTTTATATTATTTTAATTCTTCTTATGCTTGCTGTAGTTACATATCTCAAATCACCGAATTTCAAGGGGAAAGTTGGTGAGTTTATGGTTTCTGAGCATGTTGCTAAGTATTTAAGTGCTGAATACGTATTACTCAATAATTGTACTCTACCTGATCAGAAAGACGGGACGACTCAAATTGATCATATTTTAATAAGCCCTTATGGTGTTTTCATCGTTGAAACTAAAAACTACACGGGATGGATTTTTGGAAATGCTCGCCAGAAGCAGTGGACACAAAAAATTTATAAGAAAAGTTATAAATTTCAAAACCCACTACATCAAAACTACAAGCATATTAAAGTATTGGAAATGGTTTTAAGTGATGTTGTTGATCCGCAGTATTTGCATTCTATTGTTGTATTTACAGCTCGAAGCGAATTTAAAACAGATATGCCTGAAAATGTCTTTCGTAGTAAAGCTTGGATTGAATACGTAAAACGTTTTGATCAACAGGTGATTAGTCCGATGAAGTTAAAAAGAATAAAATCTCGAATTGAAAAAGAAGTATTAGAGCCTTCTTGGAAGACAAATCGTTTACATGTTGAGCATTTAAAGCAAAAGCAAATAGAAAAGAAATCCACTGTATAAGTGACTGTAGAAATTGATGATTTAACTCAATCGTATTGCCAGATTTGGCTATTGTACTTTGCCCCATATCCAGTTACTTTTTATGAGGAATAATCAAGTCTGTTAGACAAGTAAACGAATATTTAGATGTGAATTTGAGCATAATCTTTTCGCATTTTGAAAGAATGAAAATAACAGGGATAGAAATGACACAAGCAGCTTTTGATTTTGTAATTATTGGTGGTGGCTCAGCAGGTTGTGTACTTGCAGGTCGGCTTTCAGAAAATCCAAATATATCAGTTTGTTTACTTGAGGCTGGTGGTGATGGCAATAGCTGGTTGGTGAATACACCATCAGCAGCAGTGATCAGTATTCCAACCAAGATTAATAACTGGGCTTTAGAAACCATTCCACAAAAAGGGCTGAATGGACGTAGAGGCTATCAACCTCGTGGAAAATGCTTAGGTGGCAGTTCTGCGATCAATGCAATGGTCTATATTCGTGGTCATCATAGTGATTATGATCATTGGGCTGCTTTAGGCAATACAGGATGGTCTTATCAGGATGTGTTGCCATACTTTATAAAATCAGAACATAACGAGCGCATTCGTAATGAATATCATGGCCAACATGGTCCACTCAATGTTAGTGAATTACGTTCGGACAATCCGTATCAGAAAACCTTTGTTGAAGCTGCGAAGCAGGTCAATTATCCACTTAATGATGACTTTAATGGCGCAGAACAAGAAGGGCTCGGTGTTTATCAGGTCACACAAAAAAATGGTGAACGTTGGAGCGCAGCACGTGGTTATCTGTTTCCTTATTTAGGTAAGCGACCAAATTTACATGTAGTTACCCAAGCTAAAGTTTCACGTATTGTGATTGAAAATGGTCATGCTGTTGGGGTGGAGTATAGCCATAAAGGACAGACAATTGTTGTTAGCGCCAATAAAGAAGTTTTACTGTCTGCGGGTGCTTTCCAATCACCACAAGTCTTGATGTTGTCGGGGATTGGCCCACGTCAAGAACTGGAAAAACATGATATCCCTGTAATTAAAGATTTGGCGGGTGTGGGTGAAAACCTGCACGATCATCCTGACTTTATTTTTGCTTATAAAACCAAGCAAATTGATGGAACTTTCGGGGTTTCGGTTGGGGGGAGTTTAGATTTAGTTAAGCAGATTGGTCGTTATCGTAAAGAACGCCGTGGTTTGATCACGACCAATTATGCTGAATGTGGTGGTTTTCTAAAAAGCCGTCCTGAGTTAGATAAGCCGAATTTACAATTGCACTTTGTGATTGCAGTAGTAGATAACCATGCTCGCACGATGCATGCAGGTCATGGTATTTCATGTCATGTGTGTTTATTGAATCCGCGTGCGCGTGGTTCAGTCAAACTCAGTGGTAAAAATGTGGATGATCCATTATTGATTGATTTTAAATTCTTAGAGGATGAACAAGATCTTCAGGATATGGTCGATGGCTATAAGGTCACACAGAAGTTAATGAATGCACCTGCTTTAAGTGAAAAAATTAAAGAAGATATGTTTACAGCGAATGTGCAGTCTGATGATGAAATTCGTGAGATTTTGCGCCAACGTGTTGACACGGTCTATCACCCTGTTGGTAGTTGTAAAATGGGTGTAGATGAGATGGCTGTGGTTGATCCAGAGCTGAAAGTATATGGTATTCAGGGTTTACGTGTGATTGATGCGTCGATTATGCCAACAGTGGTGAATGGTAATACCAATGCTCCAGCGATCATGATTGCTGAAAAAGCAGTGGATATGATCCGCGAAACTTGGAAGTGAGTATATGGAGCTAAGGTTTTGCCTTAGCTCTTTTTATTTTCAGTCGGATGACGTGGTGTTTCTAACATACGTGGAAAAGTGAAATGATAATTGTCGAGTGCATAACGAAACAGTTGGGCATGGCGTTTGCCGACAATCTTTTGCTGTCCTGTTTCCTCAACTGCTCCCGCTTCTTGCATACGACGTCTAAATGATTTCTTTTCTAATGTATGACCTAAAATAATTTCATAAATTGTTTGTAATTCGGTCAGGGTAAATAATTCAGGCATGAGACTAGCAGGTAAGGCTGTATAGCGGGTTTTGTTACAAAGACGATCAAATGCTAACTGTAGTAAGTCTTTATGATCGAAAGCTAAATCAAGTTTCAAGGCTTCATTTATAGAAAGCCACTCACTCTTTTCTGTTGTTATACTTTGTTGGATTTGAAATTTATTGAAATCAATTAGGGCAAAATATAGCGAAGTGATTGACCAACCACGTGCATCACGATGCTGATTGCCGATGGTCTCAACTTGTTCAAGATAAGGGGAGTGAATCCCTGTTTTTTCAAGCAGTTTACGGTGAGCTGTTGCCATTAAGTTGGGATCGGTTTTTAAATCAACAAAGCCGCCAGGCAGTGCCCATTTCCCTTTTTCGGGGAAGTTGGAGCGTTGAATCATTAAAACCTGTAATTGACCTTTTGCCACAGAAAAAATTGCCATATCGACCGTAAACAGGGGGGTGTCGTAATCTGTTTTTTTATAGTGGGCAAGGTATTCCTTTTCGGAGGTATAGATCATTTGGCGTTGTCTCATGGATGAGTGAATCAAGTATAAAGGTTTTTTATAGATTTGAATGAGCTGATGGTACATCCTGAGTGAAGTTCAATGTATCACTTCGAACTTCGTGCAAGATCGTTAATTGGGCGGCATCCTTGCCGCCTGTCATGATGTAGCGTAGTAAATTTAAAATTAGCAGTCTCGATATCTTTTTAGACCAATCTCTCCCGGATTTGATCAAGCGAGCATTCGCTTAACAATTGACCATTTTCAAATACCGTTTGCAGTGCGCCCATATTTTCCTGTTCAAAACTTTGTTGATCAAATAACTCAAAGCCATTCTCAGCTTGTTCTACTCGTAATAAACCCTTAGCCGATTTTTTAACGCCTGAATCCGTTACAGGGTCTTTAAACAGTTCACGACCTACGCCATTCACTTGTCCCCAAGTGGCTTTAACTGCAAAACCAAAAGTATCACGAGTCAAATAGTTATAAGTATAGCTGCCGATGCCAAAGACTAGATTATTAGAGGCAAAGCCTTTGGCCTCCAAACCTTTTAAAATATTTTGCGCACGTTCTAGGGTAATCGAGTCACCATAAATCAAGCCAACCCGTTCATTCAATACCTTATAGCCTTGAGCGGTTTCTGTGCCGCCGAAAATTTCCCATAAACATTGCACTGCACCTTTATAAGCAGGACTATTTAGCTCTGCATCAGGATCGCCACAGATAATTTTCACGGGATCACCTGAATCGGGACGGAACACTACTTTAGCAAGACCGAGGGCATTCGGTTGACGTTTTAAAATCTCCGCTTTTAATTCGACACTAAACTCGGTAATCACACGCCAGAAATCCCAAGTATCTGAAACGATACTGACGATACCTGTAGGATAAAGCTCACAGATCAAACGTCTAAAGGTCTCGATTTCACTTTCTTCACTACCCATACACATCACACTGTGTTCTGTTGCCGGTACTGAAACACCCACTACACCTGTTGCATTGTAATATTCTTCGGCATAGTCAATCGAAGCGACTGAATCTGTCCCAATAAAGCTGGTCAAGTGCCCCACGCCTGATTGGGCCGCATCATAGATGCCGCTCATGCCACGGCTACTGAAATCATGTCCTTGAACTGGGATGAAATCTAAAGGCGCGCCCGTTTTTTCTGCATATTGTGTTAATAAACGCTTATATTCATAAGCGATGGTTGCAGTGGTACAACTTTTCCAAAGCTCGGCACTGAGCACGGTTTCAATATAGTTGGTTAACCAAAAGAAGTTTGAATCAGTGTTGATAATGGTCAATACAGGCACTTTGATATTGACTCGGCTACCTTCTGGCAATGCTTTAATTTTTAAGGGTAAATAACCTAAATCATGTAAGGCTTCAATGTGTTCAACAGGCACAGCTCCGTCACCTAGAGAATTGTCCATACGACGTTTATAGGCTGCGACGACTTTGGCTTTGGGTTGATTAAAAAAGCCCTCGTTCCATGTTTCAATCAAAAAATGTTTAACGAAACCTTGCAGACCAAAGAACACAATCTTGTCATCAAAATCAGGCAGCATTTTGGCTAAACGTGATGAACGAGGCGTAAAGTTGGCATAGACGTATTCAGTTCCCACTGGATACTGACGACGGTGGTCTGCTTTATAGAAATCAATTGCATTGAGTGGGTTTATTTTAATACTCATTTTTATACTCCTCGTGCTTTTAATCTTAGTTTTGAAAATTAATGATATTGAGTTTGGTGGGTTCTACTTGAACCAAGCTGCTACTCGTAAACACTTGATCAATCAGTCCATCGAATACGGTTAAACCTTTGCTAAAAATGCCATGGGTGACATACAAAATAATGTTTTGGCAGTTTAGGCTGCGTAGTTGTTTGGCAATACCAATAAAGGTGGCACCGCCATCACAAATATCATCGGTGATCACGGCTGTTTTTCCTGTCAGATCAAGGCTATTCACTGTCGTTGTACTAATTTTTCCAGTGCTAGGATCACGTTGTTTTTCACAGTGAATCATCTCGATCGCATTATGACGTTGTAAGTTGATGCCATTCGCAATCGCTTGGGTACGTTGTGTTGCGCCTGCATCGGGGCAGACCAAAATCGTATTGTCGGCGGTTAAGATCTGCATCAATGCTTCACTTTGTTGAATAATCTGAATTGGTTCGATATTGATCACCTGTTGGAAGCGGGTATTTTGGCGTAATAGTTCAAGGGTCACTTGACTATGACAATCCCACACCACAATTTTTTGACGCTGTCCTGCAAATTTTTCTGTATTGCTATTCAATAATTTAGTCATTAAGTCTAGTGAAAAGGCTTGACCTTGTGTACAGATGCGGTCTTGACGTGCATAAGGAAAATAAGGGATTTCTATCGAAAGGCGCGAGCCTTGTTCAAGTATTACATTTTCCAATAACAGATAATCCATCACATCTGTACTGTTATTCAGTGAGGCTTTGACCTGAGTGTCGGCTGTTAATTGGTTTAATAATTCAGGTTGCAGTTGAATATGACGTTCACCACCTGAAAACTGCAAAAACTCGATGGGAACATTCGCTTGAGCTGTCATAAGTTGAATCGTCATTTTTTAACTTCTCATTTATAGTGGCTTAAAGCCAGTAAATATATATTGGCATAATGACACTATTAAATACAAGTGCTAAATTTGATCATTTTAATGAAAATAGGAAAGTAATTTAGAAAAATAGACTCATCTATTTGAACTTAAAAGAGAATGATTTTTAACCTTTTTCATTGGGTGATTTATAAAGCTGACCTTATTCTTCTTTGATATTGATCTTTAGGTCATAGATTCTGACAATACACTTTGTCAAAATTAAAAATGAAATGCGTTAGCCAAACTGTTTTAATCAATAAAAAGTCAGAAAAGCTAACAAATGCAATAAAACAATAAGGAAAGCATCCTATGAAATCTCTGATTTGTCATAACGCTGAGTTAAAGCTAGAAGACAGTCTTCAATTAGTGCCTGCAAAAGGGCAAGTCTTACTTCAAGTGGTACGTTGTGGAATTTGTGGCTCGGATTTACATATGCAGCATCACTGTGACCATATGCATGATTTGGCAGCACGTGTAGGTTTTAATGGAGTTGCAAAATCTTCTGATAAATTAGTCTTAGGTCATGAGTTTTGCGGCAAGGTCTTAGACTATGGCCCAAAAACACGTCGTAAACTGAAAGCGGATAGTTTGGTTTGTGCGATGCCATTGTTAAATGTTGACCCGCAAGGTTATGTTCCGACGGGACTGTCGCCAAGTGCTTCGGGAGGTTATGCAGAACAAGTCTTGGTGCAATCCAGTCTGATGTTTGAAGTGCCCAATGGTTTAGACGCAGACAGTGCAGCGTTGACTGAGCCAATGGCAGTTGCTTTACATGCAGTACGTCGTAGTCGCATCAAGAAAAATGAACCAGCAATCGTGATTGGTTGTGGTCCAGTCGGTTTGGGTGTGATTATTATGCTCAAAGCGGCAGGCGTCAAAACCGTGGTTGCTAGTGATTTTTCACCTAATCGTCGTCGCTTGGCTGAGCAGTGTGGTGCAGATATCTTGATTGATCCTAAACAGCAATCTCCATTTAGTAGTTGGAAAGAGCTTGGCTTATTGGGCAATGTATCTGAAGCAATTAATATGGGGATGGGCATTTTTGATAAGGTGCAGACATTCTCATTGCCGTGGGTGAATGCTATGCGTGTTGGGGATAAGCTTGGCCTATTGCCTAAACGTCCCGTGATTTTTGAATGCGTGGGTGTGGCTGGCATCATGCAGCAAATTTTGGAGGGTGCGCCATTGTTCTCACGTATTGTGGGTGTTGGTGTCTGTATGCAAAGCGATAAAATTGAGCCTGCATTGGCAATTAATAAAGAATTGGAAATCCAGTATGTACTGGGCTATACACCGCTTGAGTTCCGTGACACCTTACATATGATTGCGGAAGGCAAAGTGGATTGTTCACCACTCATCACTGGTGTGGTGGGCTTGGAAGGTGTAGGGAATGCCTTTGATGCCTTACGCGATCCAGAGCAACATGCCAAGATTCTGATTGATCCAAAACGAGCTGGTTCAGAGATTCAGCTATTGGGTTGATGATGTGAATTGATACATCTATTTCGTTGTTATTATGGAGATAGATGATTAGGTCATGGATAAAATTAGGCAAGCATTACGATTGCCTAATTTTATAATCACGTTTATATCTATGTATATTATGTCTTGTTGTTTTAGATACGAGACAGAATCATGGAAATGATGATGAGAAAAATAATAATTTTAGCTGCATTGTTTTTAGTCTTGTTATTGAGTGTATGTTTATTTAGTCCAAAGCTAACTTTATGGTTGTTGCAACATAGTTTATTTGGCATTCCTCAAGACGATCGTCCTAAGCAATATCTCGATAAAAATGTACAAGTCTTTAAAGATTTACGCTATCCATCACGATATCAGAAGAATCAGTTTGATTTTTATGCGCCAAATCATCCTTTACAGTATAAACCTTTGATTATTTGGTTTCATGGTGGTGGTTTTATTGGTGGGGATAAGTTTGAAGTTAAGGAATATGCAACTCGTTTAGCATACAAGGGTTATTATGTGATGGTACTGAATTATGATTTAGTTCCTTCTGCTAAATATCCAGAGCCTGTGATTCAAGTCTCGGAGGCAATCAGATATATCAATACAAGCTTTGCAAATACACATCGCTTGAATAGCTCTAATCTATTTATTGCAGGTGATTCGGCTGGGGCTCAGATTGCATTACAGTTTTTACTTGTACAGCATAACTCTCACTATGCTGCATTACTCAAAATACCTGCTGTTTTAGAACCACAACAGATTCGTGGATCACTGTTGTATTGTGGACCTTATGATTTAAAAGATATGGTGCAGCAAGCAAATTCATCGATTACACGATTTGTATTCAAGCGTGTAGGGTGGGCTTATTTACAGGATAAAAATTGGTTGGTTAATCCAAATGATATTGGGCTAACGGCTTCTGATCATTTGACTGTAAACTTACCCGCAATCTATTTGACCGATGGAAATACTGATCCTAGCCAAAATAATGGACAGCATGTCCCTCTAAAGATAACGTAACTTCAATCTTTGGAGATCCAAGAAATGGCTAAACGTTTTAGTCCGGAATTTAAACAGCAAGCAATTGATCATGCACTTTCAAACTCCCACGAGCCTATAGCTGCAATCGCCCATAAATTAGGTGTGGGTTATTCAACCTTAGATAAATGGATTCGTGAAGCCAATCCAGTAGGTTCAAGCAAACGTCAACTTTCTCCTGAACAACAGCGGATATTGGAATTAGAAAAAGAAGTCAAACAGCTCAAGGAAGCCAATGACATCTTAAAAAAAGCGCATGTGTACTTTCTGACAGATCATGCCAAGAAAAGTACACGGTAATTCAAGATATGGATGTGAATGAAGTCACTGTGTCTTCTGTCTGTAAATGCCTAGATGTCAGCACTTCAGGCTATTATGCCTGGCGAAAACGCCAGACCAATACAGCGCAGAAATACAATGATTTAAAAGTTGTATATTGGCAGCATCATGCGCGCTTGGGTGCACCGTCATTGGTACATGACATGCGTGATTTAGGTTATCGCATGAGCGAACGTACCGTTGGAAGGATGCTAAAAAAGCTTGGTTTACGTAGTAGGATTGCACGTAAATACAAGCATACGACTGATTCAAACCATCGTTTGTCTACAGCATCAAATTTGTTGGATCGCCAATTTACAGTTACTCAGCCTAATAAAGTTTGGACAACGGATATTACCTATATCCGAACTAAAGAAGGCTGGCTGTATTTATGTGTGATGCTAGATCTATTCAGCCGTCGTATTGTGGGTTGGCAAACCAGCCATCGAATAGACCGCCAATTGGTGTGTGATGCGTTTAATTATGCAATGGCTCGTCAGGGTTATCCAACGGGTGTCATGGTGCATTCGGATCAAGGTAGTCAGTACTGTAGTCGTGATTTTAGGGCGCTATTATTGACGAATAACTGTATTCAAAGCATGTCTAGACGAGGAAACTGTTGGGACAATGCAGTGACCGAAAGCTTCTTCCATACCCTGAAGGGGCATGTAGTACATGGCAGTGTATTTTCTACGAGAAAAGAGGCAAATGCTATCTTGTTTGAGTATATTGAAGTTTACTACAATCGAATCAGAAGGCATTCTGCAAATGGCTGGTTAAGTCCAGAAGCCTTTGAACAGAAATATTTCAAGAATTTAGAGGGATCGGTTGTCCACGATACTGTCTAGGATCAAATGATGCTTATGTTTTTTCAAGGTCTGAAAACCATCCATCCAATAAAAATTTAATAAATAAATTTGGAGATAAGTATCTTCAGGCAATTTATAAAGATAAAGTTCTAATGGGTTGGACTCAACCAATTACAGAGATAGAAAAGAAATTTGGTAATGAAAATAAATTATTACCATTTGGGATGCAATGTTTTAAGGAAACACCAGACAATAGAGTGGTTGCAGCAAGTAAAATTGGTTCTGTTTTTTCTTTTTCCTTCATTGATGACATCAAAGATAGAAAAGAAAAAGCCAAAATACTTCATAGTCAAGAAGGCCTAGCTTTTGATTGTGTAACAATAAAAGAAAATAGTAGTTTTGATTTTTTAGCTTATGGTGAGATGAATAATTTCTATAAGCATCAAAAAGGGAGTGATGTGCTGAGTCCCGTTGATACGGGTAATTTGCCTATAGGAATCATTGCTTATGTTGTTGGTAACGATCAACAAGGTTGGTATTTAGCACATATTGTGGGAACTGATCTGACCATTTATCGTAGTGAACGTTTGGAAAAGGGTGATTGGAAACCTGTTTTAACAAAAAAAATATTTAATGCTTGGTTAGGGTTAAATGGTTTTTGGATGTGGGAGGATGAACGTGGTTTTGATTATGCTGATATGTATGGAAATATTAATCGGTATGACTATGCAACCAAAGCATGGAGTCAAAATAAGGTACCCGATAATGCTAATATCACACAGTTGTTTGTTAACCCAGACCAATCATTTAGCTTGATTACTTCGAAAGGTGGTTTTGCAGGTATTTTTGCGAAGCAATTTAATTCAAAAGATCATGGTGCTACATGGCAAAAAATTGATAGCCCATTTAAGGTAAATATTTGGCCTGCACAATTTTCAAAGCAAGGGGATATTTACATTGCTTCTGGACCATTTAGTTGGGGAGAATTGGCCGTTAAAGAACATGGAACACAAGCATGGCAAAAACGTGAAATAATACCGCAGAGTTATGTCACGGTGCTTGATTCAGGTGCTCTTTTGAATACATATTTCTTATCAAGCTATGCTGTAGTCAAATTTTCTGAAGATAAAGGTAAGACATGGAAGGGAATTTATAGTACTTATAATAAGAAATTAAAAGAACTTGAAGAGCAGCAGAAAGCTTTAAACAAAAAGTAAGCTAATGATTTAATTTAAATTAGTAATAAAAAAACCGCCATAAAAGGCGGTTTTTTTATTACTTAGCTAATAAGTCTGTTTACCAGCTTAACGCTCCGCCCGTTTGGTAATCCGTAACGCGCGTTTCAAAAAAGTTCTTCTCTTTACGCAAGTCCATCATCTCAGACATCCACGCAAAAGGATTGGTTACTCCAGCAAATTGCTCAGGTAAACCAAGTTGAGATAAACGACGGTTACAGATGAACTTCAAATACTCTTCCATCATTGCCGCATTCATACCCAATACACCACGTGGCATTGTGTCACGTGCATATTCGATTTCAAGCATTGTGCCTTCAAGAATCATCTGAATCACTTCTTGTTGGAACTCAGCCGTCCATAAGTGTGGGTTTTCAATCTTGATTTGGTTGATCATGTCGATACCAAAGTTCAAGTGCATTGATTCATCACGCAAGATGTATTGGAATTGCTCAGCAACACCGTTCATCTTATTACGGCGACCCATACTCAAGATTTGAGTGAAGCCACAATAAAAGAATATCCCTTCAAGTACACAGTAGAATGCGATCAAGTTGCGAAGTAAGCGTTGGTCGTTTTCAGGTGTACCTGTATGGAAATTAGGATCAGTTAATGATTGTGTATATTTCAGACCCCATGACGCTTTACGCGCAACACTAGGAATCTCACGATACATATTGAAGACTTCGCCTTCATCCATACCTAAAGATTCAATACAGTACTGATACGCATGTGTATGAATCGCTTCTTCAAATGCTTGACGCAAAATATATTGGCGGCATTCAGGGTTTGTAATATGGCGGTAGATTGCTAATACCAAGTTGTTTGCAACCAACGAATCTGCAGTTGAGAAGAAACCTAAAGAACGCATTACAATTGTACGCTCATCTTCTGTTAAGCCATTTTCAGACTTCCAAAGCGCGATGTCATGGTTCATGTTGACTTCTTGCGGCATCCAGTGGTTTGCACACCCGTCAAGATACTTTTGCCAAGCCCACTCGTATTTAAATGGAACAAGCTGGTTTAAGTCTGCACGACAGTTGATCATAGCTTTATCATCAACTTGTACGCGCTGTGCACCCATTTCAAGCTCTTCTAAGCCTGGTGCAACATCAAGGTTTTCTAAGGCTTGAGATGCTCGAGCCAACGAATCGGTTGGATTTGTTGATCTGATGGTACTGGTTCCAGTGGGTTGTGCAACTGCCACGCGCGGCGATGGTTGCTCTGAATCAGATACCACTTGCGTATTAACCGTTTTTTGCGAGTCGAGGGGCGCAGACTTGTGTTCAGGTGTAGTCGGTTTTTGCGAATCATCTTCAAAATCGTCCCAACTTAAGATGGACATGGGATTCTCCTAGTTGTAAGGAATGAACCCCCTGAAACAGTAGAATGATTATAATCTTTCTACTGTTTCAAAATCATTTATTACTGCTAATAAATGATAAGGGGTCTTTTACTCCTTCAAAATATTTAACAAATTTTGGTCGATTGGAAATACCGCAAGACGATCTTTTTGGTCGACGCAATGCCTAAAATCTTTCATGATTTCATCTGGCGATTTAGGAGTTTTTAATAACCAAATCGACTTCTGTAATCTTTCATGCTCATATTGTTCAAGAGTTTGATAAATCTTAGAATAACTAGAGCGAGGTTTGTTATATAGGTCGTAGCTTAAACACATGAAATTCATGCAAATTTTCCTTCAAATTGAGATTGTGAGTGCAAATTTTTGGTTGCATTTTTAATGCTCCTAAAAACAAAGCGTTAGTTAATTGAGGAGAATTAACAGTTGACTCAAGACTCAAAGTGAACGAATATTCGCTTACTTTCTTTGCGGAAAGTCTTCAGGCAACCGTATTCTTGGTTTTCTGAGTTTAATGGAGGGGATACGCCAATATCCCCAACATTTTCTCAAATTTTTCTAAATATCAAATTATTACTTCGCTTTTAGCTTTCATAATCATCAATTTAGATTTGATCTTGTATTTCTACATAATCAAAAGAAGTAATTCATCTGCTAAAAGCTATAGAATAAAACTACTTATTTTGATTACGCTGCTGTTTCCGAATGGCTAAAAATGCATAGACCATTGGTACATAAAAGAAAATAAAGGCAAAGATTAAAACACCTAGTCCTAACATGTAGTTATGGCTAATATTCAACATAATCTTTGCCTCTTTCCTTTAAATCTTAAATAAACCCTACTTTATTTAAGAAGGGTTTCTCCAAGATCTAATTACTGACAAGCTTCACAATCTGGATTGTCGATTGAACAAGCCATTGGTACAGGAGCTGCTGTTGTGAAACCATCTTCTTCAACTTGAGCTTCAGGTTTTTTCTCTTCAACTGCTTGAGCCGCAACGATAGGTGCTTCAATTGTCGCTGGTTTTACTGCATTCAGTGCACCCGTGTTAATTGTTGATTTCTCAGCAGATGTTGCACCTAAAGCTCGGAGGTAATACGTGGTTTTAAGACCGCGTAACCATGCCATCTTATACGTGATGTCAAGTTTCTTACCATTCGCGCCAGCGATGTAAAGGTTCAATGACTGTGCTTGATCGATCCACTTTTGACGACGAGATGCAGCATCTACGATCCAACGTGTATCCACTTCAAACGCAGTTGCGAAGATTGCTTTTAATTCTTCAGGAATACGCGCAATCTTTTGTACTGAGCCTTCGAAGTGTTTCAGGTCATTCACCATCACAGTATCCCACAGACCACGTTCTTTTAATGCACGAACAAGGTAAGGGTTGATCACAGTAAATTCACCAGAAAGGTTAGATTTCACATATAAGTTTTGGAATGTTGGCTCAATGGACTGAGACACGCCACAAATATTTGAAATGGTTGCAGTTGGTGCAATTGCCATCACATTCGAGTTACGCATACCGTCTTTTTGAACTTTAGTACGTAAGCTATCCCAATCTAAACGTTGAGTACGATCAACTTCAAACATACGCTCTGGACGAGATTTCGCAACGATTTCTAAAGAATCGATTGGTAGGATACCTTGATCCCACAATGAACCTTTGAATGTTGAATAAGCACCACGTTCGATTGCTAAGTTACTCGATGTTTCGATTGCATAATAGCTGATCACTTCCATTGATTCATCAGCAAAATCGACTGCTGCATCTGAACCATAAGCGATGCCCATTTCATAAAGTGCATCTTGGAAGCCCATGATACCCATACCCACAGGGCGGTGCTTCATGTTCGAGTTTTTCGCTTGTGGTACAGCGTAGTAGTTAATGTCGATGACGTTATCAAGCATACGTACTGCAGTTTTAATGGTACGAGCAAGCTTTTCACGATCTAACACACCACCTTGAACGTGTTGTACAAGGTTAATCGAACCTAAGTTACAGACCGCGATTTCATCTTGGTTTGTATTTAAAGTGATTTCTGTACACAAGTTAGATGAGTGAACTACACCTACATGTTGTTGTGGTGAACGTAAGTTACATACGTCTTTGAATGTAATCCACGGGTGACCTGTTTCGAACAACATTGAAAGCATTTTGCGCCATAAGTCTTTCGCACGTACTTTCTTGTGGAGCATGTTTTCTTGTTTTGCTACAGCTTCGTAGTGTGCATAACGCTCAGCAAATTCAGCACCTGTTAAGTCATGCAAGTCTGGTGTTTCAGAAGGAGTGAACAGTGTCCATTCAGCATCTTCAAACACACGTTGCATAAATAAATCAGGAACCCAGTTTGCTGTGTTCATGTCATGTGTACGGCGACGGTCATCACCTGTGTTTTTACGTAGCTCTAGGAATTCTTCAACGTCCAAGTGCCAAGTTTCTAAGTAAGCACAGACTGCGCCTTTACGCTTACCACCTTGGTTCACCGCAACAGCCGTGTCGTTGGCAACTTTTAGGAAAGGTACAACACCTTGTGATTTACCGTTTGTGCCTTTGATATATGAGTTCAAAGCACGCACAGGTGTCCAGTCATTACCTAAACCACCCGCCCATTTTGAGAGCATAGCGTTGTCACGCATTGCACCATAAATGTCATATAGGTCATCACCAATTGTTGTTAAATAACAGCTTGATAATTGTGGACGTAATGTACCAGAGTTAAACAGGGTTGGCGTAGAAGCCATGTAGTCGAAGCTAGACAATAAGTTATAGAACTCAATTGCACGTTCTTCTTTATTTTCTTCATTGAGCGATAGACCCATCGATACGCGCATAAAGAATAATTGCGGTAATTCGAAACGTACGCCATTTGAATGAATGAAGTAACGGTCAAATAAAGTTTGTAGACCTAAATAAGTAAACTGGTTTGAACGTTCTGGTTGGATCGCTGCTGCCAATTTTGCAAGGTCAAAATCAAGAAGATCAGCAGAAAGAAGATCAAGCTCGATCCCTTTCTTCAAGAAAGTTTCTAAAGCATCATTTTCTAATGTGTCTGTAGATAGACCTAAGAACTCTAAACCTGTGCTCACTAGCTCATTACGTAATAAGCGTGCAGTCACATACGTGTAGTTTGGCTCTTGCTCGATACGCGTACGTGTTGCCATCATCATGGTGGTTGCGATGTCGCTTTCTTTTACGCCGTTGTATAAGTTTTTAACGGTTTCATCGACGATCGCTTGTACATCAATCCCTTCCAAACCTTCACTTGCTGTTTCGATTGTCGCTGTGAGTGCATCGAGGTCTAATGGTTGGAGCTGTCCATGAGCATCAGTGATTTGAAGGGTAGGATGATGGTTCGCGCCTGCTTGCTGACGAGCAGTGGCACGTTGTTCACGATAAATAACGTAGGCACGTGCAACTTTTTGCTCGCCTGTGCGCATAAGTGCTAATTCAACTTGGTCTTGAATTTCTTCGATATGAATCGTACCGCCAGAAGGTAAACGACGATTAAACGTATTGAGTACCATCTCTGTTAATTGAGTGATACGGTCATGGATGCGACTAGAGTCAGCACCTTGTTGACCTTCAACAGCTAAAAAGGCTTTCCCGATCGCAACAGAAATTTTCTCGGCATTAAAAGACGCGATTTCACCAGTGCGCTTAATTACCTGAATTTGACCAGGAGTAGAAGTGATGATGCTCATGTCAGCATAGCTCCATTATCATCTATTTTTATGTTCATAGACCGTTTGAATCGAGCAAAATGTATGCCACGATGTTTGAGGGATAAACACAATACTTAGTGGTTAAAGTTTATTTTCAACACAAGATACGGGATTTTTTACAGCAGATCAATCCTTGACATTTTGGTAATTTTTTTTTCATGTCTTAACTGCTGAATTCACAGGCACATAGCATAACAAAGCCATTAAAAAAGGCTTATAGATAACTCTGTGGATAAGTCAAAAAACAAACACTTAAATTATTTTGGGTGAAGAAAGAAACAAATTGTTTAACATTGGCACAAAATCTATACTAAAAATTCATCCTGTCGGAAAAAGCAGATGAAATTAAAAAATATATTAAAATTCATAATTTAAATAAAAATATAACAAAAATGCTTAGCCGTGTATCAGTTTGGTGAACGCCTACTTGTTTACAATGTAAACGTGTGTATATTGCAAAACATAAACCAATGTATCTGTCAGATTTTTATAGATAGATTCACTCTAATTGTAGGGGCATACAAATGAGCCAAGAAGAAAAGTTACCAAAAATTTTGATCGTTGAAGATGACGAACGTTTAGCTCGCTTAACACAAGAGTATTTGATTCGTAACGGTTTAGAAGTTGGGGTCGAAACAGATGGTAATCGTGCGATTCGCCGTATTATCAGTGAGCAACCAGATTTAGTTGTCTTGGATGTGATGTTACCGGGTGCAGATGGTTTAACCGTTTGTCGAGAAGTTCGTCCACATTATCATCATCCTATTTTGATGTTAACTGCACGTACTGAAGATATGGATCAAGTACTTGGTTTAGAAATGGGCGCAGATGACTATGTTGCTAAACCAGTTCAACCACGTGTTTTATTAGCTCGTATTCGTGCTTTATTACGTCGTACTGATAAAACAGTTGAAGACGAAGTTGCTCAACGTATCGAGTTTGATGATCTCGTGATTGATAACGGTGGCCGTTCAGTGACTTTAAACGGTGAGCTGGTTGATTTTACGAGCGCTGAATATGACTTATTGTGGTTGCTAGCTTCAAACGCAGGGCGCATCTTATCTCGTGAAGATATTTTTGAGCGTCTCCGTGGTATTGAATACGATGGTCAAGACCGTTCGATCGATGTGCGTATTTCACGTATTCGTCCAAAAATTGGTGATGATCCAGAAAATCCAAAACGTATCAAAACTGTGCGTAGCAAAGGTTATTTATTCGTTAAAGAAACTAACGGGATGTAATGTCTATCTTGCTTAAAATTAGCTTGGAATTATCTCCCTTATGCTAAGTCGAGTACTTAAAAACAGTATTTTCTTGCGAATTTATGCTGGATTAGTGGTTTTAGTTGTTGTTGTTGCCGCATTTTGTTATTTGCTGGTACAGGTCATCAACTATCAACGCGCGCAAGAATATCGTGAATATCTGACGGATGGTATTTCATATGTCATCAGTGAGGGGGTATCTCGACAGCCTCAAAAACAACAAAAGCTAGATTGGATTTCTGATGCCTCCGATTTACTAGAACTTCCAATCTACTATGTTGATGCAGCACGTGTAGAGCTTTCTCGTACTGAGAAAAAGCGGATTGCTGAGCAGAAATCAGTGGTTCGTTATGATGCCAATAACGGTGTGGGTTATATCATTATTGGCCTCAAAGATGATGCGAAACATTATCTTTATATCAAAGTGGATAAGCTCGGCGAGCGCCAAATGAAGGCATTGCCAATTTTTGTACTGGATTATTTGATTTTTTATCCGGGACAAGAGCGTGAATATTTAGAAAGAATTAAAAAGCATTTTTACTATCCGATTACGATTGCCAATATTAAAGATATTAATCTAGATTCAGAGCAAATCGGTCGTTTACGTCAAGACCAAAGTATTTTGTTATATAAGGATAGTGCAACTGTACGGGGTACAACCATTTCGATTGTTTCTCCAATGCCAAATCATCCTGCACAAGTCCTGATTTTAGGTCCAGTTCCAATGTTTAATTGGATGCCTTTTCAGCTTTCAGCAGGTATTACCTTATTTAGCTTATTCTTATTAAGTCTAGGTGTTTACGGTTTAATTTTACCGCTTGAGCGGAAAATTCGTCAGGTTCGTTTAGCTTTAAATAAAATGAAGTCTGGTGATTTGTCATTACGTGTTCCGATTGAAGGCACTGATGAAATGGCAAATTTGGCATCTAGTTATAACAATATGTCAGATCACATTCAGCGGTTGATTGAAGCACAACGTGAATTAATGCGCGCAGTATCGCATGAACTCAGAACCCCTGTGGCACGAATTCGTTTTGGCATGGAAATGTTAGCTGAAGAAGATGACTATAATTATCGAATTCAGCAAGTCGATATGATTGATAAAGATATTGAAGCACTCAATACTTTAATTGATGAAATTATGACTTACGCCAAACTAGAGCAGGGTACGCCATCTTTAGATATCGAAGATATTGTGTTGGTCGAAGTGCTTGATCAAGTTGCAATGGAAACTGAGGCATTAAAAACTCAGAAAGAAATTGAGTTAATTGCACCGCCATTGTCATTATCTGTAGATGCTGAACGTCGCTATTTGCATCGTGTGGTGCAAAACTTGGTTGGAAATGCGGTTCGTTATTGCGATCATAAAGTTCGAATTAGTGGTGGTGTTCGTGCTGATGGTAAGGCATATGTCTGTGTAGAGGACGATGGGCCGGGCATTCCAGAGCAAGAGCGCGCACGTATTTTTGAAGCCTTTGCTCGTTTGGATGATAGTCGTACACGCGCATCTGGTGGGTATGGGTTGGGTTTATCAATCGTGAGTCGTATCGCGTATTGGTTCGGTGGAGATATTATGGTAGACCAAAGCCCTAACTTAGGTGGCGCACGTTTTACCATGACATGGCCGGCGAAGCGCTATAAACAAAACATAAAAAAATAGTTTTAATTCATTTAAGTTTGTGTGAAGAACATAAGAAAGCCAAAGCATCAAGCTTTGGCTTTCTTATGAAGCATAAATATTGTTTATTCGTGAACAGATGAATCCGGTTCGATTAATGGATGACCAGATCTTAAGCCACTCAGTGCATCTATATTAAAATCCAGAAGTAATGAATTATTTTTTACGTCTATTTTATAACTTTTAATCAATGGTTGATCGCCATTTAATGTTTCAACTTTATAGCTATCAGCAATGTTTAGAATACTTTCAAGATTGGTTGTCGTTGCCGCAAAGTCTTCTCTAAAGACTTCATAGATATCTCTTAGGTCGAAAATTGCATTATCAGTATCAGGGTGTTTCCGAATATAACTTTCAATGTGCCGCATCAGCAGCTGTGAAAAAAAGAAATAATCTGAGTCATGTGTATATTCTAAATGCATATTTTTCTCCTTGTTTGCTACTTTTAGAATACCGATCTCTCAGCTGAATAGTGTATAAAGTTAATTAAAGCATGTAGCTGAATTGCAACATATTATGTCGAAATGACAACCTGATTTCGACCTTGGCGTTTGGCTTGATATAAGGCGTCATCAGCTTGCTTGAAATGATGTTCGATAGATTGTAGGTTTTCTGCCTCGCAGATATAAATTCCTAGACTCACTTGGATATAAAAGTCATTTTGTTGTTCTAATTTGATAGGTGTTTGGCTAATTCTTTTTCTGATGTTCTCAGCAGCTTGATAGGCTGTGTTTGCATCTATATCAGTCATGAAAATGGCAAATTCTTCACCACCTAAACGACCAAGTAAATCATGCGGTCTCAGCATGGTTTGAATGGTCTGGACGCAACTTTGTAACGCACGATCTCCAATTTGATGACCATAGTTATCATTCACTTGTTTAAAATGATCGATATCTAACATGAAAAAAGCGGTCGTTTGGGCGGAGTTTTTTGCTTGCTGTTGTAAAAGTTGAACTGACTGTAAAAATTGACGTCGAGTCAGGCTTGAGGTGAGTTCATCATGAGCAATAATATGTTGTAACTCTTGGATTAGCTTCGTTCTCACCATATTAATGCTGGAAACTGTGAGCGGTCCAATTGTCATCATGATTAAACCCAAACGTATAGAAATGGTGTTATTTAAATATCGCTCTGGATAGAGCAGTAAATAGTTTTGTGAGACGTGATAAATAATAAAAGCACAACTCACAGACGTAATAATTGTGACTGAAAAATGGCGATAGCGTAAAGCACACCAAATTAATGCGGCAATTGGATAAAGTACTGAACCGGGACCAGTGTCATAGTAAGCGATTACAATTGAAAAAATAACACTAAATAAAGGTAGGCTTTCCTGAACAGTGAGCGCTTTAAATTCTTTAATTTGTTGTTTGAACTCTCCAAGTACAGGTGCACTTAGCATAGCAGGGAGGATTAACAAAGCATTTTGAATTTCAGCGGTAAACCAATGTCCGAAATCAATCCAAAACGAACCAAGAGAGAATTTGGTATTAAAGTCGGGAAGGGAAAATGCAGCAAATAAAGAACTTGATACCGCACCCACACAGCAGAAGCTAAATAAGAATAAGTAGAAGTAACCTTGATGCATAGAGCGAATCAGTGAAGTTAACTTGATGTAAAGGAAAAGTGCGGTCAAGACATAGCACAAGTTGGCTGTAGTTAAACAGAGGTTGAGTAAAAATGGAGTATCTTGCAAAGTATCCGCAAGCAAGTAGCCTACGATTGCACCGATCAAACTAATCGGGTGCCGTGTTTGTGGAAAACGAATCAGTAAACCCAATAAAACAGAATTGGCTGGCCAAAACGAAGCAAGAAATGTTAAGTGTCGGGTGGCGATACCGATGAGACAACAAAAAAAGATCACAGCAGCGAAAACGAAAAATAATTGCAAAAGTGATTTAGGTTTTGATGCTGCCATTGATTGAGTCATCCTGACACTTTTCCTTGGAGGAATTAGGTCGGGCTATTATATAAATTTTGTTTAAATTTTCAGCACAAATTTGTATCAATGCAATGATTTAGTTCATGCTGCAATATTTTTGAGCATTGATGACAAGTTGCGGATATTTTTGGCGCAAGAATAAAGAAAAAAATGATCAATATTGGTTAGTCGATTTGATAATTCGATTTTTAAGGGTGAATTTGTAGCGATCTAGGTCGTATGAGGAAATTAATCAACAAAATCATCCTAAAGACTAAAGCGCTTCAACTAGCATGAGAAATTAGAAATCAGGTACAATTGGCGGGATTAATTTTGTGTTTGGTGTATTTGAAGGCCAATACATACATTCTTTGTTAAAAATAGGCCTGCCAGGAGTTATCCCCGCATGAGTGCCATTACTCCATACGATTGGGCGATTATCGCCTTCGTGATCGGCGTTACATTTCTTTGCGTTTTTATGCTTACAGTTCCCTTACTCCTCGGGGGTAAAGCATGGGGGCGTGCGAAGCAAGAGCAGTTTGAATCAGGTGTAGTTGGTGCGGGCGGTGCTCGTATCCGCTTGTCAGCCAAATTCTATTTAGTTGCAATTTTCTTCGTTGTCTTTGACTTGGAAGCTCTTTACCTCTACGCATGGTCGACATCAGTTCGTGAAGTAGGTTGGTTTGGATTTACCACGGTCGTTATTTTTGTTGTGGATCTTTTGATCGCTTTGGTTTATGCAATTTCTGTAGGCGCGCTGAATTGGGCACCTGTAGATCGTCGTAAATCTGCTGGTGTGACAACAAAAATTGGTTCACCGAATATGAATATTGCTGACATTACTCGATTCAATAATATTGAAGAGCTTGTTGTCGATCCTACTGGTCATATTCCAGCGCAGTCTTCTGGTCGTGTTAAGTCTAAAACACCGACTACATCATCATTTGAACAGGAGTAAGTCGGGATGAAATATACTTTAACCCGTGCGAATCCAGATGCCGATCAGTATCCATTACAAGATCGTCAAATCGTAACTGATCCTCTTGAGGAAGAAGTGAATAAAAGTGTGATGATGACACGTCTTGAAGATGTGTTGCATACCGCAGTGAACTGGGGTCGTAAAAACTCTTTATGGCCTTTTAACTTCGGTACATCATGCTGTTATGTTGAATATGCGACGACTTTAACTGGTGTACATGATCTGTCTCGTTTTGGTGCTGAGGTTATTCGTGCTTCACCACGTCAAGCAGATTTAATGATTGTTGCAGGAACCTGCTTTGTCAAAATGGCACCTGTAATTCAACGTTTGTATGAACAAATGCTTGAGCCTAAATGGGTCATCTCTATGGGTGCTTGTGCAAACTCTGGTGGTATGTACGACATCTATTCTGTAGTACAAGGTGTCGATAAAATTATTCCTGTTGATGTGTACATCCCAGGTTGCCCACCTCGTCCAGAAGCATTGATCCAAGCATTGATGTTACTTCAAGACCAAATTCAACTAGAGCGCCGTCCACTTTCAGCGGTGATTGGTGATGATCTTCAGCCTGTGTATAAGCCAAAGATGATGCCAGAACGCGATCGTAAAAATGCGGAACGTATTGCGGTGAAAAACTTACGCTCTATGGATGAAATTAAATAATTTGAACGATGAATTATGACATGTCTGAATAGATATGATCATCGGGAAAATTGCCAGAATTTGTATTAAATAGGAAGCCAAGCCAATGGCTGAAACTGACATTGCTATGCCAGAGTCAACGCAAGTTGATTCACGCCCAGCATTTGCAATCGTAGAAGAGCTCAAAACCAAATTTGGTGAGAATTTCTATGTGCAGGCGACTTTTGAAGAGTTTCCAACAGTCTGGGTTGAGCGCGCACGCGTGCAAGAAGTCCTTATGTTCCTCCGTAAAGTGGAACGTCCTTATGTAATGCTGTTTGACTTATCTGCGGTTGATGAGCGTTTACGTGTTCACCGTGATGGTTTACCAGCATCAGACTTTACTGTGTTTTATCACTTGTTATCGCTTGAGCGTAATAGTGATATTCGTATTAAAGTTGCATTAAATGAAAATGATTTAAGCATCCCAACCGCAACCAATATTTGGCCAAATGCCAACTGGTACGAGCGTGAAGCTTACGATATGTTTGGTATCGATTTTGCTGGGCATCCAATGCTCCGTCGTATCTTGTTACCAACCTATTGGGAAGGTCATCCATTACGTAAAGAATATTCTGCGCGTGCGACAGAATATACGCCGTATATGCAGAATCAAGCGAAACAGGATTTTGAACAAGAACACCTACGCTTTGTGCCTGAAGACTGGGGTCTAAAACGCGGCAATGCTGATGAAGACTTCATGTTCTTGAACTTAGGTCCTAACCATCCATCTGCACACGGTGCGTTCCGTGTGGTATTGCAGTTGGACGGTGAAGAGGTGAAAGACTGCGTACCTGATATTGGTTATCACCACCGTGGTGTGGAAAAGATGGCTGAACGTCAAACATGGCATTCATTCATTCCGTATACGGATCGTGTTGACTACTTAGGTGGTTGTGCGCAAAACATGCCTTATGTGATGGCGGTTGAACAGCTTGCTGGTATTAAAGTACCTGAGCGTGCGCAAGTGATTCGTGTGATGTTGAACGAATTATTCCGTATCAATAACCACTTATTATTCTGTGGTACAGCGATTCAGGATGCGGGTGGTATGACCCCTGTATTCTATATGTTCGCAGACCGTCAAAAAGTCTATGACATCGTTGAAGCGATCACGGGTTACCGTATGCATCCAGCATGGTTCCGTATCGGTGGTACGGCACATGACCTTCCAAACAACTGGCAAAAACTTGTTAAAGAATTGCTAGAGTGGATGCCAAAACGTTTGAACGAGTACTACACTGCGGCACTTAAAAACTCAGTATTTATTGGTCGTACCCGCAATGTTGCGCAATACGATGCTAAATCTGCGTTGGCTTGGGGTGTGACGGGTACTGGTTTACGTGCGACAGGTATTGATTTTGACGTTCGTAAATATCGTCCATACAGTGGTTATGAAAACTTCGACTTTGATATTCCAGTGGAATATGAAGGCGATGCATATGCACGTGTTTTGGTTCACTTCCGTGAAATTACTGAGTCGTTGAAAATTATTCAACAGTGCTTGGACAACATGCCATCTGGTCCTTATAAAGCGGATCATCCACTGGCTGTTCCACCACCAAAAGATAAGACATTACAAGATATTGAAACCTTGATTACGCACTTCTTGAGTGTATCTTGGGGTCCTGTCATGCCTGCAGGTGAGTCATCATTTATGACTGAAGTGGTGAAAGGTGCGAGTACTTATTACTTGACTTCAGATAAGTCAACGATGAGTTACCGTACTCGTATTCGTACACCGACCTTCACACATTTGCAGCAAATGCCTTCTGTGATTAATGGCAGTTTGGTTTCTGACTTGATCATTTATTTGGCGACCATTGACGTGGTTATGGCTGACGTGGATCGCTAGGGTTAAACGATTATGATGATTTTGACTGATAAAAAACCTCGTGTGAATGTTGAAGGGATTTTGACTGCTGAAGAAATCCATGACATTGAACACCATATTGATCACTATCCATATCCACGTGCGGCATCATTGGATGCATTAAAATGCGTACAACGTCGTAATGGCTGGGTAGATGATGCTCAAATGAATGCAATTGCGCAATTGTTGACAATCAGTGTGGCGGATTTAGAGGGTGTAGCAACATTCTATAACCGTATTTATCGCCAACCTGTAGGTCGTCATGTGATTTTGTTATGTGACTCAATTGCATGCTTCTTGATGGGTGCAGAAACTTTAGCAGAAGCATTTCAGCGAGAGTTAGGCATCCAGTATGGACAAACCACAGCAGATGGTCGTTTCACCTTGCTCCCAATTTGCTGTTTAGGCAACTGTGATAAAGGTCCAACGTTAATGATTGATGAAGATACTCACGGTTTAGTGGATGTGTCATCAGTTAAACAGTTATTGGAGAAGTATGTATGAATACTGAACCAAAACCAATTTATGGCGACGGTAATCCAGAAACTCATCCACTCACTTGGCGTTTGAGTAAGCAAGAACACGTTCGTGCTGCTGATGAATACGAAGCTTTAGAAGGTTATGCAGGCTTCAAAAAAGCGCTCAGCATGCCACCAAAAGATGTACTTGACGTGATTAAAGCTGCGACAGTTAAAGGTCGTGGTGGTGCAGGTTTCCCAGCAGGAATTAAATGGTCGTTGATGGCACCGAATGATGGTGGTCCACGCTATTTAATTTGTAATGCTGATGAAATGGAACCAGGTACCTTTAAAGACCGTTTGTTGATGGAAAAACTTCCACATCAATTGATCGAAGGTATGTTGATCGCAGGTTATACCCTTGAAGCAACGCATGGTTATATCTTCATTCGTGGTGAATACATCGAAGCAGCTCAATACTTAAATGAAGCATTAGAGCAAGTTCGTGCCAAAGGTTACTTGGGTGAAAACATCCTCGGTACTGGTTGGAACTTTGAGATGTATGTTCACACGGGCGCAGGACGTTATATCTGTGGTGAAGAAACTGCATTGATTAACTCGCTAGAAGGTCGTCGTGCCAATCCGCGTACAAAACCACCATTCCCACAAGTTGCAGGGGCATGGGGTCGTCCAACGATTGTCAACAACGTCGAAACCTACAATAACTTGCCAGCAATCATGTTGCGTGGGCCAGAGTGGTATATCAACCTTTCTGCACATAAGTCTAAAGATCCAGGTACTAAGATTTATGGTGCATCAGGTAAGGTGAAATTCCCAGGACTTTGGGAACTTCCTTTTGGTACAACAGCGCGTGAAGTGATTGAAGAACATGCGGGTGGTATGCGTGATGGTCTCACTTTAAAAGCATGGTTACCAGGTGGTGCTTCGACTGACTTTTTAGCAGCTGAGCACATTGACTTGCCAATGGACGCTGAAAGCATCATGAAAGCAGGTTCACGTTTAGGAACATGTTTGTTGATGGTGGTGGATGAAACCCAATGTATGGTCTCTGCAACGCGTAACTTAGAAGAGTTCTTTGCACGTGAATCATGTGGTTTCTGTACACCGTGCCGTGATGGTTTACCTTGGGCAGTCAAAGCGCTGAAAGCACTCGAAACAGGTACAGGTAAGAAAGAAGATATCGATCATTTACAAGAACTGACGCGTAAATTATGGATCGGTAAAACTTTCTGTGCTCATGCACCGGGTGCGATGGAGCCGCTTATGGGCGCATTAAAATATTTCCGCCATGAGTTTGAAGCAAAGGTTAAAACCCATGCTCCTGCTCTTGACGTAGAACAAGCTTAAGGAATTCGACTATGGCTACAATTCATGTCGATGGAAAATCGTATGAAGTCAATGGCTCTGAAAACTTGCTACAAGCATGTCTCAGCCTTGGTATCGACATCCCGTATTTTTGTTGGCACCCATCCTTAGGTTCTGTTGGTTCTTGTCGTCAATGTGCTGTTACGCAATATAATAATGCGGAAGATACACGTGGGCGCTTAGTCATGTCTTGTATGACACCAGCTGCCGACAATACCTTTATTTCTATTGAAGACAAAGAAGCAACAGATTTTCGTGCATCAATCGTCGAATTCTTAATGACCAACCACCCACATGACTGTCCAGTCTGTGAAGAAGGTGGTCACTGTCATTTACAAGATATGACGGTGATGACGCAACACGATCGTCGTCGCTATCGCTTCACGAAGCGTACCCATCATAACCAAGAGTTGGGTTCGTTTATTGCACATGAAATGAACCGCTGTATCGCGTGCTATCGTTGTGTGCGTTACTACAAAGATTATGCGGGTGGTACAGACTTTGGTGTCTATGCCAATGCATCACGTGTTTATTTCGGTCGTCCAGAATCAGGAACTTTAGAGTCTGAATTTTCTGGTAACTTGACTGAAGTCTGTCCGACTGGTGTATTTACTGATAAGACGCATTCAGCACGTTATAACCGTAAGTGGGACATGCAATATGCACCAAGCGTATGCCAAGGCTGTTCTTCAGGTTGTAACATCTCACCAGGTGAGCGTTATGGCGAAATCCGTCGTGTTGAAAACCGCTTCAATGGCTCAGTAAATCAATACTTCCTGTGTGATAAAGGTCGTTTTGGTACGGGTTATGTCAATCGTGAAGATCGTCCACGTCAACCACAGTTCCGTAATGGTGATGCTGTTACAACAGTGAGTGTGGATCAAGCACTTGATCAAGTAATTGCTCAACTAAAAGGCAAAAAAGTATTAGGTGTTGGTTCGCCACGCGCAAGCTTGGAATCAAACTATGCGCTACGTCAATTGGTTGGACAAGACAATTATTCAACTGGATTGTCTCAAAAAGAGCAAAATCTGGTTGAATTAGCTGCATCAATCATGCAAACACAGGGTATTTACAACCCGAACATGCGTGAAATTGAAAGCTACGATGCGGTATTGATCTTGGGTGAAGACTTAACCCAAACTGCGCCACGTATGGCTTTATCAGTTCGCCAAGCAGCGAAAAATAAAGCCAAAGAAATGGCAGCTAAAACGCGTACACCAGATTGGTTGGCAGAGCCTGTACAACGTATTGGTCAAGATGCTAAATCTCCAATCTATATTCTTGCTGCAACGCAAACACGTTTAGCGGATGTGGCAACGGGTGAAGTAGTTGCATCGCCAAATGATATCGCACGTTTAGGTTTCGCGGTTGCGGCTGCTGTTAAAGGCGAAGCGCTTTCTGGTTTAGCTGATGATGCAAAAGCATTTGCACAAACGATTGCAGACACCTTGAAAGCAGCGAAAAAGCCTTTGATCATTTCTGGTACGAGTTTACAAGATCCTGCGATTATCGAAGCGGCTGCACAGGTTGCACAAAACTTAGGTGAACATGCAGGTTTATCATTGACTGTTCCTGAAGTGAACTCAATGGGCTTGGCATTATTCGGTGGTTTAAGTTTAGAACAAGCTTTTGCACAAGACTATGATGCCGTAGTTGTGGTTGAAAATGACCTCACTCGTCGTTTGCCAGTTGCTCAAGTAAAAGCTGCGCTTGATAAAGCTCAAACTGTGATCGTATTGGATCACAGTGAAACGCCAACCTTGAAACTTGCGGATATCGTGCTTTCTGCGGCAAGTTTTGCTGAAGGTGACGGGACTGTCGTGAGCCAAGAAGGTCGTGCGCAGCGTTTCTATCAAGTCTATGACCCAAGCTACTACAAGCCTGAATATGCGATCAAAGAATCATGGCGTTGGTTACATGCTGTTGAGACAGGTCTTAAAGGTAAAGCAGTCGATTGGACATTGCTTGATGATGTAATTGATGACATCGTGAAAAATGTGCCTGTACTTGAAGCGATTCAAGATGTTGCGCCAGATGCAGGTTATCGTGTTCATGGTTTGAAAATTGCACGAGAGCCACGTCGTTACTCAGGTCGTACTGCAATGCGTGCGCCGTTATCGATTCACGAGCCAAAACAACCAACTGATCCAGATTCAGCATTAACTTTCTCGATGGAAGGTTATGTGGGTAATCAGACAGCATCGTCTTTAGTACCTTTCGCATGGGCTGCGGGTTGGAACTCGCCACAAGCGTGGAACAAGTACCAAGATGAAGTCGGTGGTCACTTAAAAGGTGGTGATTCGGGTGTGCGTTTATTCGATCGCTTAGCAAAACGTCCTGCACGTAGCTATGTTGCACCGACTGCCGTGGTTGTGAATCCTGAAAGCTTCCGTCTTGTGCCAATGCACCATATTTTTGGTTCTGGTGAATTCACGATTAAAACACCAGCAATGGAATCACGTATTCCTGAAGCGATGTTTGCCGTGGGTGAACAAGATGCGACGCGCTTAAATGTTCAAGATGGTCAACGTATTACCGTGAAAGCAGGCGAAACGAGCATCAGCTTACCTGTACAAGTCATCGAATATTTACCAACAGGCTATATTGGTTATCCAATTGGTCTAGCACCAACCGTTTCATTGGCAGAGCCTGTGTCTGTGGCAGTAGGAGTGTAATTCATGAATCAAGAAATTATACGTCAAACGCCACTTTGGGCTGAGAACTGGCCAATCGCTTATTCAGTGATTCAAGCGGTTGTGATCCTGTTGGTGGTGGTTTTGGTTGCTGCATTAATGTCATTTATTGAGCGTCGTCTCTTGGCATTATGGCAAGACCGTTATGGTCCAAACCGTGTTGGTCCGGGTGGTATGTTCCAGATCGTTGCCGACATGCTCAAGATCATGTTCAAAGAAGACTGGACACCAAAGTTTGCTGACAAGCTGACTTTTCGTTTAGCACCAGCAGTTGCGATGGCAACTGCGGTACTTTCGTTTATGGTCATCCCAGTAAGTCCTACACTGGGCGTTGCGGATATGAGTATCGGTCTATTGTTCTTTATGGCAATGGCGGGTATTGCAGTTTATGCAGTGCTATTTGGTGGTTGGGCGTCTAACAACAAATACTCGTTACTCGGTGGTCTTCGTTCTGCTGCTCAAACTATTTCTTATGAAGTGTTCTTGGGTATCTCATTGATGGGTGTGGTTACGATTGCAGGCTCATTCAATCTACGTGAAATCGTTGAAGCTCAACGTGATGTTTGGTTTGTTATTCCACAATTCATTGGTTTCATTATCTTTGTTATTGCTGGTGTTGCAGTGACGCATCGTCATCCATTTGACCAACCAGAAGCTGAGCAAGAATTGGCGGAAGGTTATCATGTTGAATATGGTGGGATGAAGTGGGGGATGTTCTTCGTTGCGGAATACGTCAACGTGGTTTTAATCTCTGCACTGATCGTAACGTTATTCTTCGGCGGATGGCTTGCACCATTTAACTTAGAAATTCCATTTGTTCCACCAGTTTTTTGGTTCGTGATTAAAACAGCATTCTTTGTAATGATGTTTGTATTGGCGCGTGGTTCTTTAATGCGTCCACGTTATGACCAAGTGATGAACTTTGGTTGGAAAGTTTGTTTGCCATTGGCGTTGGTCAACTTGTTAGTGACTGGTGCTGTGATTCTGATGAATCAGGCCTAGGACAGCAGGGAGTACAAAATGTATAAAATTCTAGCTGGATTTGGAACGATTGTCCGTTCGTTGTGGATGGTGTTTAGCCATGTAACACGTAAACGTGACACGATTTTATATCCAGAAGTACCAGCTGAACAAATTGTGCCTCCACGCTTTCGTGGTCGCATCATCTTGACGCGTGATCCAGATGGTGAAGAGCGTTGTGTGGCATGTAACCTTTGTGCGGTTGCATGTCCTGTTGGCTGTATTTCATTACAAAAAGCGGAAAAAGAAGATGGACGTTGGTATCCAGAATTTTTCCGTATTAACTTTTCACGCTGCATTTTCTGCGGTATGTGTGAAGAAGCTTGTCCTACAACTGCAATTCAGATGACTCCAGATTTTGAACTTGCTGAATATGTACGCCAAGACTTGGTTTATGAAAAAGAAAACTTATTGATTTCTGGCCCAGGCAAATATCCTGACTATAACTTCTACCGTGTTACTGGTATGGCAGTAAATGGTAAGGAAAAAGGTCAAGCACAAAAAGAAAGTGCACCAGTTGATGTACGGAGCTTATTACCATGATGTGGCCATTTTATTTGATGGCACTTGTGGCCATCGTATCGACAATTCGTGTTGTGACAAATACGAATCCCGTACATGCTCTTTTAAGCTTAATCGTTTCTTTACTTGCTGTTGCTGGTATTTTCATGATCGTGGGTGCGCCTTTTGCTGGTGCACTTGAGATTATTGTTTATGCTGGTGCGATCATGGTCTTGTTCGTCTTTGTGGTCATGATGTTGAACCTTGGACAAGATACGGTTGAACAAGAACGTAAATGGTTGAGTTCTGATGCATGGGCATATCCTGCATTAATGAGTTTCTTATTGGGCTTGGTTTTGGTTTGGATGTTGGGTGGAGAATACACCACGATTTCTGCACCATTAGGTACAGAAATTGTAGGTCCTAAAGCAGTCGGTCAAGCATTATTTACTCACTATCTATTATTGGTAGAAGTTGCCGCGATGTTATTGCTTGCAGCCTTAGTTGCTGCATATCACTTAGGCAAACGTGAACCAAGTGCAGAAGAGGATAAACAATAATGGGACACATCCCTTTAGAACATGGTTTGATTGTTGCAACCATCCTTTTTGCACTGGGTTTTTACGGTGTAATGGTGCGACGCAACCTATTATTTATGCTAATGAGCCTTGAAGTGATGATGAATGCTGCTGCATTGGCATTTGTTTTGGCAGGTAGTGTTTGGGCTCAACCAGATGGACAAGTGATGTTCATTTTGATCCTAACGCTTGCTGCGGCAGAGGCGTGTATTGGTCTTGCGATCGTCCTTCAGTTTTATCATCGCTTCCATCACTTGGATGTGGATGCTGCTAGTGAGATGCGCGGATGAGTACATTATATTTAACCGTTTTATTTCCGCTCATTGGTTTTATCCTGTTAGCGGCAGGGCGTAACAAACTGTCTGAAAATGTGGCTGCCATTATTGGTGTCGGTTCAGTTGGTTTATCTGCGTTATTTGCTTTAATCGCGGGCCTTGCATTTACCAGCAGTGGCCAAACCGTTTTTGTCCAACACTTATGGACGTGGTTCAGTGTTGGCGGTTTTGAGCCAGGCATCAGCTTGCACCTTGATGGTTTGTCATTATTGATGACAGGTATGATCACAGGTGTTGGTTTCCTGATTCACATCTTTGCATCATGGTATATGCGTGGCGAAGAAGATTACGCACGTTTCTTCTCTTATTTCAACTTATTCGTTGCCAGCATGTTGTTGTTGGTACTCGGCGATAACTTGGCGTTATTGTTCTTAGGTTGGGAAGGCGTAGGTCTGTGTTCATACCTATTGATTGGTTTCTACTACTCAAACCCTGCAAATGGTTGGGCAGCAATCAAAGCATTCACCGTAACACGTGTGGGTGATGTTTTCTTACTCATCGCATTGTTCTTGCTCTATCAACAGTTTGGTACGTTGAATACACAGTACATTGTTGAACATGCAGCGACTGTGATGACGCAAAGTTCATCATTGTCGATTTGGACAGCATTGATGTTGTTCTTAGGTGCGGCAGGTAAATCAGCGCAAATTCCATTACAAACTTGGTTAGCTGATGCGATGGCTGGTCCTACACCAGTATCTGCATTGATCCACGCTGCAACGATGGTTACAGCGGGTGTGTACTTATGCTGCCGTATGTTCTCTGTGATGGAAATGGCACCAGAAGTAATGCAGTTCATCTCGATTACAGGTGCAGTAACCTTACTTGTAGCTGGTTTTGCTGCATTGGTTCAAACCGATATCAAACGTATCTTGGCTTACTCAACCATGAGTCAGCTCGGTTATATGTTTATGGCAGTGGGTGCTGAGGCGTATCAAGCTGGTTTATTCCACATGCTTGCTCACGCATTCTTCAAAGCGTTATTGTTCCTTTCTTCAGGTGCAGTGATTCTTGCATGTCATCACGAACAAAACATTTTCAAAATGGGTGGATTACGTAAAAAGATTCCATTTGTATTCTGGTGTTTCGTAATCGGTGGTGGCGCATTAGCTGCACTTCCAATCGTAACAGTTGGCTTCTTCTCTAAAGATGCGATTTTAGGTGCAGTATATGCACAGTCTACGATTGCAAACCTTCCACTTTATAATACGTTGTATTGGGTAGGTGTTGCTGGTGCATTCTTAACGTCTATCTATACGTTCCGTCTAATCTGGGTGGTATTCTTTGGCGAAGAAAAAACCCATGCACATGCCATTCATGGCGTAACTTACTGGGCACCACTTGCAATTCTTGCGACCTTATCAACAGGTGTTGGTTATTTCTTACAAGCACCTGTTGCAAAATTATTGACTGCTGCAAGTATTCCAAGCTTTGTTGTTCCTGAAGCTTTAGAAGAAGCGGTTGCACATGCAGAACATTTAGCAAGTGGTGTTGCCCTTGTTGGTTTAGCTGTGGGTATCTTCTTGTTTGCTTTTGCATACGGTGCAGTAAAAGCTTTTGCTCAAACATCTTTGGGTTCAGGTCTAGCGCACATTTGCCGTACAGCATTTGGTTTCGATGCTTTGTATGACATCGTATTTGTAAAACCTTATTTATTGATTGCGAAAATTTTAGGTCGTGATCCAGTTGACGGTTTATGGTTAGTGCTCCCTGCAATTGTGAAGGGTGGTAATAGCTTTACAAGTTCGCGTCAAACAGGTTCATTGCGTGAATACGCATCAAGCATGTCACTCGGTGTAGTGGTGTTATTGATGATCTTGATCGTAGTTCAGGTTGTGGGGAAATAAAATGGAAAACAATTTAATTTTACCCGCACTGATTTTAGTTCCTTTCATTGCTGGTTTTATTTGTTGGTTGGTTGATAAATTTGACCAATACTTACCGCGTTGGATTGCCTTGATTGGTATGCTCATTACCTTTGGTTTGGGTATTGCACTATGGCAAACTGGTACATATAGCTACGAGTTGGGCGGTAAAGTCCCAACTTGGGCGGCTGAATTCCATCTCCCATGGATTCAGACTTTAGGGATTAGCATTCACTTGGCTGTGGATGGTTTATCTCTACTCATGGTTTTACTTACAGCGTTACTTGGTGTGCTTGCTGTTGGTTGTTCATGGGGTGAAATTCAAAAGAATGTTGGTTTCTTCCACTTAAACCTCCTTTGGAGTTTAGGTGGGGTTATCGGTGTATTCCTTGCAATTGACTTATTCTTGTTCTTCTTCTTTTGGGAGATGATGCTTGTACCAATCTATTTCTTGATTGCGTTATGGGGACACTCAGGATCAAATGGTCGTTCACGTGTTTATGCTGCAACTAAATTCTTCTTATATACACAAATTGCTGGTTTAATCATGTTAATCGGTATCTTAGGCTTAGTGGTCTATGGATATATGATGACAGGTATGATTGGTTTTGATTACAGCTACTTATTGGCTGTTGCAAACCACTTACCACCAGAAGTTGCATATGCACTTATGTTGTGTTTCTTTGTTGGTTTTGCAGTTAAATTACCTGTATTCCCATTACACGGTTGGTTACCTGATGCGCATGCACAAGCACCAACAGCGGGTTCTGTGGACTTAGCGGGTATTTTGATTAAGACAGCAGCGTACGGTCTACTTCGTTTCGTGATTCCATTCTTCCCAGCAGCGTCAGCTCAGTTTGCTGATATTGCAATTATTTTGGGTCTGATTGGTATTTTCTACGGTGCATTCTTAGCGTACCAACAAACAGACATGAAACGTCTGCTTGCGTATACGTCTATTTCACACATGGGTTTCATTTTACTTGCAATCTACGCAGGTAATATTCTAACTTTCCAAGGTTTGATGATCATGATGTTGGCACATGGCTTGTCATCTGCTGCATTGTTCATTATGTCTGGTCAAGTGTATGAACGTTTACATACCCGTGATTTACGTTTAATGGGTGGTCTTCGTGGTCAACTGCAATACTTGCCATTTTTCCTGATGTTCTTTGTTGCAGCGCTTGTCGGTGTACCTGGTCTAGGTAACTTTATTGGTGAATTCTTGATTCTTATGGGTTCATTTAAAGCTTATCCAGCCTTCACCATCATTGCTGCAGTAAGTTTAGTATTTGCAGGTCTTTACGGTCTGATTCTGATTCACAAAGCACTTTTTGGCGAACCAAATGCTGAACAAAAGCAACACTACACGAGTCCACTGAAAGATTTATCAGTACGTGAAGTTAGTATTTTGATGATCTGTGTGATTGGTTTACTTTGGTTAGGACTTTACCCACAGACATTCTTGGATATGTCACATTCAAGTATGCAGTGGTTAGTCAATAGTTATATGCCAGTACAAGAAGTTGTCGAAACTGTTCAACAGACTGCGACTCAACTTGAACAAGTGGAGATGCGATAAACCATGAACTTCACACTTTCTTTTTCTGAGCTTATGCCACTTGCCCCAGCGATGATTGTGGCATTGACTGCAGTTGTTGTGATGTTATTGATTGCGATTAAACGTAATCATAATCTGATTGCAACAACGACAGTTGTGGGTCTAAACCTTTCTGCAATTCTAATTGCATATACCATGTTTAGCGGGCATTTTGTCCCTGCAAACGTGATGGGCATGTTTATGGTTGATCCATTTACCATGCTCTACCAATTCCTGATTTTGATTGCTGCTTTGGCTTGTAGCACGCTTTCACATGCTTACATTGAAACGTATAAAGATAATCGTGAAGAACTTTATATCTTGTTACTTTGTTCTGTAGCAGGTGCAATGCTATTGGTTGCAAGTTCTCATTACGCTGCTTTCTTCATTAGCTTAGAGTTAATGTCAATTCCTGTGTATGGTATGTTGGCTTACACGCATCAACGTAGCCAATCTTTAGAAGCGGGAATTAAGTATCTTGTACTCTCAGCAACTGCATCTGCGATGTTGTTGATGGGTATGGCGTATATCTATGCGTATACAGGTTCATTGTCATTCTATGATTCTGTTCAAGCTTTGATGACTGCGATCAAGCAACCAATGGTGCTATTAGGTCTAGGTCTCATTATCTTTGCTGTTGCATTTAAGCTCTCACTTGCACCATTCCATAAATGGACGCCTGATGTGTATGCAGGTGCACCAGCACCTATGGCGACATTCTTGGCAACGGCTGCCAAAGTTGCAACGATTGGTTTATTTGTACGTTACTTATTAAGTTCTGGTGCAATCTTAGTTGAATCAATAGTGACTGTTTTGACAGTCATTGCTGTGTTATCAATTTTGGTCGGTAACTTACTTGCAGTACGTCAAGTTAACTTAAAACGCATCCTTGGTTATTCATCAATTGCACACTTTGGTTACTTGTTGATTGCTTTGATTAGTATGACTTATGCAAGTTTAGGCAGTGTAACGGTTTATGTGATTACTTATGTATTTACAACAATCGGTGCATTTGGTGCAGTTGCGTTAATGTCTAGTCCATATAACAACGTTGATGAAGCACAAAGTCTTGCAGACTACCGTGGTTTGTTCTGGCGTCGTCCGATTTTGACTGCAACATTAACAGTGATGATGTTGTCATTAGCAGGGATTCCATTAACTGCAGGTTTTATTGGTAAATTCCTTGTGGTAATGGCTGCTGTAACAACTCAACATTGGTTCTTGGCTGCAATGGTCGTTGTAGGAAGTGGTATAGGCTTGTATTACTACTTACGTGTGATGATCGTAATGTATATGACACCACCAGAAACACCTCGTATTGATGCTGATGCACATTGGGGAACTAAAGTTGGTGGTATCATGGTACTCGGTGCAGCATTGCTTGTATTATTACTCGGTATCTACCCAGATCCAATGATCAATTTGGCATTGAAGTCAGAAATTCTTTCTCCATTGCATTTCATGTTGTCTCAACAACAATAATGATTTGATTTGTACAAAAAAGCCTCCAAAATTTGGGGGCTTTTTTTAATGAAGAGTAAAAAAACACTCTATAATACTCAAAGATTAATATTAGTTAGGTACTTACTCGTGTCGATTCAAGAAATTCGCCATCCGCTTATTCGTCATAAACTTGGTTTATTACGCCGTTCAGACATTAGCACAAAGAACTTTCGTGAATTGGCACAAGAAGTCACGATGTTACTCACTTATGAAGCAACTAAGGATCTGCCTGTTGTCGATCATGAAATTGATGGTTGGGCTGGTAAAGTTTCGACTCAACGTATTGCGGGTAAGAAGATTACAATTGTACCGATTCTACGTGCTGGAATTGGTATGCTTGAAGGCGTACTGAGCTTGATCCCAAGTGCCAAAGTGAGTGTTTTGGGTTTAGAGCGTGATGAGGCGACTTTAGAGGTCCGTACTTACTATAAAAAATTAGTACCTGATGTTGCCAATCGCTTAGCGATGATTATTGATCCAATGCTGGCGACGGGTAATTCACTTATTGCGGCAATTGATGTGCTTAAAGCAAGTGGTTGTAAAGATATACGTGTTATGGTTTTGGTTGCTGCACCTGAAGGTGTTGCAAAAGTAGAAGCTGCGCACCCTGACGTACGTATCTATACGGCATCGATTGACCAAGGTTTGAATGAGGATGGCTATATCGTTCCAGGTCTTGGTGATGCGGGTGATAAGATTTTTGGTAGCGTTCAAAAAGATTAATTTTTGAAAATATGCTTAAAAAAGAGACTTAATCCAACCGTACGGTTTTCAGGGGAGGATTTAAAGTCTCTTTTTTTATATACTGAAATACAGTACTTGCAAAATTAGGTGAATGTCATGAAAAAAGAATTTTATCAGGGAAAAGTTAAACAATATAATCCAGACAAAGGGTTTGGTTTTATTGCAACTGCTGAAGGCGAGATCTTTTTTCATATTTCAGATTTTCCAGCAGCGGAAGGTGAGCCGAAACGCAATGAAAAAGTAAAATTTGTAGCCCTAGAAAATAATGGGAAATTTAAAGCAGTACAAATTGAACGAGTAGATCCGAATCCTGCAAAAACTAAAAAAAATAAAATATTGGCTCATAATGAATCGATTACATCAGAATTGTTGTCAAACTTTCGGCGTTAGGAGAATGCATGATGAATCGCTCATCAGCAAATAAAAATACTTGCTTTTACTTTATCGCAGTCCAACAGGGCAGCCTTATTTTTTTGTGATGATGTCAAATTTGATATATTACGTGTTGAATTTTTTGGGATAATCTGATGCTAAAAACTGGAACAATTAAAAAATATAATAAAGAATGGGGTTTCCGTTATGCAAAGTGATATTGATGTTGTAGTTACTCAAAGTAAGGCTTTGGAAGCATTGCTGGAGCAAAAATTTGGAGCTACTGGGCGTGGTTTGCATGAAAAATTAACTAGCATTGAATATCAGCTTGAAGTTGGGCTAGTGAAGAATATACGTTGGATAGCCACTATGCGTAATAAAGTGGTACATGAAAATTTCCAATTGACCAATCAAAATGACTTTTTAAGAAGTTGTCAGCGTGCTTTAGAGGGTTTGCAAAATACCCAGAATACTTTGAGAATTGTGGGAAATGTCCAAGAAATTAAGACTGTATCTGTAAATTCCTCATCACGAAATTCATATAATACAATTTCTGAACCAATTGTATCTCGTTCAAGACGAAAATCTAAACAAGAGCATGAATCAGGAGGTGTGTTTGGGACACTCATCACTGTCGTTATTGTTGGCGTAATTGGCTATTTGGTGTATGGTTTTATTCAAGGCTCTTTGCATCGTAATGAATTGGTAAATCAGCCTATCATCCAAAAAATGCTAAAAATCGCCAATACTCAAGCAGTAAATAGCAACCCCAATCATTTTCAATGTGATGGGCGAACTCACTGTTCTCAAATGCGTTCGTATGAAGAGGCTGTCTTCTTTTTAAGAAATTGTCCAGATACAGAAATGGATGGAAATAATGATGGTGAACCATGTGAGCGCCAATTTAGACATTAAAATAAAAGATCAGGCTTAAACCTGATCTTCACAAAAATGTAAAAAGGCTTTTAGTCCAGGACCTTGGTATTTTTGACGATGCACTAACATGTACAATGGGCGAGTTAATTGCCAATAAGGTGTATTAAGAATAACCAGTTGACCTTTCTCTTCCAGCGGTTCGATCGCGAGTCTTGAAACACAAGACATCCCCAAACCACCAGCAACAATTTTTAAAATTGCTTCGTTATGACCAAGAGTTAAACGGATATTGGCATCTGGTAGATCTTGTAAAATCGCATTGTCAAAAACTTCACGTGTGCCTGAGCCTTCTTCACGTAAAATCCATTCAACCTCATGGAAATCTGCTGGTGTAATTGGGCGATCTAACTTTGCCAGAGGATGATCAGGCGCACAGCAAACTGCAAGTTCATCATCTCGCCAATGAATACATTGCAATTGAGGCAAATGACAAGAACCTTCGATCAAGGCTAAATCGAGCTGAAATTGATTCACTGCTTCAATCATTTGGCGAGTATTGCCGACTTGTAATTGAAGATGGGCTTGAGGATGATGCTGTAAAAATTCAGCCATAAGATCAGGCATTAAATAATCACTGATCGTTAAGGTTGCACCTAAACGTAAATCAATGCTTTGCAGTTCACCTTTAGCGGCTTGTTCAAACGATTCGCAGCGACCTAAAATTTCTAAAGCTTGAGGCAATAAAAAACGCCCCAAATCATTCAGTTGTAAACGCTTGCCTAAACGGTCAAATAAAGGC
Organism: Acinetobacter sp. LF10; assembly: GCF_048585715.1. NCBI lineage: Bacteria > Pseudomonadati > Pseudomonadota > Gammaproteobacteria > Moraxellales > Moraxellaceae > Acinetobacter > Acinetobacter sp. LF10. The sequence continues at coordinate 679,239 of NZ_CP184160.1, forward strand.
GCACCTAAGCCATCTTCTAAATCAGCTAAAGCCATACTTGCTGCACTTTGTGTCAGTCTGACAGCATCACTCGCTTTGGTTACCGTTCCTTCTTGTGCAACCGCCACGAAAACAGCCAATTGGCGTAAGGTCATGCGCATGTTAAATAGCCTTAATGTTTTGAGTATCCATCAATTATTCGATCATGCTAACATGAGCCTACTGTTTCGTGCCACGTTCAAATCATGTCAATTGAAAAATTTAGCGTAGAAAAAGTTCTATCTGTTCATCGTTGGGCTCACAATCTTTTTAGTTTCACCATGACTCGACCTGCTCATTTTAAATTTACAGCAGGGCAGTTTGCGCGAATTGGTTTAATGGTTGATGGTGAGTTAGTTGTAAGAGCTTATTCTGTTGTTTCTTCGCCCTTTGATGAAACTTTAGAATTCTTTTCGATTGTTGTTCCCGATGGTGCATTTACGTCAAATTTGCAACATCTTAAAGTTGGTGATGAACTTTATTTAGATAAAATATCTTATGGTTATTTGACTTTGGCAAGGTATCAACAACCTTTACCGCAAGATCTTTGGCTATTGGGGACTGGTACTGGACTTGCACCATTTCTATGCATGTTACAAGACTTTGAAACTTGGAATAAATATAAACATATTCATCTGGTTTATAGCGTCCGCACAGAGTCTGAGTTGGCTTATATGGAACGTATTGAAGAAATCGCAGCATCATTTGGTGAAGGGCATTCTGGATTTAAATTCATTCCGATTATTACCCGTGATCCCAAAGCCGCATTACATGATCGACTCCCAATTTTAATTGGTAATGGTGAATTAGAAAAAGCATCAGGATTAGCTTTGAACCCTGCAAGTAGTCATGTGATGTTGTGTGGTAATCCTCAGATGGTTGAGGATACCAAAGAAGCACTCAAAAAACGTGGTTTAACCATGAATCGTCGTGGTGAAGGTAATATTGCAGTAGAGAATTATTGGTAGTCGTATGGTATGGATATGTCTTAATGTACAAACATATCCATAAATTCACGGATTTCTTGAATGGCAGTATCGACATCGGTATTTAGCCATGTTGGTTCAAAAATACCAATATAATGTTCTAAACGGTCTTGAGGAACAACAAGGCGAACAGGGCAATCTTCTTCGAGTAGGCGCCAAGGTAAAATAGGCACTTCATTGTCTAAAAAAGGTTGGACATTTCGAATATCGATAATCATTGCATTTACACAATCAGGTAAAGGCATGACGGAGAATTCTTCAGTACGACGACGGAAGTATTCTAAATCTCCCCACTTTAAGATATAGCTTGGCTTATTAAACTCAATAATTCCTATTAAATGTTCATCACGTGTGTGATGTAAAAAACATTGATGAGTAACATCCGTGTCTAAATCAAGAGAAACACTTTGTTGACTATAGGACATAAAGCAAAACATGTGAGAAACGAAGCCGACTAGTATAGCTTATTTTTAGCGTATTCTAAAACCGACTATATTTTAAACAAAAAAATAAATAAAAAAAGTAGAGTTTTGCAAACACAGCAACGATAGTCCGAAGCTTTTTCACACAATGCAACATTGAGTATTGCTAAGATAAAAGCCTAACAAATAAAAGGATGAGGGCTGCTATGATGCATGATTTTAGTAAGCCACAACCTCATGTGGCAAGTAAGGAAGAAATTGCACGTAAAAGGAAATTACCAGTCTATATGTTATTAATAGTTGGAATTTTTCTGATAGCGTTGCTTGTATTTATGATCGCCGATCATTCAGCAAATCCAACTGCTCAAGTGATGATGTCAAATCTGCAGTCTGTAATTCTGAATGCTTAAATGGCGTTGACCAAAACAATTTATCTAAAAGCTCATTAGTGTGAACTAATGAGCTTTTTTGCAAAATTATGAGTGCTTTTTGTTGTATTAGTGATGCTGTCGATTGATTGAAAAATCGACAAAAACTAAGGTGATAAACATTCATAGTTTGTGTGTTTCAACATAGAACAGTGATGGGTGATTTATATCAAGATTTAAAAATACAATATAAGGATAACTCGCATGAATGAATTTTTTAATGATCCCTCGCATCGAGGGGGATTTGATGCCATGTATTATTGGGATCAGTTTCATCCAATTTTTGCAGCAATCGTGATCTTACTAGTGGGTTGGATTATTGCCTTAGTCATTGCCGCAGGTGTAAAGCGACTATTGCAAAAGCTTGATACCAATCACAAGTTATCTTCGGCAACTGGTCATACACCCAATATTGAAAACTTGGTTTCCAAATTGGTGTTTTGGTTTATCATGATTCTCGCTGTGGTTGGCTCACTCAATGTTTTAAATATTAGTGGTGTAAGTGACCCGTTTAGCAATATGGTAGGACGAGTACTTGCTTATATACCAAACTTATTTGCTGCCGTTGCAGTAGGATTTATTGGTTGGATTGTGGCGCGTTTGGTACGTGCTGGATTGACCAATGTATTATCTAGAACAGAATTAGATGAGAAGCTAAGCAGTGAAGTTGGTGTTAACGCTTTAAGTAGTAATATCGCAGAAATTTTTTACTGGTTGGTTTTATTACTATTTTTACCAATTGTGCTGTCTATTTTAGGTTTAACAGGACTGCTGATTCCTGTACAAAACATGGTAAACGAAGCGATTGCTTATCTGCCTAATTTGTTTATTGCGGGTGTGATCATTTTTGTAGGTTATATTCTCGCCAAAATTGTGCGTGGTATTGTTGAGGGATTAAGTAATAGCTTGGGACTACAAACTCAAGCTGAAAAAGTAGGATTATTTAAAAACTCAAATGTATCGAAATTTTTAGGCTCATTTGTGTTTGCAATTATTGTCATCACAGCGTTGATCGTGGCATTTGAAGCTTTAGGAATCCAAGCGATTTCTCAACCGGCAACAGCGATGTTGAATGAAATAATGTATGCAATTCCACAAATTATTGCAGCTGGTTTAATTCTAATCGTTGCCTATATTGTGTCTCGTTTTGTTGGACGTTTAGTGGCTGAGTTGATTTCAGGTGCCGGTGTTGATGAAATTCCAATCAAGCTTGATTTGCAACGATTCCTTGGACAAACCCGTGTTTCTGATGTGATTGGCTACTTAATCATTTTCTTTACCATGCTGTTTGCTGTTTCAGAAGCTGCGAATCGACTTGGATTAGAGCAAGTCAGTGTACTGATTGCGATGTTTACTCAATTTGGTGCCAGTATTTTACTGGGTGCAGTCATTTTGGTGATTGGATTCTGGCTCGCCAATGTTGTGGCGAATGTGGTTCAACGTGGTGAGTACAATAGTTCACGTTGGTTAGCAAACCTAGTTCGTATTTTAATTATGGGCTTAGTGATTGCGATGGGTCTAAAAGCTATGGGTATTGCAGATTCAATTGTGAATTTGGCTTTTGGTTTGACGCTTGGTTCAGTTGCAGTTGCTTTTGCCTTGGCATTTGGTTTAGGTGGTCGTCAACCTGCAGAACGCTTATTGACAGATTTATTAGATAAGGCAAAGAATGAAGCTAAGCAACCAAATCCGTTACATAAAGAAATCACACCAAGCCCTTCGGTACCACCAATAACACCACCGACTCCACCTTATTCAGATGAATAGTAAAAAAAATCTTTGATTTTTTGAACCAATTCGACCACTCTAAGCAGGGTGGTGGTTTTGTTTGTATAAGCATTATTGAGTTTTTATCTATATCGTGATTAGGGCATATTTTAGAAAAACGAGACCTAAAACTGAGTTTTAGAGTACATATAACTGTAGTTTAATCGGATTAATCAAAAATTTGACCTGAAAAGCAATTCATTTATAGATAAAGTATCAATAGTCTCTAAATAAAAATTCTATAGAGGAGAGTGAAATGAAGAGGCCAAATCGCGTATTTGCACCGATTATAATTGCAGGTATTACTGTAGGTTTTTTGGCGAGTGCGTACAAATTTGTTGTTGCGAAATCAAATACAGCCAAAGAAAAACCAATTGAAAATACTCAAAAAGTATCTTCTACAGAAGCCGCTAATTCTTCAGATCATCATGCTTAGTGTTATTTAGCAATCGGCTTAATGTGTTAAGTGAACTAAACAAATTGAGCCGCGGCTTGAGCCGAAGACCATGCCCATTGGAAGTTATACCCTCCCAAATGACCTGTTACATCGAGTACTTCACCGATAAAATATAAGCCTTTCTGCTTTTTACTTTCCATGGTTTTTGAAGAAACTTCGCTGGTGTCTACGCCACCTAATGTGACTTCAGCAGTACGATATCCTTCAGTTCCAGATGGCTTAACAGAAAAGGCGTGCAATTGATCAGCAATTTGCTCTAGTTGTAAATCGCTAAAATTGCCAATCGCAGTTTCACTTTGTTCTGCCCAAATTAGTCGTTGTAGCTCAAGCACGATACTTTTCGCCGTGAATTCACTGAGCAAAGTTCTGAGCAGAACTTTGGGTTGCGACTTTTTCTTTTCCTTAAAGAATTGAACTAAATCTTGGCTCGGAAAAAAATCAATTTTAAAGCTTTCACCCACATGCCAATAATTTGAGAGCTGTAATGAACTTGGTCCACTTAAGCCTCGATGAGTAAATAACAAAGCTTCAGTAAATTGATGGCGATCATTCACCAGTGTTGCATCTAAAGCATTACCACTTAAGCGTGTTGTGACTTCTTTAAAATGGTCCGAAAAGGTGAAGGGGACTAGACCCGCACGGGTAGGAAAAACATGGTGTCCAAACTGTTGAGCAAGTTCATATCCAAAACCAGAGCCTCCTAGTGTTGGAATAGATAAGCCACCAGTCGCCACAACGAGAGATTCACAGTGATAAGTGCCTTGATTGGTTTCAATGATAAAACCTGAATCTGTTTGTGCTGTTATGCTTTGTACTTCGCAATGGGTCTGAATCTGAACCCGTTTCGCTTTATTGCACTCTGCAAGTAAAAGTTCGAGGATTTCTTTTGCACCTTTGATTGTAAATAGCTGACCGTGTTTACGTTCTTCATATTCAATACCATATTCGCAGACCAAACCAATAAAATCCCAGTTGGTGTAACGAGTGAGTGCTGAAATAACAAAGTGTGGATTTTCAGAAATATAATTTGAAGGTTCAACATCTAGGTTAGTGAAGTTACACTTGCCACCACCAGACATTAGAATTTTTTTACCTACTTTATTGGCTTTTTCTAATACGACAACGGAACGTCCACGTTTACCAGCCTCTGCAGCCAACATCAAGCCTGATGCACCTGCACCTAAAACAACAACATCAACTTGATGAACCATGAGGATTACTCGGTAGACGAAAAGCGAGCGATTATAAAAGATTTAAGCGAAGTTTAGTACGCACAATTCATAATGCCCAAATTATTTGTAATCGATATGAAGATCTCTGTGGTTTACATTATTGGATACAAAAAATGTACAGTTTTTTTAAAAATGATCTTTAGCGTAATAAAAAATGAGCATGTGCTGATGTAAAATAAAATTAAGATTTCAGTCTCTATTTGATATTAAATTTTGATATTTTTCAGATAATTTTGTTGTTTCTTGCGGCGGTCTGATGTTGTGGGGATGAATATGTAGAGGCATTCTTTTTGTTTTTTTAATAGCACTCTATAGCCAGTCAAAGCTACAAATTTATTTTGGGGTGCGTTATGGTGGGTATGAAGGTTTTACAAATATTTGATTTGTTGAAATTACAGTGTACTTATTCTACAAAAATCACGATCGCAATTTTATTGTGCATATTCAATATTTCTGTTGCAAATGCTGCTTATCAGCGTGGATACCTGAATTTAGGTTTTGAAACGCCGACCATTGCGACAGGAAGTAATGTTTGCCGTGTCTATATTAGTAGCACACGTGTACCTGGTTGGTTAACTACACACCCATATGGAAATGAGGGCTTCAGTGGCACATGTTCAATCTCAACCAATGGTTCAGGGCAACTGATGGAAATGTGGGCTGGCTCAAGAAATATTGATGGTACCAACACCATCAAAGCACGGGAAGGCAATCAATTTGTCGAGTTAAATGCAGATGCTGTTTCTACTATTTCTCAAAATATCTGTTTAGTGAATGGTGAGTCTGTATCTTGGAAATTTAGTCATAATGGGCGTAATACTGCTAACGATACGATGTTGTTGCGTGCTGGAGCTCAAACGATCACAACGGTATCGACAAATAAAACTGGGGATGGGCTAGTCACGAGTTGCATGTCAGGCACGTGTTCTGTATCCAGTGGTTCTGGATCAGGTGTAGGACCAACAACGGGTTCTACAATTACACGTTGGGCAGACTAAAGTGGAACATTTACCTATACAGGCGCAACAGGGCAAGTGCCAATGGGATTCCACTCGACTTCAGGAACAAGCACTAGCGGAAATTTTTTAGATGCGATACAAATTATTGTAAAACCTATTATTGAGTTTAGCTCAGCCAATTATGTTGTGCCTGAAAATGGCGGTATAGTGCAGCCGCTTAATGTTATTGTGGTCGGTGATGTACCGAGTGGGGGTATTTCATTAGTCTTTAATGTGAATGATGGCACAGCCCAATTAGGTGTCGATTATAAAATTAATGGTGGGGCTGCAAACACTTTTACCAAGACGATACCACAAGGCAATTACGGTGCGGGGACCCCTTATGTTCTTGAGGTTCCAGTCGAAATTATTAATGATTTGGTGAATGAGGTTGACGATACATTTAATGTAACCATCAATCAAAGTAACGATTTTCATATTATGTCATCAAATGATTGCGGAGCATCTGGTAACGGTGTCGCAAACTATGTAATTAAAGATGATGATCTGCCGACAGATATGGATTTGAAAGTAGAGAAGAAACAAAGAATAGGTACTTCTGGAAGCTTTGTAGCTGATTCATTGACGATGAATGTAGGAGATACCATTCAGTATCAATTGGTCATTAGTAATAAAGGTGAAAATGCAGTCAGTGATACGAGTCGGGCAAACTTCAGTGATGTAATACCAAGTAATTTCAATACACTTTCTATACTCAGCACAACGAAAGCAAATGGTGCGGTCACTTGTAGTGCAAGCTTTTCAGGCAATAATTTAAGTGGGCAGTTTAGTGGTCCCAAAGGTGCAACTTGTACGCTTATTATTCAAGCTAGAGCAAATAGCGCAGGGATCATCACCAATACTGCGACAGTGAGTGTACCATCTGCCAACACTGAAATTTTCCCATCTGATAATAGTAGTAGTGTGCAAATTGCTATTGCAAAAGCTTTAATTACACTCACAAAATCAACAATAGGTGGCTTAGGTACTTTCGGTTTTACACTAACTGGTACAAGCCAAACTTCAGGTTCGATTACAACATTGACTCAGGGTGAAGAATATCAGGTTGATGGTGATACGACGCTGACTGGTGTGCAACCTTTTGTCGTCACAGGAACAGGTAGCATAACGATTAATGAAAGTAGTCTACCTACTGGCGGGGGATGGAGTTTAACAGGTGCCAGTTGTCGTAACACAGCGGGCAACTCTGTCGGTAGCCGAGCAGGATCGGTTTATACTCTAACAGCAGCCGATATTAGCAATAATCCAAATTTAAACTGTAACTTTGTAAATACCAAACTTCCAACGGTAAAGATTCAGAAAATTTCTCAGGGAGGAACGGGAACATTCGATTTTGCGAATACTAATTTATCCAGTAATTCCAGTAATGTTGCGACAAGTTTACAAGGATCACCTAATATTGGAACGGGGACATCGCCTGTTTTAACGGTATTGAATAATGCAACAGATGTTGTTATTAGAGAGTCATCAATTGCGACGGGTTATGCACTAAAATCTGCGAGTTGTGTTGATTCAAATAGTTTGATCACAGGGAATATTGGTACATTTGGTAATTTCAGTACCGATAGAATCACGATTCCTTACACCTATTTAATTACTGGTGGTGCTGACATTACGTGTACTTTTATTAATAGTAAGCCTAGTTTGATTATTAAAAAAATTAGCCGTGGTGGATTGGGTAAGTTTGATTTTACTGGCAATAATGGTATCGCAAATCATTCAATTACGACTACAGCTCAAGATACTGAAACTGTGGGGGAAACACAGTATTTTACTACCCCAAATCCATCAACAGATGTTGTTATTAATGAAACAAATATTCCAACAGGTTTCCGTCTAACCAATGCAGTTTGCACAGGATTGCCAGCTAGTTCAGTTACTACGAATTATACCAATGCAACAGTTACATTAAATAAAAGTGGTATCGTTTCTGGCGCTGAAATCGTATGTACCTTAACCAATACGCTCACGACTTTAACATTGATAAAAAAATGGGATAACGCAGTCGCTGGTGATAGTGTAATCGTCAATAGTGTTGGTTTTGATACCAATGCGACCACAGCAGTTTCTGTTGCTGATCAGACAGGCGAAAATACCACGACGGGAACACCTGTGATTCTGATGCCAAATATGGTCGGAAAAACGGGCACAATTTTTGAGGCATTTAGCAAAGGTGATGTAGCAGATTATAATAGTACCTTGATTTGTACAGGCAATAACACAGCTTTAAATGGTAATAAATTAACGATTCACAGTGATGATGCAGCAATTGTTTGTACATTAACCAACAGCCGAAAAAAACTGGTTTTAATTACGGGGCGTGTGTTTAATGATAATGGGGGTAATATCAATAACAGTATTACAAATGCCTATAATGCACTTCAAGATGCCAATGAATCAGGTATTGCAGGCAGTAGCCTGAAGCTCGCAAATTGCTCTGGGGTAGAACTTAATGTTGTGACCATCAGTAATAGTAATGGCGATTATAGTTTTAAAGTAGAAGACAGTGTTTTAACGAATCCATTTTGTATTGTGCAAACAAATTTGCCTGAATATAGCTCGGTGAGTGGTTCGAGTCCAACGGGAAGTTATAACCGAAGTACGGATACGATTTCACACCCTAAAACAACCGCAACCAGTTATCCAAATAATAATTTTGGTGATGCAAATCTGAATATCGTACTGACTGAAGACGGGCAACACACCATAGCTTCTGGAGAGGTCACAGATTATCCACATCGTCTCAATTCACAAGCTCCAGTACAAATTACTCAGTTCAATCAGTTGTCTACCCAACAACCCAATAGTGGTAATGACCAAGTTTGGCAAGCTTTGGTTTATAAAGATACGAACTGTAATGGGAATGTGGATACTGGTGAAACCATATTTAATCCAACCGTAGCGAATCCATATACATTACAACCCAACGTAGATTTTTGTTTGGTTCAACGTGTTCATTCACCTACAAATGTCATGGCAGGCGCACAGCATGTTTCGACCTTAGAGGCAAGTTATAGTGTGATCTTGGCAAATCCAACACAGACAATTACGGGTCAATCAACTAAACGACAAGATGTCACATTGATTGGTAAAGCGGGTCTTAGCTTAACTAAAAAGGTACGCGCAGTTGCCAGTTGTCCTTCAACGTCGGCTGATCAAAACCAATTTGCTGTAACGAATCAAGCAAATAAGGTCGACTATTTAGAGTATGAAATCACCTATAAAAATAATAGTACCAAGATGCTGAATAATGTGAAAATTAAGGATAGTTTACCTATAGCCACCAGTTTCGGTAGTATGAGTTGCAATTCAACACCGAATGGTAATACGTGTAATATCAATCATGTCGGAGATGCATTAGAGTGGAATTTAACTGGCATATTAAATCCCGCAGCGACAGGAACTGTGAGGTTTTGTGTAAATCAATAACATCAATCTAGGTTGAATGATAAAAATGATTTTGGTGATTTATGTTTGAAAACGGCCTTGTAGCCCACCTGTATGAATCGCCAAAATCCGTGTATTTGCTGGAAAGTGGTTCTGTTGAATTAAATCAAACAGTCCCATCATCATCTTAGCGGTATATACCTGTTCCAATGGAATTGTATATTGCTGTTCAAATTGCTGCATAAATTGTAGTAGTTCATCGGTAGTTTTCGCATAACCCCCACAACAATAGGCATCGGTTAATGTCCAATTGGTTTTAGTGGTCCACTGTTGAATATTGTGTTGTAAAAAATCACCTTTCAACGCCGAAAAGCCTAAAACCTGCTGTTGTTCTGAACTGCTTTCAATCAGTCCTGCAATTGTTCCACCAGTTCCAACGGCACAGCAAATCACATCATAATTTTCTCTATCTTCAGATGTGAGAATTTCTTGAGTACCCTGAATTGCAAGTGTATTTGTTCCACCTTCTGGAATTATAAAGGCTTGAGGATATTGCCCTTGTAATTGCTGTAAATACTCCGATTCATGACGCAGACGATATTCAGCTCGACTGACAAAATGAAGCTGCATCCCGAAGTCCTGCGCCGTTTGTAGCGTTGGATTCAAATCTTGTGTGCTAAGTTCTTCTCCGCGAATGATGCCAATACTTTGAAAACCAACGAGCTGTGCTGCATAAGCTGTTGCTGCAATATGGTTGGAATAAGCCCCACCAAAGGTGAGAATTTGACGTAAACCTTGTTGTTGGGCTGCGGAAAAATTGTATTTGAGTTTGAAGAACTTATTGCCTGAAATCTGTGGATGAATCAGGTCAAGGCGTTTAATTGTCAGTTGAATTGAGCAAGGAAGTGCTAATGTTTGATAAGGTGTATCAAAGGCAATGTGATCAAACATTTGAGATCATTAAAAATAAATTGAATCCTATTGTAAGTGTATTCGATTGTGAAAGTCAGTATTGTTCTTCGAACCTCGTTTATCTTGGTCAGTATTGGAATGGCTAAATTACTTTATGCATGATTCGATTTAGTCCAATCTAATTCGCTTATGTTTTAACTACTTTCCGATAACATTTGCCGTAGATGAGTTTCAAAAGTTTAAGTGTCGATCACTTGGCTTATGCTTTGTGTGGTTTAGGTAAAATCTAGGCAATAAGGTACTTTGAGATCAGATTACAGTGTTAAATATAAGCCTAAATTGATTGTGAATAAAAAATAGCAGTAGGTGAAAGATGCAAGGCTTTGTAAAGCGTTTTGCGAGAGGGCTAAAACATCGCCCATACTTATCAGCAACCTTTGGTTTAGGTCTCGTGATTTATGCAGTTTTGCATTTTTTCACCCATTGGCAATGGGCAACTTGTTTGCAAATAGGCTGGAATATTGCCATTTGGTTATATTTATTTCTGACCTTAAAAATGATGTGGCACTTAGATGCAGTACATATTTTACAAAGAGCCAAACAACAAGATGCAGGCAAATGGGTCATTCTAAATGTTGTGTTGATTGCGATTGTGATTTGTTTTATTTCGATTGTGGTGCAATTAAGTCATGTCCCAAAAGACCAAACTTTTTTAAAAGGATTTCTAATTTTATTGACCATCGGGACTATTTTTTCAACATGGCTGTTGCTGCATACTTTATTTGCGATTCACTATGCGCATGATTATTATCTTGCCAAAAGTCAGCAAAAGAATCCGGGTTTAGATTTTCCAAAAACCGATCAACCTGATTATCTGGATTTTATTTATTTTAGTTATATTATCGGCACTTCTGCACAAACGGCAGATGTTTCCATTACCAGTTCTGAATTGAGGCATCTGAATATTTTTCATTGTGTCTTGGCTTTTATTTTTAATACCATGATTTTAGCCATCGCAATCAATGTCGCAGCCAGTTTGATTGGATTATAATTAATAACTTATTTTTATTAATTAAACTAAAATTCATTATTTTTATTTTTGATTAGTATCGTCTATTTTAAAAGCTAGATGACATCGCAAGGATAAAAACATGACCACTCAGCATCAAGTGAATCAACAGCAATATCAGGATAAATCGCAAGCTTATTTAAACAGTCAAGTGCATGCACAAGGCATCGAGTTTCAGAAGATGCAACAACTGATACAGTCTCATCAATTCCTAAAAGTCTTAGATTTGGGCTGTGGTGGAGGGCATGTAACTTATCAGGTGGCAGCATTGGTCGATGAAGTGATTGCTTATGATTTAACCCCGTCAATGGTCGAAGTCGTATCGACTCAAGCCAAACAACGAGGTTTTGAAAACGTGATTGCCCAACAGGGTGCAGCGGAAAAATTGCCTTTTGTAGATCAATATTTTGACTGTGTGATCACGCGTTATTCAGCGCATCATTGGCAGAGTGTTGCTCAGGCAATGCATGAAATTTATCGTGTATTAACTCAATGCGGCAAAGTTATTATTCTTGATATTTTAGGAAATTCAAATCCTGTGATTGATACTTTTTTTTAGACCATTGAAATGATTCGAGATCCGAGTCATGTCAGAAATTATAGTTTAGAAGAATGGATGCATTTCGCTGAATCTACAGGCTTTAAAGTTGAAACCGTTGCAAAGCAACGTTTGGATTTAGATTTCCAAAGTTGGACAGAACGGATGCAAACGCCTGAATATGCCATTACCACCATACGTAATTTACAGAACAAAGCATCAGAGCAGGTGCAACGATATTATCAAATCAAAGCCGATGGTTCATTTAGCAGTGATGTTGCTTATATCGTTTTATCAAAATAAGGTTAAAAACCATAGGGCAGCAATCTGCCCTATGATTTTTTAAAACTTAGTGAAAGACTGCTTCCAAAGCATTTAAGCCGACTTTAGGATCAAGTAAACCATTGTAAATCTCTGGAATTTCACGCTCGACACCTAAGAGTTGATAAATGGCAATCATGGCACAACGTACTGAATATTCCACAGTGAAAACCACATCATCTTCAAGCTCTACGAATTGACCTAAGAAAGCAAAGTTGACCGCATTTTCTGGAATCACCAATGGGCGATCACCTGCTTTACGACATGCAAATAGGGCAGAGGCATAAGGCATCATTACTGTGCTAATGTCAGTATGTGCCAACACATGATCCAAGATATCATCGAAACCAAGTTGATGAATTAACTCAATTAAAATCTCTTGACCCGTCGCTTCACTCATTGGTTTTTTAATGTAATCACCGATATGGTCAATCTCAAAACCATAGCCCCATAAGGTGAATTTACCTTCTGGTAAGTCAGTAAAATGCGGTTGTGCAGGAACGACCACAGACAAATGCCAACCAGATTCAAACCAAGTCATCAATGCACCTGTACCGGGTTCATTTCCTGTGTAATCAATAATCCGTTTTAGCAGCACATCATCATGCATAGTGAGCGTAAAAGATTTCCATTTATGCTCATCAATGTTGCCATAGAAGGTCATTGGGCGACCAAAATCAGGGGCTTTTTGAGCCAATGTTTCCCACAAACGCCAGCCATGATCTTGTCGGTCACGAATCAGCTCAGGAACATCGAATTTATCGCCATAGCGTGAATCAGCCGTAATCGAACCTAAAGTAAAGAGCGCAAGATCATGCTCACCCAGTTGAATTTGTTCAGTGCCTTCTGGAATGTTGACATAAAGTTGAGTCGCTTTACGTTCCTTCGTTTGGGCATCTTCGACAAAGTCTGCATCTGTGACATAACTACCAAAACGAACATCAACACCTTGTTCCACCAACCAACGTTGTAGGGGATGAATCATTGAATCATATTGATTGTATTTGGTTCGTTTTACGCCTGCTAAGGTATGGATGCGTGGTAATTCTTGAATGAAACGTAAAAAATAACGGCGTAATTCTGCTGCGCTATGCCATTTTTGAAAGGCAAACGTGGTTCGCCACATCCGCCAAAAATTGCTTTGGAAAAATGCATCATCAAAAAATTCATCAATACGGCGGCTACCGATACGATCTTCTTTTAATGCCAGTAGACGTAACATTTGAGCACGGTTGAGCGTTGATAATCCTAATTTTTTAGCTTCTGCAATAATATGATTTGAGTCGATCAAACGTGCTTGAGCATTGGTTTTGACTTGTTCATTGAACTCACGACATTCTTCACGGACAGAAATGTCTGGGTTTTCTAATGATGGAATGCTTGAAAATAAATCCCAAGTACACAGATAAGTCTCATCGGTCAGCATCCGCCCACCACGTGTGACCCATGCTTGATTTGGATTGAGTGGATTATGCCCACCATCCATAGAACCACCTGAAACATTCAGCTCTTCTAAAATATGGATATGTTCGGCTGGCACTTTAGCATCACGAATCGCAAAAGCAGCCGCGGCCATACCTGCAATGCCGCCGCCAACAATCCAAAGATGTGATTTAGAGCGATCTAATGTTTTCAGTCTTTTATTTTGCATCTAATGCGCCTCGTTTGTAGTTCTAAAGAAAATTAAAGCCATAATTTTATTATGGGATTTTATGTTTTAAAAATATATGAAAGTTCTGCTAAAAAACGATGATAAATTTTTATCATAAAAATACTTTAATAGAAAAAATGGATACACAACAAAATCTTAATATTCCTGTGTTATGTTTTAACTATTTGATATTGAAATTAAATTGAGTTTTTACTCTATTTTATTGTTTTAGAAAATTATTAGTTTGATCAAACAAGAGATTAATTTTTCCGTTGATGTCAAAAAATTGTATCTTCTGTCGTGGTTTTTTAAGTAAAATAATAGTTGAAAATTACTTTAATTCAGAGGCTCACTTGGAATCATTATTGATTTTAGGCTCTATTACTTTGGCATTAATGTTAGGTGCTATTAGTCCTGGCCCTACATTTATTTATGTTGCCAAAAACTCAATTGCGATTTCACGTAAACATGGCTTATTTACTGCGCTTGGTACAGGCACAGGGGCAGCATTATTTGGTTTGCTTGCAGTGATGGGGCTACAAGCAATTTTGTTGGCTGTGCCTTCTGCCTATATCGCTTTGAAAGTTTTTGGTGGTCTGTACTTGTTTTGGCTGGCGTTTAAAATCATTAAACATGCTAAAGAACCCATGGAAGCCATGAATGGTACTGTGAAGACCATGAGCTATGCACAGGCTTTTCGTTTAGGGCTGATTACCCAGCTTAGTAATCCGAAAATAGCGATTATCCTTGCCAGTATTTTTACTGCGTTATTACCGAAAGAAATCCCAACGTATTTTTATGTGGTATTGCCGATGCTATGCTTTTTTATTGATGCTGGTTGGTATTCTCTGGTTGCGGTGGCATTGTCTGCGGAAAAACCACGCCGTGTATATTTAAAGTTTAAGAAAGTATTTGATCGTGTTGCAGGTGGGGTAATGACCTTGCTTGGGTTGAAGTTGATCTTTGGGATGAAGTGATACCGTAAAAAAAGCGACTATGGAAGTCGCTTTTTTATTGCCTAGAATCAGCTCATTTGTCTTAATCTTTAAAATGCACTGGAACCCATTGATAGCTCTTTCCATCCGCAGAATAAATATGTCCAATGCCGGGGAAAGGTAAATGTGGTGCAGCAATGGTTTGTCCATTTTTAGCAAAATTAGCAAATTGCTTTAAACGAGTTTGAACTGCTTTTTTCGGATCAATATCATATTCAATCGCAGTTTTGGGTTTGTCAAATTGCACGGTATGAGAATGTACGATATCACCAATAAAGACTACAGATTCACCTTTGGTTTTTAGTGCATAACTAAAATGTCCCGGTGTATGTCCCGCCGTGTTAATGACTTTAAAGCCCTGAATGTCATCTCCGAGTTTATAGGTTTTAAAGCGTTGTTTGGTTTGGTATGGGGCAATGGCTTCCTTAATCTTTTCGACTGTCCCTAAGTAATTGGCTTGTTTCTCTTTTGGTAATTTTGCTGCTTGTTTGGGATCTAGCCAATAATTGGCTTCATCATTCGATACGTATACGGTTGCATTAGGAAAATTGACAACGCCATCTTTACTGATACCGCAAACATGGTCAGGGTGTAAATGCGTAAGTAAAATGGTATCGACCTGTTCAGGTTTGTAGCCCGAAGCAACCAGATTTTTTAGGATGGAGCCTAAATGTGGGCCAAAACAACTGGCTGCACCGCTATCGACTAGTACCAGTGATTTTCCTGTATTGACGAGGAACGCATTGATAGAGGTTTGTACGCCTTTATCTTGATCTGCATAGTATTTCTTCAAAATTTGTTGCACTTGTTGTTGAGAAATATCTTTAAATAAGTTTGGCGACATAAAGTTGGTGCCATCCAATAATGCAGTGATTTGTACATCACCCACTTGGTGTTGATAGTAGCCTGCAACCTGTTTTTGTTGTTCAATGACTGGCAGGGTTTTGCTTGTTTCTGCATGGATAAGGAATGGAAGGCTGCTTAAGAATGATGCTGAAAGGAGTAGGGCTGTTTTTTTCATAAGGTCATTAAAGTTATTAGAGAAACAACACTTTTAACATTAATTGCAACTTGACAGGGAGGATTTTCCAACAAAAAATCTGTCTGTGTAAGTGAGTTTTGTTCTGAGTTTCAAAAGAGTTTATGTTCGTGCTTCAATTTATTTGTCGATTGTTTTGGACTTTTTTCCATTCAATAACAGTGCAAATTAATATTGTAGGGAGGATGAGAACAAATTGCAGATAACCAAAGGTGATTAAAGGTGATGGGGTGAGTATAGCAAGAATTAAAATAAAGGGTGCAAGCATAAAGCCTAAAATGCAACTATAGATCATGCTGCGCATTAAGGATATTTGAGCAAGCTTTTTGGCAAAGAAATGCTGGAACAACAATTGAGTGATTATTGCAGGAATGATACCAAGTAAATAACCAAAGGGTGTAATTAAAAATAATCCTCCAATCATTGGAAATATGATTGAGGGCGTAATGAGACCTTTTAAAAAGCGTATTGGATCACCAAACATAATGGGGCTATGAATTGTGATTACAATGATTAATGTTCCAATAAATGGTCCCCAAATGACAAATGCTGAACTAAGCCATTTAGGTTTCTGTGGAAAGCTCGTGTTTGTAATAGGCATATTATAAGTTTTATCATGGTTTTATTTTTGCACACTAACACAAAAAAAGACTTCCAAAGAAGTCTTTTAAGTCACTAGACGCTGATTAAGACACTTTATCGCCAGCTTTAGCGCCAGATTCAGGTGAAATCACCCAAACACCTTCGCCATTACCTGCGGCAAGTACCATACCGTTAGAAATACCAAAACGCATTTTGCGAGGTGCAAGGTTTGCCACCATCACCACTAATTTGCCTTTTAAATCTTCTGGCTGATAAAACTCACGAATACCACTAAACACATTACGTGGCTCAGCTTCACCTACATTTAAAGTGAGTTGAAGTAATTTATCAGAACCTTCTACCGTTGCAGCTTCTAAAACTTCAGCTACACGAAGGTCAACCTTCATAAAGTCTTCAATACCAATAATTTCAGCTTCACCTACTTTAGGTTCAGGCTTTTTCTCGGCTTTCTTCTCTTTTTTCTTTTCTACTTTTGGCGCTTCTGCCGCAGCAGCTAAAGAATCTTTCGATGCATCCACCATCGCAGCAACCGCTTTAGGATCAACACGCTGCATCAGTGGTTGGAATTGAGCAATTTCGTGTGCAACGAGGATTTGCTGACGTGATGCAAAGTCAAAGCTTTCAAGTTGTAAGAAAGACTGAACTTGAGCCGCAAGGGTTGGCAATATAGGCGATAAGTAAACGGCAAGCTGACGGAATAAGTTAATACCAACCGAGCAAACATCATGAACTTGTTGTTCTTGACCTTCTTGCTTCGCAAGCGCCCACGGTTTTTTCTCATCAATATATTGGTTTGCTTTGTCTGCAAGCGCCATGATTTCACGAACTGCCGCAGAGAATTCACGTGCTTCATAAGCTTGCGCAATTGAATCGCCCGCATCAATAAAGCTTTGAACCAGTTCAGGCTCAGCACAAGTGTTGGAAAGTGTATTATTGAAATTGCTGTTAATGAATTTTGCACAACGGCTGGCAATATTCACGACTTTACCCACAAGGTCAGAATTCACTTTCTGAACGAAGTCATCTAGGTTCAAATCTGAATCTTCAACTTTGTCAGAAAGTTTAGACGCAAAGTAATAACGTAAATATTCAGGATTCAAGTGCTGTAAATAAGTTTCAGCTTTAATGAATGTGCCGCGAGACTTCGACATCTTCTGACCATTTACTGTCAAGAAACCATTCACGAATAAACCTGATGGGGTACGGTAGTTTGCACCTTCAAGCATTGCAGGCCAGAACAGCGCGTGGAAATAAACGATGTCTTTACCAATGAAGTGATAAACTTCTTTATCGCTATCTTTTTTCCAGAAGTCATCAAAGCTTAAATCAGGGCGTTTGGTTTTGATGTAGTTTTCAAAACTCGACATATAGCCAATCGGTGCATCGACCCAAACATAGAAATATTTGTTTGGCGCATCTGGAATTTCAAAACCAAAATAAGGCGCATCACGTGAAATATCCCAATCTGATAAACCTGCTTCAAACCATTCATCTAGCTTGTTGGCAATCGAAACAGGTAAACGACCTTGATCACGCGTCCATTTTTGTAAGTATTCTGAGAAATTCGGAAGTTTAAAGAAATAGTGATCTGATGATTTCTCAACAGGGGTCGCACCACTCAATGTTGAGCGTGGATTTTCTAACTCTGTTGCATTGTACGTTGTACCACAGACTTCACAGGCATCGCCGTATTGATCTTCTGATTTACATTTCGGGCATGTGCCTTTAATAAAACGGTCAGAGAGGAACATGCCTTTTTCAGGATCAAAAAGCTGATTGACAGGACGAATTGCAATATTGCCTGCTTCACGGTTCTTAATATAAATTTCTTCTGAACGCGCTTTGTTCTCATCACTATTGGTTGAATCATAGTGATCGAAATGCACGCCAAAACCATCAAAATCACGAATGTGCTCTTTCTGAACATTGGCAATTTGCGCTTCAGGGCTGATGCCATTGGCTTCAGCACGTAACATGATCGCTGTACCATGAGCATCATCCGCACATACGTAAGTCACGTCATGACCCATTGCACGCATCGCACGAACCCAAATATCTGCTTGGATATAACCGAGTAAGTGACCCATATGGATAGGACCATTGGCATAAGGAAGGGCATTGGTGACTAAAATTTTACGCACGGATATTGTTCTCTCATTCGTATTTACAAGGCAAATGATTTTACATGACTTAAGAGCGACTTGCACAAGGGAATCGGTGAAATCTTTATAGCCTGATGGGAAATCATTATTTTCAAACTTCATACAAGCTTCACTTTGGCTTCAACCAAAACACATTTCATTTGTTAAGAATAAGTACAATCTCAAAAATAGAGGAATAGAAATGAGGTCTTGGTCTTTGGTCTGTGCATCACTCTCAGCTAGTTTAGTTTCTGTTTTTAGTTTTGTGATTCCATTTTGCCTGTTTTTAAATTTTCGACAGAATCACCTGATTCATGTGGTCAGTGATGGCATGGAAGTGATGATGTATTTGACCCCAATACTCATCGTTTTGGCTTTTATCTTTTATCTGATTGTTTTTGCAGTATTGAAATTGCCCACTCAGATTTTTGACTTATACCAGTTTTTAAAAACAAGTTTTGTGATCTTAATTGCTTGGGCTTTACTTGTCTTAATGATTCTATTCGAAGATCAGGTCAATCAGATTGATTTTGCAACTTTAAAGATCGGTGTTTTGATATATTTCATCATGCTGCCGATTCTGGCGTTAGGATGTATGAGTGCGAATAGTTGTTATTTTGTGATGAATAAAGTATATCAAAAGAACAACAATATCCTATTTTGATTAAAAGTATGCATCCCTAAGGATTACATACTTTGCATCTGCTTAACGGTCACACTTTGCTTAGAGTTCTTTCTTAAAGAGATGATTTTTCCTTTAGATAAGAAATGAATGTGATAGCTCTTTAGGCCATCTGTTTTCGGATCAACCGTGATTTCAGCAAAGAGAGGCGTTTGCCAAAGTTCATCACTTCCTAAAGTTCCCAACCAAGCTTGAGCTTTGATCACAGCCGTAAATTCATTTTTGATTTCTAAATTACTAATACTTAGTTCGCTACACCAATGAACGGTCTTTGGAAATTCAACTTTTGAAAATTTCCAACAAATTGAAAGTGCCAAGCTTGATGCAATTCCAGCATAATCATTGCTCTCATTATGAATAACGAGAAGTAATTGTTCTGCTAAATCACCCTCAAAAGAATCAATCATATTTTGAATTCTTTTTTTACTCGACAGGATATAGTTCAAACGTTTTTGTTGGGCTTGAAGTTCATTTTGGATGTCTAAAAGTTCATTTTCATTCATATATAAAGCTTTATAAATAATATAGATTCTGATAATGCAAAAGTATATCTGATCTAATTGTTTATATTGTGAATAGTTTTTAATTGAAATTTGATGGTTGTAAAAATGATCGAAACACCCAGACTGATTTTACGTCAATGGTTAGAAACAGATTATTCAAGTTTTGCAGAGATGAGCGCTAATCCAGAGGTTATGCGGTATTTTCCAAAAATACTTAATCGATCAGAAAGTGATGCTTATATTGATAAATTAAAAGCAATCATTCAAAAACAAGGTTGGGGTTTTTGGGCAGTGGAATTAAAAGAAACCCAACAATTTATTGGTTTTGTGGGGTTACATGATCAACCCACACAATTTTCCTTTTCACCTTGCGTTGAAATTGGTTGGCGCTTAGATCACGCTTTTTGGGGGAGGGGTTATGCGCCAGAAGCGGCAAATGCTGCCTTAGCTTTTGCTTTTGATCAGTTGAAACTAGAAAAAGTTGTATCTTTTACCACACTAGATAATAAAAAATCTCAAAAGGTGATGGAGAAGATAAAAATGAGAAAGATCACTGAATTTCAACATCCTGCTTTAGATCTCAATCATCCATTAAGCTAGCATGTGCTGTATGAAATATCTAAACAGGAGTTTAAAGGGTAAAACTGCTGTTATTCTTTTATATGATTTTTATATCTAAAAATTCAAAAGGTTACCGAACAGAAATGATTTGAATCTTCCTGTATCCCATTTGTTTCAATTTGCATCAATTTCTCTAAATATCCGCAGAATCTTGTATAACTGTAACTGAAAGCAACAGTAATTTATGACGATATAACAAGAGGAACAAGACATGAGTAATGACAAAATTGATCAGTTAAAAGAGTTCGCATCAAAAGACTTGGAGCAAACTAAAACAGATTTACAGCAAGCCAAAGACAAAGTCAGCGAACTTGGAAATGACATCAAGCAAAAAGGTCAGGAAACTGTCGAAGACGTTAAAAACTTTGCAGCTAAAGATCTTGATCAAACGAAAGCTGATCTGCAACAAGCAAAAGATAAAGCGAATGAGTTGAAGCAAAAGGGTGAGCAAGCTTTAGATGATTTAAAAACAAATGCAACGGATCAGTATGATGAGGGTAAAGCTGCTTTATCTGCTAAAGCAGATGAGCTGAAAGAAAAATTGGCAGATACTCAGCATGCAGCCAAAGAGAAATTAGATCATTTAAAAGAAGAAGCAAGCCATAAGTTAGAAGATGCCAAAGCAAAAGCTGCTGAATTAAAAGATGAAGCAGCTGCTAAGCTTGAAGATCTAAAAGCTCAAGCGAGCCATAAACTGGATGATTTAAAGAAAGCTGCAACAGATACATTAAATAAATTCAAAGGTTAATCTTTTGATGACTATTTAAGATTCACGCTTATACTCAGAGAAGAAAACACGTTCATAAAAAATGAGCAATTATCTTCTCTGGGATGAGCGTCCAATCTTCAATACTGCTAAACTAGCCAAACTCAGTGATATATTGATCATCTGTTTCTGGAGTAAACAAAATGTCGTGGCTTTCTTCCTTAAAATCTGTTTTTTCACCAGCACAAGAAGTGAAGGAAGATGAAATTCAAACTGTTTTACAAAATTATGTGCTGCCACATTCTGAAAATGCATTAAAAGATCGTATCAGCCAAGTGAATGTACAAGGTCGAATTTTACAACTCACGATTAATACTTTTCCTCAAGAAAAAGATCACTTACAACAGATTCACGATGAACTCGCTGAAGCTCTGGAAAAATGCGGTATCCAAGAGTTAAATTTACATATTATTCAACAAAAACATGCAGCGCATGGTGAAGCAGGTCATAGCTGCTCATCGAAGCCAAAAGCAGAAAATAGCAATTTACCACCTGTAATGGATGCTTCTCCTAAAGCGGAAGTCGATCCCAATAATCCACCGATTCAAAAAGCTGCACCACAACAACGCGATGTGACTGCACATCCACGTATTCAAAATGTAATATTGGTATCATCAGGTAAAGGTGGCGTTGGTAAATCAACCACCACAGTGAACCTTGCACTTGCTTTACAACAACTTGGTTTAAAGGTTGGTGTTTTAGACGCGGATATTTATGGACCTAGTATTCCAACCATGTTGGGGAATGCGGGACGTACTCCACAAATTGAAAATGAAAATTTTGTGCCTTTAGATGCGTATGGCATGGCTGTGCTTTCAATCGGACATTTGATTGGTGCGCACAATACCCCTGTGGCTTGGCGTGGTCCTAAAGCGACTGGTGCATTGATGCAACTTTTTAATCAAACACTTTGGCCAGATTTAGATGTGTTAGTGATTGATATGCCACCTGGTACAGGTGATATTCAATTGACTTTGGCACAACGCATTCCAGTAACAGGCGCGGTGATTGTCACGACCCCTCAAAATGTTGCACTTATGGATGCGGTAAAAGGAATCGAACTCTTTAACAGAGTAAATATTCCTGTACTTGGTGTTATTGAAAATATGTCGACACATATTTGCTCTAATTGTGGGCATGAAGAACAGATCTTTGGGATAGGTGGAGGAGATCAATTGTCTGAGCAATATGATATTCCTTTATTAGGACGTTTACCTTTAGACGCAAAAATTCGTGAACATGCAGATAATGGTAAACCAAGTGTGATTGCTCAGGATGCAGCGGCAGAGAGCTACCTCAATATCGCACAAGCTGTATTAAAACAAATGGATAAATTGCCAAAACGTCAGCGTGATGAAAATCGTATTTTCTAAATTTGAAAAGCCTCTAATTTAGAGGCTTTTTTTAATTTCATTATTTGATTGCAGTGCTTGTTTTCTTTTTTTCCAAGCATTCACTACGCTCCAACGCCAAAGTAAATGTGTAATTAAATAAAAACTGATCGCAAATAAAATCGCTTCAATCACAAGTCCTGACACTAAAATCTTTGCAAGGCTGAAATCAATATGGCCATGACCAAAATTCTTAAGCCAATTCAAAATTTGATGTAAAACACCCAATAACATGTCCGTATTGATCATATGTACATGATAAATTTTAGTTCCAAACCAAAAACCTAAATAGAGAATTGGAACGACAGTGAGCGGATTGGTTAACCAAGCCATACATAGGCCAATAGGCAAGTTTACTTCAAACCATAACACAGTCAAAATAATGAATAGGCTATGAAAAGGGACAGGTAATATTCCCCAAAATGTTCCAATAAACATGGCTTTCGCGATAGAACGACGGTTCACATACCAAAGCAAAGGATTTAAGGTGCGTTCACCAAAAATTCTCATAAATTTTAGACGAGCCACTTTCTCTGATGAAGGCAGCCACTTATTAAAAAATTTCTTAGGCATAAGCGAAGAAGCACATTGAAAGAAAAAGTGAACGAATGTATATAAAATAACATTATTTACTTATTGAAAACTTAAAATAGAACCAAAGTTTATCTTGTTAAAAAATAAGAATACTTAGAATACGTTATATGTGTTGTATTTTAGCGTATGTTTTTACTCATGTGACTCTTGAGTAGAGTGTACTTGTAATTAATAAAATATAGATAAAACATTTATTTAAATAGGCTCTCGTCATAAGTGCTTACAGTTAAAATTTTGCTATCAACTGGTAACTATATTAATCTAAATTTATCTTGTAGTGAGGTCATTCGATGATTTCATGGTTTTTTATTGGTTTAGTGATAACTATTTTGCTCACTCCTGGTCCAACCAATACTTTACTTGCTTCCTCTGGTATTCAGGTGGGATTGCGTAAATCTCTATTGCTGATTCCTGCAGAAGCAATTGGTTATATTCTTGCGATCAGTGCATGGGGAATGTTGATTGGTAAAGTCTCAGCGACATTACCTTTATTACCAACATTTTTAAAACTATTAAGTGCAGGGTATATTATTTTCCTAGCGATTAAATTATGGCGTACAGCAAATCAAGAAGTGATCTTAAATCAACCTACAATAAGACCTAGAGAATTGTTGTTTGCAACACTATTAAATCCTAAAGCTTTATTATTTGCTTCAGCAATTTTCCCAACAACAGCATGGCAAGCGCAAGAAATCTATGTTGCGCATATGAGTAGCTTTGTTGCACTCATTCTTCCAATTGCACTATTTTGGATTTCGGTTGGCGCTGTGTTGGCAACCAATAAAGTAAAATGGTTGTCTCAATCTAACTTACAGCGCACAGCATCAGTTGTACTGATCAGTTTTGCCATTCCTATTAGCTATTCAGCTCTAATCAATCTCTAATTCTAATTTTCTGCTGCCTTGAACCACCTAGGTAGCAGGGTTCTGTTGTTTTCATTAATGTCGTTTTACGTTAAAGTACTCGCCAATCATTAACTTAGATTTTGGATAAAAGTCATGGCAATAAAATCTGATCGTTGGATTCGTGAAATGAGCGAAAAACACGGCATGATTGAACCTTATGCAGAGAATCAAGTCCGTTTCGATGAAAACGGAGAAAAGTTGATTTCTTATGGGGTGTCTAGCTATGGCTATGACGTCCGTTGCGCACGTGAATTTAAAGTTTTTACCAATGTTCACTCTGCAATTGTTGATCCGAAAAATTTTGATGATAGAAGTTTTATCGATATCGAATCAGATGTCTGTATTATTCCACCGAACTCATTTGCTCTAGCGCGTACGATTGAATATTTCCGTATCCCACGAAATGTCCTAACAGTATGTTTAGGTAAATCGACTTATGCCCGTTGCGGTATTATCGTGAATGTAACGCCACTAGAGCCTGAGTGGGAAGGTCATGTTACGCTTGAGTTTTCAAATACAACGAATCTCCCAGCACGTATTTATGCGGGTGAAGGTGTTGCACAAATGTTGTTCTTTGAAAGTGATGAAGTTTGTGAAACATCTTATAAAGACCGTGGTGGTAAATACCAAGGTCAAACAGGTGTAACTTTACCGAAAACATGATTTGTAAATTACATTTTGCAACAATCATAATTTTTTTGGTTGTTGCAATAGAAACCTTATATTTAAAGAATAAAAAATATAATATTCATACACATATTTAAAAGAAATTATTTAAAAACAATAATTCATTCATCGGAAAATAGAAGGTTTACCTAATATATTTTGCATTTGTGTAAATTATCGGCATAATGAAGAATGAATATATATGGGTAAAGTTACCTGTGTCTGAGTGATGTTTGGATACAATTTCTCTTTTAGGGAATCACTCAAAAGGAAGTTAGAAAAATAACGATGGTGCGGAGCATCGCGTAATGGGAAGGTCAAGATGACTACACTTCATACGGTATCATTTCAAAAAACTGTTTTGGCGACTTTGATTGGTTTATGTCTAAATCAGTCAGTTTTTGCATTGCAAGAATTATCAGACGATGGTTTAAGTGAAACCACTGGTGAAGGTATCGCTTTACTACCCCAAGATACTTATATGATTTTCCGTGGCGCAGGTCCTAACGAGGCTACTCCATTGGCTGGAGCGGATGGGATTGCTGGTAATACGGATGATCGATTAAATGATACTGGTTATATTCGTTACATTCCTGTTGGCCCTTTAACATCGGAAGCTAGTGCAGCTGGTGCTGGTAAAGCGGATTTATTTTTATATGGTTTAGCGGTATCTAAATCTGATAATAATACCAATACCCGTATAGCAAGTACTGCTGCTAATGCAAGTATTAAGAGCTGGGGAACAGCAAGTAATCCTTGGTTATTAAAGGCAAGTACTGCTTACAATGTACCTGATTTTTATGTCAATGGTACAAATGGTGGTACATCTAAAAGTTCAGTTACTTACCTTTCTATGGAAGCTCCACTTTATAATCAAAGTCTTGCTGGACTTACATCAGATACAGGGCTAGATGCTTATAAACTTAAATTGGGTTTATGGGCTGATGCTTTCGTGAGAGATCCAAGTAAAATAGAAGGTGACGCAAATCAATTTTGCTTAAATGGTTGTACTCGTAATACAAGTGCTGTAAACACGGCGCAAATACCACGTGAAAATCGATTACGATTGCAGGCGATTTGGAATAATTTCAGTGTAAATGGAAGTAATTTACAATTGTTCCAAACTTTAGGGGGAGTTGGTCTTTCTGGTGATACTGGTATCAATAATGGTATGAGTAAATTTTATAATAATACTCTTGGAGCTTCAGGTATTTTGCGTTTTAACAGTGGGGATGCTGCAAATGTTAAAGCAACTTACAATGCTGGTGTATCAACAAGAACTTATAATACAGACAGGAATGCTACAGCAGCATCAACAGGATGGTCAAACACAGAGGTTTGGAATACCTATGCTAATACCAGTATTTTAGGTGGGGATAATGGCTCTGCTGGCGGATGTAATGCTGGTGGTGTCCAATTTGGTTCTGTTGCTTGTCAATTCCGTTATAGAGATCGTGCTGTAAAAGATACCGTTTCTGGAGCATCTTGGACTGCACCAGATCCAAATGGAAGTAATGTTTTACGATTGAGTACAAAAGAAACTTCAAATACTAGTTTAGTCTCGACACCTGCTTTGGGTGGAGGAAATGCACCTACATTTGCAGCAGATGATGGAATATTTATTTATAACCCTAACATTAATTTAGTATTAGGCTCACTCTATCAACCAGTTGTTTTAGGTTCCGATGGTAAAAACTTTAGTTTAGAAATAGCTCGGATTCCAAATAAACAGGAAATTTACACAAAAATTTATACTCGGTATGCTGGTGATACAGGTGATGCTGGGGTGACGTATTATGGTTCTACCTGTAACGTTTACCAATGTGGTAGCTCAACTGTTGCTGGGTATCAGGGTGGATCTGCTTTAAATGATTATTCATCTACAGCTTTAGCAGGTAAAAAGCTTGCGACGCATAGTAGTATTAGTTTTGGTACTGTGAAAAGTAATGATGGTGGGCAAACTCTAGTTGCTGATAGTAGTGTTGAAGCATTAGGGATATTTTTTGGCACACCACAAAATAGAACGAATATTTCAGGAACTCAAATTTTTAGGGAAGCTCAATATCAACAACGGCAGCAACGTGTTGATACCAGTTATATTGTGACAGATCGTTATCGACTCACGGTTTCTAATGGTGCTGGTGGGTTATTTGGTGGTGGGGGTACTGCGACTAGACAAGATCCATATGGTCGACCTTCTATTTCCTGTAATTATACTGGAGGTCTTTTCGGACAAGGTTGTTCGAATTCAGTTGATCGTTGGTACAATACTTCTGGTAATCATGTTGATTGGGTTTATTTAACTAATGTTGATGCAAGTGGTAACAAGATCTTTGGCAATGACGATGGTACTTATGCTCGTTATTGTACGAATACCACAACAGATTGTTTAACTTGGTACAATGGAGCAGCATTAGGTGCTAGTGGTACAGGGAATGGTTATCCTGCAGCTGTTACCAATGTAAATCAAATCATTGGCGGTAGCATGGCGAATCCTGGAAGTGGTCAGCGTGGTGCGGATGATTGTTGGCCTGGCGAGTCAGGTGGTGCGTGTAATGGTAGTTCTGGTAGTACCACAACAGGTGGATTGTATGGACTATCACGTTTAAGCGCAGTGAATAACGGTGGTAGTTCTAATACACCTACCCCAACGCATGTGAATAATACAAATTGGACGTATGGAACACGTGCAAATGCACCTTGGTTTAGAGTTGCAGGTGGACAAGAAGCTGTTGCATATGGCTCAGGTTTAGGATCTTCAACTGCTATCTCTTCTGATATTGTGCCAACTGCGATAACAGGTGGTGTGAATCCATCAGCATTAAATAACTTTGGTTCAGCTGTGATTGATGGGCTGTTAATTCAGCATATGAAAATAACAACGAAGGGATTATAAGACGGGAGTCATCATGTTTAATTTTAATATTTTGGGCTTTAGTATTGCTACTGTTTTATTTAGTCAAGGACTATATGCATCTTCAATGGTTGACTTAACTGATGATGAATTATCAAAAGTACAAGGACAGGCTTTAATGAGTCTCTCTTATATCTCTCCTGTTGATACAAAAAATTTAGAATCAACTCGCACAGGAAGTACTAAAGATATTGGTTTCTATAAATTAGGTATGGAAGCAGAAATTGAATTAAACGCAAATATTAAAAAACTACAGTTAGGCTGTGGTGGTGTAAATGGTATTGGTGACTGTGATATTGATATTGATAATTTAAGTTTAAGTGGTTTAAAGGTTGATAGTAATGGTAAACCTCTTGCAATGACTAATGAGGAAAGAGCTGCTTCTTCGGCAAAAATAACCAATCCATTTATTGAATTTGCAGTTAAAAATCCTGAGTCTGCTTCTATGCGTCAAGTTATAGGATTCCGTTTAAGTGCAGAAAAAGCGCTAGGATTATTATCAGCTGGAACGGAAAATACTGGAGTTGCAAATGGTATTAATACTATTTCTGGCTATATGAAAGTACAGTCTGACAGTTCAGGTATCATAAAAGGGTATGCAACGACAGCAGCAGCGAGAGATAATCTTTATGGTACCTATTTAAATCCAAATGATTTAGTGATTACAGGTGCCCTAACAGCATTAGGTTTAAATGGAGCCGATTTTAAGACTTCTGGTGGTGGTTTTAATATTCCTACGATTGAAAGGAACTATTTTGAAATTCCAGCAATTTTAGTTAATGAAACTAGAGCAAAGTCTAAAATTTTATCAGCTGCTGTAAAGGTCCCTAATATCTATGTTGGTGGACCTGGTGATGCAAACTACCCTGTGAATGGGTCCGTGCAATATAACTCAAGTGGTCCACATGATCCAGCATACCCAGAGCCTTCAGCTATTTATACACAAGGCGGTCGTGTTGAAGCAACAGTAACAAGATGCTATGGAATTTCTTGCCTTGTCGCGCAAGAAGGAGATGTATTCAAGAATATTTATATGAATGGGCAGATTTCAAATATTACTGCAAATTTAAATCTAAATCAGTCTTTAGGTTTAATTCATAATTTACCGATTAACTCGCCATTTTCTTTATCTTTACAGCAACAAGCATTGCAGTGGCCAGGAGCGAAATCGGATGATGTTGCACAAAAAGGTTGGTGGATGTCATTTAATGATCCAGTGAATATTGGATATGTAGTTCCGCAAGATCCTATTGATATTTCTCCACTTTTTCCTCAGATTGCAAGTGCTGTTTCCTACTATTTACGCCGTGGTGGTGGTAATGAAGCAAATACAAATGATCTTGGGGGCTTGTTAGGAAGTGGGGATTTAACAGTGAATATCGGAAATATCGATTTAAGAAATAGTGCGTTAAACTTAAATATTAGTAACCTTAAATTAACAAATCAAAATTTTGCACCTAACTGTTGGGGTGGTTTGAAGTTTTGTTAATAGCTATTTTCGGGAAGAAAGTGGTGGTTTAGTAATCAATAGCTGGTTTTGATGCTATAAGTAAAGGATATTATAATGAAGAAAATGATGATTTTGCTCCTATTCAGCACAAGTATAGTACATGCTGAATTAAAAACTTTGGATAGCCAAGCTTTGAGAGAGGTTGAGGGGCAAGCTGGAGCAGATTTGTCATTGAAATTTTCATTAAATCATACCAGTACTTATCAATTTGATGATGGTGTTGGTGGTGTTTGCGATAAGACAGCGAATAATAATACTGGTTTAGGTTATTGTCATTTAGGACTTTCGGTAAATAAACGATTTGTTAGTAGTCGTGTGCAAGGAGCTAACACTTTGTGGGATGTACCAGAAAGTGATCCAACTTTAGCAAATCCAGCAAGAAAATTATGGCTAGTGTTCAAGGGAATCCAAGGAACTGTTGATATTCAAAAACTAGGTTTAGATGGTGTTGATTTAGTATATCAGAATGATGGTGGAGTTGATCAGATTAAACCTTCTATGCAACTTAGCCTTGATGCTAGTATGCCTATTTTAATTAGAAATTTTGGTTTTAATGCACTTGCGATTGAACAAGATGATTTTACAAGTTATATCGATTCAAATGGTAAAGTGGTTGAAGGTTCTGCTAGTACCCCACCAACTAGTGGGTATGGATATTTAAAAGCAACGACTTATAACGCAACGAATGCTGCAACATCGTTATATGATCAGGGTAAGGAAACTGGGTTTGTTGGTATGAGAATGAATGGTAATCTTGCTATACAAGGTAAGATCATGATGTTTGGTTGTGATAGCAGTCATCCACGTTGCTAGAGCTAGAGATTATCAAGGATTGAAGTGATGAAAAAAAATAACCAAAATCACAATACAGCATGGTTTGCATTAAATACTTTAGCAACAAGTATGCTACTCATAAATTCTGCGCATGCATTACAAAGCTTAGATGATAGTGCATTGCGTAATGTTAATGGTCAAGATGGAGTTCATATTTCAACCTCTTATGATGAAATCAATGTTGATAAGCTTTATTGGCAAGATAATGCTGGAATAGGAACTTCGAGTAGAACAAATAGTAATTTACAAGCGACAGCTGAAAATTTTAAGATTCAGTCAACCAATGCTAATGTTTCAAACTTACCTATTTCAAATCGGACTCCAGGGACAGATTATAAAATAAATATAGGCAGTGGTAGCGGTAGTGATGCTGGTAGAACTGGACTAGATTTAGCCATTTCGGCAAATCCTTCTTTAATTACAATTGATCAATTTAAAGTATGTGACACTGAGTCTACTCAGCGTTGCAGCGCCCCAATTGGGAATATGGCAATTCAAACAAGTTCAGTTATTGATCTTAATTTTAAGACTCGTGATGGACTTTTTAGTAAAGATAAGCAAGCAACTTTAGATTTAGGATTGAAAAATGCGAATATCTATTTAGGACAAAAAGATGTTAGTAATGAGCTTAATCAACTCATACTTAAGAACTTTAATTTTAACTTTTTAGGTAAAGGCGTTATGTTTGTAGATGCCATTGGTGGCTTTAGATTACAAACTAATTCCGACGGTGTTGGTAAAGCAACAATTGCATATAATTCTAATGGCACAATAAATTTAGCATCGAGTACTCAACCAGATGCAACACATGGATATGTTGATTTTAGAAGAACTACAGATTCTGCATCTAGTAATTTAAGAAATACTGGCAGTTATGGTAATGGTGTAGTCGGTGCTGGTGGTGATACAACAAACTCAGGTTTAAATTTAGAATTTTTACTGAATAAAGATGTAAGCAAAACTTCACCTTATGTTCTTGATGGGACTAATAGTCCAAGTAATGCCAAGGGATTAATACGTGTTGGCGCAAGTGGTCGAATGGTAAATGGTTATTTACAGTTGAGAGGCTTGAATACAACAAATAAGAATAATCCAGATTATACTGGAGTAAATTATGGTAAATCTGATCAAAGTAATATTGTTGGTAAAACTAACAACTTAAGCACTGATTTATCATTAGCAGCAAATAATCCTATTACTACAACAACTGGAAATAATATTATGGGGAGTACAGGTATTGCTTTCCGTATGGCTGCTGAATTTACTAAAGATAATGATCCAATGTTGGGGAGTGATGGTAAGGCAACTACGCTAGAAATTGGTAATGCAGGTCTAAATACTTATGGTTTTGAATTTGGAAATTTAACTGGATTAGTAGCGACTGATCGTGGTTCATTTGATAGTGGTAATGTATATGTGAATCTAGCTGATACTCGAACAGTTTTATTACCTGCAAATAAACTTTTTCAAACCAGTCGATTTGGTAATGGTAATTTTTTAACTAGTAATAATGATTATATTCAATATATCTATACAGACACTCCAAATGGTATCGCTGCAAATCAAAATCCTTATAGTTTACTAGTAGCGGTTCGAGGTGCTGAATTCCAAGCAATATCTCGTCTAGGTCGTTTTACAAATAGTGCTCGAACAAATGATGCAACTGGTGCAGCAGTTCCAAATATTGCAGAGCATAATGGTACTAATCAATGGGGACTAGCATTACCTTTTTATAATTTAAATGCCAACATGGCGATTTTTGGTACCAATGTTGATGCATCTACTGCTTATGCTTATACGTCTGATTATAAAGGCTATAATAAATCGTCTACAAATAAAGTTGTTGTTGGCACAGGTTTAACGCCGCGTCTAGGTTTTTCACTGGCCATGAGTACTGAGGGTGTAAGTTCTGATGGAAGTAAAACAACATCAATTTTAGTAATTGATGGTAAAAAAATAGGTGCTAATAATCAACCTGTTGATTATTATATGGGGTTGCGTAATATTGATTTATTACTCAAAGGCACTGGTAATATTGGTGTAGAAAAGGGTAGTTTAAACGTTAGTTTAAAAGATTTACTTATTGTGGCTGCAGCGCAAGTTGCTGCTGGATATCTACCAGGGACAACTTACCAAACTTGTGTATTGTCTACATCAAATGCAGGATGTAATAGCTCTGTTCCAGCTAATAATAAAGTAGCATTAAATAATTTTGCTACATCAAATGATGTGCTATTTGGTATTAAGTTACGCGCTGGTGGTAGCATGGATTTTTCACTTATACCAAATAGTGAGTATAAGTCTGATGGAACTGGGAGTAGTTTAAATATTGTTGGTGATTTTACTTTAGACCCAAAACAAGGTAATACAATTCAAATTAGTGATCCTCTTGATGGCTCTACACTCGGTTTAGATAATTTAACGGGTAAAATGGCATTTAATAATGCAATTGTAATTGCCCCAAAAGCCAATCAAAATGGTGCTGAAGGGATGGTTAGCTTCAACTCATCATTTACATTTAACCCAGATCGAACAACCGATGGCGTATTTCGTGCAAGAGATATAAATCTGTATCCACCGAATACTGGTGCAGGTGCTCGTTTAGGTGAATTGGCAATCACTGGCGGTAGATTAACTAGCCAATTTGGTATTATGCCACGTAATTAAAGTGCATCATCTATTTGGTCTGAAATAGATTGAATAGATGATAAGCTATGTTAATCTATCGGATGTATTTTAAACATTTGTCTACGGATTAGGGCAATGAAAAAAAGTAAAAAGCTAGGATGTCTATCGTTACTGCTATTAAGTCCATGTACTATGGCGATGCAACCTATCGATGACCAAAGTCTTGCTACAATGACAGGGCAAGATGGTCTGACTATTCAAGCGCAGGCAAATGTTGAATTCAAACAACTTTCTATGATAGATAATGATGGTTTGTCATACGGTAGTGGTTCTTCATTGTATACATCGCCTGATTATACTAAAAGGGCTGGTTTAGTGATTGGAGGGCAAACGTCTTCTAGCCCTGTTCGAGTTGTAGGGCTAAATGGTTCTAGTGAAACTATTCTTGGATTCAACGCTGTAATTGATTCAGATGCTGGAACAGTCGCCAATAAAGGTGCTTTCACAAATATTGCTTTATCTTTTAATAATAATATTACAGGAATTCGTATTTCTCCTTTTTCTGTATATGCTGCTAGTGAAGGTACTCTCTCTGATATCATTAGTAATTCATACAGTAAAAGTACTATCTATGATAGTTCTACATTAAAACCTAAAGCAGGTTTAGTGAAAGAAATAGTAAGAGTTGGTGGTGCAAGTGGGATAGATATCGTTTTTGCCGCTAATAAACCAACAGTAAATATTCAATTAGGTGCAGCACCACAAGGACATATGATTATGTTTGGAGGTGCAATAAATTCAATTTGTGGCTCAGGTAGTGGTTGTAATATAGTTGCTGTTTCTGACTATGATGGAAGCAATAATCCATATGGTATCGGTTTTGATTTTCAATTTACAGGTCATAATAATTCACCTTTTGGGCTGACTGGTTTTTATGCTGGTATTGAGGGTAAAAATGGCACAGATTTGGGTGGGTTAGTTTTTGGGAATTCGGGAGTTTCAGACAAATTTAACTTGAGTTTAAATAACGTAATTTTAGGGCAGTCTGGAAGTCCGTCTACGACATATCCATCAAGTACTTTTAATGGATTGCCAAATGCTTCAATTGGAAGTATAGGTGCTGTAGGTGCATCAGTTACTAACTTAAAGATGAAAGTTAGTGGGATGTAATAAGTTAGTCATTTTATTAAAGCGACCTCAGTCGCTTTTTTTATCAATATACTCTTATTAAAAAAGGTCAGCTCTGCTTCAAGTAATTAATAATCTCATCTAGTTGTTTCTCTTTCTTTACTTTTGTCCAAAGCTCTTGAGCTTCAGGATAGGCTTTGGTCATCATACCTAACCATTGCTTATAACGACCAATCATCCCGACTTCGGTCTTGTACTGGCCACTTAAAAAACGTTGCTGGAGTTGCACTAAATCTGACCAAGAAAGGATAGCTTGATCACTATTCTCTCGAATACATAAGGTTAAATCTGGTGTTGTAACCGCACCACGTCCAATCATCAGGTCTTGGCAATGAGACTGTTCTAAACAGGCTTTGGCATCTGTATTATTCCAGATTTCACCGTTGGCAATGACATTGATTTTTAGTGCCTCAGTAATTGGCTGAATTTTTTCCCAGTAAGCGGGTGGGGTATAGCCATCTGCTTTAGTACGCGCATGTACGGTAAGCCAATTTGCACCAGCATCTTCTATCGCATGTGCATTATCTAAAGTGTGGTTTTCATCTAAATAGCCCAGACGCATTTTTGCTGAAACAGGGATATGTGCAGGTACTGCATCACGAACAGCTTTGACCAGTTGATGTACTGTTTCTGGTTCATCCAATAAGACAGAACCACCACGATGACGATTAACAGTTTTAGCGGGACAACCAAAGTTAAGATCAATTGCAGGTGCGCCGAGTTCCACAACTTTCGCGGCATTGGCTGCCAACATCTCTGGATTATTCCCAAGAAACTGTACATGCACAGGTGTGCCTGCTGCGGTTTTACCTGAGTTTTTGAGTTCGGGACAAAAACTATAATAAATATGATCTGGAAGAATACTATCGGTAATACGAATAAACTCGGTTACGCACCAATCAAAACTGCCGACATGAGTGAGCACATCACGCATGATTGGATCAGTTAGACCTTCCATTGGAGCGAGCACAAGTTTCACGATTAGTATTACCTAATTAAAAGAATACAGCGTTATACGCATTTTCAGATAGGCTGTCTAGTTTATTATGAAACTAGAAATTAACGTCCCAAAATCATTTCTAAAACAAACTTACTACCGATAAAACCAATTGCAAGTAAGATAAAACCTGTAATGGTAAAGCGAATTGCTTTACGTCCGCGCCAGCCAAATTTGTAATGCCCAATTAAAAGCGCACCATATAAAAACCATGAAATAATACTAAAAGCGGTTTTATGAGCAAGATGTTGAGCAAAGAAGTTATCAATTGTAAAAAAGCCAAAGAGAAGTGCAGCAGTGAGTAACCCAAAACCTGTGATAATTAAATCAAAGAGTACCGATTCCATCACTTGGAATGGTGGAAGTAAGTTAACCCAAATTCGTCTTTTTTGTTTCTTCTTAAGTTCTCTATCTTGAAACCAAAGTAATACTGAATGAATGGTTGCCATCAGTAAAACAGCATAAGCTGATAAAGAGAGGATGATATGAAGATCTAAACCTAAGCTATGTTGTTCAATGACTTGGTTTGGTTGACTAAAAGCATATCCTAAAATTAAACCAATTGCGGCAACAGGAGTGCCAATTAAATTTAATGGCAAGATTGGTCGAATTAAACTTAAAATTAAACTGAGTGCTAGCATCAGCCCCGAAGTGAATGAAATCAGGTTAAATACATCATAATTCACGCCAATTGGTGTCATCATATCTTGATAGAGCACAGTACTATGCAGTAATAGCCCTAGACCAATCATAATCGAATAACACCAAAGATTTGGAGTACGTTTTGACATCAAACGTATAAACAAATACCAAAAAGAACTGGTATAAGCTACAAGTGCCAAAATTGTGTAAACCAAGGGGAGACTGATCATGTCAAACCTTTTTCAGGGGGTTGAATAATATTCACTATATAAGATGTAAATTCGCTTCGAACTACAGTATCCTATAGCATCTTACGCATAAATTTTCTATTTTAAGAAAGATTTTTTTGCAACTAGCCATTTTAAGCGGATTTCGCAATGTTTGATACCTTAACAGAACGACTCACACAGAGTTTAAGAAATGTTACTGGCTCAGGGCAGCTGACCGAAGACAATATTAAAGATACCTTACGTGAAGTACGTATGGCACTTCTTGAAGCCGATGTGGCATTACCTGTAACTCGTGAATTTATCGCGAAGGTTAAGGAAGAAGCTCTCGGTCAAGAAGTCATGACTCAGCTTTCTCCAGGTCAGGCATTTGTAAAAATTGTCTATGATGAACTCACCAAAATGATGGGTGAGGCAAATGAGACTCTAGATTTAAGTGCAAAGCCACCTGTCGTGGTTTTACTTGCAGGTTTGCAAGGTGCGGGTAAAACAACAACTGCCGCAAAATTAGCGCGTTTTCTGAAAGAGCGCCAAAAGAAAAAAGTAATGACAGTTTCTGCTGACGTTTATCGTCCAGCCGCAATCAAGCAGTTAGAAACAGTATCCAATGAAGTTGGCGTGGGTTTCATTCCATCAGAAGCATCTGAAAAGCCAATTGATATTGTTAATCGTGCGATTGAACAAGCTAAAATCCAGTTTGCTGATGTTTTAATTGTCGATACCGCAGGACGTCTGCATGTCGATGAAGACATGATGGATGAGATTAAAGAATTACATGCTGCAGTTAAGCCAACAGAGACTCTGTTTGTTGTCGATGCAATGACGGGTCAGGATGCTGCTAATACAGCAAAAGCGTTTAACGATGCTCTGGCTTTGACTGGTGTTATTCTCACTAAAACTGATGGTGATGCACGTGGTGGTGCTGCGCTTTCTGTTCGTGCGATTACAGGTAAACCGATCAAGTTCTTGGGTATCGGTGAAAAACTAGATGCACTTGAGCCATTCCATCCAGATCGTGTTGCACAACGTATCTTGGGTATGGGTGACGTACTTTCTTTAGTCGAAGAAGTTGAACGCAAAATCGACAAAGAAAAAGCCGAAAAAATGGCGAAGAAATTGCAGAAAGGCGGAACCTTCAACTTTGAAGATATGCTGATGCAATTTGAGCAAATGAGCAAGATGGGCGGGATGATGGGCTTCTTGGATAAGTTGCCTGGCATGAGTAACTCTGGTATTCAAGATGCGATTGCACAAGCAAATCCTGAAAAGCAAGTGAAAAAAATGGAAGCGATTATTCAATCGATGACCATTAAAGAACGCCGTAACCCAGATTTGATGAATCCAAGCCGTAAAAAACGTATTGCTGCGGGTTGTGGTATGGACGTTGCTGAAGTGAATAAATTAATTAAGCAACAAGCCCAAATGGCGAAAATGATGAAGAAATTTGCGAATCCGTCAGGAATGAGCAAAATGTTGAAGTCATTAGGTAATATGCAAAAACAATTTGGTGGCGGTAACATGGGGCCTTTATTTGGTAGTAATGAACCAAAGAAATAACCTAAAGCTATCTAGAAAAGGCGCAAATTGCGCCTTTTTTGTTAAATCTTACTTGTGAATCTAAGTATCAATTTAATACAGAAAATCAATATGAAAATAAACGAATAAGGGGTAAAATAATTTTAAGTATTTGTTTTATATTTATAAATTTTTGTATATGTTACATAATTCGAACGGTAAGGTATTTATACTACATTGTGAAAATGCAAATCCAGAACAGTATTGGTATTTATGGTTAGAACAACAATTAAAATCTGAAGGAATTGCCGCTGAACGTATATTTCTTGCCGACTCGAATCACCCAGAAGCTGAAAATTTGGCAAACTTGTTTAGAAACACAACTACAAGATTTAAATGAACAGAGTATTGTTGTTGCTCATGGATTGTCTGGTATTGCCGTGGTTCACTTTCTAGCAAAGCGTCTGTAACAAACTCAGTTGAAAGCATGCTTATTTATTGCTGCTTCTAATGAACCTATAGCTAAATTTCCTGAATATGATGAATTTATTCAGCATTCAAATTTTACGAGCGCCGTAATCCGAGCCAATGTTAAAAGACACCTCGTTTTCTTTTCTACGAATGATCCTATTGTCCCAGTGCCTTTGACCTTTAAATTTTCAAATTTACTGAATGCCCAACTGATTGAAGCTGTTCAGGCAGGGCATTTTCGTACTGAAGATGGATATACGATGTTTCCTCAGTTGTTCTAGATACTTCAAACATTGGTTAATGCTGACTTAAGTTGAACGTAATTTTTTAGTCCTTTAAGTAAGAGATCAGATTCAATCAACGGCCGATGATGTTGCAGAAATTTGGCGAATATATCAGCATCTCCACCTGTTAAAATCAGGTGTTTAGGTGATTGTTGCATGATTTGATCAATGGTACTAATTAGACCTAGCAAGATACCGTGATGTACAGCATCAACGGTGTTGTGTCCTGGTTTCAAATTATCGAATGCAGAGTCAGGAATTTTAATACCTTTGGTATTTTGAATGAGTGAATCTCGTTGCAAATATAAATTTGGCAGAATATAACCGCCTAAATGTTGTAACCCTTCTACTAAATCGATGGTCAGCGCTGTACCACAGCCAATCACACAAAAGTTTTGATGAGGTTTTGAAATTGCTAAGACTTGTAACCAACGATCAATCCCGAGTTGACTTGGAACATCATAACCACAACGAAGCCCTGCATAATTAGCATGTACCTGAGCGAAGATAATTGGAATTTCCAAAATATCGAGGATCATTTGAATACGTTGATTATTTTCTGTGTCTAAAACAGATG
Organism: Acinetobacter sp. LF10; assembly: GCF_048585715.1. Classification (NCBI taxonomy): domain Bacteria; kingdom Pseudomonadati; phylum Pseudomonadota; class Gammaproteobacteria; order Moraxellales; family Moraxellaceae; genus Acinetobacter; species Acinetobacter sp. LF10. The sequence continues at coordinate 718,139 of NZ_CP184160.1, forward strand.
AAATCCCAACCTGACTTAAATTTTGATGCCTAAAATGTTGAATTAAACCTAACAGTAAATCGGCAGGTGACTGTAAATGTAATTCTGCAGCATGCTCAAGCACTTGATCATTTTCGGTAATCCAATATTTTAAACGGGTATTACCGATATCCAACCATAGACTTTTCATAAAATGATCATTCCTTAAATTGGTGCGAGGCGTAAACGGCCTTGATAGAAGGGTTGAACATGATCGGTTTTAATGAGTACAGCACCATCATTGGAGATGCCTTGAAAGTATCCCTGAATTTTACCTTGGGCATGTTCAAATTCAACGTGTTGATTGAGCCATATTGCATGATGGTTAAAGCGTTCAGCTAAATTATAACTGCCATGTTCAAACCACTGAGAAGCCTGTTGAATCGCAGTGTAGAGCTCAGCAATCAGCGTTAAACGATCAGTATGAGCTAAACCGAGCATCGCCAGAGAGGTAATTGGCTGATCCGCATTCTCTACAGGGGGCGTGTTTAAGTTAATGCCTACCCCAACAATCGCATGATGTGCTGAAAGTGGCTCAACCAAAATTCCACCCCATTTACCTTGTGGACTATATAAATCATTGGGCCATTTGACTTGTAGGCTTAAACCTTGCAAGCTCGGCATTTGCAGAATATTTAAAGCAACTTCCAGTGCAAGGCGACCATCTAAGGCAGTCTTAGTGTGAATCAGTGTACTTAAATAAATATTTCCTTCAGGAGATGCCCATTGTCGTTGATGTTGACCTCGACCTTGTGTTTGCTGTGCACTGCAAACTAATCCTGAGCTAATGCCTTTTTGCGCAATTTCACGCATATCATCATTGGTCGATGTTGTCGTGGTTTTGAGCAAGACGATTTCAGGAAATTGATTTTTTGCATTAAGTAATTGCTGAAGCTGGCGAGTTGCTAAATCTTCCATTGTTTTACAAATAGAGTGGTCATGTGTTTATGGAGTTAATCATATATTTGCTGATAGGTGCAATTGCTGGATTTACTGCAGGTTTGTTTGGTGTTGGTGGTGGCTTAATTATTGTACCAATTTTATATATTGTCTTTACTCAAATGCATTATGACCCGAATGTGATCATGCATATAGCAGTGGGGACATCTTTAGCTACCATTATCGTAACATCAATTAGTTCTGTGACTGCTCACCATGAAAAAGGTGCTGTCTTGTGGAATGTATTTCGTAATTTAGCACCAGGTTTAGTTTTAGGGTCTTTTTTAGGTGCAGGTGTGGCTGATTTACTCTCTGGGCAGCATTTACAGTTAATTATTGGTATATTTGCAGTGTGGATGTCGTACAAAATGTTTAGCGGAGCGCATGCTGTTATTGATCCAAATCGCCACTTACCATCTGCACCATTACAGTTTATTGCTGGTGGTGGAATTGGAGTGGCATCTGCGATTTTTGGGATTGGCGGTGGTAGTTTGACCGTACCATTTTTAAATCGTCATGGTGTGGTGATGCAGAAAGCAGTGGCTACTTCAGCGGCGTGTGGATTGCCGATTGCGATTGCTGGTGCAATCGGATTTATGTGGTTTGGTACAAAAGAGCAAATCAATGTGCCAAATACGATTGGTTATGTTCATATTTATGCTTTTCTTGGTATTAGCGCAATGAGCTTTATTACAGCTAAACTGGGAGCAAAGGTAGCACATCGCTTATCAGCTGCGATGTTAAAAAAGTGTTTTGCAGGCTTATTAGTTGTTGTAGGCTGCTACTTTATTTATAAAGGTTTAATTTAAGTTATCAGCCCATAATGTACTTCAATTGTTGCGATTAAGGTTTCGACCAATAGCAAAACATCATCTTTTTGACGTGCATCGATGAAAAACAGAGGGTAATTAACGCCTTGTGTTGCAAGCCAATCTCGGTATATCGAAAGCGTTCTTTCTGGTTTTCGGTCAATATGAGTAATTGCAATCACAATATTATTGCCAAATGGTTTGAACGCTTCTACATATTGAGCTAGATCGAGTAGTGGATTTTCAGCAGCATGGTCAATCATGACAATCGTACCAATTGCACCTTTGCAGATGACTGCCCAAATAAACTCAAAACGTTCTTGTCCAGGCGTCCCGTATAATCCGACTTTGACGCCATCATCTAAAGTAATCTCACCATAATCGATACCGACAGTGGTGAGCATTTTTTCATGTGATTCAATATCAGTATTTAAAGCCTCGGTGCTGAGTACATCAATTTCCGAGAGGACATTTATCGCCGTGGATTTACCTGACCCCATTGTTCCACCAAAGACAATTTTATATTGTTGTAAAATCATAGAATTATCCTAGGTTAGAAGCCGAAACGATTACGTAATCGACCAAACAGTTTTTTCATAAAATTTTGTTCAGTCATATTTTGACTATTTTGTGGATGAAAATTGGCTTGATTATCTTTGATAATTTTGCCGTAATTTGCACCTAAACTTGCTGCGACAAATTGCTTGACGCGCTGTTCCGGTAATTTTAATTGGTTGGCTACAACTGAAATTTCAGCACCTTTAGCAAAACAAGCAGCCATACGTAAAATATCTTGCCGCTCAATTTTATTTATCGGTTGTGGCCAAATCTCTAAATAGAAACTTGATGCAGAGGGGGGGCAAAGTTCATTAAAATCTTTTGATGCCCAAATTAAATTCCATAACCATTGTTTTAAATCTTGTTGTGGAGTCTCAGTAATCCAAAGTTGGTCATTTTGTGTGGCGTAGGTGTAATTCAAGCTTGGATCTGTATGTAATGTTTGTAGCATCGGATTTTGCCAAATCCATTCGTTACGAGCGTCTGCAATTGCAACTAAACCATTGTTATCAAATAACTGAATTTTCCCATTTTTAGGATTGAGGATTTCTTGTAGAACTTCCCTGATCTGTTTGCGATGAATTGTAGTATTGGTTGCTTGAGGTGGGGATGCTTTTTCTATCGCAGCATTTTTAGATAAGCGCTCATTTAGCCATTGATGTAATGAGTGAACATGATTCAATGGTAGATATAGAATGTCATCTTCGATTGAACTATTTTTATTTGCATCATTGGCAATTTGTAGAACATTAATATGGTTATTTTTGATTAAGCTTTTGATATTCGGTGAATCAAAAAAAACATGATTGATCATCAAAATATCGAGCTGCGGTTCAGAAATATTGCTCCAATTGACTTGGATATGACTAGGAATAGCAGTTTGTATATGTTCTTTTAATTCATTCAATGTTCTGAGACTGAGCCCAAAAATTGCGATATTAACAGCTTGATGAACACTGATAATGCTACTCATAATTACTGATCAATTCAGTAAAATTAATGAAAATGTGTTTGTATCTGTAATAATATTATTTTATGTGATTTATATCAATAAATTTTGGTAAATAAACTAATTTTCAGATATTCGGTTAGCACGATTTCGTAAGCTTAACTCATTGATCTTAAAGATAAGTGATTTAAATTTTTAATCAAATATTTTCTAAAAGTATTGTTTTTATCTTTCGATTGACTTAAAAAGCAATAAAATTGTTAGACAATGATATAGAATTTATGCAGTGAGATCAGTTAAAACAAAAAAGCGCAAATAGCATTGGAATATGCGTATAACAACGATAGCGAGGGGATCATGAATCTCGAAGAGGCTGATAGTCTTTCTGAACAGATTGCAAAATATATTAGTGAGCAAATTATTAGTGGCGAGCTGGTTGAGGGAGAGCGTATTCAAGAGCTACGTATTGCGAAAGAATTAGATGTGAGTCGAGGTTCTGTTCGTGAAGCTTTGCTACTACTAGAACGTACTTATTTAATTGAAATTTTCCCACGGCGTGGTGCAATTGTTTCTGAAATGTCAGCTCAACAGGTTAAAGCTTTGTTTGATACCAATGTCATGCTACTTGGGCATATTGTGCAACGAATTAGTGAGACTTGGAGAGTTAACGAGGCTGAACAGCTACAGACCTTATTAGATCAACTGGTTGAATTTGTACGTGCCGGGGATATTGAAAAATTCTACGATTCGATTTTTAAATATTTAGCAGATCAGCATGATATGGTGGCGAATCCCTATTTAATGCAATTTTATAAAGAACTGTTGCCTTCGTTACGTCGTAGCTACTTTTTAACCTTAAATACTTCACGTCGTGAATTACAGGAATCTTTTACCCTGTTTAAGTTAGTGATTGATGCTATTTTGATCCGAAAATCACAACAAGCGGCTTTATTTATGGAAGATTTTTGTCGACACTTACGTAACCTTGTGTTGGAATCTCTGACACGTATGAAACAGATTGAATTGGCTTGGGCTAGACGCTCACGCCGCTAGTTAGGGCAGTATGCGTTTAAGCAGTTTAAAACTTTCAGGCTTTAAATCTTTTGCCGATAGTACTATATTACATTTCAAAGCAAACCGTACTGCGGTGGTTGGACCGAACGGTTGCGGTAAATCAAATGTCATCGATGCTATTCGTTGGGTGATGGGTGAATCCAATGCACGTCAGTTGCGCGGCGGTAGTATGCAGGATGTCATTTTTACTGGAACGGCTAAACGGAAGCCTGTCGGGGTTGCCAGTGTCGAACTTCGTTTTGATAATACCTACGGTAAATTAGGTGGGTCTTATAATGCCTATAGCGAACTGGCAGTCCGTCGCCAAGTCACGCGTGAAGGTAAGTCTGAATATTTCTTAAATGGCACGCGTTGTCGCCGTCGTGATATTACCGATATTTTCTTGGGTACAGGTCTAGGACCGCGTTCTTATGCGGTGATTGAACAGGGTATGATTAACCGTTTAGTCGATGCCAAGCCTGAAGAAATGCGCGTGTTTATTGAGGAAGCCGCAGGGGTATCTCGTTATCAAGCACGTCGTCGTGAAACCTTACAGCACTTAGAACATACTGAACAGAATTTGGCACGTTTAGACGATATTGCGGCTGAACTAAAATCACAACTCAGAACATTAAAACGTCAGTCTGAAGCCGCGATTCAATACAAGACTTTAGAAGGGCAGATTCGAACTTTAAAAATTGAGATTCTTTCGTTTCAAGCCAATCAAAGTCAAAAGTTACAACAAGAATATACGGTTGAAATGACGGCGCTGGGTGAAAACTTTAAGTTGGTTCGTTCTGAGTCACAGACCATTGAACACGATCTTGAAGCCACCAGTGCTTTATTCCAACGCTTAATTCAGCAATCTTCACCTTTGCAGCATGAATGGCAACAGGCCGAGAAAAAGTTGTCTGAATTAAAAATGACTTTGGAACAAAAACAGAGTTTATTCCAGCAAAACAGCAGTAGTTTGGTTCAACTTGAACAGCAAAAATTACAAACCAAAGAGCGTTTACAATTATCAGAGTTACAGGTCGAAACTTTAACAACTCAATTTGATGAGCAAAACGAAACCTTACTTGCCTTAGAGCAGCAAACGCAAACTGCTGAGCAGAATTTTAGCGATGTTCAAGTCCAACATAAGCAAGCACAGCAGCAATTTGAACAACTGAAAACTCAAGTCGATCAGCAACAACAAAAAAAGTTGCAGATGGCTGCACAAATTGAGCAATTGGGTAAGAATGTTTTGCGGATTGAGCAGCAAAAGCAGACTTTGCAAACGCAAAGCACTCAGATTCGTTCTCAGGTTCAGGATGATGAACAGGCGCAGTTAGAACAATTACAGCAGCAACTGCAACAGGAAATAATTGCGTTAGAAACCGCGATTGAGCAATTACAGCAGGGTGTTCAGACACAGCAAGATCAACAACAGTTGCAGAAGGCTGATGTACAGAACTTGAAAACTGAGATTCAGGTTTTATTGGCTGAACAAAAGAATTTAAATCAATTGGTGGCGAAGCAGAGCCCGAAGCATGATCAAAATGCAGCTCGATTGATGCAAAGCCTACGTTTAACTGCTCAAGCTAAAGCGCATGCAAACATTATTGAGAAGTTCTTGGCCAAGTGGTTGCAAGCGCGTTTACTGGATGGTGAACAGTCATTTCAGGAAGGTGTGGCTCGACAGTTAAAAACAGAATCTCCCCTAACCCTTCTTTTAAAAAGAGGGGAACTCCCTCCTTTTATAAAGGAGGGCTGGGGTGGATTTAATGATTATTTAAGTGATTGGATCGAAGCCCCGCAATCTTCACTCTGGTCAAATGTTGCCGTTGCAGAAGATTTAACCACAGCTTTGCGATATCAATTGGATCTCCAGCAAGCACAATCCATTTTAACGCTGGATGGTTATCATGTCGGTGCCGATTGGGTGATTGGTCTGCATTATGATGAAGACAGCCAAACTGCGCAGGGGATGCTTAGCCATCAAGTCCGTTTAGAAGAAATTGAACAGCAGCTTGCGGAGAAGCAAGCACAATTGCTTGAGTTGGAACATCAATTTTCACAACAGCAGCAAGGGCTGCAACAGCAACAGCACAACTTACAGCAACAGCAGCAAAGTCTGAAACAAAAACAGAAAGAGCAGCAACAGCTTGATGTACAAATTGCCAAACTACAAAGTACGGCACAGGCATTTGTATTACAGCAGATGCAATTAGCAGATCAACTTAAACAGCTCGATGTGCAACTTGAAGAAGATGCCATGCAGCGTGATGATTTGGAAATTGATTTACATGCACTTGCACTCAAATTAGAAGCAGTATTACCGAATTATAAGACTTTACAGTTTCAGGTCGAAAATCTGAATGAACAGTTGGATGAGCAACAACAGCAGTTGACGCAACAGCAGCAGCAACGTGAAGCTTTGCGCCGCCAGACCTCGCAAGCCAATCAGCAAATTGAGTTGCTCGAAAAAGATATTTCATTTCTGAAAACCCAATATCGACAAATCATTGAACAGATTGAGCAAGCGAAAAAGTTTGTTGATCCGATTCAGCTTGAATTACCGAACTTAGAGTCGCAATTCCAAGAGCAATTTCAGCAAACAGAAAAGCTGCAAAAAAATTGGAATGAGTGGCAACTTGAACTGAATCAAGTCCAAGAGAAACAGCAGCAATTGACAGAACAACGTCATCAAGCACAGCAAAAAGATGAGCAGGTGCGTGAGCAGTTAGAGCAAAAGCGTTTGGCTTGGCAAGCTGCTAAATCAGATCGTGAGCATTATGTGGAACAGCTCAAAGAACTCAATGCGGATGCTTTATCTGATCTCTCGATTGAAATAAAAGATCATCAACAGAAATTAGAAAAAGCATTGCAACAATTTGATAAAATTGGTGCGGTAAACTTGGCAGCTTCACAAGAATATGCAGACGTGTCACAGCGTTTTGATGAGCTGAGTCATCAGATGCAAGATCTACAAAATACGGTTGATCAGCTCAAAGATGCGATGAAAAGTATTGATCAAGAAACACGTAAATTATTTATGACCACCTTTGATCAGGTCAATCAAGAGCTGCAAGTGCTGTTTCCAAAGGTATTTGGTGGCGGTGAAGCGACCTTAAGTCTTGAGGATGATTGGCAGTCTGGGGTGAAATTGATGGCACGTCCACCTGGCAAACGTAATAGTTCTTTGGCACTACTTTCAGGTGGTGAAAAGACTTTAACTGCTTTGGCATTGGTATTTGCGATCTTTAGGTTGAATCCTGCACCTTTCTGTGTATTAGATGAAGTTGATGCACCACTTGATGATGCCAACGTACAGCGGTATTGTAATTTGGTAAAAGAGCTTTCTGAACAAGTGCAATTCATTTACATTACACATAATAAATTGGCGATGACAATGGCAACTGATTTACTGGGAGTGACCATGCCAGAGCCGGGCACATCAAAATTAGTGACTGTCGATTTAGAACAGGCAAAAGAATACGGGTTAGTTTCGGAGTCCTAGTATGGAAATGAATACAATAATAGGCATTGTTATCGCCGTTGTGATTATGCTCGTTGGTTTAGCAATGGTTTTGAGAAAACCAAAAACAGTTGAGCCATCATTAGACGCTGATTTACATATTAATTCTGACAGCAATCAGCCTGTGATTCCGCGTAATGTACGAGAGCAGCTTCTACAAAAAGACACTGTAATCTCAACAACTGAACGGGTTGAACCAAGTTTTAAAGCAGACACTATTCAAGTGGATATTCAAGCAGCACCTGTACAAACTGTTGTAGAAGAGAAAGCTGAAGAAACGGTAAAAGTTGCGGCTGCGCCTGTCATTCATACTGAAATCAATACAAGCATTGAACGATCAGAAGATCAACCACGAGTAGTGGCGGTATCTGATGATGAAGACTTGTTAGATAAAGCTGATGAAACGAAAGTTGAGCCAGAACTGAGTTTAAATCCAAATATTGCAACTGTTGAAATTGAAGAATTTGATGGTGAGAGTAATATCTTGGATGTGCATTTACATGAACAGCAACGTTATGATGATGAAAGTGCATTAGCAACAGCTGAGCAGATTATTGCGCTGAATGTTTTTCCAAATCCACGCCGTGCGTTGTCGGGCGATAAAGCATTAAAAGTATTGCTGAAATATGGTCTCCGCTTTGGTGAAATGTCGTGTTTCCACCGTTATGAAAATACAGAAGAGCCAAGCACATTGATGTTCTCTGTATTGCGAATGACGGACAATGGTCCTGCTGGCTTTGATTTAGAAAGTTTATCTGGTGAGCAAGTACAAGGTTTAGCATTCTTCCTTGCACTGCCAAATAGCAAAGCTGTGACTGGCTATGACATGATGACTAGTATTGCAGGCTTAATTGCGCGTGAAGTCGATGGCAAAGTCTATGATGAAAATAATTTAGAATTTACGCCACAATTGAAAGAACATTGGCGTCATCATGTGATTGATTACCGTCCAAATCAAGCAACCGTCTAATGAATCTTTTATAATAAATTCAGTAAAAAATTATAGGGCGGTTTTTCCGCCCTTTTATATGGTGAAATTTAAATGGAACACAACTCAGTTATTGAGCAAATGCGTCAGTTAATTCAACTGATTGCAAAACATAACCATGCTTACTATGTGATGGATGAGCCATCCATTTCTGATAGTGAATATGACCATTTATTTCATCAGCTTAAAGCATTAGAACAACAATATCCTGATTTGATTCAAACAGATACGCCGACCAATAAAGTTGGTGGTCAAGCCCTATCAAAGTTTGAAAGCGTGACCCACGCTGTGCCAATGCTGTCATTGGGGAATGTCTTTAATCAAGATGATCTATTTGCTTTTGCACGCCGTATTGATGAACGTTTACCGAACCAAAAAGTTCAATATGAAGTTGAACTCAAGCTTGACGGTTTGGCGATTTCACTTTGGTATGAAAATGGTGTACTGGTTCGTGGTGTCACTCGTGGTGATGGTGAGACAGGTGAAGACATTACCCAAAATGTCAAAACCATTCGTAACTTGCCCAAAGTGTTATCGAGTCAGTATCAAGCGATTCCAGCGTTTTTGGAAGTTCGTGGCGAAGTGTTGATGCCAAAGCAAGGCTTTGAAAAACTCAATGCCGATCAAGAAGCCAAAGGTGAGAAGACTTTTGCTAATCCACGTAATGCCGCGGCAGGAAGTTTAAGACAGCTTGACCCAAATATTGCTGCGTCACGTCCATTGGCATTCTATGCTTACGGTATTGCTCAGTGTGAGCCTAGTCATGGTCTCGCAACGATGCATGATAGTTTACATTGGTTAACCAAATTTGGTTTTGAAATCGCTGAGCGTCAATTCTTGTGTGCTTCGATTGAAGAAGTACAACAACGTTATGAACAAATTCAACAAGAACGTCCAGATTTAAAAGTTGAAATTGATGGCATGGTGGTGAAGGTCGATGATCTGAAACAACAACAACAATTGGGTTTTTTGAGCCGTGAACCGCGTTGGGCAACCGCTTATAAATTCCCTGCACAAGCTGCCTTGACCAAAGTTGAAAATATTGATTGGCAAGTCGGACGTACCGGAACACTTACCCCAGTTGCACGTTTAGCACCCGTCTTTGTGGGAGGTGTAACTGTTTCCAATGTGACTCTACATAATATTGGTGAAATTCATCGTTTAGACGTACGCGTTGGCGATACGGTCAGTGTGTACCGTACGGGTGATGTGATTCCGAAAGTTGAAAAAGTTTGGGCTGAATTTAGACCTACTGATGCGGAGATGGTACATCTTCCGACGAATTGCCCTGTATGTGAATCGCCTGTTGTTATGCCAGAAGGTGAAGCACTAGCACGTTGTTCGGGTGGCTTATATTGTGCGGCACAACGTATTGAGGCGATTCGTCACTTTGTATCCCGTAAAGCCTTGGATATTGAAGGTTTGGGAGATCGTTGGGTAGAGTCGTTATTACATCTCGATTTACTCAAAGATGTTGCCGATATTTATCATTTGCATGAACATCGTGACACCTTATTGACTATCGAGAAAATGGGTGAAAAATCCGTTCAAAACCTGATTGATGCCATCGAAGCGAGTAAGAAAACGACTTTGGCACGTTTTATTTATGGCTTAGGTATTCGTGGTGTAGGTGAAACCACGGCACGTATGTTAGCCAATACCTTCCAAACTTTGGATGCTTTGAAAGCTGCCGATGTTGAAGCACTTAAGAAAACGCCTGATGTCGGTGATATTACAGCGGAGTGGATTGCAGATTTTTTCCAAGCACCGCATAACATTGAAGTACTCGATCGTTTATTGGCAGCGGGGATTCATTGGGATGCACCAACTGCTCCGACACGTCAACCATTGAATGGTGAGAGTTGGGTGGTGACAGGCACACTGGAAACCATGGGACGTGATGAGGCGACACAAAAGTTACAAGCTTTAGGTGCGCGAGTCAGTGGTAGTGTGTCCAGTAAAACCAAATGTGTCGTTGCGGGTGAAAAAGCAGGAAGCAAATTGGATAAAGCACAAAAATTAGAAATTCGAGTGATGAATGAACAAGAGTTTTTAGACTTTTTGGCGCAATACGGAGGTGTTGAATGAGTATTAAAGCATTGAAAGCCCATCTGGCCACAAAACCTGAAAAAGAATTGCTTCAAGAAATTGTTAAACTATATCAACAGTTTTCAGTAGTCAGAGATTTTTATGATTCACAGATAAGTGCAGAGGGGGCAAATGACGTACTTTCTAAATATAAAAAAATAATTCAAGATGAATTTTTGCCCAAATATGGATTTGGTGATGCAAGGTTATCTGTCGCACGAAAAGCGGTTATGGACTTTAAAAAGCTCAATGGATTAAATATACATCTAGTTGATCTTGCAATCTATTATGTTGAAACTGGAGTAAAATTTACCAACATGTATGGCGATATTAATGAGCCATTTTATAATAGCATGGAGTCAATGTTTGCTCAGGCAATGAAATGGATGAAGCAGCTCAATGTAGAAAGTCAATTTCAACAAAGAGCAACAAAAATTTGTCACGATACAGATGGCATTGGCTGGGGGTTTCATGATGGACTATGTGAAACTTATAGTGATTATTTTGATGATTAATACTTAAAAGTATAAGAAACAAGCCTATTCAAACCGATGTAGTTGAATAGGCTTTTTATTGTTAAATATATTTTTTCACAATGCCATCATCGAGTAGTTGCTGGAAATGTTCGCAAACACTGCCACGGATATCTCGATAGTGAATACCTAACTCATTCACACTACGCTGTGAATTAAAGTAGATTGGATAACCCATATTCAGTTTGACAAATTGGCGTGAATGACCAAATACGGGTGCAACTAAAGAGAATGCTGTTTTAGGTACAGTGAAATGTGGGAATGGGTATCTATAACCGAATTTTTGCGTTAAGGCTTTGCCCATTTCGAGCAAACTTAATGTTCCGCCACAAATGATATAGCGACCTTGCGCTTTAGGATTGAGTGCCGCAGCAACATGTGCATCAGCAACATCACGTACATCGACAATACCATTCCACATTGGCGGTACACCAAATAATGTTGTGCCATTCCCGAACTGTTGTAAAACTTCGATACTGCCAGATTGACTTGCATCAGTGAGTGATGGTCCCATCACCAGTGCAGGGTTGATACAGACAAGACTCCAACGATTTTGTTGCTCGGCCATTTCCCAAGCTTTGCGTTCAGCAGCAACTTTTGAATATGGATAAGGTTGATGGGTTTCACTACTGGTGTTATTCCAATGGTTCTCATCAAATTCATTATTTGCTGTGTTTTGAATTTCAACTGCATCACCATAAGTTGACGCAATACTTGAGGTTAAAACCACACGTTTCACTGATTCTGTACGATTTACACTATCTAAGACATTCTCTGTACCTTTGACTGCAGGTTCAATAATGTCTTTAACCGCATCTTTATAGTTAGTGACAACAAAAGGTGATGCTGTATGAATGACGACTTCACAACCTTGCATGGATTCATCAAAAGAATGTGCTTCGAGTAAATCTGCTTTGAAAAATTGAATTTTTCCAGATGACTTTTCTGCAATATCATATAAATGCTGAATTTTATTTTTCTTTGATGGGTCTCGAACTGTTGCATGAACGTTATAGCCTTGATTGAGCAGTCGTTCGATAATCCAGCCAGCAATATAACCTGTTGCGCCAGTGACTAATATTGGTTTACTTTTGTCCATTGTTATTTCCGCATAATGTTTTTGTGATTGATGTTATTTAACGAATTTTGCTCAAACAAACAACGGCTGAACAGTCATTTTTTTATAATTTATGCTTAAAAGCCGAACTGAATAAGAAGCATTGCGAATCGTTACAAAAATTCAAACAACAGATTTTTCCTAAAATTATGCTTTAGATGGTTTTTGAATCTTATGCAAAGGCTTATTTTACTTGGATAAATTAAGCTAATTAGAACTGTAAATGCGTATGTTTCTCATTTTAATTTGATAAAAATCATAAACTTACACATAATATTTTTGCAATTGCTGTCTAATTTCACCATAATAGACTTATTCGATAGGGAGTAAGTATTATGCGTGGCAATCCAGAAGTCATCGACTATTTAAATATGCTCATTGGCGGTGAATTGGCTGCTCGTGATCAATATTTAATTCATTCAAGAATGTATGAAGATTGGGGCTTAAGTAAAATTTACGAGCGTATTGATCATGAAATGCAAGAAGAAGCTTCACATGCTGATTCAATCATTCGCCGTGTTTTATTTTTGGGTGCTCAACCTAATATGAATCGTGAAGACATCAATGTGGGTACGGATGTTGTAAGTTGTTTAAAAGCTGATTTAGCACTTGAATATCATGTTCGTGAGAAACTTGCGACAGGTATTAAATTGTGTGAAGAAAAAGGCGATTATATTAGCCGTGATATGTTGCGTCAGCAGCTTTCTGACACAGAAGAAGATCATACCTATTGGTTAGAAAAACAATTGCGTTTAATTGAATTAATTGGTTTGCAAAATTATATTCAATCGCAAATTTAAGTTTTTGTGAATTAGAAAAACTCAGCAGATGCTGAGTTTTTTTGTTTAAGCACTATTTTTTAATTTGAGCTTCTTTTAAATCTTTTAATACTTGATCAGCATGTGTTTGCGTATTCACACTCGTGTAGTGATACATAATTGCACCTTGAGGATTAATCAAGAAACTCTCACGTTTAGCAATTTTTGTAATCCCGAGGTTTCTAACAATGCCAAATTTTCCAGCAAGTTCGCCTTTTTCATCTGCCAAAATGGGGAAAGGTAAACCAAGCTTTTGTGAAAACTTTTGGTGTGATGCAACATCATCCAAACTAACGCCCAGCACGACTGCATTTGATTTTAAGAATTGAGGATAAAGTGATTTAAATTGATTGGCTTCTTGAGTGCATCCTGCAGTGTCATCTTTAGGATAGAAATAAAGTACAATCCATTTGCCTTTATATTGGTTCAAAGTGTGCCATTTCCCACTTTGATCTTGAAGTTTGAAATCTGGTGCAGACTGTCCAATCCATTCTTTTTGAGCGGTATTTTGTTTAGAGAAAATAGAGGTTTGAGCAAAGCTTGAACTCGCTGATCCGAGCAATATAAGTGTGCTACAAACGATAATAACTTTGGATTTTATCGTATTCATCATGTTGATCTCAAAGTGTGATAGATCATATTTTAGCAAATCAGATCGACCTCGCTAGGAAAAATAACTAATTTATGCGATGTTTTATACAAAATGATTATGCAACCGACAGGTATCTAATTGTCTAAAAAAATCTTACTCATCACTGGCTGGGGGGGTGGTGCTGAATTATTAAAACCTTTACATGATGCTTTAGAACAAAAGGGATATTTCGTTCAGCGGATTAATATTTTTAATGCTCTCGATAATGAAATTTTGCAGCAGCAGGTCGAACTTGCTGTGAACTTCGATGTAATTGTGGGATGGTCACTGGGTGGTCAACTGGCAACTATATTAGTTAATCAAATCCAGCAGCAATATACTGAACAGAAGATTTTAATCACTTTAGCTTCAAATCCATGTTTTGTCGCTCAACTTGATTGGTCTACAGCAATGTCTGTTGAAACCTTTCTTCAGTTCAAACAGTCATTTGAGCAGGATGCCATTACCACGCTAAAACGGTTTAGCTTATTGGTGTGTCAAGGTGCAAGTTCGGCAAAGAAAGACTTCTTAGCTATGCAAAAATTGATTCGTCCACAACCGATTGCGTTATTGAAGCAAGGTTTAGAATTGTTAAAGCAGTTAAATTTGATTGATATATGTAAAAAATATCAAGGTAGACAGTTGCATGTCTTTGCAGAGCATGATGCTTTAGTTCCTTACCAAATTGCACAGAATATTCAAGATTTAGCTGCAAAGAATTTATCTACTGTTTCGATTGAAGGCTCTTCACATGGCTTTCCATGCTTTATGGTTGAGCAGACTGTGCAAATAATTGAAGATTGTCTTAAAAAGACCGCTTAATCTGGCTTGAAATGAAAGTTCTCGCAATATATTTTAGATTTTGACAAGTTTAAGATTAAGAGCGATTGAAACTTATTGAATGTTTTTATCATTGTTGAAATTTACTTTGAGTATTCGCTATCGTGGAGGCGACATGGATGTCGCCGTTAGGCTGTGGCATCAAGGACGTGCCATTAGCCTAACAAAAGATTTTTGCTTACTTTTCATTTTTGAAAAGTAAGTCCAGCTGAAGGCTTATCCTGAAATTGGATGAGTACTCGGAATAACACCATGCAGTACATTGTTAAATATTGGATTTATAGAGGTATAGGATGACTGACCTATTTGATTTAGAACATATATGGCATCCCTATACTTCGATGTTAAATCCATTGCCAACCTTTAAAGTCAAACGTGCTTATGGCGCAACCATCGAACTAGAAGATGGTCGAACTTTGGTTGATGGCATGTCGTCATGGTGGTGTGCGATTCATGGTTATAACCATCCTGAACTGAACCAAGCAGTTACAGATCAATTGCAAAACATGGCGCATATTATGTTTGGAGGTCTGACCCATGACCCTGCAATTGAATTAGGCAAATTACTATTAAAAATTACGCCGCCGAGTTTAGATAAAATTTTCTATGCAGATTCAGGTTCAGTTGCTGTAGAAGTGGCCTTAAAAATGGCAGTTCAATATTGGGCGGCATTGAATCAACCTGAGAAAACTAATTTGATTACCACGCGTTCTGGCTATCATGGCGATACATGGAATGCGATGTCGGTATGTGATCCAGTCACAGGAATGCATCAAATTTTTGGTACAAGTTTACCGAATCGAATTTTTGTACCCGCGCCACAAAGTCGCTTTGATGCAGAATGGGACCCACAAGATATTCAGCAACTCAAACAGCAGATTGAGCAGCATCATGACACTATTGCTGCACTGATTATAGAGCCGATTGTACAGGGTGCAGGCGGAATGCGTTTTTATCATCCTGAATATTTACGTCAGGCCAAGGCGTTATGTGAGCAGTACAATTTGTTGTTGATCTTTGATGAGATTGCCACGGGTTTTGGACGTACAGGCAAAATGTTTGCATGGGAACATGCCCAAGTAGAGCCAGATATCATGTGTATTGGTAAGGGCTTAACAGGCGGTTATATGACACTGTCTGCGACTTTAACGACTAAGCAAGTGGCTGAAACCATTAGTCGTGGTGAAGCAGGTGTGTTTATGCATGGCCCGACTTTTATGGCAAATCCATTGGCTTGTGCAGTTGCGTTAAGAAGTACTCAACTGTTGGTGGAACAGGATTGGCAAGCCAATATTCAACGAATTGAAAAGATTCTGGCTGAACAGTTAACCGATTTAGCCCAACTTGACCACGTTGCGGATGTACGGGTTTTAGGTGCGATTGGCGTGGTTGAATTAAGATCTAATGTCGACATGAAAACCTTACAGCAACAGTTTGTTGAACGGGGTATTTGGGTACGACCATTTGGAAAATTGGTCTATGTGATGCCGCCGTACGTGATCACGGATGATGAACTCCATTATTTATTGGCACAGATGAGTGAAGTGGTAAAAAATATGCAAGGAGTAAATGCCAATGTCCTTGCTTGATCATTATGCCGAGCAGCTTGACCAGCTCAAACAACAAGGGAATTTCCGTCAATTTACTTCAAATCAACAGCAGGGAAAATGGATTACCATTCAAGATCGAACAATGTTGAATTTGGCATCCAATGATTATTTGGGCTTAGCCGCTGATTTAAGTTTAAGAGAAGAATTTCTCGATACGCTGAAAGTTGAACGAGCGCTCTTTAGTTCATCTTCGTCACGCTTGCTCACGGGTAATTTTGCAGAATATGAACAATTTGAAAATATCCTAAGCATAGCCTTTGGTCGTGCTGCCTTACTGTTCAATAGTGGCTATCACATGAATATCGGTATTTTGCCTGCATTATGTGATAGCAAAACCGTGATTTTGGCGGATAAACTAGTTCATGCCAGTATGATTGATGGTATTCGTCTATCGAATGCTCAATATGTGCGTTATCGTCATAATGATTTGCAGCATTTGGAACAGTTATTGCAAAAGTATCATCAAGATGAGCAAATTGAACGTGTCATTGTGGTGACTGAAAGTATTTTTAGTATGGATGGTGACGAGACGGATTTAGCTGCATTGGCGCAGTTAAAACAACGTTATGTCAAAACCATGTTGTATGTCGATGAAGCACATGCGATTGGGGTTAGGGGGGAGCAAGGTCTAGGCTGTGCTGAGCAATATGGTGTATTGGATCAGATCGATTTTCTTGTTGGGACTTTTGGTAAAGCGATTGCCTCAATTGGCGGTTATATTATTTGTGATTCAATCATCCGTGACTATCTGATCAATAAAATGCGTCCACTTATTTTTAGTACAGCTTTGCCTCCAATCTCGATGGCATGGTCAGATTTTATTTTTAATAAAGTATTGAGCATGCAGCAACAGCGTCAGCACTTGGCCGAGATCAGTCGTTATTTACAGCAAGCGGTAATTGCAAAAGGTTTTTCAAGCCCATCGAGCAGTCATATCATTCCAATTATATTGGGTGAAAGCCAAGCGGCCATTGAAAAAGCACGCTATGTACAACAACAAGGTTTTTATGCTATGCCAGTACGCCCACCAACAGTGCCACAAAATAGTTCACGCTTGCGTATTTCTTTAACTTCTTTGCTGCGAAAAAACGAATTGGAACAATTGGTGGAGTGTTTGTGAGCATCAATAAAGCACTGGTTGCCCAACGTTTTGCCAAAGCAGGGCAAAGCTATGTCGAGCATGCTGTGGTACAGAAACAGATTAGTGTACAGTTATTTGAATATCTTAAACAATATTGTCCACAGTCTTTGCCATCCGTACTTGAAATCGGTTGCGGTTCAGGCAATTTAACGCATTTATTTCATACTCATTTTCAGTTTGATCAATTATTTTTAAATGATCTTTATGAGGATGTAGATCAGCATTTTTCAAATTTTAAATCCCCTCACTTGCGAAGTGATACTTCTCACCCTTTTATTAAGGGGAGACCTAAGGTTGATTGGTTGATCGGTGATATTGAGCAGCTTAAATTACCATCTGGATTAGATGCGGTGATTTCGAGTTCCGCTTTGCAATGGATGACTGATCTACCTGCATTATTACAACGAATTTATGATGCTTTAAAACCGAAAGGCTATTTGGGTTTCTCTACATTTGGTGAAAACAATTTAATTGAAATCAAGCAACTGACAGGACAAGGTTTAAATTATTATTCCAGTGAAGTATTGAAACAGAAACTTGAAGAGAGTGGCTTTGAGATTGTGTTTATACAAGAAGAGCAAAAACATCTATATTTTGATGATCCTAAATTAGTTCTGCATCATCTAAAAGCGACAGGTGTAACAGCAACATCGAAATCGCATCGCTGGACGAAACAATCCTTGCAGCAATTTTATTCAGATTATCAACAGTTTTATGATGAGCAGGGTTTTCGCCTGACTTATCATCCGATTTATGTGATCGCGCGGAGAGCAGCATGAGTGCAGCAATTTATTTTGTCAGTGGTATTGATACTGAAATTGGTAAAACTTATGCCACAGGTTATCTCGCCAAACTTTGGACCGAACAGGGACAGCGTGTCATTACTCAGAAGTTGGTACAAACTGGCAATGTAGATATCTCGGAAGATATTGAAAAACACCGTGAAATTATGGGAATGGGTTGGTTTCAGGAAGATCATGAAAAGCTGACCATGCCTGAGATTTTTACTTATCCTGCCTCACCGCATTTAGCCACACGTTTGGATGGACGTGATCTGGATTTTGCCAAGATCGAAGCAGCGACCAAAGAATTGGCGCAGCGATTTGAGGTGGTGCTATTGGAGGGTGCTGGTGGATTGATGGTGCCTTTAACCACAGAATTGTTGACCATTGATTATATCGCTCAGCATCAATTTCCTGTGATTTTGGTGACTTCAGGACGTTTGGGCAGTATTAATCATACTTTATTGAGTTTAGAGGCATTAAAGCAGCGTGGTTTGAGTTTGCATGCTTTGGTATATAACTTAAAAGATGAATCGAAAGATCCACTTATTTCTAAAGATACAGCGGATTATTTAAAGGCTTATTTGGCAAAGCATTTTCCTGATGCTCAATGGATTGATTTGGAAAAGTTTAATTAACTTAAATTTTGCTTAGAATAAATACTAACTTATTGAAATAATTGTCTAGCTTCTTTAACGGAGTCATACTCCGTTAAAGCCAAATTTAGGTTAAACCTGCAGTTCGCCCTACTTTGGTTTCGCCCAAAGTAGGCAAAGGCATTGTCATCCACAAAACCTGTTCTCTTTTGGGTTTTGTTTTTATTATTTCGCAGAAACAATATATTGCAAAATTCACTCAGGTTGTGGATGACGTTTCCGAGTATCATATTTCATGTGAGAATTTCTGTTAAATAAAAGCAAGGTCAAGAATGAACAAGAATAAGAAATTAGTTTTATCCATTTTATGTGGGTTCTTCATAACAGTTTCAGTATCTCACGCTGCTGTACCTCCAGATAAAACCATTATCAGTTGGATCACTAATTTACAAGATTCAAATGCCAATCCTCCTCAAGCCATTCAGATTGATTCGACCGAAGCCGTAAAACTGATCTCAGGAGAAGAAGCCTATTTATCGGGTGTGAGTTTTGAAAATGCAGGACGTAATTTTTGGGCTGGTTATGTATTAACTCGTCCAAAATTAAAACAATCTCGAATTTTAAAGGAGTTTGGTGGCCAATCGAATAGCTTTAAAGTGCATTCAACCGTTTATAAAGGCAAACCGATTCAACTGATCGAAATTGAAAGTGCAGGTTCAGGACAAGGGACAGTCGAGTCGAGTAAAAGCTTGGTTTATTTCAATCAATGGACGAGTAAACTGATTACAGAGGTCGAAGAATCTTCTTATGGTGGGCGCTATGATGAAAAGTTAGGAGAAGAAGATTGTCGCACAGGGCGGGAAAATTCAGGCTATTTAAATGTGATGCCTTATTCACCTTATGTGATTCGAACGACAGTAACCGGAGATGCATGTAATAACAAACCACAAGGCTATAAGGTGAGCAGTAAGCTTATTCCTGTTGTCATCAATGAAATAAAATAAAAAAAGCTAACAAGCGAACTTGTTAGCGCAGGAGTAAAATTGTAGTTATCTGATTAATTTTTTGTTTTTATTATTTAGTTATTACTGACGATACCGATTTTGGTTACATTGCTCTGTTGAGCGAGTGCCATCACCATCGCGATATTCTTATATTCAGCTTGAGCATCAGGTTTAAACTTGATCTGATCCTGATCAGCTTTTTGCGCAACAGATTCAAACAAAACCTTCAACGCTTGGCGATCAGCAACAGCTTGATCATTCCAAAAAATATGCCCTTGCGCATCAACCCGTAAATTGATGGTTTCAGGTGGCTTCTGATCTGTTGGCGGTGGTGGTGTGCCATTTGGCAAATTAATGTTAATGGCGTTGTTTGGAATTGGGATGGTGATAATGAACATAATCAGCAGCACCAACATGACATCAATCAGCGGTGTCATGTTGACGTCAAGCATCACATCTTCTTCATTTTTCGAACCCACATTCATACCCATGTGTGATTCTCCTATTATGGTGTAGAAGCAGGGGGAGTCGTAACAAAAGCGATTTTGCCAATCCCTGCTTGCTGTGTTGTGCTGATCACCTGATCTATCGCTTCATAATGTGTCTGTTGATCGCCACGAATATGAACCTCAGGCTGCGGATGTTTTTGCGCTTCAGCTTGTAAACGGGCAAGTAACGTTTCTTTATTTGCAACGTGTTGTTCATTCCAGAAAATATCCCCCGTTTTATTGACGGAAAGCTGGATATTTTGTGGTGTGGTGGCATAAGGTGTATTTTTTTCTTCAGGTAGTTTTACTGGAACAGTGTGTGTGACCACTGGAACTGTGATTAAAAAGATAATCAGCAGCACCAGCATGATGTCGACGAGTGGAGTCGTGTTAATCGTCCCGATGACATCATCATCACTTTGATCTGAATTAATCATCATGCCCATAATGGTGTTCCTTATTTAGAATCACGGTTTGGGTGATTACTGTTTAAGTCACCGCTGAGTAATACGGCATGTAAGTCAGAGCCAAATGAACGGACATTATCCATGACTGCTTTATTACGACGAGTTAACCAGTTATAACCAAGTACGGCAGGAACAGCCACAGCAAGTCCAATTGCAGTCATGATTAATGCTTCACCCACAGGACCTGCGACTTTATCAATTGATGCTTGGCCTGAAATACCAATCGCGGTGAGCGCGTGATAAATCCCCCAAACTGTTCCAAATAAGCCGACAAATGGTGCGGTTGAACCCACAGTGGCAAGGAAGGCTAGACCATTGCTTAAGTGACTTTGCACTTTTTCGATTGCACGTTGGATTGAGATCGTCACCCATGTGTTGAAATCAATACGCTCTAATAATGTGCCATCATGATGTTTGGTTGAACGAATGCCTTTTTCAGCAATATAACGGTAGCTGCTATTGCTATTTAAACTTTCTGCAGCGCTATTTAAAGACTCCGCTTCCCAGAAATGGCGTTCAGCTTCTGTGCCATGGCGTTTAATTTTACTTTGTTGGAACACTTTCGACAGAATGATGTACCACGTTCCAATCGACATTAGTACCAAGATAAATAATGTTGATTTTGCGACCAAGTCACCTTCGCGCCAAAGGGCTTCTAAGCCATAAGGGTTATGTACTTTCTCAACAGTTGCAGGTAAGGGGGGCGGTGTTGGTACGGCTTGTGCTGCGGCATCAGTCGCTACCGTCGTTACGGCTGTGGTTTGCGTGGTTTCATCCGCCCACACGCTTGCAACTGGAAGTAAAGTCGTACCTGCGATGAGGCCAATTGCTGCGATTCGAGAAATACGTTTTGCTGTGTTTGTCATCTTTAAATTCTCCAAAAATTTGTTTATTCAATATATTTAATTAGGAAATCGTGAATGGATATTCGATCTCGTACCATTCTTGTTGTGGTACACCGTCTTTCATTGCTGCTTTAAAAGTACACAGGCTATACGCTTTAATAGCCGCCTTATCTAAGCTTTTACTGCCGCTTGATTTCTTGACTTTTGAGTCAATCACTTTGCCTGAACCATCAACCAACACACGAATACGCACTGTACCTTCTTCTTCATTCATCAAGGCTTCACGAGGGTATTCTGGTTTCTGACATCCCGCTTCTCCTTCGGAAACCCCACGTGAAATACCAGCAGGTTTTGCAGGTGCTGGGGTAGCAGTATTTGCAACTGGTGCGGCAACAGGGCTAGGACTTGGAGAAGCTGCTGTGACAGGTGCGGGCGTTGTCACTGAAGTTTTAGTCGGTTGTGTAGGTGCTGGTTTTTGCACAGGTGTAACTTTCTCGACCTGTTTAGGTGGATCAGGCATCTTGGCCACTTTTTCGACCATTTTCGGTGGCTCGGGTGGCTTTTCTTTGGGTTTTGGTTCCTCTGGTTTTGGAGGTGGTTTGATGTCCTGAATAATCTGTAGTTCTACAGGTTTGTCGACGGGCTTGCTAAATTCTGTCGCTAAACTTGTCATCAGAATATAGGCGATAATGAGATGTAGAAATAACACCAGACCAATACCAACAAGGCGTTTGGCAGATTGATTTTCACTCTCAGAAAAAGGGATGCCCATAAATACTCCTGAAATTGTAATCATGGATTCATCGTCGTTTGGAGGAAGGGATCAATTAAAAATTGATACTAACCGCTTTAATTTTTGATGAATCAGAGGATTACGGTGAACCACTACAACAGAAGGAACATCATGTCGTAGTGGCGAAACACATTAAAATTTATAAGTACCGCGGGCGAAGTAAGTTCGACCTGTTACATCACCAAAACGTGGGTCATAGCCATACTGGAAATTCTCCAAGGTGTTAGATGCTGCTGGTTCTTCATCAAAGATATTTTTAATACCGAGTGTTAAATCCAGATTTTTGAAACCACGGTATGTGCCCGAAACGTTATAAAGGGTATAGTCACTGACACGATGATTCTTATAACCGTCATCAAGATTTTCTGAGTTTTGATCTTTATAGCCGCGTGTGAATTGCTGTTGGAAGTTGAGTGACCAGTCTTCATAGCTCCAGTTAAGATTTGCGACATGCTTCCAACGAATGGTTGGTCCATCATCCTTGTAAACACCTAAACTGCTGATCCACTCACCATTTTTTTCATTTTGATATTCGTATTTGGTGACATAGGTTCCATCAATTCCAAAGCCAAAACGACCAGTTGATGTGACAGGAGTTAAATAGTTCAGGCTGACATCAAAACCTTGGGTTTTTAAATTGCCCATGTTCTGCATAGTTGTAATGATATAGTCGATTGAACCATCTGCTTTACGAACAAATTTGTCTTTATATTTATCTGGGCTTTCAAAAATGGTCGATGCTTCAAGTGCCGAGATTTGATTTTTAACTTCGAGATTGTAGTAATCTAGAGAGAACACAAGGTTTTTGATTGGTTCAAGTACAAAACCTGCTGTGATCGACGTCGATTTTTCAGGCTCTAACTCTTTGTTACCACCTTGCATACGATCAAACTGCTGATCACAGTCACGAGCCTGACTACCATCAGGGGTAGCTTTGCCCCCTGGACATAAAATTGGGTCACTGTTACTTGGTGATAAAGTTCGACTATTGGTTTTATTGATTTCATATAAGGTTGGTGCGCGGAAGCCTGTACTATATGAAGTACGGAACATTAGTTGTTTAAGTGGTTCCCAACGTAAAGCAATTTTTGGATTAAAGGTATCACCGACATCACTATAATTGTCGTAGCGCGCTGCAATTTGTGCTTCTAACGTTTTATGTAATGGGATTTGTAGTTCGGTAAATACAGATGAAATATCGCGCTTGCCTTCCTGATGTGGATTGTTTGGATCAGTCCCAAGACTTGGTAAACGAGCAGCGAGATCTGAGTTTACAGTAGAATCCCACTTGTCATGGCGGAAACTGCCACCAAATGCGAAACCTACATCACCAGCAGGTAAGGTATAAATTGGTCGGCTTGCAGTAAAATCGACTGTACTCGATTCTAATTTTGCTTTGTTATAATCTCCTGAAAGTGAGAGTTTGTTCCAAAGATTTGGATCATCTCCAGCCGCCTGTGGCCCAAATGGATTAAGTTGGCCAGCATCTAAAGCGGATTGCACAGCAGCTTTATCTAAATATCCACTGCTTGCTGTCTCGGTGACGGCACTGCGTGCATAGCTGACACCTGTATTGATATCCCAACCATATGCTTCACCTTCAAGACCTGCAAAAACTCGATGAGATTCATTCTCGGTATCACTGATGCGATTGCCGGCTTGTGAGCGGAGTGAGAGTAGAAGTGGTTCACCACTGAGACCAGCAACAGTGGGTACGAAACCATTCCCAGGATAATATTTACTATTCTTGCTAAGGCTCACTTTATTATTGCCGTTATAGACATCGGGAGCGACTGAGGTTGAAACCTTATTATTGGCATAAACATATTCACCAATGGCATTGAAGTTATCATTTAGCTTCAGTGTTAAACGGCCCATTGCCGAAATATCTTCTGTTTTCGGTACGATTCCAATCAGGTTTTGGGTGTTTAATAGGCAAATTTTATCAAGCGCTTCAGTACCTGCATAACCTCCACAGCCCGTTGCTGCATAAGGATTTCCACTGGCTCCATTTTTAGAATCAACGAAATTGGCAGGGAAAGAGGCTGAACTTCGTGCATCAAGACCAAGTTCGGGAATCAGGCTGCCTTTTGCACTAACCTTTCTATCTTTAGCCATGATGTCATTGCCATGGCGATAATCAACCACACCAAATACATTAAAACCATTATCTTCAAGGTCACCATAACCACCAAAAATACTGAAGTCTTGGGTATCACCACCTTTGTGTTCAGGTTGAGTAAGACCACCACTGATATTTAGTCCAGTGAATTGTTTTTTGGTGATGAAGTTAATAACCCCACCAATTGCATCCGTACCATAAATTGCAGAAGCACCATCACGGACGATTTCGATACGTTCTAGCATAGCAAGGGGAATGATATTTAAATTAGTCACACCACTATCAAATGCACTTGCAGCCAAACGGCGACCATTGAGTAAAATCAAAGTCTTATTTTCACCAACGCCTCGTAAATTGGCTGTTGCTCCTGCTGTGCCAGAACGCCCGACGTTTTGTGAAGTAACAAAACCAGCTTGGTTGGCAGTAATTTTGGTCAGTGCTTCTTCTGTCGTAGTCACCCCTTGTTTCAGAATCTCGTCTACTTTGACAATGGTAATGGGAGACGCGCTCTGGGCTGCAACGCCTTTGATGGATGAACCTGTAACAGCAACTTTTACGACTTTGGCTGCTTTTTCCTCGGAAGGCGATTCGGCCTCAGCAGCATGAGCTATGGTTAAACACAGCATACTTAAACTGAGCGTACTGAGTTTAAGTATGGTTTTGCTCGCTTTTGGCAGAGCAGTTGGTTGAGCGAAGTTGGCTTTTTTCATTGATTATTTAACCCCTAAATGGATTGCCACTCTAAAAATTCAATAAATCCGTTTTAGCAAGAGCTGTGCCAAACCCTATTTTTAGATTTCGCTTAATGTAGAATAAAATGTGTAAAAGTGTTTTAGTTTTTATATATAAGCTTTTCATATTTTTACTAAATATTAAAAATATTGAAGTAATTCTAAATGTGGATTGGTTAACATAAAGTTCCAAATGAAGTATGGTTTTATAATGCATTAAAATGAATCATAAAATTTTATTTTTGCTTTTTTGTGGTGCAAATCATATTTTATTGTTATAAAACAAATGTTTTATTATTTTTATTTCATTGAAATGGAAAATAATATATAAAAATATGATTTGGCATAAAGTTACTTTTATTTAAGATGCGTGAAAACTAGATCTGCTAATAATACGTTTTGATTAAAAATTAAACATAATTTTTTTATTTGAAAAGTGGCATGAAATTAGCAAGGTAATTTTCGATCTTTAAGGGGTTTTTCTTTTAACTTAATTTTTCCAACTGGTAAAAATCATTAAATAAATGATTTTTTAATAAAAAGTTGGAATGAGACACGCTGAAAGGGAAATGGTTGTAGTGTTGAATGCTATGCAAAAGTCTAGTATTTATTAAAAAACGATGATGTGAGCACTGATTTGAAGTCAACTTTTTTTACGGTCACTGTATTATCAACCGTTATTGCATTTATGCCGATGGGGTATGCAAAAACACCTGCTCAGGCAGATAAAGTACTCCGTGTTGCTTTTGAAGCCCCAGATGATGGTTTTGATATGGTTAAAACTTTTAATTTTTACAGCGGAAATGTCGCCGATGTAATTTTTGAAAGATTGCTTCAATACGATTATCTCGCTAACCCAGTAAAATTGGTTCCATCTACAGCAGAAAGCCTACCTGTGATTGAAAAAAATGGTCAGGTTTATATATTTAAAATAAAGCCAGGGATTTATTTTACCGATGATCCTGCATTTAAAGGTAAACGCAGAGAGCTGGTTGCAGAGGATTATGTCTATTCCATTAAGCGGATATTAGATCCTAAAAATCATGCCTCAGCATTTTCTTTTATTGATAATAAAATTGTTGGTGCAAATGCACTGGTGGACCAAGCCAAAAAAACGGGCACATTTAACTATGATGCCAAGATTGAAGGTGTAAAAGCATTAGATAAATATACAATTCAATTTAAGCTGACCCAACCTGATTATAATTTTCCTTATATTCTTGCCTATAGCACATTTGGAGCGACGGCTAGAGAAGTGGTTGAATATTATAAAGATCAGTTAGGCATGCATCCTGTGGGAACAGGGCCTTATATGCTGAGCAAATATGTACCCCGCAGCAAGATCGAATTAGTTGCAAATCCTGATTATCGCGGTTTTGTCTGGAATTTTAAATCGACAGGCACGGCGTGGGATAACCTGCTAGTTAAAGAAATGAGTGGCAAGAAAATGCCGCAAATTGGCAAAGTCAATATCAGCATTATCGAAGAAGAACAATCACGTTGGCTCGCTTTTCAGTCCAAACAACTGGATTTTGATAAGGTCACTTCAAGTGCAATTCCTAAAGTGCTTGATCAAAATAATCAGTTAAAAGCAGAAATGCAAAAGCAGGGTATACGTTTGTATGCCAATAAAGAGGCAGAGATCACCTATTCAATGTTGAATATGCGTGATCCTGTTGTTGGTGGGAATAGCCTAGATAAAATTGCGTTAAGACGTGCCATCGCCATGTCTTTTAATGTCAATGAATATATTCGTATCTTAAGAAAAGGCCAGGCGGTTAAGGCTGAAATGCTGGTACCTGCAGGCATTAATGGTCATAACCCGAATTATCGCAGTAGCATTGGTTACAATCCTGTTTTAGCCAATAAATTACTGGATCATTTCGGCTATAAAAAAGGCCCAGATGGCTATCGTAATCTGCCCAATGGCAAGCCTTTAACCTTAAAAATAAATACCGAGAGTGGTACAGCTTCCGTGATGTATTCTGAATTGTGGAAGAAAAATCTAGATGCAATCGGGATTCGGGCAGACTTTAAAGTCAGTAATTTTGCCGATAACTTAAAAGCCGCAACCCAGTGTCAATACATGATGTGGAGTGGAGCATGGCATGCGGATTATCCAGAGGGTGAAAATTTCACCCAGTTGCTTTATGGTCCGAATGTTGGTCGTGGTAATCAATCCTGTTATCAGACAGCTGCTTATGACAATTTATATAAACAGGCGATGCAGCAAGCCCCTGAAAAACGTATGCCATTCTATGAAAAAATGAGTCGCCAAATTGAAGCAGATGGAACGTGGATTTTACAAGATACACGGATTCGGAATTGGTTGATTCAACCTGAGGTGCAGGGATTTAAAGCTCATCCAATTATGAATACCAACTGGCAATACTTAGATATTGTTTCACCAAATCAAAAATAAGTGATGTGTTTATGATGAAGCAAAATTTTAAACTTTCGATGCAACGGACTAGTCTGGCGCTGTTATTGGGGACAACATTAAGTCTAGGGGTAACGATTACAGAAGCGAAAAGCCCTGCCGATCCAAAAAAAGTGTTACGTTATGCTTTTCCCGTGGCTGAGACTGGATTTGATCCTGTCGCAGTACAAGATTTATATTCAGCACATATTTTGTATTCAGTGTTTGAAACGTTATATACCTATGACTATCTAGCTTCACCCGCAAAACTCGTTCCAAATACGGCGGTGGCTTTGCCAGAAGTAAGTACCGATGGTTTGACCTATACCATTCGAATAAAAAAAGGGATTTATTTCAGCCCTGATCCTGTATTTAAAGGCAAAGCGAGAGAATTAATCGCAGCAGACTATGCCTATTCTTTTAAACGATTGCTCGATCCAAATCTACATTCACCCAACAGTTGGTTGTTTGAGGGACGTATCTCAGGAATAGATAGTGCTATCCAGCAAGCAACGAAAAATGGAAAATTTAATTACGATCAGCCGATTGCAGGGCTACAAACACCTGATCGTTATACCTTGGTGATTCGATTAAAAGAACCAAACTATAATTTCCCAATGTTGCTTGCACATCAGCCAACAGGTGCAGTCGCTCGCGAAGTGGTTGAACATTATCGTGATCAAGCAGGCTATGTGATGGGACATCCTGTGGGAACAGGGCCTTATGTTCTCGCACAATGGACACCAGGCTCGCGTATTATTTTGAAAGCTAATCCTGATTATCGCGGTTACACATGGAATTTTAAAGCGACCAATCCTGAAGATCAGAAAATCGTACAGCAAATGCAAGGCAAAAAAATGCCGCAGATTGGTGTGGTCGATATTCAGGTGATTGAAGAATCACAGTCAGGATGGTTATCGTTCCAAAAAGATGGGCTAGATATATTTACTTTAGATGGTGAATTACCTGCACAAGCTTTAAAAGACGGTCAATTAAAGCCAGAGTTAGCAAAAAAAGGAATTCAACTTTCACGTATTGCTGACCCTTCAATTGATTACTTGTATTGGAATATACAAAACCCTGTGGTCGGTGGCGTGAGTAAAGAGAAAATTGCTTTGCGCCGTGCAATGGCGATGGCAATCTCTAAAGAGAAATTTATCAGCATTTTAGCGAAAGGGAACGCCAAAAAATTAGAATCGCCGATTCCTTATGGTGTCGCGGGGCATGATCCCAATTATAAAAGCAGCATTCCGTATTCCGTCAAAGCAGCAAATTTATTACTTGATCGTTATAACTACAAAGTGGGCAAAGATGGTTGGCGGATGTTGCCGAATGGCAAGCCACTGGTGATTGAATTTATGCCATCCAGTAGCAGTGCGCGAAGTATGCAGATGGCTGAACTTCTAAAGAAGGAATTAGCCAATATTAAAGTCAATATGGTTTCTAAACCTGTGCCTTTTGCAGAAGGTTTAAAGGCTGAAAAACAATGTAAAACCATGTTTAAAGCTTCTGCTTGGATTGCAGACTATCCTGATGCAGACAACTTTGTGCAGTTGTTTTATGGCAACAATATTCATGCCACCAACCATACTTGTTTTAAATTGCCAGAATATGATCGTTTATATGAACAGTCTTTGAAACTTGCTGATGGTTCTGAACGGAATTTGTTATATCGCAAAATGTCACGGTTGTTAGAGTTTTATGCGCCTGTACAATTCATGTCGACCCGTTACCGTACTGTCGTAGCCCAACCTCGAGTGATTGGTTATAAAAAACACCCAATTCTGCCCGCAGAGTGGATGTACATCGATATTCAACAAAACAAACCATAGTGTCGAAAGAAGGTTCGTGAGAAACCTAAACAATATATGAATGAAATTAAATTGGAGAGAAATAATAATGGCGAAGAACATGTTGAAACAATCGACGCTGGGTCTGTTATCGCTGATGATTACGGGATTAAGCCAAGGTGTATGGGCAGAGAATACAACTGCGACTTTACCTATTTTTAAATTGAATGACAGTGCAGAATGGTGTGATGCGAATTTACAAAAGTTACAACAGCGTATTTCTCAATTAGAAAGCCAATTCATTCAACCGCAATCGACAGCTGCACCCGTTCTAGCTGAATGGGATCAATTGATGGCAAGTTTTGAGGACTTTTCTGGGCCAATTAGCTTATATAGCAACGTGGATCCCGATGCGAAATTTCGTAAGGCTGCTGATGATTGTGAAGTAAAAATCAATCAGTTGCAGACTGAAATTTATCAGAACCCAAAATTGTATCAACGGATTAAAAATACCCAAACGACAGATCCAATTGATCGTAAATATCGTCAAGATATTCTTGATCAATTTGAAGATACAGGCGTGCAGCTTGCACCTGAAAAAAGAACACGTTTAAAACATATATTGGATGAGCTCACCAAACTTTCGCAAGAGTTCTCTCGTAATGTCCGCGACAATCCTGAAAAATTAGAATTCACGCCAGTCGAATTAAAGGGACTACCTGAAAGTTATATTTCAGGCTTAAAGAAAAATGATAAAGGCAATTATTTATTGGGTTTTGAATATCCTGAATATCAACCTTTTATGGAACTTTCAGACAGTGATGATGCAAAAAAACGTTATCAAACGGCATTTACACGTCGTGGTACAGAAAAGAATTTAGTCCTCCTTAAACAGATTATCGACTTACGTTATGAATTGGCACAGCTATTTGGTCAGCCTAGCTATGCCGATTGGGCTTTAAAAAAACGCATGGCGAAAACACCAAAAACAGTGAATAACTTCTTAGCAGATATTCATAAAGTCGTGGCACCTTTAGAGCAAAAAGAGGTACAGGAGTTACGTACGTTTAAAGCAAAAACCTTAAATATTTCTTTGGATAAAGCTGAAATTAACCGTTGGAATGTCGGGTATTGGAGCGAAAAACTCCGTAAAGATAAGTACCAAATTGACCAAGAAAAACTGCGTGATTATTTCCCAACACTCGCCGCACAGAAATGGTTATTTGCAATTTCTGAGAATTTGTATGGTATTCAGTTTAAAGCCGCTAAAGTGGATACATGGCAACAAGAAGTCGAATATTACGATGTTGTAGACCAAAAAACAGGTGAGATATTGGGTAGCTTATATATGGATAAGTTCCCACGTGAAGGTAAATATGGTCATGCAGCAGTATGGGGCGTATATGGGGGCAGTACGCTGAGTAAACGTAAACCAATCTCAGTATTAGTGACCAATTTTAATCGTAAAGGTTTAAACAGCAATGAGCTTGAAACTTTTGTGCATGAGTTTGGTCATGCTTTACATGGAATTTTGTCAAAAACCCGCTATTCAGGTCAGTCAGGAACATCAGTAGAGCATGATTTTGTTGAAGCGCCATCGCAAATGTATGAAGAATGGGCGCGCCGTAAAGAGACTTTATCCAAAGTGGCTGACTACTGTGATCCTGCTTGTCCGAGAGTGGATGATGCACTGATTGCACGATTAAAAGCTGTGCATAATTATGGACGTGGATTAGGGTATGCACGCCAAACGCTTTATGCACAATATGATATGGCATTGCATGGCGCTGATGCACTCAAAGTACAGCCGATGGATGTCTGGAAAAAAATGGAATCCGCAACCGCTCTAGGCTATGTGCCGAATACTGAATTTCCTGGGCAGTTTGGACATCTGATGGGCTATCAAGCGGGCTATTATGGTTATATGTGGTCTGAAGTATTGGCTCTGGATATGTTGTCTGCTTTCGGTGATAACTTGAATAATCCAGAAGTGGGTCAGCGTTACCGCCAAACGATTTTATCTCAAGGCAGCCAAAAAA
Source organism: Acinetobacter sp. LF10 (assembly GCF_048585715.1). Taxonomy (NCBI): domain Bacteria; kingdom Pseudomonadati; phylum Pseudomonadota; class Gammaproteobacteria; order Moraxellales; family Moraxellaceae; genus Acinetobacter; species Acinetobacter sp. LF10. The sequence continues at coordinate 749,827 of NZ_CP184160.1, forward strand.
ATGCAGCGCAATTGGTCAAAGACTTCTTAGGTAGAGAACCAGATAACAAAGCTTTCTTTAGTGAAATTACAGGTCAACGGGTCAAATAAGGATTTACCATTATGCTTGCTTATGTCGTGCGTAGACTATGGCAAATGATCCCGACCATGTTGGGTGTCATTTTGCTGATTTTCTTCTTGTTTAACTGGGTGGGGGGCGATCCTGCATATATTTTGGCAGGAAAAATGTCCAACCCCGAGCAAATTGAAAACATCCGTAAACAATTGGGCGTTGATCAGCCCTATTATGTGCAATTATGGATTTTTATTGAACAGATTCTGACTTTCGATTATGGTGCGAGCTGGAGTACGGGAGAGCCTGTATCACAGATTATTCTGACCCGTTTAGGGCCTTCACTGACTTTATTGATTCCACTGACGATTTTACAAACAGTGATTTCAATTATCCTTGCTTTAGCGGTTGCTTCAGTTCGTGGATCACTGACAGATCGCATGGTGATGATGTTATGTACCATCGGCATGTCGATCAGTATTTTAGTGTATATCATCGTGTTCCAGTATGTGTTGGCATACCAACTCAGTTGGTTCCCCGTACAGGGCTGGAGTGATCAGTTTAGTCAAAACTTATTCCAATATTCTTTGCTACCTATCTTAATCATGTTGGTGGTGAGCATTGCCCCAACACTACGTTTATATCGAAGCTTCGTCCTAGATGAAATTAACCAAGATTATGTGCGGACTGCGCGTGCCAAAGGTGTGGGGGAGTCTCGGGTACTGAGTGTGCATGTTTTGCGTAATGCATCGATTCCAATTGTCACTGAAGTAATGGCTAGTCTGCCTGCCTTATTGATTGGTGCTTTCTTGATTGAACGTTTCTTTGGTATTCCAGGCATCGGACGTGAAATTATTATTGCGGTTGAACGCAGTGATTTTCCTGTGATTAAAGCCATCACCGTATATATCGCTGCGGTCACCATGATTTTTAACTTGATCGCCGATCTGATTTATAAGCTCCTCGATCCTCGCGTACAGTTGAAATAGGAGGATGACAATGCTCAGTACAATTTTTAAAGGCAAATCCTCATCAAGTGAATCTCCTGCATCAGAAGGACTCTGGCATTTGGCCTTGAATCGATTGAAATCAGATCGAATCGCCGTGGTTTCTTTCTTGGTGGTGTTGTTTTATTTCATCTTGCTCGCATTATCGATGACAGGCGTAATTGCCTCAAATTGGAATAAAGAAGTGGCTGTCAGTTATGCGCCACCGACATTTTTAGGAGTGGATGCCGAGTCTGATCAAATTAAGGTAAATACTGAAAGCGCAGCAACTTTACCCGAAAATCCAGTCGATCCATTGAAAGATGTAATCCAACAGCTCAATGCGGAAATTCAGGCTGAGCAACAAAGCAGTTCTGCGATTGATCGCTATGGCATGATTGATCCTTTAGCAGAGGATATGCTGCAAATTGATCAACAGCTTGGTGGGCATCTACTCGATCAAAAACAAGAGTTAAAAACCACGTTGCCTTTTGGTGCAGATAAGTGGGGACAAGATGTTTTGCTCAAAACTATTAAAGGTGCTGAAACCTCAATTCTGGTCGGTTTGTTATCGGCTTTATTGGCGGTGGTGATTGGTACTTTTCTTGGCGCGATTGCAGGTTATTTTGGCGGTTGGATTGATGATGTACTGAACTGGTTCTATAACATTTTCACTTCGATTCCTTATCTGCTATTAGTGCTCGCGATCGCTGCGGTACTCCAACAAAAAGGAATTTTGTCAATTGTTTTGATTTTAGGTCTAACGGGTTGGACTGGGGTATTTCGTTTGGTTCGTGCTGAATATATGAAGCACAAATCGCGTGAATATGTGCTTGCCGCAAAAGCCATTGGTGTTAGCCATTTACGCCGTATGTTTGTGCATATTTTTCCGAATGTCAGTCATATCGCGTTGGTTCAAATTTCGATTCTGGTGGTGTCATTCATTAAATCTGAAGTGATTCTGAGCTTCCTTGGTTTTGGTGTTCCTGTTGGTGTGGTGTCATGGGGCAGTATGTTGAATGAAGCACAAAGTGAATTGATTTTAGGCAAATGGTGGCAACTGGCTGCTGCATCGATTGCAATGGCTATTCTGGTCACAGCATTCTCCATGTTTACTGATGCATTGCGTGATGCTTTAGATCCTAAGTTGAAATAGCGGAGAGAAAAATATGCAACATCAAAATGAAACACTGCTATTACAAGTAGACGATCTTCAGATCAGCTTTAAAGGCGAAAATAAACAATGGATCGAAACTGTTAAAGGCATTTCATTTTCAATTCCAAAAAATAAAACTGTGGCACTGGTTGGTGAGTCGGGCAGTGGTAAGTCTGTGACTTCATTGGCGGTGATGGGTTTATTACCGAAAGGACAAAGTCAAATTGCAGCGCAAAGTCGTATTACTTTTGAGGGTAAGGATTTACTGAATTTATCTGCAAAAGAAATTCGGAAAATCTGTGGTAAGGAAATTGCCATGATTTTCCAAGAGCCGATGTCCTCGTTGAATCCTGTCTTTACAGTGGGAGATCAAATTGCCGAAGTGCTGTGCATTCATTTGGGCATGGGACGCAAGCAAGCCAGAATACGAGTGCTTGAGTTACTTCGAGAAGTCGGTATCCCTGCACCTGAAACAAAAATAGATGCTTATCCAAGCCAGCTTTCTGGTGGTCAGCAGCAAAGGGTTATGATTGCGATGGCAATCGCCTGTGAACCAAAATTATTGATTGCGGATGAACCGACCACGGCATTAGATGTCACCATTCAAAAGCAGATCATTGATTTATTAGAATCCTTACGTCAACGTCATCAGATGTCGATGCTGTTTATTACCCATGATCTAGCACTGGTTGGCGAAATTGCTGATGAAGTGATCGTGATGCGTCATGGTGAAATCCGTGAATGTGGCGCTGTTGAACAAGTGCTGGAACAGCCGAAAGATGTGTATACCCGTGCTTTGTTGCATTGCCGACCACAACTTTCAACACGTCCATACCGTTTACCTGTGACCAGTGATTTTATGAAGCAGGACGAAAATGGACAACTGATTGAAGCAACCCATTTGTCCGAATTAAATCTGAAACAGCGTGTCCGTGGTTTGTCTGGTGATGAGCCGATTGTGCTTGATGTTAAAGATCTGAAAAAGTCGTTTTATAGCCGTAAAGGTTTATGGGGGCGAGAGGAATTTCAGGCCGTAAAAGGCGTGTCCTTCCAACTGGCTAAAGGCAAAACCCTTGGTCTCGTTGGCGAGTCAGGTTCAGGTAAAACCACGATTGGTTTATTGCTGATGCGTTTACATGAGGCGACAGGCGGACAAGCCTTGATTGGTGGAAAAGATATTCTTGCCATGACTGAGAAAGAATTTTCACGGTATCAGCGTAAGATTCAAATTATTTTCCAGAACCCTTATGCTTCACTCAATCCACGCTTTACCATCGGGCAGATTTTATTGGAGCCAATGCGAATTCATGGTATTGGTCAAAATGATGTCGAGCGTAAAAAGATGGCATTGGAACTGTTAGAACGAGTCAGTTTGCCTGCGCAAGCCTATGATCGTTATCCACATGAATTTTCAGGTGGTCAGCGACAACGGATTGCCATCGCACGCTGTCTGACTTTAAAACCTGAGATTTTGATCTGTGATGAATCCGTTTCTGCTTTGGATGTTTCGGTGCAGGCGCAAGTTTTGAATTTATTGCAGGACCTACAGGATGAATTTGGTTTGAGTTATATCTTTATTTCGCATGATTTATCTGTAGTGAAATATATTTCTGATCAGGTGATGGTGATGAATCATGGGGAATTGGTTGAAATTGCCAATTCAGATGAGTTGTATTTACATCCACAACATGAATATACCAAGAAACTGCTGAATGCCATTCCGCAGGGAGTAAGCCATCATCATTAAAATTCAAGCATAAAAAAACGCTCTAATCAGAGCGTTTTTTCATTTTAAAGCCAAGAATTAGAACTTCTTAAAGCCTTTATTAAAACCAATGGTTTTACGACCATTGTTATTGTTGCCATTACCGCTTGGACGTTGCTGTTGCTGTGATTGATTTTGCTCATCGTCACGGCGTTGTTGACGTAAATAACCACCACGACGTGCAGTCAATGGTTTTTCTGCCATTTTTTCAGTACGACGTTTTGCCATACCAAATAAGCCAGTACCTTGACGTGGTTTTAATTCCACTGATTTCGCTAAGTTGTCGATATCAGTTTTATCTAATTCCATCCAACGACCTGTACGTAATTCACGTGGCAAAATGACAGTGCCATAACGGGTACGTAACAAGCGACTTACTTTTAAGCTTTGTGATTCAAAGATACGACGTACTTCGCGATTACGACCTTCTTTAACCACAACTTGATACCAACGGTTGATACCTTCACCGCCAATTTCAGAGAATGATTCAAATTTCGCTGGACCATCTTCGAGTTCTACACCTTTCAGCATGTTATTGCGAATTTGTGGCGTGACTTCACCCATCACACGAACGGCATATTCACGCTCAACTTCATTTGAAGGATGCATCAAACGATTCGCAAGTTCACCATCATTCGTGAATAACAATAAACCAGTACTGTTAATATCCAGACGCCCTACCATCACCCAACGATCATTGGCGATTTGTGGTAAATGATCAAATACAGTTGGACGTTTCTCAGGATCATTGCGTGAGCAAATTTCACCCTCTGGTTTATAGTAAATGAGAACACGGCGGCGAATTTCATCTTCAATCTGAAACTGAACTTTACGACCATCGATACGGAGTTCATCTGTAGGTTCAATACGTTCACCCACTTGAGCAATTTTCCCATTGATACTAACGCGACCAGCAGCAATGACTTCCTCCATATAGCGACGTGAGCCTAACCCGACTCTCGCTAAAACCTTTTGTAATTTTTCACTCATGACAGCACAACCTTAGACATAATGATCAACAGTTCACCTCTCAAGACTTCGGTGCATGTGCATCGAGTGTCATGAATGCTTCCTTGGCGTTCTGCAGGGGAGGCAATTGACCTAGCGAAGCTAAACCAAATGCATTTAAAAATTGGGGCGTTGTGACTAACAACGCAGGTCTTCCAGGTAGATCTCTAAAACCAGATTCTTTGATCCAGTTCCAGTCAAATAAGTTTCTCAAGATCTGACTATTATTCGATACACCACGAATCTGTTCAATATCAGCACGTGTAACAGGCTGATGGTATGCAATCACTGCGACTGTTTCGAGTAGCGAGGGCGATAATTTAGTTGGGCGTTCTGGCCAAACCTGCGCAATAATATTGCGATACTTTGCTCGCACCTGAAAACGGAACCCTTGAGCCGTCTCAATTAACTCAATTGAACGGCCATGTTGCAACATCGCAAGTTGCTGCAAAAAATGACGTAATTGTTGTTTATTATATTGGTTTTGAAATGCTTCTTTTAGTCGTGCAAGTGAAACTGGTGAGTCACTAGCGAACAAAATTGCTTCAATCTGTAATAAGACATCGTGATGAATATCTTCAAGTGACATTTCTTCATTGGTGTCAAATGGATCTAAACTCATGCTGCAATGCCTTGAACTGTTAAAGGAGCTTCGACACCTGTATGGATGATTTGAATTTTTTGCTGGCGCGTGAGTTCAAGCACTGCCATAAAAGTCACCACCATGCCCATACGACCTTGCATAGGATTTAATAATTCTATAAAACTTAATGCTTGACCTGATGCAAGTTGGCTTTCAATAAATGCTATGCGTTCTTCGAGCAGTACTGGTTCCTGAGCAACAATATGTGTGATCGGTTCTGGACGATTAAACACACAAAATAGTGCATCACGTAAGGCATCAACATCATAACCTTCATAAATTGGAGCAATATGTCCAATACTTACATTGGCACTAAAAGTATCTCTTTCAAAGATTGGCATTTGCCCCAATCGTTCAGCTGCTTGCTTAATACGGAGGTATGTTTCTAAACGATCAATCAATTCTTGTTTAGGATCTTTTTCAAATTGATCCAAAACTTTTGGCTTGGGTAGAAGTAAGCGTGATTTTAAGTCAGCAAGTAATGCAGCCATCACCATATAATCCGCTGTTAACTCAATATTGAGTGATTTCATACTATCCATATAGGATAAATACTGGGTTGCAATTGGTGAAATATCTAACTGTAAAAGATCAAAGCCATTTTTCTGAATCAAATAAATCAGAAAGTCTAATGGTCCTTCAAATTGCTCCAGTAAAATTTCAAATGCAGCAGGTGGTATATATAAATCTTCAGGTATGACTTCTTGCCACTCGTCAAGCACACGAATGGAAGGAATTAATTCCAAGGTCGAAGGAAGAATTTGATTCATTACCGTTTATAAGCCACGCGAATTTTCAAAAGCATGAAAGGATGATTTTTTTGTGTTCAAGAAAGTGACACATGCTACAAGCAAGCCTATTCTAATCGAAATCCTTCATTTAATAAATTACTCACTTACAAAAACCTTAAAGTTCTCAGGGTATTTTCTATACTTATGCAAGCGAATATGGATGATATAAAAATCTTATGCTTAAATCTGCCATTAAACATCATATTTCTAAACTATAAGTCACCATGAAAAATTATTTAAAAACACAACAGAATCAGTTCGGACAAACGATAGGCTTTTCGCTTGAAGAAAATGTGACAACTTCACCCGTGCATGGAAAATTATTTGGGCAATACGTTCAGTTGATTGATGTAGCAGATGGAATTACGAATCAGGTCGCAGAACAGTTATGGGAAGCTGTATCCACAGAACCCGATGAGCAATGCTGGACTTATCTGCCATATTCTGCCCCACATAGCCAACATAGTTTAAAAGATTCATTAGACAACTTATTCGGCTTTAAAGATTCCACTCACTTTCTAATTCAAGTTGCTGAAGAGATACAAGGTTGGGTTGCTTTGTTAAATCCGAGGCTTGGGCATGGCGTGATTGAGATTGGTAATGTTTATTTTTCACATAAAATGAAAAAATCAAAGGCATCAACTGAAACAATTTTTTTACTGCTAGAACAATGTTTTGCACAAGGTTTTAGACGTATTGAATGGAAATGTGATGATTGTAATGCGCCTTCTAAAGCTGCTGCTTTACGCTTCGGTTTTCAGTATGAAGGCTTATTTCGCCAAGATCGGATCATAAAAGGACGAAATCGAAATACTGTATGGTTTTCAATTATTGATGAAGAATGGTTAGACTTGGAGAAAACCTATCAGCAATGGCTGAGTCCTGATAATTTTGATGCGCAGGGTTTTCAGAAACAACGTCTGTCAGAATTTTTTATCGACTAAAGATCAGTGCTTACTCAAAAGCACTGACATCACCCAAACCACGACGGACAACTACAGGATTTTCTCCTGATAAATCTACAATACTCGTAGTCGATAAAGTGCCAAAACCACTATCAATAAACACGTCAATTCGTTTGGCCAGTTGATTTTCAATATCATAAGGATCATCAAGCGGATCTTTTTGATCAGGCAAGATCAATGTACTGGTTAATAACGGTTCACCAAGTTCTTGTAATAAAGCTTGTGCAACAGGATTACTTGGAATGCGCAGACCAATTGTTTTTTTCTTTGGGTGCATTAAGCGCTTTGGCACTTCACTGGTGGCAGGTAAAATAAATGTAGTAATAGCAGGGGTATTGGCTTTTAACAGTCTGTACATCGCATTATCGACTTTTGCATAAGTTGCAATATCCGATAAATCACAACACATAATGGCATATTGATGTTTAGGACCTAAGCCACGAATTTGAGCTATTCGCTCCATCGCGCTTTTATTTCCGATTTGACAACCAATCGCATAGGCTGCATCAGTTGGATAAACCACCACATCACCCGCACGAATACGTTCAACGGCTTGTGTGATTAAGCGAGCCTGTGGATTTTCAGGATGAATATGTAAATGTAACATTATTATTGTAACTCCCTGATCTTTATGGCTGAATTAAGTATGAAACTTGTTCTAGTAAAGATGCAAGTCTTAGATGTGTTAATTTTGTCATTCAATCAAGTAATTCACGTTTAAATTCATTTAGTTGTAATGGTAAGCCATTACGGGTACAAACACAGATATAGTGAATAAAAAGTGCAGCATCTCGTGGTAAAGTGGCTTCACCTGAAAAATAACGTTGTACTTGAGCAAAAACATTATCTTTAAATTGTGTCCCATTGCCGCTATCACCCGTTAGGTTATCTAAAGAGACACGAAACTTTCGACCAAAGGCTGTTGCAAATAACCATTCAATGGCTTGAGGCTTAATTTCAACTTGTTCAAATAAAGCTTGCTGTTCTGCAGTACGACCATCGGGTGCATACCAATAACCTAAATCAGGTAAAAGGCGACGTTTTTCACCTGAAATACTCCAATGACTAATTTCATGTAAGGCACTGTTAAAGAAACCATGTGCAAATTGGATTTTTGCAGGTTGTTGATTTATCGCTGGGAAATATTCTGGTTCAAAATCACCTTTAACAAGCGTGACATTATGGTGGGAAAACCAATCATTAAAGTGTAAAATAAGCCAATCAACCTGTTCTGGTTCTGTTGTTAACTCTTGCCAAGATGAGCGTTGCACTTGATCTGGTGTTAACATAGGAGCATTGATTGAATGGGGGCTAACAAGTGATGAAGTTGTTACTTCAAGTTGCGGCTGCAACAGATGCATTGCTGTGTTACCACGAGTTCTGTCTAAAGAAGTGCAAAATTGTATCTTAATCTTTGACAGAGTACCGATGAATTTGTAGAATTGCCGCCTTAATTATGTCAGCAAATACTTTTCCAAGCCAAATCGAGCCATTTAAATGGGCTGAACAGGGCTATACATGGTCAGGAACACTGCCATTGTCTCGCTTTGCTCGTATTGCTCGAGAAGCTGTTGGTTCAATTGATGATCAATTGATCAACATAGACTGTAAGCTATCAATGGATGCCTATCATCGCATTGTATGGTTAGATGGACATATTGATACTAAAGTTCCAATGGAATGCCAACGTTGTTTGGGACCTGTTGAAATTGAATTAGTCTCAGAATTTCATTTAGCTTTAATTGATGATGAGTCACTGATAGAGCGATTGGATGAGGATGCTGATTTCATCGTTTTAGGTGAAAGTGAATCGTCGAAAAAAGGGAGTATTGATACACCTGCTTCGATTGATTTACTCGCATTACTAGAAGATGAATTGTTATTGTTGATGCCTTTGTCTCCCAAACATGATGTTTGTGAGCATAAACATCAACCTGTCGTTCAGGACGTTGTCGAAGAAAAACGGGATAATCCGTTTGATGTTTTGGCAAGTTTGAAAGGCAAACTTAACTCATAACACAAATTGTGTTATCCTGTTGAGTTAAGACAACTGAATTTGTTCTGATCCATTTTTTCGATCTTTGTAAGGAGCCATCATGGCCGTTCAGCAAAACCGTAAAAGTCGCTCTCGCCGTGACATGCGCCGTTCACATGACGCTTTAACCGAGAATGCATTATCTGTAGACCAAACTACTGGTGAAACTCATCGTCGTCACCACGTGACTAAAGACGGTATTTACCGTGGTCGTCAATTATTCGCTAAAGCAGCTGATGCTGAATAATTGAGTTATATGCATTAAGCGTTAGCTTAAAGTATAAAAAAAATGGGAGCGAAAGCTCCCTTTTTTGTTGTTTTTCGCAATTAAAAAACGATTTAATCAATGGTAAATTGCCGCATCGGAAAAGAGTCTGTTGTCATTCTTATGTAGAATCATGAGTGTTGATAAAACTGGCGATAGACCATTTTAAGGATTTTTATATGTCGATTAAGCGACTTGAGCAGGCTGCTCAAGCAACAAAAACAGCATTTGTTTTTCCTGGTCAGGGTTCACAAAAAGTAGGGATGCTGGCTGAGCTTGCAGAGCAGTTTAGTGTCGTTCGAGATACCTTTGCAGAAGCATCAGCAGCACTTGGTTTTGATCTTTGGCAGATTTCCCAAAGTGGTGAGGGTTTAGACCAAACTGAAAATACTCAACCAGTTTTGCTAACAGCAAGTATTGCCTTATGGCGTGTATGGTTAGAGTTAGGTGGTATAGCACCGAAATACTTGGCTGGACATTCTTTGGGAGAATATAGTGCGCTTGTTGCAGCAGAGGCAATGACTCTAGCTGACGCGGTTAAATTAGTCCATTTACGCGGAAAATTGATGCAGAGTGCTGTTCCTCAAGGTACAGGCGCAATGGCTGCAATTCTTGGTTTAGCCGATGAGAAAGTGATCGAGCTTTGCCAAAAAGTGAATGCAACTGCGGCTGGTCAAGGTTCGGTTGAAGCGGCGAATTATAATGCGCAAGGTCAGGTGGTGATTGCAGGCAGTATAGCTCTGGTTCAGCAAGTCATGGCTGAAGCAAAAGAGCAATCTGGTAAAGCGATTGCATTGCCTGTTTCTGTTCCGTCACATTGCACACTGATGAAACCAGCGGCTGAAAAGTTTGCTGAAGCTTTGGAACAAACTGCCATTGAGCTACCCCACCTTCCTGTAATACAAAATGTCAACGCGGAAATCGCGACAGATGTTGCTCAATTACGTCAGGCATTAACGGCTCAGTTATATCAGTCAGTTCAATGGACACGTACCATGCAATATCTTCAAGATGAAGGTGTGCAGTATGTGGTTGAATGTGGACCAGGCACAGTACTCAGCAATCTTGCCAAGCGATTACCCAACATAGAAAAAGCATTTGCGATTGATAGCAAAGCACGTATGGAAGATGCCCTAAACGCAGTGTTAGTGGCAGAAGGAAAAATTGCATGACACAACAACGAAAAGTTGCGTTAGTGACAGGAGCAAGCCGTGGTATTGGCGCAGCAATTGCACAGCAACTCATTCAAGACGGTTTTTTTGTAGTTGGTACCGCGACTTCTGAATCAGGCGCGCAAAAACTCACAGAAAGTTTTGCTGAACATGGAGCAGGTGCTGTACTCGATGTTCGTGATGGCACAGCGATTGATGCACTTGTCTCAGACATTGAGCAAAAATATGGTTCAGTGTTGGTATTGGTCAACAATGCAGGCATTACCAAAGATAATTTGCTACTTCGTATGTCTGAAGATGATTGGGATGATATTCTCAACATTCACCTCAAAGCCGTTTACCGCTTATCTAAGCGTGTATTGAAGGGCATGACCAAAGCACGTTTTGGCCGCATTATTAACATTAGTTCAGTGGTTGCACATTTTGCCAACCCTGGACAGGCGAACTACTCAGCAGCAAAAGCAGGGATTGAAGCATTCAGTCGTAGCTTAGCCAAAGAGATGGGGAGTCGTCAGATTACAGTGAACAGTGTTGCACCTGGTTTCATTGCCACTGAAATGACTGATCAGTTAAGCGAAGATATTCGTAAAAAAATGACTGATCAAGTAGCTTTAAGTCGTCTAGGTGAACCTCAAGATATTGCTGATGCAGTGAGTTTCTTGGCTAGTGATAAGGCTAGTTACATTACTGGTACAGTTTTACACGTAAATGGTGGGCTATACATGGCCTAACTGGCGATGTATAAACTTTTAAAAGTTTTTATATTCAATTAAACTAGTGGCAAATTAAAACGCCACAAGCAATGAGGAGAATTCCTGTGAGCGATATCGAACAACGCATCAAACAAGCCGTAGCTGAACAATTAGGTATGCGTGCCGAAGAGATTAAAAACGAAGCATCTTTTATGGATGACTTAGGTGCTGACTCTTTAGATTTGGTTGAACTTGTAATGTCTTTCGAAAATGATTTTGACATCACGATTCCAGACGAAGATTCTAATGAAATCACGACTGTTCAATCTGCAATTGATTATGTAACCAAAAAACTTGGTTAATCATATCGCATGATTAAAAGCCACCTTTTCGGTGGCTTTTTTATATGTTCAACTTTTCATATGAATAGATGTAAAAATATCTTACAAGAAAAATAAACGATAAATATGAGAATAATTTATTTAGATGTATAAAATTTACTCTATTTAAAATAACTTACTAAATCATAAAAACAAAAGGAAACTTTATGAATATAGACAACCGTATTAAACAAATCATCATTGAGCAGCTTGGTGAAGATGAAGATGAAGTTGTACCAAATGCAACTTTTATAGATGATTTAGGCGCTGACTCTTTGGGTGTTGTTGAGCTGATTATGGCTTTTGAAGAATATAGTCAAATCATTATAAAACTAATACAACTCAGTCGATGAGTGATTTCGAGTTTTTTTTCGAATCATGTATGAATAATAAAGTGGTTTGACTATAGTTTGGTATTGAGATTCCAGATGAAGAGGCAGAAAAAATTCTCTCAGTCCGTAATGCTATTGATTATGTGGCAGCTCATGTAGGAGAAGATAGTTAGATTTAAGCTAAGAAAAAGCTGATTTTTTAGATATTTAATTTTATGCTTGAAAGAATAAATACATATTTTTACAAGAAAAAATAAACTATTAATATGCAAATAATTTATTTGAGTGTATAAAGTTTATGCTATTAAAAATAATTTATTAGATCATAACAACAAAAGGGAATTTTATGGATATCGCAAAACGTATTAAAGAAATCATCATTGAAGAATTGCGTGTGGATGAAGATGAGGTTTTGCCTAACGCATCTTTTACAGAGGATTTAGGTGCTGATTCATTGGCTGTAGTTGAACTCATTATGGCTTTGGAAGGAGAGTTTGGTATTCAAATTCCATATGAAGAGGCAGAGAAAATTATCACAGTTCGATCTGCAATTGATTATATGGCGAATATTGTGGGAGAAGATGCGTAAATTGCATGATGCTTTGAGCTGATCGAAAGCAGCATGGAGTCATTTTTTGTGGTTCTCTATGAAGAATTAACTTAAAAATATACATAGATTTACAAGACGTACTTATGATGATAATTGCGTCAAGTCAAGAAGGCGCGCTATGCGCCTTTTTATAGAATTCAAATATGATTTAATAATTGTTTAGGAAGTTTATCCATTAATTGTAAAAAAGGCGTTGGGCTTTGTAATGCTCTAGATAAGATTAAAGCCCCTTGAATGCGTATCACGGAATCTTGTGCCCGTTCTAAAGCTTGATCCTCTGTCATTCCTGCATCTTGTAAAACGAGTGCAATGTTTTCAATCAATCTTAAAAAGACAGGTTGGATTTGAGGTAAGAAGATTTGGTGAGCTTCACTCAAGGTCAAAACTGCCAAAATGCATGCCACATGACCATTTTCGTACACCTGCTTCAATGAATTTGTTAAAGCTTCTAAGCGTTGAATGGGCGGGGTACTGCTTTGTAGATGAGTAAAAATATTGTCTTCGCGCCATTGTTCTAAATAGCTCAAAACCTCTTGTGCCATTTGTTGTTTTCCATTTGGAAAATGATGGTACAAACTGGCTTTACCTAAACCTGTACGTTCTGAGATTTTAGATAAAGATGCACCTTCATAGCCGTATTCTCTAAAAATACTTAACAAAGATCGAATCAATGTTGGTTTATCCATAAAAAATTACTCAGATCACTTGTTCTTGCACCGATCGTTCGGTACAGTAAAACTATAACCACAAAAGAAGATGACAATCAAACTTTATAATACTGTAATCTCAGGAAATTGTTACAAAATCAGATTGTTACTTTCATTTCTGAATTTAGACTACGAAAAAGTCTCTATAAATTTAGCTGACCAAGAGCAAAAGACAGAGCATTTTTTAAAACTGAATCCTTTAGGGCAGATTCCTGTGCTAGAAGATCAGGGGAGGCATATCCATGATTCACAGGCAATTTTATGCTATCTAGCCAAAACATATGATGCTCATCAGCTTTGGTTTCCACAAGAAACAATCGTAATGACGCATGTTTTAGAGTGGTTGTTTTTTGCTAACCAAAGAATTGCTTCTAGTTTATCGGCAGCTCGGGCATTTCATTTGATCAAGAAACCGAATATTGATATCGAGCATGTCACTGTGATGTCACATGCATCATTAGCAGTGGTGAATCAACATTTAAAAACAAGACATTGGTTGGTTGGTGAATCAGCTACGATTGCAGACATTGCCTGTTACCCCTACATCGCTTTAGCGCATCAAGGAAACATTGAATTAGATCAATATCCAGATGTTCAAGCTTGGCTAGCACGTTTCCAACAATTACCGCATTTTATTGAATTAGATGAATAATAGGTTGATGATGAAAAAAGTGGTTATCACTGGAGCAAGTCAAGGGATTGGGCAAGCAATTGCCCAGAAATTCTTAGATCAGCATTATGAAGTGCATAATATTTCTCGCCATGTACCACAATATTCACATCCTAATTTACATCATTGGCAAGCAGATATGCTGCATTATGATCAGCTTGAGAACGCAATTCAGCAGATTGGGCAGTTTGATATTCTGATTAATAATGCTGGTTATATGAATACACTTACAGCAAGTTCATATACATGGGAAGAAATGCAAAAATTATGAATGTAAATCTGATTCATACCATGCAGTTGAGTATTGATGTTGCTGAGAGTGTGTTTAAAACACAGCAATCTGGGCGCATCATTAGTATTGCATCAATTGCAGGGCAAATGGGACATCCTGATATTTGGTATGGAATTTCAAAAGCAGGGTTGATAAATGGGATGCGTAGTTTAGCTTGAAGTCATGCCCAGTATCATATTCAAACCTTTAGCCTCGCACCTGGTCCTGTTGAAACTCAGATGATGCAAAAGATTCCGATTGACAGACAGAAACGTTTAAAAGAAGCCACTTTGAATCAGCAGTTTTGCCAAGCACAAGAAATTGCAGATATGGCATTTTGGTTAGCGGATGCAGCACCCAATTGTTTAAGTGGTGAAGTTTTTGATTTGAATAATGGTGTGAACTATCGTTAGTGTATCTTGAGCAAATGAATAGAAACCTGCATATTTCTATTCATTGCCACTAAAGTATTAAAAGCGTTTTGGAATTTTTTGCCCATTCAATACGGGTGTTTCGGCATTTTTTAATACGCCAAACAACCATGTTTCGGCATGTTGGACAGCAATTTTAAGTGAATCACCTAAGGCTAAACGTCCTGCAATAAAACTTGCCAAAGAACAGCCAGAACCATGATATTGTCCGTCTAAACGTGGGCAATGGCTTTCAGCAATCATTTTGCCGTCAGCATAAAGTACATTACGAATATGATCAGGTGTATCTTCATGTCCACCTTTGACTAATACCGCTTTTGCACCCATTTCAAATAATTTTTGAGTGGCTTGCTCAATATCATCAATACCTGTTAAGGCTCTTAATTCAACGGTATTGGGGGTGATCACGGTTGCCAATGGAATTAATTCAACAAATGCTTTAACTAATGTTGCTTGATCACCGAGTGAACCTCCGCTATTTGCCACTAAAACTGGATCGAGTACATATAGATAATCTGGATGTTGACCTAAAAACTCAGCTAAGGCTGCGATATTATCGGTGGTACCCAGCATGCCTGATTTTACACATTTAATGGGTAAATCACCCACTACCGCATTTGCTTGAGCAAGTAGTAACTCTTTTGAAGTGGCTTCAAAACCAAACACTTGTTGCGAATTTTGAATGGTTAAAGCAGTACAAGCAATTGCTGCATGTGCGCCACTTTGCCCAATTGCTTCAATATCTGCTTGTAAGCCAGCACCACCCGATGGATCTAAACCTGAAAAACATAGTACGGTAGGACGCACAGCCATTTCCTTTTATTCTCTCATTTAGGCTAGTATATGGGAGTTTCGAGAAACTCTCGACTATGTTATGTAAGGCTTTAAGAGATTGAACGAATGACGATCAAAAATATTCTGATTGATTTAGATGGGACTTTAACTGACCCTAAAGCGGGTATTCATCGCTCAATTCGTTATGCTTTAGAAAAATTGGGTCATCCTTTAGCCGATGAGGTTGATTTGGATTGGACGATTGGACCTCCGTTGAAAGCCTCATTAGCGAAGTTATTAAATACTCAGGATGATGATTTTGCTGAACAAGCGTTACTTGCTTATCGCGAGCGTTTTTCAGTGACTGGCTTATTTGAAAATGAAGTTTATGCAACAGTGGTAGAAACGTTGCAACAGTTACAAGTACAAGGTTATCAATTATTTTTAGCGACAGCAAAACCGACTGTTTATGCGAAACGCATTTTGGCTCATTTTGAATTAGATCAATATTTTACTGAAATGTATGGTAGTGAATTAACCGGTGAGCGTACTAATAAAGCTGATTTGATTGCTTATATTCTGGAAAAAGAGCAGTTGGATGCACGGCAATGTATCATGGTGGGCGATCGCCAATATGATGTGATTGGTGCGCGTGCCAATGGTATTGAAACCATTGCTGTAAATTATGGTTATGGAACAGCAGAAGAACTCGTTCAGGCACAACCGATTGCCCAAATCTCACAATTCAGCCAATTGATCAGCAAAGTTGATGAACTTAATGTGGAACGAAAAGTTTCATAACCATTGAAGTAATGGAAAGCCTCGATGATTCGAGGCTTTTTATTCTTTGATTAGAGATTATGCTTCAAGCGATATTGAACTAATTCTTCAATACTAATGAGTGTTAAACCATGTGTTTGAGCATAAGCCAAAACTTGAATACCTGATGCCATAGAACCATCAGGATTAGTCAATTCACATAATACACCTGATGGTTTTAAGCCAGCCAAGCGAGCTAAATCAATGGTTCCTTCGGTATGTCCACGGCGAGTTAATACACCGCCATCACGTGCGCGTAATGGAAATACATGACCTGGGCGACTCAAGTCACTTGCAACAGCACCATCTTTAGTGGCAGCTAAAACTGTTGTTACGCGATCTTTAGCAGAAACACCTGTCGTAACGTCTTGAGCTGCTTCGATCGTTACCGTGAATGCTGTTTTAAATTGGCTAGAATTGTCGACCACCATTGGTGGGAGTTCTAAATGATCGGCTAGCTCTTCGGTTAAGCATAAACATACAATACCAGAGCCATCACGAATCATTCGTGCCATGGTTTCGACAGTGAGTGTTTCAGCAGCAATAATTAAGTCGGCTTCATTTTCGCGGTCAAAATCATCCATAACCAAGACGGGTTTGCCTTGGCGGATGTCTTCTAAAGCTTGTTGAATACGTTGTTCAGCAGGAGAAAGGGCTGAAAAGAAAAGTTCGGGTTGAATTAAACTCGACATAATGAAACGCTCTCGTAAATAGGATACGGTTGAACATTTCAGGACTGATGTAAAAATAAGCGCGCACCAAAACGAACCAAAGTTGTTCTGGTAATTTCGTCTTCTTTCATCCGGACTATACCGTCGGCTTTGGCATCTCACCAAATCTGCGAGTATATAAATATATACAGGCTCGTGGGCTGATTAGGTCGGTGATGATCAAAGCCTAACTTACCACCGGTGGGGAATTACACCCCGCCCTGAAGCGATGTGCTTTGATTATAGCTAGTTTTTTGAGAGGAAAGGGAACTATTTATGAAATGGATCGTTCTATTGAAATATGAATTTAAGCAAATGAAGTTTCGGTTTTGTCGTGGAGAAATCATTGTTTTTGAATTGTTTTGATGAGTTCCATTTAGCATTTGGTATTGACCCAGCCATAAAAAAAGCCAGTTCATATTGACTGGCTTTTTAGGAATTTTTTACTGCTTATGCAATTTGTACAGGAATACAGTTTGCTGTGTGATTGACTGTATTGTCTGGATTTGCATAAACCAAACGTGGTTTGTGGAGGTTTGCTTCTACTTCAGTGAAATCACCAAAAGTTGCAATAATGACTAAATCACCCACATCAGCTTGGTGCGCTGCGCCACCATTGACTGAAATGATACCAGAATCTTCTTCACCACGAATTGCATAAGTTGTGAAGCGTTTGCCGTTCGTTACGTTCCATACGTGGATTTCTTCGTATTCACGAATCCCTGCTAAGTCCATTAATACACCATCAATTGCACAAGAACCTTCGTAATGAAGTTCTGCATGAGTGACAACTGCACGGTGAATTTTACATTTTAATAAACGAGATAGCATGGCTAGCGTCTCCTGAGTAAGACCTAAGATGAATATCTTATTGGTTGACTTGTCACGTTTCCCGCTGGCGATAGGCGGTTTGATGCGCATTTTGCGCTTAAAAATGCAATATGGCAAGCGTGATTGATCAACAATTCAGTTTAAATTTAAGCGGGTTTGTATGCATTAATTTGATTCATGGCCTGTGAAACTTGTCCATCGACAAGCATTTTCACTTTTGATAAGGCATGATCAATCGCTGCATCTATTAAAGCTTGTTCACTGCTAGGAGCTTTGCCAAGCACATGACCAGAAACACGTTCTTTAGAACCAGGATGTCCAATTCCTATGCGTAAGCGATGGAAATTAGCACCAATATGTGGAACGATGTCGCGAAGACCATTATGTCCGCCATGTCCACCACCTGATTTTAAACGAATAATGCCAGGATCCATATCGAGTTCATCATGAGCAACAAGAATTGCTTCAGGTGCAACTTGATAAAATTTGGCAAATGGTACGACACTTTGACCAGAACGGTTCATGAAAGTGGTAGGTAAGAGTAAACGTACGTCATGACCATCAATTTGACCACGACCGCTGTATCCATGAAATTTTGGATCAGCCTTTAAAGAAATACCATAACGATCTGCAAGCTGTTCTACGAACCAGAAACCTGCATTATGGCGGGTTTGGGCATATTCCTTACCAGGATTACCCAAACCAACAATTAGCGAAATATTTGACACTAATTTACGCCTTTAACACTTATGCGCGTTTGAAGTCAGCGTGCATAGGTGTGTTTTTAGCTGGGTGACGTTGTAACGCTTGGATTTTAACGTTTTCAACTTTATCACCGATTTTGATTTCGATAACTTCTTCGAAGAAAGCGTTGTTTTCTAAAGCTTTAACGATTTCACGAAGCTCTAAAGTAACGGCTACAGGCTCAGCGCTACCACCATAGATGATTGCTGGGATTTGAGCAGCGTGGCGAAGGCGGCGGCTCGAACCTTTCCCTTGTTGTGCTACTTCACGTGCTTGAGCGTTTAATACGAAGTTTGCCATGGGCATATCCTCATTGAGTTTGAGTAACTAAACTTGCGACCAGTTTAGTGATAGAAAAACCCTAGCGAGCTAGGGTTTAAGAAAAAAAGCTGGGCTATTATAGATAACTATCGAACATAGCGCTAATAGATTCTTCGTTATTGATACGACGAATTGTTTCAGCAACCATGCTTGCAACAGAAACTTGGCGAATTTTACCTAGGTTCGCTGCTTCATCTGAAAGAGGAATCGTGTCAGTAACAACGAGTTCATCAATAACAGAGTTACGAAGGTTATCAATCGCTTTGCCTGATAAAACAGGGTGAGTCGCATAAGCAATTACTCGACGAGCACCAAATTGTTTCAGTGCATCCGCAGCTTTGCAAAGCGTACCTGCTGTATCTACCATGTCATCAACAATGACACAGTCACGATCTTTTACATCACCAATCAAATGCATCACTTGTGACTCATTTGCTTTTTGGCGACGTTTATCAATAATCGCTAAATCGATATCACCTAGCTGTTTTGCAACAGCACGTGCACGAACAACACCACCTACGTCAGGAGATACAACCATTAAGTTGTCATGTTGTTGTTGACGTAAATCAGCTAACAACGCTGGCGTACCATAGATGTTATCAACAGGGATATCGAAGAAACCTTGAATTTGGTCTGCGTGTAAGTCGATCATTACCACACGGTCAATACCTACAGTTGTCAGCATGTCTGCAACAACTTTTGCAGTAATTGGAACACGAGCAGAACGTGGACGACGATCTTGACGTGCATAACCGAAATACGGAATGACTGCAGTGATACGACCAGCACTTGCACGACGCAAAGCATCAGCCATGACCAAGATTTCCATCAGGTTATCGTTGGTAGGCGCACAAGTAGATTGAACGATAAAAACGTCTTTACCACGAACATTTTCAGTAATTTCAACTGAAATTTCACCATCAGAAAACTTGCTTACAGAAGCAGCACCGAGAGGGATATGTAAATGGCTTACGACTTTTTGGGCGAAATGTGGATGAGCACTTCCACTAAAAACGACAAGATTGGGCATGAAGCACCCTTGGCGGTTGGCTTATAATGAATTTGGATGGCAGGGGCGGCTGGATTCGAACCAACGGATGCCGAGATCAAAACCCGGTGCCTTACCACTTGGCGACGCCCCTAATGCGGCAGAACTTTAATCGTTTTGTATGATAATGTCAATATAATTGAGCAAGTATCGATATAAAACAAGTCTGTCTAAAGATATGGCAGGGGCGGCTGGATTCGAACCAACGGATGCCGAGATCAAAACCCGGTGCCTTACCACTTGGCGACGCCCCTAATTTGATAATATGTAATGGCAGGGGCGGCTGGATTCGAACCAACGGATGCCGAGATCAAAACCCGGTGCCTTACCACTTGGCGACGCCCCTATATATTACATATATCTACAGATGAAAATTGGCAGGGGCGGCTGGATTCGAACCAACGGATGCCGAGATCAAAACCCGGTGCCTTACCACTTGGCGACGCCCCTAACATGTAACTGAAAAATTTCTTAAAGGAGATTCTGCCAAACTATTGACCAAGTAAGCTTTACAAGGCGCATTTTGCAAAATTTTCTTTATATCCATTTCACTTGTTACTTCAATAAAAACACAAGCACCTGTACCTGTAAGCTTTGCTAGACCAAATTGATCTAAATATTGCATTGCTTCTTCTACTTCAGGATATAACTGTCGAGCCAAAGGTTCAAAGTTATTTCCAAAATTAAAAGGTTCTAACTGATAGGCGCAAAATGTAGTGATCTTAGAATCTCTTGTCAATGTTTTTTGTGAAAAAAGTGCTTGAGTGCTGATAAAACAGTCAGGTTTTAAAATTATGAATTGTTTTTGAGCTAAGTCTATGAATGATAAATGTTCACCTATGCCTTCTGCCCATGCATTTCGACCAAAAATAAAGATAGGCACATCTGCACCCAATTGCACACCATAATCAGCGAGTTGCTGTTCATTTAAACTGCATTGCCACAGTTGATTCAGTACGATGAGTGTGGTGGCAGCATTAGATGAACCGCCGCCAAGACCAGCACCCATAGGAATATTTTTCTCTATTTGAATATTTAACCCACATGGTTCTTTTGCATGGGGTTTGAGTAATTGGGCTGCACGATAGATTAAGTTTTGTTCAACAGCAACCTCGTTTAAGCCTTCAATATGAATCATTCCATCCGCAATTGGCTCAAAAGTCATCCAATCATATAAATCAATCAGTTGAAAAATAGTTTGTAATTCATGATAACCATTGTCTCTACGACCAGTGATATGCAGAAATAAATTCAATTTAGCAGGGGAAGGTACTCTAATCATAAAAGAATCTAATCTATCGGTTTTGAATCACCATTGTAATACGGTTTTCTTTATCGTCAGCAAGTGCTTGCTTCAACAAAAGTTTATTTGGAAGGATTTGCTTATCGTTATAGCTAAAATCAACAGTCCAGCCATCTTCAATGAGCTGTTTCAAGCGATTTTGTTCGTCTTTGCTCGCTTGAGCATTTTGCGTCGCAGGCTTCGCTTGTACCCAGTAGGCAAGGTGCATAATCGGTGCCTGCCAACCTGTCGCTTTTTCCAGTAATTCTTCAGGTGTAGCTGCCGTAATTAGACCTGTTTTGGCACTATTTAAGGTGACTTGACCTGGTTTTCCTTCAATTTGGGTTTTCCCAACACCTAAAATTCCAGTCAGTTCAATATCAAATTGATCTTGTTGTTGAACCCATGTAAAAAAAGCACTGCCAGACTGTTGTGGTGTACGTACACCTATTTTACCTTGTAAGCTAAAGTTATTTTCATCTTGCACTTGTGGTGAAGCAATTATCTTATTTGGTTGGCTTAGATGTTGGCAGCCTGTTAATACTAGAATACTACTGCTACATATCGCGACACATAATTTTGAAAACAAGTGCATGTATTTAACTCTTTTTTACAGTGATAGGTAAGATTAAGCTATCAAGTTGTTGTAATTGTGGGGTATTTGCATGTTTTTGTTTCAATTGCTGTAACACCTCACTAAATTGTGTGAGTGCGCCTTGCATATACAGCGCTTTAGCATAGCGAACGCCAATATTGATATTTTGGCTAATTGAATAGGCTTGTCCCAAGACTTTGGCTGCGGTATCAAAATCATTTTGTAGAAAAGCGATATAGCCTAATGTATCAAGAATAGAGGCTTGTTCAGGTGCAAAGTTGAGCGCTAGTTCTGCATATTTTCGTGCTTCTTTTAGGCGACGATTTTGCAATGCTAAGGTATACGCATAAGCGTTTAAATAGGTCGGGCTATTGGGTTCAATAATTAAAAGTTGCTTTAGGGTTTTATCTAATTTATCCCGATCGGTATAAGGATCCAGCAATAATACTTCTGCATAGATTAGTTCTGGGTCATCGGGTAAGCTCTTAATCGCTTCATCTAGCAATACCAAAGCTGCTTTTTTATTATCCGTTTTCTTTAAAATATCTGCTTGTGCTTGATATAAGAAACTTGCATGTTGTGGATAATTCACCCGTTCTTGTGTAAGAAAGCGTAAAGCATCATTTAATTGCCCTTGCTTTTCGAAAATAGTGACCATATTGCGTCGAGATACAATATATAAGCTGCCATCCACGAGTCGATAGTATGCTTTGGCAGTTTCATAATGTTGTTTGCGTTGCGCATTGATTGCAAGATAGTAATAAGCTTCATTCTGATATTTTGCTGAAGAACGCAATTCAACTAAATATTGTTCAGCTTTTTCGTATTGTTTTAAATCAATACTGGTTAAGCCAGCAATAAATAAAGCTTCTTCAGTTTTTGGATAATCTTTGATAATACTTTCAAGCTTATCTAATGCTTGCTGTTGTTGATTGATTTGAATGTAATAGCGAGCTTCAGCTAATCGTATATCAATATTGGTTTTATTTTTTCGACTGGCTTGTGCAAACCACTTTTGTGTTTCAGTATCGTCGCGTAACGCCATTAATAGATTGGCTTTCATCAAAATGAAACTGGTCGATTTTGAACGTTTACGTAAGGCTTTATTGATATTATTTAATGCTTGCTCATATAAGCCATCTTGCGCTTCTAATCCAGCGATTAAAGCTAAGATAGATGGGTTTTCACGTTCTTTACTGGTACGTAAGGCATTTAATAAAATTTCACGATCTTGTGCTTGTTCGGGTGCAATCCCTGCCAAAATTTGTTCGAGATCAGCAGTTGGGTCAATATTTAAGATTTTGTCTAATGTTTTTGCTGCCAATTCATATTCATGGGTTTTTAGGGCAATATGTGATAAGTAAAATAAAGCAGGAACATCTTTGGGTTCTTGTTCTACCCAATGTGTTGCAATATCTAACGCAGATTGAAAATCGTTATATTCTAAGGCGACATCTAAAGCACGCTGTTTGATGGTGGTTGAATTACTTTGAATAGCAAGCACAGTATAATTATGTAGAGCAGTTGCGATATCATCATAAGCAAGCGAAAATTCAGCCACCATACTTTGTTGTAATGCGCTGTCAAAACTTTTATCTGCATACATGTCGTGTATTGCTTGTGCAGAGACATACGAGCTCATGCTACCTAACAACAAGATTGTGGTAGAATACCGTCGAATCGTCTTGCCGCTAAAAAGGGTACGGCGATATAGCTGACGCAATTTTTATTGATCCAAAGTAATGCTTTTTATGACACCGATGTTGCACAATAACATAAATTTAGCGAAATGATGATCTGATATGTCTTTCTTTGCATTGGGTGTCAACCATCAAACAGCTTCTGTTGAACTTCGTGAACAAATCGCTTTCAATGCAGAGCGATTAGCTGCGCTATTACTTGAACAAAATAAACATTCACCTTTGAATGATTTAGTTGTTGTATCAACTTGTAATCGCACTGAAGTTTATGCCATGACAGAAGATGCTGATAGTGTTCTGACTTGGTTAGCCCAAGTGAATAATATTGATGTAAAACAGTTAATTCATCATGTTTATCGTTACGAAAATGCTCAAGCTGTTACACATTTGATGCGTGTTGCAAGTGGTTTAGACTCTTTGATGTTGGGTGAGCCGCAAATTTTAGGGCAAGTTAAAAGTGCTTTGGCTTTATCTAAAGACGCACAAACTGTGTCGCCTGAACTAAATAGTGTTTTTGAATATGCTTTTTATGCAGCGAAACGTGTTCGTTCAGAAACCTCTGTAGGTAGCCATGCTGTTTCAATGGGTTATGCAGTTGCTCAGTTAGCATTGCAAGTTTTTAGCCGCCCTGAAAAGTTAACGGTTATGGTGGTTGCCGCAGGTGAAATGAATAGTTTGGTTGCTAAGCATTTAGCGGAAATGGGGGTGGCAAAAATTTTAATTTGTAACCGTAGCCGCGAACGTGCGAATCTTTTGGCACAAGAAATTGCCCATCAAGTTGAGGTTGAAATTATTCCCTTTGCTGAGCTTGCACAAAACTTGCATAGAGCGGATGTGGTCTCTAGTTGTACAGGTAGTTTGTATCAAGTGATTGAATATTCAGACGTTAAAGCTGCATTGAAAAAGCGTCGCTATCAACAAATGTTGATGGTCGATTTGGCTGTTCCACGTGATATTGATCCGAAAGTCGAATCATTAGATAACGTATATTTATATGGCGTAGATGATTTACAAAGTGTGATTGATGAAAATTTAGCGCAACGTCGTCAGGCGGCTGTTGAGGCTGAAATTATGGTGAATCAATTGGCTACTCAATTGATGACCCAACAAAAAGTGAAAGAGGCGAGTAGCACTATTCAAGCTTATCGTCAGCACAGTGAAGAAGTCAGCCAAAAAGAGTTGGCACATGCATTAGAGTTACTGCAACATGGTCATGCAGCAGAACAGGTGATGCAGGAGTTTGCTCATCGCCTATCACAGAAACTTATGCACCCAACTTCTATTTTATTAAGAGAAGCTGCTAAAGCTGAAAATCCAGATTATTTTGAATGGTTACAGCAACATCTACAGGATGTGTTTGAGCATGAGCGTAAACCGAGACAGTAACTTAGCTTAGGACAATAACTTCAAGCTAATCTGTTTTGTTAATTCATTTAATTGTTGACGTAAATTGCGTGATTCGATGAGTGAGATAGGTGATCTCAATTTTAATTTTAAATATTTTTCTTGTAGATTTAATGAAAAGTCCTTAGCTAATTTATCAGCAATCTCAGGTGCTTGAGTTAATGACTCAATATTAGTTCTCTGCATAACATCGGCAATCTCATGACTATAACGACTACATGCACCAAGTACGTAATAGGTTGCTAATTCCTGATCATCCGGTAAATCATCAAATACAATATTGAGCACAGCTAAAACTTTAGCCAGCAGCTCAGTTTGGTCAATCACTGCAAGTAATTCTTCAAAATGAATATAGAGAAATGGGTGATGCATTAAAATTGCGATTGCAAAATCTTCATCTTTGGTTTGAATATTAAAAGATAAAGAGGCATCGTGGCTGATTTGAGGGGTAGAGCGTTTGCCTAGACCGAGTTTCTCACGGAAAGATTGACTCAGCAGATAACGGAATGAGCCATGTTTAGGTAATAACTCTGTTAATTCACGTAGTTCTCCCATGACTAAACTTTTACCTTCAGGCGTGCTAACGTCATGTTGCCCTGTTAAATGGGCAAACACAAAGTCAGATAAAAGCGGAGCTTGCTGCAATAACCTTTGGAAATTTTCTAAGCCTTCACGACGAATCAATGAGTCTGGATCATGTTCATTCGGAAGCACAAAGAATTTTAATTCACGACCATCATTGAGTAAGGGTAGCGCAATTTCTAAGGTGCGTCGTGCTGCTTTCTGTCCCGCAGCATCCCCGTCAAAGGCAATGGTAATACGAGAATTTTGTTTAAATAGGGTAGTTAAATGATCCGCATTACTGGCTGTTCCCAGTGTTGCGACAGCACCATTGATACCATATTGCTGCAATGCAATCACGTCCATATAGCCTTCGACCATTAACCAATCGTTGGCTTTGAGTTTACGACCCTCATACAAACCATAAAGCAATTGATTCTTGTGGAATACCTCTGAATCTGGTGAGTTAATATATTTAGGTTTAATTTCATCATTGAGCGCACGACCACCAAAACCAACCACGCGACCTTTATGATCACGGATCGGAAAAATCACCCGCTCACGTAATAAATCAAAATCTCGACCACTATCACTAGAGCGAATCAGACCCAGCTGTTTCAAACCTTCAATATCTTGTGGAAAGGCCTTTTCTAAATGCTGCCAATCCTCTGGTGCATAACCCAAACGCCAAAATTGAATCGTTTGTGCCGATAAGCCACGTTGCTTAAAATAATTTTGTGCTTTTTGACTCATTGGGAGTTGGCGTTCATAAAACTGAGCAACGTTTTCCAATAAGTCATAGAGATTACCTTCTTGAACTTGTTCATCCATATAAAAGGATGGATCAAATTGAGCAAAAGGATCATCCATAACGCGATCTATATCGACAAAATGCCCATCGATAAATTCGTCTGCTACAGATATAGGTGCTGGATTTTCAGCGACTGGCGTGTTTGTTGGTTGAGCCGCTGCAATTTGTTGAGGACTGCGTTTATAAGAAAGTTTTTTATTGTCGTGATTATCTTTCGGTAATTCGATGCCTGTCTGATTAGACAAGTCTTTCATCACATCGACAAAGTTACGACTATCAATGTCCATGAGGAAGCGAATCGCATTTCCATTAGCTTGACACCCAAAGCAATGATAATACTGCTTATCTCTATACACATGGAATGATGGAGATTTTTCCTGATGGAATGGACAACAGCCCGAGTAAGTACGCCCAGTCTTTTTTAACTTCACACGTTGACCGATTAAATCGACGATATCAGTTCGATCTAAGATTTGATCAATCGTATGTTGTGGAATTGCCATGTACATTTAACCATTTTGGACTGAGAGATAACATCTTCGTTGAAGTCAGTGTGTCAGAATTCATTGTTGCATAAAATGAAAAACAGGCAAGGGTAGACTTGCCTGTTTTGTGGTTTTGATGAGTGCAAATTAATTTGCAGCATCAGCCCCCGACGTTTCTTTGGTCTCAGGCTTATCTAATAGCCCGAAGCTTAAACGGTTCATCCAACTTGGTTTATCGGTTGGTTCGTCAATAGGAGCAGAATCGCTTTCTTCAGTTGTCGGTTTATCTAATAAACCAAGGCTCAAACGATTTGTTAAGCTGCGTTGCTCAGTTTCACCATTGCTTTGTTCTTTTACTTGTACCGTTTTAGATTCGCGGCCAAGCAAGCCTAAAGTGGCACGATTGACCCAACTACCTTCTTTACGAGCAGCACGAAGATTTACTTCACCATTTGCCTTAACTAAATTTGGATAGTTTAGTTTTAAGAGATCAATATATTGCTGAGACGTGGCTTGATCGCCTAATTTTTGGTAGCTATAAGCTAATGTTGCAAGTGCTTCTGGTGTTTGTGGTGTTTGAGGGTAGCGTTCAATGACCCATTGTGCGCGTTCAGCAGCAGCCAACCATGCTTTACGTTGAATATTGAAACGCGCCGCATTCATTTCACTTTCGGCCAATTCTTGACCGATAAATTTCATACGTTGTGCAGCATCTACTGAATATTGGCTACTTGGGAAACGACGAATCAAGTCTACAAAGTTTTGATAAGCGACTTTAACGTAGCTCACATCACGATGTGATTGTTGTAATGAAGTATAACGAATCAAACTGTCGTAATTCATTTCCATATTGGCTACACCCCGAACATAGTAGGCGTAATCAACATTTGGATGCTGTGGATTTAAACGAATGAAACGATCTGCCAGTGCAATCGTACCTTCATAATCTTTTTGTTTAAATTTGGCGTAGAGGAGTTCAAGTTGTGCTTGTTGCGTGTATTGTCCAGTTGGATAATACGTATCTATCGCTTCAAGTGATTTAACAGCATCAGTATATTGATTACGTTCAAGTGATTTTTGTGCTTTTTCAAAATAGACTTGTTCACTTGACTGTGGGCCTTTATCAACCACTTCTTTTTTGCTTGGATTACTGCTACAACCGACAAATACAGACGCTACGCCTAAAGATAAAGCCAATATGGTAATTTTATAATGGGGTAGCGACATAAAAATTCCTCTGCTTTTGGGACAATAAGCTACAATGGTGCTATTAAACCATTTTTGTATCGATCATCAAAATGACTTCAACACAATCTTCCAATTCAAACCTTTCCGAGACAGATTTCTTACTTGAAGATTCTGTCGATGCAGATAATCATAATTCTGATGCAACTGCAACACGTTTATCGTTGCAAATTCAACTCGATGAAGAGTATCTAGGTCAGCGTATTGATCAGGTTGCTGCATTGGTTTGGAGCGAGTTCTCTCGTGAAAAGCTTAAACAGTGGATGAAAGACGGGCATCTGTTGGTAAATGGTAACATTGTAAAACCTAAATATCGTTGCGAAGGCAATGAATTGCTTACGCTGAATGTTGAATTAGAAGCCCAAACATCGAGTCAACCTGAAAATATTCCTCTCAATATTGTCTATGAAGATGATGATATTATTGTGATTAATAAAGAAGTTGGCATGGTGGTTCATCCAGGTGCTGGTAATCCCACAGGTACTTTGGTCAATGCCTTGCTTTATCATGCACCGAAACTAGCTGAGCTTTCACGTGCAGGTTTGGTACATCGTATTGACAAAGACACCAGCGGTTTATTGGTTGTTGCAAAAACATTGGAAGCTCAATTTTCTCTCAGTAAACAACTTGCGAAAAAAACCGTTTATCGTGTTTATGATTTAGTTGCGTATGGCAATATCATTGCAGGTGGCACAATTGATGAACCGATTAAACGTCATCCTGTTGACCGTGTCAAAATGGCGATCTTACCTGGTGGGCGTGATGCAGTAACACATTACAATGTGAAAGAGCGTTTCCGTGACTTTACTCGTATTCAGGCTCAACTTGAAACAGGACGTACCCATCAAATTCGTGTGCATTTTAGTTATCTTGGACATGGTTTGGTAGGTGATCCTGTTTATGTTAATCGTGTTCGTTTTCCTGCTGGTGCATCAGAAGTCTTAATTGACATGTTACGCAGTTTTAAACGTCAAGCCTTACATGCAGCAAAATTAGGTTTAGTGCATCCGCGTACTGGTGAAGAAATGATGTTTGAAGCGCCATGGCCAGAGGATTTCACTCAATTGGTTGAAGTACTTCGCCAAGAGAATGAAGCTTATTAAAAAAAGTTCTCTTTAAATAAAGGGGGATGTGTTTAGCTTCTCCCGTTCAAAAGCTAAGGGATATATTCTGGTAAGAGGACAGATTTTATGGAATTTGTACAAGGGTTGCCCAAAGGAATATATGTTGGGCAAACAGGTATTCAGCATCCTCAAACGATTGCAACTCAAAATGAAAATCTATCAGGATTTAATCTGGCTTTGCACGTGAATGATGATGCACAACGTGTTCAGCAACATCGAATGCTATTGTTGAATGAGTTGTCTGCATTTGGTGTAGATAAAATCACGTGGATGACACAAACGCATAGCAGCATTTGTCATACGATTAACGAGCAAATTCCATTTATTGCACTTGAAGGTGATGGCTTAGTTACGCAAAAAGCAGGTCATGCCTTAATGATGATGACTGCTGATTGTTTGCCTATTGTTTTGGGTAATAACGAAGGTACAGAAGTCGCTAATCTGCACGCAGGTTGGCGTGGTTTGGCTAATGGAATTGTCGAAAATACCGTGACGGAAATGAAATCTCAGCCCACTTGGGCGTGGTTAGGTGCAGCGATTAGCCAACCTTGCTTTGAAGTCGGGACTGAAGTAAAAGCCATTTTCTGTGAGAAATATCCTGAATTAGCCGTTGCTTTTATTTCAGGTCAAACTGAAGGTAAATATCAGGCTGATTTGTATGCGATTGCCCGTTTTATTTTAAATCGCTTAGGTATAGAAACCGTTTTAGGTGGTGATCAATGCTCTTATCAGCAAGCAGAGGATTATTTTTCTTACCGACGTGATGCAAAAACGGGACGAATGGCAACATTTGTATTTATGCAATAAATCATATCCTTTGCGCTATTGATTCGCCTTGTATTCGTTAAAAATGTTAAACTTGATTCAATTCATTGGTTTTTAAATTATCCATGTCTGTTATTGAGCAAATTACTCCCCAAGTTAAAGTTTGTGTGATTTATCACAGTCCTTATGGGCATACGGCCAAAGTTGCGCAATACATTGCTCAGGGTGCGGAGCAGGCAGGTGCTGACGTGCATCTACTTTCTGTGGCTGCACCGCAATGGGATTTATTAGATCAAGCAGATGTAATCGTGATGGGGTGTCCAACCTATATGGGGAGTCTTACATCAGCATTGAAACAGTTCATGGAGGATTCTTCTAAACGCTGGTTGGCACGTACATGGCAAGGGAAATTGGCTGCGGGTTTTACCAATGGTGGTGGACTTAGTGGCGATAAGCTCGCCGTATTACAGCAAATTAATTTATTTGCGATGCAGCATGGCATGTTATGGGCTGGTTTGCCATTTATGCCAACAGGAAGAAGCCCATTGGATATTAATCGGATGTCGAGCTTTCTGGGTTTAATGACGCAGTCCGATAATGCTAGCGTTGAAATTACACCGCCCGAAGGGGATTTAGAAACTGCACGCAAGTTCGGTAAATATTTGGCTGAACTGCGACTAAAGCATGTAGTGATTTAATACTTCATAATAAAAAACCTCCAATTCGGAGGTTTTTTATTATTTATGCAACATTCGTGCTTTATCACGTTGCCAATCACGGTCTTTTTCAGTTGCACGTTTGTCGTGTAATTGCTTACCTTTAACAAGTGCGATTTCTAGCTTCACCAAATGACCTTTCCAATAACATGCTAAAGGTACACATGAATAGCCTTTTTGATTAACGGCACCTAAAAGTTTTTCTAGTTCGCGGCGAGAAAGTAATAACTTACGTGTTCGTGTAGATTCAGGAACCACATGCGTTGATGCCGATAATAACGGCTGAATTTGCGAACCGAATAAGAAGGCTTCACCATTTTTAAAAATGACATAACTTTCGGACAGAGTCATACGACCTGCACGTAAAGACTTAACCTCCCAACCTAGGAGGGACATGCCTGCTTCAAATTTTTCTTCGATAAAGTAATCGTGACGCGCTCTTTTATTCTGAGCAATCGTGCCACCATTATGTTTTTTTACTACTGTTGCTTGCGCCATAATTCAAACTTCCACAATTACATCTATTGTGCCGTAAAATGCAATCTTTTTCCATCGTTTAGCAATTTCGCGTTTAGAGCTAAATTTGTTAAAATATGTACCTTATCTCATTAACTAGAGTACAACGCATGTCTAAAACACGTGTGATTTATCCGGGGACTTTCGATCCAATTACCAACGGGCACGTTGATTTGGTTGCAAGAGCATCAAAAATGTTTGATGAAGTGGTTGTTGCAATTGCAATTGGTCATCATAAAAATCCAGTGTTTAGTTTAGAAGAGCGTGTAGAATTAGCAAAAGCTTCATTAAGCCATTTGTCTAATGTAGAGTTTGTTGGTTTTGATGGTTTATTGGTCAATTTCTTTCGTGAACAACGTGCAACTGCGGTACTGCGTGGTTTAAGAGCGATTTCAGATTTTGAATATGAATTTCAATTGGCGAATATGAACCGTCAACTTGATCCTCATTTTGAATCAGTTTTTTTAACCCCATCAGAGCAATATTCATTTATTTCATCAACATTGGTAAGAGAAATTGCTCGATTGAAAGGTGATGTGAATAAGTTTGTGCCCGCTGTTGTTGTTGAGGCATTTGAACGCAAACATCAGCAAGGTTGGTAGATGTCTCTTTATATTACTGATGAATGCATTAACTGTGATGTTTGTGAGCCAGTATGCCCCAATGAAGCCATTTATATGGGGGAATTGATTTATGAAATTAACCCTGCACTTTGTACAGAGTGCATTGGGCATCATGATCAGCCACAGTGTCAGTTATTTTGTCCAGTTGATTGTATTCCGCTTGATCCTCAGCATGTCGAGTCACAAGATGAGTTGATGGCAAAATATAAAAAATTAACTGCACAAAAAAATGCGAGCAATTAATTTCTAACTTTGATAATATGCGCCACGAAGTGGGCTGGACGGTCGCTGCTGTGGAGGTCTCCGTGACTGAAACAGGGGAGGAAAGTCCGGGCTTCATAGGGCAAGGTGCCAGGTAACGCCTGGGCGGCGAAAGTCGACGGCAAGTGCAGCAGAGAGTAGACCGCCTCATTCGTGAGGTAAGGGTGAAAGGGTGCGGTAAGAGCGCACCGCGTGTCTGGTAACAGTTCACGGCAAGGTAAACCCCACCAGAAGCAAGACCAAATAGGAATCCTGAGGCACGGCCCGTGCTGGATTCGGGTAGGTCGCTTGAGCGTATGAGTGATTGTACGCCTAGAGGAATGATCGTCCTCGACAGAACCCGGCTTATAGGCCCACTTCTCAAAATTTTTGAAATTGTGCTTGACGTGTGTATTGAAAGTTAAGATAATGCGCCCACAGTTTTCGGCTATGTAGCTCAGTTGGTTAGAGCACCGCACTCATAATGCGGGGGTCACAAGTTCAAGTCTCGTCATAGCCACCATTTTATAGACCACGCTCCTGCGTGGTCTTTTTTTATTTGAACTTTTTTTAATTAATTTTTTTGTTTGAGAGAAGATTTGTTGAAAAGTAATCAAATAAAAATTAAAAGCACAAAAACTGTTCATATGTTTCATGTTTTCAATGTCATACACTTGACCTGTCGTATAGAACACTAGATAATGCGCACACAGTTTACGGCTATGTAGCTCAGTTGGTTAGAGCACCGCACTCATAATGCGGGGGTCACAAGTTCAAGTCTCGTCATAGCCACCATTTTATAGACCACGCTCCTGCGTGGTTTTTTTTATGCGCTTTTATTAGCTACCCAACTTATCAGGTATCAACTGAATATTATTTATGGATTTAAGGTAAAAAAGAATAGCCATCAGGTTTTCTGATGGCTTTAGTTAATTAGTTTTAATGTGATTGAATTAGAAAATTAAAGAGATATATTGATTTAGTCTCAATATATCTCAGCAGAAAAATAATAATTATAAATGCTTTTCAATCGTCGCTAGAGTTTGATGACTTTCATAAAAAGGTTTTACGATCATAGTGATAATAGGTTCTAATACACCATGTTCATCTAAAGCGACAACGACTTTAGGATAAAAACGTACAGCTTCATTTTGAAGATCTGATTCTTCAATCCCAATCGCAGCAAATACATCCTCTAAACTTTCGTCTTCATAAAAATCATAAAAGACTTTTACGCCGTATAAG
This sequence comes from Acinetobacter sp. LF10, assembly GCF_048585715.1. NCBI lineage: Bacteria > Pseudomonadati > Pseudomonadota > Gammaproteobacteria > Moraxellales > Moraxellaceae > Acinetobacter > Acinetobacter sp. LF10. Next base: position 783,316 of record NZ_CP184160.1, read on the forward strand.
ATCAGATCTTGAATAAAGGAAGACTGACGTAGTTCTTTCCAGTATTCATAAATCATTACAAAGAATTCTTCAACATCCAAAGGTGTGACTTGTTTGGTGTATTCAGATAAAGGTTTAGCTTTATTATCTTCCCAGATATTACGTGCCAAGCTCTCTAAGTCATCGTTTGAAAGTAAGCTTAAATCGGCAAGTTGTTCTTGGATAAAGCGAGCAATACTTTCTTCGATTTTCTGTTCAATGCGTTGTTGTTGACGATGTGAAAAAGTCTTTAGTTTCTGCTGCCACTGATATTTGCTTTCAGAAATTTGTTCTTCATCAGATTGTGAAAATAATTTTGGTAATTTATTTTGTAAAGTTGTGGTTGCAATATATTGGCATAATTGCTGAATTGAAGGGCTTTCTTTCAAGAAGTGGTTTAAATAATGTCGAATATTTTCTAATTCGAGAAATTTAGATAACCACATTTCAAATTGGTGATCTGAAAAAACATCTTCTAAATGTGCTGAAGACTGTAAAGAAAAAACATGCAAGCGTTGAGCAATTTCACCAATAAACTCTAATAGCCCAGCACCAAGCTGCATTTCAAAGGCATAACGCTTAACAACGGCTTGGATTTGTTCAAGCTCTATCACTTCTTTCAGTTTGATATTTGGTGCATGTTGTAGAAACAACTGAATAAACTGCTGAAAGAACTCAGGAGAAAGCTGTGTAGTAAGCTGATTTTTATAAAATGCCACTTGCTCAAGCATAAGTGCTTGAGCAAGTAATTGTGACTTTTCAGAAACAATTTTTTCAGTCATTCGCGGTCCATCCATTGACGATAGGGTAGCGTCGTTCGCGACTGAAAGCACGTGAACTAATACGTGGGCCAATTGCACCCTGACGACGCTTGTATTCATTACGATCAACTAAGCGTATTACTTTTTCAACCACTTCAGCTTCGTAGCCTTTTGCAATAATGTCTGCTTGGCTAAGATCTTCTTCGATATAAGCGTACAGAATTGCATCAAGTACATCATAAGCAGGTAAAGAGTCTTGGTCTGTTTGATCAGGACGCAGCTCTGCTGAAGGTGGGCGAGTAATGACACGCTCAGGGATGACAGGTGTTTCACTTAATGTATTACGGTATTTTGCTAATTCGAAGACGATAGTTTTATAGACATCTTTTAATACAGAAAAGCCACCGACCATATCACCATACAGTGTGCAATAACCGACTGAAATTTCAGACTTGTTACCTGTTGAAAGTACAAGATTTCCAAATTTATTAGACAAGCCCATGAGTAAAGTACCACGGGTACGTGCCTGTAAATTTTCTTCAGTTGCGTCAGCAGGTGTATTTCCAAAGAATGGGAATAGGGTCTGCATGAAGCTATTTACGATTGGATGAATCTCTGCAATACCGAAAGTTACGCCCATGCGACGTGCTTGTTCTGTTGCATCTTCTACACTCATTTGAGAGGTGTAAGTATAAGGCATCATCACGGCTTGTACTTTATCAGCACCAATCGCATCAACAGCAATAGCAAGTGTCAAGGCTGAATCGATTCCACCCGATAAGCCCAAGATCACACCTGGGAATCCTGAGCGTTGTACGTAGTCACGTGTTGCCATGACCAATGCTTGATAGATTTCGGCAAAAGTATCTAAAGTTGGAATTGCATTAGCAGTTTTAAACTGTTTTTGCTCTGCATCATATTCAGTCACATAAACAGATTCTTGAAAACTAGGTGCTTGTAATGCAAGTTCGCCATTTTTGTTACTGACAAAACTTGAACCATCAAAAATAAGATCGTCCTGTCCACCCACTTGATTGACATAAACAATATTCAGATTCAGTTGTTTTGCGAGTTCATTTAATGTTTGGATGCGATGCTGTGGTTTGCCAACTTCATACGGAGAAGCATTTAAGACAAGCACAGTTTCAACATTCAGTTGGCTAAGTTGTTTGACGGTATTCAGTGACCAAACATCTTCACAAATCAGTACACCAAACTTATGACCTAAATACTCAAAAACGAGATGTTGATGACCATCTTGGAAATAACGTTTTTCATCAAAGACGCCATAATTTGGTAAGTTCTGTTTGTTGTATATTCCTAAAACTTGCCCATCTTTAATCACTGCGGCTGAGTTGTAACGGTGACCATCTTCTGTTTGGTGAACAAAACCAAACACCATAACGATATCTTTCACTTCACTTAATTGAGCGAACGCTTTTTGAGTGCGTTTTTGTAAATTCGGGCGAAGTAATAAATCTTCAGCTGGGTAACCTAGCGTAGAAAGTTCAGGGAAGATGATCAGATCAGCCTGTTGTTGTTTCGCTAAATTTGCTTGCTCAACCATCTTTTGAGTATTTGCGTCAATATTGCCAATATGCGGAGAAAATTGAGCAAGGGCAATTTTAAAATTTTTCATTCAAACCTAATCCTAAGTCTTAACAAGTGCTGATATACAAGATTTTGATTTATATAAGTATAGTTTTAAAAACATTTGTATATCATGGTGCTAAACATTCTGCATCTTAAAGAAAAATGACAAGTTTACTAATATATACTAAATGCACATTTTTCTGCGTAAAAATAACAAGTTTTTCTGTATAAAATACGAAGATCTATTGATCAATCTGTGTATTTGAAGTTATCCATATCAATCTATTGGGCAAAAATTTCAAAATTTAGTGCTTTTGTATAATTTTTCATTTCATCTTTTCATACTCTGGTGACAGATTAATTACAGCAAATACAGATTTTTAAATACGCTAGACCTATTCAATCACCGATAGAATTCGCAAAAAAGATTAATTTATTGAGTGGTTTATTATTTTTAAAATAAATAAATTCAATGTCTTATGTCTTTGTGATTGTTTTTTATACCATTCGTCGGGTAAATCTATTTATTGCTTGAGTGTACATTTGTGCACTGCTATTATCCTAATCAATGTGAACATTTGTACACTGTAATTTAAATCAAGTATGTGAGTAACATACAAAAAGAGGTAACGAATATGTCAATTTTATTATTTCCTGTGGTTGCATTTGGCTTGGCAGTTGTTGTTGGTCGTATTGGTACAGTGATGTTTCAAGAGCAAGACAAATAAACTTTAGATTTAATCAGTCAGTTAAGAATTTCCTATATTCAAGAGGTTAGAGTGATGATGATTTCAACCATTTTATTTCCAGTAATTGCCTTTGGATTGGCAATTGGTGTGGGGCGTATTGGTACAATTATCATGGATGATATACGCAAAGATACGGATTTTACGACGAATATGGACAGCCGCCATGAACTTAAATCTAAAATGCGCAAAGGTTCTGTTGCATAAAGCAGATTGCGAATTTCTAACTTAAAAGCCCTGTCATTTATTTCACAGGGCTTTTTTATTGGTTCAAAATAATATTTGGAATCTTCTTTAAAAAAATATCTCGTGCAATATCACCTTGTTGTTCAATGTTGTAACTGGTGAAAGTCTTGGTTTGAATAAAGTGATAATGATAGGGATTATACTTTTTAAAACTAAGATAGTAGCCTGTCTGTAACAACATTCCTTTTAAGATGACATTGGTTTTTTGCTGAAATTGCAAGATGTGGGCCAATTCATGAATAAAAATTGCCTGAAGATCTAATGAACATTTTGAGTAATCTTGGTAAAAATGTTGTTTATGTACAAATAGATTGCCGTTTGGCGCCATAAAAATATTCAATGGCTGCCACGGTAAATAAGGAATATTAAAGATTTTTACTGCATGATAATCAATCAGATCACCGAATACAGATTGAGCGAGTGCAACTTCGCCATCAGTTAAGCCACGCCATTTAAATTCATTCATGTTAAGAAAAACAATCAGAAATGATATGAGCTGAGAGGGAATAGCGTGCAATGATTCGAATAATTTCATCTGATTCAAATTCAATTCATAATTTGTTTAATACCATAGCAAATAGTTTAATTAGAAAACCAATTTTTGATTGCGCTTAGTTTTGTAATTGTTGCGATGCGATTCAATTTTTTGATTTTAGTTCATTAAAAGTTAAATAGTTTTAAATCTCATACATAATCTTAATTTGATTCTAATTTTATAAAATTTGATGACCCATTAAAAAGCAAAAACCCCAATTAGAACTGGGGTTTTACAACAACAAGGATGACGACTGTAAATAGGATGAGAGTCGGCATTTCATTAAAAAAACGCCAAAACTTGTGTGACTTATAATGAGCGTTACCAATCAATTTCTTGCGATAATAACCGCAAATAAAGTGGTATATGACCAATAAACCCACCAGACCGACTTTAAGATAGAACCATAAAGCTTCATGGTAGTGTCGGGTTGCATCACCCCAATCGACAAGGAAGTGGGCAGTAATGAGTGTGGCAATCATAGATGGCCACATAATACCGCGATACAACTTGCGTTCCATCACCTCAAAGCGTTGATGACTAACGGCATCTTCACTCATAGCATGGTAGACATAAAGCCGGGGTAAGTAGAACAATGCAGCGAACCAGCAAACCACGGCAATAATATGTAATGCTTTTACCCATAAGAAAGCATCAGAAGGTGCATCCATCGATAATCCTAGGTGGGATTATGCATCCCACTTCTTGAAAATAAGGCAGGCGTTTACGCCGCCAAAGCCAAAACTGTTACTCATCACAGTATTCAGTTTTGTATCACGTTTTTCAAGTACAATATCGAAACCTTGTGCGCCTTCATCAAGCTCAGTCACGTTGATGTTTGGAGCAATAAAGTCATTTTGCATCATCAATATAGAATAAATCGCTTCTTGAACACCTGCAGCACCTAAGCTGTGACCCGTCATTGATTTGGTTGAACTAAGTGGTGGAACTTGTCCTTCACCAAATGCACGCTCCATTGCTTTAAGCTCAGTCACGTCACCCGCTGGTGTTGATGTACCATGTGTGTTGACATAATCGATTTGTTCTACACCGTGTTGTTTTGCTTCATCTAATGCCATGATGATACAACGTGTCGCACCTTCACCACTTGGTGCAACCATATCTGCACCGTCGCTGTTCGCTGCATAAGCAACAACTTCAGCTAAGATGTTCGCACCACGTGCTTGTGCATGTTCAAGTGATTCAAGAATAATGAAACCACCACCACCAGCGATGACAAAACCATCACGATCCGCTGAGTAAGGGCGAGATGCAGATTCGGGAGTATCATTATATTTAGAACACAATGCACCCATTGCATCAAAAAGTAAGCTTTGAGACCAGTGATCTTCTTCACCACCACCCGCAAGCATTAGGTCTTGTTTACCCAATTGAATCAGGTTGTAGGCATAACCAATTGCATCAGCAGAAGTTGCACATGCACTGGTAATTGAATGCGCAACGCCTTGTAGTTTCAATGCTACACCGACATTGGCAGTAATTGTGTTACTCATATTACGGGGAACAAAGAAAGGACCAATTTTACGTGCGCCTTTTTCTTCTAATAGCTTAACCATCTCTGCAACTGATGCAGTTGAGTTACCGCCGCTACCACCTGCAATACCATAACGAGGGTTATTTGCTAGATCCTCTTGTTTTAGACCCGCATGTTCTACTGCTGCAATCGCTGCGTTATAAGCATACATCGCACATACACCCATAAAACGCTTGATTTTACGGTCAATACCATCAAAATCTTGTTCAGCAGCAGCGCTGACATGACTTTTAAAATTTAATTCGGCATAAGTTGGATTAAAACGTGTTCCTGAGATTCCATTTTTTAAAGAATGAGTGACATCTTCTAAAGAGTTACCGATACATGAGTTAATGCCCATACCAGTGATTACAACACGTTTCATTTACAGATCCCTTTTATGGTAATACGAAGCCTTATGCATATCGCTATAAGTACAAATCAGGAGAAAATAACGATTTAAATGGCTTATGAGTGAATGACACCATCATAGCAGAAAGGTTTTTTATTTCTTATGGCAAATTTTATGCCTATTTCTAGTTGTGTAAATATTCGTAAATATAAATGCAGTTGAGACAAAAGGTAATGAAAGAACACAGATAAAAGTTGAGATAAATTTGCATTCAACCTAGTATTTACCTAGAGATGCACAAATTATAGAACAGAGGTACTTGATGACAAAATCTAAAAACAAGCAATCTTCAGGTTTATTTACCCAAGCCTTTGGAGTGGCTAAAAAGCTCAGTTCAGAAATACAAAAACTTCAAACTGCCCCTAAAACATTAGCAGATGGATCTACAGATTCATCTAATGTGATCGAAGGGAAGGCGCGTTTTAAAAGCCCATTTGAGATTGAGCAATACGAAAGCCCACAACATATGTTACGTCAACAGTTACCTAAATTGTCACATCAACTTTTGGGTCGCCATTACACAAAAGTAAATAATGTTGCATCTTTCATTTCACCTGACATGGGCGAAAAAGTTTCTGATTATTTATTTCAGTGGTTGAATGAATTTAGTTCCAATACTTCACTTACAGAAAAGATTCTGGAAGAGGCAGGTGTAAAAGATATTACCGAACTCACTCAAGATACTGGGCGTTCTCAACGTTTAAGTCAGGCATTAATCGAACAAAATAAATTATTAGCCGCTGCGCAAGGCGTTATCACGGGAGCGACAGGAGTTTGGGGTGCAGCCGTTGATATTCCTGCCTCGATTGTTCTAGCACTAAGAACAATTTATCAAACGGGTCGCTCTCATGGGTTTGATTTGGCTGATGAGACAGATCAAGAAGTGGTTGCCTTTATTTTTAAAGAAATTGATTTGGGTATTATTGCTGAAAAACAAACATTATTGATTGCATTAAAAGCTTTGAAGTCGATGTTAGAAACCCATGACTTACAACAGTTTCAGCAGTTGCTTGGATCGAGCAACGATATTGAGCTTGTAAAGAAATGGTTTGTTGATGAGGAAGGACAGTTTAAATGGGGGTGGTTGAATCATATCCCTCAAGCATCTGTGATTGGTAAATTAACACCAGTTGCTGGTGCTGCTTTAGGTGGCTTTTATAGTTGGCGTTTACTCGAAGATGTAGGACACAAGGCACAATCTGTTTTCGGGGCAGCCCGTTTTTATTTGAATGAATATCCGAATGAAGATCTTTCACCCTTAGAAGCCTATTACAAAGCGGAAGCATTATTAAGAAAGCCGAATTCACAATTGTTAAATGCAACAGAGACTACGACAAATGCATTAAGTAGTGTTGATGAAAGCAAAAATGATGTGATTACCAATGTTTCAGTGCAATCTAAAGATCATGCTGCTAAAGAAATTCAGACGAATGAAAACGTTGAGCAGAGTATTCAACAGCTTGCATCAGAGCATGTGGTCAAGCACGAACATACTGAACAGCAATCTGCTTTGAAAGAGCAATCAAATGAATTACTCACTTCTGATGAATCGGAACTATCTACAGAACCAAAAACAATCGATATAGAGCCTGCATCAACAAAACACAGTTAATTATTTTGTTGGTGTGATTTAGACATCAATAAAACAACAAAATTATAGAAATGGTCAGCACTTGCTTTGTCTTGCAATGTTGACCATTTTTACTTCTTGGCTTACAATTATGTGCCCTTAAAAAGAGGTGTTTTTCTTTTTAAGGTTGTTTAATAACGGGAGAATTGCCAAATGGCAACAACAAATCAGTTGATCCGTAAGGGTCGTACAACTTTGATTGAAAAATCAAAAGTTCCTGCGTTGAAGGCTTGTCCACAACGTCGTGGTGTATGTACACGTGTATATACGACTACTCCTAAAAAACCTAACTCAGCAATGCGTAAGGTTTGCCGTGTTCGCTTAACTTCTGGTTTTGAAGTATCAAGCTATATCGGTGGTGAAGGTCATAACTTACAAGAGCACAGTGTTGTGCTTATCCGTGGTGGTCGTGTTAAAGACTTACCAGGTGTACGTTACCATACCGTTCGTGGTTCTTTAGACTGTGCTGGCGTTAAAGATCGTAACCAGTCACGTTCTAAATACGGTGCTAAGCGTCCTAAGAAGTAATTCTAGGAAACTAGCCCAAACAACCCTTTAGCGTTTCGCTTGTTTGAATTCTTCATAGATTTGTAATTCAAGCGACGTATAGTAAGGCCAGCGTAGCGTACATGACACTTGTACAAACTGCTGGATTATCCTGAAGTGTCATATTATTAGGTGTATTAAAATGCCAAGACGTCGCGTAGTCGCTGCTCGTGAGATCCTTCCAGATCCAAAATTTAGCAGCCAAACAATCGCTAAATTCATGAACCACGTAATGCAAGATGGTAAAAAATCTATTGCTGAAAGTATCGTTTACGGTGCTTTAGACCGCGTTCAAGAAAAAAACAAAGTTGACCCAGTTGAATTTTTCGAGACTACTCTTGAAAAAGTTCGTCCTATGGTCGAAGTAAAAGCACGCCGTGTTGGTGGTGCTACTTATCAAGTACCTATGGAAGTGCGCCCATCCCGTCGTACTGCCTTGGCTATGCGTTGGTTAGTAGATGCTGCTGCTAAGCGTTCTGAAAAAACGATGGCTTTACGTCTTGCTGGTGAGTTGCTTGATGCAGCTGAAGGTAAAGGTTCTGCGATCAAAAAACGTGAAGACGTGCATCGTATGGCTGAAGCCAACAAAGCCTTCTCTCACTACCGTTTCTAAGCGGATAAAACAGTCCCTAATCAGGAGAATATTCATGCGTACAGCAGCTAGATTCAACATTGCTTTCTATCAAAGTGGGAGCTTTGCGGGTATTTAAGTTGCCTGCTTGAATATTTGTACGCATCAATTTAATTGATGCGTCCTGTTTTAAATATAACATTTAGGAATGTAGACATCATGGCTCGCCAAACTCCAATTAGTAATTACCGTAACATCGGTATCTCTGCGCACATTGACGCAGGTAAAACAACTACAACTGAACGTATTTTGTTCTACACAGGTGTATCTCACAAGATTGGTGAAGTACATGACGGTGCAGCAACAATGGACTGGATGGAACAAGAACAAGAGCGTGGTATTACAATTACCTCTGCTGCGACAACTTGTTTCTGGTCTGGTATGGGTAACCAATTTCAACAACACCGTATCAACGTAATTGATACACCGGGACACGTAGACTTCACGATCGAAGTTGAACGTTCTATGCGTGTTCTTGATGGTGCGTGCATGGTTTACTGTGCTGTAGGTGGTGTACAACCTCAGTCTGAAACTGTATGGCGTCAAGCAAACAAATATAAAGTGCCTCGTTTAGCATTCGTGAACAAGATGGACCGTACAGGTGCAAACTTCTTCCGTGCTGTTGAGCAAGTTAAAACTCGTTTAGGTGGTAATCCTGTACCTATCGTTGTGCCAATCGGTGCTGAAGATACGTTTGCAGGTGTTGTTGACCTGATCGAGATGAAAGCGATTATCTGGGATGAAGCATCTCAAGGTATGAAGTTTGAATACGGCGATATTCCAGCTGACCTCGTTGATACTGCTGAAGAATGGCGTACCAAGATGGTTGAAGCTGCTGCTGAAGCTTCAGAAGAATTAATGGACAAGTACTTAGAAGAAGGTGATCTTTCTAAAGAAGAAATCATTGCTGGTCTTCGTGCTCGTACATTAGCATCTGAAATTCAAGTAATGCTTTGTGGTTCTGCGTTCAAAAACAAAGGTGTTCAACGTATGTTGGATGCTGTAATTGAATTCTTACCATCGCCTACAGAAGTTAAAGCAATCGAAGGTATTCTTGACGATAAAGATGAAACTAAAGCATCTCGTGAAGCATCTGACGAAGCACCGTTCTCTGCACTTGCGTTCAAAATCATGAACGATAAGTTCGTAGGTAACTTAACTTTCGTACGTGTTTATTCTGGTGTTCTTAAACAAGGTGATCCGGTTTATAACCCAGTTAAATCTAAGCGTGAGCGTATCGGTCGTATCGTACAAATGCACGCGAACGAGCGTCAAGATCTTGAAGAAATCCGTGCAGGTGATATCGCAGCGTGTGTAGGTCTTAAAGACGTTACGACGGGTGATACATTATGTGATGAGAAGAACATTATTACTCTTGAACGTATGGAATTCCCAGAGCCAGTAATTTCATTGGCTGTTGAACCAAAAACTAAAGCTGACCAAGAAAAAATGTCTATCGCTTTAGGTCGTTTGGCTAAAGAAGATCCATCGTTCCGCGTTCGTACAGATGAAGAATCTGGTCAAACAATTATTGCTGGTATGGGTGAACTTCACCTTGACATCATCGTTGACCGTATGAAGCGTGAATTCGGTGTTGAAGCGAACATTGGTAAACCAATGGTTGCTTACCGTGAAACGATCAAAAAGTCTGTTGAACAAGAAGGTAAGTTTGTTCGTCAAACAGGTGGTAAAGGTAAATTCGGTCATGTATATGTTCGTTTAGAACCTATGGATGTTGAAGAAGCTGGTAAAGAATACCAATTCGCTGAAGAAGTTGTCGGCGGTACAGTACCTAAAGAATTCTTTGGTGCGGTTGATAAAGGTATTCAAGAACGTATGAAGAATGGTGTATTGGCTGGTTACCCTGTTGTGGGTATCAAAGCGACATTATTCGACGGTTCTTACCACGATGTCGACTCTGACGAATTGTCGTTCAAAATGGCAGGTTCTTACGCATTCCGTGATGGTTTCATGAAAGCAGATCCTATCTTGCTTGAACCAATCATGAAAGTTGAAGTAGAAACTCCAGAAGACTACATGGGCGATATCATGGGTGACTTAAACCGTCGTCGTGGTATGGTTCAAGGTATGGACGATCTTCCTGGTGGAACTAAAGCAATTAAAGCAGAAGTTCCATTGGCTGAGATGTTTGGTTACGCGACTCAAATGCGTTCTATGTCTCAAGGTCGTGCGACTTACTCTATGGAATTTGCTAAATATGCTGAAACTCCACGTAACGTGGCTGAAGGCATCATCGCTAAGTTCCAAGCTGGCGGTAAAAAAGGTGACGACGAGTAATCTTTCGATTACTATATTACCCAACTAAAATTTAGTTAAAAAACCAAGTGCTCATGGGCGACCCTCATGAGCAGTTTATAAAGGAAGATCATCATGGCTAAAGCCAAGTTTGAACGTAATAAACCACACGTAAACGTGGGTACAATTGGTCACGTTGACCATGGTAAAACAACTTTAACTGCTGCGATTGCAACTATCTGTGCAAAAACTTACGGCGGTGAAGCGAAAGATTACTCACAAATCGACTCAGCTCCTGAAGAAAAAGCACGTGGTATTACAATTAATACTTCACACGTAGAATACGATTCTCCAATCCGTCACTACGCTCACGTAGACTGCCCGGGCCACGCCGATTATGTTAAAAACATGATTACTGGTGCTGCTCAGATGGATGGCGCGATCCTTGTATGTGCTGCGACTGATGGTCCAATGCCACAAACTCGTGAACACATCCTTCTTTCACGTCAGGTTGGTGTACCATTTATTCTTGTATTCCTTAACAAGTGTGACCTTGTTGATGATGAAGAATTACTTGAATTAGTAGAAATGGAAGTTCGTGAACTTCTTTCTACTTATGACTTCCCAGGTGATGATACTCCAATCATCCGTGGTTCAGCGCTTCAAGCATTAAACGGTAATGACGGTCCTTACGGTGAAGCATCAGTTCTTGCACTTGTTGAAGCGCTTGATTCTTACATCCCAGAACCAGAACGTGCAATCGACAAAGCATTCTTAATGCCAATCGAAGACGTATTCTCTATTTCTGGCCGTGGTACTGTTGTAACAGGTCGTGTTGAGTCTGGTATCGTTAAAGTTGGCGAAACAGTTGAAATCGTTGGTATCCGTGACACAGTTGTAACGACTGTAACTGGCGTAGAAATGTTCCGTAAACTTCTTGACGAAGGTCGTGCGGGCGAGAACTGTGGTGTTCTTCTACGTGGTACTAAGCGTGAAGACGTACAACGTGGTCAAGTACTTGCTAAACCAGGTACAATCAAGCCACACACTAAATTCGATGCGGAAGTATATGTACTTTCTAAAGAAGAAGGTGGTCGTCATACTCCATTCCTTAACGGTTACCGTCCACAGTTCTACTTCCGTACAACTGACGTAACTGGCGCAATCAAGTTACAAGAAGGCGTAGAAATGGTTATGCCTGGTGACAACGTTGAGATGTCAGTAGAGTTAATCCACCCGATCGCAATGGACCCAGGTCTACGTTTTGCGATCCGTGAAGGTGGTCGTACTGTAGGTGCTGGTGTTGTTGCTAAAGTAACTGCATAATCGCTTAGAGTAATAAAAAAACACCCCTTTGGGGTGTTTTTTTATGTCTATTGTTCGACAATCTATCTTTAATAGTGTCCTAAACTGATACCTTGCTGTCCTAAACTGCACTTAATTCATCGCAATAAAACCGTAATATAAAACACAAGAAAATGAACAAAAGTACTAAATGGAAATTTTCCATTTAAAAGGAGTCAGAAGCATGAATGCTAAAGTAAATATTTCAAATCGTGCAGGTGCAAGTTTTCCAGTACGTCGTATGAATTTTGATTTTGATCAAGTGCCAGAATATTGGATGGATGGTTCGGCTGGCTTAACTCATTTCATGACTGGTTTGTCTGCATTATTCCCAGATGGCGAGAAATTATTTATTGATGCTGTACGTGCTGTACGTTATCACCCAACTATTAAAGATAATGCAGAACTACAAAAAGAAATCAGTGCTTTTATTGGTCAAGAAGCAATGCACACTCAAGAGCATGTAAATTTTAATGCTTCTGCACAAAAGTATGGTCATGATGTTAGATCTTTAGAGCAGATTACAGGACGTTATATCCAATTTGCGCTTAAGAATTTTTCAAAAATCGTTAAACCGTTTGGTATGACAAGAGAAATGGTTGATCTAACGGCAACTACAGCGCTAGAACATTTTACTGCAACGATTGCTTCTGAATTGTTACGCAATAAACACATTCAAGATTTAATGACAGATGAGACCATGTCATATATGTGGTTCTGGCATGCAGTTGAAGAAAATGAACATAAAGCAGTGGCTTACGATGTATATGAGTCAGTATTTGGAACTGGATTGAAGGCATATAGTTTACGTACTACAGCACTTGTATTTGCTATGGTTTTAATCTTTATTCTTCAATCTTATTTTACTTTACGTCTACTTCAACAAGATAAAAAACTAAATCTGAAAGAATTAGGCATGATTTACAAATATGCTTATAGTCCATCAAAAGGGATTATTACAGGTATGGCGGGTGAAATGTTGGCTTACTTTAGACCACGTTTTCATCCAAATAATTTAGATACCGTAAAATTACTTAAAGATTGGAAGGCGAAATTAGGTTTTTAAATTAAAACATCCATTAGCTAAACCTATGTAAAAAGAGCAATAAAATTGCTCTTTTTTTATTTTGAATATTACATTGAATAAACTTTTTTAAATCATACTGACATGTCCTAAGATGATGCTTTTCTGACCTTATCTGCACTTATTTAACGCGTTCAAAGAAGCGTATAAATAAAGCATAGATAATTTTTAATCAAATATATCCATTGGGTAGGAGAATAAGGTATGAATGCTAAGGTCAATATTTCAAACCGCGCTGGCGCTAGTTTTCCTGTACGCCGAATGGATTTTGAATTTGGTGAAGTGCCGCGCTATTGGGCAAATGGTGATGCTGCTTTAACTCATTTTATGACTGCACTTTCAGCACTGTTCCCAGAGGGTGAACAATTTTTTGTGAATAGTACCCGTGCAGTTAGAAATGATCCAAAACTTGCTGATCCTCGATTACAAAAAGAAATTAGTGCTTTTATTGGTCAGGAAGCGATGCATTCTAAAGAGCATTTGGCATTCAATGCAGCTGCTCAAGCTTATGGTTATGATGTGCGTAAATTGGAAGCACAAACGGGTAAAGTCATTCAATATGGAGTTGCTATAATTACTAAATTATTAAAACCATTTGGTTTTACAAAAGAGATGATTGGTTTAACGGGTACTTGTGCCTTGGAGCATTTTACATCAACGATTGCTGAAGAATTATTGTCTAACCCAGATATTCAATCCATGTTTATGGATGAGACCATGTACCATTTATGGATGTGGCATGCAGTTGAAGAAAATGAACATAAAGCGGTAGCATTTGACGTTTATGAAGCGATGTATGGGCAAGGATTTAAAGCTTATTTTATGCGTTCATTAGCTTTAGTGATTGCAATGGGTTTAATTTTTATTACCCAGTCATATTTCACTGCGACTCTTTTAAAAACTGATGGCAAACTTACATGGCGAGATACCAAATATATGCTCAAGTTCATGTATGGCTACAAAGGTTTTATGACACGTCAAATTCCAACGTTATTGGCATTTTTAAGACCAAAATTTCATCCGAATGATGATGATACAACAGCTTTATTGAATAAATGGCGTGCTGAATTAGGCTTTAATATGAGTTAATGAAAATGGGCAATTAAAATTGCCCATTTTTTTATTCAAATTTATGATCAAATTGCTGATAATCTGCGTCAATATTTTATAGAGTGATAGATCGTGATTCGATTGATGCAAGAGAGCGATGTAGACAGTGTTGTTGCAATTGAGCGCTTAGTACAAACACATCCTTGGTCGAAACAACAATTTCAAGAATCTTTAGCTTCGTATCAGTGCACGGTCTATGAGCAGTCGAATCAGGTCGTTGGCTTCTGTATTTTGCAGCCTGTTCTAGATGAGGCCAATTTATTACTGATGGCTATTCATCCAAGCCAACAGGGCAAAGGTCTTGGATACGAGTTGTTAGGTTATTCAATTCAACTTTTAAAAAATAATCCGATTCAAATTTTTTTAGAAGTACGTGAAAGCAATCTTGCTGCAATTCGTTTGTATGAAAAAACGGATTTTCATCAAATAGACTTACGCAAAAATTATTATCCCAATTTAGATGGTACAAAAGAGCATGCTGTGATTATGGTCAAAACATGCACTGATGATTTTGCCGCTTTATTTAATAATTAAGTTATCCCACTCCGATGGTAGTGTCGTCATTAATGAATTTCCAAGTTGATGAATCTCTTTTTCTGAGAGTGGGCGGTTAAGGCGGCGCCATTGCCCATCTAATAATAATTCCAGTGGCGTATATTGTGATTTATAGTTCATTTTAGCTGAGTGAGGCACCCAATACCCTAAATATAGGTAATCTAAATTTAAAGTGCTGACATATTCAATTTGTTTAAGAATCGCAAAAACACCAAGTGAACGACGTTGTTCTTGAGGATCAAAAAAAGTATATACAGCAGAGAGACCATCATCCATTAAGTCACAAGTAGAAACGGCAATAAGTTTCTGATCATCCCAAAGTTCGATAAAGAAACTTTCTGTACAACTGTGAACGAGGAATTTTTCAAACTGATCTAATGTCGCTGGATACATATCGCCATCTGCATGACGCTCGTTAATATAACGTTCATACAAATTATAATGCTGTTGAGTGGCTTGCGAGGTTGGCAAGATACTCATTGTTAAATCTTGATTACGCTTCCATGCCTTTTTCTGGCTGCTATTCATTTTAAATTCTTGAATTGGAACGCGGCAAGATAAACATTGGCGACATAAGTTGCATTCTGGTCGATAGACAAAATCACCACTACGCCGAAAACCGACACGTGAAAGTTCAGACAATGTCACCACATCAATACGGTGAATTGGATCTAAAAATACCATTCGAGCTGATTTGTTATCAAGATAACTACAGTCGTGTGGCGGTGTTATATAGTACTGTAAGTCATTTAAAAGGGACTTGGGTTGGTATGATTTCATTAATCTCCCTCCAAGGTGTTAATCCATTAACCGTTTAATTTTGCAAAAACTGCTATTGTTTTACTTGAAAATACACGTTCTTGATAACTTTTCCAATTGATAGAGGGGGCAATAATTACATCTTGTAACGATTTTAGGTAGACTTGGCGAGAAAGTGTACGCGCACCTAAGCTTAAAAGATGGTCATTGACCAGTTGGCAATCAATCCAAGGAAGCTGATTTTCTTGACCGATCAACATGAGTGTATAGAAAGCCATTTTAGAAACGTCGGTTTCAGTACTAAACATGGACTCACCAAAACAACCTTTTCCAATCGTTACACCATATAGACCACCAACCAATTTTTCTTGGTGCCAGACCTCAATGCTATAGGCATAACCCGCTTTAAATAGAGAACAATAGCCTTCGATTATATCTTCACTAATCCATGTTTCATTTGCATAGCTGCGGGGGAGTGAACATGAGCGTATTACATCTTCAAAAGCATGATTCACTGTAATCCGATAATCATGTTTTTTCATATTTCGAATTAATGATTTACTTGGTTTATATGCATGAGGCTCAATAATGCAACGTGGCTCTGGACTCCACCAACAAATCGGTTCATCTTCGTTAAACCAAGGGAATAGACCGTGTGTATATGCTTCAAATAAGGTAGAAGGGGAAAGATCTGCACCTATGCAAATAAAGCCATGTCCTTCTGGATCGGCTTCAATAGGATCTGGGAAAATATATTGTGATAAAGGCAGCGCTTGCATAGTTGCTAAAGTGAATAAGAATGATTCTAAATTAACGCAACTAGAGCGCGTTGACAATCTATTCTAAATTGTCAACGCAAGAGAATGTGGAGATTAGTTTAAATTATCGAGATATTTTTCAGCATCTAGTGCTGCCATACAGCCTGATCCTGCTGAAGTGATCGCTTGACGATAGATACTATCTGCTACATCACCAGCTGCAAATACACCTTCAATAGAAGCGGCTGTTGCATTGCCTGAAGTACCACTTTGAACTTGAATATATCCATCACGCAAGTTCAATTGGTTTTCAAACATGCTGGTATTTGGCTTGTGTCCAATTGCAACAAAGAGACCTTGAACTTGAATATCTTGAGTGCTTGCATCTTGTGTGGACTGAATTCGAACAGCAGTTACACCCGTTTTATCACCCAAAACTTCATCGACTTGATGATTCCAAATAATACTGATCTTACCTTCTTTCTCTTTTGCAAAAAGATGATCTTGTAAAATCTTTTCAGAACGCAAACTATCGCGACGGTGTACTAATGTGACGTGAGCAGCGATATTGGAAAGATACAGTGCTTCTTCAACGGCAGTATTACCACCACCAACCACCATGACATTTTGGTTTTTATAGAAGAAACCATCACAGGTTGCACAAGCACTTACACCTTGACCCATAAATGCAGTTTCAGATTCAAGACCTAAATATTGCGCAGTTGCCCCTGTTGCAATAATAAGAGCATCACACGTGTATTCTTCCATATCGCCTTTTAAGACAAATGGACGAGTTTTAAGATCTACTTCGTTGATGTGATCATAGACAATTTCTGTACCGAAACGTTCTGCATGAGCTTGCATACGCTCCATTAACACAGGACCAGTTAATCCTTCAGGGTCACCAGGCCAGTTATCAACTTCAGTGGTCGTTGTTAATTGACCACCTAATTGCAAGCCTGCAATCAGTGTCGGTTTAAGGTTGGCGCGCGCTGCATAAACTGCCGCGCTATAACCTGCAGGACCAGAACCCAAAATAATTAACCGTGAGTGACGAGCGCTCATTAAAGAACATCCTTTTTATATTGAAACTGTTAAAATTATACGTTAATCCACATCAAAGTGGGGTGGATAATATTGATAAACCTAATCGAATTGAGCTATATCATGGAGAGCATTTACTGATATTTCATCAATGTTTGCAACAACAATGGATGTTAACAACAACAGTAAACAATCGTGCATCTTTTTTGTAAGAACGAGTGCATAATATAAAACTTATTGATCAAGGTCAGTTAGACCTTAATCGATACCTACAAATAACAAATTGGGTTACAGGACTGTATATGGCTGCGGTGTCAAGTGTTTATGCACAACGCTTTTTAATGACATTATTTTTGATTTCTTTTGGCATTTATCTATTTCTTGCCACAGTAACCTACACACCTTTTGATCCAGGTTGGATGCATATTTCAAGTGATACGCAACAGGTCTCAAATGCAAGTGGTGTTGCAGGTGCTTGGATTGCAGATTTGTTATTCGGTTTTTTAGGGTGGGCAAGTTTGTTCATTCCTTTATTTCTATTTATCGAAGCAATTCAAGTATGGTGGCCTAGAAGTTTTTTAAATCGCCCATTCCGTTATGCAGCACAGTTCTTCTTGATTCTGTCCATTTCTAGTTTGTTGTATCTACATTGGAATGTCCCAGCAGATACTTTAGAAAATGCGGCAGGTGGTATCATTGGTTATGAGTTGGGTCAGAGCCTTTCTCAGCTTTTAACCATCTATGGCGCAACATTTTTTTTACTCACTTTTAGTATTTTATTATTCACTTTAGCTTTTGGTATTCAATGGAATAAAACTTGGGCAACATTAAAAAATACGCCAGCATATTTACAAGATTTGTTTTATAAAAATATACCTCAACACGAATCTGCTTATGATTTGACTGAACAATTAGTCCCAACAGAAACACCAACTATAAAGCAAAAAGCTCCACTCCAAGCGGCTGATTCAAATATTGTAGAGGCGAATGATGCATCCCAAAATACACAGCACAGCATTGCAGCTAAAACAGCATCGACAGACAATTCACATCATCAATTATTAGCCGAAAAACTATTTGCTGATGTTGTTGCCAAAGAGCAGCAAAGTGTTCAATCACAAGAAGTATTATCAACAGAAGATTTTGAGCAAACTTTAAAACAAGCACATCAACTTGCAGCCGATAGTCAGCGCTTAATTCAAACAGGTGAAGTATGGCGTGCATTACAACATGATGATGTGAGTCATAAACAAGAAATTGATGCACTTTTGCGAGCGGCAGATGATGCTATAAATCCTTCATCTCAATATGTACACTCAGCAACGGAAGTTTCTTCTGTAGCAGTGCAACGTCCTCATCAGAGTCCAGTCGATTGGAATGATGACCAAATATTCGATGAATTATTGGCTGCTGTTCCTAATAGTAAAACGGCTACGGATGTACATAAGCCATTTATTCAAGAACCGCGATCAACGGCTAGAAATGAAAGTGATGAAATTGACTATGATATTGAGTTAGATTCAATAGAAGTTCAATCTGTACCGCAAGCAACGGCAGTTCAGTCGCATCATACGATCAAAAACATGATCTCTGACGATAAGCAAAGTATTTTGGATGAAGGCTTTGATGAATTTGAAGATTTGTTAATTGAAGACAAACAACAGCAATCTGTATTGCAAACTCCGAGCTACGCGCAGTCTTCGGCTTTTGTAAAAGCACCTATTGAGATTGAAACGCCTAAAGAAAGTTTATCAAAAGAAGCATTTATTGAAGCATGGCAAGAAACTGCGGGTAAAATTGAAGAAAATTTTGATATCGAAGATGATTTTGATTTAGATGCGCCGTTAACAGATTCATTTGGTCGTCCAATGTCTCGTGCGATGCAAGTGGCTCAAAAACGTCGTGATTTACCAACTTTGCCAGGTTTAGAATTATTGGACAAGGTAGATCCGAATAAAAAGGTGAACTTTACAGCTGAACAATTAGCTCGTTTGTCTGAACTTCTAGAAATTAAATTACAAGAGTTTAACGTCAAAGCTCAAGTGATGGAGGCTCAACCTGGGCCTGTCGTGACACGTTTTGAACTAGATCTTGCACCGGGTGTAAAAGCATCTAAAGTGACCAATATTTCACGTGACTTAGCACGTTCAATGTCAATGGCATCTGTTCGTGTGGTTGAAGTGATTGCTGGAAAACCTTATATCGGCATTGAAGTCCCAAATAGCAGCCGTGAAATGGTTCGACTGATTGAGTTGTTAAAGACACCTGCATTTGAAGACCCAGCGGGTTTACTTTCGATGGCGATGGGGAAAGACATTTCAGGTAATCCTGTGATTACTGATTTGGGCAAAGCACCGCATATGTTAGTTGCGGGAACAACTGGTTCTGGTAAGTCAGTAGCTGTTAACTCAATGATTTTATCGATGTTGTTAAAATACACGCCTGATCAATTGCGTTTAATTCTAATCGACCCAAAACAGCTTGAATTAGCTAACTACAATGATATTCCACATTTATTAACACCTGTTGTTACAGATATGAAAGATGCTGTAAGCGCATTGAATTGGTGTGTCAATGAAATGGAGCGTCGTTATAAGCTAATGTCTTTTCTAAAAATTCGTAAATTGGCTGACTATAACCGCAAAGTGGAAGAAGCGATTGCCAATGGCGACGATTTGATTGATCCAACTTGGAAAGCCAGTGATTCAGTTGTAGGGGAGCGTGCACCACGATTAGCTCCTTTACCATCGATTGTGATTGTTGCTGATGAATTCGCTGACATGATTATGCAGGTTGGTAAAAAAGCTGAGGAGATGATTACTCGGCTTGCGCAGAAATCTCGTGCGGCAGGTATTCATTTACTACTTGCAACACAACGTCCATCAGTTGACGTCATCACAGGCTTGATTAAAGCGAATATCCCAACACGTGTTGCATTACGTGTAAACAGTAAGATTGACTCTCGAACGATTCTCGATGCAGGTGGAGCAGAAGACTTATTGGGGCATGGTGACATGCTATTCTTAGGGCCGGGTAAAATCGAGCCTGAGCGTGTGCATGGTGCTTTTATTAGTGATGATGAGGTGAACCGCATCTGTGACGCTTGGCGTGAACGTGGTGAACCAGATTATGTCGATGAAATCTTAACCCCATTTGATGAAGAACCAACTTCACGTGGTTTTGAAGATGGTGATGGTGACCCAAGTCGTGATGCACTTTATGATCAATGTGTTTCTTTTGTTTTAGAGACACGTAAGGCTTCAACTTCATCGTTACAACGTAAATTTAGTCTTGGCTATAACCGTGCGGCGCGTATCATTGATCAGATGGAAGAAAATGGGATCGTGAGCTCGATGGGAGCAAACGGTAAGCGCGATATTCTCGTTTAATAAGAATATTCCACTAATAAAGCCCCTCTTTAGGGGCTTTATTGTTATAGGTTTATCAATTTTATATAGTAATAATCACGTTTTTTATTTAAGCTTATTGTTTAAAAATTCAAGCTAAAGGGTGAGCCATGTTTGTTGCATTATGTACACTCATTTTTATTCATTTTTGTGCGCTTATCACTCCAGGACCTGATTTCTTCTTAGTTTCTCAAACCGCTGTCAGCCGTTCTCGTAAGGATGCGGTATTGGTTGCATTTGGTATCTGCTTGGGGGCGATGGTCTGGTCACTTTTAGCCTTGATGGGACTGAATATTATTTTTGAAAAGATGGCTTGGCTAAAACAAGGCCTTTTAGTCGCTGGTGGTTTATATTTATGTTGGTTGGGATACCAAATGCTTCGTTCAGCTTTTTCAAAAGGTGAGCAAAGTATCAAACAGATAGTATTACCTCAGTCGCCTTATTTGTTTTTTATGAAAGGTTTACTCACTAACTTATCGAATCCTAAAGCAGTGATTTATTTTGGTAGTGTATTTTCATTATTCTTAGCCAATCCTTTATTTGATCAGCATCACTCTTTGCTTTTTATTATTATTGCGATAGAAACCTTGCTATGGTTCTTAGTGGTAGCCTTTGTATTCTCATTACCTACATTTAGAACAGCATATCAAAATTTTGCAAAATGGATTGATGGTATTTCTGGTGGGATTTTTACCTTACTGGGCGTTTATTTGATTGGTAGTCGATAAAATAAAGAGATAAAAAAGCCTGCTTTAAGCAGGCTTTTTTATCTTAAGCAAATTTTGCTAAGACTTCTAAGAAACCATCTTTCTGACGTGGAAATTGAGCTATCACGTCATGAATACGCTGTCCTTCAGGATTAGTCGCATTTAAATCGCGACCATCAGCTAAAAATTTGGTAATCAAGCGCTCATAGTCGAAAGGGCGCATATGTTTGAACGCATGATAGAGTACATGGAAGTCAGCATTAACATCTGCTGGTGGAAGTTGGTTGAGGTAGGCAAAAACACGCTCATCTGACCATTCTTCATTGAAAGTTGCTGGCTGTGATAATGCCATGACAATCTCCTCAGTCTTAAAATAATAAAGGCAAAATACGGGACTGAATAATTAACAAAGCATGGCTTTGTTCAGTCGCAATGTATTTTGCCTTTATTTGCGAAAAATCGCTAATGAAAAAACTTCTATCGATCTTCAGGTAAATTGATATTCATTTCTAACATTTCGATATTTGCTTCTGAACGAACTTGCATTTGAATATGCTGTTCATCTACGCCACGAACGTAACGACTGACCACTTGCATGATTTCTTTTTTCATTTGGTCAATTTTGTCTTGGCTTAAGCGGCGGCCTAAACCTTGTTCAGATGCAACAATAACTTTTAAGCGATCTTTGGCAGTTTGTGCACTTGATGGTTTTTCATCACTGCTAAAAAGTTTACTCCAGAATCCTGCCATAATTACGCTCCAAATAGTCTAGCTAACCAACCTTTTGGCTGTACTGCAATGTGTCGATAAGGACGATCTTCGCCTAGGAAACGAGCGACTAAATCATCATAGGCTTGCCCAGCTTTAGTTTCATCATAAAGAATTACGGGTTTACCTTCGTTAGATGCTTGTAGTACGCTTGGACACTCAGGAATAACACCCAAAGTCGGCACACGTAAAATATCTTTAGAAATATCATCAATCGTTAACATTTCTTGTTTGTCAGCACGTTCAGGGTTGAAACGTGTGATACAGAGATGTTTACGGATACGGCCTTCGTTGTGTTCAACTTTTTTAGTTTTACTATCAAGCATACCAATAATACGATCTGAGTCACGCACTGATGAAATCTCAGGGTTTGTCACAATGATTGCTTCATCAGCATGGTACATTGCTAAAATTGCACCACGTTCAATACCTGCTGGTGAGTCACAGATGATGTAATCAAACTCTTGAGCAAGCTCATCAATCACACGAGCAACGCCTTCATCACTCAAAGCATCTTTATCACGTGTTTGTGATGCAGGGAGAATGTACAAGTTTTCGATTTCTTTATCACGAATCAATGCTTGTTGTAAGCGAGCTTCATTATTGATGACATTGACAAAGTCATAAACGACACGGCGTTCACAGCCCATGATCAAATCGAGATTACGTAAACCTACATCGAAATCAATCACAACAGTTTTATGACCACGTAGGGCTAAACCTGTTGCAAAAGATGCGCTTGTTGTAGTTTTACCTACACCACCTTTGCCTGACGTTACGACAACAATTTTGGCCACCGAATCCACTCCTATTTATGGTCATACGGCCCTAAAAGGGCTTTTTGGGTGTTTAATAAGTTAAATTAAAACTGTAAGGCTTCAAATTCAAGCTCTTGCTTGTTATTTAAATAAATATGTACGGGTTTTTTGATCATATCTTTAGGAATATCATCTGCGACACAATATGTCCCTGCGATCGAGATTAACTCTGCTTCTAGTGAATGACAAAAAATTCGAGCTGAAGTGTGCCCACCTGCACCTGCAATGACTCTACCACGAGCATTGCCATAAATGTGAATATTTCCAGACGCAATGACTTCAGAGCCACTATTCATGCCCGCATTCAAGATAATATCACCTTGATCCTGTACCAAACATTGTCCAGTACGCAAAATCTCATCATGATATGAGGTGATATGCGTAGTCGGTGTTTGTTTTTGTGGTGTTTGTATTTCTGGAGTTTCAGTATTGTTTTCAGGTGCTTGAGCAACGACTTGCTCTTTCGATGCTTTGATACGCTGTAATGGTTGATCAGCAGGTAGGACAGGGAATTGAATGGCACGAGCCTCGTCACCCAAGAGACCATCAATCACCGCCATTGGTTGTAAACCAAGATCGATGAGTAGTTGAATTAATGCAATCAGCTCTTGTTCAACGGTACTGTCAATAATGACTAAAGTTCCAAGATAGGAACCTTCATTGAGGGTGCTTGTAAGTTGCTGGCGGATCGCATTATGGTCATTTGTGTCGAATGTTAATCGACTAAAATTCACCATTCTGCCCGTAATCCGTATATCAGCCATAATTTATCCTTAAGGGCTTTTTTAAGCACTCTATTGTGTTAAAGCATGTTGTAAATAAAAGCAAATGCTAGAACAAATTACAGGAATTCTCTAGCTAGATTGGTAAATTTTCTTGTAATCATTCTGCTTTTTTATCCAATTGATCATATTCATGCAAGGTTTGCTGCCATTGCTTGATTTTTACTTGTTTTCGTATGGCTGCGAGGCTCTCAAATACAACTGATTCAACCAATTCTTCTAAGTAGTGATTATCAATATTTAGCTCACTGATTTTTTCTGCGATCAATTGATAATTCTCATTTGGGTTGTGTGCAGAGCCTGCTGTAAAAGGTTCAATCAAACCAATACTAATATTTTCACCTAAACGTTGCCCAATAGTTTGAATCTGTTGTTCAATTCTTCCACCAACAAGAGGAATTAAACGTAATAACTGGGTCAGTTCAGGCGTATCTTCAATCGCTTGATTGACAATAATGCCTACTTTTTTCGTAATCATTGGTTGTTGTTCTTGCAATGTTTTTGCTAAGGATTCTTGTAGTAAAGAAGATAGCGCCACAGTAAACAATTGACGATGATGATCAACGAGATCATGAATAATTTTTTTATGACTCGAACTGGTTTCAAGTTCTTGTCGAACGCCATCTATGACCGAAATGACAACGCGATCAGAGAGTTCTTCCATGATGACACTATAGTAAAACGCTGCTTTAATACGAATGTTATCAGGTACAACCTTATACCCAAGTTCATGTAGGCGATAGGCAATGATACCTGCGCGGAATAAACGTAGAAAACGTAAATGGGGAATAATCGCTAAGATTTCATACCAATGAATAAATGGAAAAAACCACCAACGAGCATGGTGTTTATTCACAATCGCAATTGCCCATCGCACGGCAAGTTCAGTGATTAAAAAAATAATAAACCATGCTTCGGTGATAATCACCCAAGGGTGTAAGTAACTACGATAAAACTCAAGCACATTAGGTAAATGGATTGTGTTAAAAAACCATTCGCCAATATTACTCATTAAAAAAAAGTTCATGCCTAAGCAGAACAAATTAAAAACAATAATAAACACCATGAAAATGTCATAAACAAGAAACAGTTTAAAAAACTTACTGTTTGGATTTACAAGGCTATATTTAGAGTTTTGTTTTGAGTCCTGCTGAGTCATGTGGTGAGTCAATTCCTAATGAGACTATTGATAATATTTAGATTTCATTTGTGAAATCAATTGGTCTTTTTCTGTCCAGATTTGATCGACCCATTGCTGAAAACGTTCGCGGTAGATTGGATCATCTTCATAATTTCCACCAAGCACCCAATCTGGAATTTCTATTTTACGCAAATCTACAGCAATACGTGAGACATCACCTAACCAAAAATCACCATAATCTGGTGCACCATCAGGATAGACAATGGTCATATCAACCAAAGCATCAATCTTATCGCCTAAGATGTTTAAAGCCAATGCCAAGCCACCTGCTTTTGGCTTAAGTAAGTTTTGATAGGGTGATTGCTGTTTTGCTTGTTTTTCGGCAGTAAAGCGAGTGCCTTCAAGATAATTGAGTAGTGTAAAAGGCTGACTTAATAATTGTTCACAGGCTTTACGTGCTTCTAACATATCGCGATGTTTCAGTTCTGGGTTTTTAGCCACTTGTTCCTTTGAGTGACGTTTCATCATTGGGAAACCCAAAATCTTAAAGGCTTGCCCAACAAAAGGAATAAAGATGAGTTCCCACTTGGTAAAGAAGCGGGTGAGTGGCATACGTGTGAGACCAAAATATTGATTTACTGTGGTGTCCACCCAACTTTGATGATTACAAATCATCATATAACGACCTTGTAAATTCAGATCGAGCTTTTCATCAATACTAATTTCCCATTTAAGATTTGGTAAGACTTTTTCAATCAGTTGATTATTTATGCCAATCCAACTATTCGCCAACTGAATATTGGTTTCATCTACCTTTTTTGATTTTTTGAATAGCTTGGTGATACCTAATGTCAGGATAGGGGGCCCATGTAAAAAAGTACTTCCTGTGATCACAGAACCAACAGTAAGTCCTTTACTTACCCTTTCTAATAACGATGCTTTTTTATTTGTGGTAGACATAAATCAAACCTTGAGTGCTAATTTTCGATAAAACAATTCTTTTAACTATAAACAACAGATATTTAAATACAACTGTATATTTTTAAATGTTCACAATTTTCATATATTCCAGTACTTATAGATACAAAATCTGGGAAATTAAAATTTTTACCATAGAAGACTTAGATGATTACTTAATTTTTAATAATGTGATATATATCTCATAAGTGTGATTTTATGCAAAATAATAAACAGTGGAGAAAATGTGAGTATAAGATCAAGAAAAGTGCATCAAAATATTACAAAAATATAAATAAACTGTTTATTATTAACAAAATATCAATGGTCTGGCTTGATTTTATCATTCATTATTTGTTCAGACAACAAAATACATAGACAGGAGCTACGCAATGCGTGCATTAGTAATTTCAACATTAGTAGGGGCTGGATTGGTACTTTCTGGTTGCCAAACAATGAGTGGCCAAGGTAACGATATTGGTGGTGTTTCATACGACAAAGCTGCTTTAGGTGCTTTAATTGGTGCTGCTGCGGGTTATGGTGTATCTAAAGGTAATGCTAACTCATCATCTCAAAACAACCGTGCAATTGCAATTGGTGCGATTCTTGGTGGTGCAAGTGGTTTATATCTCGATAACAAAGAGAAAAAATTACGTGAGCAAATGGCAGGTACAGGTGTTGATGTAGGTCGTAATCCAGATGGTTCTGTTCAATTGATCATGCCGGGTAGCATTACATTTGATACCAATAAATCAAATATTAAACCTAACTTCTACGGCACTTTAAACAAAGTTGCACAAGTGTTGGCTGAAGATAACAAGAGTGCGATTCTTGTAACAGGTTATACAGATAATACAGGTAATGATTCAATCAACATTCCATTATCTCAAGCACGCGCTCAGTCAGTTAAAAATTATTTAGCTGGTCAAGGTGTTTCAGGTGGCCGTATTGATGCGCAAGGTTTAGGTTCTTCTAATCCAATCGCTTCAAATGCAACTGCTGCTGGTAAAGAACAAAACCGCCGTGTAGAAATTAGTATTTATGCAAAACAGTAATTATTACTGATTTAAAAGAACCACCTTCGGGTGGTTTTTTTATTGTGTCGAACAGCTTGCGACAAGCTATGGCGTGTTATTTGTATAAGGCATCATAATTTATACATATCCCAAGATTTACTATTGGGATTCTAAAACAGAGATGTCTATAATCATGCTCGAAAACGTGAGAGGTATTCCAAGATGTCATCTGCCAGTCAACTCAATGACAAGCAACTTGAAGCGATGAAATATGTTCAAGGGCCATTGTTGGTGCTTGCAGGTGCAGGTTCAGGTAAAACCTCCGTAATTACTCGAAAAGTTGCTTTCCTCGTACAGCAATGTGGTATTCCAGCACATCGTATTACTGCTATGACCTTTACCAATAAAGCTGCACGTGAGATGAAGGAGCGTGTCGGTAAATTATTGTCTCGTGAAGAAGCTAAAGGACTCTCAGTTTCGACTTTCCATACTTTTGGTCTGAATTTATTACGTTTAGAATTAAAAAACTTACCTCTTAAAGCCAACTTCTCGATTTTAGATGCAGACGACTGCAAACGAATTCTGATGGACTTAATGCAACGTGACAATTTATCAGGTGCAGAGAGTAAAGAACTCATCGCAAAAGCAATGAAAAAAATTTCAGATTGGAAAAATGATCTAGTCTTACCTGAGCAAGCCCATTCAACTTGTGAAACTGTTGATGATGTACAGTTGGCGCATTTGTATCAACTTTATGAACGTAACCTACGTGCCTATAATGCAGTCGATTTCGATGATTTGATTGTAATGCCTGCTCGCTTACTTCAAGAAAATGCTGAAGTCAGAGATAAATGGCAAAACCGTGTTCGCTATTTACTGGTAGATGAATATCAAGATACCAATACTGCACAATATACACTTGTAAAACTTCTCGTTGGTGTGATGGGGCAATTCACCGCAGTAGGTGATGATGATCAATCTATTTATGCATGGCGTGGTGCAAAGCCTGAGAATATGGCTTTATTAAAAGAAGATTTTCATAATTTAAAAGTCATCAAACTTGAGCAAAACTACCGTTCAACCAGCCGTATTCTAAAAGCAGCAAATGCTGTGATTGAAAACAATCCGCATATTTTCGATAAGAAATTGTGGAGTGACAAAGGGCATGGCGAAAATATTCGTGTGATCACGTGCCTAAATGATGATGATGAAGCTGAACGTGTTGTTAAAGATCTCATCACGCATAAATTGATGAATGGTAAAAATTGGAAAGACTATGCCATTTTATATCGTGGTAATTTCCAAGCACGTGTATTAGAAACGCAGCTACGTCAAATGCAAATCCCATATAAATTATCGGGTGGGCAATCGTTCTTTGCTCGTGCTGAGATTAAAGATGTGATGAGCTATTTACGCCTCATTATTAATCCTGAAGATGATAGTGCTTTCTTACGAATTATTAATACACCGAAGCGTGCAATTGGGCCTGTCACTTTAGAGAAACTCGGTTTATTCGCACAAGAGAATACCTTATCTTTGCTGACAGCATCTTCAGATCAGCGTTTGGCAATG
This sequence comes from Acinetobacter sp. LF10, assembly GCF_048585715.1. Taxonomy (NCBI): domain Bacteria; kingdom Pseudomonadati; phylum Pseudomonadota; class Gammaproteobacteria; order Moraxellales; family Moraxellaceae; genus Acinetobacter; species Acinetobacter sp. LF10. Next base: position 812,046 of record NZ_CP184160.1, read on the forward strand.
GTCTTGCCGAAGAAGGCATCAACTCAATTGCATGAGTTTGCTGAATTTATCGCGACATTTACACGTGAATTACTCGACGATGATGAGCCAATGCCAAAGGTTCGTCAGATGATTAACGAAGCAGGTTATATCGATTATATCCGTGAACAGGCAGCGACGCCTGCTCAGGAAAAAACCAAGCTTGACAGTATTGAAAGCCTTTATAGCAGCATTCAAAATTTATTGAATCGCACTGATGATGTCGATGAGAAGAATATTGAAAGTGTGATTCGTAAACTGGTATTGCTCGATATGTTAGAGCAGCAGCAAGAAGAAGAAGACACGGATAAAGTGAACTTATTGACGCTACATGCTGCAAAAGGATTGGAATTTCCTTATGTGTATATGATTGGCTTGGAAGAAGAGCTATTACCACATAAAAACTCGATTGCTTCAGAAACCATTGAAGAAGAACGCCGTTTAATGTATGTGGGTATTACCCGTGCTCGACAAGGGCTTACCTTGACACTTGCTGAGCAGCGCAAAAACGGTGGTCAAATGCGTCAAATGACACCAAGCCGTTTCTTAGACGAATTACCACAAGATGATCTAGAGTGGCATGGTCGTAAAAAGAAACTCGCACCGAATGTTGATCCGAAAGAGCAAGCTCAGCAATATCTCGCGAATTTAAAAGCATTATTGAAACGTTAAGAAATAGTCAGTAGGAAGTTGTAATGAAAGTCCAAGTTAAAGTATTAGATGCTCGTTTAGGTCAAGAATGGGCATTGCCTTCATATGCCACAACGGGTTCAGCAGGTTTAGATTTACGTGCCTGTTTAGATACTGCAATTGATATTGCGGCTGGTGAAACGGTCTTAGTCAAAACAGGTCTAGCAATCTATATCGAAGATCCAAACTTTGCAGGTTTAATTTTACCGCGTTCAGGTCTTGGTCATAAACATGGTATTGTATTAGGAAACTTAGTCGGTTTAATTGATTCTGACTATCAAGGCGAGTTGATGATTTCGGTTTGGAATCGTGGGCAGAATACCTTCCATTTAGAGCCAGGTGAGCGTTTGGCTCAATACGTTTTAGTTCCTGTGGTACAAGCTGAATTTGAACAAGTGCAAGAATTTGTTGCGACTGAACGTGGTGCAGGTGGTTTTGGACATACAGGCCAACACTAATACTGCCTCCATTATCAATTTAAATGCAATGCTTTACTGAAAAGCGTTGCATTTGTCATATTGATTGTTCCCTAGATTTGTATTAAAAAGCAGCTGATGAATTACTTTAATTTTTCTGAACAAGGGTTAATTAATTTTTTAATAGTTCTGTTTTTTTTGAGTCAGCTAGTGATTATAAAAATAGGGGTTTACTGTGGATATAAAACATACATTTCCTCTGAATGTTTTTCGCGCTTATGATATCCGTGGAAAACTGAGCAACTTAACGCCTCATGTGATTCATTCAATTGCCTATGCTTTAGCACAACAATATAAAAATGCAGGACAAGATCGCGTTGTAATTGGCTATGATGCACGTCTAACCAGTCCGACTTATGCCAATATTATTCAACAAATTTTTCAAACACAGGGTTTAACAGTCACCAACATTGGATGTTGCTCATCGCCCATGATGTACTATATCGCGCGTGATTTTGGTGGGAACGGAATTATGGTGACTGCAAGCCATAACCCTAAATCAGATAATGGTATTAAATGGATTTTAAATGGTGAACCCCCAACGCCAGACGTGATTCAACAGGTTGGACAACTTGCACAAATTTCTTTGCCAAATGTTCAGCAAATGATTGATTCTGATCATGTGCTACATCAAATTGTGCCTTTGTATTGTTTGCAGTATCAGCAATCCTTATTAGATGATATTCAATTATCACGCCCTTTAAAAATTGTATTGGATGGTTTGCATGGATCAGCAGGTCGATGTGCAAAACTGGTTTTAGAAAAGTTAGGTTGTCAGGTCATTGCTTTACGTTGTGAAGCCAATGGGGATTTTCCTGATCATGCCCCAGATCCCTCACATGCTGAGCATTTAACAGATTTACAAGCAGCCATTATTTTAGAAAAAGCTGATCTAGGCATTGCTTTAGATGGTGATGGTGATCGCTTGGTGTTAGTCGATGAGCATGCCCATATTATTAGCCCAGACCGCTTATTGTCTTTATTCGCACAAATCTGTTTACAACAGCATCCACGTAAAGAAATTGTATTTGATGTGAAATGTTCTCAAATGGTGGCTGATACCGTACAACGTTTGAATGGACAAGCTAAAATGATTCGTACAGGAAGTAGTTTCTTGCGAACATATTTATCTCAGTCCAAAGGCAATGCGGTATTTGGTGGTGAATATGCAGGTCACTATGTCTTTAATGATGGTCGCGGTTTTGGTTATGACGATGGTCTATATGCAGCGCTAAGAGTCATGGAATACCTGACTCAATCAGACAAAGCAAACCTTTCTGCTTTATTAGCAATTTACCCTGAACGTTATTGTACTGAAGATACCTATATCAGCACCCATGATATAAACCCTAAACAAGTTTTAAATGATATTGAAATTCTAAGTCATCGTTTAGGCGCTCGTTTAAGTAAAATAGATGGGGTAAGGCTTGATTTTGACGATGGTTTTGGCATTATTCGAGCATCTAATACAGGTGAGTATTTCACGGTTCGTTTTGATGCAGATAATCCAAATCGATTACGTGAAATTCGCCAAGAATTTGTTTCTATGATGCAAGGTCAATATCCGCAAATTGCACAAGAACTCGCACAGGCTTAATAAGGAGAGGCGCATGTCACACGAGCATATCGGCATTGATAAAGCAAAAATTTTGATTGAAGCTTTGCCGTATATTCAACGTTTTGCAGGTAAAACGTTGGTTGTAAAATATGGTGGCAATGCAATGACTGATCCAGAGCTAGAAAGCTCTTTTGCTCGCGATATCGTGTTATTAAAAACAGTAGGTTTAAATCCAATCGTCGTACATGGTGGTGGTCCACAAGTTGATTCACTGCTTAAACGTTTAGGGCAAGAGTCTGATCGTATTGATGGGATGCGCGTCACCGATCAAGCCACGATGGAAGTGGTTGAAATGGTTCTCGGTGGTAGTGTTAATAAATCGATTGTCAATCTGATTAACCAACACGGCGGTCGTGCGATTGGTTTGACAGGTAAAGATGGTAATTTACTTCGTGCCCGTAAACTGCTTATGGAAAAACAAGAAGCTGATGGTTCAATTTCTCAAATTGATTTGGGTATGGTCGGTGAAGTGACTGGTGTTAAAACCGATGTACTGGAAATGTTTACTCAAGGGGATTTTATTCCTGTGATCGCACCATTAGGTGTGGATGAAGAAGGGAATACTTATAATATCAATGCTGATCTCGTCGCTGGAAAAGTTGCAGAAGCATTAGGCGCTGAGAAATTGATTCTTTTGACTAATATCACAGGCGTATTAGACGAAAATAAAAACTTATTAACTGGATTGAGTACACAAGAAGTAGATCGTTTAATTGAAACGGGTGTGATCTATGGCGGTATGATTCCTAAAGTCGGTTGTGCATTAGACGCGGTCAAAGGTGGTGTCGTGAGTGCACATATTGTAGATGGTCGTGTACCTCATGCAACATTATTAGAGATATTTACTGACCATGGCGTTGGTACATTGATTACCAATCGTGCGAAGCATTAATTTTTGAAAAGTTTGCACAACCTCATGGAATGTGTAAGATCACATATCTTGTGTATAGGTGTTTCTTTACTTTTCAAGGATGAATAGTAACAAAAATCTTTTGTTTGACTGACGGCACGTCCTTGATACCGCAGTCAAACGGGCTGCATCCATGCCGCCTCCGCGATAGTTAATAGATGTTGATATTGAATTTAAGTCATGATCTGTTCATCTTTTATTCATTGAAGTGTCATTGAAGCGATTTAAGGTAACTCTAGACATAAGGAGCTTTCATTATGCTAGAAAAATTAAATCATTATCGCCAGACATTAACTTCACCTTTACGTCAAAAGCCGTCACAAAACCAATTCCGTTTTGGGTGGGTGGATAATCTAAAAGAATTACAAGAAGTACAACGTTTTAGAGCAAATCAATTCTCTCATCAATTTGGTATCTCTTTTGAAGATGGGCTAGATCAAGATCTCTATGATTTTGGTTGTGAACATGCGGTGTTACGTGAAAAATGGACGGGTGAAATTGTTGCCTATACACGTCTTAAATTGTTTCAAGGTCATGAAATTGGGCAAAGTTATAGTGCTAAAGAGTTTGATGTCGTTCCAAACTTTTCACATTTGCCAAGTATCTTGGAAATAGGGCGGACGTGTGTACATCCGCAATTCCGTTCTGGAAAAGCTTTATCAATGCTATGGTTAAATTTAGTGCCAAAGGTACTATGGTCTATGCGTGCGAAGTATGTGATGGGATGCGTGAGTATTCATCTTGAAGATAACTTGGCGCGAGCTTATTACACCCATCGTCAAATTCAGCAATTGGCTGAGCATCAAATTATTGATATCCGTTCAAAACGTGCATTTGAACCTGAGAGACCAGAATATAGTTTCCCACAAGATGAACGGATGCCAAAATTATTTGATACATATCTAGGTATGCAATCTAAGCTCTCTAAACAAGCATTTTATGATGAAGATTTTAAATGTTTGGATTATTTTGTTTTCTTAGAAATTAACAAAATTGCCACTTCTTTTGTGATGAATAAAATGGTGCAGAGATAGTTATATCATTGTTAGGCTAATACTGAGCACATATTGAGATTTACAAGATGTCTGTACCTCATGCACAATAGACACAGATGTTAGATAGTTAGAAGATATGTGCCAGCTATTAGGAATGAATTGCGCGACTCCGACGGATATTACCTTTTCCTTTCGTGGATTTTCTCAACGAGCAGGGGTCACGTCTGATCATTGTGATGGCTTTGGTATCGCATTTTTTGAAGACAAAGCATGTCGTTTGTTTGTTGATAATCAATCTGCGGTTGAATCACCAATTGCAGATTTAGTTCGTAATTATCCTATTAAATCTCGTAATGTGATTGCACATATCCGAAAAGCAACACAAGGCAAAATTACGCTAGAAAATTCACATCCATTTCTACGTGAGTTATGGGGGCGACATTGGATTTTTGCGCATAACGGTGATCTACACGATTTTAATCCTCAGCTTAGTGGTCGCTTTGAACCTGTCGGTAATACAGACAGCGAACGTGCTTTTTGTTATTTATTAGATCAAATGGTTGAAGCATTCGGATATACAGAACCGTGTATAGAGAAAGTTTTTTCTCTATTAGAACGGATTTCACCTGAAATTGCTGAGCATGGTACGTTTAATTTTTGCCTATCCAATGGGCAAGCATTATTTAGTTATGCGACAACTAAACTGCATTGGTTAGTAAGAGAATATCCATTTCAACCTGCGCATTTAATTGATTTAGACGTCAAAGTAGATTTTAGCGAGGTAACAACACCTGAAGATCGTGTTGCTGTTATCACGACGGAACCACTCACACATAATGAATCATGGACTGCATATCAGCCAGGCGAAATGATTTTATTTCAGCACGGGAAACCCATTAAATATGCACTCACACGTGTTAAACGTCTCATTCGAGAAGCAGAAAATCCAAACCTAAAACGCGTGACGAGAGCGGATCAATATTAATAAGTATAATAAAAATTAATAGATGCTATATCATTTATTTATAGTATCTATTCTTAACTATTTATATTTTAATGAAATTATAATTATTTTTCTCGAATTGGTTAAAAAATACTTGAGTGTTTTAATCGGTTAAAATATTTAATTAAATATAAAACAACAGGTTAATTTATTTTATTGAAAATATTTGAAATCTGACAAAAATACTGTGTTTTTATTTAATTGTTTAGCCGATATTATGTCCTTATTCAATAAATCACATTGGTTTTAGGAATCGATATGGGCATGAAATGGTCTACCGAATATAATACAGGAATAGAGGTAATCGATGATCAACATCGACGTATTCTGGATTATATTAATGAAATCGCTGATTTAAAATATTCCCATGATCGTGTCAAAATGAAGAGTGTATTAGACAATATTATTGATTATACACAGTCGCATTTTACCTTTGAAGAAAGCTTGCAAGAAGAAGCAAATTATAAATATCGTGTGCCACATAAACGTGTGCATGATTTATTTATCAAAAAGATAGAGACTTATCGTGAACGTTTTGAATTAGGGCATGAAATTGATAAAGAATTGCATGAAGCACTTTCAAAATGGTTAATCAATCATATTCGGCATGATGATGCTGATTATGTAGGTGCTGTTAGAGAAAATATGGTTGGCATTATTAAAGAAAATGAAAAGAAAAAAGGCAAGAATTGGTTTTCTCGGTTCTTTGCTTGACAATAAAATAATAACAATAAGACCTCTTATGGTAGAAAAATAATAAGGTGAAGATGAGTAAAAAATAAGAGGTCAGATTTACATAATAATAACTAGGCGCGGCAAGTCATCTTTATGGTGATTTGCCTTTTTCTTTGGGTATCTTTTGTTTTGATTTTCAGACGTGACAAAGGCAAAATAGATTGAATATTTCATTGTAAGCTCCATAAAGAAGCACAATGAGTTCAAAGCTTTTTAAGGAATGCAGTATGCAGGACACAACTCTGTCACGCTGGCTTACACCAGTGATGGCGTTTTGCTTATCTTTTGTCATGATTGGCACATTAGCACCAACTGTGGGTATTCAAATTGATCGTCAATTTGATTTTTGGTTATTGTGGCTAGGAACCATGCTTTTATTAGCATTACCGATTGGTTTTCTTGAAATTGCCTTAGCGAAACGTTCACAGATGACCGCGTTACAAGCACTTTCTACTTTAACGCGTGATGCTGATGCTTCCCCGAAATGGCGTTTAGTAGGTTGGTTCGCTGTTGTTTTTGTTCCTTTCTTTGCAGGCAGTATGATAAATACCTCTGCTCACATTGTGACTGAGCAGCTTGCATTAAATCTTCCTGTTCAAATCCTTTTCGCTGTTTTTGCCGTTATAGCGCTTGGTTTATCTTTTATACCGCGCCAATTTTTAATTGGACTTACAACAATTGGAGTCATTGCTGCTTTTATTGGTGCAAATGTGATGGGAACTCAGTTAACGACTTGGCACTGGACAGGTATTGAGTTTAAAGAGTGGGGCAATGCTACAGTGCTTGCTTTAGTCGCAAGTGGTCTAGGTCTAGGATTGTATTGGCAAAGTAGTTTAGCGACAGTGAAGAAACAACAAGCGGTCACAAGTTCAGTCTTTCCGATCTGGGTCGCGCAGCTTATTGCTGTCATTGCATTTGGTTTCTTCTCTACCCAAGCGCAACTTCCAGCATTAGCGTGGGTTTTTGCTGCGATAATGTCTGCTGCATTATTGATCCAATTTGCTAAAGAGCAGTTAGCACAACGCCAACTTGCAATCATTATTCAATGGGGCATTATTCTCGCGGCAATTGCAGTTTGGGCTGTGCCACAAGTTGACCAAGTTTTTAATACTCTATTGATGATTTGGGGACTAGTGATTTGTTTGATTTATGCAGTTTTTGCAGGCTGGATTATGAAGATTAGCCATCTTCGTAAAGCTATGGGTTTTAGTAATGAATTATTTTATAACGTATGGCGTATTGCGGTACGTTTAGTTTTACCGCTTTCAATTTTGATTGCGATTGTCGCAGTTATTGGGCAAGTTTTATAATGGAACAGAAACAAGTTTGGGTTGCATTTGCGACACCTGAACAGCAATTTATGATTGCCGTTCCATTCAATGAAGGAATGACTGCACAACAAGCGATTGATGCAAGTGGTTTAGCAGAGCAGATAAAACTTCCAGAGATTTTAAATCTTGGGGTATTTGGTAGTAAGATTGAGATAGATACTGTTTTGCAAGTGGGTGATCGAGTAGAGATTTATCGTCCATTGACGATTAATCCTAAAGATATTCGACGCAAGCGTGCCGCAAAGAACCCTGTTGGGCGTTTTATTAAGGGTAATCGTTTTAGACCATCAACTTCATAAATAAAACCCCTCATGAATGATTCGGTGAGGGGTTTCTTTTTTGGAAACTATTTATAGTTTATAGTGGTGGCGCAGTCAGAATCGCTTCTTTTGATGCTGGTAAACCAGGTTGTGATTCGGGAATCGTATCTAAACCTTCTAGACGTTCTACATTACCATTCGCATCGAAATAAACTTTTAAGTGTTGACCACGCACTGCTGGTATTTTTGCTTTTTTCGCATAAGTCCCTGGGGTGTAGTTGTAGATATAGTCCCAACGTTGTGGATTTAATGGATCTGTAACAGTTGGACTACCCAGTAAGAAACGGACTTGCTGAAAGCTCATGCCGACTTGTACTTGTGATGCTTGTGCTTTAGTTAATGGTGTTCCCTGTGGAATATCGACTTTATAAACACCAAAGACTGAACAACCGCTAAGTACTGAAGTGACGAATAACGCCAGCATGATTTTTTGCATTTTGCTACACTATCCTGATAAATGATGATGCATTTGGTTCAAGGATAGATCATACTGCATCTAAACTCTATTGCCTATTCCAACTTAAGATTTGTTGAGAGACCTTTTTAAATGCCTATTTCCAATCAAGACTTACGCAAAGCTGGACTTAAAGTCACCCTTCCTCGTATTAAGATTTTGGAATTGTTAGAAAATTCAAAACAACATCATTTAAGTGCTGAAGATATTTATAAAACTTTGCTTGAACAAGGTGAAGATGTTGGTTTAGCAACCGTTTACCGAGTGTTAACACAATTTGAAGCGGCTGGCATTATCCAACGTCATCATTTTGAAAATAATCATTCAGTTTTTGAAATCATGCAAGAAGATCATCATGATCACCTTGTTTGCTTAAATTGCAACAAAGTTGTTGAATTTACGAATGATATTATTGAGAAAGAGCAGCATGCTGTTGCAGATCAGCATAATTTTGCCTTAACAGGTCATTCATTAAACTTATACGGTTATTGTAGTGATTCTGAATGCCAAGATGCTTATCGTAAAAAATGAGTTTGATTTAGTTAAAGCTTAGTACTTTACTAAAATTAAACAAATAAAAAGGAAGGTTCTAAAAAACCTTCCTTTTTTAATGTCTTAATTCGAATTATTGACCATCAAAGGTAATATTTCGGCTCGCACTCAATAACTGATCTGTACCTTCTTCTGAAAGTTTAATTGTGAGACGTAAGTCATTTGGCGAGTCAGCATGCTTCAGTGCATCTTTATACGTAATTTCACCTGCTTTGTATAAATCAAATAATGCTTGGTCAAAAGTCTGCATCCCCAATTCTCGAGAACGCTTCATGAGATCTTTGATTTCGTGTACTTCACCTTTGCGTATGTAGTCTGCCAAAAGTGGTGTATTAATCAGAATCTCAATTGCTGCGCGACGTGAATTACCATCTGGCGTTGGGATCAACTGTTGAGCAACCATCGCCTTGAGATTGAGTGATAAATCCATATGCAATTGAGGATGACGATCTGCTTCAAAGAAGTGAATAATACGATCAAGTGCTTGGTTCGCGTTGTTTGCGTGTAGTGTTGCGAGCACTAAGTGACCAGTTTCAGCAAAAGCAATTGCATAGTCCATGGTTTCACGAGAACGAATCTCACCAATTAAGATCACATCAGGTGCTTGGCGAAGCGTATTTTTTAATGCGACTTCAAATGAATCTGTATCAATCCCAACTTCACGTTGAGTGACAATACAACCCGCATGTTGATGTACAAATTCAATCGGGTCTTCAATGGTAATGATATGACCCTTTGAGTTTTGGTTACGGTAACCAATCATCGAAGCTAATGAGGTTGATTTACCTGTACCAGTTGCGCCTACAAAAATAATAATGCCACGTTTGGTCATGGCAAGTTCTTTCAGCACGCTAGGGAGCTTGAGTTCATCCATGGTTGGAATGACAGTCTCAATACGACGTAAAACCATCCCAGGCATATCACGCTGTTGAAAAGCACTCACACGGAAACGTGCCGTTTTTTCACGATTGACAATCGCAAAGTTGCATTCACGTGTTTCAGCAAATTCTTTACGCTGCTTATCTGACATAATTGAATGAAGTAACTGACCAACGACTTCACCTGAGAGTTTAGATTTTGAAACAGGCACAATTTGACCGTTGATCTTCATTGAGGGTTCAACATCTGCAGTGACAAATAAATCAGATGCACTTTGTTGAATCATTAAATTGAGTAAATCATTAAAGTCCATGATATTTCTCTAATCCGTTTATTATTATAGGAATGACTCAGGTTGTTTTGCTGCAGTACGTGCAACTTGAGGGCTAATAACGCCTTTTGAAACTAAGGTCTTAAGACTTTGGTCAAGTGTAGTCATACCGTAGTTTGCACCCGTTTGGATGGCAGAATACATCTGAGCTACTTTATTTTCACGTACAAGGTTACGAATGGCTGGAATTCCAATCATGATTTCATGCGCTGCAACACGACCACCACCATTTTTCTTCAATAATGTTTGAGAAATAACGGCTTGTAGTGATTCAGAAAGCATGGCACGAACCATATCTTTTTCTTCGGCAGGGAATACGTCGATGACACGGTCAATGGTTTTAGCTGCAGAGGTGGTATGTAGGGTACCAAAAACCAAGTGACCTGTTTCAGCCGCAGTTAACGCAAGTCGAATGGTTTCTAAGTCACGCATCTCACCGACAAGTATGATGTCTGGGTCTTCACGAAGCGCAGAACGAAGTGCGGCATTAAAACCATGAGTATCACGATGCACTTCACGTTGGTTAATCAAACATTTTTTAGATTGGTGTACAAATTCAATCGGGTCTTCAACTGTTAAAATATGGTCATAACGGTTTTCATTAATATAATCAATCATCGCAGCGAGCGTCGTTGATTTACCAGAACCCGTAGGTCCTGTAACCAAAACGATACCACGTGGATAATCACAAATTTCTTTAAAAATTGAACCTAAACCAAGGTCTTCCATGGTTAAAACTTTAGATGGAATGGTACGGAATACTGCGCCAGCGCCACGGTTTTGGTTGAATGCGTTCACACGGAAACGTGCAATATTAGGCACTTCAAATGAAAAATCAGTTTCGAGATCTTCTTCATAATCACGACGTTGTTTATCATTCATGATGTCATACACTAAGCGGTGTACATCTTTATGTTCTAGTGCTGGTAAATTAATACGACGAACTTCACCATCGACACGAATCATTGGTGGCATACCTGATGAAAGATGTAAGTCTGAAGCACCGTTTTTAACTGCAAATGCTAATAATTCTGTAATATCCATGATTTCCCCGAAACAATCAAAATGCCTCATTCTTTTATAGAATAATATACGGCTTTCACTCTGTGTTACCAACATATTATAGAATGTGAGAGAAAAAAAGATTTTGTAAGTGAGAACTGTGTCAATGAATAAATCTGAGCAATTCCGTCAATCTGTTTTAAATCAAATAGAGCAAGCCTGCCAGCTGGTAAAACGTGATCCTTCTACTGTGCAATTGTTGGCTGTTTCAAAGACTCATCCGAGCCAAACCTTACGAGAAATGTATGCTGTTGGTCAGCGTTGTTTTGGTGAAAATTATTTGCAAGAAGCCTTGAATAAAATTGATGAGTTACAAGACTTAGATATTGAATGGCATTTTATTGGTCATGTACAACGCAATAAAACCAAGCATTTAGCAGAAACATTTGATTGGGTGCATGGAGTTGATCGTTTGATTATTGCAGAACGTTTATCCAACCAACGTTTAGAAAATCAAAAACCATTAAATATCTGTATTCAGGTAAATATTGATGGGCAAAATTCTAAAGATGGTTGCCAACCAAATGAGGTTTTAGAATTGGTTCATCAAATCAGTCAGCTTCCAAATATCCGTTTACGTGGATTGATGGTGATTCCTGCACCTGAAAATTATGCTGCGTTTATCGATGCCAAAGCCTTATTTGATGAAGTTAAGTCTCAGCATGCACAGCCGCAAGACTGGGATACATTGAGTATGGGCATGTCTGCCGATCTTGAAGCTGCGATTGCAGCAGGTTCAACTATGGTCAGAGTAGGAACAGCATTGTTTGGTGCACGGGATTATTCAAATATTTCATAATGAGTTAATTACTTCTTTAGTTCAGAGAATAGAGAAGTAATTACAATTATATAAGATTTATACACTGTTGAAAAAAATGGCTTAATTTAGAATAATTCGTTGATCACTTATATGATGCTCATATTAAGCGATTAAAAATTATTTGCTCATAATGATAAGAACTCAATTTAGGGTTAATTTAAAATGAAAAAAATCTATTTCTTAATCTCATTTATTTTATGTTTATTTTTAGCTGCTTGCAGTAAAAAAGAAAGTGAAATCGTTACTGAGCAGAATGCTCAAGTTGCGGCAGATGAAAAACTGGGTACAAAATGGGGAGATGAAGTCACTTCACATGTGACTGAGGTGAATTTGACGCGTTTATCTGAACAGCCGATTGCTGAATCACAAGTCCGTTATGCTAATAAGCAATACCAAGGCAAAATGGTGAATAGTATTTCTTTGGCAGCAGGGAAAATTAGTTTTTCTGTTGTTAATGATAATAATCAAGAGCTTCCCTTATATAGAGATGGTCAAAATTATTATCTTTCAGGTAAAAATGGCCAGAGCTATCAATTAAAATATGAAAATCATACCGACAACACTTATGAAGTGGTTGCAAGTGTAGATGGTATGGATGTACTAAATGGAAGTACTGCTTCACGCAATAATTCTGGTTATGTATTACATCCGCACAGCGCAATTCAGATAGAAGGTTTCCGTAAGAGCGACTCCGCAGTGGCATCTTTTACTTTTAGTCAGCCTGAAGATGCTTATGCTGCAAATTCGGATCATGGTTCAATTCAAAATACAGGCATTATTGGAACAGCAATTTATCAACTTGAATCTCCTGATTCAAAAGATGACATAAAAGATTCATCTCAATATGCACCGCCACCTAAAGCCTTTCCTGCGGACAAAGAATAATTTAATTTCAATAATGCCTTGTTCCTACAAGGCATTAATTTGTTGGTTGATTGGACGTTCAAAATCAAGAAATAGTGTAGTTTTCAATTTTTCACTGTCAATAAAATGAATCAAGTTTTCATTAATGTCTGGTAAGCGATATTTTAAAAAATAAATCAAAGAATCCACTTGGCGATAAATTGTAGGTGTAGCGGAAAAATTTGGAACTTCAAATGGGTTTTTAAGACAGAAATGATATTTTTTTTCAGTTTGGACATCAAAAAAATCATAGGTTCTTAGATAAAAATCAGTTGTAAAATAAGTCCGGCTGATTTCATCTCCTTTATTTTTTTTATTCCAATAATAATCTATCGTAGCTCCTATATATAAATGAATATTGAAATATCGTTTTAAGCGAGGCTGAAAATAAGAAAATTCAATCCGAAAACGTACAATCACAGGGATATGAGTACCTTGGTTTTGCTTGGAACATATGGCAGCTTGATAAATTTGTTCTTTTAATATTTCTGGATGAAGAATCGTGAAAGGGTGTTTTTTGCCAACTTGTTCAGTAAAAAAATGACTAGCTTCCTCATCACTCAGCTTAATTGCAGCCATAAAAATTCTCATATTGAATTGATGTTTTTTGATAAAATAGTCAATATTATGAGAAATAACAATCTCTTTCTAAGTGAATACGACATGAGATGTCGTTTTTAAAAATAATAATTAAAGTAATTCATTGCTAATGCTATTAGTTGAGTTTATGAGGGGAAATAATAACTTTTCGCTGAATCGGTTAGTATATTTATGAATATGTGAAGTAAAACTAATTTTTGTTATTTGATTAGAATAATTAGCTGAAATCTAAATCATGTTGCTCAATCGCTTTTTGAATTGAAGAAAACCATTTACAACGAGATTTAGGCGATTCCTCAAGTAGTAACTCAATGGTTGGTTTTTTAAAATAAGCATGATCATCATTTGAATAAGTAGAATTATAAAAATTAGTGCATAGCACAGCATATTGTTTTGTGTCTAAGCGATATAGACAAACGTATTCCACAAGTTACTGATCGGAAATACGTTTGAATATTGGTATAAGTTGAAAGAGATCATTTTGTTCCATTTTTTATTTCCATAAGCATGATTATATTTATCCCACCACCTCAATCCGACTTGAACCTGATCCAATCGGTTGCACCTGAATCTGCACAGGAATACGCTCATGCATTTCTTGAATATGGGAAATTAAAATGACTTTACGCCCTTGGCTTTGCAGTTGGTCTAAGGCATTCATCACCATATGCAACGAAGAGGCATCCAGACTCCCAAAACCTTCATCAATAAACAGGGATTCGATTTTCATAGAACCAGAGGCCATATTGGCAATCGCCAAAGAAATCGCAAGGGCAGTCAGGAAAGACTCACCGCCAGACAGAGAGGCCACTGAACGAGTTTCTCCATCCATATCGTGGTCGATAATCGCCAAACTAAGTGAGTTATCCAAACGTTTTAAAGTATAACGCTGTGACAACATGCTGAGTTGTTGGTTGGCATATTCAAGCAGAATATCCAGATTATATTGCTGGGCTAAATCACGGAAATCCTTACCTTTGGAATCGCCAATTAAACTAGAAATCTTATTCCAACGGTGTTCCTGCTGCTGAATCTGTTGGATTTGATCTGCAAATTGTTTTTGTTTCGCTAAGTTTTGCTGATGCAATTCGATTTGAACTTTATATTGATCTCGTTGTTCAGCCAAAGTTTGCATATTTTCAATAAGTGTAGTGAGCTTAGAAATTAATATTTCAAATGCAATTTCAGGTTGATGTTCAAGGTGTTGTTTGAGTTGTTCTTGAACGGTTCTCATCCCTGCTTGTAGATCCGCATAAGTACGTTCAACTTTTAAAATATCTTGTTTTAATTGTTGTTCTTGCTCGTGAGAAATCGTACTTAGTTGTTCTAACATTGCATACGTAAAATCAGTATTTTGGTTTAACCAGTGCTGAATATGGGTAGTCGCTTGCTCAGCTTGTTTTTGCAGTTGAGAGTTATGAGCAAGACACTCTTTTAATCCATTATTTTTAATTTCAAAATCTTGTCGGATTTGATCAAAACTTTGACGTGCATTTTTAAATTGCTTTTGTAGATGTTGTTGGTTTTGATCAAAATCGTCTAACCATTCATGTGGCTTTTCAACGGTATTTTGCGTGATTTCAAAAATAACTTGGATTGCAATATCGCTATTTTTTTTGCCTTCAATGGTTAAATTTTCAATATGCTTTGCAGCTGAATGAATTTTTTCCTGACCAAATTTAATTTGCTGTACACATTGTTGATGTTGTTGAGTGGTTTGATCGAGTTGTTTGTTCAGATCATTTCGCTGTTTTAATGTGAGCTGACGTTGTTGCAAGCAGTTTGAAACGTGTTCTGCGGCATTTAATATAGATTGCATCCACATTTGTTTTTCTGTGTCATTCAACAAACTTACGATATGCTGAATATTTGATTCGGCTTGTTGAACATTCGATAAATGCTGCGTGGTTTGTTGAATCGATTGTACAAGCTCATGACGTCGCTTTTGAGCATTTCCATGTGAAGTTAAACAGTCTTCAAGCTGTTTTTGAGTTTGTTGAGTATGCTCTTTTTGAGCCTGAATGATTTGAGTTAACACATCATGATTTTTTGAAAAATCAAAGGTGATATGAAGCGTTATAAGTTGCTGTTCAAGCTCAGATTGAAGCTGTAGTCGTTGAGCTGTGAGAGTAGCCAGTTGTTTTGAATTGGCATCCATTGATGCTGTTTGCTGAGTGAATGTTGTTTGTAACTTTTGCCAAGTTTCAAACGCCACTTTTTCAAACTCAAGTGCTTGATGCTCTTGTTGTTCTTGTAGTTTCAATAACTCATCAGAAAAAGCTTCCTTTTCAGCATATGGGTGATGTTTGCTGCCACAAACTAAACAAGGTTCACCATCGACCAAATCCGCTCTCAGTTTTTCAATATTTTTAGTATTCAGTAAACGTTGCTGTTGCAAGATTTTTTGCAGTTGTTCACGTGCATTTTTTTGTTCTTGGTAATTCGTTTCGGCAGTTTTGAATTCAGTTTGAGTCTGTATAATTTGCTGATTTAGCGTATTTTCCCAGCTCGTTAATTTGCAATTTTCAGCATCAATCTGTTGAAAATTGTGCCATTGATGTTGAATCACATTGAATTGATTTAACTTTTGTACAAGCTGATCACGCTCGATGCCTAATGTTGTAATTTTTTGATTAAGTGCATCATCTTGACCGAATTGTATTGTTATTTCTTCAAGTTGTTTCTGTTTTGCCAAAAGTTGCTGATTGGCATGTTGCACATCACCATAATTTTTTTCAAATAGAGCGTAACTTTGAATAAAGCGTTGAATTTGAGAGATGTGTGCTGAAAGGGAATCATCCAAAGAACCAAAATGATTGGATGTTTCTAACTGCGCCGTATGTTGAGAAATACTGAGTTGTAATTGTTTAAGCTGATTTTGAACTAATTGTTCCTGATCAAGATGGGGAATCTGTTGATTCTCTAACTCTTTAATATCACTTTGAGCTTTACGAAGTTGCTCACCCAAAAGACGACGGTCAGCAATACGATCGCGTACCAATTTAATTTTGTCTTGATGTTGAGTCTCAAATTGTTGTAGTTGATTGTGCTCAGTATCTATTTTTTCAAAGGCAAATTTTTCAGTATTGTATTTCTGTTCAACTGTATTGAAATCTTGCTGTGCTTTGAGCAATTGAGGTTGTAATTTGCCAAGATCAGCATTGAAATTCTTATGTTGAATGAAATATGGATGAATAGAAGCAAAGCGTTCAAGTTGGTGTAATTGTGCTTTTTGCGGGGCGAATGCCTCAATATGTTGTTGTTGAAGGTGCAATTTTTGCTGACGATCTTGAATATCAGCTTCTAGTTTTTGTTTTTGCTCGAACCACTGTTGTTGTTGATTGAGCTGAACTTTGTCGGCTTCCAACTGTTGAACCTGTTGTTGTACCTGCTGGAACTGACTTTGTAATTCGGCAATTTCTTCATCAGAACGGATTTCAATATGACCGAGCACATTTTCCAGTTGCTTGCGTTGATCAGCTATTTCTTTGGTCTTCGCATAAGCCAGTTGTCCAATTTTGGCAAAAATACTGGAATTGGTCAGATATTCGAGTAATTCACCACGTTCATTATCACGTGCCTTTAAAAAAGCGGTGACTTCAGACTGCGCCAACAGTACAGCACGAGTAAATTGCTCAAAACTCAGTTGAGTAATCTGTTGAATATGCGCTTCAACTGCTTTGGTTTTATCTGCAATCACCACGCCATCGGTCAGGCATTTGAGTGAGCGTTGTACACTTTGCAATTTGCCACTGGCATTTTCACGGGCACGTTTAATTTCCCAACGTGCGAGGTAGTGTTTCTGATCTTGTGCCACAAAACACAGTTCGGCAAAACCATGTCCTGTGCCACGGCGTAGAACCGTTAAAGGGGAGTTTGTGAGTAGTTCAGAACCATCGACATCTAACAGCTTGCCGTCACTTTCTTTAAGGCGGGGAATTTTATTAAATAACGCCAGACACATGGCATCTAAAATTGTAGATTTACCTGCACCCGTTTTTCCGACAATGGCAATCAGTCCTGCATTTGCTAAAGGCTCAGTTTCAAAATCAATAAAATGTTCACCTGCAAGCGATGCCAAATTTTTAAGTCGAATTGATAAAATTTTCACGGCAAATCCTTAAGCAGTTTGGTCATCTTCAAGTTTTTTCTGTGCTTCAGCAACGAGACTTAAAAAGTCTTTGGTCACTTCATCATCAGCGTGATAGCCCTTTTTCTCCCAAATTTGCTGAAATAGTTTTTCGGGTGTCGGAGGTTCTAAGCTAATACTCTGCTTGCTCTCTGCATTGCTTTCATTGGATAGATATTGTCTGGAAATGCGAACCAGTCGATAGCGATCTTTGGGCAATGCATCTTCAAATTGTTGTCGTAAATTAGGCTGTGGTGGCGTCGTGGTGTGATATTCAATATCCACATATTCACGTTGCTCAAGATTTTCGATCGGTTCATTTGGTAGATTGCGCAGACGTTGCATGACTACACTGAGTTCATCTTTAATTTTATGCAGTTGAATACTTCGGGGTATTGGCAAAGCTTCAAAGTTAAATGAATTTTCACTTTTTGTATGATCAATGGTGACTTCAACCACTTGATGTTTATAGTTGATTTCACTAAATGAAAGTGGAATGGGTGAGCCGCTATAACGAATATGGGGATGTTGTACTTTTTGTGGTTTATGCAGATGTCCAAGCGCTACATAATCAATACTGTCATCAAACAGCGTAGTCGAAAGCGCTTCTTGATTGCCAATAATAATGGGGCGTTCAGAATCCGAAGTTTCTCCACCTTGCATGTGGGCATGTGACATCAGGATTAGGGCTTGATCATCGGTTTTACGACGTTTGGCTTCCTCTATTAATTGTTGGTGTAGGTAGGCAATCGCATTTTGGCTATTGGTGGTGTGTTCATTAAAACCTGTGATTTCAGCTGAACGCAGGAATGGCAGGGCAATACACCATGCCACAATCTGTTTTTGTTGATCATAAATCGGCAAAATGAGACGTTCTAAATTAAGCGTTTTATCTTTGTTCCAACGAATCACACCGACTGTTTTGGCATTATATTTTTCTAATAAAGGTTCAACTTGTTCAATGCGATAACCTGAGTCATGATTGCCAGCAATCATTAAGGTTTGCATCTGTGGGGCAAGCTCATGTGCATCAGCAAGAAATTGATAGAGTTGTTTTTGTGCCTGTGAGCTCGGGTTGATTACATCAAAAACATCACCTGCGATGAATAATGCATGCGGCTGTTTGGCTTTGATCTGCTCAAGTAACCATGCCAGAAATTGTTCATGTTCGTAATGACGAGAATGGTTATAAAAAAATTGTCCCAAATGCCAGTCAGACGTATGAAAAAAACGCACGGTCATAAATGAATCTAATGATGAAATGAATGAGAATAAGGTAGCACGGATTCAATCAAAAAGCAGAGCTTCGCTAAGTAGAAAATACCTACAAGATATGCCTTGATCATTCTTAAACGATCAACTAGTTTGGTATCAAAGACATCATTATAAAATGAGGAAATAGAAAATGAGCTTAGGAAAAGTCAGCCGCGAAATTATTGATCATATTATGTTGATTGGCTTAAACCGAGTGGCAAAACGAAATGCCTTTGATAGTCATATGATTGCAGATTTATCTTTAGCTTTAACCGAATATGAAAATAATCCTAAACTACGTTGTGCTGTGATTTTTGCACATGGTGATCATTTCACGGCGGGTTTAGACCTTGTTGAATTACAACCCAAAATCCCTCAAGGAATTTTTAGTTTCGAAGAAGGTCAAATTAACCCTTGGGGTGTCGGTGGTCGGCATCGAACTAAACCTGTGATCGTAGCTGTGCAAGGGATTTGTTATACCGCTGGGGTCGAATTGATGTTGAATGCAGATGTCGTCGTCGCTAGCGAAGACACGATTTTTGGTCAGCTTGAAGTGCTACGTGGAATTATGCCTTTTGGTGGCGCAACCGTACGTTTTGTGCAGGCAGCAGGGTGGCAAAAAGCCATGCCATATTTATTGACAGGGAAAACCTTTGATACTCAGAAAGCCAATGAATTGAATCTCGTATCTGAAATTGTTGAAAAAGGTAAGCAGCTTGATCGCGCTATTGAGATTGCACAAGAAATTTGTATTGCTGCGCCACTTGCATTGCAAGCATTGTTGGCTTCAGCAACTGATGCGGTCACTCAGGGAGAGGTTTTTGCATTTCAGAATATGGACAGTTACCTTAAGCCATTATTTGCATCGCAAGATGCTCAAGAAGGCGTACGTGCCATGCTTGAGAAACGTCCACCACAGTTTAAAGGTCAATAAAAATAAACCGACAATTCATGTCATTGTGAATTGTCGGTAAATATTTCTAAAAATCAGAAGAAAGAAGTCGTGATCTGTTCCACTTCATTTGTTTCGTGAAACCAAATGAAAATGGATTCTGCCAATACATTTTGATTGAAAGCTTCTGGAAGAAAAATCAAATAATCACCGCAGCCATTGTGAGCGAAAGCAACTGCTTGTTCAGGGAAGCCATGCCATGTTCTTGCAAGTTTGGTTTCATGAACAATATGGTTGCATGCACGCATTTTTCTTTTTTGATCAGACTCATCAAAGAATGGAAAAAGTTGCCAATCATCTTCTGCAAGAAATAATTCACCACCATTTTCAATCATCATTTTATTTTTAAACGATGTAGGAAAAGTAAGATTCAATACTTGTTCAGCCGCAGTTATATACTGTTTGTCTATTGGGAATGGCATAACGATTTATCTTCGCTCAGGTTTATATTGTGATTGTATTCTTTTCAATGCATGAAATAGGTAGTGGTGTCTTTCTGGAGAGAGTCCAAGACCAAATGTGATAGGCTGATTTGCCTCAATGACAATTTGAGCTTGCTGTTTATTGGATGAGTTCGTTGAACGGTTTTCTCTAATTCGACTAACGTCATGCCAATTAAAGTATTTTGATTTTCCTATTCTGCCAATTCCAGTAAAAACACGTCCACCTTGTTGATTAATGGTGAGCTCGATTTTACCGAATAGCATCATCAGTGTAAGTGAACCAAAAATGATGGTTCCAATCAGAAAGGGGATACCAAATAAACTTTGTAAAAGGCTAAATTGTTGTTTTGCGATTTGAGTACCATAAATGCCACCCAATGAGCCACCAGACCAAATCAACATAAAGGGTACTAAAAAGAAGGCAATCGGGCTTCTTAGTGTTGCACCCAATTTTATTTCTTGCAGATTGTTTTTATACCAAGTACCACGTGGTGGTTGATTGATATCAAACGCATATGTTGGCGTATCAAAATTTTCAGAAACACGAAAAATATGATTGCAAACTTGGCATTTCCCCATATCCGTTTGGATATTGATATTTTCATTTACAACGTCAACCTGACAGTTTGGACATTTCATTTTTATAGTGCTTAACTTGCTTAATTTTATGAATTTTAGTATAGCATTGTCATTTTGCATTCTCATCAATTTCATATCGAGCAAAGACGTGATGATCTAAATTCAGGAAATAGCTTTGCCAATAACAGTTACAGCACCCAGTGGATGGTATGGCATCGGGCATTGCAATATACTGTCGTGAACACTTTTGTTTTAATAGGATAATATTCAATTGAAAGATTTTCTATTTTCCTAATAGTCTTAACTGAACACAGATGTGGATCGCATTGTGAACTTGAAAATTGAATTTCAATAGATATGACATGGTTTATATTCTGATTCTTTTATTTTTGAGCATTATAAAAAATAAAAACCGACGATTCGAGTGATGATAAATCGTCGGTCAAAATCTTTTTCAACGGCTTTGGCTGCTAACAAAGCCATTGTTAAAGATGGAGAGTCATAATGAAAGGTCACCGAAAAATATTGCGGATGCCGTGCAATGAACATTCGGTTGCTGCGACCTTGTACCCTATATAACGCTGCTAGGTGTGGATTGGTTGACATAAAAATGAAAAAAAAGTGAAAAAAATTTATAATTATTTTTGAAGTAGATTAGATTTGGTTTATTTACATGATTTCATTGCGTTTGTATTACCTTTGGTTTTTTATTGTGTGCTTGATTTCTAGCCTAATCGCTGGAGTCATCGCTGCAATTTTACCTAATAGCATTGGAGGAGTGCTTACAGCTATTCCTTATTTAATTGCAATGATTTTTGTTTTATTCAAATTTCTAAAAAAACAACATCGCGCACCAACCCTCTCGGAAAAGAAACGATTAAGCCTTGGATTTAGCCTCATTTTTTGGGGTTACAATGCATGTGGCTTACTTTTAGGATTGTTTATTTTTGCACGTAAAGATCCCGACGTTTGGCAAAATTTTATTTTATATTTCAAGCAACCCATGTTTTTAATTACTGTCGTTGCAATTTGGTTGATGATTGCAGCACCGTTATTTTTAATTACATATTGGTTTTATGGCGCACAAGCACAACGGATGGCGAACAAGATGTTTAAGGTATGAGTAAAGTTCACTTGTAATTCACCTGTATTCTGCTAAAACTTTTAATAAGATTCATTTTTGATAGATCAATCCATGAAAAAAATGACGGTATTGGTGACAGGTGCAAGTGGGTTTATTGGTTCTCATCTTTTACCTTTTCTATTGAAAAATAATTTTCAAGTGATTGCACTGACACGACAAAAAAATAAAGCTTCTTATGATTCAGATTTAACATGGGTGAATGATTTAGATGAAATCAAAGTCATTGAAATTAATTATGTGATCAATTTGGCTGGTGAAAATATTGGTCAAAAACGCTGGACTAATCAAAGAAAAAAACAACTGATACAAAGCCGAGTTGATATGACTGAACAGCTTTATCAATGGTTACAGCAAAAAAGTATTTTCCCCCAATGTATTATTTCTGGCTCAGCAATTGGCTATTATGGTATTGATCCTCAAGAGCATTGGGTGGATGTTTGTGATGAAAATACGCCTCCGCAAGCAATTTTTATGTCTGAACTTTGCCAAGCTTGGGAGCAAACTGCATTAAAATTTAATCAACAAAATACTAAAATTATCCGTTTAGGTGTTGTGTTTGGTAATGGTGGTATTTTGCCGCAGATGTTATTACCCATCAAATTAAATGTGATTGCCAAGATTGGATCAGGTCAGCAACCTATTGTTTGGATTCATATTCAAGATGTTTTAAGAGCAATCATTTTTTTACTTCAATTACAGGCTGATCAAAAAGTTTACAATTTAGTTGCTCCAGAACAAATCAATCAACAAGGTTTTGCTGATATTGCCGCACGAGTTTTGAAACGTAAACCTTTCATTACGATGCCTAAATGTGTGTTTGAATTAGCATTAGGCGAACAATCACAATTAATTTTAAATGGTCAATATGTAACGCCTCAGGCATTATGCAGTCATGGTTTTAAATTTCAGTATCCAAATTTAGAGCAAGCCTTAACTGAAATATTATTGGATCACTAAATTTTTTTTCTTCAAACGACTTGGTGAATATGCACTTGGGTCAACAATTGGTGCTTGTTTTAAAATGAGTTGGCGTAACAATTGCGCTGAACCAGCCCCCATACATAGACCATTGCGAAAATGTCCGAAATTTGCCCATAAGTTGGCTATATCAGGCATTTCACCAATATAAGGAATGCCCTGAGGTGAACTAGGACGTAAACCTGCCCAGCGGCTCACGATGGGGAATTGTTTTAACTCAGGCACCATGTCTAAACATGCATTTAAAATATTTTGCTGTGTTTGCTTATCCACAGCCGTACTAAAACCACAGTCAGCCATACTCGAACCACAGACAATATGACCATCTTGACGTGGAATGAGATACATCACACGGTTCATACACATGGTAGGCAACCAGTTTTCAGGTGTTTTGAACAGCAGCATTTGCCCCTGTATGGGATACACAGGAATTTTTCGATGTATGTGTTCTTCCCAATATTGACTCCATGCACCCGAGGTCAGAACAACATGATCAGCATGAAAAACTTGACCGTTTTGGGTTTGTATCCCGTGTACTATTTTATTTTTAACAATCAGTTGATCAATTGGGCAGTGTTCAAAAAAACGAGCTAAGGGGTGCTGTTTAAGATAGCTGATGAGAGATTGTAATAAACGAGGATTACGTACATTCGACAGTTGTGGGAAATGAATGGCTTGTTGGAATTTTTCTGAAATATGAGGATTTACTGCTTCAAGTTGTTTCCGATCTAACAAATCACACTGCTGCATTGGCTCATGATGAGTTGATGCGTAATTGAGTCCAACTTCAAAATCTTCTTGATCAAAAATCAACATACCTGTGTCGTGGATTTGAAAATCAATTCCCGTGATAGGCAGAAGT
Source organism: Acinetobacter sp. LF10 (assembly GCF_048585715.1). Taxonomy (NCBI): domain Bacteria; kingdom Pseudomonadati; phylum Pseudomonadota; class Gammaproteobacteria; order Moraxellales; family Moraxellaceae; genus Acinetobacter; species Acinetobacter sp. LF10. The sequence continues at coordinate 836,084 of NZ_CP184160.1, forward strand.
TTTTCATTCCACATTTGATACAGCGATTTACCGTATTGTGCAAGTTGGTTGACTTCTGGTGCATATCGCCACGGGTACATCGGGGAAAGAATTCCACCGCCTGCCCATGAGGCAGCCTGACCTGCTTGTTGTTGATCAAAAATATCAACAGAGCAACCTTGTTCAGCAAGTTCTAACGCTGACATCAAGCCGCTAATACCCGCACCAATAATGGCAATATGCATAAAAAATTAAACCAATTTAAAAATTCACCTCTTTGATATTAAAGAGGTGAGGAGTGTTTTAGCTCAGCAAGGGAGATTGCTATCTCATCTCTTTGAGTTTACGCGCTGCTTCTTCGGCAAAATAGGTCCAAATACCATCTGCACCCGCACGACGGCAGCACATCAATGACTCTAAAATCACGCTTTCAGATAACCAACCATTTTGAATCGCTGCTGCAAGCATGGCGTATTCACCGCTGACTTGGTAGACAAAAGTCGGCACGCCGAAGGTATCTTTCACTTCACGAACGACATCCAGATAAGGCATGCCCGGTTTTACAATCACCATATCTGCACCTTCCTGAATATCAAGTGCAATTTCATGTAATGCTTCGGCACGATTGCCGATATCCATTTGATAATTATATTTATTTGCACCTTTTAAATTACTTGCTGAACCCACTGCATCACGAAAAGGACCATAGAAGCTTGAAGCATATTTTGCTGAATACGCCATGATATTGGTATAGATAAAACCATTTTGTTCAAGTGCTTGGCGAATCGCACCAATGCGTCCATCCATCATGTCACTAGGAGCAACAACATCAGCACCTGCTTGCGCATGACTTAAGGCTTGTTTGACTAGGCATTCAACCGTTTCATCATTTAAAACATAACCCGTTTCATCAATAATACCGTCTTGACCATGTGTGGTATAAGGGTCAAGTGCGCCATCGGTAATCAATACCATTTCTGGTAATTCTTTTTTCAGTAAGCGACAAGTGGCTTGAACCAAACCATTTTCATGCCATGCAGCTTCCGCCGTTAAACTTTTGTCTTCTTGTGGCGTTACTGGAAATAAAGCAAGCTTTGAAACACCGAGTTCGAGCAAATTTTCTGCTTTTTTGAGTAATAAATCAGCAGATAGACGCTGCACATTTGGCATGCTTGGAATATCTTGAGTTTGTTGTTGTCCCGGTAATACAAATACTGGATAAATCAAATGATTAGCTGTGAGTTGTGTTTCACTGACCATGGCACGAAGTTGGTCATTTTTACGGATACGGCGCATGCGAGTCGCGGGAAAAGCGGGACGATTGAACGTATAAGTCATAACAATCTCGATGTTCAGTATTACACTATAGGAATAATTGAAATATTTAAGTCATGCTAGGGAGAGCTTAGCGGCTAAGTTCAATTAAATATCCTCGCTATTGTAGCCCCATAATTTTAGATTTGTACAAAATAATGGGATGTTTATCGTTCCTTTGGATTTAGACAGCGTATGAATGATGTAAAGAAAAACTGGACAGGCAATATTCAGTTAGGTGCTAAAGCCGATCATGACGTGGTATTAAAGCAGCTTTGTAAAGCATTTAATTCTTCACCATTTTTTAAGCATTGTGGCATGAGCATGCGCGTTGTTGATGATCAAATTGAAGGTTATATCGAGATGCAGCCTGAGTTGGTCGGTAATGTAGCCTTCCAAATTTTGCATGGTGGTGTTGCTGCGACATTGCTGGATAGTATTGGTGGCGTGGTTGCAATGGAACAACTTTATCGCCGTGCAACCCCTGAAGATTTACCTGACACGATTAAGAAAGTATCGCGTTTAGCAACTGTAGATATGCGTGTTGATTATCTTGCTCCGGGTCGTGGTCAGTTTTTTACTGCGCGTGCGGAAACATTACGCTTAGGACGTAAAGGCTGTACCATGCGTATGACGATGCTCAATGATGAAGCTAAACCAATTGCAACGGCAATCGCTTCTTACGCCTTTTAAGTATAGTGTTCGATATGAAAGCGTCTTTTGACGCTTTTTTATTGTTTAAATGAAAGTGAAGTAAAAATAATTATCAAAATATAAGAATTGAACGCATCAGTTATTTTTTTTATTCTCGTCATATGATTTTTTATCGTTAAAATGCGATTTAAATTTTTGTTTGTATTTTGATCTTAGGTTTTAACAATTGGTTAAGTTAAAAAAACTAGACTGATCGGCTGATTAAACCAAAAGTTAAAAATCCCTTTAATTTTTCAGGAATAACATATGACTGACGCCCAAGCTAATCAACAAGATATTGCTGCTAATTCGGCATCAGATGATGCAATGAAAGCAAAACGTAAAAAGTTTTTAGGATTTTTCGCACTTATTCTTATCCTTGCAGCAATTTTGTATGCTATTTGGGCGTTGTTCTTTAACCATGCTGTTAGTACCGATAATGCCTATGTTGGGGCGGAAACGGCACAAATTACCTCAATGGTCAGTGGGCAAGTCGCTGAAGTTTTGGTGAAAGATACCCAACAAGTTAAAAAGGGTGATGTTCTCGTTCGTGTAGATGAGCGTGACGCCAAAATCCAGTTGGCACAAGCACAAGCTGAATTGGCAAAAGCGCAACGCCAATACAAACAAAGCCAAGCGAATAGTAGCTCATTGAATTCTCAAGTTGTGGTTCGCAATGATGAAATTAATAGTGCACAAGCACAACTAAGTAAAGCGCAAGCAGATTTTGATAAAGTTAACTTAGAATTAAAGCGTCGTAATGAACTTGCTGCTTCAGGAGCGATTTCTAAAGAGGAATTGAGCAAAGCGCAAAGTGCTGTATCGACAGCACAAGCAAGCTTAGATTTAGCCCAAGCGGGTTTGGCGCAAGCAACTTCAAGCCGTAAAGCCGCAGAAAGTACACTTGCTGCAAATGAAGCATTGATTCAAGGGGCAAATGAAGCATCAACACCTGATGTTTTGGTTGCAAAGGCCCATGTTGAGCAAGCAACGCTTGATTTAGAGCGTACCGTTATTCGGGCGCCTGTTGATGGTGTGGTGACACGCAAGAATATTCAAATTGGACAACGTGTTGCACCAGGTACTGTGATGATGTCAGTGGTGCCTGTATCTGCGCTGTATGTCGACGCAAACTATAAAGAAAGTCAGCTTGCTAAAGTGAAAGCAGGGCAGAAAGTAACGCTTCATTCAGACCTGTATGGTGATGATGTGGTTTATCATGGGACTGTGCAGGGCTTCTCTGGCGGGACAGGTGCGGCATTTGCCTTGATTCCAGCACAGAATGCGACAGGAAACTGGATTAAAGTGGTACAGCGTTTACCTGTACGTATTACACTTGATCCAAAAGAACTTGCAGAACATCCATTGCGTGTAGGGTTGTCGATGCAAGCGGACATTGATCTCGCATCGAAGTAATCAGCCATGAAAACGCAGAATCCTTTTGCAGAACTTAGCGGCGGGCGGTTACTGCTCGCCGCATTTGTCATTGCACTTTCCAACTTTATGGTGGTGCTTGATACCACCATTGCCAATGTTTCAGTCCCGCATATTACTGGTAACTTAGCCGTTTCCAGCTCTCAAGGGACTTGGGTAATTACCTCTTATGCCGTTGCCGAAGCAATCTGCGTTCCACTCACAGGTTGGTTAGCAGGACGTTTTGGCACTGTCAGAGTGTTTGTGTTTGGACTGATCGGCTTTACCATCTTTTCATTTTTATGTGGTTTAGCAACCTCATTAGAAATGTTGGTATTTTTCCGTATTGGTCAAGGACTTTGTGGTGGTCCACTCATGCCACTCAGCCAAACCTTGTTAATGCGAATTTTCCCACCAGAAAAACATGCACAGGCAATGGGACTTTGGGCGATGACAACCGTCATTGGACCGATCTTAGGACCAATTTTAGGCGGACTCATTAGTGATAATCTGTCATGGCATTGGATTTTCTTTATTAATATCCCTGTGGGAATTTTTTGTGTATTGGCAGCCATCCGCTTGCTGTCTGTAGCAGAAACTAAAACTGAGAAATTACGAATTGATGCAGTTGGTTTAGGTTTGTTAGTGCTTTGGATTGGTGCTTTACAATTGATGCTAGACCTTGGGCATGAACGAGATTGGTTTAACAGTGCTAGTATTATTGTTTTGGCATTGACAGCAGTTGTTGGCTTTATTGTTTTCATGATTTGGGAACTCACAGAAAAGCATCCTGTGGTTAACCTGTATGTATTCCGTCATCGAGGTTTTGCCGTTTCTGTTTCAGCATTGGCATTTGGCTTCGGTGCATTCTTTGGCAGTATCGTTTTAATTCCGCAATGGTTGCAAATCAATTTGGGTTATACCGCCACGTGGGCAGGATATCTGACTGCAACTATGGGTTTTGGTAGTTTGACGATGTCGCCAATTGTTGCGAAGTTATCAACCAAATATGACCCAAGAGCATTGGCTAGTTTTGGATTAGCATTGTTGGGTGTGGTTACGGTCATGCGAGCTTTTTGGGTTACAGATGCAGACTTTATGTCGTTAGCATGGCCACAAATTTTGCAAGGTTTTGCAGTGCCATTTTTCTTTATTCCACTGTCAAATATTGCGATGGGTTCTGTCTTAGCTCAAGAAATGGCTTCTGCCGCAGGTCTAATGAATTTCTTGAGAACAATGGCAGGGGCGATTGGCGCTTCAATTGCAGTGACAATTTGGGATGATCACACGAAAGTAGCTCGTAGTGAAATGGTGAATAATTTGCACCCACAAGAAGTTCAAAATACCTTGTTGCAAAATGGTTTTTCACCCGATGCAACACTCGCCACGATTGCAAATTTAGTCGATAAAGAAGCGATTACGATTTCAGCTAATCATGTGTTTATGTTATTAGCAATTGTATTTATTTTTGCGAGTGCATTAATTTGGATGAGTCCAAAACCTAAAGCAATTACGGGTGGACCTGCACCACATTAATTTTGATAGATAATCAATTTTTCTTTAAAAAACTCGGATTGATTCATCCGAGTTTTTTATTTAAATCTGATGTGAGTGTTTATACCGTCCAGTGGCTTTGTTGCACAAAGATTTGAAATGCAAAGCGTCCCTAATTGAGCCAAATTTAAGGCGTAACTTGGGTAAGGGGCGGCGTTTTATTTCTTCTCTTTTCATTTCTTTGTATCCCTGCGGTTTCAATTTTTCTTCAAGGATACACGTAGGGATACACGGCGAGCAATATTATATAAAGTTATGATCAGTTATATATAGGCAAGAAAAAAGGCTTAAACCATTATAGTTCAAGCCTTTTAGTCTTATATATCCCCATATTCGGGCATATAAATTTAAGTATTTGGTGGAGATGGCGGGAGTTGAACCCGCGTCCGCCAGCACTACACTCGAGAATACTACATGCTTAGATATCGTCTATTGTTTTAACACCAAGCGACCCGACGAACAGGGTACAAGGTGCGATCCTCTAAGTTTGGTATAAAGCCCCGAGGCTTGACCTTATACGGACTTGTGTGCGTGCGCTTCGGTCGGGTTCACTGACCACAAGTATTCAGTGAAGCGGACAAGCTGCCCTTAGGCAGCTAGAGCGTAAGTTTCGTCGTTTGCGACTATTAAAATGCAAATTTTATTTACGAGAGAAAATGCGCTCTCGGCATGCATCTATGAGCTTCATCACCAGCGTCGAAGCCAATAACATCCCCATATATGAACGAACATCATAGCATAAATATTGAAAATTTAAATCTAAATTTACAGGCTTTGAGGTTTGTGGTTGAAAACTAATCTAATTGAAATCATAAATTAATAGCATATCTTTAAAGAATTAGCTTTTTAAGGTTTAGTTAAATTGGAACTTCAAAGACGGAATATGCATTTATATCCCTTCATTAAAACAATTGCATATCACTCGGCAGCTTAGGTTAATGCCATCCACCACCTAAAGCCCGAATAATATCTACACTGGCAATCATTCGACTACCATGAAGCTGTGCAGCGAGTTGCTCTTGCTGCAAGATATTCCGATCCGATCCGATCCGATCCGATCCGAATCAATCACATCCAGATAGTTGATACTGCCTTCAAAATAACACAAATGTGAAAGCTGATTGGCATGTCGGGATGAACAAGTGCTTGACCATGTGCCTGTATGTACTGATACAGAATACATTGATCAGGCAGTTCATATACTGATTAAATCCTTATTTTACATTTTAAACTGTTTGGCGGTTTTGATTTGGGTGAGGGTGATACTGAAAGTCCTACTTTCGGCGGTTTTGGTTTAGGTGATGAACCTTAAAAGAATGTCTTTTCACTCTTAATGTATTTTTATGAAATAGAAAGCGATAAGTATTTTTATCGCCTTTTTACATTTTCAATACTAGTTATATACAGCGCTACAAATTTAAAGAAATATGAATATGCGAACATATTCAAACTGCTTAGTTTTGAGGATTTTACGGTTCATAAAAATTTTTATCAGTTTTTAGCTGTTTATTTTATCGGACTTTTGCCTGTATCACTTATGAGTTTTTTAAAATTAACTAATTTAAGATATGTGGATTCAAGCGATGATACTGTTTTTTAAGTGTTGAATTGCAGTATATGCATTCTTTGTTTGATCAACCAGTTGGAATCGTTTTGAAATTCTATTCTCAGTTACTTTAAGTAGAACAAAGTTTAGGTATTCATCGTAATAACGGGAGTTTTATGTTTTCACCCTATATCCATGCATTTGCATTGTTTTTTTCATTATTGAATCCGTTCCTGATGAGTGTCTACATGGTCGGGATGATTCGGAATACCGATGTAAAAGTATTTAATAAAGCATTGATTCAAGGGAGCTTAATCGCTTTTGCTGTTTTTGCATTATTCGCATGGGGGGGCGAGAATATTTTTAGTCGCTATCTAAATGTAAGATTTGAATCTTTCCAAATATTTGGTGGATTAATTTTTCTTGTAATTGGTTATCGTTATGTGTTTCAGGGTGCAGAAACAATCGGTGAAATGCGTGGCGCTCCTGAGCATTTGGCAGGTACGATTGCTATGCCTTTTATGATTGGACCGGGAACAATTAGTGCTGCGGTTGTCACAGGCGTGAGTGTTCCATTTGGAGGAGCAATTGCTGTGATTGCCCTCACATTGGCGTTAACTTGCAGTATTCTTATCGCGATGAAATACGGACACGATCATTTACGCTACAAGCATGCTAAGTATATTGATCGTTACTTTGACATTATGGGGCGTTTATCTGCCTTACTGATCGGTACAATTGCTGTCGATATGATCGTTAATGGTGTGATGGGACTCATTCGATCTACAAATTTAAATTAAATTATCAGATATAAAATTTTGTATGATCAGTATTTATTTGGTTGATAACATATTGTTAATTTTAGATAAAATCTAATAAAAAGGGGTTGTATGTAATCCTACTGAAATAATGTTTCGATCTGTCATAAAAATAGTTGATGATGTTTTATACATTTATACGTATTTTTACGTTGAGGAATGAACGATAATACACATGTTGTATTCTCCTATGAGTTCTCCTATGTATCCATTAGATCAATTGAACCAAGCACCTGATGATCAGTCAGAGCTTACAATGTCAGTTTTAATGACACCTGATATGGCAAACTTTTCAGGTAATGTTCATGGTGGAGCAATTTTAAAACTGCTTGACCAAGTTGCTTATGCTTGTGCAAGCCGTTATTCAGGCAGTTATGTTGTGACATTGTCTGTTGATAAAGTTAATTTTAAAGAGCCAATTTACGTTGGTGAATTAGTCACATTTTTAGCGAGTGTTAATCATGTAGGGCGTACTTCTATGGAAGTCGGCATTCGTGTAGAAGCACAAAATATTCAAAAGCGTACAATCAGACATACCAATACATGCTATTTCACCATGGTTGCTGTAGATGAGGAGCGTAAACCTAAAGTTGTTCCGATATTAAAATTAGATACGGATTGGAAGCGTTGTCGTTTCGAAGCTGCAGAACAGCGTAAGGACCTACGTTTACAAGAAGTACAGCAACCTTCTTGCAGTATTTTCAAGAAATCTAGCCAGTGTTGATTTATTCATTACATTCCTAGTGATCTAAAAAAAGATCGAACCGCAGCATGGTTCGATCTTTTTTTATTTGTAAAGATGAGTCAGATCATTACAAATGTTGTTCTAAAGGGTCTGGAGGAACCTGAAGATCAAATTATTTACTAGCGGTCGGAGCAGCCGTTGTTGCTGCATCACTTGCTGTTGTGTCTGTCGTAGCTGGATTTAGAGTTTCAGGTTGCTCCTGAGTTGATACCACGACTTTCTCTTCTGTGGTTTTGGTGCTATGTGATTTGTCATGAGCCGAAGCCGCAAATGTTGTTGCCGCTGTTAAAGCAAATGTTGTCGCAATTAAAGTCTTAATGAGTTTCATGTTTGGCATCCATATTTGAACTTAATTAAAAAATTACAGCTTCAATTCGAGAGATGAATCAGAACAAATCTTGAATTTCTGCATGAGGTTTATGCTAAGTGCCTAAGTTTTTTACAGCAATATTCTTAACAATCTTTTACGCCAAGCTTAACAATAGCGCATCATAAAACGCAGTTTTGTGATGTGCTTGTAAATTTAAATGCCTGAACCTATCAATAAAATGTATATAAATATGTATTTTTGATTAAAAAATAATCTACAATTTTACGTGTTCTAAACAAGATCTTTCTTTTGCAAAGAGTTTAATAATTGGATAAAACATTTAAATTTTAGTTTTAAATAGTATTTTTAGATTAATTTTGTGATTAAATTATCTTTATTTTTGTTTTAATTGAATTATTTCGTAAATTTAATTCTTTATTTTATTTCGCATATTTTTCACTTTAGAATGAAATAAATTTTTAATGCGAGTAAATCGTGAAGTTCATTGCTCCCAAAATTGTTCCTACTCACATTATTTCTGGTTTTTTAGGTGCAGGTAAAACAACGCTATTGCAGCATTTATTAACCCAAAAGCCTGAAAACGAAGTTTGGGCTGTTCTAATGAATGAGTTTGGGCAAATAGGTGTTGATCAACAACTGATTACCCAACAACAAGGCTATGCTGTCAAAGAACTACTTGGTGGATGCTTGTGCTGTAGCAGTCAACTTCCTATGCAAATTGCACTGGCTCGCTTACTCAGTGAAAGTAAACCTGATCGTTTATTTATCGAACCAACGGGGTTAGGTCATCCTGCACAATTACTGGAACAACTGACCGAGCCGCATTGGCAAAGCAGTTTAAATATGCGTGCTTTGGTAATCGTTGTGGATGGAAGTCGTCTACATGATGAAGATTGGGTTAAACAGAACTTATATACCGATCAACTGAAATCTGCACAAATCGTAGTCCTCTCACATATTGATTGTATGTCAGTAGCAGATCATCAAGCCTATGCAGCTTTAAAACAAGAATATGACACTTATGTCCAGCATTGGATTGAAGTTGAGTGTGGCAAAATTGAATTATCTCAGATTGATATTGTGCAACAACCTGTACAACGTAAGATCCAACCTTTACTCAAGCTACAACAAACACAGGCTATCGAGCCTCTGTTAGAAATAAAACAACTTCCATATCATTATGTAGAAACGGCTCAAGGTTATACCGTTGCAGGTTGGAAATTGCCTAAACGCTGGCAATTTAAATTTTTTGAACTCTTAGATTTGTTGTGTACGCAACAAAATTGGATTCGCATCAAAGGCATATTTAATACGGATCAAGGTTGGAAAAGTTTTAATTTTAATCCTCAACAATTTAACTATAAGTCTGCCGAAGAGAGTATTGATAATCGAATTGAAATTATTTGCCAATCCGAACAAGATTGGTTGGTGTTTGAAACACAATTAATAAATTGTCGTCTTGATCTAACTGATGCTCAAAATGATTAAAGCCAACATTTTTTGTAATAAAATAGAGTATGCTTAGCGCCAAATTTGAGTACACCGTATTTAAGAGTATTTTTTATGGCGCTAAAAGCAACAATATATAAGGCAGATCTGAATATTGCCAATATGGATCAGCATATCTATGCAGATTATCAGCTAACACTTGCCTTACATCCGTCAGAGACTATTGAACGTTTGATGGTTCGTATTCTTGCTTATGCACGTTATGCCGATGAGCGATTAGAATTCACCAAAGATTTGTTTGAAACGGATGAGCCCGCGTTATGGCAAAAAGATTTAACAGGGCTTTTAGAAAATTGGATTGAAGTCGGTTGTCCATCTGAAGATAAAGTGAAAAAAGCCAGTGCTCGCTGTAAAAAAGTGGCTGTGATTACCTATGGCTCACAAGCTGCTGATTGGTGGCAAAAAAATACCAAGATTAAGACGTTGAGTAATGTGGAGGTCTGGCAATTAGCACCTCAGACTACACAGGCACTTGAAGGCTTATGTGAACGCACGATGCAATTACAGCTTAATATTATGGATGGAGAGTGGACTTTGTTGAGCGATAAAGGTCAAGTCGATATTCAATGGTTACAATTGCAATAAATCAGGTTGGGAGTAAAAAATGAGCGCTGAATTACAAATTATTGATTTAAAAGTAGGTGAAGGTAAAGAAGCTGTTAAAGGTGCTTTAATCACAACACACTACACGGGGTGGTTAGAAGATGGTACTCAGTTCGATTCTTCAATTGACCGTGGGAATTATTTTGAGACTGTGATCGGTACAGGGCGAGTAATCAAAGGTTGGGATCAAGGCATCATGGGAATGCGCGTTGGTGGGAAACGTAAGTTAATCGTACCTGCACATTTAGCTTATGGTGAACGCAAAATGGGAAAAATTATTCCAGCAAATTCAAATCTGACTTTTGAAATTGAATTATTTGATGTTAAAACGCGCGACGAGTGATTTAGTCTCAATGATGCAAAGCATGATGGTATTGATTTGATTGCTTAATTCATGCTTTGCAAAAAGAAGTACAAAAACAATACAAATCAAAAAAAATGATTTAATTCTAATATATTGATTTTTAATATTTTTATTTTAATCTGCTTTTTGAAATAATCTGCTTAAAATGATTGATTCTGTAGACGGTTCTGTATATCTTTTAAAGAAAGGGCAATGTATTCTGAATCAAAGTTTTTATAAAAAATGTGATGTTAATTTACCTTTTGGAAAAAATTGCTTTTAATGTTGCCATCCATGATCAGCAGATTCATAAACATGGCGAGGTAAATTATAAAAAATCTATGCTTGTGTTAACGAGCATCAAAAAATTGAGTGAGTGAGGCAGCTATGAATGATTATTTGGATATTACCGCTTCTGAGCTATTAAAAGAATTACATAATTTTTTCTTGATTAATACTTATAATGGCGCTGAAAATGGTTTTTGGGTCAATGAAAAAGCATTGATTGATAAAGATTATTGGATGGATGGAGAGAACAAGGTCGAGATTCTCCGAGAGTTGAGTCCTTCACATCAGCATTCACATCCTGACTATCGAATTACCTTATTATCTCCATTAGAAGGGAATGTCGTCTTGCTACAATACGATGGCGTGAATAAAAAAATTCAGACATTCCGTCGTGGTGAATGGGTAAACCGCTTATATAAATATTTTTATCAAAAAGAACGTTATTATCTACAACAACTTTCTGAGCATCCAAATTTTCAGCTCATTGAATATTAAGCTTATATATTTAGCTCATTAGGTTCTTAATACGTATCGTGTTAGGAACCTAATCACATATGGCTAAAATATTGATGTATATTGCGATAAAATTTATAAAATATTTTTTTAAGATTATTTTCAGTTTTTAAAATTATAAATACAATCCTTGCTCCCAGCTGACTCGCTAAAAATCTTATTTGTCCACAAATTGTAAGATGATTCATGCATGATTCGCGCTCAGCCATTTTCGAATATTGAGAAGATATCTCTATGACAACACGTTTAGTGTCTCCGACCTTAAAAACATTTTTAGGTCTAATGATTGCTTTAGTTGCGACTACAGCAACTTTTGCAGAAAATTCCAAAATTGATGCGACAACGTTAACCGTCATTGGTTATCATGAAATTACCGACCATAAAGATGCACTCATCCCAAGTTATGCAGTAACAGCACAACAATTCAGCGAGCACATCGATTGGTTACAAAATAATGGTTATCACTTTATTAATGTCGATCAACTGATTAAAGCACATCAGGGCAAATACACTTTACCAACTAAACCTGTGTTATTGACAGTAGATGATGGTTATCAGTCTTTTTATCAAAATGCCTATCCAATTGTACGTGCGAAAAAAATTCCAGTTGTATTAGCAGTTGTCGGTTCTTGGTTAGAACCAAAAGCTAATCAGAAAGTGGACTTTGGTGGGGAAGAGATTACGCGCAATAAAATTTTGAGTTGGAATGAACTCAAAGAAATGCAAAATAGTGGCTTAGTTGAGATTGCAAGTCATAGCTACCATTTGCATCGAGGAGTAAACGCAAACCCTCAAGGTAATTCAGAACCAGCAGCGATTACTCGAATTTATGATTCAAATACGAAAACTTATGAAAGTGATGCAAATTATCAAGCACGTGTTTATCAAGATTTAAAGAAAAATAATGAATTATTGCAGGCACACGGTTTACGTTCACCACGTGTCATGGTTTGGCCTTATGGTCGTTATAATATGCAATTAGTTCAAATTTCTAAACAATTGGGTATGCCGATTACCATTACTTTGGATGATGGTGCTGATCATGCCAAACAATCGATCCAAAATATGGGGCGTATTTTAATTCAAGGAAATATGTCAACCAATGCCTTGGCACAAGAAATAAAGAACCGCGAACTGAATTTGAACGATAATAATCGTCCGCAAAAGATCATGCATGTGGATTTAGATTACATCTATGATCCAGACCCACAACAACAAGAGCGTAATTTAGGTAATCTTTTAGATCGTATTAACGGAATGGGTATAAAAACCGTTTATTTACAAGCATTTTCTGATCCTGATGCTAATGGCTCTGCGGATATGGTGTATTTCCCAAATCGCCATATTCCAATGCGTGCGGATTTATTTAACCGAGTAGCTTGGCAAATTCAAACACGTACGCCAGTACAGCGTTTGTATGCTTGGATGCCTTTACTTGCATGGGAATTACCTAAATCAGATCCAGTGTCAAAGGATTTAGTTGTCACGCAACAAGCAAAAGCGGGCGAGCATTTGAATATGGGATATATCCGCTTAAGCCCATATTCACCAAAAGCAAGACAAACCATTAAAGAGATTTATCAAGATCTTGCAAAATCAACGCCATTTGATGGTCTGTTATTTCATGATGATGTGACATTATCTGATTATGAAGATGCAAGTCCTCAAGCACTAGCAGCCTATGCGAAACAAGGTTTGCCAACGGATCTGGCTAAAATACGAAATAATGACGACAAGTTACAGAAATGGACTGCTTATAAAACGCGTACCCTAGATGATTTTGCAATGGAGCTAGCGGGTGAGGTGCGTCGATATCAGCCTTATTTGATGACTGCACGTAATTTGTATGCGCAAGTTGCCCTTAACCCGTATGCCGAAAATTGGTACGCACAATCTTTGGAAGAGTCATTAAAACGCTATGATTTCACTGCAATAATGGCAATGCCTTATATGGAGCAATCAGATAATCCCGAAAAATTTTATACGGATATTATGAATCGAGTGAAACAGTATCCTAATGGGATTAAAAAGACGGTCATGGAGTTACAAGCAATTAATTGGCGTAATGATCAGAAGATCCCTTCAGAAGAAATGGCTGCAACGATTAAATCACTTTATCAACAAGGTGCGATGCACATTGCATATTATCCTGACGATCCGATTAAAGAACACCCAGATGTAGAAACGATGCGTAAGGCTTTTGCTTTAAAATCATCACAATTAGTACCATAACGGAGTAATGTGTCGATGAGTATAATTGCTTTATTATGGGCTTATGCCATTAAGTTTGTGTTTTATTATCCATTATTTATGTCTTATTTATGGATGGTAGGGGCAATTATTTTCTACTGGAAAGAGCGCCAAGATCCTCCATATCAGCAGCCAGAAACTTTGCCTGAATATCCTAAAGTTGCTGTACTCGTTCCTTGTTTTAACGAGGGTGATAATGCAGAAGAAACCATTAGTCATGCTTTGCAATTAGATTATCCAAACTTTGAAGTGATTGCGATTAATGATGGTAGTTCTGATAACACGGGCGAAGTGCTGGATCGTCTCGCGGCGCAGCATGAAAAATTACGTGTTGTGCATCTCGCTCAAAACCAAGGTAAAGCCATGGGACTGCAAGCGGGTAGTTTAATGACGGATGCTGAGTTCTTGATTGGTATTGATGGTGATGCGTTACTAGATCCTCATGCAGCACAGTGGATGATGCGCCATTTCCTCGAAGATCCAACTGTGGCAGCCGTAACAGGGAATCCACGTATTCGTACACGTTCAACATTATTGGGACGAATTCAGGTTGGTGAGTTTTCTTCGATTGTTGGCATGATTAAACGAGCGCAACGTACTTTTGGTCGTTTATTCACTGTCTCTGGTGTGATTACAGCCTTTCGTAAAAGTGCTGTACATCAAGTTGATTATTGGTCTCCCAATATGTTGACTGAGGATATTGATATCACTTGGAAATTACAACGTGCTGGTTGGGATGTTCGTTTTGAGCCAAATGCTTTGGTTTGGATTTTGATGCCTGAGACTTTCAATGGTTTGTGGAAACAACGTTTACGTTGGGCGATGGGTGGGGCACAAGTTCTGATAAAGAATATTGATGTGTTCTTTAAACCAAAACTTAATTTTCTCTGGCCATTAATGTTAGAGCTTTGCTTAACATTAGTATGGTCATATTTGATGCTGATTATGGCTGTCATGTGGTTGTTACATTTCGTATTTACAATACCAGCCCTTGCTATCGTCAGTTCACCTTTTTTACCATATGGTAGCGGAATTTTATTAGGTGCGACTTGCTTAATTCAGTTTGCTTTAAGCAAATGGATGGATAGTCGTTATGAACCAAGCTTAGGGAAAAATTATTATTGGATGATTTGGTACCCATTTGTGTTTTGGTTAATTACGATTACTGCTACAATCGTCGCCTTTCCAAAAGTGCTATTTCGCGCTGAAGAAAAACGCGCTCGTTGGATTAGCCCAGATCGTGGAATTCGCTGAGTCGCAAGATTCATTTTGCTGAGACTAGAAATGAAAGCAAATAGTTTGATTATCGATGTACGTCGCCAACTCCCATGGCATAAGCGTTATTTTTCTACGACCACAACAGCAATGATGTGGGCAGGTTGGCTGCTATTATGGCGACCATTTATTTTGGTTTGGGTGTTAATTGAACTGCAAAAAACGCATCTTGCACAACGTTTAATGGCTGCATTCAGTCAAGGTCTTGAGCACGGAATTACAGCACTTTTCATGTGTGCGGTAGCATTATTATTATGGGGGCTTTTACCTTCAAAACGCGTACATAAAAAACATGCAATTGAAAAAGCACTACCTGATTATGCACGTTATTTTGAGTTGCCTGAACAAGAAATTCAAGCTGGTCGCCAACAAAAAGTAACCACGCTGCATCATGATGAAAATGGTAAGATTATTCGAGTTGAGTGAAATTTATTCGATTGAGAAGTATAAATGCCTTAATTTTAATTAAGGCATTTTTCTATGCTTGTCTTAAATTTTAGACATAAAAAAACCAGCTTACGCTGGATTTTATTTGCACCATGTTTCATTAGTTGAAAAATGGTGCCCGAGGCCAGACTCGAACTGGCACGCTTTGTGGGCGGGGGATTTTAAATCCCCTGTGTCTACCGATTTCACCACTCGGGCATGTCCGCAATAATAGAGGAGACTTTAAAACTTGGCAAGAGTAAAAAGCATTAATTGCTTTCTTTTCAATCAATTCATGTGTTTATCAGATAAAAATTAAGCATTGTCATATAATTTTCATGATTATTTCATCAAACTGAGATCAAACTTTCATTTATACAACTTAGTTTTAATTACTCAAAGTAATAAAATTAAGGTAGCTATCCAAATGACAGCAAAAATTTCACGACGGGAACTCATTCAAAAAAGTTTATTCGGTTTTGGGGCATTGTCTTTATCTGCGGGATTTACAGGATGTAATGACAGTTCAGATCAAGAAACAGCGACATTACAAGTTAATTTTGAACATGGCGTTGCCAGCGGTGATCCACTACAGGATCGCGTGATTTTGTGGACACGCTTAACACCAAGTGATAGCAGTGCACGGTTGCAAGTCACTTGGGAAATTGCGTTAGATCAGCAATTCAAGCAAATCATTAAAACCGATAA
Source organism: Acinetobacter sp. LF10 (assembly GCF_048585715.1). Lineage (NCBI taxonomy): Bacteria > Pseudomonadati > Pseudomonadota > Gammaproteobacteria > Moraxellales > Moraxellaceae > Acinetobacter > Acinetobacter sp. LF10. Next base: position 852,392 of record NZ_CP184160.1, read on the forward strand.
AGTCACTACCGCTGCTGCACAAGACTTTACTGTAAAGGTAGATGCAATTGGATTAAAACCAAATCAAAGCTATTTTTATCGTTTTAGTTTTGGCGATAAGATTTCACCTATTGGGCAAACCAAGACTTTGCCAACCAGTACATCTAAAGTCAGTTTTGCAGTGTGTTCATGTTCGAATTATCCAGCAGGATATTTCTATGTTTACCGTGAAATGGCAAAACAAAATGTAGATGTAGTGATTCATCTAGGCGACTATATTTATGAGTATGGTGCTGATGGTTATGCGACAGAAGATGCAACGAAATTAGGGCGTACGCTTCCTGCGGATAATAATAAAGAAATTATTAAATTAGATGATTATCGCAAACGCTATGCTTTATATCGTAAAGATAAAGACTTACAAGCTTTACATCATCGCCATCCTTTTATTGTGATCTGGGATGACCACGAGTTAGCCAATGATACTTGGAGAGAGGGTGCTGACAATCATACTGAAGAAACAGCAAATGCAAAGAATGAAGGCAAATTCTCTGAAAGAAAATTAGCAGCATTACAAGCTTATTTTGAATGGATGCCAATTCGCCCAATTGATGATCAGCATATCAAGATTTATCGACAATTTGATTTTGGTAATCTCGTTCAGCTCACCATGTTGGATACACGCATTATCGCGCGTGATAAGCAATTAGATTATGCAGATTATATGACCGCAAATGGTTTGTTGAATGCTGCAAAATTCCAAGCGGACTTAACCAACCCTGCACGTACTTTGATGGGATATACCCAACGGGATTGGCTACTCGGAAAACTTCAACAATCTAATGCGACATGGAATGTTTTGGGTCAACAGATTCTGATGACTAAAATGCTGGTACCTGCTGAGTTACTGTTTGCGTTGGCAGAAATTACTGCGGGACATCCGAGTGATGAAACTTTGGAAAAAATGAATGCACAGATTACAGAGCTGATTACGCTGAAATTCCGTTTGCAAAAAGGTGATCCAACCTTAACCCCACAAGAAAAAGCGCGTGTCCAGACGGTTGCACCTTATAACTTAGATGCATGGGATGGTTATTTTGTTGAGCGTGAAATTTTATACGGCACTTTGGCACAATTAAATAAAAAAGTTGTGGTGTTGGCAGGAGATACCCATAATGCATGGTCGTCTAATTTATATAGTAAAGATGGCGCATTTGTGGGGGTGGAATTGGCAACCAGTTCAGTATCTTCACCGGGCTTGGAAAAGTATTTGGATATTCCACTAGCACAGTTACAACAGTTTGAATTTGCCTTCACCACATTGATTGATGATTTGAATTATTGCAACCTGAATCAACGTGGTTACTTAATTGTTCAATTTGATGAAACTCAGGTTCAGTCACAATGGATTTATGTCGATTCAATTAAGAAAGCTGAATATGTTGTTGATACAGCTAGACAATATCAGCTCAGTTTTGATAAGAATTTGTTGCCAGTAAAAACGGCACAGCAAGTTGCGTAAACGATTGATACATCGAGCCAAACATTAATGTTTGGCTTTTTTTATTTATTAAATTACAGACATAAAAAAACCAGCTTAGGCTGGATTTTATTTGCACCATGTTTCATTAGTTGAAAAATGGTGCCCGAGGCCAGACTCGAACTGGCACGCTTTGTGGGCGGGGGATTTTAAATCCCCTGTGTCTACCGATTTCACCACTCGGGCTTTAAAACCAAATTTGGAGGCGGGGGTCGGAATCGAACCGGCGTACACGGAGTTGCAGTCCGCTGCATGACCATTCTGCCACCCCGCCATCATTTGGTGATGCACATATTAGCAACCTTTAGAAAAAAAACAATAGTGTTTGCCGTGAATATGCACATAAAAACAACATCTAAAAGAATATTGGTCAAATTATCATGTATTATTTACGCAATTGATTCATACCCACTTTGGAGATGCGCTGTGGCATTGGTTTTAGACGGTCGTGCGTTGGCAACACAAATCGAAGCTGATTTGTTGGTTCGTGTAGAAGCATTAAAAGCAAAAACGGGACGTACCCCAATTTTGGCAACAATTTTGGTTGGTGATGATGGTGCATCGGCAACGTATGTGCGTATGAAGGGTAATGCATGTCGCCGTGTCGGTATGGATTCACTGAAAGTTGAGCTTCCAAAAGAAACAACAACAGAGCAATTATTGGCTGAGATTGAAAAATTAAATGCTAATCCAGATGTACACGGTATTTTGTTGCAGCATCCAGTGCCTGAACAAATTGATGAAAGAGCATGCTTTGATGCGATTTCATTGGCGAAAGATGTTGATGGTGTAACTTGTCTTGGTTTTGGTCGTATGGCAATGGGTGAGGCAGCTTATGGTTCTGCAACTCCAGCAGGCATCATGACGATTTTAAAAGAAAACAAGATCGAAATCGCAGGTAAACATGCCGTAGTTGTTGGTCGCTCAGCGATTTTAGGCAAACCAATGGCAATGATGTTGTTACAAGCCAATGCAACAGTAACAATCTGCCATTCACGTACTCAGAATTTAGCTGAATTAGTCAAACAAGCAGATATTATTGTCGGTGCGGTGGGTAAAGCTGAGTTGATTCAAAAAGATTGGATCAAGCAAGGCGCAGTTGTTGTTGATGCTGGTTTCCATCCACGTGATGGTGGTGGTGTCGGTGATATTCAATTGGTGGGTATTGAAGAGGTTGCGTCTGCTTATACTCCCGTTCCAGGTGGTGTAGGGCCGATGACGATTACGACTTTAATTCGCCAAACTGTAGAAGCCGCTGAAAAAGCCTTAGGTTAAATATCCACTTTAAGCCCTTCTGAATAGAGGGGTTTTTTAAGAATTAAAGAAATATGAGTTGTACATTTCAATTTGCGAAAGCACCTGAACAATTGCTTAAAGCCCTACATGACGTTATTCCAAACACAGAATTACTGGCTCAGCAACTGCCCGAAACTCCAATTTCATTGTGGCTCATTCCACCTGTTTTTCCAACTGATCGTTTGGATGATGAGGTGATTCGTCGTATTTGGAATGAGACGCCATATTGGATTTTCTGTTGGGCATCTGGTTTAGCGATGGCACAGTGGCTACTCGCTGAACCACATCATGTTAAAGATAAAGTGGTCTTAGATTTTGGTGCAGGTTCGGGTGTAGTTGCAATTGCTGCAAAAATGGCAGGTGCTAAGCGTGTGATCTGTTGTGATATTGATCCAGTAAGTCTTGCGTCATGTCGTGAAAATGCATTGTTAAATCATGTCGAACTTGAGTACTTGGATGATTTATATAAAGCCGAGCAAGTGGATATATTGCTTGCTGCGGACGTGCTGTATGACCAATGCAATCGTTTCTTCTTAGATGAGTTTCTTAAGTTCGCACCTGAAGTTTGGGTTGCCGATAGCCGAGTTAAAAACTTTAGTCACCCTCAATATATGAAAATTGATGAACGCAGTGCAACGACTTGGCCTGACTTAGATGAATCCAAAGAGTTTAGAAATGTGAGTTTTTATAAAACGCTGTGATTACAGCGTTTTTTTTAAGCATCAAAAATGATTAAACCAAAATTTTTGATTTTGAGCATTTGATAAATTAGGTTTTATGATAATGACTCTTTGCGATGATGATATGAGCATACCAGTCTACTTTTGGCGAAGATTTTTTCCGCTGTAGATCAGAATAAACTGGTGGGGACTCTGAGTGTACTGAACTGAAAGGAATTCAGTCTTAGTTTGAATAAACTGTATTTATCCATCTTTAGACAGATCTGAAGATGTTTGCTGATAATAAGATAAAGCAATCTTTTAAATGAAAGACATGGTAATGAATAATCTATTGTAATCAAATACCATATTACAGATATGGTATTTGATCTTTGATTTTGTTAAGAACAAGTATAGCGAATGACTTTAAGTGTAGTCGGGCGAGTTTCAAGTGCTTGACGTGTTGCATAGCCTTCACTGTTATTGAAATCAGGTGAGTTTGAAAGCCCAAAAGTTGCACGGCTGTTCCCGAGTTTTACACCATATTGTTCTTGTTGGGCGGTATTTATAATTTCATTGACGCTGAGTATTGAAATTTTATAAGTTTTTCCTACGCCTAAAACTTGGTTGCATGCATGTTGTAATTTCTTTTGATCTAAATCTTGATTGGTACGTGCTGCAAGGGTGTAAGCAATCGTGGCTGAAGTTGTTGTTTTATTTTCTATTTGATAGCCCGTCACGCCGTTAAATTTGTGTGGTGTACTTTGACATGCAGTGATAACAAGTGCACTTGTAACGATAATGAATAAATTGGTTTTTTTCATATCTATGATCCTATTATTTCCATAATTAGTATGGCATAAAATAAGGTTGTTATTGTGAGTAATCTTTGAAATTGGCGCTATTCATCGTATTGAGGTTCAAAGTTAAAGAAAGAATTTTCGTTTTCGAACAATTTTGCATATAATCTGCCAAGTTTTTTATTTAATACAGAAGTCGTTGCTTTATTGCAGTATTTTTGCCCGTTTTAACGGGCATTTAGTTTATTGGTCTGCTATAAGGCAAGTCTGGATAGGTGTGTCATGATCTCTACAGATAGTCAAAAAAAATATGTGGTTGCGTTTGACCAAGGTACAACAAGTTCACGAGCAATCGTGTTGGATCATGATGCAAATGTTATCAGTATTGCTCAGCGTGAATTTACGCAAATTTACCCACAACCAGGTTGGGTTGAGCATGATCCTATGGAAATATGGGCAACTCAAAGTGCAGTTTGGGTTGAAGCGCTAGCACAAGCTGGTATTTCAAGTGACCAAATTGCTGGAATCGGGATTACTAACCAACGTGAAACCACGATCATTTGGGACAAGAAAACTGGTAAGCCGATTTATAATGCTATTGTTTGGCAAAGCCGTCAAAGTAATGAAATTTGTAATCAATTACATCAAGATGGTTGGGATGATTATGTTCGAAAAGTAACGGGTCTAGTGATTGATCCATATTTTTCAGCAACAAAAATTAAATGGATTCTTGATCGTGTTGAAGGAAGTCGTGAGCGTGCGGAGCGCGGTGAGCTTTTATTTGGTACGGTGGATACGTGGTTGATTTGGAAATTGACCAATGGTCAAGTTCATGTGACTGACTATACCAATGCTTCACGTACAATGTTGTTTAATATAGAAACATTGGAATGGGATGACAAACTTTTAGAAGCCTTAAATATTCCTAAAGTCATGTTACCTGAGGTTCGTGGTTCTTCTGAAGTGTATGGATACACACATACCATTAGCGGTCAAGAAGTTGGAATCCCAATTGCAGGTATTGCGGGGGATCAACAAGCGGCATTATTTGGACAAATGTGTGTAGAGGTTGGGCAGGCTAAAAATACCTATGGGACGGGTTGTTTCTTATTGATGAACACAGGGAAGCGTATTGTTCAATCTGAACATGGTTTACTGACGACGATTGCATGTGGTGCAAAAGGTGAAGTGAACTACGCTCTAGAAGGTGCTGTGTTTAATGGTGGATCATGTGTGCAATGGCTGCGCGACGAGCTTAAAGCAATCAATGATTCTTATGATTCTGAGTATTACGCAACCAAAGTAAAAGACAGTAATGGCGTGTATGTTGTTCCTGCCTTTACAGGTTTAGGTGCGCCATATTGGGATCCAACTGCTCGTGGTGCAATTCTTGGAATCACACGTGGTGTGAGTATTGAACATATTATTCGTGCGACACTAGAGTCGATTGCTTATCAAACACGTGATGTATTAGATGCAATGCAACAAGATTCTGGCGAAAAGTTGCGGACACTACGCGTAGATGGTGGTGTAACAGCGAATAACTTCTTGATGCAATTCCAAGCGGATATTCTTTCGACTTCAGTTGAACGTCCAGCAATGAAAGAAACCACGGGAATGGGAGCTGCCTTTTTGGCTGGTTTAGCTGTCGGTTTTTGGTCGGATTTAAACGAGTTGAAGAGTAGGATGTCAATCGAACGAACCTTTACACCAGAGTGCAGTCATGATCAAACTGAAAAACTGTACAAAGGTTGGCTAAAAGCTGTCGGACGTACTCGAGATTGGGCAGAAGATTAAGCTAAAATAGTCGGATATAATATGCCGTAAATAACACAGGATTGATGAGCATGAGCTTGATACTACGCCAACAAAAAACCATCGAATTAGTACGAGAGCGTGGTTATATTAGTATTGAAGAACTTGCTCAACATTTCGATGTTACACCTCAAACTATTCGTCGTGATATCAATCAATTGGCAGATGAAGGGCTATTACGGCGTTATCATGGCGGCGCTGCGCATGATTCGAGTGTTGAAAATACTGAATATACAATGCGTGTTGGGCATATGCTTGAGCAAAAAAGAACAATTGCTGAAGCTGTTGCTGCTGCTGTTCCAGATCATGCTTCATTATTTATTAATATTGGTACAACAACTGAGGCAATTGCACATGCCTTACTCAATCACACGGGCTTAAAAGTTATTACTAATAACCTGAATGTTGCAAAAATCCTCAGTACCAAAGAAGACTTTGAAGTGTTGATTGCCAGTGGTCGTGTGCGTCCAGATGGTGGCGTCATTGGTCAAGCAACCGCTGATTTTTTCAAACAGTTTAAAGCCGATTATGCCCTTATCGGGATTAGTGGAATTGAAGAAGATGGCACATTGCTTGATTTTGACTTTCAGGAAGTGTGTGTCTCTCAAGAAATTCTTTCAAGTGCACGCCAAGTTTTTTTAGCTGCGGATAGCAGTAAATTTGGGCGTAATGCGATGATTCGACTAGGCTCACTTAAGCAAGTGGATTGTATTTTTACGGATCAACAGCCAAATGAGCAATTTATAAAAACCATCCGAGACTTAGATGTTGGTTTGATTGTTGCTAAATAAATCTTCATTTTCGAAAAATTGTTACTTCTCTTGAGTTAATCAATTTAACTCAAGATTTATTCAATAAAAATTATATTTTTCTTATAAATAAATGCGATTACTGTGTTTCTGAACTTTTAGTCTCTCCACTGAATTTTACCATTTATCTAAAAATGTCGATAGATTGGCATTTTTTGATCTATTCTTCATTGTTTATTTTCGATTTATATGTTTAAATTTTCATTATCGAAAAATAATGAAAATTTGCGGTGATTTATGCAAACTTCTCCTCAGACAAACGAAAGAATTTATGACCTTGCTGTGATTGGTGGTGGTATCAATGGTGTTGGTATTGCGGCTGATGCATCAGGGCGTGGTTTGTCGGTATTCTTGTGTGAAAAAGACGATTTAGCCAGTCATACTTCGTCTGCAAGCAGTAAGCTTATTCATGGTGGTTTACGTTATTTAGAGCACAAAGAATTCCGTTTAGTGCGTGAAGCATTAGCTGAACGTGAAGTGCTATTGGCTAAAGCTCCACACATTATTCGCCCAATGCGTTTTATTATGCCGCATCGCCCACATCTTCGCCCTGCATGGTTGATTCGTACGGGTCTATTCTTTTATGATCACTTAGGTAAGCGTGAAAAATTATTGGGTTCGAACAATGTCTATTTTAAAGAAGACAGCCCTTTAAATTCTGCGATAACACGTGGTTTTGAATATTCAGACTGTGCTGTTGATGATGCTCGTTTGGTCGTGCTCAATGCGATGCATGCCCGTGAAAAGGGTGCTGATATTGTAACTCGTACTCGTTGTTTGTCTGCACGAAGAGATGGGCAGTATTGGGTTGTTGATTTAGAAAATGAACATGGTCAATTCCAAATTAAAGCAAAGGTATTGGTCAATGCTGCTGGACCTTGGGTCGCACAATTCATCAAACAAGATTTAGAGCTCAAATCACCTTACGGTATTCGCTTGATTCAAGGTAGTCATATTATTGTGCCGAAACTGTATGAAGGCGACAAAGCATTTATTATGCAAAATGATGACCGCCGTATTGTGTTCGCAATTCCGTATTTAGATCAATACACCATGATTGGAACTACAGATCGTGAATATCAAGGTGATCCTACGCAAGTACAAATTACTCAAGCAGAAACAGACTATTTGCTTGAAGTGAGCAATGCACATTTCAAAAAACAACTTACTCAAGCGGATGTTATTTGGACATTTGCTGGGGTACGTCCACTTTGTGATGATGAATCGGATAATCCTTCTGCAATTACGCGTGACTATACTTTAGCTTTATCTCAAGAGAACGATGAACAAGCGCCATTGCTTTCAGTATTTGGTGGAAAGTTAACGACTTATCGAAAATTAGCTGAGTCGGCTATGCAGCAGTTAAAAGCATTCTTCCCTGAAATGAAGGGGAGTTGGACTGCAACAGAAGCTTTACCTGGTGGCGAAAATATGGAGTCTGTTGAACAGTTGATGCGAGAAATTCGTGCACAAGTCACTGATGCATCAGAAGCTTTAGTTAAGCGTTGGGCATCAGCTTATGGCTCACGTATTTGGAATATTCTAGGCGAGAAAAGTTCTGTTGAGCAACTTGGACAGCACTTTGGGCAAGGTTTGTATGCACGTGAAGTGGATTATTTATGTACTGCTGAATGGGTAACTACCAGTCAGGATGTATTGTGGAGACGTTCTAAACTAGGACTTAATTTCACGCAAAAAGAAACAGAAGCTTTGGATGCCTATCTGATTGTAAAAACACATAACAACGAAGCGGCTTAAAATCGTATAACAGTACCAAAGCCCTGTCTTTAAAAAGCCCTTTATCCAAATAACTTGAGTTCGGCGAACTCAGGTTATTTACTGATAGAAGTACAGGGTTGTTTTTTGGAGTGCGAATGTTGCATGCAATTAGCGCTCCGTTAAATAGACACTAGGCATTCATTTAACGCCTGAGTTAGGTGCTCTTAAGTGCATAGTTCCCATCATTTGTGGAAATATCTCCATAGCTGTTAGCTGGGTAATAAAGGAACGATCCTAAATAGCAAAGCTCGTTTCCGTTCTTAATAACTAGCTCATAAGAATGCCCATCTTTCCACTTTCCAGATGCTTCTAGTACTAAATAAGTATCTTCTTGAGCAATTGAAGTTTCGTCAATTTTCATTCCATAGAAATTGATATATTTCCATATATCAGACTTTGATTCCAATAAAGGTTCAATCAAACCAACAGCATGCTTAAAGCTTTCACAAGCAAGGAAAAATGCAGATTCGATCTTAGACTTAAGATCTTCATTGAAGTTTAACGACTCAATTAGATTTAAGTGTTGATGATTGATTTCCCGGAAGTCATCAATATGTAATCCTATGTATTCATTTGTTAGGGGAAACCATACTTCTCCTTCCAGAGAATAATCACTCATTTTCAAATTTTTTACGGTTTCCATAGATTCCTCCTTGTCCACCTAACTTAAAATTAACTGGCACGTCCCCACAGCAAACTCAAACCTGAGACGTACCTCAGAACGATAAAAAAAGACACTGTAATTGGTTGGGTACTTGTCGCTGTTGATGCAGAAGTTAGTTTTGTTAGCGGTTATTTGAAATTTTTTTCTCAAGATATTCAATTCCTTTTAGAATTTCATTTCTATTTTTTGATAATTTTAACCATTTCGGCAGCCTACTTTCTAAATTAGCAGTAGACCAACCAGTCTGTTGATTTTCTTGCCTCTCTCTTAGTGATGCGCCTATATAAGATTTCAGCCAAGATAGATGTTCAAGATTGTAAGCCCACAACTCCTCGCCACAACAAGCTACATTAAGCCACAAAGGAAAGTGAAAACACCAATCTGTGTTTGCTCCTATCCCTAAAACTCCTTTCTTATAGTTTTCAGCATTATTAGAAAACATCCTTACATCAGCTTGAGTGCAAGACCAGTCTTTAACATATCCACAATTCGAGCAACTAATCCTTGTTATTGTTTCATCTGGCGATGCTGCAACTATCGCCATTTTTTGACATTTTGGACAATGCACAAAGAAATGAGTAGCAAAACTCTCTAAGAAAGTTGAACCATCCTTGAATCTATTATTCATAAAAATCTAACGCCGAGTTATGCTAAACTTTTCATTTCAATGGGAAATGAAGACCGCTTTTCAAGATTTTTTAAATACTCCAATACCGATTCTGGCAACATTAAACCATGCGATTGCGCCCAAGTAAAAACATGATACGCATAAATATCAGCGATAGTAAAACATGAGCATATATACCCAGAGCTAGAGATTTGCGAATACAAAGGCTTTATATTGTTAGTTACGCGCAGAATTGATTCAGCATAAGTGCCTTCTGGCCAAGTATAAAAAGCCTTTAAAGAAGATGCTTGCTGAGCAACCCAAAGATATGACTCAACTTCTGAAAGTAAGTAGTAGATAAAATTACGAAACCTATAGATTTCCTTTGCATCAAAAGGAATAAGATCAGCTCTTGAAGCAAGAGAAACAAGGTACTCCATGATTGCTAGTGATTCTGTGTAAAGCTCGCCGTTGTGTTCAATAGCAGGAACTTTCCCCAATGGATTAAACTTTTTTATTTCCCTTGGTGTAATACGAATAACTTGGTGCTCTAAACCAAGTTCATTCAAAAGCCAAAGAATGCGCTCCGCTCTTGATCGAAATGTATAAGCATATAAAGTTAACAATTAAATCTGTTCTCTATTCGTGGTAAGCATAACGTTGAGTTAGGTGAAGGTCGCCATAGACAACAGGGCAGGGTCAACCACATAGTCGCCGTTGGTAATTCAACGTGGAAAACCGAAGTCTAGTTGTATCCGGTTCTAGTGATGAATGTTATCAATAGTTGGGAACATTCATCGTCTGCAGTTCGCCGGTACAAACTTTTCTGGCCTGCCGTGGCACTGCCATTCAATGGCGCCGTCTTTATACTCTGGTACTAGACGGATGCTCACACTAGGGGTCGCTGTAATTATGAGAATCTTTCCAGTTCTATCTACTTCTAAGTAAGCGATATTTTTGAAGCTGGAGGGGTTATCTAGTTCCTTTTGGGTTATCTCTTTTTTGGCAATCAGGCTGTTGGAGATTTCTGACCTGAGTTGGGCAATGGAAGAAAGTGCCTCGGATACCTTGGTCCGGTCGTTATAGCACTGATAGGGGGGTATAAAAACTAAAGAAATAGCAGCAATAACTATCAGAAAGCAGCCGTCATAAAGTATTGAGAAGGGATACTCATACCATTTTGACCGGCATTTACCTTCTGCAATTGAGTATTGGGTTGTCCACGCCGAAAGAAAAATACTACTTATTACGAGAGCGGTAAAAATGTGGCTGTTGTCAGAGCATTGATTAAGTAACGCAAAAACGAGAAGTGCTGTAGGAATCGGTGCTACCCACAGCTTTCTAAAGGGTAATCTCATTTTGTACAACCTGAATATAATTCCATGCCTAGTTTTCAGTAGCCTAACTACTCTTATGCGGCAGAAGTGACACATAAGATTCCAAATTCTGTTGCATAAGACACCTGATTGATTAAAAATTAGGCAAAAATAATTGATTTATTTGAACTTAAAATTATCATTAAATAATAAAAATAACAAGGATAATAAAATGCCAGTTCAACAGCCCAAATTGCTTGATTTAGTTAGGCAGCGTATCCGTTATAAGCATATGAGTTATAGGACTGAACAGGCATATTGTGGTTGGATAAAACGCTTTGTTATTTTCCATAAGATGCGCCATCCGCGTGACATGGGGCGTATGGAAGTGGAGTCTTATTTATCACATTTGGTGAATGTAGGTAAGGTTGCTCAATCTACTCATCATCAAGCACTTTCAGCTTTACTTTTTTTATATAAAGAAGTGCTGAATATCGAGCTGCCTTGGCTGGATGAGTTAGATAGACCAGCCAAGCCCAAACGATTGCCTGTCGTATTGACACATCAAGAGGTACAGGTGGTTCTTGAACATCTATCAGGCATTCATTTGTTGATGGCTAAATTGCTGTATGGCACAGGAATGCGATTAACTGAATTATTACAGTTACGCATTAAAGATATTGATTTTGAGCTACAAGAAATTGTCATACGTCAAGGTAAAGGTGATAAAGATCGTATCACCATTTTACCTAAATCTATTCAGCAGGAGCTTAAACTGCAAATAGAACAAGCTAAGATTCTGTTTAATGAGGATCGAAAATACAATAAATCTGGTGTGTATCTACCTAATGCTATTGAGAAAAAATATCCAAAAGCAAATGTCAGTTTATCTTGGTTTTGGGTATTTCCTGCATCCAATGAATCTACTGATCCAAGGACAGGAGTTTTTAGACGGCATCATATTTATCATCAAGGCTTGCAACGCGCATTCAAAATTGCTGTGCAGCAAGCAAATATCACAAAATTTGCTACACTGCATACTTTAAGGCATAGCTTTGCCACACAAATTTTGCGAAACGGCTATGACATCCGAACCGTCCAAGAGTTATTGGGGCACGCTGATGTTAAAACCACAATGATCTATACCCATGTACTTAATCGTGGTGGTTTGGGGGTGAAAAGTCCATTAGATTCTTTCTGAGAAAACCTGATGTTCTTTCCTTAGATCATTGTTTTAACGATGAATCAGATATTTACCAACATTATTCTAGCGTGATTGATTTCGCACTATGAATTTTGGTATTTACGACCACCCAAAGCGTTATTGTTTTCTCAACTATTTATAAATGTATTGCACTTCTTTACTAAATCCGTCAAATAAAAAGGCCGCCGAAGCGACCTTTTCAAATCTCCCTTAATCCCTCATTAATCAAGAGGGAAACTAGAGTGATTAAGCAGATTTAACAGCTGCTAATAATTCATTTTGACGATCTTTCAGCGCTTGAGGTAGGCGATCACCAAGTTTAGTGAATAACTCAGTATGGCTTTCAAGCTCTTTGATCCATTGATCTTTATCTTGAGCTGTAACAGTGTTGAATTGCTCTTTAGAGAAATCAATACCAGTCCAGTTCAACTGTTCGTAAGTTGGAACATAACCGATTGGAGTCTCAGTCGCTTCAGCACGACCTTCACAACGATCAATGATCCACTCGAGAACACGCATGTTTTGACCGAAACCAGGCCATACGAAATTGCCTTCAGCATCACGACGGAACCAGTTTACGTTGAAGATTTTTGGTAATTTATTACCAGCAGCTTCTGCTTTAGCGCCAACTTCTTGGCCAAGTTGTAACCAGTGACCGAAGTAGTCAGCCATGTTATAACCAGCGAAAGGAAGCATTGCAAATGGGTCGCGGCGAACAATACCTTGTTGACCAACAGCAGCAGCAGTTGTTTCTGAACCCATTGTTGCAGCTTTATAAACACCATCAACCCAGTCAAAAGCTTCAGATACTAAAGGTACTGTATCTGCACGACGACCACCGAAGATGAATGCAGAAATTGGTACACCCGCTGGATTTTCCCAGTCAGCATCGATAGAAGGGCATTGACCAGCTGAAACCGTAAAGCGAGCATTTGGATGAGCCGCTTTTTCACCTTCAACGTGAGGCTGACCTTTCCAGTTGGTTAAGTTTGCTGGAACTTCTTTAGAAAGACCTTCCCACCAAATTTCACCGTTATCTGTTACAGCAACGTTTGTATAGATAACATCTTTAGTTAATGTAGCCATACAGTTCGGGTTGGTTTTGGTATTTGTACCAGGTGCAACACCGAAGAAACCCGCTTCTGGATTGATTGCATATAAACGACCATCTTCACCTGGTTTGATCCAAGCAATATCGTCACCTACGGTTTCAATCTTCCAACCTTCGTAACCTGCTGGTGGAATTAACATTGCAAAGTTCGTTTTACCACACGCAGAAGGGAATGCTGCAGCGATGTAGTGTTTCTCACCTTGTGGATTGGTTACGCCTAAAATAAGCATGTGCTCAGCTAACCAACCTTGCTCACGACCCATTGCAGAAGCAATACGTAAAGCTAGGCATTTTTTACCAAGTAAAGCATTACCACCATAACCAGAACCGTAAGACCAGATTTCACGAGTTTCTGGGTAATGAACAATGTATTTTTCATTGTTACATGGCCAAGCGACATCTTTTTGACCATCTTTCAATGGAGCAGCAACGGTATGCACACATGGGATAAACTCACCATCTGTACCTAATACGTCATAAACTGCTTTACCCATACGTGCCATTTTTGTCATGCTGACAGCAACGTAAGGTGAATCTGTTAATTCAATACCGATATGAGCAATATGGCTGCCTAAAGGACCCATTGAGAAAGGAACAACGTACATGGTACGACCTTCCATTGCGCCATCAAATAAGCCGTTTAATTTCGCACGCATTTCAGCAGGCGCAACCCAGTTGTTTGTTGCACCAGCATCTTCTTGATTTTCAGAGCAGATATATGTGCGATCTTCAACACGAGCAACATCAGAAGGGTCAGAATTTGCAAGATAAGAACCAGGATGTTTTTCTTGGTTAAGTTGTTGCATGGTGCCGTTAGCGATCATCAAGTCGATCAGACGTTGATATTCTTCTGCGCTTCCGTCACACCATTCGATTTTTGCTGGTTTGGTTAATTTTGCAATTTCTTCCACCCATGCAATAAGCTTAGGGTGACGAACGAATTCTGGTGCGTTCACTTGGGTCATGGTGATGCCTTTTTAAAGTGTGTACGACGTACAGTTCTATTCATTGGATGACAATGAAAATAGATGAAGTAAAAAAAGTGGCTGTATTAAAGCATAAAATCGTAAAAAAAATAAGACTACCGTGCTTGATAGAGTCTTAATCTAAGAGTGTATATTTATGGGTAAAATATTGTTTTTGCTTAAATTGATTATTTTCTAGTCCTATATGTAATTTTTTTATGTGTATTATTTTTATTTTAAATTATTATTAAAAACAATTAGATAGGTTTGTTTATTTTTTTGAGAATTATTATTGATAAATTGAATAATGCTCATCCAAAATTTACATAAACAAACTTTTAATTGTTGATTTTATAAACAAAAATACTGGTGATTTATCTTTAAGGCTGTTAGGTATGACTCAGAATTTACGGCCCTTGTCCATAATTTACAATCAAAAATCTGGCTTTCATGCAGCACAGCAAGAAGACCAGTATGAAGCTCTTATGGCTTTTTGGAGTCAAAAAGGATTTGAAATTCAGGTATTTGAATTAAATTCGCACATTAATTTTGATGAAATGATGAATAATGTTTTATCTCGACATCAACAGGAACATGCGCGTGGGGTAGTTGTTGCTGCAGGTGGCGATGGTACATTAAATGCCGTAGCAAAAAAGTTAATGCATACCAATATTCCAATGGGAATAATGCCCTTAGGTACGTTTAATTATGTTGCACGTGCTTTAGATATTCCGATTGATGTGGCTCTAGCAGCAGAAGTAATCGCAGTGGGTCAACCGCGCGAAGTTCATGTTGCAACGATTAATGATCAAATTTATTTGAACAATGCCAGTTTAGGTTTGTATCCTTTATTCATTAAGAAGCGTGAACTTTATAACCAGTATTTAGGGCGCTTTCCTCTACATGCCTATACTTCGGCGTTAGATGTGTTACTGCGCGAACATAAATCATTAAAACTCGCACTCACAGTGGATGGGAAAAAATATCCTGTAGCTACTCCATTAATATTCTTTGGTAATAATCAGTTGCAATTAGAGGATATGAAATTAAGAGTTGCCGAATGTGCTGCAAAAGGCAAGTTAGCTGGAGTTGTTGTTGCTAAAAGTGACCGAATCAGTTTATTAAAAATGCTATGGAGACTTGTTCAAGGGGAAATTGATCAAGCATCGGACGTCTATTCTTTTTGTGCCGAACAAATACAGGTTGACTGTAAAAAGGCCAAACTTACTGTTGCAGTCGATGGGGAATTAGTGGATATGCAACCACCTTTAACGTTCTCAGTAAAAAAATCAGCTTTAAAAGTGATGGTTCCAAATGTTGTTGCACCTATCTGATTTACATTTTGGTACTGAGCGTGAAGAATGTATTCAAGCGATACAACTGTTTTGCCAACAAAAACGCCCAGAGGCAATTGTAATCAGTGGTGATTTAACCCAGCGTGCGCGTTTCAAGCAATTTTATGATTGCCGTCAGTTTTTAGATTCTTTGCATATTCCATATCTTGTTGTGCCGGGTAATCATGATATTCCGCTTTATCATGTCTGGAATCGCTTCTTCTCTCCATTTGTACGTTACCAAGCGTTTTTTGGCCGTTTAGAGTCTACTTTAGAAACGGAGCATTTTTATATTGTTGGCATGAATAGTATTCGTCGGAGATACCATACCCGAGGGCATATTTCCCTTGAGCAAATTTATGAAACGGATACCAAGCTAAAAAATGCACCCACAAATAAAATAAAATTGGTCACTTTCCATCAGCCTTTTTATACCTTCCCAAATGAGCATGGAGATAAAGATTGTCCTGTGCTTGCTAAAATTGCATTAGAACGTTGGGGTGAGACAGGGTTGTTTGGTTTATTACATGGGCATCTACACAAAGTTGCAGTTCATGATTTAAATCAAATTTTTCAATTGGGATTTAACCATCCTATTTTAGATATTCATGCTGGAACAGCAACTTCAAATCGTTTGCGTTTTGGGTTTTCAAATAGTTTTAACTTGATTTTAGATGACGGAACAATCGAGCATTACTGGTTTGATGAAAAACAGAAAATTTTTCTTCGATCATGAAATGCTGCTTAATTCAGCAAGATCATGTGATTGTGTTTAAAAAAACATCTTTAAATAGATTTTTTTTTAATTTCCCCCTTGAAGCCATTTTTTTTAACCCCACAAAAGTGGCATATCAAAATTTTATATGTGTTGCTATGAACTGGCGACACACATTAATCAATAAGACTAAGTCTGATGGAGTTAAATATGAGCAACATTCGTCCATTACATGATCGTGTTGTGATTCGTCGCGTAGAAGAAGAAACTAAAACGGCTGGTGGTATTTTACTTCCAGGTTCTGCTGCTGAGAAACCTTCTCAAGGTGAAATCATTGCAGTAGGTAATGGTCAGATCACTGACAATGGCGTTCGTGCTTTAGACGTTAAAGTAGGTGACAAAGTATTGTTCGGTACTTATGCAGGTACAACAGTAAAAGTAAGTGGTGAAGAACTCTTGATCATGAAAGAGTCGGACATCTTAGCTGTGCTTGAAGGCTAACTCGACACATAACTCAAATTTATTTTCAGATTCAGTATTTAAAAAGATTCGGAGTTTAACATGTCAGCTAAAGACGTAAAATTTGGTGATTCAGCTCGCTCAAAAATGATTGCAGGCGTAAACGTACTTGCAGATGCAGTAAAAGTAACTTTAGGTCCTAAAGGCCGTAACGTTGTGATCGACCGTTCTTTCGGTGCGCCACACATCACTAAAGATGGTGTAACAGTTGCGAAAGAAATTTCTTTAAAAGACAAGTTTGAAAACATGGGTGCTCAACTTGTTCGTGAAGTTTCTTCTAAAACCAATGACATCGCAGGTGACGGTACAACAACTGCAACTGTTCTTGCTCAAGCAATTTTAAATGAAGGGATCAAATCTGTAACTGCAGGTATGAACCCAATGGATTTAAAACGTGGTATCGACATCGCAGTAAAAACGGTTGTTGAAAATATCCGTACCAATGCAAAACCTGCTGATGATTTCAAAGCAATTGAACAAGTAGGTTCAATCTCTGCGAACTCTGACACAACTGTTGGTAAACTTATCGCTCAAGCGATGGAAAAAGTAGGTAAAGAAGGTGTTATCACTGTAGAAGAAGGTTCTGGCTTCGAAGACGCTTTAGACGTTGTAGAAGGTATGCAGTTCGACCGTGGTTATATCTCTCCATACTTCGCGAACAAGCAAGATACTTTAACTGCTGAACTTGAAAATCCGTTCATTCTTCTTGTTGATAAAAAAATCAGCAATATCCGTGAATTGATCACAGTATTAGAAGCTGTTGCTAAAACAGGTAAACCACTTTTGATCATCGCTGAAGATGTTGAAGGCGAAGCGCTTGCTACACTTGTTGTGAACAATATGCGCGGTATTATCAAAGTATGTGCAGTGAAAGCCCCTGGTTTTGGTGACCGTCGTAAAGCAATGCTTCAAGACATCGCGATCTTGACTGGCGCGACTGTGATTTCTGAAGAAGTCGGCATGTCTTTAGAGCAAGCTTCTCTTCAAGACCTTGGTACTGCACACAAAATCACTGTATCTAAAGAAAACACAGTGATTGTTGATGGTGCGGGTAATGCAGCACAAATCGCGGAACGTGTTCAACAGATTCGTGCGCAAATCGAAGAATCTACTTCTGAATACGACAAAGAAAAGCTTCAAGAACGCGTTGCTAAATTAGCTGGCGGTGTTGCAGTCATCAAAATTGGTGCAGCAACTGAAGTTGAGATGAAAGAGAAGAAAGATCGTGTGGATGATGCACTTCACGCAACTCGCGCAGCAGTTGAAGAAGGTGTTGTTGCTGGTGGTGGTGTTGCACTGGTACGTGCTGTAAACGTATTGGATGGCTTAAAAGGCGCGAACGAAGACCAAACAGCAGGTATCAACATTTTACGTCGTGCGATCGAAGCGCCACTTCGTCAAATCGTTTCGAATGCAGGTGATGAGCCATCAGTTGTAATTAATGCAGTTAAAGCGGGTGAAGGTAACTTCGGCTATAACGCTGCAACTGGTGAATATGGAGATATGTTGGAAATGGGTATCCTTGACCCTGCTAAAGTAACGCGTTCTGCACTTGAGCACGCAGCTTCTGTTGCTGGTTTGATGTTAACAACTGAATGCATGATTACTGACATTCCAGAAGATAAACCAGCTGGTCCAGATATGGGCGGTATGGGTGGTATGGGCGGAATGATGTAAACTGCTCACTGATATCTTAAGTTTTTGTAATTTAATATGATTTAAGATATTGATATTTAACTTACTCACGATGTTACTCACATATGAGTTTGTTACAAAAAAGGTCACAAATGTTATTTGTGACCTTTTTAATTTTATAGACCTACTACATCTTTTAAAAAAGACGTCATTATATTAGATAAGAATTTAACTATTGGATGAATGAGAATATTCAAAAAAAGCGCCTGAGAAAAATCAGGCGCTTTTGACTTAGAGCAACATCTATTTCATTCTAACGTAAGAATTGAGTCTTCCTCATTTAGAATACAGGTAAGGACATAGCTATTAAGCCAGTAGTTTTTACGTCCATCTTTGATTGGTCTTTTCACGCGACCGGTTTTAATTCGATCATATAACTCTTTTTCAGATATATTCATTCTTAATGCAAATTCCGCAGTTGATACACGTCGCTCTGTATTAGTAAGGTCTATAGATATACCCATTAAATCTCTCCTACAATATAATTTTAAGAGGAAATCTCTTGAACTGAAGGCTATCAAATTAATTAAAAAAAAGATGAGATATGTTTAAAAAATCAAAAAAAAGACTTATTTCTTTTATTATATCAGTAAATAATCTTTTGTTCGTTGTAGATAATAACAACGTCGACTGCTTAGCTCATTTAAAATAAATGAGCTAAACGTATAATGCTTTATCTTTTAATTTTATTTCTTATTTTTAAAGGGATTATTGTGGTCTAATAAAATGACATTTTTCTTATTATTGAAATCTCTTCCTTTTTCTGAGAGTTTAAATTGTTCAATTTCGGACTTTGAAAACAATTCTTTTCTAAAATAATCTTTAGTTTGATAAAGCTCTATCATTTTAAGTGTATTCTCAAGATAATTCATTTCATTATTTTGTGATTTAAAAAATGATATAAGCACACTTCCCAGAAAAAATTTCTCATGATTCTCTTGCTTTCGATCTTTTATCTTCTTTTTTTCTTGTCTGTAAGGACTTTGAAATGAATTTTTGATTTCATTATGTGCTTTTTGTTTTATTAAATCAGGAACTCTTCGATTGTAGTTTCTTAGCATTTTTAATGCGATTTTTCTTCTTTCATCAGTCTGAAAAAACGGATATTCATAGCCACTATATTCAACGATATCATTTTCAATATCAGAGCGATCAGTCTTTTTGATTGAGCAGATAGTGTCCATTACTTCTTCTAATCTATTTAATTCTAAAACTTTATGATATTTATTCCTCAAATTTTTAATGTCTTCTTCTGTAAATTGATTTGCAGTTTTTGATCGAATCAATTGTAGTATTAACTCATCTGAATGAGTACGTTTTGCTATTTGCCTCAAGTATGTTTCAACACTTAAAATAATTTCATCTACTGTTAATCTAGTTCTACCCATTTTTAAACCATCTGCATTTAAGAAAATGTTGGTATATCACAGAGTCTAAAAAAAAATTGTCATAAGTTGAGGTTTTCAAAAAAAACTACTCTTCTGTTAGTTTTAACTGTTAATTTATGGCTGTTAATGGTGGGGCAGATAAAAAATCTTTTTTGCGAATGCAAAAAAGATTTTTTATATCTCGTTTCCGTGTCTTTTAAATTTCGCTTCGCTCTCTTTAAAAGACACTTCTCCTCGTGCTGCGCAGCACTTTTAGTTTTAAGTAATTGATTATTAATTAATTTATGTGTTACTCATGTTTGTAGATTTACTGTTTCTACATAATTATTCATCTGTTACCACATACTTCAAATAATTAAGCTATTGTTTTTGTTGAAAAAATTAAAAAAAGTTGGTGTGGTGTTACTCATGCGTTTTAATTGAAAATTTTTTTCATTTTTCTTCACGAAACGAATCATGAATTTTTAAAATTTTGTAGGATCCGATATTCCAATTAAATTAATATCGGAAGTAAAAATGTATTATTTTCATTTAAGTCACAACGTTAAAGGTGAGAGTCAAATAAAATTGAGTGATGGTGATTCAAAGTATCGACTCTCAAAAAGTGCATATCACTATATTACGCGTACTTTATATTTTTCAAAGCATAAAAGTGAGATTGAAGAGCTTGAATATTGTGCATCCTATAATATGCCGATTTGGTCTGAAAATAATCCTGAAAAGTTTTGGTATGCAGCAGATCAATATACAAGTGAGACTAGACGAAGCTCATCACATATTACAATCGCTTTGCCTAAAGAACTGGATAAAAATCGCCGTATAGAGTTGTCTGAAAGATTAATGTATGAATTTTGTGGTCAATATAAAATGCCATCAACAATCGCAATTCATAATCATGTCGCCGCACTGGATGGAAGTTCTGAGCAACCACATTTACATTTATTATTTTCAGAAAAAAGTATGTTGGATAATATTGAACGTTCCCCAGAACAGTTCTTTAAGCAATATCGTCAAAAAAATCCTGAAAAAGGGGGTGCGTTAAAAATTACTGCGGATGTGCTTGGATTTGGTCGTAATATATTATTTCACTACCGAACACAAACTGAAAAAATAATAAATGAATTTTTAGAAAAATATGCACCCACAAAAATTATAGAAATTCATGGTGTGGAAATCGAAGTGAGCAGTGCAGTATCGTGCTTATCTAATGAAGATTATAATAAAAAACATGGAACCAATTTAAAAACAGTCCCACAAATTCCAAGGTCATTACTCTATAGCACTGATCCTGAAGATCAAGACAAGGTAGCAGAATATAGAAAGAACATTCGGGAAATTCGTCAAAATAATCTGTATGAACTTTATAAAAATGAGTATGAGCTAGCGTTGGCTAAAAAACGTGAACAGCAAAATCAGAATAGACCTCAACTTGATCAATCTAAAAACTTTGATTTTGACTTCTAATATATCCTCATTAATAAACCGAATATGATGACTGCTCACAAGCAAACTCAATGGAATGTATTATTCCTTCTTCAGTCTTTAATTAAATCAGTTGATCTGTCTATATACTTTCTATGGACGGATCAACTGAATTGGTATTAGCGCAATTTGACCTATTTCTTAAAATAGTTTTCCATCTGTAATTGTTCCAGCGTATGCCATTGATAACGCTCATGTCCTACAAAATTTTGTTTGATATATACAATATGTTGAAGAATTCGCTTCTGATACGTTAAGAGTTGTTGAATACGCTGATCGTCATAATCAATATCTACTCGTTGTTGCCTTAGTGCTTGATAAAAGCAGCGGTAGTCCATATCCATATTTTTTAATATTTCCTTGGATGCCGCAGGGTGGAGTGGTTGGCTTAATCCAACTATTGAATAAGATTCACGCGTGACAAAGTCAGGGCGTATACGGGATTCCTTTGCCACTTTTAATGTTGGTGCAAATGTATTTGATTTAACTTTGATATTTTGAAATGCCTGTTGAATTGAATTGATTAGTGCACTCGGTTGAACAGTATGTGCTGTTGCTGGCTTTTCTAATCTTGGTGCAGCGACTGGAGCAGAAATGGGTGATTTCACTTTAGCCTGATGATCTTGTTGACTGTCGACTTTGATGAATTGTTTGAGTTTCTTATAGTTAATCGTATAGAAATTGGTTTGCAGCCATTTATTTTGTGCTAACTTTTCAATCACAAGAATCCCAGCTCGCTTTAACTTTGCAACAATTCGTTTGATTGTTGAGATGCTGTACACGCCAAGCGTGCTTTGCCACTGTTCATAACTATGGAACCAATATTTTTTTCCATTAAAGGTTTTTCCTTCGTTATTTTCTAAAAAGTAATGCAACTTCTGTAAAAAATTGGCGGCAGCCACGCCAAACGCTTTTGCAAGCGTTGGCGAAGCAATGAGAGGATAGTCTCCAGATACGAGAAGATGATTATTCTTATTGGTCTTGGACATGATTCGCCCCACGTAGCACACGTTGTGCACGTTCAATCATCTTGTGACGTTGATGTGTACGAAATGCCCAGAGCGACGATAAATTGTTATTTTGATTGAGCTTTGCGACTTTAAGAATTTGCTCATCAGTCATTTCATGCATGCATTGACGAATGATTTCATGGGCTTGTTCAAGTTCGTTGAGCAGGGAGTTTGCAGTATCAACAGCAATATAAAGATTGGCGAGTGTTTGACGCTGAGGATTTGAAATAGTTTTGCCCAGTTCAACAATCAATTGAGAGGCTTGTTTTTTAGGTGTGCACGTATTTGCACCATGAAGAATTGCGTTCATAGCAGTGGTCCTAGATAAGTTTTAATACTTACCCCCATTACTTCTCACGGTAATGGTGGCAGCTCAACAGGGGTGAGAATACTGAATCTAGGATCAGCCAACCTTACGGTTGCCCTGCAAGCTGCCATAACGACTGCTAAAACAGTAGACAAAAAAATAGCCGCTAGTGCGACATTAATTTGCACCTAGATTGTATCAGGTTCTCACGCCTGAACACAGATTTTGCTGTGTAGAGTTAGCTTAACTGGATATCGCTTGAGCTGTCAATGCTGTGATTGGATCTTTTTACATATCTTAACATTAAATAATTGATTGATTCTTCTGAAGATATTTTAAATTTCTGACGGCTAGAAAATTGGGTGTGAACCATGTTTATAGTGGCGTATTGAGCACAAACTTTAATGTTTGATGTGTTTTTAAAAGAAGTGATGAAAATGATGATCAGAATTTCTAATCCATCAAATCGAGGCTGATTCGCTAAAAGAATGAGTTAAATAAATCATCGATTGTTCAGGGCTTCAACAACCATTAAGACTTTCTCTAAGCCTTCTCTGGTTTGAATTTGCTGAATCGGGATACCATCGGTTGCGGTATTGAATGCATTCATAAAATAATCAATCCATTCAGAATCACCGCCCGTGAGTGTTGATAAGCTTTGATAAAGGCGAATCAGTAATAATCCATATTCACCTTGTGGGGATGCGGGTTCTAATACAGCCGAGAATTCGATTTGCTTCATCGACGCGAGATCGAGACCTATCATAGCAGTCAGTTGAGTATTGCTAAGCCCAAGTAAATTCGCGGTTTTCAAGACGGCTTCTGCTAAAACCATTGTTGTACTGGCTGAGTTCATTTAATCGACCCGCTGAGCTTTGCTGATTATTTATTCTATCCCATTTAATAGGCTATTTCTGAAGGTGCGTGAGCTTCAGTTTGATCGCTTTAAATCAGCCTGAGTAAATCGCAATCTTCTCATTAACAGCTCATTAGGCATTCATTCATCTCAATGCGTTGAATGTAAAAGCTGAACTGAGCCTGATTTAATTCTTTATTTTATTGTTTTATTTTAATAGAGAACAACAGTCCATTTTAGCCTCATCCATCAAAGCAAAATGAGCCGATCGATCGGAGTAATTTGACCTTATGGGAAAAATCAAAGACTTAATGCGATTACATTTGGCGAATCTAATTGTATAGATTTTAGCGCTTTGTAAAATTGACTAAAGCGCTGGATAAAATTAATATGAGCTCGCTGGCCTACATTGCCAGTCGGTTTTAGCAGACCGTCCAACACAAGAGCATTAAAGGACTTGTCTTTTAGTGTTTATCCCCTCGTGCCCCTCTGCGGTGGAACGGGAGGGGGACGTCTTCGGACGTGCTGGATTCTTGTGTTCCAGTCTGCTAACCCGCTCTCGTTCTGCCACCATTATTTAGCAGTAATTGGTAGAACTTCTTAACACAAGGAGCTTCTCATGCTGTACCAATCTTTTTTGATTTGTGTTTCACCCCATGTTCAACCTTGTTGTGCTTTGCAACGAGGGCGATACGGCTAATTTTTATTATTCGTCTGTATTCAAATAACATTTTTACAAGAACAATCCAACGGTGGATGGCTAAGTCACGCCTATAAAATAAACCTTTTTATATCTGCTGGTGATTGTGCATTGCATTGAACATGCGGGAAACAACCATGACTGAATTAAGCAAACCCAAAATCATACCCATTGAACACCGTCCACAAAAATCCAAGCTCTTTATAAAATGTGTGGTCTTACCCATCGTGATCTTTCTCATCGTTGCCAAAATCTTCTCCTTTGGTGCTTTCGGTTACATCTTCTTTGGCTTTGACCTGTTCTGGTTTGTGATCCTTTACTACCTTTATGAATATGGAAATACCTACTTTGACGGGATGACTGAACAACTGAAGCGTCAAGGAGAAACTTTTAACTACCAAAACCGTGGTGTTTGGATTAATAGCCAAGATAAAACCATTATCCTGTTTGATCAGCCAGATCAACGCCTCGTGAAATATCCCTTTGATTACATCACTTCCGTTGGACACTACAACTTAGTCGAAGATAACTTTAGAACCACGACCACTGTGATCAGCAATCCAATGATGGGAACACATGTCAATCAACAGGTCCATCGCACACCGATGAAACGAGAGTTTCAAGTCAATATCGGCACACGAGATCCGTTCAAACCGAATTACAGCTTAAAAGTCCTATTTCCTTGGCGTAGTCCACAAATGGCCAGTGAAATCCGTCAACTCCTTTCGGCTGATCATTATCAATAACAACAATATAAAAATTTAAGGCAGTTATCATGATGATTTCAAAAACCTTTATGCCATCTGTGCTGATGCTGGCAATCATTACAGTCATGGTCGGATGTGGTGGTGGTTCAGGTGGAGATTCCAGTTCTTCCAATGGCGGCGGAACGGGTAATCCAGATAATGGCAATACCAATCCTAAGCCAGTGCCCTGTGCTGAAAGCCAATATCTGGAAGAGGGTACATGTAAAAACAAGGTAGTGCAGAACATTCAGGCATTCCCATTGAGTAACCTGATCCAAGGTCAAAGCTATCCATTATCGCTGAAGACGGATCAAGGTCTGGCAGTAACTTTTAGCAGTAATACACCCTACATCTGTAGTGTAAGTGGCAGTGAACTCAAAGCGCTTAAAGTTGGTCAGTGTAGTCTGGCACTGACACAGGAAGGGACGGGAAAAGTTCTACCACTCAATAGCAGCATGACCGTCAATGTGACTTGTGTGGCGGACCAATATCTAGAAAATAATGTTTGTATAACTAAGACCAAGCAAACCATTACTCCACTTAAAATGAAATACATCCTGACGGATAGTATTTATTCATTGGATGCTGAATCCAGTGCCAAACTTCCTGTCAAAATCAATAGCCTTTCTTCAGCAACCTGTACTTATTCTAATGGTGAACTAAAGGGGATTAGTGCGGGTGCATGTACCCTTAAACTCACCCAGGAGGGTGATGTCAAAACACTGGCAGCAGAAAGTCAGACAATCAGTTTTGATGTGTTTAAAGCCTCATCCATGATTGAAGCATCAGATATCAACAACTGTTATGCAGGTAAGCTCAGTGCAAAGTTTAGAAATGAATTTTTAAATGAACTCAATACCGTTCGCGCTTTGCATGGGCTGCCAAGTATTACATACGACTATGCCCGTGAAGATGAAATGATGCAGACGGCACTGATTCTTGCTGCCAACAATATCTTGACGCATTATCCCGAAGCTAACACAAACTGCTATTCCGATATTGGTGCGGTAGGTGCAAAAACCAGTAGTCTGGAAATGGGGGTAAGACAGAATAAATATGACTATTCACCTGCCGAAAGCATTACCAATATGGTGCATGATAAATTAAATCTGTTTGCAGGAGATGTGGGGCATCGCCTCTGGATGCTCAATCCATTCTTACAAAAATCGGCGTATGGTTCAGTCAATGCACCCTCGTTTAGGGATACCCGATTCCCTTATGTGGTGGGTACGTCCTATAAAGTGGTTTATCCCTTTAATCATGCAACCACTGCACCACTTGGGGTGATTGCCTATCCTTACCACAACTATCCAGCCAAATATTATATGGCGGGTTCAATTCTCTCGATTTCAATATTAACTGATCAAAAGAATTTTTTTGCCAATCGCAATGTGGACTACGCCAAAGCGATTGTTGTTGTCACTGAACGCAGTAGTGGAGTTAAACAGAAGATCAGCAATATCCGCTATGAAAATATCGGAGTTCCCAACCATATCCAGTTTAACTTTGACGATTTGAAATTGAACGTGATCTACGATGTCAAACTCAGCAATGTCTTGGTGAATGGTCAGCCTAAAGAATATTCCTACTGGTTTAACGTGAATGATCGTTAAGCGAAAATAAGGACAACAACAAAATGAGATGTATGATTAAAGAATTTCTTGTCACGAGTATCTCGCTGTTCATGATACACACCGCGACGGCTCAACCTATTTCTGCCTCATCTTTAACACTGGAGCAAGGCTTATCCTGTTTGGATTGGGCTGAAAAAGAAGAATCTTTTAGTAACCAATTGGCGTTGGGTGACTGGGCAGATATACCAACATCAGCGATTTCCAAACTTCAGAAACAATTTCAACAGCAATATAGCAAGCAAAAGGCTGGCATTATTGATGATCCAGATGATGAAAATTTCTGTCAGGACTGCCCTGAAACAACCGTCTATCTTCCTAGAAACAAAAGTAATCCGATTCAACGGATTGAGACCTCAATGCATGTCAGTGTTGCAGGAGCAAGTACATCGATCTATCGTAGAGATGACATCGGCACAACTAAACAAAAAATTGAGAGCGGATTAAATATTAAATTCAGTCACTATACAGGACAGCAATTCAAAAGCTTTAAACAGCAGTGGGATAAAGCTTCTATGCATGATGATCCAAATAAAAGTAAAACCCAAAAAGTCTTTCAGCAATATCCACATTTAAAGGTCTTTAATGGCGAAGTCTTCCAAAATCAAAAGATCTATACACCCAAACAGATTTATATCTATACCCAGTCCTATAAACGTGACACTTCTTATCTAAATGACATGATTGCTTTTATCAGTCTTTATGACAACCCAGTCAATTCTTCACAGCACATTTTACAGTGTGGCTTTATTGATAATGTGTTTTAACTTCCAAATAAATAAAGAGTCAAATCAAATGAAAAAATTAATATTCGCAGGATTATGTTTAAGTCTTTCAACACTAGCTTGTGCAGGCGCGAAAGAAAGCCTAGTAGGAAAGCGTCTGGTCTTAGATTTGCCAGATACTGAATGCGCAGGATTGTCTTTTGCCAAAAATGGTAAGGATGCAGCAATGTATGCCGAAATGGGGCAATGCCAAGATCCTTTACCACTTCGAGTAAAATGGCTAGATGACAAGACTTTTATTTTAATTGAGAAAGTACGAACGAATAATATTTCTCCACCACGTAGCTATTTATATAAAGTTCAAAGCGTTAATCAGCATTATGTAAAATTGACCCAGATATGGACGGGGTGGGGAGATTCAAAAGACGATACGCTAGGCTATTATTTTAAATAGCTTGATCTAGGGTAGGCTAAATATACAAAGCTAAAACGAAATTACCAGAAGTTTTTAAAACATGAATTACTACGCAGAGGATCCCTTCTAGATAACTTAATCTAGGAGGAAACATGAAAAAGCTAAAATTTCAGTATCTACAACCTGCAAACACTCATCCTAATGACGGTATACGGAAACGATATCCTCATCTGCGAAGTGTGTATCATAAAAAGTTCAGCACACGTCAAGAGCGTAGTTTTTATTTTCTTCATTTGATTGAATATAAGAACTATCCTTTAAAACTTCGTGTTGCACGAGGTACGGGCTTGCCTGATGAAAGGGATGATTTACCTGCTTATGTCTATAAAGTTGCAAAAAGTTGGAAGCATAATTCTAGAAGACGGAAGCAAAATTATAGAAAGAAAATACAAATTAATCCTAAATCTATTTGACCTCACTGATCCTGAACTATCAAAGTTTAAGTAAAATTATGGTTACTATTCTATAATAGGCATTAATTACTTTTCATTAAGTCTTTAAAAATTAATGGCTTTGTTTCTTGCATATTCTTTTCCAACTGGACATCTAGTTGACGAAAGGAGTTAATAATACTTGTTTTACCAGCCCCATTTTCTCCAACAATTACATTTAACCCTTTTCTAAAGTTGATTTCAAAATGCTCTGAAAAACAACGATATCCCTCAATTGATAATTTTTTAATATGCACAGCTATACCTATTTAATTATTTAAAACTTACGCCACCGCTTCATTAAAAGCTTCAACAACCCCAAATATGTTGTCAGCATCTGCGTCACCAAACACACCGTCAATTCCCTCATAGTGGATTTGGTTAAATGGTGGTTCATAAAGTTGTGCCGCATCCAGCACACCGTTTAGAGTCAAATGATCAATCATCATTTCAATAAAGCGGATTTGCTTTTCGTTATAGCTTGAGCCTTGTAAATACTTAGAAAAGGCTTCTTGTACGGCTTTCCGATCCAAACCGACCAATGAGCGGATGAACATTGGCAATGATTGATCTGTCCCAAAACATTCTTCAAATTTATCTCGGCTTTCTACTTCTTGCGCTTCAAAAACAAAGCGTTCTAACTCACTTAGATCGGTCGGTGTCAGTGCTAAACCACGCTTTAACTTCGCAATGGTAATGTGGTTTTCATTGGCTTTAATAAAGCTTTCAACTCGCTTACGGTACTGTGCAAGGTTTACCCCGCTTGAAACGACTGGGATATCAACTGCTTGCATCTGTCCAATTTCATCATCGAGCATAGAATACACAATGGTCGAGGTCGATTTTTCAATCAGCTTCACCAAGCCGCGAATACGTTTTCGCATCGCCTCTAACATTGGCAAGGTGATGCCTTTCCAATATTCAACGGTTTGAATGTCTTGAATTAGCGCAATCTGTTCTGCAACAACAGGAATATTTTCTTTGCTCTCCAATTTAGAAGCAATTTCAATCACTTTATTGGCATAGCTTTGAGTTGCTGTATTGTTCTTTTCCAATACTGCCAACTCAAGGTTGTAGCAAAGCATATCAAACAATTTAGCTTCTAAAGTTTCAGGCTCAAGCTGATTCGGGAGTTTCGAAATGTGTTCTCGTAATGTACCGATGGCAAGATCATCTAAGTTGTTCCAAGCATCATCATTTTTGAAATGTTCAACATGCTCAAGTTCAGATTTCACAATGAAGTTGTCATTATTCATCGACTTTACTTCGGTCTGTAAACTCTGACGTAGATCTTGCTGTACAGCTTTTAGCTCTTCGGTGGCATCGTCCTTCGCATTGAGCAGACTCAGGATATTTAAACGTGCTTTAAACAAACGTTGTCCGAGTGGCTCTATGGTCGATACAGGCGCACCATCAGGGTTTTCATTGAAGTATTCAAAGTTAGAGCAATAATCGAAAATAAAGAATTCTTTTTTATCCTCTTCAGGGCTAAACAATTCTTTGCAGAGTCGTGTACCACGCCCAATCATCTGCATAAACTTCACTTTAGAACGTACAGCTTTAAAGAATACTAAGTTGACCACTTCAGGTACATCAATGCCTGTATCGAGCATATCCACTGAAATCGCAATCTGTGGCTCAGGTAAATCTTTCTTGCTAAAGTCATCAATTAAGCTTTGTGGATACTTAGTGGCATGAGTAATGACACGGGCAAACTTACCATCATATTGCGGATAGTTTTCATTGAAGCGATCAGCAATAAACTGGGCATGTTTTTGATTGACGGCAAAGATAATAGTTTTACCCAAACGATCACCGCCTTCGGTTTTAATACCATTTTCCATTAAGTGCTTAAGCATTAAATCAATCGTGCCTGTATTAAACAGCTCTTTATTGATTTTGGATGCTGAGACTTCTTCAGGTGCATCTTCATCGCCCCAATTTAGACTGTCCCAGTGTTGTTTTTCCTCTTCTGAGAGTTCGTCATATTTCACGCCTTCACGCATAAATTTAAGCGGAACAGAATAAGCTTTCGGTGGCACAAGATAGCCATCGGCAATGGCTTGATCGAGGTCGTAGTAATCAGTCGGTACACCGCTTTCTAAGCCAAACAGTGCGTATGTATCACGATCTACTTCATCTCGTGGCGTTGCGGTTAAACCAACAAGCAAACTATCGAAGTATTTAAAAATCTCGCCAAATTTTTGGTAAACGCTGCGGTGTGCTTCATCAATAATAATTAGGTCAAACATGCCTGTACCGAATTGGCGTGTGCCATCGGCATTTTTTTCGTCAATTAAGCCGATCATGGTTTGATAGGTCGAGAAATAGACTCGACCCACTTGGTTTTTATCCTCAAGCAAATTGACGAATAAGGCATCTTTTAAATTGGCTTTAAAGGCATTGTGCGCTTGATTGACCAATGAAGTGCGGTCTGCAAGGAATAAGGCTTTTTGCACTACATTGGCTTTCATCAGCACATCGACCAGTGCAATGGCAGTACGGGTTTTACCTGTGCCTGTTGCCATAATCAGTAAGCCAGCCCGTTCTTTACGTTGATAGGCTGCAAGCATGGCTTTGATGGCACGAGTTTGGTAGTAACGCTCGACAATTTCCGCATTGATCGGGAAGCTGCTTAAATCAGGGTTGTTCTTACGTCTTTCGATCAAGCGTTTGAGTTCTGCCTGCGTATAAAAGCCATGAACTAAGCGTGGTGGGCCACCTTGCACATCATTCCAGATTCGGGTTTTGTAACCATTGGTATAGAATATGACAGGACGTTGTCCTGTTTGTTGTTCTAGGCAGTCTGCATAGAGCTTGGCTTGTTGTTGTCCAATATCAGGGTCAGTCGATGTGCGTTTAGCTTCAACCACAGCCAAAGGTAAACCATTGGCATCATACAACACATAATCCACTGCACCTTTACCCGATGGGCTTGGCATACCTGTTACAGCAACTTCTTCTCGAACTGTTGTACCGATTTCCCAACCTGCTTCTTCAAGCATGAGGTCAATTTTAAGTTTTCGGGTTTCGTCTTCTTTATAGTCGGTATGGTCTTCGATTTTGCTGTTGGCAATTTTGGCTTGTTCAACGTCTGCACGTTTTTGTGCAAGTTCAGCATCTATATTTGCAAGTAATTTTTCACGTTCTTCTAAACTTGCGGACAGTTCAAATAATTTTTGTTCACGTTCCCGTAAAGCTTTATGTTGTTCAGCAAACTGTTTTTCTTTAGCTTCTGTTTCTTTTTGCAGTTCTTCTTTGTTGGCGGTGATTTGCTGAATATTGTCAGCATTCGGTATTAGTTTTGGGTTAAATAAAATCGATTGTGAACGGTCTTTTGAAGGTGAACCATAGTTACGTTCAAACCAGACATACATCAGGAATAAATGGCTGATGTGTTTTACAGTTTCTTCGGTGGTGAGTTGTTTGAACTTTTTCCCATGTACGGCACTGTTGCCGACCATGCGGATATTGTCCATTTTGTCCCAAATATAGGGGGGAATCAGGTCTTTAAATTTGAGGTCGTTGAGTAAGTTATGTAGCGAAGCATCATAAGGTTGGGTCAATTTTTTGTCGTATTGATACAGCCACAGTACAAGACTTTCAAGCGAGCTTCGAGCAGCAGCAAGTGCAAATTGAGGGGAAATATACACGAGCTTTTCGGCTTCTTTGGCGGTGGCTGCCAAGCTTTTAAATTCAGGTTCTAAAAACTGAAAATTGCTCATCATCTCTCCACTATTTTTTAATTTTAACAATTAGTTAATTTATATCTAATAATCAATAAAATTATACACACTCCATATAAAAATCTGTATTTGTTTTCCTTTAAAATATGAAAAAACAAATAGTATTGTTCCACAGAACTAACTATAATGTTTCACAATAATTTTTTAGTATTTGTATTATCAAAGGAGATTGCTATGACTAAAAAAACAATTAGCCCAATGCAAACCCTATATACAAAGCTTCAACATTTAGGCTTCCAGCAAAAAAATATTAAGCAGTTACTTCCTGTGTGGTGGCATGACGATATTGCCCAAACACCTGCTGGTTTACAGGAAGCATCGTTAATACTCTCAAAATATTTGAGTATTCAGTATAGTAGTCTAATTGGTGAAGCAAATCCGTGTTTTAATTTCCCTCAGCATAAATTTAAACATGCTAAGAATGTGCAAGAATCTGATTTAAGCAAAGCCGTTGCACTTTCCTCTCTTGCTGGGAGATTAACACTTGAAGCTTATGACTCACCTTTAGCTCACTTAGAGAATTTATCTGCTCAAGGCATACGGGAAACTTTAATAAGTCGGAATTGTCCGTGGGTCGACTTTAATATTTTGTTAGATTACTGCTGGGAAATTGGTATTCCTGTTATTTTTGTAGAAAATTTACCCTCTCCAAAAATGCAAGGATTAGCTTTGCAGCTTTATGATCGTCCTGTCATTATCCTGACCAGTAAGCATAAACATGGTTATCTAGTTTTTCACTTAGCACATGAGCTTGGCCATATTATTTTGGGTCATGTCAGTAACGATCATTGGATCATTGATGAAAAAATCAATGAAAATGATAATGAAGATATTGAGCAAGCAGCCAATCAATTTGCACTTGAATTATTGACTGGCAAAGACAATGCTGCTTATAAAGCAGCCAGAAGCTTATACCCCAACCAATTGGCAAATTCAGCACTAACTGTAGGACGTGAACATAAGGTTGATCCTCTGCATATTGTATTGAATTATGGACATACCAATCAGTGTATGGCGATAGCGAATAGTGCATGTAAAGCATTAGTAAGGCATCTCAATGTTAAGGAGTCTGATCAAGACGTTGCAAAATCAACTTTTATGCAACACGTTGATGTAGATCGCCTTGACGATGAAAAGGCTTTGCGTCATTTGATTGGGATGTAAATGTGATAGTATTTGCTGATAATGATATTTTAATCAAATTAGCCGGTTGTGATTTACTTATACCATTCTGTGAAGCAATACAAACTCAGGAAATTGATGTTTTTGTTACTCCCAGCGCAAAATTTTCAATCCCCCAACAAAGTAGAAAGAAATTAAATAATCCTCAAGCCATTCAACAATTACAGGAATTTCTTGGGCGTACTGCCATCATCCAAGATGTTGTGCCACAAACTGAGCTCTTGGATAAATTACTGAATACTCAAAACATTGATGGTGGTGAAGCACAATTAATTTTATCAGCTTACAACAGCCCATCTTCCAAACTTGCCACAGGTGATAAGCGTTGTTTGTCATCCCTATTAAATGCACCATCATTAAACGAAATTGCAAATGGCTTGAATGGGCGAGTCTATACTTTAGAAACTGCGATGCTTATTTTAATTTCCCGATTGAGCTTTGATGTGATTAATCAGAAGGTCATAGAACGTTGTGTGGTTGATGGCACATTAAACTTGGCTTTTGGTGAGCAAAGAGCTGCTGAACATGCAATTGCATGCTTATCTTCTTATTGTTCTGAATTAAAGCCATTATTAGCAGAATCTCATTTATTAAATAGTGCCTAAAACAATATGATTTAGGCACTATTTAAGATTCATAAAGTGCCGTTAAATGCTTGGTTTTGTAATGATTTGAATAGCTGTTCAAAATAGGAATTACTATTTTCAAATAATAAATTACTTTTCATTAATTTATTTTTAAAATTAACGAATTTATCTTGCTCATCTAATGATGGAATATACATTTCAATATTAACCATTCTTTTGAGCCCTAAATCACGATTTGCTATTCCATGAGTGTACCTTTGAGATTGTTCATAACAATATTGTGTATTGAGCATGGAAACTAACCATTCAGATCTTACTTTATCGTGGTTTGTCTTTAATAAAGCCACATGAACCCAGACAGCAAAATCTAAATCTGTATCGACAACTGCTGCTAAACCAGTTGTCCCACCTTTGGTATAAAGAAGATCACCTCTAGTAGGTTTACATTTTTTCCAATGTATCTGAGCATCTTCTTCTGTGATGAATTTTAAGTCGTCCCAAACTATTTTTCCTGCTCTTACATGTCGAGTAGATAAAAAAGGAATTCCTGTTTCAGAGTAATTTGGACTAACGTGTGGACCATCTTTTGCAGAATGAATAACATCACCCAATTTACCTAAATTCCACCCTTTAGGATTACTGGCAGGATCGCCAAACATATCAATAAAGGTGGCTTGTAAAAGCTGATCTAACTTTTCAATCGCTTGCTGACGTTTTTGGCGTAGCTCGTCCGCTTGATCTAAAATTGACGCAATGCGGCGTTGTTCGGAAAGTGGTGGGAGTGGGATCAGTATTTCTGAAGCACCACCTTTTGTTAATTTTCCTCTAGTTGTACCTGTAATCCACGGAGTTAAATCATAATTTTCTAAAACTCTACAGAGATAATCTAAATCCACACCTTCTTTAGGTTTAATTACATGAGCATGGTTATTTACCCAAGTTTTACCTGAAATTTTATAAGCCACGCCTCTGTCAGGATTATCAAAATGCCCCCCATCTTCTGCTAAAAGAATTAAATTCTCATCAAATAAGAAGTCGTTAATCCATCCTTGTAAACCATTAGCTCCGTAGTATGGATATGGTCCAATTATACGATCACATTCTTTTACAGGTTTTCGTCTAGAATCCAAAAAATCTGCTACATCACCTAATTTTTTAATCGGGTAAATATTTCCTAACGAATTTCTACTGATCACTTAAGCATCTCCTTAAGCGTAGCCATTCCTTTTAAAATATCCTGCTCAAGCGCTTCTAAATCCGCCAAAATTTTACTTGGTGCTTCATATTCCACTTGCTCATACACCACTTCTTTATAGCGGTTAATCGACAAATCATAACCATTGGCAGCAATATCAGCTTTATCCACCAAGAAACTTTGCTCAGTCGCTTTACGGTCTTTTTCACCCTCTAAGTTTTTAAAACGGGCAATAATGTCAGGAATGTTGTTATTTTCATGCTTAGATGCATCTAGCTCGTTACGCTTATCATCAAGCGAATAACCATCTGCCTGCATGTCATAAAACCAAACTTTGTCCGTACCGCCAGACATGGTTTTGGTGAAAATCATAATCGCTGTAGAAACACCTGCATAAGGTTTAAACACACCAGAAGGCATGGAAATAATTGCTTCTAGCTTTTGCTCTTCCACAATCTTCTGACGCAATGCCTTATGCGCTGTAGATGAACCAAAGAGCACACCATCAGGCACAATGACCGCAGCACGACCACCAGTTTTCAGCAAACGTAAAAATAAAGCTAAAAATAACAATTCAGTCTTTTTAGTTTTTACGACAGCCTGAATATTCTTAGCACAACTTTCATTGTCCAAACTGCCTGCAAAAGGAGGATTGGCAAGAATCAGACTGTACTTACTTTCAATATGTGAATGCGTTTCGCTTAAAGAATCACGGTTTTCAATTCGTGGGTTTTCTACACCATGCAGCATCATATTCATTGAACCAATACGAAGCATGGTGCTGTCAAAATCATAGCCAAAGAAGGTTTCTTCACTAAAGCGTTTTGCTGCTTCAGGATTGGCAAAAATCTCAGTGCTGTGATGATCGTTTAGATATTCACTTGCAGCAACAAGGAAACCTGCTGTACCACACGCAGGATCACAGATCGTATCGGTTGGCTTTGGCTGCATCAGCTCCACAATCATCTTGATGATATGGCGAGGTGTACGGAACTGACCATTTTGACCTGCTGAGGCAATCTTACCGAGCATATACTCGTAAATATCACCCTTTGTATCTTTGTCATCCATTGGCACATCAGCAACCAAATCCACCACTTTGGTTAAAAGAGCAGGTGTAGGAATGGTAAAACGTGCATCCTTCATGTGATGGCTATATGTCGTTTCGTCTTCAGCACCCAAATTTTTAATGAATGGAAAGACTTCATTCGCAACGGTGTTATATAGCGTTGCAGCATCGCCTAAAGTGATGAATTTCGACCAACGAAGATGATCTTGCTCTGCGGTGAAAATGGGATGGTCTACAGCTTTCTTTAAACGATTGGCTTTCTTTTCTTTTGTAATTTGAATTTCATCAAGACGGCGAATAAACAGCAAATACGTCATTTGTTCCATAACTTCGAGTGGATTGGAAATACCACCACTCCAAAATGCATTCCAAATCTGGTCAATTTTGCTTTTAATCTCGCCTGTTATCACGCTGATGACTCTCAAATTTCTTTGAGAGTATTGTGGTGGATTTGTTGGGGAAAAGCTATGATAAATTAGAAAGATGAGACAACTTGTGTCGCAAAAAAATGCCAATATTTTTGAGATATTGGCATCAAATCATTTTATTTTGCATCAATCCAAGCGTGATAAACTTCGTAGCCAATACTTCTAAGTTTAATGTAAATATCTTCAAAGTAAGTCTCTGTATCTTTGCAGTACTCTTGTTGTTCCTGATCCAATAAATCAAAGTCAATGAAGTATGTATCTGGTTCTTGATCTAAGATTTCCATTAGCAGATTAGCAAAGTCTAGTTTTTCATCATCAAAAAATACGTACAATTTTTCAGGATTATCCTGAATGTCATTTATTTTCTTTTCAAAATCACTGATAACTTTTTTACACTCATGAGCCCAACTTAATACATTTTTTGCTAGGTTCAATTTACCTAAAACGTCTTCATATTTTTTTGCTTCTGCTAAAAAAATGCGATTTTCTTTAATATAGGATTTGAAATAGATCGGCAATTGCTCTAATTCAGTTGTAATAAAAAATAATCGATTATTTCTTCGTGAGCCTCTTGCGAAAGACGCGTCTAAATTTCGTTTTTTTCTAGTTTCTTCCATTCTGTTTTGAATCGCTGGTGAAGAAAAATCACTTTGCTCAAGCAAGCCCTCGAAGTCAAAAACTTGGGCTTTGTATTTAATCGTACCAAACACATCAAGCTCACCATACTCATGATCAAACTTTAATTGCTTAAAAATAATGGTGTTCCCATCATCGTCACCAGATGATCCGTGATACTTTTTTCCAATGACATTTTCAGCGATGAAGATACCTTCCTTTTTTACTGCAATACCGTCAAAAAGCCAAATATCAGAATTCCCAGCCCCATAAGCCCATTTCATTGAGAAGGGGATTTCATCCTCTCTAAGTATGAGCTCAATTACTTCAAGGCGATGACTTGTATCTTCTAATTCATAAAAATCAAGATCGCCCTTAAATTTATTATTCATGTTTTTAAATCTCATTAGACTTGTGTTTCAAAACTATAAATATAGCTATAAGTGATACATGTAGGTGTGTCAGTTGTTTATGAAACAAAGCCCCAACTATCTACATGATCAGCCCACCATTGCATCATAATTTTACGATCATTTAACCATTGAGCATGATTGTATGTCGCCCGTGTTTTATTGTCCGATACGTGGGCAAGCTGTATTTCAACCCAATCCTTATTAAAACCATTCTCATTTGCAATTGTAGAAGCTGTTGCTCTTAGGGCATGCATGCTGAATTCTAATTTCATATTATGAAGGGCAGTATTTAATGTAGTTTTACCCATCATTTCACCATCTTCACCTGCAAAAATATATTCGCTATTGGGGTAAAGAGCAAATTGCTCTCTAATGATTTGTATGGCTTGATTTGATAAAGGAACAACATGCATTCTGTTCTTTTTCATATTACGCTTTCCAGCCAAAATATCAGCCTGTGATACTGCTGGAATAGTCCACGTCTTCTCTTCAAAATTAATATATTCCTTTTTGCCTCGACGTATTTCAATGCTTCTAAGCCATGTATATGTTGCCACTTTGATAGCATTCCTTGTACTAGTAGAGCCACCGTATGTATTGAGCTTAGACATAAGTTCTCTTTTTTCAGATTCGGTCAAGGGTCTGGCATGAGTTACTTCTGGCTGCTTTATGTAGCCTCTAAGGACGTAGGTAGGGTCAATAGAAATACGTTTTGTGATAATGGCATATTCCATGACTTCACCTATTATTTGCCTAACAAAAATTCCCTTAACTTCCCCTGTACCTCTTCCTGATTTTTTGATTCTTGCCATAGTACTATCAAGAACATTTTTAATATCAATCGAGTCGATCTCATGAATAGGTTTATTACCGATAAGAGGATAAACATCTTTCTCAAAATAACTGCTGCGGCGTTGTTCCCATTCCTTTGATTGTTGAGATTTTCGAGAATTCATAAATTCGTTGGCGACTAAAAGGAATGTACCATTATTTGCTTTGATTGCTTCAAGGCGTTCTTTTTTCTGGTGGCTTATTGGGTCTACTCCTTTAGCGAGTTGTTCTCGATATTCCATTGTTTTCAAGCGAGCGTATGCTAAAGTAATTTCGGGATATTGACCGATTGTGAGCATTTTTGCTTTAGTAAGAAATCGGTAGCGATAACGCCAGAATTTGCTACCAGATGGGCGGATTTCTATACAGAGTCCTGAATGATCAGCCACGCGGTATAATTCTTCACGTGGTTTTAAGCTTTTGATTTTAAGATCGTTTAGCATATGTTGTGAGTAACGGTATTTTTGAAAGTGCTTACTCACAATCTTACTCACAAAAATTGGTAATTGCATGTATCACATTGTTATGGACCGTTAGAATAAAAATATTTTTAAATCAATTGGATAGGTTGTAATGTAATTTGTATTTAGTGAAGGTTAGATTATTAATTGGCATGATGTAATTACATCTTCTTCCTAGATTAAAAAAATCCCTGCTAATGCAGGGATTTTTTTATTTAGAATTTATAATGACTTATCGAAATAAAATAATCATCCATGTAAAAAATATAATCGCAAGAGAAACAAATTGCGCAGCACTGCCCATGTCTTTTGCATTTTTAGAAAGTTGGTGTTTTTCTAAAGAAATACGATCAACTACAGCTTCAATTGCTGAATTAAATAGTTCAACAATAATTGCAAGCAAACAAACAGCCACCATGAGTGCTTGTTCTAGGGCTGATACATGAACAAAAAAACTGATTGGGATCAAAATCAAATTAAGTAAAAGGACTTGTCTAAATGCAGCTTCATGACTAAACGCTGCTTTAAACCCTGCAAGGGAATAGCCTGTTGCATTAAAAATACGTTTGATACCACTTTTGCCTTTGTAGGGAGAGTAAGGCGTCATAATAAAACTGCTTATGAAGAAAACACTACTATTATAAAATTAAAAATAAGACAGAGGATTGGCAATAAGTCGCATGATTGCATTAAAAATGTAGTGTTTATGGCCATTTTAACCGCAACATTCAGATTTGATTTGTCAATTTCCTTTGCGCTAAGGATAATAAGCACATACAAATCGATGGAAAGTATTGCATGAAAATTATCGCAGATGAAAATTTGGCATTTACCGATTATTTCTTTGCGGAATTTGCAGAAATACAGCATAAAGCAGGGCGTACACTCACGCATGTAGATGTACAGGATGCAGATGCACTTTTGGTTCGGTCTGTGACCAAAGTGAATCATGCCTTAATTGATCAGACCAAGATTCAATTTGTGGGTAGTGCGACAATTGGTACAGATCATCTAGATATTCAAGCTTTGGAACAGCAGCATATTGCATGGAGTAATGCTGCGGGCTGCAATGCGCAAGCCGTTGCTGAATATGTGATTACTGCTTTATTGCATTTGAATATCGACTTATTAGAACAAGAGAAAGCTTTTACATTAGCAATTGTTGGCTTAGGCAATGTAGGGAGTCGACTCGCAGTGACGGCTCAATTGTTGGGTTGGAATGTGATTGGCTATGACCCTTATGTGCAATTAAGTCATATTGAAAATGTTTCATTTCATGAGTTGTTAAAACGGGCAGATGCGATTTCAATTCATGTGCCTTTAACCTTAGCTGGTGATTATCCAACGCAACACTTGTTTAATGATGCTACGTTTGCTGCAATGAAAGCATCCGCAATTTTGATTAATAGTGCGCGTGGGCCCGTGATTCAACAATCTGCATTGATGAGCGATATTAAAAAAAACAATCGTAAAGTTATCTTGGATGTCTTCGAGTTTGAACCAGAAATTCCTGAAATTTTATTAAATATGTTGGCTTTAGCAACCCCACATATTGCAGGGTATAGCCTTGAAGGCAAAGCGAGAGGAACGCAGATGATTTATGAGGCATTTTGCGATAAATTTTCTTATGAAGCCTCAAAGCGTTTTGAGAGTCAATTGCCTCAAGTAGAACAATATTTCGGGCAGCAGGATTTAAAAGCTGCGCTTAAACAACATCTCACTCAGATTTACGATATTGCTGAAGATGATAAACAATTAAGAGCTTGTATTCAAAATGCTAAAGTTGAACAAAAAGCATTTGATTTACTTCGTAAAAACTATCCTTTACGCCGTGAATGGGCGGCACACGGTGGACCAAAAGCATGAGCCAAGATATGAAATCCTATCAACCGACTTGTTCTATTGAGGCATTAAAAGCACGTGCAGAGATGTATCAAAAGATTCGTCAGTTTTTTGCGGAGCGTAAGGTATTAGAGGTTGAAACGCCTGTTTTGTCTCAAGCAGCTGTAACCGATGTTCATTTGGCATCTGTACAAGTACAACGTCATATTCATGGCAAATTAAATACTCAATACTTACAGACTTCACCTGAATTTCCAATGAAACGTTTATTGGCCAGTGGTAGCGGAGCAATTTATCAAATCTGTAAAGTATTCCGTGATGATGAGCATGGGCGTAAGCATAATAGCGAATTTACCATGCTGGAATGGTATCGACCAGGTTTAGATTTGAAAGGTTTAATGCATGAAACAGCAGATTTACTAGAAGTGTGTTTGGCACATCGTTTTGGTGAAGTTCGTCCGTATATTTTGAGTTATAAGCATGCTTTTCAAGATCGTTTAGATATTAATCCTTTACAAGCGACTTTAAAACAACTTAAAGAAACTGCGAATCGTGTAGGACTCAATCTTGATTTAGGAAATGATCGTTTGGGTTATATGGATTTATTGTTTTCGCATTTCGTTGAGCCAAGTTTAGGCTTTGATGCACCTGTATTTTTAACTGATTTCCCGCCTGAAATGGCATCTTTGGCTAAGGTAAAAACAGATGAGGATGGTGAATTAGTCGCAGCACGCTTCGAGGTATACATTGAGGGTTTAGAGCTGGCCAATGCCTATGATGAGCTTTTAGATGCCAAAGTTTTAGCTGAACGTTTTGATGCCGATAATATCGAGCGTGCTCAACAAGGATTACCCATTATTCCAACGGATCAACATTTGTTAGCAGCGTTACCAGACATGCCAGAGTGTTCAGGAATTGCACTTGGAATTGATCGTTTACTGATGGTTGCGATGAATAAGATGAAAATTGATCAAGTGATTACTTTCCCAGCGGAGATCGCTTAAAAACTTTGATCTTTACATGCTTATAAAAACTGCATCAATAATTGAATTAACTCACTTTGCCGATGCGTTTTGGTTTTCTTGAAAATCGCTTGTAGATGTTTTTTGACAGTATCAGCCTGAATATCGTGTGAGAGAGCAATTTCTTTGGTGGTTTTACCCTCAAGTAATTGCTCACATATTTTGTGTTCTACAGGTGTGAACATAAAAAGCTGAGTACATATTTCTCGTTGATATTTAGGTTTATGTTTTAAACCAGAAAATGTGGCGAGTAAAACTGGACGTAGACCAAAAATCTTGTGAGTTTTTTCTGGACTTAATAAATCCAGTGTTAAGAATAAATGATCATCAACCATCATAATTTTGCTACGTTCAGCGTAGCTTAAGTCATGATGGCGCTTATGTTGGCGTTCTAGCTCAATCAGGTTTAACTCAAATTGTTGTTGGCTACTATCATTAAATACAAAACGACGTTGTCTGATTTGGATCAGTTTACTATTTTCCAATAGCTGTTTTGCTTCTGTATTTAATTCAAGAATATCTCCATTCAAATTAATAATCGCAATTGGCTGATTCATTTTTTGAATTAATTGTGACCCGAGTAAGGTCATTGTCGAGTATTCAAAATGATGTCGATATTGTTGAATTTTCTGCTGTAGTATCGGTAATAATTCATAAATCGGTTGTAATTCAGAACAACTCAAAGCACCTCGTTCGGGGCTAGTCAAAAATGAAAGTATGATACAAACTTTATGATCATAAAGAATTTGTATTGCTGAACAAAAACGTAAATTTAGAGGTTTTAATACTTGTTGATAGACTTGAGTTTGAAGAATTTCATCTTCTGTGAAATGTTGAAAACAATGCATCCAACCTTGCATTGGAGCCACTAACATTTTGTTTAAGCGAGGATCATCATCTATATCTAAACGAATTTGTTTTAGTGCGGCTTGTTCAAGTTGATGTTCATCAAAATCAACGCCATGATGAACACTAAAAGATAGCGCTTGTACTTCAAGATCAACTGCGAGTAGTTGAGAGGCTTGTAGATTAAAATGTTGATTCAGTTGTTCTAATAAAATAATCCAATCATCAGCATGCTGCACCTTATTTAAGATTTCCATGACAGTGCTTTGTTGGCTTAGATCCATTCAAAAATCTCATTAAAATAAATAGAATACATTTCCATGTAGTTTATATGGG
This sequence comes from Acinetobacter sp. LF10, assembly GCF_048585715.1. NCBI lineage: Bacteria > Pseudomonadati > Pseudomonadota > Gammaproteobacteria > Moraxellales > Moraxellaceae > Acinetobacter > Acinetobacter sp. LF10. The sequence goes on from NZ_CP184160.1 coordinate 895,523, forward strand.
TTTTAATTAAATGAAATCAGTAACTGAAATATATTCTAGTTTTATTTATACAATTTGATGAGATGAATCATTTGAAAGAAAAAATTGAAAGAAAAAATTGAATAAACTTTACGGTTTGATAAAAATGCCTAAGCCTTATCAAAGCCTAGGCGAGATTGAATTTAACAACGTCCTTTTTTAGCCTGTCCTGGAGGACAAAAATCACCATGACGATCATGGTGATTGTCTGGGTCAACAATCCACACTGCCATGAGGAGTATGCACTGCACAGGCAGATAAGCTAAATGTGATTAAAGTACTGAAGCAAAGCGGTATTATTTTCATCATTACATCCTATTTTTATTGCTTTCTTATTTACTTTAAATTGATCCAAACTTTTCGACTAGCGTAATGACGCATGTTTTGAATAGAGATTTGAATCATTCGACTGTACGTAAAATAGTTCTAAATCCCACATGGGTTGCTGCCAAATCAAACTCTTGTGGATAACGACTACTGTTTCGATAGCGGGCGCAAAAGTTGGAGGCACATAGAAAAGAACCACCTTTGAGTACATATTGCGTTGCGGTACTATTTTTTTGACGCAGTTCCGCATAATTACCCATGTGTTGATCATGTGCGCCGTGATAAGCAGAAGAGGTCCATTCCCAGACATTGCCAATCATATCGAATAACTTAAAAGCATTAGAAGGATAACAGCCGACAGGCGCCACACTTTGAAAATGGTCCTCAACGCTATTCTGGAAAGGAAACTCACCTTGCCAATAATTGGCTTGTGGATGTTGATGTGTATCTTGTGGCGCTTGGTGTAAAGGAGTATCGCTTTTCGAACCTGCTTTGGCGGCATATTCCCATTCTTGCTCAGTAGGTAAATCCCGACCTAACCAAACAGCATAGTGCTCAGCATCATTTTTAGTGACATAGCGAACAGGTTCAGAAGGAAGAGGGGCTTGACCTGCTGCACCATTAGGATTTTTCCATGTGTAATCTGCTTTGAGTTGCCACCATTGGTTTGGAGTGTTCACATTCGGTGAAAATACCGCAGCCTGTTTTTGTTTTTCTGCATCGGTGATGTAGTTTGTAGCTTTCACAAAACTAGAAAATTGGGCAACCGTCACTTCAGTTTGGTCGATCCAAAAACCATCTACTTGACGTTGTGGTTTGCCAAAATTCAATTCATCAGGATAGGCAAGATTTGAACCCAGTTGAAACGAACCTTTAGGAACCCACACCATCCCAGAGGTTTTACTGTTTTGCCATGCATTGGGTAAGCCTGAATATTGTTGGCATTGTTGTAATGTGCCAAGTTGTGTCTGTGTCTGTGTCTGTGTCTGTGTCTGTGTCTGTGTCTGTGTCTGTGTCGTGGTTTGGGTATGTGGATGACGGCTATCAGGCGTAACTTTACTACAGCCTGTCACAAGGGACAGGCTACAGATTGATGCGAATAAGAAAATAAACTTCATTTAATGTTGTATTCCTTGACGCCATTTTGTTGGGTGTATTGGTTATATACCGTGACAAGTTCTTGTAATTTGGTTGGATTATCCTGAGCAAGGTTTTGCGTTTCACCTCGATCATTTTTGAGGTTATACAATTCCCAAGACCCAGTTCCTAGCTCTGATTTGCCTTGTAATGCAATTTTCCAGTCGCCTTGACGAGCATATTTACTACCATGTAGTTCATCTGCGAAATTAAAGTTCACTGGGCGAATGGCTTGGGCTTTATTGTCGAGTACAGGTTTCCATGAATAACCGTTTGGCGTATTGATTTGACGGCCTTTGTATTGACCTTGTGGGACGGCAATATTTGCGTAGTCGAGCACGGTTGGGAACACATCCAAGACTGAGGCAAAACCATGATGCGTGGCTTGAGCCTTGGTTTGGTAGGGTAGTTTCACGATTGCAGGTGCGGTAGTTGCACCTTCGCCCGCTGTATCTTTCCATAAATGAAATGGCGCAGCGCTGACTTCTGCCCAACGTGGTCCAACATAGTGATAAGAGTTCGCTGCACCGACATTACTGGTACTGTTATCAAAACCTGATTCCGCTCCATAATTGCCACGAATAAAGCCTTCTGCACCATTATCCGAAACGAAGAAGATTAAGGTATTGTCATATAGATTATTACGTTTCAGATATTGAATCACACGACCAATATTGGCATCCAAATTTTCGACCATGCCTGCATAGATTTCCATTCTGCGCGCTTCTAAAGCTTTTTGCTCAGTTGAAAGCTCATTCCACTTGCCATATTTTTGCGGTACATTTTGTGTGGCGATTGGTTCAGCTGCTTTAAAGTTTGCTGGAATTAATCCGAGTTGTTTTTGACGGGCTATGCGTGCATCGCGGATTACATCATAGCCTGCATCATAAACCCCACGATAACGGTCACGATATTCAGCGGGTGCTTGCAAAGGCCAATGTGGTGCGGTGTAAGCAGCATAGGCAAAGAACGGCTTGCCTGAGTTTTTACCTGATTCTAGATAGCTGATCAGTTTGTCGGTGAAGTAGTTGGTAGAGAAGAAATCATCAGGTAAGGATGAAATCGAAACTTGTTTGCCGTCTTCTGTATAAGTTGCATTACGCTTATAGGCATTCGGTGATTGTTTAAAATGTAGGTCTAAGCCTTGTAATAGGGTAAATGAATGATCAAAACCTTTGGCATGTGCATTGGTTGCATCGGTTAAACCCAAGTGCCATTTACCACTGATATAGGTTCGGTAGCCATTGTCTTTCAATACTTCTGCAATAGAGAGAGAACGCTCATTCAAATAGCCCTCATAACCAGCTTGACCTTTTAGATGCTTAGGTGTGAGTTCAGCCATTGCACCAATTCCCGCTAGATGATGGTCAGTCCCCGAAATCAATTGCGAGCGTGTTGGTGAGCAGGTCGGGGCAGTATGATAATCCGTTAAAATACGACCTGCTCGGGTTAGTTCATCAATATTTGGTGTATGAATTTCCCCACCAAAAGCGCCTAAATCGGAATAGCCCAAATCATCTGCCATGATGAACAAAATATTGGGTTGCTTCTTGGTTTCAACCACAGTATTTGAATTATCAGAATCATTGCTGCAAGCTGAAATTGACAAGCTAAATAATGCAATAGAAAGTGTGCTAAGGAGACTGTTACGAGACATTAGAATCGACTTAATTTTATAGAAGAATTATGGCGAGTTTAGAGCGATGATTTTTATGATAAAAATAATTAAAATTTGATTATTAATCTAAAAAAAAGAAAAGCCCCAAAAAAGGGGCATGTATGATAAAAATTAAAATGGTATTTGAGTGAGTTGATTTAAAAAGTGCGGCAGCACTTTAGGTTCTAATAAAATTGTCATGACAACACCATACGCTGCTCCCCATAAGTGAGCACTATGGTTGATATTTGTGTTGCCTCTTTTGCCAGACCAAATACTATAAGCGACATATAAAATGGCAAAAATAATCGCAGGAACGGGAATAAAGAAAACGAAAATGAGCTTCCATGGTTGAAACAGAATATAAGCAAATAATACTGCAGAAACAGCACCAGACGCACCTAAACTTGCCCAACGAATATCATGTCGATGTTTTAAATAGCTTGGTAAAATTGCTGCAATTAACCCACCTAGATAAAATAAGACAAAGCCTGTGTCATAAAAAAACTGACGATAAAAGCTTTCTATAATATTGCCAAAGAAGAACAGTGTGATCATGTTAAAGAGTAAATGAGTACCATCAGCATGAACAAAACCATGTGTGATAAAGCGGTCATACTGTCCACGTTGCAGTGCAGGTGGCCAAAAAATTAAACGATTCATCACCGTTTGATTTGAGAAGGCTAACAAGGAAATCGCAACTGTAATGATGATCAGTGTCACAGTATGACTAAAGGGTAGATGTAACATAAATGTTTTAAAATTGATCAGTGTCTTAGCAATAATGCCATCAAAAACTTAATAAACAATGATCTTGCATAGAATTCCTACAAAAATGGTTGATTTTTTTTTATTACACTCCATCTTCGGTTAAGATAACGACATCAGCTTGAGGAATATTGTTATGTCGACTGAGAACACCAACACTGCCATTGCAGAAGAAATCCCAAACCTTTTGATTACTCCATCTGCGCAAGAGTATTTAAGTGATTTATTATCAAAGCAAAATACTCCAGGGATTGGCGTTCGTGTTTTTGTAGAGCATCCAGGTACACCGCGTGCAGAATGTTGTATGGCATATAGCGCACCTGATGAAGTGGTACCAACAGACTACAAACAGGAATATCCTGATTTTCCTGCTTATGTTGATGCACCATCCATTCCATATTTATTAGATGCTGTCATTGACTACAACAAAGATCGTTTTGGTGGTCAATTAACTTTCCGTGCACCAAATTCGAAAGTGCCGCGTGTTGGCCCAGATGCGTCAATTGAAGAACGAATTACCTATATTTTACAATCTGAGATCAATCCAGGTTTAGAAGGTCATGGCGGTAATTGTAGTTTAGTTGAAGTGAAAGATGATCCTGAGCATGGGCTTACTGCTGTATTAAAATTTGGTGGTGGTTGCCAAGGTTGCTCAGCAATTGATGTTACCCTTAAACAAGGTGTTGAAACGACATTACAACAGCATGTTCCAGAATTAAAGCGTGTGGTTGACCAAACTGATCACTCTCAATCAGAAGGTGCGTACTTCAAGTAATAAAACTTGAAATTTATTGCATTATAAAAGCCCTGAATAGGGCTTTTTTTATTATTCATTTAATCAAATTTTATTTCATCGTTATGTTCATGAATGTCTGAGCTAAATAAAATAATGAAAATACAAATAATAATTATTATCATTTATATTGAGTTTTATTGTTTCTTTGTTAGAATCTAGCGTAGTTTTTTAGCAAATCTTATGATTTATCTTAATTAGGTGGGAATATGTCTAATAAAATAGCACGCCATACATTACTCGCGACTTCGATTCTGAGTGGCATGATGACGTTTGCATATGCAGCAGAAACTACAGTTAATCAAAGTGGATTGGTTGAAAAATCAAATGAAAACGATGTTGTTAAACTAGAGACAATTGTTCTAACAGCAGAGGAACAAATTAAACAATCTCTCGGAGTTTCTAAGATCACTGCCGAAGATTTAGAAAAAATTCCAGTACGTAATGATATTTCTGAATACGTTCGTCGTATGCCAGGTGTTAACTTAACAGGGAATAGTGCAACAGGTCAGCGTGGAAATAATCGTCAAATTGATATTCGTGGTATGGGGCCTGAGAATACACTCATTTTGATTGATGGAAAGCCTGTTTCCTCACGTAACTCTGTACGCTATGGTTGGAAAGGAGAGCGTGACACACGGGGAGATTCAAATTGGGTGCCAGTAGAAGCAATCGAGTCTATTGAGGTTTTACGAGGTCCAGCAGCAGCTCGTTATGGTTCTGGAGCGGCGGGTGGTGTAGTCAATATTATTACTAAGAAAGTAACGAATGACACACATGGTTCCATTGAGCTATATAGCAATCAACCTGAAGATTCAAAAGAAGGCGATTCTACTCGAGCAAGTTTCAATCTAAGTGGTCCAATCATTAAAGACATTTTATCTTATCGTTTATATGGTAATTACAATAAAACTGATGCAGATGCAGTAGATATTAATAAATCAATTGGCAGTCAGGCTGCTGGTCGAGAAGGGGTTAAAAATAAAGATATTGCTGGGCGCTTAGCTTGGCAAGCAACTGATGAACAAACAGTATTGCTTGATATTTCTTCTGGTCGCCAAGGCAATATTTATTCTGGAGACTCTCAATTAAATTCAAATGCAGAAACCGATCCAATTCTTTCTCAACTTATCGGGAAAGAAACCAATACCATGTATCGAGATAGCTTGGCGCTAACTCATGAAGGAGATTGGGATTGGGGCAAAAGCAAATTGGTTGCGCAGTACGATAAAACACGTAATAAAAGACTTCCAGAGGGTTTAGCAGGAAGTGTTGAAGGAAAAATTAATAATTTAAATGATCGTGTTACATCTAAACTAGACACTTTTAGATTGAATGGTGAGCTAAATATTCCACTTGAGTATTATCTACCCCAAGCATTGACCTTAGGTGTCGAATGGGTGGAAGATAAATTCACTGATCGGACTTCTACAATACAAGGCAAGGATCAAAGTGGTGCTGGCTATGGAGATCAGCTTGCTAAAGGTGATCGTAGTAAAATGGAATCACGAATTGCATCGGCATATATTGAAGATAATTTCAAACTTACAGATATGACCGATGTTGTGGTCGGTTTACGTTTTGATGATCACAGTAAATCAGGCTCAAACTGGAGTCCAAGTTTAAACATAACGCAAAAACTAAATGATCATTTTACTTTGAAAGGGGGGATTGCCAAAGCCTATAAAGCCCCGAATATGTACCAAAATGCTGAAGGTTATTTATTAAGTACCAATGGTAATGGTTGTCCAGCAAATATTGCTTCGCGCTGTTTATTACAAGGTAATGGCGATTTAAAACCAGAAACTTCAATCAACAAAGAAATTGGGATTCAATTCCAAAAAGATGTTGTGAATGCTAGCTTAGCTTGGTTCCGTAATGATTATAAAAATAAGATTGTTGCTGGAACAGACATTGTTGGGACTGTGAATGGTTCAAGTACAAGTGCAAATGGAGGGGTTACGCAAACGACTTGGAATATTCTTCGTTGGGATAATACACCAGAGGCATTGATTCAAGGGTTTGAAGGGAGTTTAGGACTAGATTATGGCAATATCCGCTGGACCAACAATTTCACTTATATGATGGACTCTAAGGATAAGAAAACGGGAAATCCTTTGTCACTTGTTCCAAAGTATACGATTAACTCAATTTTCGATTATGACATTACGGATCAATTGGATGTGAATTTTGTTTACACTCAATATGGTCGTCAAAAATCACGTCAATTCGCAGAAAATAGGATTGAAGCAGGTGTGGGTTCAGGTGGTACAAGTAGTGCGATTAAGCCAAGTGATGTAAAAAGTTATAGCTTAGTCGGTTTAAATATGGGCTATAAATTTAACAGTCAATTCAGCACTCGTCTTGGTGTAAGTAATTTATTTGATAAACAAATTTTAAGAGATAGTAACTCAATCAGTCAAACATATAACGAACCGGGTCGGGCTTATTATGCAAGTTTAAAATATTCATTCTAAGCAAACAACGATAAAGCAAGGCACTTTAAGTGCCTTGTTTTTTTAGTATTTCATTGACTTGTTCTGAGTAATAAAATTTTTCTAGATGTGCACGTGCACGTTGTTTTAAATATCCAGTTTGAATCACTTGCTGTAGCACGGGCGTGATTAAGTTATTTAATTCATTCTGAATTAAATCTTCATCAATATTTAGATCACGGAGTAACAAATCGAAAGTTCTCTCTTGGTTTCTTGCGTACCACGCATAGACTCCATCATGAATCTGCTGTTTTAAGTAAGGGGTTTGGCGAATATGATCCCAAATTTCATGACCCATCCCAACTGTTGTCGGTAGGTCTTGGACTTCGAAATAATGGCGCAATACTGAGATCGGCATGAGTTTAATTTTATGCCAAATATTCGCTTGGAAATGATAGAGCTTGTCATCATTAAAATGTTGATTTAAAACTCTTTCACTCATTTGGCTGATCTTTAAAATATTCTTTTGTAAATAATGTCCAATGGTTTCATTGAGATTTGAATCTGTGACTGACTCTAAAACGGATTTGCCCATTTTCATAAAATGTCCCACACCAGGAACACGTTTAGACATGACTGAATTATCTAGATAATCTTGAATTGAATGCTGGATAAGCTGCGTAATCAAGGCTGAAAAGGCTGGATTATTGACGATAGTTTGAATTAAACGTTGCCGATGTCCAGCTTTTCCTGCGACGTATTGTGCAATTGAGTCGATGGTCAATACAGGAATAACCTCTTCAATCCTGGTGGTATCATTGAGTGGATGAATGAGAGCGAAACGAATATGTTCAGCAATTTGCTCAATTAAAAATGAACTGGCTGGCGTAGCGAGAATTTGTTTCTCGATCAGTTTAAAAATCTGTTCAAATGACCAAATATGTTGTAGCTGTTGCAAGCGTAACCAATGATAGAATTGCTTAAACTCATATTGAATGGTTTCTGATTGTGAAAACTCTTGATCTAAAAAATCAAGTTGTGCATCAATTAGCTGTTCTATCATTGGATGTTTAGACATAAAACCTCAAATTCTTACTAAACTTATGGAGATGGTGCAGTTGCAGGCTTTTGTGTTTGCACTTTATTCAAGAATGGCAAATATTGTTGAACTACCAATTGATCTGCTTCCAAGATTGGCATATGTCCCACATTATCTAAAATCACAGGTGCTTGCGCATTTTTCAATAATGATTTTAACTCAGGTGCTACTTCGACATTAATAATTTTATCTTGCTTACCCCATAAAATCAGGGTGGGAGCATCAATTGATTTTGCAAGCAGAGCAAAAGAATCTGGAGTAAACAATTTATTGAGTGCGATCACTTGATCTACCATCTTCTGTGTTTGCTCAACTTGACCAATCATCATTTTTTCCTGTGCTTGAGCAATTTCTTTTGGAATAAATGGCGGAGCATACATCGCCTGTTGCATCAAGAAATTAAAGTCACCTTTTTTACTGACGATCATATTTTTCACATGGTTCGGATCTTTGAGATAAGGTGTTGTTGCTGACTTATATACACCTGCCGCATCAACCAAGAATAGGCTTTTCGTTTCAAAAGGATATTGACCTGCGTATAGCATTGCAATCGATCCACCAAGTGAGTGACCTGCAATATGTGCTGGACCTGTCAAATTTGCGGCTTCGATAAAACGACGTAATTTTTCAGTCACATTCGGAACTGAATAATCAAAGTCTTTAGGAACTTGCGTTTCGCCACTTGCAGGTAAGTCAGGGATAATAACATGGTAATTTGCCGTTAATGCATGTGCGACACGATTCCAGTTATCACGACTACCTGCTAAACCGTGAATTAAAATGACGATCGGTTTTCCTGCTTGACCACCTTCACTATATGACCACGTAATATCGCCCACTTTTAATGTCTTGGTTTGTAAGCCAGCCCAAGTACGTTCTTGTTGTAATAAGTTTTGAAAACTCATTTCTATTTCAGCAGCTTGAGTAGAACTTACAGCAATTGTTGCTAAGCTGAATGAGAGCAAAGTGGCAGTGATCGTTTTTCGGAATGGTGTTGAAAACAGTGTTTTGGTCATGATTGTTCTATCCTTGATTTATTTTTAAACCAATTGATTATTGTAGAAGTTTGGAGTGGAGTCATTTGCATAATCTACAGATGTATGGAAATTCTTGCCAATGAAATGATTATTTTTCCATTATTTTTCTTGATATCAGGACACTCAATTGTCTGAGAGTTTTTATTTTTGTCAGTGACAATCTAGCATCCCCACATTAAACTAGTTTTTCATGTCAATCATAGATGGATGTACGCATGCTCACCGCTCAAGAAGCCTTAGAACGTTTAAAATCTGGTAATGCTCGTTTTGTTAAAGGGGAAACGACCCAGCAAAAATTGCTCACTCACCAAGAGCGTGCTGAAATGGCAAGTGAACAAAATCCTTTTGCTATCGTCTTAGGATGTTCTGATTCGCGTGTACCTGCCGAAATGGTATTTGATCAAGGTTTAGGTGATTTATTCGTTATCCGAGTTGCTGGAAATATTGTTGCACCCTCTCAGGTTGGTAGCGTTGAATTTGCAGCAGAGCGTTATGATTGTGCAGTCGTCGTCGTATTAGGTCATAGTCACTGTGGTGCAATTCAAGCAACCATTGGTACTCTAATGAATCCTGATCAACCGCCGTCATCAAATTTGATGTCGATTGTGAACCGAGTACGTCCTTCAGTAGAAATTTTGATGCAAACTGACTTAAAAGATGATTTGAAAAAATTATCTGCACATGCAGTTCGCTCAAATGTATTTGCTTCTGTTAATCAATTACGTCATGGATCAACCGTGTTAGAAAACTTAATTGAAAAAGGTAAAATGATCGTGGTTGGGGCAGAATATTCGCTTGAGACAGGTGAAGTGACATTCTTTGATTTTTAAAATGCTATAGGGAACGATGTTCATCGTTCCGTTAATGAAAAAAACTCGGTAGATTAACAAAAAGTTAATCTACTATTTTAAATAGCTCTAATCGTTTACAACAGATTAATTTGAATCCTTTCGAGCAATTCATCTTCTAAAATTTCAAAGTTTTTAATTTGTGCTGTGTGTGTTTTCATCAAAGGATGATCCACATCTATGTGATCTAAACCATCTAATAAACGTAATTTATTAATCACATGTATTTCTAAAGGCAACAAAGTGAAAGGAGGACTAATAAATTTTGGAGGATACTCACGTTTATCATTATCAATCAATTCTTCACAATGTAACTCCGATATTTCTATCAAAGAAGGAGACAAAGATATGGAGTCTTTAGACCAATTTTCTGTTAAATATTGAAAACTACCTTTCATAGGTAGCTCAAAAGGCAAAGCTTCATTAATCCAATGATAATAAGACCACAAAGAGAAATAATCATAGCTTAGAGGGAAATCGGATATAGCCTTTTGCTTTAAGCAAAATTCGACTTGTCTAGCCATTTTTTTTGCTAAATTCTTATTATCAAGTAAAATAGCCCAGAAAAGTAAGGCTGAGAAACTTGAGAAATATCCTTGAAACTCATGTACATTCATTTTATCGATAGGATTTCTCTTAAAATCATTTAGCTGTAACTCAACAGCAACCTCCATATACATCAATGAAAGGTTCAAATGATTTATTGCATGCGGATTTAAATTATGACTTTCTATTTCCTTAAATGCCATTTGTGCAAATGATACGGATATACCAACCACATTATTTTCATAAAGAATATTATTACTATTTAAAGCATCTAAAACATATTTTTTATTTAATTCTAAAATATCATTCATCCCCTCAAAACTATAAGATTTATATGCCTTTAATAACTTCTTCAACTCATTTAATGCTTTCATAAAAAACCTCTGCCTCGTTACACACTTGCAGGACGAAATGCTAAACTGGTTAACGATATGATTTTAACTGAGATTTTATCCCTGTAGGAAATGATAGCAATCGTTTGATTAATGCAATACGGCAGAATTTGATATTTACAACGCCCCTTTAATATAGGGATAAGCCAAATTTAACAGGATAGGTTGGGCTTTGGCGTTTGGGTGAATTTGATCATTTTGGATTAAATGTTTATGTCCCGCGACACCTTCGAGGAAGAAGGGAAGTAATTTGATTTTAAATTGCTGACTTACAACTTTATAATTATTTTCAAAAGCTGTGCTATAGGCTGTTCCATAATTTGGTGGTATTTTCATACCGAACAGTAAAACTGAAGCTTTCTGTTTTTGGCTGAGTTGTACCAATTGTGCTAAATTTTTTTGAATCATTTGGGGCGGTTGACCACGTAAGCCATCATTTCCACCTAACTCAATTACAACAATTTCAGGCTGATAAGTTTGTAATAATTTAGGCAATCTTGCCAAAGCACCACTTGTAGTTTCACCACTGACGCTTGCATTGACCACTTTATGCTGTTTCGGATACTGTTGATCTAAACGCTGTTGTAATAGGTTTACCCAGCCTTGTTTGGCATCTATGCCATAACCTGCACTGAGACTGTCACCCAAAATTAAAATAGTCTTTGCTGAAACGAGTGTTGGTAATACGCCAATCGTGATGATTCCAAATGTTTTGGATAGCGAAAATAAAACTTTAGATATTTGCATTGCACTTCAAATTTGTCCTAAAGGATACGTGACATCATGCCACAACCGATTATTTCTGCCCAAAAAGTTACACAAAATATCCACATTAATCAGCAAACATTAACCATTTTGAAAAATATTGATTTAGATATTTATCAGGGGGAACAGATTGCGATTACGGGGCGTTCAGGTTCTGGAAAATCAACATTATTAGGCATTTTAGCGACGCTTGATCGACCAAGTATTGGCGAGTTATGGGTCTGTGGACAAGCGGTGCATACTTTAACTGAAGAACAGCGTGCTCAAGTTCGCTTAGAAAACATTGGTTTCGTGTTTCAATCTTTTCAGCTTTTACCACAGCTTAGTGCACTCGAAAATGTGATGTTACCCTTACGTCTTCAACCTGATTTCAATTTTAAGCAAGCTGAAAAAAAGGCATTGCAATGGCTAGAGCGTGTTGGATTAGTTCGCCAAGCACAGCAAACGCCTAAAGTTTTATCGGGTGGTGAGCAACAACGTGTTGCAATTGCACGGGCCTTAATTGCTGAGCCTAAGATTATTTTTGCAGATGAACCGACAGGTAATCTGGATGGGCAAACCGCAGCAGAAATTGAGCAACTGTTATTTGATTTAAACAAAGAGTTAGGAACAACTTTAATTCTTGTAACGCATGATCAAAGTTTGGCAGCCTTGTGTCAACGACATGTCAAATTGCTTGATGGTCAAATCCAAGAAATTGTAAAAGTGCAGGAGGGCGTATGAGTTCAGTCCTCAAGCCACTGCTTTTGCAAAGCTTCCGTACAGGAGGATTGTATTTATTGATCATTGCTCTGTCTTTGGCAATCAGTGCCACCACCGCATTAAAATTTAGTAATACTCAAGTTCAAAATGCCATTTCATTGCAAGCTGCTGAAATGCTGGGTGCAGATTTAGTTTTGTCTGATAATGACCCTATCCAATCAAAGTGGATACAAAAGGCCCAACAACTTCATCTAAAACAGACACCTGTCACTTTGTTTGGATCAATGGCACATACCCAAGATCAATTTGTGATGGTCAATGTCAAAGCTGTCGATGAACATTTTCCGCTACGTGGTAAATTAGAGATCCAACCGAGAGCGAAATCTATTCAACAAGGTGAAGTTTGGTTAAGTCCAAGAGCAATTGATCTATTAAAAGTAAAAGTGGGGGATCAGGTTGCAATTGCTGATGGCAAGTTTAAGGTCACAGGTATCATTGAGCATGATTCTAATCAGGAATTGGGCTTCTCAGGTTTTTCTCCAACTGTGATTATTCATCAAGCAGATATTGCGAAAACCAATGCCATTCAGGTTGGGAGTCGGATTGATTATCGTCTGTTGATGGCGGGTGAGCCAAAACAAGTTGAAACATTTAAGACCGTTTTTAAACAAGAAACCAAGCATGAATCTGATCCCAAAGTTGATCAAAATCGTGGTCAGCAAGCAGAGAATAGTGAACAAAGTTCATTGAAACTACGTGATGCGAGTCAATCCAATACTCGTTTGATGAAACCCATTGAAAATCTGGATACCTTTCTACAGCTTGCCAACCTTTTAACGATTCTGTTGTGTGGGATTGCGATTGCTTTAACTAGCCAACGTTATGTGCAACAAAATCAGGATCATATTGCTTTGATGCGTTGTCTCGGTGCGAGTAAACGACAGATATTAGTCGCTTATATGATATTGCTTGCGATTGTCAGTGCCTTATCAATTGTGATTGGAAGCTTAATCGGAATTGCGTTGGGATATGGTTTGTTGCAATTGATGTTGCAACTGATTCCACAATTACAACTCAGCTTTGCTATTGCTGATTTGCTTATAGCATTACCCATTGCAATTTTTACTAGTGTTATGGTGTTAATTGGTTTCATTTTGCCAAGCATTTGGGAGTTACTGAATACGCCACCAATTCGTGTTATTCGTCAGCAAGAGCGTTCACGTAAATCCTATATCATGATGTTTAGTGTCGGTATTGCGAGTTTGGTCATATTTAGTTTGGTGCTGAGTGATAATTTAAAATTAAGCTTATTGGTCTTATCTGCCATATTAGTACTTTGTGTGACTCTATTTGCTGTGATTTGGTCATTACTGAGAGCAATTAAGCAGTTGAAACATCCCTTATCTGCTTATGTTCGAATCCCACATCAGACAGCCTTGCAAATCACAGCACTTGCATTAGGTCTCAGCTTAATAACGGTTCTAAGTGTTTTAAGAACGGATTTATTAGAGCGTTGGCAGCAGCAATTGCCTGAAGGTACACCGAATCAATTCGTCTATGGTTTACCTCCTTTTGATATGCCACAGTTCAAACAACAGCTTGAGCAGAATAAGTGGCAAACGACGCCTCTTTATCCCAATATTCGGGGGCGATTAGTTGCTAAAAATGGACAGGCATTTAGCACTGAATTGATTCAACAAAATAATTCTTTACGGCGTGAGTTGAATTTGACACAAGCGGAACTTTATCCAAAAGATAATCTTATTACTCAAGGGAATCCAAAGTTTACCCAAGTTGGACAAGTGTCGGTAGAAGAAAAATTGGCTACTGAGTTAGGGATCAAAGTCGGTGATCAGCTGAGCTTTAGCTTAGCTGAAGGATCATTGAATGCCAAAGTGATTAACCTACGTTCAGTTGAGTGGGAGAGTTTTAGCCCTAATTTTTTCTTTATTTTTTCGCCCAAAACCATGGATGAAAATGCAGGAAGCTATTTAGGCAGTTTTTATGTTCCTACTGCAGATCAGCCGAAAATGGTACGCTTGATTGAACAATTTACCAATACTGTATTTATTGATGTGGGGCGTGTTTTAGATGAAGTGAAACGTTTAATGAATATATTGGTTCAGGTGGTGACAGTCTTGGCAATATTGGTTGGTTTGTCAGGTATCTTGGTTTTAATTGCTTGTCTAAATGTTTTAATGGATGAGCGTCGTAAAGAAGTGGCATTATTACGATCTTTTGGTGTCGCAAAAAATAAATTAAAACAGATGCTCAGTTTAGAAATCGGTTTTATTGGCTTGGTGGCAGGAATTGTGGCATGCCTTTTTGCTGAAGCGATTAGTGCGATTGCCAGTTACAAGATGCAAATGGCAATTCAATTTCATCCTGAAATTTGGTTAATTTTACCGCTCAGTATGATGCTGTTATGTATGTTGATTGGTCGATACCGACTCAGTTATTTATGTGATATTCCACCGTTACAGAGTTTGAGAGAGATGAACCAATCTTAAAAACTTAACTGGTTTTGACGCAGGATTTCACTCCATAAGGGATGAAGTCCTGTGCTTAACTCATTACAGTAAACATAAAATCCGAGCGTTAATAAACTAGCTAAAACCAGTGCAATGATTTGTAAGATAACTGGATGCTGAGTTTTATGACTGAAATACCAAGAGCCTGCAAGTAAAGCACCCATGATCATTCCACCGATATGTGCTGCATTATTAATACCTGAAACAGTAAAACCAAAGGCAAGGTTGATAGCCATAATCAATAATAATGACTTTTTATCTAACCAAAAACGTTGTTGGGGCAAAGGTGGAAATAAAGAAACAGTTGTGAGTGCAGCACCTAAACCCATCACTGCACCAGATGCACCAGCACTGATATGTGGAATGAGGGACGATTAAAGTCCCGCAAGGCGATCGAAATGTTGTAATAATTCATAACCGTCTCGAATACTGAGATAACTGGAAAGAACGCTACCCATTAAACCCGCGAGAAAATACAGCGCAATATAATAACGACGACCAAAAAGTGGTTCAGCAACACTCCCGAAAATATACAGTGCCCACATATTCAGCATTAAATGGATCAGACCGAAATGGAAAAACATACTGCTAAACAGACGTTCGGGCTGTCCAGAGAAGGTGAGTGGTGTAAAATCTGCTCCCCAAGTAATTGCATCCATAGGGGAAGGGTCGGTAATATTCACACCTGAAAGAATTTGCCAGCCAAATAAACCAACATTGATGGCAATTAATAATGCTGTAAACCACCATATCTGTATTTGCAACTTTTGAGTAATTTGTGGTGGAGTGGTTTCAGTCATATGTTTATGCAAGTTATTACGATATAAAAATAGCTTAGCATGAATTTGTTGCCCAAGGAGTGATGCGCTTTAATGAAAGCCTTTTTAGCACGTGCAGTGATGTTGATTATCGGTATCATTCTTCTCATTCAGCTTTGGATTTTTAGTAGCTTGGTGTGGTGGAGAACGCAGCCTGTTGAAACAACGATGTTTATGCGTTGGGATTACCTGACTGACTTTAAGCCAATTCAACAAGACTGGCGTGATTATGATGATATTAGTGATAACTTTAAGCATGCAATTTTGGCTGCTGAAGATGCTAAATTTATTCATCATCATGGTTTCGATTGGGCTGGGATTCAATTTGCATTAGAGCGTAATAATGAAAAAGGGGAAGTCGTTGCAGGCGGTTCCACGATTTCTCAACAGCTCGCAAAAAACTTATTCCTTTATAATCAGCGTTCATTTATTCGTAAGGGGCAGGAAGCTGTTGCTACATGGATGATGGAACGTATGTGGTCAAAACGTCGAATTTTAGAGGTTTATATGAATTCGGTCGAGTTTGGTCAAAATATCTATGGTGTTGAAGCTGCTGCACAATTTTATTATGGTAAGAGCTCGAAAAGTTTAACGCGTGAGCAAGCTGCTTTTTTAGCTGCTTTACTACCAAATCCTAAGTATTATCAAGACCATCGTAATGATCATAAGTTACAGTTTCGTAAGCGTGTGATTTTAAGGTATATGAATAGTACACAAATTCCACAATAATTCAGATAAATTAAAAAAAGCTCAATATTTTTGGGCTTTTTTACCAAATTGACATAATTTTGCAGCATACTTAAACCGTGTTTTGATGAATGATAAAGCGACAAGGTTCAGTATGAATACTGCAGTGACGACAACAACGCCAATAGAATATACTTATAATGATCGATATATAAATCGTGAACTTTCAATTCTCGATTTTCATTTACGCGTACTTGAGCAAGCAGTTGATCCTCTCCACCCATTATTAGAAAGAATGAATTTCCTGCTTATTTTTTCAAGAAATTTAGATGAATTTTTTGAAATTCGTGTTGCAGGAATGATGGAGCAATTAACTTTAGGCAATGAAAGTCGTACACCAGATGGTTTGACCCCTAAGCAAGTGCTCGATCAAATTTCTAAAACAGCACATGCTGCAATTGAACGACAATATCGTATTTTAAATGAACAAATTTTACCAAAATTGCGTGAGGAAGATATTTGTTTCTTACGTCGTGGCGAATTGACCCCAGCACAATCTGCATGGATTAAAAAATATTTCCAAGAACAAGTTGCACCCGTTTTAACACCGATTAGTCTTGATCCAGCACATCCATTTCCACGTTTAGTCAATAAAAGTTTAAACTTTATTGTAACGCTAGAAGGTAAAGATGCCTTTGGTCGTCAGATTGATCTTGCGGTTGTGCCTGCACCTCGCTCTTTACCCCGTGTGGTTCGTTTACCCGATGAGCTTACGGATGGTAAAGAGCATCATGTCATGTTATCTGCCATTATTCATGAACATGTTTCAGATCTATTCCCTGGTATGACGGCAACAGGTTGTTATCAATTCCGTGTGACGCGTAATGCGGATTTAGCCTTAAATGAAGATGTTGAAGATTTAGCAAAAGCTTTAAAAGGTGAGTTGAGTTCACGTCGTTTTGGACGTGCCGTACGTTTAGAAGTTACGCATAATTGCCCAAAGCATATTTATGAATATTTGTTGGATGAATTTGATTTAGAAGAAGAACAGCTTTATCGCGTAGACGGTCCTGTAAATTTGGCGCGATTACTTTCTAATTTTAAACGTCCACATTTACGCTATGACTCACATACACCAGTCGTTCCAAAAGTATTTAAGAAGACTGAAAGTATTTTTGCTGCGATGCAAAAGCAAGATATTTTATTGCATCACCCATTTGAGTCATTTGCACCTGTAATTCAATTATTGCGTGAAGCAGCACGTGATCCGCAAGTTTTGGCAATTAAACAAACACTTTATCGTAGTGGTGCAGACTCAGAAATTGTTCAAGTCCTTGCCGAAGCAGCGCGCAATGGTAAAGAAGTCACTGCTGTGATTGAGTTACGTGCTCGTTTTGATGAAGAGTCAAATATCGAAGTTGCCAATGTGCTGCAAGAAGCGGGTGCTGTCGTTGTATATGGTATTGTCGGCTATAAAACCCATGCCAAAATGATTTTAGTCGTGCGCCGTGAGAATAATAAATTGGTGCGTTATGTGCATTTGGGTACAGGTAACTACCATGCGACCAATGCACGTATTTATACCGATTATGGTCTAATGACTACAGATAAAGATTTGTGTGAAGATGTACATCGAATTTTCCAAGAGCTTACGGGCATGGGAAAAATGGCAAAACCGAAAAAGTTATTGCATGCACCATTTACATTACATGCTCAACTAATCAACTATATTGATGAAGAAATTGCGAATGCCAAAGAGGGTAAATCGGCGCAGATTATTGTAAAAGTGAATGCGTTAACCGAAGTACAACTCATCAATAAGTTATATGAAGCATCGCAAGCAGGCGTACAAATTGACTTAATTATTCGTTCAATTTGTTGCTTACGTCCGGGTCTTCCGAACTTGTCAGAGAATATTCGTGTTCGCTCAATTGTGGGAAGATTCTTGGAACATACACGAGTTTATTATTTTAGTAATAATGGTAATCCTCGTATTTATTGTTCAAGTGCAGATTGGATGGACCGTAATTTATTTAATCGTGTAGAAGCATGTTTCCCGATTGAAGATCCTGCACTGAAAAAGCGTATTTATCAACTTGGTTTAATGAATTACCTTAAGGATAATCAGCAAGCGTGGTTATTACAAGGTGATGGTGTCTGGGATCGCGCTAAACCAGCACAGGGTGAGGAACCGCACAACGCGCAACACACATTACTTGATGCGATTAAATAGATCTAAAAAACCGACCTTAAGGTCGGTTTTTTGTAAATATAGATTAGTTGGTTTTAATTTCTAAGACCAACTGATTGACTAAATCGGCAGCTTCCAACTCTCTAATTTGTGCCACATTGCTCCCTGCCCAAAATGCACCATAACTAAAATCTTGGTGGGTATTTGCAATGCTCATTAGTTGTTTAGCTAGATCATAAGTATAAGGATAGGCTGGCGTTTGAGGTCGATTTGGTGAGTCAATCAGTGTGTGCCAAGTCCCCACTAAACCACGTGCTGGACGACCCGATAAGCTTGAACTGATTTGTGTAATCGTTTGACTAAATAAAGCTTTTCGATAGGCTGCATTCGCACTCGAACTTTTACATTGCACAAATGCTGTACCCAATTGAACAGCAGCAGCACCTAATTTCAACATCGATTTTGCTTGATCACCATTCATAATACCGCCAGCAGCTACGACAGGTAATTTACAATGTGTTGAGATGAGTTGTACGAGATCACTGGTTTTAATGGCTGCATCAAAAGTTTGATTGAAAATACCCCGATGTCCTCCAGCTTCAATCCCTTGAGCAATAATAATATCAATGCCAGCAGCTTCGATTGCCTGAGCCTCGATGAGATTGGTTGCAGAAACCATGGTGATAATTCCAGCTTGCTTTAATGCCTGAATTTGATGAGGGTGAGGAATTCCAAAATGAAAACTCACAGCTTTGGGGCGAGTTTCAAGTACAACATTCAGGAAATCATCATTATCTAAAAAGCTTGGATAAATACAATCCAATTCAGTCGGAGGTTCTGCTCCGAATTTTTCAAACTCAGGACGAATATAGTTAATCCATTGTTGAGCAACTTCTGGATCGAGTTGTTCTGATTGATGGCAGAAAAAATTAACTTGAAAAGGGTGGTCAGTCAGTTCTTGAGTTTTAATAATTTGTTGTTTTGCTGTCTCTGCTGAATTTGCCCCAAGTCCCAAAGAACCTAAAGCACCTTGATTTGAAACTTCAGCAGCAAGCTCTGGTGTTGACACACCAGCCATTGGGGAAAGAAAAATCGGATGCTTTATTTCTAATAATTCTAAAATTGACATGATTTATATACTCTTTAGCTTTTCCATCACCATAACGTAAAAACAAAAAGCCCTGCAAATAATAATCAGTATTTAATTATTGAATACTAATCTTTTTAAATACCGAATCACACAGGAATTAAATGGCAGTTACATGGAATAATGAGCCGACCCAACTTGAAAATGCCATGGCTAAAATACCCCATAAAGTAATACGTAGACTACCTTTTAGCATCGATGTTCGAGCAAAATAACTGGATAACGCTCCCAATAATGCGAGTGAGACGATACCTGTAATTAAAACTGAGCGAGCGACCCATGAACTTGGGCTGAGTAAAATGGCAAGCATAGGAAGTACAGCACCACATGAAAAGGAAGCAGCAGAAGAGAGCGCTGCTTGAATAGGATTCGCAGCAGTATTTTCATGTATGCCAATTTCATCACGGGCATGTGCCCCAAGTGCATCATGTTCAGTGAGTTGTATGGCAACTTCATGTGCCAATTCAGGTTTTAGACCTCTCGAAATATAAATTTCAGTCAGTTCTTTCAACTCTGCATGTGGATTTTTTTCAAGTTCAGTTGCCTCAAATTTTAAGTCTGATTTTTCAATATCTTCTTGAGATTTAACCGAAATATATTCTCCAGCCGCCATCGAGGTTGCACCTGAGATCAGTCCAGCAATACAGGTGACCAAGAGTGTTTGCGAACTCGCACCACTGGCTGCCATCCCCATAATTAAACTTGTGACAGAAATAATGCCATCATTTGCGCCAAGCACGGCAGCACGCAGCCATCCTGAGCGTTGTATGACATGGAGTTCTTGATGGTGTGACAAAGACATAATGGCTCTCTTTTTATATATGTAAACGTAATTATTGGGGCAAATAAATGAATCATTATGAGCAGAATTTTATGACGATTCATCAACTTAACTTACTTATAAAGTAACTTATTTTAACGATAGCGTGATGATGATTTAGTTATGATATGTGAATAGTTTAAAATTTTTATATGTGTGAAATTGATTTTGTATCAGCTATCGAGTTGGTATTTTGAGTTGAGATCGGCTTTATTGCACCAATATTTAAAAATGCGCCTGCAATCAATAACAAAATTAAAAAAATCCAACTGCCTCTGTAACTCGTAGGTAACCATTCATATTCATAAGCAACGATACCCATAAATATTTGAGCTGCGATAGTCCATAAGATGAGTGCTGGTGCTGGATTCTTTTGCATAGCTATTTTATTTTAATGAATTCTTTTCTGATTAACTTAACACCATATTAATGTGGTTTTTGATTGTTTTATGTGATTGATTTGATGAAATGATTTTGTAAACAGTAACATACAGTATGACCTGTTTATTTGTGCGATTAAAAAATGATTACTCAGCAAATTTATAGCCTTGGTTAAGGCTATAAATATGATTTGAAAGCTTCGATCGCGCGTACTCTGCTAGTTTTAAGATCAACAATTGGTTTTGGATAATTGAGATTTTTTGATAAATCTTTTGCATAAGGTTCGTGTATGATTTGTGCATCCAAATTTGCGAGTTCTGGCACCCATTTACGAATATAGTCTCCATTGGAATCAAATTTTTGTGATTGGCTAATTGGATTAAATACTCGGAAATAAGGGGCAGCATCTGTGCCTGTAGATGCACACCATTGCCATCCACCATTATTTGCCGCTAAGTCACCATCGATTAAATGTTGCATAAACCATTGTTCGCCAATGCGCCAATCGATCAATAGATTTTTAGTTAGAAACATAGCGCAAATCATACGAACTCGATTATGCATCCAACCTGTTGCGAGTAGCTGACGCATACCTGCATCTACAATTGGAATACCTGTTTGCCCTTGTTGCCATTTTTCTAGATTAACCGGATCATCGCGCCAATTGATTTGTTGGGTTGCTGCTTTGAAGGGTAAATGTTTAGAGACTTGTGGAAAATCAAATAAAATATGTTGATAAAATTCACGCCATAACAGTTCATCGAGCCACGTTTGTTGACCTTCAGATTGAATAACAAAATCACCGTGCTGTTGTCGAAACAACGCTTGGATACATTGGCGAATGGAGAGTATGCCAATATTTAAATAGGTAGAAAGCTGGCTTGTGCCTGATATTGAAGGTAGATCACGAGATACTTTATAGTCCGTTAGATTCTGATCGATGAAATGATCCAATAAATTAAGTGCGTGTGACTCACCGACATTCCAAAGAATCGTAATTGGTGGTTTTATTTTCTCTGCATATTCGAGTTGTAATTGATGGATGTCTGTTTGAGCTAAAGCAGATAAATCTAATTTAATCGGTTGTTGAATATTGGGCACCGGATAGCATTGAGGTAAAGCATGTTGTAAACGTTGATAGCATGCTTTTTTAAATGCACCAAAAACTTGGTAGGGCAGGTTCGATTGATTACGGATAGATGCAAAAGGAAACAGTGTTCGATCATGTAACAGTACGAGTTCTTTTTGATGACGATTTAGCTGTTTTTGTACATCGGCATCACGTTGAAGTTCATGAACACCGACCTCAATATTGGCATAAATATTTTGAAAATTAATATGTTCTAATAAGCGAATAAAGAATTGGGGAATATCGTTCCATAAAGGAATGGTTTGAACGATTAATGGGATATTCAGGTTATCCAGTTGTGTTTTTAATTCTTGTAATTGACGCAGATAAAATTCAATTTTAATCGGGGCATCATCATGGCGTTGCCATTGTTCAGGCGATAATAGAACGATTGCGATACATGAGCCTGTTTGAGCCGCATGCCATAAAGCAGCATGATCATGGATTCTTAAATCTTGACGAAACCAAATCAATTGATAGACATGAGACATAAGCTAACAACCATTACATTTATTAGAAAGAAATTAAATATAATTGTGATTTTATCTATGTCTATGTGAAGAAAAAGCAAAGCCGAAGCTTTGCTTTTTTATCTAATTCAAAAATATGAATTAGTGGTGGTGACCACCTGCACCGTGAACATGACCGTGATCTAATTCTTCTTGAGAAGCATCACGGATTTCAACGATTTCAACTTCAAATGTTAAATCTTGACCAGCAAGAGGGAAGTTTGCATCAACAATAACGTTTTCGCCTTCAACTGCTTTAACAGTTACGATTTGAACGCCATCATCAGTTTGAGCTTGGAATTGCATACCCGCTTGGATATTGTCTACACCTTGGAACATTTGAGCTGGAACTTCTTGTACGAGGTCTGGGTTATATTCGCCATAACCTTCAGCAGCTGGAACAGTTACAGTAAATTTTTCGCCTACTGTTTTACCAAGAAGTGCATTTTCTAAACCTGGAATGATGTTGCCCGCGCCGTGCAAATATGCAAGTGGTTCACCTTGAGATTGATCAAGTGTTTCACCCTCAGCGTTTGTTAAAGTGTAGTGGAATGAAACCACGTGGTTATTTGCAATAGCAGTCATGTTGTTTGATCCATTCAATCAATTTAGGTGTACATCATAAAGTGAAAAATAGATTTTGTTGACTATTTTCCACTTTTTGAAACTATTTCGTTATAAATGGGAACGAAATAGAAAATTTCAACTCAATAAAGTTTAATTTTTGGACGTACACGACGTGTCAGAAAATCTTTCATGGTCAGCATTCCTGCTTGGGTATAACCATGAATATTGGCTTGATGTAATCGATACAAAGATACATACATTGTTTTGGCAATAAAACCTTGTACGCTTACATCACCGAGTAATTCTCCAACAGCCTGATTACTGCTTAATGAAACCAAAGAGCCTTTGTCACTGAAATTAAACATAGGTTGAGGTGAGCCAGATAAACGAGCGGCCATAGCATCTACCAAGAATGTCGCTTGTTGGCTGGCGACCTGTGCACGTGGTCCTAATGGAGGTTGACGTGCATCAAGCTGACAATTTGCACAATCCCCAAAGGCAAATACATTTGGATCTGAATAAGTTTGTAATGTCGCATAGACCATTAAACGATTAATTTTATCGCGTTTAAAATCTGTAAATGACTCCAAAACTTTAGGTGCTTTGACACCTGCCGCCCATACAGTAATGTCCGAATGCAAAACATGACCATTGCTAAAATAGACATTTGATTCATCGACTTTTTGCACTTTATGTTGCGTCAGAATGTTGATGCCCATTTTTTGTAATTGTTTCGCGCTATGTGTAGCTGTTTTTTCATTGAGTGCAGGCAAGATACGATCTGAGGCTTCGATCAAGGTAATTTTAACTTGCTTTGGATTAATTTTCTTTAACCCATAACGATAAAAATTCTTCGTGGTTTCAATTAGTTCAGCCGCTAATTCAACACCTGTTGCACCCGCACCCACGATACCAATATTCAAGGCACGTTCAGTTGCTTGGTTTTGCGCTTCAATATAAAGATGGAATAAGTCCTGTTGGAAAATATCGGCTTGTTTGCGACTATCTAAGAAATGACAATTTTCACGTACTCCTTCAGTTCCGAAGTCATTTGACACTGAGCCAACAGCTAATATCAATGTATCGTAGCTGAGACTTTGAATAACAGGAGTATGTTCTTTAGAAAGTTGAGGAGGTGAAATTGTAATTTGTTTTTGATCTTTATTTACGTTGATTAATGTTCCGAGAATGAACTCAAAATCATGTTTTTCTGCGTGAGCAAAATAATTGGTTTGTTCTTCGTGAGGATTTAGCGAGCCAGCGGCAATTTCGTGTAGGAGAGGCTTCCATATATGCGTGAGATTTTGGTCGATTAGAGTAATTTTGGCTTTCTTTTTCCTGCCAAAACGTTCACCTAATTGTGTTGCAAGCTCTAAACCACCTGCGCCACCACCCACAATCACGATATGATGTAAGGTTTTGCTCATGATTAACCTAATTATTTTTGTGAAAGGATGGTTGGATTATGCCATCCTTTTTTTCAACATTGTATGGTTAATCTTGATAAAAATAGTAGGTTTTTTTTATCCTTGATTCAAAGGATAAAGTTTAGCAGCTTTGACATCATTTGTTGAAAAAAACGAGCATAAGTTTGCAAACCAAATCATAATTTTTTGAAAAATATTCGCTTCTTCAATTTCCACGTTATTTTCAATTTGTAGACTACGAATTAACTGGTTATTTTGATAAACCGTCACTGTGGCCAAATTCATGACTTGCGTCAATGGCGCTGTTAAATGCTGTTCATTGAGTTTGATATTGACATGTGTTTTTGTCGTTTCAAGTGGTTCAATGATTTTGATTTGCTGGTTTGTATCAAGCAAATGTATACGCTGTGTGAGTAAATCAAAACTATTTAAATCAATTGGTGTCGCTTGATCGTATAAAGATGTTGTTACGATAGTGGGTTGTTGAGTTTCAACTTTGAAAATTTTCAAAGTTGATTTGATTACAGGAAGTTCAGCAATTAGCTTTTGCTTTGGAATCACTTCTTCATCGCGTGTGTATGTATACGCTAAATTCATTAATTTATGCGCGACTTCAGCCCGTTTTACCGCACTTGGTGTTCCAAGTACCACTACAATCAAACGACGCTTATCAACATGTGGATTTAGAGTCGGGCGCTCAGCGGTTAAAGCCAAGTTGTAACCTGCCGCCTTGGTATAACCTGTTTTTAAACCATCTGCTGTTGGATCCATTTTTAATGCAAGATTCGTTGCACGGTGGAAACGTTGGTTATAGCTAAAGCTTGGCATTTTTGAATAATGTAAATATTCAGGTGTCTCTTTTACAATCGCTTTTGCTAATAAACTCAAATCTGCTGAAGTTGAGTAATGATCTGTCATGGTGATACCAGCAGGATTACTGAAATGGGTATCTTTCATCCCTAAGGCTTGGGCTTCTTTGTTCATACGCGCAACGAACTGTGGAACACCACCTGAAATTTTTTCAGCAAGCGTAACAGCAGCATCATTTGCAGACATCACAATTAAGCCTGCCAAAAGCTGATCAACCGAAATTTGTTCACCAGCCTTTAGATACATCTGTGATTCATCCCACATGACGGTGCTCACCACAGGTGTTGCGGTTAATACCTCTTCCTTACGTAATTTACCTGCTTCGATTTCTTTCAAAGCAATATAAGCCACCATCATTTTGGTGAGCGATGCAGGCGAACGTTGAACATGACTATTATGTTCAGCAATGATTTGACCTGATTGAGCATCTACAATCGACCAAGCTTGCGCTTCAACCGTTTCAGGAGCGATATTGAGTAAATTAGCATGTACTAAATTGGCACATAACAGACTAAACAACGTAAACAGCGAGAGGAGAAATTTCACGAGAACACCTAGTGCAGCCGATCCAATGGCATGGAAAGCGAAAAAAGCATGCTATGACTTTTTTGTTGCAGAATCCAGCAACTTTTGCCAACAATTAAGACATCTACGCATGACTTTGTAAAAAAATGCTAAGCTGTGTGAAACCGTTCCTATTTTTATGATCTAAAACTATGTTGCACTATCAAATTGAGTTTGACGATTATCGCCAACATCTTATTCATGTCACACTTCGTTTCCTCGCTAATCCGAACCAAGAACTTTGGTTACCGACATGGATTCCTGGCAGTTATTTGATTCGAGAGTTTTCAAAACATATTGAATCAGTAAAAGCATCTGATGAAGCAGGGCGGTTACTTAGTATTAAGAAAACGGAAAAGAACCGTTGGCGCTTATTCAATACAGATCATGAATTGATTACGGTTGAATATGATGTCTATGCTTATGATTTGTCGGTACGTGGTGCGTATGTCGATCAAACTCGTTTATATGTAAACCCCGCTTGTGTTTGTTTAGGTTTAATTGATCAAGAACAGTCACCATGTGAAGTTGAAATTTTCTTACCACATGAATTAAAACATTTTCAAATTGCAACGGGTTTAACTGCTAAGAGTTTGGTAAAAGGACGCTATACTTTAAAGGCAGATAACTACGATCAGTTGATTGATAGTCCATTTGAGTTGGCAGAGCAAAGCCGTTTTAGCTTTGAAGCGAATGGTATTCCACATGAATTTGTCATCTCAGGTAAACACACAACGAATTTGAAGCGTTTACAAGCTGATATTGCAAAGATTTGTCAGACTGAAATTGACATGTTTGGTTCAGCACCATTCCAAAACTATACCTTTATGACGATGGCAACGGGCAATAGTTATGGTGGGCTAGAGCATTGTAATAGCACTAGTTTGATTACACCACGTGATGATTTGCCGAAAGCAGATGAAGCAGAAGAACCTTCTAAAGATTATCAACGTTTCTTAGGTCTGTGTAGTCATGAATATTTTCATTCATGGTTAGTGAAGTTTATTCGTCCTGAAAATTTTACGAATTATGATCTACACAAAGAAGGCTATACGAGCTTATTATGGATTTTTGAAGGTTTTACCTCTTATTATGATGACTTGATTTTGTTGCGTAGTGGCGTGATTTCTCAAAAATCTTATCTGGATTTGCTTAAAGCACAGATTGAGCGTTATTTGCAAAATCCAGGGCGCTTTATTCAATCCGTTTCAGAATCGAGTTTTGATGCATGGGTTAAATTCTATCGTCAGGATGAAAATTCAAATAATGCGGGAACCAGTTATTACAATAAAGGTAGCTTAGTTGCGCTTTGTTTAGACTTGGGCTTACGTTTACGTGGTTCAAATTTAGATGCCTTGATGCGCCGTTTGTATGAAAATACCCAAAATGGCATTCAGGTCAATGAACGCACGATTTTTGAATTGTGTAATGAATTGACAGGGGATAACTGGATTGAACAAATTAATCATTTGATCAATACCACTGATGAATTGCCATTGGATCAACTATTCCCTGAGTTTGGTTTGAGCTATATCGTTAAAAATGACAAAGCATTACCTTTTGGCTTAAAAGTGCTAGATAAAGCGGAAGGTGTCATCGTGCAAAATGTTCGCCGTGATAGTGCTGCTGCACAAGCTGGTTTGTCTGCTAACGATGTCATTATTGCGATTGATGGTATCAAAGCATCAGAAAAGTTGTTGGCGAAGTATGCAAAACAAAAAGGCACATTTACAGTTTATGCATTCCGTCGTGATGAGCTCCTACAGTTTGAACTGCATGCTGGAGAGAATCCTCTGAATTCGGTTGAGTTAAAAGTTGAGGATCAAACCAAATTAGAGGTATGGTTGAAAGGTTGATGCAATTGATAGCGTTGTACGCACCGTTAGCATAAATCGTTGTGTGAATGAGGGAACAGATTCAGTGTCCCTCATTTGTATATCAAAATTTTAATTAAAATTTTTTGAAAATTATTAGTTACCACGATAAGTTGAGTATCCATAAGGACTAATCAAAAGTGGAATATGATAATGTTCAAGATTGCCATCCACAGAAAAAATGACAGGAACTTCTGGGAAAAATGAGCTTTGTTTATTCTTTTGGAACCATTCACCTGTTTTAAAAGTAACTTTGTAAATACCTTTTTGAAGGGCAGCATCTTCAGGATATAACGCTGTGATCCGACCTTGTTGATTGGTTGTACTTTGGTTAAGCTCTTTCCATTGGTTATTTTCTTGTTTTTCCAAAATAACTTTTACACCCGCTGAAGGAAGTCCATTTTCTAAGTTAAGCACATGCACACTTAAAGGGTTTTGCGCAAAGCTAAAAGATGAAAGAGAAATGGCTACGCAAGGAATCAAAACTTTTAACATCAGACCAATCCTAAAAAATAAAAAATGATTTTAATCATTTGTTCAAAATATAGGTTTAAAAAGTGTAAATGAAACTTGAGTCGAATATTCGTACGGACTTAAACAATTTATTATGATTAAGCATTTTATAAAATATTTGGCAGAAATGAATCAGCAAATAGAATTTTAAAAAATGTAGGGTTTAATCGTACGGAAGTACTCAAGCATTGGTATTTCGTATCGAAATGTCAATATCACGATATATTACATTGACTGAGAAGTAATCAATAATGATACTCTCATGTTTTATTTAAGCTAACCGGTTCCTTGGTCACAAAGCGTAAGCTTTATACCATTATTTCGTAGCGAAATGTCAATATCACAAGATATTGCGTTGACTGAGATACGTTGAGGACTGATACTCTCAGACCTTAATCAAGCAAACCGGTTTTAATGGACTGGGCCAAAAGCTCGTTCATGAAAAACTCAACCAAACACAAGGGGCTATATATGGCTGGTGGAAAGTCAAAAATCATTTATACACTGACTGATGAGGCGCCATTGTTGGCGACCTATTCGCTACTGCCGATCATTGAGACCTTTACTAAGCCAGCTGGCATAGAAATTGTCAAGAGTGACATTTCTGTTGCAGCACGTGTGCTTGCGGAATTTTCGGAATACTTAAGCGATGAGCAGAAGGTAAGCAATAACCTTGCTGAGCTTGGTCGCCTTACTCAAGATCCAGATACAAATATCATTAAACTGCCAAATATCAGTGCTTCAGTTGCTCAGTTAACAGCATGCATCAAAGAATTGCAGTCTAAAGGATATGCAATTCCTGATTATCCAGAAAATCCAACAACGGATGAAGAGAAAGAACTTAAGACGCGTTACGGTAAATGTCTTGGTTCTGCTGTAAACCCTGTATTACGTGAAGGTAACTCAGATCGTCGTGCGCCTGCTGCTGTAAAAAATTATGCGAAAAAGCATCCTCATTCAATGAGTGAGTGGAAACAGTGGTCACAAACGCACGTTTCTCATATGGAAGAAGGTGACTTCTACCATGGCGAGAAATCAATGACACTTGATCGTGCACGTAATGTGAAGATGGAGTTAATCACGAAGGGCGGTGAGACAATCGTTCTCAAGTCTAAAGTTGCGCTTCAAGATGGCGAAGTGATTGACTCGATGTTCATGAGCAAAAAAGCATTGTGTGACTTCTATGAGAAGCAACTCGATGACTGCCGTGAAGCTGGTATTTTATTTTCATTACACGTAAAAGCGACCATGATGAAAGTTTCACACCCGATCGTTTTCGGTCACTGTGTGAAAATTTACTATAAGGATGCTTTTGAAAAACACGGTAAGTTATTTGATCAGTTAGGTATTAATGTCAATAATGGTATGGCAGGTCTTTATGAAAAGATCGCAACTTTACCAACTTCACTTCGTGAAGAAATTATTGAAGATTTACATGCTTGCCAAGAACATCGCCCAGCATTAGCTATGGTTGATTCAGCGAAAGGGATTGATAACTTCCATTCTCCAAACGACGTGATTGTAGATGCATCAATGCCTGCAATGATTCGTGGTGGTGGTAAAATGTGGGGTGCCGATGGTAAACCTTACGATTGTAAAGCAGTCATGCCTGAATCAACTTTCGCACGTATCTACCAAGAAATGATCAATTTCTGTAAGTGGAATGGTAATTTTGACCCACGTACGATGGGTACAGTACCGAACGTTGGTTTGATGGCGCAAAAAGCTGAAGAATACGGTTCACACGACAAAACTTTTGAAATTCCTGAAGCGGGTATTGCGAACATTACCGATTTAGACACTGGTGAAGTGTTGATGTCTCAAAATGTAGAAGAAGGCGATATCTGGCGTATGTGTCAGGTGAAAGATGCACCAATTCGTGACTGGGTAAAACTTGCGGTAAGTCGTGCTCGTAACTCTGGTATGCCTGCGATTTTCTGGCTCGACCCATACCGTCCACACGAAAATGAGTTGATCAAGAAAGTTGAAAAGTATCTAGAAGAACATGATACAGAGGGTCTTGATATCCAAATCATGTCACAAGTACGTGCAATGCGTTATACGCTTGAACGTGTAGCACGTGGTTTAGACACAATCTCTGTAACTGGTAACATCTTACGTGATTATTTAACTGACTTATTCCCGATCATGGAGCTGGGTACTTCAGCGAAAATGTTATCAATCGTTCCGTTAATGGCGGGCGGTGGTATGTATGAAACAGGTGCAGGTGGTTCAGCGCCGAAGCATGTTCAGCAGTTAGTTGAAGAAAACCACTTACGTTGGGATTCGCTTGGTGAGTTTCTTGCGCTTGCAGTTTCTTTAGAAGAACTTGGTCTTAAAGAAGATAATGCGCGTGCGAAGTTACTTGCAGAAACTCTTGATCAAGCAACGGGTAAATTGCTAGATAACGATAAGTCTCCATCACGTCGTACGGGTGAGCTAGATAACCGTGGTAGCCACTTCTACTTAGCAATGTATTGGGCTGAAGCGCTTGCTGCTCAAAACGAAGATGCTGAATTGAAAGCGAAGTTTGCGCCTCTTGCAAAAGCCTTGGTTGAAAATGAACAAAAAATTCTTGCTGAATTAAGTGAAGTACAAGGTAAAGCTGCTGATATCGGTGGTTACTACGCTGTAGATCCAGTGAAAGTAAATGCAGTGATGCGTCCAAGTTCAACGCTTAATGCTACGCTTGAAACTATTTAAGTTTTAATACTTAATGATAATTTATCAGTGATGTAAGAAAGCCGATGTGAAAACATCGGCTTTTTTAAAGTTGATTTATTTGAATTAAGTTTGATCTGAAGTTAGTATTAATTTTTAATATTATTTTCTATAAAAATATGAATGTTTATAAATATAGGTTTGGTTCAAAACGTGATTTAGATTCTTTACAACAGAATTATTTTTATGCCCCTAATTCTTTAGAATTAAATGATCCTTACGAAGGGATATTTATTGATGAGATATTAGATGCAACTGGACTACATCATTTGTTTAAAAATGATTTCTCTCGATTTTATAAAGAAGTTAAAAATTACGGTATTTACTCCTTGAGTAAAACTGAAAAAGATGAGTTGTTATGGGCGTATTACGCTAATGCACATAAAGGTTTTTGTATTGAATATGATCAAGAAATATTATTGAAAATCGAAAGTATTAAATTGAATTGTATTGTGCAATATGATGTAGATATACCAAAATTGAATTTTAGCTCAGTATTTCATCATAATAGTATTTCTAAATTGAACGAGTTAATTCTTGGTACAAAATCAAAGAGGTGGTTGCATGAGGATGAGATAAGAATAATTATCAATCATTTTGGTAAGGTTGAATATGATGCTAGAGCCGTGAAGGCAATTTATTTTGGTTTAAGAATGCCAAAAACAAAGCAAGATCTGCATGATGATAATAAGAAATTATCAGATAGTTCATCTCAGGTGAGTCAAGAACAGGTCATGGAGGTGTTGAAAGGACGGAATATCAAATATTATCAAATGGCATTAAAACCTAACTCTTATGAATTTGAATATAATGAAGTTGTAGACCCTTATGGAGATGCTGAAAAATATAAAAATACTGTTAAATTTATAGATAAATCTTTGATTGATTACAATGGTTATGGTTGGGAAATAGACACAACTTATTTTGATAAGGTTGCTGAGATTATTCGTAGAGATCCTTATTTTTATAAATTGGCTTGTATAGCTATTTCTGTGAATGATCCAAGAAGTAAAATTGAACCGATTATTTATGCTCACTTCTATAAAACGGAAGAAGAGATATCGCCGATAAAGAAAAACTTCACTTTGCAAGAAATTGATAATTTTTATGAGAAATTACATTTAGCGTAAAAAAGCCCACTTCCGTGGGCTTTAAAAAATCAACTTTTAACGACCATTACGGTTGCGACCACGTGGTGCTTTAGTATTTGGACGAGTTGTACCATTGGTCTTGCGACGTGGTTTCTCACTTTCATCCATTTGCCAAATACGTGTTGTACCGCCACCTGCTTTTTTCTTACCTTTAAACGGTTTTTCACCTTTTTCTTCACGCGCTTTATCTTTGGCACGAGAGAAATGCGGTTTATTATTCGTTTTTTTCGCAAAAGAACGTCCTTCATACGGTTTATCCGCAGGAACATCTTTAAAGTCAGGATATAACAAAGGTTCAATTTCAACTTGTTCGCCAGGTTGTAAACCTAAACGAACCAAATCAATGGAACCAATTTTAGTACGAATTAAGCGTAAAGTTGGAAAGCCAACCGCCGCGGTCATACGACGTACTTGGCGATTACGACCTTCACAAATTTGTAGCTCAATCCAACTCGTTGGGATGTTAGCACGGTAACGTACAGGTGGATCTCGATCCCATAACCATTCTGGTGCATCTACTTTCATTGCGTTAGCAGGTAACGTCATGCCATCAGCGAGTTCAACGCCTTTACGCAATTGTTCTAATGCTTCCTCAGTTACATCACCATCAACCTGAGCAAGGTAGGTTTTAAATTTTTTATTTGCAGGATTCGTAATGTATTGATTCAGACCACCATGATCGGTAAGGAACATAAGTCCTTCTGAGTCAAGATCAAGTCTGCCAGCCAGACGTAAATCTGGATCATGAATAAAATGAGAAAGTGTAAGGTGAGCTTCATCCTCACGGAACTGTGACAAAACGTCGAAAGGTTTGTTGAATACAACTATTTTCATATGAGTATACTGCTTTGGCTATGGGCGGCATCATAACAATAAAGGTTTCTATTTAATGGGAAAATGTTGTTATTTCCCGTATAAATCTCAAAAAAACCTGTTTTGAACTAAACTGTTTCATGCAATAAAAACGAAAGTATGCCATAGAAGGCATAGTTATAATCGCTAAATACATGAGGGAGAACCTGCAAAATGGGTTATCAGAAGATCGTGGTTCCTGCTGATGGTGACAAAATCACAGTAAACGCAGACCTGTCACTGAATGTTCCAAATCATCCAATCATCCCTTTTATTGAAGGTGATGGTATTGGTGTGGATATTACACCAGCTATGAAAGCAGTAGTAGATGCTGCGGTGTTAAAAGCTTACGGTGGCAAACGTTCGATCGAATGGATGGAAGTCTATTGCGGTGAAAAAGCAGATAAAATTTATGGCACTTACATGCCTGAAGAAACCTTCGAAGCTCTACGAGAATTTATTGTTTCAATTAAAGGTCCTTTAACCACACCTGTGGGTGGTGGTATTCGTTCACTGAATGTTGCGTTGCGTCAAGAACTTGATTTATATGTTTGTGTGCGGCCAGTCCGTTGGTTTGAGGGTGTTCCTTCACCTGTTCAACATCCTGAACTCACGGATATGGTGATTTTCCGCGAAAACTCAGAAGATATTTATGCAGGGATTGAGTGGAAAGCAGATTCAGAGGAAGCTAAAAAAGTTATTAAATTTCTAAAAGAAGAAATGGGCGTAACAAAAATCCGTTTTGACGAAGGCTGTGGAATTGGGATCAAACCTGTTTCTAAAGAAGGGACACAACGTTTAGTACGTAAAGCCATTCAGTTTGCGATAGATAATGATAAACCTTCTGTGACGTTGGTTCACAAAGGTAATATTATGAAATACACCGAAGGTGCATTCAAAGAGTGGGGCTATGAACTCGCAATAGAACGCTTTGGTGGTGAACTACTTGATGGTGGACCATGGGTTAAAATCAAGAACCCTAAAAATGGTAAAGACATCATTATTAAAGATGTGATTGCCGATGCATTCTTACAGCAAATCTTAATGCGTCCGGCAGATTATTCTGTTATTGCGACACTTAATTTAAATGGTGACTATATTTCTGATGCGCTGGCAGCAGAAGTAGGGGGAATTGGCATTGCACCGGGTGCCAATATTGGTGGTGCGATAGCAGTTTACGAGGCAACTCATGGAACTGCACCAAAGTATGCGGGGCAGGATAAGGTTAATCCTGGTTCAATTATTCTTTCTGCTGAAATGATGTTACGTGATATGGGGTGGGGCGAAGCTGCTGATTTGATTATCAAAGGTGTTTCTGGTGCAATTGAAGCGAAAACAGTAACGTATGACTTTGAACGATTAATGCCAAATGCAACCCTATTGCGCTGTTCGGAATTTGGTCAAGCCATTATTCAACACATGGAAGATTAAACAAAGCTGAGCTAAAGAGAAGGGTGTTTAAGTAACACCCTTTTTTGTCGGCATTTTTTTAGTTCGATTGTATCGTTTGTTAATATCGTTCTTTCATTGTGCATTTCACATGATTTTTAACCATATAAATATGCACTGTATCGTAAATTTAGATAAATCTGTATCTATGTTTCATCGGCTAAAAGTTCAGAATAGTTGAAAAATATTTAGAGTCTCATGTCATGAAGATGTATCAAGTTGATGCTTTTACCCAAGAACTATTTAAAGGTAATCCTGCAGCAGTCATTGTGTTAGATGAGTGGTTAGATGAAAACTTAATGCAAAATATCGCATTGGAAAATAATTTATCTGAAACGGCTTTTGTCAAAAAACAAGATGAAACTAATTATGAAATTCGTTGGTTTTCACCAACAGATGAGGTTGCCTTCTGTGGACATGCGACTTTAGCCAGTGCCTTTGTTTTATTTAAAGATTTCACCACTGTAAAGACGATTCAATTTCATGTGAAAGATTTGGGCATTTTTATCGTTAGCCAAGCAGCAGACGGCAAGATTAAAATGAATTTCCCTATTCGAAAAGCTGAACTTATATCTGAATATCCTCAAGAACTTCGAGATGGTTTAACCAAGCCATTTAAAGCGGTTTATCTGAATGGTCAGGCATATATTGTTGAATATGAAACTGTCGCTGATGTATTAAACGAGCAACCTGACTTTGAAAAATTAAAGCAATTAGGCGCATTACGTACCGCAATTACTGCATCTCAACCTGATGTTGCTATTACAGCGAGAGGCGAAGGTCAGTTTGATTGTGTATCTCGCTATTTCGCCCCTACGATTGGGATTAATGAAGATCCTGTTACGGGTTCGATTCATACTGCAATTGCACCCTTGTGGGCTGAAAAACTTGATCAAACTCAGCTTATCGCATATCAGGCATCAGTTCGAGGTGGGATTTTAGAGTGTGTGATTGAGTCTGAAGATCGTATTGAAATTTCAGGTTATGCAAAACTGTATATGCAGGCTGAACTTGCAATCTAAATTTTAACTCAAACGCTATAAAAACATAGAAAAAAGCTGTTTAAATGCACAGCTTTTTCAAAACATCACTATTAAAAATGCGAATCGTTCTCTACTATATGGTTTATCGTTTTATTTAAATGACTAAAAATACTTGGATAAATTATGTTAATGCGGTTTAAGCAGCTTACACTCTCTCTTTGTTTGATTGGATTGAGTGCGACATCTTGGTCTCAGACAGTACTTGTAAAAAGTGAAAAAAATATCGAAGAATATAAATTAGATAATGGTTTCAGAGTTATTCTTGCACCAAATGATAAAGAAAACAAAGTTTATGTTAATACGGTGTACTTAACAGGTTCACTGAATGATCCTAAAGGGAAAGGTGGTCTTGCTCATTTGCTTGAACATTTGGCATTTAAAGGCACACAAAATGTCAAAGGTGAGGAATTTCAGCGTCGTTTGGATCAATTCACTTTAATGACCAATGCCAGTACCGATTATTACTCAACTAAATATTTAAATATTGTTCGTCCTGAAAAAAATGCACTGAATGAAATTCTATACCTTGAGTCTGAGCGTATGGATAAATTGGTGTTACAAGAAAAATTTGTCCCTTCTGAAATTGAAATTGTAAAACGTGAACGTGAAATTCGTATGGATCAACCGTTTGCAGTATTGATGGATCAGATGTGGAAAGCAGCTTATGGCAATCAATATTTAGGTCGATTGCCGATTGGTGATTTGCCTGAATTAAAATCTATAAAAATGAATGAATTAAATCAGTTTTATAGAACATGGTATGCACCCAATAACGCTGTGATGGTGATTTCGGGTAAATTTGATAAAGTAGAAGTACTGAATAAGATTGATCAATATTTCAGCCCAATTCCAGCACGCACTGTGCCTGCACAAGTTCAAGTGCCTGTTTTGGATTCAAGTAAGATTGAGCAGCGAAAATTCACGGTGCAAAAGGGCAGTGATCTTGCTAAATTCCACATTTATATGAATGGAAAAAATACGCAACTACAGCCAGCATTAGCACTTGCACCAGCACTTTATACCATGCAGCCTAGTGGTACGCTGTATAAGAGCATGGTAGAAACAGGAATGAGTACAGCTGTTCAATCGACGACATGGTTGGACCAAGATTTTAATATGGTCTTTATGGGTGCGGTGTATGCGCCGAATCATGATGCAAAAAAAGTTGATGATGCGTTGGTTGATGGTG
The DNA here is from genome assembly GCF_048585715.1 of Acinetobacter sp. LF10. Lineage (NCBI taxonomy): Bacteria > Pseudomonadati > Pseudomonadota > Gammaproteobacteria > Moraxellales > Moraxellaceae > Acinetobacter > Acinetobacter sp. LF10. The sequence goes on from NZ_CP184160.1 coordinate 932,480, forward strand.
TTGAGAATAGCCAAACATTTACCGATGCAGAATTACAACGTATCAAAACTATTACTCAAAATACGGCTGATACGATTGCAAATGATGCTGTTGCTTTGGGTTCTCGCCTTAGTGATTATGCAGTGTCTTCACACGGACAATGGGATCAGTACTTCAAAGATTTACAAGCCATTCAAGATTTAAAATTAAATGATGCCAATCAAACATTAAAACAGTTTTTAGTATCATCGCATCGTATTTCGGGAGATATTCTACCTACGCCTGAAGATCAAAAGAAAGCGATGACACTCAAGGCACAAGATAAACCTAAAACCTTAGATCAAAGTGCCGAAAAGCCTGAACCGTTAAAAGATGTTGCGATTTATCAACAAGAAGTCACTCAGTTTGTTGCACAGTCTGCGCAGCAACTACAGAAAAATGAGCAAAAAATCCAACGTGGTGAGTTAAAGAATGGTATTCGCTATGCTTTATTCCCAACCACAACACGTGATGATAAAACCTATGCCACCATTAGCCTAGATTTTGGTACGGAGAAATCACTGTTTGGCAAAGGGGTGACCTTAGATTTAACCAGTTATTTGATGCTGCGTGGTTCTGAAAAACATACATTACAAGAAATTACAGATAAAGCGATTGCAGCAAGTGGTGGTGCATCTATTACTTCAAATGGTAATGGTTTGACGATTGGGATTCAGGCAAAAAAAGATAAGTTTGAAGATTTCTTAAACTTTATTATTGATGTCATGAAGCAGCCTAAATTTGCACAATCAGAATTTGATTTAGCGAAAAATCAAAGCTTATCTGCATTAGATCGACCGTATACTGAACCTGCAATTGTTGCCTCAATGACCTTGGCTCGATTACTTGAAACCTATCAACCCGGTGATTTGCGTTATCACTTTGAACCAGAGTTTGCGAAGAAGCAGTTAAATGCGGCTACGCAAGCACAGGTTAAGCAATTCTATGATCAATTCTTTGTCACTAATCATGCGCAAATCGCAGTGACAGGTGATTTCGATCCGAAGAAAATGCAAAGCACCCTACAGAAAGCATTTGGACAGTGGAAAACCAAACAGCCATACCAAAAAATTACATCGCCGTATGTTCAATTCAAAGCGGAAAAAGTACATGCTCTATCCGAGCAACGTGAGTTTGGTAGCTATCAAAGTATTCTGACTATTCCTGTAGGTGCTTATCATCAAGATGCTCCTGCCTTGATTCTCCTCAGTCATATTATGGGTAACTCGCAGTTATCTTCTCGTTTGGCTCAGGAATTACGTGAGAAAAATGCGCTTGTTTATGGTTTTGGGAGTGATCTTGATCTAGATTCAGACAACGAAAGTGGGTCGATTAGTATTACAGCGAATTATACAGCGGGTCGTTCTGATCAGGTATCACAATCTGTTCATAAGGTATTGACCGATTTATTGAGTAAAGGGGTAACTGAGCAGGAAGTGGAAGCGGCTAAAGCAGATATTATGAAGAAGCGCGTGACTTCGTTAGAAGATGAACGAAATATTCATAAAATGCTTACAGGACAGTTAGAGCGTAATAAAACCTTGATGGATCGTGCTGAGCGAGATCAAGCGCTTGCAAAACTGACCAAGGCAGATGTAGATGCTGTGATTAAGAAATATATCAAGCTAGATCAGTTTGTTGAGGTGATGGCTGACCAATATGGTAAAGCCCAAGACTTAAAATAGCAGATCAAAAGAAAGCCACTCTTAGGTGGCTTTCTTTTTGAACTTAAATCATTCGTGATCGTGTTTGTGCGTATGAAAATCTTCATTTTTACGGAAGCGTAAGTAATTCTCAAACTGCTCACAATATTCGTCAAAGTTATCTTCTAACATCATTTGAAATTGTTGCAATAAATAAGACATGACTTGCTCTTTGGCATCACGCATTTCATTGCCATCTTTAAAATTATTTGCTGCAACCCACGTATTAAAACGAGCTGTTGCAAATAACATGGCAGCGCTGACTTGTCCGCGTAACTCTTCTGGTTTGGGTTGCTGTCCTTTTTGTGGGCGACAAAACTCATTGGCTTGTTTGATAAATTCATCTGCTCGCTCAAAAAATATCGCATTTAAAGCTTCTTCTTCTGTCACATCAGTGGCATTAATTTTTTGAGACATGATTTTTCCCAACAACAAATAAGACACAATATTATAGACAAAGCCTTGTGGAAACTAAACCTTTGGCTTAATCTAAAATAGCCTAAGTAATTAGAATAATCACTATGCAAGATGCAATCGCGATTCAAAGTCTTAAAACGGATGTTGCCTTACTACGCCAACATATTCATCCACCACAATATTTAGAGCATGTCGAAGGTTTGCCGATTTATTATGGTTTAAAGGACGAGGTTGATGAATACTACCGACAATGGCAACCTTTGATTGAAAGGGCACAGCAACTCTGTCAGCCCTTTATGGAGGATGGTGTGGTGGATGCCATTCATTTACCGAGCCATCTTAATTTGCCGCTGTTTTTCTTTCATGTCGATCGTATTCGAATTAATAAAACACGGGCTAAAGAATCTAAGACTTTTCGTGGTGTAGCGGCTTTGCTCGAAAAATGTGGGCAATTTGAGACAGATCAGATTTTTGCAATGCAGGAATGGTTAGGTAGTGATGATACTGCTGCGTTGGTGGCACATCGTGAGTTTATTGATTTACGGACTTATGTTTTTCAACACGGGCAAACCGAGTATACGCGCACCCGTTTTTATATGAATGGTATGATTTTAAGTGTCGAGCCACATTTTAAATTGGTGGATGCACGGGATAAGCCACGTAAGCAGCGTAATGATAGTTATAGTGATCCGATTGCTGATAATGGGACATGGAAGATTTTTGGGAAATATCGGTAAGATTTGATAATTTCTTATCAAGTCAATCTTTTCATCCCCCTCTTTTTCAAAGAGGGGTTAGGGGTGATTTACACTGATCTGTATTTGGGGGCGATTACTACTTCCAAAAAATATCTTTAACCGATAAATGCTGTAACTTTTTATTAGCTTTCTTTGCGACATGCGGTTGTTGTGCTTTTACCCAACCTAAAGCAAATAAAAATTGTGATTGTTCTAGTGCTTGTTTTTCAAAAATCTGTTCCGCCACAAATAGATCATTATAAAAACCTAAATATTCTTGGATTGGTTCTAGTTTATTCAGAAATTGCTGAACCTCTTTTTCAGGATAAAGCCCTGAAATAAAGTCGATGCAATAACGCAATTGCTTGATACGCTTACGAGTACGATGCTGTTCTTCAATTGCAAGCGTAGAAAACTGAGCTGCGTCCTCTAAAATTTTGTTAAAAAGCTTGCTCAAACTTTTAGCTACTTGTTTAGATAATTTTGATTTCGACTCATCACCACAATATATAAAACTAAATAATGATAAGAATAGCTGTGTTGTTTTAGCTGCACTGAAAAGCTTAGCGATATTGGAATCTATTTCAGCACCAAGAGGAAATTCAAAATCACAGCTTTGTTTTATAAGCGGAATCACAGAACCCTGAATTGCATCGTGATCACGTGATTGCCCCAAAGCCCTAAAAAGTTCTGCTAATTCATTTTCCCAAGTTGGATCAACCTGTGCTGACCAATTTGAAAAATGTTTTAAAGCAGAGCGTAAACGACGCAAACCGACACGCGTTTGATGAATATGATCAGCTTCAGAGACACCATTGGCAATTGCGGCAGCATTCGGCAATATCTGGTTTAAGGTATTTTCGACGATCAATTTAACTGCTTGTTCGGCGCTAATGTCGGATTCTAAGTTTAGCGGTTTGGCTTTGGTCGCAGGAGAAACACGTTTGCCAACTGCCAATAAATTACCGCGTTCTGCTTTGCTACGCACATCAAGCCATAATTGATATTTATCTACCCATGTCTTGGCAAAATGAATTAAGTCTTGTGCTACACCTTGTTTGAGTTCAAATTCGACTTCACAGATTTTGGCTTGATCGGTTGGGGTACGAATTTCACCGTCATCTAAACAAACTTCAATCTGTGAACCTTCAAACTCAAATACATGGAAACTTCGTTGTACATTGGTTTGAAACTGTAATTGTAGCTCAGCAGGCGTATCACCTAAAATTTCATGTAGCACCGTTTGAACGGTTCGGTTGTGCTGATAAAGTGATAAATCGAGTTCAGGTTCTTGTTCACATTTACCCAGATAAATATCTTCTTCAATGCGTTGTAGATGGTTTTTACTGGCGGCTTTAAAGGTTTGTACCCAGTGTTCACCTTCTTGGCGTAAACGGATAGCGACATAGTTTTTGGCAAGTAAGCGGTCAGCGGTATCATAATATTTGGCTTGGAGCTGAATTTTTTGCGCTTTTTGCTTATTCAGTGTTTGTAAAACGGTTTTTTTCTTAGATTCAGGAAGTTGAAATTTAAGCTCTATTTCCATGATGTTATGACTCCTGAGCGCAAAGAATGATAAATATAAAATGAGTATAACGGGTTGATCTCAAGAATGATTGTAAAGTTGTTTTAAGTCTGGATACGATGACACCTAATGACTTTATTTTGTGCAAAAAATGAATTAACGTGTGAACAATCTTGCACGATTAGGATGATCAAGAAATGAATGCACCAGCCAATATAACCAAGCCAGTGGAATTTTCATTACCGATTAAAAATTATAATGAATTCTATTATTTCTACCTGACAGAGCATCGTAGTATCACGAGCCGCCGATTGCATGTCGCAGGCAGTTCTATTGGCTTATATTTCTTTACTAAAGCAATTCGTCAGCGTAAAGCAAAATACTTCGCTTATGGCTTAGTCTCAGGCTATGCCTGCGCTTGGGTGGGGCATTTTTTCTTTGAACACAATAAACCTGCTAGCTTTAAACAGCCATTTTATAGCTTCATTTCTGACTGGAAGATGCTGTCGGACGTTGCACGTGGGCGTTTGAGTTTGGTTGATCGTCAATTGGATAAAATTGATTCTTAAAAATATTTTGCTTTAATACGATAAATGACATTTACTGTCGCAAAGCTGCTTCGGCAGCTTTTTTATTACCAAGTGTTCAAGTAAGATAATAAAAAATAAGAGAAATCATAATAATGGAACAACTTAATCCTTCCGATTTAAAAGCAATTTTACATTCTAAACGTGCAAATCTTTACTACCTTGAACATGCACGTGTCATGCAAAAAGATGGTCGAGTTTTATATCTCACAGAAGCCAAAAATGAAAACCAATATTGGAATATTCCAATCGCCAATACCACGGTCATTTTATTGGGTACAGGCACATCCATTACCCAAGCGGCAATGCGGATGCTCGCCAGTGCAGGAGTATTGGTCGGTTTTACAGGCGGCGGTGGAACGCCTTTATTTATGGGGAGCGAAATTGAATGGATGATGCCACAAAGTGAATATCGCCCTACGGAATATATGCAGGGGTGGATGAGCTTTTGGTTTGATGAGGCAAAACGTTTAGAGGCCGCAAAACAATTTCAGTTCGCTCGTATCGAATTTATCCGTAAAGTTTGGGCTAAAGATCGAGATTTACAAGCAGAAGGATTTTATCTTGATGACCAAGATATCACCCAAGCGTTAACAGGGTTTGAAAAGAAAATTCCACATCAAAGTAAAGTTGGTGATTTATTGCTTGCTGAAGCAAAAATGACCAAGCAACTTTATAAGATTGCGGCAACACGTTGCAAACTTAGTTTTGAGCGCAATCCTGAGCAGGGAGATTTAGCCAATAACTTTTTGAATCATGGTAATTATCTCGCATACGGTTTAAGTGCTACGACCCTTTGGGTGTTAGGCATTTCTCATTCATTTGCAGTGATGCACGGTAAAACGCGCAGTGGTGCTTTGGTGTTTGATGTAGCGGATTTAATTAAAGATGCTGTATTTTTACCTTGGGCATTTATTTGTGCCAAAGAGGGGCTGGCTGAGCAAGAGTTTAGACAGCAGTTACTACAAAAATTTACTGAATATCGCTGTTTGGATTGGATGTTTGATCAGGTGAAAGCACAAGCTTGCAGAAACTTTGATTTAGGGGATCATACGATATGATCGTTACCTTTATCTCTCAATGCGAAAAGAAAGCGATTGCTCGAACTCGCCGTGTACTCGATGCTTTTGCGGATCGAATTGGTGACAATACATGGCAAACAGTCATTACCGAAGATGGTTTGATTGCTGTTAAAAAATTATTGAGAAAGACTGTCACCAAAAGTACGGCAGTCAGTTGCCACTGGATACGTGGTCGTCGTAGAAGTGAGTTGCTGTGGGTCGTTGGAAATCGGAATAAGTTTAATACGCAGGGGATTGTGCCTGTGAATACGACGAAGAAAAAATTAGATCAAAATAAATGGGAAAATGACTGGCATTATTTACCTCTAATTAAAGCGTTGGTTGCAGTGTCCGCGTTACTTCACGATTGGGGCAAAGCAACGCTTTTATTTCAGCAGAAACTCCTCAGTAAAAATAACCAATTCAAAAGCGATCCTTTACGGCATGAATGGATTTCTTGTCTCTTGCTCAATGCATTGGTTCAATCATCGGGCGATATTGAAACTGATGAAGCATGGCTCAATTTATTTATCAGTCAAAGCTGGAATGAAGAAGTACTCAAACAAACGATTGTAAAAAACTCAGATCAATCAAAAGTTTTAGATCAACTTCCACCCTTAGCGCAGTTGGTCGCATGGTTGATCGTGTCACATCATCGTTTACCCAATTTAAAAAGTGAAGAAGAATATAAGAAATATGGCAGTGAAGATGTTTCATATATAAATAACTTATTTGAATTGATCAAAGCAGATTGGGGTTACCAAAATAAATTTGAGGAAAAAGAATATCAACAACGCCTTAAATTGTGTTTTGAGTTTAAACAAGGTTTGTTGACTCAGTCATCTGAATGGAACAAACAAATTAAAAAATGGTCAACACGTTTATTACAGGAGTCTCAAGCATCTCAACAGATATTTGCAGATGGTAGTTGGCGAGTGATTTTACATCATGCCAGATTGTGTCTTATGTTAGGTGATCACTATTATTCATCTTGTGAGGCGGATAAAACGTGGAAAACCAATTTATCACTCGTTGCAAATACTGACCCAAAAACGAAACAAGCCAAACAATTTTTAGATGAACATTTAGTACGGGTCAGTGACAATGCGATGCGAGTCGCTCAGTCTTTAAGTCGCTTAGCCGATGACATGGAACCCGCTTATGATATTCAAAAATTAAAAAAGAAAAGTCCTCAAGGTTTTGAATGGCAAGATCAGGCAGTGAAAGGGATACAGCAATTTATTCAAAAAAATGAAGGGATAGAGAAACAAGGTTGGTTCATTGTCAATATGGCGAGTACGGGTAAGGGTAAAACGATTGCCAATGCTAAAATTATGCAAGCTCTATCCAAGGATGGGCAATCATTACGCTATATCTTAGCTTTAGGACTCAGAACATTAACTTTGCAAACAGGCGATTCATATCGTCATGATATTGGTTTGAGCAATGATGAGCTTGCTGTTTTAATTGGTTCAAAAGCTGTTCAGGAATTACATCATCAAAATATAAAAAATACTCAGCCAGATGAAGTCAGTATTGAGGAAATAGGTTCAGAGTCACTAGAAGAACTATTTCAGAACAATTTGGACTTGTAGTTTTAGATAAATAATAAATGGGGGAAATATGGCAGAAAGTATTTATGCTTTTTTGAATGAGCGAAAAGAACTTTGGTTAAAAGATCGGATAAAAAAGGCGGAAAATGAAACGGTAATAGCTGAATTACGACAACAAGCAAATGATAAATTTAGTTTAAATGAGTGGTTACCTGACGCAGCAAAGCGAGTTACACAGCTTTCTATGGTCAGTCACCCAAGTAAATTCAGTCACCCAAGTGCAAAAACTTCAAGCGTGATTGCTAAAGTAGAACAATCTAATGATGGCTATTTACGAAGTGGGAATGTGGATTATTCATTAGATGTATTTGGCAATGCTGCTGCAATGGATGTATTTAAGTTTTTGTCCTTACCATTAAATGAAAATTTCACGGTATTGGACGGTTTTGAACAGCAAGATCAAGCATTGAAAACTCTAATTACTCATGCAAAATTAAACTTTGATACTTTAAGTACAGAATTTCTAAAAATTAAAGCAACAGATCATTCTGTTAAAACAGATCATTTGGTGAAACAAATTTATTTTCCAGTTCGTGAAGCACAATATCATTTACTTTCTATTTTAACACCATCAGGATTAATCACCCGACTAAAACAATCTATTGATGCGATACGTTTTTCTGAAGATACTAAACAAGCTAAAGAGGCACGTAAGAAAAATGAGCATCATGAAATAGGCTATGCTGATATTTTTGATTTGACTATTACTGGATATGGTGGAACTCAACCACAAAATGTCAGTGTTTTAAATAGTCAAAATGCAGGACGAGCTTATTTATTATCAAGTTGCCCACCTGTATTAGAAAAAAGAGCAACTCGGCTGCCTAAAACAGATTTTTTTCTTCAATGTTTATATAGAAAAAACTATCAAGACAGTTTTATTCAATTGCATAAATTTATGCAGCTTGATTTAAATAATATTGATATTCGAAATGCGATCCGAAATATCATTCAGTTTGTGATAGATCAAATATTGTTACAGGCATTAAGAACTAGAGAATATGCAACCGAAGGTTGGTCAAATCAAGATTATTACGCAAATTTACCTAAAGTACAGCGTATTTGGTTAGATAAAATTCATCAAAAAGAAAGAGAAGCAGATAATGACTGGTGTGATGAGTTAAGTAAAGAAATTGCTCGTTGGATATTACGGAGTTATGAAAAAATAATTAGCGATGCTTATACATTAGGAACAGGTGAGTTGCTTGATGTTAAACAACGTGTAGAAAAATCATTACAACAAGCAAAGGGATTTTTTTAATGCGCCATTTTTTATTGATTCCTCATTTAAAACTTCACAATGCCAATGCAATGAGTAGCCCATATACGATTGGATTTCCTGCAATGACTGCGTGGCTCGGTGCTGTTCATGCCTTACAACGCCAGTTACAGAGCAAAGCTTGTGATGTAATTTTAACGAAAATGGCAATTAGTTGTCATGAATTTAATTTGCAAACTTATAAAGGGCAAGGGGATTTTGTTCATTCCATTATAGGTACTGCAAACCCCTTAGATAAAGATGGTAGTCGTCCTGCTTTTATTGAAGAGGCACGTTGTCATTTAGAAGTTTCACTTTTAATTGAAGTTGAAAATCTAAACATAAAAAAGAGAGAGCGACTTTTAGAACTTATTCCTGATCTCGTGTGCAGTATGAAATTTGCAAGTGGAGATGTTTTAGCAGTGAAAGATTATCAAATCATAGATTTTGATGATGAATATGAAAATCAAGATAAAGAGTTAAGACCTATCTTAAATAAACTCATGCTAGGACACGTAATCATTGAGCGCCGTGATCTTGTTATAGAAAGTATGAATGAGGGTAAAGATGCACTAGATGCGGTTTTAGATTATTTGAAGGTCACCCATAGTTCTACTATAGATGAAAATGACAAAGTGACATGGGTATCAAAGCGTAAAGCTCAAGGTTGGCTTGTGCCTATTGCTGTTGGTTTTCAGGGAATTTCTGAACTTGGACAAGCAAAAAATCAACGTGATGCTAATACTCCACATCGATTTGCAGAAAGTGTTTTAACGTTAGGTGAATTTATGATGCCGTATCGTATAGAACACATTGATCAACTGTTATGGAAATATCATGTTGATTTAGAAAATAATTTATACCTTTGTCAAAACCAAACAACAACTTAATTTTATATTGAAAAAAAGGAAAAACTCATGGCTAAAAATGAAAAAGCAATTGCAAGTGTACTGGCATTTGAAAAGAAACTTGTTCCATCTGATGGTTATTTTTACGGAACAACTTGGATTAATCGTAATGAACAAACAGCATTAAAGCTGATTGAAAAATCGGTACGAGGAACGATTTCAAACCGTTTAAAACCTGCCGTTGCAGGTGACCCAATAAAATTGAATGCCGAGGTTGAAAAAGCCAATTTACAAACTGTAGATGCATGTGCTTTGGGAGAAAATCAGGACACCTTAAAAGTTTCATTTACGTTGAAAGTACTCGGTGGAGTTGAAAATCCATCTGCTTGTAATAACGAAATATTTTTAAATTCTTATCAAGCTGTAGCAAAAAACTACATCGAACAATATGGTTTTACTGAGCTTGCTAAACGCTACGCGCTCAATATCGCGAATGCTCGGTTTTTATGGCGTAACCGTGTTGGTGCTGAAAAAGTAGAAGTTGTTGTTACAATTAATGATCAACCAGCGGTCATTTTTAATGCTTTGCAATATCCATTGCATGACTTTGATCAGATTGATGAGAAAGTACAAAATTTAGCAAACCAAATTGCACATGCTTTAAAAGGTGAAACAGCTTATTTATTAATTAAAATTGAAGCTTATGCTTTAGTTGGTAAAGCGCAAGAAGTCTATCCAAGTGAAGAATTGGTATTGGATAAAGGAAAAGGCAATAAGAGCAAAATTCTTTATCAAGTGAATGATGTTGCTGCAATGCATTCTCAAAAAATCGGTAATGCACTGCGTACGATTGATACTTGGTATCCTGAATTTGATGATAAAAAAACAGCAATTGCGATAGAGCCGTATGGTGCAGTTACAAATCTTGGAAAAGCATATAGAACTCCGAAAGATAAAGTTGATTTTTTTAATTTATTTGATAAGTACGCTTTAGGTGAGTCATTGGCTAATACTGAACAAGAACATTATGTGATGGCAGTTTTAGTTCGTGGTGGAGTATTTGGTCAAAGTGGAAAGGAGTAATCAATGGATTATTACCAAGAAATTACTTTGATTGATCAAGCTGAGATTTCACCTTATTTCCTTTGGTCAAAAATCTATATGCAGTTACATTTTGCTTTAGTGGAAATGAAAGATCAGTACAATCAAGTGCCAATAGGAATTTCTTTTCCTGATTATGTGTATGAAACAAAGGAAAATAAAAGATCTAAAGTTGGTTTAGGTGGGAAACTACGTATTTTTGCTATATCTGAAATAGATTTACAAAAACTAGATATCCGAAAATGGCTAGATCGTTTATTAGATTACACACATATCACGAGTGTACGTCCTGTCCCTGAAAGGAGAATCACAGGCTATGCCATTTATAGGCGTAAACAGGTGAAAACTAATCCACACCGTTTGGCTCGTCACCGTGTGAAGCGTGGTGATATTGGTTTTGATGAAGCATTGGCTCGTTATAGTAATGTTGTAACAACAACGGATTTACCTTATATCCAATTGCAAAGTTTAAGTACTTCTGATGAACAAGATAAGAGATGGTTTAAGTTGTTTATTGAAAAGAAATCTGCTGAAAAATCTGAAACTCAGGTTTTTAGTACTTATGGTTTAAGTTCACAGAGTTCTGTACCCGAATTTTAACCCAATATTTTTATACTCTTTAACAGCTTAATAAAATCAATAAGTTATAAACGTGGGTTAAAACTTGGGTCTTTTATTAGATTTAAAGCTTAACTCACTGTTATAACTTTATTTTTTGTGTTAATTTTACTGTTCACTGCCATGTAGGCAGCTTAGAAAAAAATGACCGTGTAAGAGTAAAGAGCGTCCAAGTTCACTGCCATGTAGGCAGCTTAGAAAAGAGAGTCGGTGTGCTTTTTTATTGTTTACGAGTTCACTGCCATGTAGGCAGCTTAGAAAGTCCTTGACCATCTTTAAATTTGCGCTTGTAAGTTCACTGCCATGTAGGCAGCTTAGAAAAACAAGAATCATTGCAGCAGATAAAAAACCAAGTTCACTGCCATGTAGGCAGCTTAGAAAATACTGGCGCATTCACCCAAACCGTATTGCCAGTTCACTGCCATGTAGGCAGCTTAGAAAATTTAGAATTTTCGCTACTGATGGGTCTGCAAGTTCACTGCCATGTAGGCAGCTTAGAAAAACAAGTTGTGGTTGTTCAGTCACTTGATACTGTTCACTGCCATGTAGGCAGCTTATAAAGTTTAAATTAAATAGATTTTTATTTCCTAGTCATATTTTATTAGTTAAAATAAAAAAATAAAAAGAGTTTATGCTTTATTATTTTATGCGTAATTCAATATTATTTTTGGGGACTTATATTTGTGAAAAAATATCCTATTATTCTAAATATTCTGTTATTTAGTTTCATACAAAGTGTATGGGCGAATATGAGTCCTCAAACTCGAATTATCAATGGTAATACGACTACAGAAGCACAAATCCCGTGGCAAGTTGCAGTTGTACTTAACCCTTTAAAACCTTACCAGTCCTACCATTGCTCAGGAAGTCTAGTTGCAGATCATTGGGTGGTGACAGCAGCACATTGTATTGAACCACTCGAAAAACAAAACAGTGATTATTATATTTTGATTGGTGCACAAAATTTGCAAAGTATTCAAGCAGGACAAATTATTAAAGTTAAAAAGGGGTATATACATGAGAAATATAATAATCGTATTTATGATAACGATATTGCACTATTAGAATTAGAAGGTGATGTGGATTTTATAAAGTGTGGTGTAAATTGCCAAACGATTGACATTATGAATCCCGTCTTAGAACAACAAAATGCATTGATTGTAAATATGGTACAGATTGCAGGGTGGGGCGTATTAGAAGATTGTGACAATACTCAATCTCAGACTTGTAAAGATTATGAAGGAAAAAGCATTAGAAACCCTGCGCTGTATCCAACAACTTTAAGATATACCACGCTAAAATTAGCCAATTGTCTATCTTCATCATCATTATATAGCGCGCAACAAATCACTCAGAATATGCTTTGTGCAGAATCACCGATGCAAGACAGTCTTACAGATGCTTGTTATGGTGATAGCGGTGCAGGTTTAACGATTAATAATTTAGAAAAACCATATTTGCTAGGTGTTGCGAGTTGGGGAATTGGTTGTGCCAAGGTTGGTTATCCTAGTGTGTATACTCGAGTTGCGAACTATTCAGATTGGTTAAATGCTTATCTGCATCCAAATACCGTTCCCGAACAAAAAAGTAGCCAAACAAGCCAATCGGGTGGTGGAAGTGTCAGTGTGTTCATGATTTTATTCTTAGTAATGTTGGCGATTGTACGTTGGCGCTTTATTAAAAGTGCTTAATATTTTTGCTTTATACTGAATACCTGAAATTGATGAGTTTTAACTATGCGCGGCCTTTATCTTATTACCAATGATGATCCTCTCCAATTATTATTAGAAAAATTAGAGGTCGCTTTGGCGACAGGGAATATTGCGATTTTACAGTATCGTCGTAAGAAAGTCGCAAAAGCTGATCAGCCTGATGAAGTTCAACAAATCAAAGCCCTCTGTGAAACATACCAAGTTCCATTTGTGATTAATGATGACTTGGAATTGGCTGAGCAATTTGGTTTAGGTGTACATCTTGGACAGTCTGATGGTGAAGTTACGGATGCCGCTGCACGCTTATCACAAGGTGTCATTATTGGTCGTACCTGTCTTAATTCATTAGAATTGGCTGAGAAAGCAATTGTTGAAGGTGCAACTTATGTGGCTTTTGGTGCAGTTTATGCAACTTCAACTAAACCTGAAGCGGGGAATGTTGGGATCGAAGTGATTCAACAGGCAAAGCAAAAATTTGATGTACCCATTTGTGCAATTGGTGGTCTTACAGTTGAAAATTCTCAGCTTGTGATTGATGCTGGGGCGAGCCTTTGTGCAGTCATTAGTGATATATTAGGACGATCAACAGCCGAAATTCCTGCTCGTGTAAATGCATGGGCAAAGTTATTTGCATAATTTTTTGCATCGTTTCGACATTTTATTCTTCGATTCTAGGTTGAGTCTTTTATGAGTTTATCTCCAAAGCAAGAACAGTTATTTAAACAAGCAAATAAACATATTCCAGGTGGTGTCAATTCACCTGTACGTGCATTTAACGGTGTTGGTGGTACGCCTGTCTTTATCGAAAAGGCAAAAGGTGCGTACTTGTGGGATGTAGATGGCAAACGTTATGTGGACTACGTGGGCTCATGGGGACCGATGATTCTAGGTCATGCACATCCTGATATTATTCAGGCAGTACAAACTGCGGCGGAAGATGGTTTAAGTTTTGGTGCGCCAACCGTACATGAAACCACTTTAGCGGATACGATTTGCGAGATCATGCCTTCAATTGAAATGGTGCGTATGACCAGTTCAGGTACAGAAGCGACCATGACCGCAATTCGTTTGGCACGTGGTTATACAGGGCGCGACAAGATTGTAAAATTTGAAGGGTGTTATCACGGTCATTCAGATTCGTTATTGGTGAAAGCAGGCTCAGGTTTACTCACTTTAGGTGAAGGTGAACCAACCTCAAAAGGCGTACCTGCTGATTTTGCAAAGCATACTTTAACGCTGCCATATAACAATATTGAAGCGCTGAAAGAATGTTTTAGCAAGTTTGGGCATGAGATTGCAGGTGTGATTATTGAGCCAGTTGCAGGCAACATGAACTTGGTTACGCCAATTGATGGTTTCTTGCAAGCGATTCGTGATGTATGTGATGAGTACAAATCAGTATTTATTATTGATGAAGTGATGACGGGTTTCCGTGTTGCTTTAGGCGGCGCACAATCGGTTTATAACGTAAAACCAGATTTAACGACTTTAGGAAAAATTATTGGTGCAGGTTTGCCAGTCGGTGCTTTCGGTGGTAAACGTGAAATTATGGAATGCATCGCACCTTTAGGCGGTGTTTATCAAGCAGGTACTTTGTCAGGGAATCCATTGGCAATGCGTGCAGGGATTGCGATGTTCAAGCATCTCCGTGAACCAGAGTTTTATGACAAGCTTTCGGCACAGTTAGCGAAATTGCTTACAGGATTACAAGCTGCGGCAGATGAAGCGGGTATTCCATTTAAAACGCAACAAGTCGGTGGCATGTTCGGTTTGTATTTCACCGATCAAGAGGACATTACCAGCTTTGATTCGATGTTAGCTTGTGATGTTGAAGCATTTAAGAAGTTCTTCCATGGCATGTTAAAGCGTGGCGTATATCTTGCACCATCTGCATTTGAAGCAGGATTTATTTCATCTATGCATTCAGATCAAGATATTGCAGAGACCATTCAAGCAGCAAAAGAAACTTTTGCAGAGATGAAAAAATAAATCCTAAGACCTAGAAAACTTATGCATTGTATAGTGAGTTTTCTAGGTCTTTTAAATGACACCATTGTTTTAATTCTTCAATTTGATCAGGTTGAATATTTAAATGATATTTAAGCTGATCAAAGAGCTTATCTCGATCTTTAAACTCAAGATAAGGTTGAATAACTAAAAATAATTTTTTCCAAATATCATCGGTTATTTGCCATTGACAGATATGAGATAATTCTAAAAAATCCTCAATAATAGATTCATCCATCCAATAATCTTCACCATCTTGATGTTGTTGTGTCTGCAAATAATTCCATAATAAGGGCTGTGTTTGTGCCGTAAACTGGGTATGGTATTTTAAATAGGGCAATAGTTCTTTAATTAATTCTTGATCATTTTTTTCTATTCCTTTTTTTAATAATTGTATAATTTTGTCTACTGCATATAAACCTTGTTCTTGCCATTGAATTAATAATTCGATACTTGTATTGAGTGGTGTCTCACCATCACAACCATAAGGACCATCTAAAGCATCGAGTAAGTGCTGTTTAAACCAATCATCTTGGATGCCAAGACCATGTAAGGCACGCATTGCAGACATGGGTAAATACCATACTTCATGATTATCGTGTAGTAATGTGGCTAAAGTAGTAATAATATCTTTAGGAATAACTATGTCTTTGCATTTCTTTAGAGCATCAATTGTTGCATAGAAAACATTGCCTTGCTGTGATTGATAAGTATCGAAGCACTGCAAAATAAAATTTTGTAATTCCGTAGGTAATGCTGTTTTCCGCATACTGAGGATAATGAGTAAATCTGCTTGTAGTTTATCATTTTTGGTATGTTTAAACCGTTCGGGAAGAGCAAGGAGTAGTTGTGGGAACTGATCATAATACTGATTAATAAAATCAAAGATGTGTATCCCATCTCTTGCAAAATGTTGGTTTCTTGAACAGAGTGTATACAAGATTTCAATATCTTCTATTTTGAATTCAGCATGAGGTAAATTGATTAAAAATGGAAATATCTCAAAAGGATATTGCTGGAAGGCTCGCCAGATTAAAGGAATATTATGGTCAGCATAAGGTGTAAAAATATTTATCCAATGAGCCAAAACATGATAGCTATAAATTTGTGATTGTGGGGCAGAAGTTGCTTTTAAACGATCATGTTTTTCTAAGTAAAAGTGAATAAAGTCAGTCAAAGCTTGTTTTTATCTGGATATTCAGCAATTAAATTTTTACAAAATACTGCTGTGAACGCACTATCAGATTGTCCATGTAAAACTTCAATTTCATTAATCAATTGTGTATTTAGAAAGTCCTTTTCTTGTAATATTTGAGTGAATAAAAGAATTGCTTGTTGTTTTGCTGAATGTATAGCCATGTTCGTTTTTATTAGGGTAATGATTAATTTTGATTTTATCATAGCGTTTGTTAAAAATTAGCCAATTTTACTGAAAATTTGATTGTAATTTCTCTTCAAGCTTTTTATGATTGCCCGCTTGTTTTCATCCAGTCGTTGGAAGGTACGCTTGAGTAATTTTCTAAGTGAACATTTGATTCATCGTGATGAAGATTTTATGGTCATCCATAAACCTGCTGGGCTTCTGACAGTGCCGGGGAAAACACCTGATTTACAAGACTGTTTGATCAATCGTTTATTAAAATTAGAACCCAAAACTCTACTCATTCATCGTTTAGATCGAGATACCTCAGGCATTTTGGTGTTTGGTTTATCCAAATTTGGACAGAGCAATATTTCACGTCAATTCCAAGACCGTCAAACCTCAAAAATTTATCAAGCTTTGGTTGCTGGTCATTTAGAGGGTCAGGGCACAGTTGATATTCCTGTGATTTATGATCCAAGTCGTCCACCATTACATATCGTTGATGCAACACATCACAAGCCTGCATTAACCGAATGGCAAGCAATTGAACATTTCGAAATTCAAGGACAAGCGGTAACGCGCGTTAAATTGACTCCGATTACAGGCCGTTCACACCAACTTCGTGTACATATGCAATATCTAGGTCATCCAATACTAGGAGATACCTTATATGCAACTTCTGAACAGCAACAGCTTTATGCACGTTTGTGTCTTCATGCAACACAACTTAGCTTCACTCATCCTAAAACAGGCACTCAACTCAGTTTTGACTACCCAGTGCCGTTTTAATCGTATTTTTTTGATCAAACTAGATGTAAAGCGCGCTATTTCAGTCAGCTTTATGTCAAAATATTGAGGTTATTGGGTGATTCATTTTCACCATAATACCAAATTTAAAACTACATAAAGTAGCTTAAACTTTCATCAGTTTAAGGCATACAATATGTGGGCTAACATGAAAAAAGGTGGAATAAATTGCAGCCGTTTGCTATTGGTCAACGTTGGTTATCGGATACAGAAACTGAACTCGGTCTAGGTGTTCTTATTGATGTAGATGAACGTTCTATCAGTATTTTATTCCCGAAAAGTGATGAAACGCGTGTTTATGCACGTAACAACGCGCCTTTGTCTCGTATCATCTTCAATGTCAAAGATGAAGTGCAAGATCAAGAAGGTGTTAAGTGGATTGTTGAATCGGTTGAAGATCGTCATGGCGTGCTGCGTTATGATGTGGTTCGTAGCCTAGAAAATGGCGAACAAGAACGTAAGTCATTGAACGAAACCCGTATCGGTGCACAAATTCAGCTATCAAAACCTTTAGAGCGTTTGTTAGCGAGCCAAATTGATTATAAAGAATGGTATGACCTTCGTATTGAAGCGATGCTATTGCAAGCGCAAATGCATACCAGTCCTTTACGTGGCTTCCTTGGCGCGCGTGTGGGTTTGATTCCACATCAACTGTATATCGCACACGAAGTGGGTAAACGTTTTGCACCACGCGTATTGTTAGCCGATGAAGTCGGTTTGGGTAAAACCATTGAAGCGGGTTTGATTATCCATCAACAACTGAAAACAGGACGTTCAGAGCGTATCCTAATTTTAGTGCCTGATTCATTACAGTATCAGTGGATGATTGAAATGCGCCGCCGTTTCAATTTACAATTTTCTCTATTCGATTTAACGCGTACTGCTTCGATCAAAGAACATGATCCTGATCTTAACCCATTCCTGACTGAGCAATGCATTATTGCCAGTGTCGATTTGATGGTTGACCATGATGATTTGCGTGAGCAAGCGGTTGAGGCAGGTTTTGATTTACTGGTTGTCGATGAAGCACATCATTTGATGTGGAGTGAAGAAGACGGCGGTAATGATCGTTATGATCTTGTCGAAGAGTTGGCTGAACAAACAGCGGGTGTCTTACTTCTCACTGCAACGCCTGAACAATTAGGTGTAGAAAGCCATTTTGCACGTTTACGTTTACTTGATCCGCAACGTTTTAGTAGCTTAGATCGTTTCCTTGACGAAGAAGAACAATATCAGCAAACAGCTAAAGTTGCCGAAGTCTTAATGTCAGATGAAGCACTGACTGAAGAACATCTTGCTGCTTTGGATAGTTTATTGGGTCATCGTATTGATGATCAGCCTGAACAGCGTATGCGTGCGATTCATGAATTATTAGATCGTCATGGTACAGGTCGTATTTTATTCCGTAACACACGTGAAGCGATTCAAGGCTTCCCAGGTCGTGATTGCCAGCCAGCACCTTTGCCAGCACCAGAAGATTGGTCATTTGATGGCAAAATGCGTGAGCAAATGTGGCCAGAAGAAGGTCAACTTGATGGTGCATGGATGGAAAATGATCCGCGTGTGCCATGGTTAATGGAAGTACTACGCAAAGATTTAAAACACAAAAAAGTGTTATTGATCGCACGTAGTGGGCCAGTGGTAGAGGCATTAGAAAATGTATTGCGTTTACATGCAGGTATTCGTACTGCCATGTTCCATGAAGGTATGAGCTTATTAGAGCGTGACCAAGCTGCGGCATACTTTGCAGAAGACAGTTATGGTGCTCAAATCCTCCTCTGTTCTGAGATTGGTTCGGAAGGACGTAACTTCCAGTTTGCCAGCGATCTCATCCTATTTGATTTGCCTGCAAACCCAGATGTACTTGAACAACGTATTGGTCGTTTGGATCGTATTGGTCAAGAAAATCGTATTCAAATTCATGTGCCTTATTTAATTGGTACAGCACAAGAACGTATGTTCCGTTGGTACAACGAAGCACTGAATATTTTCAGTAGTATTTCTCCAACCGCACAAACGCTGCAAGAAAACTTTATTATTGAACTCAAAGATTGTTTATTGGCAGATCAAGGTCAGACGTTTGAGGATTTACTTGAAGAAGTGAATGTACAACGTCAAGCTTTAGAAGCTGAGTTACAAGCTGGTCGTGATCGTTTGCTTGAGTACAACTCTTGCCGTCCAATTGTGGCACAAGGCATTGTGCAAGCACTTGAGGATTATGATGACAACACGACTTTACCAATGTTCGTGAAGCGTTTCATGTCATCAACCAATATTGATTTTGATGAGCAAAGCAACGGTACAGTGATCATCAAACCAACTGATCAAATGCAAGTTCAAGGAATCACCTTGGATGAAGAAGGCATGACAGCAACCTTCTATCGTGATCAGGCACAAATCCGTGAAGATGCACAGTACTTAACTTTGGAACACCCATTTATTGAAAGTGTGATGGAAATGATCCGTACACAATCATTTGGGAGTACTAACGTTGCATTACTCAAATCGAATGCGTTAAAACAAGGTTCAGTTTTATTGGAAGTTTGGTTTAAGGTCGATGTCGTTGCACCAAAAGGGTTGAACTTACCGTCAAGTTTGCCGAAGCAATTGATTCGCGTATTACTGAGTGAAACTGGTCAGGATTTATCTGCCAAGATCGATCCAAGTATTTTGCGCCCATATTTGCATCATCTCGATGGCAATAGCTGCCGTCAAGTTGTGAAAGCACGCCGTGATGTAATTGAACAGCGTTACGCACAAGCTTTAGATATTGCCAAAACCTCTTTGCCAGAGTTGATGCAACAAGCAAAAGAACATTATGGCAGTAAATGGCAATATGAAATTGACCGTTTAACTTATCTTAAGCAATTTAACCCAAGTATTCGTCAAGATGAAATTGAGCGTTTACAAAAGTTCCAGAAAGAGGGGCTAGGCTTATTAGATGGTCTTTCTGTGACCCCAGAAGCGATTCAAGTCTTAGTTGTGGTTAAGCCTTAACTGAAACAGCAATAAAAAAGAGGACAATTCAAGTCCTCTTTTTTATGCCGATTGATTTAGTGATCAATATTGGCTTCTAAGAACCATAAATATTGATCCAGATCTTCGAGTGCTGCATGGATAATATCTTCAGAGATTGGATCTTTAATTTGCTCGATTGTATCTCGAAGATGATTTGCAACGACAGCATAACGATCAGCCAACTCTTTTAAGTGATCTTGCACTGCATGGATTGCAACAGGATAAGGCTTAAGATGTGAGGTCTCTGAAACCGTTTGTGTTGTTCCGAGCGCTGTTCCACCAATCTGTACCGCACGCTCTGCGACATTGTCTAAATGGGTAATAATTGAGGTGCGGAATGTATCTAACATTTCATGCACTGCAATAAAGTTGCTCCCACGCATGTTCCAGTGCGCTTGTTTGGTAAGCAATGATAGATCAATAAGGTTAGCAAGTATTTGATTTAATATTTTAACGGTGGCTTCTTTGATGGCATCATCTAAATTATTACGTGTATATACTTTCAAAGCCGCTGCTGAAGAATTCATAGTTACCTCATTCAATTATAATGTGATGAAACATCGTGAATAAAATGATTCATTTAGTCTTTAGCATATGCTTTGAGTGGGCATCTGAATGTTTTAATTCGCAAGGCTTTTGTAATTTTATTTATCATCATTTTTCTTTTTATTACTTTGCTAAATGAGTTGAAATAATAGATTGATCTATTGAATCTGAATAGCTCAAATATAATTCAGATCAAACCAGCATCTTTGCATTCTAATTTAATGTAAGCGTAAAAAATCGGTGCAACGATTAAGCCACTCAAGCCGAAAATTGATTCAAAAATGAGCATAGCCAAGAGTACTTCCCATGCACTCGCATTAATTTTTGTACCAATGATTTTTGCGTTTACGAAATATTCAAGTTTATGAATAATGACTAAATATGCTAAAGCGATGGCTGCAACAGAGAGTGAAATGGTTAAGCCAGCCATGATAATCAAAGTATTCGAAATCAAGTTACCAATAATAGGTAAAAGACCAAAAATGAAGGTCAGAATAGTCAGTGTTTTAGCAAAAGGTAAATGGATATGGAAGAGAGGCAAAACGATAAAAACAAAAATGATAAATAGTGCTGTATTGATTAAAGAGATTTTTACTTGAGCAAAGACAACATTTTTGAATGAAATCGAAAGCTTCTGAATACGATGTAAAATAGCAGCTTTAAAGACAGGTTGTGGTGCGTGCTGCTTAAAGTTCTGAATTGAAACCAAGATACCTACAATTAAACCGATCAGCATGGTTGCTAAGTTATGCAGAATATCGGTACCTGTATTTTTTACAATTGAAATATTATTCTTGATGAAGGACAAGATCTGATTCTTGATATCTGCAACACTATGAGGAAGATAACCAGGGACATATTGACTCATTTCAGCTTGGAATTTAATGAGGGTTTGATCAATCTTAATGTTAAACGAGTTAAGACCTGTTCCTTTCAAATCATAGATCACAAAGCTAATTAAACTGGTAATAAAAAAGCCAATCAAAAATGTGGTCAAAATTCCAAGAATAATACTGATAAAGATACGCGCACGTTGTCCATCAATATGTTTTTCAACAATTGAGCTTAGACTGTTAATAATTTCGAAAATCAAGAAACCTGCAAAAAAACTAGGCAACAAATGCAGGGGAATGACCATCACTAAAAACAAAAACATCAGTAAAAAACTGGCGATGATGCTTTGACGGTCATTGAGAAGAGTCATGATCTGTATGCCTAGACTTGTTTGTAGTTATGATAAATGAAAAAGATAAAGTATTAATTGCTCTAGTTTATGCTGATGAAATTGCTTAATCAATTTCCATTTTATCAAAATGACGAGCACCTTCTAAAATCATACGAATCATCACCATGGTTTGCTCTGCAACTCCAGTGCGTTGTTCCGAGGGTAAATCAATTACTTTTGCACCCATATTGAAAACCAATTGAGTAATTGCTTTTGCTGCAATATCAGCATGACTAATTTTACGATCATTCATTTGTTCCAAGCGAATCAGGTCTTCTTGTAATTCTTGCTGAAAGAAATTCAGCTGACGATCTACAGCCGATTTATACGAGGTAGAACCTGTATAACCTTCACGAAGTAATAAGCTGAGGTAGCCTTCATCCGCATCTAATTGTTGAATGAAAACTTCAACCGAACTGCGGATAATGCTTTGCTGCATAGAGGCTTGTAAACGCGCTTCGCGAATGATTTTACGTAATACCAAACCTGCACGATCGATGAGAGCGATAGCCAGTTCATCAATATCTTTAAAATGTCGATAAAAACTATTTGGTGCAATGCCTGCTTCACGCGCTACTTCACGTAAGCTCAAAGATGCAATACTTTTCTGTGGACCAATTAAATTCAGTGTCGCCTGAAAAAGTTCTTCTTTGGTAATGGTTGCTTTTCTACCAACCGAGCGTACAGGAGATTTCATAGCAATGACATCTTGTTCATTTAGTGTGTCATGACCGAGCGGTAAAAAAGTAGAAGACTGAACCATTATTTTCAAAATATAAGTAAGCTACTCGGGATTATAGCGATTGTCTGACTACTTGGGAAATGTAAATTCTTATACGAATATATATACAAATATATATACACATGTATAATAATTAAAAAATGATCAGAGTTCCCGCTCATGCAAGCAGTCGAAAAGAGAATTTCTCTATTCAATTCAATAGCCCAAAGCGTAATTACGAACCATGATGCCAATTTTTGGCTACAAAAAATCAATCCACTGTGGTCTTTGAATCAATCACTCGCCAAAGTTGTAAAAAAACAAACGGTAGCTAAGGATACAGTAAGTCTTATTTTGCAATGCAATCGTCATGTACAGCGTGGTGCAGCAGGACAACATCATCCTGTCACTGTTGAAATAGCAGGGCGTCATTACGAACGCACGTATAGTTTGATGCAATTAGATGCAGATCATCTCTGTTTAACCGTCAAAAAAGTTGATCAAGGTTTGGTGAGTTCATGGTTGGTTGAGCAAGCTAAAATAGGGGATATTGTCTATTTAGGGCAACCTTATGGCGATATGCAGCAGCATATTCAAACTCCTAACTTGTTATTACTTGCAGCAGGTAGCGGCATTACCCCGATGCTGAGCCTGATCGAAAGTTTGAGTCAAACCAAGCAGTTTTCGACGACATCTGTCCAGTTGATGTATTGGGTGAAAACTCAGGCCGATGCCGCCTATGCTGAATATTTAAAAGAAACGGCAGAAAATTTCTCTCAATTCAGTTATCAAATTTTTTATACCCAAGAGCAAGATCAACGTTTAAATCAAAATCATGTAGAGCAAATTTCAGCTTTAAATGAAACCACTGTATATGCCTGTGGTCCATCGGGTTTTGTGAGTACAGCAGAAAAATTATTTTCTTGTGCTGCTTTGCTTCAAACCGAAGCTTTTAGTTTAAGCCAATTTGATGTGGATGCTTCGGAAACTGGTTTTATAAATGTGAGATTGACTCAATCCAACAAAACGGTTGCGATACCTAAAGGGCAATCCATTCTTTCTAGTTTGGAACATCAAGGGATTAAACCTAATCATGGTTGTCGTATGGGCATTTGTAATAAATGCGCCTGCACTAAAGCGCAAGGCTCAACGAAGAATTTGTTGAATGGTTCAGCGAATCATGAACCTGCTCAACTATTAAAAATTTGTGTAAATTCCGCTCAGTCTGATCTAGTGATTGATCTATAAATGAGAAATTAATTATGAATATGCCTGTTAAAATTGAATATTTTAAAAATCCTAAAAATCGTGATTTAACTGCTTCAGAATTAGATGCTTTTGCACGAGAATTAGATCAGATCAAGCAAGAAGTATTGGATGACTTAGGCGAAAAAGATGCGAAGTATATTCGTCGTGTTTATTCGTCAATCCGTTATAGCAGCTTACTCGGACGAACTTTGTTGTTTGCAGGATGGTTTCCACCAGCATGGTTATTAGGAACGGGGCTATTGGGTTTTGCCAAAATTATGGAAAACATGGAGTTAGGTCATAATGTGATGCATGGACAATATGACTGGATGAATGATCCAAAATTTAATGGTCAGACTTACGAATGGGATACCGTTGGAACCTCTGATAATTGGCGCCAAACACATAACTACAAACATCATACTTATACCAATGTGAAAGGTATGGATGATGATGTGGGTTATGGTGTATTTCGTTTATTTCCCGAACAACGTTGGACAAAGTTTACTTTAATTCAACCGATTTATATTGTGCCATTCAGCTTATTATTCCAGTGGGGAGTTGCGATTCAAAATCTTGAACTCGGCAAAGTGATTTATAAACGTAAATCAATGACGCAATTTAAACGAGAATGGCAACCAGCACAGAAAAAAATAGCGAAGCAACTTTTTAAAGATTATGTGTTTTTCCCATTGATTGCAGGACCTTCAGCGATCCCAGTTTTTACTGGAAATTTAGTTGCTAATGGGATTCGTAATATTTGGACTTTTAGTATTATTTTTTGTGGTCATTTTACTAAAGATGCTGAGGTCTTCCCAAAAACTGTTTTACAGAATGAAAGTCGCGGTCATTGGTACATGCGTCAAATTCGTGGTTCTTCTAATTTAACAGGTTCAGAAGCATTTCATATTTTGACAGGGCATTTGAGCCATCAAATTGAACATCACTTATACCCAGATATTCCCGCTCGCCGCTATCGTCAAATTGCACCTAAAGTGGAAGCTGTATGTGAGAAATATGGTTTAAATTACAATAATGCTAGCTTTGTAAAACAATTCGGTGAAGTTGTAGGGCGTATTTTTAAATATGCGCTTCCTTTTAAAAAGTAAAAAAATAACTCAAGTAGAACAGCCCCGAATACCGTGTTCGGGGCTTTTTACTTTTATTTTTTCTTTTTTGAAACCCACATGGTAATGGTGGCGTGAAAGACTTTTTCATTCTGTTGATCAATTACATCAACATTCACCAGATATTCTCCAGCTTTATCCCAATCGTAGTGCTGCTCTACTGGGGTAGCGATCGCAATTAAATCAGTTTCCGCTTTCTTTAAATATTCTACGGTCATGCCTTTTGGAATCCAGCGATGTGAAGTTGGAACAGTCACCTCAGTCATCGTGCCGCCTGCAAGTTCGGCCATATTACACATTGCAATCGCATGAACTGTACCAATGTGATTCAGCACTGCGCGTTTTTTCTTAATGGATATTTTACAAGAGTTCGGTTTTAACTCCTCAAATAAAGGAGAAATGCTACTGAAATAAGGTGCTTTTAAACAAAGCATACGTGTGAACGTCCATTTTCCAGCAGGTAAAACTGAAACCTTATTCCATAATTCCAAAGTTGATGCCATTAGATGATTCCCTACAAAACAGAATTAAATTCTTTTGCGGAATATAATTCTGTTTACAAGTTGTGGTCAAGTCATACACAATAGTTCCGATGATTGGTAAATTTAAATAACTTATGCAAACGGCTCAGCAATTATTAGAACGCTTATATCCACAACGTAGATCATTGTTAAAAAGACAAATCTTATTGGACGCATTGGTATATTTTCTTGAATATGGTCTCGATGCGACCAGTATTGAAATGATCCGAGACAAATCTGAAAGTAGTGTCGGGGCAATTTATCACCATTTTAAAAACAAAGAGGGGGTGATTGCTGCACTGGTTTTTGCTGCTTTAGATGATCAAGCAGCATTACGAGATCAATATCTAGAGCGTACACAGTCTTTAAGAGATGTATTGAATGCTTTAATTTATAGTTACGTTGATTGGGTTTCTGATCAACCTCATTTTGCAAAATTTTTAATGCTTGCTCATTTTAATGTGATGCAAAGTGAGTACCGACCATTGTTAAATGAAAAAAATAAACTGAGAAATCAAAAAATCGTGAGCTATATGTCGACATATAGCGATGCTAAGTTATTGAAATCAGTACCGCCTGAATTGATGATCTCATTGGTGATTGGTGCAACTGAAAGTTATTGTCGAGCATGGTTATCTGAAAAAGTGCTTACCAACCCAAATGTTTATCGGGAAAACTTGGCCCAGGCTGCTTGGGATTCATTGCAAAATTTAAGTTATTCAGCATAAAACTGATTAGAAAAACAGATTATTAGGATTATAAATCATGACAGTATTAGAGCAAGAACAACGATTCAATGGCACTTGTCTATGCGGGGAAATAAAATTTCAGTTTCATAGATCTAAAATTAAAACGATCTATCGTTGTTATTGTAGTTTATGTCGTAAGCAGAGTGGGGCAGCTTCGAATACAGCGACATTGATTTCGTCAGAACAATTCGATTGGCAGCAAGGTGAGCAATTTATTCAGACTTATCTCAAAGTAACAGGCTTTACCAGTTCGTTTTGTAGACAATGTGGTTCGCCTGTACCCAATGCGCTTGGCAGTAATGCAAAAATAATGTGGATTCCATTAGGTTTAATTCAACAAGATTTTAAACCAGATGCAGAATTAAATTTTTGCATGAATTCTAAAACCAGTTGGGCTGGCGAGAATGAAGCACATATTTCATTTGACGAATTACCAAATGGTATACAGCTTCAACATTATTTTGAGCTAAATGAATAAAAAAGCAGAAAATTACTTTTCTGCTTTAAAGAAAATGATAATTCTATTTAAATTGGATTGAGCCATTAGCACTGACAGTAATTTTCGATTCACCAGCAGCCATGTCTTGTGCTGGAGCTGCTTCAGCCATCGCAAATTTTGCCATGCCACCACGCATCATTGGTTGAGGAAAATAATTACTTGTATTCAAATTTAAACTGACAAGATTATATTGCGTTTTATTCCAAGCCTGAGTAATCGCTTGTGCGCGTTGCTGAAAGTTTTTAGAAGCTTCAATCATCAGTTCATTTTCAACTTTTTTACGTTGTTCGTCAGATACGCTAAAACTAATCGATTGGGTCTGAAAGCTTTGTTGTAGTTCACTAATCAACTGGCTTGCTGCTTTAAAGTCTTTACTTTCAATTTGGATTTCTGCGCGCGCGCGCCATTCTTTTAACTTATTATTATCATTGTCATAAATAGGGTAAGTACTTTGAGCACCTGTTTCGACTTTTACTTGTGGATATTTACGAGAAATTACTTGCGCTTGATTCATCAACTGATTGATTTGATTCGAAAGCTCTGCGGGTTGCTTATTGCTTCTTTCAATATAAAGCACAGCACGCATTTCGTCATTCGCAACTTGGCGTGCTGCATCTGCTTGGATATTCACAATATTATAATTTAAGCTTTCTGTTTCTTGAGCAAAAAGGGACGGGCTGAGTGCTACGCCGATCATCATAGTCGCAAGTGCTAAAGTACGCATAAAATATTCCTTAAAATTTGGTATTAAACATTTATTTTTACAAGTCTGATATTAGAAACAACTGATGGGGAACTTTTGCATTTTTTGTGGTGTCTTTGTAATATATTAATAGTGTTTTGCAACAGAAAAATTAATTAAAAAATATTTAAAATTAAATAATTAGCTATATATATTTGACCATTTATCTAAAAAAATTAAGGCTGTTAAAAAAAGCTTACTTTCTTTCGCTTGTCACATAGTATGATGATAATTCATCATAGTTATTGGAATGAAGCATTTTTTCAATAATATTAGATGAATGTCAGGCATAAAAAGAGTTTATTTTATTTCAAAATTAGGTATCATCTCGCTCCTAGTTGAAAGATATAAAATTTGTGTCTCACTAGATTCTAAAAAGCACCGAGTCAAACGACCGCAAGTCACCAGACTTATTTCTTTTACCCATATCAGAGATGGTAATTCGATATGAGCGTTACTTCCGTAAATCCTGCCGCTAATGCAACTAACGAATATTATCTGACTCGCCAAAGTCAGATGGAATCGAATGTTCGTAGTTATCCACGTAAATTACCGTTAGCGATAGCAAAAGCACAAGGCTGTTGGGTTACTGATGTTGAAGGTACAGAGTACCTTGATTGTTTAGCTGGGGCAGGGACATTGGCTTTGGGCCATAATCATCCTGCGGTGATTCAAAGTATTCAAGACACATTGGCAAGCGGTTTGCCATTGCATACTTTAGACTTAACGACTCCTTTAAAAGATGCGTTTACTGAAGCGCTTTTGGCTTATTTGCCAGGCGGTCAAGAAGAATATTGCCTACAATTCTGTGGTCCATCTGGTGCAGATGGTACAGAAGCAGCGATTAAATTAGCGAAAACTTATACGGGTCGTAGCACAGTGATTAGTTTCTCTGGTGGCTACCATGGTATGACGCACGGCGCGCTTGCAATGACAGGTAACCTGTCAGCGAAGAATGCGGTGAATGGCTTAATGCCAGGCGTGCAATTTATGCCATACCCACATGAATATCGTTGCCCACTTGGTTTAGGTGGGGAAGCAGGTGTTGACGCTTTAACTTATTTCTTTGAAAACTTCATTGAAGATGTTGAAAGTGGTGTAACCAAGCCTGCAGCTGTGATCCTTGAAGCGATTCAAGGTGAAGGTGGTGTTGTTACTGCACCGGTAAAATGGTTGCAAAAAATCCGTGAAGTGACTGAAAAGCACAACATCGTTTTAATCTTGGACGAAGTTCAAGCTGGTTTTGCACGTTCAGGTAAAATGTTTGCCTTTGAACATGCTGGAATCGAGCCTGATGTTGTGGTGATGTCTAAAGCGGTCGGTGGTAGTTTACCACTTGCAGTATTGGGTATTAAACGTAAGTTTGATGCTTGGCAGCCTGCGGGTCACACGGGTACTTTCCGTGGTAACCAACTTGCGATGGGTACAGGTTTAGCATCACTTCAAGTGATCAAAGAACAAAACCTTGCTCAAAATGCGCAAGAGCGTGGTGATTTCTTACAAGCAGAGTTCAAGAAACTTGCTCAAGAATTCCCATGTATTGGTAACGTACGTGGTCGTGGTTTGATGATCGGTGTTGAGATCGTTGACGAGCGTAAACCTGCGGATCATATGGGTTCATTACCTGCGGATGCTCAATTGGCTGCTGCAATCCAGACAGCATGTTTCAACAATAAATTATTGCTTGAAAAAGGCGGCCGTAACGGTACTGTTATCCGTTTACTTTGCCCGTTGATTATCAATCAAGAAGAGTGCGTAGAGGCGGTTGCTCGCTTCAAGAAAGCTGTTGCTGAAGCATTAAAAGCAGTACGAGGCTAATTCATGGTTGATTTTGCAGAACATCGTAAAGCGTTACTCTGCAATGATGCTCAATCTATTGCTGACTATCAGTCAGCAATGGGCGAGGCGGTAACTGCCGTTTCAGCATGGTTGCAAAATGATAAAATGTACACTGGCGGTAGCATTAAAGATTTGCGCGAAGCAATCTCTTTTGCTCCTTCAAAACAAGGTTTAGGTGTACAGCAATCATTACAACGTATGGTTGAGCTTTTCCTCAACAAAAGCTTAAAAGTACATCACCCGCATTCACTTGCACACTTACACTGCCCAACCATGGTGATGAGCCAGATTGCGGAAGTGTTGATCAATGCAACCAACCAGTCGATGGACTCATGGGATCAAAGCCCAGCGGGTTCTTTGATGGAAGTTCAACTCATTGATTGGCTTCGTCAAAAAGTCGGTTATGGTGCAGGTCAAGCTGGTGTGTTCACCTCTGGTGGTACACAGTCAAACTTGATGGGTGTATTGCTGGCACGTGATTGGTGTATATCGAAAAACTGGAAAGACGAAAATGGTAAGCCATGGTCTGTTCAGCGTGATGGTATCCCAGCAGAAGCAATGAAGAACGTCAAAGTCATCTGTTCTGAAAATGCACATTTCTCTGTGCAAAAGAACATGGCGATGATGGGTATGGGCTTCCAGTCTGTTGTCACTGTTCCTGTGAATGAAAATGCACAGATGGATGTTGATGCACTGGAAAAAACCATGGCGCATCTTCAGTCTGAAGGCAAAATCGTCGCGTGTGTTGTTGCAACAGCGGGTACGACTGATGCTGGAGCAATTGATCCACTCAAGAAAATCCGTGAAATTACCACGAAATATGGTTCATGGATGCATATTGATGCCGCTTGGGGTGGTGCACTGATTCTTTCAAATGACCATCGTGCAATGTTGGATGGTATTGAATTATCAGATTCAATCACGCTAGATTTCCATAAACATTATTTCCAAAGCATTAGCTGTGGCGCTTTCTTATTGAAAGATGAAGCAAACTATCGCTTTATGCATTATGAAGCAGAATATCTTAACTCTGCTTATGATGAAGAACATGGTGTACCTAACCTTGTATCTAAATCATTGCAAACGACTCGTCGTTTTGATGCATTGAAATTGTGGATGACGGTTGAAGCATTAGGCGAAGAGCTTTATGGTTCAATGATTGATCATGGTGTGAAGCTAACACGTGAAGTTGCTGATTATATTAAAGCAACTGCTGGTCTTGAATTGTTGGTTGAACCACAATTCGCTTCAGTCCTGTTCCGTGTAGTACCAGAAGCTTATCCTGCTGAATTTATCGATAGCTTAAACCAAAACGTGGCAGATGAATTGTTTGCTCGTGGTGAAGCGAATATTGGTGTAACCAAAGTGGGTAATGTTCAATCATTGAAGATGACCACTTTAAGCCCAGTTGCAACACTTGAAAACGTTCAGAACTTGCTTGCATTGGTGCTTGCAGAAGCTGATCGTATTAAAGATGCAATTGTTGCAGGAACTTATGTTCCAGCGATTGACTAATCAATTTGCTTTCTAAGAGAAAGGCACATTCATGTGCCTTTTTTATTTTTTTAGTCTTGGAGATTGAGCTTGGGAAGGTTTAGCTCATCTGAGTATAGCTTTAATTTAATCTCAAGTAATTTTCGGAATAGCTTAAGATAGATGTGTAATGGCTATTGGAAACCTAATTTTAGTTAATTTAGAGCCGAATTGAAGGATTAAAACTAATATTACAAAGAACCTGTCATATAGTTTTCATTACTAAGGTCGTCAAATTTGTATTTCTAGTTTGATTTCTTATATGTCTTGTTGTAAGTGAAAAATTATAAATTACAATCATTAAGATAATTTTCTTTCGCTATTTTTATCAAAAAATTCTTTTCTTTATGACTGAAAATTTTCAAATAAAAATGATCATCATAAAAGCGTCATAAATTTGTCACTTAATTGTCATATTATCTGCTCAAAATGCAATTAACTAAAGTACAACACTTAAATTAAAAAGAGTTGTAAATCAAATTGTACAAATGAGAGAAAACAGAATGCGCTTAAACCCACGTCATATTGCACTTGCATTAGCTGTATCTGGAGTAGCCGTAGTAACAACTGCAAATGCAGCTCGTGATACAATTCAAATTGCTGGTTCTTCAACTGTATTGCCTTATGCAAGTATTGTTGCTGAAGAGTTTGGTAATACTTTCCCGCAATTTAAAGCACCGGTTGTTGGTTCAGGTGGTACTTCAGGTGGTTTGAAGCAATTCTGTCAAGGTGTTGGTGATAACACGATCGATATCGCAAATGCTTCACGCAAAATTAAAGATTCAGAGCTTGCTGCATGTAAAAAAGCAGGCGTAAATCAAGTTCAAGAAATCAAAATTGGTTATGACGGTATTGTCTTTGCGTCTAACTCAAGAAAGGGTGCTTATAACTTAGACCCAGTGCATGTATTTACAGCATTGGCTGCACAGCTTCCTTCAGGTGGTAAATTGGTTCCAAACCCATATACACGATGGAACCAAATTGATGATGACTTACCAAATGAACCGATTACTTTAGTTATTCCAGCAACAAACCATGGTACGCGTGAAGTGTTCCAAGAAAAAATGGTTGAAGCGGGTTGTGAATCATTTGCTTATTTCAAAAATTTAGATAAAGAAGAACAGAAAAAAGCATGTGCAAACTTCCGTAAAGACGGTCGTGTAATCGAAATTGCAGGTGACTATACTGAAACTCTTGCTCGTTTAAAAACTTCTCCAAATGCAGTGGGTGTATTTGGTTTAGGTTTCTATGATCAAAACCGTGATAAGTTACGTGTTGCGACTGTAAATGGTGTTTTACCTTCAGAGAAAACAGTTTTAAGCGGTCAATATCCAGTATCTCGCGCACTTTACTTCTATGTAAAGGGTGAGCACTTAAAATCAATTAAAGGTTTACCACAATACGTAGAATACTTCCTGAATAAGAAAGCTTCAGGTAAAGGTTCTAAATTAGAAAAAGCTGGTTTGATCACTATGAGCGATAAAGAACGTGCAAAAGTTTTAGCTGATTTCAAAGCGGGTAAAACAGTTAAGTAATATTGTTAAAAGGGAGGCTGATGAGACTTGGGTTCATCAGCCTTTTTGTCTAACTAAGTTTTTTCAAATGATGAAAATTGAGAAAACAGTGGAGATTACATGAATCTGCTACTTATCGGTGTGTTATTGGCCCTTGTGGCAATTGCATATCAAATCGGGCTGAGTAAAAGCCGTAACCTAGCAGGTAAGGGAAATAACTCAGCAACACTACATTCACGTCCAGGTTATTATGGTGCGTTGGTGGCTTTGTGGTGCGGTATTCCTGCTTTTTTAATTTTGATCATTTGGAATTTGGTCGAACCAAGTATCCTACAACATATTATCTTTAATAATATTCCTGCATCTGTCAGTGCTACTCTGGATGAAGCAGGACGCGATGTTTTAATTGATCGTGTTCAAGCGATTGCTTCTGGTTTTGGGGTTACAGATCAAGCAGCTGCATATGAAGTGGCAGCAGCTCAACAGCTAGCGAAATTTGAAACAATTGGTTCTTTTGCAAAGTTAGCAATCGTAATTAGTGCGGGATTGGGCGGTTTAGTTTGGGCAAAACGTCATGTCAGTCAGCAATTTCGCGCGCGTAACCAAGTTGAGAAAGCCATTAATGTTGGTTTAATTCTGTGTTCTGGTGTTGCCATTCTCACTACCATCGGTATTGTACTTTCAATGCTGACTGAAGCTTTACACTTCTTTAAGTTTGTTAGCCCTGCTGATTTCTTCTTTGGTACAGAGTGGAATCCAGGTTTTAGCACATCAGGAAACGCAGAAGGTAGCTACGGTATCTTGCCATTGATTTGGGGTACTTTAATGGTGAGCGGTATTGCATTATCTGTTGCAGTACCTGTTGGCTTGATGATTGCGATTTATCTTGCTGAATATGCATCACCTAACTTACGTTCGTGGGCAAAGCCAACGATTGAAGTGTTAGCAGGAATTCCAACCATTGTTTATGGTGTATTTGCACTTATGGTGATTGGTCCATTTTTCAAAATGATCGGTGAGACAGTTGGTATTGATATCAATGCAACAAGTGCTCTAACCGCTGGTTTTGTGATGGGGATTATGATCATTCCATTCGTCTCATCATTATCAGACGATATTATTACTCAAGTTCCTCGTGCGCTACGTGATGGTTCTCTGGGCTTAGGTGCAACCAAATCAGAAACGATTCGTCAGGTTGTTTTACCGGCAGCATTACCTGGTATCACTGGTGCATTTTTGCTTGCTGTTTCTCGTGCGGTTGGTGAGACCATGATTGTGGTACTTGCAGCAGGGAATAGCCCATTACTGCATGCGAATCCATTCGAAGCTGTTTCAACCGTCACAGTAACTATTGTTAAGCAATTAACAGGTGATACTGACTTTGCGAGTCCACAAGCATTAGTCGCATTTGCACTTGGTCTAACCTTGTTTGTGATCACTTTGGGTTTAAACATTATTGCACTATATATCGTGCGTAAATATCGTGAGCAATACGAATGAGTTTAAATACATCTCCTCTGGATCAGAATGTATTGGATCCGCAAGTGGCTGCTGAACAGCGTAAAAAAAGAATCCAAAACTCTTTAGCTAAACGCCATCGTAAAGAAAAAGCATTCCGTATCGCTGGTTTCTCAGCTGTCATGATTGGTCTCGCTTTTGTTGCCTTATTGTTTGGCAGCATTTTAGCGAAAGGGTTGCCGTCATTTTGGCAAAGTAGTATGACTGTTCCTGTTTATTTTGACCCTACAATTATTAATGTCGGAGCAAAACCAAAACCAACCGCAGGAGAAACACCTGCTCATTTTGAGGAGCGACTTGTTGCTTGGCAAACTGAGATGGGAATGGTGGATTGGGATGCACTTATTGTTAACGGTATGGTTGCAAAAGATCCCGCTTTAGAATCCCAACGTGATTACTTGAACAGTATATATACGAGTTCTGAAGCCTATCGTTTACGTGATATGGTGCTTGAAAATCCATCATTGATCGGTACTAAGGATGAGATTAAATTCTTAGCTGATGCCAATGTCGATGTATGGTTAGCAGGTAATATTGATCGTTCTTTACCAGATGACCAACAGCAGCTTGATTTGGAAGTTCGCCAACTTGCTGATCAATTAAAAGCAAAAGGGATTATTGAAAATACATTCAATACCAATTTATTTGTGAGCCCAGACTCTCGTAGTTCACCTGCAACAAGTGGTCTAGCTGGTGCATTTATGGGTTCTTTATTCATGATGCTTATTGTGATTATCATCTCGATCCCAATTGGTGTTGCGAGTGCGATTTATCTTGAAGAATTTGCACCAAAAAATATCATGACGGACATTATTGAGGTCAATATCAATAATTTGGCTGCTGTGCCTTCGATTGTATTTGGTTTATTGGGTGCTGCGATTTTCATTGGTTGGATGCATTTACCACTTTCTGCACCGTTAGTGGGTGGTTTGGTTCTAAGCCTGATGACTTTACCAACTGTGATTATTACAACACGTGCATCTTTAAAAGCTGTGCCACCTTCGATTCGCCAAGCAGCTTTAGGCTTAGGTGCATCAAAAGTACAGACGGTGTTCCATCACGTATTACCATTGGCATTACCGGGTATCATGACAGGTTCGATTATTGGTGTAGCACATGCTTTAGGTGAAACAGCGCCATTACTTTTAATTGGTATGAGTGCTTTTGTTGCAAGTGTTCCAGCAACACCGTTAGATCAAGCAACTGCATTACCTGTACAAGTTTATTTATGGCAAGGCAACGAATTACGTAACTTCTTTGAAGGACGTACAGCTGCTGCGATTATTGTGTTACTTGCATTAATGATTGGTTTAAACAGCCTTGCAATTTGGCTTCGTAAGAAATTTGAAGTGCGTTGGTAGTTGAGGAGAGTATAATGAATACGATTGACATTATGAACGCCGTAGAAAAGGATAAGTCAGTGAATCCACAGCAAACAGAATTTACCTCATCTGAAGAGCAAGTTCAGCAATCTAATACTGTGTTTGTCTCTCAGTTTGAAACAGCATCATCGAATAAAAAACCAAAAGTCAGTGATGTGAAAATCAGTACCAAGGATGTCCATGTTTATTATGGTCAAACAGAGGCAATTAAAGGTATTGATATTGATATTTATCAAAATGAAGTGATTGCGTTTATTGGGCCATCTGGTTGTGGTAAGTCGACTTTCTTGCGTACTTTAAACCGTATGAATGACACGATTGATAGCTGTCGCGTGACTGGTAAAGTAACACTTGATAACCAAGATATTTACGATCCAAATCTTGATGTAGTGTTGCTGCGTGCTCAAGTTGGTATGGTATTCCAAAAGCCAAACCCATTTCCAAAATCAATTTTTGATAACGTTGCTTATGGACCTAAACTACATGGTTTGGCACGTGATAAATATGACTTGGAAGAAATTGTTGAAAACAGCTTACGTAAAGCGGGTTTATGGGATGAAGTCAAAGATCGTCTCAGCCAACCAGGTACTGGTTTATCAGGTGGTCAGCAACAACGTTTATGTATTGCACGTACTATTGCTGTTAGTCCAGAAGTGATCTTAATGGATGAGCCTTGTTCAGCGCTTGATCCAATTGCGACCGCAAAAATTGAAGAGTTGATTTCAGAACTTTCTGAACAATATACCATTGCAATCGTAACTCACTCGATGCAACAAGCTGCACGTGTATCTGATCGTACTGCATACTTCCACTTGGGTGATTTGATCGAAGTCAATTCAACTGAAAAAGTATTTACACAACCAGATCATCAATTGACTGAAGCTTATATTACGGGTCGTTTTGGTTGATTCTTGCTGAATAAATTAAAGAGCCTTCGGGCTCTTTTTTTATGAGATAGATGAAAATGAATCTATTTTGCAAAATCACTATTGAATTTTTATTCAACAGACCACATCTTAGTCGAATAAAGCCGAACTTATAGAGCACTTACTTTATGTTATTCCATTTACCTAAATTTCCTGCTGAAATTCGTATTAGTCATTTAAATGCGCGTGTGAATGAACAAAGAAAAAGAATTGCACAAACAACAGCATCTCGTTTGGAATTACTACAACTCGTTCAACAACTTGCTAAAGAAGCAAAAGTTCGTAAAAAGAATGATCAAAAAATTTATGTGCTCGACTTTAAAGGCGATGTACAAGCATCTGCTGTCGATACCATTCGTGAAGAAATTACCCTAATCTTGGCAACTGCAAAAGCAGGGCACGATCGTGTGGTTGTACGCTTAGAAAGTCCAGGTGGCATGGTTCATGGTTATGGTCTAGCTGCTGCCCAATTGGTTCGTTTACGTGATGCCGGTTTTAACGTCACGATTTGTGTAGATAAAGTCGCTGCAAGTGGCGGTTATATGATGGCATGTATTGCCAATGAAATTATTTCTGCTCCTTTTGCTGTTGTAGGTTCAATAGGAGTGGTTGCTCAAGTTCCAAACTTCAATCGTTTATTGAAGCAACACAATGTTGATTTCGAGCTGTATACTGCGGGCGAATACAAGCGTACCGTGACGATGTTTGGTGAGAATACACCAGAAGGTAAGGCTAAGTTTGAAGAAGAGTTACAACAAACCCATGCTTTATTTAAGCACTTTGTTGAGAAATATCGTCCACAATTAGATGTTGCTAAAGTTGCAACGGGTGAACATTGGTATGGTGAAGATGCACGTGAATTGAACTTGGTCGATAAATTACAGACCTCTGATGAATATTTGTTAAGTCTATTACCAAAACATGATGTGTATGTGATTAATACGCGTAAACGTCCAACTTTTGGTGAAAAATTAGGTTTACAAGCTGCGCAAATGGCTGAGAGTTTAATCCCAACAGTAATCGGAAAACTTGCTGATAGTTTAGTGAAGGCAAATAGTTCATTTGTGCAAATGCGTGATCCAAAATTTTAATTAGATTTTATGTTGCGTATTTTGATAAACCAGTCTATTTAGGCTGGTTTATTTTATTTAGAGATTGATCATGAAATTCAATCCTAAGAATATATAAATAATCAGCTATATAAAAACCACAAAAGTTGTTTTAGGGAAGATTGTTGTTATCTCGATCATTTGTTATTTTAACCATTAGGTTAATTCTTTAACTAATTAGTATTCAATAAATACATAAAAAATAATTGATAAGAGAGTATAAAAAAATGACACGAGTTGTTGTCTCATCTAAGAAGAATTTGCATGTTTTACAAGATGCGCAAATGAAAAGTATTATTTTGGATCAGCCCTCAATTATACAAATTGGTGTAAATCAGGCGGATATTAAATCAATTATCAAGCAAGGTAATGATCTGGTTATTACATTAAAAAATGGTGAGAAAATCATTATTAGTGACTTTTACAAGGATACCAATCAGACTGAACATACACTTGCAATTCCAAATGAAGATGGCAGTTATGCAATTGCTCAATTTGATGATTCAGGACGATTTATGCGTTATATGCCTGCAACTCAATTGTCTCAATTTATCGAGAGTGAAATGCCGACTCAAACTATTAAAACAGAGAGCGGGGTAGATGATTTAGGTATTAGTAAGTCACAATTATTGAAAGTCGGTTTAGTTGCTTTAGCAGCAGAAGGCGTGTACTTATGGGCCGTTAAAGATGATGAGGATCAGTCTAATCAGAATCATTCTATTGATATCACTCCGCCAATTGATCCAACCGCAACATTAGCTACTGATACGCAAACTATTACAGGGAAAACGGAAGCAGGTGCAAAAATTGAAATTAAAGATACGACAGGAAAAGTAATAGCAACTTCACACGCCGATCAGCAAGGAAATTATACAATTAAACTTGATCAACCTTTAGTGAATAATAGCAAAGTAATGGTGATTGCAATTGATGCTGCTGGTAATTCATCTAAAGCAATTGCAGTGATGGGTAATAAAGATACGATTGCGCCAGAAGCGCCAAGCGCTCAATTAAATGTAGATGGGACGATTGTGTCAGGTAAGACAGAAGCGAATGCTAAAGTATCTATTTATGATGCAGATGGAAAATTACTAGGCTCTGTTAATGCAAATAGCTCAGGATTGTATTCCATTAAACTTTCATCACCCTTAACAAGTGATAAAGGGGGAACAGTTATTGCTGAAGATGCCACAGGCAATAAGTCTACGCCGTCTAAGGTGATTGCGGGAAAAGATACTTTAGCTCCTGATCAACCATTAGTAGAAGTGAATAAAGAAGGGGCTTCAATTTTAGGTCGAGCTGAAGCAAATACAAAAGTACAAATTAAAGATTCAGATGGAAAAATTATAGGAAGTGGTATTACAGATTCACAAGGTAAATTCAATATTACACTTTCGCCAGCTTTGACAGCAACGCAAAAAGCAACTGTTGTGCTTGAAGATGCGGCAGGAAACCAGTCTAAACCATTAGAAATTAGTGCAGGCAAAGATACCATTGCGCCAGACAAAGCAGTAGCACAATTAAATGCTGCAGGTGACTCACTGACGGGCACAGCTGAAGCAAATGCTAAAATTCAAATTAAAGATTCAAGTGGTAAATTAATTGGAAGTGGAGTTGTTGATGCACAGGGTAAATTTACGATTGCTATTTCACCTGAACTAACCGATCAAAAAACAGCAAAAGTATATGTGATTGACTCGGCTGGTAATTTATCGGATGCAACGGGTATCGTTGGGACAAAGGATATTACTCCTCCCACTAAGCCTATAATTCCAAAATTAACTGATGATGTTGGTGATGTTAAAGGTTCTATTAATGCAGGTGGTACAACGGATGATGCTAGACCAACCTTTTCTAGGGTAGCGAATTCAGCAGAATCTAAGGCTTTGTTAACGATTTATGATAATGGGCAAGCAATAGGAGTCGTGACAGTTGCCAGTAACGGAAGTTGGGTCTTTAATCCAAATCATGATCTAGCATTAGGTCTGCATAAAATTACATTGACTCAGACGGATGCCGCTGGGAATACTAGTGAAATGAGTGATGTATTTAGTTTTACGATCGTTTCTACAACGACGACCTTGGCATTGCTGCAAAGTGAAAATATTGACATTAATTTGAGTCATGCTTCGCTCGTAGATCAGATTGATTTAAGTTCGTTAGAAACGAAACAAATAGCTGTTACGCCATTACCCTCAGTCGAAAAAGTTTCATTAAATGATATATTAGTTTCGTCAAATCAACATGATAACCAACTTGATGAGGTATTAAACCAGTTTGCTTCCACATCATCTACATCTACCAACGATGTCGTGGATAAGAGTTTAATAGGTTCTGATTTTATTCCAATCATTAAACCAGAGATTTTTGATCAATTCGATATATTGCAACACGCGATCATTTAAATTGGAATTTTTAAATAAAACAAACGCTTATTTATCGATAAGCGTTTTATTTTTGTAGAGTTGAATCATCCCCATAAGAATCGCACCAAGCGTAGCAAGAAACATGTCTTTATGTGCATCCCATTGATCGCCTTGTTGTCCATTGTAATTCTCAGCATCTTCTGGAGATAAACCCATCGCAATCCACCATTCAATCAATTCATAAAATAAGCTACTTGCCATGACAAATTGAATCACTAATAAAAATAGAGAGAATGGTTTTACCTTGGGTAACCATACTTGAAAACATCGATAAAAAAATGGGTACAGCAACAAGCCATAAGCAAAATGCACAAATCGATCATACATATTACGTGACCAGCCCATACTTTGATTTAGGTCGAAGTGAAAAAGTGTATTGATCCAATCGTTATAAGGAACATAAGAATATAGGTAATGTGCACCAATAATATGAATGAAAAGGAAGGCGAGATAGAGACAGAAACTATAAAAATTGATGCCAATCTTTTTCAGTGTAACTAACAGGGCAATCAGCATCAGAACAGTACCTGCTTGATGCAATAAATAGGATTCAAACTCTAAAGGTTGAATACTTGCGATTATGACACTCAGTACAATGCTAGCTAAAGCGAGGTAGTGTTTTAAATTCAGTTTTTTTTCTATCATGCCATATCCAAAATGAATTAAGACAAATGAGATTTACCTTACTTGTTTGTATTTAAGTCGGTTGGTTGTTTTTCTGTAGATATACCACCAAGTGCCTGACAAGCTTGTTTATATAATTGATATTTTTGTTGTACAACCTCATCTAGTGGGATGTCAAAAAGGTCTTCTCCATTTTTATATTGTTCAATATAAGTTGAAGCTTTTTCCTTGTTTGCTGCAAGCGTTTGTTGATAAAAATTGGACATTGAAGAGGGGGCAAGCTGATTTGCTTCAATGTTTTTGCATTGGAAAGCTTGTAAGATTTTCTCAGCACGTTTGACTTCACTGGATTTGCCAAAAACACATCCAGTTAAACAGATTGCGAGCACAAACGAGAAAAAAAGCTTCATGATAAATAAGGTAAAATTTGAGTTATTGTATTATTGTATATTAAATTAATTTAATAAATTAATTCTTAATGTCCAACACAAAAAAATTAAGTAATTTTTAATAATTTATTTTTGTTTTAAAAAAATAAATAATCTGAGAATCATGATGTACATAAGAAAAGCAGAGAAAAAAGACGTATATGATTGTGTTCCATTGATCTATAGTGCGGGCGTGCCTCTATTTGATTACATTTATCGGCATGAACAAATTACGGCGGAGCATTTTATTCACAAAGAGTTTTTGTCTGAATATGGGTATACCAGCTATAACTTGCATTGGGTTGTTGAGCACCAGGGGAAAGTGATTGCTGTCGTGGCATGCTATGCAACAAAAGATTTGTCTCGTATGGATAATGGAACCATTAAAAATATTTTAAAGATGTATAAATTTCGGTTTCCTCGTGTGTTTATGCGAGCACTAAATTCTAGTTCAGTGGTAACAAAACCCAGTGAGACGAGCTTACATGTGGCAAATTTTGGTGTGCATCCAAATTATCGTAGTAAAGGAATCGGCACTCAATTATTACAACATCTTAAAATGCATGCCATTGAACAAGGATATTCTGGGTTGTCTTTAGATGTTTCTAAAGCAAATCCAAAAGGGCAAAGCTTATATGAGCGAATCGGTTTTAAGGTTGTAGAAGAAACAGCTTTTAAAGATGAAAACACTCAAAGAATGCCAAATGGTAGACGGATGGAATGGTATTTCTAACACGATCTAGAATATGAATATTTATAAAAACTAAGATTTCACGTTATGCTATGCATGAGCATCATCAATCCAAATTCTTATGCGAGTTTTAAACATTATTTTATATGTCTTGCTAATTTGTTGCTCTTGTTTGGCAAGTGCCAAAGATTATGACTTTTTTGCAGAAGATCATGATAAAACGGAGAGTATGTTTGATGCTGCTTATCCCCAAATTAAAACAGATTATTCAATCTTGCATAATCTTTTTTTCCAAGATGATCGTTGGCGTGTTTATAACTATACCGCTTACCAAACCAATCAATTTAATCAAAAGATGTTAACGGGAGATACAAGCAATCTCTCTTTAGATGATTTTTCGATTTCACTTGGATACGGTATGGTGTATCAATTGAATAAAAATAATCGGATTGGTTATGAATATCTTTCCAGTTTTCCATTTGATCGGGGCCAATTAATTCGATTATTTTGGTTGCGCATTTTTTAAGATTTTTTCTGGTACAAACCCGCTCTGACAATTCCTGCTTTGGTTTCTTTAATTTTTTGCCAACTAGATGGAAGTTTTAATTGAGATAATTCTCGATCTGCTTCTACATAAATAAAGGCATTTTCCGTAATAATTGGATCAGCTAATTCAGCAAGTTCTTCCCATAATGCTAGGTCGTATGGGGGATCTAAAAAAACAACATCAAAATGAGTGTTTAATTTCTTTAATGCTTGTTGTGCAGTGAGTGTCAGGAGCTGACAATTGTCTGCTTTTAGCAACTGAATGTTTTCTTTTAAAAAGCGAGCTTGAATCGGGTTGGGTTCGATCATCACAACTTTTGCAGCGCCGCGTGATAAAGCTTCAAAAGCCAATGCGCCAGAACCACTACATAAATCTAAAACTTGTGAATTTTGTATATCCCACATGAGCCAATTAAATAATGTTTCTCTTACTCGATCTGGTGTCGGACGTAAACCCTCAATGCTAGCGAATGGTAGTGTTCTACGTTTCCAATCACCACCGATGATACGCAATTGATTTTTCATTATTCAGTGACTCCATCATTGGAATGAGAAGCAGCAGTTGTTGTAACGGAACTTGACGCTGCTGGTGTAGATGCAGGTGAATCAGAACTATTTGGTAGTTCACCAGGTTTAATACCAGCAGTCATTAAACCGCCACTCACTTGATGGTTAGCTGGACGAATAGGATTATTTTTACGAGTGACTAGCCAGTAATCAAAGACTGGACGTGCAAGTTGAGCCGCCGATCCGCCATGTTTACCATTTTCCCAAACGACAGCAATTGCGATTTGAGGATTATCCGCTGGTGCAAAGCCAACAAATAAACCGTGGTCCCATTGTCGAGAGGAAAGAGTGGCTTCATTATAACGTTTGCCCTGAGCAATACTTTTGACCTGAGCTGTACCTGTTTTACCCGCAATAGAATATTGTAATCCGCCCTTAATGCCACGCCCTGTTCCAGATTGAATGACATCAATCATGGCTGCATGCATGTTGAGCCAATCTTGCTCTGTACCATTAAATTGAATTTTACCGTCAGGAGCATTGTGCACAGAATATTTTTTTGCGCCCTTATTATCACGTAAAACGTGAGGTGTAACGTGAGAGCCTTTGTTGGCAGTAATTGCTACAGCCATCGCAAGTTGTAACGGGGTAGCAGTAAATGCACCTTGTCCAATACTCACAGAAATAGTTTCGCCTTTTAACCATTTCGATTTACGTGTACGCATTTTCCAGTCTGGACTTGGATATAGACCTGTGCTTTCACTTGGTAAATCTACACCTGTTTTTGCGCCAAAGCCAAATTGCCGCATCCAGTCATTCATTTTTTCGATACCCATACGATAAGATAGGATATAGAAATAGGTATCGCAGGATACAACTTCAGCTTTATGTAAATTTACAGCACCATGACCTGTCTTTTTATGATCACGGAAGCGGTGGCTATCTCCTGGTAAATTAAAATAACCAGGATCAGAAATTGCTGTGCCCCAATCGACAAGTCCGTAATGAATTCCGCCCAGTCCGAACATCGGTTTAATCGTCGAACCCGGTGGATAAACGCCTTGTACGGCACGGTTATAAAGTGGTTGGTCTAAGTTGTCACGTAAACCACTATAATCTTTTGAACTGATGCCTGTAACAAATAAATTTGGATTAAAACTCGGGCTAGATACCAGTGCTAAAATTTCTCCTGTTCGAGGATCCATAGCTACAATTGCACCACGACGATCTGCCAACTGTTGAGCTGCAATGGTTTGAAGGCCATAATCTATCGATAAATAAAGATCATTTCCACGGGTTGGGTTTTGACGACCTAAATGACGTAGTACATTACCATGTGCATCGGCTTCAACTGATTCATAGCCTGGTGTTCCATGTAATAACTCTTCATAGCTTTTTTCTGCACCAATTTTTCCAATCAGGTT
This sequence comes from Acinetobacter sp. LF10, assembly GCF_048585715.1. Taxonomy (NCBI): domain Bacteria; kingdom Pseudomonadati; phylum Pseudomonadota; class Gammaproteobacteria; order Moraxellales; family Moraxellaceae; genus Acinetobacter; species Acinetobacter sp. LF10. The sequence goes on from NZ_CP184160.1 coordinate 976,718, forward strand.
TGTGCCTGCATATAAATCTTTATCAATAGATTTTAGTTCTTTGTCGTTAATTCGTCCCACATAACCGATCACATGCGCAAATAATTCACCATGAGGATAGTAACGTGTCATTTGTGTTTCAATTTTTACACCCGGGAAGTCGTATTTAACTTCGCTGAATTTCGCAATATCTGCCTCAGTCAGATTTAACTTGATGGCAATTCTTTCCGTTTTGCGTGCAGTTTTTACGCGACTTTTAAAACGATCGACATCTTCTTGGGTTAAGCTCAGTATTGGAATTAAACGTGCAATGGTTCCATCAATATCTGTGACATCTGTACGACTTAGTGTTGCTGTAAAAACAGGATAATTATCCGCTAAGAGTACGCCATTACGATCATAAATATAGCCACGTGCGGGTGGAAGAGGCTGTAAACGAATTCGGTTTTTATCCGAGGCTGTTGTAAAGTCGTCGTAATGAATAATCTGTAAATATGCATAACGGCAAATTAATAAAAGTAGAAAAGTAGCGACGACAAATATAGCAAAGAAGATTCGACCCTTGTAAATGCGCTTTTCTTGCTGCATGTTTTTTAAAGGAAAGTGCTGTTTCATAGGGTGTCGACTTAAATTACAAGGGAGAAAATATAAAAGGCGCGTTATTTTAACGTAAGTTGCATGATCATACTGTAGTATTTTCAATACATCATCTGAATGATGACGCGACAGTTTTTGACTTTGCAGACATTAAAATTGTAGGGACTTGTATATTAGATGCAAAATAATTCTGTTAAAGTCTCAAACTGTTTGAAATAGGATTGTCCAAGATACATTCTTAGGGAAAATGGAGAAAATAATGAAAAAATCTTACCTTTTACTAGCGGTTTTAGCATTCAACGGCGTTGTCCATGCTGAAGAAAATCCATATATGCCTGAAGCAAAATTAAAAGGGGCAAAAGACGTAGCAACTTGGAATATTGGTGCTGGTTTTACTAAAAAATTACTACATGCGAATCTTGAATGGGTAAACCCATACGGCATTGCTTATGCAAAAGTAGGCGCTTTTTTAAATGATGATAATGAACCTGGTGCGCAAATTGGCTTTCGTTATCCATATTATTTAACAGGTACAGATAAAAATGGTTATTACCTTGGTCTGTATGCTGGTCATTTAGATAGTAAAAACTATGGCGGTAAACAAAAAGGGAATTTAGGTGTTGGTACTGATTTAGCATTTGTTTGGTTGAATAGTGATCGAATCAGTACATTTAGTGTGGGAGCGGGAGTGCGTGACAAGATAGAAGATGGAAATGGGAAGACTGTAAAAAAAGCAGAGCCTGTTTTTCAGATTTCTTACACGTTAAGTTTTGGCTTATAGGGGCGTGACTGATTGTTCATTCTTTTATAAGTCTTAATGTATCAATAATTCTGAGAGTCATGCATGTTTGATTACGTCAATGAATTGTGGCAGATTTTTTTAAATCGACCTGACCATCTGGCGGTCCTAAGTATTATTCCAGTGACAGCCCTAGTAACTTGGGCTCATGTATGGATGGCTTTAAAAATGGTGTTTTACCCAATTAATTTTTGGGGATTCCATTTAGGACCTTTACCTGTAGGTTGGCAGGGGATTGTGCCGCGTAAAGCAGGGCGTATTTCAGGCATCATTACTGATAATACATTATCTAAGTTGGGTTCATTGCGTGAGTTTTTAGAGGCAATGGATCCAGAAGATATGGCAATGATCATTGGTGAACAAGTTGGGTTTGAACTTGAGCACTTGATTGATGAAGTCATGGTTGATCGAAATGCGGTGCTGTGGGAAAACTTACCTTATTCGATTAAGCGTCGTATTTATGCGCAAGCGCATAAACAGCTTCCAAATACTTTAAAGGAACTTGTGACTGAGCTGACCATGAACGTGGAGTCACTTGTTGACATGCGGGAAATGGTGGTGAGCCAAATGGAAAATGATCGCCGTTTGATGGTGCGCATGTTCCAAAAAGTCGGCCAAAAAGAAATTAATTTTATTTGGCATATCAGTGCTTTAATTGGAATGTTCTTTGGTGTTTTCCAAATGATCGTTTGGTTCGTTGTACCGTGGCATTGGACAGTTCCTTTTTGGGCTGCGATCTGGGGCTTTTTGACCAACTGGATCGCAATTTGGATGGTATTTAATCCGATTGAACCGCATTATATTCGTTATCCGCAGATTTTTCGTTTGACCAAAGATCGTAAGTTTCCTTGGATTGTTCCTGTGCTAAAGCTTGGTACATATAACGTTCAAGGTGCATTCATGAAACGCCAAGAGGAAGTTTCGGATGTTTTTGCGAGCGTGGTAACGGAGGATTTGATTACTCTAAAATCCATCATGACTGAAATGATGTATGGCAGAAAAAAAGACAAAACTCGTCGTATTGTCAAGCGCCATATCAATGAAATCATGGAAACCCCATTGGTTAGAACATCATTGCAGCTTTCATTAGGTCCAAGAGAATATGCTAGACTCAAGACCGACTTGATTGATCGCTCAATTGAAATTACTATGGGTCCAGTATGTGATCCAGCTCTGAATGCAAGTCGTGCGCAGAAGATCTTTCAAATGTTTAGAGACCGCATCCGTGAACTGACACCGAAAGAGTTTCAGAATCTATTGCGACCTGCGTTCCAAGAAGATGAGTGGATCCTAATTGTATTGGGTGGTGTGACTGGTTTTTTTGCAGGTTTAATCCACTTATTTGTTGCTTTCTTATAATTAATTTGATGTTGGTTGAGCAATAAATCTGTATCATATTGCTCAATTTAAGATTTATTGTTTTTAAATGAGGATGTTCTTTTATGCGCATTATTTTACTCGGACCACCTGGGGCAGGTAAAGGTACTCAAGCTCAGTTGATCTGTAAGCGCTACAATATCCCACAAATTTCAACCGGTGATATGCTCCGTGCTGCAATTCGTGAAGGAACTGAACTAGGTCTTAAAGCGAAAAGTGTTATGGAGTCTGGTGGTTTAGTATCAGACGAACTCATTATTGGTTTGGTTCAAGAGCGTATCGCTCAACCAGATTGCGTGAACGGTTGTATTTTTGACGGTTTCCCTCGTACGATTCCACAAGCCGAAGCTTTGGAAACGGCGGGTATTTCAATTGATCATGTGATCGAAATTGATGTTCCAGATGAAGAGATTGTTCAACGTCTTTCAGGTCGTCGTCAGCACCCAGCTTCTGGTCGTGTTTATCATCTTGTTTATAATCCACCTAAAGTAGAAGGTAAGGATGATGAAACTGGCGAAGACTTGGTACAACGTCCAGATGATCAAGAAGAAACGATTCGCAAGCGTTTAGGTTCATACCATAGTGAAACTGAACAGCTAGTAGGTTTTTATCAAGGTCGTGCTGCTTCAGGTGAAAATGCACCAACTTATGATAAATTGAATGGCTTACGTGCAATCGAAGAAGTTCAAAAAGAATTATTTGCTATTTTAGATAAATAATTTAGTTTTGATAGAACTGTCTTATGTAGCCATAAGACAGTTTTTTTATACCTATAATTATCTACGACATAAAATGTCGCTATGTCAGATTAAATGATATAAAAACTAAATAAAAAACGTTATATTTTATTCAAGCGTACAATTTAAAAATACTGAAACTTAGAATTATTTTAAAGGGTTAACTATGTTGCTGACGATTCAATCTGATCAAGTCGAGCAAATTATTCCAGATGCAAGTTCGGCAAAATCAGCCAAGAAACTCGCAAAATTCGAAGCATGGAACAATATCTCGGGTTCGACTGATCAATGGATTTGGGGAGAAATTCAGGGCAGTGCGATTTATCAAAGCGCAGTTTTTTTACCTGAACTTAAATGCGAATGTAGTTGTCCAAGTTTTAAACGACCTTGTAAACATGCTTTAGCACTATTGTTTGTCTATACCGAGTATCAAGATAAATTTACTGTGCAATCAGATGAAGAAAGCATACCTGATCGAGTACAAAAATGGCGAGATAAAAAAACCAAAACACTTGAGAAAAAAGAAAACAAGATTGATAAACCGATTGATGAAGAAGCACGTGCGAAACGCCAATTGGCACGTGAGAAAAAAATGGATGCAGGCATTGAGGCATTACAAACATGGTTGAATGATGTTGTCACGATGGGACTTGGGAGATTACGTCAGCAACAACATGAAAAGTTCCGCGATATTCAAAGTCGTTTGGTCGATGCTCAAATTGCAGGCTTAGTCAGCTATTTAGATGAGTTTTCGAGTGCGCTGTATCAAAGCAATTGGCAAATGCAGAGTTCATTTTGGTTAGCTAAATTACAAACAGCCGTTCATTTATGGCAAAACCGTCAGAAACTTCAGCCAGAACTGTATGAAGAAGTTAAACAGCTCTTTGGTGTGAATTTACCAACTGATGCGTGGGATCAAATTGCAGTACAGTCTTTAAATGTGTATGCACTGGGACAAGTCACACAGGAGTTGGTGAATACCCGTGGACGTTATCGTCGTCAATGGCTGTGGGATAGTCAAAATTTACGCGACTATTTGCTATTAGATTTTGAAATTCCACCTTATTCGAACTTTGGTCTAACGTTGCCTTTCCAAAAACAACTGGCTTTAAATGCCAAGCTTTATCCAGTGATAAGTCAACAACGTCTTCGTTTAGAAGACAATTTAATGTCGTTCAATGATTTGAATCTAATGCCGGTTGCGCCAAAAGGCTTTAAAAATTTTGATCAAGCATTTGCTCAATATGCGAATGGCTTAAAACAATATCCTTTGCAGTTAGTACGCTTTTTCTGGCTAGAGCAATTGCGTTTAGTTAAACATGACAAAGTAATTTATTTGGTCGATCAGGATCAAAAAATGTGTGAAATTGAGATTAAACAATTTGTTGAGTTATGGTTTTTAGTGGGGACTGAGCCATTTAGTGCAGGCGTTGAATGGAATGGATTGCAACTTAAACTGGTGAGTATTTGGCAAGGAGGGCACTTTGAATGTCTTTAAGCATATCATACAGTGAGTTTAATCAGCAGTTATTACTCAAACTGACGCTAGGGCAGCAGTTTAAACAGACTGTAAAAGTACCGAGTGAATTGCAAATCTATGTGCCTCAGCAGATTGATTCAGCTCAAGATTTATTAGTCTTGAATCAATATTGGGTGTTGATGCAACAAGCAGGTTATCAAGCGCAAGGTGTACCTGAAACCTTACAAAAGAATATTGCTGAGATTGATCAGATAGAAAATGAAAAGCAATTGGATAATCAACTTGTGCAAATTTTGAAATGGGTTGTTGCACAAGAGTCGCCATTTTTATATCAAGATTGGGTTATTCAAATTTTCAAACTTGCTCAACTACAGCAGCAAGTGATTCCTCGTTATTTGGTGTTAAAAGTTTTACCACTGTGTCGAAACCCAGTGTTATTGGCATCAGTCTTACCTGAATTTGCATTTCAGGGCGATGTGACAACGCGTTTGGATGATGCAAAAAGGGTGTGGAAATATGTGAAACAACAAGACGCAGCACCATTGATCCGTCAATTACAGAAATCAAAAAGTAGCGAATGGTCTTTGTTGATGAGCCAATTATGCGGTCAATTGCCGAACTTTATTCATCAACATATAGCAGAGTTTTGGTCACAATCGATTCAGAGAAATCATTTGCAAAGTCATGCTGAAAGTCTTGTGACATATAATATCCCAGTGACTCAATTTGAAGCTTTATACCAGCATGTAAAAACATTAGAACCACAGAATGCAGCGACAGTAAGTAGTAATGCTGCATTAGCTTTCTATTTATATTATCAAGATAACGCGCTTTATCATGAAGTTATGGCGTTACTGCGTGTATGTTTGAGCTACGATGCTCAAGCTAAAAAAGTTAAATTCAACATTAACTTAGATCAAGATGATGCATTGAATGATTATGGCTTTTTTGATCGAGAAGCTAATTTGGTCGAAAGCCGTAAAAGTTTAAAAACGGCTTACCAAAGTGCTCAAGTTGAGCAAGCTTATCAGGCATTTTGTGCAAGTCCGCAGGGCGTACTTTATCTCAAAAGAATTTTAATTCAATTGCCGCTTGCGTATTGGTTAGAATTATTTGGTACTTGGGATCATTTACTTTCATTGCATTCACAGCAAAAAGATTCGCTTTGGAATGCGTTTATTGTGTGTTGTTATCGAGAGCAACGACATGATTTAGCTCTATGGTTTTACCAACATCAAGTCAAATGGTGTGAAGCTGTAACGGCATCAAGTGGGAACATGTTTGAACGTGAGTTATTCTTTACTTTACTAGACCAAGAACCAGCAATTGGATTGTTGTTAAAGCAACTCGAGTCCCATTACCAAAATCAAGATGTAGAACATTTTTGGTTTGTTTGGCAACGTGCCAAGTCTTTGTATCAATATCATAACATCACAGAAATGGCGGTCGTGTTATTACAACATGCATATGCGAACTTAGATTTGCAGCAGGATCAGAAGAAATTTGCATTATTAAAAGAGCAGGCCCAATGGCTGATTTTGCAAGCTTATCCAATCGACATCAGTAGTTTACAAGCTCTTTTTTCTATTTCTGAATGGAAACAACTCATTCAATTGAATCAGTACAAACAAAAACTTATTGCTTAATGATCAAGAAATCATAAATTAGGATAATCAACATGTCTCAACAAGTTTTACGTGCGCGTGCAGAACAACAATTTTCTCATGAATTAGATGCATTAAAAGCACATGACAGTTTAGTAAAACCTCCACAATGGCAACTTTCGCCTAAAGCAGTCGTAGATTACTTATTGGGTACAACACTGCCAGATGGAACAGAAATTTCACCAAAATATATTGGTAATCGCCGTTTGATGGAAATTGCTGTCGCAACATTGGCGACTGATCGCGCATTATTGTTATTGGGCGTGCCAGGGACAGCAAAATCATGGGTATCTGAACATTTGGCTGCTGCGATTTCAGGTAATAGTGCTTTATTGATTCAAGGTACGGCAGGTACGAGCGAAGATACCTTGCGTTATAGTTGGAATTATGCGCAACTTTTATCCAAAGGCCCAAGCGAAGATGCTTTGGTGAAAAGTCCGATGTTACGTGCGATGCAAGAAGGTAAGATCGCGCGTGTGGAGGAACTGACTCGTATTCCTGCCGATGTCCAAGATACCTTGATTACCTTACTTTCTGAGAAAAATTTGCCGGTTCCTGAGTTGGGAATTGAGTATCAAGCGGTACAAGGTTTTAGTGTGATTGCCACCGCCAATAACCGTGATAAAGGGGTGAATGAACTCTCTTCTGCTCTCAAGCGTCGTTTTAATACGGTGATTTTACCGCCGCCTGCCACCATCGCTGAAGAAGTGGAAATCGTACAAAAACGGGTTCAATCTTTGGGCAAGAGTTTACAATTGCCCGAGATTCAGCCTTTAGATGCTCAAATTCAAAAACTGGTGACGATTTTTAGAGAGTTACGTCATGGGCAAACCTTGGATGGCAAGCAAAAACTCAAAACCACCACAGGAACTTTATCCACGGCTGAAGCCATTTCAGTGATGAGTCATGGTTGGGTGATGGCAGGACATTTTGGTTCGGGCAATGTTACGGATCATGAACTAGCAGCAGGTCTACAAGGTGCAGTATTAAAAGATCCTGTTCAAGATATTGTGCCTTGGAAGGAATATGTGGAAACCGTGATTAAACAACGTGAGGGTTGGCAAGACCTGTATCGTGCTTGTCGTGACTTAGAATAAAACCAAATAATAAATGACCTCATCCCAATCTTCTCCTTGACAAGGAGAAGATGTGATCGAAATAAAGGATAGAAAAATGCTGCATATTCTCGGTATTCGTCATCATGGGCCTGGTTCGGCACGTAGTGTATGTAATGCTTTGGCTTCGATTCAACCTGACTGTATTTTGATTGAAGGGCCACCTGATGCCAATGCAATCATTGCCCAATTGCAACATGCCGATTTTAAGCCGCCTGTGGCGTTGTTGTTGAATACCCCTGTACAAAAAGAAGTGCGATCACAGGCAGTCTTCTATCCTTTTGCTGAATTTTCGCCTGAGTGGCAAGCTTTGCAATATGCGCTGCGTCAGCAAGTTGCAGTAGAGTTTATGGATCTGCCTTTGCAACATCGTTTTGCACTGGAAAAACAATGGGCAGAGCAACGTTTACAGCAAGCTTCAGCCGACGAACAAGCATTAGCAGACGAACAAGAGATTGAGTCTAATCAGCAAGATGATGTTGAGCCAGAACAGAATCTGGAGCAGCATTATCTTTCGATTCGCCGAGATCCAATTCAACTGTTGGCGGAACAGGCAGGCTATCAAGATAGCGAACGTTTTTGGGAGCATTTGGTTGAACAGCAGCCACACGCTGGACAAATGTTTGCCGCAATTACTGATGCGATGGCAGCTTTACGAGATTATTTACTGAGCCAGCATCCTGAAAACTATAGCAGCGAAGATCAATTGCTGGAGCAGTATCGCGAAGCCTATATGCGCAAAGTGATCAAGCAGGCAGAAAAGCAGGGCTACCAAAATATTGTAGTGATTTGTGGTGCATGGCATGCACCTGTGTTGGCAGATTTAAAAGCGCAAAATAAAGTGGATACCGCTTTGCTGAAAGGCTTGCCCAAAGTGAAAGTGGATGCTGCATGGATTGCGTGGACACATGGACGATTGAGCCGAGACAGTGGCTATGGTGCAGGTGTACAAGCGGTGGGATGGTATACCCATCTTTGGAAGCATTATCAACAAGCTTTAGACGAAAATGTTGATGGCGAGAAAATTAGCATTGATTGGTTAAGCAAATTTGCCCAAGCCTTACGCCAAGCAGGTCATGATGCCTCTAGTGCTCAGATTATTGATGCGGTACAACTAATTCAATCTTTATTGCAATTACGTGGACGCCGTATTCCTGATTTGGAAGATTTATTTGAGGTGATTCGCTCGGTCTTGAATCATGGTTTAGATATTCCACAACCGATTTTAGCCAAATTGCTTGAAGACGAGCAATTGGGGCAAGTACCCGATGAATTGATTGAGCTACCCATTCAAAAAGATTTCTTGCAGCAAGTGAAGCATTTCCGTTTAAAGCTCGAAGCACCTCATCGTGACATTAGTCTGGATTTACGTGAAGCCTTCGACTTGGCAAAAAGTCAATTTTTACACTGCGTGAAATTACTCGGTCTTGCTTGGGCAGACTTGGCAGGTACAGGCTCGAAGCAAGGCAATTTTAAAGAAGCATGGCAATTGTCTTGGCAGCCTGAGAGTAGTTTATATCTGAATGAAATGTCGCTGTGGGGCAATAGTATTCAGCTTGCTACACAAAGTTATTTAGAAAATCAGATTCGACAATGTGAAGATGTGGCGCAAATTGCACAACTGATTGAGAGCATTTTATTGTCTGGTCTAGATCAAAGCTTAAATTTGGCTTTGGATAAATTGAATGAACTCACTACCCAGCATCAAGACCCTAGTATTATTTTGGCAACTTTAAAGCCACTGATTACGGCAATTCGTTATGGCAGTGTGCGCCAATTTTCAATGCAACATTTACATCAAGTGGTAGAACATTTAGCGATTCGCTTGATGTTGAGTTTGCCAAGTTATTGTGTACAACTGAATGCCGAAATGGCGCAGCAGTTTGCCCAACAACTACAAAATTTATATGAACTTTTAGAACAATTACAACAAGATGAATTGTTACAGCTTTGGCAAGAGACCTTACATCAGTTATTGCAGTTGGAACAGATGCAAGGTTATTTGCATGGTTGTTGTGTGCGTTTAGCACGAGAACAGCACTTGATTGATGTAGAGCAAACACAGGGGTTTCTGTCTCGAGCTTTATCGCTTGGGCAGACGGCGGATTATAGTGCAGCTTGGTTTGAAGGTTTCTTGACTCATCAAGCTTTGCTATTGATTCATGAGCAAAGTCTTTGGGATACGGTGAGCCAATGGGTCAATCAATTACAAGAGCAGCAATTCATTGAATTGTTACCGATTTTGGCGAGAACAGCTTCAAGTTTTAGCCCTGCTGAAGCGCAGCAATTAATTCAGAAAGTGACGCAAAAATCGACCGCAGTCAAACAAGAGGTCGGTGCTTTAGACATCGCACGTGCTCAAACGGTATTAGATGAAATTTATGCGTATTTACAGCCTGTTGTGGTAGAGGGTTAAGTCATGAATATGAATGAAGAACTGATCACTTTAGAACAACCTGACCTTGCGGAACAAGAACGACGTTGGCGATTAATTTTAGGGCAAGTCCCAAATTCGACCTCGCATTTACCGAATTGGTCGGTGCAAGATACCAAAATGCAAGAATGCTTGAATGAGCTTTATCAGACGCAACAGTCCAATCGCCGTGGTGGTTTAGGGCATTCTAGTCCTCGAGTGGCGCAATGGTTGGGGGATATTCGCCAGTATTTCCCATCTTCTGTGGTAAAAGTTATTCAAAAAGATGCTTTAGAGCGTTTAAATTTACAACAAATGTTGTTAGAGCCTGAATTGTTGGCGAGTGTAGAGGTCGATATTCATTTGGTTTCTACCTTAATTTCACTCAATCATTTGATGCCTGAAAAAACCAAAGAAACTGCGCGCATCGTGGTACGTCAGTTGGTAGAACAGCTTGAAAACCGTTTAAAACAACCATTACAGCAAGCGATTCGAGGCAGTATCAATCGTTCAGCACATACGCGTCGTCCTAAACGCATGCAAGACATTAACTGGAAACGCACCATTCAAGCCAATTTGAAACATTGGCAGGAAGATTTTAAAACCATTATTCCACATGAATTACATGGACATCCACGCCAACAAACGGCTTTAAAAGACATTGTGCTGTGTGTCGATCAAAGTGGTTCGATGGCACCTTCGGTGATTTATTCCAGTGTCTTTGCGGCGGTGATGGCAAGTATTCGTGCAGTCAGTACGCAAATGATTGTATTTGATACTGAGTTAGCCGATTTAACCCCTTTGCTCGAAGACCCTGTGGATGTGTTGTTTGGAACGCAGTTGGGTGGGGGAACCGATATTGCCAAAGCGATTAAATATTGTCGTGGTAAAATTACTCGTCCAGAAGATACCATCTTTATTCTCATCAGTGATTTGTGTGAAGGTGGTGATGCCAAGCAAATGCTCAAGCAAGTCGCTGAAATGCTAGATAGTGGTGTGCAAGTGATTGCATTACTGGCATTGTCTGATGATGGTGCGCCTTGGTACGATACCCAACATGCACAGATCTTTGCGGATATGGGTATCCCAACCTTTGCTTGTACACCTGATCAGTTCCCAGAATTGATGGCAACTGCAATTGAAAAACGAGATATTCATGCATGGTATGCAACCCAACAAAATCTGACATAATAGAATATGAAGATGACGTTTCGCTATGCAAGTCGAAACGTGTGAGCTGATTGAGGATAGGTCGTTGCTGAAAATTATTTTGATTGTGGTGGTAATTTTAAGTTTAGCTTTACTGTTGTTTTTATTGTATCAAAGTCAAAAAATGCTGCGTCATGTGCAGAAACAACAGGCTTTGGAAAATAAGAAAAATGGTCGAGAACGTCAGCTACATCCCAAATTACAGCAGCGTAAAAAACCTCAGGATTAACTGAGGTTTTTTGTTGGAATTGTTTTTACGGCTCCAAATTCAAAACGATCAGGCCAGTTGCAGACATCGGATACGATACATTCAGCACATTTAGGTTTACGTGCTATACAACAATAACGTCCATGCAAGATCAGCCAATGATGAGCATCAATAATAAACTCTTTAGGAATAACCTTAATTAATCGATCTTCGACTTCTAAAACATTTTTACCTACTGCCAAACCAGTACGATTGCCAACACGGAAAATATGGGTATCGACTGCCATAGTGGGATGACCAAAGGCGGTATTGAGCACGACGTTTGCCGTTTTACGCCCTACACCCGGTAAAGCTTCCAGTTCTTTTCGCGTTTCTGGAATTTGTCCTTGATATTGATCAAGTAAAATCTGACAAGTTTTGATCACATTTTCAGCTTTAGAATTATACAGCCCGATGGTTTTGATATATGTTTTTAAACCATCAACACCGAGAGCCAAAATCGCTTGAGCGGTATTGGCAACAGGATAGAGTTTATCAGTCGCTTTGTTGACACTGACATCGGTTGCTTGTGCAGAAAGCAAAACAGCAATCAGTAACTCAAAAGGAGAGCTGTAGTTCAGCTCAGTTTGGGGATGTGGTCTTTGCGTACGTAAACGTTCAAAAAAAGTCTGAATTTGTTTTTTGGTCATATTTTTGACAGGCATTTAGATTCCCTGTAATTCATTTAAACGTTGTTGTAAATCGAGTAATTGTGCCTGTTTTTGCTCATCAGCACGTACGCTTAATTGTTTTTCTAACTTTTTGATTTGCGTTCTAATTTTCGCAAGTTCAATTGTCGTTTTTGCATCTAATACAGGATTTTCTTTCGGTTTATCCATGAGTGTGATCACGGGTACATTGTTAAGTGCTTGAGAAAATTGAGCAAAAAATTCGGTATCAATTTCAGCACGAACAATCGGTCCTTTACGACTCAAACGACGTTTTTCTTCTCGTTGAATATGCGCATAGTAACGATGTCTGAGATCATCTTGTTCAAGATTACGTTGTTGAACTGTAGGTAATGGATTGGTATCTGCGACTAGATCAATACAATCTACAGGACAGGGTGGAATACATAACTCACAACCCGTACATAGATCAGTCAAGATACTATGCATTAATTTTCCGCTACCGATAATGGCATCAACAGGGCAGGCACTAATACATTTAGTACACCCGATACATTCATCTTCACGAATTATCGCTTTCATTTGTTGCGGTCGACCATCTGCTTGAATGTCCCAAACACTCGGTTCCGCAATCATTGTTGGTCTTTTTAATAATGTCGCAAGTGCATCGGCAACAGGTTGTCCACCTGGAACGCATTTGTTTGCATCTTCACCTTCCACGATCGACTTTGCATAAGGTAAACAACCATCACGATGTCCACATAAACCACATTGTGTTTGTGGTAAAAGTTGGTCTACCTGAACGATAAGAGAGAGTTGTTGTGCTGAAACTGACATGAAAGAAGATAGGATAAAAACAGTGTCGCTATTATAGCAAAGAATAGTTTAATCGGCGGCAATCGTTGCTTAAATCTATTTTTATAGATTTTTATTTTTGCAATTGACGCAGTTGAACAATTTATCGTAGCTAAGATTTTGTATGCACCAGGTAAAGCATCAAATGCGGGCGGAGTTGCAACTTCTGGTCTTGAGATGTCTCAAAATGCGTTACGTTTCGGTTGGACATATGGTGAAGTCGATGAACGCCTACATGCGATTATGAAAGATCTTCATGCCAATTGCTTAAAATATGGGAGCAAAGAAGACGGGACTGTCAATTATGTTTATGGTGCGAATATTGCTGGTTTCGTCAAAGTAGCAGATGCCATTCTCGTGCAGGGTATTTATTAAGGGTCTCCTAAACTCCCGCTTTAATAAAGAGAGACTTTTCATAAAAAAATCCGATGTTGAAACATCGGATTTTTTTAACTGACTAAAATTATGGTTTTTTCACGGTTTCTTGTTCAACCATCATATCTAAGACATCAGCTAAGCTTGATTGATCTGCTGCTGGATTTTTAATTTCATAGCGTTTAACACGAACGATCACACGTTGGTTTGGATTATGTTCAAAGCCTTCGATTTGACCGTAGTAAAGTGACCAATTTTTATCAGCATAGGTTTTGATGCCTTTGTCATCATATTTAATCTCACGAACTTGCATACATGTTTGTGGTGCTACACCCGTACATGATTTAGTTTGTGGTGAAATTTCGAGGAAAACGATTTTACCTTCAGACTGGTATTTTGCTTCAGCTGTCATTTTACCAAGGAACGTATATTTTTGACCGTTTGCATCGCTTAAAGTTAAGCTCGGCTGGTCTAAATTTGTTGCATTAATTTCAAATGAAACCTTACGTTTTTGTAAAAGTGTACCTGCAAATTGCTCTTGTTTCATCAGCGCTGGTTCACATGCCATCATTGTTGAAGCGCCATTACCTGTAACAATTGAACCATTTTCAATTTTCCATGAGGTATTTAAGCGGTTACAACCAGTATCTACAGATAAACGATCATTGGCTAAAAAACTTAATACGATTGGTTTTTTTGTATCAGTTGGTTGATATGACCAAGTATAGTTTGTTAACACACTCGTATTCACGATTTTGCTTCCTGTAAATACATGTTTTTGACCTTTACTATCAGTTACTGTCAAGATCGCTTGATCATTTTGGGTACTGAGTGTGAAAGGAACTTTTTTCTCACTAAAAATATCAGCAGATAAGCGTTCTTGTTGCATTAAATCATCCGCACATGCCATCATTGTTGATGCCAGTGGTGAGGTTACAATGGTATTACCTTCAACTTTCCAAGTCCCACCTTGATTATTACAGCCAGTTTGAATAGATAATCGTTGATTATCATCGAAAGATAAAACTAAAGGTTTTGATGCTTTTGAACCTTGATAAGTCCAATTATATTCAGTTAAATTTTTTGCAGCAGTTGTATTCATTTGAGAAATAACATTATCAGTCACATTTTGTACTGTTTGGCACGCCATCAAAGAAAGTGGCAATAAAGCAAGAACTAAATATTTAATTTTCATAGTCAAACAACAGTAAATAAATAACAGTCATTAGCTTAAAGTATTCTTAAAAAAAGAAAATGTAATCCGTTTATGGATTAAGTTCGTTAAATGTATCCAATTGTAAATTTTAAGAAAATTAATTAGGAAAATGACTTACTCAAATATAAGTAAGCCATTTAAAAAACATGATGCTTGGTTTTTAATCAAAACGATAAATATCCATACCTAATGACCCCATTGAAAAACTACTATGCACGATACTAAAACGATGTCCTGTTCCCATTGCAAAGAATAATGGTGCAAAATGTTCAAGGGTAGGATGATTTCGTTGCACGTAGGGTAAAGATGGCCAGTTAAGTACAGCGTCATAATCTTGATGGTTCAGTTTACTGACCACACTATTTCGAAATGTGCTTGCCCATATTGGAACTGCAGCATCTGCATGCCATGAAAGTTCAGAGAGATTATGGGTAATGCTACCAGAGCCAATTAATAAAATTTGTTGTTCACGTAAAGGTGCTAAAACTTGCCCAATTTTGTAAATCTGGTCAGCATTCATTTCAATAGGTAAGGAAATTTCAATCACAGGAATATCGGCTTCTGGATACATATGCAATAAAGGCATCCATACACCGTGATCTCGTGGTCGCGTGCTATTGGCATGTGCAGGAATATCTGCTTCTGCAAATAGAGTCAGTATTTCCTCAGCAAGTTTTGGAGCGCCCGCAGCAGGATAACGGATCTCATAAAGTTCAGGGGGGAAACCACGAAAATCATGCCACGTTTGAGCTCGGGTTGAGGTACTCACTTCTAGCGCTTGACTTTCCCAATGAGCAGACATCACAATAATTGCCTGAGGTTTTGGTAAATTATTGCTTAAACGATGCAATGCGGGACCCACTTGTTCAGGATCAAGTGCAAGCATGGGAGAACCATGAGAAATAAATAACCCGGGTAAAGTCTGGAAATTCATAGATAAGCACCTGATTAGAAATACATCATTATCGTGACAAATTCATGGGAACAATGACAGCCCTTAAATATCAACAGATTGTTCTATAATCAGAACAATTTTAAGCGCGATGATAAGGATGATTATGATTGATACTCATCGCTCTATAAAGTTGCTCAATCAGTAAAATACGAACCATTGGATGTGGCATGGTCAATTTAGAAAGAGACCAATGCCAAGCTGCTGCTTTACGAACTGCGTCTGAATGTCCATCAGGACCACCAATCGCAAGAGCAATATCATTGCCTTCAAGCATCCATTGTTTCATGGTATCTGCCAGTTTTTCTGTACTGAGTTCTCGACCACCTACTTCTAAGGCAATTAAGGTTTCATTGGGTTTAAGTGCATTTAAAATACTATCACCTTCAATTTGACAATATTTTAAAATATCTGCTTCTGAATCATTTTTGCCTCGTTTTGCCATTGGGAGTTCAATGACTTGAGTTTGTACAAAAGGTTGAATGCGTTTGAAATAGTCTTCAAATCCAGTTAACACCCAAGCAGGCATTTTTTGCCCAATAGTCAGAATACGAATTTTCATAGAATAAATAGATCGAGAAATTACGCCTATTATAAACAGTGTTCTTTATGGATAGTGATCAGCATAAAAGGGAATAGTCGCTGAAAGTGTATTTATTGATTATGTTGCATAAAAAACGCAGCTCAAAATTGCGTTTGAGCTGCGATCAAAGTGTCATCAGTCTGGAGTTCGGATGACACTAAAAAATGGGTTCACTGAGTCAAGCTTCATCTTTATTTTTATCGACTCTATTTTATTATGCAATAATTTGGTTGTTTTTCAACCAAATTATGTAACAAAAAAAGAGAGCTGAAGCTCTCTTTAATTTTCATCTACTTACTTGTTTAATGACGCGCAGCCTTTGCTTCTTCTACTGGTTTAACAATAGGTGTTTTAGGTAAAGGCTTCGGCGTATCCGTCAATGCTAAAGGTAAGATCTCATCAATACTTTTTACAGCTTTGATTTCTAAGCCTTCTTTTACATTGTCAGGAATCTCGGCTAAGTCACGAACGTTATCTTGCGGAATAAAAACTAATTTAATTCCACCACGGTGAGCTGCAAGAAGTTTTTCTTTTAGACCACCAATACGCATCGCACGACCACCTAGACTCGTTTCACCTGTCATCGCAATATCTGGACGAATCGCAATCCCTGTAAATGCTGATACAAGTGCAGTTGTGAGTGCTAGACCAGCAGATGGACCATCTTTTGGCGTTGCACCTTCAGGTAAGTGAACATGGACATCAGTTTCATCAAAACGTGATGCTTCAATACCTAATTCATCAGCACGAGTACGTACCACAGTCATTGCTGCGGTAATTGATTCCTTCATTACATCACCGAGCGAACCCGTCGTAATGAATTTACCTTTACCTTTCACGGCTGCAACTTCAATGGTAAGTAATTCACCGCCAACAGACGTCCAAGCTAAACCATTTACACGACCGACTTGTGCTTCATCTTCAGCCATACCAAAGTCAAATTTGTGCGGACCTAGATATTCAGGAAGATTGGCAGAAGTGACATCAACTTGTAAGTTTTTAGACTTCTTGCTTACAGCTTCTTTCACCACTTTACGTGCAATTTTAGACACTTCACGCTCTAGGCTACGGACACCCGCTTCACGTGTATAACGTTGTACGATGTCACGGATTGCTTCTTCGTGAACAGTCAATTCTTTTGCACGTAGACCATTGTTCTTAATCGCTTTTGGAACAAGGTAACGTTCAGCAATATTCACTTTCTCATCTTCGGTATAACCCGGTAGACGAATGACTTCCATACGGTCAAGCAATGCTTCAGGAATATTCATGCTGTTCGCAGTACAGATGAACATGACTTCTGAAAGATCAAGATCGAGATCTAAATAATGATCGTTGAACTTACTGTTTTGTGATGGATCAAGTACTTCCAATAATGCCGATGCAGGATCGCCACGATAGTCTTGTGCCATCTTGTCAATTTCGTCGAGTAAGAACAGTGGGTTCTTCACGCCAACTTTTGTTAAAGACTGTACAATTTTACCCGGCATCGCACCAATATAAGTACGACGGTGACCACGGATTTCAGCCTCATCGCGTACACCACCAAGCGCCATGCGAACAAATTCACGACCTGTTGCTTTAGCAACAGATTCACCAAGTGATGTTTTACCCACACCTGGAGGACCAACTAGACAAAGAATAGGACCACGGAGTTTTTTCACACGAGATTGCACTGCAAGATATTCAACAATACGATCTTTGACGTCATCTAAGCCGTAATGATCTTCATCAAGAATCTCTTGTGCTTTTGCTAAGTTAATGCTGACTTTGCTCGCTTTGTTCCATGGGGTATCCAGAATGACTTCTAAATAGTTACGAACAACGGCAGCTTCGCTTGATGCAGGTTGCATTGCTTTCAGTTTGCGAAACTCAGCTTCAGCTTTTTTGCGTACATGTTCAGGCAAATCTGCTTCAGCAAGACGTTTTTCAATTTCCGCAACGTCATCTTCAGCACCGCCGTTCATATCAGAAAGTTCACGTTGAATAACTTTCATTTTTTCATTTAGAAAGTATTCTCGTTGATTCTTTTCCATTTGACGTTTAACACTGTCATGCAACGTTTGTTCAATTTGCTGTTCAGCAGATTGATTCATCAAGTAGCTCATTAACTCTTTAAAATGCGCTTCAAATTCGTCGTGCTCTAAAAACTTTTGTTTCACTTCGATATTTAAAGGTACACGAGTTGCAACAAAGAACATTAATTGTAATAAGTCTTCGATTTTATTTGCTGCTGCAACAAGCTCACGTGCATTGCGTAATTTCGCTTCAGCATATTGAGCGAATAGGGTACGTAATTCGTTTAAGCGAGTTGCTTGAGCTTCCTCGTCCAATGGTAATGTCATTGGACTGAGACTGTGCTCAGCAGTCAAGTATTCTTCACCATCAATAATCCGCTCTAGTTTAGAACGATGCAGACCTTCAATCAGTACTTTAATGCAGTTTTCATCATTTTCATGATTTACGACTTGTACGATTTTAGCCACAGTTCCGTATTGATAGAGGTTATCGTGATCAATTTCTTCTGTAAGCGAATCTTTTTGCGCAACTACAAATACTAAATTGTCACCGTTACGAGCCACATCCACTGCATTGATCGATTTTTCACGACCCACAAATAGCGCAATTTGCATGTGTGGATAGACCACAACATCACGTAATGCTAATAGTGGTAATACACTTGGAACCTGTGGCTCTAAGCTTGATTCATTATTTAAAATATATTCAGACATGGGCACTCCTAATGAGTGACAACGGTGTTGCCATGTTTTTTATAGTGATGTGCATTTCAAAAATTACAAGGGTTTTTACTTAGAAAATATTAAAAAAAGACTAAATTGGTCGGTTTTTTTCTAAAAAATATTAGAACAATAAGGCTAAGGCTTGAAAATATAGAACTTTTTAGGTGTTAGTAAACCATGCATCGGTTGATCCCATTTTTGTCTAGGTAAGGTTTGATCAATATATTGAAATGTATGGGCGAGACCCAAACGGAAAGGTCGATGCGGCGCACTTGCCAAAGTACGGTCATAAAAACCACCTCCCATGCCGATTCGTGTCCCTAAGTGATCACAGGCAAGTAAAGGTATAATTAAAAGATCCAAAATGGATATATGATGACCGCGACTTGCCATGGGTTCTTTCATCCCGAGAGGATGATGGGAAAAACGTTGATTTGAGTATTGCTTAGAGTTTATTTTTACCCATACAAGTTCTTGATTCATCGTGCAAATCATGGGTAGGTAAACGAGTTTTTTGTGTTTAAAACAAAGCTGAATGAGTTTGTGAGTATGCACTTCGCCAAAAGCATGAAGATATAATCCAACGCTTTTTGCAAACTTGAATTGGGGTATTGATCTGAGGCGATTTACAGCGTCTTGTTCACTTTTTTTATGTTCAAAGCGATTCACTCGTTTTCTTTTTAAACGAATATCTTTTCTCAGTACATGTAAATCACTATTCATCGTATTCAAAATAAAACAAAGCCTCGAGAATCATACTTGATTTAAGTGTGCTTAAGTATCTAAATAAATTGAAGTTCTAATGTTGTTGATCAGTTATGGATTCTGACAACTTAAAGTAATTACAAAGCTGTAACACTCGACCTAATCACTATGTTGTCAAAAATAAGAATAAAATAACAAATTTTAGTTTCATATGACAAAAAATTCACAAATTGCGTAAAAAGTGATCTATAATCTTACCGTGAAAATCGCAAATACTTTGCTATTTCACATGTTTAAACAATTAAAAGGAATATTTTAGCGCTATGAATGAGCGGGGTATTTTATTTCATTCGTTACGATATTCACTGTGTCACTTTATAAAAATATTTAAAAGACCATAGGGTAAGGTTTAGAGGGAAAAAGTATGTTTGATTCAAAAAATGTAATTGTCTTAGATCAAATGCTTATCTTAACTAAAGAAGGTAAAAATGATTTGATTTATCATAATGATACGCTGTTGAAAGTAATGATGATCTCTAATCAGCATCTCATCGTCGCTGATGATTACCAAACCAGTTTCTTATTGAAACAAAAGGATGAAAATGTGATTTGGTCATTTATTTAATGTTATGTACTTTTTTGATGAGTATTGATTCAACTGCTTAGCTTTATTGATGGAACTTATTGTTTGAGTTCCATCAATATTGGGCAACATTCATTTTCTGTCGTTTTACATTCGTCTAACCATGTGGAAAGTCTTTGCTTAAGACTCACAAGCTCCTGAATTCTTTCATCGATCTTGCTTAATCGTTGTTCAATGACATGTCTGACTTGGACACGATCCTCTAAATTCAGTGTGAGCAATTCTTTAATTTCATTCAGTTGTAATCCAGCATCCTTCGCTTTCTGAATAAAGCTCAAGGTCTCTAAGTCCTGCTGATTGTAATATCGGTAACTTTGAGTGCTTTCAGGTATTCGCATTAAGCCGATACGTTGATAATAACGAATGGTTTCGACATTAACGTGACAGGATTTTGCTAATTTTCCGATTGTTAGGTTCATTTTCTCATACCTGTGTTGGGATAGTGAAAAAGCACTTGACTCTGTACCTAGGTACAGACTTTATCCTAGCCCTATCAAGAAAGAAAAGATAGGTGTCGTCATGACTCAACAACCATCTTCATGCTGTTCTAAAAATGAAGTACCGCTTGTGTACGAATATATTGATCCAGTTTGTGGTATGACAGTCGCTGAAAACTCGCAGCACTATTTTGATTATCTAGGTATCCGCTATTTATTCTGTTCGGCAGGTTGCCAACAGAAATTTAGCTCAAAGCCTGAAAATTATTTCAAATCAGATCAAGATCTAAAATTGACATCATCTTGCTGTGCTAAGCAGCCTCAACAAAAAGCAGCTTCATGTTGTGAAAGTGAATCAGAGCAGCTTATTGAATTAGCTCAACCATCTTCTTGTTGTAAACCTAAGCCAACGAAGCAAAAACTAAGTTCATGTTGTGGCCCTAAACCAGAAGTACCATCTATTCAAGATGAAGCTAAAAAATCTTCCTCTTGTTGTGGTGGAAAGCATGATCATTCAAGTGAAAGCAATTTAGTGGATACAGAGATTGATCCTGTTTGTGGTATGTCAGTCAAAACCACGACAGATTTAAAAACAGATTATCAAGGTAAAACCTATTATTTCTGTAATCCATCTTGTTTAGATAAATTTAAAAATGATCCTGAGTTTTATCTAATTCCAGTCGATCAGCGTCCTGTACCTGAGGGGGCAATGGATATGGATTATACCTGTCCAATGGATCCTGAAATTGTACAAAAAGGGCCAGGAACTTGCCCAATTTGTGGGATGGCACTTGAGCCGATGCAACCCACTTTGGATGATGGACCAAATCCTGAGCTAGTAGATTTTAGTCGACGTTTTTGGACTACATTACCTTTGAGTTTGTTGGTGATGATCTTGGCCATGGGTTCACATATTCATGCCTTTATTTCGCCACATGTTCAGCCGTGGATTGAACTTCTTTTAAGTTTGCCTGTGGTGTTATGGGCGGGTTATCCTATTTTACAACGTTGTTGGGTGTCCTATAAAACAGGACATCTGAATATGTGGAGTTTGATTGGTGTTGGGGTAATTGCAGCATTTATTTATAGTGTTGTTGCTACGATTTTTCCATCATTCATCCCTATTGAAGCGAAAACAGGGCATGGTGTTGCTGTCTATTTTGAAGCAGCATGTATGATTGTTTCATTAAGCTTGTTGGGACAAATTTTAGAACTAAAAGCACGTTCACAAACAGCAAATTCATTAAAAGCTTTACTCCGTTTACAACCTGCTAAAGCGAAATTTGTGCAGCATGGTCAAGTTGTTGAAGTGGATATTGCGATGGTCAAACAAGGTGATATTTTGCAAATATCATCGGGTGAACAAATTCCACTTGATGGTGTCGTGATTGATGGAAAGACCTATGTTGATGAATCCATGATGACAGGTGAGCCTGTTGCTGTGAAAAAGCAAAAAGATGATCTAGTCATTGGCGGGACAATTAATCAACAAGGTTCTATTCGAATCCAAACCACTGCAGTCGGGGCGAATACCACATTAGCCAAAATGATTCAGACCGTTGCCGATGCTCAACGTTCGAAAGCACCATTGCAACGAATTGCAGATGTGGTGGCGAAATATTTTGTGATCGCCGTACTCAGTATGAGTGTTTTGACTTTTATTGCATGGATGGTATTTGGGAAAGCACAATTTGATTTAGCCTTAATGTGTGCTGTTGCAGTTTTGATTATTGCTTGTCCATGTGCTTTAGGTTTGGCAACGCCAATGTCCGTGATGGCAACCACAGGTCGAGCCGCTCAAAAAGGCGTGTTATTTAAAGATGCCGAGGCGATTGAAGCTTTAAGTAAGGTCAATACTTTGATTATTGATAAAACAGGAACATTAACTGAAGGTAAACCAAGTTTAAAAGAGATTCAGCTTTTATCTCAAACTTATAAACAAGCACAAATTGAATTATGGATTGCATCGATTGAACAATATTCGACGCATCCAATTGCCCAGACCTTAACTCAATTAGTTGATGCAAATCAATTACTCAATGTTTCTGATTTTGAAGATGTCGCAGGCTTTGGCGTGAAAGGAAGTATTGATCACCAGACCTTGTATATTGGCAGTCAGAAGCTTATTGAGCAGTTAGCTTTAACCTTAGATGCTGATTTAATCCACGAGTTGGATCAAAAACGTGCACAAGGCGATGTGATTAGTTTTCTGATGTCAGAACAAGAGCTAATCGCTTATATCTCAATTCATGATGCAATCAAACAAAATGCTAAAACTGTGATTGAGCAACTGCATGCTGATGGCATTGAAGTGATTATGGCAACGGGTGATCATCAAAAAAATGCAGACATGGTTGCAGGTCTTTTGGGTATTCAAACCGTTTATGGCAATCTTGATCCTCAGCAAAAACTTGAAATTGTGAAACAGGCGCAAGCTCAGGGAAAAATTGTGGCAATGGCTGGGGACGGTATCAATGATGCACCAGCACTGGCACAGGCGAATATTGGTATTGCGATGGGAACAGGAACAGATATTGCCAAGCAAACAGCGCAAGTGACTTTAGTTAAGGGGGACATTCAAGGGGTTGCACAAGCAGTTCATATAGCAAAATTAGGGGTAAAAAATATGAAGCAAAATCTTGCATTCTCTTTTGTTTATAATGGATTAGGTGTTCCTGTTGCAGCAGGTTTATTTTATCCACTCACAGGATTATTGCTCACACCAATGTTTGCTGCAGTGGCAATGTCATTAAGCTCACTCTCTGTTGTGGTGAATGCTTTACGTTTAAATAAATCATAATTCACTTTGTAAGAATAAAGCCCCTATTCTCATAAATTGAGAGTAGGGTCTTTATTTTGACCCAATTGACATCATCAAAATGAATGCAGTCAATTCTATTTCTCTGTTTTATCCTTAACTTGAATCAAAACTATTGGGAAATAGCTAAGGATGGATATAAAGATGCAAAACAATAAATTTAGTCGTGTTGTAAAATCACTTTTTACTTCAAGTATTATCGTATCATCATTATTATTGACGAATGCGACTCATGCAGCACCTGAAGGTAAACTGGATTTAACACTTTCTGCACATTCACAAAATAAGATTAAACAGCTACTTAACGATCCTAAAACGTGGCAACAAATTCCAAATCAAGTCACTTTATGTGTGTTCTCTCCAAATGGGGAGCATAGTGAGGCTTTTGAACAGGCTACAAGTTACATCACTGAAATTCCACGTATGGTACGTGTAGCCAAGCAGTTTGGTGTCAATATGAATGTGACACGACCATCTCATTTACAGTTCAAATTAGATTTTGATTATCCAAAACTTAAAAAATCAGCGTCTACTTTGGTTAATTTAAAAGTTTATACCAATGAAGCGGTATTAACAGAAGATTTCCGTAGTAAACGTTGTGATGGTGCAGGGATTAGTAATCTGCGTGCAAAACAATTTAATAAATTTGTAGGAAGTATTGATGCGATTGGCGCATTACAAACCTATAAGCAATTGAGTTCGGTGATTCAGGTTTTGGCAAATCCAAAATTTGATGAAAAAATGGTAAATAAAGATTATGAAGTCGTTGGTATTGTGCCACTTGGTGCAGCATATATTATGGTAACTGATCGTAATATTAATACTTTAGCCAAAGCAGCAGGTAAAAAAGTTGCGGTTTTCCAATTTGATGAAACTCAAAAGAAATTAGTACAGAGTGTAGGTGCTCAACCTGTTTCAGTGGATTTAGTCACTGTTGGAGGTAAGTTTAATAATAAAGAAGTTGATATTATGGCGGGGCCAGCTATTTTATTTGAACCGCTTGAGCTACAAAAAGGGATGACAGATAAATCGGGCAAAGCTGTTGGAGGAATTATCAAGTTTCCTGTGATTCAAGTGACAGGAACTTTGATTATGCATCGTAATAAATTCCCCGCAGGAATGGGTTCTATTGCGCGTGAAGTTATCTCAAAACAGTTAAATCCTGCATTTGAATTTGTCGATAAGATTGAAGCGAAAGTTCCAGATAAATTTTGGTTGAACTTACATGAAAGTGATAAACCTGGTTATGTCAGATTGATGCGTGAAGCACGTATTCAAATGACCAAAGAAGGTTTTTACGATAAAGATATGATGAAGTTGCTGAAACAGGTTCGTTGTTCACAAGATCCTAGTAATTATGAATGTGCTTTGAAAGATGAGTAATTTTTAAGTCATTTGACATTATAGAAAAAGAGAATCATGGAAATAGCAGGATTAAGTTATAAACTTGGTATTTCCAACTTTGATCAATCAAGTGATAAGTCATATCCAAAGAACTGATCATTTGATTCATAGAAATGATTTATTTTATAGAAATGAAGAGCTATAGGATCAATCATGAATATAATTTTTCAACTCAAAAATAAATTGATCAAACAAGGTATTCAGTTAAATAAACCAGCAACATGGCAACAGATTTTAGCTTTTGAATATAAGCATCAAGTTAAATTATCACCCATTTTAACAGCTTACTTTTTGGAATTTAATGGTATAGCTGACCGCGATATGGATGATAATTATTTTACGTTCGTATCGCTGGACGCATTCCAATCGGTTGAAACTATTTTAAGCTGCTATGATAAAGATAAGCTTTTATATCAGAACTGTTTTGTATTTTCAGATTATTCAATGTGGTGTTGGGGGTATGCCGTGCAACTAGACCAAATGGGAATAGATGGTGTGGTATATCAAGTGGCGGGGTCATCAAAAAGAAAAGTTGCGGATACGTTCACAGCATTTTTGCAGCAATATTTAATTGATAGTGATGAACTATTATAAAAAATATTTAGAAAATTTAATGGGAATTAATTTAAGGGTATAAATTCTATTCAAAATAAATAGTGTATTAAAAATACTTGAGGTGAAATCATTATTTTTATAATTAAAAAAATTGCTCCAGAGATGCCGCTGCATGGTCGTTACCCTGAACCCGATGAGTTCAAGGTGGAGGTGACGCATACTTACTGGGTTTCCTACTCGGGGTAGGCATACACTCAAAATATACAGGACACATCCATAAATTTAAGTATCGGCAGGGGACTAGACGTACTGGCGAACACCCTAGAGACAGTTTTAGTATAACCGATCTTTACGCGATGACAATCGCTACTTGTAAAGATAATTATTAATTGTTGAGGCTTTGTGCAATTTTACTCAACACTTTGTTCTATATCTTCCAAAATCGTTTGGATTAAATGCTCACAATGTGCATATTCCTGTAATGATTTGTTTAAGCTAAACACTTCTTGCGCCATTTGTAGTGCAACCATAATGACTAGTTTATTATGTTCAACACGTGGTGCGTTGCGGCGCATATCATGAAACTTTTGATTTAAAAATTCAGCGGCACGCTCAAGTTCTTCTCGCTTATCTTCAGTCGTGTTAAGACGGAAAGTCTGTTCAATTAAGCGAAGCTCAACAACAATGGGTTCACTCATGATCAGGTTTCCTCTTGGGTTTCAGCATTTGGATGCGCGAGTTGCTGAATTTCTTGTGCATGTTGATCTTGTGCAGTACCTAAAATTGCAAGCCGTTGAATAATCGCTTCAACTTTAGATTTTGCCAACTCATTTTTCTGTAACAAGCGATCACGATCTTGTTGTAAATCTTGAATTTCTTGCTGACTATGACGTTGCTGTGCTTGTAACTTCTCTTTATTTACACGTAAGTCATTACGCTCAGCCAAAATCTCTTGGAAGCGGTTTTTTAAATCAGTGGTGCTTTTCTCTAAACGGCTATAACGTTCCGCTAAAGTTGTTGCATCTTGATTCAGTTGTTTAAATTGATCTTGTAACTGAGACAATTGTTCAGTTAAGTTATCAACTTCTTCCTGCTTTTGCGTGATGATGCTATTTTTCTGCACAACTTGTGCATGGTGGTCAGTTTCAGCTAATTGTTTAGCCTCAGTAAGCGAAGTATTCTCTCGCTCTAAATGATGTAAGCGTGTTTTTAAAACACCAATATGCGCTTGTAGACGCTGTAATTGTTCTAACATAACGAAGGTCGCACAGAGTTGCAATCAAAGGTAATATATACAGCAGTATAGAGATTGGATAAACGAATGCAAGACGATATTTCAGGTTGGACGGAATGGAATGCTCATTTTACTGGGATTGAAGAAATTTCAAGTCCAAGTGAGTTACATGGTTTACTCACAGGTATAGTTTGTGTCACACAAGCACCAACCACCGATGAATGGTCACAAATTTTAAACACCCTCAATGTGCCTTCTTTACAGCCAGAGGCACTGGAAGGTCTAACCGATGAAGCAGAAGATGTTGCTCATGCTTTGTCAGATGATGAATTAGATTATTTACCTATGCTTCCAGATGATAGCCATTTGCTTGTAGATCGTGTGCAGGCGTTGGCAGATTGGTGCGCAGGCGTAGTCCTCGGTTTTGGTTTGGCTTCAGGTCATATTCGTGGTGAAGAACAAGAGCTGATTGAACATTTACAAGATGTTGCAGCAGTTGAGTTTGAAGACTCCGATAATGATGAAGAGGGTGAAGAAAGCTATCAGGAATTGTATGAGTTTGTACGTTTGATTCCTGTGAGTTTATCAATTGGTCGCACCAAGATTCCTGTCGCTGAAAGTTCATTATTGAAAAACTTTCATGCTAAAAGCAGAAATCAAGATACAGCAGTTGATCCACAAACTGTTGTCGAAATGTTTACTCCACATCGTCCGAGTTAAGGCGATTTAAAATCTCCCTAAATCCCTCTTTATAAAAGAGGGACTTTCTAGCTGTAGGATAATATGAAATTAACTCAAGCTGATTTTAAACAACGCCGTGATCTTCTTGCTAATCAAATAGGCAGCAATAGCATTGCAATTATTGCGACTCGAGCAGAAATGTATCGTAATCGTGATGCTGACTATAAATATCGTGCAGACAGTAGTTTTTATTATCTCACTGGATTTGCAGAACCAGAAGCGGTTGCCATCATTGAAACCTTTGAAGAAGGTGAAGAATATAGCTATAGCCTATTCTGCCGTGAACGTAATCGTGAAATGGAAATCTGGAATGGCTATCGTGCTGGAATTGATGGTGCGATTGAAATTTATGATGCCGATGAAGCGTATGCAATTGATTTACTCGATGGCGAAATTATCGACAAGCTATTAAATAAACAACGCCTTTACTATCGTATTGGTCAGAATGCTGAATTTGATGCGCGCGTGAGTCAATGGATTCAAAAGGCAGATGCACAACAGCGTCGTGGCGGTGCTGCGCCTGCTGAGTTGATTCAGCTTGATCGCATTGTTGATGAAATGCGTTTGAAAAAATCAGCACAAGAAATTGAGTTGATGCAGATTGCATCGAATATCAGTGCCGAAGCACATACTCGTGCCATGCAAACCGTTCAACCGAATATGATGGAGTATGCACTTGAAGCAGAACTCAATTATATCTTTGGTAAAAATGGTTGTGTACCATCGTATAACAGTATTGTGGGTGGTGGTGAAAATGCTTGTATTTTGCATTATGTTGAAAATAATAAGCCATTAAAAGATGGTGATTTGGTTTTGATTGATGCAGCGTGTGAATATGAGTTCTATGCATCGGATATCACCCGTACTTTCCCTGTGAATGGGAAATTCAGCCCTGAACAGAAAGCACTTTATAATATTGTTTTAGATGCTCAACTTGCAGCGATTGATGCAACGCGTATTGGCAATCACTATAAATATCCGCATGAAGTCGCTGTGAAGATTTTAACTCAAGGTCTAGTTGATCTTGGTTTATTAAGCGGTAATGTGGGTGAGTTGGTTGAAAGCGAAGCGTTCCGTCAATTCTTTATGCATGGTACAGGGCATTGGCTCGGTATGGATGTACATGATGTCGGTGCGTATAAGATTGGCGAAGATTGGCGTGCTTATGAAGCAGGTATGGTTGTGACGGTTGAACCAGGTTTATATGTTGCGCCTGATGATGAAACGGTTGATGCTAAATGGCGTGGTATCGGGATTCGTATCGAGGACGATATTGTCGTAACTGAAAATGGACCATTGGTTTTGACCAAAAATGTAGTCAAAACTGTTGAAGAAATTGAAAGTTTAATGGTTAAAACAAAAGTATAAAGATATGATATGGGCTGATGGATCTAGCCTAATTTTTTCTATAAAAGAGAATAATATGAATAAATATGCACCGCAATACACCTTTAAAGAAGGAATAAGGTTACGGTTGTTGTATGTATTATATTCAATACCAGTGATTTTATTTTTATGGGGTGTTTGTGGAGAAACCCAAATATCATATTGGTTGAGATGCTCTCCTTATGGGCGGCATGTATTTTTCTATGGCGAATTTGTTGGAATGTATATTTTGTTTGGGTGTATTTCTTTATTTCTTTGGATACGAAATGATTATCCTGTGATTAAATTAAAACAATACCCATTACCTAATAAAAAAGTAATCAGAAAAATGAGGTATCGATATGGTTGGAGAGCTGTGATCCCTGCTCTAATTAAGTTATTAATTTGCCTTTCTTTTTTTATTATTTCTATATGGGGGTATTTTCAGGCAACTATTATCATTAACAATAATATCAATGTAATAGAAAGTGAGAGTGATGTTCCTTTAGTATGTAATTAATCTAACCATCTCTTATATCAGCTTAGATGAGTATGGTGGAAAACACAGACCAAACAAAGTACAAATTCCATTCCTGATTTGAGTTAGAGTAAGATAGTCCCGAAACATCAAGTCATGAAAAACTGATAAGGAATAATATTATGCAGCAACAAGTCATCATTGTCGGTGGAGGTATGGTTGGACTCAGCCTTGCTCTAATGTTGGCAAAATCTAATATCGCAGTAAAGTTATTAGAAGCTGTGAAATATCCAAATTATGATGACGAAAATGTTGCCCCTTATCATTCTAGTTTTGATGCACGTAATACTGCATTGTCACGCCGTAGCGTACAGATTTACCAAAAATTAGGTTTGTGGGATGCTTTACAGCAACATGCCACGCCAATTCTACAAGTACATATCACTGAACAGGGCAGCTTTGGAAAGGCCCGTTTAGTGGCAGAACAAGAAAAAGTCGAAAGCTTTGGGCAAGTGATTGAAAATGCTTGGTTGGGACGTGTCTTGCTGACTCAAGTTCGCCAACAGCCTTTGATTGAATTGATTGATGGTGTACAAGTAACTTCATTGACACAAGATGAAGACCATGTACAAGTCGAAGCCATGCGCAATGGTGAATATATTCATTCGCTAAAATCCAAATTAGTGATTGCGGCTGATGGTCGTGATTCTTTCTGTCGCCAAGCGATTGGTGTGGGTATAGATGAACATGATTATGACCAAGTAGCCATCGTCACTACTGTACAAACCTCGAAACCACATCAACAGGTTGGCTTTGAACGTTTTAGTGCTTTAGGGCCATTGGCACTGTTACCTTTACCGGGTGAATACCGCCGTTCCGTGGTGTGGCCTGTGAAAAAGGGCACTGAGGCAGAATGGTTAGGTGAAGAAAACGATCAGCATTTTTTGGATGCTTTACAGGAAACCTATGGTGATCGTGCAGGTAAGTTTGAAAAAACAGGCAAGCGCTTTAGCTATCCACTGGCACAGGTCTTGGCACATAAGCAAGCCGTTGGGCGTGTGGTGTTGATGGGGAATGCGGCACATACCATCCATCCAGTTGCAGGGCAAGGTTTTAACCTATGTCTACGTGATGCAGATGTGTTGGTTCGTTTCTTGATGGAGCAATTGGCGAAGTCCGATGATATTGGCAGTCCTGATAATTTATTGGCTTATGAGCAAGCACGTTTAACTGATCAGCAACGGGTGATTAAATTCTGTGATTCAGTGGTACGTGGCTTTAGCAATCAAAATCCAATACTCAAATTATTACGCAATACTGGACTGATTGCATTTGATGTGATTCCGGGTGTTAAGCCTTTGGTTGCCAATTATGCAATGGGGCTAAAAGCATGAGTGAGTTATTAGATGTTGTGATTGTTGGCGGTGGTTTAGTCGGTGGATTAACCGCTTTATTGTTGGCTCAAGGTGGCGTACAAGCGACGGTATTGGATGCTGCACCTGTGCTAAATCAAGAAAAAACGTTGGCAGTGATGAACCCACGTGTATTGGCTCTGAGTCAAGCCACCATTCATTTACTTAAAACAGTGGATGTCTGGAATGATTTAGCACGTCAAATGCCTTATTCAGGTATGCAGGTCTGGAATAAAAATGGCTATGGCGAAATTAATTTTGGACATGCTTCAGAACAGCAACCTCAATCAGATCAGGCTTTGGGTTCGATGGTTGAGCCAAGTGTTTTGAATGTTGCGATTCAACAAAAAATGCTACAGCAGCTTAAAGACTATCGTACTCAAGTGAAAGTGATACGTATCGAGCAGATTTCACAAGGCTGGTCGATTCAACTGGCTGATGGGACAACATTAAAAACCAAGTTATTGATCGGCGCAGATGGCGCAAATTCATTTGTACGTGAGCAAGCTTATATTGATTTAGATGTACTGGATTACAAGCAAGCTGCGATCAGCTGTGCGATTAAGACCACTCAGCCAAATCAATATGTCGCTCGACAAATTTTCTTGCCTACAGGGCCATTGGCTTACTTACCAATTGCGAGTCTTGATTCGCAAGAGAATGGCTATTGGCAGTCGATTGTGTGGACTTTACCAGATGACTATGCGGATGAGTATTCAGCGTTAAATGATCAAGACTTTATGCGACTACTCACACAAGAGAGTCTGCATATGTTGGGTGAGGTTGTTGAGGTGCGTTCAAGAGCGCAATTCCCATTGAAAGCTCGTGCAGCGCAGCGTTACGTTAAATCAGGCTTGGCATTAATCGGCGATGCAGCACATGTCATTCATCCTTTGGCTGGACAAGGTGTGAATATTGGTTGCTTAGATGCCGCAGTTCTATGTGATGTATTACTCCATGATTTAAAACGTGGTGTATGGGCAAATGAACAAACCTTATTACGCTATGAACATCAGCGTAAGGGACAAAATGATGCGATGATGCATAGTATGTCAGCGATTGGCTGGTTAGAAAGTGCAGAATTATTTCCCTTTGTTTGGGCACGGAACTTTGGTCTAAAACAAGTTGAACAATTCGATTGGTTTAAAGATCGCTTTATGCGACAAGCCAATGGATTAGATGCCTTAGAACATACAAGCTATGCTTGCTAAAAAAACAGTAGATATTTTTTAAACAATCATTTATAAATCAGAGTGAATTTGGTCATAAAAAGCACAATTTGATGAATATTTTGCTTTGATAAATGAGAAGAGCTTGTTAAATTTCATCAAGTTCTGATGACCAAATAACGATGATGAGAGTTTAGTCATTGTGGGGAGAGTAATATGACGGAAATGAATGATTACGACGAAAACACTGAAGATTCTGCGGTAGACGATGAAGAGGCGAAAGCCGCGGAAACTGGTGCGGATAGCGAAGAGTCAAGTGCCAATGATGCAGATTTGGCTGAAGCAGAAACATTAACAGTTACTGCAAAGTTAAAACAGCGTCAAGCTTTGGAAGATGAAGTGGCTGCGTTTCTAGCACGTGGTGGGCGCATTACTGAAGTTCCGCCAGGCGAAAGCCAAGAATAAGCTTAAATAGATTCAAAAAGCATCACAATCGTGGTGCTTTCTCTGTTGCTCGAAGACTTAGATTAGAGAAGTAACGATGTACCAATACCCCACATGATACAACCAATAATAAAGTCTAATACTTTCCATGCTTTTGGGTTAGTGAATAGCGGTTTTAAGAATTTAGATCCATAACCTAAACTAAAAAAGAACATCCATGAGGCAACAATACTGCCTAAAGCAAAACTCATTTTATCCTCAAACTGTGTAGCTAGTGAGCCAATAAGTACAATGGTATCTAAGTAAACGTGAGGATTTAACCATGTAAATGCAAGCCCAGTTAAAAGTACTTTGGTTAATGTTTGATGGTGATTTTGGTCGAGTTGTATACTATGAGTTGTTTTAAATGCAGCATAGAATGATCTAGCACCATAAACAAACAAGAAAATTGCACCAAAATATTGAGCAAGTGTCATTAAAATTGAAGATGCGGTCATGCTTTCAGCAAAGCCCAATACACCTAATCCGATTAAAATAGAGTCAGAAAGCGCGCAGATAAAACATAGCCAAAATACATATTGCTGTTTGAGCCCTTGTTTTAGGACTAAAGCATTTTGAGCACCAATAGCGACAATCAGACCGCTACCGATTCCAAAACCTTTGAGAAATACACCCAGAGAGATCATAAAAAAAGAAGAGAAAATAAGATGAGAGAATTATCTGATTTTTAAACTTAAAATAAGTAGAATTAAGAATATTTAGGTTTGGCTAAAAATAATTTAGGTTAATATGCTCGATAGTAAGCAATGTGAAGCTTTTCTTGCGGTGGCTGAATTGGGAAGTTTTGATGCTGCTGGTGAATTTTTATTTATTACACCTTCGGCTGTGTCAATACGAGTACAGGCTTTAGAAAAATATCTTGGGCAAGTTCTAATCCTTCGTGGTCGTCCATCTACGCTTACATATGCAGGAGTAACCTTACTCGACCATTTGCGGCATACCCGATTAATGGAGCAAAATTTATTACAAGGTTTAATGGGTAAAACTTCTGATTCTGAATTTTATAAAATTGCCTTGGCCTCAAATGCTGATTCATTGGCAACATGGCTTTTACCTTCAATTCAATCAACACTCATTGAAGAAAAGATCGTACTTGAATTGAAAATTGATGATCAATCGCATACACATTCTTTGTTAGAAACAGGTCAAGTCAATGCGTGTATTTCTGCTGAGGCTCAAGTGATGTCGGGTTGTTTAGCACAACCACTTGGCAAAATGCGTTATAAAATGTTGGCTTCGACGGACTTTGTTAAATATTGGTTTAGACAAGGGATTAATAGGGAAAGTTTGAGATCTGCGCCCGCCGTTATTTTTAATCATAAAGACTTAATGCATTCAGACATATTATTAAAGTATTTTGGATTATCGATGCAAAGTTATCCGTTTCATTTTATTCCAGCAACAGATGCTTTCGTCAAAGCAATCCAATTAGGTTTAGGCTATGGCATGGTGCCTGAGTTGCAGGTTCAACCACTACTCGAAAATGGAACACTTGTTGATATTATGCCTGATGTCCAACTTGATATTCCTTTGTATTGGCATCATTGGAAACGACAGTCTCAACAATTAGAAATATTGACTGAAACAATTATCCAAGCAGCTCAGAAAATATTGAGATAGTTGTGTTTTTTTAATTGTGATGAATGTTGTTTAAAGTTAATTATATGATAGGTTGCAAGTATTCACGTTGTTAATTATTTGCAAGGTAATCTATCCAAAATTAATTACCTTGCATCACGCTTACTATTCGGCTTGGGTTAATTCCAAAGCACGTTGATAAGCAACTTTCTTTTTGATACCTGTCAAATCAGCAGCCAATTGAGATGCGGCCTTGACTGATAAATCTTGTAATAAGCGTTTTAGCAACTCATCCAATTTATCTTGTTCCATGTCTTTTTCAGCAGTGGCACCACCCACCACGACTACAATTTCACCTTTCTCTTGGTTGTGATCATTTTCAATAAATACGACTAACTCTTTTAAAGTCATTTTTTTAATAGTTTCAAAGGTCTTGGTAATTTCACGGGCAAAACCTACAGGACGATCTTCACCAAATACCTCAGCCATATTTTTAATACTGTCTAAAATACGATGTGGTGCTTCATAGAAAATGAGTGTTTGTGTCTCATCTTTTAGTTTTTCGAGTTGGCTAATTCGTTGCGAAGCCTTTGACGGTAAGAAACCTTCAAAACTAAAGCGATCACTTGGTAAACCTACAGCACTCAAAGCTGCAATTGCAGCACAGGCACCTGGTACTGGAATGACGCGGATATTATGTTCTTGTGCTGCGCGTACTAATTTAAATCCAGGGTCACTAATTAATGGTGTTCCCGCATCACTAATCAGAGCAATACTTTCACCATTTAACATTCTTTGTATAAGTTGATCAATTTTGTTACTTTCATTGTGATCATGGCACGCTGTTAACGGTGTTGAGATATTATAGTGTTTAAATAATTGAGCAGATTGACGAGTGTCTTCTGCCGCAACCACCGATACAGACTTTAAAATATCAATCGCACGAAAGGTCATGTCATCTAAGTGCCCAATCGGGGTTGCTACAACAAATAATTGAGCACTCATAAAAGGTAACTCCCTCATGTATTACAAAAAATATTGTTTGCTGCTAGGTTTGGCAGCGCTTGTAAGTCCTGTATATGCGGACATAATCGTGATTCTACCTGAATCGGGTACGATGGCGCGAGCGAGTCAAAGCATCAAACGCGGTTTTCTGAGTGCTTATACAGCATCTGGCAGTAAAGAAAAAATTATTTTTGTAGATTCAACTAAAAATAGCATCGATACGATTTTTAAGAAAAAAATAGATCACAACGTTCATTTGATTGTTGGGCCCTTGCTACGAACTGAAATTGAAGAGGTGATTCAAATGAATCCTCAAATTCCTGTGCTTGCTTTAAATGATGTTAATACTCAAATTGATAAAGTATGGCAATTTAGCTTAGCAAAGCAACAAGATGCGGCAGCATTAAATCATCGTTTTCAAAAAGATCGCATCAAAAAACTTTTTATCGTTCGAGAAACAGGAACTGAGTCAGCAACAGAACTTTTGCTCTCTGCACTAAAGGACCAATTTGCATCAGAAATAGAATTTGTTGATGAAGTACCACAAAAACGATCAAGTAAAGAAGGGGTATTATTGTTAGGGAGTCACCATTGGGTGGAACAATTAGGTACATTACCCGAAAAGAATATTTACGTCACACCGATGAGTATTGAGCAGGGACAATCTATTCCAATCGGTTTAAGTTTTTGTGATACACCCGCGCTATATAATGGACAATGGGCAGATTTAATCGAAGCCTATAAGAAACAACCAGAAACGATGGCATTTCAACGTTTATTAGCTTTTGGAGGAGATGCTTGGACGATAAGTCAACAATTATTAGAAAACCCTGAGCGTAAATTCTCTTTTGAAGGACGTACAGGTAAGATTAGCGTTAAAGATGGAAAAATTGATAGGCAACCCTATTGTTATCAACAACAAAAAAATGAAATTCAAATTTTAAAATAAAAATGGTCGTAGTATGGCAGAAGATATTGTTGAGGATTTGGGGCGTTGGGCAGAACAGAAAGCAAGGGAATTATTGGAATTAGAAAATTACCAATATGTAAATCAAAATTATCATTCTAGATATGGTGAAATTGATCTGATTGTAAGATCAGGTAAAGAGCTTGTTTTTGTTGAAGTAAAGGCTAGATCTTTAGGGAGTTATGCGTCTGCTTGTGAAGTTATTACTCGCGCGCAACAACGTAAAATCATTAAAACAGCACAATTTTTTTTACAAAAACATCCTAATTATGATGATTTTGATTGTCGTTTTGATGTGATTTGTTTTGATTTTCCAAAGAAATTTGCAAAAACAGTACAACCAGATTTTTCCAAATTGCAGTATGATCAGCAATGGATTCAACATGCGTTTACTTTAGATTGAGTAATAATTTATTATTTTTTAAGATAAATGCCAAAGATTTAACAAGTTTGAAGATAGGGAGTCTTGCCAAGTGTTAAAACATTTAACGATTACGTTACTTTGCGCTGCAAGTTTATCAGGATGTGCGAGTTTTATTTCAGGTGGTACAGGAACTTCGCCGATTGGTACTGAAAGTGGTGAACGTAGTTTAGGGCAGGTTTTTATTGATTCCTCAATTAAACGCACTGCAAATATTAATTTGTATAAATTGGATCATCGCTTTAAGCAGTCACGAATCAATATTGAAAGTTTTCATAGTAATGTTTTATTAACAGGGCAAGTTCCTGATCCTTATTTGAAACAATTAGCAGAAGACAATTTAAGAGCGATGAGTGATGTAAAAGCTGTGCATAATTACATTACTGTTGGTGATAAAGTAAATTACAACACGATTATGCAGGACTCTACTGTGACTGCAAATACTCGTGGTTTGCTAATAAGAGCGCCTGTTGTATCTGACAGTAAAGTATTAATTCATACTGAAAATGGCATCCTTTATGTGATGGGCCGTTTAAATACCGCTGAGATAAGAGATTTAGATGATGTCTTACAAAAAGTTGGTAATGTGAGTAAAATCGTGACACTGATTGATAATATTGATCAACCATCTGGAACGGTAGCAAGTGCTACAGCAGCAACACCGATGATTGGTGGTGCTTCAACACAACCTTTAGTTGAAACTCCAGTTGCAATTGATCCCGATCAGACTGAACCAGCGACTATTACTCCGACTAAACCCTAATCTATGAAGCAACTTATTCAACAAGTACAAGAAAATGTCATACGGGCGAAAAACTTTTATCAGGAATTTCGCCTAT
This sequence comes from Acinetobacter sp. LF10, assembly GCF_048585715.1. NCBI lineage: Bacteria > Pseudomonadati > Pseudomonadota > Gammaproteobacteria > Moraxellales > Moraxellaceae > Acinetobacter > Acinetobacter sp. LF10. Next base: position 1,013,961 of record NZ_CP184160.1, read on the forward strand.
ATGATTTAGCAAGCTATTCGATGAATTATCTGACGCCAAAGGATACTTTTGAAAAAGAAGAACATCTTGCTTATGGATTAAAAGCCAGAAATCGATTGGATCTTTATCGAACAAAAAATCCCAAAAAACAAAGACCATTAATTGTTTTTGTACATGGTGGATCATGGCAACATGGTAATAAGAGAGATTATTTATTCATTGGTGAAACCTTTGCTCGAGAAGGTTTTGATGTTGCTGTGATTAATTATCAACTTGCTCCAGAGAATATCTTTCCAGCATTTGTCGATGATCTAGCGCAAGCGATTCATTATTTGAATCAAAATAAAGCGAAGCTGAATATTTCAACTGATAACATCATTTTGATGGGACATTCTGCGGGTGCTTTTAATGTGATGTCTGTGGTGTATTCTGCTCAGCCTCAGCAATTTAAATATATCGATAATATTAAGGCAATTGTTGGCTTGGCTGGCCCGTATCATTTTGATTATAAAAATGATCCTTTATCTGAACATGCTTTTGATCAAAAAACATCGTATCAACAAGTGATGCCGTATTATTTTATTAATCCGAATAAGATTAAACATTATCTATTGATGGCTGAGAATGATCAGTTGGTTGGTAATCATAATAGTTTCGATCTTGATAAGGCATTGAGAGAAAAGGGTAATCATAGCCATGTGATGATTATTCCTAAGACTGGACACATTACCATTGTGGCGACTTTGGCCAGTTTTGTAAGCCATTACTTCAAAACCAAGCGAACGATTTTACATTTCTTAGATGAAGCTTTAGAAGATTAAATAAAAAAAGCATCTTGATTAAGATGCTTTTTTATTCTCAACGATTTGCATAATCATTGCATGTGCAATACTACCTTTAAATGGAATTTCAGGTAGTTGATCAAACTTAAAGAATTGAGCCTCGCTAATTTCTTCCACTTGTAATTGAATATCACCTGAATCATATTCAGCATGAAAAGCAATCATTAAATTACTTGGAAATGGCCACGGTTGGCTCGACATATAACGAATATTTTTCAGTTTTAAACCGACTTCTTCAAAAGCTTCTCGTTGTACAGCTTCTTCTAATGTTTCACCGACTTCAACAAATCCAGCGATTAGACCGTACATATTACTTTTATTATGCGCCGATTTCGCAAGTAAAATTTCATCATCACCTTTGGTAATGATTGTAATAATACAAGGTTGAACGCGAGGATATTGATGATAGCCACAAGCAGGGCAAACCATTGCATATTCTTTAGCATGAATTTCAGTCATATGACCGCAATGGCTACAGAATTTATGGTTACGTCGCCATTCTAATAGTTGAACTGCTCGACTGGCTTGAAGGAATTCTGTAGTTGACCATGACTGAATCAATTCACGGATTGGAACGAGCTGATAGCCATCGGGAATGGCTTCATTTTCAAGTAGATCCCGCGCGATAACGTGATCATTATGATTCAAGGGTAAATCACTTGCTAACTTTTCAACTTCTGGCAATTGAAGATTTTGGTCGACTAGCAGTTTTTGGTGTTGAAAAATATAAGCAAGTGATAGTTGAGTCATTATGCGGCTATGTTCTGTAATTGCTGACTGCTTGATAATGCCACATCAAACATAGATTGCAATACAGGCTGCTTATTGTTCAGGTTATCAACGAGTAAATCTAAACTAGCAACAACATTTAGAATGCAGTTAATTTGCTCAGCATCAATCGCTTCATTTTGATTCAAACGATGCTGTGCAAAATGTGCTGCACCTAACAGTGCAGTTTGTTGAGCAGAGCTACCTAAGAATAACGCAGCGCCTGATAACTCATTCAGATATACAGGAAGGGCTTCTAATGTATTGGCTGTTGGATCCTGCACATACAAACTTAAGGTTTGAGTCAATGTTTCAATCAAAATCTTAGTTTCAGTCAACAATGCTCGATGAGCTTCATCTAAACGATCTAAAGAAATTTGCATATTATTGACGCGTAATTGTAAACGACTTGAAGTGTAATTACGCTCTAAGATACCGATTGAATTCATTGATGCCAAAATACTATTCATTAACTGTTGAATAGAAGTTGCATCAGTTAATGTATTCGGTTGACTCAATTTTTCAGCTTGCTGAGTTAATTCTTTCGCTGCTTCATTTAAGTTAAGTACCTTAAATACATTAGAAAGTTGAGTTAACTTTTGCTGTAGTTCTTGGGTTTTTTCAGCTGACATATTTTGATGGTTATACTCAATTTCATTACGAATTTGAGCCATTTCATTTGTTATTAATTGACTGATTGTATGTACCGTTTCATAGTCAGGACCGTATAAATGACGACTCAAAACTTGAAGTTGAGTATCACTGAGTAATTCATCACCAATGTTCAATTGTTGACGAATATGTTGTGATAAATCATCTTCTTGACTGATGCAGATCGTCAAAATATCTGCCAAATCAGCAATACTGTTTTGATAAGTTGTTGGTTGAGCCAAGAATTTTGCAATATTCGTTTCGATTTGAATAAGGGTGCGTAAACGTGCTTCTGTAATCAAAAGCTCATCAATATGTCCTAAGCCTACATTGACCAATTGCCAATATTGTTGGCACGGTAGATTGTTGGCTAAACCTGCAAGGTAAACACCAACGAGTTTAATTCCTTGTAAATCGAGAGGAGATTCACTTTGTTTAATCAGCTTGTTTAAGCATAATTTATAAAGTTGGTGGATATACTTTGATTGTTCCAAGCTTGGTGCTTGTGGCAAATTGAAATTCGGTGTCATGAAGTCCAAGAAAGGTTGCAGAGCTTGTCCTTCTTTGGTGATCGGTTTCCCCAGTGCTTTTTCTAAACGATTGAGTGTATCTGTTAAGAACTGAGGCACTCTTACTTCACGTAAACAAATAAACTCAATATAGCGTTTTAACATCGTTGTACCTTCACTGAGAGCAACGACATCGCTAGTTTTAATTTGTTGAGGTTGAGCCATGATTTGGCGCATAAGCTCAGCTGAATATTGAGTGATTTGTGCTACATGAGGTATATCAATTAATGCAAGTACTTGTGTGCATTGTTCGAACTGATTAAGTGCGTCATCAATACCAAAAGGCAATGCTTGTTCTTCGGCAAGCGTATTGACTGCTGTCTCCACCAATTTAATCGAATTATCGATCTCATTTTTTATTATTAATAATGCAGTTGGGTCGAAATGAATCGAGGTTTGGTAAGACATATGACCTACACCTTTCCTAAGTTGTTATATCCATGAACCTCCTAGAATAGGAGGTAAAATCATTAACAGTTAATATAACTTAAGTTTGAAAACTTGAAATACAAAAAATTACACTCAACAGCAAATTTATTTTGCAAAAAGGCAAGCGTTTCCATGTTTTTGCTCAAATTGTTTGACCCAAGTCTCATGTTCATTTAGTTCATGTTCTGATGGATAGATAATTGGTAAATCTACTTCGATACGAGAACGAGTGGTTTTATTTTGGTTTTGTTCATTTTGTGAAAGGGCATCCATATCAAAAGAAACTTGTCCACCCGTCATTGCGAGATAAACATCAGCCAAAATTTCAGCATCGAGTAACGCACCATGGAAGGTACGATCACGTGCAGGAATTTCATAACGGCGAACTAAAGCGTCTAAAGAGTTCTTTTGCCCAGGATGTTTATTTTTAGCTAAAGCCAGTGTATCTGTAACTTCGCAAACATCTGATAATAATGGCAGCCCAGCACGTTTGAACTCCATATTTAGGAAGTTCATATCGAATGTCGCGTTATGCGCAATAATTTCAGCGCCTTGTAAAAAATTAAACAGTGTGTCAGCAATTTCTGCGTATTTAGGTTTATCCTGCAAAAACTCGTCGCTGATACCGTGAATATCCTCAGAGTCACCTACAGGTTTTTCTGGATTGATATAAATATGAATTGAGCTTCCCGTAAGTTTACGATTGATCATTTCAATCGCACCAACCTCAATAATACGGTCACCATCTTGGAAATAGAAACCTGTAGTTTCGGTATCCAGAATAAGTTGGCGAGGGCCTTGCAACTGAACTTTTGCCTCAGTAATAACAATCTGAGGGTGAGCTGTCGTTGTTGATGTATTTGGGCTTGCTGAGTGACTTAGTACAGCTACATCAGGATTACTTTCTTCGATACTGAACTCTTCGACTTCTTCAACCAAGTTATCGATATCTTCATCAAGGTCGAGACCAAATGGATCATCTAATAACCAGTCGGATTCAGGCTTTTTTGTATCAGCGTTAGCCTGCACGAGAGATTTCATTTGTTTGGCCGTTTGTTCGGCACCGAGATTGGCCAATTGATCAGCCATTTCATTACCAGCATGTCCCGCATGCCCTTTGATCCAATTCCATTCAATTTTTCGGTTAGCGCAGACAGCATCTAACTTTTTCCATAAATCAGGATTTTTAACATCTTTCCAATTTTTCTTTTTCCAACCATGAATCCATTCAGTAATACCTTGTTTAACGTAATTGGAATCAGTCCAAATAATCAGATGTGCGTCTGTAGGGCAAAAACTTACACCTTCAATCGCAGCTTGCAGTTCCATTCTGTTATTGGTTGTTTCAGGTTCTCCGCCACAAAGTTTATGTTCACCTTGTTCGGTAATGATATATGCACCCCAACCACCTAAACCTGGATTGCCTTTACATGCGCCATCAACATAAAGTGTGATTGTTTGAGACATAGTTAAACCTAAAGTTAAAAGTTTGTGTTGTATTACGAGATTACATTCATAAAAAATGATGTTTTATTTGAATGTATATGGCTAGAGTTTAGCACTCTAGCTAGATAAGTTATATTTTAAAGCTTAATTCTGGTGTTGAGCGGTTACAAAACTCATATTTTTTAATTTCTTGTAACATTTGCATGCAAATCACGTTAAATTATTGCCTTGTCTAAGTGACATGCTTTACTACAATGGCAAATCAAAGAAATAAACTAGCGTGAGTTGACTGGAAGTTTTTATGTATAAATCGAACACATTGGTGCTGCAAACATCTGCAACATCATTATTCAAAATCACTGTACTCACTTCTGCTCTAACTGCGTTGGGAATCACGACAGGTTGTTCCTCAACACCACAATCAAACAAAGTATCATCATCTAAGCAAGTTGGTTCAGGTTATTTAGATGCAAGTAGTTTAGATTCTTTAGAAGATTTATTATCAGCTACCGATATGCGCGCTGTTGAAGGTGACCGTTTATTGGTACTGAAACACGGTGATGTGTGGAAGCGAATGACGGTTGGATTCAAAATGGATTTAAACCATTGGGATTCTCGTATTGAAGCACAACGTAGTTGGTTTATTTCTCGTCAACCATATTTAGATCGCTTAAGCGCGCGTGCCAGTCGTTATTTGTATCATACGGTTAAAGAAGCTGAACGCCGTGGTATGCCAACCGAATTGGCTTTACTTCCTGTTATTGAAAGTTCTTACGATCCAGCTGCAACCAGTAGTGCAGCAGCAGCGGGTTTATGGCAATTTATCCCAAGCACGGGGCGTATTTATGGTTTGCAGCAAACCAGTCTATATGATGGTCGCCGTGATGTGGTTGAGTCGACACGCGCTGCTTATGAGTTTTTAGGTAGTTTATATAATCAATTTGGTTCATGGGAATTGGCTTTAGCCGCTTATAACGCAGGACCGGGTCGTATTCAACAGGCGATTAACCGTAACCGTGCAGCAGGATTACCAACAGATTACTGGTCATTAAAACTTCCGCAGGAAACCATGAACTATGTTCCACGCTTCTTGGCGGTTGCTCAAATTATTAAAAATCCAAGTGCCTATGGTGTAAGTTTGCCGCCTATCGCAAACCGTCCACACTTCCGTGAAGTTGGTTTAGCTGCACCTTTGGATATGAATCAAATTGCTTCAATTACAGGCTTAAGCCGTGCGGAATTGTATGCTTTGAACCCTGCTCATCGCGGTGAAACCGTTGATCCAATGAGCCCAATGCGTATTTTAATTCCTGCAGATTTAAGTCCGTCAGTCGATGCGAAATTACGTTCTGGAAAAGTAAGTTCAGGTGGTTTCTGGGCAAGCAATAGCCAACCACCTGCAATGAATAACAATACATCTAATGTCGCTACTACCACAGTTCGAACCAATATCAACTCAGGTCAGACGATTACACCGTCAACTAAGACACCACCGCCTTTAACGGCAAGTCATACAGTAGTAATGCGCCCAACAACATCAACGCTGACTAAAACCAATACACCACGAGGTTCTGATGCATTAGCTTCATTTGCTGCTGCTGCCGATGTGCCTAGTGCCCCGCGTATTCCTGTTGCGATTACACCAGCGGAAAATGTAAAGCCAGTTAAGATTGAGCCACCGATTTCGGTTAAAGAGCGTGAACAAATTATTGCCGCTGTAAAAGAAACCGGCGAGAAGAAAACAGTTACTCAAGTATTAGAACCACAAGCGACACAAGCAGAAAAAGACCAAGTTGTTGCTGAAATTAAAGCAATTGCACCTCAAGGTACAGAAATTGTCGATCCATTTGATGGCAAGATTAAATTAACAGCAATTCAAACCAGCCAATCTGTTGCTGATCAGAAAGGTGTTGAAGTCAGCAAGGGCTTTGCTTATCCAAAAAACTTAGTTGAAGATGCAGCGACAGCAAATAGTGAAGATGCCAAACGCAATCAAGGAAAGCCGTATATTAAAACGGATACTGATGTTGTTGTGGTTGCACCGAAAGGAAAACGTAGCACTTATGTCGTGTTACCAGGCGATACCTTGGCTTTGATTGCACAAAAAAATGGTGTCAATTGGCGTGATATCGCAACGTGGAACCAGATTGATCCGACTGGAACTTTATTTGTAGGTGCAAGCCTGTATTTATATGATGCAAAACCACAGGATGTTGAGGCTGCAAAAGTCGTTGAACGTAAACCTGAGAGTTATGTCGTACAATCAGGGGATAATCTTACCAATTTAGCAACCCGTTTTGATTTAACTTTAAAACAGTTAGCAGACTATAATAATTTATCAGTGACAGATAATTTATTTGTTGGTCAAAAACTAACGCTCAAAGAACCAAAAAACAATCCACGGAACACTCAATTAAACGCGCCACAACAATCAACTCGCGCTGTCGAAAATAAAGCAACTACGATGCAAAAGGTTGCCACGAAATCTTATACAGTGAAACGTGGCGAGTATTTAAAGTTGATTGCTGATCGTTATGCTTTATCTAATCAAGAGCTGGCTGATTTAACCTCAGGTTTGACTGCGAATAGCAATTTGTCTGTGGGGCAAAAAATTAATGTACCACAGCATGAGGTCTCAAAAACTGAAGAAGTGGCTGAGCCTAAAAGTACGGTTAAATATGAAAATGTAACAGCTTCAAGTAATTATAAGACAGAATCTTATATCGTACAGCGTGGTGATACTTTATCGAGCATTGCAACGAAATCTAAAATCACACTGAATGAATTGGCTGAATTGAATAATTTTAAAACCAATAAAGCTGTGCGTTCAGGTCAGGTTTTAAAGATTCCAGCAGGTTCAACGATTCCTGAGCAGTATGTGGTGCAGTCTGGTGATAGCTTAAATGCAATTGCCAGTAAATATGAGCTTACTGTGAATTATATTGCTGATCTAAATGGTTTGGAACGCACAGCAGGCGTTCGCGTTGGACAAAAGCTAAAACTCACAGGTGATGCACCAAGCAAAAATAATGTGAGCAGTAATAGCAAGTCAAAAGACAAGGATAAGCAAGAAACTGCGCCAGATATTTATACAGTTAAATCTGGAGACACTTTAGGCAATATTGCGAGTCGCTATTATTTACAACTGGATTATGTGACCGCTTTAAATGGCTTATCTCGTGGTAGTAGCGTTCGTGTGGGTCAAAAACTGAAACTCACAGGTGATGTACCAAAAGCAGAAACAGCAAAAGCGGAAAATAGTAAGAATAGTTCAAAGTCAGTGCCAAGCAAGAATACTGAAAAATATACGGTGAAGGCAGGTGAGTCTTTGAATAGTATTGCAAGCCGCTTTGGTTTGTCAGGTCGTGAATTAGCAGAGTTAAATGATCTGAAAGCCAATGCAAGTTTACAACGTGGTCAAAGTATTTCTGTCCCTAAAACAGTGACTGAATATAAAGTAAAACGTGGTGATACTTGGATTGGTTTAGCAAGTAAATATGGGATGGACACTAGTGCACTTGCTGAAATGAATGATCTCACTCCAAGTACTCAATTGCGGATTGGCGATGTCATTAAAGTACCAAATCTGTAATTGTTAATGAATTCATTGGTTTTATTTAAAAGGCTTAGTCTATTTTATGGATTAAGCCTTTTTGCTCAGCTTTCATTTGCGACGATGCAGACCACACCTTATTTAGCCATGCATGTTCAACCCAAATATGCAAAGTTGAGTTCGATGCCTTATGCCAATCCGAATGCGCCAAAAGGTGGAATCCTTAGCCAATCTAGCTTGGGGACATTCGATAATTTAAATAGCATGAATGGCAAAGGGAGTTCTACTGAAGGGGTGAATTATCTTTTTGATAGTTTAATGGATCGTGCTTTAGATGAGCCACGCGTCATGTACCCGTTACTCGCAGAGAAGGTGAGTTATGATCCTGATCATCTTAAAGATGTGACCTTTCATTTAAATCCTCAAGCCCGTTTTAACAATGGTCAGCCTTTGACCGCAGAAGATGTTAAATTCACCTTTGATACCTACCAAACGAAAGCCAATTTAGGTTTTCAAATGTATTTGTCTGATTTAGCAAAAACAGAAGTGATTTCTAAGTATCAGGTCAAATTTATTTTTAAGTCCAAGAACAATGTGGAAATGCCACTGATTCTGGCGAGTCTACCGATCTATTCAAAATTGGATTGGAAAAATAAAGATTTTACGCGTGTGACACTACAACCGATTGTCGGTTCAGGGCCCTATATTGTTGATCGAATTGATGCAGGGCGGAGTATCACCTATAAACGCAGTCCGAACTATTGGGCAAAAGATTTGCCTGTCAATAAAGGGCGTTATAATTTTGATCGACTCAAATATGTGTATTATCGGAATTTAGACGTCAGTTTTGAGGGCTTTAAATCTCGACAATTCAATTTATATGAAGAAAAAAATATCCGAAATTGGGTTACAGCTTATCATTTTCCCGCCGTGCAAGCAGGTCAGATCAAAAAATACAAAGCACGTTTGGGGACACCGCTCGATATTCAAAGCTTGGTATTTAATATTCGTCGTTCACCACTGAATGATATTCATCTTCGTAAAGCACTTACGTATGCTTATGATTTTGAATGGCAAAATAAGGCTTTATTCTTTAATCAAAATCGGCGTTTGCAAAGCTATTTTGATAATACAGATTTGGCTGCAACAGGTCGACCCAGTGCTAAAGAGTTAAAAGTACTGAAACCTTTCCTCGCTCAACTGAATCCAGTCATGCGACAGGGGCTTTTAGCCGATTGGCATTATCCTGTTTCTGATGGCAGTGGTTTCAATCGGCAGAATTTATTGGTTGCACAACAGATTTTAAAAGATGCAGGTTATGTAATTCGTCGTAATCAGTTATATGATCGACAGGGTAAAGCGGTTCGTATTGAATTATTAATGCAGCAAGAAAATCCACAACGTGAGTTGATGCCTTTTGTGCGTAATTTGAATCGTTTAGGAATCCAAGTCAATCTTAGACAGGTGGATGTTCCACAATATATGGAGCGAATCCGCCACCAAGATTTTGATATGATGATGTTGAAATTGCCACAAACTTTGACACCTGGTAAGGAGCAAGCCCAGTTTTGGGGGAGTGCTGCTGCGGATGAAGCAGGAAATTATAACTATTCAGGGATAAAGAACCCAGCAATTGATCAGATGATCGAGAAAATTGTAGCGGCAAAAACAAGAGAAGAAGTAGTCTTGTACACCCATGTACTCGATCGTTTATTACGTGCAGGTTATTATCAAATTCTGACCTATGGTAAACCTGAGCGATGGTTTGCTTATTGGGATATCTATCAGCAACCTCAAATTAAACCGAAGCTTTCTGTAGGATGGGAATATTGGTGGGTGGATGGAACGAAAGCGAAGAAACTCGACCAACCTATACGAAAATCTGACTTAAAATAATTAAGGATCTTATTAGATGGTTCACTATATTCTGAAAAGAATGTTATTGATGATCCCAACTTTATTTTTCATTTTATTGATTAATTTTACGATTGTGCAAATTGCACCAGGTGGCCCTGTCGAACAAGCCATTCAGCAAATTCAGAATGCGCAAGGTTTAGGTGTTGGGAATAATGCCCAATCCAGTTTGAGTACCTTGGCTCAATATCAAGGGGCACGTGGGTTAAGTCCAGAGATGATTGAAAAGATCAAAGCACAGTATGGTTTTGATCGCCCTGCATATGAACGTTTTTGGTTAATGCTCAAAGGTTATTTGACCTTGGATTTTGGCACCAGTTTTTTCAAAGACAAACCTGTAACGCAACTGCTCTATGAAAAGTTGCCTGTCACGCTGTCTTTGGGAATATGGAGTACTTTTCTCATTTATTTGATTGCGATCCCACTGGGAATTAAAAAAGCCAAAAACAATGGTTTACTGTTTGATCAATCGACTTCGTTATTACTTGCGGTGAGTTATGCCATTCCATCATTTGTCTTTGCCATTCTGCTCATCGTTTTTTTTGCTGGGGGCAGTTATCTACAATGGTTTCCATTACAAGGGTTGGTCTCTGAAAACTTTACTCAACTCAGCCTATTGGCAAAAATAAAAGACTATCTATGGCACATGAGTTTACCCATTTTAAGTATGGTATTGGGTAGTTTTGCTGCACGAACCTATCTGACCAAATATTCCTTTGTAGAAGAATTAAAGAAACCGTATGTTCTGACGGCACGATCAAAAGGTTTAAATGACAATCAGGTACTTTATGGGCATGTTTTTCGTAATGCGATTTTGGTGGTGGTTGCAGCTTTACCCGAAGCATTGGTCGGTATTTTCTTTGTCGGCAATTTATTTATCGAAATTATTTTTAATCTCGATGGGATTGGTTTATTGGGTTTTGAGGCGATCACCCAACGTGATTATCCTGTGATTTTTGGAACCTTATTTTTATTTACCTTATTTGGAATGATCTTACGTTTAATTGGCGATTTGTTCTATCAAATGATTGATCCTCGGATTGATTTTGAAGCGAGAGGTGGAACATGATGTCACCGCTGATGCGCGCACGATTTCACCGTTTTAGACAAAATAAATTGGGTGTCCGTTGTCTCATTCTATTTTTAATGATTTTTATTTTGTCATTATTTGCTGAGTTGATTGCCAACGATAAACCTTTGTTGGTTCGTTATCAGCATTCTTTGTATTTTCCTATTTTTAAAGATTATCCAGAAACCACGTTTGGTGGTGTTTTTGAAACGGTGACAGATTATCAAGACCCTGCGGTAAAACAGCTGATTCAGAATCAAGGATGGATGATTTCTCCCCCCGTTACATTTTCTTATCAGTCACCAAATCTTTCGCTTACTGTACCAGTTCCCTCCAAACCGAGTTCACAGAACTGGCTTGGAACAGATGATCAGGGACGAGATGTATTCGCTCGTATTCTCTACGGATTGCGTGTTTCTCTCCTATTTGGATTTGCCTTGACGCTTGGTTCTGCTGTGATCGGTGTTATTGTCGGTGCAATACAAGGCTATTATGGGGGATGGATTGACTTGATTGGGCAGAGGATTCTGGAAGTGTGGGGTGGTTTACCTATGCTTTTTATCGTCATGATTTTGGTCAGTATGTTTAGCCCTAGTGTGTATTGGTTGTTTTTGATCATGTTGTTGTTTGGTTGGACAGAGTTAGTGGGATTAGTCAGAGCAGAGTTTTTACGTGCCCGAAATTTTGACTATGTTCGTGCGGCTCAAGCATTAGGTGTTCGTGATCATCAAATTATCTTTAAGCATATTTTACCCAATGCCATGAGTTCTAGCTTGTCGCAAATACCTTTTATGTTGACCGCCAATATTATCGCTTTAACTGCATTGGATTTTCTGGGTTATGGTTTACCTGCTGATGCCGCTTCACTTGGGGAGTTGTTATTGCAAGGCAAAAATAATCTCGATGCACCTTGGCTGGTGCTTTCAGGATTCTTTACTTTGGCGATTGTATTGTCTTTATTGATTTATATTGGGGAGGCGGCACGTGATGCATTTGACCCAAGACGATAATACTGTTTCAAATCCAGCTTTATTAAGAGTTAAGCGACTCAGTATTCAAAATGAAACAGGACATCGTCTTGTGGAAGATTTGAGTTTTGATGTTTATCCTGCACAGACTGTGGCGATTGTGGGAGAAAGTGGGTCTGGTAAATCAATCAGTGCGTTAGCTTTATTGGGATTATTACCTAATAATCTAACAGTACAAGGACAAGTTGAGTTTGCAGGTCAAGCGCTGTTGTCTTTAAGTCCAATTCAGTTACAGCAGATTCGAGGCAAGCGGATTGCCATTATTTTCCAAGAACCAATGACTGCGTTGAATCCTTTGCATCGTGTAGAAAAAATGATGGCTGAAAGCCTGATCTTGCAAGGTGTTTCTAAAGCGGATATTCGACAACAGACACTTTCTTTATTGCAGGATGTTGGGATTGCTGAAGCAGCGCAAATTCTTAAATGCTATCCACATGAGTTGTCGGGTGGGCAACGACAGCGTGTGATGTTGGCGATGGCTCTAGCTTTAGAGCCAGAGATTTTGATTGCGGACGAACCAACAACGGCTTTGGATGTCGTGTTGCAAGCACAGATTCTCACGTTGTTAAAAAAACTCCAAGAGCAACGAAACATGGCGATGATTTTGATTAGCCATGATCTAAATCTTGTTAAGCAATATACAGATCATGTCGTTGTTCTGAATCAAGGTCACGTAGAAGAGCAGGGCAATACCATTGATATCTTTACACATCCTCAAACGGCATACACACGAAATTTACTTAATCATGATTTTGGACAAGCTCTATTAATAGCACCAAGTGAAAAATTACTTGAACTAAAAAATGTCACGGTCAAGTATCCTATCAAACGTGGTTTATTGAACCAAATTAAAACGTATAAAGTCGCAGCGGACTCAATAAATTTCAATTTGTCCAAAGGCGAGGCTTTGGGTATTGTTGGTGAGAGTGGTTCGGGAAAATCATCATTGGCTTTGGCGATTGCACGTTTAATTTCAAGTGAAGGAGAAATTTGCTTTCATTCCAATAACTTAAATCAACTCAATCAAAAACAACTTCGCCCCCTACGCCGTGATTTTCAAATTGTATTCCAAGATCCTTTGAGTAGTTTGAATCCTCGCATGTCTGTTGAGCAAATTATTGCGGAAGGGCTTCACCTTCAAAATATTTCCAAACAGCAATCTAATCTGCAAATTGAAGCTGTTTTAGCAAAAGTCGAACTCTCTTTGGAGGATAAAAACAAATATCCGCATCAACTTTCAGGTGGTCAACGACAAAGGGTCGCACTGGCACGCGCTTTGGTTTTAAAGCCTAAATTGATGATTTTGGATGAGCCGACTTCTGCATTAGATCGCAGCACTCAAATGGCGATGATTCAACTGTTACGCCGTTTGCAGCAACAAGAGCAGATCAGTTATGTGTTTATCAGTCATGACTTACAAGTCATTAAAGCACTATGTCAGAACGTCATGGTCATGCATCAAGCTGAAGTATTGGAATATCAAGCAACAGAACTTTTATTTAATCAACCTCAAACTGAATATACACGTCAGCTTATTTCTGCAAGCGAATATTAGCATTGTAATTAAATTGACATATGTTATTGTCAATTTATCGGAAGAACCCTTGACAGTCACAATAATCAGATTAAATTGGAGTAAATACTCTAATTGTAGCAGAGGATGACCATGAGTCAGATTGCAGACAGTATCCAAATTCGTAATACCACATTTAAAAACCGCATTATTAAAGGGGCGATGAGTGAGGCGCTTGCCAATCACGAAGGGCAGCCGAATGAGTTACACATTGGCTTATATGAGGCTTGGGCAAAAGGTGGTTTAGGTTGTGCGATTACAGGCAATGTGATGGTCAATATTGCTGCCAAAAATGAGCCTGGTGTGGTTGCGATTGAAACTGAACGTGACTTAGCAAAATTAAAGCAATGGGCTGATGTTGGTAAAAAATATGGCATGGTGCAATTGATTCAATTGTCTCACCCTGGTCGTCAATGTCCTAAAGGTTTGAATAAAGAAACTGTTGCACCATCAGCAGTTCCTTTTAGCCCAATGCTAGCAGCGATGTTTGGGACTCCGCGTGAACTTCAACATGAAGAAATCCTCGATATTATTCAGCGTTTTGCAACAGCCGCAGCAGTGTGTGAAAAAGCAGGATTTGAAGGTGTGCAGCTTCATGGTGCGCATGGTTATCTGATTAGTCAATTTCTATCTCCATTAACCAATAAACGTACCGATCAATGGGGTGGTTCGATTGAGAACCGTATGCGTTTCTTGGTGGAAATTTATAAGGCTGTACGTGCAGCAACATCAGAAAACTTTATCATTTCTGTGAAGCTCAATTCAGCAGATTTCCAACGCGGTGGAATCACAGAAGAAGATGTCATTACTGTATTCAAAACCATTGACGAAGCTGGTATTGATATTATTGAAATCTCAGGTGGTACCTATGAAGCGCCAGCAATGGCGGGTGCCAAAGCTGAGTCTCGTAAAGCCAGTACCATTGCACGAGAAGCTTATTTCTTAGAATTTGCTGAAAAGATTCGTCAGCATGTGACTTGTAAATTGATGGTTACAGGCGGTTTTCGTACAGTAGCAGGAATGAATGCAGCACTTCAAAGTGGTGCATGTGATTTTATTGGTATTGCACGTCCATTGGCAGTTGAAACTGATTTAACAGATCGTTTAATTGCAGGCAATGATGTACGTTATGCCGTGAATCAAATTAAAACAGGGATTCCTTTTGTCGATAAAATGGCAATCATGGAAATCATTTGGTATGCAGCACAATTCAAGGCGATTGGACAAGGTAAAAAACCAAATCCAAAATTATCGCCTTTGATTGTGTTTTTAAATTATGCAAAAGGCAATATTAAGGCTGTAGTTAAAGGTCGAGTCAATTCGCGTAAATCGGCATAACTGAATTACCACGCAATTGTCCAATAGGACCGAAATGTAGAAGCAGACCATTGCCCTTTAATTAAAGATTTTTTAAAGGCGGGTCTGTTTTCTATTTGGGCTAAATAACGCTGTATATGTTTAAATTGATGGTCATTTTGCGAGCAAGCCAGTAATGGAAACCACATCAAAATATCTGCAATCGTAAATTGATCTCCAGCAAACCATGAGTGATCTTTTAAATGCTTATCAATCATGGTCATTTGTTGCTGTAACGATGGATTTAAATAGCCTTGATCAAATCCATATTTTAAAAACTTTGAAACGAAGCGAACAGGAAATGGCGTACGTTGTACAATTTGGTGAAAAATTTGTTTGAGTAATAGGTCTGGAATAAATGTGGCTTCACAATAATTTTTCCAATAATAAAAACTTTGAAGTTGTGGTCCTAATAATTTACTTTGCTTTAACTTAGGATATAGATAAGACAAGTAATCAATAATCGCTGAAGTTTCGGCTAAGATAAAAATTTGCTCTTGATTTATTATTTCAAGGGTAGGAAATTTCGATAATTGATGCGGTGAATTTTTCTTTTCATCTACGTTTGAATGGTGGTTGATGACTAACTCGTAAGGAAGTCCTAATTCTTCTAAAAACCAAACGATGCGTTGAGAACGTGAATTTTGTAAGTGGAATAAACGGATTTGCATATTAGGTTTAAAATTATGGTTTTGATCTGTTTTCAGTATAGGGTAGAAAATATACTAAGGATAATAAAATAGATTTTTCAAAATAATTATTTTGTAGCAGCTCTATTTATAAAGAACCAATAAAAAAGCCACTGTCTTAAAGATGCAGTGGCTTTTTAAAATTTGGCGTCCCTACGGGGATTCGAACCCCGGTTACCGCCGTGAAAGGGCGATGTCCTAGGCCTCTAGACGATAGGGACTTCTTGAGGTGGGTGTATATTAGGGCTCTGTCACCAAAGTGTCAAGAAGATGAGGAGACAGTTTGTTCAAAATATAGCAAAACAGTTCAGCAGTTTTTTGCGTATCGTATAAAGCAGAGTGTGCTTCTTTACCATCAAACTCGATGCCAGCTTGAATACATGCACGTGCTAACACAGTTTGACCAAACATCACTGCGCTCAAAGTCACAGTATCAAATACCGAAAAGCTATGAAAGGGATTCTGATTTTTTGTACCAGATCGAGCAATTGCAGCTTGTAAAAAACCTAAGTCAAAGTGAGCATTATGTCCTACCAATACTGCATGAGTACAATGCTGTGCTTTTCGGACTTCCGTGAGTGATTTGAAAATACGACGTAAAGCTGTTCGCTCATCTTCGGCCATCGCTACACGCATCGGATTAAAAGGATCAATTCCAATGAAGTCTAATGAGCGACGATCTAAGTTTGCACCTTCAAAAGGATTGATGTGTGCATGGAATGATGGACCAGGTATGAACTGACCTTGCTCATCATAGATAATAGGGATACAAGCAATTTCAAGTAATGCATCAGTTTGAGAATTAAAACCTGCTGTTTCAACATCAACAACAACAGGTAAGAATCCACGAAAACGCTGACCAATCACAGGAGCTTTGTTTTCTTCTTGTGTCACACTTTTCTCCATTGCAGTGTTTTACCTGCATGAAGTGGAATGATTTTTTGATCTTCTAGATAATCAAAAGATTCAGCAACTGTATTTTCTTCTTTTACCAAAGTGATTGTTGAAGTATTTCGCGGTAAGCCATAGAAGTCAGCACCGAACATACTTGCGAAACCTTCTAAGCGTTCTAACTTACCCACTTGATCAAAGGCTTGTGCATACAATTCGATTGCATTTGGCGCACTGTAGCAACCCGCACAACCACATGCATTCTCTTTGGCATTCTGGGCATGTGGTGCACTGTCAGTACCTAAGAAGAATTTTGGATTACCACTAGTTGCAACTTCTAATAATGTGGTTTGATGTGTTTGACGCTTTAAAATTGGCAAACAATAGAAGTGAGGTTTCACACCACCGACCAACATGTCATTACGATTGAAGAGCAAATGTTGCGGTGTAATCGTTGCGGCAACATTACGATCTTGTTCAAGTACAAAATTTGCAGCGTCACTTGTCGTAATATGTTCTAACACAACTTTTAATTTTGGGAACTGTTTTAATAACGGAGACAAAATTTCATCTAAGAATCTTTTTTCACGATCAAAAATATCGACATGATTGTGAGTAACCTCACCATGTAACAATAACGGGACTTGGTGTTCTTCAAGTTGTTCAATCACGGCATAAACTTTACGAATATCGCTCACACCATTATCTGAATTTGTCGTTGCGCCAGCGGGGTAGAGTTTGATCGCATTTACATATTCAGATTCTTTAATTTTAAGAACTTCTTGAGGGGAAGTGAAATCTGTAAAATAAAGCACCATACGTGGGTCAAAGTGAAGTCCTTCGGGAACATGAGCGAGAATACGATCTCGATATGCCAAAGCTTCTTCTACAGTTTTGACTGGTGGAACCAAGTTCGGCATACAGATCGCACGTGCAAATTGTTTCGCAAGATCTGGAACAGTACGTTTTAAAGCTAATCCATCACGCAAGTGGGCGTGCCAATCATCTGGCTGTAAAAGTGTAATCGTATTCAAGGCGTACTTCAGGCTTAAAAATAATATAAATAATAATGCATATAGTGCGAAAATGGTAACTACAATTATGGATAAGTGGTTACGTAAAGCACATGAAAATATAAGAAATTGTGTTATTTTTATGTTGGACAAGAATACAGCATTATAAGAAGAGTGAAAGGGATGGAAAATCAATATGATATTAAGCAGTTATGTAAAGAAAAAGAAGATCTAGAACAGTTAGTCATTACACAGTCTAGAACCAAGAAAACACAGAAAAATTTGCCGACCCAACTCGAAAATGAGTTTTGGCAATTTAATATTGATCGAACTAGAATTAATGCGATTCAGTTCTTTGGTCAAGGGGTGATTACGTATACGATTTTTGTACTTTTGATTTTACCATCAAACTTATTGGTTATTCGAACAAGTACTCACTTTCTATTAGATCTTATATATAGCATTCTTAGTTTGGTTGTGGTGGGTGTTGCATTATTTTCATTTTGGGCATTTTCCCGTTTTAGACGGCTTAACCCATTATTTTATCCTGCAACCTGTGTGATTGTGTTTTGCACAATTCTTTTTCCATCTTTATTGATGATGAGTATTTCTAATGCAGTGTTGCAAAGCCAGTCGATGGTGTTGATTGCATTCTTATATATGCTAGGTTTTATTTTGAGTGGGATTAAACCCAAACATATGTTATGGATTGGTTCTTCAGCAGCAATTGTGATCTTATTGTCGTTATACTTTCTCAAAGTATCCTGTGATTTTTTAATGTTAGGGCGTACGTTTATAGGAAGCCTATTGTTGGGTTTTTCGATTAGTGTAATGCTCAGCTCTAAGGAAAGAAAATTATTTCTAAAAACTAAAATAGCTGAAATTGATGAAAAAATTTTGCGGTTCCAAGCATCTGAGCTTCTACATTTAAGCCAACATGATGAGTTAACCAAGGTCTCAAATAGACGCACTTTTGAAGAAATGTTTAGTTATTACTATGAACTCGCATGTAAAGAAAGTAAGGCAATGTCAGTATTATTTATAGATATTGATTATTTTAAAAACTATAACGATTTTTATGGTCATCAGATGGGAGATCAAGTTATTTCCGCGATTGCGAAAACGATTAAAAGCTCAATTCGGCACATGGATTTCATTGCACGTTATGGGGGCGAGGAATTTGTTGTGCTTTTACCAGAAACATCTGCTCAAGGTGCATATGCTGTAGCAACCAATATCTATCGAGCGATTGATCGGCAGATGATTCCGCATGAAAAATCATTAGTTTCTAATCATGTGACCATTAGTTTGGGTATTACGGTGTTTAATGGCAATCCTAAAACTAGTCAAGATTCGGTGATTCATACTGCGGATAAAGCGCTATATAGAGCGAAACAACTTGGACGTAACCAAATCTATTATCAACCCTTGCCCAGTGTCGAATAAAAGAAAGCGTGATAAAAAAACCGAATACTGATGGTATTCGGTTTTTTATTGAATAATCTAAATTATTCTAAGAACTTTACAGTAACGCCAGAACGTACTTTTCCACCTAAATCATTTGCATCCCAGTTGGTTAAACGGATACAACCATGTGATGCTGTCTTCGAAATCAAAGAAGGATTCGGTGTCCCATGAATACCAAAAGATCGCTTGCTTAAACCGATCCAAATATTACCAACTGGTGCGTTTGGACCAGGTGGTAACATGAGCGGTTTAAGGTTATTACCTTGAACGAAATTTGAAGGTGAATAACTGTAGTATGGATTTTTAGTCACTCCTACAACCTTATACGTACCCGTTGGAGATGGTGTATCAGAACTACCAATTGTCGCAGGAAATGACGCGATCATTTGATTACGACTATTGAATAAATAAAGTTGACGAGCACCTTTATGTGCCACAATTAAATGAATATCTTCTGGCAAATCATTGCGCACATTGGCAACAATAATTTTTTCGCCTGCTTTTTTGAACGTTGCAGTTGGATTTAGTTTTTTGAGGAAACCTTCATCCATATGAAACTTTTCGCCCAACATCTCTGTTACACGCGTGTAGTACAAACCTTTCATTTTTGCTTGTAGTGCATAGTCAGCAGGAATTGAATCCGCATATGGACCTTTTAAGTCCGCATCCGTGATCGTGTATTCAATATATGTTGGTTTGTTTTGTTGAGCGACTAAAGCATCCCAAGTTTCTTTAGTCAATTGACCTGTTGGTGTAAGGCCATTCATTTGTTGAAATGAAGCAATTGCTTTTAGTGTATTTTTACCATTTGAGCCATCAATTGCACCAGGTGAAGCATGAGCATTGTTGAGCATCACATGTGCACGTGCATATACAGGAAATTGACCTTTACCAATATTTTCATACCAGTCAGCTGTATTCAAACTGTCTAAAGTCCATGAAACTTTGACAGCTGGTGCTGTTGTAGTCGTGGTATCGGGTGCATTTTCTAGTTTTTGAGATATTGCCGAAGCAGCTCCTGTATTGACTTGTGGCTCAGAAGCAGCTTGAACAGCAACACTTGATGCGGATTGAGCCATTACACTCGATGCAGCAGAACGCTCGATAGATAATGGGTCAATAGGATCTTGAACTGGAGCTGAGATTTTTTTTGGATTTAATGGTTGCTCAGTTGTTGGGGCAGCAAAAGCAACATTAGCAAGAATACAACTTAAACTCATAGCGAGTAATGAGCGAACAAACATGTAATTCAACCTTAAGAATTATTCATATTGAGATATAAGATATTGCAAGTATTACAGAAAATAGAACAGCTTGCAGTAGCAGTTTTGTGTCCAAGTAAAAAAAATAGTTGAAGTCTGATTTGTTGTATGGGTTTTCAATTATAAATTCGAGGTTAACTTTGCTATGATGCACTCAACATGAAAAAATTTAGAGATTGGTAATGACAACGTTGAAAAATGATCGTTTTTTACGAGCTTTATTACGTGAACCTGTAGACACCACACCCGTTTGGATGATGCGTCAAGCAGGGCGTTATTTACCAGAATATCGTGAAACTCGTGCTCAGGCAGGCGATTTCTTATCTCTATGTAAAAATACTGAATTTGCCTGCGAAGTAACATTACAACCGTTACGCCGCTATGAGCTTGATGCTGCGATTTTATTTTCTGATATTTTGACTATACCTGATGCTTTAGGTCTGGGTTTGTATTTTGAAACAGGTGAAGGACCAAAGTTTCATAAAACAGTGCGCACTGAACAAGATGTGGCGAATTTACCTAAACTAAATTCTAAATCAGATCTAGCTTATGTCATGAATGCAGTTTCAACGATTCGATCTGCTTTAAATGGACAAGTGCCGCTGATTGGTTTTTCGGGCAGCCCTTGGACCTTAGCAACCTATATGGTTGAAGGTGGTTCAAGTAAAGAATTCCGCTTCATTAAGAATATGATGTATGCGCAACCTGAAGTGTTACATGCCTTACTTGATCATCTTACTGATTCAGTGATTGATTATCTGAATGCACAAATTGATGCAGGCGCTCAAGCAATTCAAATTTTTGATAGTTGGGGCGGTGCGCTAGCGCATAGAGAATATGTTGAATTCTCATTGAATTATATGACCAAGATTATTGCAGGATTACAACGTGAAAAAGATGGTCGACGTATTCCCATTATTGTGTTCACGAAAGGTGGCGGTCAGTGGTTGGAGACGATGCTGACCACAGGTGCTGATGCGTTTGGTCTAGATTGGACTACACCGCTTTATACTGCACGTGATGTGGTTGCAGGGCGTGCTGCTTTACAAGGGAATTTAGATCCTGCTGTGCTTTATGGTTCAGCTGCTTCAATTGAAAAATCTGTGAAAGCGATGCTAGATGATGCGTATGCGAATGGTGAAAAAACAGGGTATATCGCAAACTTAGGTCATGGCATTACCCAGTGGGTTGATCCAGCACAACCTAAGATTTTTGTCGATACTGTACATGAATACAGCGCAAAATATTTAGGTTGATATTGAGCATATTTCAAGACTAAACACGCTAGGATTCATTTTGTGCAGTTGATCGTATTATCCCTAAATTTCATGACTAAGGCAGCTTCGGCTGCCTTATTTGGGTTGTTGCTTTTGATTGCATTTGCAGTCACCGCACCGATGGGAAGTCATGAATATTGGGGCTTTTTTCGTTACGATTATTTGTTATTTTATGCGCTGATTATTCAAACCTGTCTAATTTATTTAAAGCTTGAATCATGGGCTGAAGCGAAAGTGATAGCCTTGTTTCATATCATGGCAATGGGGATGGAAATTTTCCTCACGCATCCAGCGATTGCCTCATGGCAATATCCCCAACCAGCCATATTTAAATTACTGACTGTGCCATTGTTTGCAGGGTTTATGTATTCAGCAGTGGGTAGTTTTTTTGCTCGTTCTTTGCGACTCTATAATGTTTCATTCGAGAATTTGCCGAATTTTGGCAATATGCTGTGTTTGGCAGTGTTGTCTTACCTTAACTTTATGAGCAAGTTTTTTATTCCTGATATTCGTCTTGCGCTATTTATTTGGAGCATCGTAATTTTTTGGAAAACTCGGCTTTATTTTCAGTTGCAGCAACATCGTTTTAAAGTGCCTATGCTACCGATTTTATTGTTGCTTGCTTTTTTGATTTGGATTGCAGAGAACATCAGTACTTTCTATAAAATTTGGCTTTATCCAAGCCAAGTTGATGCTTGGCATATGGTGGGTTGGGGCAAGTTAGGTTCTTGGTATCTATTATTACTTTTAAGTTTAGTCTTGGTTTTAAAAATATTAGGTGTGCGGGATAAAAATGGATCTTGGCGATTGCGCTAAAAGATTATAGTCGTGCAAATGGAGCTTTTATTGAGCTCCTTTTTGTTATGAATATTTCATATATATTTCAAAATTTATTTGCTAAAAAAGTTTAACCTCGTTATGTTAATCTTTGTGTAAGAACAATTACACAGCACAATAGTGATAACAAATAGTTAAAAATAATTGAGACTGGAGACATTTCTTATGTTAAAAAAAATTGCATTAGCAGCTTTGCTAGCAGCTGGCTCAAGTGTTGCAATGGCTGATAATGATGTTGGTTGCGGTGCTGGTACACAAATTTGGGCGGGTCAAAAAGGTATTGCACCTAAAATCCTTGCAGCAACAACCAATGGAATTTTTACCAACCAATTATTAGGGATTACGTTCGGTACTTTAGGATGCCGTCAAGGTGGTACAGTAACGGCTCAAGTTGTGACATTTACCAATGAAAATGCAGAGTCTTTAGCGCGTGATATGGCAGTTGGTCAAGGCGAAAGTTTAAATGTACTTGCCGAATTAATGCAAATTAAAGCCAACGACAAAGCTCGCTTCTTTGCTGTGTCTAAAGCAAACTTTGCTGAAATTTATTCAAGCAAAAATACAAACTCACTTCAAGTTTTAGATGCTTTACAAAGCGTGATGGCAAAAGACGCTGTGCTTAAAGCATACGTTTAATTTGTTGCACGATAAAACCCTGTCTTAATGGCAGGGTTTTCTTATACTTATTCTGATTATTTTTAAAAATTGCGATTGAATGAAATTAGCTACTTTTGTATTTACATCTTTGATATGTCATTTTACATATGCCTCGGTTGAATCTGATTTACAAAAGTATTTAGACCTTGCTCAACAAAAACAATTAGATCATCAAACCACATGGCAACGCTTGATGTATGCCGATCAAAAACAAAACAGCGAAGTCACTTATGCTGGTTATTTTTATGCCAAAGACGGCAAAACAAATTTAAAGAGTGAATTACAAGCAAATATTAAAGCCTTGTTTCTTGAAGCCCCAGATAACCAATCCATCCGTTGTAAGTTTCCTGCACGTAGTCGTTGGTTAATGCAACAACTCGATATTGATGTACAACAACTTCCAAAAGTAAATTGTGTTGAATTTAACGATTGGATCAATCAAATCAAGCCGCATAAAGCCACTTTGGTTTATGCCACTGACTTTATGGGCAATCCGAGTTCGATGTTTGGGCATACTTTGCTGCGTCTAGATCCTAAAGATCAGAAACAACTCAATCTAGTGTCCTATGCCGTGAACTATGCTGCCACAGTGAAAGGTGATGATAACTGGTCCTATGCATGGAAAGGCTTAACAGGACAGTATCCCGGTGAATATTCACTAATGCCGTATTATCGCAAAGTAAAAGAGTATGGTGATTTTGAAAGTCGTGATCTATGGGAATATGAGCTCAATTTAACACCTGAAAAAACTCATTTTTTGGTTGAACATATTTGGGAAATGCAGCATGTGAGTTTTCCCTATTATTTCGTCAGTGATAATTGTGCTTATCGTTTATTAGGTCTAATTGATTTAGTACGTCCCGATTTAAACCTAAAACAGCAGTTTAGTTACGCTGCAATTCCAATTGAAACCTTAAAGGCTGTTGATCAGCAAGCTTTAGTTAAAGAAGTGGTCTATCGTCCTGCATTGGAAACTCAACTACTTTCGCAAGCCAAACAACATGGTACAGATTTGGCTAAAATTGCCCATCAAATTGCTTTTATTGAAACTGATCAAGTTCAATCCACGCTAAAAACATATAGCCAGCAAGATCAGGCCAAAATTTTAGAAATGGCTTACGATGATTTATATCTACAATATATCAGCCGTCAAGTTGATGCCAATATTGCTCAGCCAAAATTAAGACAGCTTCTTGCTGAAAGAAGTCAGATTGAAGTTGAAAAGCAACGCCAACAACCAGAGCGTCCAAAAATGCAGCCTGTAGAAGGGCATCATGCACGTAATTTGTCAGTGAATGTGGGTGAGGTGCAAGGACAAAAGTTTGTGGAGCTGGGTCATCGTCAGGCTTATCACGATTTGATTGATCCACAAGGAGGTTATCGCACAGGCACACAATTACTATTTTTAGATGGTAGTCTACAATATCGTGATGACAAGCTCAAGCTCGAACATTTAGATCTATTGTCAGTGAATTCTTATAATCCAGTTCAACCTTTTAAATCGCCGTTAACTTGGGGATTTAATCTAGGTTGGAAACAGGAAGCGATTGAAAATGGGCAGTTGAGTGAAGATGAGCAACATGGCGTGATGAATCTAAATATGCAAGTTGGTTATAGCGTGGCAGATTATGATCGTCGACATCTGTGTTATGCCCAACTACAAAGCCATATTCAAGGCGGTAAAAATTTAGATAAAGGCTGGCGTGTTGGAGCTGGGCCGACTGTAGGTTGTATGAACGTATGGTCTGATAATATTAATAGTGTGGTGCAAGTTGAACTGCCGTATTGGCAAGATCAGAACCAGTGGAATTTAAGAGTCGGTACACAGCTACAATATAGTGTGAATACAAATCATGCTCTGCGTCTGAATTTGGATTTTGAACAACAAGATCATAAAGACTGGAATAAAGTAGGTTTAGGCTATGTTCTGTTTTTTTAGATAAGATATCACTAGGATCAGGCTAATTTCCAGTATCTAGACTTCAACGATGACATAGTATTTTTTAACTGCTTCAACGACTTCAAATGTACCGACAAATGCGGGTGGGATAATCCCTGCATTTCCAGCAGTCACTTCAATAAAAGAATGAGTTTTTGCATCATGGATACGGACAATTCCTTCAATCACTTGAAAAAACTCTTGTTTATTGTCAGCGAATTGAATATTCCAAGCACCAATTTCACATTTCCAAATACCGCAGTCCATATGTGGATGTTCATATAAGCTATAGGTGAGACGTTCAGGATTACCTCGAACCAGACGATCGGGACGAGGGTAATCAATAGTTGCTTCATTTACGATTAAATCGCCGAAACCTGCTAACTGAACTGATGACATTCTAATTGCTCAGCTTAATAGCTTTCAGGAACAGCACTTAAAAACTCACGACGTGCATCTTTATCCGTTTTAAAATCACCAACAAAAGAAACCGTACGTGTGGTTGATTCTTGTTTACCTACACCACGCATCATCATACACATATGCGCAGAGTCAATTACAACTGCAACACCACGTGCTTGAGTCACTTCTGCAACTGCTTCGGCAATTTGCTGTGTTAAGTTTTCTTGAATTTGCAAACGACGCGCAAACATTTCTGTAATACGTGCAAATTTAGATAAACCTAAAACTTGACCTTCAGGTAAATAAGCAATATGGACACGACCATAAAAAGGGAGAAGGTGATGTTCACAAAGCGAATAAAACTCGATATTTTTGACCAATACCATTTCGTGGTTATCGGATGGGAAAACCGCACTATTTGTAACTTCTTCAAGGGTTTTGCTATAACCAGAAGTTAAAAAAGAAAAAGCTTTAGCCGCACGCATAGGCGTATCTTTTAAGCCTGGGCGATTTAGATCTTCACCAACGGCAGTTAAAATATTTGCGTACGATTGCTGCATAGACATAACAATGTTCACTTAGGTGGGTTGAACAAAACGGGAATTGTATCAGAAAACGACTCAAAAACTTAATTTTGAACCAAATGCCGATTATTGTTTGTGCTTTGGGTTCTTTTCTGCACGTTTTAAGAGCACTAAAACAGCACCAGTACCCCCTTGATTTTCAGGTGCGCTGACAAATGCAAGTACATCACGATGTTGTCTAAGCCAGCCATTGACATAGGTTTTTAAAATGGCTTCAGGTCCTTTACCGTGAACAATTTTGATGACATTTTGATTTTCATCTTTTGCCATTTGAATGATCTGTAGAACGGCTGCTCTGGCTTGTTCAACGGTACAGCCATGTAAATCGACTGCTTCAAACCAACGAGTTTTACCTGTTTTTAAATCTTCAAAGACTTTGTGCTGCAAGGTTGCAATGCGATAGCTTAAAGTCGCTTGGCTTGCCACTGGATTTAAGATCGCTTGAGTATCCGAAATTTCTGTAAGCTCTTGCTCAGTACCACCTTCGGCTGCTGCGCGTTTTGCTAAAGTTTGGGCATCAACTTTTTTGCGACGTGTGACTTTGGTGTCTGCAATATTTTGATTGTCGATAGGTTTTACCCCAAGTAGGGCT
The DNA here is from genome assembly GCF_048585715.1 of Acinetobacter sp. LF10. Classification (NCBI taxonomy): domain Bacteria; kingdom Pseudomonadati; phylum Pseudomonadota; class Gammaproteobacteria; order Moraxellales; family Moraxellaceae; genus Acinetobacter; species Acinetobacter sp. LF10. The sequence goes on from NZ_CP184160.1 coordinate 1,040,748, forward strand.
TTTTTAAAAAGCTCAGTATCTTCCAACTCCTCATTGATAGCCTGAGTTTTTTTTGCCTCAACTTGTTTTGCTATAGCATTAGATTGAGGACTAGAGATTTGCTTTTTAAAAGCTTTCAGCAAGTTAAACTGATCTTTAGAAAGCGAGGAATCATGTTTACTCATAATTTTTAAGAAAATATGCAAGATACGAGAGAGATGGAAAAATTATAGTCCGAAACCGTGATGATTTGAACTGAATTGCATTCATGGAGCGATATGAGCTTTAAAGTGATGATAAATGCTTCAAAGTATTGATGGGATAAATTGATTTAGTTTCTTTATCCATTATCTACGGAAGCTACGTTTGTAATTTTTCATTTATTAAGAGGGAGTTAGAATCCTTATAATTCGTGATTGGTTTAAGCCTTTATTTTTTAAACGGTCGTACAGTTCAAAGCAAATATGTTGGTTAACTTGAACACGGGGTAAAGTATCATCGAAGTCAAAATAACGAATATAACCAGATTGATCCATCACAATTGCAAGGCGCTCGAAGTGACCTCTCCGTTTCTGAAAAGTTTTATATTGTTCTACTACACCGCATTCTTCAGATTTAATAAATGTATCTACAGGGGAAAAGTACATTCCGCTGCTAATAAAGATGACTCCAGGAATTAAACTAAAGAAATAAAATACTCTTGGATCTTTGAACTTCTGAATTTTTTGATAGCAATAGAGATGACTATAAATTGGAAAGCTAACTAAAAAGATCAGCCCTAGAATTAATAAAAAATTACTCATGTTTTTTCATCAGTCTTTAATCGTTGATTAATCTATTGGTATTTTCTAACTCTAATTTTTATTCTTTATTAAGAACTTATATTTAGTTCTAGCATCATTTAAAAGGTTCAAGGCAAAATTTTACCTTGAACCTCATAAATTTAAACCTGTTCAGTTTTTCCAAACAACTCACCAAACGCCAGATCAGGGTGGGGCTGTTTCATAAAGCTTTCACCAACAAGGAACGTATGAATATCATTGGCTTGCATCATTTCTACATCAGCAGGCGTTGCAATACCACTTTCTGTGACTAAAACACGAGAAGCAGGCAATAATTTCTTTAAACGTAACGAAGTATTTAAATCAACATCAAAGGTTTTAAGATTACGGTTATTCACACCTAGAATACAGTGCTCAGAAAGCTTTAACGCACGTTCCAATTCATATTCATCATGCACTTCAACCAACACATCAAGTTGATGCTCAAATGCGGTTTTTGACATTTCTTCAAGTTGTTGATCTGATAAACATGCCACAATTAATAAAATACAATCTGCATGCAGCGCACGTGCTTCAACAACATTATAAGGATCAACCAAGAAATCTTTGCGCAACGCAGGTAGGCCACAGTGATTACGTGCGATTGCAATATTTTCATCCGCACCTTGGAAGAAATCCACATCTGTTAATACAGACAAGCAAGCAGCACCTGCTTGTTCATATTGCTGTGCAATTTCAGCAGGATTGAAATCTGCTCGGATCACACCTTTAGAAGGTGACGCTTTTTTAATTTCAGCAATAACGGCTGGACGTTTATGTTGTAAAGCCTTGGCAAAACCACGAACAGGTGTTGCTTCTTTTGCCCACTGTTCAACATCATACAAACTACGTTGTTTTAAACGTGCTGCAAGCTCCTCATGTTTGCGGTCAACAATTTTACCTAAAATGGTATTTTGAATATCGATCATGAGAAGTCCTTAGTCTGCCTGAGATTGTTTTAATGTCTTGGTAAATTCAGCCAAGATACTCATTTTTTCTAAAGCTTGTCCGCCATAAAGAATATCTTGAGCGAACTCAACTGCTTGCTTGTAAGTCTTGGTGATACCAGCAACATAAATACCTGCACCTGCATTCAGTGCAATCATGTTTGCTGCTTTTTCACCAATATCTGATTTATCTCGGCTTAAAGCATCTTTGATTAGCTTTAAGCTTTCTTCTGAACTGTTGACCACTAAGCCAGTGAGGGTTTGAGAGGGAATACCAACTTCATCAGGCGTTAGCGTCCATTCGCTAATTTCACCATCTTTCAGTTCAGCGACAGTCGTTGGGGCTGCAAGACTGATCTCATCTAAACCATCTTTAGAGTGTACAACCAGTACATGCACTGCACCCAACTGCTTTAATACTTCAGCGATAGGGCGGCATAACTCATCTGAAAATACCCCGATCACAAAACGATTCACACCAGCAGGATTTGTTAATGGGCCAAGTAGATTGAAAATACTACGAATCCCTAACTCACGACGAGGTGCGACTGCATAACGCATGGCTTTATGATGATTTGGTGCAAATAGGAAACCTACACCCATTTCACGGATGCAGCGTTCGGTTTGTTGCATATCTAAATCAAGCTGAATTCCCATTTGTTCGAGTACATCGGATGAACCTGACTTACTCGACACACCACGGTTACCATGTTTGGCGATGGTTGCACCAGCAGCAGCTATAACGAAACTTGAAGCTGTAGAGACGTTAAATAGATTCTGACCATCTCCACCTGTGCCGACAATATCAACCAAGTGAGGAATATCACTCACATCAATTTTAATTGCAAACTCACGCATAATGCGTGCTGCTGCAGTGATTTCATCAATACTTTCACCTTTCATGCGCAAGCCCATCATTAACGCACCGATTTGTGCATCAGTTGCTTCGCCCTGCATAATGCTACGCATGACATCTTCCATTTGTGGCTGGGTAAGATGAATGTTTTTGGTAATGTGATTAAGAGCCTGTTGGATATTCATAGTCATGAGTTACAGCATTAATGATTAAAATTCTTAAGTGAAGTGGGTTAATAAAGAAGAAGGACTTGGTTTTGTGAGAAAGGCTCACTTGCTAATCGGCTATGTTAGCAGAAAATAGTCTCAGTTTTATGTTTGTGCTTAGATTTTAATTTAAATAGCTAGGTAGAGTGGTTCTTAATCTTTTCTAATCATGATCTGTATAAAATTAAAAGCCAATCATCGAATCGAATGATTGGCTTTGATTGAAACAATATTTGATTAATCGTTATTGATGCTGTTTCTAAGCCCAAGGATTTGACTTGTTGCCACACCAGCAGTCATAGAGCCATTTACATTTAAAGCCGTACGGCCCATATCAATCAACGGTTCAATCGAAATCAGCAAAGCCACTAATGTAACTGGTAATCCCATTGCTGGTAATACAATTAAAGCAGCAAAAGTTGCACCGCCACCAACACCTGCGACACCGATTGAACTCAGTGTAACGATTGTCACCAGTTGCGCTATCCATAAAGGATCAAGAGGATTAATCCCTACTGTAGGCGCTACCATAACCGCAAGCATAGCTGGGTATAAACCAGCACAACCATTTTGACCTATTGTCGCTCCAAATGATGCTGAAAAACTGGCGATGCCTTCTGGAACACTTAATTGTTTATGTTGTGTTTCAATGTTGAGAGGAATGCTTGCTGCACTTGAGCGGCTTGTAAATGCAAAAGTAAGTACAGGAAAAACTTTTTTGAAAAACTCAATGGGGTTGACACGAACGAATAATAAAATTAGCCCATGTACAATAAACATAACGGCAAGACCGAGATAAGAAGCGACTAGAAACTCACCTAGCTTAACAATGTCAGCAAGGTTTGCAGTTGCGACCATTTTCGCCATGAGTGCTAATACACCATAAGGCGTAAATTGCATCACTAAACGTACTAAGCCAATAATCAAGGCTTGTAATGCTTCGATACCATGTCGAATTCTCTCACCATTGATCGGGTCTTTATCCATCAGTTTTAATGCTGCAACGCCTAAAAAAGCTGAGAAGATCACCACACTAATGATTGATGTTGGTCGTATACCTGTTAAATCTGCAAAAGGGTTTTGTGGCAATAAAGAGAGAAGTAGTTTAGGTATATCTAGGTTCGTGACTTGACCAATGTAATCGCTTTGAATTGCAGCAAGGCGCGCAGTTTCTTTAGTGCCTTGGACTAAGCCCTCGGCAGTCAGACCAAATAAGTTAGTAATACTAATTCCGACAAAAGCAGCAATTGCTGTGGTAACCAGTAAAATACCAATAACAAATACGCTGATTTTACCTAAAGAAGTGGTTTGATGGAGTTTGACGACCGCACTTAAAATGGAGATAAAAATAAGTGGCATGATCACCATTTGTAAAAGTTGAACATAACCATTACCGATGAGATTGAACCATGCAACAGATTGTTCAATAATTGCACTGTTGCTGTAAATCGCTTTAAGACTTAAACCATAAATAATACCTACGATCATACCGATCAGTACTTTTTTAGAAAGACTCCAATCTTGTCGGTAACTAAAAAACAATCCTGCAATCAGCAAGAAAAAAACAATAATATTCAATAAAACTAAGATATTCACAATAGGTTATCCTGATTGATATTTCAGGGGGAGATCTCTAGAAAATAATGATTCAGATTCTATCATTCAGCACCCATGAAGCTTAATCATTCCTATAACTATACTTAATCTAAAAAATTAAAAAGGAATTCCAGAACTGAAAAAATGAGGATGAATTTCTTCTTCCGTAATACATGAAAAGTATTTTAATTTTTTAAAAAGAATGATTTGCTTTGAATTAAATTTTTAAGTCTTGATTTTAATGCTGAAAAAATAATCAGTGTGTATGAGTTATATAGTGATTTTATATGTTCAAAATAAAAACAGCCTATTATACAAATAAGCTGTTTTTAAATAAAACTTAGTAATTAAGCGTAAATATCTAAGAAGTTTTTAAAAATTTGATGACCATGTTCGCTCAAAATAGATTCGGGGTGGAATTGAACACCTTCAACAGGAAGTGTTTTATGTTTCACGCCCATAATTTCTTCAATTGTGCCATCTGTTTGGTTCGTCCAGCACGTCACCTCTAGACATTCTGGCAAAGTTTCTTGCTCAATTACCAATGAGTGGTAACGTGTAGCAGCAAACGGGGAAGGTAAGTGACTAAAAATTCCTTTGTCACTGTGATGCATATCAGATAAACGACCATGCATAACCGTTTTAGCGCGGATAATCTTGCCACCAAATGCCTGTCCAATCGCTTGATGTCCAAGACAGACACCCAATAAAGGAATTTTACCCGCAAAATGGTTAATTGCAGGAATAGAAATTCCTGCTTCACTTGGTGAGCATGGACCTGGACCAATTACCAAGTATTTAGGCTGCCATCGTTCAATATCTTCTAATGTGACTTGATCATTACGAACAACTTTTACTTCTTGATTCAACTCGCCAAAATATTGAACGATGTTGTAAGTAAAACTGTCATAGTTGTCAATCATTAAAAGCATGATTATAACCTTTTGAAAATACGCACTTTATTGTGCTTTTGCTTTTGATAAACCTATCTAAAAACGATATTCCTTTCGCGCTATATGCGTCGTAAAGGCATTTCTTAGATATAGAGGACAATAATCATAACAAAAACAAATGATCAATGTTGAATATTTCGTTTAATAGATGTTTTTATGGATTTATAAACCGAGGATATAAAGAACCATAGAAACAGATAATAAATTTCATAAATTGAATGACTTGGGTGAAAATATACAAAGTGAACCAAAAGTCTAAATGAATTGATTGGAATGAAGTTAAAAAGAATGATATAAAAAGCCAATTTATGCTAACTAGTGATGGTGTGCTTTTGCACTACATTAGTTCTCTGTTATATGTTTTGCACCACTTTGGTTCGTTATGTCTATTTTGGGGACTAGCTGGGATCGGAATGTTTAAATATGGTGCATTTGTGAAAGCAAACATTATAGTGGACATAGGACATGGAGCTTAAAGCATTTTTTCTGCAAAGAATTTCAATGTTTTAGGTATGCTTTAAAATTGTTGGTATGATAATTGCTAATTATATATCAACAACTAACACGCACTTAACAAGTGCATAAAAATTTCATTGGAGCAAATGAGCATGGCGAACAAGGTCCTTCAACTCATCAAAGAAAGTGGCGCAAAATGGGTCGATTTTCGCTTTACTGATACTAAGGGTAAAGAGCAACACGTAACTTACCCAGCTGACACAATTGATGAAGATACATTTGAAGACGGTAAAATGTTTGATGGTTCTTCAATCGCTGGTTGGAAAGGCATTGAAGCTTCTGACATGATCTTACGTCCAGATGCTGAAACAGGTTTTCTTGACCCGTTCTTTGCTGAGCCAACAGTTGTTGTAACTTGTGACGTAATCGAGCCATCTACTGGTCAAGGTTACGAGCGTGACCCACGTTCGATTGCTCGTCGTGCTGAAGAATATTTAAAATCTACTGGTATCGGTGATACTGCATTCTTTGGTCCAGAACCAGAATTCTTCGTTTTTGACGAAGTGAAATGGGACATCGATATGTCTGGCGCTCGCCATACATTAATCGCTGAAGAAGCTGCATGGTCTACAGGTAAAGATTACGAAGCAGGTAACTCTGGTCACCGTCCACGTGTTAAAGGCGGTTATTTCCCAGTTCCTCCAGTTGACTCTCATCAAGATATGCGTGCTGAAATGTGTGCACGTATCGAAGACATCATGGGCCCTGGTCGTGTAGAAGTACATCACCACGAAGTTGCTTCTTGCCAATTAGAAATTGGTGTGAGCTTCAATACTTTAGTTCGTAAAGCAGACGAAGTTCAACAATTCAAATATGCAGTTTGGAACGTTGCTCACCAATATGGCAAAACAGCGACATTTATGCCTAAGCCAATGGTAGGTGATAACGGTTCTGGTATGCACGTTCATATGTCTATCTCTAAAGATGGCAAGAACTTGTTTGCTGGTGATGAATATGCTGGTTTATCTGAAATGGCATTGTTCTTCATTGGTGGTATCATCAAGCACGCTCGTGCATTGAATGCAATCACGAACCCAGGTACAAACTCTTATAAGCGTTTAGTTCCACACTACGAAGCTCCGATTATGCTTGCTTACTCAGCACGTAACCGTTCTGCTTCTATTCGTATTCCTTACGTTTCTAGTCCTAAAGGCAAGCGTATTGAAGCACGTTTCCCTGATCCATTAATGAACCCATACTTAGGTTTCTCAGCATTGTTAATGGCTGGTCTTGACGGTATCCAAAACAAGATCCACCCAGGCGAAGCTGCTGACAAGAACTTGTATGATCTTCCTCCTGAAGAAGAAGCAAAAATCCCAACAGTTGCTCATAACTTAGAAATGGCAATTGCTGCACTTGAAGCGGATCACGAGTTCCTGTTGAAAGGTGGTGTATTCACTAAAGAAATGCTTGATGCATATATCGAACTTAAAACTGAAGATGTACGTCGTCTTAATACGACGACTCACCCAGTTGAATTTGATATGTACTATAGCTTGTAATACATTCGATTCTGAAAAAGCTCGCTTCGGCGAGCTTTTTTTATGTTTTTGATTCAATTGAAAGTCATGCGCTTTTTCCAAAGAAATTCATGTAAACTAGTTGCGATGTTTTTAGTGAGCCAAGCATGCGAAATTTACGACCAAACAGAATTAAGGGGCGAGAGATCCCAGCTGAATTAAAAAAATGGTTGTATGCATCTGGTTCTCTCACTCAGCAATTGACTGATTTGGGTGAGGGGGCATTTCATGTCGAGCGTCTCAACGAACAGTTTCAACGACTCACTTTTAACGATAGCCAATGGATGCAAATGCCAGCACACCATATTGCATGGGTGCGTGAAACGAATCTATATGGTAATCAGGCACAGGCTTGGGTCAAAGCAAAAAGTATTTTTCCAATTTTAAGCCTACACAAGAAAGCTCGATTATTTCGGCATATCCGTAATAAGCCAATCGGTTGGTTTTTATTTCAACGAACTAATCCAGCTTGTGAAAGAAGGGTTATTTATCTAGAAGAAGGTTGGACTAGACAAAGTTGTTATACTTGGCATGGTTGTAAATTTATCGTGCAAGAGACTTTTCTCCCAGCATTTGAGCAGTTTATTCAACAGCATTGACTCTAAGGATTCATCATGGAAACAGTGCAACACACAACATGGCGACAACGTTTAGAAGCCTATTATTATTTATGCCGCTTTGATAAGCCAATCGGTACAGAATTGGTTTTTTGGCCGACTATGTGGGCTTTGTGGATTGCTGCAAAAGGGGCACCAGATCTTAAAATATTATTGCTTATGATTTTGGGTGTTATTTTTATGCGTGCAGCAGGCTGTGCGATCAATGATTTTGCTGACCGTAAAGTTGATGCGCATGTTGAACGTACAAAAACACGCCCTTTAGCTACAGGTATAATTCGTGCTCGCGAGGCTGTTTTTGTATTTTTAGCTTTAGTTACTGCAAGTGCTATGTTGCTATTTTTCCTGCCGATCGAAACCTTTTATTGGTCATTTGGTGCATTATTTTTAGCGTTTATTTATCCCTTTATGAAACGCTTTACCAATTTACCACAAGTGTTTTTAGGTGCTGCTTTTTCATGGTCAATCCCGATGGCATATACTGCGGTTGGGCAAACGCCAGATTTAACCTGTTGGCTTTTATATTTCGGTAATTTGGCTTGGACAGTAGCTTATGATACACAATATGCAATTACTGATCGTGAATATGATTTGAAAATTGGTGTGAAATCTACCGCAATTTTATTTGGTAATTACGATATACAGATAATTGGTTTATTACAGTTTATTAGCTTGTTATTAATTGGCTCAGCTTTGTATCTGCAACATATTTTTATGCCGTTTGGAATGATTGCATTACTTATTGTTGCAGGGGATTTTGTTTATCAGGCATATAAAACTAAACATCGAGAACCACAGATTTGTTTCTGGGCATTCCGTCACAATCGTTGGGTAGGAATGATAATTTTTCTGGGAATCTTTTTGGAATTAATGTCTTAAAATGACTTATTGGTTGAAAAGTGTCCTATATAGGGCATTTTTTTTGTGCATTAATAAAGCAGCATCTAGTTTCGTGCGCAAGAAACAAAGACAAAAGGATATTTTATGAAACGGTCAAAAATTGCTTTAGCAATGACACTCTCTATTTCAGCATTATTTTTTAACTGCATGTAATGATGATTACACTGGAGTAGATTCGAGTAACCCCCATTTGTATGAAAGCAATTATGCGATTGATACGGTTAATACTGCTGCTTCGATTAAAGTAATGACCTGTAAAATTGCAAATGTTCAAGGGCGAACAGCAACTGCAACAGCGATGGTGCTTTTTCCTAAAGTTGCTAAACCTGTAGATTGTTATCGTATTGTTGTGTGGGAACATGGAACTGTTGGGGTGGGTGATGGTTGGGCACCAAGCAAAAATGTGATTAATCCTCGTTGTAGAATCCTTGCTGATACTCTATTGGTGGCTGGTTACGTTGTGATTGCACCTGATTATGAGGGGTTAGGTATCGCAGATTTAGCATATGGTCGTACCGGCGATGATGGTGCATGCTTGAGTTATCTAGCTCCAGATAGCGCTAATGGATTACAGGAGAAATTTAAAGCGGGGATTTTGGCTTTCTTAGTAGACCCTACACATCAAATCACACAGTTTGGTATTGATCTAACTAAGTTTAAAGAAGATGTTGTGGTGCAAAATTTCTTAGCGGCGACTCAGCCTGCAACCAATTCGACTAAAGAAAAAGTAATTAAGACACCTGTCTTACTTATTCAGGGAGAAAAAGATCAAGCGGTATTGCCAGCAGTTACGCAACTGTTAGTTAAGAATATGAAAGAGAATGCTTTAAAATTCTTTCCATAAGCAGCTTATGATGAAAATTATTTATTGGATATCGTACCAAATGCAACGCATACGCAGGCGATCATTTGTAGAAATGCAAAAGCAGTGGAATTTATTCAAAAATATATGTCAGCAGGTACGGGGATTGTGCTGACTGATGATCAAAAAGATGCGGGTCAAAATGCTCAGTCTACAGGTAAATTTTAAGCTTTTATTAAGATCATAACTTTCAAAAAAGAGTCTCTTCATAGCGGCTCTTTTTTGTTATATTGTTACATTAAGATGAGTTGTGTTATTGGAATCTGGATCATTTATGAGTCAACAATCTACTGAAAAGAAGCCGATACCTTGGTTATTAATGAGTCTGGGGCTTCTGATCCCAATCTTTATTATAGGCATGGCATTTCTAGCTGCAAAAAGTGATGCGCAAACCAAGAAAAAATACGATCAACAACATGCAGAAATTGCAAAGAAATTTGAAAAACAGAAAAATGCTGAATCAGCAATTCAGTCTGAATAATCCTTAATTAGAAAATTTGATTTATCGAATGTCCATCTGTAATTGTTTTACAGATGGAATTTGAGTGTAGCGATGCACTTTATACCCTGCCTCTAAAAGCATTTGATCGCGTTTTTTGTCTTCTAATTCTTTTCCAATATGACTTGGATCATCAAGTTCGATGATTGCCAATACATTCATTTCTTGGTCTAAAATCACGAAATCAGTCACTTTGCGATTGAATTGACTACGAATTTTATAATGATCGCTGGTAATTAAAGCACTGAAAGCGACTTGTGTAAGGATGTGATTGTTAGGGAATGCCTGTTTTAGCCTCGTGAACATCTTTGATTCAAATGTGGTAATAACAGGGCGAGCAAAAAACTTCTGCTGTGGTAGAAAAGAACGTAGACAACTAATTAAAAGTAATACTGTGCTAATCAAGCCAATAAGCAAAAAGATAATCTGATTAGATGCAAACATATTTATTATCAATACATGAATAAAAAACCCACTCAATAAGAGTGGGTTTTTAGAATTTTGGCTCTCCCACCTGGGCTCGAACCAGGGACCTGCGGATTAACAGTCCGTCGCTCTACCGACTGAGCTATGGGAGAATCTGGATAGGCATTCTATGCATGAATAGGAGTGTGGTCAAGAGCTGAATAACAAAAAATTTAAATATTGATTTGATTGTACTTTTTATCAGCATTTTTATAAATTTAATGGATAGGATACTTTGTTTTTAGTAGGAGCTAGAGGGAATTTCGGTCAATAAAAAAGCCCATATCATATTGGATATAGGCTTCTTTGAATTTGGCTCTCCCACCTGGGCTCGAACCAGGGACCTGCGGATTAACAGTCCGTCGCTCTACCGACTGAGCTATGGGAGAATCTGAATGCCATTATAGGCAGCTTTTAAAATCGGTCAAGCTAAAAGTGTCATGTTTCTTTCATTTTTTCACTGTATGCTTTTTATTTGCACAATTGGGGCGAAATCGGAAAAATAACTTGAACTTTGATCAAGCTGTTGTTAGATTCGAAACAGAAAAGTGTTTAGATTTTTATCTAGACCGTGTGGATTTAACCCAACTTGCCAGCACTAAAATGGCTAAATCGGAGGTCAAAATGACTATTCTTAGCATTCAATCTATTTTTTCAAATTTATCTTTTTATCAAGATCATTATCTTGAAATCATTGAAGATCCTCAGCGGTATTACACATCAGTTGAAAACTGTTTTTTAAATACATTTCCATTTAAGCAACAGGTTTTATTTCTAGGCGATTTATTGCAACTTTGGTTTGGTGATAAATGGAAAATCCAAAACGCTAAAAATTTATTGACGCAGAAAAATGTATTAACGGTGAATGAGCATTTCCCTTTGTACTTATTTCAGCTCGGTGGTGAGCTTATTTTGGGTGCAAATACTGCATTGGCTTGGTCAGTTGCAGAAAATAAAATTGTAGCTGTACAAGTGAAGAGTATTTGGCAATATGCTGTTTTCAGTCACTTATGCTCACGACCAAAAAACTTTCATGAAAATAAAGCGATTGCATGAAATCATAGTAAGCATAAATCTACAGCATAAAATTAAAGGGCGTATATGTATGTCACTGTATAATTTTTAATATTATCGCCCTTATTTTTGTATCAATCTAAATGAAGCTGATGTATGTCAAGTAAAAGCAAATAAACTATTTTGAAGTATCTTATGAATATAAGATTGTGTTGCAGAAATTATTAAATTCAATGTTTTTTTATTTTCTTCTAAAATTAATTGATAACAATTTTGAATAAAAGGTAAGTTTATAATGAAAGGACAATGTGTTTGTGGTGAAACCACATTTGAAGTTGAATTAAGCAATCATGACGTACATGCTTGTCATTGCTCAATTTGTCGTCGACAGACCAGTGGTGTGATTATGACGATTGATGTGAAACAGGGCAGCTTAAAATTTTTAAAACAAGACCATCTCTCTATCTATAATTCATCGGCTTGGGGCGAGCGTGGGTTCTGTAATGCTTGTGGCACAAATTTATTTTGGCGCACTAAAGATCAGAATTATTGCAATATTAATGCTTTTGCATTGAATCAGTCACCTCAAGATTTGAATTTTGATTTGGAAATCTATATTGATAGTAAGCCTGAGTTTTACGCATTTCAAAATGCAACGAAAAAGATGACTGAAGCTGATGTAGTTGCTTTATTTAATGCAGAAGCAAAAGAATAAATTTTTAGCTGATTCATAAAGAAAAAAAAGAAGCTTCATTAAGAAGCTTCTTTGTATCGCAACTCAGATTATTGAGCGGCTTTTTCTGCTGCAATCGAAGCAATTGCGGCATCAACACCATCAATTGAGTCTGCTGCTTTTTTAATACGCGCTAAAGCATCAACTAATACATCATCAGCAGTTGCATAAGAAATACGCATAAAACCACCTAAACCAAAAGCATCACCGGGTACAACAGCTACACCAGTTTCTTCAAGCAACCATTCAGAGAATTCTGTGCAAGATTTTAAACCTTTGGCACGAATCAATGGACGGATGTTTGCATAGGCATAGAATGCGCCATCAGCAGGTAAGCAAGAGATACCGTTGATTTCGTTTAAACCATTTACAACTAAGTCATGACGGCGTTTAAACGCTTCAATCATTGGTTTTAATACATCTTGTGGGCCATTTAATGCCGCTTCAGCCGCAACTTGTGAAATTGACGTTGGGTTAGATGTTGATTGAGATTGGATGTTTTTCATCGCACCAATGAGTTTTGCGGGACCAGCAGCGTAACCAATACGCCAACCTGTCATTGCATACGCCTTTGATACGCCGTTAAGAACAATTGTACGATCATATAAGTCAGGTGCAATTGTTGCGATGTTATAGAACTCATCTTCCCAACGAATTGGTTCGTACATGTCGTCAGAAGCAATTAATACTTGTGGATGACGACGAAGTACCTCAGCCAAAGCTTCTAATTCAGCTTTAGTATAAATCATACCTGTTGGGTTAGAAGGGCTGTTTAATACAAGTAAACGTGTATTTGGTGTAATAGCAGCTTCCAATTGTTCTGGTGTGATTTTGAAGCGTTGTTCTTCACCACATTTCACAATAACAGGCGTACCTTCAGCAATAATTACCATATCTGGATAGCTTACCCAGAATGGTGCAGGAATGATTACTTCATCACCCTTGTTTAACAAAGCAAGTGCCAAGTTAAAGAAACTTTGTTTACCACCACAAGATACTAAAATCTGGTTAGGTTGGTAGTCTAAGTTATTATCACGTTTTAATTTTGCGATAATTGCTTTTTTTAAGCTCGGAGTACCGTCTACAGCTGTGTATTTTGTAAAGCCTTTATTAATCGCTTCAATTGCAGCATCTTTGATATGTTGAGGGGTATCAAAGTCTGGTTCGCCTGCACCTAAACCAATCACGTTTTTACCAGCAGCTTTAAGCTCAGCGGCTTTGTTGGTTACTGCAAGTGTAGGGGACGGTTTGATAGCATTGACACGATCAGAGAGACGTACGTCCACGGCATTATTCCTTCTTATGGGATTAGAAAATAAAAAAGCAGCTCATTTTAGCTTAAATCGATTTATTTGTGGCTGAAACTTACCTTGATTGAATAAAAAGTTACCAAATTATAGGTTTAGATCGTACAGTACTTTTTTACATATTTTATTTTTAGCAAAATAATAAAAATCTATTACAATAGGCGCTAGAAATTTAAATTTCGAGAGAATTTCAATGACTGCGCAACAACCTAAAGCCAAGAAAGCTTTAGTCAAATTACCTTTCCCTATGCCATCTACTCAGGATGACTCTGAGGATGCTACGCATAATCAGGTGCGACCAAAACCTGAGCAATATGCAGATCGTACTTGGATGCCACCGCGTGGTACACGTCGTTCGATGGGGAAACGATAGTTTTTGATGGAGCATACTTTCGCAGTAGCTTCCTAAAAGATGAGTCGATAAAAAAGCCAATGTCATGTTTATATAAACGTATCATTGGCTTTTTTTTATTTGATTAATTTTTATTTATTACCAATCTTAAACGCTGCTAAAAATGCGGTTGGTTTATTGGCATCAAACACAACTCCATCTAAACGACTGGTTTGTGGTGGTTTTATGAATGTTGCTGTTGCAAGGTTTGGAAATTGTTCTTTTTTCATTTTGCCTTCAGCGATTAAACTATTTGCAGCCTTTGTGTAGATGTCTGGGCGATAGGCTTTCTGAGCGGTTTCAAGGTACCAATTATTCGGTTTAGTCTCCGCAATTTGTCCCCAACGGCGCATTTGAGTTAACCACCAAATTGCATCTGAATAGTAAGGAATACCGTACTGTCCTGTAAAGAAGGTATTAAATGATTTTAAAGGACGAATATCTCCTTTTTCGTATTCAAAAACACCCGTCATGCTATTTAAAATAATATCTTCATCGACACCAGTATAATTGGGTTGAGAAATTATCTTAGCGGCTTCTTTGCGGTTGATACGATCATTTTCATCTAACCAACTTGATGCACGAATGAGTGCTTTTACAACTTTTACTGTGGTATTTGGATTTTGTTCTGCAAACGATGCTGTAACTCCAAATACTTTATCAGCACCATTATCCCATAACACATCAGATGTAATGACAGGAACACCAAAGCCTTTTTTCACTGCTTTTTGATTCCATGGTTCACCGACTGAGTATCCTAAGGTTGTTCCTGTTACCATTTTTGCCATCATTTCTGGTGGTGGTACAACGGAAAGGGTTACGTCGGCACCGATATTACCACTCAAATCATTTTTATTTGGATCATACATACCTGGATTGATACCGCCAGCGGCTAACCAATAGCGCAACATATAATTGTGTGTGCCTGTTGGAAAAGTTATGCCTAAATTAAAAGGCTTATGCTTTTGTTTGTATTGATCCACAATCGGTTTAAGCGCCGATGCACTAATCGGATGCTGCGGTTTACCGTCTTCTAGAGGAATATTATTTTTCATTTCCGACCATATCGCATTTGAAATGGTGATCCCTGCACCATTGTAAGACATGGTAAATGGCGTGATAATTTCTGTACCGCTTGGTGTTGCAGTCATGGACGCAAGTGGCATCGCAGCAAGCATTTGCGCGCCGTCTAATTCACCTTTTTGTACACGTGTATATAATAGCTTCCAGTTGGGTTGTACTTCGAGTTGGACTGATAGCCCTTCGTCTTTAAAAAAACCTTTCTCAACAGCAACGGCTAAAGGTGCCATATCTGTTAGTTTAACAAAACCAATTTTTAGCGCCGTTTTTTCTGTGGTTGATTGAGCTGCGTTACTATCAGGGGATGGATGGCAGCCAGTGACTAATAAAAGAAGGCTCGCCATATAAGATATGATGAATGCCTTATTAAAAAATACTTTTCTCATTTAATTCCCCGTCAATAATAAACATCAATAGATACAGAGCAAAAAACATACCATTATTGTTATTTTATGTAAGTCATTGAGATTACTTTAATTTTATACACTTGTATGGATTTTGGTGTTTGCGACTTTTATGGTGATTTTTATTTGTTTTTTATTAAATATCATTATCTTATAATTTATTTTTTGTGGATTTTGGATGTTGTAACCAAATTGTAATTATGGGAAGAATCAAGTTTTATGCTTGAAAGATAAAACCTGATTCATCATCGAGTGAGTTAATGTTTTTTTAAGGTGCGATGAACAGGATGCTTAATAATACTTTTGCCCTGCCATAAAGCAATAAAGTCTTGCTCATCGAAATCATAGAGCTCCATTAATGCAATAATTGCACTAACAAAGATCATTGGACCTTCAGAATTATCATGAAAATCAAATATTTTGCCATTCAATTTGGCTAATATATCGTTAATTTCATATTCACGGCCTCTTCCATAACGATCACGCGGATAAAGTTCTTCATTAAGTACTATTAACGCGATGGCTTTTTCTGAAGGGCTTAGTTTTGTTTGTTCTAAAGCTTCTTCAAAAGATTCATACCCATGATTAAAATAAAAAATGACTTCATCACAGATAAAGCTATGCACCATTTTGGCAGTCAGATCTGGAAATTGTGAAACAGCATCGTCCTCGATGTAAGGTCGAAAGGATTCTGGAAAAATCACATTCGAATGAATTCCTTTGAATAAAGGGGCAATTTCAGAAACTTTATAACCCGCAATGCCACAACCGAGTGCCGTTAAAAAATATTTCACTTTAGGATGATTTTTAGCATAAATTTTAAAATCATCGACATAGTGCTCAATTTGAGAAAGTGGCATTTGTTGGATATGTTCATTTAAAGTTGGAATAGCAAAACTTTGCCCAGCCCAACCTCGTCCGACACCGTTAACTGCTGCGAAATGTTGTGCCGCGACACGTGCGGCGCCACTATCATGTATTCCAGCTAGATTACTACCAAAAACAAATACTGTATCTTCAGGAAGTTCAGTGACAATAGTTTCATCGTGATATTGATAAGACATATTTTTTATCATTCAAATGTATATTGATCTCATGTTGCAACCGATTGAATAAGGGGTCAATAGTGCTTTAGATTTTTCTTATCGTTATTTCTTGATTACACGAGCGATTTTATTGTAGATGGAACTTAAATGGATAGAGAGCGCATTGATTTAGCTATGAGCTTGTAAATTAGAGCATTAAATCAAAAGAGATTTGATTTCGACCATTGGTTTTTGCTTGATAGAGTAAATCATCTGCACGTTGTAATGCATATTCAATATCATACACATTATGAATATGGGTTAGACCATAACTTGCTGTCATTTTAATTTGATAATTCGTAAAAGTTGTCTGTTCTAGCAATGTCTTATAATGTTCGATGCGCATCAGGGCAGTAGCAGCATTTTCTGCGATGAATAAACAAATAAACTCTTCACCACCAAAACGAGCGATAAGATCTTCGGCTTGTTTATCTTTCAGCATCATTTGGCTAACACCATGTAAAATCTGATCGCCAATATAATGTCCCCAAGTATCATTAATGCTTTTAAAATGATCCAGATCGAGACTCACGAGAAAATATGATTGTGAGGTAAATGACAAGGATGCACTTCTTTCAAAGAAACCACGACGATTCAATAAGTGGGTGAGTGGGTCGTGCAAACGGTCATTATTGAGGTGATGAATGACATCTTTAATCGCACAGCCACTTAGTACAATTGCAAATAAAATATTCAAGATGATATTGATTGACATACCTAGTAACCACCATGAAGACGAAGTCAACGTGACATGGTTATGATCGATATGTTCTAGAAATAGAAAATTGATTATGGCTCTGATGAATGAGTAAAGCACATTAATAAAATAAAAAATCAGCACCCAACGATCAAATGATTGGCTTTTGGGTAGTTGATGGAAAAGTGCAGGAATAACGAGTAATCCAACACTACCTAGTGCTAAATTAAGAATAATCAGGCGAAACCAAATTTGCGGTTCAACATATGAATAGTAGGTTAATGCTAAAACCGCAAAAAAAATAATCCAAAAAGCTAGCTTATGTTGGAATACTGTATTTAGTTTTAAACTAATTGCATATGCGCCAAGCCAACTACCTAGCAAGTAAAGAATAGCAGTAAAAGGTGCAGCAAGTGTGAGTTGCGGATTGGACATTAGGCATTGCGCAAACAATGCAATAGAGGGAATGGTATATGCCAATCCAATCCATAATAAAAAAATATCAGCCTTAAAAAAAAGACGGCAGCAAGTAAATGCCAAACCAATAAAAAACAGGCAACTGGGGACAATTAATATAAAATATTGCGCATTGAGTGAATTCACAGCAATTTTTCTAAATTCTTGATATTTTTGAAAGGTGTAGATTAATGTGCTTTTATATATGAATTCAACACACTTAATCGAAAATATCAAAATAATTGAGTAAAAACTCTAGCTTGCTCATATTTTTTTATTCATTGGTAAATAATTTATATGTATTTACGATTGGCATAATATTTTATAGTGAAATACATAAAAGTGATTGTAAATTGAGTCAATTGCCTCCATCAATAAGGCATCGATTGAAAAGGGTATTCTTGTGAGCGAAAACCAACCTTTTGAGTTAGTCACCAATTATCAACCTGCTGGTGATCAACCACAAGCGATTAAGAAGTTAGTTAATGGCATTGAGCATGGTCTTCGTAATCAGTTACTACTTGGAGTGACGGGTTCTGGTAAAACCTATACGATGGCGAATGTGATTGCACAAACACAGCGTCCAACGATTGTCATGGCGCATAACAAAACGCTTGCTGCACAGCTTTATGGTGAGTTCAAAGCTTTTTTTCCGAATAATGCGGTTGAATATTTCGTCAGTTATTACGATTACTATCAACCAGAAGCCTATGTGCCGTCATCCGATACCTTTATCGAAAAAGACTCAGCAATCAACGACCACATTGACCAAATGCGTCTTTCTGCAACGCGTGCTTTATTAGAGCGTCGTGATGCCATTATTGTCGCTTCAGTTTCTGCGATTTATGGTTTGGGTGATCCGAATGCCTATATGCAAATGCTGTTGCATATTGTGCAAGGCGATCGCGTTAGCCGTGATGAGATCATTCGCCGTTTGGTGGAAATGCAATATACCCGTAATGAATTGGAGTTCTTGCGTGGTACTTATCGTATTCGTGGAGAAATCATTGATATTTTCCCTGCCGAGTCTGATAAAGATGCGATTCGAGTTGAATTATTCGATGATGAGGTTGATTCGATTCGTTGGTTTGACCCATTGACAGGAAAGTTGGTGCGTAAAGTACCACGTGTGACGATTTATCCAAAGAGTCATTATGTGACCCCGAAAGATCATTTAACCCGCGCGATTGATACCATTAAAGACGAATTGAAAGATCAGCTTAAATTCTTCAAAGAGCATGACAAATTACTGGAAGCACAACGTATTGAACAGCGTACCCGTTATGATTTAGAGATGATGCAACAGTTGGGTTATACCAATGGGATTGAAAACTACTCTCGCCATCTTTCAGGCCGCACAGCAGGCGAAGCGCCGCCTACTTTATTTGATTATATCCCTGAAGATGCATTGCTGATTATTGATGAATCGCATGTGACAGTTCCTCAAATTGGTGCGATGTATAAAGGTGACCGTTCACGTAAAGAAAACTTAGTGAATTATGGTTTCCGCTTACCCAGTGCTTTGGATAACCGTCCAATGAAATTTGAAGAGTGGGAGCGAATTGTTCCGACCACGGTTTTTGTGAGTGCAACGCCTGCACATTATGAACTGGAAAAGTCAGAGCAAATCGTTGAGCAGGTGGTTCGTCCAACAGGCTTGATTGATCCTGAAATTGAAGTACGTCCAGTGCTTACACAAGTCGATGATGTGCTGTCAGAGATTAATATTCGTAAGCATTTAAATGAACGTGTCCTGGTGACAACTTTGACTAAACGCATGGCAGAAGATTTAACCTCATACTTGAAAGAATACGGGGTTAAAGTGGCGTATCTGCACTCTGATATTGATACTGTTGAGCGCGTCAAAATTATTCACGAATTACGTACTGGTGTGCATGATGTTCTGGTGGGGATTAACCTACTGCGGGAAGGTCTAGATATGCCAGAAGTATCTTTGGTTGCAATCTTAGATGCGGATAAAGAAGGTTTCTTGCGTTCAGAACGTTCATTGATTCAAACCATTGGTCGTGCAGCACGTAATGTGAAAGGTAAAGCGATTTTATATGCAGATCGTATTACTGATTCGATGCGTAAAGCGATGGATGAAACAGATCGTCGCCGTAATAAGCAGATCGAATTTAATCAGCTTCATGGTATTACGCCACGTAGTGCAGTGCGCCAAGCAATTAAAGAAATAGATACGGGTGAAGTGCTCAGTGATGATGAAATTGATGAAAAAGTGTTAGAGCAAGCGCAGAGTATCAGTGCCGACGAACAGCATTTGTTATCTGATCCAAAGTTATTTGCCAAGCATATTACCAAGCTTGAAAAAGAAATGTTAAAAGCTTCAAAAGAGCTTCAGTTTGAGCAGGCAGCAAGATTGCGAGATGAAATCGTGCGTTTAAAAGCATATATGTTGCAATCGTAATCTAGCAGAGAAATCCTCAAGAGGGATACATATCGCAACAATCTTTGTTTATAAAATAGGCTATGTTGAAAAGCTAAATATATGACTATTGATAACAAATTTCTGTTTTGAGGATTTCCCATGCCGTTAATTAAGAATTTCCCTAAAGCAAGTTGGCGTTTAACAAAAATTGCAATTGGTGGAGTGGTCTTAACTGGACTGGCTGTAGGAACGATTGCTTATGCACAATCAAAGTCTTTACCTACAGTTGAAAAAGTAGAACTGGATAAATATTTAGGTGTTTGGTATGAAGTTGCTCGTAAGCCAATGTTTTTTGAGCGTAAATGCGCTTATAACGTGACAGCAACTTATACGTTAAACGAAAATGGCAATATTGTTGTTGATAACAAATGTTATGACAGTGAAGGTAATTTACAACGCAGTTTAGGTGAGGCGTTTGTTGCGAATGCGCCTTTTAACACCAAATTAAGAGTGAGCTTTTTACCTGAAGGCGTGCGTTGGATTCCTGTTGCACGCGGAGATTACTGGGTTTTAAAGCTTGATGAAGATTATCAAACAGTATTGGTTGGAGAACCGAGCCGTAAATATTTATGGGTGCTTTCTAGAACGCCTAATCCTAAGAAAGAAACAGTTCATGAATATTTAAATTATGCTAAATCATTAGGCTATGATATCCGTGATGTGATTTACCCTGAACATCGTTAAATCAGTTATACTTGTTGGAAACCATGCATGCATGGTTTTTTTATTTTTATATAGTGGATAATTCACGTTTTTAAGATACGTCCCAAATGCTTCTGAGGTCAAAATGTTAAAAGGCATCGCTTATTCAGTTTTGGCTTCTGTTACCTTTGGGATTCTGTATTTTTACACTCAATTACTGGGTGCATTAGATAGTGAACAAACTTTTGGGTGGCGAATTATTGCCACAATTCCATTTTTGACTTTATTTATGTGGTTTAGTGGTGACTTGACTCATATCAAAACCATATTTAATCGAATCATAGCAAAGCCTAGTTTATTAGTGTTTCTAATGATCACTTCCGTACTGACCTCAGCACAATTATGGTTGTTTTTATGGGGACCTATGCATGGTCGTGGGTTACAAGTCTCTTTGGGGTATTTTCTGTTGCCTTTGGTTCTTGTGCTTGCTGGAAGCTTTTTATATGGAGAAAAGCTTTCCAAGTTTCAGTATCTCGCCGTATTTCTGGCAGTATTTGGTGTTGGACATGAGATTTGGCGTTTAGGGACAATCGCATGGGAGACGGCTTTTGTCGCTTTAGGCTATGCAGCTTATTTCATTCTTCGTAAAAAAATTCAAACGGACCACTTAGGTGGTTTTTGGTGGGATTTATTGCTGATCCTACCAATTGCGATTTTCTTCACTCAAACTGGGGATACACCGTATTTAAAGTTTCTAGAGCATCCTAGTTTGGGAGTTGTCGTTCTAGGTTTAGGTTTGTTGAGTGCGATTGGCCTAGGAAGTTATATTTTAGCGAGTCGCTATTTGCCGCTGATTATTTTTGGCTTATTGGGCTATTTAGAACCCGTTTTATTGGCATTGGCCGCATTGGTGCTTGGTGAAAAAATTGGTGAGGGTGAATGGTTGACCTATATTCCTATTTGGTTGGCCGTATTGGTGTTGGTGATAGAAGGTGCATTACACCTCTTAAAACAAAGACAACGAAAACAACAGTTGGAGTTGAATATCAAACAATATTCCAAACATTTAGGCGATGATGAAGAGATTGGGCGCTGAATAAACCAGTTAAACTGGTTTTTCTTGCTTTAATTTTGAATATAAATAATAGCTTAAGTTTATGAGTAAAAACATTAAGATACGACCATATTCTTTAGGTAGGCAACCAACTTCACCATTACAATTGAAGAATGGTTCTCCAAGCCAAGAAATAGGGAAATAGACGATATTTGTCAGAACTAGTCCGATCATGCCAATAAAACCCATCGATACTTCGCAAGCAAGGGGGATGCTGATGAGTAATAACCATAATTTAAAATTCATTTTAGCTGTTTATGTGTTGTAGGTAATTAGAGATTATTATAAATACTTTATTCTTTTTATTTCATGTTTTTACATTAGTTTATACGATTTTTCTCGTTAAATGATTTGTCATGTATTACTTCCGTTTTTGCTTATTTTTAGCATACTGTTTGAAGCAAATAACGATAGCGTTAAGTTATCAGTAAAACTGTTATTAAAGTTAAACAAACAGTATGTATTTAGATGATTGCAAAAGGGTTTACCTAAAATCACAAAAATAATTATAGGTATTTTATGAATTTATAGTCAATTAGGACAAAATCTTAGCTCAATTAACAGCTTTTGATTCAATCTTGATGATAATTCCATTACAATTATGGCGTTTTAAAAATTCACGCCCAGTATAGATATTAAATTTGAGGACGTAACTGTGAGCAAAGACACTATCGTTGCCCTACACGCAGAACATCAAGGTCGTTGGAAAAACCGTGAAGAAATCGCGGAACGCATGATTGCTTTGATTGGTCAATTATACCGTGAGAAAAATATTGTTGTTTCTGTTTACGGTCGTTCTTTAATAAACCGTTCAGTGATTCAAATTTTAAAATCACATCGCCGTACACGTATGCTTGATGTAGAACTTTCAGTTGTTCATACCTTCCCAATTTTGGAAGCATTAATGAAAATTGAAAACATTGGTTCTGCTGAAGTAGACATCGGTAAACTTGCTGTTGAATATAAAAACCAAGGTGGTGATGTAGACGCTTTTGTTGCAAAAGCAGTTGAATCAATTGAAGGTAAAGCTAAAGCAGAACAACCTAAAGATGTTGTTCTTTACGGTTTTGGTCGTATCGGTCGTATCTTAGCGCGCTTAATCATCAGCCAATCTGGTTTAGGTCGTGGTTTAAGCCTTAAAGCGATTGTAGTTCGTAAATCATCTGACGGTGACTTGGCGAAACGTGCTTCATTATTACGCCGTGACTCTATCCACGGTACTTTTGACGGTACGATTTCTGTTGATGAAGAAAATGAAGCAATCATTGCAAATGGTCAATTCATTAAAGTGATCTATGCTTCAAGCCCAAGCGAAGTGGATTACACAGCTTACGGTATTGAAAATGCGCTTCTTATCGACAATACAGGTAAATGGCGTGATGCTGAAGGTTTAAGCCAACACTTGAAATGTGCAGGTATTGCACGTGTAGTCTTGACTGCACCAAGTAAAGGCGAGATGAAGAACGTTGTATACGGCGTAAACAATACAGATATCCTAGATGAAGACAAAATCATCTCTGCTGCAAGCTGTACTACAAACGCAATTACACCTGTATTAAAAGTTTTAGACGACAAATACAAAGTATTAAATGGTCATGTTGAAACAGTTCACTCATTCACAAACGACCAAAACTTAATTGATAACTATCACAAAGCTGATCGCCGTGGTCGTGCTGCGACATTGAACATGGTTATCACTGAAACTGGTGCTGCAAAAGCGGTTGCGAAAGCATTACCAGGTCTTAAAGGTAAGTTAACAGGTAACTCTGTACGTGTTCCTACACCAAACGTTTCACTTGCGATCTTGAACTTAAATTTAGAGAAAGAAGTTGATCGTGAAGAAGTGAATGAATACATTCGTCAAATCTCGATTAATTCTAGCCTACAAGGTCAAATTGGTTATACAAACTCGACTGAAGTTGTATCAAGTGACTTTATTGGTTCACGCACTGCAGGTGTGTTTGATGCGCAAGCAACAATCACTTCTGGTACACGTTTAACAGCGTATGTTTGGTACGATAACGAAGTGGGTTATAGCTGCCAAGTATTGCGTATCGCTGAACAAATGTGTGGCGTAAGCTATACAAAAATTCCAGCTGAAACAAATGCATAATTTGTGAAAGTTGAAAAAAGGAGCTGATTTAAAGCTCCTTTTTTATGCTTAGGTATATCTAAAATATTGTATTTTAATTTACCGTATGTTTAATTATGTTTCTAACAAATAAATGTGCTTCATAATGAAAAAATATATATTTACTATTTTAGCAATAAGCTTTGCCATGCATGTACAGGCAAATCCTCAAACTTTTGATTTAACGCCAGTTTTACAAGATCGTTATGAAAAAGATTGTGCAGTGCGTCCTGATTATGACTTATATAAATTTCCTGATATTTCTAAAAAACTGCAAGCCTATGTGGTCAGTCATGAACTGGAAGAAGAGCCCGCTGTAGTCAGTAATGTATTTACATTGAAGAATGTGGAATATCGGGGTGTACCCGTTACTAAGATAGAGTTCTCGTATGGGAATCTAGCTAAACAAATGAATCAAGCTTTATATTTCGATCTTTCAACCGCAAAAGCGAAACAGAGCTTTAGTAAAATTCAATTTAAGCGTAAGCAAACTAAAGCAGATGTAAGTTTAGACATTACCAAAGAGGGGAATATGACATCTGTATATTGCTCTTGGACAGATCGAAAAAACTAGATACCAACTTTGGGAATATTTAAAACACGAATATTCCTTATTAATCTTAATCGTACAAAATAAGGGCTGAACAACATACATAAATGAATGAAAATAACTGCATAGGAAAATAGTTCGATAGGGATATGTCATTGTTGCAGTTGAAGCGTTTATTTGCAGTTTTTGCTCTTATTGTTGTCGCAAACTTATGTGGTGTATATATTGCCATGTGGGTATTTAAACATTTAAATATTTATATTCCATTGAAAAATCAAGATGTCGCAATTGATTTACAGGAACCCCTACAAGTAAGCGTAAAGGTTAAAGATGCTTTAAATGTCGATGTAAATGGGCGCGTTGATGCAAAAATTCCAATTGATGAGCAACTCAATGTTCCTTTAACTCAAACACT
This sequence comes from Acinetobacter sp. LF10, assembly GCF_048585715.1. Taxonomy (NCBI): domain Bacteria; kingdom Pseudomonadati; phylum Pseudomonadota; class Gammaproteobacteria; order Moraxellales; family Moraxellaceae; genus Acinetobacter; species Acinetobacter sp. LF10. The sequence goes on from NZ_CP184160.1 coordinate 1,065,953, forward strand.
CACCCCCCGAGTTTATTTCGATAACTTAGTTCCAATTAGTACGACTATTCCTGTAAAAGAAACCATTAAAGTAAATCAAAGTTTACCGATCGACACCAAGGTTCAAGTCAAGATTTTGGGTCAGGATGTCACTTTACCGTTAAAAGGTTCAATTCCATTAAATTTAGATGTTCCAATTGATATTCAAGTACCATTACAACAGAAAGTACATTTAAAATTCGATGCACCTGTTCGCACTGTTTTGAAAGAAAACTTAAATATTCCTTTGAAAGCTCAGCTAAATGCCAATATTCCAATTCAAGGAAAATTAAATGTCCCGATTACATCGGAACTTAATGCTTCTGTAGATGTAAAAAATACGTTGCCAGTAAAAATCGCGAAGGGAGAGCTGAAAATTCCTTTATCATCAATGCGTTTAAATCGGATTGAAGACCAGCATGTAGGAGTACCTAATACACAGCAACCTATTAAAGGTGAATGATGCTGATGATGAAATCTATTAAGAGTTTAGTGATTAGCTTTGTTATACTCACGACTTTGGTTGCAATCTTGTTTTGGTTTTATCTTAATATCCAAGCATCGCTGATTGTTTCTGCTCAGCAAACTGATATTCGTTTGCCAGCATCGCTTGCCACTAAAATTCAAGTCGGTGAACATTTACGTGTCCGATCCGAAGGGATGTTAAAAACTGCTGTTGCTATTGATCGAAATTTACAACTGCCTTTAAAAGGTAAATATTTGGCTGACTTAAGTTTTGAAGTAGAAACACCGATTACCGTGAACATTAATTATGAAACGATGTTAAAAGTTGATGAAGTGATGCCTGTTCAGACCACGACGGATTTAATTTATCAGAGCAAATTATTGCCAAAATTTCCCCTAAATCTAGATGTGCCTGTGAAATTGGATATTCCCTTTCAACTTAAACGTAGTTATACCATTCCTGTAAAAATAGTATTTAATGGACCTGTTCACTTTGCATTTGATGAATCCGTAAATTTGCCGATTAAACATGAGTTTAAAACGAATTTTTATATGAATGATGCAATTAATATGAGCAATATTTCATCTTTTAATGCGCTTATGTTTAATTCGGTTCAACAGACCAAAGCAAATTTAGATATGCAAATGGATTTGCCATTAAAGAATGTGCATCCTTAATTTTTGAGATATTTGAACTATATCTTGAGTGATTGGTTAAATTCTAAATTTCATATTACGAGGTGTAATATTTACTAAATACTGAATTTCTTCAACATTTGCACAGAATTCATTTGTTGTTTAATAAAATTCATGCAGAGCTGAGTAAATCTATTCGAGAAATTTATTAAAATGTGGCAAAATAGTCCGCTTTTAAGAATTTAGAGGATTGGCACATGCGCTTTGTTGATGAAGCAGTCATAACCGTAGAGGCTGGCGACGGTGGCAATGGCGTAGCCAGTTTTCGCCGTGAAAAATTTGTCCCTTTTGGTGGCCCAGATGGTGGAGATGGGGGACGTGGCGGAAGTGTTTATATTCAAGCCGATGATGACACAGGTACGCTCGTAGATTATCGTTATACGCGTCGATTCCGTGCTGAACGTGGTAAAAATGGTCGTGGTGCGAACTGCTCAGGCCGTGGTGGTGAAGACGTTATTTTAAAAGTACCTGTGGGTACAACCATTGTCGATACTGAATCAGGTGACATTATTGGTGACTTAGTTGCCGATGGTCAACGTGTCAAAGTTGCCAATGGTGGTGATGGTGGTTTAGGTAACACACACTTTAAATCTTCAACCAACCGTTCTCCACGTAAATGCACGCATGGTATCAAAGGTGAATACCGCGAAGTACGTTTAGAGTTGAAAGTACTTGCAGATGTTGGCTTGTTGGGTATGCCAAATGCAGGTAAATCAACGTTTATTCGTGCAGTCAGTGCGGCAAAACCAAAAGTTGCGGATTATCCATTTACCACGATGATTCCTAACCTTGGTGTGGTTGATGCAGACCGTCATCGTTCATTCGTCATGGCTGATATTCCAGGTCTAATTGAAGGTGCAGCAGAAGGTGCGGGTCTTGGGATTCGTTTCCTTAAGCATTTGGCACGTACTCGTATCCTGTTGCATATTGTTGATGTTCAACCGATTGATGGTTCAGATCCAGCACATAACGCCAAAGCAATTTTGGGTGAGTTGGTGAAATTCTCGCCAACTTTGGCAAAGCTCCCTGTGGTTCTTGTCTTGAACAAACTTGACCAACTTCCTGAAGAATCAAGAGAAGAGTGGTGTCAGCATATTCTTGATGAATTGCAATGGAAAGGTCCTGTATTTAAAACTTCTGGTTTGATGTCAGAAGGGACGAAAGAAGTTGTTTATTACTTGATGGATCAGATCGAGCAACAGCGTGAGCGTGAAGTTGAAGATCCTGAGTATGCAGCAGAAATGAAAGCATTCCGTGAGCAGCTTGAGGCTGAGACACGTGAACAAACCATCGCAGCAAAAGAAGCTTATCGTGCTATGCGTAAGGCTCAGCGTGAAGCTGGCTTAGAAGACGATGAAGATGATTTTGATGACGATGAGGATGAAGGCGGCGTAGAAAGCATTTACGTTCGTGATTAGTGAACCGAGGAAAAAATGATAGAAGTGGTCGATGGGCAACGTCAGCTCAATGCGTGTAAACGAATCGTTGTTAAAATCGGATCATCTTTACTGACTGCAAATGGGCAAGGTTTAGATTTAAATGCAATTTCGCATTGGGCGAAACAAATTGCAGATCTACACAATGCTGGACATGAGATTATTCTGGTGTCTTCAGGTGCAGTTGCAGAAGGGATGGTACGCATGAAACTTGCGAGTCGACCCACTGATTTACCCAGTTTGCAAGCTTGTGCTGCTATTGGCCAAATGGGTTTAATCCATACGTGGTCAAGCGTATTGGATCAACATGGGATTCAAACAGCACAAGTCTTACTCACGCATGACGATCTTGCCGATCGCCGTCGTTACCTCAACTCTTGTGATGCTTTGCAGAACTTGATCGATTGGCGTGTGATTCCTGTTATTAATGAAAATGATACAGTATCTACCGATGAGATTCGTTTTGGTGATAATGACACTTTAGCTGCAATGGTAGCGGGTCAAGTACAAGCAGAATTGTTGATCATTTTAACGGATCAACAAGGTATGTTCGATTCTGATCCGCGTAGTAATCCAAATGCCAAGTTATTTTCTTCAGTTCGTGCATTAGACGATACTTTATTTGAAATGGCGGGTGGTGGTGGTGTTTTAGGTCGCGGTGGCATGGTGACTAAAGTTCGTGCAGCACGTCTTGCGGCGAAGTCTGGTTGTCCTACTTTAATTGCTAGTGGTGAAAGTGACCATGTGTTGGCTCGTTTAATGGCGGGTGAGATGCTTGGAACATTATTTACAACTGATAATGACCGTGTGACCGCTCATCAACAATGGCTTGCAGCTCATTTGCAAACAGCAGGTCGTTTAGTGATAGATGATGGTGCTGTTGAAGCAATTAAACTGAAGCATCGTAGTTTATTGCCTGTTGGTGTGAAAGCCATTGAAGGTCATTTTGATCGCGGTGATGTCGTTGAATGTGTTGATAAGAATGGTGCTCGTATTGCTGTTGGTCGTGTGAATTTTAGTTCTCGTTCAGCAGAAATGGTGAAGGGTTTACCTTCTGAGAAAGTCTACCAAGTTTTAGGTGAGGCACGTTCTTTAGAAATGATTCATCGAGACCACATGGCAATTTACTAAATACAAATATAAAAAAGCTCGCTTAGGCGAGCTTTTTTACGTTCGTTCTATATTGGGACTAACTCTTAGGGCATCAAATTTTAATTCTGGAAGTGATTTATTTTCTCCCATCATGTACGGGTGGTCAGCCAATGACAACATATCCAGATCTTCTTCGCTATTTCCATAAGCATAGATATATTGATAGTCCTCTAAATTGTATTGTTGCAAAATCCGTAATTTTTTCTGTTCACGGCTACAATCTTGAGAGCGATAACGACCCGTTAAAGTACCATTCTTAATTTCTGTTTGGGTGCAAATCAACTCAATATTAAGCAATTCACATATTGGTGCTAAATATAAATCGACTGATGCAGAAACAAGAACAATATGATCACCACGCTGTTGATGGAGATAAAGCTGTTTTAGTAAAGCTGGATCTAATTGTTTTATTAATTTTTGCGCATATTCATAAACCAAATTTTCTACAAATGTGGCGGAGATACCTTCAAACATCGTTTGAAATAATCGAGGTCTCATCGCATGTGCAGGATATAAGCGTAAATAATAGGCTTGAATCCAAGGCAATATAATTAAGCCTTTTTTTACAATGTGACGCTTTGATAGGGTAAAGAAAATAAACCCTGTAAAACTATCTTTAGGATAGAGCGTGCCATCAAAGTCAAATAAAGCAAGATTTATAGTTTTATGCGTTTGGCTCTTTGCATGCATGTCTCATATCGTCCATTTACACGGCTTGCAAACCAGTTTGTATTGTAATCACGACTCAGTTTTGGTCCTGAAATAACGACTTGTGGCATGGTTGCATAAATTGGTTCTTTTTTGGTTTTATTTTGATATAGCTTTTGTACAGCTAAATAAGTTTGAGTATCTTCAAATTTTTTCTCTTTCTCTTTTTTCAAATCATCACGAATTTGGCGTGGTGTCACTAAAATATTATTTTGAGCAAAAACAGCGATGAGCTCTTTTTCACTTTGGCTTTGGGTTGATTTCACATCGCCATCTTTATTGTAAAGTAATAGATCACCATCGAGACTGATTTCAGTCTTGGTGAGCGCATTTAACATGCTTTGAAACGCTGCATTTCGACTTGAGTAAACACCAGAATTGTAGTCTGCAAAGCGATAGATTGCTTTGTCATAATCAGCAGGATATTCCATTAAGCGATGAATACCATAATATAATCCACCATATTGGGTATACAGATCATTGCGTAGCTCAGCAATGCTACCACTTTGGCGTTTATGTTCTTTGGCGTAATTAATATGAACTTGCATTGAACCCAATGTTGTAATTGGATTCATTTTTTCCCCGATATCTTGTCCAACGAGTTTCGCTGCACCCGTTAATGCACTGACATGATAATGTTTTGACATGTAGTCGAAAATCTCACGGTAGAGCAAATCCAGCTCGCGCTCGGTTTTAACTTTACGCATTTGACTCATGTAATTATTTTCTGGAGATGGTTGGTTTTTGAGTACGTCCTCAAAATAGCCTGCGACTGTTCCGCCGATGGTTTCACCCAACTTTGCTTCAAATTTTTCTTTGAGTCGGGTATTAATCTCTTGTACTGCTTTTTCCCCAAGTCCAGGTACGGCAGGGTCAGCAACAAAATTTGATTCCTGATCAACAACTGCAACAATACTGCACACATTCTGCTTTGTTTTAGGAATATCGAGTTGTTGCATGATATCAAAGATATCTTTTGCCCACGATTGACGATCATTTACACGGGGAGGAATGACCTTTTTAATCTGTTCTGCTTCCATTTCTGGTTCTTTACCATTAGACCACCATGCTTTATCTCCACAAGCTGATAAACTGAGACATGCAGTAATGATGCTAACAATTTTTAATAAAGGACGAGTAGGGAATGATTTATTCATAATCAGAACAACACCACATAATAAAGATGAGTCAAATGGGCGAATGAAGTATACTATGTTGCTCAGAATTTGTAAGAATATATATGTATATTGGTTCATATCAACTGTCAAATAATTTGATTGTTGCGCCTATGGCAGGTGTAACGGATAGACCCTTTAGGACACTGTGTAAATACTTTGGTGCAGGTCATGCCGTCAGTGAAATGATGACGGCTGATAAAACCCTGCGTATGAGTAAGAAAAGTTTATATCGGGCAAATTTTGATGGCGAACTTGCGCCAATTTCAGCACAAATCGCGGGTTCTGACCCAGAGCAACTCGCGGAAGCTGCTCGTTATCAAGCCGCTAACGGCGCGCAAATTGTTGATATTAATATGGGTTGCCCAGCCAAAAAAGTCTGTAATAAACTTGCAGGCTCCGCTTTGTTACAAGATGAGGACTTGGTTGCTCGTATTTTAGATACCGTGGTGGCTGCGGTTGATGTGCCTGTGACTTTAAAAACTCGATTGGGTTTTTTAAATGGACATGAAAATATTTTGCGTGTGGCAAAACGTGCTGAAGAATCAGGAATTGCAGCTTTAGCCTTACATGGTCGTACGCGTGAAGATATGTATTTGAACACAGCGCGTTATGAGCTGATTAAGCAGGTAAAAGAATTGATTGATATTCCATTGATTGCCAATGGTGATATTGATAGCCCTGAGAAAGCCAAATATGTTTTAGATTATACAGGTGCAGACGCGATTATGATTGGGCGTGCAGCACAGGGACGACCTTGGATCTTTAGAGAAATAGCACATTACTTAAAAACAGGTGAACACTTGGCAGCGCCTGATATTGCTGAAGTGAAAACTGTACTGTTAGGACATTTGGCTGAACTTTATCAATTCTATGGTGAATACTCAGGTTGTCGTATTGCACGCAAGCATATTGCTTGGTACACCAAAGGTTTACGTTCGAGTAATGAATTTCGCCAAAATATGTATAAAGTGGAAAATACTGCTGATCAGGCAAAAGTTGTAGAGGCATATTTTGATCAATTGCTTGATCTAGGGCAGCGTATGAGTGATGTGCAAGTTGAACAAGTTAATTTACTAGACATTAAATAGTGATGTGATTTTTATTCGTTTAAAAGCCTGTAATAATGGGTTTCATTACAGGCTTTTAATTATTCCAAATGTGCAGTGATTTTTTGCAGAATTTGAAAGATCACATCAAATTCACTTTGTAGAGGAGTGCTTTTACGAGTGACTAAAGCCAATGTGCGACTCGGGGCATCTTCAATTGATTTTACTGCAATCTCTTCATTGAAATGAATCATGCTGTTTTTCAAGGCAATTTCAGGTAGCAGTGTAAAGCCAAGATCTGACGACACCATTTCCACTAAAGTTGGAAGTGAGCTTGCCTTCAAACGATGATCATTTTTGCGCTCACCCACAGGGCAGGCACTTAAGGTGTGATCTCGTAAACAATGACCTTCTTCGAGTAGCATCAGACGTGATAAATCCAAATCATCTAGTGAGTTTGCATTCTCAGCATTCTTGTCATTTTTATTGTAGACAACAAATAAGTTTTCTTTTGTGACTTCAGCAACTTTTAACCCACGCGTATCGAAAGGGAGCGCAAGCACAATCATATCTAAATTGCCATGTTCTAGCTTTTCTACGATTTTCTCACTTTGAGCTTCATGTAAATGAAGCTGAATCTTCGGCAGTTGTCGATGCACTTCATCAAGTAGTTGAGTCAAAATAAATGGTGCAATCGTAGGAATAATACCGAGATGTAAATCACCTGTTAACGGTTCACTCATTTCTCTACTTAGGCGCATTAAATCTTGTGCATCGGCAAGTAATACTCGTGCACGTGCAACGACTTGTTCACCTAAAGGGGTTAAACGAACGTTTTGACGATCACGCTCAACTAGGACGCCACCTAAGAGGCGCTCTAGTTCCATGATACCACCCGACAAAGTAGACTGAGTGACAAATGACCGGCGCGCAGCTTCAGTAAAATGTAAAGTTTCTGACAACGTAACTAAATACGATAGCTGTCTTAATGAGGGTAATGCAGCCATAGAGTCCTAGTGTGATGATCTAAAGTGATGAGCAAACAAACCGCTAAGTTGTGGAATGAAGTGAGCAGGAATATCATGCCCCATTCCTTGAATTAATTCAAATTTAGCACCAGAAATCGCCTTTGCAACAGCTTTCCCGTGACTTGGTGGTAATAAACGATCTTTTGAACCATGTACAACCAAAGTCGGTTGAGTAATATTTTTGTTCAATGGTAACAAAGAACCTGTACATAATATTGCTAAAAACTGTTGAAGTACACCCGCTGGGTAAAAACTACGGCGATATAGTTTACGAATGGTTTGAATTGCTTCAACTTGATTCACATAACCTGGTGATCCAATAATATGAAATACTTTCAAACTATGATTCACAATCGCATCTTCGTCATGTGCTTCAGGTTTACCTAATAAACTGAAAAGTTGTTTTGGAAACGGTGGTGGTAGGAAGGGTTGATTATTACTAGTAAATAATAATCCTACTTTCTCAACTTTTTCTGGATATTTCGCTGCCACGATTTGAGAGATCATGCCACCCATTGAAGCGCCTATGAGATATGTTTTTTCAAGCCCCAATTGGTCGATTAACATCGAAACATCGTCAGCCATATCATATAAAGTATAGGGTGCACCTTCGTTACCAAGCCCGACGATGAAGCGACTCATGAGTTTCATAGTATTGAGGCGTTTTCGTTTTTCACGAATTTTTGAAGATAAACCAATATCACGATTATCGAAACGGATAACGCGAAAGCCTTGATCAATCAATGATTTACAAAAGAAGTCAGGCCAAAACAGCATTTGAGCACCTAAACCCATAATCAATAGAATTGTTGGGTGTTCTGGATTGCCGCCCATTTCAACATGCAGTTCAATACCATTACCTAAAGTGACTTTGGTTTCTTGCATAAATGGAGCATAAGGTGACACATTAAATTGTAAAGCACTGTTCATGGCATTCATTCCGAATTGAATTCTTTTTATAGAATTAGAGTCTGCTAGAAATTCCTTTCTCTACAGACTCTAATTTAAACCTTAAACTTGTGCTGGAATCAAGTCTGGAACAAGTTTGGTTAAAGTTAAACGTTGTTTGCTTGCGGTCGCACCTAAAAGCACAAAACCTCTTAATGTGCCTTCATCATCTGCTGCTCTAGCAAGCATACCATCTTCAAACTCTTCAGTTTCCCAACTCACATCCACACCAATTGGTGCTGGTAATACAGTTAATGGTGCAGCGGGTGTTTTTACCGCAACTGGCATTGCAGGGTAGTGTACAGCAGTACTTTGACCGCTCAGTGTTTTTGCTAATGCACGTGCTTGTTGCATGATTGGCATGACATATGGCAGTAATGTTCCATTCACTTCTGCACAGTCTCCAACAGCGTAAATATCTGCTTGATTAGTCTCAAGTAAGGTATTGGTAATAATACCGCGACTTGTTTGGATGTCTGCAGCTTTTGCTAAAGATATATTTGGCTGTAAACCAATCGCTGAAAGAACGATATCTGCGATTAAAGTCTGACCTGTTGCCAAAGTCACTTCGTAATCTTCACCATCATTGATTTTTGTTACTTTTTCAACAGTGGTCGACAATGCGAATTTAATACCCGCTTGTTCTAAGTTTGTTTTAAATGCTTCAGCAACGTGATTTGGTAGCAAGCGACCAAGTGGTTGTGGTGCAAGATCAATCACAGTGACATCGTAATTGCTATGTAATAAATCATTGGCAAATTCACAACCAATTAACCCAGCACCTAGAATCACAACGCGTTTATCTTTACGCTTTGCTAAATTTTCACGGAATGTACGGTAGTCGATCAAGGAGTTCACGACATGAATATCATCACTACCATCACCAGCAATTGCTAAACGAATTGGATTTGCACCCACTGCAAGGACCAGTTTTGAATAGGGTTGAGTGAAAATTTCACCATTTTTTTCTAAAGCGATTTCATGTTGTTCAGCATTAATTTCTTTCACCAAGGTTTCAGCTTCAATACGCATATTCAGTTGCGTTGCCATTTTAGCTGCATCACCTAGAGCAATTTGTTCAGGTGCTTTATTCCCTGCAAAGGCATTAGATAATGTTGGTTTTGCATAATTTACCGCATCATCTGCGCAGATCATAACGAGTTCTTGTTCTGGGCTTAGTTTGCGAAACTCACGTGCAACAGTATAGCCTGCCATGCCCGATCCGATGATGACGATAGGATGCATTATATTCTCCAGTATTTCTTTCAATAAAAACAAACGATAGGAAAAAAAAGACCATGATCATGATCACGGTCTTTTAGATCTATTTAGATTTCAATCATTTCAAAATCAGCTTTTGAAACGCCGCAATCTGGGCAAGTCCAATCATCAGGGATATCTTCCCATTTGGTACCTGCTGCAATGCCGTCTTGTGGCCAACCATCTGCTTCGTCGTAAATCCACCCACAAACGATACATTGATATTTTTTCATGTGACTCTCCAAACTGATAGGTATGCTCAAATTGCCTTTCAGTAAAACTATTCCATAATGTCGCTACGATCGCTGCAATACAACAAACTTTTGTTGATCAGGAGTTAGATTTTTACGCAGAACGCCATTTAAGTAAAGTAAATGCAAGAGTTTAATCATTTATGTAAAAAGTGGAATGGCAATTTGTTCTGAAAGTCTTGTTATTTGAGCAATTACTCTAATTTTTGTAGATATGTATATGCTTATAGCATTTTAAAAACAGTAAAAGTATAAATACAGAGTGGGTGAAAAATAACCATTTAAAATTAAAAGATCAAAAATAACACCAAAATTATGGAGAAAACAAAAATGCAGACCTTATCTTATGGAATTGAAATTCATGCTTCTAAACAAAAAGTTTGGGAGATTTTATGGCAAAAAGAAACTTATCAAGCGTGGACGCAATTTTTTTCTTGCAACTCGACCATGCAATCAGAATGGAAAGTAGGCGGTAAAACCTATTTCTATGATGATAAGGGAGATGGCATGATTTCAACAATCGAACGTTTAGATGAACCTAATGTGATTATTTTTAAACATATCGGGATGATTCAAGATGGAGAGGAAGATACTGAAAGTGAAGATGTAAAATCTTGGGCAGGTGCATTAGAAAAGTACATGTTATTTGATTTGGATGACGTTACTCAACTCTATGTAGAAGTGGATATTCAACCCGAATATATTGAAATGATGAATCAAGGATTTGAAAAAGGGTTAGCTTTGGTTAAACAACTCGCCGAGCAATAAAATCACTTTTGCCGTACATTTATTGCAAGATCGGCGTACTATTTTTGCTTGGAAATGGATAAATCTTTGCTTTTTTCGCCTTTGTGGTACTGAAATGATGCGAAAATGGGCTGTGATCTGCTATCCTATGCCACTTCAATTTTACTTAGATCGAGGCAGAGATGACGCAGCAAAACGCTCAATCGACTTCTGAACAAACACTTTCCGAAAACGATTTAATCGCACAGCGTCATGCCAAATTAAAGCAAATCCAAGAGACTGCCAAACAAACAGGTAAGAGTCCTTGGCCGAATACGTTTAAACGTGAGCACTATACGGGTGACTTACAAGAACAATTTAAAGATCAAGATAAAGCACAAATCGAAGGTGCTGAAAAAGTTTATGTAAAAGTCGCGGGTCGTGTCATGTTGAACCGTGGGTCATTTATTGTGATCCAAGATATGACAGGTCGTATCCAACTGTATGTGGATCGTAAAGGTTTGCCAGCAGACGTTTTAGAAACGATTAAAAGCTTAGACCTTGGCGATATTATTGCTGCTGAAGGTTATATTGGTCGCTCTGGTAAAGGTGATTTATATGTACACCTTGAAGGTTTTGAATTATTAACCAAATCACTTCGTCCGCTTCCAGATAAATTCCACGGTTTAACGGATACTGAAGCGAAATATCGCAAGCGTTATTTAGATTTGATCGTCAACGAAGAAACACGTAAAACCTTTGAAATTCGTGCCAAAGTGGTTGCAGGTATTCGTGCATTCTTGACCAATGAACGTTTCATGGAAGTTGAAACGCCAATGATGCATATCATTCCGGGTGGTGCATCGGCTAGACCATTTGTAACGCATCATAATGCTTTAGATATGGAACTCTATTTGCGTATCGCGCCAGAGCTCTATTTAAAGCGCCTTGTAGTAGGTGGTTTTGAGCGTGTGTTTGAAATTAACCGTAATTTCCGTAATGAAGGGGTGTCAACACGTCATAACCCTGAATTTACTATGATCGAGTTTTATCAAGCATATGCTGATTATAAAGATTTGATGGCATTGACTGAAAACATGCTCGAGAAATTGGCGATCGACATTTTAGGTTCTACCGATTTGCCTTATGGTGATGAAGTGTATAGCTTCAAAGGGCCATTCAAGAAAATTTCAATGTTTGATGCTATTCTTGAACATAATCCTGATTTCACACCTGAAAATGTGAATGATCGTGAGTTCTTAGCTAAATTTACTCAAGATGTGTTGAAAGAAAAAGTGAAGCCAGGTTTCGGTTTAGGTAAATTGCAGACGATTGTCTTCGAAGAAACTGTAGAAACGAAACTACGTCAGCCGACATTCATTACAGAATACCCTGCTGAAACTTCACCACTTGCGCGCCGTAATGATGATAATCCTCATATTACAGATCGTTTTGAGTTCTTTATTGGCGGTCGTGAATTAGCCAATGGTTTCTCTGAGTTAAATGACCCGATTGATCAAGCGGAACGTTTCCAAGCACAGGTTGAGGAAAAAGACGCAGGTGATGATGAAGCGATGCATTATGATGCAGACTTTATTGAAGCATTAGAATATGGTTTACCGCCTACAGCAGGTCAAGGGATTGGTATTGATCGTTTAGTCATGCTATTTGCCAACGCACCAAGTATTCGTGATGTATTATTGTTCCCACACATGCGTCGTAAAGATTAATTTTAAGTTAAATAAAAATAGCCACATCTGATTTGTGGCTATTTTTTTATCTGTACTTTATTGATTATTTTGTTTGCAGTTCTTTTGCGAGTTTTTCAGCGGCTTGCATGATTTTAGGTGTTAACTCACCCATTTGTTGCTGACCAATTTTCAGACTTTTTTGCATTACAATAGGTAATTTATTAATTGTCGATTGACCAACAGGTGTTTTATAAAATTCAAGCATGCCGTTGATTTCTTCTTGGGTAAATTCTTCAACATAGAGTTGAATCATTTCAGGCTCTAATTTAGCCCAAGTAAAATCCTGTTTTACAATGTTTGCAATGTCTTGATTAAAATTCTCAATGGCTTTCTTTTGTTTAGCATTGAGTTCTTGTCCTTGAGTGGCTTGTTCAATACTTGAAGCCATAATTTGGTGGACATATTGGCTTGATTGATCGATTAACTGTTCAGATTTAGTGACTTTTAATAGCTCTTTTACTGACTCTTTTGATGCCTGTTGAGCAAAAGTAGGCATGGAAATCACTGTGCCGATTATAAGGCTTAGAATAAACTTTCTCATTATCTAGTTTCAATGTTGCTATAGAAAGCCTAGATGGTACTCAGTCATCTCTTTTATTGTCAATTTCTTATTGGATGTTAATAAGTGTAATTGTTTGGATTGATGATTGAAAAACGTGCATAAAAAAACGATGATGTGCTAATGAATAAATTTGAGAACAGTTAGGGTATGTTTGTAAAAAAAACACTTTATATCGCATTATTTTCGGCTATTTCAGCTACTACTTTTGCACAAGGGCTTGTATTGAATGATGCAAACTTACGCACTGACTTAAATTGGTTAAATCAGCAAGGTGTTATACAAATCAGCACTTCAACTTGGCCGTTGAGTAGTGACGAAATTCAACATGCTTTATCTCAAGCAAAGGTCAGTAATAATACACAGCAAAAAGTGATCAATTCTGTACTAAATGCACTCCAGACTGATAATGAAACAGTAAAACTTGGTTTGCATGCAGACACAGATATTAAAACAATTCCTCAAACATTTGCTGATAATCAAAAATCACAATATCAGGTATCGGTCGAATTTAATGCAGGCGCTGAGAATTGGGATGCCAAGCTACGGATCAATGCTGAGAAAGATCCTTTAATTGATAATGGTCATGATGCCAATATTGAAGGCTCTTATATTGCAGGTAAATTGTGGAATCAATGGGTCGTTGCTGGTCAAATCCCTACTTATTGGGGGCCTGGACATGATGGAAGTTTGATCCGTGGTGATGCTAGTCGTCCTGTTTATGGGGTGACTGTTCAAAGAGCAAATCAAAATGCATTTGAATCAAAATGGTTATCATGGATTGGACCTTGGCAGTATCAAGCTTTTGCGGGTCAATTAGATGACTACAAAGCAGTCCCTGATGCGAAACTCATTGGTTTGCGTTTAACAGCTCATCCATTTCCAGCATTAGAAATCGGAGCTTCCCGTGCTATTCAATGGGGCGGTGATGGTCGATCTGAGAGTTTAAGCTCACTGTGGGATGCCTTTACAGGAACAAAAGATAATGGTGGGACGGGCAAAGCCGATCCATCTAATCAAATTGCAGGATTTGATGGTCGGCTATTTTTACAACCTTTATTGAACGTTCCAGTCAGTTTGTATGGTCAATTTATTGGTGAAGATGAAGCCGGTGGATTACCTGCAAAATATATGTACCTCGGTGGTGCAGATTTTTCTTCAATTTATAAAGATATGCCATATCAATTATATGCAGAATGGGCTGACACGCGTACCAATGGCGAGGTAAGACGTATTTCTTATGCCCATACTATTTATAAAGACGGCTATTACCAGCACGGTTTCCCATTAGGACATGCAATTGGTGGTGATGGGCAGACATATTCTATTGGTGGCGATATTCGTTTTGATGTGATGAATCGTCTAAGTGGACGTGTACTTTATGCCAAAGTGAATGAATCTAACTTGTTAATTAATGAGGCCTTTCCAAAACAAGATACCTTAAAAGGTTTAGATTTAACATGGACACATTATTTAAAGCCAACGATTCCATTGAAAATTAATGGTTGGGTGAGTGACTCGGATCTCAATGGTCGTGATGGTGGTCTTTCAGTCGGTGTAGAAATTCCATTAGAAAAGAATATGTTCCGTTTCTAACAAGTTTGAGTAAAAAAGAAGCCGACAATGGCTTCTTTTTTTGACCGTATTTTAGGTGTTTTAAAGTCGTGATCTTCTGTTTTGTTGCTATTCATATCACAATTTTGCATATTGATATGAAAAAAAAAGCTAAAGAAGCCGTTCTAAATTATTATAATGGATAAACTTTACTAGATTGCTCATTTGTCCACTAGTAAGAATATCGATATCACGAAAAATTGGAGTTGTTATGATACTCGTTCCTCCACACGGTCTTCCAAGTGGTGGTTTAATACCACTTATAGATTTTATGGGTCACATTGATAAGTGGGGATATGTACATGACTGAAAATAGATTAACGCACCTCAAGCAACTTGAGGCAGAAAGTATTCATATTATTCGTGAAGTTGCAGCTGAATTTGAAAATCCAGTGATGCTTTATTCAATTGGTAAAGATTCAGCAGTCATGTTACATCTTGCCTTGAAAGCATTTTATCCTGCTAAACTTCCTTTTCCACTCCTGCATGTAGATACAGGTTGGAAGTTTAAAGACATGATCACGTTCCGTGACAACATGGCAAAAACTCATGGCTTTGATTTGATCGTACAACAGAACAAAGAAGGTCGTGATGCAGGGATTAACCCATTTGATCATGGTAGTTCAAAATATACCGATATCATGAAAACTCAGGGTTTAAAACAAGCATTAGATAAATATCAGTTTGATGCTGCGTTTGGTGGTGCGCGCCGTGATGAGGAAAAATCCCGTGCGAAAGAACGTGTTTATTCATTCCGTGATACGAAGCATCGTTGGGATCCAAAAAACCAACGTCCAGAACTTTGGAATCTTTACAATGGTAAAGTGAACAAAGGTGAAAGCATTCGTGTTTTCCCTCTATCTAACTGGACTGAGTTAGATATTTGGCAGTATATCTATTTAGAAAATATTCAACTTGTTCCTCTTTACTTTTCAGCTGTACGTCCAGTTGTAGAGCGTAGCGGTACGTTAATCATGGTCGATGATGAGCGTATGCGTTTAAAGGAGGGTGAAGTTCCTCAAATGAAATCGGTACGTTTCCGTACACTTGGTTGTTACCCATTAACTGGTGCAGTTGAGTCTGAGGCGGATACATTGCCTGAAATTATCCAAGAAATGCTTTTGGCTACCAGCTCAGAGCGTCAGGGTCGTATGATTGACCATGATGAAGCTGGCTCAATGGAAAAGAAAAAGCAGGAAGGTTATTTCTAATTTTCTTAAGCAAGTCCCTCTTTTAAAAGAGGGATTTAGGGAAATTACAAAATTCGATTTCAAATTTTGTGGAGTTTTGAGCAATGTCTCATCAATCAGATCTTATTAGCCAAGATATTTTGGCATATTTAAAACAGCACGAAAATAAAGACCTTTTGCGCTTCTTGACTTGCGGTAACGTCGATGATGGTAAGTCAACGCTAATTGGTCGTTTACTTTATGATTCAAAGTTGATCTATGAAGATCAATTACAAGCGGTAACACGTGACAGTAAAAAAGTAGGAACGACTGGTGATGCGCCTGATCTTGCTTTACTTGTTGATGGTTTACAAGCTGAACGTGAACAGGGGATTACGATTGATGTAGCTTATCGTTATTTCTCAACTGAAAAACGTAAGTTCATCATTGCAGATACACCAGGACATGAACAATATACCCGTAACATGGCAACGGGTGCATCAACTGCTGATCTCGCGATTATTTTGATTGATGCGCGTTATGGCGTACAAACACAAACTCGTCGTCATACTTTTATTGCAAGCTTACTCGGTATCAAGAATATCGTTGTTGCGATTAATAAAATGGACTTGGTTGAGTTTTCTGAAGCACGTTTTAATGAAATTCAAGTTGAATATGATGCATTCTTAAGCCAACTTGGTGATCGTCGTCCAGAGAATATTTTATTCGTTCCGATTTCGGCATTGAATGGCGATAACGTCGTTAATCCATCTGCAAGTACGCCGTGGTACAAGGGTCAAACCTTGATGAGCATTCTTGAATCGGTGGAAATTAAACGCGAATCAAATAAAAATGAATTCCGTTTCCCTGTTCAGTATGTAAATCGTCCAAACCTTGATTTCCGTGGTTTTGCGGGTACGATTGCGCTTGGTGAAATCAACGTTGGTGATGAAATCGTTGCCTTACCTTCAGGTAAAAAATCAACGGTTAAAGAAATTGTGACCTTTGATGGGAATCTTGAACAAGCAATTGCAGGTCAAGCGGTTACTTTAACGTTAAATGATGAAATTGATATTTCACGTGGTAATGTTTTAGTTCGTGCAGGTGAACAACCTCTTATTTCGCGTAGTGTTCGTGCATCTGTTGTATGGATGAATGAACATCCTTTAGTGAAAGGTAAATTGTATAACCTTAAAATCGGTACTCAAACTGTTCCTGCAAAAGTCAGTGCGATCAATTACCGTGTCAACGTAAATACACTTGAACATACTCAAGTTGAAGAAATTGAGTTAAATGCGATTGCAGATCTTGTGATTGAGTTTGATGCTCCAGTGGTATTTGACCAATATCAAGATAGCCGTTATACAGGTTCGTTGATCTTTATTGACCGCTTGAGCAACGTGACTGTTGGTGCGGGGATGATTGAAGCCGCAGTAGAATGGACTGCGCATAGTAATCCTGTGACAGCGGAAGATCGTGCTGCTCGCTTAGGTCAGAAACCTGCTGTGATTGGTATTTCTGCGCAGTTAATCGAGAATGCACAAGCTTTAGAAAGTTTGTTGATTCAACAAGGTGTCGTTGCGATTGCGAAAGCTGGATTGACGACTGAGCAAACTGTTTTATTGCGTGAAACAGGTGTAGTGGTTATTACAACAACTGTTGATGGTACTGATACGGATATCACTGCTGAAACAGTTGAAGAAGCAGCTGAAAAAATCGTGGAGTTAGTTCGTCTTTAATAGCTTGGACTGACTTCTAAAAGCCTGCTTATGCAGGCTTTTTTATTTTATAAATTCGAGATTTATATGTTTGAAGGTTCTTGATTCTTCGATTTAATTTAAAAATAGTGATAAATATATCGGGCTGATATTTTTTTATTCTGTTTTGAAATGTCTTTTATGAGACAATAGTTCTTTGAATTATTGTCTAAGGACTCCCATGACTGAGCAAACTCCTGAATATTTAAGCGATATCGAAATTTTAGACATTTTACAGTCTATGAAAAAAGATAAGCTTGATGCAGAAGCGAACGAAATCATCCGTAATGGGGGTAAGGCCGGGCGTCAAGAAGCGCACAAGCAAGCTTTGGTTGCACTGAATACAAGTTTTGAAGATAAATTTGTAGAAGCCGTAACACTTGCATTAGGTTTAAATTCTGGACAAGCGAAAAAAATTCGTTATAAAAAAGATCGTATTCGTATTTTAAAAGTGCGAGGTATTGATTATCTTGCGATTGATGGGGCTGAAACAGCTCAAGTTCTGTCTCAAGTTGCTCAAGCAATTGTGCGTGAAGATTCAATAGTGACTCACGATCTACATAACATCTTTCCATTTTGGAAAGAAGGATGGCCAATGGTTCAGTTCGATAATGCATATAAAATCCTGTCAGAAGACATTGCAATTCATTATCAAGCTACATTAGATCAATTAATTTCACTATATGGTGGAAATTAAATTTTCTACGAAATCAAAATAAATTATTATAAATAACAAGGATGTTAAATTTATGAGTTTCAATATAGAGATGCCACGTGAGGCTCTAGATGCTTTAAGAGCAGGTCAGTTGATAGATGCAATCAAAATTACTCGTGAGAAAACAGGTCTTGGGTTGAAAGAATCTAAAGACTTGGTCGAACGATATTTAAAAGAGCATCCACAAGAGCAAGCGCTAATTCAGGAGCAGTTAGCCCAACGCAGTCGTGGCGGAATCCAAATCTTTATTTTGATTTTCATCATATTGGTGATTTTAGTTTGGTTTTTGACCAGATAAATTAAGCCCTTCAAAGGGCTTAATTTTTATGAGTTATTCAGTTGTTGTTGACGGCGGCTCATTTTCTAAGCTGGGAATAATTTGAGTGACCAGTAATTGATCGATTTTATAATGGTCAATATCAACTACTTCAAACTTAAAACCCGCATATTCTACCGCATCAGCTGGACGTGGAATTTTGCGTAAACGATACATGATAAAACCAGCAATCGTTTCATAATTTTCATTTTCAGGAAATTCCTCAATTTCTAAAACATGTTTCACATCTTCAATTGGGGTGCTACCATCAATTAGCCATGAGTGGTTATCACGCTTAATAATTTGTTGATCTTCTTCCATTGGTGTTACCCAATCACCCATCACCGTAATCATAATGTCGCTTAAAGTAATCACTCCAACAACTAGAGCATATTCGTTAATAACGACTGCAAACTTTTCTTTGGTAGAGCGAAAACGATCAAGTACTTCGGATAAAGTTAAGGTGTCAGGAATGATTAAGACGGTGCGGATTGTAGATTCATTGAGTTGAAGTAGAGATTGATTATTTAAGATACGGACTAAAATATCTTTGGTATCGACATAACCAATGACTTGATCAATATGCTCATTACAGACTAAAAATTTTGAATAAGGATATTCAGCGAGTTTTTGGCGAATACTACTTTCATTTTCTTTAAGTGTGAAATAAACAACATTTTCACGCGTGGTCATGCTTGAAGGAACGGTTCTTTCTTCAAGTTCAAAAACATTTTCAATGAAGTGGTGCTCCTGTTTTTGCAAAACGCCAGCTTGAGCTCCTGCATCCATGACAGCAGAAATATCATCAAACGTAATATTGTCATCACGAATGGTATTTACTTTAAATAACCGGAACAATAAGTTTGCAATTGCATTGATTCCCCAAGCTAAAGGCTTACAAATCTTGATAAAAACTTGAATCGGCTCAATAACACGAATAGAAATTTTTTCTGGAGCAATCATTGCCAAACGTTTTGGCATTAGATCCGCAAACAAGATAAAAAGGGAAGTTACTAAGGTGAAAGATAAAGCAAAACCAATCGTTTCTAGCCAAGGCCCCACATAAAACTGTTTAAGCATTTCTACAAAAAATGGGCGAAAAGCTGCTTCACCTAAAATACCGCCTAAGATAGCAACAGCATTTAAACCGATTTGTGAGGCTGCAAAAAAGTCCGCAGACTGTTCCTGTAAATCTAAAACTTTTTGTGCTCGAATTTCACCAGATTCAGCCAAAATTTTTAATTTAACTTTTCGAGCACCAGCAAGTGCAATTTCAGTGAGCGAGAGAAAACCTGCCGCAGTTATGAGCAGAATAATGATAATAATATTTTGGAAGAGACTCACACATCACCTGTGGTTCATCGTTTATTATGAATATGTTGTAACATAAAAAAAGAAGAGAGGTAATTGGGTATTACCTCAGTATAACAATTTTGCTTATGAAACAAGCATATCCGTAGAGGAAATCATATTGTTACAAAGCAATATTTTAGTATTGTGAAAATTGTGAATTATTTAAAAGAAACTCACGATTTTCTTCTTCAATCATTTGGCGTGCAACAAAGAGGATAAGTTGTCTTAACCAACGATGTGCTGGATGATGGTGTAGCAATGGACACCAAGCCATTTTAAGTTCAAATTCTGGAATGTAAAAAGGAGGGTCTTTAATAAGAAGACGAGGATTTTGTGCTTGCAAACGTGCCATACGTGTTGGTAATGTTGCAATCAGATCAACATTCTGCGCTAACAGTGCAGGCATTTGATAGTGGCGAGTAAAAACTGAAATCTTACGACGTTGACCAATTCGTTCCAAAGCTTGGTCAATCCAACCAAGTCCTGCTTGTTTATCTGGATTTACACCAAAGCCAACGCCCATACCTGTTTTAGAAACCCAAATATGTTGAGCATCTAAATAGCTTTTAAGGTTGAGATGGGTTACAGCAGGGTGCTTATCATTTAAAATACAGCTAAAACTATCGCGCCATACCAAAACTTGATGGAAGCTTTGTGGGATTTCATTGAAGCGGTTAATGGCTAGATCAACTTTGCCTTGCTCCATATCTCGATAAGAGACATCACTTGGGGTTAAGAAGTCCAGTACAACATTTGGCGCTTCAGAGCGAAGTGCTTTTACAAGACGCGGTACAAGCGTTGCTTCAGCATAATCGGAAGTCATTATACGAAAAACGCGGGTACTGGTATAAGGTCTAAATTCGGTACGTGGTTCGAGAATCATCGACAAATCTGATAATGCATCACGAATACGTGGTTGTAATTCGAGTGCACGCTCAGTTGGTGTCATTCCTTCAGAAGAACGAATGAGCAGAGGGTCGTTAAATAAATTACGTAAGCGACGTAAAATATTACTCATTGCAGGTTGAGTGACACCCAGTTGTTCTGCAGCACGTGTGACATTTTTTTCACGAAGAAGTACATCAAGATAAATTAATAAATTGAGATCAACCCGCTCCAGATTCATAAAAAAAATACCGAAAATAAAATTTTTGAATTGTGATGAATTATGACATAACTAAAGCCGTTTGTGTAACTTAAAACGAGATAAAAGGTATAGCAAATAGTTGAATGGTTTGGTCTTATTAAATTTGAATAAGCTCGTAACAGATTCATTATCATGAGGAAATTATATTCAATATATAAAACACTATAGCCATTTCTGCATTTATTCGAGTTATTCATTCATATGCTTTGGTATTGGATAGTTGTTTTAAATGTATAGAAATAATACGAGTTAGATTTTTTAATGAATAATTTATGATGAATTTTATTTTTAAAAATATTTATATATCAAAGTCTTGGATTGTTATTTTGAATATTCTATATCGTTTTATCTGTATATTTCATAAATAAATACTGAAAATTAACCAAGAATATTGGATTAATCTGTTTGCACAGACTAAGCTGTGCAACATGTTGATGAAGTGCTTAAAATCTAGACTATAAAAGCATGGTTTTTTGCGATCATTCGATGCCAATCCCTCTAAAGGAATATATCATGTCTACATATTTAACAGCGATTGATGCAATCCGCGAATTAAAAGCAAAATTCGGCGACACTTGGCGCGATATTAGCCCAGAAGATGCTGCTCGTATGCAAATGCAAAACCGTTTCAAAACTGGTTTAGATATTGCTAAATATACAGCTGCGATTATGCGTCGTGATATGGCTGCTTATGATGCTGACTCTAGCAAATATACTCAATCATTAGGTTGCTGGCACGGTTTCATCGCTCAACAAAAAATGATTGCGAACAAAAAATACTTCGGTACTACTGAACGTCGTTATATCTACCTTTCTGGTTGGATGGTTGCTGCACTTCGTTCAGAATTTGGTCCACTTCCTGACCAATCTATGCACGAAAAAACTTCTGTTCCTGCATTAATCGAAGAAATCTATACTTTCTTACGTCAAGCTGACGCGAAAGAATTAAACGATTTATTCCGCGCTCTTAAAAAAGCTCAAGAAGCTGGTGACACTGCTAAAGCTGCTGAAATCACTGCTCAAATCGATGGTTTCCAAACTCACGTTGTGCCAATTATTGCTGACATCGACGCTGGTTTCGGTAACGAAGAAGCGACTTACTTACTTGCTAAGAAAATGATCGAAGCTGGTGCTTGTGCGCTTCAAATCGAAAACCAAGTATCTGATGCGAAACAATGTGGTCACCAAGCTGGTAAAGTAACTGTTCCGCACGAAGACTTCATTGCTAAAATCCATGCATTACGTTATGCATTCTTAGAAATGGGTCTTGATGACGGTATCATCGTTGCGCGTACTGACTCTGAAGGCGCTGACTTGACTCAAAAAATCCCAGTGGTTAAAGAGCCAGGCGACATCGCTTCTCAATACATCAGCTACTTAGAAACAACTGAAATTGACATTGCTGATGCTCAAGAAGATGAAATCTTGATCAAACGTAATGGTAAATTACACCGTCCTAAGCGTTTAGCTTCTGGTTTATATCAGTTCCGTGCTGACACTCAAATTGACCGTGTTGTACTTGACTGTGTATCTAGCCTTCAAAATGGTGCTGACCTTCTTTGGATCGAAACTGCGACTCCAAACGTTGAAGAAATCGCTCACATGGTTAACCGTGTACGTGAAACAGTTCCAAATGCTAAGCTTGTTTATAACAACAGCCCATCATTCAACTGGACGTTAAACTTCCGTCAACAAGCTTACGACCGTTGGGTTGCTGAAGGTAAAGACGTTTCTGCTTACGACCGTGCTAAATTAATGAGCGCTGAGTACGATGCAACTGAATTAGCTGCTGATGCTGATGAGAAAGTACGTACATTCCAAGCTGATGCTTCTCGTGAAGCGGGTGTGTTCCATCACTTGATCACACTTCCTACTTACCACACTGCTGCTCTTTCTACTCATGAGCTTGCACAAGGTTACTTCGGTTCTGAAGGTATGTTGGCTTATGTTGCTGGCGTACAACGTAAAGAAATCCGTGGCGGTATTGCTTGTGTTAAACACCAAGCAATGGCGGGTTCTGACATCGGTGATGATCACAAAGAAATCTTCTCTGGTGACAACGCTCTTAAAGCGCACGATGATGCTAAAAACACAATGAACCAATTCGCTGCTCACTAAGCCTCGAATGATTCAAAAAAACCCTGCGTAAGCAGGGTTTTTTATTTTAATCATAAAAATGCCCGCAACAGCGAGCATTTAAAATTTAAAAAAGATTATTCAGCTTCTTTTTTGAGTTGATATTTATCAGCCAAATCACCAGTAATTTCTTTACCATCCATATCTAATGCTTTTAAATAACCCTCAGCAACAAAATATTTACGGCTATCACCAGCTTTATCTAATTCAATAATAGATGAATTTTTGCTATCGAATTTGAAACTACCCTTGCTTTCAAATGGTTTGCCATCACCCTTACCAAGATACGTTTCTTTAATCTCATAAGTTTTATCTGAATTAAGTTCTAATTCGGTTTTAATACCTTCACAATCTGCACAAGGCAGTATGCCTTTATATGTGCCATTCCAATCTAATGCATTTTCAGCAGTATGTGCAGTATCAGCTACAGTTGCTTCTGATACAGCTTCAGTTGTAGCTGGTGTTTGCTCTTCAACTTTTTTATTTTCAGTTTTACTACAAGCGACTAATACAAGAGAAGCTAAAGAAATTGCAATAATTGACTTTTTCATTTGGTATTAAACTCTTTTTTGAAAATATTGTTATTTAAACTATGGGATTTTAAGGAGAAAGGGTAGTGACAGTATGTAAGAGTTATTTAACCTTTGGTAAATCTATAAATGGCAGAATTTAAATTTATTATTTAACCTACTTATTGCAAAGTATTAAAATTTTAGAAAATAGTAAATTTTAAACATAAAAAAGCCTTTATCATTAGATAAAGGCTTTTTAAATTTTGGAGCGGGAAACGAGACTCGAACTCGCGACCCCAACCTTGGCAAGGTTATGCTCTACCAACTGAGCTATTCCCGCAATAGGAAGCATTATAGAGAGTTTCATTCAACTGTCAACTCTCGATGTTACTGAGTGTTGAATTAATCAGCACGTCGCCAAATTGTGCCTTGGCGAGTATCTTCTAAAACGACACCTTGATCGAGTAAAGACTGACGAATGCTATCGGCTTTTGCAAAATCTTTAGCCTTTTTCGCATTAACACGTTGTTGAATAAAATCTTCAATTTCTGTATCAGAGAGATTAAGTGCTTCTTGACCAATATCAGACTTTAAAAAATCTTCAACATCATGTTGCACTAGACCAAGAATTTTAGTCAGATAACGTAGCGTTGAATAAAGAATAGTTGCTTGTTCAGCCTGTTCTTCTTTAACCGCACGATTTAATTCTTTATTGATTTCAAATAGTACTGCGATTGCTTCTGCAGTATTAAAATCATCACGCATTGCACTATTGAAACGTTCAACAAGATCTTGCGCTAAAGTTTCAACTGTTTTTTGACCATAAACTTGCTGATAAGCTTTAAATGAATGATAAAAACGAGTTAGTGTGGTCTTTGCTTCTTTTAATGCAACATCAGAGAAATTGACAGGGCTACGATAATGTGATGAGACAATAAAGTAACGAATCACTTCGGGATGGAATTTTTCCATGACATCGCGAATGGTAAAGAAGTTGCCTAAAGATTTAGACATTTTCTCGCCATCAACATTGATGAAACCAACATGCATCCAATAATTTACATATTGTTCACCTGTTGATGCTTCACTTTGTGCAATTTCATTTTCATGGTGGGGGAACATGAGATCTGAACCACCACCATGAATGTCGAAATGATTGCCAAGGCAGCAAGTTGACATTGCAGAGCATTCAATATGCCAACCTGGGCGACCATTGCCCCATGGTGAAGCCCATGCAGGTTCATTTTCTTTGGCATGTTTCCAAAGAACAAAGTCAAAGGGGTGTTTCTTGTCTACTTCGACATCGACACGCTCTGAAGCGCCAGCCTGCATATCATCCAATTTACGACCAGATAAGCGACCATATTTATCAAATTTAGTCACTTCAAAATAGACGTCGCCATTGGCAGCGGGGTATGCAGCGCCTTTATCAACCAGTGTATTGATCATGTTTTGCATTTGATCAATATATTCAGTTGCTTTAGGCGCTTCATCAGGTTCAGCACAGCCTAAGTTAGCCGCATCTTGATTCATTGCATCAATAAAACGTGCTGTGAGTTGTTGGATGCTTTCACCATTCTCATTGGCACGCGCAATAATTTTGTCATCAATGTCAGTAATGTTGCGAATATAGCGAACTTTCCAGCCTTGGCTGCGTAAGAAGCGGATGATGTAATCAAATGCAACCATAACTCGAGCGTGTCCGATATGACAGTAATCATAAACAGTCATACCACAGACATACATATCGATTTGACCTTCTTGACGTGGGACAAATTCAACTTTTTTACGTTGCTCAGAATTATATAGAACAAAAGGTTGCATAAGGGTTTTCAAACACTCTACAAAAATCGTGATTCATCATAACGTATGCATTGTATTTCATAAAGTTATCAGGTGAAAAAAATGGAGGAGTGATTGCCTTTATAAATGCCTATTTTTTAGCAATATGGCATATTATAATTTTTTACTCTTGAGTTTATGATGCATAGCAATCTCAGATGTCTCATTCTTGCTTATCAAAGTGCAGTATGTGAGGTTCTAGCTCTTATGCAAGAATCTGGTATAAAGCAACCTATTACAAATATTGAATGGGCATGTATGGATATCCCTCAACTTGGTAAATTGATAGGAGGTATTCCATATTTTAAACATGGTTTTGGCTGTAAGGTTAAATTACCTAGAGGTGCCGTAGATTTTGATTTTGGAGAGCAGGGGCAGATCAATGGTTTTGATTTATGGAGATTGCTTGATTTTGCTGATTCAAGATTATTTGAATATGGATTTTCTAGCGAAGCTGCTTTAAAGCAATGTTTTGAAGATGAAGTGAAAGCAGGTCGTTTAGTCTATTCAGGGTATATGCTTTATTACTTAGTAGATTCTAGCAATTAACATAAGTTCAATCTCTCTTCATTTTCGATGAAAACTACTACATTTAGAAACGTGCATATTTTTCAATTATGCTAGAATCAGCATCATTCTTTTGATTAAAATCATCTACCTTCAGGTGGATAGCGTATTATTCTGGGTCAAACTCATATGTCACAAGCCATAAATTTTCAAAAAAGCGCATTAGAGACCCTACGAATCGAGCAACAAGCCTTAGAGGTTCTTGCGACACAAATTAATGAAAGTTTTAATCTTGCCTGCCAAATTTTGTTGCAGTGTAAAGGGCGTGTTGTTGTGACAGGTATGGGCAAATCAGGTCATATTGGTCGGAAAATGGCAGCGACATTTGCATCAACTGGGACACCATCATTTTTTATGCACCCAGGTGAAGCGGGGCATGGTGATTTGGGTATGTTGGTGCGTGGTGATGTTTTGATTGCCATTTCAAACTCTGGCAAGAGTGATGAAATCATGATGCTTATGCCCTTAATCAAGTATCTAGGTGTGCCATTAATTACCATCAGTCGTGATGATAAAGGACCAATGCCACAGAATGCGGATGTTGCATTGACATTAGGTGAGGCGGATGAGGCTTGTCCTCTCGGTTTAGCACCAACGTCTAGTACGACTGCAACACTTGTGTTAGGCGATGCATTAGCCGTCGCATTGTTGGAAGCACGTGGTTTTACTGCCGATGATTTTGCTCGTTCCCATCCAGCAGGAGCATTAGGTAAACGCTTACTTCTTCATGTAAAACATTTGATGCATACAGGTGTTGAATTACCCAAAGTTAAACCCAATACACCGATGAATAAGGTGTTATATGAAATCTCAGATAAACGTTTGGGTCTTACCACGGTTGTTGATGAGAATGATATCTTATTAGGTATTTTTACTGATGGTGATTTGCGTCGAATGATTGATCAACAACAAGGTTTTGATGTGAATCTACCTGTTGCTGAAGTCATGACCAAAAATCCACTTACTATTTCTCAAGAAGCCCGTGCGGTGGAAGCATTGGAAAAAATGCATGAGAAAAAAATTAATCAATTTGTAGTTGTTGATCATACCAATAAAGTGATTGGTGTGATTAGTATGCATGACCTTATTCAGGCAGGAGTAAATTAAGCCATGGCATCTTATGCTTTACAAGAACAAGCACGTCATTTACAAGCATTAGTGCTTGATGTGGATGGAATCTTAAGCGATGGCTTTGTAACCCTAACAAACTCAGGTGATGAACTTAAATCATTTGATATTCGTGATGGTTTAGGTATGAAATTGGTTCAACAAGCAGGAATGAAAGTGATTATTATCACTGGACGCAAGAGCAATATTGTTGAAAAAAGAATGACAGATTTAGGTGTTGATCTTATTTTTCAAGGGCGAGAAGATAAAGGTGTGGCATTACGTGAAGCATGTGCTCAGTTAAATATTTTACCTGAAGATTGTTTATATATGGGCGATGACTGGCCTGATTTATCTGCATTTGCGATTGCTGGCATGAGTATTACTGTTCCCAATGGCCATGAAGAAGTTCGTCGTCGTGCAAATTTAGTCACTCAAGCGATGGGTGGACGTGGCGCAGTTCGAGAAGTATGCGATATGCTCTTATTTTCAAAAGGCGTTTACCAAGAGCTACTTGCAAAATATTTAGCTGTACCACATTAATAGTAGCGTGAATTACCCAAAGGTCAGGTAACTCTGTTTATGGATACCAAGGTTTTATATGTTGTTGCTGTTTTGATTGCTGCTTTAAGTGGTGGCTATTATTATTACAGCGGCAAAGCAAAAAAGTTGGATGTTGATTCAGCGAAAAATATGACTTATTCAGCGCAGGGTGTTCACTTAACACAGACTGATGAGCAGGGTAATTTATACATTCGAGCTGAGGTGAAACAGTTGCAGCAAAATATGCAGCAGAAAACATCCCAACTTGATCAATTAAATGCCGTGATGTACAAGCAGGGTAAGGCTGATGCAACGTTTTATGCAAAACAAGCACAAGGCTATGACGATAATACAAAGATCATATTACAAGGCAATGTCGTTGCAACTAAATTGTCTGATCAGGGGAAAATGGAGTTTCATACTAATGAACTCACAGGATATCCAAAAACCAGAGAATTAGAGACGCAACACCCAGTTACTGTACAAACGCCAAGTTCTGAGTTTGTTAGTCAAGGTCTAAAGGCAAATTTGAATAATGGTCAATATGAATTCTATAAAATTCGAGGAAAGTATGCGCCAAGCTCTTAATTCTAAATTTCGTTTCACTTTCCTAAAACAAGTCACTTGTATTGCCGCTGTAGTATTTTCTTCGGCTTCAAGTTTTGCTTTGCCATCAGACCGTAGCCAACAGTTATCATTGGTTGCTGATCGTGCAACCTATAATGATAAAACGGGTGTAACAACCTATACGGGTAATGTAGTGATCGAGCAAGGCACGATGAAGCTTCAGGCTGATTCTATTATTGCGACATTGAATAGCAAAAAAGAAATACAAACGATTACAGCTAAAGGTCAGTTGGCAAAATTTCAGCAGCAAATAGATGCTAAAAAAGGTTTAGCGCGTGGTGAAGCGCAGACCATTGTTTATAATGCCGATACAGGAATTATTACTTTGACTGGTAAGGCATATCTGTATCAAGATGGTTCTAGTATTCGTGGTAATAGTTTGAAATATAGTATGAACAAAGGTGATGTAGAGGCACAAGGTTCTTCATCAAATCGAGTTCAAATTATTATTCCGCCATCAAGTTCTAAGAGTTCTCCAGGGGCGCGTGATTAATGGATCAATCAGTACAGCAATCACAAACTTTATGTATTAAACACCTAGCTAAAAACTATAGTAAACGTTGGGTGGTAAAAGATGTTTCATTTACGATGCAAAGCGGTCAAATTGTCGGTTTACTTGGACCAAATGGTGCAGGTAAAACTACAAGCTTCTATATGGTTGTTGGACTTGTTCGTATGGATAAGGGTGAAATCCATTTAGATAATTTAGATTTATCTGATCTAGCGATGCATGAGCGGGCACGTAAAGGTATTGGATACTTACCACAAGAAGCATCAATTTTTAGAAAGCTCACAATTTCTGAAAATATCATGGCAATTTTGGAAACGCGTAAAGATCTAAATAAACAGCAAAGACAGCAACGTTTAACTGAATTATTGAATGATTTTAAAATTAATCATATTAAAGACTCGTTAGGAATGAGTGTATCTGGTGGTGAACGTCGTCGTGCTGAAATTGCTCGTGCGTTGGCCGCTGACCCCAAATTTATGCTATTAGATGAACCATTTGCAGGTGTCGATCCAATTTCTGTGGGTGATATTAAAGATATTATCCAGACATTAAAGAGTCGAGGAATTGGTGTTTTAATCACTGATCATAATGTACGAGAAACCTTAGCGATTTGTGAAAAAGCATATATTGTCAGTGAAGGTTCTGTGATTGCAGAAGGAACTCCGCAAGAAATTTTAGATAATGAGCAAGTACGTAAAGTCTACCTAGGCGATGACTTCGTTGTTTGAATCAAATTCAATTAAGAGAAGAGAGAACCATTTATTGGTTCTTTTTTTTATTTAAAATTATTATGAATAATAAATATAGTAAAACCGTTTAATTATTCATACATTTATTGAAAAATAACCGAAATAATTGATCAATTGAATCAACCAACCACTCTTTACGCTTGCGTTTAACCCATGCCCACATCTTTTCTATAGGATTTAAATCAGGACTGTATGCAGGAAGCCAAAGTATCTGATGCCCTTGTTGTTCCAATAACGCCTGAGTATCCGCTCTTTTATGAAATGTTGCATTATTCATAACCACAATACTATTCTTCGGTAATTCAGGGATCAGTAATCGCTCAACCCAAAAATGAAAAACATCAGCATTGATTTTGCAATCAAATAATCCTACTGCAAACAATTTCTGTTGATGAATTGCTTCAATTGCATTGGTCTGATTTTTTAACTGCCAATTATATTGTCCAAAGCATGGTTTTCCTCTTTGCGAATAACCATTAGGTCTATGATCATGTGACTTGAAGCCACTTTCATCAAGGTAGACAATAGGATGACTTTTTTCTAATAACTCTATTTGTTCAATAAATCTTTCTCTAAGTTCTGAGTTAGCTTTTGGGTGACTTAGCGTCTTTTTTTTATTGTAATACCTAAGCGTTTTAAAGCATCACCAATAGATGAAGCTCCACATCCAAAACGTGCAGCCCGTTCATATTGATAGTCATCAGGATATTTTTCAACATCAGCACGTAAAGCATCATTATCGATTTTAGAAGGTTTACGTGGACGAGTTCTTTTGATCTCTATACGTTTCTTCCATTGGACAATCGTATTTTTATCAATTTCAAATTGAGCAGCAACAGCTCGAATAGAATATCCTTCTTCAAGCTTAGCTAATACTTTCTTTCTAAAATGTTCTGAATAACTCATTCCATGAGTGTATGCTATTTTTAACAGATTTACTATAGATACGTGATTAATGCATTTAAAACTAAAAGGTTTTAATTTTTAGATGATTGATTTTTAATTAATTTTTACTTTTATTTTATGCTGTTGTTTGCGCATTATTACGAAACTATTTTACAAAAAACAAACACTTAAGTGTGTCCGAATTAGCTGAAAGAGCATAGTTTTTTGTTGGAAAAAGTGAGTAGAATGATTGTGCTTTTAAACGATAATAATATGAAAAGAATATGAGCATAAAGAAAGATATAAACGTCAATAGTAGAACATGGAAAATATATGGAGATATTAAGTGGCTATTTTCTATAGCACTTTTATCGGTACCGATTACGCATGCTGAGACACCCAGTGAACAGTACCATACTTTAAAAAATAATTTGTCGCAGCTGTTTGCACCAAAAAGTAATGAAGAC
Source organism: Acinetobacter sp. LF10 (assembly GCF_048585715.1). Taxonomy (NCBI): domain Bacteria; kingdom Pseudomonadati; phylum Pseudomonadota; class Gammaproteobacteria; order Moraxellales; family Moraxellaceae; genus Acinetobacter; species Acinetobacter sp. LF10. Next base: position 1,097,192 of record NZ_CP184160.1, read on the forward strand.
TTTAAAATTGCGAATATGCAGAGACTAAGCAATTTTTCGTTTAATCCTTCTAACGTTGAATTACCTGTAGTTGGTGCTAGTCATGCGATTGATACAGTTCCAAGTGCTTTATGGCAAAGCCAGCTGAAAGTTTTAAAAGATGCGGTAAAAGTAGTGGTACAGAGAAATCCAGAAATTTCCCAAACACTCGCGACTTTAGCAGCACAAAATGCAAATATTGATGTTGCAAAAGCTGGCTACTATCCACAGATTACTGGGGGCATTAACACTGGTGATTTAACAAAAAAAGCAGCTCGTGGACAACAGATCCTTGCATTAAATGCGACACAAATGCTTTTTGACTTTGGAAAAGTGAAATCAGGTGTCAACACGGAACAGGCAAAACTTTCATTAGAACAAGCAAAAGTGCTTATTAAAATTGATGATATTTCATTAGATGTCGCTCAAACAATAATTAATATACAACGTTATAAGAAGCTTATTCAGATTGCGAATCAACAAATTTCTGGAATTCGACGTATTCAAGAAATGGCAAATTTAAGAGCAAATGCAGGAATTAGCAGCCAAGCGGACCCTGTACAAGCACAGTCTTACTTACAGTCTGCTCAGTCTGCTTTAATTGCACAGCAATCTTTACTTGCCCAATACCAGCAGCATTTAAATACTTTACTTGGGTTTGATGTAAATAACGTGCAATGGGCGATTCCAGATGATTTGGTTCAACAGTCAGACTTATATTCAGCCCCACAATTTAACATCATTCCTCAAATGATTGCTGCGCAAGCAGGAATTGACGTTGCTCGTTCGCAGAAACAGCAAACACAATTAAGTCGATATCCTACATTATCTGTGAAAGGTGAATTGAGTCAGGCTTTACATGGCCGAAACCCAAATAATGATAAAGAGGGAGGTTTCGATAGTGCCATTATGTTGGAAGCGACCAGTCAATTTTATCAAGGTGGCGCAACATCCTCACAAATTAAAGCGGCTAGCTTTGCCGAAGAGGCTGCTAAAGCTCAAGTAAATGCAGTCTATCTACAAGTACTTGACCAGATTCGGACGAGTCGAGAACAAATTGAAAATAAACAAAGACAAATGCAAGTTCTCATAAGTCGTCAAGCGACAACCGTGAGAACAAAAGAACTTTATCAAGAACAATATAAATTAGGTACACGATCACTTGTAGATTTATTAAATGCTGAACAGGCAATTCACGGCGCAAATTCTGAGTTAGAAAGTGCACGTTACGATATTTATAGCAGTATTGCGCAATATATAGCGACCACAGGACGTTCGCGTCAAGCCTACGACTTAAATAATATACAAATTCAGGGGTTTGAAGTTCAGCCATGATGACAAAAATAAATTATCAACCGTGGTTGCAAGCGGTATTAATGATTGCAAAGCATTATCGTATAGAACCGTCTGAAGAACGTGTACGTTTGCAACTTGATTGGAATCAAAATCAAAATTTAGATGAAATTCTATTATTAATGTGTCGACAAGTTGGTCTTCATTTACGCAAAGTTAAGTTTAGTGATGATGTGGTCAATCCATGGCGTTTGCCCGTGATTGTTGAACTGAATGATGGTCAAGTTGGTGTTATTGATAAGGCTGATACGGAAGGAAACGTCAGTGTTCAATTAAGTGGTGATCAAGGGCTATCACAAAAATTTGCTGTTGGAGCACTTAAACATATTGTCAAAGGTGTTTATATCCTTCGACCAGAAAAATCAGTACCGGATGCACGTATTGATGAGTACATTAAGCCTTATGAAGCGAGCTGGTTTTGGTCAATTGTATTACAAGATTGGAAGCGTTATATCGATATAATGTTTGCCTCTCTTATGGCTAATATTCTGGCATTAGCCACCATCATTTTCTCTATGCAAGTGTATGATCGGGTTGTTCCATCGCAATCCATTCCAACACTTTGGGTGCTTGCAGGTGGAGTATTTATTGCAGCAATTTTTGAATTTGTTCTCCGTGTTTCGCGTGTTTATTTGTCAGATATTATTGGAAAACGTGCTGACTTACGTGTTTCGGATCGCGTATTTGGCCATGCCTTAAGGATAAAAAATAGTGAGCGTTCCAAGTCAACAGGAACATTTATTTCTCAGATTCGCGAGCTTGAAGGTGTTCGTGATCTCGTGACATCTACCACTATGGGTGCAATTGCTGATTTACCATTCTTCTTTTTATTCTTGGTTATCTTTGCAATTATTGGCGGTAATTTATTTTGGGTGATGCTCATTGTTGTCCCATTGATGATCTTACCTGGCATTTTAGTACAAACTAAATTAGCCCAACTTGCTCAAGAAGGGATGCGTGAGTCTTCTATCCGCAATGCAATTTTGGTTGAAGCAGTTCAAGGCATTGAAGATATTAAATTATTACGTGCAGAATCTCGATTTCAAAATCAGTGGAATCATATGAATGAGGTTTCCGCTGATATCAGTATGCAGCAACGTAAAATTGTTGGCGTTCTAACGGCATGGACTCAAAAAATTCAAGGTTTGACTTATGCCGCAGTAATTTTAGTGGGTTGTTTCGCGGTGATGGATGGTGAAATGACCACAGGTGCTCTTGTTGCTTGTTCAATTTTATCATCACGCATGTTGGTACCTATTTCTCAAATTACGGGTATTTTAGGACGTTTACAACAAGCAAAAGTTGCGAAAAAAAGCCTAGATGAACTCATGCAAAAACCTGTAGATCAAGCTGATCAAGCTCATTTAGTACATAAAGAAGTCTTAAACGGTGAGTATGAACTTAAAAATGTAATGTTCCAATATACTGAAGAAGACCCAAGACCCAGCTTAGCAATTCGCCAATTAAAAATTAAATCGGGTGAAAAAATTGCGATTTTAGGACGTAATGGAGCAGGTAAGTCGACATTACTGCAAATTCTCTCGGCGATGCAGTTTCCTACCAATGGCTCAGTTCATTTAGATGGTCTGGATATTAGTTTAATTGATCCTGCTGATGTGCGTCGGGATATGGGATTATTGAACCAAAATGCGCATTTATTCTATGGAACAATTCGTGAGAATTTAACGCTTGGTGCGCCCTTGGCACGTGATGAAGATATTTTAAAAGCCTTAAAAGTTACGGGCGCTTTAAGCTTTGTACAAGAGAAAAAAGAGGGTTTAGATCATTTAGTTTTAGAAGGAGGCGTTGGGTTTTCTGGAGGACAACGACAGGCATTATTATTAGCACGGTTACTTATTCGCCAACCCAATATTCTACTGTTAGATGAACCTACAGCTGCAATTGATGATGTTGCTGAGAAACAATTGATTGATCATTTAAAAGGTTGGCTTTCTCACCGAACTTTGGTGGTGGCGACTCATCGCCGTGCTGTTTTAGAATTGGTTGATCGTATTATTGTCATGAATGATGGCAAAGTGGTGATGGATGGACCTCGTGAACAAGTATTAAACCAATCTACTTTACAACAAAAACAAGTTAAGCAAGGGGATAATTCATGAGTGAACTAGAACAAGCCAATAGCCGTCCCATGAATGTTACCTATAAAGAACCAAATTTACCGCGTTCTAGCTTTGTGATATGGATTGTAGGAATTGGTTTACTTGTACTTCTAATTTGGGCGTGGTTGTTTAATTTAGAAGAAGTTTCAACAGGGACAGGTAAAGTTATTCCATCTTCTAAAGAGCAGATCGTTCAATCACTTGAGGGTGGTATCTTAACGAGATTGGATGTTCAAGAAGGGGATATCGTGCAAAAGGGGGAAGTTTTAGCTCAACTTGATCCAACACGTTTTGCTTCGAATGTTGGTGAATCCAAATCACTTCTTGTTTCATCTCAAGCGACAGCAGCTCGGTTGCGTGCAGAAGTAAATGGAACACCTTTGGTTTTTCCTGAAGAAGTTTTAAAAGAACCAAAATTGGTTAGGGAAGAAACAGCACTTTATTACTCTCGACGTGAAAATTTGGAACAGTCTTTAGCTGGTTTTCAACAAGCACTTAAGCTTGTGCAACAAGAATTGGTCATGACAGAACCGTTAGTTGCTAAAGGCGCAGCAAGCGAAGTGGAAGTACTAAGATTAAAACGTGAAGCGAATGATTTACAAAATAAAATGAACGATACCCGTAATCAGTATTACGTTAAGGCAAGAGAAGAGTTGTCTAAAGCGAATACGGATACTCAAACACAACAACAAGTGGTTATGGGACGCAGTGATAGTTTACAACGTTCGGTTTTTAAAGCCCCAGTTCGAGGAATTGTAAAAGAAATTGATGTTACGACTTTGGGCGGGGTCATCCCTCAAAATGGTAAATTAATGACGATTGTCCCATTGGAAGATAAATTATTAATTGAGGCGCGTATTTCTCCAAGAGATATTGCATTTATTCGTCCCGGACAAGAAGCATTGGTAAAAATCACAGCTTATGATTATTCAATTTATGGTGGTTTAAAGGGTAAAGTGACAGTGATTTCACCGGATACAATTCGTGATGAAGTGAAGCAGGATCAATTTTATTATCGTGTCTATATTCGCACTGATTCTGATAAGCTCAAAAATAAAGCAGGAAAAACCTTTGGTATCACGCCTGGTATGGTTGCTACGGTTGATATTCGTACTGGTGAAAAAACAGTGATGGATTATTTATTAAAACCATTCAATAAAGCAAAAGAAGCCTTACGTGAACGTTGATTCTGATTAAACCTAAACCTCGCCTAAAGCGAGGTTTTTTATTGTCGTGTGAAAAGTTATAATCTCTTTTTAGTTTGTATCTATGTTTTATGCCTTTCACTATTGCAAATACAGTTACTTTTGAAGAAGACATTAAAAAAAGTCGTTTCCAAGCGATTGCCGCAGTTGTTGAGAATGAGCAGCAAGTTAAAAATTTTCTAGAACACACCAAAGATATTTCAACTACACATCAATGCTGGGCATGGAAAATTGGACACAATGTTCGGTTTAATGATGATGGTGAACCTTCTGGCACAGCAGGTCGCCCCATTCTAGCGACAATTGAAGGCAATGACTTAACCAATGTCATCGTATTAGTCAATCGTTGGTATGGTGGGGTTAAGCTCGGTACAGGTGGTTTGGTCAGAGCGTATGGTGGATGTGCAGGTCAGTGTTTATTGCTCGCTGAAAAAATCGAATTGATTGAGAAAAAAAAGATTCAATTTGCCTGTCTATTTAATGAATGGGCAATTATTCAATATGAGTTGATGCAACAACAACTTGAATATCAAGAAAGTTACACTGAAACAGGTGTTCTTATTGAAGCACGAGTACAAGTACATCAAATTGAGCCTTTAAGGCATAAGCTCCAAGATGTGACACGTGGACGTGAATCGCTTAAGGTGATAGAGGAACAAGAAGATGACAACTGATCCTTTATTAAAGTATCGAGAACAACATAAGCATCGTTTGAATTATATGCCTTGGTTGTACTGGTCACTTAAAGCGAAGCATCGAGAATGGGCCGAAGCATGGCAAGCTGAATATCAAGCTTATTTGATGGAAATGGAAACGATCGAGATTGGTAAAAATTGTTTCATTTCACCTTTAGCACATATTTTTGCTGAGCGTGGTCGCAAGATCAGCATAGGAGATAATACCTTCATTGCAGCTGATTGTACTTTACATGGACCTTTAGAAATTGGTAACGAAGTCGCAATTAATCATCATTGTATTTTAGATGGTGGACGGACAGGGATTAAATTACATGATCAAGTCAGAATCGCAGCTTATAGTCATTTATATGCATTTGATCATGGCATGGGTCTAGACCGACCACTATACCAGCAGCCTGTTACGTCCAAAGGAATTGAGATTGGGCGAGATGTTTGGTTAGGTGCTCATGTTGGTATAAAAGATGGTGTGAAAATAGGGCATCATGCTGTGGTTGGAATGAATAGTATGGTCACAAAAGATATTGAAGATTTTGCAATTGTTGCAGGTAATCCCGCTCGATTCATTCGTTATCGTACTGAATAAAATCAATTAAAAGCTCGTGAGATTTTATACATAAATTTAACCCACCATACTTTGATCTGTGATAAGTTAAAAATAAGTAGAAGACCTAAGGTATATACCTAAAGAGAGGCGAAAATGAACCGTGTAATTGCATGTATCGATTCTTCACCCTGTATTGATGCTGTTGCAGAGGCGGCGGTTTGGGTTGCAAAACAAACTCAAAGAGAATTAGTACTGTTGCAAATCTTGGATTATTATCCTGCAAGCTATCATTTAGGTGAAATTAGTGGCGTAATTGGTTTTGAAAGTAATGCGATGTTACTCAAAGAGTTAGCCGAACTAGAGCAAAAGCAAAGTGAACTCGCGCTTGATTATAGTAACAATTTACTCAAACATATTTCAGAATTCATAGAGAAACAATACGATTTAACCAGTACCAAGATTCAAGAAAAGGGCGATTTTCTTGAACAAAGCTTTAACATCTTGAAAGAAAATGATGTTGTGATTATTGGTCGTGTGGGTGAGCGAGCAGCAGAAAAGAATAAGCCCATAGGCAGCAATGTTGAAAACTTTATTCGTGGTGCAAACTGTACAGTGATTACAGTAGGTGAGCATTTTGAACCACCGAAACGTTTTATTTTCGCTTATGAGTATTCACCTACCTGTCAAAAAATGCTGCAACGTATAGCACAAAGTGATTTATTGAAAAAGTTACAATGTCATTTGCTTTATGTCGGTGATCACCCAGAAATGCTAGCAGAGCCAGAAAAATATTTAAAAGATGCGGGTTTAGATGTTATACCCATTTATCGCTACGGGGATGTTGCCCAAAATATTCTTGAATATCAACGAGAACATGATATTCAACTGATTGTTTTAGGTGCTTTTAGCCATAGTAAAATTCATCAATTTTTCTTAGGCAGTATTACTACAACGATCTTCCGAAATGCGAATGTACCCTTACTCGTTGCTAAGTGATTCATTTTATTCCATATAGTTATCCGCAATTACTGTGGATAACTATATGGAAAAGCACTGTGGATAAATATAATACATTGATATTAAACAACTAATTATTTTAGATTGTTTTTTGATCTTTATTTCACAATTGCAATTGCAAAGCCATCATGTCCCTTTGAGCCAACTGTTTGTAATGCGGTGCAAGACAAAAGTTGAGGATGATCTTTTAATGCTGTGAATGCTTCACGAATGCCTTCAATACTAGGCTTCTTATTATTTTCATCTAAGATAGCACCTGCACGAATGACGTTATCAAGCACAATAATCGTTCCTGAATGAGAAAGTTGCAAGCTTAATTCAAAGTATTCACGATAACTTTGCTTATCGGCATCAATGAAAATCAAATCAAAGGGTTCACTGCCTTCAGCAATGAGTTGCTTCATAATATCTGCACCACGACCTTTCTTGAGCTCGATATTGGTTGGCATCTTGGCAAAATCAATATTTTCCTGAGCAATAATGACGTGGGTATCTCGACCTTCTACTGTGAGTAGATAGCCATCTTCAGGTAATGCTTTTGCAAGCCAAATGGTACTATAGGCACCAAAAGTTCCTAGTTCCAGTACCCGTTTGCATTGGTTCATCTGAATCAACATTTGCAAAAACATGCCTTGATTAGGCGCAACAGCCAAATGATTAGAAAATCCCTGCGTATCGGTATTGTCTAATGCATGTTGAAGTCTTGGGTCTGTGGGAATTAAATGTGAATTGATATAGTCATCAATGTCGGTCCACATCTGTTGCATAATCAAGTTTACCTACGAATCTGTTAGCTGCATTTTAAACATTTATGCTCAGAGTGCAATTTGATTACTGAATTAATCAGTGTCACTGAAATGAAAAAGAGACCGTTTAGATCTCTTCTTGATTTAAGTCTATTTAAATTAGACGTTACACATTGAACTATTACGGGTGAGGTCAGGTCCCCAAGTTCGATAACCTTGAGTATCAATATGAATTTGACCAGAACTGTACAAGCCGATTCCAAGATTTAAACTCTGCCCATGCTGCATCCAAAATTGGCAAAGTTTAAATTTGGTCTGTTCAATATATGCATAGTCTTGCGATTGCGGTACTTCAGGCCCGATACGGAAGTCGATTGCTGAATTGAACAAATGCTTAGAAGAACCCGCACCACCTGCACATTGGTTTAATGGCAAATCACGGTAAACGGAGGTTACTTCGAAATCGGTGAGAACTTTAGCAGCAATCAGATATTTAAAGACGCGTAAGGTTGAAAGTGAATTATTCCATAGCTCACGATTCGGCACCATATATTCCGAACGACCACATTTTTGCCAATCTCTAGCGGTACGTAATAATTCAAAACTTGGAATAATATGTGCAACATTATTACGATTTAAAAACTGCTCGTATTCGCGGACGCGTGCATAGTTTTCACCTTGATTGAGCCATTGGCGGTAAGAGATAGGTTCAACTTTATTGGGAATTGGGCGAGTAAAAGTGATTTGTTCTTCAGGAATATAAATTCTTTTACCCTGATTTTGATTCACTTTAGTGGCTGAACTGACACAACCGACCATCATCACAGGGATGATACAAAATGATAAGAGACCCTGTAATTTATTTCGCATCATAAAAAGGTGGTTCACAATCTATAGGTGATAGATGGATTATTTTAATGCAAAATAACGCACAGATAATGGTGCAATTGCAAAGAAATGTGTGATTCGAGTATAAAAAAAAGACCAGTCCGTACTGGTCTTTTTTATGATTATTTTTCTAAATATTGCAATTTATTTGGTTTGCCATTCCATTCTTCACGATCAGCAGGTTGTTCACCAATTTGAGTGATGTTATTGCCTGCCCATTTTTCAGAGAGTTCAGCATTCAGTTCAATAAACGCTTCTTGGCCTTCAGGTAGCTCATCTTCAGAGAAAATCGCATTTGCTGGACATTCAGGTTCACACAATGCACAGTCAATACATTCATCTGGATTGATGACAAGGAAGTTTGGACCTTCATAGAAGCAATCTACAGGGCAAACTTCAACACAGTCTTGATATTTACATTTAATACAATTTTCGGTGACAACAAAGGTCATGGCGGCAGCTACCTAAAAAATATGGTTTTCATTTTGCATAGTGTATTTTAGGCAAAAAATACCGATAGAAACAATTCCTTTTATTGATATTTATTATTCGTATCAATGAAATGGGCTTATTTATATGACTTTTATTGATAATAAGTCTCAATAACCTAATGAATTGTCGAATTTCTCCTTGCATTACATGATGCAAAATGAGCGCACAAATATAATTGCGATCTTATAACTAGAAAAATCAGCTCTGATCTAGGGCCAAAGCTGATGATTTAATCTTAATTTTCGAGTGCTTGGCTAGATTTGAATAAGGCTTTGAGCTGATAAAGTTGTTCAAGTGCCTGACGTGGAGTTAGATCATCTACATCAATTTTATCCAATAACTCAAGAACAGGGGATTGAGCTTCCACTTCAACAATTTTCTCAACAACTTGAGTTTCAATTTCATGCTCAAGCGAGCTGAATAAATCATTCTGAACTGTATTTTGCAAATGTTGATGCTGTTGCTTTTCCAGAATTTTCAAACGTTTCTGTGCTTCTTTAATTACACTTGCGGGAATACCTGCCAGTTTTGCAACTTGTAAACCGTGGCTTTGGCTTGCGGGGCCATGTTGTACCTTGTGCAATAAAATTAAATTACCATTCAATTCCTGCGCAGTGACATGATAGTTATCAATACCAACTTCACCGCCCAATTCAGTTAATTCAAAATAGTGTGTTGCAAAAAGACAGAGGCATTTCACCCGCTTGGTTAAATCGACAACACATGCCCAAGCTAAAGAGAGGCCATCATAAGTACTCGTACCACGACCAACTTCATCCATCAAAACCAAAGATTGGCTTGTAGCATGATGTAAAATCTGTGAAGTTTCAGTCATTTCCACCATAAAAGTAGATTTACCTGTCGACAAATCATCCGCAGAACCGATACGGGTAAAGATTCGATCAATTGAACCCAGTTTTGCCGATTTTGCGGGAACGAAACTACCACAGTAAGCAAGTAAACTGATTAATGCAGTCTGACGCATAAATGTCGATTTACCCCCCATATTGGGACCCGTAATAATGGCCATACGGTGTTGTGGGTCTAGAGTCGTATCATTCGGTGTAAATGGTGCTTTATTTAAAGCTTCAACAACGGGATGACGACCAGCTTGAATTTTGATGCTGGTTTCAGCCGTAAATTCAGGTCTTGTCCAATTATTTAATCTGGCTTGATGTGCAAAATTTGCCAGTACATCAATATGGGCAATCGCAGCGCTCATCATCTGTAAATGCGCAATGTTTTGACGAAGCTCATCTAGCAATGATTCAAACAACAGTTTTTCACGGGCAAGCGCACGTGATTCACTCGAAAGTACTTTATCTTCAAAGCTTTTGAGTTCAGGTGTGATATAGCGTTCAGCATTTTTGAGCGTTTGACGACGTATATAATCGGCTGGTGCTTGCTCTGCTTGGCTACGAGTCAACTCAATATAATAACCACTGACACGGTTATAACCAATTTTAAGAGTATTGATTCCTGTACGTTGGCGTTCTTTAATTTCTAAATCAATTAAAAATTGCCCTGCATGATCGCGAATTTTACGTAATTCATCCAGTTCATCATCATAACCTTCAGCAATCACATTACCATCGCGTAATAATACTGGCGGATTTTCAACAATTGCCGCCATTAAATGTTGATGTAGACTTTTGAAATCACCTAATTGATTATCCAACTGATTTAATAATTTAGATTGTTGGGTTTTCAGTACAGGTGCTAGAGCATGTCGTAAAAATGGAATTTGTGCACATGCTTGACGCAGTTGAACTAAATCGCGTGGACGTGCACTGCCCAAAGCAACACGACTCAGTACCCGTTCAATATCTCCAATCTCTTTCAGTACTAAACGAGCAGGAGACTCATGAAATCCTTTTAATAACTGCTCTGAAGCATCCAAACGAGCATCTAATATGGCAGTATCACGAATCGGTTGCATAAGCGTTCGACTCAGTAAACGTCCACCCATTGCCGTTTGACAATCATTAATTAGTTGGAATAAGGATGTACCATGATCAAATAACGGTTCAATAATTTCTAAATTACGGCGAGTAATGGGGTCGAGTGCAATAAAATCGGTACTTTGCTCAATCTGAATTGAACGAATATGCGGTAAAGCCGTTTTTTGTGTTTCTTTGGCATAATGAATCAAAGCTGCTGCTGCGGCTTTTGCCAAAGGGAGTGGATCTAGACCAAAGCCTGATAAAGTTGAAACTGAGAACTGGTCACACAAGGTTTTTTGTGCATTATTTAAATTAAAATCAACATTTGGACGTTTGGTAATCGGGCAGTCTAGATTCCTTTTAATCTGTTCAATAATATTTTTATCAATCAGATCTTCATCAATCAAAATCTCACTTGGCATTAAACGAGCCAGTTCAATTGCCAATTGTTCAGGTTTATAGTCTTGTTGCTGAACCTTAAAAATACCAGCACTTAAATCGAGTAATGCAAACCCAATTTGATTTTGTTGAATACATAAAGCAACGAGATTTGAAGACTGATAACTGCTAAGTAATGCATCATCAGTCAAAGTTCCTGGTGTAAGAATACGAACTACTTTACGCTCAACGGGGCCTTTTCCTGTGACTTCCCCAACTTGCTCACAAATTGCAACTGTGCGACCAGATTTAACTAAGCGGGCAAGGTAGCCTTCGGCTGAATGATAAGGTACACCAGCCATTGGAATCGGTTGCCCACTCGCTTTACCGCGATGGGTGAGGGTAATCCCTAAAAGTTTGGCCGCTTGATGAGCATCTTCAAAGAATAGTTCATAAAAGTCACCCATACGATAGAACAGCAATGCATGTTGATAGTCTGTTTTGACTTTGAGATATTGCTGCATCATTGGTGTGTGAGAAGATAAGTCAGCCATGATTTCAGCGCTGTTCATGCGTATTAAGTCCTTAAATTTTTAAATAAATTAAAATATAGAAAGTCTAATTGTCTAACTGATAGGGAGTCAACAGGATCTCATCTAGGAAAAAGTATCGCTTTTATATCTAAGAATTGAGCCAATAGTGAGTGAAATCTTATTTTAAACCTAGAACAGCAGTTTTAATAAAGAAAAATGAAATTTAAAAAATGTCATAGTTTGTTATTTGATAGAAATTAATGAGAGTACAATAATTGTTGACTAGCGTACTGGTCTTTAAAAAAGATAGCTGGTTCTCGTAATTTTAAAGGACAGCAGCATGAAACAAGAAGAACAGTATATGTTGATATCTTTGAAAAATTAGGAGATAGACGGGTAGGTATTATTGTAAGAACCTATCCAGAATATTTTCTATGCAAAAGTAGCCTTAAAAAGGCTAAATTAATGAACTGCAGGCTCGTATTTAGGTGCTTTTCACAGTTTTTCCAAAGCCTTCTACATTTTTCTAACCAAGCAAATGATCTTTCCACAACCCAGCGTTGTGGTATGACTGCAAATTTATGTAATTCACTTCGTTTAGCAACTTCAACTCGCGCTCTGATTAAATCATTAACAGCCAAAGAAAAGGGTTCGCCTGTATAACCACCATCAACAAGTACAACCTCTACATTTTGTAAGGTGTCTCTATGTAAAGTTATGGCATCTAATGCACCTTGACGATCTGTTTTATCTGCTGTCGTAATAAATATTCCATGAGGCAGACCTTGAGTATCAACAATGATATGTCTTTTAATCCCTGAAACTCTTTTACCAGCGTCATAGCCTTTATTACGTGCGGTATCTGTGTTTTTTACACTTTGTGAATCAATGATGATAAAGCTCGTTTGTTCTTTCCGTCCATTGTTGATACGGGCCTCGCCAACCACATTTTTTTAAAGCCTGCTCAAGTATGCTAGGTTCAGTTTCTGATGGTTTTCTATTCCAAATCGAGAAGTAATAATGCACAGTGCTTTTAGGTGGAAAGTCTCGAGGAAGCATACTCCATTGACATCCACTTTTTAGAATATAGAGCAAGGCGCAAAACACTTCATAGACATCAACGACTCTTGGACGTGTTTGTTTTCTTCCGCTCAATAGTAACGGTTCAATTTCTTTAAAGGCTTCTCGACTAATGTCGCTGGGATATGGTTTTCTCATGGGGGAGAATTTAACAAATTATTTTTCCAATTGCCAAAAAAGAATGAAATTAATATTGGATAGGTTCTAAGAAAAGATATTGTGGAACTTGTTAAAAGTATTGTTGATCATGGGGTGTAAGTTCAAGCTAGAAGAAATCTATTAGAATTGATCGCTACTTGAGACTATGCTATTGGTTTGGACAAATTTTCAGAAAATTTTGCTAATCCTATTTTATTGGCTAAATCTAGTTTAAAACAAACGCGTATAAAACTTAGTTCGTATAAGCGTAGCAGAGCAGAGTGCTTTTCAGATTCTTGGTTGAAACAATTGTTTTCTCAGTTGTCAGAATCATGTTTGTCTAACTATCATAAAAGTATATTAACGATTGTGCTATCTGGATTGAATCACAAATAATTCCCAAAAAGAGAGTTTTTTAACTCTCTTTTTTTATTTTGAAAATTAAATATTAATAACGAAAGAATAAGCTTTTTCATTAAGATTACTATCCATTAGAATTGCATCAAACGACATGTTTTCTAATAATGATTTGAGATTATGATCCATTTTCAATGACTCTGAAGAAAGATTAATAAGAATAATTCGATTAACTGGATCGATTATAAATTCAATATTTTCAGGTTTTTTGTCGGTTAAAGCTAAGCGATTTTCATGAAGTAGTTCTGTAATTTTTTCATTAAGTTGATTAATTTTAATTTCTTCTTCACCTGATGAGGTGGTTTTAGAGACATGAATTTGAGAAGAATAACGTTCAAAATCCTTTGGTGTGTCAATAATTTCAACTTTGTAAAAACTGAATGAGTCAGTTTCTAATTTTAAAGAAGATAATTGGTTCTTTTCTAAGAAGTCAGTTTCCATCGGTTTGATATTTGACTGATAAAGATTTGATACGTCTTTTGCTTCTTTTATAGCTTTTTTTGCTCTATTTTGTGCATTCAAGAGCGGGTCATAAGTATGCTCAATTTTTGATGAATTTACATGCTCATCGATACTAAAGAACTCTGGTACTTGATTTTCTGTTGGTGTATTTGCTGGTGCTGTACTATCAAATATTGTTTCACTGATTGGTTGAGGTTGAGGTTGAGGTTGAGGTTGATCGATTGTTGCTGTTGTTTGGGAATCTTTTGAAGACAAAAACATTGCATCTTTATGATTTATACTTGATGCCGAAATTAACGTAATCTTTATATTTGAAGTTATATGATCGTTTTTTTCAACTGTAAAATTTAAAATTACGATTACAATAAAAACATGCATGATAATGCTAAAGAGAAATGCGCTCTGTGAAACATTGAGTTTATTTTGAGACAACATATTTTTCTCCTCAGCATTTATCGCTCAGGTTAGAATAAATAGCGGAAGGTCATTCTGAGGTTTCTTCCCTCAGTAGGATGGATATGTCTATCATAAATTCCTTCACGTTCTGAAGAGTTAGGTGAGCATGAAGGCTCACTGAGATCTTGACGAGTGCATGATGCATAGTAGTATTCGATATCATTCGTTTTTTGATCGAATACATTAAAGAGTTCAACTTGTGCTAGAAAGTTTTTATTAAATTGATAGCTGCCTTGTAAGTTAACTAAAGTTGATGAATCGGAACGAATTGAGTTATCCTCAATCAAAGGGCGAGAACCAAAGTAACGTAAACGTCCTCCAAAATTAATTTGGTCATTCAGTTTATAAGTAAATCCAGCAGCTATGGTCTTTTCTATTGCCCCAGGAATATGATTTCCTTCCGAATTTTCATTTTTAAATCTTGCTTTTGACCACGCCAGATCTAGATCGATAATCCAAGCATCAGTTGGTTGATAGAATTGTGAAATTTCGATACCTTGTCTTTTACTTGGCCGACTTGCTTCTGTCGTACCAGCATCACCGATGAATACTAGTTCTGAATCTGAATCAAGTTGCCATAAAGCTATTGTTGAGGTGAGCTCAGGTATAAGTTTTGCTCTTAATCCCAGTTCTGAATTTATTGTTCTTACCAGTGGAGAAACGGGGAGAGTTGGTTTTAAATAGTTACTATCACGAGAATCAATGTTTAGGTGCGTTGTAGTTCCTCTAGCATCATTGCTATGAAAGCCATATGCATAATTAATGTAATACTCAATATTCTCCCACGGACCTAAAATTATGCTCATTTTAGGGCTGAAAATATGATCAGTTTTATGACCACTATTTTCTTGTTTATCAGAATTTACATCAAAAGAATAAAAATCACCACGAACGCCTAAAATAGTTTTTAACCATGGTTGCCACGTGGTTTGATTTTGTCCCCATATTCCAATAGACCATTGATTAACATCATCATTTCTTATCGTGTTGAAACGCTGTCGATCTTGTGTCTGGTAAAGGCCTAAGTTGTTAATATAATCATACCTAAGAGATGATCCAAATGAGTTTAAAAGCTCTTTGCTTGACCATTCACTTAATGAACCTTTTTGAAATTTAAATCCAAGTGTCGTTCGTTCTTCAGCTTGTTCAAACTGGTCTCCATGGACTGGATCATTTAAAAAATAACTAAAGTCAGAAAATAGATTCAGTTTGTTATATACGGCATAAGTGGAGATTGTGGAGTATTTCGTTTTCTCATAATTTTTAGCATTATACCAAATAGCAGTCCGAGCAGACTTACCACCATCACTCTTGTTTAAGCTATCAAAGCGATTAAGTTCACCGCTTTCAATCAGCCGCTCTGGAATTTGATCAGTAGCATCCCATCGTGCCTGATAATGTTGAAAGCTGATGGATTGATTTTTATTATGATCACCAGTGAAATATTTTAAGAATAGATTTTGTTTTGAAAGATTTTCAGGATTAACCCAAGGTCCGTCACTGTTGATGTTTTCAACTGCACCGATTAATTCCCCGTCATTAAGAACTAAGTTTCCAACGGCTAAAAATCTAAGTAAATTGTGGTTACCTAACGTTATTTGTGCATAAGGATTATCTAAAGAATGGATACTCGAAATTTTTGCTGTGCCTGCTGATGCAAAATCACCATCATCAATCGATACTGCTCCTTTGTGATATTGAATTGATTCAATCAGTTCGGGGATTAGAAAATTTAAGTCTGTGTAACCTTGACCGTGGGCATGACTCACCATGTTAATGGGTTGTTCATCAAATGATGTTGCAAAGTCAGTTCCATGATCTAAGTTAAAACCTCTCAGAAAGTATTGATTTGCCTTACCACTACCACTGTGTTGGGTCACAACGACACCGGGGATCGTTTCTAAAACTTCTGCTGGACGTGATAAAGGTCGAGTTTCAATTTGTTCTTTCGATATTGTTCCTTGAGATGAAGTAAATGCAACTCCAAATGCACTATCAGAATTTGATGATGCTGTTATTTTAATTGTAGGAAGGGTTGTTGTAAGTTCACCTCCAGCATGAGTAAGTTGAGCTAAATAGAAATGACTACTTCCTATCAACAAGCAATACAAAATTCTTTTTTTCATTTTTATTCCATTAATTTTATAAATTTTCGTGATTTTCGCAAACATGAAATTATTATTCATTTCATGTTTTTAGTTGTTTATCAACTTTAGATTTAGAGTTGCTTTAACATTTGTTTTAATCTTTGAATGTAGGTCGGATTTTGATAGCCAGTCTCATTACTCCAATTTAATAATTTTTCTGTGCTTTCACGATTTTTACTATCAAGTGCAAGGGCAGCATAGACCTCAAAATCATCATTTTCTCTTTGCATATTCCAATTTTTGGCAGCTATGCGTAAACCTTCATCATATTTTTTTGAAACCCACAGGAATTGAGCTTGCTCTCTGAGATGTATGTGATCCTTATGGTCGAGTAGATTTTGTACTCTTTGGGTGAGTTCATTTAGGTCTTTTTCTGCAAGGGGATCGTTTAGTTTCTGTTTGCTTAAAATAATTCTATACAACGCACCATCATGATAACGATATGGGGTCAGAATTTTGATTGCGTTTGAATATTCTTGTTGAGAAATATACCAATTGGATTTAGCAAGAGCATTGGGTAAATTATCTACATTAAGTAATGGAATAGATTGGCTCGCAAGAGTTGGATCATCAAATCTTGTCGCTATTTCCATCATAATATTACCTAACCATTGCTGATCATTTTTATTTAACCTTGTGGCCATTTGAAGAAGTTCATTTGTTCTAGGTTTTATTTCCGAAATATTTTTTGTCATTGCATCCACTTGCAGGACACAACCAGCTTGATAAAGTTTCACACTCTGTTGATCTAATTGATCACATAATTTAAGTGACTGATTAAATTGACCTTGTAATCTATATATATTTGCGAGTTGTAAAATTGCATCATAATTTTTAGGGTCTTTTTTTAATACGTCATTAAGTATTGTTTCTGCTCTGCTGAAATTATGATTTGCTTGAGCGAGTCGAGTTTCTAACAATTTATTTTCTGTGTCTGATGAATTGAAGCTTGATTTCATTAAGTTTTCAGCTTGTTCTAAAAACTCACCGTCGCCTTTTGAATAAGCTTTTTCAAGTAACACATTAACGATTTGATTTCTCAGCTCATCATTATGATTGTTTTTTAACATTACTGAATAATTTGGATGTTCTGAACTCGATGAAGATTCTTCATGGTGATGTTTGGGATGAGCGAAAGCAGTATTTAAATACAGTGAAGCCATTATTGATAATGTTAGCTGACGAATTAACATTTAAAACTCCTATAAAGACTCTTAACAGAAGTTTGTTAAGAGTCTTAATCTTAAAATTTCACTGCAACGGGTTCTGATTTGTTATCTATAGTAGATTCTGAAATGTCAGTAATACTTTTAGGTTCAGACTGTTCGTAGTTACTTTGAGGTTGATTGGTTAATGACAACGTTTCTTTAAGAACGGGGTCATTTTGAGATTGATTGTTATTATTTGGTTTTGAATTATTGTCATTACCACCACAGCCACTTAATCCAATACCAACCATGAACAGCAAAATGAATTTTCTCATGGTGACTACTCCTAATTATTTGCTAGCTGTATTAAATGGAGAGCCTGCTACTGGAGTATTTAAGTATGGGAAAGCAGTACCAAATTGTTGTGGTGATTGTAGAGCCCCATCAGTAAAGCCTATTCCTCCTGCTTTAGCATCGCTCGCTTTACAACCAACAGCGGTATTGACACCATCTATTGTGCAGAGTAAGCCCATAGCAACTCTAAGCTCAATATCGACGACATCATCACCAGGTCTACGACCGTTCGGGAATCCTGCAGTATCTCCACCGATTACACCAAGACGATTTTGTTTATCTTTTGCTGCTGGAGTAATAGCAGTATTTAGACGTAACATTTCAGATGCTTTTACATTTTTAGGTTGGTTTAAGCCAGGAATACCTAAAAGAAATGCGTTAACTAAGTCAGTTCTTGGGAAGTTTGTTGGCGCAACTACGGCACCACCAGTTGCTTCCTTAAAAAGAACTTCTATTAATGTAGGTAGGGTTGGGTTAGTCACATAGTCAGCAAATTGCCCATCATTCACAGGTTTACTTGCATTAAATTTATCTTTATCTTTAAGACCAATGACGACTTCATTAACTAAAGGCATACCTAAACGTGAAACTTGAGTCCAAGCACCACCAACTTTACTTGCACTGGTAAGATTGCTTTCAGGATTAGGGTTTAATAAGGTAGCTTGAGGTAAGCTTGCTGTTGTCCATCCTCCAATCACTGTATCATTTGAAGCAACTAAACAAGATTGTGGAACTTCTAAAGCAATTGTAGTGACGTTTTTATTTGCAATAGTATTCAAGCCTTGATCTTCAGCATTTACGCCTGAAGGTGCGAGTTGAGTAGCAGGAATCTTAATATTCACTAAATCGAATACTTCACCTAGGTTAACAGCAAAAGGATCTTGACGTTGACCTACAAAAACTTTACCAGAACCGCAATTCCCAAAGTTAATGTTTTGCACAAATGTATCTGCGTAGGCTGGATAGTTTGGAATTGATTTTGCGCCAACATTATCGAATGGCTTTTTAAAAGAGCCTAAAGTACTTCGATCACCTTTACGTCGGTCACCTTTAATCATGGTAACAGTATATGTTTCAGCGGTATTTTGAGCTGAACTACTATCATTTGTTATTTTACCAATGTTAGATAATGGTACAGAAACATTCTTGCCACCTACAGGAACTTGTAAGTCTTTTAATTCTTGATTGAATTTAAATTGGAAAGTAACGTCCTCTTGCCCATCTCCGTTGTTGTCAATGTGTATTTCATATAAGGCTTTAGGATCTAAAGCGAAATAATTAGGACCTCCATAAGCATCTTGTAAAGGCTGATAGTTTGCTAGTATGGTTACGAAATTACTTCGGCTCGGCTCATAACTTTTAAACATATAAAAATCTGTAGCGTCAACCTTGGGTGTTTTACTGATTGATGGTGCTTCGCGGTGGCTTGAAGCGAATGATGTCACACTAAAACTACTTAGCATAATTGCTAAAAGTAGGCGAGAGTCCATTTTGTATCTCCTTGACCATGCTGATCTTGGCTATATTTTTGAATAATAGTTATTCGTCTTATAATTTCCTTATATGAATTTAGATCAGTATAAGACTCTTAATATTTATACTGGGTCGATAGTGAAGTTTCTGTGAGCAACTGTTAATTTATAAAATTTTTTGGGCTGTAGTAGATAAGGTCAAATATCAGCCCAATTTAATAGTGTTTTCAACTGTTGCTTAGGGCTGCCATAATTAAATCGAAACTCACATTCTTTAATAAACAATAAAAAGGCATTTCGGTCAATACCATTGTATTTTCGAAGCACTCTTTTTTCCTGATTCCAAAAGTTTTCAATTCCATTGATATTATTTGAACCATCAGGAAAATGGCTTGAATGATTGATTCTATAATGACTAAATCCTGTGACATCTAAAGCATTATAACTATCCAGTGATCTGTATAAACAACGCTATCAGAAGTGATTTTATTTGATATTACAGGCATTAAGGTGCTCGATTTAGTATCAGGTACAATGACCGTATAGACTTTACCATTGCGCTTGAGTAAACCAAAAAACAATCACTTTACCAGCAGCACCTCTACCACGCTTACCTTTACCTGTACCACCAAAATAGCTTTCATCTAATTCGATCTGCCCTTGAAATACTTCAATGGCATCTTGGTCAAGGTGAAACATAATGATTTGTCGAATTTTCCTATAGAACAATGCTGCGGAATTAGGTTGAATTCCCAATAAATCAGCAGCAGTTCTAGCGGTAACTTCAGTAATGAAAAACTCTAATAACCTTATCTGAATTTTTCTATTAATTTACATATAGTTATCTTCATAAAAGTAGATTATCACAAGGCTAATCTACTACAGCCCCAAATTTTTTTTAGAGTATGTAGGATGGCAGGGCTTAGACAATTCTAGCTTTTAGGTGAGGGGGTGAAGAGTGTTTAGATATTGTTGAGGAGTTTTATGTGGAGAATTCTAAATCAGAGCATCGACAAAATCATGATTTGACTCATGTTCAGCATATTCAGAAAGGACTGCAGCAGAGTGTGCAGGCTTTGAATTGAAATGATTTTATTATCTAGAGTGTATTTTGGATTGAATTTAATTCAATCCAAAATAAAAAAAGCTTAATCTTTTTTTGTTAGTTGATCCGATACCACGTTTGACTTCTACCAAGCGCAGAAATACCAATGTAACCACGTCCACTAAGCTTTTTGCCATCAGGAGAAAGGTAGCATTGAAGCTATATGTTTTACCAGTTTTTGTGTCGAGAATTGAACTATTTTCATAGCTATTCATCTGCTGTGGTAATGCTTCGTTTTGGCAGAGTAAAATGTCTTGATTTCATTAATGTATCTTCAACCTTTTTAATGGTTCGATTCATATTACTTTCAGCGATATGGTAATTTTCCGCCAATTCCAATTGAGTGTTGTAATTTCACAAGTAATTGAGTGTTAATAATAATTGATCCTCTATAGCTAAAGTATGAGGACGCCCTGATTTCTTTTTGAGTAATTCTACTTCTTTTAAAACCTTTATCATTTCACCAAAAACTGGTCGAGGTACGCCAACCAAACGTTTGAATTCAGAATCTGAAAAACGGTTTAATTTTTGATATTTCATAAAATCTATATTGAGGCACTTTTTACTTTCACAAGAGGTTTAATTTAAAATTTTCTGAAATATTTTTAAATAATATTGTAACTGTATGGTTAGTTTAATATTAAAGAAATTTCTAACCAGTGCTTAATTTCAATCACTTAGGCGTCTAAAAAATAAAAATATAATAGTTATAAGTCTTGTTACAAGCTATTAGTCGACAATCCATAAAAAATTTCCCATAGTCCTATCAACAATATTTTGGGAAGAAGTATTATGGATAAGATTACGGTAATTATTAAAGATCAAGAAGAAAATGAATCGATTGTTGTGGCACAGCTCAATGATTTAGAAGACCAAGATATTCCTTTTTTTAAACGAGTTGAGCATATTGAAGTAGAAGGGAATATCATTTTTCCAAATATCGATTTACTTTTTGAAAGTCATATAGATGGAAAAATTTATAAGTTAGTTGCACCTGTGAATGACAAAAGATTTATCTGACCTCAATCTTGTATTTTCAATACGATAAAAAGACCCACTTATGAGATTCAAATAAGTGGGCTTTTATTTGAGGGCAACGAAAGTGATTTAAATCTTGAATGAAATCTAAAATAAAAATAATGAGCTTGTCGGTTTAAGGTGATCGTACAAGCCCTTAGCCATAGCAAACAGTTGTTGAAAACACTGTTATGTTATCTTAATGAATTGGGTTAAGCCCTTTAACAATGTCATTAAACTCAGAGCCATTGAGCCAAAAAGATTTTTTTAGAAAAAGGGTAGTCATAATACTTTCCGCTGCTTCACTATTTTGGTTTTCACAAAATAGTCCATAGCTCTCACCTAGTACATTGTTGTTCTCGATGAGACGAATAAAGAAAGCATGTTGTTCGTCAGCATAACCTAGAATAGCATCACGTCGATTGTTCATTTTTCATGTCTCCACATCAAAAATCTTTTGAGTAAAATCTACTGCTAACAGATCAAATATATTCTTGAATTAGATCAATGATTTAAGTTGCAAAAGTAAATTTATTATTTAAGTCATTGATTTTAAATACTAATATTGGCTTATTTCACATCCGTGTATTAGTTAAACAAGCCAAAATTTGATCTATTAAATCCATTGTTATGCAAAATTAATTGTACGTCAACTTGAATTTGTAACTTTTTCAAGTTAAATTGTTTGTAAGTATTTTAAACTTGGGTAAGGAGAAGTTATGTCCAAAAAAAATGAATTTGAGCATGGTGGCGCCCGAAGTAATGCAGGACGTAAAGCACAATTCAGTGAGCCAACTAAAGTCATCCGTGTTCCCGAATCTCAAGTTGATTTCATCAAAAATTGGTTACTGAATAATGTCAAAACCGATACTCGTACAGATTTGATTGGCCAAATGAAAATCCAAAATGTGCAAGTAAAGAATGACCGAATTTATCATATTCCACTTGCAACGGAACGAGTTGCTGCGGGTTTTCCATCGCCTGCCCAAGATCATGTCGAGCAATCACTCGATTTAAATGAATTTTTAATTCGTAACGAAAACTCGACTTTCATCGTCAAAGCCAATTCACTGTCGATGTTGGATGCAGGGATTGATATTGATGACCCATTAGTGGTGGATCGTAGTCTTTCAGCGAAGTCTGGGGATATAGTGATTGCTTTGATTGACAATGATTTTACTGTCAAACGTTTGATGATTGATCATCATTTCAGCCCACCAAAGGTATGGTTAAAAGCTGAAAATCCAGATTACCAAAATATTTATATCAAAGACGGACAAGAGTTACAGATCTGGGGTGTGGTGACATATAACTTGAAGCCAATGAGGTAAGCCAATGAGCCTACCGCAACGTATTTTTGCTTTAATTGATGTGAATAACTGTTATGTCAGTTGCGAGCGCGTGTTCAATCCAAAGTTAGAAAAGCGTCCTGTGGTGGTTCTATCTAATAACGATGGCTGTGTGGTTTCCCGCTCTTATGAAGCAAAAAAGCTCGGCATTCGTATGGCTGTGCCATTCTTCCAAATTGAAGATATTATTCGTCAGCATCAAGTGCAGGTCTTTTCCAGTAATTATGCTTTGTATGCGGAAATGTCGCGTCGTTTTATGAACATATTAGGCAATTTTGTAGATCCCTCTGAACAGGAAGTTTATTCGATTGATGAATGCTTTTTAGAGTTGACTGCCTATCAGCGTAGTCACGATTTAACCGAATATGCACACCAAATTCTAGACACAGTGAAAAACTGGTTGGGTCTGCCATGTTGCATAGGCATTGGTTATTCCAAGACTCAAGCTAAACTGGCCAATAATCTAGCCAAGACACACGCCTGTTTTGATAGTGTTTGTAATATCGTTGCTGAAGACCCATGCGTGATTGAAGACTTGTTGCAGAAGATGTCTGTAGGTGAGGTGTGGGGTGTGGGACGAAAGATTCGTCAGCGCTTAGAAAAAATGAATATCTACTCGGTGTTGGATTTGGTTCAAGCCGATCCTAAAATGTTAGGTAAGTATTTTTCTGTGGTCATGGAAAATACGGTTAAAGAATTACAAGGCATGGCTTGCTTAGAAATTGAAGATGTTGTGACAGATCGACGACAGGTGTTAAGCAGCCGTTCCTTTGGTCAGCCGATTGAGGACAAAACTAGCCTGAGTGGCGCTTTAACTGAATTTAGCTTACGTGCTATTGAGCGTTTGCGAAAGCAAAAATTACTGTGCAAAGCTGTTGGCGTTAGCATTCGCACCAATCGTTTTGACAAAGATCAATATTATCGCCCCTATATAGTGATGTATCTATCTGACTATAGCGATGATCGTTTAGAAATTATCAAAGCCGTGTTACAGGGGCTTGATCGAATTTATCAAGCAGGGCATCGTTATAAAAAAGCAGAAGTGATTTTGTTGGATATTATCCCACAACATAGCCATGCAGTAGATTTATTCCATGACACCAATAAGCTCGTTGCTCGAAAAAATCTTTCGATCGCTTTTGATGATATTAATAAAAGATTTGGTCGGGATTGTATGACACTAGGGCGATTGATTACGCCGCATGGGCGAGCGTGGCGTATGAATCAAAACCATAAGTCACCGAGTTATCTGACCAAGTGGGATGAGCTTCTGAGGGTTCTGTAAAGTATTAATACTACAGCTTATATTTTTCAATATTAACCTTGAAGCTCATTATTTTTCTTTGAGAACGTTTGAATTTAACACAGCAAGATCCTAATTATTTATTGAAGTATTTGAATAAAAATGTAGAAAATAGATGAATGAAAAATTATCTGTTGTTGTTAAATAATTGCCTAAATTAAAGATAAGCATATCTTATTAAATAATGAATTGAATTTGTATTGGTTTGATTGAACAAAAGGAAGCCATTTTGACGAGATCGGTTTATGTTAGACTACTCAGCTTACGGTATCGCAAATTACCGTGAGTAACCAGAATGAGTAGGTAAGATGATTGGGCAGCAGAGAAACAGGCTAGCAGCTTTGGGAATAGATGTTTGGATTCCTCGGGAAGTTGTATGTCAAAAAAACACTGCACCAAGTCTATGGCGAGATCAATTAATTGATGACGTTTCTGAGTCTACAGAACGTACATTTGAAATTGCACCGATTTTAGAAGATATTCCAGCAACATCTGCACATACGCCACCGATCACCGAAACTGAAGTATCGCAGCAAACGAAAGTTGTTACAGAACCTATTGTTAAAGCAGCGCTTGATGAAAAAGAACAGATTGTTATTACTGCTCAGGTTCAGTCATTTGAATTGCAAATGTATGTGTTGGAAAACTGTGCCATTTTATTAGAAAGCAGTCAGCTCAGCGATGCCCAAAGCCAACTTTGGCAAAATATTCAAAAGGCCAGATTAGGACAGTATGCTGAATTAAAATGGCCATTTCCTTTGGCTGCTTTTCAGGAAAGTCGGGGACTCTCCTCGTATATTCAAGGTTTTCTGGATGCAACCGCAACACAAAAAAAGATATTGTGCTTAGGTCAATTGGACTTTATTCAGCATTCTAATATCTTACATTTAGCGAGTTTAGAAGAAATGTTAGCCCAACCTTTATTAAAAAGACGGTTGTGGCAGCTCATGCAATAAAGATCGGAAATCGAATCATGAAGAAAGTTGTTGTATTCAGCCAAATAGATCAAGACGTTTTAGCGCAGTTACAGCAAGATTATCAGGTCGTGGTACTTAATCCTAAACTGGGTGATATCAACGAACAGATTCGAACAGAAGTCGCTGATGCTGATGCCATGATTGGCGCAGGACGACTGTTAAATGAAAGTAATTTAGCACCAGCCCAAAAACTTAAAATCATTTCGACAGTGTCTGTTGGTTATGATAATTACGATGTTAGCTATCTTAATCAAAAGAAAATTTGGCTTGCTAATACACCACATGTTTTGACAGAAACAACGGCTGATCTTGCCTTTACTTTGTTGCTGAGTGCCGCACGCAAAGTTCCATACCTTGATGCATGGACCAAACAAGGTCAGTGGAAACGCACGGTATCTACTGAACAATATGGTATGGATGTTTTTGGTAAAACTCTAGGCATTATTGGCTTAGGGAATATTGGTGCTGCCATTGCCCGTCGTGGATTTTATGGTTTTAATATGAATATTTTATACCATAACCGCCGTGAAAAGATTGAGGTGGCTCAAGCATTTAATGCACAATATCGGGACTTAGACCAATTATTGCAACAGTCTGATTTTATTGTAGTTGCTGTCGATTTAAATCATGAATCCCAATCACTGATTGGCGCAGAACAGTTTGACTTAATGCAAAAACATGCTGTCTTCGTCAATATTGCGCGTGGCTCTGTAGTAGATGAAGACGCTTTAATCGAAGCATTAAAACAAAATAAGATATTTGCTGCTGGATTAGATGTCTATGCCAAAGAACCTCTACAAAGTTCCCCATTATTTGAGTTGCCAAATGCAGTAACCTTGCCACATATTGGTTCAGCAACCGCAGAAACGCGTCAGAAAATGGTGAAACTTGCCTATCAAAATTTAGTGGACGCACTACAAGATAGAACACCTCGTTATCTCGTCAATCCAAAATTCGAATAATTACTTACAACTCGATTGTTGGATTTTTAATCTATATGGTCTTTTTAAGTTGATTAATATTGGTACACTTTCGCCTTTTGAAATTTTGTCTTCGGGGTGTCTGTGTTTGAGAAATTGGCTGAAAAAAGTTTAAATCTAATGGGTTGGGAGCTGGATAATCATTGGGATTTGAATGTTGATCAATGCGTGATGATTGCAGCTCCACATACCAGTAATTGGGATGCTTTATATGCACGGTTGGCATTAAAAGCTTTAGGTGTAAATGTTCGTCTTACGATTAAAGATAGTTACATGAAGTTTCCATTTGGTCCATTTGTGCGTGCAATGGGTGGTATTGGGATTGATCGTAGCGCGAAACAAGAAGGACAAGCGCGACCGAGTATGGTTCAACTCATGAGTGACTTGTTCAAAACACATCCTAAGTTAGTGATGTTAGTGACACCAGAAGGGACGCGTGCTAAACAAGAACAGTGGAAAACTGGCTTTTATCATGTTGCAACCACCGCAGGCGTACCGATTGCATTGGCGTATATGGATTATGCTAAGAAAAAAACAGGTGTAGGAAAAATTGTTTATCCTACGGGAGATTATGAAAAAGATATGGTTGAGATTATGTCTTTTTATGCAGAGATTAATGCAAAGTTTCCAGAGAAATTTAGTGTCGATCAACGTTATGTAAACACGAAATAATCGTGTTGCTTTCAAAAATATAAACTAAGGCAGGATTTTCCTGCCTTTTATAACACTTCGTTGCAAATATCTTCATTTTCTAATGTTATATTAAATTTCTTCATTAGAATCATAGAGAAACGACTTGAGATCGCTGCTGCTTGCATGTGGCTTATTGGCCACCACTCAATTGAGTCATACTCAGATCTTTTTGCCTACGCAGATAACTGGACAAACAGAAGTACCTGAAATTGGCAGTGGTATAGGTTTGCTTGATCAGCAGAAAGAAAAACTGATTGGTGAAAAAGTTTATCGTGAAGTTCATCGACAGATGCCAACAGTACAAGATGCGTGGTTAGAAGATCAATTTTTACAGGTTTTTTCAGGTATTCTTAGTCAGACTCAGCTGGGTCAACCGATTGGTTTAGTGGTTATAAAAGATCCACAAATTAATGCATTTGCAGTGCCTGGTGGTTTGTTTGCATTAAATACAGGCTTAATTACATCTGCAAAAAATTTGGATGAAATAGCAGGTGTCATGGCCCACGAGATCGCCCACGTTGCACAGCGACATTACAGTCGTTCACAAGAAGCATTTAAAGGACAGGGGTTACTTGCTCTCGCAGGTATTCTTGTCGGTGCGGCAATCGCATCTAAAGCGGATGGTGATGTTGGGTCAGCGGTGATGTTAGGCACACAAGCTGCGTTGATGGACAAGCAACTCAGTTATAGTCGTAATCAAGAGCGTGAAGCAGACCGTATTGGTATGCAGTTTATGTATTCTGCTGGATATAATCCACAAAGCATGGCAGATTATTTTGAAACTATGCATCGTGAAACAAGTCGTGTGAGTTTCCTACCTGATTTTTGGCTCACTCATCCACTAACGACAGAGCGTATGAGTGAAGCCCGACTACGAGCAAACCAACTCCCAAAAGTCAAATCAAAAATATATGATCTTGATTTTGAGATTTTAAAGTTATATACGCTCGTAATTTCAAACCAAGCGACAGAAACTCAATTACAAGCTTTTGCCAATCAAAAAAATACAGCTGCACAATTAGCGCTAAGTAAGTTTTATTTAGAACGTGGTGATTATACTCAGGCACAGGCAAATCTAGATTTGGTAAAAGCAAAGTTTAAATATCATGTATTGGTTCCACTGATTCAAACAGATATTTATTTAGGGCAAAATAAATTTGATCAGGCTTATAGTAGTATAAATTTTATTCAAAAAACGATGCCTGAAAATAGGGCGCTATCTTACAAACTTGCAGAAGTTTTAATTCGGCAAGGGTAGGCTGCTCAAGCTCAAACATTAGTTCAACGGTTTATCCATAAAAACCAGAGAGATATTGAAGGTTGGCAACTGTTGCAACAAGCAACAAACTTAGATAAAAGTTCGCCACTGCAAGCAATTAATGTGCTTTGTTACCGTGCTGAAGCTGAGTATTGGTCAGGATATGAAGAAAATGCGATTAAATCCATGTTGCACGCTCAGCGTTTAGCCAAAGGAAATTTAGCCATGTCAGCAAAAATTGACTCTCGCTTAAAACAAATGCAAGATGATCGACGTATGAAAATTTAATCTTTATCAAGAATTAAGAGAAATAAAAATGATTAAAGGGCAGTGTTTGTGTGGGGGAGTGCAGTATCAATATCATGGTGAAATTGAAAACAGCATTTTATGCTATTGTAGCCATTGCCAACAGGCGCAAGGTTCAATCGCTGGTTGGAACAGCCCACTTGACCAAACACAATTTAAAATTCTATCAGGACGCGATCAGCTCAAAGAATACTTCCACACACCCAATAAAGCACGCGTATTTTGTCAAAATTGTGCCAGCCCACTTTATTCATATCGTACAGATTTACCTAATGTGATTCGTTTACGTCTAGGAACAGTGACTGATGGGAATCTTCCTGCACCAAAAGAAGAATTTTTTTCTGAGCACAAGCCAAACTTTATTGAATTAAGATAAGATGATCTGCGTAAAAAATCGCTGAGAAGTTAGAACATTTATGAAGAAAATTTTAGTTTTTATTTTTGCGATAAGCAGTGTAGGGATTAGCTCAGCAGCATCAGTTGAGCAATATGTGAATTCGGTTGAGAAAATTCGTAGTGTCTATGCACAGGATATTCGTAGTTTTTTACGTAGCCTTAATCCACAGATTTCACAGTTCACACCTGAGCAGCAAGCTCAGTATTGTGGTATTAATCAGCGTTATATTCAGGATATGTCAGATGCGATTGAAAAAAATCGCTCATCCTTACCGCAGCAATATGCAAATATGACTAAACAGGATGTAATCAAACAAGTCACTGAGTCAAATGAGATGCAAATGCTAGTGAAATATAATGTTCAGTGTGATTTTAAGTAAAAATAATCTCTTGGGTTCATTATTTAATGAATCCAATTTTTAAATAGAATAATTTGTATAAAATAGAGGAAATTAAGCAGATTAGCTTAATTTTGCTTTAATTTTAGCAGATACTTGTGCAGGATCGGCACGCCCGGCTATGATCGGACGTAGAGAATTCATCACCTTACCCATATCTTTCATGCTAGTAGCTTCTTGAGCAGCAATCGTTTGCTCAATGATGGAATCAAGTTCTTCCTCAGTCATAGCGGCTGGTAGAAATTGAGAAATAACCTCAACTTCGGCTTGTTCCTTACTAGCTAAATCATCTCGACCAGCGCCAGAAAAGGCCTTGATCGATTCTTTACGTTGTTTAATTTGCTTTTCAATGACCGCAAGAACCTGAGCATCGTCAAGCTCTATGCGTTCATCGACTTCGATTTGCTTAATTGCTGCTTGTACACCACGAATAACCGTTACTGTTGCCATATCTTTGGCACGCATTGAGTTTTTTAATACGTCAGTAATTTGGTTTTTTAAAGTATTCATAGTCTCTTCAGCAGTCAATCACAAATTAATTAGTAAAGGCGAGTAGTACGTACAGATTCGCGAGTCAATTTCTTTTGATAACGCTTAACTGCAGCAGCTTTTTTACGCTTACGTTCTTGAGTTGGTTTCTCATAGAATTCGCGCTTACGAACGTCAGCTAAAACACCCGCTTTTTCGCATGAACGTTTGAAACGACGGATAGCTACGTCTACTGGTTCGCCTTCTTTCAACTTAACTTGTGGCATGTAAAATCCTCTAAGATTATGGATAAGATCTAATGCACGATTGCACTAGATCGCAAGTGAAGGTCAGTATTTTACTCATTTACAACTCAGATCACAAGTCTATAATAGCTCTGATATTATTTTTGATCGTTGTAAAGGCAGTTTAATGATTGTTTTGGGCTTAGAAACTTCGTGTGATGAAACTGGGTTAGCACTCTATGATAGCGAGCTCGGCTTACGTGGACAGGTTTTGTATAGCCAAATTAAACTGCATGCAGAATATGGTGGGGTCGTACCAGAGCTGGCTTCACGTGATCATGTTCGTAAAATGATTCCTTTGATTAATCAATTACTTGAGCAGAGTGGTGTTAAAAAGCAAGAGATTGATGCTGTTGCCTATACCCGTGGTCCAGGATTGATGGGTGCACTGATGACTGGAGCATTATTTGGCCGCAGTTTGGCGTTTGCATTTAATAAACCTGCAATTGGTGTGCATCATATGGAAGGTCATATGCTTGCGCCATTACTTTCGGAAACGCCACCAGAATTTCCATTTGTGGCTTTATTAGTTTCAGGTGGTCACACTCAACTCATGGCAGCCTATGGGATCGGTCAATATGAATTGCTCGGTGAGTCAATTGACGATGCTGCAGGTGAAGCCTTCGATAAAGTCGCAAAAATGATGAAACTGCCTTATCCAGGTGGGCCGAATATTGCGAAATTGGCGTTACAGGGTGATGCCAAGGCATTTGAATTTCCACGACCAATATTACATCAAGGTTTAGATTTTTCTTTTAGTGGTCTTAAAACAGCGGTTTCTGTACAATTGAAAAAGCTAGGTGAAGAGAATCGTGATGCCGATGTGGCAGCTTCTTTTCAAGAAGCAGTTGTTGATACACTCGCTAAAAAATCAGTGAAAGCTTTAAAACAAACAGGTTTAAAGCGATTGGTGATTGCAGGTGGTGTGAGCGCCAATCTACGATTACGTGAGCAATTGGAAACATCACTTAAAAAAATCAAAGCTCAAGTCTATTATGCCGAGCCTGCACTGTGTACTGATAATGGCGCCATGATTGCCTTTGCTGGATATCAACGTTTAAAAGCTGGGCAACATGATGGTTTAGCGGTGACGACGACACCAAGATGGCCAATGACTGAGTTAGAACCCACCTAAAATGGAACTTATCATTTTTGTAGGTGGGCAAGCTTCAGGTAAATCAACATTCTTTAAGCGATATTTCTCTGATACTCATATTCGTCTCAATCTTGATATGTTGAAAACCAGACATCGTGAGAAAATATTGTTTAATGCTTGTTTAGAAGCAAAACAGAAAGTTGTTATTGATAATACCAATCCAAGTAAACTCGATCGAAAGATATATGTTCAAGATGCAAAAAATGCACACTTTAAAGTGATCGCATACTATTTTGATAGCAGTTTGGATGATGCTCTTTTTCGGAATGAACGACGTGAAGGTAAGGCGAAAATTCCCCGAGTTGGTGTTATTTCAACTTTTAAAAAGTTAGAAATACCTGAACTTTATGAGGGTTTTGATGAAATTTACAGCGTTTCAATTGATCAAGAAAATGACTTTAATGTGAGATTGCTGTATCAAAGAGAACAATAATGAGATTTGAAGATTTAGATATAAGATTAAGAAAATATGAGACGGCTTACGATTTCTGTATTCCGCCCGAAAATTATATTGTCGTAAGGTTGGATGGTCGTGGATTTACACGGTTAACCAAAGATATTTGGCAATTTGAAGCACCATTTGATGTACATTTTAGAGATTTAATGGTAGAAACCACAACCCATTTATTACAGTGTGGTTTTAATATCGTTTATGGTTACACCCAGAGCGATGAAATTTCTCTTTTATTCCATTACCGTGATGAAAGTTTTAACCGTAAGGAACGCAAAATTCTTTCTATTTTAGCAGGTGAAGCCAGTGCAAAATTCTCAGTGATGCATGGTCAAATTGCTACTTTTGATGCTCGAGTTTGTGTTTTACCCAATTCGCAATTAGTAGATGACTATTTCCGTTGGAGACAAGAGGATGCTCATCGAAATGCATTAAATGCACACTGCTATTGGATGTTAAGAAAATCGGGTCATGCAGTAGCTGAAGCAACGGAACAAGTTAAAGGGTTAAATCGTCAAGAAAAGCATGATTTACTCTTTTCACAGCAGATTAATTTTAATGAACTTCCTGCATGGCAAAAACGTGGTACAGGTGTTTATTGGAAAGACGTTGAGAAAATGGGTCTGAATCCGAAAACTGGTGAAATTACACAAACGACAAGAAGGCAATTAGTTGCTGATTTTGATTTGCCTTTAAATGAGTTTTATAGTGAATTTATAGGTCAAAATTTTTTTTGAAAATATTTTTATGAACTAGCGTTCATAATGGAGTTGTAAGTTGAAAATTTCTTATATTTTTACATGTGGCCGATTAGAGTCTTTATTTAAAATTCTCTGTCTCACTCAACAAGGTGAGAAAAAGGTCGAGTCAAAAGAAAAGATCGTTGAACAATATAGAAAAGATATCGCTTTAGGACGTCCTTTTGAAGAAACTGAACTTTATCAAATAATTGAACAAAGTGAAGAAAAGATTGTCATTAACCGTTTGAGTAATATTCTGCGTGAAAAACCTACTCAGCAGAAGGGTAGCTTTGATGCGGATGAATATAAGACCGGCGCATGGTCTGAGTTTAGTGATTATAAGCTGGCGGTTCGATTCTCAAATGCGAAAACCGAGTTAAGTGAAAAGCACTTTGCGAAAACGGGTGAATACATGACCAGTCGTGGTATTGCAAAATTGACAGGTTTTAATCCAAGCAATATTAAGAATATGCTGCATCATAAAAGAAGTGTGGTGAGAAAAATGCTCACAACCTTAGAGAAGTTAGCAAAAGAGTATTAATATTTAAGCTGTATGTTTGATGCAGAGAAAATTTATTTTCTGCATCAATTCTGAATATCTCTAATCTTAAATAAAAAAATTAATTTGGTTTATCTACTTTAGACAACACGGCCAAACATACAAAAATCAATGCCATACCGACCCAACCAATCGCTGCCAGTTGCTCGCCTACCAATAAGACTGCGAATAAAGCGGCAACCAGTGGTTCAAACAAGGTCAGTGTGGTCGCGGTACTGGCTGAAATAGTCTTTAAAGCGTAACCAAATAGCAGATAGCCAAGGAACATTGGAATCAGCATCATATAACCCACTACATACAGATTCATAGATTCATCAAAAAGATTTGAACCAGTAAAAAACAGTGTTGGTAATAAGATTAAAGCGCCGAAGCCAAAAATTAATCCCATTGAAGCCTTTGAATCGACACCCCGATCAATCATTTTTTTAGCAGCCCAAGAATATAAAGAATAGGTCAGTGCCGCGATCAGTCCGAGAATAATGCCAATAGTTTTTTGGTCTGTAGTCATTATTTGTGTCGCACCTTGAGCGTGAGACTCTCCTAGAGATAACAGCAATACTCCTACAACACCAAAAACAAAACTAATAAACCATTTTCCTGAGAGTGCTTTTTTATCAAAGAATTTTTCTAGAAATGTAGTGAATAAAGGGGCTGAACCAATTGAAACGACAGTCCCAATAGTAATCCCCGCCATACGCATTGATGAATAAAAGGCGAGAGGATAGATCGCTACAGAGATCATGCCTATCAAAAGTAAAGGATAATAAGAGCCAATTTGAGGTAAATGACTGCGGATATTTCTATGGGCTAATAAAGCTTGTAATAAGCCACCGCCACCCATTGCGATTGCGCCAATCGCTAAAGGACTTAGATTTGGCGCGTAAGAGGCAGCAGTACCTGTCGTTCCCCATAAAATAGAGGCAATTAAAACGGCGATAAAACCAGAATGAGTACTGAAATTAAAAGATGAACTACTCAATTTGAAATCTCGCGTTCTAATAAATTTTGAACTATTTGTTTTGCCGAAAATACTTTCTCACTCGAACTTTCTAAACCTGCACGGGCAATCGAGCCTTCTAATATGAAAGAAATGAGTAGCGCAAGTTGTTGGACTTTTTGCGGTTCTTTGAATAATTGTGATAAATGTCCAGCCACAATATTTTCGATTTCATCTTTATGATTTTTAACGGCTAAACGCTCAGGACTATGTGCAGGAAATTCGGCTGCTGCATTCAGTAAACCACAACCACGAAAACCTTTTTCATAGGCAAATTTTGCATGATCTTGATAGGCATCAAAAATAGCTAAAATGCCATCCATCGGTGTTTTGATCTGAACTTTTCTTTTCTCATATAAGTCTAACCACTCTTGGTGTCGAGCTTCGATATAACAGGTAATTAAGTCGGATTTGGTTGGGAAATTATTATACAAAGACATTTTTGCGACTTTGGCTTTGTCTGTAATGCTATTAATGCCTGTGTTAGTAATCCCATCGTTGTAAAACAGGATGGATGCGGCATCTAGGATTTTTTGTTTTGCTGATTTGGTGCTCATAATTAAATATAAATTAGGTATACCGATCTACCTATTATTGTGGAAAAGTAGAGTAATTGACAAGAGAAATTTATTGAATTGATTGATAGAAAGTTTTCTATGAGCTTGCAGGGATGCAGAGAGCTTTGATCTCCTCCATCACGACTTTATTTATTTGATAGTCTTTTTACTATCAATCAATGCTAAACCATAAATTGGCCATTTGTTTTCTGATTTGAGGTTGTTGACTAACCAAGCAATCAGTACAAGGGCAATTGCACCGAGAAGTACAGGAAAAAACAAGAAGCTCCAATGGTATTCAATTGTATTCACAGTAAGTAGAATGACTAAAGGATTTGCTCCAGCAGGTGGGTGAATACAACGTAAAAATTGCATTGCAGCAATCGCACAGCCAACAGAAAGTGCAATACTGAATGCAGAGTTACCAAAAAGTTTAAGAAATAATAAACCAATCAATGCCGAGATAAAGTGCCCAAGAATAACATTACGAGGTTGGGCTAATGGCGATTGAGATACGGCATATAACAGTACGCAAGTTGCACCAAACGGTGCCATGATGAATAAATTATTTGTCAATTTACTGAGGAAAATCAGGATTAAAATACTCAGTGTTCCGCCGACTAAGCTTCTAATTAGATCACTGGATTGCGGTGCTGGGGCGAGGTGCTCTTTACCTTGGAATATTGATAACATTTCATTCTCATTGAATGGTTGCTTTGAAATGATGATATCGCTAAAATTACAAATAGTACAGATCTGTACTATTTGAGCGAGTAAATTTTTATGTCTAAATCGGCCCACAAAATATTGGATACAGCAGAAAAATTATTTTATGAAAATAGTTTTGTTGGTGTGGGTGTTGATTTAATTCGGGATGAGTCAGGCTGTTCAAAAACAACGATGTACACTTATTTTAAAAATAAAAATCAATTGGTGAAGTCGGTTTTACAGGCACGAGACGAAAAGTTTAGGAATAGTTTGGTTGCTTATGTTGCAGGTGAAACAGGGCGACCAGCATTAGATAAATTGATTGATTGGCATCTGTTGTGGTTCCAAGAAGATAATTTTAAAGGATGTCTATTTGTTCGAGCAGTTGCCGAATCGCATTTGGGTGATCAAGACATCATCATGGTTTCGAAAGAGCATAAGATTTGGATTCGAAACTTAATCGCGCAATATTTAGCATCTTTTTCCAATGCTGATGTATTAGTTGAAATTATTTATACTTTGATTGAAGGATTAATTAGTCGCTTTTTAGTAGAAGGTTATGATGTCAAAGTTGCAGTAGAGATTAAAAAATCAATCAGGCAAATTGTTGATAGTTTTACTCAGATTGATCTTAGTCAAAAAGAAATTTAATCCTAAATCAATAAGCCTTTGAACACTAATCAAAGGCTTATTTTTCTTAATTCAAGACTTTTAATCTTTAAAAGCATTTTGATTTTCGACATCAATATATTCAAGATAACCACGACCTTGAACTTTTTGGTTTTGATATTCGCCCGTGAAAGTGTATGCACTTGCATAACCGATTCCGTGCCTGCGGCTCTGGCATATTCATAGGTACATAAGCCTTCTGTAAGTGTTATTTGTCATTGATATTCGAGTTGCCCTTTAAATTTTGACAATAGACTAAAGTGATCATAAATCGGGGTTTTAATAAACCAAGAGGCTTGATCTGTAACATCCAAATCAAACTCAAACTTTAAGCCATGATAAGCACCGTTGAGATGAATATTGGGTAAAGTGCCTTCAATCGAAACTTCTTGTCCCAACTCAATTTGCCAACCATTTTCTTGAATATGAGTCTCTTCAGGCATGATATAGGCTTTTAATAGATGTTCATCTAAAGCGGCAGTACTTGAAAAGAAAGTTGCAGTCTTGCGCGGATCACCCAAAGTTATATCATCATGATCAAAAGCCAATGCCCCAGGCGTACCAAGCAAGATCATAATATTCAAATAACGATGTGGCTCAGTTAGCAATGGAAAGAAGATGCCATAGTGTGTCCATGTATAGAATTTTTCTTCAGTTCTAGGACGAATGATTTCTGGTTCAGAAAAAGGAATCGTTGAATATTTAATCGCTTGATCTAAGGTGCTTTGTGCGAGTAATAAACTTTTACCCAAAATTTTGCTTGTAAGGGATGAGGGTGGCAATTGTTTTTTCATCTTGTTTCCTACGTTCTTTCCATACTGAAAAGCTAGGTTATGAAAAACAATTGCCTTTGCTAAGCGGAAATAAGGACAAAGCCAAAGCTTTTTAGGGCAATCTCCCTAAACCTTGTTAGACAATTTTTCAAGGTTTTGCGAACCGATCCAATGCTTAGAGAACTGATAGGCTGCACGCCCTGAACGCTGCCCACGAGCTTGGCACCATTTCAAACTTTCAGCACGAACAATGTCGTTATATTCCAAATTTGCTTGAACAATATAATGCTCAACAATTTCTAAATACAGTTGTTGATCCATTGGATAGAAGGAAAGCCACATGCCAAAACGATCGGACAATGAAATTTTTTCTTCGATCGCTTCTTGAGGATGTAACTCGGTATATTGAGGAACATCGACTTTACGCACGGGCGTATTTTCATGCATAAACTCAGGTAATAAATGACGGCGGTTACTGGTTGCATAAATAATAAAATTACTTGAACCCGATTGAAGTGAGCCATCCAAGACACTTTTTAAACTACGATAATTTTCATCTTCTGCGTTAAACGCAAGATCGTCACAATAAACAATAAATTTTTCAGGGCGATGTTCTATTAATTTTTGGATTTTAGGTAAATCAGAAAGATCATCTCTTTCAATTTCAATTAAACGCAGACCTTGTGCTGAATATTCTGTGAGTAAGGCACGAACAATCGATGATTTCCCTGTACCGCGTGAACCTGTGAGTAAGACATCATTGGCAGGTAAACCATTGAGAAACTGTAAAGTATTTTGAATAATCTTGGCTTTTTGGCGTTCAATCCCTTTTAAATCTTCTAAATACATTTTTTTAGGTTGTTGAATTGCAAGCAATTGTTTATTTTCCCATCGAAATGCAGAAAAATCTGTGGGTTGTTTAGGAGCAGGGAGAACTTGTTGTAACTGTGTCAAAACACTGGATAACGATTGGATAATAGATTCGGGTAAATCAAGAATAGCCATAAACACAAACCAAACTCAGTGATTAATGAATAGGGATACTATCATCGCTATAGTCGAAATGCAGAAAATATCATGAAAAATGTTGCAAAAGGTCAATTTTACCCTTGATTGTTGGTGCTGCTTTTTGCATTGTATAAGTGCGAGATGATAAGAATATAATGAAAAATAGGAATGCTAATGTTTAATAGAGCTCAAGAAAAAAGAAATACATATCAATTGCATAGAGTCGATATGTTAAAAGAGAGCTTGCAACAAGCGAGTTCTTATGCGGAATGGAAAGAAATTGCACTAAAATTGGATGAAGAAGCGGGGCATGAAGCATGGAAATATGACAATCAATCGCCTTACTTTGATGCAGAAATTTTGTCTAAACGATATAACCTATTAAAAAAATATCGAATGCAACATCGAACTTTAGATTTAATTTATGTTCTTCGTGAAGGCTTATCTTATGACTTCGCCAATATTGGTCATCCAATGTTATTTGCACAAACCTATATTGGTACCAAAAGAATTATCGAAAACTATGTGGAAGAAATGAGTGAATGTCTTCGCTATTTAGCTTCTAGTGAATGTATTACTTTTCAACTCAAAGAAAAAATTCAATTTTTTAAAGAATGTCAAAGAGCCTATGGACAACCTGCACTTATGTTCTCTGGTGGTGCGACACTGGGTTTATTTCATACAGGTGTATGTAAGGCTTTGCTCGAACAAGATTTGATGCCTCGAGTTCTGTCTGGTTCAAGTGCAGGGGCGATCATGACTGGCATGTTGGGTGTATCATCGGCTGATAAAATTCCAGAACTGCTCAAAGGTGAACATTTTTTTAGTGATGCCTTTAAATTTAGAAAAATGACAGAATTGATTCGAGGGAATGGTGGAATTGCTGATGTGATGTATTTGAAAAAATTCCTAATGAATAATTTGGGGGATATAACATTTGCAGAAGCTTATCAACAGTCAAAACGCCACATTAATATTGTGATTGCGCCCTATAACACGGCACAAAATCCACGGATTATGAATGCACTGACTGCACCGAATGTTTTGGTTTGGAGTGCGGTTTTAGCTTCCTGTGCTGTACCTGTATTATTTCCGCCGGTGCATGTAACCAGTAAGCGTTATGATGGTCAACATACGCCGTATCTAGCCAATACAAGGTGGGTGGATGGAAGTATGCGCAGTGATTTTCCACAAGAAAAAATGGCACGTCTATATAACATTAATTACACTATTGCTAGCCAAGTAAACCCACATATTGTGCCTTTTATGCAAAGTGATACGGAACGATTTCGTCGAGATGTGCTGAGTTGGCCTGAGCGAATTATTCGGCATCAGGGCAAAGCTATTGCGATGGAATTTCTTGATCTAACGCGCCATTATATGGGGGATTTTTTCCCGATTCGCCGTATTTTAGATCATGGCTATGGAATTTTAGGACAACGTTATTATGGGGATGTGAATATTATCGCCAAGTATGGACTTCGCCATTATCATTACATGCTCAAAAACCCACGTCCAAAACTTTTTAAAATCTTACAGCAAGAGGGTGAAAGGGCAACATGGCCTAAGATTTCCTCCATCGAAATACATGCACGGATTGGTAAAACCATTGAGCATTGTTTAACATCATTGCGAAAGCAGCAAGAAAAGCAGCAGAATGATTTTTACTACGTGGATCTCTGATTCAAACTTTCAATGGGATGACTTAACTTTAACAACCAAATCTGAGAGCTATGCGTTTGGGCGGCGTTTATATACTTTTCAGGTCGCACAGCAACAGTACTGGCTCAAATTCCATCTAGCGAATACCCATGATGTGTTAGAGCAAGCTTTTCAGCGTGAATTAGATTTCTATCAACAACATGCCCAAATTGAGCAAACTTTTTTATTAGCACATCAAATTATTCAGCTTCGGGATATCACAAGTGGTATGGATTTTCCTGAGTGTGGGGTAGGGTTACTCAGTCCTGATACAAATCAATTTTTCGATACGATTGTAAATGTAGCGAATACTGAAGCGATTCAGCACAAGATTCTTATTGCATTAAATGCGCTAAACAATATGCATCAACTGGGTTGGATTCATGGAGACTTAAAAGTTGAACATTTCCGATTATATGAAAACTCATGCAAATTGATTGATTTTGAGCAAAGCTGCAAATTAGAGCATTCAATAGAGAATTTAACGGCGACTCCACGTTATATGGCACCTGAACTTTTTCATGGGAAGCCGAAAACCGTACAAACTGATTTATATGCATTCGGCATCATTCTTTATGAATGGTTGTCTCAAACGAGAGTATGTGCAAAAAATTATCATGATTGGGCAGTTTTACATTGCCAAAAACTAGAGATTCAATTGCCTAATGAGTTACAGTGTTTTTTACCTTTGCTAAATGGTCTATTGCACAAACATAAAGAACAGCGGTTGAACTCCGTTGTTGAAGCAAAACATTGTTTAAATGCGATTAATTTGCTGTAAAAATAAACATAAATAATTGATTTGAATATTATATGTGCATTTGGTAGGGTTTTTTATCAGAAAGACTTGTCATAAAGCATGTTTCTCACTAATATGCATACCCATCGGGGGCGTGGCGAAATTGGTAGACGCACTGGATTTAGGTTCCAGCGCCGCAAGGTGTAAGAGTTCGAGTCTCTTCGCCCCCACCAAATTTAAAAAGCAAGATTTTCTTGCTTTTTTTATGATTAAATCAGAAATGAGTTAATCATGCAGTTATAGAGGATTGGTGTAATGGTAGCATGACGGTCTCCAAAACCGTTCGTCAAGGTTCGAGTCCTTGATCCTCTGCCAAATATGAAAAGGAGCTTTAAATAAGTTCCTTTTTTTATTTCAATAATTTTTTCATTTGTATATGAAAAAAGCATTAGCTTTCAGATGCATAGTTTTTTTATAAAAAAGGCTTGTCAGCAAGAAAGTTTATCACTAATATACACATCCATTGGGGGCGTGGCGAAATTGGTAGACGCACTGGATTTAGGTTCCAGCGCCGCAAGGTGTAAGAGTTCGAGTCTCTTCGCCCCCACCAAATTTAAAAAGTAAGTGTTTTACTTTTTATGATTAAGTCAGAGATGAATTAATCATGCAGTTATAGAGGATTGGTGTAATGGTAGCATGACGGTCTCCAAAACCGTTCGTCAAGGTTCGAGTCCTTGATCCTCTGCCAAATAAATAAAAAAGCCCTTGTATTTACAAGGGCTTTTTTATGCTTTTTGATTCAATAATTCAATTGAATGAATATCAGTTTTTAATCATATTTGCTTAACGTATTAATCGTAATCAATCATCTATTCAATTGAGAAAACTAGAAAAAGCATAGGGAGCATATTCGCTCCCTATGCTTATTTTTGATCGTGTTTGATTATGGTGTTGCTAATGCTTTTGCCAATAGTGGTAAATTTTGACCTGTTGCAGCCGCTAAAATAAAGTTTTGGCTAGCTGTGGTAATCGTCCATTTTTGATTATTTCCACTGCTACAACCGTATGTGATTAAAGTACCACGACCATTTGCGGCTGGTGCACCGCCACCACTCAAATCAAGGCAAGTATTACCTTGACGGAATTGCTGTGTTGAGCCTGTTACAGGTGTTTCCCAAATCTGATTGCTTACGCTGTTATTACAGCTGGCAAGGGTTGCACCTGATAAACAAAGTTCAGGGTATTGTACGCTATGGATTTTACCTACAGCATCATAGACCCATAAACTAGCATTATCACCTGTACAGCCATTTTTGCCACTCATGTATACGCTTGGTTTTCCTGTGCTGCTCGAAATTTCTGTCTTGAGGCACGCTGAATTCATGTTTGGCATAACAAACATAGTGGCGCCAGCCAATGGATTACTATTGGAAAGACCAAGTTGAGCAACAAAGCTTTTTAAAGCAGTATGAGCAGCAGTCACATTCGCTGTTAAGTCACTACGATATACATTGACCCAGCGGTTTAAGCGATATAGCTGTTTTTGTTGGTTGCTAAAACGTTCTAATTCTTGCTGCGCAGTTGTTGAAAGTTCATTTTTAAAATTCTTATAAGAATCATAAAGAATTTTATTACTTGGAGATAAATTAGCGACGAACTTGCCTTGATTGCTGAGTAAAGCTTGTTCTAATTGTGGAAGTTCAACTTTGCGTAAAGCTTTATAACCTTGTTCCTTACCAATCGTTACGGCAGCAGGTAGAGGTTGGGCATAACTTGGAATAACAATCGATGAAAGTTTATTGGCTTGTTCATTCGCACGTTTACAGTATAAATCAACGCTGAGTGGTGCATCGCTTTGAGCCAAGTTAATGTGCAATTTATTTGCATTTCCATTCATTCGATTTGGTGCGAGCGCAATGTTTTCCTCAGCTTTTAATGCATATTTGACATTAATCCAACAGCTTGCATTTGCAAGACCCAGTTGTGCTTGAGGAAGTGAAAACACGTTCCCCCAATTACCACGTGCTGCAGGATAAAGCAGACCAATTTGGTTGACAGGGTCATAGCCACCTAAAATGGTAAAAACGGGTACACCAAATTGAGTGGGTTTTAAATAATTGCCATCTGGGCGGTTGTACCAAACTTGATTTGAGTTTGGAACTTTAGGTTGAGTGACATCCATTTGGCGAGTTGTCGCGTTCCAGCGTTTATATCCTGTTGGAGAGGTGGAATCCCACACAGCACGATCAAATGCAGGTTGAATTCTTAGTTGTGTGCTATAACCCGTGTAATGAGTAAAACGGGAGAGGGAGCTCGAGTAATTACCTCCTGCCATAGCATCAGTGCCGTAAGTATAGGCATTTTGGAAAATTGGTGTGCCACCTAAGCGATTTTCTAGATTTGTATTATTCCAGTTTAAATTGCCTCGCATACGGTTGCGATAAGCAATATAACCCCATCCACTGTCAGGATGATGAGCTGACCAAAAGTAGTTTTCAGCATTTTGTCCGGGATAATGCCCTAAACCATAGTGATGCCCAATTTCATGACTGAATTCATTACCCACAGAATCGATCAGCGTTAAGATACCATTACCACCACTTAAGCCATGATTGACATCACCATTTTGGTATTTACCCCAAGCATGGTGAATGACTGCACTTTGAGTCAGTTGAGGTTGCTCTTGGCTTGACATTGATGCACTGGTTACACCCCAATTTGCAAGATTTATTCCTGTACTAAATGTTGATTTAGCAGTATTTTCTCGC
Source organism: Acinetobacter sp. LF10 (assembly GCF_048585715.1). Classification (NCBI taxonomy): domain Bacteria; kingdom Pseudomonadati; phylum Pseudomonadota; class Gammaproteobacteria; order Moraxellales; family Moraxellaceae; genus Acinetobacter; species Acinetobacter sp. LF10. The sequence goes on from NZ_CP184160.1 coordinate 1,140,182, forward strand.
ATATCACCACTGTAGACATCACCTGTTGTGGCACTTTTGTCATTATAAATGACACCACTTGCAACCATGACTTGATTCAGTTGCATGTCATCATACTTTGTGACGATCATTTTTGCCGCAGGAATCGTTTCAAAATAATCAGTACCCGCTTTTTCAGGTTCGTTCAGCATATAGTGACCGCTAGATTGTCGAGGTGCGGTGAGCATGCCTAAACGAATGCTTTGAACCACTAATTCACCCGGCGCTCCAAAATCAATCGATTGTGCATCGAGTCGCCCGTTTTTAAGGCTGACAGGATCTACAATACGAATATTTAAACCCGGTTTGACTTCATCCCAGTTAAGGGCTGCTGTCCATGTGCGTTTAGAGTATTGAACTCTTGGGCGAGCATCGCCGTTAGATTGATCTGAGGCGGGGATTTGAGTGGGTTCTTGTAATGCAACACGACGTATTAAACGACTATTTAAATAGATTTCTGCATTCAGTTGTTGTACCTCACCCATGTCGGTATTTGGGGTGACTAAAAGAAGAGCATCTTTTTCACTGGTAAGACGAGGCATACTTTTCGCCTCGTTACCATTCGGGTCTACGGTATGGTTTTGTGCAAATTGGATCATTGCTGAAAAACTACCGACAAGATCATTACGTAAAGGTCGCGTATTACCCTGTAAGTCGTAATCGTAGAATCCCAATGTATTTGAATCAAAAACATCCTTATTTGGCTCAGGATAAGCACCTGATGTCGTAAGTGCCTTTGCTTGACCATTTGTCGCTGAATCCGTTTTATTATTATCAGTTGTTTCTTGAGAGTTTCCCCCACAACCAGATAATAATAAGAGTGAAATACAAAAGCTTAATGTGCTTATTGAGGGTTTTGTCACATTTTTCATATTTTTAACTAACCGAGTTAATAAAGTGTTAAATAGGGATTTATTTAAAAATAATATAACTTATATTTAATTGATGAGTATATATATTTGATATGAGGTATATATGCTATTTCTGTGATATTGTTCTTGTTTTTTTAATCAAGTGTTAATGTTGTTTTGTAAATTTTTAATATAGATGTGGTGTTCTCAAAATATAAGGCTATGTTATTGAATGACATTTATTGACACATTTTGGCAAAAATTATAATTAGACATGGTTTGTTAAGCTTATTTTATTGAGCTTTAAATTGAATTATCAATTGGATTTAGTCTTAATTAAAAATGCATTGGGTTTTAAAATAGATATAATTAATGTATCTTTGTAATTATTTTGTGTGTCTACTTTATTATTTAAAATTCATCTTTTAAATAATGTGTTTAATTGCCTTTATTATATTGAAAATGATAAGGGGAACACATAATTCTTATATTTTGATTCCATTTTTTGAAATGGTAGTTTTAAGTTTGGCGCTGATATCAATTTTGGGGTGGCGTAGAAATGAATAAAGTTTATAGAACTGTATGGAATAAAAACTTAGCTTGTTGGCAAGTGACTTCGGAATTAACACGAAGTCATTCGCGAGGCGGTCAGAGTTCAACGGTGATAGGGCATGTTAAAGAGACAAAAACTTGGTTTCGGACCCTACGTTTATCTTTATTAAGTTTAGCACTGCTTCCGATCTCACTTTGGGCAGGAGTATCTGATGTACAATTGCCAACAGGTGGTAATGTCACAGTTGGCTCTGCACAAGTCAGTCAAAATAATAATACGTTAAATGTTCATCAAAATAGTCAAAATGTAGGTATCCAGTGGGATAGTTTTAACATTGGGCAAAATGCGACGGTCAATTTCTATCAGCCGAATACTTCTTCGATTGCAGTAAATCGTGTTTTGGATAGTAACGCCAGTCAAATTATGGGGAAACTGAATGCCAACGGGCAAGTTTTTTTATTGAATCCGAATGGTGTGATTTTCTCTAAAACGGCACAAGTGAATGTCGGTGGGATTGTGGCATCAACATTGAATGTCACCGATAGTGATATTGTCAGTGGGAAATTTAAGCTTCAAAATCAGGGAAATGCTGCCAGTGTTGAGAACTATGGCTCAGTTATTGCCAATGGTGGCGTTGTTGCTTTTATTGCACCAACGGTCATCAATGAAGGGCAGATTCAGGCACATAATGGTGTTATTTACTTAACAGCAGCAGATCAGGTCACTTTAAAATTACAAGATGGTCAACTGACTGAATACAAAGTTGAAATTGGGACCTTGCAAGGTCTGATTGATAACCGTGGCGCAATTCTTGCTAATAATGGTGCAATTTATTTAACTGCAAAAGCCAAAGATATCTTAAGCAAAGCCGTGGTGAATCACAGCGGTATTATTGAAGCCAATCGTTTGAGTCAAAATGCCAAAGGTGAAATTGTTTTGCTTGCCGATGTGCAACAAGGCACAACCAATGTCAGTGGTATTTTAAAATCAGAAGGTCGCAATGGTCAGGCGGGTGGTTTTATTGAAACCAGTGCGGCACAGGTGAAAATTGCAGATGGCACACACGTTTCGACTTTATCTGATGGCGGTAAAACAGGAACATGGCTGATTGACCCAACTGATTTTAGTATCAATACTGGCTCGGCTGCTCAAACGGGTAGTGGTATTGGTGCAACGACATTACAAAATAATTTGAATAGTACCTCGGTCATTTTGGAAACACAAAATGCTGGGGCAGAAAAGGGTGATATCAATGTTAATGCGGCAGTTACATGGAATAAAGACACCACACTGACGCTAAAAGCACATAACGATATTAATGTGAATGCCAGTATTACGGCACAAAACCAAGATGGTAAAGTGGTGTTGTTATATGGGCAAAATGGCAAGGAGAGTGCCAATTATTATATTAAAAATGGCGCTCAGATAAATTTAAAAGCAGGGCAAAATTTTAGTACACAAAAAGGTACGGATGTCAGCAAACGTATTGATTATAAGGTTGTGACTGATTTACAGGCTTTACAAAATATCAATAGTGCGCTGGCAGGTAATTACGTACTTGGAACAGATATTGATGCGACGGTGACCAAAGATTGGGGTGTTGGAGACGAAAAAGGTTTTAATCCACTTGGTAATGAATTTGATTATTTTACAGGACGTTTTGATGGCTTAGGGCATACAGTGAGTCATCTCACGATCAATCGACCTTATAGTTATGATGTGGGATTGTTTGGACATATTGATGGTGCTGTAGTTCGTAACGTCGGTTTGGTTGGCGGTTCAGTGATTGGTGACAGTTTTGTTGGCGGTTTGGTCGGGCAAAGTAGTCATCAAAGTTTGGTTGAGAATGTATTCAATACGGGATCGGTTCAAGGCTATGGGACTGTTGGTGGTCTAGTCGGAGGAAACTTTGATGGCAGTACCATTAAAAATGCTTATGCGACGGGGAATGTCACTGGCGCACAAAACTCAACCTATATTGGTGGTTTAGTTGGGGGTAATGATGGTGCAGTTATCGAGAATGTCTATGCTTCTGGAAATGTGAATGGTACTGATATTGTTGGTGGTCTGGTTGGAGATAACAATCATGGCGGTACAATCAATAATGCCTATGCAACAGGAACTGTGACTGGCGAGCAAAATGTTGGTGGTTTAGTTGGGAACAATTATTATAATGCCCAAGTGAAAAATGCTTATGCAACAGGAACAGTCACAGGTACTGATCGTGTCGGTGGCTTGGTTGGAGAAAACCTTGCTGCAAAGATTGAAAATACCTATGCACTTGGAAAAGTGACAGGGGTGACAGCAGTCGGTGGTTTACTCGGAAAAAATGTTCAGGGTGTTGTAACCAATAGTTATTGGGATAAGAATAAAACAGGACTAGATAGCAGTTCAGGCAGCGCCAATACTAGTGGTCTGACCAGTGATGAAATGTTCAATGCGAATAAATTTATTGGCTTTGATTTTGATAAAATTTGGGCAAATGCTGATAATCAAACCACGCCGTATTTTAAATATCATATTGGTCCAAACCAAGTCGTTAACAAACAAGATCAATTGGGCGGTTACTACAGCGTTATCCAAAATCTAAATCAACTACAAAACATAAATCAAAACCTTGCAGGTAATTACCTACTGGGTAATGACATTGATGCCAAAAACTCACAATTTTGGGGTGATGCAACTGGTATTGGCTTTAATCCGCTTGGTGATAGTAGTCACGCTTTTACAGGTAAATTAGATGGTTTAGGTCATCAAATTTCAGATTTATATATTTCTCGTGAAACCACGGATAACGTTGGGTTATTTGGCTATATTCAGAACGCCAATCTTAAAAACTTTGGTGTCGTGAATAGCAATATCAAAGGTCAAAACCATGTCGGTGCTGTCGTTGGAAGCAGTACACAGAGTTCACAACTTTATAGCATTTATAGTACTGGATCGGTTGTAGGTACGGGTGATGCTGTGGGTGGATTGGTTGGACAGCAACAAGATGGTTCAAAAATAGAAAGTGCATATTCAACCAGTCAAGTGACAGGTCAGAATCAGGTTGGTGGTCTGGTCGGTACTAATCAAAATGCAATCATTAAAGATACCTATGCAACTGGTGCTGTCAGTGGATTGAGTAATGTTGCGGGCTTAGTGGGAAGTAACCAAAACCAAGCAACGATCCAAAATGCCTATGCCACTGGGCGTGTTACAGGGAATAGTCTGGTTGGTGGTTTAGTTGGAAATAATAACAACGCAACCGTGAGTAATGGTCACTGGAATAAAGAGACCACGCTGCAAAATGCCAGCGCAGGGAGTAGTGCAAGTTCTGGTTTGACCAATGCTGAAATGAAAGATGCGTCTAAATTTACTTTCCTTGATGCTGATAGCAAATTAGGAGGAAAACAGACGGCATGGCGTATTTATGATGGTTTGAGCGTACCTTTACTACGCAGCTTTTTGACGACTAAGGATTTATCTGTTACGGATAAGACCACAACCTATACAGGCAAAGAACAACACTTTGCTGATGTATGGGGATTAGACAGCAGCAAATATACTGCCAATGGTCAAACCAGTGGAACGGATGCGGGTCTTTATAAAGCGATTTATTATAGTGATAACCAACATGGCTATGATTTCATTGGCAATGAAGGCACTTTAACGATTAATAAAGCTAAGGTGACCGTTACTGGAAATAGTGATTCAACAATCTATAACGGTAAAACTCAATCAGTTAATAATCCACATTATAGGGTTGATGGATTGGTGAATGGGGAAGCTGAGTCCTTACTTGGAAATATCGCGATAACAGGTGCTTCGGGTAAAGATGCAGGAACTTATACCAATAAGGTGACAGGCGAAAATAGCAGTACCAAAAACTATGACATCGCGTATGTTGATGGCAAGTTTGTCATTAATAAAAAGAAAGCAACGGTTTACGCACTGGATGAAACACGTGAATATAATGGTTTTAACCAACAAATTAATAGTTTCCGTGCTGATGGCTTAGTTGATGGGGAAACTGAATCTGTTCTCGCAGTAAATGCTGTTGCAACACGTAAAGATGCTGGAAACTATGTACATGCTGTTGCTTATAGTAATGCTGCAAAAGGCGATAAAAATTACGATCTCACCTTTGTAAATGGCACATATATCATTACTAAAGCCACTGCCACAATTAAAGGAAATAGCCTAGCAACGACCTATAATGGTCAGGTACAAAATGTTGCTGGATTTACGATTGCAGGCTTGAAAGGCAATGATGCAAACAATCAAGCAAATATCTTTAGTGGTGTTACTGCTTCTGGTGCGAGCGATCGAAATGCAGGTAGTTATACCAACACTGTAGCTGGAGCAGCATCAACTACGAACTATAATATCGTATATGAAAATGGTTCACTTAATATTGCCAAGAAACAAATCACAGGCGTATTAACAGCTCAGGATAAAGTTTACGATGGCACAACCAGTGCAATTGTAAATGGTAGTTTGAATGGTTTAATTACAGGTGACCAAGTCAACCTAAATGCGCAAGGACAATTTGCAGATAAAAATGCGGGTTCGAATAAAAATGTAAATGTATCAGGTAATTTAACGGGTACAGATGCAGGTAATTACGATCTTTCAGCGAATACATCCGCACAAGCTAACATCAGCAAGAAGCAAATCACAGGTAGTATCACTGCTCAAGACAAAGTCTATGACGGTACAACCAGTGCAATTGTAAATGGTAGCTTGAATGGTTTGATTACAGGTGACCAAGTTAACCTGAATGCGCAAGGACAGTTTGCGGATAAAAATGCAGGTTCAAACAAGAATGTAAATGTATCAGGTAATTTAAGTGGTATAGATTCAGGCAACTATAGCCTACAAGCGAATAGTCAGACTCAAGCCAACATTAGCAAGAAACAAATTACAGGTGTATTAACAGCTCAGGACAAAGTTTACGACGGTACAACCAGTGCGATTGTAAATGGTAGCTTAAATGCAAGTGATGTGATTACAGGCGATCAAGTCAGCGTGGGTACAACAGGACAATTTGTCGATAAGAACGCAGGCCAAAACAAAGTTGTCACAGCTTCAAGTAGCTTGGTTGGATTGGATGCAGGCAACTATGAACTCACCACCAATGGGCAAGTGACGGCTAACATCAGTAAGAAACAAGTCACAGGCAGCATCACCGCTCAGGACAAAGTTTACGATGGTACAACCAATGCGATTGTAAATGGTAGTTTGAATGCAAGTGATGTGATTACAGGCGATCAAGTCAGTGTGGGTACAACAGGACAGTTTGTAGATAAGAACGCAGGTCAAAATAAAGTTGTCACAGCTTCAAGTAGCTTGGTTGGATTGGATGCAGGCAACTATGAACTCACCGCCACTGGACAAGTGACGGCTAACATCAGCAAGAAGCAAATCACAGGTAGTATCACTGCTCAAGACAAAGTCTATGACGGTACAACCAGTGCAATTGTAAATGGTAGCTTGAATGGTTTGATTACAGGTGACCAAGTTAACCTGAATGCGCAAGGACAATTTGCAGATAAAAATGCAGGTTCAAACAAGAATGCAAATGTATCAGGTAATTTAAGGGTACAACAGGACAGTAGACTCAAGCGAGTATCATAAGAACGCAGGTCAAAATAAAGTTGTCACAGCTTCAAGTAGCTTGGTTGGATGGATGCAGGCAACTATGAACTCACCAAACCACTGGACAAGTGACGGCTAACATCAGCAAGAAACAAATCACAGGCAGCATCACCGCTCAAGACAAGGTTTACGATGGTACGACTAATGCGATTGTAAATGGTAGCTTGAATGGTTTGATTACAGGTGACCAAGTCAACCTAAATGCGCAAGGACAATTTGCAGATAAAAATGCAGGTTCAAACAAGAATGTAAATGTATCAGGTAATTTAAGTGGTACAGATTCAGGCAACTATAGCCTACAAGCGAATAGTCAGACTCAAGCCAACATCAGCAAGAAACAAATTACAGGTGTATTAACTGCTCAGCAAAGTTTACGACGGTACAACCAGCTTGTAAGAGCTTAAATGGTTTGACAGATGGTCAGCGTGGGTACAACAGGACAATTTGTCGATTGTAAAATTAAAGTTGTCACAGCTTCAAGTAGAATGGCTTAATCTTGGTTGGATTGGATGCAGGCAACTATGAACTCACCACCAATGGTCAGAGTCAAGCTAACATCAGTAAGAAACAAGTCACAGGCAGCATCACCGCTCAGGACAAAGTTTACGATGGTACAACCAATGCGATTGTAAATGGTAGTTTGAATGCAAGTGATGTGATTACAGGCGATCAAGTCAGTGTGGGTACAACAGGACAGTTTGTAGATAAGAACGCAGGTCAAAATAAAGTTGTCACAGCTTCAAGTAGCTTGGTTGGATTGGATGCAGGCAACTATGAACTCACCGCCACTGGACAAGTGACGGCTAACATCAGCAAGAAGCAAATCACAGGTAGTATCACTGCTCAAGATAAAGTTTACGATGGTACAACCAGTGCGATCGTAAATGGCAGCTTGAATGGTTTGATCACAGGTGACCAAGTCAACCTAAATGCGCAAGGACAATTTGCAGATAAAAATGCAGGTTCAAACAAGAATGTAAATGTATCAGGTAATTTAAGTGGTACAGATTCAGGCAACTATAGCAGACTCAAGCGAGTACAAGCGAATAGTCAGACTCAAGCGATTACAGGTATCAGCAAGAAACAAATCACAGGCTAACATCAGTATTACAGGTGTATTGACTGCTCAGGATAAAGTTTACGATGGTACAACCAGTGCAATTGTAAATGGTAGCTTGAATGGTTTGATCACAGGTGACCAAGTCAACCTAAATGCGCAAGGACAATTTGCAGATAAAAATGCAGGTTCAAACAAGAATGTAAATGTATCAGGTAATTTAAGTGGTACAGATGCAGGCAACTATAGCTTACAAGCGAATAGTCAGACTCAAGCCAACATTAGCAAGAAACAAATCACAGGTGTATTAACAGCTCAAGACAAAGTTTACGATGGTACAACCAGTGCGATTGTGAATGGCAGCTTGAATGGTTTGATCACAGGTGACCAAGTCAACCTAAATGCGCAAGGACAATTTGCAGATAAAAATGCAGGTTCAAACAAGAATGTAAATGTATCAGGTAATTTAACTGGTACAGATGCAGCGAACTATAGCTTACAAGCGAATAGTCAGACTCAAGCCAACATTAGCAAGAAACAAATTACAGGTGTATTGACTGCTCAAGATAAAGTTTACGATGGTACAACCAATGCAATTGTAAATGGTAGCTTGAATGGTTTTCAATCACAGGTAATTTAACTGACCAAGTCAACCTAAATGCGCAAGGACAGCTTTGCAGATAATGGCAGCTTGAATGCAGGTGTGATTACAGGCGAAAGTCAGTGTGGGTACAACAGGAAGTTTGTAAAAGAACGCAGGTCAAAATAAAGTTGTCACAGCTTCAAGTAGCTTGGTTGGATTGGATGCAGGCAACTATGAACTCACCACCACTGGACAAGTGACGGCTAACATCAGTAAGAAACAAATCACGGGCAGCATTACTGCTCAAGATAAAGTTTACGATGGTACAACCAGTGCGATTGTAAGTGGTGCATTAAACGCAGGTAGTGTCATCACTGGTGATCAAGTGAACCTAAATGCGCAAGGGCAATTTGCAGATAAAAATGCAGGTCAAACAAGCAGGTAATTTAAGTGGTACAATGCAAGTATTAACAGCTCAGGATAAAGTTTACGATGGCACAACCAATGCAATTGTAAATGGTAGTTTGAATGGTTTGATCACAGGTGACCAAGTCAACCTAAATGCGCAAGGACAATTTGCAGATAAAAATGCAGGTTCAAACAAGAATGTAAATGTATCAGGTAATTTAACTGGTACAGATGCAGCGAACTATAGCTTACAAGCGAATAGTCAGACTCAAGCCAACATTAGCAAGAAACAAATCACAGGTGTATTAACAGCTCAAGACAAAGTTTACGATGGCACAACCAGTGCGATCGTGAATGGCAGCTTGAATGCAAGTGATGTGATTACAGGCGATCAAGTCAGTGTGGGTACAACAGGACAGTTTGTAGATAAGAACGCAGGTCAAAATAAAGTTGTCACAGCTTCAAGTAGCTTGGTTGGATTGGATGCAGGCAACTATGAACTCACCACCACTGGACAAGTGACGGCTAACATCAGTAAGAAACAAATCACGGGCAGCATTACTGCTCAAGATAAAGTTTACGATGGTACAACCAGTGCGATTGTAAGTGGTGCATTAAACGCAGGTAGTGTCATCACTGGTGATCAAGTAAATGGGTGACCAAGTCAACCTAAATGCGCAAGGGCAATTTGCAGATAAAAATGCAGGTTCAAACAAGAATGTAAATGTATCAGGTAATTTAACAGCTTGAATGCAAATGCGCAAGGGCAGTGATGTGATCACAGGTGACCAAGTCAACCTAAATGCGCAAGGGCAGTTTGCAGATAAGAACGCAGGTCAAAATAAAGTTGTCACAGCTTCAAGTAGCTTGGTTGGATTGGATGCAGGCAACTATGAACTCACCACCACTGGACAAGTGACTGCCAACATCAGCAAGAAACAAATTACAGGTGTATTGACTGCTCAGGACAAAGTTTACGATGGTACAACCAGTGCAATTGTAAATGGTAGTTTGAACGCAAGTGATGTGATTACGGGCGATCAAGTCAGTGTTGGTACAACAGGACAGTTTGTAGATAAGAACGCAGGTCAAAATAAAGTTGTCACAGCTTCAAGTAGCTTGGTTGGATTGGATGCAGGCAACTATGAACTCACCACCACTGGACAAGTGACGGCTAACATCAGTAAGAAACAAATCACGGGCAGCATTACTGCTCAAGACAAAGTTTACGATGGTACAACCAGTGCGATCGTGAATGGCAGCTTGAATGGTTTGATCACAGGTGACCAAGTCAACCTGAATGCGCAAGGACAGTTTGCGGATAAAAATGCAGGTTCGAATAAAAATGTAAATGTATCAGGAAACTTAACGGGTACAGATGCAGGTAATTACGATCTTTTAGCCAATACATCCGCACAAGCTAATATCAGTAAAAAGCAAATCACAGGTAGTATCACTGCTCAAGACAAAGTTTACGATGGTACAACCAGTGCGATCGTGAATGGCAGCTTGAATGGTTTGATCACAGGTGACCAAGTTAAGCTAAATGCGCAAGGACAGTTTGCGGATAAAAATGCAGGTTCAAACAAGAATGTAAATGTATCAGGTAATTTAAGTGGTACAGATGCAGGCAACTATAGCCTACAAGCGAATAGTCAGACTCAAGCGAGTATCAGCAAGAAACAAATTACAGGTGTATTGACAGCTCAAGATAAAGTTTACGATGGTACAACCAGTGCGATCGTAAATGGTAGCTTGAATGGTTTGATTACAGGTGACCAAGTTAACCTAAATGCGCAAGGACAATTCACCGATAAAAATGCAGGTTCGAATAAAACTGTAAATGTATCAGGTAATTTAAGTGGTACAGATGCAGCGAACTATAGCTTACAAGCGAATAGTCAGACTCAAGCGAATATTGCAAAAGCCAAAGCACAAGTCATTGGTAATAGTTTAACGACGACTTATAACGGTCAGCAACAACAAGTCAATGGTTTCACTGCTCAAGGCTTAGTGAATGGGGAACGTGCTGAAGTTTTAACAAATGTAACGGCGACAGGTGCAAGCGCCATTTCAACAGGGAACTATCAGAATCAGGTCAGTGGTCATGATCAGAACTATGATCTGACATTTACTGCTGGAATGTTGAAAATTGAAGCGCCATTGGTCGATCCAAAACCACCTATCGGACCTGAAAAACCGAGCCAACCTAATCTCTCAATTTGGCAAGATTTATTAGGTAATCCATATCAGCGAGCGATTCATTTTGCTCCACAAGCAAATAAACCAAAACAGTCGGATAACATCGAAATAGAAATTATTGGTGATGGTATCAACATGGATGGTATTCACACCTTAACGGGGAATTTTTAATTATGTTATATCCGAAGCCTACATTATTGATCAGTATGCTTTCACTGAGTAGTTTTTCAGTTTTTGCAGATAATGTGCCAAATGCTGGACTACTTCTTCAACAGCAAACCATACAGCAATACCAATCTCAAGCTGAGGTGAATATTGAGCAGCCTGCACAAATGCAAATCGCGCAAGCAGATGCTCAACAGCAAGTTAAAGTTGAACAGATTGTAATTACAGGAAATCAAAGCATTAGCACACCAGATTTACATGCTTTGGTTGCCGATGCTGAAACTAAGATGTTGACACTTGCTGATTTACAGCAATTGACGAAACGGATTACGACTTATTATCAACAGCAGGGTTATCCCTATAGTCGGGCGTATTTACCTGTACAAAGTTTGAAAAATGGTGTGGTTAAGATTGCGATTTTGGAGGCAAAATATGATCGTATCATTATCAATAATCAAACCAAAACTTCGCCACACTTAATCCAAGCTATTTTGCAGCCTCTACAATCAGGCAATATTATTGATTCGGCGACTTTACAGCAGCAGCTTAAATTGTTGAATCGTTTAGATGGGATTCAAACACGTAATATCATTAGCGCAGGGCGTTATGCTGGAACTAGTGATTTAACAATTGATATTCAGCCAACATCATCACTGACAGGCTATGTCGGTTTAGATAATTATGGCAATGAATATACCCATGAAGTGCGTTTAAATGCTGGCGTTGCAGTCAATAATGCTTTGGGTTTGGGTGATCGCTTGACTGTGGATGGCATGACATCGGGCAATCTAAACTTTGGTCGACTGGCCTACGAAGCAACAATGAATGGTATCGGTACACGTCTAGGTGCGAGTTATTCTGATTTAGCCTATGAGTTAGGTAAAGAATATAAAGCTTTAGATGCGACGGGCACAGCACAACAAATCAGTGTATGGTTGAATCAACCAATATTATTGAATAATCGTAGTGAAGTGATTTTGGGTGTGGAATATGATCATAAACGCCTGAAAGATGATATTAACGTCGCAGAAATTTATCGGGATCGGAATATTGATGTTGGGCGTATTCGTTTAGATGCTTCTCAATATGATGATTTTGCAGGTGGCGGTTTAACTCAACTTGGCGTTGCAACAGATATTGGACGGGTTAATTTTAAAAATGCGATGGCAGAACTTGGTGATCAAGCAACGGCAAAAACACAAGGTGAATTTGTTAGTGCCTTTATGAATGTCTCTCGCTTGCAAAATTTAAATGGTTCAAAAACCCAAATCTATGCAGCTTTACAAGCACAATATAGCCCTGATAATTTAGATAGCGCTCAGCAATTTAGTGTTGGTGGTGCGTCGAATATTGCAGGATATAAGAATAGTGCGTTAAGTGGTTCAACTGGATATTACGTTTTGTCTGAACTTAGACAGAGTTTATATGCTTCTGCACAAAATCAACTTGCAGCGAAGATCTATGTCGATACAGCAACGGTTAAACACCAAGCACGAGAGTGGAGTGGTTTAACAGGCAAAAATATAGAACAGATTAGTAGTGCAGGTTTTGGACTAAACTGGTCAAATGCGATGCAATGGCAAGCAGCATTAACTGTAGGGTTCCCGATAGGCTCACAACCTGATAGTGTCGATAAGCGTAATGACGTCGAAGCTTGGCTTAATTTAAGTAAACGTTTTTAAATAAGAACCGAGTTGTGATCAGTTAAAATCATTGGGATTCTGATGATTTTAACGAGCAAAATTAAGAAATAAAAAAGCAAAGCCGAGGCTTTGCTTTTTTAATCAACAAAACTTAGATTTTGCTAATTAGATCATTAATTTGTTTCGCTTGTTCAGCCGCATTACCTGTGTAAGTTGCAGGTGTTAATTCAGCCAAACGTGTACGTTCGTCGGCAGGAACTTGTAATAATTCATCACCATTTACGAAGTTCACCATCATCTCACGCGTCATTGCTTGACCACGAGTCAATGCTTTTAATTTTTCGTAAGGTTTTTCAACGTTATAACGACGCATAACAGTTTGGATTGGCTCTGCAAGTACTTCTTGTGCTTGGTCTAAATCTTCATTTAAACGGTTCGCGTTCAACTCAAGTTTACCAATACCTTTTAAGCAAGCATCAAAAGCAATCAAGCTTTGTGCAAAACCAACACCCATGTTACGAAGAACAGTTGAGTCAGTTAAATCACGCTGCCAGCGAGAAACAGGAAGTTTTTCACCAAGATGACCCAATACCGCATTTGCGATACCTAAGTTACCTTCAGAATTTTCGAAGTCAATTGGGTTTACTTTATGAGGCATGGTTGATGAACCAACTTCACCGTCTTTTAATTTTTGCTTGAAGTAACCCAGTGAGATATAGCCCCAAACATCACGGTTAAAATCAATCAAGATCGTGTTGTAACGACGTAATGCATCGAACAATTCAGCCATATAATCGTGTGGCTCAATTTGTGTGGTGTATGGGTTAAATGCTAAACCTAAAGATTCTACAAATGCTTGAGCATGTGCAGCCCAGTCAATTTCTGGGTAAGCAGATAGGTGAGCATTGTAGTTACCTACAGCACCATTGATTTTACCAAGTAATTCGACATTTTCAAATTGCTTGATTTGGCGGGCTAAACGATAAGCAACGTTTGCCATCTCTTTACCCAAGGTAGTAGGGCTTGCAGTTTGACCATGTGTACGAGACAACATTGGTTGTTCAGCGTGTGTGATTGCCAAAGCAGAAATCGCATTGAGGATTTGTTTCATGCTTGAAACTAAAACTTCACGACCATTTTTAAGCATTAATGCATGAGACAAGTTGTTGATGTCTTCAGAGGTACATGCAAAGTGAATAAATTCGCCCGCATTTTGTAGCTCATCAATGTTTGCAATTTTCTCTTTAAGGAAATATTCAACTGCTTTTACATCATGGTTCGTCGTTCGTTCGATTTCTTTAATGCGATTCGCATCTTCTTCAGAAAAATTGGTTACGATTGCATCCAATGCTGCATTTGTTTCAGCAGAAAAAGCAGGAACTTCAATAATTTCTGCACGATTTGCAAGTGCTTGTAACCAACGCACTTCAACCGTAACACGAGCGTGGATTAAACCAAACTCAGACAAAAAAGGGCGTAACGCATCGCATTTGCTTGCATAACGTCCATCAAGTGGTGAGAGTGCGGTTAAAGCATTCATACAGATTCCTTAATTTTGGAATAAACATAAAAATAAATTCGTTTTAGCATCGGTTTATACCACCTGATACTGTAAACGAGCGAGAGCTTGAATATCTTGTAATAACTTACGTTTAGTAAAAATCATACTCCAAGAGCTACCACCGAGCTGCTTCCATAAATGTGCAAGTTGTAAGCCAGTAAATAAGCATGCACGAATACGGTTGGTATGATTGATGTCTTTAAATGCTTCCGCATTACCGCGAACGAGAATGCGAGGATTGATTTGCCCCGCTGTTTCCACATAAGTTTGTGCAAGGTTGGCAATAATACTTGGGTGCAAATAATTGTTATCGAAAAATGAAAGCTGTTTTAATATTTTTTGCTGAGCTGTTTCAATGATTTTGACGTATTCGGGATTGCTATATACTTTCTTTTCTAATTGCAACAAAGCCATCGCATAAGACATGGGCAGTTTAGCTGCTGAAATTTTAGGAACACGAGATTTGGGTGCAGTGTTAAAAGGCTGAGTAATACAGCCTTCTAAAGTTTTTAAACCGAGTGAAATATCAGCAAGTTGATTAAAAAAATCTAAAGTTTGAGTGGCATTATTGGTAGCGGGTCGAATATTAAGACTGGCTTTAATCAATAACTCAAAATAAAAATTACCACTATCCCCAATACTTTGCTGTCCCGCCATCGCGGTCATATGCGTGAGCTGCGTTGCTTGAAACACAGCAGCCAATGCCAAAGCACGATTTTGTCGAACATTCAACGCTTGGGCGTGCTGAAAGGGTAACTCCACCATGCTTCGCTTCCAATTTCCTTAAATAAAATCTGGTTCAGGTGCATTGGTATGGTGAATCACACCACCACCTAAGCAAACCTCTCCTGAGTAGAACACCACGCTTTGTCCAGGAGTTACAGCTCTTTGTGGTTCATCAAACTCAACTCGAATACCATTTTCGGTTTGCTCATCACGATAAATTGTACACGCTTGATCAGGCTGACGATAACGGGTTTTTGCCGTGCATCGGAATCCTGTGCTTGGAATGTCTTGTTCACCTGCGACCCAATCAATTGACTCGCTCCAAAGCTGTGTGCTTTGCATGAGTGGATGTTCATGTCCTTGACCAATCACCAGTCGGTTATTGGCGATATCTTTATGCAATACGAACCATGCACCTTCTTGCACACCTTTCATACCACCGATACCAATACCACCGCGTTGACCCAGCGTATAGTACATCAAGCCATGATGTTCACCAACTTCTTTACCTGACTCCAAAACAATTTTTCCAGCTTGTGCAGGTAAATATTGTTTTAAGAAATCGGTAAAACGACGTTCACCAATAAAGCAAATGCCAGTTGAGTCTTTTTTCTTCGCTGTCGCTAAATCAAGTTCTTCTGCAATTCGACGCACTTCAGGTTTTTCAATTTCACCCACGGGGAATAAGGTCTTGTTAATTTCACGACCATGCACCGCATGTAAGAAATAAGTCTGGTCTTTATTATTATCGACACCACGTAATAAAGGTGCGTAGGTTTCACCACGTGAGTTTTGTAGACTTGCACCACGACGCGCATAGTGACCCGTTGCGATAAAGTCTGCACCCAAGGTCATGGCGTGATCTAAAAATGCACGGAATTTAATTTCTTTATTACACAGAATATCTGGGTTTGGGGTACGACCTGCCGCATATTCTGCCAAAAAGTGCTCGAATACTCGATCCCAATATTCCATTGCAAAATTAGCAGTATGTAGCTTGATGCCAATTTTATCTGCAACGGCTTGAGCATCTGCTAAATCTTCGAGTGCTGTGCAATATTCCGTACCATCATCTTCTTCCCAGTTTTTCATGAAAAGACCTTCAACTTGATATCCTTGTTGAAGTAATAATGCGGCAGAAACGGAGGAGTCTACACCACCAGACATACCGACAATGACACGTTGTTGCATCTAATTAAGCGTCCAAATGAGAAGTTAATGAGGGAGAGAAAGGTTGCTCATAAATGAGCGATAAGGGATATTTTTTGCCAGCAAGGGCATCTTCAATTACTTTTAAAACCAATGGGCTACGCGCACGTGCTGTTTCTTGTAGCTCATCTAAGTTCATCCATACTACACCAACAATACCTGTATCCAGTTGAGCATTTTCTTCAACCGACGTGACATGTGCTAAAAAGCAAAAACGGTAATAGGTACGATCTGGAAACATCGGTGGAGTATAGGTATAAATACCGAGCAGATGATCAATTTCAACATGATGACCTGTTTCTTCTAAGGTCTCACGAATCGCTGCTTGAATAATGGTCTCATCGCATTCTACATGTCCCGCAGGTTGATTAAACACGGTATGTACAAAGCCTTCGCTGTGTTCTTCAACAAACAGAAAACGTCCGTCTTTTTCGACTACAGTAGCGACTGTGACATGGGGTGTCCAAGCGGTCATAGAAAGCACCATGATTTTAAAAAACGTATTCTACAAAATTTGGGCGTTTTTGGCTATGGAAATTGAATCATAGCTTGACGCACCGTTATTCAATTATGGACTTTTAATTTTTCCGTTAATATATTTTTGTAAGTCTTTTGCCGATTGTCATGCAGGATCATCTATTACGTATGTTCAACTATAATTTAAGACATCTAAGCTTTTCCATAATTTGGATTCTCTATTGAAATTAATTGATCAGCGTACATTGTACAGCCCCAAGGATCTTTCCAATCACAGGTTTTTGCAAAGGTTGATAAAATGCACTTATTTTGCAATGGCATTAAGTTTTCCGTAAGATTTAATATTCCTGCAATTCTGATGCGATTCAAAGCTCACATACTGATTTTCTCTGGGTATAAAAATTAACAACGAGGCAATAACATGCAATTGTATCAAATGAATTTCATTCTAATAAAGCAGTTCCTCATTCGGGGCAAAATGCATTAAAAGATGGTAAATAATGGAGAAAATCATGAAGGTTTATGAAGATAATGGACGAAATTCATTGGACGAAATTCACAGAGTCCAAAGTGAATTAGGTTATAATTTACCCAAAAATTATATTTCTCTAATGCAAAAGCATGATGCCTTAGAGCCTATAGAAAATATATTTGATTTCACTAATGTTTATGATCAGGCTGATAATAGGGATATAAATTTTTTTAGTTTCAAAGAAAATTATTTAGGAGGAAGTATTTTAAGTGAACAAGAAAATGTTTCTGATTTAAATAATTATGGTATAGAAAATCTTGTTGTGTTTGGAAGATGTGCTAATGGTGATTATATTTGCTTTGATTATAGAGATAATCCTAAAAGTTCAGAGCCTAAGATTGTATTAGTATACCATGATGATTTTATTGATTATGATGATGGTAAAAGCACAATGGTGGTAAACTTTGTTGCAGATAACTTTGATGAATTCATGAAATCACTCTATGAGAGTGAAGAATAGTACTTAAGTATTATTTCATTCCACCCCTTACGAAGTATACTTTTAGGTATAATCTTGCGGAAAAATATTCCTCATGGTTGGTTTATTATTTATATAAAATATTTTTTCTATATAAAAATTGAACGCATTAAAGTACTCCACCCTTTAATTGTACCAAGTGAAAATATTTCCAAAGTTTTTTAGTTATATATTCTAAAATATAATGGTGATCTATTTGGTCTTATTATAATTATCCTTCACTTTTACATAATGACGTGCCGAATAAGGAAGAAACTCCATTTCTTTTTCAGTCAGTGCACGAACTCGCTGTACTGGGCTACCAACATACAGGTAACCACTTTTTAACACTTTACGTGGCGGAACAAGGCTACCAGCACCAATCATCACATCATCTTCGATAATCACGTCATCTAAAACAACGGTATTAATCCCGATCAGGACACGATTACCAATGGTACAACCATGCAAAGTTACATGATGTCCAACCGTCACATCTTCGCCAATGACGAGAGGTGAACCGTTTGGTTTAGCTTGATTTTTATGGCTGACATGCAACATACAATGATCTTGTACATTACTATTTTTGCCAATTTGAATAGAATTGACATCACCACGAATTACGGCAAAGGGCCAAACAGAAACATTCTCTGCTAATTTGACATCACCAATTACCACAGACATGTCATCTACATAACAGCTTGAATCAACATCAGGTGTTTGATCGAGATACGGACGAATGTTCTTAGTCATTAGAAGCTTCAAAACAAAATATGATGGAATTATAAAATAAAAAAGCATTCATGCCCAAGAGCATGAATGCTTAATTAGTCTATTCTAAAATTAGAATAAGTTACTGAAGAACATTTTGATATGGTCAATCATACGTGCAAAGAAGCTTGCTTCTTCAACAGGCTTTAATGCAACCAGTGGTTTCTCTGCAATGACTTTACCATCAAGGCTTGCCACTAATTTACCCACAACTTGACCTTTGGCTAAAGGCGCATTCAATTTAGGTTGAACTACAAGCTGAGTTTTGATTTTGTCCGCTTGACCTTTAGGCATGGTTACGTTGAAGTTTTCAGCAAGACCAATTTGAACATTATCTTCTTTACCAAACCATACTTTGGCTTTAGCAAGCACTTGGTTAGCAGGTTGTACATTTGCAGTCTCGAAGTTTGCAAAGCCCCATGCTAACAATGTACGAGTTTGACTAGCACGTTCATTCATGCTTGGTGTGCCAAAGATCACTGAGATCAAACGCATTGGTCCACGTTTACTTGAAGTGGTTAGGCAATAACCCGCTTCATCAGTATGTCCTGTTTTTAAACCATCAACACTTGGATCTGTATAAAGCAAAGCATTACGGTTGCCTTGTTTAATACCATTAAACGTAAATTCTTTTTCCGAATAGATTGGATAGTATTTAGAGCTATCTTTAATAATATGTTGCGCTAGTACAGCCATATCTTTAGCAGTTGAGTAATGACCTTCAGCAGGCATACCTGTTGCATTGATAAAGTGAGTATTCACCATACCAATACGTTTGGCTTCTTGGTTCATCATGTGGGCAAATGTACCCTCGTTGCCCGCAATGTGTTCGGCCATTGCTTTAGATGCATCATTGCCTGATTGAATAATAATACCACGTAACATTTCTAGAACAGTTGCTGTACCATTTAATGGTACATACATACATGATTCAGCACTGGTACCACGACACCATGCTGATTCATTCATACGGACTTGTTCGTTGTCTGTTAATTCACCCTTTAAAAGTTTTTGTTCTATGATGTAGCTTGTCATCATTTTGGTCATAGAAGCGGGTGCGAGTTTTTCATTTTCGTTTTTTGCAGCAAGGATTTGTCCTGTCTCGTAATCCATCAATACATAGGATTTATTATTTAATTCTGGTGGAGACGGTAGGACAGTCGCTGCATATGAAAGGCTTGGCAAAAGTAATAATGCAGCAAGAGCGCTTTTTTGAGTCATTCTAGGTGTTCCAATATCTTGTGTGAAGCAGATGAGCCTAGCATTTTAGGACAAAGCAAAGCCGACTTCTACGGCAGAAGTCGGCTTTTTCATGCAGTATTGTAACTAATCAGTTACTTAGAATAATAATTCCGAACATCATCGCAAATTTGACGATTATCATCTTCAGATGCAGCCTTGGCATCTTTACGCGCTTCAGCAAGAGGAGCTTGGAACTCTTTGGTTTTAGCACGTTTATTGAGGATGTCTACAGCATTTGGTTCATTTGATAAATATGATTTGACGAGGTTGTCATATGCTTTATTAAATTTTAGATCTTTGCCAATTAAATCTGGGCAGATTTCTGACAATACATAAATTGCAGCAAGTTCTTGAGGAGTCACGCCTTCAGATGTTGGTGTAACTTCAATTTTTTCAGGTTCAGATTTTTTTTCTGCGGCAAATACAGTTGTTGTGAAAAGACTAGAAGTAATGAGAAATGATAAACCTAGTGTTTTGAAAAAACTTTTCTTCATAAGAACTCAAACTCAGAAACAAGACTTAAAGAATTTGAATAGCTTATAGCATAAAAATATGAATAAATTGTATGTTTGCTGTAGGGAAGTGGGGTTGTGTGGCTTTAAATATTAAAATTTAAAACCACAAATTTGTGATTGAGCTATTAGCCTTCAAAATTCAATACATCGTCACATACTGACTTTTGTTCAGCTTTTTCAACTTCTTTCGCTGCTTCACGAGCATCTTTCAATAAAGATTGGAATTCTCCATCCTTTTGTAGACTCTCAAGGGAAGCTGACTTATCAGAATAGGTGCTTAAATAAGAAGCCACCATCTTTTTGATGTTTTCGTCAAATTTAGCATTTTTTCCAATTATGCTTGGGCACATTTCAATGAGGACTTGCGCATTGGCAATATCATCTTTGATAAGTGCATCTGCTTCTTTAGCTGAAACCGTTGTGTTTGCAAAAATTGCGGGTGCTGTTAGAAGTGAAAAACTTACCCCTAAAACACGGATAAAAGTAGATAAATGTCTCATGGCGGCATAAATTTCTAATACTATGAAGTTACAAATATATATAATTCACTGAATAATTCAATTGAAAAAACTACGTAGTAACATTTAAAGAGACAGGATCAAAGTGAATATTTTAATAGCAAATGTTTATTTATAATTTAAAATATTGTTATTAATAAATATTTGTAATTATTATATATAAATCACCCGTATAGTTACCCGTTTTTAAAATTGTTATTATTTTTTATTAAAAATAAAGCCTGCTATGAGCAGGCTACGGTATTTAAATCTTGCTTAAATTCTTCAACTTTATGTTTTACATAAGATTCATGCCAAAAAACATCTTTTTTATTTAAGCGAACTGGCTGTTGAATTTCACCAGATTTCACTCTGTCATAAAATGCATCTTTTTTGATTGAAAGTAAGTCCATAAATTCTTTTGCGCGTACACGACGATCAATTTTCATTTTTATTTACCTCCAATTCATCCAAGATCTCAGCAAACAATTTAATACCTTCACGTAAATGATTTGCATATTTTTGCGGTGCTGGATCAACGTATTTAAAGCGACCATTTTCTTGAAATGGAATAGGTGGTGTTAATCCAGCAGCCAAGTAAACGCTAACAATTTGCCCACCAATCGCTGATTCAATTTTTGTGATGATTTGAGGCTGTTCAAGCATTTCTGTATATGTAGTCATGTGATAATCCTCAAAATGGCAAGTCTTCAAATGGATTGGAATCCATTGTTTCATCCCAATCTTTTGGATTGAAATCATATTCATTATTGAATAACTTAAATGCTTCTATTGCATCATGAATAAGTAGATTTCTTGACTCATGATTTGATGTTGAAAGTCTTAAATAGCTATAGTTATCAGTTCCGTCATCCATAATTTTGTGATGTGTGAAATAAATATTTAACTCTACATCCTCATTTTTTGTTCCCTGATAAAATTGAATATAAGAGCTAATATCTTTATTTTTAAAATTTGCTGCTGCCTGAAGAAGACTTGGAAAATTATGCTGAAATGGCATTGGTTTGTTAATCTCAATCCAATGCCTAGCTTGATTAATAGCATCATCAAGCGCGTTATGTGCTTCGCCAGATGGTTGAAAATCAACTTTGTGTGAGTATTTTAAATATGTCCTAAAACACATTTCTCTTGAGAATTTCCACGGTTTTTTCATGTCTAATTTATCAAGAATATTATTGGCCCATCGAATATCAGCAATTGCTCCTTTACTCCAGATTTCCTCACACTCATATTTTTTATATAGATCAACAAGCATACCCATTGCATAGCCAATATTAGTAGTTCCACCAAATGCG
The DNA here is from genome assembly GCF_048585715.1 of Acinetobacter sp. LF10. Lineage (NCBI taxonomy): Bacteria > Pseudomonadati > Pseudomonadota > Gammaproteobacteria > Moraxellales > Moraxellaceae > Acinetobacter > Acinetobacter sp. LF10. Next base: position 1,162,605 of record NZ_CP184160.1, read on the forward strand.
GATTTTTTTGCTGTATCGGATTGTTCTTCCCACCAAAGTAGGGTATCGACTGAAACAGTACAGCCAAGGTCTAAGCATGAATGCTGATCTATCTTTTCAAAAAATGAATCAACAATTCCATCTTCATTAAACACAACTACACCCATGCTTAAAATAACAGGGCATTCAGCAACGTCGAGAGTTTCAAAATCAAGCATTAAACGATTCATGCAATAGTTCCTTTTTTCTTTTTGTGTGCGAGTTGGTTAGCTGCATTACATGCAAAACATTTATAATTCAGCCCCGATCTTGAAAATTGGGTTTTGATTATAAAAAATGGTGTTTCGCCATGAACTTTACAGACACCCGTAAATTTTCTTTCGTTGTTGCTGGCAGCAACTAGCATTAACTCTTTGTTCAAAGTTTGGCGATTATGATTATCTAAATCTTTGATTTGAAAACAGTCAACGCATTTCAAGCAACGGGGACGATCTTTATAAAAGCGATAAACTGTATAGCCATGGTGTATACAAAGCGCTTCAATTTCATTGAGATTGTTGTCACGTGCCGTTTTAAATACTTCAATGTTATGAAAACGAATCATTGCACGTTCACCATAAACAACGAGCTTTGATACACGCTTTGGCTTAACAACTTTTGGTTTTACTAGGCGTAATTTAACGACTTTGACCTTGGTTGGTTTTTCCTTTTTTGGGGGATTCACTGGAGTATGTCTAGTAACTCGTTCAGCATTATATTTTTCAATATCAAGTTTCCGAACGGGTTGTTTTGCATACGGAATATTGCCATCTTTAAAGTTTGAATGTCCGAATTGTAATTCAGTAATTGTATTACCTTGGGCTAGCCATGCTTCAACGTCAGCTTTTAAATCAGGCTTAATAATTTTGCTGGCTGGTTCATAGAATTGCATTGCTATTCTCCAGTGCAGTGGTAATTGCATAGCCGAACAATAGAATCATGAGGGCAAGCAATCCAACTATAAGTTCAGTCTTTAACATCACTCATCTCCCAACTTTCTTACAAAAACTTCATGTTCGTTGGCATTTTGGAATTGTGCTTGGTATGCAATAGCACGTTCTGCATCTTGATCAATTGAATGCGCGCAGCTCTTTAAGCTTGAAAAAACCAATGCGCCCAGGATTAAAAATAGGGCAACGTAAACGGCAGTAAATTGAGTGGCTTCTTTCATGTTTAAGCCTCAATCAACTGGTTTTTATGAGCTGTGTGAACTTGATCGACCCATTGTACTTTTTCACTTAAATCAATAACTTCAAGATTATAAGCAGAGTCTATAAATGCATTTGCCTGAGCAATTGCTGCAATAAATTCAGGGTAGGTGTGAGCGTGTGCAATGTTAGAAATTGCACATTGGATTTGATCGATTGAACGTGAGCGATAGAAATCGAGATCGTGCTGTGGTTCAGCAACAAGGCGACCAACGACAATGCCGTCGAAGTGGTCAAATTGAGGGTCGAATTTTTTCATAAGGGCACCTAAGTAAAGTTAGTTTGCCATATAAAACTAACTTTACTAAGTTTAAGTGTCAATATTTAAATTAATTTTTCTTAGTTTAATGAATCTTTTAATTGATTCTTATAGGAATTTTTTACTAGGTGTAAATTTGCCTGTATATTTTCCTTTATAAACTGCATCTTCTTTTAAAGGAATTATATTTGGTTGAAAATTATTATTTAAAGCTTTGAGATACAATGATTTGTTTTCTCTAACCAGTGCTTTAAATGTTGCTTCATCATCTTGAAATACGATTATCATTTCACCTGTTTGAACATATTCCAGTGGTACATCTGGATCAATACAAATAAAATCACCATCATTAAATTCTGGCGAATTACTGATTCCTTGTGTAATCAGATAAAAACTATTTTTACCTGTATCTGGTGGAGAAGGTAGCCAATTATCAATTTCGTGAGGTGAAATTGATCGTACATTTGTCATTGAACCGCATTGAACATAAGTCAAAACTGGAAGCATCCTTGTAATTGGTCTAAAATCTATAACATTATCAGATGTATCTGATTTTCCATACATTATATAGTCTATAGTTGTATTTAAAGTTGGTGCCATAATATTTAAATGTTCTAATTTAGGAATATTTACATCTTTTTCCCAGTGAACAATTGCTGCGTCAGTGATACCTAGGATTTTCGCTAAATCTTTTTGAGTCAGTTTTTTCTCTTTTCTCAGGTTTCTGATTCGATTACCAATAGATTCCATGATTTAAGCCTTAAGTTTAAAACTAATTTATCTTAGCTCTTGACGCACTAAGTTAACTGCTATTAAATAAACTAAGTTAAATTAGTTTTTAGGTGTTACATGACTCGTCAAGAAGCGGCAAAACTTTTGAATTGTTCTTTTGCAGATCTGGCTGAAAAGCTGGGAATCACGACGGCTGCTGTTGCTCAGTGGGGTGATGACAAAGAAATACCTCTTTTACGTGAGATTCAGGTGAAAGAATTGGCAGCAGGTCGAAATCCTCTATTTAAGTCAAAAGCTAAACGAAATATATCTCAGTCAAAAATCTAAAAATATGAATGAATTGAGAGGATTTAAACATGCAACTTACGAATAAAGAACGAGCACAAATGACTGTGATGTCACTTCAAATGGCTTTGAAAGCATCGGTTTATCGTCATAACGATGACAGTATGATGGCTTATATTGCTGAAAAAAACGGTTGGAATATCAATACATTCCGCAGTTCACTTAACCCAACTACGCCAACGCACAAGCCAAATATTTATCATTTGGAAGGTGTTCTTGCTGAAACCAAAGATGCTCGAATCATGGACAGCATCTGTGCAATTCACGGAAACGCGGCTTGGTTTGAATTGCCTAAGGTCAATGTTTTGTCTGACTCAGATTTCATTTCGAAAGTCGGACGTTTGGCTAAAGAAAATGGCGACCTAGTGCAGTCAATTGTCACAGCGATCAAAGACGGTGTGATTTCAGCAGATGAATTGGCTGTCATTCGTAAAGAGTCTTATGACTTGATTCGTATTGCAGCAACTTTGTTGGCAATGGCTGAATTACATCATGCTGGGGGCAAATAACGATGGCACTAACATTCCCTCAAGTACGTGATGCAGCCTTGGGTCGCTGGAAAGATATGATTTTCCCAGCTTTTGCAATCACGGTACCAGTTCATAAAAACAAACATGGGCCATGTCCGATTTGCGGTGGTACTGACCGTTTCCGTTGTGATGACAAACAGGGCAAGGGCACTTGGATCTGCAACCAATGTGGTGCGGGTGATGGTTTTGAGCTAGTTGTGAAAGCGCGCGGCTATACACATGCGGAAGTTTTAAAAGAGGTTGGCTCAATTGTTGGTTTATCGGCAGATAGTAAAGTAACCGATGCTGATCGTCAGAAATGGCGTGAACGTGAAGAAAAAATGCGTTTACAGGCTGAAGCTGAAGAACGTAAGGCGCAAGAAGCTGCTGCAAAACGTGCGGATCGACTTTGGAAAGGTAAATCTGTAGACCGTGATTGCCCTTATTTAGATCGTAAACAAGTGCAGAATCACGGTTGCAAGATTAATGGCAAAGGTAATCTGCTTGTTCCTCTGTTTGATATAGACGGCAAAATTTGGAATATGCAGGAGATCCATGCAGATGGATTTAAGCCTTATCTTAATGGTGGGCGTGTTAATGACTGCTTTTATATCATTGGAAAAATCCTAGCTGAAAATCAAATCGTATGTATTGCGGAAGGTTATGCAACTGGAGCAAGTATTTATGAAGCGACAGGACACACAACGGTAATCGCATTTCAATCAGGCAATATCGACAAGGTCGGCATTGCAATTCGTTCTAAATATCCAAATTTGCAGCTTGTTTACTGTGCTGATGATGACAGTGCAACGCTAAATGCAGGTCTAAAAGCTGCGAATAAAGCTGTGGCTGCCACTGGCGGTATCATTGTATTACCTAAATTTCAAACGGTGGAGTCTGTATGAATCTCGAAGAAAATAACGAGCAGCCACCAGCAGCAGTTAAGCCACCATCTGATTTTAACGATCTGCATGTGTTGTCGGGGTTAGGTGAAGTTCGTCGGCAGATCGAAACGGCCATTTCATCATCTGATTTTGCTTTTGATGTTTCCCCGTGCCCCCTAAATTTAACCGACCACAATTTAGGGGAAATGCCAGAAAATAATGGATATATCGACTATTCCGATGATGCTTTTCAGCTAGATTTTGCACCGCCAATGAATGGCCATTCTATTGAAACTGGTCAGCAGGAAACAGCGGGGGGTGGGGAAAATTTTAGGGTCCTTGATCCAAACAGTCTTGAAGCTAAACTTAATAATGCTTTAGATCGCTATGCTGTGATTGCGTGTAGCAATGATGCTTTTGACTTTAAAACCAAGCATAAATTCAAGATTTCATCATTGAAACATACGCTCAGTAATACGTTTAAGCACTGGTATAGTCACGAGAACCGCAAAACGCTTGAAAAAGATGAAGTTGAAGCTCTGCTTAATCAAGACATTGGATCTGTAGCACCCAATATGAGCAAAAACTGCATTTTGTTGAAAGGTGAAACGTATATCTATGACAAGTCTTTAAACCGTGTGGTATCGTGGTCTGCATCTCAATTGATGTACCCGCATGAGTATAAGAAATGGATTGAAAGTCCGACTCGTTGTGAAATCGATTATGAAAAATTGATATTCGATCCAACACGTAAAATTGATATTGATCCAAATTATATCAATACATTTGAGGGCTATGGTGTTAAGCAGCTCTTGGATCAGGATCATAACCCATTAGATACTCGTTCATTACTGGCAAAATGTGCAGGCATTTTAAAAATGACCTGGTGTTTGTGTAATGGTGATTTAGATATTCAGCGTTGGTTGCTCCAGTGGCTAGCGTATCCACTTCAGAACGAAGGGCAAAAGGCGCACAGTGCTGTATTGATGGCAAGTCATGTTCAAGGGTCGGGAAAAACAACGTTATTTGAAAAAGTAATGGGTGGAATTTACGGTAAATATCACCGAGTTATTACCTCACAAGAATTGGAAAGCCCTCAATTTAACGGTTGGTTGAACAATGCAGCATTCATTTTTGGTGAAGAAATTGCAACGAATGCCACTAAGTACAACGTTACGCCTTATCTGAATGCGTTGATTACTGCAAAAAGTGTAACGATCAATGAGAAGCAACGCCCTCAGAAACAAGTGCCTGCATATTTCAATATGGCATTTGCTTCAAATGAAAATATTCCATTTCCGTTGCATGGTGAAGCGAGACGTTGGTTTGTCATCGCACCGCAAAATAAGCTAGATGAGAAATTGAGTGAGCAAGTCTATGCAGAAATCGCAAATGATGGCCTAGATGCGTTCTATACCTACTTAATGAGTGTGCCTTTGGAGGAATTTAAGCATGATAAGCCACCGATTACCGACGCTAAACGGGCATTGATTAATGCAAGTAAGCGATCTATTGAGGTGTTTATTGACGAATGGTTGTCTGGTGAAACCAAGTACAAAATTGTAAGTTGCAAGGCAAGTCAGCTCTATGATTCATACAAAGAGTGGGCATCTGCAACGCTGGAGCATAAATATACCTATCGGAAATTTACTGAGGATATCAAGAAGATAGATGGCATAGAGCTGCTTGAGAAGCAGAAATGGCGGTATATCCGTCAAGAGGGCCAGTCCCTGATCATCAAGGTTGGTGAAGTGCCTGCTGATCGGAATGCATTGGATTGGTATGGAGAGTGCGTGAATGAATTTGAAAAAGGTGTACCAAATGTACTTGACAAAAAAACTGCCTAAACCTAAGCTTTGTGACGTAAAAACAATGGCTTGTGAAGCTGTTCAGGTGAACGAGGGGAATGACAAAAACGCTCGTTCACCTAGTCGTTCACCTAGTAAGCCATTGAATTATAATAATGAATTACTCTCAGGTGAACGAGAGAACGACTTTTCTCCCGCGCACGTGGGAAGAAAATTTATATACCCTCTTATTTATCTATATTCTATACTCAATAACTCTGTCTTTATTTTTTTTACTCTCACGTGCGCGCGTATTTTTTCGTTCACTCGTTCACTTTTAAAGAATTTAATAATAAAAACAAATGTTTATCAGGTGAATGACTTAAAAATGTCGTTCCCAAGTCGTTCACTCGTTCACCTGAAAGGCTAACCAATGGAAAAATTAATTCGATTATTAAATCCAAAAACTGTTAATTATGAAGCAATTAGGGTTGATAATGCTTCATCTGAACTTACAGCTCAGGATGTTGTGCTTGCAATGAGCTTTGCGAAGCTGACACCACTTCAAGAAAATTTAATTAAGTTGAAATGCTTTGATGCAAACAGTGATGAAAATTTAAATCAATTTTCTCAATTGCTGGTGCAAAAGTACCAAGGTTTATTTGCTGGCCAAAAACTGGCTTTTGATTATCACCAGACTGTGATTCGTGTTGCGTTGCTGGAGTTCTGCAAAGTGACGGCTAATTACACACCATCATGCCGAAATCGTGCTGTCTTGGCTGGTGTTGAATATCGTGTGGTGCATCGGTACTTGGGTAAGGTGATTACATTGATTCTTGAAGATTTTGAAAAGGAGTATGCAATTGCTGAAGAGAAGATCTTTTTTCAGCTCTATAAAACTAATTAAAATAAGTTATTGACACTGGAACAAAGTTAAGTTAGTTTTCTCCATAATGAATTATTGTAAGTTTAATCCTCAGAGTCTTAGGACTCTATTCAAAGGACTGTATGTTTAACCGCATACAGTCCTCTTTTTTTTGAGGTCTAGCATCATGGCAAACAAACCGCCCCAACGGGCAAAACGCCCGTGCAAGGTGAGTAGTTGTAAAGACTTTGCTGTGAACGGTGGTTACTGTGATCAACATCAAGAACGGATCAGAAAGAAAGATCGTGAACGGGGCACAGCTCACCAGCGCGGCTATGATGCTGAATGGGATAAACAGCGGCTTTTGTTCTTGGATGAGCATCCATTGTGTGTTGATCATAAGCGTCGTGGTTATATTGAGATGGCAATGGTGGTTGACCATATCATTCCGCATAAAGGCGATAAGAAACTATTTTGGGATAAGTCGAATTGGCAAGCACTGTGCAAATCCTGTCATGACAGAAAGACTGCAACTGAAGACAAGGGTAGCTGGTCATATCAGCAGACAGTAATTGAAAAGCCAGTATCTTGTTATGTATTTAAAGTTGGTCAAATGGTACATGCTGCTACAGGTTATGCATTTGATTCACTGAGTTGCAAAGCTATAGATCAATTTGAGATTAAGTCAATTCAAGACAAGATAATCGAAGTTGAAGATGCAGATGGTTTTATACACCGTTTGCATCATTCACATTTCAAAGCGGTGACTGCATGAGTGACTACATGAACATGACACTTGAGCAGCTTCAGCAAGAACATGCTGAGTTGCTTGAGTTTAATGAGATGCTTGATAAGAAATACAAACATCATGCAGCACGAGCTGAAAAGTACAGGCGCAAGTGTGAATCTATAGCAAGTTTATTCGTCGTTCCTAGTGAAAATCACCAAATGACAATTAAAGCAATCCAAACAATTTTGGAAAGGGTTGGTGAGGAATGATCAAATTGAATGTCTTTTTTCTGTGTTTTTATGTGCTGTCTAGTTTTGGCGCATTAATGACTGATGATCAGGTGATGTCTTGCTTTAGCGGCATCTATGCAATGGTATTTGCGTTAGCTCTCATATTTTCACCAAGAGAGGTTTGAGATTAAATCAATTCAGGACAAGATTGTTGAAGTTGATGACGCGGATGGGTTTACCCACAAGCTGCATCATTCACATTTCAAGGCGGTGGCAACATGAGTGAAGTTATATTGCTTGGTGATCCTGTTGTCTATCGTGATGACATCAATGGCTTTGATGATGTTGGCGTGGTAGTTCAGGTTGGTTCAAGTCTGCATGTACTTTGGAATGGTGAAAAAAATCCACGTGTAGAAATCTATGAACGTTTGCGACTTGCTCGACTAGATGAAACAGATCTACATCGTCGAGTGATAAAAGAGGATGATTGAAATGAAAAGAAAAGACCGCGATTGGTCTGGGGTTTGGGTTCTTGTTTTGATTCTAATCTTACTGTTCAGCATATTCATCTCAGTTACAAATACGATTGCACTTTGTAAAAATCAAAAAGTGTTTTGGATTAAAGGCACACAATACAGTTGCTCTATTTTCAAATAATTATTGTGTGGGGATAGGGGGTAAAAAGTCGAAAAGGCTTTCCTAGAAAAGACCGCCCCCCCATGAAATTTTTACGTGGTCAAAAGTCCATAGGGGGGTATACCTCTAATATTTAAATAGTTTTAAAAAATTTGGAGGTTCTTATGTCTAATATGGGTCGTCCACCTAAGTCCTTACAGGAAAAAAATTTAAGTGGCAGCCGCATCCGTTCAGATCGGGATGGGGATGCACAGGAAGCAAATGCAGCCGTGGAACTGGGAATGCCGCCATGCCCTCGTTGGATAAAAGGAGCCGCGAAAAAACACTGGGATGTACTGGGGCCCACGTTGGTTCAGGCGGGCTTAATGTCTGTAGTCGATGGTGATGTGTTTTCAATTCACTGTGACAACGTTGCACGCTATGCCGATGTGGTTGAGAAATTGGACAACATTGAATCATGGCTGGCAAGTACACCCAACGGTTTTGAGGTTCAGGCAGGATTTGTCCAGATTCGCAACAAGCTTCAGGAACAAATTTTAAAAACGGCTGCTGAATTTGGCTTGACCCCAAAGGCGCGTTCAAGTGTCAAGATCAACAAGCAACAGCAGCTTGACCTACTGGGTGCTGATGCTGCCCAGAAAGAAGAAAATGACCCCTATGCTGGGTTTAACATTCGTTCAAGTTAGTGAGTTTTTATGCGCGATTATTTCAAAATTGCGCTCCAGTATTGCCATGACGTGCGCTCTGGAGTGCGCACGGCTGGGCAGTTGGAAAAACTTGCAGTCAAACGTTTCCTGAATGACCTAAATCGCTCAGGCATTGCGCTTGGATCGGGTGATGAGGAAACAGAAAAATTACTTAAATCATTAAAAATTGGCGCAAAGCCGCCTGACATAGGGTTTGGGTTTAAGTTCGATTTAAAGCGCGCACATCATGCGTGCTTTTTTATTGAAACCTGTCCTCATGTTGAAGGTGAGTTGGCGCGCTTGAGGCGTGACGGAACCCGAAATCTTTTGGTTATGTCGCCTTGGCAGATTTTTGTCACGGTCAATATTTTTGGATGGGTCGATTATGAAGATTTGCGCCGATTCACTTATGTATATCTGGAAGTTGCTAAGAAAAATGGTAAAACGACTTGGCTTGCTGCTGTCGGGCTTTACATGGGGTTCATCGACGGTGAACCAGGTTCCAACGTCTACGCGGCTGCCACGACCAGAGACCAAGCCAATATTTTGTTTGGCGCGGCAAAAACAATGGTTGAGTATTCGCCAAAGATGCGCGAGCGTTTTGATATTACGAAGCAAGAATATTCAATTTTCCAGACCACTACCAACTCGTCATTTAAGGCGCTATCACAAGATCGGGACGGATCAAAGGACGGCTTCAACGTACATTGTGGCCTGATTGATGAATTACATGCGCATAAAGATTCGGGCATGTATGACATTGTTTCAAACGGGATTGCATCACGTTCCCAGCCGCTACTTTTTGCGATTACTACGGCAGGCAAGGACACAACATCTGTTTGTTACCGTGAACGGAAAATCGTTGTCGCTATCCTGAAAGGGGAAGCGACTCATGACCGATATTTCGGGATGATTTTTTCTTTAGATAAAGGCGATGATTGGAAAGACCCGAAAAACTGGTCTAAAGCGAACCCGAATATTGGTATTTCAGTAAAGCCTGAATATCTTCAGGGCATGGCTGATAAATGTAAGATTTCCCCAGCCAATGAAGCCATATTTCGGCAGAAACATCTGAACGAGTGGGTCGGGGCGGTGGACGGCTGGATTGCTGAATCTGTTTTGACCAATACCATTGATGATCAGGTCAGGATTCAGGAATTTAAGGGCGTGGTTGGGTTTGGTGGCTACGATTTGGCAAGCCGTCTGGACTTGGCAAGCTGGGTGGAACTGCGTCCCCGTCGGGAAAATGGCAAGGTGATGTGGCACGCTTTTTCACATAACTATATCAACGAGCGTGTGATTGAGGCCACGGAAGCAATTAATGGCGAGATGCGTCCCGATGATTATCCAGTCTGGCGTGATGATGGTTACTTAATTGAAACGCCTGGCGCTTCAACTGATTTTAACCGCATTAAAGAAGACATTATTCAACATCACATAGATTATCCATTTTATGAGGTTGGGCACGATCCGTACCATGCTGAACAGGTGACAGCGGATTTACTGGATGAAGGAATCAATGTTATTGAGGTGCCACAACGTACTGAATACTTGAGTCCAGCCATGCGCTGGATTGAGGTTCTGATTGCGGAGGGGCGTTTCTTTTATGACGGCAATCCTGTTTTTGGTTGGTGCATTCTCAATATCGTGGTCAAGCCTGATGCCAAGGACAATATTTTTCCGCGAAAAATTTCACGGGCAAAAAAAATTGATGCTGGTGTTGGTTTAATTATCGCTGCATCAAGGGCGATGTACTGGGATAAAGAGGAAGTTTTTGAGCTTGTCCCTGGTGAAATTGGTGATGATTGGGACGTGGATGACTATTTAGAAAACATGGTGGTAGGTAGACGACGATGACAGCAAAAATTGCAAAAAATCGGCTGTTTGAGTGTCTTGAAAAGGACAAAATCCAACGGGCCGTGAATGAAGTCAAGGATTTACAGGGGCGAAGCACAGGCCCAGAAAGTCCCAAAAAAGGGACATTGATTGATTTTCCACGTTCAAACAGCCGTATTGCCAGTACAGCAACGTTTGAACGGGCAATGACGCTTTCTGCGGTGTTTGCCTGTCATAAAATTCTGGCTGAAACGGTGGCGAGTTTGCCGCTTGAGATGTTCATTTTTGATAAAAATCGGCATAGAAAACAGATATTTGATCATGATTTAGCCCGTTTATTCCGCAATAAACCCAACGATGATCAGACAAATGTTGAGTTTAAAGAGACTTTTATGCTGAATTTGATCAGTGGAAATGTCTATGTGCGGAAATATTACTATCACAAACAGCTTAATCAGCTTGTGGTGATCAATAATGCGTCGGTTTTACCAAAATTGAATGATAAAGGCAAAAAAGAGTACCACGTCACATATTTTGACGGAAAAAAGGAAATTCTGACAGATAAGGAAATCTGGCACGTCAAATTGTTTGGCACTGGCTTGGTTGGCATGTCGCCTTTGGCGTATGGGGCCAGATCAATCGGAATTGGCCTTGCCACTGACGATAAAGTCGGGCGTGTGATGGAAAATGGGGCAAAACCCTCTGGAACGCTATCAACTGAAAAATCTTTGAAAAAAGAACAGCGTGATGCATTGCGTCAGGAAATGTCAGAGCTGGTATCTGGCGATGACTGGTTTCTGCCAGTGCTGGAGGGTGGCTTAACGTTCGAGAAAATCAGCTTAACGCCTGAAGATATTGAACTGTTATCCACCCGACGTTTTACGGTTGAAGAAATTTGTCGTTTCTATGGTGTACCTAGTGTCCTGATCAATGACACAAGCGGTTCAACGGTTTGGGGCAGTGGTATTGAACAACTGGTCGAGTCGTTTTACCGCTTTGGTTTGCGTCCTTACTTTGAACGAATTGAGGAATCTGCACGGCTGAATCTGCTGGATCGGGTCGATTGGGACACATACGAGTTTGAATTTAAGATCAAGGACTTGTTACGGGCATCCATTACCACACGTATTGCGAACAACAAGGCGCGCATCGAAAGCGGTCAGTCAACAATTAATGAGGTCAGGATTGAAGAGGGTTATGCACCGATTGAGGGTGGTGACAATCTGATGCTGGCATCTAATCTTATTACCCTTGATCGTGTAGTGACAGGGCAGACAGGACAAGGGGAGTAAAATGAAGTTACTCAATGATGGTATTGGTTTGCCTTTGCTGTTGCGGAATGCAGGCTTTCAGATGCCAGATGTTCAGACGCGGCTGCTACCGTTTCAAGATATGCAGTTGCGTTTTGATGAGCAGCAAGACCAGAACAAGCCGTTTGAGTTTGAGGGGTATGCTGTGCGCTGGGATAGTATCAATTCGCATGGCGAACAGTTTGTCAAAGGTGCTTTTACTGATTATATCAATGCAGTCAAGGCGGGTGCAGCACGATGCCATATGTACTATAACCACGGTTATCAACTGGTTTGGGTCAATCCGACCTATGGTATGCGAATTGGTAAGTGGTTGAATCTGGAAGAGGATGACATTGGGTTGAAAGTGACGGGGCGTATTACCCCGAATCACAGTCTGGCCCATGATGTTCGGGCCATGCTGGAGGATAAAACCATTGATGGCTTATCTGTTGCATTTTTCCGTCCGAATCCAATGGATGTTGAAGACTTGGGCGAATATGTACGGATCAAACGCGCCAATTTATATGAAATCAGTCCGTGTGATGAACCCAGTGACCGCAATGCCCGTATCACGGATGCTGACATGCGTAATATTCAGACTGAGGATGATTTAAAACGTTTTTTACGCCAGTTCAATCTTGATGAAGCGGCTTCAACTGCACTGATCCAGCGTGTTCAGTCTTTTGGACAACCAGAACCTGAACCTAAAAAAGACCCCTTTGCTTGGTTGGACCAAGTTTAAACCTTAATTTTTTACATACATGACCGCCCATTTGAGGCGGTTTTTTCTTGCAAGGAAAAATATATGACAGCTTATATGCCTCGTCCAGTAATGACTTTACCGATTTATGCACGTAATGCAGGCGGTCAGTCTATTGATGATTTATCCAAGGATTTACAAGATCGTATTGCAAAACTGGATAAATTGATTGAGACCCGCCAGAACCAATTGACCAATTTGCCTGAAAATGTCCGTCAAGAACTTGAAGATCGTACCACTGAAATTAACAAGCTCGCTGCGGATATTACCCAGATTCAAACTGATTTGGTGAATCAGGCCAAAACCCGTAATAAAGAGGAAGCTGATACGCTTGTTGGCATCCTGATCCGCAATACAGAAGCAATCGAAATTGCCCAAACCATGTTGAGCAAACGCCAGAAAAATTCCAGTGTGAATTTTGATGGTATCAAAGCCCGTAACATCATCACTTTGGGCAGTTTGGGCGATAACGCACAATATGCACAAAATGATCTGAACCGTCGTCCGTGGCAACCATTAACAGTGGTTGACCTGATTACCTGGGCACCGCTTACAAACGATGTTGTTACCTTGTTGCGTGAAACCGCTTGGGGCTTGATGGCGGATATTGTGCCAGAGGGTACAGCCAAGCCTGAATCTAATTTGACTTTCGGCACAATGGTACTGAATGTCGGGGTGATTGCTCACTGGATCAAGGTATCGAATCAGGTGCTGGCAGATATGCCGATGCTTGCTTCATATATCGAAAGCCGCATGGCCTATGGTATTCGTTTCAAGCTGGAATGGTTCGTGATCAATGGTCATACCCCTGCTGTTGGACAGCCTAAAAACTTTAGCGGGTTAATGGAGACAGGTAACTTTGTCACCATCACCGTTGATCCTGAAGACACTGACCTTGATATTCTGAATAAAGCCAAGTACAAGGCGGCAAAATCCTTTGTTCAGCCTGAATGCTATATTTTGAACCCTGAAGACTGGGGCTTTATTGAACGTCTCAAGGGTGAGGATGGGCATTATATTGTTGGCGTGCCAACAGGTATTGGCGCGCAAGTGTACTTGTGGGGCTTGCCAGTCCGTTTCAGTCCAGCTCAAACGGCCCGAAAATTCTGGTGTGGTAACTTATCCATTGGTTATGACGGATATATTCGTCAGGATGTGGATACTCAGGTATCCCTTGAAGACGGTGACAACTTCATTAAGAACCTTGCGACAGTTCGTTCAGAAATGCGTGCGGCTGGTGGTGTGATCATTCCTGATGCCAACGTGGCAGGCGACTTGACTACATAATCTTAAATATTCACAAAAAGCACCCTTCGGGGTGCTTTTTTTAACTCTTTTCGTGTCGCAAAAAGGCTATTTTTATGAGTGATTTAATTGACCCCAACATTGTCAAAAAGCAGTTACGTGTACTGCATAACCGTGATGATGATTACATCGGATTACTCACAAAAGCAGCTCTAAAACATATTCAAAATTTCTTAGATCGACCACTTGAAGAAGTACTGGTCGAAGGCAAGTTGCATGAAGATTTGACGATTGCAGCCTTGTTGATCATTACTGATATGTACCAGAACCGAGCAGCTCAAACTGAGGTGAATCTCTATGTGAACAATGCTGTTGAAAATTACATGCTGCCATACCGAAGAATGGGGGTCTAAATGTCAAAACGTTTAATAAAAAAAGCAGCGATGCTTTCAATTATTGCTCAAGAAGATGCTTTGAAAAAGGTTTTAGTTTTTCAAGAAAAGATGAAAGAAGGTACGGTTCCTGTTTCAACGAACTGTATTAAAGAACTTCTCGCAGAGATTGAGCATCATCTTAAAGAATCACTTGATTGGACAGCTGGCATCCATGAAATAGGGGAATGACATGCAATCAGGCGAATTAGACCATCTGTACGAAGTACTGCAACGTACTGAAGAAAAAGACAGTGCGGGTCAAAAAAAATGGGTGTGGAACAAGATTGGTGAATTTTATGGCGGTGAAGTACCTGTCAGTACTTCAGCATTTTCGTCATCTGGTGCGATGGGATCGGCTTTAGTCGTTCAGATCAATTACCGACCTGAAGATTTTCCAGATTTGTTGCCTGAACATCAGTTGCGTGATGCAGACAGCCAAAACATTTATGCGATTACCGGCATCTTGCCAGTCAGTCGTGCCAAACATCGAATTATGTGTGCGGTAGGGAAAATATGATTGATTCGTCTGTGGAAGTTGAAGGCTTGGACGATCTTACAAAGCAATTGACCAGATTAGTGAGTCTAGCAAAGCAACAACAGTATGTAATGAATGCAGCTAGTTATGCGCTTAGCCCGATAGTAAAAGAAGTAAAGCGTTTAGCACCTAAGGCTGAATCAGAATATATCCGCTATCGAAATGGTCGAAAAGATAAAGTTAAGCCTGGTGGATTAAAAAAAGCGATTTCGAGAAAAAGAGTAAAACTTGAGAAAAGCCGTGGTGTGGCACTTCAAATAAAATATAACAAGGCATTTTATTGGCGTTTCTTGGAGTATGGTACACCCAATATGGCTGCTATTCCTTTTATACGTCCAGGTTTTGATACAAAAAAATCAGAAGCCTTGCAGCGATTTAAAGATCGATATCGCAGTTATGTCGATGATGTTATTCAACGTCGAGCAAGTGCGGGAGGAAATGGAGATGCTGGCGATTGAAATTTGTAATGTACTGCTGAGTGGTGCTGGATTTAAGTGTGGACCTGCACCCATTACTGCAGGTGAAGACCTGACAGATGGCTATGTCACCTTTCAGGACATTAGCACGGTACCGCAAAACGATGTAACAGGTTGGACGGGTATTGATTATGTCCGCATGCAAGTGAATGTCTATCACCATGAAAAATTGAAAGCATCACAGCGTGCCAATCAAATTAAGAAATTATTTTCAAAACAGAATCCGTACTGTGAATGCACGCCAGCTGGTGAGCGTGGATCACATGATACTGAAACCTTGCTGCACTGTCAGCAAATCGATTTTTACATGACTCAATCTGATAACAGTTGTTAGGAGACACTATGACTGATTGCGCAGCGGGAACAGTTGATTCCCAAGGGATCGAACTCCATGTGACTGGAGCACCGCTTTTCCCTACTCAAACATTAATTGCAGATGTATTGGATTTGCCTTTACCTGCAGGTGAACGTCCGACTGATGATGTGACTTCTGTGACATCAAAATTTGCTGAAAAATTGGCAGCTGGTGTCATTGATTACGGCAATATCGAATTGGGCTTACTTCAACGGACTAATGATGATCAGCAGGTGACACTGGAGCGTGCCTTCATTGCTGGTGACTGTTTTGATTGGGAAATCAAATTACCTGATGAAGCTAAAACTTCATATAAATTTTGCGGATCGATCACCAAATTTGCACCATCGCGTGAAGCATCGAAAAAGAACCGTGTGGCTTTAACGATTGCCATCTCTGGTGCTGTTGACCACTTAGAAAATGGTGTTTCGGTGATTAATCCTCCTCCATCAGGACCTTAATCGATTTATTTCAAAAAGACCCCGTTTCGACGGGGTTTTTTCATTCTATCTATTTCAAAAAAATGAGAGGCAATCATGTCTAAATTAGTAAATGCATTTTTAGGTACCGTTGGTAAAAAATCTTCACAGGTCGTTGAAGTTCCTGAAGTGGGTAAAGTTGGTGTTTTTACATCCATGACCTTGCAGCTACGTGCAGAGTATTTCGCTGAGCGTAAAGACAATGACAAAATTGCCAATGCCTTATTGTTGCAAAAAACCGTATTTGACCCCGAAACAGAAGAACTGATTCTTCAAAAGCTATCGTTGGATGATATTAATAACTTACCAACATATGTCACTGATCCATTGGTTAAGGTTGCATTGCAAGCAATTGGTGTGACACCTGAAATGATTGCACAGCAGGCCAATAAAGAAGTGGAGCCTGAAGAACTAAAAAACTCCGCGAACGACCAGAACTAATGTTTATGTTTCAGCTCGCACTGCGGTTGGGTCGGACCGTAAACGAGTTGATGAGCAGTATGAGTGCTGAGGAGTTCGAGTACTGGAAAGCATTTTCAGTATTCGAGCCAATCGGTGTTCTACGTGAAGATGCATTATTTGCCAATGTCTGTAAAACATTTGCTGATTTGCATGTGAAAAATGAACTGACATTACGGGATTTCACTGTGTTTAATCGCAATAAAGCAGAGCCTGAACCAGATCAAGAGCAAGTGATGCGTAACATCAAAGCAGTGTTTGGAGCTTTAAGTGCCAAGTCAAAGGCATAAGAATGTTTAAAACTGCCATAAAAAATCATATTTTCTACCAAGCACAGCAAATAAGATACCGCTTAGGTTGTTGCACTTTTGAAAAAATTGGATTAGGCTTTTTAAGTCACAGCAAAATCTGTGATTTGGGTTAGCCTCCAAATACATTCAAAGAGAGCAATACCGCTCAAAGCGGTTTTATTTTGCCTAAAGCTTTTTACAACCTGTGAAAAGCACCTACTATGGTGGGTTAGGTAGGAGCATCGCAAGATGCGCCAGTTCTCTTTGCTGGTAAGGCTAATCCTATCTAATCTGCCACCCAATTTATTAGCCTGAATTTGGTGGTAATTCTTATCAAAGAGGATTTGCCATGAATGCTATTTCAAAAGTTGTTAAATTTAATAATCAACAATTACCTGTATTTTTACATCAGGATAAACCTTATGTTGCTATGAAGCCTATATGTGAAAATATTGGGCTTCAATGGGAAGCTCAATTAAGAAGAATTAAACGTAATCATGTGCTTAGCAAGGGTATGTCCATTATGGACATACCTTCTAACGGTGGTATTCAGCAATATGTATGTTTACCATTAGGGTTGTTAAATGGATGGTTAATGGGAGTAGATATAAGTAAAGTTAAGTCTGAAATAAAAGATACTTTGATGAAATATCAACTTGAATGTTATGACGTGCTTTACAAACACTTTATGCCTAAACCACCAAAGCAAATAGATATGTCTATGTATGTGAGCAAAGATGTTCACAATAATTTGGCACTTAAATACCATCGTATGTTTAGACAGTATGATGACATGATTGATACCATGCGGGCACAAGTTGAAGATATGCAACGGAAATGTCGTAGGTATGATTTTAAAATGGTGCGAAGTGCGATCAGTATAGAAGAAGCAGCGAATGTTTTAAAAGTTCCAGTATCTAAGATTAAGAAAGTTTTGGAGGATGAGTATATCATTCAGGAACGCTGCACCTATGTTGAACATAATAAGCCGATACTGAAAGTGACCGAGCGTGGTAAGTCTTTTGATTTGGTTTTTATTCAAAATGAAATTGGTAAAAATGGTGTTGAGGAAGTCATCATGATTAATGAAGATGGTATGGCATATCTCAATGGACGAGTTTGATTTTAGATTTCATGAATAAGTAAGTTTGTGTAATTTTAAATCTAATAGTATGATCCCTATCAATAATGATGGGGATTTTTATGAAAAAGTTAATTTTCGCTACTATGTGTTTACTATCTACTTCGGCATTTGCGGGTTCTTCACTTTTTGCTGAATATTCTGCACATAAGGGGAAGTTTAGTGATGGTATTAGTGCTGATCTGAATGGTGGTGCTTTTGGTATTTCCACATCACAATCACATAATGGATATTGGGGGAAATTTGAGTACCTTACGAGTAGTGAGTTTAATAATGGTGAAAAAATCATTTTTTGGAATGGGTCTAAGTGGGACTATACAACTAAGAAAGCGAATATAAGTTACTATGAGCTTGCGGCTGGCGGTCATTTGAATTTCTACAATGTAAACAATGTGTATTTACTTGGGACACTAGGTGTTGGCGTTGGTGTAATTGATGTTGACGGGTTTGATAGCTCTGCATATTTTACAATGCCTGTTGGTATTGAAGCTGGTTATAATTTTGCACAGAATTTGTCTGTATATGGTGGTATTGGCTACAAGTGGGCGATTGAGATCAAAGATAAGCGTACGCTTTGCAAAGATGGGACTCGTAGTGACAGCAAAGGTTCTGGCACATGTTCTTGGCATGGTGGCGTTGCAACTGGACAGGATAGTATTACTGTAGGTGACTTTGATGGCGTGACTTATAAAGTTGGTTTACGTTATAATTTCTGATCTTGAGTAAAGTTGTGCAATTCTTAAACTAATAGTATGATCCCTATCAATAATAATGATGGGGATTTTTTATGGGTTTTAATTTTAGAAAGAGTTTTAAAATTGCGCCAGGTGTAAAATTAAACGTTACAAAAAAAGGGATTAGTAGCGTTTCTGTTGGAAAGAATGGCGCAAGAGTGAATGTTAGTAGAAAAGGAACTAAAACTACAGTTGGTATTCCAGGTAGTGGTTTGTCTCATTCAAGCTATAGACCACATAACAGCAATGAATCACAAGATAATAAAAATCAGATAGGTTTTGGAACATTACTTATTATTGGTCTTGTTGTTTTGTTTTTTATCATATTTATATTCGGGTGATTTATGAAGTTTTTAATATTGCTGTTTGCAGTTTATTTTATCCCTATAAATTCTTATGCTAATGATAAGGAAGAAGATAGATTGTTATCGAATTTTGCAGAAGCTACCAAGGCTAGAAATTTACCTAAGAAATGTCAGGCGACAAAAGATTTACTTAGATATTATAAAAAGGTTGGTAATAAGAATCGGGTAATAATGTCACAGGGTATTTTGGACAGAGATTGTAAAAAATATAAGTGAATTAAATATGAAATTATAACCGCTTTAATAGCGGTTTTTTTTCATCTGGAGAAAAGTGATGGCTGGTAATGATATTTTAAGCCGTATTCAAATTTTGCTTGATGCAGATACGGCAAATTTTGAACAAGGTATGCAGGATGCACAACGAACATCTGTATCAACCTTTGACAAAATTAAATCCAGTGCAAAAGTCATGGGTACCGCAGTTGCTGCGGGTGCAGCATCAGCGACAGTGGCACTTGCAACCATGGCTTGGGAAACAGCAAATCAAGCCGCTGAACTCGAAAAATTCGCGCTGCGTGCCAATACAACCACTCAAGATTTCCAAAAAATGGCGGTGGGTGCTCAGGCCTATGGTATTGAGCAAGAAGCGCTCAGCGACATGATGAAGGACTTCAATGAAAAGCTAGGTGAGTTGACGACGATTGGCGCTGGTGGCGGTGTCGATTTCTTTGAACAAATCGCAGTGAAGACTGAAGGATCTGCAGCAGCAGCCGAAAAGCTGATTCTAAAAATGCAGAAACTTTCGGGACCTGAAGCACTCCAGCTCTATGTCGATAAGCTTGAAGAAGCAGGGGTAACGCAACAGCAAATGTCATTCTATCTGGAGTCGATGGCTTCAGATATGACCGACCTCATTCCATTGTTGATCAATGGTGGTGAGGGCATGCAGCTTTATTCCGATGCTGCGGAACGTGCTGGCATCGTGATGAACGATGAAACCATTGCTAAAGCTAAAATTCTCAAAGAGCAAATGTATTTGCTCGATTTACAGTTACAAGGTGCTAAAAATCAGCTGATGCAGGCGGTGATTCCTGCTTTTGTTGATATTGCACAGGCTTTTTTTGGTGGATCTGAGCAGGGAATTCAATTCTCTGGCGTAGCTGAAGGTATTGCAAAAGTATTGAAAGGTGTTGCTGCGGTAGCAATTGGGGCAGTTACATCAATTCAACTTTTGGGTAAAGCACTTGGTGGAATGGCCGCAATTGGTGGTGCAATCTGGAATGAGACCGACTGGTACGAAATGAATCCAATCGGTCTAGTAAAGGCAGCGTATGAGGCACGTGCTGAAATTTCAGCTTTAACGAATGAGATGAAAGCCGACATGCACAGCACCATTATTGGTGCAGCTGATCGTCTAGATGGCATGTGGAATAGTACAAGTTCGGGTACAGCAGCACAGATGGCAGCCTTGCGTAGTGTTGAGAAAACAACAGGCGGTGTGAATGCAGGTTTAGGCACATTAGTTGAGAAGCAAGACAAGGCAGAAAAATCAGCGAAAAAAGCCACAAAAGCCAATTCTGAGCTAAATAATGTCTTACGTGATCAAGAGCGTGCTTTAGAGCAAGCCAAGCGGTTGGTGTATGAATATGGCGATGAGTTGCTTCGTATTGAAGAGGATCTGAAAAAAGATCTTGAAGAAATTCAGGGTGCAACATTAAAAGCTGAAGCGAAAGATCGTTATTCTGCCCTGGCTAAAGCGCAGGCAGCTTCACGAAAACAGTTATACGTGGCTGAGCTTGAAAATGAGCTATATGAGCACCGTAAAACTGAAGAAGAAAAACTTGCTGATGAACTGCGCATTAATAAGCTTCGTTTAGATGCTCAGCGTGGATTAAATAAAAATGAGATAGAACTGCGTAAACAAGCATTGGACGATAAATACCGTTTAGAGCTTTCTCAAATTGATAAAGAAAAACGTTCTCGTGTTAATACTGCAATGGCTGCGTGGGGTGGTACCTATTCAGACATGACAGGGCAGGGTGAAGAGCATGCCTTGTCACAGCAGCGTTTTTCACGGATTGATCAATCTCAAGAGCTGTTCGATGCGCAAATGGCGTTGGCAGATACCGCTGAAGAACGTGAAGCTATTTGGGAAGCACACCACAACCGTATGCAGTTCATTGAGCAAGAGTACTTCCGTTCTCGTGCCAATATGCAACTGCAATGGGGCATGAGCTATGTTCAAGGTGCAGCAGGTGTCATGGCTCAAGTCTTTGGTGAAAACTCCAAAGCCTATCAAGCCATGTTTGCCGTGCAAAAAGCCATGGCGATTGCTCAAGTGATGATGAATGCGCCTGCCACCTTCTCTGCAGTGATGACATCGGCTTCAGCCATTCCAGTGGTCGGTCCATTCATTGCACCAGGATTGGCAGCGGGTGCAGTGGCATTACAAATGGCTCAGGCTGCAATGATTGGATCTGTATCATTCCAGCCAACCGGTATGGCGCATGATGGTATTGATCGAATTCCAGAGGAAGGGAGCTGGTGGCTTGATAAAGGTGAACGTGTCCTAAAAGAGCAAACATCATCAAAACTTGATAGCACACTCGATGAGATCCGTCGAAACAATCGTGAACCTGCGTACGATATGCCATCAGTACAACAGCCGATTTATAACATTCAAGCCTTGGATGGTAAGAGTGTTGAGCGTGTACTAAAAAAACACAATCGGCACGTTGCTGGAAGTATGAAAGGCTATGCACGTAATTTTGGGAGATAAATGATGTCTGATGTTTTATTTCCAGACTTAAGAATTGGTTATGACCTGACGCGAAAGCCGATGTTCAATACCAAAATTATGACATCGGTGAATGGTCATGAACTGCGGGCAAGTTATCAAGCTGTGCCGAAATATGAGTTTTCATTGACGTTGCCAGGGCTTCAAGAACGGAAAGGCGAACTTCAGGCAATTGAAGACTTTTTCATTGCTCGTCGCGGTGCCTTTGATTCGTTCTTGTTCAAAATGCCTTGGGACAATGAATATGACTGCACCTTCAATGGTGACGGCACGACGACTTCATTTCAACTATATAAAGGTCAGTTGCCACTTGGAAATACACAATCGCAAGTGGCTTTTGATGCTGATCCTACATTTTGGAATGAAGATGACAATCAGCAGTTTTGGAGTGAAGACGATAACGAGTTGTTTTGGGACGATACAAAAATCACAGTCAGCAAAAGTGGTGTAGTTCAAGCAACAAAGCCATTGAAAGCCGGGCATAAGTTTTCAGTGAACGGCACCTTTTATTATCGTTGCCGATTTGCTGATGATAGCCAGGCATTCACGCTGTTCAGTTATCGACTATGGAAGGGTGAAGTTACTTTGATCGGATCTTTGGGAAATAAAGTATGAGAGCAGCTTCTGCGAAACTAATTGCGTTACTTGATGCTGATCAGTTTGTGATGGCAGATCTCTATACCATCACCACTGTTCAAGGTGATGTATTCCGATACACGAATTATGACTTTGACCTGGTGGTTGCAGGTCAGGTCTATAGCTCGGAAGGTCCTATCATCAGCCGTGACGGGATCAGTCTTTCACTCGGCATTGAGGTTGATAATTTATCGATCAGTATTGATTGTATTGATGATAATGAATGGAACGGCATCAATGTTGTTCAAGCGTTTCATAATGGCCAGCTAGATGGTGCGCGTTTCAAGCTGGAGCGAATCTTCATGGATATGGCTACACCAACGGATACCAGTGCCGGAACGATTAAGTTGTTCGAAGGTCGAATCATTGAGCCTGACTTAGATCGTAATTCAATTCAGGCCAGTGTTGCATCGGATCTGGATGAATTGAACGTGCAAATGCCACGAAATCTTTATCAGCCAAGCTGTACCAATACGTTATTCGATACAGCATGCGGTCTATTGCGTCAAAACTTTATGGTGCAAACAACGATTGAAGCAGGCAGTACTACAGCTCGAATTTTATGCCAGGTGAATCAGCCTCAAGGCTGGTTCACACAAGGCGTAATTGAGTTCTTGGACGGTGGCAATGCTGGTCTGAAACGGACGATTCGTCTGCATGAATCGGGGGCTTTGTTATTGACTTTGCCATTGTTGGAAGCACCGCAGGCGGGGCAACGAATCAAAGTTTATCCAGGATGTGATAAGCGACTTGAGACTTGTCAAAACCGTTTTAATAACTTTAGTCGTTTTCGTGGTGCGCCATTTATACCTGTACCGGAAACAGCCGTTTAATCAAATTTAATCTTCAATCCATACCTAGCAAATGCTAGGTTTTTTTATGGGGTAAAGAATATGGCATTGCCTACAGCTGATGAACTTATTGCAAGTACAGTAAATCATGGTCAATTTAAAGCAAAGCTAAAACAGTTAGTTGAGAATGTTGAATCGAAAGATAGTGCTCAGGCTAGAGTCGAAGAAATAAGAACGGATTTAACTGATCCCAGTAAAAATCTTTTTAATGAAAACACAAAAATAACAGGGAAATTTATTTCAAACGACCCTGCGGGCGTTATTCAAAATTCTGCAGGCTGGTCAATATCTGACTACATACCTGTAACTGCCGGTTTGTCTTATGCTATTTCAGCAGAAGCGAGACGTCCAGGTTTAGCGTTTTATGATTCTGCGAAAGTTTTAGTTGCAGGTAGCTACAATGGAAGTAATCCTGCAATTGTTACAGCGCCAGTGGGTTCGGCATATCTTGTGATTAATGTTGATTCTAATACTATCACTGCCTCAAAAGTGCAAGTGGAGCAAAGTTCATCTGTCACAAGTTACGTCGAATTTGGAGGAATTATTAAAGAGGAAAAAATCCCGACAAATATCCCTAGACGTGAAGATCTGGTTTCTTATGTTGAAAAAACAGAGCTTGAAACTTTGGTAAACCCATTAACAGTAAAGGATTATGATGTGGTTACCATTAGT
Organism: Acinetobacter sp. LF10; assembly: GCF_048585715.1. Lineage (NCBI taxonomy): Bacteria > Pseudomonadati > Pseudomonadota > Gammaproteobacteria > Moraxellales > Moraxellaceae > Acinetobacter > Acinetobacter sp. LF10. The sequence goes on from NZ_CP184160.1 coordinate 1,186,791, forward strand.
CCAAATTTGCTTGATACAACCAAGAAACAATTAAACAAGTTGATTAATAGCGACACTGGTCGGATCGTAGCGTCAACAAACTGGTCTTGCTCGGATTTCATCCCTGTAGTTGCTGGTCAATACTATACGCTTTCATTTAGTAATAAGCGCGTGGGTGCTGCATTTTTCACAACAAAAGAGAGTGCTGCAACCACTAGTCTTGGTTATATTAATTCTTTAGCAAATCCACTGACAGTTCAAGCACCAGCGGGTGCAAACTGGCTCGTTGTCAATCTTGACTCGCCAACGATTGTTGCTTCAAATGTTCAAGTAGAAGCCGGCAATGTAGCAACAAAATATCAAGAGTATGGCACACATTTTAAGATTGACCCTGCATATATTAATGGCTTTGGCGGCAATTCTAAGAGTAAACTGGAAATTAAAGCGGCTAATCTTGCAGCAGTTTCTGGTTTTGTCGATGGCGTTCCAATTAAGATCAACCTGCAACTTACAAAAGCCAACACACATGACAACAGCACAGTATTCAATTTTGCCAGTGATATTGTAAATAACGTGATTCAGCGTGCAGTCTTAAACGACGATGTGGCACCGATGCGCCTCGACGGTTTTACAGTTGGCGCAAATCATGGTTATGAAAAATCAAATGTAACCCTTGCTTCACATGGAAAAACAGCAGCGGATATTGGGTCGGTGTGGTCAAGTGCTGGTAAAGAGTATGTGATTGTAGACATTGTTTCCGTTGATGTTTTAAGTGTAACGAGCAGAACGGATAATGTTGCATTTTCACCTGGAGCACTGACCCATGTTAGTGGCGCTTCAAATACTACATCCTTTACACCAACTTCAACAGTTTCGCGTCAATGGTATCCAGCCATTCGTGACAGAAAACTTACTTGCTTTGTTGATAATGTAAAAATTGATCTCGCTCAGATTGCAAATTATGACTTTGAAAAGAATGTTAAATTTTTAGAGTCATATAGCATCTTGAAAAAGTCAGACATGATCGACTGGCTCATTGCGAATAGAGGGATTAACCATACTAACTATGCTGCTGCACCATGTTACACAGTAGATTTTGGCTATACGTTTGACCGTGAATGTGGATGCACAATCTATTTCGGTGGTGTTGGGCGTAAAACTGTCGTTTTACAAGACCAAATGGTTGCTCAGAGTATTCAGCTCGACCAGGGGAACGGGGTTGTTTATAACTATATTCCTAAAGCCGTACCGTTTACGGCCGGTGGTTATACGTATGATTTTTCACAGAAAGAAAACTTATATGGCAAGAACCCATCAGAAGCTTTGCATTTAACAGCATCGCGTCAGGAGGCTGGAACAAGCCCAATTGATCGTTTGGTTATGCTGAATGACCAGGTCGGTTATGCAATTGGATATCTGCCGATTTTAGACGCTGCGCCTGATGTTCGACCCACTAATGCATCTAGAAAATATTTAGAGATTCGCAATGACACGCTGAAAGTCTATCCTCGTTTGATAGATTCCGCACTAATTAATCAAATTAATGATGGTGATGCTTTTGCTGCGATTGCATATCGAAAGTATTTTAAGCGCAGTCCAGACCGCACATGCAAATACGTAGTTAGATCAGAGATGGGTGATTATTTATATCTCGACTGGCATACAGCCAAAACGGATGAAATTGAGCTGCCGGCGGACTTGGTTGGGCGTGAATTTGAGATTTTTGAGAAGTCTAGCAACGTCACGCTGCTTTCAAAGTTTGCCAGCAATTCGATTTTAGTCAAAATTGATGCTTCAAAGAGTTATGGCTACCTAGTAATTAAGTTTAAATAACACCCACCAACCCCAGCCTTAATTAAGTCGGGGTTTTTTGGATTAATATGGAAAAAAATATCGAAGTTGTAGATGAAGCAATGACATGGCTCGGTACGCCATACCATCACCAAGGGCGTGTCAAAGGTGTCGGTGTCGATTGTGCAACACTGCTTTGTGAGGTTTACGAAGCAGTAGGGCTGATTGATCATTACGATCCAGGCCCATACCCACCTGACTGGCATATGCACCAGATGGGGCAGCGCTATCTTGAGCACATTCAAAACTTTTGTGAGCAGGTAAACGATCCTCAGCCTGGTGATATTGTTCTTTATCATTTTGGCAAGTGTATCAGTCATGCTGCAATTGTCGTCGAGTGGCCAACGATCATCCACTCATATATCCATCAGGGGGTCATCCTTCAGGATGGAACCAAAGGAAGTTTAGCCCGGCGAATTGCCGGGTTTTATCGTTTAAGAGGACAGTAAAATGGGTGGTGTTTTTGGGGGTGGTACAGTCAGCACATCTGACAAACGTATCAATTCAATGCGTATTCAACAATCCGCTTATGGCCTTTGCCAGCCCCTGGTTTATGGTAAAAACCGTGTTGCTGCTAATATGTTCTGGTATGGTGACTTTACCGCCACAGCGCATACAACAACGACAAAGCAGGTTGGTAAAGGTGGTGGTGTAAAAACCAAAAACACGACTTATACCTATAGCGCGTCTTTCATGCTTGGTCTCTGTGAAAATAAGATTAAGGACATTGGTATTATCTGGCGTGATAAAGAACAGATTGTTCCTAAAACGGAAGGCGGTATTCAGCTTAAACCCATTGATCAGCTAGGGTTTGAATTATTTGATGGTGATCATAATCCTGTTTGGGGCTATCTCCCATCAAAGCATCATGACCAGGCATTGCACTATCCATTTCTCGGTTATGTCGCATGTGCCAACTACGATCTGGGGGGGAGTGCCAGCTTATCGAATCACAATTTTGAAGTGATTAGCGATATTACATTCTCAGAAACGATTCATGATGCAAATCCAGCGGATGTAATTGAAGACTTCATTACCAATCCACGATATGGCGCATCACCCAGTCTGCAAATGGCAGATTTATCTGAATTTCGGACTTACTGTACAGCAACCAATTTGTTGATCAGTCCTGCTTTGACAGAACAGCGTGAAGCATTCGAAATCATCAATGAAATTGTTGAAGCGGTGAATTGTGCCGTGGTACCTAGTCCAGACGGTTTGAAGATCCGATCTTATGGTGACAGTGTCGTCAGTGGAAATGGGGTAACGTTCGTACCTGATCTGGAGCCTGTTTATCACCTTACTGATGATGATTTTATAGGTGAAGATCAGCCAGTTCGGGTACGCCGAAGTCGTGATACAGATGCATATAATCATTGCCAGATTGAATATGTAAACCGCTTCAATCAATACAATACTGAAACAGTGGAGGCTAAAGACCAAGCCAATATTGAAATGTTTGGTCTACGTACGCAAGATCCGGTCAAGCATGATTTTTTCTGTGAACCTAAAATTGCCCGTCATGCAGTGCAGTTGCTATTGCAGCGAAAACTTTATGTCCGTAATGAATATGAGTTTGAATTGGGCTGGAAGTACTGCCGTTTAGAGCCGATGGACATTGTGACCATCACAGATGAATCACTAGGCTTAAATCAGTTTCCAGTTCGGATCACCCGGGTTGAAGAAGATGAAGACGGAATGTTCTCGATTACGGCTGAAGAACTGGCTGTTGGATCTCGTTCTGCAGTTGAATATGATCTTCAATCATCGAATGGGTATCAAGGTGGAAATGAAGAACCAGGAAACGTGAATGCACCGAATATTTTTGAGCCACCATTAGATTTGACAGGGGGTAAGAATCAGATCTGGGTAGCTGTATCAGGTGGAATTAATTGGGGCGGCTGTAATGTCTGGGTCAGCTTGGATAATACGACTTATGAAATGGTTGGTACGATCTATGGGTCTGCTCGATATGGTGCCTTGGTTTCAGCGATTGATGCAGATGATACCGAGATGCAGATTCAGTTGAATACATCCAGCCAGATGTTCAGTGGTACGGTTGAAGATGCTGAAGTTGATGCAACTCTATGTAGAGTCGGTGACGAATATATTAACTATATTGAGGCCACATTGAATGGATCTGGGCTGTATACATTGAGCGATGTGATCCGTGGACGTTTCGATGATGCAGGGCCACATAATGCAGGCGAATCATTTGTTCGTATTGATCGTGCCATTTTTAGTCATGATTACAATGAAAATATGGTCGGAAAGCAGATTTATTTGAAGTTCACCAGCTTCAATGGATTGCAGCAAAGAGAACAGACTTTGGATGAAGTGACTGCGTACAGTTACACCATCAACGGGGGGCGTCCTGCAGGTGTCAAAGGTTTATCACTTCAATCTGCATTTGAAGGAACGAGCTTTAAAGTTCAATGGCAAAGTGCAGCTGGTGCGACAGGTTATATTGTTCAGATTTGGTCGAATGGTGTATTGCTTCGAACTGTTGATACAACGAATACAGATTATTCATACAGCATGGATGAAGCGAAAATCGACGGTATTCAACGTGCTTATACAGTACGGGTCGCAAGTAAAAACGGCTCGATTGTCAGCACTTATGCTGAGCTGAATATCAGTAATCCAGTTCCGCCACAATTGTTGAACGTGTACACATCGGCAACAGCAAACTCGATCACAGTGACTTGGATTCCAAGTGAAGTTCCTGATCTGAAAGATTACCAGGTTTGGGTCAGTCCAAATGCAAACTTCGATCCAGATACACTAGCAGCATCTTGGACAGGTACTGAGAATGCTTGCACGATTACTGGCTTGCAATCGACGACCACATATTATGTGCGTGTTGCTGCGCGGGACGTATGGAAGCCGACCTCGTGGAATTATTCATCACGGATCACACAGGCAACTGCTGATAGTTAAATTTTTCAACCATAAAGCACCTTCGGGTGCTTTTTTATTGCCGATTTTAAGGGGGCGCAATGTCGAACGCGACACAAATGGTGGATGCTTCTGGGCCAGTAGCGACTACAGCAGGCACAGGTATCACAATTATTTCCTGGCTTGCTACTTGGGACTGGGGTTTTTTAATTGGTGTTTTGATAGGTTTGGCTGGTCTTGCGATTAGTTTTGCAAACTACTTATCAAACAAGCAATTTCAAAAACGTAAAGATCAACGTGAGCAAGAAGAACATGAACTGAAAATTGCTAAATTGCGAGGGCAATCGGATGCAAAACAAGACTAAATTATTTGTCGCTGGTTCAACAGTTGCTGCCGCTTTATTAAGCGGCATTTTTATTACTGGACCAAGTGAACAGCAAGTTCAAGCAACAGCACAAAAAGAAGGCTTTACACCTAAGCCGGTGATCCCGGTTAAAGGAGATGTACCAACTATCGGCCACGGCACCACAGTCTATCCAAACGGTGTACGAGTCAAGATGACAGATCCTGCAATTGATCGTAAAACAGCGCTTCAATATTTGAAGCTTCACATGGATAAAGATGCACAACGGTTCAATAAAACCATATTGAATGTACCAATTTCACAGGATGAATACGATCTATATTTAGATTTCACATATCAATACGGTACCGCAAACTGGTCCAGTTCATCGATGTTGCGCAACCTCAAAGCCAAAAAATATAAAGCTGCCTGTGACTCATTACTCAAATGGAAATACGTAGCAAAGCGTGACTGTTCTATTCGTTCAAATAACTGCTATGGCGTTTGGACACGACAATTAGAGCGTCATAAGAAATGTCTGGAGGCTCAATAATGCTAATTATAGCTGCAAAATTTTGGCGAGAAATCATTATTGGTTTTCTCGCTTTTTTATTGCTGATCACTTTGACTGTTTTAAATCATAAAACAGGTCAATTAAAACAAGCTGATCAAAAGTGTTTTGCACAGATTCGAGAAATTGAGCGTAAGCAAGTTAAAGCCTTGGCTGAAGCTCAAAACAAAGCAAATAAGGCGAGTGCTGAATATGAGCAAGTCAAAGCTAAACAACGAACAAAAGTCGAAACTGTTACACGTACAGTGCAAAAGATCGTGGAACGTCCTATTTATCTCAATCGCTGTATTGATGACGATGGGTTGTCAGAAATCAACAATCTTATCAAAGCAAGTGATTCCAGCTAACTTATTGCAACCATGTCAAAATTTGAGTCAATTAGAGCGGGGTACTGGTAAAGAGGTTCTGTTGTGGGCTGTCGATACTGTAGCTAAGTACAATGAATGTGATTCAAAACATGCTGCACTTGTGAAAGCTCTCGAATGAGGGCTTTTTACATTTTGAGAAAAAAATGCGCAAAAATTGAATATAAGAATTAAATTGCGCAAATATATTCACAATAATTTATTCTTTGACTTGTTTGAATCCCTTCAATTTACGACCTATCGTAACTAAAAATCTATCAACCTCATCTTTATCAGCAAATTTAATTGCGCCATCTTGCTCATCTTTTAGCACATAATGCTGTGTGTACATTGAACTGATGTCGCTATAGTCTTGATAGTCCTCATGCTCATATTGAACAATATGCAGATATTTCCCGTCTTTCTTTAAATAGATGTATCTCATACAATTTTCCAACTATCTACTATGTCTGCCCAGTCTTGTAGCATCTTTCTACGGCTTTCCAGATATTTCGCATGGTTGTATGTAGCCCGTGTTTTATTTTCTTCAACATGAGAAAGTTGCTTATTAATCCAATCAGGTTTATAGCCTTTCTCATTTAGCAGGGTGGAAGCAGTGGCTCTAAAGTCATGAGTAGTTACTTCTGGAAGACCTATAAAAACTAGCGCACGATTTAGCGTGGTGCGGGATAAAATGTCATCCGTTTTAAATGGTGCAGCAAATACATGAGTTTTGTCACCACAAATTTCATATTGTTCTTTAAGTAGTGCATATAATTGATCAGACATGGGTACGATATGAATATGATTCTTCTTATTTGTTCTTTCCTGAAGTCGTCTTCTTGATGCTTTTGGAAACTTCACTATTTTTTCGTCAAAGTCTACAAAAGACCACTGCATTCTCCGTATTTCTGAAGCTCGTAGCATGGAATACATCATTGCACGACATGCATTACTTACAGTTCTTGTTCCGCCATATAGACTTATTCTAACCATTAACTTAATTCTTTCTTCTTTTTCGAGTGGGCGTGCATGTTCAGTTTCAGGTGATTCAATTGCATTTCGAACTGCATATGTTGGATCTGTATCAGCTCTTAAAGTCACAATAGCGTATTTCATAACCAAGCCAATGAATCGTCTATTTTGGCAAGCAGCAGCTTCTCCTGTACCGTAATGCCCAGTCTTTTTTACCCGATCCATTGTTTTATTCAAAATTCTTAAAACATCAGCCGAATTTACTTCTTTGATAGGTTTGTCACCAATTTCTTTGTAAATATCAGTTCTCATAGATCGCTTAAACTGGTCTCTATATTCTTCGCTTTTATACTTCATCTGTTCAACGATATATTCTTCAGCTACAGCTTTAAATGTGTTTCTATTAGCAGTTTGATTCTCATGTTGAATTTTCTTTTTTTCTTGTACTGGGTTAATACCATCTTTTAAAAGAACTTTTATTTCGTCTTTCTTTTTTCGTGCTTCAGCTAAAGATACCAACGGGTAATCGCCTAGACTAATTGTTCCTTCTTTGCCATGTAGTGTATATTTAAGTCGCCATACTTTCTTTCCAGATGGTCTAACCTCAATGTACAGACGTTCAGCGTCAAGAGCTCTATACATTTTTTCTTTTGGTTTTAGAGTTTTTATTTTAGTATCTGAAAGCATTGTTACCCGTCCAGTGTTTTTATTACCCGCAAATATACCCGTTTTATTTGCAGATTAATACAGATCAATACCGACTAAAACCGACTAATGAATTGGTAAGATGTAAGTGAATAAAGACTTTTCCAGATTAATTCAGATTTAAGCAGACTAAAGTGAATATTTTAATAGCAAATGATGATGGTGTTTTTGCACCAGGCTTACAGGCTCTAGCACAAGCGTTAAAGCCTTTAGGACGCGTCGTCGTGGTTGCACCTGAAAGTGAGCGTAGTGGTTACTCAAGTGCTTTAACTTTAGATCGTCCTTTACGACCTATTCCAATTGCAGAAGATGTTTGGGCTGTGAATGGAACGCCCGCAGATTGTGTTTATTTATCAATGAATGGTCTATTCGATTTTGAATTTGATCTTGTTGTCAGTGGTATTAATAGTGGCGCAAACCTCGGCGATGATGTTCTATATTCAGGTACGGTTGGTGCTGCATTTGAAGGTCGCCTAATGAAACATCCTGCAATCGCAGTTTCATTAGCAGGTTCAAATGTACGTTCCTATGAACATCCAGAGCATTATGCGAAAGCTGCACAATGGGTTCATGATTTTATTGCGAATGGGCTACCAATTTTGCCGCCCCGTCATATTTTTAATATTAATATCCCAGATGTTGAGCAAATTAAAGGGACACAAATCACCTATCAAGGTCGTAGAGCACAATCCAAACCAATTAGTAGCCATGTTGATCCACGTGGTCGCCAAGTCTATTGGATTGGTTTAGCCGGTGAGGCGGTTACAGAACCTCAATCCGCTTCAAGTCATATTCAGTCTGATTTCTTTGCTGTCGCGAATGGTTATGTCAGTATCACGCCGATTCAAATGGATGCAACTAATTATGCTGTACTCGACAATTTACATCTTCATGTAAATGGTTAGCAGTGGCTATGTTATAACTTTGTGAATATAGAAAGTGAGAACTCGTTTTTTCTCACTTTTTTGGTACTCTTAGGCGCAAATAAATTAAGGTTTTTTCGATGAGGGCGAAGATGCATTTAAACCATGTCTCGATTTTTCTATCACGAAAAATGATTAAAACAATCGTGTTGTCTATGGCAGTAACAAGCATTGTCGTCGTTACAGGTTGTGCATCAAAACCACAAGCAAAAGGTGGTAATCGTTATGTACAGCAAGCACCCAATTATTACACAGTACGTTCAGGCGATACGCTGAGTGCAATTTCAAATCGTTATGGATTGAATTATTTAGATGTTGCTGCGCTGAATGATATTGCGCCGCCTTATCGTATTTATGTCAATCAATCATTACGTTTAAAAGGTTCTGTTGCACAACGAACGACATCTACACAAGCAGTGGCACAAACCACGCCGATTCAACGTCAAACGATTAACTTACCAACACAACAACCTGTTGTTCCTAAGACACAGCCTGTTATACCAAAAGCTGTTATTCCAGCAAATCCCGTTACACCGTCTTCAACGACGCTTGCTTCGAGTTTACGTTGGGTAAAACCATCAAATGGAGCGATTATTCAAAGTTTCAATTTGGCAAATAACGTCAAAGGAACACGTTACGGTGGTAATGAAGGTGATCCTATTTTTGCTGCTGCAAATGGGCAAGTGGTCTATGCTGCTGATGGTTTAAAAGAATATGGCAATCTAGTCTTGATTAAGCATATTGATGGTTATATTACGGCGTATGCACATAACAGTAAGATGTTAGTCAAGAGTGGGGATAATGTGATTGCTGGTCAAAAAATTGCAGAAATGGGTTCTTCAGGTGCTTCACGTATCATGCTTGAGTTCCAAGTTCGTTTAGATGGTAAGCCTGTGAATCCAATGACAGTTTTACCAAACTAAAATAGTCGAATTAATAATCTTTCAATAAATTATTAATAATCGCTAGTTTAAGGGTAGACTTCCCTGTATACTTATTTGAGATTGCTTTAATTAGAACAATAAGCATATTTTAATAAATTAAGAGGGAAGTCTATGCTAGATCAATTGCGTGCAATGGGGGTCTTCGCTTGCGTTGTTGAAAAAAGTTCTTTTAGTGGTGCAGCACGAGAATTAGGAATTACAACAAGTGCAGTCAGTCAACAAATTCGTTCTTTAGAACATGAAATGGATGTCACTTTACTTCATCGTTCTACTCGAAAACTCAGTCTTACAGAAGCAGGACAAGCATTTTTTCTCAGTTGTCAAGAAATGTTGGCTGCCGCTGAACGTGGCAAAATTCGTATCAATGAACTCCGCGACGATCTTGTTGGAGATTTACGTATTGCGACGACACCTGAATTAGGTGCCTTGCATGTCATTCCAGCACTATCTCATTGGATGTCAGCACATAAAGGTCTAGCGATTCATTTTGAAGCAGACCATCGTTATATAGATTTGATTGAAGAGCGGATTGATATCGCAATACGGATGAGCTTGCGTGTTGATGATCATCAGCTCACCGCAGTACCTTTAGCGAGAGTTGATCAGGTTCTCGTTGCATCGCCAAGTTATCTCAATCAAGCATCACCTATTACTCGCCCAGAAGATTTACGAAATCACGAATTATTACCTGTTACCTTGATGCAAAATTATCAACATTTTGCCTTCCGTCATGGTTTGAGTGGTGAAATTGTCAATGTTGATATGAAAACACGCTTAGGCACAAACAATGTTTTTGTTGCTAAATCCTTGTGCCAGCAGGGGCATGGTATCGCGCGTATTCTCTATATGGATATTCAAAAAGAGTTGATCAATGGGTCTTTAGTTGAAGTTCTACCTGATTGGCAACTTCCTGCATATACACTTCATGCTTTAACTTCTAAGCGTGAACAATACCCAATGAAAGTACATCGTTGTATTGATGCATTAAAACAATATTTTGCTCAATTACCTGGTGGGCGATCTCTACAGGGTGTAGCCTAAGAAAAAAGCCATGTTTATTTAAAAACATGGCCTTTTCATTTTACCTATTCTTCTTACGAAGTAATTTTAAGCTTTTAGCTTCAACAGTAGATTCTTCTGAAGATTTTGTCTCAGTTTCAGCTTTTTTGGTCTTTTTCCGCTTTTTCTTTTTCTTAGGCTCATCATCTTCAACAGCTTCGCCATCTTCAATTGCTTGCCAATACTCAAGTTGTTCCATAACGGCTGCATAGATTGAATTTTTACTATATCGACCTTTCTTATCTAGTGTACCTACTGGACGAGCCATTAGAATTTCTAAGGCTTGATCAATAGTTTCAATCGCATGGACATGGAACTGACCTGCTTGAACCGCTTCAATTACATCTTGACGTAGCATCAAATGTTGCATGTTTTGACGGGGAATAATGACGCCTTGTTTGCCTGTTAAGCCTTGAAGTTTACATGCATCGTAGAAACCTTCGATTTTTGCATTCACTCCACCAATTGGTTGTACTTGACCGAGTTGGTTCATAGAACCTGTAATCGCCCATGATTGATCAATCGGAATTTGAGAGATTGCAGAAATTAAAGCTGAAAGTTCTGCAACAGTGGCACTATCGCCATCCACTTGTCCATAGCTTTGCTCAAACGCCAATGCTGCGGAGAAATGTAAGATTTGTTCACGGCCAAAGTGTGCTTTTAAGAAGCTTGACATGAGCAACACGCCTTTGGCATGAAGCGAACCGCCTAACTCGACACTGCGTTCAATATCTAAAATATCACCACCACCTTGATAAACGGATGCGGTGAGACGAGAGGGTAAACCGAACTCAACATCTGCATAGTGAATTACAGACAAGGCATTGATTTGACCTAGGCGATGTCCTGTAGTTTCAATGAGCTGCGTACCACGTGAGAGATCTTGCCAATAAAGCTCTCTTAAATAGCCTAAGCGATATTGGCGATGATGTAGTGCTTGGTTGACATGCTGATCAGTGACGATTTTATCATCGGCTTTAAAGGCATGATGATGTGCTTCACGAATTAAATCACCGAGTGTAGAGGCATGTAGTGAGAGTGAACTTTGATCTTCCGCCTGACGGCTAGAATCAGTGAGTAAAGCTGCAAGTGCGGAACGATCAAATGGAAGTAATTTATCTGCTTGAACATAGTCTGCAATCAGTTGCATATAGGCTTGTTCATTGCTGTTATTGCGTTGCAAGGTATCGGTAAAATCAGCGCGAATTTTAAAGACACTGCCTAGCTCAGGTTCAACTTCTAAAATTTCATAGTAAATTTCAGGTTCTGCCAGTAAAACGACTTTGATATCTAAAGGAACAGAAGCGGGTTCAATCGAAATGCTGCCTGTTAATGTTAGCATGTGTTCCAAAGATGAAAGTTTGAGCTGACCTGACTTCAATGCACGTTTTAAACCTTGCCATGCATAAGGTTGTTCAAGCAACTGCTCTGCTTCAAGCATTAGGAAGCCACCGTTGGCTTGATGTAATGAACCTGGGCGAATTAAGGTGAAATCGGTGGTAATCGTACCATTATGTGTAAGTTGTTCAACATGACCCAATAAATTGTAGTGTGTTGGAAAATCTTCGAAAATAACAGGTGCGCCGCTATTGGGTTTATTGGCAACGATCACATTGGCTTGATAGCGTGAAGGAACACGGTTGAATAAAGCAGGTGTAAAGTCATCTTCTTCTTGCTCTAAAATTAGCTCGACATTATCAATAATGTCCTCAGCATAATGTTTTAGATATACATCGAGACCTTTTACTTCTTTGTTTTTATTTAAAATCGACTCCATACGTGGTGTAACCACTTGAGTGGCAATTTCACGGTTTAAAATTGATACTTGATCACGAGCATCATCTTCTAAATCACCAAGATGTAACCCTAAACGCTCTAGTTTTTTCTCCATATAACGCATGTTGGATGTGATTTCAGCACGGTCTTTGCTGCTTAGAGCATCAAGATCATTTTTTGTTAATTCTTGATATTCATTTTCTATGAGCTGCATTGGAATAAACACGTGTTTGTCATCACGAGAAATCAATTTTAAATCGAGTTCTTGTCCCTCTTTTGTGAGTTCTATCAACGCTTGCTGTTGGACGTCACCTGTATCTTGACGAATGCGTTCAATGCGATTGTGATAGCTTTCAGCACTAAAACGACGTTCCAATTGTTTTAGTATGATTTGCCATGTTTGCTGTAAAGCATTTTGAAATTTTATACCTTGTCCTGCAGGAAAGCGTAGTGCAATCGGTTGTCTTGGATTTTTGAAGTTATTGACATAAACCCAATCGTTTGGCGTAGGCATGCTTTTAGCGTGTTGCTGAAGCAAGCGTTTAATCATGGTGCGTTTGCCAAGACCCGCTGTGCCTACTGCAAAAATATTATAGCCAGAGTATGGCAAGGAAATACCAGCTTCTACTGAAGCACGTGCACGATCTTGCCCAAGAAAGTTATTAAGGGGTTTGATACGTTTCGTTGAACTCGGAATCTCAGCTAAATTTAGAAGATGCGTGAGTTGTTCAGGGTTTAGTGCTGTTTTCTTAAGTGTCGTTTGAATATCCGTCTGCTCAAAGGCGCTTGGTAAAGAATTGATTTTCGCTGTAGTCGTGTTTCTTGGTGTTGAAGATAAAGTTGTTGCAGTCATTTGATCAAGTTTTTGGGTCACTATTGCTATCCAACAAAGAAACGAAAGTTAAGTAATTAAAGGTATACAGTTTTAGGTCTAAAGATCAAGCGAACTTGTGTTTTTTATCGACAAAACAAAACAATGGTTGCATAAAGCAACTTGCAAGCAAGAGCAAGAAACGATTGAATAGGCACATTCACGCATGTTCATGGAAAATAATAACCAATGACAACTCAAGCCACTGGGTGGGCATCCGCATTTAAAGCTTTTTTAGATCGCCGTGCACTGATTATGCTATTTCTTGGTTTCTCGGCAGGGATTCCCATTTTATTGATTTTTTCTAGCTTGTCTTTATGGCTAGGTGAGGCAGGAATTGATAAAAGTGCTGTGACATTTTTTAGTTGGGCTGCATTGGGCTACTCTTTTAAATTCGTTTGGGCACCGTTGATTGATGAATTGCCCGTTCCATTTTTAACGAAAAGTTTAGGTCGCCGCCGTGCTTGGTTGTTGATTGCACAGTCTTTGATTATATGTGCAATTTGTATTATGGCATTTTCCGACCCAGCACTTGGACAAGGCTATTTAATTCAAATGGCAGTTGGTGCAGTCTTGCTGGGATTCTCCGCAGCGACCCAAGATATTGTGATTGATGCTTATCGTATCGAGCTTGCTGAAAGGGAGATGCAAACGGTTTTAGCTTCAACTTACAACGCAGGTTATCGTATTGGGATGATCGTTGCGGGTGCAGGCGCTTTATTTCTTGCTGCTTATTTAGGTACAGCTAAAGGCAATTATATCTATGAAGCATGGAAATATACTTATCTAACCATGGCAGCAGTCATGGTGGTTGGTATTATTACCACTTTATGTATTCGTGAACCACAAGTAAATCGTGTTGATAAACATTATAAAACTACAGATTACTATCGCTTAGTCTTTGTATTCTTTATTGCTGTTACAACTTTTGTGGTCAGTTATATTTACTCTGGCAATTTGACAGATACTATCGCTAAAGCAGCAAATATTAAAGACACTGCAGCTTTATTTGGTTTAGAAGCCCTGCGTTTTTTAACTGCTACAGCCACAGCTTTATTCGTTGGTTTTGGTTTGGTTAAAACTGGCGTCGTGAATCAACAAATGGCTAAAGAAACTTGGGTTGCCCCAATTTTAGATTTCTTCAAACGTTATGGTATTAAACTTGCCTTAGTTCTTTTGCTGCTGATTGGTTTTTTCCGCATCTCAGACATTATTGCAGGAGTGATTTCCAATGTGTTCTATCAAGATCTAAATTTCACTAAAGAACAAATTGCTGAGGCTGTGAAAATCTATGGTGTGATCTTTAGTTTAGTTGGTGGCTTTCTCGGTGGTTTATTAGCGCAGCGCATGAATATTATGAAACTCATGTTCGTGGGTGCAGTGTTGGCCAGTTCAACCAATTTAATCTTTATCGGCTTGGTCAAATCAGGAAAACCACTTGCTCCACTTGAGGTTCAGGTCGGAAATAAACATTATCAAGTGCAAACTGATGATGTTGGATATTGGAAATTACAAGTGCCGAATGACGTCTTAGCAAAAGCAAATTCGGTACAGGTAAGTACTCAGTACCAAAATCAGAGCGATACCAATGTAACTCTTGCAATACCATATTTAGTAAATGCTCAGCACGCTCAGATTCAACTATTACCTATCAGTAGTGATGACCATTTAACACCAAAAGAGTTAAAACAAAGTTTGGTGGTTAAAGGGCAACTGGCAGGGATTAAAGCTGAAGACTTAAATGAGGAGAAGCCTGTTGTTCTTCAATTAGATGGTCAAGAGTTTACTGCGAAAGTGGATGATAAAGGAATATTTACTGGTGCTGTAGATGGAAAGCTATTACAAGCATCTTCCACTAAAACCATTAAAGCTTTTGTTAATTTCAAAAATAATAGTGCAAGCCAGTTATTTGCAACAAGATCATATCGTATTAATACTGCATCACATGTTGAAACCGCACTCGATGTCGATATTCAGCCAATTGCTGTGGTCGATCCAAGTCAGTCAGGCACAATAGAACTCTCTGGCAAAGTGATTAAAGGCTATAGCTCATTGTGGCTCTATTTTGCCATTATTGTAGATAATTTAGCTTCAGGTTTGGCAGGTGCGGCTTTTATTGCCTTTTTATCGAGCTTAACCAGTGTGTCATTTACTGCGGTTCAATATGCGATTTTCAGTTCTTTAATGACGCTCACACCCAAATTGTTGGGGGGGTATTCAGGAACGATTGTGAGTAATATTGGTTACCCAAATTTCTTTTTAATGACGACTTTGATTGGGATTCCAATTTTGATTCTTGTGGTTTGGGTCGCGAAACTATTGCGTGACCATGAAAACCAAACAACTCAACAGACAGGTGAATAACTATGCGCATGTTACATACGATGTTACGAGTAGGTAATTTAGAACAATCTTTAAAGTTCTACACTGAGGTACTTGGTATGAAATTACTACGCCAACGTGATTATGAAGAGGGGCGTTTTACCTTGGCTTTTGTGGGCTATGGTGATGAAGAAAACAACACTGTGCTTGAGCTGACTCATAACTGGGATACAGCTGGCTATGATTTAGGCAATGCCTATGGTCATATCGCCATTGGCGTAGATGATGCATATAAAGCATGTGAAGAAATCAAAGCACGTGGTGGAAAAGTAGTACGTGAAGCAGGTCCTATGAAAGGTGGTGTCACGGTGATCGCTTTTGTTGAAGATCCAGATGGCTATAAGGTTGAATTGATTCAACAGGATCAAGATGCACGTAATAATTAATTTCGTATCTTGATCTACAATTTCTAATTTAAAGCCCTAGCTTTATTTATACAGCTCAGAATGATGTTTTGATCGAATGGTCAATAACCTCATGTTGGGCTGTATTATTAGTGAACAGATTGGGAAAAAGTTATGTTAAAGCTCTTGGCGCTAGATCGTTTCACAATATTATTGATCGCAATGGTAGTGCTAGCGACTTTTTTGCCAGTTTCAGGGCAGGTTGCGCATTACTTCAATATTCTAACGACAGTTGCGATTGCTATATTATTTTTTTTACATGGCGCCAAGTTGTCACGTGAAGCCGTTGTACAGGGAATGCTGCATTGGAAAATGCATGCATTGGTTTTTGCTTTTACTTTTGTGATTTTTCCTGCAATTGGGCTTTTAGCTAAACCTGTTTTGGAGCCACTTCTTGGGCAGCAATTGTACTGGGGCTTCTTATTTATGTGCTTCTTACCCTCAACGGTACAATCTTCAATTGCATTTACCTCGATTGCAAAAGGGAATGTTGCAGGAGCGGTTTGTAGTGCATCTTTCTCTAATATCATTGGGATGTTTATTACGCCAGTCTTAGTGAGTTATTTTATCTTAGGCCAAAGCCAACATGGCTTTGATCCTACGCAATCGATTGTTCAAATTACCTTGTTACTATTGGTTCCCTTTGTCCTAGGTCAGTTACTTCGCCCTTATGTTTTTCCTTATATGATCAAATTACCAAGCTTAGTGAAAGCTTTCGATCAAGGATCAATCTTAATGGTAGTTTACGGTGCCTTTAGCAGTGCTGTAGTTGCAGGCCTATGGCATCAAATTAGTGGATTAGCTTTGCTGTATTTAGTACTTACATGCTCAGTTTTGCTTACTATTGTAATGTTGCTTGCTTTGTATTTACCAAAATGGTTGGGTTTTAATCAGGCAGATCAAGTTACGATTTTCTTTTGTAGCTCTAAAAAAACGCTAGCGAGTGGCGTGCCAATGGCGCAAATTCTGTTTATTGGTCAGCCTTTAGGTATGATTGTATTGCCAATTATGATTTTTCATCAAATCCAATTAATGGTCTGTGGTGTAATTGCGAATCGTTGGTCTAAGAAAGATAAATAACAATAATTTTTTTACTCAAGCTATTAATTTATGTGAATGTAATCGGGTGTCTGCGACATTTAGCCAACATTCAATTTGATGTTTATTAGTAGCTATGTAATATTTATAGATAAAATTGATTAGAAAAATCTAATCAGATTAAAACTTACAACTACTAAGATTAATATGATGAAGAAAAATTTAAAATTAGCGTGCCCGATTTTATGTATTAGTATGGCATGCTTATTAATATCACCTATGACTTTTTCCAAATCATTTCCGTACGATGAACGGGGTAGTGTCAGGATTGATACAATACAAATGCATCTCATTAATCCGACTGAAGATCAATCCTTAAATCAAAGAATTATTGACCAAGTTCGGAAAAACATCGCAATTTTTCCTGGTGAAAGTATCTCAGAGGAAAAGTTAGATTTTATAACGGCTAGAGTTAGAAATAGTCTTCGATTAGACAATCTATCGTATGATGCTGAGACTAGCATGGGTGGCGGCTTAAATCTCACCTTAGAAATAACATTAAATGATAAGCAATCGGTCACAGAAAAAGGTTATTTGATTGATAAAAAAAAGAAAACATTACCTTTGCTCTATGATAATAATGGTAAATATCTTAAAGCCAAATTAGAGTTATTAAGTATGTATTATGGCAATAATAATGCTTGGTATGCTCAGCCTGAAAAAATGCTCAACGGAAATCCATTGGTTAATGGAAGTCCAGCAGGCGGAGGTTATGATGATTGGCTAGAAGCTTTTGTTCATACTGGCTTATATGGAATGTATCCTTTAGGTATAAATACTTTTAGTTATGCAGGATTAAGTGGAATAGGTACTCTGTCTACAGGGCAAGAATTGTTTACTGACAAAACTCGAAATCATTTTGCGGTTGAAGATGCATATGTTGGCGTTGTAACAGGAAAAACGACGATGTCTGGAAATAGAATCGTTTCCAATACTTCCATAGGTCGTCAAAAATTCAGTTTGGGTGATGGTTTACTAATTATTAATACTGCATCTAATGGTTCTGATCGAGCCGCGTTACAATCAAATGCTCGTTGGGCTGGTGATCTAGTTTTTCAGTCTCAGCTTCAATATAACAAAACAAAATTTGAATTATTTTATGTAGACCCCGATGAATTACCTGTGATTGATTCCAAAACAAAGATTCAAGGTGTCAATATTCAAACCAATTTTTTTAATGGTATAGATGTTGGGGTGAGTTATTTAAAGGTTCCCCATTCAAGTTCTATATATTATTTGCCAGATGGTTCAACTCGAACTCGTGATGGTTTACGTGTAATAGATGGGCGCTTTAGATGGCAACCTTTAATAAATGGCAAGCCTTCTTGGTTTTTTGCAACAGAATATGCACAACAGTCTCATGAAGATTTCAATATGCGTGCACAGGCATCTAGTTATGAGCTGGCTTATAAATGGTCAGATTTAACGATGTCTCCTTCATTAGGTTATCGCTATGCAAGTTTTTCAGGGGATGATCCAAATACACAACAATATGAAAGATGGGATCCATTATTTTCAGGGGGGAATGGTGAACAATGGGTTCAAGGTGTAAATCATTTTAAGATTGTTCAGAACTCAAACTTAATTACACATCGTTTACAGGCACGCTTCAAGCCTAATCCAAAAGTAGAAATCGTGCCACAGTTTTGGTTATTTAGAGCAGATTCAAAATTAAACTTAGGGGGTAACCCAGCTTTGTCATTCATCGATTCAAAGGATTATGGTAGAGAGTTTAATGTTTCTGCAAAATATTATTATTCAAGAAATTTGTATATTCACAGTCAATTGGCCTATACCCAACCTGGCGATGCGGTAAAAACTGTATTAGGTGATGGAGTCAAAGATTGGTGGAGCTCTATGCTTTTTGTTCGATACGCATTTTAATCAATTTAGTATCATTATTGAGGAAATTTCCATGTTTAAGAAAAAAGTAAAAGCAGGATTTGCATTTAGCTCAGTATTGTTATACTCAGCCCTTGTCACTAATGTTTATGCGATTGATGTGCAACCTATTTCAGATCAATACTTTACAAAAGATCGTTTTAAAGGAAAAACTTTGTTAATTACTGGCGGTGCGAGGGGGATTGGAAAGGCATCTGCAATTCGTGCATCGAAAGAGGGGGCGAATATTGTAATTGCAGATGTATTGGCTAAGGAAGGGCAAGAGACTGTTGCTGAAATTAAGAAAATGGGCGGTAGTGCTATTTTTGTACAAGCTGATGTAAGTAAAACACCAGCATGTAATATGATGGTTGAAGAAACAATTAAGAAATACGGGCAAATAGACGGTGTGTTAAATGCAGCAGGGGTTATGGATGCTGTACCACCAGATGCTGAGGTAAATGTTGAAAAACAAAAAAAAGAATTATTTGCTCCTATACATGAAGCTACGGATGAATATTGGAACCAGACTTTAGCAGTGAATGCAACGGGAATGTTTTGTTCGTTACGTTCTGAATTAAAGCAAATGGTGAAACAAAATAAAGGTGGAGCAATTGTAAATATTGGTTCGATTGCTGGCTTGACGGGGTTGGCTGGTAATCCTGCATATGTTGCAAGTAAGCATGCGGTTACGGGTCTCACTAAAAATGCTGCAATTGATTATGCACCCTATGGAATCAGAGTAAATTCAGTAAATATGGCCGCTACAGAAACTGCAATGACAGATGCAGCCTTTAAAAAAGTAGCTACTTTACAAAAAGAACGGGCAAAAAATCCTGAGTTAGCAAAAATGCCAAATACTGCTATGTTAAAGACACAAAGTCTCCTTATGTTTGCCGACTCCAAACATAGAATGTCTACACCAGCAGAACAAGCTAGTGTTATATTATTTTTGCTTTCAGACGAAGCTTCAAATATTACAGGAGCGACATGGGCCACTGATGGTGGATGGACCACTTATTAACTAAAGTTTTTGAATGCTGTGAGAGTTAATGTGTGCATGAGGAGTTGTATACACGTTTTGTTTGGTAGTTATATATTTTAAACCCACTAAAAATGTGTATAATGCTCTCCACTTGTTGGCTTTGCTCTGACCTAAGGGGTCTCGGTGAGTCAAAAGAAATGGTCTGTTGTGGTATTGATCTGCGAGTGTTAACACTCTGCTTTCCTCATCTTGAGAGTGATCAATTGCGATAACAGCTTAAGCCTTTCTTACTAAATAGGAGCATCGACCATGCGCGCCGATATTCACCCTAAATACGAAAAATTAGTTGCTACTTGCTCATGCGGTAACGTAATCGAAACTCGTTCTGCACTTGGTAAAGAAACTCTTTATCTTGACGTATGTTCAGCTTGCCACCCATTCTATACTGGTAAACAAAAGAATGTAGATACTGGTGGTCGTATCGACAAGTTCAAACAACGTTTCTCTGGTATGTCACGTTCTATCAAACGTTAATATCGAGAAAACAAAAAACGGGCAATATGCCCGTTTTTTTATGCTTCAGTTTTATTAAGGTATTTTGCAATCTATTGCGTACAAGACCTTATTGGTCTTGTACGTCAGTTAAACGATCAAGTTTCTTTTGGAAGTAGTTACCTTGTAAGAAGCGGGCCTCGACATTCCATGCATTCGCAAACAAACTCATATCATTAAGTTCGGTGAGTACAATCTCAACTTGCTTGTGAGCAATAAAATGAAGAATTTTCTCTTGTAGAATTGCCATTTCTTTTTCAGATCCTAGCATTTTCGCCAATTTGCGATGGAAGCTTAAATACTGTGTGTCGATCTGTTGAAGAATTGAGTCACTATAAAGAGAATCGCCAAAGTTACGAATAGAGATCTCAGCACCGTGTTGACGAAGTGATGCAATCAGAGGTTGAGCCTGTGATAAATTTTGCTGAAGAGCTTGCTCTGAGAATTGCAGAATTAAAGGATGAGCTTGTTTGCTTCCAATAATTGTTAATAATTTAGCAACCAATTCAGATAATTTTCTGTCATTCAATAAAATATGATGGTTCAGATTAATAATTAATTTAGCTTTTGGATATTGGGTAATGAAGTTATGCAATTGCTTACAGGCTTCTACTAATACCCAACGGTCTAACTGAGCCGATAATTCATGATCATCTTTTAGATCACTAAGATCCATCAAGTCTAACCATTGATTATTATGAATAATACCGCCAGATACTTCATAAGTATGAGTGAATTGATCTTGTTTATCATAAAGCTGCTGATATTTTAGATGGATATCACCCTTATCTAATTTATTTCTGAGCTCTTGTAAAAGATTGAGTTCCATCGATATTGAAATTTTATCAGTTGTCAGGCTAATATCACTGTCAATCGCTGCATTTTTCAATAGTGGTAGCGCATGCGTAAATGCTTGGGAAATGATTTTCTCAAAATTAGCATCATCTAATATTTGTTGGTCTAGTTCTTGATAACCCAGTTTTAAATGTAATGGGAAAGTATGGTTTTCAGTGACCAGTAATTGAGGTTTTTGTAAACTATTCAAACCAATAAGCAAAGAGTTTAAAACTGTTTTTGATTCAGCTTGAATAAGCCCAACATACAAAGCCGTTTCTATTTGATAAATTGGAACATTGACTTGTTCTTTAATGAAATTTGCAATATTTGAAAAATAAGCTTTAGTTCCGCGCCAGTCTGTTTGAAAAACTTCATTTGGACAATTATTTAAACTAAATAAAATCAGAGCATTTGAGTTTGCTGGGTGATTGGTTAAATGGCGATTAATGTGCTGTAGAGCAGTATTTATACTCGGTGCTTTTTCAGATGATGTTGTCGTTGAAGCAGTACTTGGTGTTGCAATCGCATTTAATGATTCACATTCTATATTGAGTTGTATTTCATCATCATTACCAGAGGCTAAGAACTCAACATGTAAAGAATTATTCTTCACCATTGGATTTTGGGTGCGAATTTCAAAGCGTGCTTGTTCGAATAAGCCTTGGGAAATTCTTTTAAAGCGTAATTTAAACTGACCTAAATCTTCAGGTTGTAAAATATCAAGTATTGGTAAGCCAATGACGTCGTCTTCGCTATCGAAACCAAATAGGTGAGCATATTCAGCATTTGCTTTGATATGAATACCTTCTTGTAGAATTGCAACTGCTTTATGTGTTTCAGCAACAAGTGATTGGGCTTGTGTTTGAGCTGCCTCTAATTCGGTAAGTAAACGGTGCTCTGCTTGTACTAAACGACTGAATGAAAGTGATCTAATAATACTGATATAAAATTCTTCTGGCGCCTTTAAGTTCACAACATCATAAATACCTTTATGAATGTAATTTTGATATAGCGCTGAATTATAGTCATCTGGCTCAAGTAGTAGGATGGGTAAACTTGGTTGTGCTGATGCATGAATAAGAGAAAGCGTTTGTTCGATTTTTAGATCGTAAGCACGTCCAAAAATTACAATATCCCAAGGCAAATTCAATTGTTTTTCAAAAGTTTTTAAGTCATCAAGTAAAATAGCCTGTACTTGATGTTCTTGCTGCGCAAAAAGTTCCAAAACTTGATTATACCTTAATTGGTTATCATCAATAATGAGTAAGCGCGTTTCAGTTCGTTTCAACTTTTTAGAGAGTAAAGAATTTCTCACTTCAATGCTTCCCATAAATCTTGGTCATTTGTATCCATATTTTTTTGCGCAATAAATTTATTAAGAACGGGTTGTTCTTCTTCATTAAGTAGTTCAAAGTCGAATTGAACAAAACTTTGGGTAATTAGTTGTGCGGTTAACAGATACACTTTTACTTCCTCTTTCCCTAATCTCAAATGAACAGCTTGCTGTTCGCGAAAAATTTGCGAGCCTGGCAAAATTATTGTTGTTTTAGTTTCATCTAAATTTTGATTTTTTAAAATAAGCGCAGGGTGATAATTACTAATATGACGATCTGCTTGTACACGAACTGCACAAGGGAAAATTTCTTGTGCTAAAACCTCTAAGCCTAATTCTAAACTTTTTTCACTTGATTGCTTTAACCAACGAATTACACCGCCACGCCAATGTCCATGAGAGGTTTCTTTTACAAGAATATATTCACCTGTTCTTAGATTTTTTGGCGCTTCGGCTGACCATTTAATCCGATAACCATTGACACTAATATCTAAAATATCTGCTTGATAAATGGCTTTATTTTCTCGGCTTAAACGCTGGATTGAAGATTCTTGATTACCAGAAGAGTCTTTTTTATCCCAAGTCGATAGAAATTTTGATTCACTTTGTAGTCCATACCCGTGTTCTAAGAGTAATGTTTCACCAAAGTTTTTTGCTTTGGATAAATAGAAGTGGGCAGTTAAGAGTCCAAAACAAATATGTAGTTGAGCTGAATATTCATAGCGTTCATGGCGACGTTCCGCCGTAGATCCTAAAATCGTCTGAACGTGGAATTTTAGAGCGGGTGTGAGGTAAATTTTTTCATTCTTAGAAATATATTCAGCATTTTTATGTAATGTTGCTGTCACATGATCAAGTAAACCGTTTGTACTAATAAAGATATTAGGATTAAATCCTGAACTTTGTTTTTTGTTATATATTGGGGGATGATCTTTAGTTGTATCAACAACGTATTTTGTTAAATCAGTCTCTTTAGATAAGAGCTGTAGCATTTTGGCCCAGTCAAAACTGCATTGAAACAGGGCTTGAATTTCTGTTTGACGAATTTGATTAGTATTAAAAATATCCATCAAAATTAATTGCGCATAGGCCTGAGCAATATTATTCAGGCTATTTGGCTTAGTTTGCGCCTGTTCAATAGTCACATGATGATACTTATGTGTCACTGCTGCATCGTACAATTGATGTGCAATGAGCCACTGTCCTGCAACAGGTTCACTATATAACATGTGTTGTTGATAAAGGAGCTGTGTGAGCTGTTGTAATGCTTGGAATGTTGCAAGTGTTCTAGCAGTATTTAAATTTTTCTTTTGGTTCAGTGCAAAAATAGAAAATTTTTGATTTTCCAATTGTTCGCTACTGCGGCGAACAATATTGATATAAATAGCTGCAAAATAGCAGCGTAACAGCATCGCCAGTTCAATAATGTGCTCATTACGATCTGAACTGATTACACCCTGATTAAAAAAGTTTTTTTCTAAGCTGCCTAAGATATTTTCAATCGTTGGGTGTAAGGTCTGGATGAGATCAAAACGTAATGTTTCTGAACAATCTAATTCACAAAGCTCTAATAAGGCTGCAAACAATGCTTTTGAAGTGTCACCCAACTGCATGATTGAGAGGGTTGAAATCCATTCTGTTAAACTTTTTGCGTTTGCATCACAAAAACTGAGTTTATCCCGTCTTAAAACAGTGGGAATTTGAAAAATATCCGAAAATGCATTATTCATCATTGTAATCAATCTCAGAACGTTTGAACCCCAAAAAGCGGTGTTTTATTTTTTTCGCCCGCAATTTCCCTGACGAGTTTTGGAACTAAATATCCAGGTAAACTCGCTAATACATCACTGTATATATGATCTATCTCTGAAGATCTTAAGTCAAAATGTTGAGCACCTTTTACTTTATCCAATAGATGTAAGTAATAGGGCATAACCCTCGCTTCAAATAGTCGATAACTTAGATCAGTTAAAGCTGTTGCAGAGTCATTCACACCTTTAAGTAAAACTGCCTGATTTAACACAGTAATATGATGTAATGATAACTGTAAAAGCTTTGAACACGTGAAATCATCAAGTTCTGAAGCATGATTTGAGTGTATCACTACTATAATGCGTAGCCTACTGTTTTTTAAAATAGAAATAAACTCATCATCGATACGATTTGGAATAACAACGGGAACGCGTGAATGAATTCTCAATATTTTGAGTTGAGGTAAAGATTCTAATCGCTCTAACCAAAGTGCTATTTTTCGATTAGATAAAGTTAAAGGATCGCCCCCACTGAGAATGATTTCATTGATGGCAGGGTTGTCCTCAATATATTGTTTTATATTTAGCCAATCATCATTTTTAGGTAAATTTTCTTGATAAGGGAAATGGCGACGGAAACAATAACGGCAGTGAATTGCACATGCGCCTGTTAAGGT
Source organism: Acinetobacter sp. LF10 (assembly GCF_048585715.1). NCBI lineage: Bacteria > Pseudomonadati > Pseudomonadota > Gammaproteobacteria > Moraxellales > Moraxellaceae > Acinetobacter > Acinetobacter sp. LF10. Next base: position 1,211,931 of record NZ_CP184160.1, read on the forward strand.
CAGTAAAAAGCGAGACTGGTATTTGTGTAAGACACCAGCCATTTGATTGGCTGCTTCTTCACCTAAAGGGTCAGTAACAAATTCAAGGTGTTCTTCAAGTTCAAGATGATGCGGTAGTACTTGTAAAAGAAGGGGATCAAAGGGATCACCAATGCGCATTTTTCCGACGAATGCACGCGGCACACGTAATTTAAACTGTTCAGAGGCAAGGATTGCCCCTGATAATAATTGCTCAGTCGATAATTCCAGCAGATTTAACAACTCTAAAGGATCAGTAATTAGATCACTGAGTTGTGATTGCCAGTTTTGCTCTTGATGTAAATAGTTTATCATGCAATACGTTAAAATAGTGTTAGCCTAAGCTGTGCGCGTAGTCTAACACTAATAGATTTGAGTTTTAAGTTTGGAGTGAGCCTTTCATGGCCTATTATTCTACAAATGATTTTAAAGCAGGCCTTAAGGTTATGCTTGATGGCAACCCATGTTCAATCATGGAAAATGAATATGTAAAACCAGGTAAAGGTCAAGCATTTAACCGTGTGAAATTACGTAACCTTCGCTCAGGTAAAGTATTAGAAAAAACTTTCAAATCAGGTGACTCTTTAGAAGCGGCTGATATTGTTGAAGTTGAAATGGATTACCTTTACAACGATGGTGAAATGTGGAATTTCATGGATCCAGTATCTTTCGAGCAAATCGCTGCGGACAAAACTGCAATGGGCGATGCTGCGAAATGGTTAAAAGATGATTCTAATGAAAAATGTACGATTATGTTGTTCAATGGTGTGCCTTTAAACGTTAATCCACCAAACTTTGTGGTGTTGAAAATCGTTGAAACTGATCCAGGTGTACGTGGTGATACTTCTGGCGGTGGCGGTAAGCCAGCGAAACTTGAAACAGGTGCAGTAGTACGTGTTCCATTATTCGTTCAGCAAGAAGAAAGTGTTCGTGTTGATACGCGTACAGGTGATTACCTAGAGCGCGCATAATCGTAAATGAGTAGCAATGCTACGTAAGCTATACGATTATCGAAGGGATGATTAAACAATCATCCCTTTTTTTATGCCAAAGTATTAGATAAATCATTTTTAATAACAGATAGACTTACAAAGATATTTCTTCTAAAGAAAATATAGACAGGGAAATCCAAAACTACAGCTTATGTATTTGAGAGGTTCTGAATGGAGACAGTACAAGCAAAGTCGACGCTATCCTCAAAAATTCTGTGGAGTTTAGTTGCCATCATTGGTGCAATTTCATTTGGAATTTTGGCGGTAAGTCGTGGAGAGCATGTCAATGCAGTTTGGCTCGTTCTTGCCGCGGTTTGTGTTTATAGCATTGCATATCGGTTCTACAGTTTATTTATTGCAACAAAAGTCTTTGAATTAAATCCTAAACGCTTAACACCAGCACATCGTTTGAATGATGGTCTGGATTATGTGCCCACCAATAAATACGTTTTATTTGGACATCACTTTGCTGCTATTGCAGGTGCAGGGCCTTTGGTTGGTCCAATTCTCGCAGCGCAAATGGGTTACTTACCAGGCACCATCTGGCTTTTGGTCGGTGTGGTGATTGCAGGCGCGGTACAAGATTTTCTGGTGCTATTTATTTCAACTCGGCGTGATGGTCGCTCTTTGGGTGAAATGGCAAAGCAGGAGTTAGGTACTTTCGCAGGTGTTATTGTGATGTTGGGTACGCTCGGTGTCATGATTATTATTCTTGCGGTACTTGCATTGGTTGTCGTAAAAGCTTTGGCTCATAGTCCATGGGGGGTGTTTAGTATCGCAGCAACCATCCCAATTGCATTATTCATGGGCATATACATGCGTTATCTACGCCCAGGGAAAATTGCTGAGGTTTCGATTATTGGTTTTGTGCTAATGATGGCGGCGATTGTTTTTGGTGGTGATGTAGCAAAAGACCCTTACTGGGGGCAATTGTTCACCTTAACTGGAACTCAGCTAACTTGGGCACTTATCATTTATGGCTTTATTGCGTCAGTATTGCCTGTGTGGTTATTGTTAGCACCTCGTGACTATCTATCAACCTTCCTTAAAATTGGTGTAATTGCGGGTCTGGCGATTGGAATTATCTTTGCAATGCCTGAACTCAAAATGCCTGCGGTGACTCATTTTGTCGACGGTACAGGTCCAGTATTTGCGGGTAGCTTATTTCCATTTCTTTTTATTACGATTGCTTGTGGGGCAATTTCTGGTTTCCATGCCTTGGTATCTTCAGGGACAACGCCAAAGTTGGTTGATAATGAAGTCAATATTCGTATGATCGGTTATGGTGGTATGTTGATGGAGTCATTTGTCGGTATCATGGCAATGATCTGCGCAACCGTGCTTGATCCAGGGATTTATTTTGCGATTAATGCCCCTGCTGCCGTTTTAGGTACAAATGTTGATACTGCTGCGGAAGCGGTAAGAAATCTTGGTTTTGTGGTCAGTCCTGAAATGCTTACTGTACTAGCACAAGAAGTAGGCGAAAGTTCAATCCTTTCTCGGACTGGTGGAGCGCCAACTTTTGCGATTGGTATGGCTCATATCATTTCGGAAATTTTCAATAGCCGTGCAATGATGGCATTTTGGTATCACTTTGCCATTCTATTTGAAGCACTATTCATTTTGACCGCAGTCGATGCAGGTACTCGTGCTTGTCGCTTTATGGTACAGGATACTGTCGGGATTGTTGTACCTGCAGTAAAACAATCAGGTTCATTCTTTGGAAATTTGGTTGGGACGTCTGTGGCAGTTGCAGGTTGGGGCTTCTTTGTGTATCAAGGCGTAGTCGACCCTCTTGGTGGTATTAATTCTTTATGGCCATTATTTGGGATTGGAAATCAAATTCTTGCTTCAATGGCATTGATCTTGGGTACGGTTATTTTATTCAAGATGAAGAAAGAGAAGTATGTTTGGGTAACGATTTTTCCAACGATTTTCCTATTTATTACTTCTATGACAGCGGGTTGGCAAAAGATTTTCCACGAAAATCCGAAGATTGGCTTCCTTGCTCAAGCGAATCGTTTCTCTGATGCCATTGCACGTGGAGATGTTCTTGCACCTGCGAAGTCAGTTGCTGAAATGCAGACCATTGTGATGTCGAATCAGATCAATGCGGTGTTATGCGGATTTTTCATGATTGTTGCAATTGTTATGATTATCGCATCGATTGGAATTATTCGCCGTGCTTTAAAAAGTCCTGTGCCAACTGTAAATGAAGCGCCTGCGGTATTCACTGAAACTGCAATGACAGCAGAAACAGCGAGGGGAGAATCATGATGGATTTTAAAATTGCTCGGCAAGGCAGTGCTGTGATTGTGAAGATTATTAAATTCACCATCATGTCACAAAAGCATTTGATCTTTTCACCTAAAAATTGGTCTCGTATTGCAGTGTTATGGCAAAACTTGCAAAAAAGTTTTCGTTTGATGGTGGGTGTGCCTGATTATGAAAACTATGTAAAGCATATGCAAGCGCATCATCCAGATTTAACCCCAATGGATGCCAAGACTTTTTATCGTTATTGTGTTGATGCACGTTACCCATCGTCAGGTGGTAATATCAAGAAATGTCCTTGCTAGAAATTATTTGATTTCTTTGAAAAAAAACTAAAACAGTGTATGTTGAATCATGCACTGTTTTAGTTTGGGGATTGCGTTATGTGGGGCATGGAAAAAGCTTCTATTCAAGAAAAACAACAAAAAAATCAAGAAGTAGAGCAAAATATTAAAAATTTTACTCAGAAAATCGAACGTTTTTTGATTGAAGTGAATCAACTTATTTTAGATAAACCACAACAAACCAAATTAGCGCTGACCTGTTTATTGGCAGGTGGGCATGTATTGTTTGAAGATTTACCAGGATTAGGTAAAACAACTCTAGCGAGTGCCTTAGCTCGTCTAGCAGGGCTGCATTTTCAGCGGATTCAATTTACCAATGACATGTTGGCGAGTGATGTGATTGGGATCAATATTTTTAATCAAAAAGAACATTTATTTGAGTTCAAGAAAGGGCCTATTTTTACTCAGATTTTATTGGCAGATGAGATCAATCGTTGTAGTCCAAAAACACAGAGTGCATTACTCGAAGCCATGGAAGAAGGTGCAGTCACTGTTGATGGAACTCATTATGAATTACCACAACCATTTTGGGTGTTGGCAACGCAAAATCCACTATTTCAAAGTGGAACTTATGCTTTGCCTGAGTCGCAACTTGACCGTTTTTTGATGCGTTTGTCGCTTGGCTATCCATCTCGCCAAGCTGAAAAACTACTGTTACAGCAAAGCTCACGTCAGGTTTTAATTCATCAATTAGAAGCAGTATTTACGCAAGTTGATATTTTGCAATTACGTGAATTGGCAAAACAGGTTTTTTTAAGCGATGCTGTACTCAATTATATTTTAGATTTGGCTGCTGAAACACGTAAACAACGTCATGGCTTATCAACACGTGGTGTATTGGCATTAAAAGCTGCTGCACAAGCTTATGCATTGGTTGAAGGTCGTAGCTTTGTAACCACTGATGATGTGCAAACCGTTTTTGTTGCCGTGGTTGCTCATCGTTTAAGTTTAGGCGAAATAGAGGTAAAACAAATTTTGCAATCGGTTAATGTCTTATAGTTGAGATTGGCTTATGCAAAGGATTCAGCAGTGGATTGCGAAACGCTTTCAAGTTGACGGGACTAAAACTCTGTTACAGAAAGATGTTTTGGTTTTTACCTACAAGCAAGGTTTTTTATATCTCGTTCTGATTTTAATTACCTTTATTGCAGGGATTAACTACGCAAATAACTTGATTTTAGGTTTCTGCTTTTTAATTAGCGCCATTTTATGTATTAGTTTTTATCTCACATTCAAGCAATTGCATGTTCTGCAAATTGATCTGATTGCAGCTGAGGTTGGGCAAGTCGATCAGCCTTTAATTTTAAAACTTCGGTTGAATCAGCCATCCATAATGACCCGATATTTACGTATCCAATGGCTGCAACAAGAGCAACTCATTTACTTAGATCAACAACAGCACACCGTAGAACTTGCTTTTTTTCCAAAGCAGCGTGGTTTATATGAATTTGGTGCAATGAAAATTTATTCGACCTATCCTTTAGGTTTGGTGCGAGCGTGGACTTATTTATATCCAAAACATAAAGTTTGGATTGCACCTAAAGCTTATGACTGGCAAAAAGAACATAAAAATCAACCAACCAACGCCAATGATAGCTTAGATGAATTTAAGGAACTTAAAGCCTTTCAACAAGGTGATTCTTATCAAAATGTGGCATGGAAGCAAGTTGCTCGAGGACAGGGATTTTTTATCAAAATGTTTGAGGCTCAAGCCAATCATCAACATTTAGAAATTGATTATCAAAAAATTCCTGCGCAAAGTCATGAGGAAAAATTAAGCTTTATGATGGGCTTAATTGAGCAATGTGAACAACTTGGTAATGATTATGCATTGATACTGCCACATGCAAGATTGGAAAGTGGTCAGGGGCAAATACAGCTTCTTCAAGCAAAACTTCTACTTGCGCAGGCCTAAGATCATGACCAAAAAAATCTATTTTTGCATTTTAGCTGTATTAGCATTTGTATTAATTGGGCAAGTCACTTTTATTCCTGTGACATTGAGTGGGTTGTGGGGTGTTATTTGGCTTACATTGGTATGGCGATATAGAAAACAAAAAATTTCACCATTTCCACGCTTATTTTTAGTTTTTTTCTCTTTATTATCTTTAGGTCTGATTTATTTAAATTATCAAACTTTACTGGGAGTAGAAGCAGGAGTCGCATTTTTAAGTACGTGTTTATTTGCGAAAAGTTTGGAAGCTAAGAATACCCGTGATTTATTGATTGTATTTAACTTTGCGTTATTCGTCAGTGCCAGTTTATTGTTACATAGTCAGGCATTCTGGATGGCTGTTCTGGTTTTTTCAGCATTTGTGATGTGTTTGATGGGTTTGTATCGGATTCAAACTGGTCTATTTAACCAGCATCAATTATTATCCAATCAGTTAAAAAATGATGTTAAACAAATTCTAAAGTTTGTCGGGATTGCAACGCCGTTCTTTATTATATTATTTATTTTCTTTCCTCGTTTGCCGCCGCTTTGGGCAATTCCTATTCATAAAAATCAAGCCACTACAGGAATCAGTGATCGTATGTCTCCTGGAGATATTGCACAACTATCACAATCATCGGCTTTGGCTTTTCGTGTTGTTGCGGATATGAGACAACTGCCCAACAGACAAGAGTTGTATTGGCGTGCTTTGGTTTTGGATGAATATGATGGTACAACATGGACCAGTAGTTTTTATAATCAACAGATTAAAAGCGTAAACTCAAATTCTCATGGGGTTAGCTATCAATACTTAGCTGCTGATGAACAGGCAAATTGGATCATGGGCTTGGAATATTCCATTCCACAAGAACGTTATTTACAATTGTATCAAGATGATAGTATACGCCCATCAAAGCTGATTAAACGTAATCAACCCATACAAATGTTTTGGTTGGGGCGAACATCAACATCATCTGTTTTACTATCGCCACGTCAAATTGAATTTAATACTCGATTTGATCATGATCGTGATCAAAAAGCACAGCAATTAGCCCATCAACTGTTTGAACAAAGTCAGGGACAGCCTGAAAAATATATTAAAAAGGTGCTGAATTGGTATGGAGACCATAACTTCGTTTATACCTTGGCACCAGGGACACTTGGCAGTGATCGTATAGATCAATTTTTATTTTATAGTCGAAAAGGTTTTTGTGAGCATTATGCCTCTAGTTTTGTGATGTTAATGCGTTATGTTGGAATTCCTGCAAGAGTTGTCACAGGTTATCAGGGTGGGCAGTTTGCATTAGATAGAGAAAGTTGGGAAGTACGCCAACTTGATGCACATGCTTGGAGTGAAGTGTATCTAGAGGGTGAATGGCAAAGAATTGACCCTACAGCAATCATTGCACCACAACGTATAGATTCAGGAATGCAAGAATATTTAAGTCAATATCAAAACATCTGGGGGAATGGGGGAAGTCATTCATGGCAACTACAGCAATTTAAATTTTTAACAAATATACGTATTTGGAGCGATTATTTAAGTTATCAATGGCAGTCTAAAGTTGTTGGTTATGATGCAGATAAACAAAAAAATTGGTTATCTAAACTAGGTTTTAATTCAAGTTATAGTTATGTGCTGATCTTAATTATTGGTATTGCTGGAATTTTAGCTGTGTATGTTAGCTTCTATTGGTGGAGACAAACAAGGCAGCAAGAATTATATCAACGTGTCATTATTCAATTTCAAAAGCAATTGCCTAAACATTTGCATAAAAGATCAGGGGAAACATTTCAAGTTTGGATGCAGCGTTTATCAAGTATAGATAGTGATCAAAAATCATTTCACCAAGTAGTTGTGCTATATCAAAAAATTGTGTTTTTAGAACAGAATACTCAGCAAAATATTCAAGAATTTAGGAAACTGCTTAAAGTCTGTACGAACGCAATTAAACAGTCTCAAAAAAACTTGTGAACCTGATTAAAAATGAATATCATGCTCTCATTCTAGGTGTATAGCTCAGTTGGTTAGAGCGCTACGTTGACATCGTAGAGGTCTCCAGTTCGAGTCTGGATATACCTACCAAGATTTATCAAAGACTTATAAGCGAATCAGCAGCTTATAGGTCTTTTTTTATACTTATAAGTTGTGTACTATTCTTTGGATTATTTAAGTAAGCATCCGCTGAGCCTCTCTTTTTCTCATCTTAGATCCTAAAATGAAGTGTACAGAGATTAAATTATTAGGAAGAAGCAAGATGAGCTAGTATTTTGCTTCCGACCGATCAAGGTCAAAGTTGCATCATGAACTAAACGCATCTTATACAAAATGAAAGATCTCAGATTTATACATTGTTACGTGAAGGTTTTTTCTGGAAATATCAAACGTAATCGTGCTAGAAATGGCTATTTCGCTAATCATGCGAATAAAGTAGCTCGAAGACGACATTGTGCTAATCCCCCCAAGAATCCTTTGTGAAATATGGGCACATGTCATCTCTTATCTTTAATAGAGTCCTGAACAGATTTTTTCTCGTGTTCCAGTCAGTTTGTATTCAATTTATCGCTTTATAAGGCAGGATAAAAACAATAGCGGTACACTCTTTCATAACCTACGTTTTACAAATCAAAGAAAGAGGAAATACGGCTCTCCTGAAACCCGTGGTTAGCTGAGTAATAATAAAAGTATTCATGACAGACCTATTGAGGTAGAGCAGCAGATTCGCTTTGGTGATTTGGAAATAGATACAATTGTTGGTAAAAACCATCAGCAAGCATTAGTCTTTATTGTGGATCGGAAGACAGGTTGTTTATGGCTGAAAATGTAGCTCACGTAAGGCAGATGAAATTTGCTAAACAACCATCAGTCTTCTTGAGCCGATCTAAGATCAGCTCAAGACTATTACTGCAGATAATGGCAAAGATGCGCGAATGAAAATATAAATGGTCTAATCAGACAATATATTAAAAAAGGCAGTAATTTAAATATCTATACGAATGAATATATCTCAGAAATCACTCTACGTTTGAATCATCGCCCAAGAAAAAAATTCAGATTTAAAAGTCCGTGTCAGGTATTATGACAACAACATGCTGTTGCACTTCAAATGATAATATAAGCCTATAGAAAAGCCACCTTGCGGTGGCTGTTTTCTTATAGCGGACTTAAAATTTAATGATTTTAAAATGTATTCTGTAACTACTATTTTTTAAATGCATAATCTTAATTTGAATCAAAAAAAAGCTTTTATAGATCTCGACTTGCTAAAATCTTAGCTGATTTATCTAATCCATTTTTCCATAAAATCGGCGTACTTAATATTTCTACTTTGCTAATTTGATTTTCAGCAGGAATATTCATAGCAAATGTTTTAAAACTTTCAGAATTTTTGGGATCAAGTTTATTATCACTAAAATCATCCGATTCTTTAAACCAAGGTCTAAATCCACCTTGTATTGCAAAGTGTTTAGTCGTTTGATTTTTATAGTATACTTTTAGCGTATAATCACATCCACTTTCGGCACAGAAATTTTTATAAATACTGTCACTATTTCTACTAATTTTTGCTAAGTCATTTGCATCTGTTGGATCTATTTGTGTTAATAGATTTCCTGTATAGGTTTTAGATACAGGATATATTTGTGTCATGCCTTTGGTATTCGCGTTACTGATAGTAAATACTACTGTTTTGACAAGTACATTTCTTTTATTTGCATAATTTTTATTTATTCCAAATCTTGCTCGATCCCATTTGTCATCGGTTGGATCATAGTCTATCCATTGATAATTTTTTTGATCCCATTTAGAATAATTGGTCAAACTTTTATCATTTATAATTGTTTTAGATTCAACATATTTTTGAATTCTTGCAGCATTATAATCTGAAAATATACCATATTGATATTTTTTAGATCTATCTTCACTACCAGACTCCATTACATCAACTTTGTAGCAATTTCCATTTTCATCTAATGGTCTCACATATCCATGAGATGTATATTTTTTACAGTTTGAGTAGTTTTGCGCATCACTGGTAACGAGATCTGAAATAAAAGTATTTGTACTTATATCAAATCCCCATTCTGAGCCTTTTATGCTTCCTCCGTAGTAGGGGAAGTTATTATCTTTGTATTCTCCTGCTGCATGACCAAGTCCAAAAGCATGTCCACTTTCGTGATTAAATATACCACTATAATAATGGTCTCCAACACTCACATTTCCCCATCCGACTCCGCCTCCTGGATACTGATATTCACCTTTAGAATTCATTTGAACAATAGGCCCATAGTATTGATAATTTAAACTAGAATTTCCACTTGCATAGTAGATCGTAGTAATAGTATTTAGAATTGTATTAATAACTCTTGAATCCTTTTCCAAAACTTTTTCAGCTTCTTTTCCATCGGAAGGAGGAACGATCATATAATCCCATTTAATTTCACCAATAGGATGCTGTTCAAAAATTAATTCTGATATTGGCCAAATATTTTCAAGTTCAGCTTTCTGTTGAGAAGTTGGCGAAATAACTTTGTCGTAAGCGATTAAGTTCGTAGATGCTCCAAATAAGTAAAATGGTAGAATTTGTATTTTTAAATTAGAATGTAATGAAAACTCTACTTCCTTAAAGCTGGATGGTTGAGCATTATCTGATATAACTCTAAATCTAAGCCCTTTTTGCATATATTCTTTTGGAATGTTTGCTATCCAAGTATTTTTTGAAAATGGTAAGGGTTTTACATTTCCATCTACTGAAAATGATTTATAGTCTTGTGATAGATTAATGCTTGTTATTAAATTATGAGACTTATATATCTCAATTTTAGGATTCTGATCACCATTTAAATTTAAATCTAAAAGGATTATTGCTGATTTATTTGGAGTAGCTCTATAAGTTAGTTCACTGCCATCTTTTAACTTCCATACTTTACCCTGTTCAGTTGGTAATATATGTGACTGAATAATATTTACTTTACTTAAAGTTATAGGAATCAATGTTTGTTTTTGTGTTTCAGTTAATTTTAATTCCTTATCCGTATTCATAACTTGATTTGGGGCTGATGATTCACCACCACAAGCAGAGAGGAAAATAGGAATGCTAAGTATTTTTAAAAATTCTATCTTTTTCATAAGATTAATTCTATAAGTGTAATAGTATTAATTTATCAAAAATTTTTTTTATTATCTATATTTATAATTTTGTTTATATTCACAAATAAATTTTTTAATGTCAATTTAAGCACGTATTTAGATATTTTTATGAAAATACAAATGTATTTTAATGATACATTAGACCTCTTTCATAAATAAAATTTTATTCATCTCTAAATTATAAATAACTGCAATCAAATTAAATCTTAAGCCAATTTTTTCCTCTATTTCGGTAACGCTCTGCAAGGATTTTGAAAGTCTTTAATTTACCAAATAAGTAACAGCTAAATAACAAACATGTTTGCTTTTTAGCTCTTACTTATTTGCTGTGTTTTATAGTGAATGATCGCTTGTACCTTAAATGTATGAGCTTTTTTCTTGCCGCTGTAGGTTTTGTTCTGTTTTTAGGTCTTTGAATTGGAATTTGAGTGGCATCTTCGATTACAACATTGCAGTCTATACCTTCCCCTTCAGGGATATCTCTGGGAAACCTGGCTGAATTAAACTATCTTCAACTAGACGAACAGTTCTGGAAGCTATTGGCTCTGATACACCATAATTTGCAGTAACTTGAAATAAACTTCGGTATTATCTTCAATAGCTTAAACAGGATTCGAGTTAGTTATGCTTGAACAATTTTTATCAGATATTGGAATCTTGACTAACCCTAATATTGGTGCTAATTTAATCAATAAGGAAGTCATATACTATTTAGGATTTAAGAGAAATCTTACCCAAATGAATAAAGATATGACAACCTGAATACACAGCTAACAACGAACGAGACGATTCAGATTGTTTTTAAAAATGTTCAAGGTTGTAGAAAAGCCCGTTAATCGGGCTTTTTTAATGCCGATTATTTTTTGGATAAAATTTAGGCTATAGTGAAATAAAGATTGGAGGAGCAATAGGGGATTGTGATGCTGATATTTATTATTTTGGTCATTGTGATTGGCTTAGTCTTATTAGCCTTCTTCGCAAAGAAAACAGATTCTACACAGGATACATCTGATTATAGTCATCCGTATTCTTCCACAACCTCTCCATGTGATTCTTCTCAGGATAATGTTTCTAGACATTCTGATGAATGTGGCTCAAATGATGATTCGAGCTCAGACTCAAGTAGTTGTGATAGTAGCAGCAATAATGATTAGAAAAAGCTTGTACCCCCCTAAGGGGCAAGGGGTACAAGATAAACCGAGTTTAATTAAGGTAGATCAAACCAAATCATTTGGCTTTCTTGCAATGCAGTAATGGTTGCAATTTCATCGAATACTAAAGCATCACCTGCTTTAACCAAATGATTGGCAATCATTACTTCACCTGAAATCACATGCACGTAGTTCACTTTTTTTCGTGCTGTAATTTCTAAATGCTGATCTTTCTCAATGACAGCAGTTTTCACTTCCACATTTTGACGAATCGACATTGGTGCAGATTCATCACCAGCAATCAAATGCCATTGGTTTGGATGATCTTTCGGGTTGAGCTGAATTTGCTGATAGGTTGGTTCGGCATCTTGTACATTCGGTTGAATCCAAATCTGTAATAGATGCACCGCTTGATCATGCTTGTTTATTTCACTGTGGGTGACGCCAGTTCCAGCACTCATCAACTGCCATTCACCTGCATTGATCTGACCTTCATTGCCCATACTGTCTTTATGGGAAATGGTGCCATCAAGTACACAGGTTAGAATTTCCATATTGTCATGGGGATGGGTACCAAAACCATTGTGAGCAGCAACCGTATCATCATTGATTACACGTAATGCGCTGACACCCATGTATTTCGGGTTATACCAACTACCAAATGAAAAGCTATGATAGGTGTCTAACCAACCCGCTTTGACATGACCACGGTTTTCACTACGATGTAGATAAGCATTCATCTTTCATCTCCCAGTTATTATGTTTTGCTTGATGCTTATATTATCGATTCATAATGGTGATAAGTAGTCTTTAAATGCGACATATTGTTCTATAAATGCAATGATTCGGTAATGAGTATTTTCTTGGATAAAATAAAAAAGGCTGAATCAAATATTCAGCCTTTTCAAGTTGGTAAATTAATTTACCAATCTTTTATTTTGATTTATTTTCTAGCTGTGGAATTGCAGAGCCTTGACCCACTGCAAGCAAACCAGTTTCAGTATAGATACCCAATTTTGCACGGGTATCGGTAATATCAAGGTTACGCATCGTTAACTGACCGATACGATCCATTGGTGTAAATACAGAATCACCTTTCTCCATAGTTAAACGCTCAGCTTCATACGTGAGGTTAGGAGATTCAGTGTTCATGATGGTGTAGTCATTGCCACGACGTAATTCTAAAGTCACTGTACCCGTAATGGCTTTAGCAACCCAACGTTGTGCTGTTTCACGAAGCATCAATGCTTGTGAGTCGAACCAACGACCTTGGTAAAGTAGGCGACCTAAACGTAAACCGTTAATGCGGTATTGTTCAATCGTATCTTCGTTATGAATACCAGTTACTAAACGCTCATAAGCAATGTGTAACAAAGCCATACCAGGTGCTTCATAAATACCACGAGATTTTGCTTCGATGATACGGTTTTCGATTTGGTCAGACATACCTAGACCATGACGACCACCAATACGGTTCGCTTCTAAAATGAATTCAACTGGATCTTCGATACGTTGACCATTGAGCGCAACAGGCATACCTTGTTCAAAAGTAATGCTAACTTGTTCTGGTTGGATTTCAACGTCATCTTTCCAGAACGCAACACCCATAATTGGGTCTACGATTTTAATACCCGCATTGAGGTATTCTAAATCTTTTGCTTCATGCGTTGCGCCTAACATATTTGAGTCAGTTGAATACGCTTTTTCCTTTGACATTTTATAGTCAAAACCGTTGTCGATGAGGAACTGTGACATTTCCGCACGACCGCCTAACTCATCAATAAAGGTTTGGTCTAACCAAGGCTTATAGATTTTGAGGGCAGGATTGGTCAATAAACCATAACGATAGAAACGTTCAATATCGTTACCTTTATAAGTTGAGCCGTCACCCCAGATGTTCACATCATCTTCTTTCATCGCAGTAACAAGCATCGTACCTGTAACTGCACGACCCAAAGGTGTGGTATTGAAATAAGGAACGCCACCAGTACTAATGTGGAACGCGCCACATTGAATTGCTGCAATACCTTCAAGCGCAAGTTGTAAACGACAATCGATTAATCGAGCTTTGACTGCGCCGTATTGTTCAGCTTTCTTTGGAATTGCATCATAGTCATCTTCATCAGGTTGACCCAAGTTTGCAGTATAAGCATAAGGCTCTGCGCCTTTTTGCTTCATCCACAATAAAGCTGCTGAAGTATCGAGACCACCAGAAAAGGCAATCCCAACTTTTTTGCCTACAGGTACGTGCTGCAAGATAGTTGCATTATCAGTCATTGCTTGTCCTAACATTTATTAGTAAAGACTCCGAATAGGTAGTCTTGAGAATAAAAAATCGGAACTATTGTAACACTTTTCATTGAGCTTGTTTTCCTGAAAGAAAAACTAAGCAGAAAAATTATGTTCTAATACATTTGATTTTGGTTTTTTAGATTGGAAATCAAAATAGTTACATTGCTTTTGACTTTAGTGTCAGCATTTTCTTGAAAAGAGTCATAAACACATATAAAAATTCAGTTAAAGTACTATGCAACAAGTTGCAAAGCCAATAAATACAGAAGGAATACCATGACTAGCTATGCAAATATCTTAAAACCATTACATTTAGGGTTTACGACAATTAAAAACCGTGTAGTAATGGGCTCTATGCACACAGGTTTAGAAGATCGTTTCTTTAATTACCCTAAACTTGCAGCTTATTTTGAAGAAAGAGCAAAAGGTGGTGTTGGCCTAATCATCACAGGTGGTATTTCTCCAAATCGCCAAGGTTGGTTATTACCAGCTGGCGGTACAATGAATAGTTTAATGGATATTCCACAGCATCGTTTAGTGACGCATTCAGTTCATAAACATGGTGCAAAAATTTTAATGCAAATTCTGCATTCTGGGCGTTATGGCTATCAACCTTTTGTGGTTTCTTCGAGTGCTGTTAAATCGCCAATTTCACCATTTAAACCGCGTGAAATGAGTAATCAAAATATTTTGGATACGATTCAAGATTACGCACGTTGTGCGAGTATTGCGAAGAAAGCAGGCTATGATGGTGTTGAAATCATGGGTTCAGAAGGGTATTTGCTGAATCAGTTTTTAAGCCGACATGTGAACCAACGTACTGATCGTTGGGGTGGTGATATCGAAAATCGTATGCGCTTTGCAGTTGAAATTGTGAAAGCAATTCGTGCGAAAGTGGGCGAGAAATTTATTATTTGTTTCCGTTTATCAATGCTTGATCTAGTGCATGATGGTAATACGATGCAAGAGGTAACGGTTGTTGCTAAAGCATTGGAAAAAGCGGGTGTCACGTTATTAAATACAGGGATTGGTTGGCATGAAGCGCGTGTTCCGACTATTGTAACTTCTGTTCCACGTGCTGCATTTGCGGACTATACCGCGTTTGTAAAGCAGCATGTTTCTATTCCTGTGATTGCCTCAAACCGTATTAATATGCCAGATGTTGCCGAAGATATTATTGCTTCTGGTAAAGCCGATATGGTGCAAATGGCGCGTCCATTATTGGCAGATCCATATTGGGTAAATAAAACTGCAACCAATCGTGTAGATGAAATTAATACGTGTATCGCATGTAACCAAGCATGTTTGGATCATAGTTTTAAGAATCAACGCGCAACCTGTCTTGTAAACCCACGTGCAGCATTTGAAACAGAATTGGTTTATATCAAAACTAAAAAACCTAAACGTATTGCGGTTGTTGGTGGTGGTGTTGCTGGAATGTCAGCTGCAACAGTTGCCGCAAGTCGTGGTCACGCCGTTACTTTATTTGAAGCAAGTAATGATGTTGGTGGTCAGTTTAATTTAGCGAAAGTTGTTCCTGGAAAAGAAGAATTCCACGAAACCATTCGTTACTTTAAGGTGCAAATCAAGCAAACAGGTGTCGATTTGCGTTTAAATACGCGCGTAAGCCGTGAACAGCTTGAACGTGAAGGTTTTGATGAAGTTATTGTGGCTACAGGTGTCGTTCCTCGTGCATTAAAAATTCAGGGCAGTACTGCGCCACAAGTATTATCTTATGCTGAAGTGTTACGTGGTGCTGAAGTTGGACAAAAAGTTGCTGTAATTGGAGCAGGGGGAATAGGTTTTGATGTATCAGAGTTTTTATTAAAACCACCGCATCAACCTCAGCCTCAACCTTTAGCAGAATGGCAACGTGAATGGGGGGTTGATCCAAACCCTAATTATATTTCTGAAGGTGGAATGCAACGTCCAGAAGTAGAAATGCCAATTCGCCAGATCTATTTATTACAACGCAAAACTACACCTTTAGGTGTTGGCTTAGGTAAGACTTCAGGCTGGGTACACCGCGCGCAATTGAAAAAGCATGCTGTTCGTATGCTTCGTGGTGTGCAGTATAAAGCGGTAACTGATGAAGGATTATGGGTTGAGCATAATGGTCACGATCAGTTATTGCGTGTAGACACAATTGTCGTGTGTGCTGGGCAAGAATCTGTAAAAGATTTAATGCCTAAAGATGGTGAAAATACTTTAGCGAACTATCATATTATTGGTGGTGCGAAGCTCGCTGCTGAGTTAGATGCGAAGCGTGCAATCCGTGAAGGGGCTGAATTGGCCGCTAAACTCTGATAATTGATGAAACATTATGCATTTGAATACATTGCACTTAAATTTCTCTTGAATAAAGACAACAAGCTTTGTATTCTTACGCACATGGAAGCGTGGCAGAGCGGTTTAATGCACCGGTCTTGAAAACCGACGAGGGTGTGAGTCCTCCGTGAGTTCGAATCTCACCGCTTCCGCCAAATATTAAAATAAGCCCTTGTTTTTACAAGGGCTTATTTTTTATCTATGACTTTACCCCTCAACCTACCCCTCATCAAATATTGAATGTAAAAAGCAGAGATGGGATGATCTTGGACTGAATAAGAAATCAGTACAAAAATATTAAATAATTCTAAACTCAATTTTGGCTTTGAAAAGATATTTTTAAAATATAAAAGGCTCACGAATGAACCCTTAGATGACAATAAAAAGGCTATAGGTTGTGAACATTACTTGAGTATTTTTTTCACATACAGTGAGCTTATAACGATAAAAAACCAAGTGGCTGATTGACTCGTTTAATAAGTTGTAATCATGTTTTTGGACGATACCTAATCAAAGCAATTGATGTGCCGATGTTCAGGAAAAAACACCTTGAAGTTGATAATCTAAGCATCTGTTTACCGATTGTTCTTTACGTAATAGTTAAAAGAAAAATTGATCGTAATTTAGACATTAGAGGATTTCTTTTTTATACTTAATTCAATTGTTTAAAAATACTATTAGAGATTTCTTGATGAAAATTGAAATATGTGTGCCAAGTTCTGCCACAACTAAAGAGAGGGGGGATTTACTAGAAACTTTAAGTAGAGAAATGCTTGAGATTCAAAACTTCAAAGTAGAAGAAGAAGTTAAAAAGACTGGAATGGAGTTAGATTTGCTATGTAAACATAATGTTGCGGACAGAACAATCTATGTTGAATGTAAAGCTTATCGAGACGGGAAAATTGATGCTCCTATTATTAGGCAACTAATGGGTACCATCGTCTTACAAGGATATTCAGAAGGTTGGTTAATTAGTACTAGTGAATTGGGTAAAGAAGCTAAAGGGATTGAGGATGAATTAGCATCAAAAGGCTTAGCTGGAAAGTTAGTTATTTATACACCTAGAAAAATTATTGATTCTCTATTGGCTTCCAAAATTATAAATCCTCCTCCTCAAGTACAATTAATACAATATTTGCCTGAAGAGAATATAGGAGAATGGAGTTTACTAATCACACCTTATGGTAAGTTCTGGGCTGTTGCAATTCTGGAGGGAGGAATGCCTTCTAAAGTGGTTTGCTATCATGCTAAGTCCTTAAGTTTAGTTGATGACCAAGCTCTTTTAGATAATATTGCTTCGACGGACTCAAACTTATCAAAATTAGATTTCTCGAAAATAATATTATTTACAAAGAAGGAGAAAAAGTTAAGTTTAGAAGAGAGCCTAATTGAAGTTGTTGAAGTCCAAAAAGGTGATGATTGGAACGACTATCGTCCTGCTAGACCTGAAGACTTTGTAGGGAGAACTAAAGATATTAATGATATCTTTGATTTTTTTAAAAAAATTAAAGAAAAGGAAACAACTAGACGTTGTTTTGCTATTACAGGAAATTCAGGGCTAGGCAAAAGCTCATTAATCATAAAATTGCTTGAGAAAGCAGAAAATAGACATCAAAAACACAAAGTTTATATATGTGCTGTAGATGTTCGAGCTGCTAAATCATCAGAATATATCTATGCTGCATTGCTTAAAACGTTGAAGAATGCTCAAAAAAAGGGATTTGGTGATCCTGAAATTAATATTTTGATTACAAATGCTAGTCATCCGTTAGATTCGGAGTCGATTACTGAATATTTAGAAAGTGTGGATAAGGCTAATCAAATAATAGTCTTAGTATTTGATCAGTTTGAAGAATTGTTTAGTAAACCAGATCTATCTGATCTATTTACTAATACTTCCAATATGTTAATGGATGCTACTAGTTTACAATTTAATTTTTGTATTGGCTTTGCATGGAAGACAGATAGTACTACGCATACGGAAAATCCTGCATATTTTTTCTGGCATAAACTTTCCGAATATCGTATGGTAAGAAAATTAAGCCCATTCTCAGATAGAGAATCTCATACTGTGATTAGTAAGTTTGAGGATGTGATTGGTCAAAAATTAGATGGTGATTTGAAACATAATTTAACAGTATCAAGTCAAGGTTATCCGTGGCTCTTAAAAAAATTATGCATCCATTTATATGACAAATTAGAACAAGGTGCTAAACAGGAAGATTTGTTAGAAAATAAATTAGATATCGCTAGTTTATTTTCGGATGATTTAAGTGAACTAAGTATATCTGAACAAAAAGCACTAAGATTTGTTGCAACAAAGGCACCTGTAGACTTGATAGAAACTATTGAAATTTGTACTGATGAGATAGTTCAAAGTTTATTACATAAAAGATTAATTGTTAAAAGTGGCAATAGGCTAAATCTCTATTGGGATATTTTCCGAGAATTTGTTCTGACAGGAAATGTTCCAATTATCGCTCTTAGATATTTACCATCACATGATTTTTCAACAATTTGGAATGTTGTGAAATATTTATCTAAGTCACCTGTAACTATTCATTCTTTACAAGAAAAGACAAACTTTTCTGAAGGTACAATTCAAAATGTTGGAACTGATATTTTACTTTTTGGATTAGCTACAAGAGAAAACTCTCAATATGTTCTATCTGAAGATTTATTAGAGGATGGAAATACTCAAGAAAATCTACTGAATATAATTAGAGAAAAATTTAAAAAACATATTATTACCTTACATTTGAAAGATTTACCTAGCGGAACTTTTTTAACAATTACTAGTATTATTGATTTAATGAAAGAAACATATTCAGAGAATAAGTATGCTGATAAAACTTGGCGATTATATGCTATTAGGCTTATCCGTTGGTTAGAATTAACGGGTTTTTTACAACCAACAACAGAGCCAAATACATGGATTTACCGAGATCTAGGCAGTTCAAAAACTTCCGTTATGAATAGAAGACGTACTTCTAATTTCTTTGTTCCTAGAATTTCACCTCAATTGTTTATTTCAATTTATAGTGAAATAGTAGGTAAAAGTCTTCAACAGTTACCGAATGATAGTAAGACAAATAAAACAGTAGAGATTTTGAGAAAGTTTGAGTTAGTAGACAATGATCGGGTGATGGAGATCGATGATTTTGATTCAATTCTTTATGCTAAGGCTAGTTCAGAATTTAGTATACAAGCTATATTGGAAATAAAAGATTTGTATTCAACTGATAAATTATCAGGGCAGAATTTAGGCATTCTTTTGAAAGAAAAATATGATCTGAAATGGACAGATGTTACAACGCAGCATTCAGGTAATAAGCTAAATAGCTGGGCTAAATGGATTAAAGCCTATGAGGTGAAAAATGAATAGAAATTTTTGAATAACAAGGAAATTGAGAACATCAGTTTCGTTCAACTTTTTAATTTTTATTCATAAATTTCTTTTTATTTCTAAGACTTCCTTCTTTTGAGGAACTTTTAGTGAAGTTCATCTTAAGTCCATAATGAAAAAATTTAATAAGTTATAGCTTCAAAGTTACAATCTGTGAAAATAAAAATAGCCTTAACTTAAGGCTATTTTTTATATCTATTTTTGGCCTTATTTACTATACATTGCCTGTGTATTCCTTCCACGCATAAGTAATTCCATTGCCCTTATAACGATAAAATCCAAGTGGCTCATGGACTCGTTCGATAAGTTGTAACCATGCTTTTTGGACGATACCTTGTCCATCGTAGCAATGGGTATGCTTAGGCTCTGGAAAAATACCATGAAGTTGATAATCATGACAGACTAATTCCCATTGTTCTTTCAGCAAGGGCATATAGTTTTCTTCATTCCCAATAATGTAAACAAATGCCTGTGCAGTTAGCCCCTGATCAAGACCTTTGACGATGCGCCATTGAATATCATAAAGCTTATCTGTGAGCTGCTTTGCTCTATGTAGCCACTGAAAATATTGCTTTAACACTTTTACAGATATTTTCTCCGCATCTTCCTGAGTCTCATAATGAGGTGGATCAGTTTGTGCAATCAAAGGTAGCTCTAAGAAAATACAATTGGCTTGGTCTTGTGTTTGCATTACACGTCGGAAAACAGTTTTTTGTTCATTACGAAGTTTTTGCACTTGCGCTTCATATTTATTGGCGTGAAGCTTAGCTTTGGCAACGTATAGTTCACCACGAAAATGATTGAAGTTATTTTGAAATATAGTGATTGGAATGGCTTGGGGTGAAGTCACTAAACCAATATTTTGAAGTGCAAATTTATGAAAGACTTTTAAGTGAGGATGAACTTCAAAGCCTTCAAAGAGGTCGATAAAATGAGCAAAAATTTTTACTTGATCTAGAATCCAAGTACATAATTGATTCATCTGAGGATAAGGTACAGTTGGCGTAGCTTTATGGAACAACTTAATTTTATCCTGTTCTATCAGTTTCGTACCATTGATCAAACCAAATGCGATTTGATTAAACATTGGATCTCCATACATAGGTCTGACCATTGTGCCATTTGTAGGAAAGCCAACACTTCCATTCGGATAAACATGTGGTGGTGTTTGTACCATGTTAAAAAAATTAGGTTGTGTATTTTGTACAAAAACTTGGTTCATTTGGGAATCCTCTGTAATTCGGTTAAATGGATTAATAATGTTTAGTTAGATTTGGTCGCCCCATTTCTTTACGGAGATGAGGTAAAATGCCTGTATTGAGTGTTTTGATGCGTTCTAAGTTGCTATGTAAGACGTACTGTTCAAACTTGGCAAAGTAGTGAATAACTTTCGCGATATTGTCGTACTTGCTTTGATCATCACGATTGATCACACCCAAGGCATCGTATTTGTACTTTTTACGATTCTTGCTGGTATTACAATTAAAATAGCTATGTCGACCATCAATTTGCTGATCCCACATTTCACCAATCATTCGGCCTAAGCTAATATCTTCACGGTGATGACTACCATTGAAAAAGAAAAAGCAATGAAGGTGTAAGGCCTGATCTACGCCATATTCCAGCTTCGTAACGTAGCCTGCTAAATGTACAGACTCTCTACGACGCAGCTTCTGCATTAAAGTATGGAAATTACTTACGATTTCTTTAGGCGTAAAATTTTTCTTGTCGTCGGGTAGATACAAGTCAACACGTACACCAATTAAACGTGAGTAATGTTTACGAAGTTTATTGATATATTGGAGTACTTTTTTTTCACGCCGCCTCGCTACCTTTCGACGATCATTCACACGCTGTACATATTTTGGAGAATGTAAATATTCAAATAACGTTTTAATGAATTGATTAATGAGCATAGCGACAGAGATTTTCTGACCTGTAGGTACACCACTGGTATCAACTTCATTCAATTGGTCATATGGGTATGCAATTAAGTCATAAATACAATCTTGATACGGTCTTAATATCTTATTAAAAGCAGCCATGACCGCATCATATTGCTCGCATCTATAGCTTATTGAGGACTTCAGCTTCTTTGAATTAACTAGAAAGTTTCGGATCAGCTCTAGTATTGGAGGATATATAAGCATCCATTTATCATTGAATAAGCTTCCTGATTTAGGCTTATCTTTTTGATATAGGTAGGTTGCTTTCTGTAGATTTACTTCGTTACATAAGCTAATCGCATTACTGCAAACGCTAATTGCTGGATTCCATTGTTTCTTCTTAAATAAGCTGATTGAATGATGTTTTGAGAATTCATTATGATCATCTGTTTCAGGATAACAGGCATAGTAATGCTCGATAGCCTCACCAACTTCATCGTTATATGGTGATGGTAAATCTTCAGTTGGTTCATCAGATGATGATTCTTCTAACTCATCTAAATCTGATCCTACAATCAAAGCATGAGGTTCAAGTCGAAGTGCCATTTCTAGTGTCGTAGGTGTTAAGTCAATTGTTTTTACATCTGGGTATTCTTGTCCCATAGATATAGCTCCAATTAGTAAAAAAATACAATTGTCTAAATCTGACCTATAGTATGTGTAGAATAGAGATATGATGAATTGATCTAATATATTTAATGAATTTAAATAACTTATTGAATATATTAGGTATATATATTAATCATATAAACTACATCAGCAAAGATCAGAGACAATAACGGTGTATCAGGGGACTTGAGATCAAGCCCCATCCTTAATATCGGTAAATTACTGTTTCTGCGTGATTGAAAAGATAAGCACTTGGTGCTTATGCTTTTTTCGATAAAAGCCAAGCATTAAGCTCGTGTTGAAACCAGCCTACGGCAGATACTGAAATTTTGATCGATTTGGGGAAGGTAGGATCATAACGAGGCGACTTCGGGTTAAGAAGCTCATAGATACTTGATCTGGAAATACCCGTGATATCTACAACTTCTTTGATACGTAGAACTTTTAGTGATAGCTGATTGTTTTGCATGGGAAAACCCTCCGATTACGAGAGTATTCTGTGCTAATGTAATTCGAATTAAGTCCATTTCGTAATTCTATTTTTTAACATGAGCTCAAAAAACATACAATTCCCAAAGGAAATTATTCATCACGTATTCAGAAACCTGATTGTTCAATCAATTACAATTCAAAAACTTGATAAAAGTCACCCTAAACTTATAAGCAATATGAAAAGGTTAAGGGATGAAATGCATGATGATTTTGTTAATGATTTTTTTGAATTTTATACATGTCACAACTTAGATTCAGAGCGGAAGAGAACACTGATATCTTCATTGTTTAAAAATAATCGTTTTATAGATCATGCTTTTAATTATTTTGAAACGGGAGTCCTAGGTATATCTGAGGATATTTTAAAATCTCATGCACTTACGCTCGAGCAAGTCGTGAATATTATTAAATATAGAGAGCCTGAGTTTTTAGAAAATGTAAGTAGGATTAGTAAGCATCTTGAAATCGAAAATTTCCTTGCTGACACAACACGTGAATACTACATTTCGGATTTGTTGATTGATTTACCTATTGATCAACTGGTTTATGACTATATTTATTTTCAGTTAATTATTGAAAAGTATCAACATAGTGCTGACGGCGAATATCAAGCAGAACTGAGCAATCCAATTGATATCGCAAAAATGTTTAGGCCACTCAATCATTATTTACGCTTTTTTTCACCAAAATTTACAACCTCATTTGTGGAATACAAAGAAGTAAAAAAAGGGTCATTAAGGTATGATTACTTAAGCTATAACTTAAGAATTGATGAACCCACTGAGAATATTGCGGATAGTATGACGACATTTTTTCTGCAATACATTGCACATCGGGTCTGGTTTTATCATGACGTTGCCGATGTTGATAATGGTCAAAAGGGGATCAAGATTGAAGAATTACATGAAATCAATAAGATTTTACAAACACTGGATCTGAGGTCGAATGTAGATCATCACTATGAAAAAAATATTTCAGTGCAGACTGATTTAGTCGCATTGTGGTTGTATGAAATTAACAAAGAGAAAAAAGACAATAAACGCAATGAGATTTGTAAGAGAGAATTAGCCAAACTTGAGAACGTAAATCCAGAGAATAGGCCTGATAAGGCTAAGTTTTTTAATACAGTTGATTTGTTACTTCAACAAGAAAAAACGGATATGAAGCCGTTGGCATTCTTGCAAGAAATATCTGAACGATTAAAAAAAATTAATGCTCTTAGTAGATATGATTTAGATATTAAATTCAGCGTGACAGATAGACTGCTCAAACCAGAGAACAAAACAGAAACCAAGGTGTTGTTGTGTTCTGCCTATACACCAGTGAGTGGAAATTCAGAACGTACAAAATGTGTAGAATATATGATCTTAAACACAACAATTAGCTCGCAATATAAAGATTTACTGCAAAATATGGAAAAATAATCTAACCGTAAAAAAGCATTATTTTTCTAAAACAAAGACTAATCTTTTCAAAGCCTGAGCTTATCAAAATTGCCGTTTTTAGTATCAAATTGGCTATACTGCTGACTGGAATCAGTCAGCAGTTTTGTCGGGCATAACATCAAATTTTACGTTAGCAAACGCATCAGAATTTGATGTTTTGAATACCTAAAAATTATAGGTATAGGTCAAACCGCTGCTGGTCGTGATGGTCACTTCACGTACATATTCGGCAGAACAGCCTAAGTAGACCTTTGCCACAGAACCATAACGCATATTTTGGTAATCGTAAGTGCCTTTGCTTCTACAATTGCCACGGTTGATTAAAACCCCTGTGATGGTGGTTGGCGCATCATTCAATGACATGATGTTCAACAAATCGGTATAGCCTGTCATCGAGTATTGAGATTCTTCACGGCGAACACGGACTTCAAACTGTTCCTGCGGTGCTGTTTGTACGGGTTCAACAGGTGGACCATTTAAGTCATATTCAGAGCTATCCACCATCGTCGTTTTAAACTTATCATCTGCTGGATCTTCAGTGGTTTGTGACGCGGTATTTTCACTTTTTGCTTTAGTTTCAGTGGGTGGACTGCATGCACTGAGGCTAGCGATCAGCAAGCTTGAGTACAGCAATGACTTGATCAGATTCATTGTTCAAT
Source organism: Acinetobacter sp. LF10 (assembly GCF_048585715.1). NCBI lineage: Bacteria > Pseudomonadati > Pseudomonadota > Gammaproteobacteria > Moraxellales > Moraxellaceae > Acinetobacter > Acinetobacter sp. LF10. Next base: position 1,236,969 of record NZ_CP184160.1, read on the forward strand.
TCCTATTCTTAAATTCTTTATTGATTGCATTGGTTGAGCCACATGGCTCAACCAATCATTTGGTTTTTGCATTATTGTTTTGATGATTGAGATCGTTATTTACATTTACCTGAACGGACTGATTCCACCATGCGTGGTTGGGTCTGCTCTGTACTCAGGCGTAGGCAAACCGCCTTTTTTGATTTGGCAGAACTGGAAATCAATTCTTCACCCTGAATTGGATTTGCGCCACCAGCGTTGTACACCATATAGCGTTTGCCTGAAGTCGTTTTAAACGTAAATGCATCACCTGATTCGCCAAAGCCTTCAATTTTCTTTACGGCGACAGTGACGGTATTGGCTTTGGCAAAAGCAGAACCACACAACACACTCAGCCCCAAAGCTAAAAATAGTTTCTTCATCTTGAATCTCCTTATGCTTATTTATTTCCTAAAAATGGTGACAGGCCAGACCGCTGCTTTACCGAGGTTGTAGGAATAAGGCAGGTGAGCGGTGCTGCTACAATTTTTGAAATAGACTGAGCAAATCACTGCGATAACGATGTAACCGATAATTAAATAATTTTTCATTTTTGATCCCTGCCTTATTCTTTACATTGCTGTACAGCATTCGCCATCACTTGGTTAAATTCAGGTGGTGGTTGCATGGTTTCCCGAGTGGTGACATCTGCCATGCTTTCCATAAACTCAGGCGAGTAGTGCGCCTCAACCTTGTCGTAAATACAGGAGCAGGTTGAACGATCTAGACCACCAGCCTGACAGCCTGCTTTAAAGTCACGTTTGACCTTGCTGTCACATGCAATCAGTAAGCTGCTACTAAGAATAAGAGTAATGACCCCGAACCACGTTTGATATTTCATAGATATTCCAATTCATGGTGATGTGTTGTTTTTAAAATCGTGATGGATTACCTATTTATGCCAACCTGCCAGATAGACCAGCAGCCATAAAAAAACCAGCAATAAAATAAAGCTTGGCCCAAGAGCCACCACGACGATGACAACCAAAATAAGCTGTGCGATGAATTTCATGATTTTTATCCAGCACAAAACACCACTGACCAAAATGGATGCAGTAGTTGATGAATGCCTTGAATCAATCAGGACACAGCGAAAGCGTGCGATAAATGAATTGGGATGAAATGCCTGAGAGGCGGAGCAAGTGCAGGGGAATAAAGCACAGTAAATTGCGTCATGGTTGACTCCTATATGCATTAGAAGTTCTACCGCATCACTGCTAAATAATGGTGGCAGAACGAAAAGGGGTTAGCAGACTGGGCATATAGAACCAGCACGCGCGAACGCGTCCCCCTCCCGTTCTACCGCAAAGGGGGACGAGAAGGTTTCACATAGAGCTTACCCTCAGAAGAGAATAAGTCTGATGCGCTATATACAACGGTCTGCTAAAACCGACTGACAATGTAGGTCAGCCCTTGCATGATAATCGTTGCTAAAAAACAGGTCAATTGATCTATTAACCTTCATTCAAAAATTGCCTAAAACTGATGATAAAAAACGCATTCTAAAAAAATACAAATACATAGTATCTAAATGAGAACGGTGCTTCTCCATTCGAGACCGCACCAATACATGCTTCAACTACATCGCAATCATTTTGCCTGCTTCCCCAGCAGGCTTTTTTATTCATTTACAGGAACTACCACAATGAGTTTGCCATGTCCTTATTGCCAGTCCCGAGAGACGGTACAACTACAATCACCGCAACATTTACCCAGTACTTCAACCAATAACCCCATTTCTAACAGTGTGATGTCACCGATGGCACTTGCCACATTAGGCGTGAGTGTTTCCAAAAGTCTAAATATCCCACCAATTGCAGGCGCAATCGTTGGGGTGCTGATCGGTGGTATCTGGATGTTGATTACTGAAGATGAACAGCAACAACCACTACACCCAACTTATCGCAGACAGTACTACTGCAATCACTGTGACCGCAGCTTTAGCCCAAATTTACGCAATTAAGTATTCAGCAAAATTCAAATCTAACGCTTTACCCATTCAAAATTGATACAGGAATTATTCATATGGCACATTTAGTTGAAACAATGGCATTTGTAGGACAAACCCCTTGGCACGGCTTAGGTAATCAACTCACTCAAAACCAACCCATCGAGGTTTGGGCACAACAGGCAGGCATGGATTGGCGCATCGAATCCTCCGATGTCAGTTACATGGCTCAAAATGAAAAAGGGCAAAGCATCATCATGCCTTTTGAGGAACAACGAGTACTTTACCGTTCTGATACCCATGCACCTCTATCCGTGGTGAGTCAACGCTTTCAGGAAGTGCAACCTAAAGAGATTTTAGAATTCTATCGTGACCTGACCGAACAATCAGGCTTTGAACTGGAAACCGCAGGCGTACTCAAAGGTGGTAAAAAGTTCTGGGCATTGGCGAAAACAGGACAGACTTCCGCTTTAAAAGGTAAAGACGTCAGCAATGGTTATATTCTTTTAGCGACAGCTTGTGATGGTACATTGGCAACGACAGCACAGTTCACCAGTATTCGAGTGGTGTGTAACAACACCTTAGCAATCGCTCTACGTGGACAGCAAGGTAATTCAGGTGTGGTCAAAGTTCCACACAGTACCCGATTTGATGCTGAGAAAGTCAAACAGCAATTGGGGATTTCGGTGCGTGCATGGGATGAACACATGTATGAGATGAAACAGCTTAGTCAGCGTAAAGTGACTCAACAAGAAGCAGCAGCCTATTTTGATGCGGTGTTTAATAACACCAGTCTCAGTACAGCAGAACAGGATGAAAGCATTGTGCAGTTTTACCGAAATGCAGCCATGCCGAATCAAGGCATCAACACAACAACCAAAGCTGATAATAAAACTGAACCGAATGGACGAGCCATGTCGAAAGTCATGACCATGTTTAACGGGCATGGGCGTGGTGCAGAACTCAGCTCAGCCAAAGATACGGCGTATGGTTTACTGTGTGCCATTACGGAATTCACAGATCATGAGCGTCGGGCCATGAGTACTGACCATCGACTCGATTCAGCATGGTTTGGAGCAGGTGCAGTGATCAAGCAACGAGGCTTGGAACAGGCATTGAGAATGGTGGGTTAGTTAAGAAAAGCACACCATTTATTCAGTTTTATTTAAGCTAAGCCGCTTAATTTAAACATAAGATAATACCGTAAAGCACAACAAACACCTTTAGCCACATTCTCCAGATGTGGCTTTTTTTATGCCCGAAATTTAGCTTTTACGATTTTACTCATACAGGAATATTCAATATGAATAGCCATACCCAAATTCAAAACACCTTAAACCATCCACCTTTACAACCCTATGTACCTAACTTAAATCAACCCACTCAACAGGTTGAGATGGGAACTCGAAGTAAACGTCATCCACAGAGTCACACAACCGACGCTCAAAATAAACAGCCACGTAAAACCAAAGCTCCTGTAGCCAAACGTCTTGCCAACACCAAGCAGATAAATTACCAACAATGGCTGGAAGTTCGAAAGCAGGGCATTGGTAGCAGTGATGCAGCCACCGCATGTGGACTCAATCCGTATATGTCGATGCTAGAACTATGGATGATCAAAACAGGTCGGATGCAACAAAACATTGAGGACGAAAGTGCAGGCTATGCACCCTTATATTGGGGCAAGCAGCTAGAACCTTTAGTCGCTGAGTACTACAGCATGCACACCAATAATAAGGTACGTCGTGTCAATGCAGTGCTACAGCATCCCGATGAAGACAAACACTTTATGTTGGCGAATTTGGATTATGCCGTAGTTGGTAGTGAAGAAGTTCAAATCTTGGAATGTAAAACCGTGGGGGAATATGGCTCTAAGCTTTGGCGAGATGGTGTACCACTGTATGTACTGTGTCAGGTACAGCATCAACTTGCGGTGACAGGTAAACAAGCCGCGCATATCTGTGCCTTGATCTGTGGACATGAAAGCAAAATCTATAAGGTGACACGTAACGAAACCGTAATTCAGCACATCATTAATGCCGAACGCCACTTTTGGCAATGTGTCGAAACAGGCATTCCGCCAAGTGTAGATGCCTCTGATTCAGCAGCTAAAGCCTTGCAGCAACTTTATCCAGCACAAACGCCGTTACTGGTGGAAGATCTCACTCAAAATGAACAAGCGAATTACCTATTTAACCAGTTATTAGAGGAACGACATAAAGTTGAACAACACCAACAGTATTTCGATGAACTCAAACATCAATTACAAATGCTGATGAAAGAGGCAGAACGAGCAGTGTTTACGGGTGGTTCTGTCACTTGGAAAAAGTCACAAGATTCGATCAGCCTAGACAGTAAATCCTTACTGAAAGAGCATCCTGAATATCTACAGCAGTTCCCTCAAACTAAAGCAGGAACGCGAAGATTTCAGATTTATCCGAATGGTGGATAGAGCAGATACGATCCAGCATTTATTTCCCGACTACGTATCAAATCAACAAACACCAACCGATCCCATACTTCAACAGGTATGGGATTTTTTTATGCCCAAAATTTTATTTATACATCTATATAGAGGACATCATCATGATTAAAGGTTTAGCTATTACCCCACCTGTATTAGGTCGTATCAGCATTGGCAAGATCGTGGAAAAGAACGGCAAACGACTGCCTGAAAAGGACGATCAATTTACCATTACTAGTCAAATCCAAAATAAGGATGGTTGGGTGAAACATCCACTGGATGAACAGTTACGTGCCAAAGCACAAAACCAGAAACTCAGAACCATTCCAGTACGCATGATCTTTAACGATCCTGAACTGAATCTACGGGCAGAGTACAGCCTATTTGACCGCCAAACTGGACGCTTAATCTGCTCAGGTAATGGAGAAACCTGTCAGCGACTGGGACAAAATGGTATTGAACAGCATCCATGTCCATCACCTGATCTTTGTCCATTGGCACAGGGTGGGTTGTGTAAACCTTATGGGCGGCTGTATGTGAATTTAGATGAATCGGATGAGTTTGGCACTTTCATCTTTAGAACCACTGGCTTTAATAGTATCCGCACTTTGGCAGCACGGCTGCGTTATTACCATGCCGCATCAGGCGATTTACTTTCATGCTTGCCATTGCAACTGACTTTAAGAGGCAAGAGCACTACGCAAAGTTACCGCACTCCAATTTACTACGTAGATTTAACTCTACGTGATGGCACAAACTTGAAAGATGCGATTAGTTCAGCCAAGCAGATGGATGAACAGAGCAAAGCAGCAGGGTTTTATCAGGAGGCGTTGGATCATGTGGCAAGGCAGGGTTATGGCAATGCCAGTTTTGAAGTTGCTGGGGATGAGGGACTGGATATTGTTGAGGAATTTTACACGGATGAATCTAAATCAGAACATCAGCAAACGCATGATCTGAACCATGTGCAGGATATTCAGAAAGGCTTGCAGCAATCGGTTCAGGCTTTGAATTGAATTTAAAAAGAGTATTCGTACTCTTTTTTTGCAAATTGGAGGTAGGCGATTTGAAATTGATTTATGTGTAAATGTGAAGTTAAATTAGATTTACTTTAATAACACTTTTTAGTATTTTGTTAGCAAATCAGAAGTATGTCCATCGTCATGCGTTCAAGTAGGTTGTCTAAGCTTATACTCGCATTTATCCTGTTTTTGTTTACGATAACAATTACGGGAGTTCATGCGTGGGCACCTGTTTTACTTGAAAATATTGAACACCAACATGAATTAAGTATTGTTGTGGAAGATGATGCATCAAGTCATTGGTCTTTGCAGCACTCAGGTGATTCTTTTACAAGTATGACTGATCATGATGTAGAAACACACACTTGGAAGAATTTTGATGAGCCAATCTACCATCACTCGGTGAAGCCTATTTCTTCTGATAGTGATCTAAGCATAGACCCTGTGTTTATTCTAAGTTTTATCACTGCTCTTATTTTTCTGTTCCTAAAGTTATCTGAACATCAGATTCGGGTATTTGACTTTAGAAAAAGAATATTTATTTTACGTAATTCTTATACCTATACAAAAGCTCTTATTGTTCTAAGAAATTGATTTTTATATACAAAAAATAATTATTCATTTTTTTGTATAGGTAAAGTCATGTCTAAAATTTATCAGCTATTCCTTAGCTGTGGTTTTGTAGTAACGGCAGCAAACGCATTTGCGGAAACGAATTATGCTGAACTACAAAAGCAGGTTATCGCAAGTGATGGTGTACTCAATAGCCTACAGCAGTCCGAGCAAGCTTATGAAATCAACCAAAAGTTTGCTGGCAGATTAAATAATCCGACTTTCAATGTGGAGTTGGATAATCTTGGTAATTCCAAATTGAAGGGTTTGGATGGCTCAACAACCTTGTTAGGGTTGTCACAAGAGATTCCTCTTAGTAATAAACTCTCCTTGAGAAAGCAAATTGCGAGTTTTCAAGGTGATCGTAATCAGTTCGAAATAGCAAAGCGTCAGGCTGAACTCAAAGCAGATTTAAGAATCTGTATGGCGAACTGGTATGTGGCAACTCAACGTGCTGAAGTTTATTCAACAGAAAGCAAGTTGAATGCAAGACAAGCCAATGTTCTTTCGGAAAGGCTCAAGTTTGGGCGAGTCATTCCTTCGGATGCTCAGCTCAGTGCAGCACTTTCATCTGAATCAAAACTACGTTATCAAAATGAAGTGAAAAAGGGGCAGTTTCAGAAGAATCTGTGCTCTAAGTTCACATCGAATCTACCAAGTAACGCTTTAGAAGTTCCTCTAAGTTTTAATTTCACAGACAAAATTAGTTTGGCTGAGCAAGAAGCGTTTCTGAGTTCAAAATTGAAAAAGACACAATTTGAACTCGCTCGTAAAGAAGCAATACCTGATATCACTTTGGGTGTTGGGGTCAAAAACTATCAAGAAACCAATGACAAGGTATTCCAAGTTTCAACCTCAATACCACTCAATATCTTCAACCGAAATAAAGGCAATATTGCGATTGCCCAAGCGGAACAGATGAAAGCTGAAACGCAGTCTGTATGGGTTAGCCGTAATTCTAAAATTGAACTGGAAAACAAGTCCATTGAGGTTTCTAACTTAATCGATGTGATCCACCAATATGATCAAACCGTTTTGCCCGCAACCAATGAAAGTCTTCGCATTGCAGAGATGGGATACCAAGCAGGGAAAAACTCGTTACTTGAGTTCAATAGCATTAAGCAAATTTGGTTAGACAAACATCTTGCTCGATTCGATTTGTGGTTGGCTTTGCAGACAGAAATTGCAGAAGTCGAGCGCAACTACATTACTCATTTAGATCAAGAATAAGGGCAAGAATATGAATAAACCAACCAATACTTTAATGGCTACGGGCATTATTGCCTTGCTTGTCGTGTTATGTGCTGTGGCATGGTACAAGACAGGTCAAAAGACTCAGTCTTCTTCAGCACATGGGGAAGCAACAGAAGTAAAAGTTGCAGTAGCAGGTGACGAGAAAGGACCTCATGGTGGACGTTTATATCGTGATGGCGATTTCTCAGCGGAAGTGAAAATCTTTGAGCAGGGCGTAGAACCACATCTCCGTGTTTATGGGTATTTCAAAGATAAACCGCTTAAACCTGAAGCGTTAACGGCAAATGTCTACATCAAACGTTTGGATGCAGAGCAAAATATTCAATTTAAACCAGAGAGTGATTACTTGATCGGTAATGAAATTGTCTATGAACCACATTCATTTTTGATGATTGTCAATGTTGATTATCAAGGTAAAAAATATACGTGGAAATGGGACACAAAAGAAGGTCGTGTCACCATGTTAGACAGTAGTATCAAGAGCAGCGGCTTAGAGCTTTTAAAAGTTGAATCCATGATGTTTGAAAATGCTTTAGAGTTAAAGGGAGAATTGAAGTTCCCCGATAATTTTGAAAGTTTTATCACACCGAAAGCTAGCGGAACGCTCATCAAAACATATCGCACGATTGGAGATAAAGTAAGTCAAGGTGATTTGTTAGCTACAGTACAAAGCCAAGATTTGATTCGCTTAAATGCTGAGCGTTCTATTGCAATGGATAATTTGCAATTTGCACGTAAGAAGATGGAGCAAGAACGAACGTTATTTCAAAAACGAGTATCGCCTGAAATTGACTACATTAATGCAAAGCGTGAATTTTCTGCCGCTCAAACTAGTGCAAATGAACTGAATAACTTAATCAGCTCTTATGGAGGTTCAGGCAACGGTACAACTGAGGTTCGGGCTGCGATGTCTGGCACAGTCTTACAAGTGCTGGGGGCTGTTGGATCAAACGTTACACCAGCTACACCATTATTTAAAATTGCCAATACATCTCAATTACTTGCAGTAGTCAACGTTCCTACGGATAAGCTGAATACAATTAACCCGAATGCTAAGGTGACGGTAAAACCCCAAATTCAATCGGGCACAGAAGAAGCACTGGGGACGATCAAATACATCAGTGATGTCATTGATCCAAAAACACGTACTGCTCAAGTCTTTGTTGAAATTGCCAACCAATTTAAATGGCGTTCAGGTCAATTGATCACCGCACATATTTTTGAAAATCAAAGCTTGAAGCCGATGGTGGTTCGTGAAGATGCTTTACAGAACTTCCGTGATTGGGATGTGGTATTCATTCGTGTAGGCAATGACTTTGAAGCACGTCCTTTAGAGTTGGGTGAAAAATATAATGGGTTTGTTGAAGTTAAGTCAGGCTTAAAAGCAGGTCAGGTTTATGCGGCAGGTAATTCTTATTTATTAAAAGCAGAGCTAGGTAAATCTGGCGCTACTCATGATCATTAAGGGGTAGCACCATGTTTGACCAAATTGTTAAGCTTTCGATTAAGAATCGTTGGCTTGTACTGATCATCTTCCTATTCGTAGCTGCATTGGGTGTTTATAACTATTTCAAACTACCTATTGATGCTGTTCCTGATATCACAAATGTACAAGTCCAAATCAACAGTGAAGCACAAGGCTTGTCTCCTATGGAGATGGAGTCACAAGTCACTTACCCGATTGAAACAGCTTTGGCAGGTATTCCTAATCTTGAATATACACGTTCTGTGTCGAGATACGGTTTATCTCAGGTCACGGCGATATTCAAGGAAGGGACGGACATCTATTTTGCCCGTCAAATTGTCAATGAAAAATTGCAAGGCGTGACATCAACACTGCCAAGCGGCATATCGACTTCAATGGGTCCTGTTTCCACAGGACTTGGCGAAATCTTCATGTATACCGTTGAAAATGCCAAGAATAGTCTAAACCCACTTTCACCCACTGAATTAAGAACTTTACAGGATTGGGTCATTAAACCTCAGCTTCGAAATGTAGAGGGTGTGAATGAAATCAATACCATTGGTGGGTATCTAAAGCAATTTGTGGTACAGCCTGATTATGCATATTTACGTAGCATAGGGCTAGATCAAAAGGCGATTTTAGAGGCGATCTCTAAGAACAGCATGAACAGAGGCTCAGGGTACATTGAGAAAAATGGTGAGCAGTATTTAATCCGTTCTGATTCTCAAATTAACTCGATTGAGCAAATCCAGAATATTCCGATTACGACGAGCAATGGCTATATCCTCAGATTGAAAGATGTTGCCAAAATATCGATTGGTCATGAATTACGGACAGGTGCTGCGACCAAAGATGGGCAAGAAATTGTACTGGGTACAGCATTCATGCTTATTGGCGAAAACTCTCGAAATGTTGCTCATGCTGTAGATCAAAAGCTACAACAGGTTCAAAAGTCGCTACCTGAAGGTGTTGAAGCAAAAGCAGTCTATAACCGAACAACTTTGGTTGATGCAACGATTCAAACAGTGAAGAAGAATTTACTTGAAGGCGCAATTCTAGTCATTGTGGTGCTTTTCATATTCTTAGGTCATTTCCGTGCAGCTCTGATTACGGCGATGGTGATTCCGTTATCCATGTTGATGACAATCACAGGCATGGTCAACCAAAAGATCAGTGCTAATTTAATGAGTTTGGGTGCACTCGATTTCGGAATTATTGTTGATGGTGCTGTGGTTATTGTCGAGGCATCTCTCGCTAAATTAGCCATGAAGCAAAAAGAGTTAGGACGTATTCTGACTCAAAAAGAACGCTTTACGACTGTGTTTGAAGCAACAAAGGAATCTCGAAAAGCGATTCTTTATGGTCAATTGATCATTATTTTGGTTTATCTGCCTGTGATGACTTTGACTGGTGTTGAAGGCAAGATGTTTACACCAATGGCTGCAACGGTTGTTATGGCTTTAGTTGGAGCAATGATTCTTTCAATTACCTTTGTCCCTGCAATGGTGGCATTAGTTACCACAGGTGAAATTAAAGAAGAAGAGTCAAAAATTGTTCATTTTATTAAGAAGTTTTATAGCCCGATTTTAGATTGGTCTTTAAATCACAGATATCTACTGATCGCCATTGTCTCAATATTCTTTATATTCAGTGCAAGTCTTGCAACTCGTTTAGGTTCAGAATTTATACCTTCTTTAGATGAGGGGGATGTGGCATTACATGCTTTGCGTATCCCAGGTACTTCATTAACTCAAGCCGTTGAAATGCAATACACGCTTGAAAAAGAAATTGTGAAAATTCCTGAAGTTCAGACCATGTTTGCCAAAGTTGGAACAGCAGAAATCGCCACTGACCCAGTTCCACCCAATGTAGCTGATAACTTTGTCATGTTGAAGCCACGTAGTGAATGGCCAAATCCAAAGAAACCAAAAGCTGAAGTCGTTGCCGATATTGAACGAGTAGCTAAAGGTGTTTATGGAAATAATTACGAGTTCACTCAGCCGATCCAAATGCGCTTTAACGAACTTATTTCAGGTGTCCGTACCGATGTCGCTGTGAAAATATATGGTGATGATCTCGATCAGCTACTCGAATCAGCAAATGCTGCCGCTAAAATTTTAGAGGGAGTGAATGGTACTGCTGACTTGAAAGTTGAACAGATGACGGGTTTACCAATGGTATCTGTCGAGCTGAAAAAAGATATGATTGCTAACTATGGGCTTGATGCTGAAGATGTACAGCAACAGGTTTCTAGCCTCATCACTGGTGAGACAGCAGGTAAGGTATTTGAAGGTGATCGAAAGTTCGATATTGTCGTTCGAATGGATCAGAACTCTGTCACAGATTTAGAAAAACTCTATCAAGTCCCTGTAAATCTGCCTGATGGTTCAAGTGTACTTTTATCAGAATTGATCGAGTTAAAAAATGTTCAAGGACCAAACCAAATTTCTCGTGAGAATGGTAAGCGTCGTATTGTTATCACAGCAAATGTCCGTGGGACAGATATTGGTAGTTACATTGCAGAAGCACAATCTAAGCTGAATGCAGATTTTAAATTACCAGAGGGTTACTGGTTGACTTGGGGCGGTACGTTTGAACAAATGGAGTCTGCATCGAATCGACTCATGGTTGTTGTTCCAATCGCTTTAATTCTGATCTTTGCCATGATCTACATGGCTTTAGGTAATGTTAGAAACAGTGTCTTGGTATTCACAGGCGTACCATTTGCACTAACAGGCGGTGTGATTGCTTTAGCTTTACGGGATATTCCATTCTCAATTTCTGCTGCCGTCGGCTTTATCGCATTGTCAGGTGTGGCTGTGCTGAATGGCTTAGTTCTTGTTTCTGCCATTCAAAGGCTTCGAATGCAAGGGGAAAGTGTCGTTGATGCGGTGAGACATGGTGCAATGGAACGACTGCGCCCTGTTTTGATTACAGCTTTAGTGGCTTCTTTAGGCTTTATTCCAATGGCTTTAAACGTAGGTATTGGTTCTGAAGTTCAACGTCCAATTGCAACTGTCGTTATTGGTGGGATTATTTCATCAACCTTACTGACTTTGATTATTTTGCCGACCTTATATGTGTGGTTTAACCAAGGTTGGTCAAGAAAATCAAACGATGCTACTGAACAGGTTGTTTAGGGGCATCTTTAATGACAAATATATTTCGAGATAAACAAAGCAAATTTGTGATGATGTGGCTAGTCTGCATGATCAGTCTCGCTTTATGTTTGCACTTTAATGAGCATGTAACTGAAAATGAATTTCAGAGACACGTTTCAATTGACGCAATTCATTCGCACCATCATGAGGTCAGCCAACAACATTCACATGGTCATCAGGATAACTACTATGAACATTTTGTTGGTTATGACGTACTTAAATCGATTGCTTTAGCTCATCTATTAAAGGGGATATCGATTCTAGATTGGTGTAAAGAATATGTTTTTTTGATGATAAGCCGTATTTTTAAACCGCCCAAAAAGTGAATGGATTTTCAATTCATTTTAAATTTTGGAGTTTGATATACATGCAAATTATTGATTCACACATTGTGAAATTAAGTGCTTACATAAAGCGATTACTTACTTTATTCATTACATTGGCAAGTCCTACACTTTTTGCTCATGGCGTAGCAGAAGGTGATAAGGGCTACATTCAAGAAATTTATGGCGTTCATGTGATTCCATTCATCTATTTGGGTGCGAAGCATATGGTCACTGGATATGACCATTTATTATTTCTTGTTGGCATTATCTTCTTTTTATATCGAATGAAAGATATCGGCTTGTACGTCAGCCTATTTGCACTTGGGCATTCGATTACCATGCTAGTGGGTGTTTATTACAATATCTCGATAAATGCTTACATCATTGATGCAATCATTGGTTTTTCAATTGTTTATAAGGCTCTTGATAATTTGGGGGCTTATCAGCGTTGGTTTGGTTTTCAACCAAACATGAAAGTAGCGACTTTAATTTTTGGTCTGATTCATGGTTTTGGACTCGCAGTAAAAATTCAGGAATATGAGGTTCCAAGTGATGGACTGTTGGCAAATTTAATCTCATTCAATATTGGGGTTGAATTAGGTCAGTTTATGGCTCTGTGCATCATCTTGTTATTGATGACGTTTTGGAGAAAGACACCATATTTCTTTAAAACAGCCTATCAAAGCAATGTTTTCCTCATGTTCCTCGGTTTTTTACTTGTTGGCTATCAACTTACTGGCTTCATTACTCAATAAGGATCTAAATTATGTATAACGCTGAAATTCCAAAAGATATCGAATTACCTTCATCAAGAAAGTTAATTAAATCAACAGCGATAGCTGCCGTTAGTGCTGTGGTCGTGTTGGTTACCTGTGTCATGCCTGCGGAGTATGCGATTGATCCGACGGGTATAGGTAAAGTGCTTGGCTTAACCAAAATGGGTGAAATCAAACAATCACTCGCTCAAGAATCAGTGAATGGTCTCAATGCTCAACAGGTAGTGAATAGTGTTGAAGAAATGTCAGTAGAAACTCCGACTCAAATGGCAATTGATACTGTTCAGATGACCATGCCTGCGATTAATAAAGAGAGCATTAGTATTGAGTTAAAACCTGGGCAGGCAACAGAGGTAAAACTAACGATGCCACAAAGTGCAAGTGTCAACTTTGATTGGAAAGCTGTAGGAGGTGGTCTTAACTATGATACTCATGGTGATCCCGTAAATGCCTCTAAAGGGTTCTATCATGGCTATGGAAAAGGCAAGAATGAGACAACTCAACAAGGTGTCTTAAAAGCAGCTTTTGATGGTAAACATGGTTGGTTCTGGCGTAACCGTACAGAAAATCCAGTGACTGTAACTCTACTTGTAGAAGGACAGTTTAGTGAAATGAAGAAAGTCTTTTAAGCTTTAATCAATCTCCTTGGAATAGTCTTCCAAGGAGATTTAATCGTTATAGATGTCAGATTCTAAAAAGGAATCCATAAAATGCTAGAAGTACTAAAAAATACCACATATCGGCATTTGTTCTTGGCCCAAGTGATTGCACTCATTGGAACAGGGTTAATCACGATCGCCCTAGCTTTACAGGCATACGATATTGCCAAGGGAGAAGCTGCTCAAGTTCTTGGTATTGCTTTGGCAATTAAGATGATTGCTTATATCGGTGTAGCACCTATAGCATCAGCATTTGCAGAGCGCTTACCAAGAAAACAGGTATTGGTTGGATTAGATATTATCCGAGCATTAACAGCATTGTGCCTACCATTTGTGACACAAATCTGGCAAATCTATATTCTCATTTTTATTTTGCAATCTGCATCTGCTGCATTTACGCCAACATTTCAGGCAATGATTCCAGATGTTCTGCCTGAAGAAAAGGACTATACCAATGCTTTGTCATTGTCTCGCTTAGCCTATGATTTGGAAAATATTATCAGTCCAATACTGGCAGGCTTCTTACTCACTGTCATGAGCTACCATAATCTGTTTTTAGGAACAGTATTAGGTTTTATCGGTTCTGCTTTGTTTGTGGTAAGTGCAAAATTACCAGTCGCCAAAGTGCCTGAGTTTAGAGGTGTTTATAGCCGTATAAAGCAGGGAGCTAAAATTTATTTTAATACGCCAAGACTTAAGGCGTTGCTTGCTTTAAATTTAGCCATTGCTTCGGCGAGTGCTGTTGTAATTGTAAATACTGTTGTATTGGTTCAATCGACATTTAAGCTTACCGAAAATGCAACGACATGGGCATTTGGTTTATTTGGTCTTGGATCAATGTTATCTGCTTTTGTTTTGCCAAAGATATTGGATAAGTTTCCTGATCGTTCTGTTATGTTGACGGGAACTACAATTCTTGTGATTGGATTATTCAGTGGTTCTTTGATTGCATCTTATAATGGTTTGTTAGCACTTTGGTTTGTCCTTGGTATTGGATATTCAGTTTCACAGACACCTACAGGTCGTTTGATTCGCAAGTCTGCATCAAGTGAGAATAGAACGTCATTATTCGCAGCCCAATTTGCATTTTCCCATGCTTGTTGGCTGATCACTTATCCATTGGTTGGATGGTTGAGTACGAATATAGGCACATTACAGACTTTTATTCCGATGGCTGTTATTGCAATTATTGCTCTCATTCTTGCATTACGCTTATGGACAACTAAAGATGAAGATTTTCTAGCACATAGCCATGATGATTTACCCGCAGACCACGAACATGTGATTCAGCATCAAATCAATGGTGTGCATGTGCATGAATATGTGATTGATGACTACCATCAAAAATGGCCTAAATAATTCTTTTCGACTAATGGATTAGAAGTGCATCGTTTATTTGTTGTACAATTTCAAACTTGTTTTATCGTTCAATAAAAAAGGGAAACAATATGAAAAAACTAATCTTGGTATGTTTAATGGGGCTTGCGGTAACAAATGCTTTTGCTCATTCAGGTGGTACTGATTCTTCGGGATGTCACACGAATAGTAAAACAGGGGATCGTCACTGCCACTAATAAAAAAGAGTAAGCCTAAGCTTACTCTTTATTTTTTCAAAAAATAAAATCGTTATATGACTGTGTGCAAGATTAGACCGCATAGTGCAGAAGCAAAAATGACATACATGACTTTGACTTCAAAATGGAATAAGGCAATAAATGCAGCAATTGCGATTAAAGCAGCTTCATAGTTGAAGGGATGACTAAACCCATTTGGCCATAATACGTGATAGCTAAAGAAGAGTGCGAGATTAAGAATTACACCAACAACGGCAGCAGTGATTGCAGTTAATGGGGCAGTAAATTTTAATTCATTATGAGTTGATTCAATGATAGGCGCGCCAGCCAGAATAAATATGAAAGAAAATAAAAATGTAAACCATGTAACTATCGTTGCCCCAATAGCCCCTGCTAAGAATAGATGCTCTGAGCCTAATAATGCCTGATTAAATGCACCTAGAAAGCCAACGAATGCTACAACCATGATTAGAGGACCTGGGGTGCTTTCCCCAAGAGCTAAACCATCAATCATTTGAGTTGGGCTCAACCAACCATAAAAATTTACAGCACCCTGATAAACATAAGGTAATACTGCATAAGCACCACCAAATGTTAGAAGTGCCGCTTTAGTAAAGAACCAAGCCATTTGTGTATACGAGTGATCCCATCCAAGAGTTAAACTTAAACTAATGATAGGAATAAACCATAGTAGACCACCGATGAGCACAATACTGCCTAATCGTTTCCAACTAAATATTGCATGTTCTGGTGTAGGTGTATCATCGTCAATTAAAGCCCGACCATAATCCTTTTTACTTTGTTGATGTGAATTTCCACCAGAAAACAGGGTCGGATATTTTTTACTGGTTAGATATCCAATAATAGCCGCAGTGAAAACGATCAAAGGGAAGGGTAGGTTAAAAAAGAAAATCGCAACGAATGCTAATGCAGCAATCATCCACAAGAATTTGTTCTTTAATGATTTACTACCAATTCGGTGCGTTGCATGAAAAACGATAGCAACAACGGCAGGTTTAATCCCATAAAAAAGACCAGCAATAATAGGGACATCACCAAATTTCACATAGACCCATGACAGACCAATCAGGATAAATAGAGAGGGTAATACAAAAAGGATTCCTGCAACTAATCCACCAACGGTTCTATGCATCAACCAACCGATATAGGTTGCTAATTGTTGTGCTTCAGGCCCAGGCAGTAACATGCAGTAGTTGAGAGCATGTAAAAAACGCTTTTCAGAAATCCAACGTTTTTGTTCAACAAGTTCTTGGTGCATGACGGCGATTTGGCCTGCGGGTCCACCAAAACTAATAAACCCTAATTTAAGCCAAAACAGAAAAGCCTGCCAAAATGAAACAGGCAGTATCTCAGGTTCTGGTGGTGTAATCAGTTCTTGTTCCATGATTATTCTCTTGAAAGGTTGGCATATAAGCCATCAAAAATATGGTTGGACAATTCAAATAATTGATCATCATTGCTAATTTGACTTCGAATGCCTTGAATAATTTTTTCAATACCAAGCGCTTCAGGAGGTTCAATACCACCTATATCAAGGTAATGAACAATTTCAGCGATTTTCTTTAATGCGGGTGTTTCTAGATCAAAACTATGTAAAAGAACTTCGAAGGTCACCCAATGATCGATGTGGCTGAAAGTTGCACCATCAAAATCGAATCCTAATGCTTCTTGTGGGCAGTCACTCGGCGTTTCTAACCAAATGAATGTTGGTGAAGTATCAATAAATGTCTTGATTAGCCACGCAGAGGCCAGACGATCAATCCAAGGTCGTTTACGTGTTGCCCAAGTTCTATTTTGATAACTAGTTTTGTTTAATAGTTGGATATGAGCTTGTATTGCTTGAGGTTCATTCGCTTCACCAATACGTGCAATTGAAAGCTCTAATGAAGATAGTTCATTTAAAACCTGAGCTTGAGTCTCATCAGGGTAATAATCAATTTCTACAAGTGCATCGATACTTTTTCTCAGTTTACGAACTTGCTTGAGTAGCTCTTTCTTTTCATCTTTAGTCTGTCGATCTCTCAACTCAGAGAGTTGTTTATAGAGGACATCGTATTCTTCTTTTCGATTGAAGAAAGGAGCTAATTCAAGATTTATAGGTTGGTCTGCGTGAAATACATAAGCAGTCCCTTGTTCTGAGATAACATCATTAGTAATAGGATCAAACTTTTCACTATGGGAAATAGGGAGTAAGTAGACCCCATCTCTTAGAATTGCTGCGCCACTTGCTTTGAGAGATCGCCAGACTCTCATCCGAGTGGTTGTGTTCTGCGTAGGCAGTGAGGATATGAGTAAGGATATTTTCATGTAATATACTCAACTTATTTGTTTAATATATTACAAATAAAAAAATAAAGGACAAATACAAAGAAGTGATTTCTTATATCAGAAGAAATATTAAAGCGCGGAAATGACTAAAGAGCAGGTGTTTTTTAAGTTTATGATTTTATATAAATTATTTGGTTATATATTGTTTCAGCACACTTCAATATTTGTGAGTTTAGTACTACTTATCAAAGAAAAATTGTTTTAGTTATAGTTAAATTATTGATTGCAAATTGTTTAAATTGCAGGGTGTGCAAAAGTTGACTGAGAATTAGGTTATTTGTAAATCTCAGTCAAAATTTTAACTCTTAGAAGGTGCTTATCGATTTAAGATGACATCAGCTAATTGATGGGCAATTTCCTCAATACTATTTACAGAAGTATTTAAGGCGACTTTATCAGCTAAATTCGGACTATAATCTAAAACATCATTTTTAGTAATTCTGTGCCAAATCGGTAGAATCATTTTGTGACCATTCATTTCACGGGCTACTAAGCCATCAAGTTCATAGTTGGTCCAGTCTTTTTTTATAAAATCAGTTGAAAGAACAACGGTACCGTATTTAGAGTTTCGGAGACCACTATCAATTTTACGACGCAAACTATCCCCAACTTTTAACGTGAATTCGTCGTACCAAACTTTTACTCCAAGTTGCTGTAATGTCTCTGCAAGTGGTCTGACAAAATCTTCTTTATCTTCTGAAGCGTGTGAAATAAACAAATCATATTCTGGTTCAATCTCAGGTATTGTATTGTTGTAAGATGGTATTGAAACATCAGTAATGTATTGGGTAGAAGCCTTAATAGCATCAATTTCACGTTTCAGTTTCTTTTGATGTTCAATTTCGTCTTTCTGATGTTTTTTAGTCAGAGCCTCTAATTTTTTTCTTTCCAGTATTTCTTCTTTTATAAGGTTCTGTTTTTCTTTCAGTAGCTTATTGTCAATATCAGTTTTCTTCTTTTGCAAGTCTGAAAGTTTTGATTGTATTCGAGCGTTTTCTTGTTCTTTCCGACTAATTTCTGTTAACTTTGTTTTTAATGTAGAAGGGCTAGTTGTCTTCCCGATAGAATTTTGAATTTGTAAAATTTTAGAAATTATATCAGCTCCCTTTTTCTGTTCTAAGCTCATTCGATGGGTAATATCTGCTAACTCCTTATTTAATCTTGTTATGGTACTGCTTATAGTTTGTATTGACATGTTGGCTCAATGATAAATATTAAAGAATAAGATTATTATTTGGTTGGGTTAAATACAAGGTTTATGTATTACGTCATTGTGTAAGCGTAGAGCAATACTCTGCCCAATCAGCCATTAAGCCTTTACGTTTTTCTAAATAGCCTCCACGTAAATAAGAAGCTTCAACCTTATCTGGAAGTTTGTGTGCGAGAACATGTTCACACACTTCTCTACGGTAATCTGTTTTGTCTGCCGACCAATCACGGAAAGTAGACCGAAAGCCATGCGTTGTAATGACTCGGTTTTGTTTGGGATCAATATAGCCTAAGCCATTTTCTTTAAGCTTTTGCTCATGCAGTCGTTTGATTAGGGTCGTCAAAGACATATCAGAAAGCATCTCACCACTCCGTGGCGCAGGGAAGATGAAATCTTGAATTAGAGTATGATTTTGAATTGATTCAAGCAAACTTATCGCTTCTTTCGACAAAGGCACATGATGTTCCTTTTCTGCTTTCATACGTTCTTTAGGAATAATCCAGACTTTATTCTTAAAATCAATTTCCTGCCATTTCGCCCCAAAAATTTCACCAGAACGACAGGCCGTTAAAATTGCAAATTCTAGAGCTTTAGGCGAAATTCCTTTTTTCTGTCTCAGGTGTTGAATAAACTCAGCGACTTGTTCATAAGGCAGGGATGGATGAGGGCGCGATTCCTGTTTTAAGTTGCCTAAGATTGGCTCAAGATTACCTTTCCATTCAGCAGGGTTAGTACCCTCAAAATATCCCATAGCCTTAGCATAATCAAAAATAGTTTCTATGCGACCACGAATACGTTTGGCTGTTTCATTTTTTTCGATCCAAATTGGTTTAAGAGCTTCTGCAATATCAACTTTGGTAATTGTGCCAATGGTGAGATTACCTAAAGTTGGATAGATATAGGTTTCTAATGTGGATGACCATTGCCCAATATGCTTTTGATTTTTGAGTTCACGGGTTTTATTGGCAATAACAACTTCCGCACACTCCATGAATGTTTTGTCACGAAGTTTTTGGCTATGCAATTTTTCAAGCTGTTTCTGCTTATGTGCAATTGGATCAATGCCATTTCGTATTTGTAATCTTAATTCAGTTGCTTTAGCTCGGGCTTCAGCTAATGAAACTTCAGGGTAGGGACCAAGACCAATATCACGGCGATGAGGTTTTAACTTTCCATCTCTATCGAGACGTTTGCCAACAACAGCACGTAAAATCCAAACACGAGAATTGCCTTCGACATTCAAGCATAAGCCATCGACACCACCTACAGAGTGTCGACCAGTTGTTTTAATTTTTGCTACACTGAGTGCTGATAGCTCTTTAGATTTCTTTGGCATGATCTTTGGTTACCCCTCAACCTACCCCACATAAAATACTGGAAATGATTGGAATAGACAAGACAAAGTTGGATGGATTAAACTTTAAATTATTGAAAAATATATTTTTATAATATTGGGTTGGATTGCTATGGACTATTGTTAGACGGACACCGCTTCCGCCAAATATCTAAATAAGCCCTTGTTTTTACAAGGGCTTATTTTTTATTTGTGCTTTTACCCCTCATCAAACTTTGGATTGAATCATACAATTTAGAACTTCATCGGACTGAAAAATAGATGTTCTGAATGCACACCATGATGAACTTTGTTTTTTCAAACTAACTTGTAATTGTTTGGGTATGATGGGGAGAGTGGGAGTTAGGGTTGTATTTTTCAGACTTTTTATAGAACCCTTAATTTTCCCAATCTCTACATGCAATGTGTTAGAGCAAAAAAATCAATAAACAATCTATTTGTACCCATGCTTAGAAAATTAAAAAAATCACTCTAAGCTAACAGTGCTTCTTTTTTGTGTGGTACTGAAATCGATTCAACATATCAAGTAAATATTTTCTCAATCTAATAACCCATCTCTTTGCCCATCCAAACAATAAGTCTCATTAAATTCCACAGAGACTATGGTCTGGAATACAACTTCTACGCGTGTAGATATCATTCTTGATTGGTAAAAAGTAATTTAGACAATATGAATCGTCAATATTATTGAACTAATTGTTATGCTAGAAATATAAAAAAGAATTTTAAGGGTATGATTGGTTGTTTTAATAGTACTAAATATAATGTAAAAGTATGCTATAGATAACGAAAATAAAAGATATAGTTCAATTTTAGCAGTGATTTGTAAATTTTTAAATTGTTCATATATTGGTATGGAAATCAAATGAAAAAAAGAATGTCACGAGTACAGAACCGAGTTGAACTTCTTCCTGTGTTGTTTGAGGAAATACGAGCTAATCTTTTAAATTTTGATAAGGAATGGAATCCATTTCAAACTCAAGAAGAGATTGATATATTTGAACAGGTGCAATCTGCTCAGATTAGATTGCTATTTCTCATTGAGGCGGTAGAGGGGTTTTTAACCAAACTGATTATTAGTAAACATAGTTTGTTCGACGTAGAGCTAAGATCAGAGTCAAATTATGTTCCTCAATATCATCGTCCACTCGAAGAGAGCTTTTTTAGTTTCAATCACATTTTTAAGAATGAAGGAATTTTTGATTCAGAAAAATAATTAGTCAAAGAAGCGAATTGTTTTAGCTACGAAATCCAATATGGAGCTGATTTAGAGTTGTGTTTAAAGGTCTTAGGAAGTGTACTTCCAGAGCACTGAACCGTACCGGGTTTGTCGGAGACTTTTTTATTTAAGTTAGGCCACCTGACCTAACGGGTTAATCTTATCATAGTATATTGCTTCAAACTCAAAAGGCGATACATAACCCAGTGCACTGTGTACACGCTTTTTATTGAACCAATCTACCCAGTTTAGTGTCGCAAGTTGTACATCTGCTAAACCTTGCCAATCTGCTTTTAAATATTCAATCACCTCTGTTTTGTATAAGCCATTCACCGTTTCAGCCAAAGCATTATCGTATGAATCACCAGTCGTACCGACTGATGCTCGTAAATTTGCAGCTTCTAAACGATGGGTATAGCGAATAGAAAGATATTGCACACCTCTGTCGGAATGATGAATCACATTCTTTGGCATGCCCCGATCATGCAATGCTTGCTCCAATGCATCGAGCACCATATCTGTATTCATTCGTGTAGATACTTTCCATCCAACAATTGCTCGTGAGAACACATCAATAATAAAGGCGGTATAGACCCAGCCTGAATGAGTTTGAATATAGATAAAGTCAGCAACCCACAAGTTATTAGGCTGATCAGCTCTAAAATTCCGTTTCACCAAGTCAGGTGCTCGTTTTTGGTCATCTCGGCTACGGGTGGTTTGTTTATTCTTACCACGCCAAACACCTTGTATACCTAGCTTCTGCATCAATCGAGCAACTGTACAAAGTGCGATAACATAACCTTCACGTTTCAATTGTTGCCAGACCTTACGCACACCATACCGACCTGAACTTTCCTTCCAAATTCGTTTAATTTGTTCAGCATGATGCAAGTCATGTAAATCTCGCTTTGCTCGATGTTCCCTTGCGAAGCAATGCTTCTCATCGCAGAGATCTAAAGTTCGGTAATAGGTTGAAGCTGCGATCGGTAAAATCTTACAAATCGCATCAATACCATATAAGTCTTTATTGTTATGGATGAAATCCACCATTATTTGTGTGGGCGGTCGAGCTCCGCCTGGGCGAAAAAAGCGGCTGCTTTACGTAGAATCTCATTGGCGCGTTGCAGTTCTTTATTTTCACGTTCGAGTTGTTTGATACGTTCTTGGTCTGACAGCTGCTGTACTTTAACTGGATTTTGTTTATCTAAATATTTTTGATACCAAACACGTAGTGTTTCAGGAGTACAACCCTTGCGCAGTATACTGCTCAGGGAGCAATAGCGGTGATCGCAGCCCAATTCGATGGATAATCTTTTTCAGATTCAATCAATAATTGAACCGCTCTTTCTCTGATTTCAGGGGTATAGTTTGATTTTCTCATTGGAGTAGTCTCCCAGAATATTGACTCTCCGACAAACCCGGTACGGTTCAACCAAGTTCTCCTGATATACCTGTGAGTCCCTGTTTCGCAATTACAGAAGTAAAACCTGCAAAAATCATCGATATAAAGGCAAATAGAATCCAATTTTTCATAAATAGTACCTAAGCATGTTCTTAGATTTCTTGTAGAGCATACAGAAAATCTAATCTAGGATGTTTTAAGAATTTAAGAGTTAGAAGTAAATGCCTAGCTAAGTCTTAGCTAAGTTAAAGTCATTAAACTAGCTGTAGATCCGCTTATATTGGTATATACCATGAGTAACTTACAACTAACTAGTGCAAGTGACTGGTCAAATAAAGTTCCAGAGATCACGTTATCTTTTTGGATTATTAAAATCATGTCTACCACCGTAGGCGAGACTGGAGCTGATTTCTTAGCTGTCAATGTTGGCTTAGGGCAGAATATAACATGTGTAATTATGTTCGTTCTTTTGCTTATAGCTTTATTTATTCAGTTAAATACACATCGTAATACTCCATGGATCTATTGGCTGACTGTGGTTTTAGTAAGCATTGTTGGAACACAAATTACAGATCTGCTAACAGATGGTTTGAATGTCAGTTTATATCTAAGTACATCTATCTTCAGTATTGTACTTACATTGATATTTACTATTTGGTATCGAATTGAACATACACTATCTATTCACGAAATAGTTACACGTCCGCGAGAATTATTCTATTGGGCCGCTATCCTGTGCACTTTTGCACTTGGGACAGCCGCAGGAGACTTAGCAACTGAAGCTCTAGGTTTGGGCTTCATTTGGGGGGCTATCATTTTTGGAATACTAATTGGGATCTGCTTTGCGGCTTGGCGTATGGGAGCAAATGCAGTGCTAACTTTTTGGGTTGCATATATTCTAACTCGACCATTTGGTGCAGCTTTAGGTGATTTTCTAACACAAGATAAAATTTATGGTGGGTTAGGTATTGGAGCCATGTGGACAAGTATTTTATTTCTTTCAATTATTGGCATGTTGGTATTTAAAGCTCAGTTGAATACCAATATAAACAAAAACCAACCAATGCAGACCAATCATTAACTTTAAAGGTAAAAAATCATGAAAACACAGTCTTCATTAATTCACCCTATAGCAGTAATAATATCCACTTTAACTCTGATCTTCGTGGCTGGTTGCTCAAAACCATCTGATACTGTGAATATCAATACATCGACTGTTCAAACATCACAAGTTAACGCATCATCTAAGTTAGGAGACTTGTCAGCATTTCGTAATATTGCAGTTGATGTTAGTGCGCTTGTTGATAAAGGTGATTTAGCGGCAGCGAAGACCCGAATTAAAGATTTAGAATTATCTTGGGATTCAGCTGAAGCAGGGCTAAAGCCACGAGCAGCTGATGATTGGCATGTAATAGATAAAGAGATTGATAAATCATTATCAGCACTTCGAGCTGACAAACCTAATCAGGAAAATTGTAAAGTTGCGATAGCAAGTTTATTAAAAACTTTTGATATGTTCCAAGTAAAGCGCTAAAGATTTACATAAGTCAGAGATTGGGTTGGTTCAAGAACAGCTAGAAATAGTTCTGATGATTATATTGATTCTTTATTGACTATCTAGCTAATCATTAGGTGGAGATAAAATGAGAGTTTTGCTAATTGAAGACGATCTCATGATTGGTGAAGCAATTCAGGGGGCTCTGAAAGATGCATCCTATGCAGTGGACTGGATAAAAAATGGTTTAGTGGCACTAACAACATTAGGTTGCCAGCACTATGATGTTATTTTACTTGATTTAGGTTTACCAAGTCAGGATGGGCTTGATGTTTTAAAGAGTATCCGCACCGAAAATAATCCGATCCCTATATTAATTATTACAGCACGTGATGGCTTAGATGATCGACTGATTGGACTAGATAGTGGGGCAGATGATTATATTTTAAAGCCCTTTGAAATGGCAGAATTACTTGCACGTATTCGAGCCGTACTTCGTCGTAAGGCTGGGAATACGACATCAATACTGAGTAATAGTTTAGTATCACTTGATTTAAGGACCAAAGAAGCAACTCTTAAAGATGGTATACCTATCCAATTGTCTAACCGTGAATTTTCTTTGCTTCATGCTTTGCTATTTCGACCAGGCGCGATTCTATCTCGTGCCGAGTTGGAAGACCGAATATATGGTTGGGGGGAAGAGGTTGAAAGTAATGCTATCGAGTATTTAATACATACATTGCGCCGTAAGTTGGGAAGCGAGGTAATTAAGAATGTTAGGGGGGCTGGATGGATGGTTTCAAAGAAGGTCTAAATAGTTCAGTCCAATTAAAATTGTCTTTTACTTTATCGATGTCTATTTTAATTGTTGCATTGATTGCAGGAGTATTTTCATTTGTATTCGCATTTGATGAAGCACATGAATTACAAGATGATATTTTACGTCAAGTTGTACAGCTCATAGAGCAAAAACAGTTATCTTCTAATGTTACATCTGTGACTCATCTCAAAGGAAATGATGCAGAATCTCAAGTCATTATCCAATACGTTAAAGCTAATCGCCCTGTAAATATAGATGTAGAATTTCCTATATCTGAAATAATGTCTGATGGTTTACATACTCAGGAGGTTAAAGGGAAGTCCTTCCGAATGTTAGTCAAGACTCTTTCCAATGGAGATTGTATCGTTGTTGCCCAACCTTCTAGTTTACGGAATGAAATTGCATATGATAGTGCCTTGCGTACATTAATGCCTTTTTTAATTCTTATGCCCATATTGCTACTTATTGTTGCTCATTTAGTTAGGAACATGTTTCAGCCTATTTCTACACTTTCAAAAGAAATAGACCAACGTGCTGAACATGACTTACGTCCTATTGAAAGTAGACATTTACCAACAGAAGTACGTCCCTTCATTATTGCAATCAACGCACTGTTTATACGTGTAGAACAGTCAATGGAGACTCAACGTCGTTTTGTTGCAGATTCAGCGCATGAATTAAGAACACCAATGACGGCTATTTCATTACAAGCTGAACGATTGTCAGAAGCTGAGATGTCTGAACTAGCTCGTGAACGATTACAAATATTAAGACAGGGGGTAAATAGGGGGCGGAATTTGTTGGATCAGCTTCTTGCTTTAGCTAAAGTTCAGTCTAATCCTGAATTTATGAAAACATTGCTACCTATTCAAAATATTTATTATCAGGTATTAGAAGATTTGATGCCATTAGCAGAAGCTAAGCAAATTGATATTGGAATTGAAGGAAAACTTAATGTTCAAATTTGGGCGAATGAGCTAGACCTCACTATGATTGTCAAGAACCTAGTGGACAATGCAATCCGTTATACACCAATAGGTGGCCGTGTTGATCTATCCATAATTCAACGTGATAATAGAATGATTTTACAAATACAAGATAACGGCCCAGGTATTTCTGTCGCTGAAAGGGAAAGGGTTTTAGATCCTTTTTATAGAATATTAGGAAATGATCAGATTGGATCAGGTTTAGGGCTATCAATTGTCAATGCTATTTCGAAGAGACTTGATGCAAAAATTTATTTCGACTTTACTGATAAGGAAACCCAGACAGGGCTAAAAATTCAAATTTCTATTCCACTTTAAAATTAATAGTTAGCCAAAGGGAAGTATAGAATGTTTTACTTATTAATATTGAATTTAATGAATCTTTAATAAAACGGTAAAATTTTTAATAATATTAAAAATTTTTATGATGATGTTTTATCATATATTATTATATACAATCATTATATTTTGTGTCTATTTTTAAGGAGAAAGATATTGTGTGAAATTTGTATTTATCAGATAGATTTTTAATTTGATTTAAGATGTAATTTTTATTTTAATATGTAGGTGAATCTAATATAAATTTTTTTTACATAAGTGTATTTAGGCAATTAAACATGCGTAAAAAATAAAAAAATCACCATAAGTGATTGTATTTTATTTATTAATTTAAATAACATACATGTTTACTTTTTAGCTGTTACTTACGTTACATGTAATTCTAATAATATCAGAGCCTTTTTTAAATGAAAAAATTGCTTGGTTGTCTTCTCTTTTATATCGGTGAATAAAGCCTTTATCTTCAAATTCTTTTAAAATATTAGACCTCTTGCGAAAGTTATTTTTTGATCATGCAATTGATAAGCCCAGAAATTAAATTTACTCTTAATCCGAATCTTTTTCGTCTATTTCTATATCGTTCACTCAGAATACGAAAGACTTTAAGTCTTGAATTGATATGTTCAATCGGAATTCGACGACGACTTATTTCCTTGTTGATTTGCTTAGCTTCTTTCGGTAAGCTCATTTTCCTTGGTTTTTTAATTGGAATTAATAACTTACTCTTTATTTCTTTGAACCCTTTATAGGCCAAATCCCCCAAAACACATGTAAAATTGGCAAATTCTTTAGCATATTTTCGAGCTATTTTAAGATCATGCATTGTCCCTATTTCAACTTGAATACTCACAATTTGATTTAATTTTGGACTAAAAATAACCTGTGTTTTTAATGTATGCTTCTTCTTTTTCCCACTATAGAATTTTCTTTGTTTTTTTGGGACGTTCAATTTGTGATTCTGTAAAATCTATGATTACAAAATCATCATTTGCCACATGTTGATTTCGTTTAGGTAAAGCAAAATATCGAGATTGAATCAGGGCATTTTCAACTTTTTGAATCGTGCGATTAACATTACTTTCAGCTATACCATAATCAACTGATAATTCTAGGTGTGTTCTATATGATCGTAAGTAATTCAAAGATAATAATAATTGATCTTCTAAAGTTAAAGAATGCGGACGCCCAGATTTTTTCTTGGCGCGCTCAGAATTTTCTAAAATCGTCATCATTTTAGAAAATAAAGGACGAGGAACCCCAACTAAACGTTTAAATTCTTCATCATTAAATCGTGTTAAATTTTCATATCTCATAGAAAATAGTATAAACGATTTTATACTTTCGCAAGAGGTCTATTTTGATTAAACAAAAAATTGATTTATAAAAATGAAAACTGAGTTTAAGAAATTAAAAAATCTTATTTCTGTTTATTATATGCACGATAGATCATTTTTCCAGAAATATAAAATAGACTACATATTTATTGAAAAAATATAGATAGTTGTTGTCCATTAGCATTAGTTAATACGGTTACTTATTTTCTGTAAAGTGTAAGATTTTAAATTGATCATTTATGAACAGGGGACGATACCCGCTTTCATGTTAAATACTCCACAGGTGTTTGAAAAAAAAATATGCGATGTAGACGTATCGTAAAAAATAACACTAAGTTTTTTCATTACTCATTCTATCAAAGTAAGTTGCATTCATTTATAAATGCTGTGTTCCCTGAATGATAATAAATAGGTAGTATTTATCTTAAATAAAAAACGGAGCAATGCTCCGTTTTTTATGGCTCATTTTGCAGGTTGGACATCTAATTCGAAAGTCCATGTGGTTGCACTTGATGCATTACTTGGATCTGCGTATTTAACTTCTTTAAGATGCAGACGTGCGTAGCTATTGCCTTTATTTCCTCTAATAACCGTTGCACTATCTGTATTTGCTTTCAACATATGCGCAGCCTGCAAGCCATCTGCTTGAGCGGCAGCTAATGTTGGGTAGTAGTTGTACCAACCATACGATAATTTTTGCGGGTAGGTGCCTTTGAAAGCTGGATTTAAAATAGAAGTAATACTATTAGAACCCCATTTTACATTTGTTGTTGATACTGCCGCTTTTAGATCTGCTTCAGTTGTAACGTAAGCATTGCTGTCTTTAAATTTATCGGTAACGGGTTTACCGTCTGCCCCATAGAAGCCTGCTGGCTGTGATGTCACCATACTACCAATACCTTGGTTAAGCTGTACGTTATAACGGTTAAACGCCAATTGCCACTTTGCATTTGCACCTTTGGTGGTTGTTCCTGTGCTGAGATCGACATAATTCCAGCCTTGGGTTGCATCAATGGTTAAGGTTTTTACATCATGAGGAAGTTGGGTATTGATATAACGGATCGAGATATAACCAGAAGTTGTGCCTTGGTAATAATTATAAATCTGCACAGCGAAAACTGGCTTCTCATAAGTACCGACTACATTTTTAGAGCTTGAATCGGTTGTGACTAAGAATGTTTTGAAATTTGGTGACATCCGATGATCACCAAATAAATCATATTCGAAAAAGCTGTTACTGCCAGAAGTTGTATCCATAAATGCATTGCTATACGCATCTACACTCCAAGCCTGCGCTGGTAAGCTACCACTTTGCGTTGCATCCAGTTCTTTAGATAGATTTTCCCAAGTCGCATCAAAGGGTGAATAAAGCACACCACCATTGCCTGAGCCACTGACGCCACTGTTTGAAAAAAGCAGTGGGGTACGCGTACCCATGGCAAATTTCAAATCCCATTCAGCAGTTGTACAAGAAATTTCGGTTTGAGTGTCAATATCATAACAATAGGAATTGTTGGCACTGGGAGTCACTCTCCATTGTTTGCTTTTCAGCGTAAATAAATCTGTTTTGGTTGCGGGTGGTGTGCTATTTCCACCATTATCCGATGAACCACCGCCACCGCAGGCGATCAGTAAGGTACTTAGCGTGCTTAGTGCAAATAATTTAGCTAAATTTAAATGAGACATTGTTGAGTGATCCTTTAAAGATTATTTCAGATTGCTATTCCAGTTAAAGCGCAGCCCCATGTAGGTATATCGTCCTGCGATAGGTCGGTAATCTACTGCGTTAGAGAAATTACGTTGTTCATTGAATATATTGTCGATGCCTGCGAAAGCACTGATATATTTGTTGATGCGATAGTCAACTTGTGAGTCAAGAGTGATCCAGCTCGGTGATTGTTTTTGATTGGCACCGTCCCCGTATTCATCGCTTTGGTAACGACTACGTAGAGTCAGGTCTAACTGATCATTCAAGGCATAATCAGCCCCTAAGCGCGCAATATGTTTTGGACGTCGTGTTAGAAGTGTATTTGTGGTTTTATCCTTGGCTTCGGTATAGGTATAGGCACCATTGAGCGAAAGATAGGGGGTCAGATTCCATTTAACTGAGCTTTCAAAGCCTTTGGTTTCAGCCTTGGCAACGTTGCTATAGCTATATTGAGTAATACCATTCAGTGTTGTTGCGTTGTCAAAGTCTGTTTGAATGAGGTCCTTAACATCATTCCAGAATAGGTTGAAGTCAGCATTCCAGCGATCATTTTGAACAAGGCTTAATCCCAGTTGATAGCTATCCGATGACTCTGGTTTTAGATTCGGATTACCAATCACGATATAGCCTAAGTGACTATGGTCAAAAGAATAAAAGCGTTCTTTGAGATTAGGAACACGGTAGCCCTGACCATAACTTAAGCGTAAATCTGCCAAGAGATCATTTTGCTCGTAAAAGCGGTATTTAGTACTGAGTTTAAAGGCATTGTGGTCACCAAAATCATCATCATTTTGGAAACGCCAACCAATGACTGCATCGAGATTTGGGACTAAATTGAAATCATTTTGAACATAGAATTCATGGCGATCACGTTTAACGCTACCACCTTGCATCTCAAACTTACCATTGTTGCTCTGCTCTAGTTTTTCTTCATGCCAGTCATAGCCCAATTGCCAGTTTTGTTTTTGCCATTTAGGGAGTGTGAGTTGTGAGCTGAGATGATTATTTTCTTGTTTTGAGTTTCTCAATGCAGATAAATAACCATCTACAGTTTGCACTGAAGTGGAATCATATGTTTCATGGACTGCTTTTAAATCGACTTTGGCAGTGTTCATGAGATTAAATTGAGACCCTGCGCTAAAACGTTGGCGCTCAATATCTTCAACTTTGTATTGCTTTAGATTAAATGGAGATACAAAGAGTAGGCTGCGTTGATGATCTTTTTCTTTGTATTCATTGAAATCTGCCCAAAGCATAAATTGATCTGTAGCTTGCCATGCACCATAAACGGCATATTGTTGGCGTTTCTGTTCATCGCCTTGTTGTGCATAGTTCTCTGGTTCTACTGCAAATCCATCATTACTGAATTGATCTGCAATAATGCGGCCTTTCAAATTTGAATTTGCAGCTTCAATACTGATTTTCTGATGGTGATTGTTGATGGACGTGTTTTTTCCATCCGCATTTTGTTTGCCATATGAGCCAATATCGATTTGGCTTGAAATTGAAATACCTTCCTGAACTTTCTTCGTAATAATGTTAATCACACCACCCATCGCAGATGAACCGTATTGTGCAGATGCAGCACCTTTAACCACTTCAATATGTTCAATGCCACCAATTAAATATTGATCCAAATCAACAGTAGAACTGGTGCTGGCAGCAAGCGGTAAACCATCAATCAAAATCAGCACTTGGTCACTACTTAGACCTTGTAGTGAAATTTCATAGCCTGATTTGCCATGAATTTCTCTGAGCAGAATCCCAGGGATATTTTCTAAAGCATCTTTTAAGGTAATGGCATTGGTTCGTTTTAGTTCATCTTCACTGATAATTTCGGTTCGGATTGGGCTATCGATTAATTTTTTTTCTGAACGTGTTGCTGTGACCACAATAGTATCAAGGACATAATGTGGTAATTTGGCGCTAGCATTTGCTGATTGTTCGAAGGCGTGAATCGATGGAGACATTAAACCTACTGCTAAAAGGGAAGCAAATAAAAAACTAGGTCTAGAAGAAAATTGAGGAGGTCGCATATTCACAGCATTCAATAGTAATGAAAATTATTCAATAATATAAATGGTAATCATTATCATATTAATTTACAATACCCCACAGGTTTATTTCAAAAAGATACGTACAGCTAATTTTTTAAAAGTTGTTTTATCTAATTTAATCAATGATTTAATATTTTATTGAGATTTTTTTATGAAACTTAAGCTATCTTATGTTTTGGTTACAGCATTTGTGATGGGGATAACAAGTGTAAATGCAGCACAACAGCCAATAAAACTAGCTGAGGCATTACAGCAGCAATCTTTACATGAAAATCTGACACAGGAACAAGCGCGTCAAGCCATTTTGAAAATGGCTGGAGAGTACAAAGTCGATTTTCGTTTTGAAGAACTCTATTCACTTAAACAAGGTTATGAACTCAAAGATGATGATTTATCAAGTGGACATGAAACGGTCATTGTTTTAGAAAACACACCTAGTAAAGTGTCATTACAACATATCTTGGTTGCAGGTGGGCAAGTAGTGAAACACTGGCGTCAAGATTGGGAATACGAACCTACTAAAATGTGGAGCTATATTGGTGACTATCGCTGGAAAAGCATTGATCTAAAAAAAGCTGAAAGTAGCGGTAAATGGTTACAAACAGTATGGCAAGTTGATGATTCACCCCGTTATGCTGGTTTAGGAAAATGGATAAAAGACAATGGTGTTGTTGAATGGGTATCCAATGAAACCTACCGCCCATTGCCACGCCGTGAACATACCACACGTAATGATTATGATGTAATCATTGGTATCAATCGTCATGCACTCACAGCAACAGGTTGGGTACACGAGCAAGACAATATTAAATTCGATAGTAAAACCAATACGGCACTGGCACGTGAACTTGGGTTTAACCGATATAACAAAGTCGAAGGTTATGACTTTAAGCCTGCTTATGATTATTGGAAAAACAATGC
This sequence comes from Acinetobacter sp. LF10, assembly GCF_048585715.1. Lineage (NCBI taxonomy): Bacteria > Pseudomonadati > Pseudomonadota > Gammaproteobacteria > Moraxellales > Moraxellaceae > Acinetobacter > Acinetobacter sp. LF10. The sequence goes on from NZ_CP184160.1 coordinate 1,269,442, forward strand.
GGCGTATTGGAGTGCAGTCAAGGGGGCATGGAGCGATGCATTTAATCAAAATCAAATTGTGGCATTAAAATTTGCAGAGAAAAATGAAAAGTCTCATTTTAGTTATTTTAATGACCAAGCTGAGTCGGTTGCAGGAAAAGCAGTAAAGGCTGAACAGTTACAATCACAAGCAAAAACTTTGCTTAATCAACAGTTACTTGAGGGCAAAGTTAATTGATTAGAATTAAAAGGCTTTGAATCATATAGTTTCTCAAGGCTATGGCAATTCCTACTTTGAGGTGGGAGGAAAAGAGTGCTTAATATTGTTGATGAGTTCTATACAGATTAATCAAAACTAGAGCAGCATCAACAATCTCATGATCTCACTTATGTTCAAGATATCTAAAAAGGGTTGCAGCAGTCAGTTCAGGTTTTTAATTAAATTAAAGAAGGAGAACAATGTTCTCCTTCTATTATGGCTAAGATTATTTTTTATTTATAGTCAGCTCAAAGGAGTTTAAATTTTTGACGAAATTAAATAGAGCATACGAGTCTGTATAATAAATATGCACTTGATAATGATTTTCATTTTGTTTATTGCTTATCATGGAGCTTGTGTATAAATTTCGTATCAATTTAGATTGATCTCTATTAAATAATTTAGATGAATAAAAAAATATTTTTGGGATGCGTACTGAGCTACATTCCAATTTATAGCTATGCGTTAGAAGATATTTCACTTCCAGAAGTGATTAGATAAGATCAACGTTTAAATGAGCTAAAGAACCAACTTTTAGAGCAAGATCTGCAAGTCAGCCCTCAACAAAAGAAATCGAACAGTTACACAGTCAAAGATATTGTTGTAGAAGAAGCACCTTGTTTTCCGATTAAACAAGTTACACTTTCAATTAAAAATAATCATGACAATCAATATCAGGCTAAAGATTTCTCCTATTTATTAAAACCATTGAATAATGAAAAAAAAGGAATTATTGGTAAGTGTATCGGTACGCAAAGCTTACAAAATTTAGTCCGATATTCCCAAAATGAATTGCTCAAAAAGGGCATGATTACGACTCAAATTACAGCTCAACCACAAGACTTGAATACAGGTATTTTAGAGCTACAACTTGAACTAGGTCGATTACATAAAATCATTAGACAAAACGAACAACCTTCAAAATTAGAACTTTATTCAGCTTTGCCATTCAAAGAACAAGATGTACTCAATTTAAGATAATTAGATCAAGGTCTAGAGAATCTGAAACGCACTTCAAATCGTACTTTGGATATTGAAATTGTACCAGCAAGTTGAACCGTACCGGGTTTGTCGGAGAGTCAATATTCTGAGAGACTACTCCAATGAAAAAATCAAACTATACCCCTGAAATCAGAGAAAGAGCGGTTCAATTATTGATTGAATCTGAAAAAGATTATCCATCGAATTGGGCTGCGATCACCGCTATTGCTCCCTGAGCAGTATACTGCGCAAGGGCTGTACTCCTGAAACACTACGTGTTTGGTATCAAAAATATTTAGATAAACAAAATCCAGTTAAAGTACAGCAGCTGTCAGACCAAGAACGTATCAAACAACTCGAACGTGAAAATAAAGAACTGCAACGCGCCAATGAGATTCTACGTAAAGCAGCCGCTTTTTTCGCCTAGGCGGAGCTCGACCGCCCACACAAATAATGGTGGATTTCATCTATAACAATAAAGACTTATATGGTATTGATGCGATTTGTAAGATTTTACCGATCGCAGCTTCAACCTATTACCGAACTTTAGATCTCTGCGATGAGAAGCATTGCTTCGCAAGGGAACATCGAGCAAAGCGAGATTTACATGACTTGCATCATGCTGAACAAATTAAACGAATTTGGAAGGAAAGTTCAGGTCGGTATGGTGTGCGTAAGGTCTGGCAACAATTGAAACGTGAAGGTTATGTTATCGCACTTTGTACAGTTGCTCGATTGATGCAGAAGCTAGGTATACAAGGTGTTTGGCGTGGTAAGAATAAACAAACCACCCGTAGCCGAGATGACCAAAAACGAGCACCTGACTTGGTGAAACGGAATTTTAGAGCTGATCATCCTGACCCTTGCGAAGCAATGCTTCTCAGGTCGCTGACTTTACGTATATTCAAACTCATTCAGGCTGGGTCTATACCGCCTTTATTATTGATGTGTTCTCACGAGCAATTGTTGGATGGAAAGTATCTACACGAATGAATACAGATATGGTGCTCGATGCATTGGAGCAAGCATTGCATGATCGGGGCATGCCAAAGAATGTGATTCATCATTCCGACAGAGGTGTGCAATATATTTCTATTCGCTATACCAATCGTTTAGAAGCTGCAAATTTACGAGCATCAGTCGGTACGACTGGTGATTCATACGATAATGCTCTGGCTGAAACGGTGAATGGCTTATACAAAACAGAGGTGATTGAATATCTAAAAGCAGATTGGCAAGGTTTAGCAGATGTACAACTTGCGACACTAAACTGGGTAGATTGGTTCAACAAAACGCGTGTACACAGTGCACTGGGTTATGTATCGCCTTTTGAGTTTGAAGCAATATACTATGATAAGATTAACCCGTTAGGTCAGGTGGCCTAACTTAAATAAAAAAGTCTCCGACAAACCCGGTACGGTTCACTAGCATTAGTGACAATTTTCGCCATTTAGCTTCCAGTCTTGTTGTTTATGTCAAAAATATGACTTAAATATTTAATAACTAAAAATAAATATTAAAAAATGGTTGAATAATAAGCAATTATCTATAAAGATAACTAATATTCACTTGGTCATTCATTCTAGGAGGTAGATCATGATTGATGTGCAATATTCCGAAAATGTCTCTATACATCAGTTATCTGATGACGCATTCTTGTTAAGAGTCAATGATGCCAAGGTTTATCAATATTTGCTCAAGCAATGTGGCAAGGAATTCGGTTGGGAACGTTCGATACAAAAATCTCAAAGTTTTTTTAACGGTGATATTGAATACCAAATTAACCTTTCTGATATTCCATTGGAAAATTTTGGACGAGATTTCTTTATGTTGGAACCAGAGCTACTCGATAACATTGCGAAAAGTTAATACATAGCTTGATTATATGCTGTGTATAGTTAGTTATATATTTCAGTTTTTCGCCACGTCATCCCCTTGACGTGGTCTTTTTATATAAAACTATTTTATCGAGAATAGAATCAATTTTATAATTTTGATACTGAATATCGTCGCTAATGGCGCAAACTTCATATCAAATACGAGCATTTCAGCTCACAACAAACAATGTGAGTGATTCACAGGTGTTGGTGATTTGCTTGATCAAATTCCATTGGATGAACGAATTGATTCAGTCTATACAGATGGTGCTTATGACACAAAGCACTGCCGACAAGTCATTTTAGATTGAGATGCACATGCAGTCATTCCACCTAGGAAGAATGCAAAGCTTTGGAAAGATAAGAAATTGAGATATTTAGAGAGAGGAATGAATTATTAAAAACAGTCAAACGGCTAGGTAGGTCACTTTGGAAAAAATGGTCTGGTTATCATCATAGAAGTTTAGTGGAAACCAAAATGCATTGCATCAAATTATTAGTTGATAAATTAACAGCAAGGAGTTTTCCTAGTCAGGTGAATGAGATTTATGCACGTGTAGCAGTTTTGAATAAATTCACAGTATTTGGTCGACCTCATACCCAAGTTGTGACTTGAATTTAGCTCAATTACGGTAGCATTGTCTTTCAAACCTTTGTACAACAAAGCCTCGCTGTAGTAGTAAACCGGATAAACTTGCAATAACAACTTTCGCAAGATGTCTTATCTTGATACGGTTGTGTAATGTTTAGTAGCGAATTTAAAAAAAATCAATCTGATCTGTAGAATAAAAATTCACGCTTTTTTCACCTATTTCCATCTAAGTTCAAACATGAAGTCATTCAAATAAATCATTTTTCTCAGTTCAAGTTGAAGGCAAAGGAGTAACTATGACTCTCGTATTGATATTGCTTAGCTTGTTGATTCAGTTTGTTGTGTTGTGGGCTGTATTTTATTTCGAACTCAATCGAACAATTGGTAGTATTGTTGCTATCGCCACTGCGATTCTCTGCGCGATTTTTATTACACCGTGGAGTTTAGTGGTTGGTATTCCCATCATTTTAATGAGTATTATTTTACTTGTTGCACCATTACGTGAAGCTTTAATTGCTAAACCTGCGTTTAATATTCTTTCCAAAGCAATGCCTAGCATGAGTATTACAGAAAGAGAAGCTTTGGAAGCAGGTACAAGTTGGTGGGAAAAAGAATTATTTATGGGAGCGCCTGATTGGGAAAAGTTCGATCAATATCCTTATCCAAAACTTTCTGTAGAAGAACAATCTTTTATAGACAATGAAGTTCAACAACTTTGCGCCATGCTTGATGAATGGAAAATTCACCACAAAGATAAAAATTTACCTCGTGAAGTTTGGCAGTTTATTAAAGATAAAGGTTTTTTAGGACTCATCATTCCAAAATCATTTGGGGGAAAAGAATTTTCAGCATTTGCTCAAAGCCGCATTATGAGCAAGATAGCATCACGTTCATTGACTGCGGCAGTGAGTTGTATGGTGCCCAACTCGCTTGGTCCCGGTGAACTATTACTCCATTACGGTACAACTGCACAGAAGCAACGTTATTTACCCGGCTTAGCAAATGGTACAGAAATTCCTTGCTTTGGCTTAACCAGTCCAGAAGCTGGTTCTGATGCGGGAGCAATTCCAGATACAGGTATAGTCTGTTATGGGGCTTATCAAGGACAAGAAGTTCTTGGTCTAAAAATGAATTTTTCTAAAAGATGGATTACGCTTGCACCGATTGCAACGGTAATTGGTTTGGCATTTAAGTTGTACGATCCAGATGGTCTATTAGGTGATAAAAGTAAAAGTGAATATGGAATTACCTGTGCATTAATACCTGCAAGTCATGAGGGGATAAAAATAGGTGCACGCCATAATCCTGGTGCGCCATTTATGAATGGAACCGTGGAAGGAACAGACATTTTCATTCCAATCGACTGGATTATTGGTGGTCAACAAAATGCAGGTAAAGGTTGGCGCATGTTGATGGAATGTCTAGGCGTTGGTCGTGGTATTTCTTTACCAGCATTGGCCACTGCTGCGGGTGAGATGAGCTACCTTTTAGTGGGTGCATTTGCTAGCGTTCGACAACAGTTTAAAGTGTCAGTTGGGCATTTTGAAGGTGTGCAAGAGGCAACCAGTGATATTGCCAGTGATGCCTATATGCTTGAGTCATTTAGATACATGGTGACTTGTGGTTTGAATCAGGGCGGGACTCCAGCCGTCATGACAGCCATGGCAAAATATTATGCGACTGAAACCATGAGAAAAGTGATTAATCATGGTATGGATGTCGTTGGTGGACGTGCGATTCAGCTAGGGCCACGTAACTTTCTGGCTTTAACCTACTAATCTATACCTGTTGCAATTACGGTAGAAGGGGCAAATATTCTTACGCGTTCTTTGATGATTTTCGGTCAAGGTTCCATGAGATGCCATCCGTATTTATTTGAAGAACTGCAATTATTGCAATCAGACAATAAAGCGAGTGCTCTAAAAAAATTCAATACCTTGTTATTCAAACATCTTGCTTATACTTTTAATCGTGCTGCTAAAGCGCTTGCATTTGGTCTCACAGGGGGCAGTAAAGAGGGCTCTTCAGCAGCTGATGATTTCTCAAAACCATATTATGCAATTATCAATCGGATGAGTGCTGATTTTGCTTTGACAGCAGACATGGCATTGGGAATATTGGCTGGAGATTTAAAACGTAAGGAAATGCTTTCAGGTCGTTTAGCGGATATTCATGCCCATTTATTTATTGCAACATCGATTCTTAATTATTATGAGCATGGACAAAGAACTGAGCCGGATCAAAAACATGCAGAATTAGCATTAAATAAGGCTCTCTATAATGCTCAGGAAGCATTCTTTGGATTCTATGAAAATTTCCCTGTGAAAATTGCTGCGAAATTGGTGAAATTAATCAGTTTCCCATTTGGTCGACCAGTCACAAAGCCATCGGATGAACTCAAACAGCAAGTTGCTCAATTACTGCTAAAAGAAAATTCTTTTAGGGCTGAATTGAAAAAACATGTTTATTACACAACCGATGAAACAGATGTGATGGGACGCATGGAATCAACTTTCCAAATGTTGCTAACATTGCAGCCGCTTTGGGATAAGTTTAAAAAAGCTGAATCGAAAGATCAGTTTAAGGGGCTGACTTTTGAGGAACATATTGCAGATGCCGTTGCAGTGGGTTTTATTACTGCAAATGAATCGGAACAGCTTTTAAAATATAACGCTAAACGCTACGACAGTATGCTGACTGATATATTTGATCAGCATTTAGAAAATGACTTGCCTCTTGGAAACCCTCATTTGAAAAGTTAGATAAGGTGATCAATAAAAAAGCGAGATGTTCAAGTCTCGCTTTTTTATTTTTTATAAATTAAATTTTTTACGATAACGCCAAAGTGTGGTTCGACTCATACCCAGTGCTTTTGCTGCGAGTGAAAGATCATTTTGGTATTGAATTAATTTTTTCCGTATCGTTTCTTTATTGATTTTATCCGAAAGCAGCAGTGGGTCTGCTTCTATTACTAAGTTTGAAAGGATTGAATGTTGATTATCAATGATTTCATCGGGCAAATCGTAAATATCAATCTCAGATTTTTCATTTGCCATCGTCAGTGCATAGAGTAGGGTATTTTTCAGTTCACGAACATTTCCGGGCCAATCATAATCAATCAGTTTCTGTAAGGCTGCATCAGAGAGTTTTGGAGAAGCTCCAAAAACATTTTGTTGCTCAGTTAAAATATAATTGGCAATCAAAGGAATATCTTCTTTGCGATCACGGAGTGGTGGAACAAAAATTGGAATCACACGGAGTCGATATAATAAATCCTGACGGAAGCGTCCAAGACGAGCTTCTTCTCGTAACGCTCGATGAGTAGCGGTGATAATACGGACATTCGCTCTAATCGATTTTTCTCCACCTAAAGGTGTAAATTCACCAGTCTCAAGAACTCTTAATAATTTTGCTTGAAGTTCTAATGGAATTTCAGCGATTTCATCTAAAAAAAGTGTTCCGCCCGCAGCACGTTCAAAGACACCTTTATGTTCTCGAATTGCCCCTGTAAATGCACCTTTGACGTGACCAAATAATTCGCTTTCCAGAATGTTGGCATTTAAAGCTGCACAGTTAATGGCAATAAATACGTTATTTTTCCGCTGACTATGATCATGGATAGCCTGTGCAACCAGTTCTTTTCCACTGCCAGACTCGCCTCGAACTAAAACAGGAAACTCTGTAATTGCAACACGTTGAATGATTGAAAACATGCGTTGCATTTCAGCAGATTGGCTATGAAAAGTCTGCTCTAAAGCTGTGATCTTTTGATCTTGTTTTATTTTCTGTATGACTTGAGTGGATTGTAATAAATACATGGTTCCCTCAAAGCGCTGATCGATAATTCTAATGGGATGACGATGGCAAAACAGCTCAATGGATTGAGCTGCATCACTAATCATATGTCGTCCGATTTCAAGCTCATGATGTTGTATTGTTTTTTTTAAAGTTTGAAATAATGAATTATTGATTTTTTTATCGTTCAATTCATACACAAAGCGCTGCTTAGATTGATCTAAGATAAGAAGGGAACTGTCTAACATTAGGGTTTGCAATTTAAACAAAAAGCTCTCTAAATCAGCTTGAGTATAAAAATCAATCGCTTGGCTCATGATGTTTCATTATATGTTTTTCACTTGAAACAATTGAAACACATTATGCAACATTAATGAAATGGTGATTTTATTTAAAATTAAATATTATTAATTAATATATTGTTTTATTTGAATATAATTTATAACGCATAAAGTTGGCACTTAGTTTGCAAAATAAGAATATAACCAAGCATATCGAGACCAATTCAAATGATACTTCATCAGTTTTTTGAAAAAGAAAGTTCAACTTATACTTATTTGGTTGCATCTGAACAAACACGTGAAGCGGTACTGATTGATCCAGTTGCTTCTGAAATAGAAAGTTATGAACAAATGCTGAATCAGTTGAATCTCAAGTTAGTTTACAGCTTAGATACGCATGTTCATGCAGATCACGTTACGGCTGCAAATTTACTCAGAGCACGTTTTGGCTGTAAAACAGTTTTACATCGTAATTCGGGTGTAGATTGCGGCGATATTTTTATCACTGATCGCAGTGCGATACGTGTTGGTGAATTCTTAATAGAAGCGCGTTATACCCCCGGACATACTAATGCTTGTACAAGCTATGTAATCGACACTATGGTATTTACAGGTGATGCATTACTGATAGATGGTTGTGGTCGTACTGATTTCCAAGAAGGAAATGCTGAAACCTTATACGACAGTATTCACCAACAGATATTCACTTTACCTGACGACACGATTGTTTATCCGGGGCATGACTACAAAGGACGTTTGTTTTCAACAGTCGGTCATGAACGTGTACATAATTCCCGTTTAGGTCAGGGGCGTAGTAAACAAGACTTCGTTGAAATTATGAAAAACCTTGATCTCCCATATCCTAAAAAGATTGATATTGCTTTGCCTGCAAATAAAGCATGTGGGAAATAAGGGGAAAACTGTGATTGAATTAAAACAAGTTAACCCTGAGTTTTGGGTATCAGCTCAGATCAATCAATCTGATTTGGTTGAAATTGCAGCCAAGGGAATCAAAACGATTATTTGTAATCGCCCTGATGGTGAAGGTGTCGACCAGCCAAATATCATTGAGATCCAAGAAGCGGCCATTCGGCAGGGAATTCAGTTGGAATATTTGCCTGTTGTGAGTGGGCGGGTGACAGATGAGCAAGCGATTGAATTTAAGTCACTTTATCAAAAATCTAAAAAACCTGTACTAGCATTTTGCCGTTCAGGAACTCGATCAATTACCTTATGGGCACTGTCTCAAGTGGCTGAACTTACCATTGATCAGATGTTGTTGCAGTCAAAATCACTGGGCTACGATTTACAAGGTTTAGTCCCTCGAATTTTGAAGCAAAACCCAAGTCAGTTAAACAATATTCCGACTTTCTCTGTGGTGATTGTAGGTGCGGGTGCGGCGGGTATTTCAGTGGCATCGAGTTTGTTGTCTCGTCAACCGAATTTAGATATTGCCGTGATTGATCCTGCTGAAATTCATTACTACCAACCAGGATGGACGATGGTGGGCGGTGGGATATTTGCTCCTGAAAAAACGGTAAGAACAATGGCGAGTCTGATTCCTAAACAAGTTCATTGGATAAAGGCAGCTGTTGCAGCTTTTGATCCTGATAATAAACAAGTTTTATTAGAAGGGTGTAAACCAATTAACTATGAAGCATTGGTGCTATGCCCAGGCTTAAAACTAAATTGGCATGGAATTGAAGGCTTAGTGGAAACACTGGGTAAAAATGGTGTGACTTCAAACTATCGTTATGACCTTGCACCCTATACGTGGGATTTGGTTCGTAATATGAAGCAGGGTAAAGCTGTTTTTACACAGCCGCCTATGCCAATTAAATGTGCTGGTGCTCCGCAAAAAGCCATGTATTTGTCAGCTGATTATTGGCAAAAACAAGGTGTATTAAAAGATATTGAAATCAATTTCTATAATACAGGTGCGGTGTTATTTGGTATACAAGCTTATGTTCCAGCTTTGATGGAATATATTAAACGTTACAATGCCAATTTAAACTTTAATCATCAATTGATTAAAGTCGATGGAAGCCAAAAGCGAGCTTGGTTTAATGTCAGTGAAGGGGAAAATACTTCAGTGATTGAAACTGATTTCGACATGATTCATGTTGTTCCTCCGCAGCAAGCACCTGATTTTATTCGAGCAAGTAACTTGGTTGATGCGGCAGGCTGGGTCAGTGTTGATCAGCATACCTTACAGCATAGCAAGTATCCTTACATCTTTGCTTTGGGTGATGTTACTAATGCACCAAATGCAAAAACGGCAGCAGCAGCACGAAAGCAAGCACCTATTGTTGCAGTGAATGTATTGCAGTACTTAAAAGGCAATCAACATTTTGCGCAATATGATGGTTATGGATCATGTCCGCTTACTGTTGAGCGTGGAAAGATTGTGTTGGCAGAATTTGGTTATGGCGGAAAACTGCTACCTAGTTTTCCTAAGTGGTTGCTCGATGGGCAAAAACCTTCACAGCTTGCATGGTTGTTAAAAGAGCAAATTCTACCGCCGATGTATTGGGATGGAATGCTCAAAGGTCGTGAATGGCTGGTGAAGCCAAAACTTTAGTTTATTCAGCTTAAACAAATCAAATACTTAGTCCTGATTCAGAGCTGAGTTAGGACAGTATTTTCTCCAGAAATGGGTTCATCCTTGTACGAGGACATTGCATATCATGTGGTTATTAGTCTTAGAAGGTCTTGCGATCGGATGTTTACTTGGATTGACAGGCGCAGGTGGCGGTATTTTGGCTGTACCAGCATTGATGGCGAGTCAAGGATGGACAGTGTCTCAAGCTGCACCAGTAGGTTTGTTGGCAGTAACACTTTCTGCATTTGTTGGTATGGTTCAAGGCTTATTCAAAAAAATTGTGCGTTATCGTGCAGCGATCTGGATTGCCCTGATTAGTCTGCCATCGGCACGCTATGGCATCCATCTTGCGAATATTATTTCTCCAGTTTGGTTAAGCCTTGGATTCAGTATCGTGATGATGATTGTGGCTTATCGTATTTTCTTCAATAAGGTGAATGATTTTGAAGATCCGCCGTGTAAGGTGAATCAATCAACAGGACAACTGATTTGGAATGTTAAAACTGCTTCAGTATTGGGTATTATCGGTGTGATTGCAGGTCTATTAACTGGATTATTGGGGGTTGGTGGCGGTTTTGTGATTGTGCCTGCATTACGTAAAGTCACTGATTTGGATATGCGGAGTATCGTTGCAACGTCACTGATGATCATTTTCTTAATTGGTGGTGTAAGTATTTTAATACACATTATAGATGGCTTTCAGTATCCAATCGCTGTAACTGTTAGCTTTGTTGTGGCTTGTATTATTGGCATGTTAATTGGCAGAAGATTAATCAGCCTGATTGATATAAAAACGGTACAAAAGGTATTCGCTGTGGTGGTGATTTGTGTTGCCATTTACTTTGTGATTACAAGCTTAATGAAAATTTTACCTATACTTTCTCTTTAATTATATTGTTATCTATTTGATTTTTAGTTTCTAAAACTGAGCCTAGACTCAAGCGATAAGATTTTGAGTTTAGGTTAAAAGATACATAAATTTATGTTTCCTATGTAATTTTGTATTATGATGCTAAGAGTTCACTAGCATGCCTAAAACGATGCTTCACATAAACTTCATATGATTTCTATTAATATTACAAATATAAAAAGAGATTGGGTCAGGAAGAATCAATGTTTAAATTTTTTCTGCGATGGATGGATAGTTGGTCACTGACTGATACTTTAGATAAACAGCATATTCCCTTTCAAGAAAGCTCAAAAGATACCAAGATTCAGTGGTTTAGAATTTTACCATTCATTTTGCTGCATATCGCTTGTCTTGCAGTTTTTTGGGTGGGTGTATCTTGGTTTGCTATCGCATTCATGCTGTTTTTTTATTTTATTCGTATGTTTGCGATCACTGCTTTTTTTCATCGTTATCTTTCGCATAAAACCTTTCAAACTTCGCGTCCAATACAATTCTTTTTTGTGTTGATCGGAACCATGAGTGCACAGCGAGGGCCTTTATGGTGGGCAGCTCATCATCGTTATCATCATCGTTTTACTGACACAGATCACGATCCACATTCATCTACACACGGATTTTGGTACAGTCATATCGGATGGTTTTTAAATGAACAGAATTTTTCTACACGAAAAGAAGTCATTAAAGACTGGTTAAAGTTTCCTGAAATTGTTTGGTTAGATCGCTTTAGTTTACCTGTGGTCTTGTTCACTGCTTTTGCAATTTATGGTTTAGGTGAGTGGTTGAGTATTGCTTATCCGAGTTTAGGTACATCAGGCTTACAGCTATTGGTCTGGGGTTTTGTCATTTCGACAGTTTTATTGATTCATGCGACTTTATGTATCAATTCACTTGCGCATTTATATGGCAGTCGAGACTTCGAGACGAAGGATAACAGCCGAAATAATTTATTTTTATCAATTATTACATTGGGTGAGGGTTGGCATAACAACCATCATTATTATGCGGGGAGTACTCGGCAAGGTTTCTTCTGGTGGCAAATCGACATTACTTATTACATTTTAAAAATGATGTCTTTTTTTGGGTTGATTTGGGGAATTAAACCTGTACCACAACGTATTTATGATATCCATAAAAGTCATCAATTAAATCTCAAAATAAACACAAGCAAAATTCAAAGCGAGGAGTCTTGATGAAGATTGCAATCGTAGGCTCTGGTATTTCAGGTATATATGCTGCATGGAAATTATCAAAACAGCATGAAGTCACAATCTTTGAGAAAGAACAGTATTTCGGTGGGCATACGGATACACATGATCTTTGGATTGAACGTAAAAACGTTGCTGTAGATAGCGGTTTTATTGTATTCAATGATTATAATTATCCTCTATTCAGTGCCATGCTGGCTGCATTAGCTGTAGAAGCACAGAATAGTGACATGAGCTTTTCAGTCAACAACCGAGTGACAGGGCTTCAATATAATCCATCAAAAAAATGGTCACTATTAACGCGACCTCAGAATTTTTTAAACAAGAAATTTCGGATCATGCTGTCCGACTTGATTCGTTTTTATCAAGACAACAAGGATATTCAGTTAGATCAATGCAACGCCGAACTGAGTATCGAAGACTATCTGAATCAAAATGATTATTCAGAGGTATTTCGCCAAGAACATTTATACCCAATGTGTGGTGCATTGTGGTCAAGCCCAGTGGATCAAGTTGGAAATATTCCCTATAAGTTTGTTGTAAGTTTTTTTCAACATCATCGTATGTTGCAATTGGAAGACCGCCCTCAATGGCAGACGGTTAAAGGTGGTTCAGCTTCTTATATACGAGCGATTCAAAAAGCGTGTCCGTCGATTATTTGGAAAAAAGCGCAAGTACAACAAGTGCTACGTGAATCAGATAAGGTTACTGTTGTAACCGATCGAAATGAGGAAGTTTTTGATTGGATTGTGTTTGCGAGTCATGCTGATGACACGTTAAAGCTGATTCAAAATCCTTCGGCAGCTGAGCGAGACGTATTAGGTTGTTTTGATTATCAAGATAACTTTATGGTGGTACATTGTGATACTTCGATCATGCCGAAGCGTCAGTCTCAATGGGCGAGTTGGCATGTGCATGTCACTGCTCAAGAGAAACCTAAAAAAAATAGTAAAGCCCATCAAGTGCACTATGGATTTACCTATTGGATGAACAGCTTGCAGAAGCTACCGTGTAAGACTCAGATATTTTCTACACTCAATCCGAATATGCCGATCGCAAAAGAAAAGATTTATGTCGAACGTCGTTATCGACATCCTGTTTTTGATAAGAAAGCAATTGAATCACAAGCGCGTTGGGATTTGATCGATGGTCAAAACCGCAGTTCATTCTGTGGAGCATATTGGGGTTGGGGGTTTCATGAAGATGGAGCGAGAAGTGCTCAACGTGTAGTCGATAAACTATTAACATTGAATGACTAAATTTGGAGGTGATCACATGTTTGAAGATTCACTTTCCATAGCCAAAGCTCAGATTAGACATCGGCGCTTTTATCCTAAAGCACACGATTTTCAGTCTAGTTTGAGCTATTTATGTTTTGATCCAGATCGTATTGATCAGAACCTAGATCGTTCATGGCTTTGTTCTACTTCGCGTTGGAATATATTAAATCTCTATGAAAATGATTTTCTAAAAGGCTATACAGGTTCGATCAGAGAACGAATTAAGAAAATCCTTTTGCAGAAAGAAGATACGATTTTGTCGACACAATCAGAAATTCGTGTCCTTGCTTTACCAAGAACTTTAGGATTTAGTTTTAATTCAGTCATCTTTTATTTTGTACTCAATCCTCAAAAACAGCCTCTTTTCATATTGAGTGAAATTACCAATACCCCTTGGAATGAACGTGAAGTTTATGTGCATGACTGCCGTCAAAAATTAAAAGAGCACAGTCATTTTAAAAGTTATGAGTTTGAATTTGAAAAAAGTTTTCATGTTTCACCGTTTATGCCAATGGATATTCAGTACAAATGGCGATTTAACTTTTCAGATGAACAGAATGTGATTCATATGCAGCTTTATCAATCAGATAAATTGATCTTTGATGCAACCATGCATTTCACGTTAACCAGCATCACAGTTCCTTCACAACTGAATCGTTATGCTATTTATCATATCTTTGAACCTTTCAAGATGTTAGCTTCGATATACGTTCAAGCTTTTCATCTATGGCGAAAGAAAGTTCCATTTTATCGGCACCCAAAAAAAGATAAGGATTTAAAACAACATGATGAAAACGCTTATTTTCGGTGAACAAGATTCACTGCCTTTGGTTCTTCGAAGCTTGCTCAAACTTCGTCATGGACAAATTCATTTTCGTGGAGAATGGAATGGTACCGTGGGTGAGGTTTCTGATTTAGAAGCGACGATAGAGATTCATAATAAAGAATTGATCGATCTCATTTTTAAAAATGGTGTACTTGGTGCAGCTGAAGGTTATATTCGAGGCTATTGGAGCAGTAAACACCTCGTTGAGGTCATTCAAATTTTGGCGAGAAACCGTCATGTGCTCGATAAAATTAATCAAAATGTGATTTCTCAAGCCAGTCAACTTGTATTAAAAGCTTGGTATAAAACACGTAAAAATTCATTGTCAGGAAGTCGAAAAAATATTGCAGAGCATTACGACCTGAGCAATGATTTTTTCAAACTTTTTCTTGATTCTTCAATGATGTATTCAAGTGCTGTGTATAAGCACAAAGATATGACTTTGGAAGAAGCATCGGATTATAAAAAAGAACTGATTTGTCAGAAATTACAGCTCAAACCGATGGATCACTTGGTTGAGATCGGTAGTGGTTGGGGCGGATTTGCAATTTACGCTGCTCAGCATTATGGCTGCAAAGTGACCACGATTACCATTTCTCAAGCACAATACGATGAAGCAACTAAACGTATCGCCGATGTAGGTCTCAGTCATCGTGTCAGTGTTCAGCTTAAAGATTACCGATTATTAGAAGGAAAATTCGATAAGTTGGTTTCGATCGAAATGATTGAAGCTGTCGGTGAACAATATTTATCGACTTACTTTAATAAATGCCGATCTTTACTAAAACCGAACGGTTTGGGGTTGATTCAAGCTATCACGATTGAAGATGCACGTTATAAAAAAGCTTTGAATACAGTGGATTATATTAAACGCTATATTTTTCCAGGTAGTTTTATTCCGTGTATCAGTGTTTTAACTCAAGCTGCATCTGAACAACAGTTACGTTTAAAACATCTTGAAGATATTGGCTTGAGCTATGCAGAAACGATTCATCAATGGCGTGAGCGTTTCTTAAATGCTAAAGAACACGTTTTGGCTTTAGGATTTGATGAAAACTTTATTCGGATGTGGGATTTCTATCTCTGTTATTGCGAAGGAGGCTTTAAAGAAGGGGTGATCAGTGATGTGCATCTTCTATTTGAAGCAAGCCCTTATTAAAAAATCCATGATTTTTTAATGCATCAAGGAGGTGGTTATGTTGTGGCAATTATTTTTACTTGATGCCGTAGTAATGACGCTGTGTTGGTTGTGGGCAACCTCTAATCATCGAGCTGGTATTGTAGATGTCGCTTGGAGCTTTTGTATTTTTTTAAATATTGCTCTGACAGCATTACTTATTGATGTTGCACCATTTAGCGTCAGATTGTTTATTGGAATATTCAGTTCGATTTGGTTTTTACGATTGAGCTGGCACTTGTTTCGGCGTTATATGGCTGAACATGAGGAAGATAGACGATATGCCAATATGCGTAGGGCGATGGGAAAATATCAACATTTAGGTTTCTTTGCTTTTTTTATGTTTCAGGCAGGATTAGCCATTTTATTTAGCATTCCGATGTGGAGTTTGCTCAATGTGCCAAGTATGTCTTGGAGCATGGATACCAATGATTATTTGATTATTGCAGGTTTGATTATGTTTGTTGCATTCGTTGGCGAGACGGTTGCAGATCAACAATTATATCGGTTCAAGCAGAATCCCAATAATCATGGTAAAACAATGGATCAAGGTCTATGGAGATATTCACGTCATCCAAACTATTTCTTTGAATGGTTGCATTGGTTTGCTTATCCAACCATTGGGTTAGTAGCAGGATTATATAGCTTGTGGATATATCCAGTGTTGATGTGGTTGTTTTTGTACTACATCACAGGTATTCCATTTAGTGAACAACAAGCCTTAAAAAATCGCGGTCAAAATTATCTCGATTATCAAAAACGAACTTCAATGTTTATTCCGTGGAAACCCAAACAGTAGGTACTGCACATGGACTTTATAATTCAAAAATCTTTAAAACTCGTTGAAAGCGGTTTAGTTCCAGATCAAGCGATTCGTGCAGCCATCCGTGCATTGAGTAAAAAGCGTTTGATTCAAGAAGGGCGTTATGACCCTGAACAAGGTGCTCAGCGCTATATGGATGTGCTTAATATGTTAAAGCACAGTGAAATTGCGATCGAAACGGACAAAGCCAACGAGCAGCATTATGAATTACCTACAGCATTCTTTCAGGCTGTACTAGGGAAACGTTTAAAATATAGTGCATGTTTCTTTCCCCATGATCGAACAAATTTGGATGAAGCTGAAGAATTTTCACTACAGATATATAGTGATCGCGCTCAATTACATGATGGTCAACAAATTTTAGAGCTAGGCTGTGGGTGGGGATCATTTACCTTATGGATGGCAGAGCGGTATCCAAATGCAAAAATTACTGGAGTGTCTAATTCAGCTACTCAACGCCAACATATTCTTGCAGAAGCTCAAAAGCGTGGTCTAAACAACGTAGAAATCTTAACCTGTGATGTTAATGTGCTTGAGTTAAAAGCAAATACTTTTGATCGTGTGGTTTCGGTTGAAATGTTTGAACATGTTCGAAACTATCAAAAACTTTTTGAGAAAATTCAGTCTTGGCTCAAAGCAGATGGAATGTTGTGGTGTCATATTTTTTGTCATCGTTTTTTACATTATCCATTTGAAATTAAAAGTGAATATGATTGGATGTCACGCTACTTCTTTACAGGTGGTTTGATGCCAGCCAGTTCAACATTTTTACATTTTCAAGAGCATTTAGAACTATCTAAACATTGGCAATGGTCGGGTACTCATTACGAGAAAACAGCGAATGCTTGGTTAGAAAATATGGATCGCAATGTAGAACAATTAAAACCACTTTTTGAACAGGTTTACGCTCAAGATGCAGAAGCATGGTGGCAACGTTGGCGTATTTTCTTTATGGCTTGTGCAGAATTATTTGGGTTTGAACAAGGGCAAGAGTGGGTTGTCGGTCACTTCCTGTTTAAAAAGAAAGCCGTATAATTAAAGATAACTCTGTAAGTAGATCAGCCAATGTTTAGATCGAAACAAAATGACGGAAATAATCATCCACTCGGTGAGATGTTTAATCGCTATTATTGGTTGCAGATCGGGCTGATCGCACTTTCAATTGTTATTGGTATTGCTTGTAGTGCATGGGTGATTAAAGGTTCATTACTCAAAACTGCGCTTGAACAAGAAATGGAACATTATTGGATACGTGTTGATCGAAATCCAAATGCTGATCTTCCAGACACTAAAAATTTATATGGTTATCGATGGTCATCAAACAAGCCTCCGCAACCATTTCGTGATTTGACTTTACAGCAAGGTGTGCATCGTATTTTTGTAGATGGCAAAGATCGTATGACTGTTTATGGCGAGCGAAATGGACAACATGTGTTGTTGGTGTTTGGTGAAAGTAACGTCAATAAAATTGTTTGGATGTTTGGTCTTGCGCCATTAATGTTTAGTTTGATCGTGCTGTATAGTATTTTATGGTGGTCAAATCGCCGTGCGAAACGTTATTTTTCACCGATTACCCGTCTTGCAAATGCGTTAGAACAAATAGACTGGGTTCATCAAAATAAAGAAGCTTCTCCATTTCAAGATATTAGTACCAATGGCAATTTGGAAGCAGAATATCTAAAACAGGCATTAGAAAAGTACCATGAAGTATTGAGTGAGTTTATTCATCGTGAACGCGAGTTTACGGGGGACGTTAGTCACGAATTACGTACGCCTTTGACGATTTTGAAAGGTAATGTCCAAATCTGCCAAGCAAGATATGGTAATGATAAATCATTGAACCGTATAGCAAATACCATTGAAGACATGCAATTACTTGTAGATACTTTACTTGCAATTGCACGTAACACGACCAATACCCTAAATGCCGATCAAACTCGATTATCAGTGATTATTACTGATCTCGTTCACGATTTAGATATGGTAAGCCAAAGCAAAGGGATGGAGATTTTGGTGCAGTATGATGATCCAGAATCAACACGCCTATTATATCCATCGATGACAAAAATGGTGTTGAGCAATATTTTGCGTAATGCGCTAAATTATTCTCAAGGCTCGAGTATTCATATTATTCAACAGAAAAATAGCATCATCATCGCTGATAACGGCATTGGAATTAGCCTACCAGATGAATTAAAAGTCCGAGAATTAAGTCGTACTCAGCTAAAACTCAATCCTAAAGGACATGGCATAGGTCTACAGTTAGTAGAAAAACTATGTATGCAACTGGGCTGGAGAGTTGAGTTGTTCGATCGTCAATATTATTTAAATACACATACTGAACTTGAACTGCCGAATACAACAGGATTAATTGTTGTTGTATATATGAATTAAAGCACTTAATCCTCAAGTGCGATTTTTAAACCAACACCAGAAATGGTATGAATGAGTTTCTGTTGAAAAGGTTTATCCACCATTTTACGTAAATTATAAATATGGCTACGTAAAGCATCGCTTTCAGGCTCTTCATCACCCCAAAGCTCAATAATAATTTCTTGTTTGGTTATTACTCTTGGTGAGTTTCTCATTAAAATTTTAAGTAATTTAAATTGAATCCGTGGTAATTCAATGTGTTGACCTGCACGAATAATGGTTTGTGTGGAGCTATCTAAAATTAAGTCATGAATTTGAATTTTATTTTTGGAAACTTCGCCTAATGAACGTTTAATTAGGGCACGAATACGCATGACTAATTCATTGAAATCAAAAGGTTTAACTAGATAATCATCTGTACCTGCAACAAAACCTTTCAATTTATCATCTAAGGTGTCACGAGCGGTAAGCATAAGCACGGGAATATCCATACCTTGTTCTGTTCTTAACCATTCACATAAATCGTAACCAGAGCCATCAGGTAAATTTATGTCTAATAAAAGCAGATGATAAGCCTGTGTTTTAAGAAAATTACGTGCAGCATCCAAGTTACGCGCATGATCAATTACAAAACCATGTTCCTCTAAAAACTCACATACAGTTGCCGCAAGTTCATAGTGGTCTTCAACCATCAGGATAAATTGATTGCTCATAATAATATCCACTATGGATTAAGTAATTGTTGTTTTAATTTAGCATTAAAAGGTGAATTTCCAAACCAAATTTTAAAATACTGATTTGCTTTTTGATCTGTAATCGCACCGAGAGTCTTCTGATTTAAAGATAATCTGAGTGTATTGCTATTGTGATTGTAGCTGAGGCTATAAAGATCGCCTTTTTTTACAGAGTGATATAATTCTGTCATGTTATTCAGTGGTGAGTTATCTGAGAAGTCTGCAATATTTTTCTTAAGGAAATGAGTCGCTGCACGTTTAAATGCCCATTCAGGAATGTTTTGACGATAAGAAAAGTCTAGGCGTATGTTTTGGTTTTCCCAGTTTTTTTTACAGTCATCTGCAAAATATGTCACTGAACCAACAACTTTTCCCGTAACAATCAGTGGGGCATTCTGACAAGTTTGAACACTTGCATGCACTACATGAGTACCTACTATTAAGTTAATGGCACAAAATGAAAATATTTTCTTCATTAAATTTGAATTCATTTTAAGCTCCATTGTACAAAGAAATACTCAATTCAAAGCTTATTTAATAATATATATTTTAATAGGCATAAAAATTAAGATTTTTTTCAATACGTTCAATTTCGTAACGTGCATATGCAGGGTTTGTCAGAGTATGATCTAAAATTGCATATAAAAATAGGTTTTGATTACTTTCAAGAGGAGTAATCATATGATATTGATTGTGTAAATTGATAAATATACCTTCAATATAATCCAGTGGATCAAACTGATGTGTCAGTTTTATTTGCATGTTATATATATTGGTAACTTCAAGTATAGCACTATCTATATTTATATAATGATCTCCTATGGATTTTAATATAGCACCATCATAATTATCTATCACAGCAAGGAAGATTAAACCATCAATATGACTGAATTGATTTAATAAGAAATTATCGTTCATATATATCACCCTTGAATTATTATAAATTTATGATGGTCGAATTTTAAACTATTTTTTGAACGGTAAAATCAAAGAGTAGGCTCTTCCGATATAAGGTAATGAACGATATAAACCATTGGCAGGATCCCAATAGTCTTGTTGAAAAACAATTTGGCTAGAGGAGTTGATTTTGATTTCGCTTATGCCATACGATGCCATAGTTTTACTACGGCCAAACATTTTAAAATCATAAGCCATATACCAATGTATATAGGCTGAATCTTTTTGATAAGTGGCACTAATAAGTTTGACATTTACGTTACTCACATGCTCATTCATACCTGAAAAATGTTTTACCAAATCTTGTTTGTTCGAAAACTGGGATAAGGTGTCATTAATGTATAGGTCATTAGCATAAAGTTGGCTTGCATTTTTAATAAAACTTGGTGTTCCAAGTGTATTGAATGCTGAAGTAAAGCGCTTACCGATTTCAGCCGCTTGTTCTTGCGTCAAAGCAATGCCTGATATTTCTTTACTTGCTTTGGTATAGTCAGATGAATAGCTCGGTATACTTTTACACGAAGCTAAAGAGAATAAGGCTAATGTTGAAACGGCTAAAGTTCTGAGAAATGCCATTTTTTTACACTCATTTGATTTTATATACAGCATAAAAGTAAAAGTGTGAATCTGTTGTGAACTGATTATTAAACCTAATACGTTATTCATAGCCTAAGAAAATAATTTTTTGCTTTATTCTTATCAAATAACTTGACGCAAGTCGCCAGCAGTTTCAAGAAGTAAAGGTAAAATATGAGTAATTAAATAATCTTTGATTGTATGCATGGTTGGAGAAACAATATTTAACGCTGCAACAACATCTGCATTTGAGTCTTAAATTACACCTAGTTCATGTTCTTCACATGAGTAGCACCGATCCTGTTCTTTAATTTCATGTAATAGTGAAAGGAAAACTTCACTATCCGTATGCGTATATTTAATTAAACGTTTTAAAAGGTATTTTTCTAATCACTGTTTTTGTTCTTCAGCATTTAGATGTGCCAATAATATTTTACCTGCTGAAGTTGCATGTGCGGGAAGGCGATTACCTAAATGTAATCCATAAGGATTGACTCGATCTGGTCCAAAACATTCTAAAATACTTAAACCTTTAGCGATGCCCGCAATATAGTCTTCATGGGCTTTGTTGCACAAAGGTTTGAAAGACAATGCTACCGTAATTGAGCTAAATTCAAGTCACAACTTGGGTATGTGGTCGACCAAATACTGTGAATTTATTCAAAACTGCTACACGTGCATAAATCTCATTCACCTGACTAGGAAAACTCCTTGCTGTTAATTTATCACCTAATAATTTGATGCAATGCATTTTGGTTTCCACTAAACTTCTATGATGATAACCAGACCATTTTTTCCAAAGTGACCTACCTAGCCGTTTGACTGTTTTTAATAATTCATTCCTCTCTTTAAATATCTCAATTTCTTATCTTTCCAAAGCTTTGCATTCTTCCTAGGTGGAATGACTGCATGTGCATCTCGATCTAAAATGACTTGTCGGCAGTGCTTTGTGTCATAAGCACCATCTGTATAGACTGAATCAATTCGTTCATCCAATGGAATTTGATCAAGTAAATCACCAAGCACCTGTGAATCACT
Organism: Acinetobacter sp. LF10; assembly: GCF_048585715.1. Classification (NCBI taxonomy): domain Bacteria; kingdom Pseudomonadati; phylum Pseudomonadota; class Gammaproteobacteria; order Moraxellales; family Moraxellaceae; genus Acinetobacter; species Acinetobacter sp. LF10. The sequence goes on from NZ_CP184160.1 coordinate 1,291,707, forward strand.
CACATTGTTTGTTGTGAGCTGGAATGCTCGTATTTGATATGAAGTTTGCGCCATTGGCGACGATATTCAGGTTGATGTTTCTTACGCTTCCATTCGCCTTCACCTAAAAATTTTAATCCTGTAGAGTCAATGAGTAGGTGTAATCCATCATGACTTTTCTGAGAGCTTATCGCAATATCAATATGCTTTTGTCGTCTACAGAGGGGGGAGTAATCTGGTGCTGTCCAATTCAAACCACAGCGTTTAATCAGACTTTGAGCAAAGCCAGTGACCATACGTAAAGAAAGACGGAATAGAGATTTGATCATTAAACAGCATTGAATTGCTGTATCGGAATAAGTTTGATTTCGTCCGTATTTGCCTTGTGGCTGTGCATACCATTGGGTCTTAGGATCAAACCAGATTGAAATATTTCCTCGCTTGATTAAAGCTTGGTTATACGAGGACCAATTGGTTGTACGGTAGATTTTAGGAACAGGCTTCTTCATCTGGAAATTATATTGCTGAAGAGGCCTTCAAGAATAGCTTTGTGCAACAAAGCCTATTTAATATAATACTTTGATAAATATAAATTAATTTTTCTTATGAATCATTTAAATAATATTTGTTAATAACGATCTTTATAACATTTTATATAAAGTAAAACATGATTCAATTGTATAAGCTTGTATATACAAATAACATCGTATTCATATACAATGCTTTAGATTATTTAGTATGAGTTTTAGCCAATGTCAAGAGCGTCAAAGCAAAACGATCTGGATTTATCTTTAGAAGAAGATAGTCCTATTCCATTGTATTTGCGCGTGAAACAAATGATTTCACAGAAAATCTATGAAGGAACTTGGTCTGTAAATAAAAAGATTCCTTCTGAGAGTGAATTGGTTAATTTATTGGGTTGTAGTCGGATGACAGTCAATCGTGCTTTGCGTGAGTTGACCAGCGAAGGCTTGCTTGTACGCATACAAGGTGTAGGTTCATTTGTCGCAGAAGGACAAGGGCGAACGGCTCTATTCCATGTCAATAATATTGCCGAAGAGATTATCGCTAGAAATCATAAACATCGTGCACAAGTATTGGTGTTGGAACAAATTCAAGCCAACACAGAGCAAAGCGTATTAATGCAGATACGTGAGGGACAAAAGCTATTTCATTCGATTATTGTGCATTATGAAAATGATGTACCTGTACAGATTGAAGATCGTTTGGTTGATCCTGTGTTAATTCCTGATTATTTGGCGCAGGATTTTAAAGCGATTACGCCGAATGCTTATTTGATGTCGAAAGCGCCTGTAACCGAAGGTGAGCATGTCGTAACAGCAATTCTAGCCTCAGCACAAGAATGTAAATGGCTGAAAATCAATAAGACAGAACCATGTTTATTGATCCGCCGTCGGACATGGTCAAACAAACAATTGATTTCTAGTGCACGTTTGATTTATCCAGGTAGTCGTTATTATTTGGAAGGTAAATTTACCCAATGATTGAGCTGTTAAAAGCTGTTAATTATACGAGAATGCGCTGGAAAAATGGTGCTGGTTATACGGTTGAACTTGCACGTAGTGAGGGGGATAGCCTAGAGCTGTTTGATTGGCGAATTTCTATGGCTGATGTTAAGACATCGGGTGATTTTTCCAAATTTAATGGTATGCAACGCATTCTGACTGTATTAGATGGTCAGGGCATCGTATTGAATATTGATAATCATTTTCGACACCTCAAAACTTTACAATCAGTTCAATTTAATGGTGACAGTCATACCAGTTGTGAGCTGATTGATGGATCTATTCGGGATTTTAATCTGATTTATGATCCACAAAAATATCACGCACGATACCAGTGGATTGTTGATTCTACAAACTCAGAAATATTCAGCTCAGCCGATTTCATTTTTATTTTTAATCAGAGTTTTGAACCTTTAGAAATTGAAATTGATCAACAGATTTTTTATTTGGATCATCAAGATAGTCTTAAAATTGACAATGAAAAATTGTTGAAAAATATTGTTTTAGGTCAACAAATTTTAAAGAAAATTTGTCTGATTGAACTGATAAAAATCTAAATTATCTTCACTTTTTTAAACCCATACAATTTGTGGTTGTATGGGTTTTTTATTATCAATTAAAAAATAAATCAATTAATTTCATTAACTTGTAATTTATTTTTATAAAAGAATAAAAATGCATCTTTTCAAGATAAAAGATTTGTGTAGTATATGGATGTATATACAAGTTAATACATTGCTATACAGTAAAAGCAGATTAATTTACGGTTCAAATCTCAAAGGAAGGAGTCCGATTGTGACAACAACGACAACAAAATTTCGTGATGTAGAAATTCGCGCACCACGTGGTACAAAGCTCAATGCAAAAAGCTGGTTAACTGAAGCACCACTTCGCATGTTGATGAATAATCTTGATCCTGATGTTGCAGAAAATCCAAAAGAGCTTGTTGTTTACGGTGGTATTGGTCGTGCTGCACGTAACTGGGAATGTTTTGATAAAATTGTTGAAACTTTAAAAAACTTAGAAACAGATGAAACCTTGTTGGTTCAATCAGGTAAACCTGTTGGCGTATTTAAAACCCATAAAGATGCGCCACGTGTTTTGATTGCGAACTCGAACTTAGTTCCTCATTGGGCGAATTGGGAACACTTCAATGAGCTAGATGCAAAGGGTTTGGCGATGTACGGTCAAATGACAGCAGGTTCATGGATCTACATTGGTAGCCAAGGGATTGTACAAGGTACATATGAAACTTTTGTAGAAGCTGGTCGCCAACATTTCAATGGTGATTTAACGGGTCGTTGGGTCTTAACTGCTGGTTTAGGTGGTATGGGCGGTGCGCAACCTTTAGCTGCAACATTGGCAGGCGCATGTTCTCTCAATATTGAATGCCAACAAACCAGTATCGATTTCCGTTTACGTACACGTTATGTGGATGAACAAGCGACTGATTTAGATGATGCTTTGGCGCGTATTGAAAAATATACCAAAGAAGGTAAGGCGGTTTCGATTGCGTTGCATGGTAACGCAGCGGAAATTTTACCTGAGCTTGTACGTCGCGGTGTGCATCCAGACATGGTCACAGACCAAACGAGTGCACATGATCCACTCAATGGTTATTTGCCAGTGGGTTGGACATGGGACGAATACCGTACGCGTGCGAAAACTGAGCCTGAAGTTGTGGTAAAAGCAGCTAAACAATCCATGGCGCAGCACGTTCAAGCGATGCTTGATTTCCAAAAAATGGGCGTTCCAACCTTTGACTATGGTAACAATATCCGTCAAATGGCTCAGGAAGAAGGCGTTGCAAATGCATTTGATTTTCCAGGCTTCGTTCCTGCTTATATCCGTCCATTGTTCTGCCGTGGTATTGGTCCATTCCGTTGGGTCGCACTTTCTGGTAATCCAGAAGATATCTATAAAACAGATGCAAAAGTAAAAGAACTCATTCCTGATGATGAACATTTACATCGTTGGTTAGATATGGCACGTGAACGGATTAGCTTCCAAGGCTTACCAGCACGTATTTGTTGGGTCGGTTTAGGTCTACGTGCCAAACTTGGTTTGGCTTTTAATGAAATGGTTCGTAGTGGTGAGCTTTCTGCACCGATTGTCATTGGTCGTGATCATTTAGATTCAGGTTCGGTATCAAGTCCAAATCGTGAAACAGAAGCAATGCAAGATGGTTCAGATGCAGTATCAGATTGGCCATTATTAAATGCGCTCTTGAATACAGCAGGTGGTGCAACTTGGGTTTCTTTACATCACGGTGGTGGTGTTGGTATGGGCTTCTCGCAACACTCAGGTGTCGTGATTGTATGTGATGGTACAGATGAAGCGGCAGCACGTATCGCTCGTGTATTGACCAATGACCCTGCAACTGGGGTGATGCGTCATGCCGATGCGGGCTATGACATTGCGATTGATTGTGCCAAAGAGCAAGGCTTGAACTTGCCGATGATCACACAATAAACAGACAAGGACATTACGATGCTTTTTGCAATTGTGTAAGCGGCATCGTAAGCGAACAATATAGTGCAAAACAGGACGCCAACGATGGAACTTTTAATTCAACCCGGCAAACTTACCTTAGCAGATCTGCGCCACGCTTATTTAAATCCAATCCAAGTCAAACTCGATGAAAGTGCATCAGCAGGTATTAATGCCAGTGTTGCATGTGTCGAAAAAATATTAAATGAAGGTCGTACTGCTTACGGGATTAACACAGGTTTTGGTTTGCTCGCTTCAACTAAAATTGCACCAGAAGACTTAGAGCAATTACAGCGTTCTTTGGTACTCTCACATGCCGCAGGTGTTGGTGAGCCATTAGATGATGCAATGGTTCGTTTAATCATGTTGCTCAAAGCAAACAGTTTGGCGCGTGGCTTCTCTGGTATTCGCCGTAAAGTGATTGATGCCATTCTTGCGTTGATCAACGCAGAAGTCTATCCACATATTCCACTGAAAGGTTCGGTGGGTGCTTCGGGTGACTTGGCACCACTTGCACATATGTCTTTAGTGTTATTGGGTGAAAGTAAAGCACGTTATAAAGGTGAATGGTTGCCAGCAGTAGAGGCGCTTAAAATCGCAGGTTTAGAGCCAATCTCTCTAGCAGCTAAAGAAGGTTTAGCACTGTTAAATGGTACGCAAGTTTCCACTGCATATGCTTTACGTGGTTTATTTGAAGCTGAAGATTTATTCGCTGCTGCAACGGTTTGCGGTGGTTTAAGCGTTGAGGCAATGTTAGGTTCTCGTGCACCATTTGATGCGCGTGTGCATGAAGTTCGTGGTCAACGTGGTCAAATTGATGTGGCTGCTGCATATCGTGACTTACTGACTGATTCAAGTGAAATTGCACATTCACATGAAGATTGCAGCAAGGTCCAAGACCCATACTCACTGCGTTGCCAACCTCAGGTGATGGGTGCTTGCTTGACTCAAATTCGTCAAGCAGCAGAAGTGTTGGAAATCGAATCAAATGCGGTATCCGATAACCCATTGGTATTTGCAGCGGAAGGCGATGTGATTTCAGGTGGTAATTTCCATGCTGAACCTGTTGCGATGGCGGCAGATAATTTGGCACTGGCAATTGCAGAAATCGGTTCACTATCTGAACGCCGTATTTCGATGATGATGGATCGCCATATGTCACAACTTCCGCCATTTTTAGTTGCCAATGGTGGGGTCAATTCTGGATTTATGATCGCTCAAGTAACTGCCGCAGCTTTGGCAAGTGACAACAAAGCTTTAGCACATCCTGCAAGTATTGACAGTTTACCAACATCAGCAAACCAAGAAGACCATGTTTCTATGGCACCAAATGCGGGTAAGCGTTTGTGGTATATGGCTGATAACGTTCGTGGCATTCTTGCTGTGGAATGGTTAGGAGCATGTCAAGGTCTTGATTTCCGTGAAGGTTTAAAAAGCTCGCCAAAACTTGAACGTGCGCGTAAAGCATTGCGTGACCAAGTGCCGTATTACAGTGAAGATCGTTTCTTCGCTCCTGATATCGAACAAGCCAGTGAATTACTCGCAAGTGGTTGTTTGAATGAATTACTCATTCCAAATCTATTGCCAAGCCTATCTAACGCGTAATCAGGATAACGGTCACATGGAGTGACCGACTCTAACTATATTTCCTCAAGGATTGGAGATAATAATGTCACAACACTCCACTTTACAGCGGGGATTAAACACCCGTCACATCCGTTTCTTAGCATTAGGTTCAGCAATAGGAACGGGACTTTTTTACGGTTCAGCAACAGCCATTAAAATGGCAGGTCCATCAGTTTTGCTCGCATATATTGTTGCAGGGATTGCAATTTATATCGTGATGCGCGCATTAGGTGAGATGGCGGTTCAAAATCCAGTTTCAGGCTCTTTCAGTCACTACGCTTCACAGTACATTGGACCACTTGCTGGTTTTACCACAGGCTGGACCTACGTTTTTGAGATGATCATTGTTGCGTTGGCTGACGTAACTGCTTTTGGAATCTATATGGGATTTTGGTATCCCGATGTTCCTCGATGGATTTGGATTCTGTCACTGATCATGTTTTTGGGTGCAATCAACCTCATTCACGTCAAAGTTTTTGGTGAGCTTGAGTTTTGGCTTTCTATTGTGAAAGTGACTGCAATTATTGCCATGATCTTAGGTGGTTTAGGACTGATGTTCTATGGTTTCCAAGCAGATCATAGTGGTTTTACTACAGGCATTCAAAACTTATGGATTCATGATGGTTTTATACCCAATGGAATTGCAGGTTTAGTCGCTTGTTTATCCGTGGTGGTATTTGCTTTCGGTGGTATTGAAATTATTGGGATTACGGCGGGTGAATCTAAAGATCCAAAGACTTCTATTCCGAAGGCAATTAACGCTGTTCCAGTCCGTATTTTGCTCTTCTATGTCTTGACGATCTTTGTATTAATGTCGATTTTTCCTTGGAATCAGATTGGTAGTCAAGGTAGCCCATTTGTACAAATTTTTGAAAATCTAGGTATTGGTTCTGCTGCAACAGTTTTAAATATTGTGGTGATCACTGCGGCAGTTTCTGCGATTAATAGTGATGTATTTGGTGCAGGGCGTATGTTGTTTGGTATGTCGAGCCGTGGACAAGCACCGCAAGTGTTTCAAAAAATCTCTAAAAATGGTGTGCCGTGGATGACAGTCGTGGTTATGGCTGGAGTCTTACTTATCGGTGTGGTTCTCAACTATTTAATTCCAGAAAATGTATTCCTTATCATTGCGTCAATTGCAACTTTTGCAACGGTTTGGGTATGGTTGATGATCTTACTTTCACAAGTTGCGATGCGTCGTAAGTTGTCTAAAGAACAGATTAAAGCACTTGATTTTCCTGTGATCGGTTGGCCGTATGCTCCTGCATTTGCCATTGCATTCATGCTGTTTATTTTGGCAATGATGGGTTATTTCCCTGACTCAAGACCAGCACTGTATGTTGGTGTTGGATGGCTAGTTTTACTGTGTATTGCATACAATATTTGGGTTAAACCAAAACAAGATGCAATTAAGGTTGATGAGGATTTACCACAAAATTTCAAAATGGAAAGCTAATAACCCAACTGTTCAAGAGCGCATAGCTCTTGGACAGGGAGATGATCTGAAATGAAAAAGCTTTGGAAAAACTGTCATATCGCTACTATGCATGATGGGAAATACAACAGTATTGAACATGCTGCTTTAGTGACATTTGGACAGCATATTCATTGGATTGGTCGTGAAAGTGATATTCCAAATGATAATTATGCTGAAACCATTGATTTGAATGGGGCATGGTTAACACCCGGTTTGATTGATTGCCATACGCATAGTGTGTTTGGTGGAAATCGTAGTGTTGAGTTTGAGCAACGTTTGCAGGGTGTCAGCTATGCAGAGATTGCAGCAAGTGGTGGCGGGATTGCCAGTACTGTGCGTGCTACCCGTGAAGCGAGTGAAGAACAATTACTCGCATCGGCTTTAAAACGTATTCGTTGTTTGCTTAAAGATGGTGTTACCACCATTGAAATTAAGTCTGGTTATGGTCTGGACTATGTCAATGAACGAAAAATGTTACGTGTGATTCGTCAAATTGCAAATATTTTGCCAATGACTGTACGCAGTACATGCTTAGCAGCGCATGCATTACCTCCTGAATATAAAGGTCAAAATGATGCCTATGTCGATCATATTTGTACAGAAATGTTGCCCAAACTGCATCAGGAAGGGTTAGTGGATGCGGTCGATGCATTTTGTGAGTATTTAGCATTTTCACCTGCCCAAGTTGAACGTATATTTAGAACAGCACATGCACTCAATCTCCCCGTTAAATTGCATGCAGAACAACTGTCTTCTCTAGGTGGTTCTAGTTTGGCTGCTCGTTATCATGCATTGTCGGCAGATCATTTGGAATTTATGACTGAAGACGATGTCAAAGCAATGGCTAGCTCAGGAACAGTTGCAGTGTTATTACCTGGTGCATTCTATTTCTTGAGAGAGACTAAATATCCACCATTAGACAGTTTGCATCAACATGGTGTTCGGATTGCGTTGTCGAGCGACTTGAATCCAGGAACTTCTCCAGCATTGTCATTACGTTTGATGATGAATATGGGAAGTACCTTATTTCGCTTAACACCCGAACAAACATTGGCAGGCGTAACCATTCACGCGGCACATGCTTTAGGGCTACAAGATTCACATGGCAGTTTAGAAGTAGGCAAAGTTGCTGACTTTATTGCTTGGGAAATTGAACATCCATCTGAGATTGTGTATTGGCTCGGTGGAGATTTACCTAAACGTATTATTCAGCATGGCAATGAAATTTTTGTGTAGTGCGAACAGTTTTAATTAGTGATATTGAATATGAATCATTCATTTAAATGGCAAGGGCGACAAGATGGTGAAGGTGAGCAACATCTACGTATCCATCAGGTGGTTAATACCAGTCAACATGCTGCTTTTGCTTTAATCGGCTTTAGTTCCGATGAAGGCGTAAAGCGTAATAAAGGGCGTTTAGGTGCAGCGGATGCACCCGATATGATTCGTGCTCAGTTGGCAAATTTACCTATTCATCAACCGATTTCGATTGCTGATTTGGGTACGGTGGTTTGTGATCATGGAAAATTGGAACAAGCTCAGGCTGAACTGGCAGAGCAGGTTGAACGCAGCTTAAAACAAGGCATGAAACCGATTGTTTTAGGTGGCGGGCATGAAGTCGCATTTGGTAGTTTTTCTGGGTTATTTCAATATATCCAAAACAACGATCCAAACCGTAAAATAGGCATCATTAATTTTGATGCGCATTTTGATCTTCGTGAAGCTGAACAGGTGACTTCAGGAACACCTTTTCTAAATGCAGCGCAATTGTCAGAACAGCATGATCAGGAATTTAATTATCTCTGTATCGGTGTGGCGAAGCATTCAAATACTAAAGTTTTGTTTGAAACAGCGGATCGTTTGAATTGTAGCTATATCTACGACCATCAATTACAACTGACCAATCTTGTAAATTTAATTTCGAAAATTAACGGTTTTATTGAAAAAGTTGACGACTTATACATCACAGTTGATTTGGATGTATTTAGCGCCAGCATCGCACCCGGTGTCAGTGCACCAGCAGTCAAAGGCATTGATTTATCCGTCTTTGACCCATTATTAGACGCCATTAAGAAAACTGGCAAAATTAAAGTTTTTGATGTGGCTGAATGCAACCCACGGTTTGATTTGGATAACAGAACTGCCAAATTAGCCGCTTATATCATTTTTAATTACCTATTTGATTGATGATTCAAACGAACTCATCAAAAGGATAAAACATGTCTAATTTATCTTATGTCTCTCAAAATGACGGTCCATGGGCAACTTATCTTAAACAGATTGAGCGTGTTGCTCCATATCTAGATGGTTTAGAAGACTATGTGGACACATTGAAGCGCCCAAAACGTGCTCTGATTGTCGATGTGCCAATTGTGATGGACGATGGCACAATTCGTCATTTTGAAGGTTATCGTGTACAACACAACTTGTCACGTGGTCCGGGTAAGGGCGGTATTCGCTATCACCCAGATGTAGATTTAAATGAAGTAATGGCACTTTCAGCATGGATGACCATTAAAACTGCGGTGGTGAATTTACCATTTGGCGGTGCAAAAGGTGGCATCCGTGTTGACCCGCGTCAACTTTCACCACGTGAATTAGAGCGTTTAACCCGTCGTTATACCAGTGAAATCAGCCATATCATTGGCCCACAAAAAGATATCCCTGCTCCAGACGTGGGTACTAATCCAAACGTGATGGGTTGGATCATGGATACTTATTCATCTGGTCAAGGTCATACAGTGACTGGTGTGGTAACGGGTAAACCGGTACATCTTGGTGGTTCTCTTGGTCGGATTAAAGCGACAGGTCGTGGAGTTTTCATCACAGGTCAACAAGTTGCTGAAAAAATCAAATTACCATTAGACGGCGCAAAAATCGCAGTTCAAGGGTTTGGTAACGTAGGTAGCGAAGCTGCATATTTGTTTGCTGATTCGAAATCGATCATTGTGACGATTCAAGATCACACTGGTACGATTTTCAATCCAGAAGGAATCGATCTTGCTGCATTAAAAACGCACATGGAAACTCATCAAGGTGTGGGTGGCTTTGAGGGCGCTCAAGCGATTAGTGATGAAGAGTTCTGGAATGTAGAGATGGATATTTTGATTCCTGCTGCATTGGAAAGTCAAATCACAGTTGAACGTGCGCAAAAGTTAACTGCGAAGTTAGTGCTTGAAGGTGCGAACGGTCCAACATTCCCAGAAGCAGACGATGTATTGGTTCAACGTGGTATTACGGTTGTGCCTGACGTCATCTGTAACGCTGGCGGTGTAACCGTATCTTACTTTGAATGGGTTCAAGATATGTCGAGCTACTTCTGGTCTGAGGAAGAAATTAACGAAAGACTGGATAAGTTGATGATTCAAGCTATCAATGATGTATGGCATAAATCAAGCGAGAAAGAATGTACTTTACGTACAGCAGCCTTCATTTTAGGTTGTGAGCGTATTTTAAAAGCGCGTAAAGAGCGTGGTATTTTCCCTGGTTAATTTTATTTTTTAGCTTAACATTTAAAATGACCTTAAGACTGATGTTTTAAGGTCATTTTTTATGGTTGAATCAATCCAAAAAGAAATCTTTCTGTAGATTGGTATTTCCAGCGACACATGCATATTGAGAAAAGTCAGTGATGCCGACTCTTACTAGAGCTTGTTCATCGGTTAGGTTCTGTCCTGTCAGTTCACCTTTCGCCGTACTATAAATCGCATAAGCTGCATCAGCCATGATTTCAGGTTTACGACTCACATGTAAGGTATTTTCTTCGCCTAGATTCTTAGACACGGCTGCGGTTGCGATATAAGTTTCAGGCCACAAGGTATTACAAGAAATACCATATTGGCGAAATTCTTCTGCCATGCCCAAAGTCAAAATCGTCATACCATATTTAGATAAAGCATAAGGTGAAAGCATCCCGAGCCATTTCGGTGACATGTTTACAGGTGGTGATAAACTCAAAATATGTGGATTTTCAGATTGCTTTAAAAAGGGCAATGCAGCTTGGGCACAAATGAAAGTGGCACGATGATTAATGGTTTGGATCAGGTCATATTGTTTTAATGAGGTGGATTCCACCCCCATCAATGCGATTGCACCTGCGTTATTAATCAGCACATCAATTCCACCAAAGGCTTTGGCAGCTTGTTGAATAGCTGTATGGATTTGTTGTTCATCTCTAACATCAAGTAGTAGAGGCAATGCTCTGCCGCCAGCAGCTTCAATTTCTTCAGCGACGCTATAAATCGTACCTGTTAATTTAGTGGTCTCGACTTCGGTTTTTGCTGCAATCACGACATTAGCGCCTGCCTGAGCTGCTTTTAATGCAATCGCTCTGCCAATACCTCGACTGCCGCCAGTGATAAAAACAGTTCTTCCTTGCATATTATTCATTGAGATATCCTAGATTTGAGTTGTTGTAAAAGGTGAACTAGATCATGAAAGGGGGTGCAAATTTTTCAGGATCATAGAGTTGGCGTTGCTTGGCAATCTCTACAATTCGATGGCGGAGCTGACGTTTGATCATGGCATAGGTCATACGGTGCTTTTGTGCCATATCTTCTGCAAATTTAAACACTTCAAAGTTTAATGTTTCGATTGGTTCAATTTGGTGAACGAGTTGGGATTGTAGACATTCAGTGCCTGTCATGGTTTTGCCTGTCAAAGACATTTCCCAAATTGCATGTTGATTGGGAAGTAGTTGTACAATTTCAGCAATGCTATCTGTAAAAGGAATGCCTAGATGGACTTCTGGAAAGCAAAAACGTCCTCGATCCGATCGCATAAATCGGAAGTCACAAGCAGATGCGAGAATTGCACCGCCTGCATAAGCATCACCACCGATTTCAGCAATTACAGGTAAGTTGAGTAATGCTAAACGGAGCAACATATTTTCAAGTTGCAGAGTAAAGGCTTTTTTATCTTCCAACGATTGTTGCATTAACCAAGCAAGGTCTAAGCCATTACAAAAGGTTTTAGGATGATCACTTCGAATAATTAAACAGGCATTATTTTTATCACTTTCAATTTCATCAAAAATAGCAAAATATTCTTCTAATACAGCTTTATTTAAAGCATTTTCCTGATTGCCATTGGTTAAATTCAGCACATAGGTCGATTGCTGTTTATCGAGTGTCATGGTTGCCATTTCAGCAATTCCTCATTGTTTTAGTCATCAATCTTGAGGTTATTATTTCGAAGAAAATACTCGCTCAATAGGGGAGACTATGCCATATTAATGATCATTTTAGGACATAGGATGTGTCATGCGAGATCCTTTTGGATTGTTTCAAGAAACCATTTCTGTTTCTTATGCTCATGTATTATTAGAAATTGTCTATGAATATGGTATTGATGCACACGTCGTTTTGCATGGAACGGATTTGATCTTGACCGACATGAAACAAGCCGATGCCAAGATGAGTGCACATCAATGGTCAAAATTGGTGGTGAATGCCTTACGATTGACGAGGAATCCGCGTCTTGGGATTGAATATGGGTTTAGGTTACGTCCAACTTCGCATGGGGCTTTAGGTTTTGCATTTCTGAGTTGTGCGGATGTTGAAACGGCGTTAAGTCTTTGTCAGCAGTATTTTTGTACCCGAATCCAAAATTTTACCCCTGAATGGCATATGGATGAAACGTTTATCTATGTTTATCTAGATGATGTTCACCCAGTGAAATTAGGTGATGCAGAACAATCTGATCAGTTAAGGCATTTTCTGATCGAAAGTTTATTGTTTGGAGCGATTCATTTTCTCACGTTGTTTTCTGACAAAATTGCAGAAAGTTGTGAGGTGTTTGTGGATTGGGCAGATGCTCAGAATTATGACAAAATTGATTTATCCCAGATAAAGATTCATTTTAATCAACCACGTAATGGTTTTCGATTTTCTAAAAAATATTTACATTGTAAGAATTCGAATGCAGATCAAGTCGCGTTCCAGCAGGCTATTTTGTATTGTGAAAATGACAAGCTTAAACTCGTAAAAGAAAGTACTCGGGACTTACAAAAAAGTATTCGCTCTGAGTTGTTGTATCATTCCAGTCATGGTTATCCCTCACTTCCATTGATTGCACAACGTTTAAATATGTCAGAACGAACGATTAAGCGGCATTTGCAAGCACAGGGCACTACATTTTTGCAAATCTTGGCTGAGGTTCGTTTTAATCAAGCGAAGAAATTACTGCAACAACAGCAATATAGTATTCAGGATATTGCTGGCTTGGTGGGATATGAAGAAGCCACCAATTTTATTCGTGCCTTTAAAAAGACCTTTGGGGAAACACCAAGTCAGTATCGCAAGAATCATCTATCCAAGCTGAATTAATTTGGTATTTGGTGTTGAATCGTCGTGATGAATAACTCTAGCGAATGCTGAATCTGTTCTGTCCAATCAAAAGAACAGTTCATACGAATAAAATGTTGATGTGAGGGCAACACATTAAATAAAGGGCTTGGCGCAACACCAATATGATGTTGAATCAGTTGCTCATAGATTTGCATACTACTGACTTTGTCAGGCAGTTGAATCCACAGAAAATAACCACTTGGGTAGTTATACACCTTGCAGTCTTGCGGCAAATGTTGTTTGAGATATTGAAAGAATTGTTTTTTATTCTTTTCTAAGGCACGTCGCAGAGTTCTTAAATGCTTTTCATAATGATGGTGAGAGAGGAATTCCACCAGTGCATTTTGGATCAAGGCGTTGGCAGAAATAGTACTCATCAATTGTAAATGTTGAATATGTTCAGAGAATTTACCTGCATAGACCCAGCCCATACGGAAACTTGAACCTAAGGTTTTAGAAAAAGAAGAGCAGTGTAATACCAGATTTTGTTGGTCAAAATACTTCATTGGCAATGGTTTCTGGCTGCCATAAAACATTTCTTCATAAACATCATCTTCGATTAAATGAATTTGGTGTTCATGCAACAATTTAGCGATTTTATATTTGATGTCATCGCTGACAGTAAATCCAATTGGGTTATGTGCATTTAGCATAAACCAACAGACTTTGATTGGATAATTTTTGATAACTTGTTCAAAAGCCTCGATATCAAAGCCATGCTGTGGATGTTCTGGGATGGTGATGACTTTTAAACCTAAACGTTCAGCAGCTTGCCAAGCACCATAAAAAATCGTTTGTTGTAATAAAATATAATCGCCAGATTGCGTAATGGCTTGTAGTGAAAGATTTAATGCTTCTAGTCCACCTGATGTAATGACAATGTCATCCGCATCGGTTGGAATGCCTTGCATACAATAGCGTTGTGCAATCAGTTTTCTTAACGCTAAATTGCCGGGAGGTAAATTTGAAGTTTGGTCATAACTATGGCGATTGCGGGAAAGTTGTCCCATGATCTGAATCAGTTTTGGGGGATACAGCAACTGACTGTCTGGAAAGGCAGAACCTAAGGGGCTGACATTGGAAGATTGAATCGACTTGAGATATTTAAAAACGAGTGAGTTAATTTCAATTTTCGGATTTAAAGACACCACTGAATAGGCTTGTGGAATCTGAATATGATTTTGCTCAGCCACAAAATAGCCAGACTTTTCTTTTGAATAAATCAGCCCTTGTGCTTCCAGTTCTTGGTAAGCATTCATCACAGTAATAAGACTGAAACCTGATCGTTGTACTTGCTCACGTAAAGAGGGTAACTTGGTGTGTGGCTGCCAAGAACCATTTTCAATAAGCAGTTTCAAGTTATGTGCTAATTGTTCTGATTTATACATAAAATAAAGTAAATCCGTGTTGATGGAATAGCCCTCATCTAAAAGCTATTCCACCCATTTTTTAATAAGCAAACATCAAGAGTAATCTAAATAGACCTGCAATGATGGCGAGTGCAAAAAATCCGACTAACCATAAGATTATAAACCATTGGGTTGGATTTAAATGCAGCGATTTTATTTTCATGTCAAGCTCCTAGTGATAACCTGCGTCACCAATACGCACCTTATCTCTAAACACCCAATACGAGAGGATGGTGTAGGCAATAATCACAGGAATTAAAATCACAGCACCAATAAGGGCAAACTTTTGACTTGAGTAGGGTGCAGCTGCTTCCCAAATGGTAACCGAGGGTGGAATGATATTTGGCCAAAGGCTGATCACAAAACCTGTAAAAGCTAAAAACACTAAAGCTAAAGTATAGATAAAGGGTTTGAAATCTTGCCGTTGTTTACATGCCTTTAAAATAAGGAATGTAAATAATAAGACCAAGATGGGTACAGGACTAAAATAAAGCAGATTTGGCAAAGCAAACCAACGTGTTGCAATTTCAGGATGGGTGAGCGGCGTGTATAAACTGACACCTGCAAAGACCACAAATAAAACAATCATCAATTTAGGCATCAAATGATACATTTTGTCTTGTAGTTCATGATCTGTTTTCATGATCAACCAACCACAGCCCAAAGCAGCATACATGGCAACCACACCCAGTCCGGTAAATAAGGCGAAAGGAGTGAACCAATCTAAACCTGAACCTGAGAAAATACCATTGGTGGTTTGGATACCCTGAATATAAGCACCTAAAATTACCCCTTGCAGGAAGCTAGATAGAATTGAACCCCAGATAAAGGCTTGATCCCATAGGTATTTGGTACGATTGGCTTTAAAGCGAAATTCAAAGGCAACCCCACGGAAAATCAATGCAGTCACCATTAGGATAATCGGCATATATAACGCAGACAGTACGGTTGAATAAACTAAAGGAAAGGCTGCAAATAACCCTGCGCCGCCCAGTACCATCCAAGTTTCATTGCCATCCCAGACAGGTGCGACAGTATTCATCATCACATCACGTTCTTCACTGCTTTGAATGAAGGGAAATAGAATCCCAATCCCGAGATCAAAACCATCCAAAATGACATAGATCAGGACACCAAGTCCGATAATGCCGACCCAAATCAGAGATAAATCAATCATGGTGTTTCTCCTTGTTTGAGTCTTGTTGATCAATGCTTTCATCGACTGCACTGAGTGGACGCATTGGGGTTTTGAAATGCCCATGACCTGCGGGTTCAAGATCAATCGCTTCAATAAATTCAGGACCTTTTTTCAAGAGCTTCAACATATAGTAAATGCCGCTACCAAACACGATGGTATAGACCAGTACGAAGATAATTAAGCTGATTCCGACCTGATCGGCTGTCACGGTATACGATAAACCATCTTTGGTGCGCATCACGCCGTAAATCACCCACGGTTGACGACCGACTTCAGTTGTCACCCATCCCGCCAGTAAGGCGATATAGCCTGTAGGCCCCATGACAAAAGCGAATTTATGAAACCAAGATGAACCATAAAGCTTGCCTTTTTTACGCAACCATAAGGCAAAGAAAGAGAGCAGCACCATTAACATGCCAAGCCCAACCATGACACGGAAACTCCAAAACACAATGCTAGCATTTGGGCGGTCTTCAGGCGCAAAGTCTTTTAAACCTGTGACTTTACCATTCAGTGAATGAGTCAGAATCAAACTGCCAAGATGAGGAATTCCGACTTCATAGAGATTTTCTTCTTTATCCATGTTCGGAATGGCGAACAGCAGGAGTGGCATTGCTTCATTGTGATTGGTTTGCCAATGACCTTCGATGGCTGCTAATTTTGCAGGTTGATGTTTTAAGGTATTTAAACCGTGATGATCACCAATCAAAACTTGTAAACATGAAGTGGCGAGTACCATCCAAAGTCCCATCGAAAATGATTTTTTGATCAGTTCATCACGGCGACCTTTGATCAAATGCCATGCCGCAGTACCCACCACCAATAAGGATGAGACTAAAAATGCGGCAACCGCCATATGCGCAAAGCGATAAGGGAAGGAGGGATTAAATACGATCGCCCACCAATCGGTTGGAATGATAATGCCATTTTCTATGCTAAAGCCTTGAGGTGTCTGCATCCAACTGTTGGAGGATAGTATCCAGAACATGGAAATACAGGTGCCGATTGCAACCATGAGGGTAGCAAAAAAATGCGCTTTGGGGCTGACCCGTCCCCAACCAAAGAGCATGATGCCGAGAAAACCCGCTTCTAAAAAGAATGCACTTAAAACTTCATAGGTGAGTAATGGGCCTGTAACACTTCCTGCAACGCGGGAAAATTCGCTCCAGTTCGTGCCAAACTGGTAACTCATCACCACGCCAGACACGACACCCATTCCAAAGGCAACCGCAAAGATCTTGATCCAGAATTTGAACAGATCTTTATAAATGGGATTTTGAGAACGCAGCCATTTCCATTCTAGCAGAGCGAGGAAACAGGCTAAGCCGATTGAGGTGGCAGGAAAGATAATGTGAAATGAAACAGTAAATGCAAACTGTATTCGAGCTAATTCTAAAGCAGTGAGACCAAGATCCATATATCCTCTCCTATAACAGACGAGCAAAAGCAGTCGCTAGGAAAATGTGAAAGAATGGACTTAAATATTTGAAAATAAAAAGAGTGGCATGGATTGCTCAATCCTTATTTAAAATCTATTTAAGTTTTATTTATCATCCAATCTTCTGTTGTATATAAATAGGTACAATTTCTTCTTGTTTTTTTATAACAGATGAATGGGAATGAAATGATCTGTTATATTTTTTTAACTAAACTCTGTAGCTATGCAGTTCTATATGCTTCATCCAAAATGACAACATGAACTCAGCAGCCTATGCAATCTCAATAAGGCTGGTAGATTGTTCGAAACATAATGATTTTGACTGGATGGCATATGACAATGTTTGTGACCAAAGAACTTAATGCGATGACGCATCTGTTTCAAGACAGAGAGCCATCGCAATCGGTACAAGAACAACTACGTCTTGAGTATGTCAATCTAGAAGCGACTTTATTAAGAGGCAAGGTTTTAAGAGATTTTTCCAAAGATCGTGTTGCTTATATTGCACAGTCTTCGATTGGTGAAAATGATAATAATCTAGGATATCTATTCGCTCCATTTATTATTGCCAATTTAAATCAGTTGGTGATTTATACAACGCCTGTCGTGCCGTCGGTATTGTCGATTTTGAATCCCTATTTTCATGCAGAAAAAAGTGTCAATTTCAAAATTGAACAGGTGCTGCATAGTCTAAAGCTGTATGTTGATCTCGTAGATTATCCGAAAAGTGAAGAGGATTTTCTTTTTCGGAGTGTTGTTAAAGCACTCTGTCGTACAGATGTTACCCATCTGTTTTTAATTACGCATTTGTTGATAAATGCAGAACAATTGCAAATTCTGCAAGATTATTTTGAAATTAAAATTGATGTGATTCATGCCGATACAGCACCGCAAATGGTTCATGATGAATTGTTGAATACTAGAAAATTGTTATTTAAAAACAAAGATGAATTACATAAAACGATCTGTACTTTGTTTTCGAATCTCAATGCCAAACTTATTGCACAAATTGGTCAATTTAGCCAAGCGCAAGCGGCGCATCTAATTGAAGATATGTTTTATTCAGAACATATTTTTGAGAAATTATCGGTCTATGCCGAATACATGCAAACTCGCCTTCAAAATGGCGCAAGCTATAAGGTTTTGTCCACAATGTGATTGTATCGAATCGAATTTTAATATTTGAATAGGAGCGGATCTATGTCTCAGCAACAATCAAAATTCCCATACCTTGCAGTAGGAATCAGTATTTTATTAGGCTGCTTATTTTTAGGTTTCTTCTTCCTTGCTGTATCTCATCAGCCTGATTATATGCCATCACAACAGAAGCAAAATACAACTCAAATACCACAATCCATTCAGCCTAATCAGTCGTCTGAATAGTTAATTTAAGCATTAGGTTTTAGCTCTCTTACTGGCCATTTGAGCAATTGCCAGTAAGTTTTTTAATTTTAATCATTAGAATTAGACAAATCAAAAATAGAAAAGAATAAAAATTCATGTTAATTGTATCTTAGATTGAAACCAAAATAGCGCAATGATGTAGGCGATTAAATGGATAATTCAGAGCAAAGCAAATTTAAACAAGAAAATATAGGTTATGCCAGAATCGAGCCTTATACCCAACCCGCAGGAGGGTGGGGAGCATTACTGAGTGTTGCGCGAAATCTCAAGCGCCAAGACATCTTAAAAAAAGGTTCAATTACTTTACTCAATATTAATCAACCGACAGGTTTTGACTGCCCAGGCTGTGCATGGCCTGAGAAAAAAGATACACATGCCTTTAACTTTTGTGAAAATGGTGCCAAAGCGGTGGCATTTGAAGCAACCAGTAAAACCGTAACACCTGAATTTTTTGCACAACATACGGTGAGTTGGTTGTCGGAACAGAGCGATTTTTATTTAGAAGATTTAGGGCGTTTAACTGACCCGATGCGTTATGACCCTGTGTCAGATAAATATGTACCGATTTCTTGGGATGACGCTTTTCAGTTGATTGCTAAACATTTACAAGCACTCGATTATCCAGATCAAGCGGCATTTTATACCTCAGGTCGTGCCAGTAATGAGGCGGCGTTTCTCTACCAACTTTTTGTCCGAAGTTTTGGAACCAACAATTTCCCAGATTGTTCCAATATGTGCCATGAAACCACGAGTGTTGGTTTAAAAGATGCGATTGGTTTGGGCAAAGGAACCGTTATTTTAGAGGATTTTGATCAAGCGGATGCCATCTTCAGCTTTGGGCATAATCCAGGGACCAATCATCCACGTATGTTGGCGACGCTCAGAGAAGTCTCTAAACGAGGAGGCAATATTGTTGCGATAAATCCAATTAAAGAACGTGGCTTAGAGCGTTTCCAAGACCCACAAGCAGCATTGGAAATGATGACCAATAGTAGTACGCCAATTAGTCGTTATTACTTCCAGCCTAAAATTGGTGGGGATTATGCGTTACTTTTTGGGGTACTAAAGCATTTATCAGAATGGGATAAAAAGGCACTTGCGAAAGGGAAACCAAGCGTTTTTGATCGTAGCTTCATTGAAATGAATACGATTGGCTTCGAGGAGATGTTATCTGAAATTGATCGAACAGATTGGGCGGAAATTAATCAATATACGGGGCTGTCAGCAGAACATTTAGAATCAATTGCACAAATGTTCCTTGATGCCAAAAAGGCAATTTTCTGTTGGGGCATGGGCATTACCCAACATCGTCATGGGACTGCCAATATTCATATGTTGGCTAACTTGATGCTATCACGCGGGCATATTGGTCGTCCGGGTGCAGGTCTATGTCCAGTACGTGGTCATAGTAATGTACAAGGCGACCGAACTATGGGTATTAATGAACACCCAAGTGATAAACTACTAGATAGTATTGATCGAGTATTTGGGATTAAATCGCCACGTAAACATGGATTTGGTGTGGTCGATACCATTAAAGCCATGTATGAACGAGAGGTAAAAGTTTTTATTGGTCTAGGAGGGAATTTTGCAGTCGCAACGCCTGATACTGCATATACCCAAGAAGGGTTACGCCGTTGTGATTTAACTGTACATATCACCACGAAATTGAATCGTAGCCATTTGGTCTGTGGTCAAGATGCTTTGATGCTACCTTGTTTGGGGCGCACTGAAGTTGATATGCAGATGCATGGTGCGCAAGCGATTTCAGTTGAAGATTCGATGAGTAATGTTCATCTTTCAGCAGGGCGTAATCCACCAATTTCAGACAATATTTTGTCCGAACCTGATATTGTCGCTCGTATGGCAGCAGCAGCTTTGCCAGACAGTAATGTGAAATGGCGTTGGTATATCGAAAACTATGATCGTATCCGTGATTCGATTGCTGATGTCTTTGATGAATTTCATGATTTTAATCAACGTGTTTATCAATCAGGTGGTTTCCATCTAGAGCATCCAGCCAATCAACATGTGTGGAATACGCCAAGTGGCAAAGCTCAGTTTTTGATTACACCGTTGGCAGAGGTCTACCAAGATAAAGAAAATCAATACGCAGCAGCATATACTGAGCAGCAGGTGTATACCTTGATGACTACACGCTCGCATGACCAATACAACACCACTTTATATGGTTTGGATGATCGCTACCGTGGTGTATTCGGGCAACGCCGTGTCCTGTTTATGAACCAAGCAGATATTGATGAGGCAGGGTTTGAAGCGGATCAATGGGTTGATATTGAGAGTGTGTTCTCGGATGGAGTTAAACGGGTTGTACACAGTTTCCGTATTGTCCCTTATAACATTCCGAAAGGCAGTTTGGCAGCTTATTATCCTGAAACCAATCCATTAGTTGCCTTAGGTAGTCATGACAAATATGCCAAAATCCCAGCATCAAAAAGTGTTCCTGTGATTCTGCATGCAGGGCAAGCACCTGAACATTTTAATCTTGCAGTTGCAGTCGATCCTGAACATGCCAATGAAAGGGTGAGTCGTACATAGCCTCTCGAAATTCAAAGTTCGATTAGGCAATGTGAATGAGGTAAAGTGTGGATACAAAAATTCGTGGCTATGAAACGGTGCAAGTGCATCGTTTCCATCGGGATATTTCAGAAAATGAGATGGACTATATTGTGCAGGAATATCCTGTTGCACTGATTTATAATGGGATTTCACATGCAGTGATGATGGCAACGCCTTCAGACCTTGAAGTATTTGCCAAAGGCTTTAGTCTGTCTGAAGGGATTTTACATAGTCTAAGTGAGCTATATTCACTTGAGATTCGTCACAATACATTAGGGGTTGAAGTCGATATGACGATTTCCTCTTGTGCATTTATGGCGCTCAAAGAGCATCGCCGTATGATGGTCGGGCGTACAGGTTGTGGCTTATGTGGTGTGGAAAGCCTAAAACAACTTTATGCGAATTTACCTATCGTAAATACAAGCGTCTCTTCGATCTGGCTAAATCAAATTCCGAATGCGATTGCCCAACTCAAAGTCAGACAAAGAATTAGTGAACTCACTGGTGGCGCACATGCTGCGGCTTGGGTGGTGAAAGGTCAGATCGTGGCGTTATTTGAAGATGTTGGTCGGCACAATGCTTTGGATAAATTAATCGGTTACTTGGCTGAACAGAAAATGAATGTTGCAGAAGGTTTTGTGGTGATGACCAGTCGTGCCAGTTATGAGCTGATTCGCAAATGCGCACAATACAATATTGGACTATTGGCGACAATTTCTGCACCGACCAGTATGGCGATTGAGATGGCAAAACACTTAAATCTAACCTTGGCCAGTTTTTGCCGTGGTGATAGCTTTGTTTTATACACGCAATAATAGTAATAATTTATGATTTGGTTATTTGCACGCCATTACCAAAGACATGCTCGAAAATATATTCCTCAGCAAAGAAAATAAAAAGATAGATCAATAGCTTGATTTTAGTATCGTCGTTTTAGGTCATTTATGCTTTGGCTAACCTCTAATTCTCTCGAAAATTTGACTGAGTAAATCTAAGCAACTGCAAATAAAGACTTCATTTGCGGTTGCTAGAATATTGAGCTTATTGTGCAACCAAGTACTGCTGTAACTGTACGCGGAATTGATCTGGGATACGGCCTGATTTTTGTGTGCTGAAATCAAAATACACTTGAACCGCTTTGCCACGTGCAACGCAATGCTCATTTTGCCAAGCTTCATGTGCCACAATAAAAGAAGAATTGCCAATATGCTCAATCCATGTTTTGATTTCGATATCAGCGCCGTAATAGATTTGGGCAACAAAATCGACTTCCACTCGAGCGAGAATCAAAGGCAGATTTTTGATTTCCATACTTGGGTTAAATAGGCGAAAAACAGGTTCACGTGCTGTTTCAAACCAGCCAGTGATCACCGTATTGTTGATATGTCCAAAAGCATCGGTTTCATAGAATCTTGGTGTAATCGAAAGTGTAAACATGGATTCACTGTTATTTTCTGATTTAAACCTAAACACTATAAGGGCTGAGTCTGTAAAAATCAGCCCAAATAGTCGACTTAAGCGTTTACGAGGCTCGAGATAAACCACCACCGAGCGCTTTATACAATTCGATCTGATTATTTAACTTGCTTTGTTCTAGCATCAGTAAACCTTGCTGTGCCGCATAAGCAGAACGTTGTGCATCCAATACGGTCAGATAACTATCAATACCCGCTCTAAATCGAGCCGTGGATAATTTATAAGTGGTCTCAGTGGCAGAGACTAAACGACGTTGTGCTGCTAAACGCTCATCAATATGCGCATGAGCAGCAAGGGCATCGTTGACTTCACGAAAAGCGGATTGGATGGCTTTCTCATAATTAGAGAGTGCTATGTTCTGATCTATTTTTGAAATTTTAATATTGGCTTTACGTGTACCCCAATCGAAAATGGGGAGGTCGATACTTGGTCCAATTGACCAAGAGAAGCCACCAGATTTGAATAAATCTTTGAGATCTGCCGATGCATATCCTGCTGAACCTGTCAGGCTAATGGTAGGGAACATCCGTGCTTTGGCTGCACCAACATTTGCGCCAGCAGCCTGCAACTGATATTCAGCACCTTTTAAGTCTGGACGGTTATTGAGTAAATCGCTGCTTAATCCAGTTGCAAAGATTTTTTCTTGGGTAATATTTAAGATCGCTTGGTCAGGCAGTAAGTTCTTAGGAATCGTTTGCCCAGCCAATAGATCAAGTAAATTCTGTGCTTGCGAAACTTGGGTTTTATAATTTGCGACATCATTTCGTGCTGTTTCAACTGAAATCTGCGCCTGACGTAAAGGAACTTCACTATCAATACCAACATCAAAACGTTTTTTATTCAGATTATAAGAATCGAGTTGTGTTTTTAAGGTCTGCTCAGCCAGATTTAAATTTGCTTTTGCATAGACATAATCTAACCAAGCTTGCGACACTTGACTGACTAAACTGATCTGTGTGGCTTCTCTTGCACTATGGGTCGCAAAGTAATTATTTAAGGCCTCATCTTTTAAGCTTTTTACACGACCCCAAAAGTCTAACTCATAAGCAGTTAAGCCAAGACCGACTTGAAAAGTTGAATAAGGATTGTTTGGGTTCGCAGATGGATTCACCTGTCGAACAGCACTTCCATTTGCTCCAATAGTTGGTAACTGATCATTTTTGCTGATTTGATATTGTTGCTGTGCACGTTGGATATTCAGTGTTGCAGTGCGTAAATCACGGTTGCTATTTAAGCTGATTTCAATCACTTGCAATAGGCGTGTATCGGCAAAGAACTGTTTATAGCCCTGAGTTGCAATTGAGTTGCCTGTGTTTGCGAGGGCAAAATTTTGTGGAATATCGGATTTAATCACAGGTTTTGGTGCCTGCATATTCATACACGCTGTCAAGGCAATTGAAAGCGTAGAGACAAGCAGGCCACGAGATAAGACAGTCACTTTAGACATGGTCTTCTCCAAATAATATAAGGATAGGTACAGATGAGGAGTCAGAGGAAACCCGTTGATTCCCTCTGCTTAATGTCGTTTAAGATGGATTTTTTTGTTTCGAGGAAAACAGCTTTTCAACTGCACCTAGGATGAAAATGAAGAACACAGGGACAAAGAAGATAGCGAGAATCGTCGCTGAAATCATACCTCCAAACACACCTGTACCTAAGGCATGCTGTGTTTCTGAACTTGCGCCTGAGGCGATGACCAATGGAATCACACCACAAGTAAAGGCTAACGAAGTCATAAGAATAGGGCGTAGACGGAGTTTTGCTGCTGCCACAGTGGCTTCGACTAAACTCATGCCTTCTTCTTTCAACATCTTGGCAAATTCAACAATCAGAATCGCGTTCTTGGCAGATAAACCAATAATGGTAATCAGACCAATTTTAAAGAATACATCGTTCATCAAGCCACGAGACATTATCGCAACCACTGCACCAAAAATACCTAAAGGCACGACCAGCATCACTGAAAGCGGAATGGCCCAACTTTCATAAAGCGCAGCCAGAACAAGGAATACCACCAGCATAGAAAGTACAAGCAGGAAAGCCATTTGCGACTCAGACTGCTTTTCCTGCAAGGAAATACCTGTCCATTCATAACCGATGCCTTTTGGCAATTTGGCAATCAGGTTCTCCATTTCACGCATCGCATCACCTGATGAAGTATCAAAGTTCGGAATACCTGCAATACTCAACGATGGGCGACCGTTATAGCGGTTATATTGTTGTGGTGCTTTATTCCATTGAGGAGTCACCACTTCAGATAAAGAGACCAATTGCCCATTTGAACCCATGACTTTCAGATTCAAAATATCTTTGAGTTGCATACGTGATTTGGCATCGACCTGTACGATCACTTGTTGCATGCGTCCCTGATTTGGGAAATCGTTGATATACATTGAACCCATTGATGTAGAAATGATGTCGGAAACATCAGAGAACTTCACACCGAGAACATTTAATTTTGCACGGTCGATTTTTAAAGAAATATTGTCGCCTTGCGGTAAGCCTTCATTCCAAACCATATAGAACTTTTTGTTCTTGGCGGCCATTTCCATAAGCTGGTCTTGTGCAGCTAAAAGTGCAGGCATACCTAAGTTGGCACGGTCTTGCAAGCGTAAGCTAAAGCCCGAAAATGTACCCAATTCATCAATGGCAGGAGGTAATACCGCCATTGTTGCACCTTCTTTACTGTGCGCCATCGTGGCATTAACCGCATTGGTCATTTCAGTTGCTGTTGAAGTACGGTCTTTAAAGTCAGTTAATGTGGTAAAAGCGACAGCCACGTTTTGTCCCGCACCACTAAAGCCCCAACCCATGATGGTCGTGTTACTTTTAACATTTGGATTGTCTTTGAGACTACTTTCAAATTGATTGACCACACCTCGCGTTCTTTCAGCAGTGGCATCCGATGGCAATTGGAATGAGGTCATAAACCAGCCTTGATCTTCCTCAGGCATAAAGGCTGTAGGCCAATACTTCATACCTGCAAGGGTAAGTCCTGTAATCACTACAAAGATCACCATCATCGGAATGCTATGTTTAATCACTTTAAGCAGGATCAATTCATACTTTTTAGTGACCTTATCGAAGCTGCGATCAAACCATGCAAAAAAGCCTTTCTTCTGATGATGGCCATCAATTGGTTTAAGAATCGTGGCGCACAATGCAGGCGTTAAGATTAATGCCAATAATGCTGAGAATAGAATTGAGACTGACATGGTTAAGGTAAATTGTTGATAGATAATCCCGATCGAACCACTGGCAAATGCCATCGGTAAGAACACCGCTGCCAAGACTAAGGTAATTCCAATAATCGGACTGGTAATTTCCTTCATTGCCTTGGAAGTTGCTTCTTTGGGAGGAAGTCCTTCAGTCGCCATAATTCGTTCAACATTTTCGACCACCACAATCGCATCATCGACGATAATACCAATCGCAAGCACCATACCAAACATGGTGAGGACATTGATTGAGAAACCTGCCAGTAGCATCACCGCAAAAGTCCCCAGTAATGCAATCGGTGCAACAATCGCTGGAATCAGGGTATAGCGAACATTATGCAAGAATAAATACATGACAATGAAAACCAGTACCATGGCTTCAAGTAAGGTATGAATCACTTTTTCAATCGAAATTTTGACAAAAGGTGCGGTATCATAAGGAATACTAAATTGCATGCCATCAGGTAAATTCAGGTTTAATTCCTCAATTTTTGCTCTGACACCTTCCGCTGTTTTGACAGCATTGGCACCTGGGCTGAGCTGAATCGCAGCAGCCGTTGCAGGTTTGCCATCTTCTAAAATCGCAAAGTTATAGGCCTGTGAACCCATTTCAACTTCAGCCACATCAGAAAGTTTAATCACGCTACCGCTGGTTTTACTTTTGAGGCTGATATTTTTAAATTGTTCAACATCACCTAATTGACCTTGTGCCGATAATGGGATGGTAATCAATTGACCTTTAGGTGCGGGAAGATCACCGAGTCGACCTGGTGCGATCTCGACGTTATTTTCACGGATGGCATTATTAACGTCACTAATTGATAGACCATAAGACACCAATTTATTGGGATCAACCCAAATACGCATGGCTTTTTCAGCACCGAAGGATTGAACTTTACCAACGCCTTCAACACGTTTCAGCTCTTCGACCACGTTACGGACCAGATAATCACTCAGATCAACTTCGGAATACTGCCCATTGGGTGAATTGATTCCAACCAGCATCAGGAAGCCCGAAGACGATGCCTCAACTTGCAAGCCTTGTTGACGAACCACTTGCGGTAAACGAGCTTCAATAGCTTTGATCTTGTTTTGTACATCGACCTGTGCCATTTCAACATCTGTACCCGGTTTAAACGTTGCAGAAATTTCTGCCGTACCCGAAGTATCCGTAGTTGAGCTGTAATAGAGCAGATTTTTTACACCCGATAATTCTCTTTCAATGAGCGTGACGACGCTATCATTGATAGTTTTTGCCGTCGCACCCGGATAAGTCGCGCTAATATTGACTTGTGGTGGCGCAACACTTGGAAAGCGGGCAATCGGCAGTTTGGGAATGCTTAGTAACCCGAACAAGATAATGAAAATCGCAATCACCCATGCGAAGACAGGACGGCGAATGAAGAATTGTGACATCATCATTGAGCTCCTTGTGTTGCAGGTATTTTCCAGTTGCTAATTTCAAGTTTTTGATTGGGCTGAATACGATCAACACCTTCTACAACCACTTTGTCACCTGTTTTAAGGCCTTTATTGGCAATGTAGAACTGATCATATTGTTGTCCCAGTTCAATCGGGCGAATATCTGCGGAACCTTTGGCATTGATCACATAAACTTGCGGGTCGCCATTGATATTGCGTTGAATTGCTTGGGCAGGGACTAGCAAAGCTTGAGGCACTGAAGCACGGTCGATATTCACTCGCACATACATGCCTGGAAGGAGTTTCCGTTCAGGATTCTGAACTTCGATACGAATGGTGACATCACCTGTTTCAGGGTCAACATTAATGTCTTCAAATAGCATTTTGGCGGTGACGTTATACGCTTGACCATGGCTATTAGAAATACGGACAGTTTTTTCATTATTGGCAGACAATTCACCGCTTTGTAGCGCAGCCTGCAAAGTCTCGTATTCACTAATCGACTGTTTTACATCCACATAAACCTTGTCGATCTGTTGTATGGTTGCCATTTTATTTGTATCGCCTTGGCTGACTAGGGCACCTTCTGTTACGAATGATTGCCCAATACGACCTGAAATTGGGGCGCGAACAGTGGCATATTGCAGATTTAGGTTTTGACGAGCTAATAAGGCTTTCATCTGAGCAACATCCGCCAAAGCCTGACGATACGCAGCTTGAGCATTACTAACTTCTTGCTTACTGATTGCATTACTTGGAAGTAATTGTTCAAAACGTTCCAATTGAATTTTTAAACGGGCGACTTCAGCTTCAGCTTTATTTAGAGAAGCACGATTACTATTCACATCAGCCTGAAAAGTTGCCGCGTTAATTTTATAAAGGGCTTGGCCTGCTTTAACTTCACTGCCTTGTCTGAATAATACCTTTTCAATAATACCGCCGACTTGAGGGCGAATCTCAGCAGTTCGGAAAGCCTGTACCCGTGCTGGTAAGTTTTCACTAAAGTTCACTAATTGCGGCTGAATATTTAAAACGCTCACTTTTGCAGGGGGTGTTTCAGCTGGCTTTGCCTCCTCAGAACCACAGCCTTGTAGCACGAGTCCGATAGATAAAAATAATGGAAGTAATAGATGCTTTTGCATTCTGTCCAAGCCTTGGGAGTTTCTGATGCTGACATTATTTTCCAGCTTTGTGTAACCAATATCGGGGAAGTGTGGAAAAAGTGTGGAGATAATCAGATAAATCAGCGTATGATGAATCGATTGTTTTATTGATCTGGATCGTTATGTTTGAGCATTCCTTTTCTTTCGATTATCACGATAAACTTATTCTTGTGGTAGAGGATGAGTATGATATTGGAGACATTATCGAGCACTATCTCAAGCGTGAAGGGATGCGTGTCATTCGGGCAATGAATGGCAAACAGGCGATTGAAATCCATGCCGCACAAACAATTGATCTCATTGTGTTGGATATAAAATTGCCTGAACTGAATGGCTGGGACGTGCTGACCAAAATTCGTCAAAAGGCGCAAACCCCTGTCATTATGCTTACGGCATTGGATCAGGAAATTGATAAGGTCATGGCATTAAGAATTGGTGCGGATGATTTTGTCGTCAAACCCTTTAATCCGAATGAAGTTGTGGCTCGCGTTCAAGCAGTGCTGCGACGAACACAGCAGAGTCAGCCGGTACTTAATAGAAATCTAAGTTATAAAAATATTCTTTGTACACGACAAATTTCACAGAACCCTTATCCTATCAGGATTCTGCTTTCTTAAAATTGCCAAAATTTCCTTAAACTCTTCTTTTTTCCCAAAACCAATTAAACGCTGAATCGCCATTTGAACATAGTCTAAACCATAGCGAAATAAACTCATTGAGAGTCGTCCATGCTTCTTTATTATTATCGCTTTTTTTTGATTATGTTGCCATTCACCCGTTAAGTAACACCAACAGAAGCTTATAGCTAACACCGCAATCAATTTTTTCACTCGTCTAGGGTCTGTCAAGCGCGTATTTTCAAGATTAAACCCGCGTCCTTTGAGACAACTGAATAAGGTTTCAATTTCCCAGCGTAATGCATAATCCTGAATAGCATTGGCATTAAACTGAGGAGAAACGACGAGTAAAAGCTCTCCATTTTCTAACTGTAGTGCACTTATATATAGTTTCACCCGACCAACCAAAATCCGTCGTTTACGACATTCAATTTGACCAACTTTAAGATGGCGAAATAAATCACTAATTTTATGATTCTTTCCTAAATGATTGGTGACAATGAAGTTTTTTTAACACGAATGCAGAAGTTGATGTCTTGTTCAATTAACCATGTAAACCACTGCTCACCGATAAACTCTCTGTCTGCGAACACATTCACAATACGGTCTTTACCAAAAATGGCTATAAAGCGTTGAATCAAAGCAATACGCTCTTTCGTATCTGAATTTCCACGTTTATTAAGCAATGTCCAAAGGATAGGTATCGCTATTCCACGATAAACGATTGCGAGCATCAGGATATTAATATTTCGTTTTCCCCATTTCCAATTGGTTCTATCTAAAGTCAGTTGCACTTGGTCGAATGAAAACATATTGAAAATCAACTGAGAAATTTGACGATAATCAAAATACTGACCTGCAAAGAAGCGCTGCATACGTCGATAAAATGATTGTGGTAAGCACTTGATGGGCAAGGCTTTAGATGCAGAAGAAAGATTACATGTTTGCTTTAAAATGATCACAAGCATGATGAGCGCAAAGCACTTTAAATGTGACTTGTTCCATTTTAGAGATTTGTTTAAGATAAGATATAACTCATTGAGATGTGTCATAGTATTCGTCGTTAGAAAACAATTATTGTGACATTATTTCAATGAGTTATCTATTTTTGTCGTGTACAGAGAAAAATATTGAAATTAATACCGAGATTCATAGTGTTTATGTTCATCAGCAGCATAAGAAGGTGATGCTGAATTTAACCCTGACTGAATATAAAATCTTGCTACAAATGATTGATCATCCTCATAAAGTATTCACTCGTAGTGAGCTTTTAAATCATTGTCTGCCTGATGGTGATGCATTAGAACGTACAGTAGATAGTCATGTCAGTAAATTAAGAAAAAAATTAGAGGAGCATGGATTGCAGCAGATGTTGATTAACGTGCGTGGGGTCGGTTACCGACTCGATCATCCGCAGGAAATATAGTGTAGTCAAATGATCAACATGCAAGTTATCTGGAAAAAATGTTATGAAAAGTCACTCAGGAATCAGTAAACAGCTCTTTATTGCCTTAAGTATTGTGAACTTAAGTGTGACACTTTTTTCAGTTTTTCTGGGCTATTTCATTTATAACTATGCCATCGATGCGGGATGGATTACTTTAAGTTCATTACAAGAAGATTGGACGGAATTCCATTTTGTCGATTGGATTTGGCTATCTGCGGTGATTTTTTGTGGTGGTATCATTTCTATCATTATTGGAATGCATCTTGCCCAACGTTTTATTAAGCCGATCAATTTCTTGGCGGATGCAGCAAAAAAAATTAGTCAGGGCGATCTATCCGCGCGGGCTGATGACAGTCAAATTCATTCTACTGAAATAGCTGAGTTGATGCATAACTTTAATAGTATGGCGAAACAATTAGAAAGTTCTGTTAAAAAAGCCCAACTTTGGAATGCAGCAATTGCACATGAATTAAGAACACCAATCACAATTTTACAAGGACGTTTACAAGGTGTTTTAGATGGTGTTTTTAAACCTGATGAAATCTTATTTAAAAGTCTACTCAATCAAGTTGAGGGTTTGTCTCATCTTGTAGAAGATCTTCGTACAGTGAGCCTTGTTGAAAATCAACAACTACGATTAAATCATGAATGGGTCGATATTCAGGACAGCGTTGAAAAAGTATTAAAAATATTTGAACAAAGATTCACTACAGCAAATTTAACTGCTCAACTGCGATTAGCGACGACTCTTATTTTTTGTGACCGACGACGTATCGAACAAATATTAATTGCTTTATTTGATAATGCTGTTCGATACGCCAATGCAGGGACAATTAGAATTTCTTCAAGTAGCACCGCTAAAGAATGGACTTTAAACATTGAAGATGAAGGGCCGGGCATTCCTCAAGAATATCAACAAGATTTATTCAATCCTTTTTTTAGATTGGAACAGTCAAGGAATAAAGAATTTGGTGGTACAGGTTTGGGTTTAGCTGTTGTATATGCGATTGTAATTGCGCATAAAGGTTCAATTGAATATAGTAATCCGAATCAGAATAGTGTGTTTAGCATCAAATTACCGATACAAAAAGATCATATATAAACTTTTTGAAAGTTGAAAATTTAGGTTGTATTTAACTAAAACGTAAGTCTTTATAAGTTATCCTTCTTAACTTCGGTGGTATAAACAAGAAATTCTAATTAAAATTTCATTTGCGAATATATTTTTATTCAAATATAACATTAGTAGTTCTACGATAATTCTTGTTGAAATTAAGTATACATATCTCAATTTTGTTAAATTATGTGTTCAATTTGATATTTTTGTAGTATTGTATGCACAGAATTTGAATAAATAACAACTTTTAGTGCAGGTTGAAAATATGATAAGCCGATTCAACAAAAGTGCTGTCTCAAAAACTTCATTTATCGCTTTATTTGGCTTATTTTTGGGATTTCATAGTTCTATTGCATTTGCTCAACCTAAAGCAGGAAGTAGTATCACGAATATTGCAAGTGGTGACTTCTATGATGAACAAGGCAATTTGCAAGTTATTAACTCAAATGCAGTTATTTTAACTGTTCAACCAATCTACTCTTTCGCTTTACAAAGTAATCAGCAAAATATCGGAAATATCGGAAGCAAAGTTAACTTCCCGCATGTTTTAACCAATACTGGTAACATCGTAGACGACTATAAATTAAGCCTTACTCAGTTAACGAATGATCAATTTAATTTAGATAATGTAGCCGTTTACATCGATCGGGATCAAAATGGCGAGCCTGATGATAATAATAATTTACTGAATTCGACGACAAGTTTTCGCTTAGAAGCTGGCGAGTTTGCCTCATTAGTTGTCGTTGGAAGTATTCCAACCAACGTAACTGCAAATAATGTTGCTAATTTTACTTTAACAGCTACAAGCCAGCATGATAATGCAATCGCTATGACCGTAAGTGATACAGTAAAAGTTGTGGATGATGCTGTAATTCAAGTGACGAAATCACAGAATATCAGCACAGGTAAAACTGGCACGGAAATTACTTATACTTTAGCTTATACAAATACGGGTACTGCAGCAGCAAGACTCGTATTAAGAGATATTTTAGCTACAGATGTAACATATAAATCGGGTAGCGGTAGTTGGGGGAATGGTTCAGGATTTTTAACTGATGCTGATGATGTTGAGACGGGTGCAAATGCACCAATAAAATATAAAGTGAGTAATGGGCAAGTAGATGTAGAGCTTGCAAGTGTAGCAGCTTTAAGTAAAGGCACAGTAAGTTTTAAAGTCACTGTGAATGCGAATGCTGCTGAAAAAGTTGCGAATACCGCTGATTATCAACAATACAATGCATCAAATGCTATTCTGAAAAACACGCTAACGAATACTGTAATTTTTAATGTTCAGCAAACCTTAGGTGTTGTACTTAACTATAGCCCAAGTAACGCGAATGATGATGGCGAGCCAAACGGTGGCTTGAATAACTTACAAACCCAAAACAATACTTTTGGGGGCGTAGCAAAAGAAATCCAGTTTGATAATTATGTTTGGAATACAGGGCAGGCGACAGATACTTATAATTTAAGCTTCGTTAAAAGTAATGTGCCAAGTTGTGCTGTAGTTCGTTTATATCATGCAGATGGTCGGACATTGCTGACAGATACTAATGGTGATGGTGTTATTGATACAGGCGGATTGGCTTACGGCACTTCAAAAAGAATTAAATTAGGGGTTTATTTCCCATCAAATTGTACATCTACAAGTACAATGGATTTCGATATTACCGCAACTTCCGTAACAGATACTAGCGTAAAAAATAGTACGCGTGATCGATTAGTTAATACAGTTGCTGTGGGCGAAAGCGATTTGTATAACAGTAACAATTCAGGTGTGGGAGTTGGAAACGTTACTGGTTCAGGTGGGCAAGCCTTATTGGTGAAAAATGCTATAAAAGGTGCAACAGCTGTTTTCCCACTTGTTATTCGAAATAATAGCACTGCCTCAAATAATTATAATTTGTATGCATCGAGTACAGCGATTGACATTAATAGTATCAATACGACATTACCAACAAATTGGGTCGTGAAGTTCTATAATGGTGATGCAACATGTCAAACCTTACAGGCTGAAATTACCAGTACTGGCAACATGGCGGCTGGAACAACTAAACAGTATTGTGCGGTTGTCACTGTTCCTGCGGACACGACTTTGACAAGTTTACCAATTTGGTTTGCTATGAAATCACCGATGAATGCTCAAGGTGACAGTATTAAAGATCAAGTTGATGTAGCTGTACGCAAGTTGACTTTAGCAAATGATCAACAAGGGCGGATTAATGTAGGTGGTACGGTTGTATATCTGCATACATTAAAAAATATGGGTACATTTGTTGAAGGTGATACAAGCGGAAAAGTAAGTCTTAGCGTAGTCCCTCAAAATATTAATGATGGTTTCACTTATACTTTGTATTACGATGCTAATAATAATGGTGTATTAGATACCACAGACCCGATTGCTACCGATTTGTCTATAACTGGTGGATTAAACCCACAAAGTTCAGTTCAGCTAATTTTAAAAGTTCAAGCTCCATTAACAGCAGCAAATGGTATTTCTAGTGCAGCGAATATCGTCGTCTCTGCTACGAATACAATCCAAGGTTTAACGCTGACAACAATTCAAAATACAGATTTAACAACAGTTGATCCTACGCAACTTCGTTTGACCAAAGAGCAGTCTAAAGATGAAGCATGTACACTTATGAATGTTGCCACCGCGACCTATGCGAGCAACCCATTGACGATTAAGCCAAATCAATGCGTTACCTATCGTTTAACAATTAAAAATGATGGTTCAACACTAGCAGCAAATGTCGTGATTAATGATGTTGTACCTGCTTATAGTATTTTGCGAAATGCATTGCCGCCGTCAGTGAGTAAGGGTTCTGTAGCTGTGAGTGGAGATCAAATATCTGGAAATATTGGAGCACTTGCGCCACAGGAGCAAGCAGCGTTGTATTTTTCTATTCAGGTTACACCTTAAGTTAGGCGGATGCTAGAAGATGAATATAATCAATAAATTAGAAAATTTCCGCAATAGCAAGATCACTTTTGGGATTTTGTTGGTTACGTTATTGGGAGTGCATCAGTCTAGCTCTGCTGCTGTTCCTACGCGCCAGATCATTAGCAATATGGCGATTGGTGAGTACACCGAAGAAGGCTCAACCGTTGTTCAAGTCAGCCGTTCTAATTTAGTTCAAACAACGATTCTTCCAGTTTATTCTGTTAATTTGACTGCCAATAATACTAAAAGTGTCGCAGCGGGTCAGACGGTATATTTCAATCATACTTTGACTAACACGGGTAATGAGGTCGACCAGTATACCTTTGCGGTGACAAATAATACTGGAGATAGTTATGACTACAGTAATCTATCTGTATTTTTAGATAAAGATAATGATGGCGTGCCTGATGGCGCAGCGATTACTTCTTATTCCTTAAGTGCAGGTGAGTCAGTTGGTCTTATTGTGGCGGCAAATGTACCGAGTAGTGCAACGGTTAATCAAAATGGATTATTAACATTAACTGTAAATTCTTTAAATAGTGCATCTGGAACAAAGACCAATGTCGATACAGCAACTGTTACCAATCAGTCTGCTTTGGTTGTTCGTAAAAAGTTTTCTCAAACAAGTGTGGCAAATGGAGACGTTGTTACCGTTCGTTTGGATTATGAAAACTTAGGTAGTACAGCGACAGGCTCTGTAACTTTAACAGATACACTCAATTCAAGTTTGGCTTATCAACTAAATGCTGGTGAGAATTGGAATGGTGCAACTGTAAATCCGAGTACTGGGAGTAACGATCCAGTAGGAATCAATTACAGTGTGACATCAAATACTGTAACTGCGGTCATTAGCTCAATACCAGCAAATGCAACTGGCTATATTGAATTTAAAGTTAAAGTAAATAAAGTAACTGCTGGACCAATTAATAATACCGTTAATTTTCAGTATGATCATGATAATAGTGCAGCAACTGCAAATATATCTGATCTCAGTAACATAGCTGTACTTAATGTCGCTTCAATTTATGCTGTCAAAATTAATGGTAGCGCAAGTGATGTAAACAATAGTGCTACGGTTATAGCTTCTGCCGCTTCTCAGGGTGGAGAGCTTACGTTTAATAACTATGTTTGGAATACAGGTAATAATACTGATGTATTTAATGTAACAATAACAGGTAGTACATTTCCGGCAGGTAGCCAAATTGAATTTTATCGTGCAGATGGCGTAACACCATTATTAGACAGCAATGGAGATGGTATTCCTGATACAGGTTTATTATCAGCAGGCGTAAATTTACCAATCGTTGTTAAAGTGCGTTTACCTAGTAGTTATGCTGTAACGACTGATACGACATTCGAAGTTTCACCTCAAGCGCAGTCTTTAGGTGATATAAGCAAAACAAGTTTGATTAAAGATCAGGGTAATTTACTTGCCACAACGGTAGCACGTTTAGTTGATTTGACGAATAGTCCTGAAAACAATGGTTTGGGTAATGGAAATGTTGATAATGCTGGTAATCCGTGGAAAACCGTGATTGCATCAACAAGTATCAATCCTGTTGCGGGTGGGCAAGCAATATTTCCATTAAAAGTGAGTCATACTGGTATTGGAGCTGAATATTTACTCAGTGCGAACTCAACAAGTGATTTTACAAGCTTAACATTACCTAATGGTGTAAACCGAGTTCGTTTTTATGTTTCTGGAAATGGTTCAAACTGTAGTGTCTTAGGTAGTGAAACAGGTAAAACCATCTATCTGAATAATGGTGAAAGTCAGTTAATCTGTGCTGTTGTTGAAGTGGATCAGTTGAATGGTAGTGTAACTACACCGATCTATTTCCGCGCTCTTTCTACAAGTTTTGTAAGTGGTAATAATAGTAGTAATCCTAGCCAAGATATTATTAAGGATGCGATTACCATTCAAAGTGTCAATTCTGTGGCTGAAGTTGAATTCACACCAAATTCTCGTGGACAAGTCTCACCATTAGGTACTGTCATTTATAGTCATCTTTTAACCAATAATACTGATGTTGATTATACAGGGAACTACAGTTTTCTTTCGAATAACGATCAGGTTGAGTTTAACAGCACTCTTTTCTATGACGTAAATGGAAATGGTGTTTTTGATGCTGGGGATTTGGTGATGAGAAGTTTAGCTGACTTGCCAGGTGGAAAATTAGCAGCACATACTCAAGTCAAATTATTGCTTCAGGTTAAAAATCTTGTAGCAAATAATATTGCCCAAGCGAATACCACCACGATTAATTTAACGAATAATGCTAATGGTCAAGTTGTGGCATCAATTACCGATGTAACCACAGTGAATCAGACACAATTGAAGCTGAGTAAGTTGCAAGCACGTGATTTTGATTGTAATGGCACAGCTGATGAGTCATATACAACAAATAGTCTAAATATCGGTAAACAAGCAAATGGCCAAGGTCAGTGTGTTTTGTACAAGGTAATCTTAACCAATACAAGTGCTACTGCTATGAGTAGTGCA
This sequence comes from Acinetobacter sp. LF10, assembly GCF_048585715.1. Classification (NCBI taxonomy): domain Bacteria; kingdom Pseudomonadati; phylum Pseudomonadota; class Gammaproteobacteria; order Moraxellales; family Moraxellaceae; genus Acinetobacter; species Acinetobacter sp. LF10. The sequence goes on from NZ_CP184160.1 coordinate 1,329,091, forward strand.
TTTACCTTTAGAGATATGACGCCTGCATATACAGTTTTATCTCAATCACCTATCTGCACATCGTGTAGTGGTATGACGGCTCCTACAGTTGGTAATGCTGGTGCGGTTTCAGGAACATTAAATAGTGTAGCTGCAAACCAAAGTTATGAATTTAATTTCGGGGTGCGCTATGTGGGTCAGTAAGCAAAAAATGAAAAAGAATACCTCTAATTACAGCATGATGAATCATAAAGTTAGTTATATATATACTTTGGTTTTGTTTATCTTAACTTGTTTGATGTGTAGTCAAGCTGTATTGGCTGCTCCACCAACTCTTGAGATTTATTCAGGCTCTGGATCTGGGCAGGGTCCAACTGCTGGCCCAGTAACGACAACGTTTAGATTAAATGCAAATAATCCAAGTGATAATAATAGTACTGCTTATACACCTGTGACTACAGCAACCTACACAATTACTGAGTCAGTCTATAATAAAGCTACTTACTCTAGTGGGACAAATAAACCTAATTTAACTCTAGGTGGGAGCGGGACTAATTCAACAGTAGCAGCTACAAATGTTATTTTGCCATTAGTTTCATATGGTGCTAGTGGTGATGATATGTTTGCAGCATCCATACAAAATGCGCCTACTAGCTGTGTCAATGGATCGAATTGCCCGAGTACTAATGGTGGAATTAGAGCTGGATCGAGTTCCTCTGATACTACAGCGAATTATGGAGTAACTGTACATATAAAAACAGCAGGGTTTTCAAGTTTACCGGGCAGCTTGAATTTGTCAAGTACTGCTAGAATAAGGGTTGGGCAGATCAAGATAGAATTTAATCGACCAGTAAATAATCCTATTTTGCAGGCAGCAGGAATGGGAGGGGGTTCTGGAAATTTAGGCTTTTCTGCTGAATTTACATTAGTGAGTAGTAATACCCCTGTAGTATTAAGCCGTATAGCAGGTAGTAAAGAACTATCTGTTATTGGTAATGATATTACAAATAATGCAAGTACAAAAGGAGCTAATTCTAATTCTGGAGGAGCGAGTGGAAGTATTTATATTAAAGGAAAAGGTATACAAACTTTAGTCTTTGATGCCTATATCAAGGGAGACGGTGGTAGCGATGGATGGAGTGATACAGGCGCAGATACATTCTTTTTCGGAATGTCTAGTATGGATGCTGATAGTGCAATTGCCCTTGTCAAAAGTCAACGTGTAGGCAACACAGGCACATTTGTATCAACTCAGTTGAACAATGTGCCTCTCGGTTCATTAATGCAATATCAATTGGAAATTACCAACAATACGCCATCAGGTGCAACATTGGGTGGGACAGTTGTAAATTTACCTTTTAATGACACACTCCCAGTCAGTTTAAAAAATGTTTCTATTGTCGGAACACCAGCTACGACACAAGGTACAGGAGGTTCAAGCCCTGTTACTACCTCCTGTACTCCTACATTAACAGGCGATAATACCGCAGGCTGGAAAGTCTCTGGGTTATTTACGGGAGCAACAACTGCAACCTGTATAATCACGATTCAGGGTACAGCAACCGCAGCAGGTACGTTAACCAATACAGCAACAATAGAGTCAACCTCATCGAATACGCCTGTCAGTAGTTCAGTCAATGCGATCATTGTAGCCCCGACACCTGATCCAGCGGTTAAGGAAGCTCGTTTTACAATTACTCCTGATTTACCAACGATTGTACGAGGACGAGTTGGTACACAAACCATCAATATTAAAAATGAAGGGCCGAACGATGCAACCAATGCAATTGCGACTTATGTCTCTGCACCGCAAACTGGTGTGACAGTAACGGGTGTAAGTGTTGTTGGTGGGGGGGTATGTGCCCAAAGTGGTAGCAACTGGACATGCCCTTTAGGGAGCGTGGCGAATGGAGCTATAAAACAATTATCTGTGAGTTACAGCACAACAGCGGCTTCCTCTTTGGGTACTGCTCAGCAAGCGACCGTTAAAGTCTCGAGTGATGAGTTTAACCCGGGCAGCGGCGCAGGCGAAACACTGTATAAGGTTTGGGGTAGCAACCAGCAAAATGAGTCAACAACCAATGGTGCCTTTTGGGTGGGTTATGAAGGAACTGGGGGAAGTACGCCTGTAGGCAGTAATGTAAATCAGGGAAGTTCACTTGCAGCAGCTTGGCCTTCAAGCCAAGCTAGCCCGACGGGTGCTTATCTTTCCTATGGTGGGCCAGCACTCGGCGACTCAGTTTATTTGGCATCCAGCAGCACCGCTGCACCCATGATCCAACGCATTATTGGCAATATGGGGGCAGCTGATGAAAGAACGGTATCACTCCCTACAATGCAGACTGCCGATAACCGCCGTGCTTGGGAATTTACCACAGGGATCAATATTCCGAGTTCGCAAACATTAACAGTTTGTATTGGAAATACGAGTGTTGGCGTGGATGATGGCGCATATATTATGGTGGATGGTAATGTCGTGGCGAGCACAAACGGATGGGCAGCAGGTGGTGTAACTGTTACCACAGCTTCCGCCTTCAGTGCTGGTTATCATCGCATTAGCTATCGTATCGTCAATCGTAATACCTACAATTTATCAGGGTCGGATGCAGAAAACTCCGCAGGTGGTTATGGACCAATTGGTTTGTCTTTAAGTGGGAATTGTTCGACTGCAAACTATGACACAGTCACAGGTACAGGTGTTCCTGTCAGTATTAACATTATAGATGGTGCAAAAATTAAAATTGCTAAAAACTCTGTGAATGGGACGGGTACGTTTAACTATATTAATCTTAGCAATCTTGTAAATAGTACAACAGCAGTTACCACCGATTCTGTAACTACAGTCACAGCAGGAACCACAGCAACCTCTGCACAACAGCTTTGGGCGCAAACATTGAATACAGATGTTTCTTTTACAGAAAGTGCTTTAGCAGGATATGTCTTATCAGGTGTTAGCTGTGTAGATGCAAATAGCGGTGTAACAGGTAATACAGGTACTTTTTGGACGCTTGTAAATAATATTGTAACGATTCCTGCTGTTCGCATAAAAGAAGGCGCCAATATTACCTGTACTTTTACAAATACTAAGCTTATTTACGTTGATATTACTGGACGAGTATTTGTTGATAATAGCGGAACAACATTAGATGTGAGTAAAGCATATAATGGCATACAAGATGCAGGTGAAGTTGGGATTGCAAATAGTACAATTCGTTTGAATAACTGTAGTACTACACAATTAGCTTCAACAGTGACAAGTGCAAATGGTGATTATGCTTTCTCAATTGAACAAAGCTTATTACCATCATCATTTTGTATTGTTCAGCAGAATTTACCTGAATATATTTCTGTCAGTGGCACAACGGGCTACACTCGTTCAACAGATACTATTGCTTTAACCAAGACAAGTGCGACAAGCTATACAGCAAATAATTTTGGTGATGTGATTGTTAATGTTGTGTTGAATGAAGATGGACAGCATACAGCTATTGCTGGAGATGTCACTGACTATCCTCACCGTTTAAGCACACAAATCCCAGTTCAACTCACTCAGTTATTACAGACTCAGACTCAACAACCAAATGCTAGTGCTGATCAACCTTGGCAGGCATTGGTTTATCGAGATACGAACTGTAATGGTCAGGTAGATATGGGTGAAATTGTATTTAACCCAACTGCTGCAAGTACTGTTCTACTACAGCCAAGTGTTGATATTTGTTTAGTACAGCGAGTTCATGTACCAACTAATGTTACTGCTGGTGCACAACATATTGGAACTCTTCAAGCAAGTTACCAATTTGCTCTGACAAATCCGTCACAAACGATTTTAGGGCAAACGCTTAAACGTCAGGATGTGACACTTATTGGTAGTGCTGGTTTAACACTGACAAAAAAAGTTCGTGCAGTTGCAAGTTGTCCTTCAACATCTTCCGATACAAACGCATTTGTAACGACTAATCAGGCTGCTAAGCAAGATAATTTAGAGTATGAAATCACCTATAAAAATAACAGTACCAAGAAATTACAGAACGTAAAAGTGAAAGATAGTTTACCAATTGGTACTAATTTTGGCAGTATGAGTTGTAGGCTTACACCAAGTGGAAATACTTGTAATACAAGCCGTTCTGGTGATTATCTTGAATGGAGCTTGACTGGGTTATTAAATCCTTCAGCTTCAGGCACTCTAAGGTTCTGTGTGTCGCAAAAGTAAATTATAGATAAAGTATGCCGAAAATATTATTGATTTGGCATGCTTTGTACAAGAAGTTGGTATGGAAGTTGCTATTATTTGAATTGATAGGTGAATTTTACAAAAAATGTGATTTTCAGCAACAAAAACACATAAAGTTGTTGTGTTTTACATCGAAGAGAAGTAATTTAGTTGTTAGATTAAACTAAATATAAGTCTATGTAACTCGGTTTGGAATAGATCAAATGCATTTAAAAGATAATTGGAAAAAAGGTTTACTTGGTGCAGCTAGTTTGATTTTGGCGGTTGGCGTTTCTGCTGAAACTAAAGTTGCAAAAGATCCTGTATCTGTAGAATTAAAAACCTATCTCATTAGTGTAAGCACTGATGGGAAGCCAGTAGCTAAGTTAGTGAATAAAGTAAAGCCAAACGATGTAATTGAGTATCGTGCAACGTATACAAATAATACATCTGGAAAAATTAAAAACTTAGCTGCTACGTTACCAATACCAGTTGAAACTTTATTTTTGGCGAAATCTGAGCCAGAAAACGCGCAAGCAAGTACAGATGGTAAAACTTTTGCCCCGATGCCTTTAAAACGCAAAGAGGGTAATCAAATGGTGAATGTTTCACTGAAAGATTATCGTGCATTACGTTGGACGATCGCAGAACTTCCTGCTGGGAAATCTGTAACCGTATCAGCACAAACGCGCATTAACAGTGACAAAACCAAAAATTAAGCAAACTGACATTGAATAATCAACAGGGGTAAGTTCCGAATGTCAAATCAAACTCAACGTTTAAAACTAACGCAATTAGCAGCTTCGATTGCATTTGTTGCAGGTGGTGCAGCTTTCCTTCCTTCAGCACACGCAGCAGCTCCTAGTGCGGGCACGAATATTAGTAACATTGCATCTGCAAGCTATACAGATAGCAACGGTTCTAATAAAACTGTGACATCAAACGTAGTTACTACGACTGTATTGCAAGTAGCAAGTTTCACGTTGATCGCTGATCAAACTAAAACTGCTAATGCGAATGGTCAAGTATCTTTATCTCACACATTAACAAATACAGGTAATGGTAGCGATACCTTTAACGTAGCTGTTGCCAATAATGATACACGTGATAACACAACTGATAATTTCGATTTCAGTGGTTTAAATGTTTATCTTGATGCCAACAAAGATGGTGTTCCAGATAGCCAAACTCCTGTAACAAGCATAACTTTAGCAGCAGGCGAATCTGTTAACTTAATCGTACAAGCAACAACAGCAAGCAACAACGTTACTGCTGGTGATCTTGGTAAGTTAACGGTTTCAGCAATCAGTGGTTTTGATACAAGTGTAACTGCTAAAAATGTTGATACTGTTCGAATTACCAATGGCGCTGTAATTAGTTTATTAAAATCTGCAAGTGTTAGTAATGTAGATGCAACTTTATCAAACCCTGCGGCACGTGAAGTTGAATATGCTTTAGCTTATCAGAACACTGGTAACACGACTGCAACTAACGTTACAATTACAGACGTACTTCCAGCTGGTTTAACCTATGTTGTTGGTTCTGCTACTGTAAATGGTACTGCTGTAAGTGATGCAGCTGATACTGATGGATATAACTTCACTTCAGGAACTGCTACATTAGTTATTCCTACAGTTGCTGCAAACAGTAGCGGTGTATTGAAATTCAAAGTTCGGGTAAACCAAAATACTCCAGCTGGTGTCATTACAAACATCGCTGAAGTGGATCCAGATGGTCCGGGTACAGAAGGCAAAACGCCATCTAACCCGAACGATGTAACAGTGTTAGGTGTTAAAAAAGGTACAATTAACGACAGTACAACTGATGCCTTTGCTGATGGACAAACTTCTACGGCTCCAGCTGATGACGTAATTACTAAGTCAACAACTCAAGGTACTCCAGTTACCTTTGGTGTTACTGCGGGTGGTGGTGAGCCAATCGTTATACATAACACTGGTAATGTTACAGAAGCATTCAACATCACTGTAAATAAAAACTCTTTACCAGCTGGTAGTATTGTTGAATTATTCAAATCTGATGGTGTAACGCCATTAACTGATACGAATGGTGATGGTGTTGCAGACACTGGTCCAATCGCAAGTGGCGCTACATACCAAGTTGTTGCTAAAGTAACTCTGCCTTCTGGTTATTCTTCTACGACGCCAATCAGCACGATCTTAACTTCAACACCTGTTACTAATTCTACTGGTACAGATACAATTGCTTTAGTCATTGATAAAGTTGTTGCATCTACAGTTGACTTACACAATGGTGATGCAACAAATAGTACTGGTACTGTCGTTGGCGCGTCAGGTAAAGATACTGGTCAATTTATTGATACTAAATCAACTAAACCTGGCCAAGCAACTAACTTCCCATTAACTATTGATAATAAAGGTGCAACTGGAGATAACTATAATTTATCTATATCACCTACATTACCAACAGGTTGGACGGTTCAATATTACTTAGCTGATGGTGCAGGTAATCCAACAGGTGCTCCAATCACGAATACGGGTAATATACCAAGTGGTGGTAGTGTTCAACTTGTTGCAGTTGTAACGCCTCCAGCAAATGCTCCAGCAGGTGACCAAGAAGTTATCTTTAAAGTTTCCTCTCCAGCTACTGGCTTAACAGATGTAATGTCTGATCGTGTAACAGTTGAAACTAATCGTATCCTTAGCTTGCAAAATGACCGTACTGGACAAGTTGCACCAGGTGGTACGGTTGTTTACAAGCATACCTTGACCAACAACGGTAACATTGTTGAAGGTGCTACAGCGGGTAGCTTACCGTTTACACTTACGAATGACCAAGCTGCAAATGGTTGGGTAACAAGCTTATTCGTTGACTTAGACAATGATGGCGTGGCTGATGCGAATGAGTTGGTTACAGGTAATGATCTTGCTGCAGTATCTGGAAGTATCGCTCGTGGTGCATCTGTTAACTTACTCATCAAAGTACAAGCTCCAACAAATGCAACTGCTGGAACACCAAGTGCAGTTGTATTGACGATCAAACCAACTGTTGTTGGTGGTCAGTCTGTAGCTGATCTAGTCAATACTGACTTAACGACTGTTACAAGTGGTCAAGTGCGTTTAGTGAAAGAGCAATCTTTAGCAAACTGTTCAACAGGTGTTGCTGGTACTTATACTCAAAATACAGTTTCTGCTAAACCAGGCGAATGTGTGAAGTATAGAATTACTGCAACGAATGAAGGTAATGCTGACGTAACTAATGTTGTAATTAGCGATGCTACGCCTGCATATACAACCTTGAAAGTGATTGCAAGTGCATCTCCAGTAGCTACAAATGCGACATTGAGTACTTCAACTGCTGCATTAACTGATGGTTCAACAGGTACTATCGCTGCTGAGAAAACACCTCTTGTACCTAATACAAGTGCGGTATTAGAGTTTGTAATCAAAGTAAATAATTAATATTCATTAAGCAATTTCGATTGCTCAAAATGAATTGATTAAATATGTGGGCATTTGCGCAAAGCAGGTGTCCACAACAATAATTTTAAAGTTTTTTTATTTAGACTATTTAGTTGAAGGGTAGAGTACCGTGGCGCTACAACAGAAGCAAAATCGTGTAAGTCGAAACATATCTTTCATGTTATCAACGTTGACAATATCTATTCTGTCTGCGCAGTATGGCCACGCGTCGAATATTCCTAAAGTTGGTAGTAAAATCACAAACGTTGCTTACGCAACTTTTATACCAGCAAATGGTAAAGAACAACAATCAGTTTCTAACACAGTCGAAGTTAATGTTTCAGCATTGTATGCTATTACTTTAACTACCCCACCAGTACTCGATGTTGAACCTAGTGTGCGAGTAATATGGGCGAATACTTTATCGAATAATAGTAATGCACCTGTTAATGTTCAGCTAGAAGCATTAACAATTAATGAATTAAATAATATTAAAATTTACATAGATAGCAACAAAGATGGTCAATTTGATACGAATGATCAACAATTAACAACTAATGTGGCTCTACAAATTGGTCAAAGTGTCAATTTGTGGGTTGTTGCTACCACAAGTTCAAATTTAACAGAAGGTCAGCAATTTAATTTACCAATTAAAGCAACAGTTGTTGAAGATACAACAGCAATTGCAACCGCTACAGATAGTGCAATTAGCTATGGTGCAAAATTAGTTGCAACTAAAGACGTGCAACAAAAAACTTTTGAGCCTTCTGCAAGTGCAAATTATGACTTAAATTACACGCTCAACATTAGCAATGAAGGTAAGAAGACAGCCAGACCAACCGATGTCATGGTGGATGGTCAAATACAAAAAATGGTTTTGTTGGTTGATGATTTGCCGCCAAATACAACATTTAAATCTGCTTTAGTAAAGAATACTCAAGCCAAAATTTTATACAAGCTTGCAAATAATAGTTATAGCACTATTGCTCCTAGTGACATTACACAGATCAATCAGCTTGTTGTCGGTTTTCCACAAATTGCTGCAAATACATCTGAGCAAGTTAATCTTGTTGTTAGTATGAACCGCAATATTGCAAAAACCACAGTAAAAAATACTTATAAAGTTTCGTATGCTGTCACTGATACTCAGAAAGATGTGTTATCAAACGTTGCATCTACTTTAGTTAGCGGCTCAGCAGATATTACAAATAATTCAAGTGATTTTAAGAGTATTTTGGCAACTGGTAGTGTAAATAAGCCACTGAATATAGAAGCTAAGAATGCAAGTTGTAATGCGGATCGTTACACTCCTGATCGTGTGAAAATTCGAATTAAATCTACAAAAACAGATGATTTAGAAGAAGTTATTGGTATTGAAACTGGCCCAAATACTGGTGTATTTCGCTATACATTACCAACAACTCTTTCAGATAAAGGCATTCAATATGATGTAGTTTTGCAAACGCTTAAACGTGATAAAGTTGATATCAGTTTAACGGATTGTTTGGATGCTCAAGGTCAATCGACTGGAACGATTACCGACATTAATACAAGTGTGTTAATGGATCCTTATGGTACAGTATTTGATGCTAAAACGGGTTTACCTGTAGCCGGTGCTACAGTTACTTTATTGGATCAAAATGGCCAACCAATTGCTGATAATGTAGCATTTATAATTGATCCTCAAACAGGTAATTTAGTTTCTATACCTGCAAAACAAGTTACGAATAGTGCTGGTGAATTTATCTACCCATTAGTAAAAGCAGGTACATACAGTTTTATTGTAGATACAAACACTATTCCAGGTGAAAAACGTTATACTTTTATTAGTGATCGCAAGGTATATTCAAATTTTCCAGCAGATAAAGCGGTTGATTTAAAGTGGTCTTATGCAGGGCAATTCACATTAAATAATGGTGACCCTGCACTCAATATCGATATTCCAATTGACCCTGTGCTTCCACCTAGTAGTTCTACCTTATTTGTAACGAAAGTTGCCTCGAATAAAACTGCAGAGATTGGCGATTTCGAAGAATATACTGTCAAGGTTGCAAATCGTGGAACTGTAGATTTATCAAATGTTTCGATTACAGATAAACTTCCTCGAGGCTTTATTTATGTTCAAGGCTCAATGCGTGTTGATGGTAAAAAGGTAGAAGATCCATTAGGTGGTAAGGGACCTTATTTAACATTAGGATTAGGTACACTCACTCCAAGTACAGAACTTAAAGTGAAATATCGTGTTTATATTGGACCAAATGCACTCAATGGTGATGGTATAAACCGTGTTCGTGCCAAAGATAAAAATGGTATTGAGTCGAATGAAGCATCAGCAAAAGTAGAAGTTACGCCTGGTATGATGATGTCTGAGGGTTTTATCGTAGGTAAAATCTTCACCGACTGTAATCGGAATGGCATCCAAGATGCTGGTGAAATAGGTGTTCCTGGTGTTCGTATCTACCTTGAAGATGGTAGTTATGTTATTACGGATAGTGAAGGTAAGTATGATTTCTATGGAATTAGTGCAAAAACACATGTTTTAAAAGTCGATCGTACAAGTCTACCGATTGGTTCTGAATTAGTATTAATAAATAATCGTCAAGCAGGTGATCCAAATAGCCGTTTTGTCGATTTAAAACGTGGTGAATTGCATCGTGCCGATTTTGCGATAGCTGAAGGTGTTGGTCAATGTTCAGAATCTTTAATTGAACGTGTGCTAGAGCGTAAAAAGCGTATTGAACAAGATAATACAAATTTAGAGCAAATATTACGTTCTGATTTAACGGCTGATCCAATTTTTTCCAAAGTCACGGATGTTCGTGGACAGCCATCGAGTGGCTGTATTTCAGCCGTTGGAGTTCAGGCGAATTGTAATCTTGATTTTTCAAAAGAACAAATTAAAGAAATCAAGCAAATACAATTTGAACCCGAAAAGTCTGGTGTTCAAGCATCTAGCGCTTTACCAAGTTCTTCAACTCTTGCTCTGCCAAATGAAGAGTCTGTAGATACTGTTAATTCTGCCAAAATGATTAATCTTGAAGCAGCTTTAGAAACAGCTGTGAATAATCAACTAGAAATTTTAAATCTTAAAGATGGGCAAGTATTGCCTTATCCTCAGACCTCGATTCAAGTTAAAGGTGCAGCAGGCACTCAGCTTGAACTCTGGGTAAATGGAACTCGTGTTCCTGAAAAGCGGATTGGTAAACGTGCTGTATTGCCGAACATGCAGGTTTCAGGTTTAGACTTTATTGGTGTTGATTTAAGTACGGGTCAGAACACCATCGAAGTACGTCAAATAGATATGATGGGCAATACTCGAGACATTAAACGTATTAATGTTATTGCACCTGATCAGTTAGACAAGTTGCAACTAGAGCCGAGTAAAACGATTCCACAGGCAAATGGACGCGATCGTTTTAATGTTAATTTAAAAGTTGTCGATCGACATGGTACGCTTGTCTCGAACCGTACACCTATCACCTTAGATAGTTCAATCGGTAAGATTGACTTAGTAGACTTAGATCCAAAACAGCCAGGTATTCAAGTATTCGTTGAAGGTGGAACTTTACTTGTTCCAATTCAAGCGCCAATTGAAGCTGGTGAAGGAACATTATCGGTTGAAAGTGGTATCTTCCACTCAAGCACACCTGTTCGTTTCTTACCTGATTTAAGACCGATTATCGCTGTAGGTATAGTTGAAGGTTCTTTTAATTTCAAAAAGTTTGACCCTAAAGAACTGAGTGGTATTAATTCAAATGATGGTTTTGAAGAAGAATTAAATGAGATTTCAGCTTCAAAAGATGGAAAGCGCAATTTAACGGGGCGAGCTGCATTATTTTTGAAAGGTAAGGTAAAAGGTGAATACCTGCTTACACTTGCATATGATTCAGATAAAGATAAAAACCAAAGATTATTCCGTGATATTCGTCCTGATGAATATTACCCAGTTTATGGTGACTCTGCTGCTAAAGGTTTTGATGCTCAATCTACTAGTAAATTGTATGTTCGTGTCGATAAAGGACGTTCATATGCAATGTATGGTGACTACGTAACACGTACTGAAAATGATGAGGGCTTATCTTTAGGTCAATACAATCGTTCATTGACAGGTATTCGTAGTACAGTAGAAGCTGATAAATATAAAGTTACTGCGTTTGCTGCACAGACAAATACACAACAAGTTGTGAATGAACAACGTGCTATGGGTATTTCAGGTCCTTATAGTTTGGGTAATGGTGTTAATGCGCAAGACGTGCGTGAAAACAGTGAAAAAGTAGAGGTTATTACGCGTGACCGTAATAATTCGGGTTTAATTATTGCACGTACAAGTTTGACTCGTTTTACTGATTATGAGATTGATACTTTCAGTAATAGTATTTATTTGAAAGATCCAGTTCCAAGTGTTGATGCTGACCTAAACCCAGTATATTTACGAATTACAGTTGAATCTGATCAAGGTGGTGAAGAATATACGGTTGGTGGTGTGTCTGGTTCTTTAAAAGCCACCGATAAAGTTAAAGTAGGTGGTTCTTATGTGAAGAGTAATAACCCACTAACTCAAGATCAGTTAGCAAGTGTGAATACTGTCGTTAAATTTGCCAATGATAAAGGTAAATTCATTGCTGAGTTTGCTCGTTCAGAGAATATTAATAATGACTTAAATTCATCGACGTCAGGTAATGTGAAACCAGATGCAACTGGTAAGTTATCGGGTGATGCTGCACGAGTTGAATTAAACTATTCTTATAAAGACTTGGAAATGAAAGTTTATCATAACCAAGCTGATAGAGAATTTTATAATACAGCTGCACCTATTACTGCTGGTCGTAAAGAAAGCGGCATTAAGGGACGTGTACAATTAAATAAAATCGGCTTAGCTAAGCTTGAAGCGATTCGCACAGAAGATCAGTTAAATGGCGTAAATCAAGGTGTATCAGCAAGTATTGAACGGGCAATTAACCGTATTTTAGCTGTAGAACTTGGTTTAAAATATTATGATGAGTCATCTAATCCAGCAACGCTAAATACAACACAAGTTGCACCATATCATGGTGTCACAGTTCGCTCTAAATTAATCAGTCAACTACCTTGGCAAGGTTCGAATGTCTTTGCTGAATATGAGCAAGATATTTCTGAAGCGGATCGTCGTATTTTCGCGTTGGGTGCAAATTATCAAATTAATTCCAAACTCCGTGCTTATGCTCGTCACGAATTGGTTTCAAGCATTGGTGGTCTTTATGATTTGAATAGTAATCAACGCCGCAATGTAACGGTATTCGGTCTTGATAGTAAATATAACAATAATGGAACAGCCTTCAGTGAATATCGTGTTCGGGATGGTATTAGTGCGAGAGAGGCTGAGGCAGCAATTGGTTTACGTAATCGTTGGGAAATTGAAAAAGGTTTTTATGCCAATACGAGTTTTGAGCAAACTAAATCATTATCAAATGCCAATAACTCAAATTCTGATAGCACAGCAGCATCTTTAGGTATTGAATATTTAAAGAACCCTAACTGGAAAGCTGTTGCGCGCATTGAAGCACGTTGGACAGATCAATCAGATACGATATTGAACAATTTAGGCGTTGCTTATAAATATTCGGATGATGTGACATTATTGGCAAAAAATGTTGTTAGCCTAACAGATAGCAAAAATGATAGTAGCGGTGATCGTTTAGTGGATCGCTTCCAATTAGGATTGGCTTATCGTGATACAGAACACAATCGTTTTGATGCACTAGCTAAAGTTGAATATCGTTATGATGATAATAAAACTGATTTAAATAATCCGTATCTTAAACATGTTTATATTTTCTCGAACCATTTAAATTATCATCCAACACGTGATTTTACCTTGTCGGGTCAATATGCGGTGAAAAATGTGCAGGCTACATTCTCTGGTTTAGAGTCTACAGGTATGACACACATGTTCAGTGCAAGAGCTATATATGACATCAATGAAAGATGGGATGCAGGAGTACACACAGGTGTATTATGGTCTGATATGAGTTCAGGGCGTCGAATTCTCCTGGGTGGTGAGGTTGGGTATCTCGTTGCAGCAAATTTATGGTTGTCAGGTGGCTATAACTTCTCAGGTTATAAAGATGATGATCTGGTAGATAGTGATACTACAATTCAGGGTGCTTATATTCGTTTTAGATTCAAGTTCGATGAGAATCTATTTGCTGTTAATAACGCTGGAATAAATGCTTCGAGAGAACCATAAACATGAAATATCTTCACAATAATTTATATAAAATGTGTTCTTATTTTTATATCGGGGCTTCTGTTGGTTTACTTGCAGTAAGTACTTGTATATTTGCTGAGTCTGCATCTGAGCAACTTATTGTTGGGGAGCAAACCAGTTCTTTGGTACAAGATGTCAATCAACAGAAACCTTATAATCCTAAAGATAAGCAAGTTGCGGCATTACAAACACGTCTGATACCTTATTTAAAACCATCTGAAAATATTGCATATTATCAAGCGATAAAAGCCTTAACATGGTTAAGTTACGCTGCCCACGAAGGAAGTGAAAAGAGTCTAAGTTCTGCGAGAACTGAAGCACTTCAACAAGCAAAATATATTATTGATGCTTTAGAACAAGGACAAATTGAAAAATTTACGCTGACAACAGCTATTCTTTCTGATTCAAGTGTCATGCGCAGAGACCTTTGGGCAAATGCTGAATTATTAAAGCAAACTGAAGGTTTTTCATGTGCTCAGGCTGAGATTGCTCAAGCAGAAGTGATGTTGGTTTGGGCAGCAGCAGAACATTGTGAACTTGGATGGAGACACTCAAGAGAACTGTTTCTATCCGCTCAAAGTTTAATTGATCAATCAAATCTCAAAGCATCGGCGTGTAAGTCTGCAACAGTATTAGAATTACCTAAAATTAATTATCCATCTTTACAAGAATTGAATGGTGATGCTAAAGGTTGTCATGGAGTGAAAGGCAAGTGGCCAATTTGGTCGCCTGAACAGAAAGTTATCGCTGAACCACCAGTAGCTAAAGTTCCATCAAATGTACCAAATGTAGTTCACTTCGCCTTAGATCAATCAAACTTGTCAAAAGAATCGATTGAAGTATTGAATCAAGTTGTAATGTTCCTAAAAGACAATCCAACCTACACCTTGACTCTGTACGGTTTTACTGATGCTCGTGCAAGCGAACAATATAATTTGAAACTTTCCATGAGACGAGCACAGAGTGTACTTGCATACCTTCAACAACAAGGGATTCATTTAGATCGAGTTGCTGCTGAGGCAAAAGGCAAAAAACAAACAATTAACGATGAAAATCAGAAGTTTGGTCATGCATTAAGTCGTAGAGTCGAATTAGTCTATGTTGATCCAGAAGGTAAAGAGGTATCAACTTTCAAGCAACGTCAGGATATTCAAGTAGAAAAATAACTCTCTATTGAACAATGAAAGTACGTTAAAAAGAGAGCTTTAAAGCTCTCTTTTTAACGTTCAGCTTTAGCTAACTCTGCATCAATATAGCTAATAATCATGGTGCTTAAGCCTTTGACCATTTCATCGAAACTAATTTGTGGATTAGGCAAAATGAGATGTCGTGCCACATTAAAAATACTACTATTGATACTGATATAGGCTGTAACACTCAAATTGCTCACTTTCAAATATTTAGGGTGGCGCATCATGTATTTCATCAGAACTTCCATCAATGCCATTTCAATTTGTCCAATATAGCGTTCATATTTAAGTTCAGTTGCATATCGTAGACAGATGAGATAACGATCATTATCACGGGTAAGTAAGTCACGGAAAGTATAGAAAATCATTTCAAATAATGGTTCTAACTCCATTTCGACAATAATAGGTGTCAGTTCTTTAACCATGTCTAGAACTTCTTTGACAAATGATTTTGCCATTGCATCGTAGATTTCTTCTTTATTTTTAAAATATTCGTATAAAGAGCCGACGCTGACGCCTGCAATATCGGCGATGTGACGTGTTGTGGTTCCACTCGTACCATTTGTTGCAACAGCGATAAAGCCTGCTTCAATAATCGTATCTACTGTTACTTTTGATCGAGTTTGACGTGGTTTTCGAGTAGCCATAAATATTGTTATATAAATCCGAACATGATGTCAGATTAGCATGCTCTACATGGAAGTAAAAGATCAGCCTACATAATCCGAACAAATAAAATTACATACTTTTGAATATCAAGTTATGCAATGTAATAAAAATAATAATTTCTTTTATATTAATAAAAAATATAGATGACTTAAAGTTTTTTAAATCAAATAAATAATTGATATATATTATATTATTTTTAATTTTTCCCATTTGAATTTTTAATTTTAAATAAAAATTTCTAACTTTTTATGTTGATCATTACTTCATTAAATTGATTGTTTTACCCGAATTGAATCCGAACATAAGATCGGTTTACATTGTTTCTAGTAGGAAATTAGGTTCACAAAAATCTCCCGAATGTTTTTTCGTAACTCAAAGAATATGTAGCTATACGAAAAGAGATGAACCTGATTCAAAGAATGTAAAGGGCAAGTGACGCTCAAGTAAAGTAGGTAGGTGTAGCCATGATTAGCAACACATTAATGAAAGGTTTAAGTTTATTTAAATCTAACCCGATAACTGAGCAAATTGATTTTGCAAGTAAAAAAAGTATTCCCATTCGACATTTGGCAATTGGCTTTGAAGGCAAACAGGTCGATTTATCATTTTATATGAACAATCAATTCGCGACTATTTTCTTTGCTACGCTATCTGTATTTTTGACCTATGGTGAAGACTTAGTGATTGAAACTGCACGTCACCATCGTGATTTATTAAAAGATCCTATTTTAAGGCAGCGTGTGACGTCATTGATTGGTCAGGAAGCGATTCACTCAAAACTTCATAATGAGTTTAATGATGCAATTGTTGAGCTTGGCTATCCAGTGAGACTGTATCGTTTCTTGGGCGAGCAATTTTTTGATCATATCTTCTTAAAATTTCCACAACCATTAAAACTTTCTTTAATGGCAGGGATTGAGCATTTTACGGCTGTATTAGCTGAATACATGATGGCACATGAGCAAAACTTCTATTTCTCTGATGACGCTAAAACACGTGCGCTTTGGATGTGGCATATGTTAGAGGAGTCTGAGCATAAAGATGTCGCTTATGATGTTTATCAAACATTAAATGGTAATTATGCACTTCGGATTTCTGGCTTCTTCCTCGCGTATTTTACCATTCTTGGCTTAATTCCATTTGCGACAACATTCGTTCCTGTTTTACGTAAGCCTCAAGAAATGTTGACTGCAAAATTCTGGAAAGATGCAAAGCGTGGAGTCAAACTCGTTTTTAGTCCTAAAGATGGCGTTTTTGGTAGCACTCAAAGCCGTATTTTTGATTATCTACGTACTGATTTTCATCCTAATGACCATGATGCATCTGCGTATTTTGAATATTACGAAAAGAAATTATTGTCTGAAGGTGGTGCATTACATCCTTTCTTTGTTAAGGAATTTACACCTAAAGTTCAAGCTGCTTAATTTTGTTGGATAACTGATTGGTGCACAGCACAATAGTGATGATATGAGTTGGCAAAAAAGCTCAGATTCTTATGAGCGATTTGGTTCTTGTTGCCCATATTTTGCTCGTGCACTATGCAAGCAAGTTTTTCAGGAAATATCAATTTAAAAATTTTCTGAGATAAAAAAAGAGTTTTCATTGAACTTAAGTGTTTAACAATTGAAGTGTTAAATGTTGCAGAAATAATTTTATAGACAACTTTACCGTTTTAATTGCTATGTAACTCTTTGATTTTTATTTACTCTCGTTATGGGGATCACGTTATGGTCGCTCAAGTTATTCGAAGTGTCTTTTCAGACAAACTAAGTACTAAATATCAGGGAATTATTCAGAACTTTGCGAATAAATCACCGATTCCCATTCGCCATTTTGATTTTAAATTTAACCCAAATGAGTTAGATGAAAAATTTTTCTTAAATAAAGAATTGGCTACATCTTATTTTCATGCTTTATCAATTTTTCTAACTTTTGGTGAAGATGTTGTAATTGAAACAGCGCGTCATCACCGTGACTTTATTCATGATCCAATTTTGAAGCAAAGACTTACTTCTTTGATAGGACAGGAAGCGATTCATTCAAAAATTCATAATCAGTTCAATGATGAAGTTTTGAAAGAGAATGGTTATCCCGTTGAGCTGCTGCGTGCAATTGCCGCAAAAGTTTTTGATTATGGTATCTACAAATTACCACAGTCATTACAACTGTCATTGATGGCTGGAATTGAACATTACACAGCAGTGCTTGCTGAATTTATGATGCAGCATGAAGACTATTTACTTGGCTCACAGGATGAAAGACAACGTGCTATGTGGATGTGGCACATGTTGGAAGAATCTGAGCACAAAGATATTGCCTATGACGTATTCCTTGAATTATCGGGGGATTATTGGCTCAGAATTACGGGTTTTCTTTTAGCTAGTTTGACAATTTTAGGTGGCGTATCACTTGGCGGTTATTTGATGCCATTCTTACGTAAGCCAAGCAATTTGTTCAATCCACGCTATATGAAAGATGTATTAGAAAGTACCGCATTATTGTTTGGTAGCGAGCGTGGCGTGTTTGGTAGTAGCTTTATGCATATCTTGGAATACTTACGTCCTAGCTTTCATCCAAATGACCACGATACTACTGCGTATATGGCGTATTACAAAGAGCGGTTACTTAATCCTGAAACGGGATTATTGTCACCATATTTCCTTAAAGAATTTGTACCACCTGTACGTGCAACTCACGCATAACTTGGGCCAAGTAAATACGAAATTACTGGAAAACAAATATGAAATTATTTGGTAAAAAAGTCAAACCGAGCCAAAAAGCATTTGCTGTAGTGACTGGTGCGGGAAGTGGAATTGGTCGTAGTTTTGCACTTGAATTGGCAAAGCGTGGTGGCACAATTGTGTGTTCAGACATCAATCTTGATGCGGCAAAAGAAACAGTAGCTTTAGTTGAAGCGCTAGGTGCAAAAGCCTTTGCCGTGCGATGTGATGTTGCGCAAGAAGAACAGGTTAATCAATTGGCTGAGCAAGCTGAACAATTGATGCAGAGCCCTGTCACTTTGGTGATTAATAATGCAGGTATTGGTCTTGGTGGTAAGTTCGATGAAATGTCATCAGAAGACTGGAAATGGTGTATGGACATCAACCTATGGGGTGTCATCTATGGTTGTCGTGCTTTTGTACCGAAGTTCAAAAAATTAGGTCATGGTGCAATCATTAATGTTGCTTCAGCAGCATCCTTTACCGCAGCACCAGAGATGACTGTTTATAACGTTTCCAAAGCGGGTGTACGTGCATTATCTGAAACTCTGTCAGCAGAACTTAGAAAGTCGAACATTAAGGTCAATGTACTTTGCCCAACGTTGGTTCCGACCAATATCATCAAAAATGGCAAAGTACCACATAAGGGTCTTTTAGATTATGCCTTGACTAATCTTGCATTTACGACCAGCGATAAAGTCGCAAAGTTGACATTGGATCGTTTAGACAAAGGTGAGCTTTATACCATCCCACAAATTGATGCCAAATTATTTTGGTTGATGAAACGTACTGCACCAAATTTATATGCAAAATTTTTGGGCACATCGTACCGTTTGATGAAATAAACCCAATCGGGTAAAAGATTTTGATGACTGAAATAAGATTGAAGATACATTTATTTCAGCGCAATAGATGAAAGGATATTTAAATGACCGCTCAAGCAAAAAAATTAAATTCTGCTGACAAAAAAGCATTACCTCCACACATTTACGATACTTTTATCGTAGGTGCTGGTATTTCAGGTATTGCAACTGCAATCCGTCTTGATCAAGTGGGTTACACCAACTACAAGATTATTGAAAAAGCGACGCGTGTCGGCGGCACATGGCGTGAAAATACTTATCCTGGTTGTGGTTGTGATGTTCCATCAGCATTATATTCATACTCATTTGCACCAAGCGCTAAATGGAGTCATTTATTTGCTCGTCAGCCTGAGATCTTAAGTTATTTAGAAGAAGTTAGCGAAAAGTTCAATGTAAGTTCAAAAATTGAATTCGGTACTGAACTCACAAATGCTGCTTGGGATAAAGAGCGTAATTTATGGGTGATTGATACGAATAATGGTCAATTCCTCTCTAAAACAGTTATTTTTGCGACGGGTCCAATCACTGAAGCTCAGATTCCAAAACTTGAAGGTTTAGAAACTTTTAAAGGCGAAATGTTCCACTCAGCAAAATGGAATCATGATTACGATCTTACAGGTAAGCGTATTGCTGTTATTGGTACAGGCGCTTCTGCGATTCAGTTTGTACCGCAGATTCAGCCTTTAGCAAAAGAGTTATATGTATATCAACGTACAGCACCTTGGGTTGTACCAAAACCTGATACTGACTTAGGTGAAGTTAGTAAAGCATTGATTGAAAAATTCCCGTTTATCCAAAAAGCTTGGCGTAAAACGGTAGCACAATCACTTAATGCGATTAATTTTGGTTTACGTAATCCAGCGGTATTAAAGCCTGTTGGTGAGTTAGCGAAACTGATTTTACGTTTCCAAATTGAAGATGCTGAGTTACGTAAAAATGTAACTCCTAACTTTACGATTGGTTGTAAGCGTTTATTGTTCGCTAACAACTATTATCCAGCATTACAACAAGCTAATACTAAACTGATTCCACATGGTTTGGTCAAAGTGGAAGGCAACACTGTTGTATCTGCAAATGGTGAGCGTCAAGAGGTTGATGTGATTATTTGGGGTACTGGTTTTGAAGTTTCACATCCACCTATTGGTAAGCGTGTTTCAAACGAGAAAGGTGAATGTCTTAATGATTTATGGAAAAGTAGTTCTCCAGAAGCATATTTAGGTACAAGTATTGAAAATGTACCGAATGCCTTTTTAATTTTGGGTCCGAACGTATTAGTTTATGACTCATTTATTGGTTTAGCTGAAGCGCAATTGGACTATATTGTGGATGGTTTGCTTAAGATCAAAGAAAAAGGTATTAGCAAGCTAAATATCAAACCAGAAGTGATCAAGAAGCATAATGATTTGGTACAGCAACATTTGAAGACGACAGTATTCAATGCGGGTGGATGTAAGAGTTATTATTTAGATGCAAATGGTCGTAACTTTGCAGCTTGGCCATGGTCATTGAAGCAGTTAAAACAGCGTTTAAAACGTATGGATTTGAACGATTATCAAGTAACTTATCAAACTGAAAAAACAAACTAATCATTAGATAAGTGATAAAAGGGCAGTAAATTTTATCTAAGGATAGAATTTACTGCTTATTTTTTGCATGATAGAAATAAATTAGGAAAGAAATATGAAAGAAGGACAATCTAGCCGAACGGCGGAAGCAGCAGCAGCATTGCGCGCGAATCACTTTCAAAATGCTGAAAATCCAGTATTTTCTGATCCTTATGCCTTTGAGTTAACCAGTAAAGGCTGGAAAAAATTATTAACAACGCCTCTGACCGTAAAAGTGATGAATTCCTCTATATTTAATCGAACACTTGGTTTATTAACGGGTCAAGTGGTGGGTCGATCACGTTATGCAGAGGATTTATTGCAGCAGGCTATCGAAGCTGGTATCCAACAATATGTATTGGTTGGGGCAGGGCTAGATTCTTTTACACTGAGACAAGCAAAAAAACATCCTCATTTAAAAATTTTTGAAGTTGATCACCCTGACACTCAAGCAGAGAAACAAAAAAAGTTGACTCAGTTCGATCAGGTTCCAACCAATGTTGAGTTTGTTGCAATTGATTTTGAACAAGAGTCGATTGCTGAAGCATTAGCAAAGAGCAATTTTCAAGTAGAACAACCAGCCTTCTTTTCTTGGTTAGGTACAACCCATTATCTTGAGCCACAAACGACACTTCATACCTTAAAAAGTATTAGCAGTATTGCTGCTGCAAAAAGTGAGGTGGTTATGGATTATTCAATTGATTATCGTGAATTATCTGGCGTAGAACGTTTTGGAAGTATGTTCGTTTCCCAATTCACACGGTTTTTAAAAGAACCCTTAAAAGGGCAATTTAGACCTAGAGCTTTACACCAAGCTGTAAATCAAATGGGCTATCAAGTGGCTGAAGATCTGTCTGGAGATGGTTTAAGCGAACGATATTTTAAAAATCGGGCAGATCATATTCGTCATACCATAGCGACACATATGTTGCATTTACGTTTAAAGGTATAAGTTGGCATCTCAAACTGCTTTAGCATATTTACTAAAGCAGAGTTAGGTTATTGAAATTTGGTGGTGTTTCAAAAATGGTGGTGTTTCAAAAAGTATGCTGAAAAAACAAGCTGAACTTTGATAAAATAAGGAAATACAAATCACCCTACAAATCAAATGTCCAGCCTGCCTGAGTAACCGTATAAAGAAAAATGGCAAAAAAGTGGATGGCAAACAAAATTACCAATGTAAAGATTGCAAACGTCAATTTATTGGTGACCATGCACTGAGCTATTAAGGTTGTCATTCAGGTATCACGACAAAGATACTCCACTTAATGGTAAGAGGTAGTGGTGTAAGAGATATTGCAGAGGTTGAACGTATCAGCATTGGCAAAGTATTGCGTACTTTAAGTCAATCAGAATATCAGCTTCATGCTCAACAAAGTTATTACGAATGTCTTGAAGTAGATGAGTTTTGGACGTTTGTGGGTAATAAGCAAAATAAACAATGGCTGATTTATGCTTACCATCGCGAATCTGGAGAAATTGTTGCTTATGTTTGGGGTAAGCGGGATTTAGCAATGGTTCAACGTCTTAAAGCTAGACTTAAAAAGCTTGGGGTTCAATATACTCGAATTGTGAGTGATCACAGGGATATTTTTATCACAGCATTTCAATGTTGCAAGCAAGTGATGGGTAAGTTTTTTACCGTCGGTATTGAAGGTAACAATTGTAGAATTCGTCATCGAATCAGGCGTGGATTTAGGAGAAGTTGCAACTTTTCTAAAAAGCTCGAAAATCATTTTAAAGCCTTTGATTTGACTTTCTTTTACATTAATAACCTATTTGTTTAACGCCAGCATACTTTTTGAAACACCACCGATTTATTTAGTCGTCGAATTGTTTGTTGGCAAACCAGCCATCAAATAGACCGTCAATTGGTGTGTGACACATTTAATTATACGCTTGCACGTCAAGGCTATCCAACGAATATCATGGTCCATTCAGACCAAGGCAGTCAGTACTGTAGTCGTGATTTTAGAGCACTATTATTAACGAATAATTGTATTCAAAGCATGTCACTGATCCTAGACAGTATCGTGGACAACCGATCCCTCTAAATTCTTGAAATATTTCTGTTCAAAGGCTTCTGGACTTAACCAGCCATTTGCAGAATGCCTTCTGATTCGATTGTAGTAAACTTCAATATACTCAAACAAGATAGCATTTGCCTCTTTTCTCGTAGAAAATACACTGCCATGTACTACATGCCCCTTCAGGGTATGGAAGAAGCTTTCGGTCACTGCATTGTCCCAACAGTTTCCTCGTCTAGACATGCTTTGAATACAGTTATTCGTCAATAATAGCGCCCTAAAATCACGACTACAGTACTGACTACCTTGATCCGAATGCACCATGACACCCGTTGGATAACCCTGACGAGCCATTGCATAATTAAACGCATCACACACCAATTGGCGGTCTATTCGATGGCTGGTTTGCCAACCCACAATACGACGGCTGAATAGATCTAGCATCACACATAAATACAGCCAGCCTTCTTTAGTTCGGATATAGGTAATATCCGTTGTCCAAACTTTATTAGGCTGAGTAACTGTAAATTGGCGATCCAACAAATTTGATGCTGTAGACAAACGATGGTTTGAATCAGTCGTATGCTTGTATTTACGTGCAATCCTACTACGTAAACCAAGCTTTTTTAGCATCCTTCCAACGGTACGTTCGCTCATGCGATAACCTAAATCACGCATGTCATGTACCAATGACGGTGCACCCAAGCGCGCATGATGCTGCCAATATACAACTTTTAAATCATTGTATTTCTGCGCTGTATTGGTCTGGCGTTTTCGCCAGGCATAATAGCCTGAAGTGCTGACATCTAGGCATTTACAGACAGAAGACACAGTGACTTCATTCACATCCATATCTTGAATTACCGTGTACTTTTCTTGGCATGATCTGTCAGAAAGTACACATGCGCTTTTTTTAAGATGTCATTGGCTTCCTTGAGCTGTTTGACTTCTTTTTCTAATTCCAATATCCGCTGTTGTTCAGGAGAAAGTTGACGTTTGCTTGAACCTACTGGATTGGCTTCACGAATCCATTTATCTAAGGTTGAATAACCCACACCTAATTTATGGGCGATTGCAGCTATAGGCTCGTGGGAGTTTGAAAGTGCATGATCAATTGCTTGCTGTTTAAATTCCGGACTAAAACGTTTAGCCATTTCTTGGATCTCCAAAGATTGAAGTTACGTTATCTTTAGAGGGACATGCTGTCCATTATTTTGGCTAGGATCACACGCAGCCTTGCGCAGTACACTGCTCATGCTGGGATAATGCAGTAACAGAAAGTTTTTTTCATACATTAAAAGGACATGTGGTGCATGGGAGTCTGTTTGCTACTCGAAAAGAGGCTAATGCTGTCTTGTTTGACTGTATTGAGATTTATTACAATCGAATCAGAAGGAATTCTGCAAATGGTTGGTTAAGCCCTGAAGCTTTTGAGCAGAAATATTTTAAGAATTTAGAGGGATCGGTTTTTCACAATACTGTCTAGGATCACTAGGATCAAATAAAGCCGATTTCTATTTAGGCTCTTGTCTCTGAACAGAATTCATTTCATGTCTGACGATACTTATATTTTCGTATATTACTTTACGTAATCTATTTATCGCACCTAATGGTTTATGTTCAGGTAGAGAATGCCAAGGCGTAAATGAAAGGTTTTCACAAAATTTATTTTGATCGGGCGTATTAAAAACCTGTTGAGGAATATGAATGGTTGCAACTTTATAAAAAGGCGCCTTGTCTTCTTTCCATTCATTCATCGAATTTTCTACAAGCATTTTATTTGATGTTCTTGGTTGTATAAGAAATTCCATACATACATCTTTCTTATTTAAGGTATCTTGTAGAGCTGCCCTCAAAAAGTTAGGATCTGATTGGTTAGGCATAGTATTCGCATTTAGGGAGCAAGGTCTTGCCGAATACTTTACTGCTTGACGATTAGCACCTAATCCGAATTGATAGGGAACCATCGACCAATAGCGAGCTTGAACTGGATTCGATATTTTTGAATTGCTTGCTCCTAATGCGTTGAGTGTTCCTTTAAAACCTAATGCGAAAGGGATATGCAATTTTTTTAAAGTACTTTTGCTATTTGTATCTTCTATAAAAGATAAATAACGTAAAGGTTCATCTACGAAAAATACAGGGTGGTTGATCATAATGAAATCTTGAGTCAGCGCTTGCTCATCATTTTCCAAGATTTTTTTACCTGGGACGCCTAACAATTTTATTGCCATACCACGCGCATCTTTTTTATCATCAGCTCTTGTGGCATCACCAGAAGCATTAGAAAAACGAATCCATGCTGAATAGGTTTTATCAGGAACAAAAATTCCTTGAGCTAAGTTTTTGGGTATAGATTTTGATACATGAAACTCTGCACGTACGCAGCCATGCGCTTTGGGGTGTGCATCTCTCAATGCATTGCCAGAGGAGTATTGACTTCGAATTGATTGAACAATTTGCTCTGTAATTTGATTCGCTATGATTTCTTCGTCAGGCTGTAATTTTTCACCGAGTTCTCTATCAATGGTTGGATAGGGAAGTTGATGCATATTCGTTATGGTTTTTTTTTGCTGAAGATTGTTAGAACAACCGCTTATGTTTATCAAAATAGGAGTCATGGCAAATAACAACAAACTGAAACGTATCGATGGCATATAACTTGACATTTACTTGCTCCTTATCCCATCGCAGCTATTGTTGAGTGCGATAGATCGATACACTTTGTGGTAAAAGATGTTGTTATCGGAATTATTGCTATCCTGTATTTTAGTACATCAAAACTTGAGTAAGAATACAAGCTGTTCTTAGTTATTGATTTTATATTTAACTTTTATCGAAATGTGGGTTTTTATAGGCTATGTTTATGTCTGACTTTTAAAATATGCGCATAAAATCTTCGTTCATAACCACATAATCAAGTTGTTTTTGCTACGGTTTGGTGTGCTTGCCAAAAAGGGTTCTCAGTCCACCTTTGTTCTTGCTTGTATAGGAGGTAACGACGATTTTCATAAGTATTGATAATTTGGTGGTGTTCTAAAAAGTATGCTCATAAGAAAAGGAGGCAAGGAGGAACAATTCAGCTATATTTAAATGTGTGAAAATCGAAATAGAACTTCATTGTCCTCGATGCCAGAGTACAAGTATAAAGAAGAATGGCATTAAATACGATGGTAAGCAAAACTATCGTTGTAAAGAATGTAATAGGCAGTTTGTGGGTGACCATAATTTGACGTATTTAGGCTGTCATTCAAAAGCGGTCAAATTGATTTTGCTTATGCTTGTGCGATGTTGTGGCATTCGGGATATTGCAAAGATTACGAGGTTTAGTATTGGCAAGATACTTAAAACGCTTACACAATCAAATCATGAAATAATTCCTCAAAGAACTCATTATAAATGCTTGGAAGTTGATGAATTTTGGACATTTGTAGGCAACAAGAAAGATAAGCATTGGCTACAGTACGTCTATGATAGAAGTAGCGGAGAAATAGTGGCTTTTGTATGGGGAGGAAGAGATGCTCATACAGCACAAAGGCTAAAAAACCGTTTAGAAGAACTGGGCATTACTTATGATTGTATATCGAGTGATCATTGGGAAAGTTTCATCAAAATTTTTAAGCCGGACCAAGAAGGGAAATATTATACAGTCGGGATAGAAGGAAACAACTGCCGATTAAGACACCGCATAAGGCGAGCAGTAAGAAGAACATGCTGTTTTTCGAAGAAGGTATTGAATCATGTAAAAGCTTTTAATCTTGGATTCTTTTACATTAACCACAGTTTTGTATAGTGATGTTAAAATGATCAGCATACATTTTGAAACACCACCGATAATTTTATTAATTTCAGTGGTGTAGTTTCTGTGGTTATTTTCATTATGCTCAGCAGCTAAAATAGCTTCTGCGGCCTTCATACCTGTATAAAGAGCATTGAACAGACCCTGTCCAGCAATAGGATCAAATGCAAGTAATGCATCCCCACAAGCAACCCAACCGTTGCCTATTGGCTGTTCCAACCAACTACTACGAACATCATGAGAGAAAATATCTTTACCAAATTCTAAATTGCCCAATAAATCGTATAAACCGACATTCTTAGAAATCAGATGCTCCCATTGTTTATTGTCATGATGAAATTGAGTAGCTGTTTTGGGAGTTGTATGGTATCCAATGACCCACTGGTGATCATTGATTTTACCTGTGTATACCCATCCATTTTGACTAGCAGAAATAATGGTTCTGTTCAGTTTTACATTTTTCTGGGGCGTACAGGTACGGTATAAAGCAACCAATGGAACTCCACGATAACGTTCAACCCCAAGAAGTTTGATCAATTTTGCACTGCGACCTGTTGCATCGACAATCCATTTGGAATGGATTGTTTTTCCATCTTCAAGTCTGATTCTCCATACACCATTATGTTTTTCTAGTGCTACAACATCTGATGGATAGAATCTCGCTCCACTTAAGAGCGCTTCTTTTCTGAGTAGTTCATCAAAATTTTTACGATTAATTCTTAATCCAAAGCCATAAGGGTCATGGATATAATCTGTGGTTGATAAGATATTACTTCCCCAAAAAGTCATATTACCGCCAACATGCTCAGAGTAGGTAGTATTGCTAAATTGATTCTCTGTTTTTAATTTTGCGGTTAGAGAAATAAGCCCAAGTTTATTAAGTAGGCGAATTGCTGCGCTGGGCAGAGTCTCTCCAAATTTATGTGTTTTGTGTGCAGGTCTATCAATTAGAGTAACTGATAAACCTGCTTGCGCAAGCTGTCTGGCCACAATGGTGCCAGCAGGACCACTACCTGCTATGCACACATCGACATCAAAAATTTCCATCTTAACGTTTTTGTACACGAACTGAACGGAATGCCAATAGCTGTTCTTGATCTGCCCATCCAGCTTTTTCTAATTCGGTCAGAGGTCGAGCTATATTGCGCAATAATGTGGTTGCATTTTCTACCGCAGTTTTGAGTTGTCCCGCGATTAATGTTTCTATATAGATATATTCAGGAAGATCTGGATCATCTTTGATACCAGGACGTACCTCAACAATACCCAACTCATTAAAATGGGCAATCATGCGCAGCATCACTTCTGCTGTATTTGCATTTTTAATTGCACGAAGCCAATTTAGACGTTGATTAAATGCTGCAATTCGTTCTTCTCTTGGCAAATCTAGGTTCATTACTTTTTGATAATCTTGTTCAGTCAATACATGGTTTGGAACTCGCGCAGCCCAGAAAGTTGGTAAATACGGATCAAAGTCTGGATCATAGCCTGAACGGCAGAATGCAGTATCACCTTGCCATGGAATTGCCATCCATCTTGTTATGCTTCCGGCAGTTTGTGCATACAATGGTCCATCAACCTGTTGTACTTTAATCGGAGTCATGGTCGAACCATAATAAGGCTCTGGTTCTGAACTTGGACGTAATCGAATACGGAAAGGGGCACTGTACATACTGGCATGACGCATTGGCCAAGTCATTTCACAACCTGGGTGGAATGTATCTGCCAAACAATAATGTAAAGCGGCCTGATCGAGCATGTTTGGTTGTTGTGCTAATGGTACTTGATCAATTGATGTCGGTACTGTAGGTGTTTCAGTTGTCCAATCATTGATAAATTTACCATTTACCCAATGCTGTAAGATTCCTTGTTGTAGGCCTGTCATGGTGAGCATGTTACCTGTACCATTTTCAGGGAAACTACCAAAAGCATCACCATAAATCCAAGGCCAGATATGTGGCCATGTTACTGGTTCAGCAACTGACGGTTTTAATGGTCTGAAGCTATGAAGAATCGCACGACGTAATTCGCTATATGGGTCTAGATCAGTAGCTTGCTCAGGTTTAAATGACAACTTGGCTAACAAAGACGGATTAGTGAAATCCATTGGACAACCTTTACCGAAATAAGCTGCAAAGCCTTTGTTTACCCACTGTAAGCCACCTAGACGTTGTAATAGAGGTAAAATGTCTTTAGTAAATGAAGGCGTTTCAGGCATACTCATCCAGCCAGCATTAACATAAACATCACACATCAGGTCATACATTGTTCTCCAACTTACAACATCGGGTGCGTAATTGGGTGGAGCTACAACAACCCAAGCCGATTCAACAGGAATACTAATTCCATTAATTGACACCGTTGCTGTTACTGGACCATCTGAAGTGTCATCATACCAGTCATTGGCGTTGTTAAAGCTTGGTGGGTTTTCTGGATCATATACAGGTGCATTAGTTGGTGAAGCTGCTTTTCCGTGTCCTCCTAAGAAAATTAAACGACCATTTTCATCAGTTTGAATCTCTCCAAGAGGTACGGTAACGGGCTGATCAGCAGCAGCTTGAAACGTACCTGTATCAAAACGATGTTCAGCACCACCTGATACATTACGACCAAAAATACTGCGCGGTCCTGGATCAATTGCTAATTTTTTACGATCTTTTACGGTTGGATTACGTAATGTAAAAGCATTGTCAGGAGCATTCACAGCTTCTGGAATATCAAGCGCATATTGGAATTGATACCATTCGGCTTTGCGATTCGCAACGTGTACAGTCCAAACAATATCTGCATTATCAGGAGTTAATTCGCGTACCACTTCGCCTGCTGCGTTGTAACCATAAATGCGAAAACGGGCTGCCTGTCTTTTAATTGCACCTGTAGCATCACGATAAGAATTAGGTGATTGATTTAAATCGGCTGGTGCATCGACAACTTCAGGTCCAATAAAAAACTCGTTTATGCTATCACCAACCCGTGCAATTCCAATAGCAGGATGAATTGCTGCACGAACAATATCCGTATCAACAGCATTTGCAGGTGATATTAATGGACGAGGTGTGTCTGGTTCACCTTGTGGCACACCATTAACATTACGACGTAATTCTGCAGAGGCTGCATAAACCACACGGCGCGCATCAGCAATAGAACCGACAGGAGCATGTTCTGCTGTCACACGCCAGATATTCATTGCTAGATTTTCGCCGTATTCTGCTTGACCACGTGCGCTGATATCTTGAATAGGAATAATAATATCCGCAACATGGATAGGTGGACTCAGATCTTCCGGCCAGACTACAGTTGCTTCATCTAAAGGCATTCGTTCTGGAACAGTTCTTAGCTGAATCATGAATCGAAAACGAGCTTCTGAATTTTTTAATCTAGTATTCAGGTCCGTGGCGAGATATGAGGGATCATTCGGTGAGTGAGTAGGGGGATCTAAATAGAATGTCGGTTCAATTTTATATTTGACATATTGGTCCTCTCCAAAACGGAAGGGTAAACCGCTCCAATAAGGTGATGCCAACACACTTGCGACTGGTTTTGCCATTGCATCAAGCAATTCAGACGTCTTTGGGTGTGCCTTAAGATATGGATCATAATCCCCATCAACAACGCCAGCCTTGGTAAATTCGCACATATCTTTAGCTGTATCAACAAAGAATGCATCAAAGTTTTGTAAGATGAAGTCGAAGGTATCGGCATGAGGATTGCCGAGTAATTTTTCCCCATCAACATCAAATAATTTAATCCCGATACCCAGTGTGGATTTATAGTCTGTTCGTGTCGGTGTGGTATCTGATGAAAATCGAATCCATGTTGGATAACTTTTGCCTAAATTTGCAAATAGACCAACACGCAAATTTTCAGGGAGATCACTACGAACAACGAATTCTGCTGCTGCCACACCGTGGGGTTTCAGAAATACAGGACGCATAGCAGGGCATTGACCTTTGGCAATACGTCCAGCTTGTACCATATCTACGAACATTGCTTTTAGAGATTCAATTGGGTCAGTAGAACAGTCTACACAAGGTGCATTCTCAGACGTAATTGATTTTATTAGATGGTCCATATTTATCCCTTATTATTTTTAAAATTATTTATAAAGTATATTTCCGATAAGAAATTACAGAAAAGGGTTTATATGGTCAATACATGTCCTATAAAAACAGTTCTGTATTTTTTAAAATATTGTTTTTATTGAAATTATTTATTTTTGATCGTTTTTTTAAATCTGATAAGTTTTATTAAATAAAGAATTGATAATGATAATGATAATTGATATTGTTGTTAGCGCTAATAAAATATAGGTTTTTAATTGTGGCACTAAATATTTGAGCTAAAATATTTTTTGATTATTTAGATAATTTTAATTAATTATTGGTTTTGTGCTGTTTTATATAAAATATAATAATGGGTTTAAAATCAATATTTATGAAATAAAAAAATAAAATGCAAATTTTATCACATTTTATTTTTTATTCTGATATTTATTTTTAGTAATAATTAGCAGTTATAACTGTACTTTTTTGGTCAGGTAATTGTTCAATACTAATCTCAGTTGTATAGTTTTTCTGTGATTTGTTCTTTAAATTTTGGATTAAACTTACTATTTCTTCATTTTTCTTGTTTGAAATGTTAGCCAATTCACAGTCTTTGTTACTTTGATTTAAAGAGCATGTATCTTCAACAATACTTCCACTGATTTGAATGGTATTTGCTGAATAAGCCATCGAAGTAAATGCAATTAATGATGAACCCAATAGAATTTTATAAATATTTTTATACATGAATATTTCCTTTATATAATGTATTTATTATTAATTAACATGAAATTTATTATTAAGGCAATATTGAAATTAATTATGATAAAAATATTTATTTAAAATGTGATGTATGTTTAATTTTTCTTGGGTAGTGATAATTTTGGCGTGTTTTTAATTGTATATACAGTATCAATATTTTTTTATTTAGTGTGATTTATTTCAAATAAATAAAAACCCCAAGGCCATGACTAGATTTGGGGTTGGGTGAATTTGGAATTAAAGTTTTAATCGTACTGAATGGTAACCGTTGCCATCGCTCGTACAGTTCCAGCAGTGACAGTTGTTGCTGTTTGATAGTAACGAGCAGCTAATGGAACATTGTATTGAATGACTTCATTTGATTTAACCGTACCCAGTGCAAGTTTGTCGCCACGAGCAATCACCTTATTGATGTTTTGGTAATTTGAGATCAGTTGAACCCCAACACCATTCGCTTTCGTTGCAGTCGGTGCGGTATTGGTTAAAACTTGGTTATTACTGCCATCTTGGGTGTAATCGAAGCTTAAACTAACCTGAGTTTTTTCTTCGTAACCTGTTGGGTTGATACCGCCATTACATAAGATATTCAGATCAAATACTTGTTCACCTTGAGTCGAACCAACCCCTTTAAAACCAGATTTCATTACCGTTGGAAGCTGAACTGTTTTATTGATGTTGCCTTGTAGCTCACAGGAAGAAGAAGCAATAGTAATGGCGTTACCATAAACAGTACTGGTTAAAAATGGACGACTGTTTTGTCCAGTCACGTAATAGGTACTATATCTACCCGGAACAAGGGCACCAGATCCAGTTTGTGATGCTGTTTTAACAATCTCAACAACAAAGTAGCCTTGTGCTAAATTGTAAAGTGTTCCTGGTGATAGACTGCGCGAGTAGGGATAATATCCAGAGAAATTGGTTGCATTTTCGGCTTCACGATATAGTCGAATACCGATTCCTGCAATATTGGTTGAATAAATACTATCGCCTAAAGGACTAATTGGATATCTTTGCGATAAATCTGCGTAAATTCGATCAGCACTTGAATTACATCTTAATGTTGAGCCATTGGGATTGATTGGAAACGTTGCTTTACGCAAAATAGTCCCAACAGGATCACTTGGGCGCACAACCACGCGACCTACAGCCATAGAAATATCAACTGTACTGAAGCCTGGGCTGAGTGTACAAAATGCATTGGCCGCCGTATTAAAACCAAAACCTGCCGTAAATAAAGCACCAGTAATTAGAATTTTCTTCATTTACAAATTGCCTCAGTCATGATCATATTTTGTTGATTTTTATCTAATTGAGAACGAACATCATAGCTTACCTGACATTGCTCAGACGCTTCATCACCCCAGTTAACGTAAAGCGTATCTTGAGGTAATTTTGTTCGAACATAAATTAGGCTTCCTTGTGCAACCATGCCCACAGCTTCTTTATCTTTGTTATAGACTTGAGCAGCAAAAGGTAAACTTTCTCCATTTGCCTGTTTGCTTTGGATATAGATTGCATAACCAGTTTTTGTTGAAAAATCTACTTTTGCAATTGCACCTGCAAAGGGGGCAATACGTTGGCTAGTTTCCTCTAGTTCAACATTTGTAGACATGTTTTGAGGGTCAAGGGTAATGTCATTTAAACGATATGGTGTAACATAAGGAATAACAGCATAGCCCGCTTTATTAATACTTAAACCAACGGTATTACCGACTTTTGCACCTGCAGCGTCTGGTGCATAGACTAGAACCATGGTTTGCCCTTGATCTGGTCCAAATAAGATGCCTTGAGAATGTGCAACAATACTACCGCTTAAACTTAACATTGCTTGTTGATAGTCTTCTGCATAACTATAAGATCCGCCGACTGTTGCAAAATTAGTTCTATAACGACTATTGACGTTAAAGCTAGGATCATTGCGATCTTGGTGAGACATACTCGCACCGTAGCTGAAACGATCACCCACCACGCCACTTACACCCACAGTACGATTATTATCTGCAATGGTGGTATTCACGTTCGCAGAGTTTTTCTTAAAGCTTAGCGGGAAGGAGATTGTCGCTAAATATTCAGTATCTTGGTCACTACGATTTGAGCCGTATTCTATTTGGCGATTTACAGCTGAAATACCGTACGTAATACTCTGATAATTATTACTATAACCAATTTGGTACTGCTTAGTCGATTCGCTACGATTCCAATAATCAATCCATGAACCAACAACATAGACATTCCCCCAACCTTCAGGTAGTTCTTGGTTCAGCGTGATTTGGAACTCACTACGTTGTTTACCAACGGCATAAGTATTTTCGCCTTTTTCTTCAAGGTCACGAATTAAAATTGCATCACGAAGGTTGTAATAGTTTTCTGTAGAGTAGCGATATGCTGCAAGTGTTAAATTCGTATCCGTTGGAGCAATTAATTTACTGTAACTTAAGCGAAAACTCTGACCAGATTGAGACTCTTGTTTTTTGAAATCTGCTTGTGAGTGTGTTACGTCTAGAGAAATTGCACCTATTGGTGTAGCAAAAGCAGCTCCGACGAGTGCAGACCCATAATCTTCTGCTAATTGGAAACCAGTATATGCTGTTAAGTAGTTATTAACACCGCGCTGATATTTACCTTGCGTTACCCACGGCGTTAAATCTATATCTCGGTCGCGAAATTCACCTGCTGTGAGCGAGTAACGGCTTAAACCGGGACGTAGCATTTGAACAACTGAGGCATAAGGCACAGCGAATTTTTGAATTTCACCGTTTGATTCAATAACTGAAACTTCGAGTTCGCCGCCAAATCCAGTCGGATATAAGTCATTAATTTCAAAACGTCCAGGAGCTACAGTGGTTTGATAAATCAATTGACCTTGTTGTCGAATCTCAACTTTTGCGTTAGTTTTTGCATTACCACGGATCTGAGGCGCATAACCAGTCATACTGTTTGGCAGCATCCGATCATCACTAGAAAAATCGACACCACGATACCCAAAAGAATCAAAAATCTCGCCGTTAGTAAAACTATCACCTAAAGTGAGAACGCCACGATAATTTGGAAAAGCACGTTGGGCATAGCTACTGACAGCTTCGTAATTTGAGCCTTTTTTTTCTGATTCTTTGTTATCTTGCCACTGCCATTGACCGTTATGTCTAAACTGCCAACCACCGATGTTAGCGCCTGTTGTTAGACCAATAAAAGCATTTGTCGTTTCTTGTTGACCAGAAGATTTGTTAAATGTTTTATAAGCACTTCCGTTATACGACAAAAAACCAGCATTAATACCTCGATCCCAGACACTCGGATCGACATAACCCTGCGCATTTTTTTGTAATGCGATTTGTGGAATAGAAACATCAATTCGTAGGCGTGAGGTATCAAAATCGTAATAAGCATTTTCTACCCATTCTTCGATTTTATAACACGCATTTGAAGCTGTCGTTTCGGTACGATTGACCAAAACTTCTTGTTTTACGCCATATTCAAGTAATGAATTGGCGGTAAAACATGTGTAAGCATTTTGATTTTGTTCAGTAGAGCGAAAAACCATCCGTTTTTTACCAAACCAGTTTCCGTTGATATAAACATCAACGCTATATTCACCTGGTAGAACTGGATTGCCATATTTAAAACGTGAAATATCAACTTTTTTAGCATCACCCATTAAGAAAACAGAGTCAAATTCTGCTTCCATTGGTGCTTGTTCTTTTGTTTGTTCTGCTGAGTAAACAGCCATAGGCATCGTAATTGTAATTATCCCAGAAGTAAGGTAATAACAAATACGACGTTTAAGGAACTTAGCAGAAGCTTTCTTATTTGACATAACTCTTTCGCCTATTCAAGGATAGGTACTCAATAATTTATCGCTTGGTAAGTAATATCTTTATTATTGAAGTTTGATTTGATGCTCAATACGACCGCCATAGTCATTAATACTAATAAAGCTAAGTTTTTCAGTATTTGCAGTTTTTAACTGCACTTTATCTTCGCTAAAAGGCGATAGCATTAAGCCTTTAGGTAAGAGATCAACTGGCTGAGAACCATTAAGTTGATATACGGCAGTCATCGTAACGTGAAATGGGGTTGGATTTTTGACCGTTAAGGTCTGACCATTTCTAATCCATTGTAGTTTTTCAGCAGCTAAATTAGCGTCTTCTTTAATACCAGCAGGTCGGTAGAAAAATTTAATACGTGAACGGATTGCAAGTTGCAAAAAATTATCTGGAACAGCTTCTTTGCTATTGGCTGTTGGTCTTGGTGGAATATCTAATACATTTAACCAATATACCGTTTCTTTTTTCTGATCTAATTGTGTTGCGCTTGGAAGAGCAGCGATACGAAGAGATTGACTCTTAGTTGGATCGACACGAGAGATAGGAGGGGTAATCATAAATGGAACTTTAGATTGGTCTGGTGTACTTTTAGGGTCACCATCATCAATCCATGCTTGAACAAGCGATGGTTTTGAACCATTGTTACTTACTTGCAAAGTCACTTCACGAGCGTCAGACGGATACACAACGCGAGTACCATGTAAGATAATTTCTGCTTGAGCTGTGCTTACAGCAAAAACGGAAGATATCGCTAAACCAAGCAAAATATTGTAACTGTTCAATGTCATTTATACTTACTCTATTACCGCAATATATTTTTATAACAAACTGCGAACTTCTAAATTTTAGAAATTCGCAGAGATTATCAACAAATTATTGATAAATGATTGTGTACTGAACTGAAGTACTTACTTTACCAGCAGTAGAAGCGCCAGTTGCATAGTATTCAGCATAGTAGTTCAAGTCAGCGCTACCATTGTCTACAACGTCAACCCATTGAGAGTTCGCTTGAGCACCATTTGAACCTGTTGCAAGCACAGGAATAAATTGGTTGTTGCTACCTAATAATTGAACTTTAACGTTATTTGCACCACCAACAGCTTGGTTATTTAAACGACCTGTAGAGAAGTCAACAGTTGCACCTGGTTCAAAATAAGTCGCAACTTTACCTTTTGAACATTGGTCAAGTTTGATTTGGAAAGGGGTGCGGCCAGCAACATCACCTGTAGCAGCTAATGTTTGTTTAGAAACTGTTGGAAGAGTAACAGTAAAATCTTTGCCTGCAGGAGTGACAATTTTACAAGTTTGGTCAGTAACTAAACCATTAATAGTAATCGTACCATCAGCGGCTTGAGCGTTAGCAATACCTACAACTGAAAGAGTAGCGATCAAAGCAAGTTTTTTCATAATAATTTCTCTAATACATCAGCTTAAAGTTTGAATTAGATTACTTTTTCAGTTAATGATTGCGCTGAATAAGTAATGTGCGAAATATATCATTTAAATTAAAAAATGCAAACAATATCACATTTTTATGTTTTTGCTTGATGCTAAAAATTTAGAAAAATAACTCATTGTTTATTTTATAGTTCTTTTTTAAAACGATTTTTATTTTGTGAATTTTAGATAAATTACATGAAATTTAGTGTCTTATTTTGTAAGTAATAATGCATTATTTGTTTATTTTTTATTCAAAATAGTCGTTTTTTATATTAATCTTTTATTAAATCTTCAAAATAACGAATGAAAAATGAGCACTAGAATTACATTCTTAACAAAAATGCCAAACTTTCTTTAAGAATTTTTTAAGGTTGAATCCTTAGTTTTTTAGTCATGATTAGATGAAAAATACATCGAAAGGAGCTACTCATGAATATGCTTTATACACATAAACCAAACTACTATTTCTTTGCCCATAAGTTCGTTCTCTTCTTGGAAAGTTATCTAAAAGCGCATCCTTTGGAACAGCAAACGAGTTTTAACTTACATACAATTTACGATTTGTTTAGTCATGATCGTGCATCGAGCACTACGAATTTAGAAGGTATTTTAAATATTGCTGATGAATATGTACTTGAAACTGATGAAGGTTCACAGCCATTGATTCGTAGCTATCATTTGCATTTGGATAATCATGTATTAACACTCGAATTTAATCCTAAAGCGGTTGAAAGCTTAAAGGCAGGTCAAATTATTGTGAGTCCTTTGGCAGCTTAATTAATCTATTATCATTTCCTCTTTTATACACTTAGCTATTAATCTTCTTTGGCTAAGTGTTTTTTACAAGCTGCATAAAAGCTATTGATTGTTTATGATAAATAGATCAAGCAAAGATATTTGAATAGTATGGATAAAGATTTTAAGTCAGAAACTTATAAGGTAGATGAAAGTACGACTGATACCATTTTATGGTTGATGCAGCATCAGGATATTTTTGATTCTTTCCATTTTGATGTACATACTCAAGAGTTGTCAGTCACACATGCAGCAGGTGTGGATATCATTCGCGTAGGAATGTTTTTAAATGCCAAATACGGCATTTTAGTGACATCAATTTAATATGATCGAAAAAAAGCCTTGTCAAATAACAAGGCTTTTTTTGTTTATGCACTCATAGCATCTACGGAGAGTTCAGCAACAGTTGGTTTCGGTTTTTCTGCTGTTAAACCTAATTTAGCAAATAGGATTTGATCTTTACCTTCTCCAGCATTAGGCGTAGTCAATAACTTATCACCAGAGAAAAGCGAGTTTGCACCTGCCATGAATGCAAGCGCTTGATCTGAATCACTGAGTGATTCGCGTCCTGCCGATAATCGAATATAACTATGAGGCATAATAATACGAGCAACAGCAATCGTACGAATCCATTCGGTCACATCTAACTTTTCAACTTCAGCAAGCGGTGTACCTTCTATTGGTACAAGCATATTAATTGGCACTGATTCAGGATGTACAGGCATAGTTGCAAGTTCTTGTAATAAACCAATTCGATCATTACGACTTTCACCTAAGCCAACGATACCACCACTACATACTTTCATACCCGCTTGACGTACATGATCTAATGTATCTAAACGATCATCAAAAGTACGCGTACTAATAATATGTGAATAGTATTCACGAGAGGTATCAAGGTTATGGTTGTAATAATCTAAACCAGCATCTTTTAAGCGTTCAGCTTGTGACTGATTGAGCATACCTAAAGTCATACAAGTTTCTAAACCGAGTGCTTTTACTTCACGAACCATTTCTAACACATAAGGCATATCTCGTTCGTGTGGATTGCGCCAAGCAGCGCCCATACAGAAACGTGAAGAACCAGAATCTTTTGCTGTTTGTGCTTCACGAATGACTTTATCTACTGCAATACGCTTTTCTGCTTCTAGTTTTGAGTCGTAATGTGCAGATTGAGAACAATACTTACAATCTTCTGGGCATTTACCTGTTTTGATTGAAAGTAGTGTGCTGACTTGAATGGTATTTGGCTGAAAATGCTCACGATGAACACTTTGTGCTTTGAATACTAAGTCTAGAAAAGGTTGATCATATAAAGCTTGGATTTCATCACGAGTCCAGTCATTACGTAAAGTCATTGTTATATCCATGATGATTGATTACAAACATTGAGATTAATCATACAGAAATCGTGCCAAAGCCAAAGGGCAAAAAACATCATTTTTCTATTCAGGTACGTTTATTTGCTGCAATTGTTGTTGAATTGCCCACTCAATATGTACATTGACAATCTCATCGTGTAGAGCTTTTGCTTCTTGCAATTGGCTCACGATTTCAGCCGAGTATGGAGCATTTCCTAAGCCGATTGCAATATTCCGTTTAAAGGATTGATAGCCTGTGCGACGAATTGGACTACCTTCTGTTTTTGCAAGAAAAGTTGCTTCATCCCATTGCCAGATCTCTAGTAAGCTAATGTTATCTAAACTATGTCTTGGGTCAAAGTCTGGAATTGACGCTGTTTTAGCAAAGCCATTCCACGGGCAAATCAGCTGACAATCATCACAACCGAAAATACGATTACCTATACCTGAACGTAACTCTTCAGGAATGATTCCTTTATATTCAATAGTTAAGTAAGCAATACATTTCCTTGCATCCAACATATAAGGCTCAACAATGGCTTGTGTTGGGCAAATGTCGATGCAAGCAGTACATGAGCCACAATGGGCTGTTGCGGGTTGATCAAAAGGGAGGTCAAGAGAAGTAAATAGCTCACCCAAAACGAAGAAAGAACCTGATTTTTTATGAATGAGTAAGGTATGTTTTCCTGTCCAACCCATACCTGCACTTTCAGCAAGTGATTTTTCAAAAATAGGTGCTGAGTCCGCAAACGGGCGTGATTCGAAATCGCCCACTTTTTCTTTAATACGACTGGCTAATGTTTTAAGTCGACCACGCATGACTTTATGATAGTCACGTCCACGCGCGTAGCGTGCAATAATGGCTGAATTTGGTTCAAATGGTACATAACGGGGCTTAGGTGATGCCACAAGATAATTCATTCGCACACAAATAATGCTTTTAGTCCCAGGCACAAGCAATTTTGGATCAGCACGTTTTTCTAAATTCTCTTCCAAATAGTGCATATCAGCATGGTAACCCCGTTTTAAATATTCTTTAAAACGTGGCATTTGATCTTGAGCATCAGGTTTGGCAATGACACAATCAGAAAAGCCCAAGTCTAAAGCTTGAGTTTTTATCCATGTTTTAAGTTCTTGAGGATCAAGCTGCTGAAGCTCAATTTTATCAAGTGATTTTCCAGAGGATGTGGTTGAAGCCATAAACCAATAATTAGGGGATAACATGCAACGTTCAGTTTACCATAGCCAAAGCATTCAAGCATGGGAGCAGCGTTGGTTTACGCAGCAAAATTCATCTTTAGGACTGATGCAACAAGCAGCTTGGACAATCTCACAACAGTTAATTGAACTATTTAATAAAAATAAAATTCAAAGGATCGCAATTTGGTGTGGACAAGGCAATAACGCAGGTGACGGTTACTATATTGCTGCTTTTCTAAAGCAAGCAGATTTTAAAGTCACGGTTTTTTCATCTGAAATGGGGGACTCTGCCGATTTAAAACAAGCTGTACAATATGCTCAAGCGTATCAAGTCGATATTCAACCACTTTTGCACCCCCCTCTAAATCTCCCCCGTGATAGGGAGGAGACTTGCACGTATTCAATACCTGATTTGGTTTGTGCTGTCCCTCTCCTTATTAAGGAGGGGCTAGGAGAGGTTGACTGTCATATTGATGCTTTATTTGGCATTGGATTAAATCGTGAGCTTGATCAAAAATGGCAGTCGATCATCCAGTTATTTAACTCACAGATTGGTTTAAAGATTGCTATTGATATTCCGAGCGGACTACATGCCAATACTGGGCAAGCTTTACCATGTGCTGTACAAGCAGATCAAACCTTTACAATTTTGGGCTATAAAGCAGGTTTGTTTACAGGTCAAGGCAAGGAATATGTGGGAAAACTACATTTAGTCAGCTTGATCCCAATTGATGCAGAATTAAAGCCACTTGCATATCTATCCTCTGAAAAAATTGTATTACCGAAACGCCAAGCTTTTGGACATAAAGGAAGTTATGGGCATGTGCTTGTCGTTGGTGGTCATGCGGATATGGGCGGAGCGGTGATTATGTCTGCTGAAGCAGCGTTTCATGCTGGAGCAGGAAAAGTCAGTGTGGTCTGTCATGCTAAACATCATCAAGCTATTCTGGCGCGTTCACCGAATATTATGGTGCGAGATATTAATGCTTTAGATCAAAAATCGATCCAATACCTATTAATTCAAATTGATGCCGTCTGTTTCGGAATGGGCTTAGGGCGAGATGAGTGGGCAGAGCAGATTTATCAGCAATGGTTCGATTTACTCAGTCAAAATTCACATTTAGAAGTGGTATTAGATGCAGATGGGTTGTGGTTTTTGGCAAAACATCCTCAAAAATTAAATCCTCATGTTTACGCAACCCCACATTCTGGTGAAGCAGCAACTTTATTAGGTTGTGCGGCTGCGGACATTGAGCAAGATCGTATTGTTGCAATTCATAATTTACAACAAAAATATGCAGGGCAATGGGTGCTTAAAGGTGCAGGTAGCTTGGTCTTAGAAGGTGAATTATTTATCTGTACTCAAGGCAATGCAGGAATGGGTACAGGAGGAATGGGGGATGTGCTTGCAGGTATGATTGCCAGTTTAAAAGCACAATTTCATGAGCAAGTCGCATTGCATGATATTGTAAGCTTACATGCGCAAGCAGGAGATTTACTGGCTGAAAATGGTATGAGAGGTTTACAAGCACATGACATGGGGAAAGTGATTTATAACGTGGTGAATATGTAATACTCAACATTCATTCGAAAAGAATTAATCCCATAAATGTTGGTAATAGGTTGAAAACAAGACTAAACCTTCATCAATTTTGATTTCATCTTCTATTGAGTGAGCCCCAGCTAAAACCAATTCGTAGGAGAGAATCATTTTATTTAAATAATCCAACCAAATTTGATTGAGTTGAATATCAGTAAAATTATCACTATTTCCTTTACTAACCACCCAAGTTGGTAGTGACATATTTTTTCCTTTGAAAACCAACTTTTGATATGATCTCAATATAGGAAGTACTTTGTGTGCAATTTCTTTTTTAGGGTCAGCATAATATGAGGTTGGAATAAAACCATATCCTTTAGCAAAATTCTCTAATTTATCTCTCAAATTAAAATATGGCTCAGTTACTTTTTTAAATAATTTTTTTGTAATCATATTCTTAAATGCTCTTTTATATGCTTTGTAGGGTATATTATTTAAAATAATTACATCTTAATTTTTCAATCAATCAGCGCCTTCTACTACTTGAACGACTCCGTCCACGAGCCATACCACCGAGTGCATTTAATACTGCCATTTTGCTCATACTTCCCGAGGCATGGGCATGACAGATTGCAGCAGCTAATGCATCGGCTGCATCAGCCTGTGGTTGAATGCTTAGGTTCAATAAACGCATTACCATCATTTGTACTTGCTCTTTTTCAGCAGCGCCGTAACCCACCACTGACTGTTTGATTTGACGAGCAGTATATTCCGCGACTTGTAGGTCTAAATTGACCAACGCCGCAATCGCAGCGCCACGGGCTTGTCCAAGTTTTAACGCAGAATCAGGGTTCTGCGCCATGAAAACTTGTTCAACGGCAGCCTCAGTAGGCCCGTGAAATTTAACAATACGTTCAACACCTGCAAAAATACGTTTTAGTCGTTCAGGCATTGCTTGAGTTTCAGTACGAATAGTTCCCGCATCGACAAAACGTAGTTTATTGCCATCTTTTTCGATAATTCCATAACCTGTTAAGCGTGAACCAGGATCAATACCAATAATTAATGACATGTCGAACTATAAAAATGAAAGATTGTTGATATTGTTACATAGCAGGCTTTTCGATGCATAATATTTTTGTAGGATTTTGAATTATAAGAAAATAGTGGATTTATTAAACAGAGTTAGTTTTATTGAGTACATATTCCAAAATTCGGT
Source organism: Acinetobacter sp. LF10 (assembly GCF_048585715.1). Taxonomy (NCBI): domain Bacteria; kingdom Pseudomonadati; phylum Pseudomonadota; class Gammaproteobacteria; order Moraxellales; family Moraxellaceae; genus Acinetobacter; species Acinetobacter sp. LF10. Next base: position 1,372,023 of record NZ_CP184160.1, read on the forward strand.
CTCTTTTCAACAGATCAACTAATAAGACTCATTTTGATTTGTTTTTGATCAATTTGTGTTTAATTTGAGCGTTAGGCAGTAAATTATGTGATTTTTCTAAAAAAAAATTGCATTGTGGGGGAGAAGGGCGTATAAAGCATCTCATTGATCAGACATGTTGATCAAGATGTTGATGCGGGATGGAGCAGTCTGGTAGCTCGTCGGGCTCATAACCCGAAGGTCGTTGGTTCAAATCCAGCTCCCGCTACCACTTTAAAGTTAATTGAATATTAGCTCTGTGATTATTGAGTTGTTGTTATCTGAAAGATTAGACAGCAATTAAGTTAGCTGAAATAACCCTAAAGAAAGCTAAAAATTATTAGATTCTAGAATTGTAGTTTACCTCTCTCCATATATCTAGCGTTATAGTAAATCCAAATCGATCACTTGAGCTCAGAAATGAGTGATTTTGTGTTGAAAATTATTAATGAATGGCGTGTAGCCAAAGCCAGCAATGGCAATGAAATTTGTGTGCAAATTATCCCGATGAAACGTCAACAAAATACGTTGGATGGTTTCAAATGGGTAGAGGTTGGAAAGAAAATCCAGCTAGAGTCGGGTCGAGAAGTCGATTTTAATCTAGATGGGAAAAGCTTCTATACCGATGTTAATCAGCTTTATCGATTAATATAGATAATTTACGCACTTGAAGTATCTATTGGTTAAAGATAGATTGGGTTAAATCAATATTCATAATTTGATTTAATTCATAAATGAACAAAGTTTAAAGGTTTAAAAGTATGTCTGATACAGTTACTGGTACTGTTAAGTGGTTTAACGAAACTAAAGGTTTTGGTTTCATTCAAGCTGATTCTGGCCAAGATGTTTTTGCTCACTTCAGCGAAATCCAAAGCAATGGTTTCAAAGTATTAAACGAAGGCCAACGCGTTTCGTTTGTACTTGGTCAAGGTAAAAAAGGACCACAAGCAACTACAATTAAAGTTATCTAATAAGATTGCTTGAAAAAAAGCTCACTTTATGTGGGCTTTTTTTATATCTAAAAACTATCTTTTGATTTCTAGTTGTGCTTTGCATGAAATTCTAAGCTTTATAGAGGTTGATCTTCTGCCTAAAAGCCGAATTCTGTATAAGAAAGCAATCAGTAAATTTGTATATAAGAAAATCTTAAATGGGAAAGATAAAATATTTTTTATGATCTATTGTGAGTAAATCTTAAGTTTTATAGATTGTGTAACTACACAATCAAGGCTAATTTTTTGATTTAGCAAAGAATGTTGTTTTTATATGATTTGGTTTATTAAAGTTCAACTTCATTCATTCAAGAGATAAAACTTTCAATACTTTCATAGATCCACTATCTCGTATGACTTAAAATTTGCTATGCTTGCAGTATCTGTCAAATAAAGATAGATTAAGTTAAGTCAGAATGAAAATTTTGATTTAATTTATAAATGAACAAATTTTAAAAGGTTTAAAAGTATGTCTGATACAGTTACTGGTACTGTTAAGTGGTTTAACGAAACTAAAGGTTTTGGTTTCATTCAAGCTGATTCTGGCCAAGATGTTTTTGCTCACTTCAGCGAAATCCAAAGCAAAGGTTTTAAAGTATTACAAGAAGGCCAACGCGTTTCTTTCGTACTTGGTCAAGGTAAGAAAGGACCACAAGCAACTCTCATCACTGTTATCTAATTTTTAGACCAGTAAAAAAAGCTCACATATGTGGGCTTTTTTGATGCTTTTTATGTGTAAAAAACATCAAAATAATTTTTAAATATAATTATTTGATTGAAATAAATGAAATTTTACAATTTTTTAGACATCAAAAGCGATTGTTTTTTAAGAGAATTTTTAGGTAATATAACTATTCGAACCCAATTTTTCATCTAGAGTTAGATAATGTTTGTGCCGAAAAAGTAAAGTGGTGTATATTGAATAATAACTAGAAGAATAACACTGTTGATTCAGAAAATCTTTCATCTCGTAGTTTAGATAAACCTTTCGTGTTATCAGATTTAATCTCAGAGTTTATGATTCCAAGTTACTTGCTACTAAGCATTCCAAATATTTCTAATAGGTTACGTATATGTCTAACACTGTGACTGGTACAGTTAAATGGTTCAATGAAACTAAAGGTTTTGGCTTTATTCATGCGGATTCTGGGCAAGATGTATTTGCTCATTTTAGTGAAATCCAAAGTAACGGTTTTAAGGTTTTACATGAAGGGCAACGTGTTTCATTCACTATTGCTGATGGTAAAAAAGGACCTCAAGCAACTGGTATTACAGTAATTGCTCAAAACTAAACATCTAATTAAAAAAGCTCACTATTGTGAGCTTTTTTAATTTTCGGATGGTATCTGTAAATTTTAATCATCATTATTTCTTGCAATGTACCTATTTTTGTCACAATTTAACCTATTGATTAAAAAATTGCCCTAGCATGTTGTTAGACTTTTTGCTAATTTTAACTGGTGGATTATTTAGGCAAATTAACAATTTACGTACATTAAATGAGCGCAAAGTTATGGAAAACTTAGAGCAATTGACTCAAGGGTTTGAGCAAGAGGTTCATGTACATTGTAAACGATCTATAGGTACGTTGTTGTTTAGTTTCGTGGTTTTGATTGCAACGAGCTTCTAGTGAAAAAAGCACCTTAGGGTCACTGCTGTCCCATAAATATCACAAGAAGAACCTCAGTTGAGGTTCTTCTTGCTTATTCCACTTTTTGTCAGGTAAAACAGAGCCTTCAATGGTTTCCTTTCAAATAAGTTCACCTGAATAATTCTTAATAATCTTTGAACACTCCATCCTTCTTGTGCCATATGTTTCGCAAAACTCACCAGTAAATACGCGATTAGTGCAATCCATATTTGTGTTTGTATCGCATTGCGGCTACGACCTAGAAACGATTTCAATTTTAGGTTTTGCTTGATCGCTTTAAAAAATAGTTCTACTTTCCATCGATCTTTATAAATTGCAGCAATGGTAGATGCAGCTAAATGAAAGTTATAGTAAAACCGTTTAATTATTCATACATTTATTGAAAAATAACCGAAATAATTGATCAATTGAATCAACCAACCACTCTTTACGCTTGCGTTTAACCCATGCCCACATCTTTTCTATAGGATTTAAATCAGGACTGTATGCAGGAAGCCAAAGTATCTGATGCCCTTGTTGTTCCAATAACGCCTGAGTATCCGCTCTTTTATGAAATGTTGCATTATCCATAACCACAATACTATTCTTCGGTAATTCAGGGATCAGTAATCGCTCAACCCAAAAATGAAAAACATCAGCATTGATTTTGCAATCAAATAATCCTACTGCAAACAATTTCTATTGATGAATTGCTCCAATTGCATTGGTCTGATTTTTTAACTGCCAATTATATTGTCCAAAGCATGGTTTTCCTCTTTGCGAATAACCATTAGGTCTATGATCATGTGACTTGAAGCCACTTTCATCAAGGTAGACAATAGGATGACTTTTTTCTAACAACCTATCCAGAATATTTTCTATGCAAAAGTAGCCTTAAAAAGGCTAAATTAATGAACTGAAGGCTCGTATTTAGGTGCTTTTCACAGTTTTTCCAAAGCCTTCTACATTTTTCTAACCAAGCAAATGATCTTTCCACAACCTAGCGTTGTGGTATGACTGCAAATTTATGTAATTCACTTCGTTTAGCAACATCAACTCGCGCTCTGATTAAATCATTAACAGCCAAAGAAAAGGGTTCACCTGTATAACCACCATCAACAAGTACAACCTCTATATTTTGTAAGGTGTCTCTATGTAAAGTTATGGCATCTAATGCACCTTGACGATCTGTTTTATCTGCTGTCGTAATAAATATTCCATGAGGCAGACCTTGAGTATCAACAATGATATGTCTTTTAATCCCTGAAACTCTTTTACCAGCGTCATAGCCTTTATTACGTGCGGTATCTGTGTTTTTTACACTTTGTGAATCAATGATGATAAAGCTCGTTTGTTCTTTCCGTCCATTGTTGATACGGGCCTCGCCAACCACATTTTTTTAAAGCCTGCTCAAGTATGCTAGGTTCAGTTTCTGATGGTTTTCTATTCCAAATCGAGAAGTAATAATGCACAGTGCTTTTAGGTGGAAAGTCTCGAGGAAGCATACTCCATTGACATCCACTTTTTAGAATATAGAGCAAGGCGCAAAACACTTCATAGACATCAACGACTCTTGGACGTGTTTGTTTTCTTCCGCTCAATAGTAACGGTTCAATTTCTTTAAAGGCTTCTCGACTAATGTCGCTGGGATATGGTTTTCTCATGGGGGAGAATTTAACAAATTATTTTTCCAATTGCCAAAAAAGAATGAAATTAATATTGGATAGGTTCTAAAAAGTATGCTCATAAGAAAAGGAGGCAAGGAGGAACAATTCAGCTATATTTAAATGTGTGAAAATCGAAATAGAACTTCATTGTCCTCGATGCCAGAGTACAAGTATAAAGAAGAATGGCATTAAATACGATGGTAAGCAAAACTATCGTTGTAAAGAATGTAATAGGCAGTTTGTGGGTGACCATAATTTGACGTATTTAGGCTGTCATTCAAAAGCGGTCAAATTGATTTTGCTTATGCTTGTGCGATGTTGTGGCATTCGGGATATTGCAAAGATTACGAGGTTTAGTATTGGCAAGATACTTAAAACGCTTACACAATCAAATCATGAAATAATTCCTCAAAGAACTCATTATAAATGCTTGGAAGTTGATGAATTTTGGACATTTGTAGGCAACAAGAAAGATAAGCATTGGCTACAGTACGTCTATGATAGAAGTAGCGGAGAAATAGTGGCTTTTGTATGGGGAGGAAGAGATGCTCATACAGCACAAAGGCTAAAAAACCGTTTAGAAGAACTGGGCATTACTTATGATTGTATATCGAGTGATCATTGGGAAAGTTTCATCAAAATTTTTAAGCCGGACCAAGAAGGGAAATATTATACAGTCGGGATAGAAGGAAACAACTGCCGATTAAGACACCGCATAAGGCGAGCAGTAAGAAGAACATGCTGTTTTTCGAAGAAGGTATTGAATCATGTAAAAGCTTTTAATCTTGGATTCTTTTACATTAACCACAGTTTTGTATAGTGATGTTAAAATGATCAGCATACATTTTGAAACACCACCTGAAATTAATATTGGATAGGTTCTAATAACTCTATTTGTTCAATAAATCTTTCTCTAAGTTCTGAGTTAGCTTTTGGGTGACTTAGCGTCTTTTTTTTATTGTAATACCTAAGCGTTTTAAAGCATCACCAATAGATGAAGCTCCACATCCAAAACGTGCAGCCCGTTCATATTGATAGTCATCAGGATATTTTTCAACATCAGCACGTAAAGCATCATTATCGATTTTAGAAGGTTTACGTGGACGAGTTCTTTTGATCTCTATACGTTTCTTCCATTGGACAATCGTATTTTTATCAATTTCAAATTGAGCAGCAACAGCTCGAATAGAATATCCTTCTTCAAGCTTAGCTAATACTTTCTTTCTAAAATGTTCTGAATAACTCATTCCATGAGTGTATGCTATTTTTAACAGATTTACTATATTACTTAAAAACTCAAACGTTCTTTTCTTTTTTTCATAATAAAACTTTATACGTCTTAATCGCTTAGGTGCACCACGCTTTTTAGCATAATCACTACTCAACTCAATATATTCATCCGCAAGAATCCCCTTACTGGCTAACACATCTTGTTTTGATTTCACCTCATAAACTGTCTTTGGTCTCAGCCTAGTGACAAAGCTGACTTTTTGGTTGGTCATTTCTGCAAACCATTGATAATCAACATACCCTTTATCAAATACAACGATACTTCCAGACGGGAATTTGAGTCGTCGACCTTGTACCATGTCATTTTCAATACCATCACCAAGCGCAACAAACTCAGGAATAGTGTTGCTATGATTTAACCCAACTGTAAGTTTTATACTGGCTTTGGACTCATGTACTTTTGCCCATTCACACAATGACAGTGAAAGATCAATATGACTCGCATCAAGTGAATATAATGGATTTTTAAATCGAAATTTATGAGCAATCTTGGAATTTTCACAATGTTGAAGTAGTTGGATAAACAATTGTTGATACAAGCTAGCTGGTTGTTCTTCATTAATCCTTGCTAAGGTATTTCGTGCAATTCTTTTGGCACCAAGGTGATAAAGCTTTTCCTGTTGTGATTCGAGATTAGATTCAATGTCTCTTAAGCTTTGACGGTATGATAATTGAGACATCAAAATAACAATAAATTGATCCCATCGTGTTGCAGATCTTAATTTTTGTCCTTGATGGTGTTGTTTTGCAAGACGTTCAAAATCTTGTCTCAAAATGGGCTTGAGTAATTGATGAAATACCGTATTCTGATGTGACAAAATCTGAATCCTTGTAGTTGAAGTGTTTGTTCGCACTTATATTTTAACTACTTTGGACTCAGGTTTTTTATTTAAGTCTAACTATGGGACAGCAGTGCAGCATTCGCCTCTTTTCGAGTATCAAACAGACTCCCATGCACCACATGACCTTTCAATGTATGGGAGAAGCTCTCAGTCACTGCATTCACGAATCCATTTATCTAATGTTGAATAGCCGACGCCTATTGCTGAGCAATGTGGTTATCAATCTCAGTCTCGATTTACGGACCAGTTCAAACTGCTATTTGGCATGACACCAAGAGAACTTCGTAAAACAAAAAATATGTAATTTAAAATCATTTATTCAAGTATAGCTATGTATTAATCGAGAGTTATAAGCTGTTAAATTCGATAAAATATGTGATTTTCTAACCACTTCGAATATATTACTCAATTATCGGATCATAAAAATCAGCATTAGGTTTATATATGCATATTGATTTAAACAGCGACTTAGGCGAAAGCTATGGTGCTTGGAAAATGGGAAATGATGAGCAGATTCTTGCGATTGTGAGTAGTGCCAATATTGCATGTGGTTTTCATGCAGGCGATCCTGTCAATATGTTAAATACCTTAAAACAAGCTGCTGCTCAAAATGTCAGTGTGGGAGCGCATGTCTCATATCCAGATCGGGTTGGTTTTGGTCGCCGTAATATGGATGTATCTTATGATGAATTATACGCAGATGTGCTTTATCAAATCTCAGCGCTGCATGGGTTGGCTCAAGTCGCTGGAACAAAAGTGACTTACGTCAAACCACATGGTGCCTTATATAACACCATTGCCACCAATTTAACTCAAGCTCAAGCAGTGATTGATGCAATACAGCATTTAGATAAAAAATTAGTGTTAGTTGCATTGGCGGGTTCACCATTAATTAATTTTGCTCGTGAGCAGGGAGTTGGTGTTATTTCTGAAGCGTTTGCTGATCGTGCTTATCATCGTAATGGTGAACTAGTTTCACGCCGTTTAGAAGGTGCTGTTTTACATGATGCAGAAGTCGTAGCTCAACGTGTACTGAGCATGATTCAGAACGGTGGTATTGAGTCGATTGAAGGAGATTTCACAGCGATTCAGGCTGATACAATTTGTTTACATGGTGATACCTTTGGGGCAGTACAAATGGCAGAAAAGATTTGCCAAGTATTGTTAGAGAATAAAATTGAAGTTCGTGCTTTTTGTGCTTAAGTAAATTTTAAATGTTTTAAACGAGCTATTTATGCGATTTCTATCCGTTAATTTAGATTGTTTTTTGATTGAGCTTGAAAGTTTAGAAGAAACAATGGCGGTTCATTACTGCTTAAAACAAGCACAGCATCCTCATATAAAAGAACTTATTCCTGCGGCACGTAGCATACTGATTTATTTTGATTCATTATTGGTCGAGATGCATATACTGATTCGATGGATTTCAAGCCAAAAAATCAGTCAGGATACTTTGCGTCAAGGGAAGGAAATCGTTATCGGTGTGCGCTATAATGGTATTGATTTAAATAACGTTGCTGAATATTTAGGAATAAGTACTGACCAAGTCATTCGGAAACATACCAACTCTTATTGGCAAGTTGCATTTATTGGCTTTGCTCCCGGCTTTGCTTATCTAACCAATCCTGAGCAAGTATTTGGGAGTATTCCACGCTTAGCATCACCACGTAAAAAAGTTAGTGCAGGGGCTGTTGGTTTAGCAGGCGAATATAGCGGTATTTATCCTCAAGATAGTCCGGGTGGATGGCAGTTGATTGGACAGACTAATGAGATATTGTGGGATATTCATCGACAACAGCCAGCTTTATTAATGCCGAGTGATCATGTCATCTTCAAGGATGATAGTCATAATCCAACCCAAATTAGTGTCCCTGCTCAGACATTTTCTCAAGAAAAATTGATTGAAAAACCTGCCGTGTTACGCGTTAAAAATGTTGGCTTACAAGTATTAATCCAAGATGAAGGGCGTAAAAATTTAGCTGAGCTAGGTGTGGGGCGAGCAGGAGCTATGGATCAAAAGGCATTTCGTCAGGCAAACTTAATTGTTGGTAATCCAAAGAATGCAGCCGTCATAGAAGTTTTAAATGGTGGAGTGCGATTACAAGTTTTGGAACCGACGGTTATGGCTGTGACAGGTGCTGAAACGGAAGTCTGGATTACTTATATTGGCGCGGATAAAGTTAAAGTGGCTTTGTATCAGCCGATTGCTTTAGATTATGGCGATGAAATTTATATTGCTGTACCTACCGCAGGCATTCGTAATTATATTGCGCTACGTGGCGGTATCGCCGTTAAGCAAGTACTAGAAAGTGCCAGTTATGACTCTTTGGCTGAATTGGGTACAAAACCAATTCAAGTCGGTTATGAGATTCATTCTGCCCAATTAAAAACGCAGCCTGTTAGATTAAATGTAATACCGATTAAATTACCTAAACGAGGTGAGATTATTGAGATAGATCTCGTGTTAGGACCGCGTACAGATTGGTTTGCCGAAGAAAGCCTTGATTTATTGTTTAAACAAACTTGGTTAGTGAGTACAGAGAGTAATCGAATTGGATTGAAATTAGTGGGTGATCAGCCTTTAACGCGACAATTCGAGCAAGAATTACCGAGCGAAGGTTGTTGTACAGGTGCTTTGCAAATTCCTCCAAATGGTCAGCCTGTATTATTTATGAATGATCATCCCATTACAGGTGGTTATCCTGTGATCGCAGCAGTTGCCTTATATCATTTGGACTTAATTGCACAGATTCCAGCTGGTTGCCATATTCAATTTCGTAAAATTTCTGATTTCATGGATGTCAAAAAAGATGCATAAGCAACATAAGCTACTGATTGCGAATCGTGGAGAAATTGCTGTACGCATTATTCACGCATGTAAGGATATGGATATTACATCAGTGGCTATTTATGCAGATGATGATATTGCCAGTTTGCATGTTCAACTTGCAGACGAAGCTTGGGCAGTATCAGGACAAACAGCACAGCAAACTTATTTAGATATCAATAAAATTATTGATATTGCGTATAAAGCCCAAGTGACCATGATTCATCCTGGTTATGGTTTTTTATCAGAACGTGCCGAATTTGCCCAAGCTGTGATGGATGCAGGGCTGATTTGGGTTGGACCATCTCCTGAAACTATCGACAAACTTGGTGACAAAATACAAGCGCGTAAGATTGCACAGTCGGTAAATGCACCTTTGGTTCATGGTACTGAACAACCACTTCAATCAGCTCAAGAAGCCTTAGATTTTGCTAAACAATATGGTCTGCCGATTGCGATTAAAGCTGCTTATGGCGGTGGTGGACGTGGTTTAAAAGTTGCTTGGCAATTGAACGAAGTCGCTGATTTATATGAGTCGGCTGTGCGAGAAGCATTCGCAGCTTTTGGTCGAGGGGAGTGTTTTGTTGAACAATATCTGGATAAGCCTCGGCATTTGGAAGCACAAATTATTGCTGATCAACAGGGGCATATTGTCGTGGTAGGAACGAGAGATTGTTCTTTACAACGCCGTAATCAAAAGCTAGTCGAGGAAGCGCCTGCACCATTTATTAATGAGCATATTGAAGCTCAGTTAGTGCAATCTGCTATTGCAATTTGCCGCGCTGCAGATTACATCGGAGCAGGTACCGTCGAGTATTTACTTAGTCAAAATGGTCAACTTTCATTCTTAGAGGTTAATACACGTCTACAAGTCGAGCACACAGTGACTGAGCAAACTACGGGCCTAGACTTAGTTGTAGAACAAATTCGAATTGTTTTAGGTCAACCACTTTCGATTCAAGAAATGCCAAAACCAATAGGACATGCAATTGAATTCCGAATTAATGCGGAAGATCCAGCACGTGGTTTCATCCCAGCATTTGGACAGCTTACTCGTTTTCACCCACCATCAGGAATTGGTATTCGCCTTGATACAGGGGTCATGACTGGAAGTCTTGTTTCAAGTCATTTTGATTCTTTAATTGCGAAATTAATTGTGACTGGTGCAACTCGCGAGATTGCAATTCAAAGGGCTAAAAGGGCGCTTGCCCATTTTGAAATAGAGGGCATTGCTTCAGTATTACCATTCCATCGTGCAATCCTGTCAGATGCTGACTTTATTGATGAGTTTAAAGTACATACACGTTGGATTGAACAAGATAGTCGACATGATTATCCTCACTATTCACGCAGTAAACTGAGTAATCAAGCTGAATTACAACGTTATCCAATTGAAATAGATGGAAAGTTGCATCAGATTGGCTTACCAAATGGATTTTTTAGTTTAGTCGGGACACAACCACCAAATGATTCTGATCATAACCCAAGTAGTAATAGTGTCTTAGCACCGATGAGTGGTGTAATCACTGTATGGAAAGTTCAAGAAAATGATCATGTAAACCAAGGTGAGGCAATTGCAATTATGGAAGCAATGAAAATGGAAGTTCCAGTTATTGCTCCGCAAACGGGGAAAATTCAAAAGCTGATAGGGATTAATCAGACTGTTGAAACGGATTCAAAAATTGCTGAGATAAATTAGAGTTTTTGCATATAAGACAGCTAAAGGATATGCCATTAAATCTCTAAAATGAGATCTAATGGCTTTGACTAAATTAACGACGTTTATTATAAACTGCCAGAGCAGCAGGTAAATTTTTACGCATATCACCAATACGTTGACTATTTGATGGGTGAGTTGATAAGAATGATGCACCACCAGCACCATCTAGACGATCCATTTTTTCCCAAAGACTAATTGCTGCATTTGGATTATATCCTGCTTTTGCCATCAGCATTAACCCACCAAAATCAGCACGACTTTCTAAACTACGAGAATAGGGTAAACCAATACCAATTTGACTACCTAAAGCAATTGCTGCATTACCAGCTTCACCAATATTCGCACCCGCATAAGACGTACCAATACCAATCGCTAAGTTTGTAAGTGCTTGCGCACCAATTTTACTTTTGGCATGTTCTTCTAAGGCATGGGTCATTTCGTGTCCCATAATTGCTGCTATTTCATCATTGGTCAAATTTAGCTTGTTCACAATACCCGTATAGAAAACGACTTTCCCACCTGGCGCTACATAGGCATTTACAGTATCTGATTTTAGTACTGCTAACTGCCAATCAAAACGCTGACCAGTTTGGTTCATTTGGTCAGCATACGGTTTTAAGCGCAAAAATACTGAGTTAATACGTTGATAAGTACTAGAACTCATATCCAATTGATTTTTGGCACGAGCTTCCTGTGTCATCTTTGCAAAGCTTTGAGCTGACTGAGCATTTAATGTGGCACTGTCAGCACCTGCCATATCTGCAAATGATGCACAACCTGAAATCGTTATTACAGTCATTGCACAAAGGCTTAAAGCCAATTTTTTCATACTTATTTGCTCCAAATCAGTATCTTATAAATATACCCATGATTAACAAGAATTATAAAAAAAGTTCGCAAGGCTTTAAATTCTGATTATCTCTATAATCATAGTAATTATGTAAGCAGAATTAATGAAAAGCTAAATAGTTTAGCTTTATCTGAATAAAATTAAAGCCAGTGGTTTGCACTGGCTTTGAAATTAGCTTAAAGCTAGAGGGGATTAATCCTCATCATCAAATTCATCTTCAGAAAATGCGTTATCATCTAAAGAAGTATCAAAAATTAAAATTGCTTTACCATCAGTTTGAATCATGCCTTGATCTTCAAGTGTTTTTAAAACACGACCAACCATTTCACGTGAACAACCCACAATACGACCAATTTCTTGACGTGTAATACGAATCTGACGACCATTCGGTAGAATCATTGCCTCAGGTTGTGCAGATAAGTCAATTAGACAACGAGCAATACGACCAGATACGTCGATAAATGCTAAGTCAGTGACTTTACGCGTTGTATTCTTCAGGCGGCGAACAAGCTGAGCAAATACAGCATAGCTCAGGTCAGGATATTGCTTGCTGAGTTCGTGGAAATTTTCATATGAGATTTCTGCAATTTCGCAAATATCTCGAGTACGGACTTCAGCAGTACGTTGAGGGTTATTTTCAAACAACCCCATTTCACCAAAGAAATCACCTGGATTGAGGTATGCAACAACAATCTCACGCTCATCGTCTTCACGTAATATGATTGATACTGAACCTTTTAATATTAAGTACAGTGATTTTGATTCTGTTCCAGCGTCAACAATCGTGGTGCGTTTAGGGTATCTATTAATGTGAGCACGTTTTAGCAATGCTTTAACTGATTCAGGTAATTGACCTGGAGACAAAGCATCAGTGCTAAGATGTGAAAAATTTGAAGTCATGCTTAAAATTTCCGAATTTGGATAAAACCGATCGCACAGGCCCCATTAGAGCCTTTTCTACACAGAAGAGATGAAATTCCTTATCAACTCATTTTATGTTAGTGTACAAGAACTAGAGTAAATTTATAACGTTTTTCGGGTAGTTGCAATGCAAACAAGTGTACATTGGTTAGAGAATGTTGCTTTTGAAGCGAAATCAGAAAGTGGCCATAGTGTGGTGATGGATGGTTCTGCTGAGTATGGTGGGGAAAACCGTGGTCCACGTCCTATGGAATTGATTTTAATGGGACTTGGTGGGTGTGCTTCGTTTGATATTGTGACTATTTTAAAGAAATCACGCCAAGATGTGACCAATGTTGTGTGTCAGTTAAAGGCTGAAAGAGCTGATACGATCCCAGCGGTATTTACAAAAATTCACTTACATTTTGTTGTGACGGGAAAATCTGTTAAAGCCAAGCAAGTTGAAAAAGCTGTTGAGCTTTCGGCAGAAAAATATTGTTCAGCAAGCAAAATGTTGTCTGATGGTGGGGTAGAAATCACACATGACTTTGAAATTGTAGAAGCTGAATAATTTTTATTATTAAGTTTAACTAAAAAGTGGTCTAAGTGGTTAGATCACTTTTTTATTGCCTAAATAATTTTCATTTTATAAATAACTGCGGATCTACACGTGCATTATTTAGACTCATTCCCCAATGTAAATGTGGACCTGTCGCGCGACCTGTATTTCCAACTAAACCTAAAAGCTCACCTTGAGTAATGTGTTGTCCCTTTGAAACCTCAATTTTACTGAGATGGCAGAACATACTGATTAAACCTTGACCGTGATCAATCAAAACAGTCTTACCATTGAAAAAATAATCACCAGTTTGAACGACAATCCCATCTGCTGGCGCTACAACTTTTTGGCCAATTGGTGCTGGAATATCTAGACCTGAATGTGGGGCACGTTCTTCATTATTAAAGAAACGTTTGCGTCCAAATGAGTTACTAAATTTGCCTGCTGTTGGTGGAATAAAAGTTGGAAATTCAGTCCAATCGCTTTGACTGAAAGAATTATAAATCTCATTTTGTTCTTTTGCTTCGGAAGCATATCGATCAAGTTGATTTTGATTCGGATTAACATAGTCTTGGTTTTTTACATTGAGGTGCTGTTCAGCATATTGATATGGCAGTATTTCAATCTGTATGGGCACAGTATTGGTTGATAGGCTTAACGTTCCCAACGGGGTAGAAAGAGGAATTCCAAAAATAGCGTATCGTTGAGTGCCTTCTTGTGCAATTAGAATTGGTTTTTTCTCATAGAAAACTTGGGTAGTCGTTGATGAAAGTGGGATGACGGCTATACCACCTGCATGTCGTGAATTCTGTGGTAATTGAGCAATAGCTATCTGAATAGGGAAAAGGCAAATACTAGCTATTACAATTCTTCTTAAATGCATAACGATCATTTTTAAATGAAGTAAAGTCTTAAGTTAAAAGTTTCGCCGTAAAATAACAATATGGATATTGTTTAAATCAGAATAGATAGAAAATTATACAAAATATACTTGAAATAGATTGTTTATATACCCATATTATCACCAAGTTTTATAAATTTTAATTTATACAAAATATTGAAAAATATATAAATTTTATTTGAAATTTTAAAAAGTGTTCCCATCTTAGTGGTAAGTTAAAAATTTGTTGTGAGGAATAACAAGAATGCGTTTTGAAAAATTTACGAACCGTCTACAGCAAGCTCTCTCAGATGCACAATCATTGGCAATGGGTAAAGACCATACTTCTATTGCAGGTATTCATATTTTATCGACTTTGCTAGAAGAGCCTGCCAATTTAAGTTTGTTGCAGCAATCAGGTGCACGCTTGCCAGAGTTGAAACAAAAGTTAGAACAAGCGATAAGAAATGCACCGACTTTATCAAATCCAACAGGAGATATTAATCTTAATCCTGAAGCGGTAAAGATCTTAAATTTAGCTGATCGTTATGCGCAAAAAGCAGGCGATGAATTTTTATCAACAGATTGGGTGTTGTTAAGTTTAGCGGAAACAGGTGAAACCAAAACGATATTAAACAGCGTTGGGGTAACACCAGATAGTTTACGCAAAGTAATTGAAAATATTCGAGGAAATGACAAAGTCATGAGCAATAATCATGAAGATCAACGCGATTCATTGAATAAATATACCATTGATTTAACAGAACGTGCTTTGGCAGGTAAGCTTGATCCAGTTATTGGTCGTGATGATGAAATACGTCGCACAATACAGGTTTTATCACGCCGAACTAAAAATAACCCAGTCTTGATTGGTGAACCTGGCGTGGGTAAAACTGCGATTGTTGAAGGTCTAGCGCAACGAATTATTAATGGTGAAGTTCCTGAAAGTCTAAAAAGCAAACGGGTATTGTCTTTGGATCTAGGTTCGTTGCTTGCAGGTGCTAAATATCGCGGTGAGTTTGAGGAACGTTTGAAAGCCGTTCTGAATGATCTTGCAAAACAAGAAGGTGAAGTCATCCTATTTATTGATGAATTACATACACTTGTAGGTGCAGGAAAAGGTGATGGCGCGATGGATGCAGGTAATATGTTGAAACCTGCTTTAGCGCGTGGTGAGTTACGTTGTGTTGGAGCAACAACTTTAGATGAATATCGTCAATATATTGAGAAAGACGCGGCACTAGAACGTCGTTTCCAAAAAGTATTAGTTGATGAACCAAGTGTGGAAGATACCATTGCGATTTTGCGTGGTCTAAAAGAAAAATATGCAACACATCATGGCGTTCAAATTTTAGACTCAGCAATTATTGCAGCTGCAAAAATGTCGCATCGTTATATCACAGATCGTCAATTACCTGATAAAGCCATTGATTTAATTGATGAAGCTGCTTCACGTATTAAAATGGAGATTGATTCTAAACCCGAAGCTTTAGATAAACTTGATCGTCGTTTAATCCAGTTGAAAATGCAATTGGAAGCAGTGAAGAAAGATGAGGATGCTGGTAGTAAAGCTGAAGTGAATCATCTTGAACAGCAAATTACTGAAAAGCAAAAAGAATATAATGATCTAGAGGAAATTTGGAAAGCCGAGAAAACACTCGTTGAAGGTGATAAGAAAGCTCAAGTTGAATTGGATCAAGCACGTGTTGCTTTAGAAAAAGCAAAACGTGAAGGTGATTTGGCTGAAGCAGCACGCTTACAATATGGCGTGATTCCTGAGTTGCAAAAACGCTTGGAACAAGCGGAAGTCGCTGAGGAAAATGAAGAACCGAAGCTAATTCGTACCAAAGTGACTGAAAATGAAATTGCTGAAGTAGTGAGTGCGGCAACAGGCATTCCTGTGGCGAAAATGCTACAAGGTGAACGTGAAAAACTACTGAATATGGAAGAGTTTTTACATAACCGTGTAGTCGGGCAACATGAAGCTGTGGTTGCAGTTTCCAATGCAGTCCGTCGCTCACGTGCAGGTTTATCTGATCCGAATCGTCCGAGTGGATCATTCTTATTCCTTGGACCGACAGGTGTAGGTAAAACTGAGCTAACTAAAGCATTAGCAAACTTCTTGTTTGATAGTGATGATGCCATGATTCGTATCGATATGTCTGAATTTATGGAAAAGCATTCTGTCAGCCGTTTAGTGGGTGCTCCTCCGGGATATGTCGGTTATGAAGAAGGCGGAGTTTTAACAGAAGCTGTTCGTCGTAAGCCATATAGTGTGGTGTTATTTGACGAAGTGGAAAAAGCCCATCCAGATGTATTCAATATCCTGTTACAGGTATTGGATGATGGTCGCTTAACTGATTCTCAAGGTCGTGTTATCGATTTTAAAAATACGGTCATTGTGATGACATCTAACCTAGGTTCACAAGATGTTCGTGAATTAGGTGAAGGTGCAACTGATGAGGAAGTTCGAACAGTGGTCATGAGTGCGGTAACTCAGCATTTCCGTCCAGAGTTCATTAACCGTATTGATGAATTAGTCATTTTCCATTCGTTGAAGAAAGCTCAAATTCGTGGTATCGCGGATATTCAATTGAATCGTTTACGTTCACGTCTGAGCGAACGAGATATGGGTTTAACTGTTGATGATAGTGCATTTGATCTATTGATTGATGCTGGTTTTGATCCAATCTATGGCGCACGACCACTAAAACGTGCAATACAGCAACAAGTTGAAAATAACTTGGCTCAGAAAATCTTATCTGGTGAATTCCAGCCGGGAGATAATATTCTGATTAAAGGTGATAGTGGTCAGCTTGTCTTTGATAAAATGAAACTTAGCTAAATCTAATTTGAATGATTGGCTAAAAAGATGGTGATGAAAATCGCCATTTTTTTTTATATCAGTGCAATTTATCTGATTTCCTAAGGAATATTACCAATGACATTGCGATTTTATGAAAAGCTTGATAGTTTCGGAATAAATAAGAAAAAAATTCAGGATGAATTAAAATGGAGAATAAGCAGCATTATTACACTTATATTGGTGTAATTGTGTTCTTGACGGCTTTACCATTAATTGGTTCGGCTGCACAACCGATGACAGAGGGAACTTTAGCCTTGCAAACAGGTATGTTGAACAAGGCGCTGCCTAATATTATTGAGAAAGCACAGCGGGATGCGATGCAGCCGGAAGAGGAGCGTTGGCGTACGCAACGTGTTTTAAGCGATCGTAATTTACGTGAAATAAGAATTAGTATGCTTGGTGAAGGAGCTTTGTCGCCTTACGAAGAACAAAAGAAAACATCTCTAATGGATGTCCGTGAGAAAAAGAAAGTGAATTTGAAGCCCCATACTGAAGCTCCAGATCGTTTTATGATTTATGAATTTGACTCTCCTAATATTAAAAGAGCCAGAATCACTTTCAAATGATGAGATATGCTATTCCTTAGATTGCAGGGTGTTGGATTTTCCAAGCACGATGAATTTTTTGATTACGTTTAAAGTCTAGTCCTATCGTTTCAGAAGTAATTTCTTCAACTTGATAGATTGCTTCGATTTCTTCATCTAACTCAAACCCACGATAGTTATTTGAGAAGTACAAAGTACCATCACTGGTTAAACGATTCATTGCACGTTTAAGCAGGGAAACATGGTCGCGCTGTACATCAAATGTGCCATAAAACTTTTTTGAGTTAGAGAAAGTTGGAGGGTCAATGAAGATGAGATCGTATTGTTCATGGCCTTCTTTTAACCACTCAAAGCAATCGCTCGAAAAGAACATATGTTGTTCATCAGCATGATCTACAGTTAAACCATTCAATACAAAATTTTCTTTTGACCAATTCAAATAAGTATTTGATAGGTCGACACTCGTGGTACTTGCTGCACCGCCAAGTGCTGCATGTAAGCTAGCAGTTGAGGTATAGCTATAAAGATTAAGAAAATGTTTGCCACGTGCTTCTTTGGCAATTCTTAGACGAATTTGACGGTGATCTAAGAATAAACCAGTATCTAAATAGTCTGTTAAATTGACGAGAATTTTAGCTTTGCCTTCCTGCACAATAAAACGTTTAGACGCAGTGCTTTGTTTTTCATATTGATTGGTTCCCGTTTGCTTTGCACGGGTTTTGATAAAAATTGCGTCACGATTTAAGCCCGTCACTGCACGAATGGCAGCTAAACCCAAATTAAAACGTTTTTTTGCTTTTTCAGGATCAATTGTTTTTGGTGGTGCATATTCCTGAACGTGCAAACGATCTCCATATAAATCTACGGCAATGTTAAAATCAGGTAGATCGGCATCATACAAACGTAAGCAAAATATATTTTCCTTCACAGCCCATTTCTTTAAGGCTTGCATATTTTTTTGCAAACGATTGGTAAAATCTTCCGCACCTTCAATTTTTTCAAATTGCTGAGGTTGCCAAGTCGCCAAGAATGGTTGAACTACGGCTGCAGGCTTTACTGTGCCGAAACGGATATAGATTGGAAGTTTACCATTCATCAAACGTAAAGTTTGAGGTTCGTTAATGGCAAGTACATCTGCTTGTTCAATTTGTGCTGCAATCACGGCAACAGGTTGATTTGGAAAATTCTTTTGTAATAATCCTGATAGGCCTAAATAGAATGATCGACTAGACGCCTTATCACCTAAACGTTCCCCATAAGGCGGGTTGGTGACAATAAAGGCTTTTTTACCTTCAGCGTGGAAATCATCCCAATCAGCTAAAGTACGTTCCTCAATTTGAATCTGATCGAGGATTTTTTCAAAACCTGCTGCAATGATGTTTTGGCGAGTAGCTTTAACTGCTTCCCAATCCGCATCGTAGGCATAAAACTTAGGCAGAGGTTGCTCTAAAGCCTTTGCATGACGTTCTGCTGCTTCTGCTTTAAGTGATAACCACAGTTCACGATCATGTCCATGCCAACCATTGAAGCCAAAGCGACGTACTAAACCTGGTGCACGATCAGTTAAAATCATTAATGATTCAATAATGAATGTGCCTGAACCACACATTGGGTCAAGAATTAAATCAGGTTGCAGTTGTTGTAGTTTTGCTTTTTGTAAGATTGCCGCTGCAAGGTTTTCTTTAATCGGTGCATCCGTCATAAAGTGACGGTAGCCACGTTTATGTAAAGAATCACCTGATAAATCTAGGCAGTAAGTATGCTCGGTTTTACCAGCTAGTACATAAAGTGTAATTTCGGGCTGTTTAATATCAATACTTGGGCGTTTTCCAACCGCTTCCATAAATGAATCAACTACACCATCTTTAACTCGTAGTGTAGCGAATTGTGTATTGACTTTAATTTCGCGTTCTACATGTAGACGAACAGCAAAGGTACTTTGTGGTGCAAAAATTAGAGACCAGTCAAAGCTAATTGCACCTTCATAGAGCTCTTCTGCAACATCACGTGCATCATGCGTAAATTCAAGTTCATGGGTATGAATTGGTAACAACACACGAGAGGCAAGACGTGACCACATACAAACGCGATAGGCATTCTCTAGTGTGCCTTTAAATATTAAACGTCCAGCAAAACGTTGGATATTTTGAATGCCTAAATTCTCAAGTTCTTGTTGTAATAAGGTTTCAAGCCCGTCAGCACAGGTCACCCAATAGTCTGTTAGACGTGGTTTAGCGTTCATTCAAATTTCCAAAACATTTTTAGCAATCGGCTATTTTAACTGATTTTGGAGTATTGATGCGGTTGATATTTGCATCATTGGTAGGAATTTTAAAATTTATTTACATCAAACTGGACTCTCAAACCCCAAAATAAAGTGAATTGTTCTGTATAAATTTTTTAATTATTGCCTTTGTTCACAGAATTGGCAGCCTGCCGATCAATCGGATTAAAACTTTTGTGCTGTATTTGATGTGTCCGATTTTCTTTTCAAAGTGTATTCACAGCATAGGTATTGGATGTGAATCGTGGGAATGTTTATCCATTTTTTCTTATATAGACTCAGAGTATCATGATGTAAAGAAAATAATTTTTTGAATATATTTGAATAGTTGGTACATGTTTTGCTTCTCTCTAAGCGGATGATCAACAAACACTTCTCCCAACGATGTGAGGACGTTATGAAAGCAAATATGAACCATGAACTTGTACTAAATGCCGAAGCTTTTTCTGTTGCAACTCAAATGTACGTGCGATTAAGACGAGTGTCTGGTCGAGTTATTGATGTTATGTATTTAGTCCACGATAAAGATTATGCAAAGTATGTCGTAGAAATCGCATTAGCAACTGAAGATACAGAGTTAGAACGTTATGCTGCACGCTTAGGTTCTTTAATTGATTTATACCCTGAGCCAATTTTGGCCCTTGATGAAGCTAAAGATGATTCAATCAATACGATGATTGATGATTTGGATACATATTCCTCAGAAGTAACTGATGAGGAAATTTACAAAGCGCAAGTTGCTCATCACTATATTGGTGCATTACGTTAATTCATTATGTTGCAACTCCCTAATTAATTGCAACATAATGGTGAAAAGTTGTTCTGCGAAAGTAGAGAAATTGGGCTACACTATGCAAGTTTTGGTGATTCGACCTATAGGAATCTTTTATGCATATTGCAGCCCTGCATCAACCAAGTCAGGTTCAATTGAATCAACAAGGAAATTTAAAGCACTTCTTAACCATTGAAGGTCTTTCTAAAGAAAGCCTGACCAAGATTTTAGATACCGCACAAAGTTTTTTAGACGATAATAATAATTTGATTAACCGTCCGTTATTAGAAGGGCTGACGGTCATGAATCTGTTCTTCGAAAACTCTACTCGAACTCGCACTACATTTGAGGCAGCTGCAAAACGGTTGTCTGCAAATGTTCTGAATATCGATATTGCACGTTCAAGTACCTCTAAAGGTGAAACTTTACGTGATACGCTTTGGAATTTGGAAGCGATGGCTGCGGATATTTTCGTAGTTCGTCATTCATCTTCTGGGGCAGCGCATTTTATTGCCAAAGATGTTTGTCCTAAAGTGGCAATTATCAATGCAGGTGATGGACGCCACGCGCATCCGACTCAAGCAATGCTCGATATGTTGACGATCCGTCGTGAAACCAAAAAGCCATTTGAAGCGCTTAGTGTTGCCATTATTGGTGATATTAAGCATTCACGTGTAGCACGTTCCAATGTGGCTGCTTTACAAACATTAGGTTGCAAAGATATTCGCGTGATTGCACCAAATACGCTATTACCAGTTGGTTTTAATGAATATGGCGAAAATGTACGCCTGTTTAATAAAATGGATGCAGGCGTGACAGACTGTGATGTGATTATTGCATTGCGAATTCAAAATGAGCGTATTGATTCACCTGCATTATCTTCACAATCTGAATTCTACAAAATGTATGGTCTAAACAAAGAACGCTTGGCGCTCGCTAAACCTGATTGTATCGTTATGCATCCTGGTCCAATGAACCGTGGTGTTGAAATTGATTCAAGTGTTGCGGATGGAGATCAATCGGTTATTTTGAAACAAGTCACCAACGGTATTGCAGTACGAATGGCGGTACTGGCACTTGCAATGCAAGGGCAGTTACAGGAACAAGGTTTAATTGAAGCGATTGCACTTTAAAGGATAGATCACATGAGTATTGTAAAAGTTGAAAATGTCCGTGTGCTCGATCCAATTAAAAAAACTGATCAAGTTCAAACGGTTTATATTAAGAATGGTAAATTGGTCGATAGCACAGATCAAATTGATGAAACGATTGACGGTCAAGGTAAATGGTTAATGCCAACCATGGTTGACTTGTGTGCACGCTTACGTGAGCCAGGGCAACAACAACATGGGACATTAAAGTCAGAAGGTAAAGCTGCGCGTGCGAATGGTATTTTGCATGTCATTACTCCACCAGACTCAAAGCCAATCGTACAAGATAATGGCGCACTCATTCATGGTCTGATTGAAAAGGCACAATTAGATGGCGGTATTTATCTACATATTATCGGTGCACAAACTCAAGGCTTAAATGGGAAGCAACCAGCGAATATGGCAGGCTTAAAGAAAGGTGGTTGTACTGCCGTTTCCAATGCCAATGCCGCATTTGAAAATGATGATGTTGTGATTCGTACTCTTGAGTATGCTGCTGGTTTGGATTTGACCGTTGTCTTTTATGCCGAAGAGCCACAGCTTGCAAAAGATGGTTGTGCGCACGAAGGTTTTATCGCTTCTCGTCAAGGTTTACCAATGATTCCTGCGATTGCGGAAACAGTTGCCATTGCTAAATACCTTTTGATGATTGAAGCAACAGGTGTGAAAGCACATTTTGGTTTATTGTCTTGTGGTGCGTCAGTTGATTTGATTCGCGCAGCTAAAGCCAAAGGTTTGCCAGTCACTGCAGATGTTGCGATGCACCAATTACATTTGACTGAACAACTCACTGACGGTTTTAACTCACTTGCGCATGTTCGCCCACCATTACGTTCTGAGCAAGATAAGGCATTGTTACGTCAAGGTGTGAAAGAAGGCGTGATAGATGCAATTTGTACTCATCATGAACCATTAAGTAGTTCAGCAAAAATGGCACCTTTTGCAGAAACGCAACCAGGAATAACGGCTTTTGATACTTATGTCGCTTTGGGTCTGCAACTGATTCAAGAAAGTCTGTTTGGACCATTAGAATGGGTTGAAAAAGTGACTTCAATTCCAGCGCAAGTTGCAAATATGACTGAACGTTGGCAGCAAGAAGCCGGTTGGGTATTGGTTGATCCAGAACTAGAGTGGGTAGTATCAAAAGAGACAATTTTATCTCAAGGTAAAAATACACCTTTGCTAGGCCAGACTTTGAAAGGTAAAGCAGTACAGACATTCATCTAAACTTTGTTGCTGAGCAGAATAGGTTTTGTGACTTATTCTGCTTAACTTTTTAGTAAGCTAATTCATTATTAGAAATTTTCCGTAAATAATTTAATAATGAATAGCTTTGCTTGTATATAGGTCGAATAAAAATGAGAATTACATTTATTGGTGCAGGGCGCGTTGCTTATCATTTAGCAAAAGTACTACATCCTGATCACCAGATTGTACAAGTTTTTAGTCGTGATTTAGAAAAAGCAAATCGTTTAGCATCTTTAGTTGAAGCCACTGGGATTAATCATTTTGATCAATTAAACTCCAATACTGATCTCGTTATTATTGCCATATCAGACCAATCCATACCTGATGTTATTCAGGAAATTAATCATTATTTGCAGCAAGCATTAATTGTTCATACCTCAGGAAGTACCAGTTTAGAGGTGCTTTCAAAAGTACATGAGAGATCTGGCGTATTTTATCCCTTACAAACTTTTAGTCATGAGCGTGCGATTGATTGGGCGGAAACACCTATGTTTGTCGAGGCAGTTCGTTACAATGACTTGGAGTTGCTCGCTTCATTAGCGCATAGTCTGACTCCGAAGGTTTATCAATATAGTTCTCAACAACGCCAGACATTACACATGGCTGCTGTTTTTGCATGTAATTTTAGCAATTACTGTTATGATCTTTCTAAACAAATTGTTGATGAGCAACAGGTTGATTTTTCTTTACTTTATCCATTGATTTTAGAAACCGCTCAAAAAGCAACGATCAATAATCCTAAAGAAATGCAAACAGGTCCTGCAATGCGTGGTGATGAAAATATTTTAAAAATGCATCAACAATTATTAGAAAAGAATTCAGGAAGCGATCTTGTTGATGTTTATAAACTTCTAAGTGAAAGTATTATGAAAAGACATTTACACGGAAAATAATGATAGGGAAACCATTTCATTTTATTTGTGATGGACAAAATTTGAATGATTTTTAATATCTAAAGATGTTAGAACATCATGTATTTGTATTTTAGAAAATCGAGCGATTATCTATAAATACATTGAGCTGATACAATGTTTTAAATATCAGCTTAGAAAGAATGTAAATATGCCTTAAGCTTAATCAATTTTTCTGTTTAAAACGATGTTTACATTTGAGGCAAAGATAGTCTTGGAAAATATTCTTGTCGATCGCCACACCTGCTTTTTTCCCAAAAATATTACCTACGATTCCTCCAGTAATTCCGACACTAATTGCACCTACAAATGTTCCAATAGTCCCACCCACAATGACGCCTAATGGACCTGCTACAGTACCAATCGTTGCACCAACTGATGCACCTGTTGCAGCTCCACCCACTGTTCCAGCAGTAGTTCCAGCCGCAGTCATTAGAACTCCGCCTGTTGTTTTTAGTAATTTGTTGTGATCACGTACTTCGATTTCTGTAGAACCACATTTGGGGCATTGCAGTGTTTTTTCCATAAAACCAACCTATCTTCATCATTGAGTTAAATCATTACAGTGAATAGCACTCATTGTTTATGAAACGATAATTTCTTAAAGGGATGTAAAAATTAACGATTTCTCATTTTAGCTAAATATGGGTAAAAAATATTTATAGATCATGTAAATAGAAGAGCTTAAATTTGATCAGATTTGATTTTATAAAGTGAGTTCGATAATAACGGTTTTAGAGATATCGTTTTTATCGTCTATGGACACCAGAGAGCATTCAGTTTTTTGTTCTTTTAAGATTTGAAAAAACTAATATGAGTAAGCCAATAAGAGATAAATAGCATTAAATAAATAATATTTAATGCTATTTGTATTTGAAATTTTACGAGTCACTACTTAATTTTTTTAAAAATAAAGTCATTGATCTTGTGACCAGATTCGAGACCACGACGTTCGAATTTAGTTACTGGACGCCATTCAGGGCGAGGGTAGCTATTGCCTTTACCTGCTAGATTTTCTAGATTAGGACGATGATCTAAAACGTCAAGCATCCATTCTGCGTATGGCTCCCAATCAGTAGCAGCATGGAAAGTGCCTCCAAGCTCTAACTTTTGTTCAACCAGTTGCATACGCTCGTGAATCACAAAACGACGTTTAAAGTGACGTTTTTTCTGCCATGGGTCTGGGAAGTACAGTTGCACACAGTTAATGCTATTGTCTGGCATTTCACGTAGTACTTGGATCGCATCTGCATCGAGTACAAACAAGTTCTTTAAACCAGCCATACCGACTTCATACACACATTGTGCGATACCAGGAATATGCACTTCAATCCCGACAAAGTTACGCTCAGGATTTGCCTTTGCCATTAACATTAAAGAACGACCCATACCAAAGCCGATTTCGACTGTTAATGGGCGCTCAGGGTGTTCAAAGTGTTGACGTAAATCACCAACAGGATATTCCAAAATTAAATCACGATAATCTTCTAAAGCAGTACGTTGTGAAGTATTGAGCGGAGCTGAACGACGCATAAACGTCACAATTTCACGGTGCTCTGGCAAATTGTCGAGTTCCGTAATTTGCGTTTCTAACTGATCGTTTGACATGATTCTGGAGATATAAAGATAGAAATGCCGTATTTTAAGTGTTCAGGTGGTCAAGTCAAATGTTTAAATGACTTTATTTAAGGGTTCATTTTTTTGATTGCCTAAAACTTGTAAAAAAATCTTCATATCGTTGTCACACAGATTGAATAGCCTAATGTCGATTTGAACATTAAGTAAAAAATTTATGAAAAACTTTAAATTCCATTCGATTGCAGTTTGTTTAGGATTGTTGGGTGCATCTTCGATATTTTCTGTGGCACATGCGCAGCTTATGTTTAGCCAGTATATTGATGGCAATAGCAATAAAAAGGGATTAGAAATTTATAATCCAGATGCGACATCGGTTAACTTGGCTGATTATGAGATCCAACAGTTTAATAATGGCACGACGTTGAAGCCTTTAGTTTTTCCTTTGAATGGGAACCTGAAAAGTAAGGGGCGCTTTCTAGTTGGACATGCTGCATTACAAACTGAGCTAGGTGATAAGGTTAATCAAGTCGCTGGATTTACGTTTAATGGTGATGATGCAATATTATTAGTTTATAAAGGCAAAGTGATTGATCGTTTTGGACGATTAGGTGAACAACCTACATCAGGCGGTTGGGGAACAACTACTATCAGTAAAGCGAATAGTTTTACTCGCTTGCAAACGGTCAATCCTGTAACTGAAATTGATCCAACCACAGCATTTGATTTAGATGGTTCATGGCGTGCATGGAAGGATCGGAATGATTTTTCAAATATAACAGGTTCAGCAACAACACCTCCTGTCAGTGAAACAGTGAGTTGCTCTAGTACGGACACAGCGATTGCAGATTTAAATAATAAAGCAACTCAAGGGCAAAACTATACGCTCCGCGGTGTGATCACTGCTGATTATCGTTATGAAAATGGTTTTTCTGGCTTCTATATTCAAACTGTTGATAGCAAAGCTAAACCAAACGTGAGTAATGCGATTTTTGTTTATATTCCAGCGAGTAGCTCTGTTAAAGGTGGGCAAGTTGGGGATGAAGTGATCTTACGAGGACGTTTGACTGCGTATCAAAACCAATTACAGATTGATCAGTTACAGCAAAATATTTTGACCTGTAATAGCAATATGGCAAGCCAGGTACAGCCAAAAAGTGTTGATTTACCGTTTAATAGTTTGACTGAATTAACTGTAAATTCACCACAACTTTATCAAGGAATGTTGGTAAAACTACCACAAACTTTAACCATCAGTGAAAATTATAATTATGGTCGCTTTGGTGAGCTGTCACTGAGTAAGGAGCGATTATTTATTCCAACAAACTTATATCCACCTTTATCTGCTGAGGCAAAAGCATTAGCACAGAAAAACTTATTATCGAAGATTATTTTAGATGATGGTTATAACAATCAAAACAGAACGCCTTGGTTGCCGCAGAGCTTCAGTGCAACAAATAGTTTGCGCTCTGGTGATCAGCTTAAGAACATTGAAGGGATTTTAGAATATCGTTTTAATGGTTGGCGCATTCAGCCTATTCAGGGGCGTAATCTCCCAGAATTGGTCGCTAAAACACCATCAAGACCAAATGTCGCCACTAAAGATACGCAGTTGATTCGTGCAGCAGCATTTAATGTCTTAAATTATGATAATGGTAAAACAGGTTTCCCTACTGAACGTGGTGCAACGAGCCAAGCTGAGTTTGATAAACAACATCGTAAAATTATCAAAGCATTAAAAGCAATTGATGCCGATGTATACGGTTTGATGGAAATTGCAAACAATGGCTATGATAAAAATAGTGCAATTGCATATTTAACCCAAGCTTTAGGCGCTGATTGGAAATATGTAGTTCCTGAAAATCAGGATCGTTTAGGAACAGATGTGATTGCTGTTGCCATTATTTATAACAGCAAACGTATAAAACCTGTGAACAAGCCAGTTGTACTTGATTTAGGTGATAAGAATAGATCGACGATTGCGCAAACTTTTCAACCGCTTTCTGGAAAGCAAATGTTCACGATTATTCCTAATCACTTGAAATCTAAAGGATGTACAGGTGTTGACACGAATACAACAGACGCTGATCAAAAAGATGGGCAGGGTTGTTGGAACCCGACACGTGTGAAAGCTGTTCAACAGCTCGTTCAATGGATGGCAAAAAATCCAACTCAAGTAGAAAAGCCAAACATCTTAGTTTTAGGGGATATGAATAGTTATGCCAAAGAAGATCCGATTCAGGTGTTTGAAAAGGCAAATTACAAAGTTCTATTAAATGACAAAGTTGTAGGGCAAGGTGAGCAGGCTTATAGCTATGTATTTGGTGTATCAAGTAATACGGAAGGCTATGGTGGCGCAGGCAATTTAGATCACGCAATTGCAGATGCAAATTTATATAGTAAAGTAAAAAAAGCATTTACTTGGCATATCAATGCAGATGAACCAACAGTCTTAGATTACAACGAAGAATATAAAACCGATGCACAAAAAGCATTATTTTTCTCAGAAGATGCTTATCGCTCTTCAGATCATGATCCTGTAATTGTTGATCTTGATATGAGTGATGTCGAGAATAAACCTTCACCGTCAAATACTTCATCGGGGAGTTTTGGATGGTTATCGATCTTAGGTCTTTTGGGTCTTGCAAGTTTTTCCAAGCGCTCAAGAAAAGATAAAGTGTGATCTATGCAAAAAAGAGGAGGATAGAAGTAATCTATTCTCCTCAAAAAATGATCTATTTGAGCAGGATATATACGATGATAATAAAAAGTTGACATAAGACTACTTGCAAAATCATGTAATTTCACTAATAGTCAGATCATTCAGTATTTTTTACTTTTTTTGACAAATTTGTGGAAACACATTTTGCAAATTAAGGTAAAGCATTTTAGAACATAAGCGTTAGATAACAAGGATCAATTATGAAGTTGTATTATTCGCCTGGTGCTTGCTCATTGGCAGCACATATTATTTTAAATGAAATAAATGTAGATTTTGACTTAGAACGCGTTGACCTAAAAACACATAAAACATCGAAAGGGGTAGATTATTATGAAATTAACCCGAAAGGTTATGTTCCAGCTTTAGAGATTAATCCTGGTTTAATCTTAACTGAGAACGTTGCCATCTTACCGTTTCTGGCACAACACGATCCTAAACAGGATTTAATTCCACCATCGGGCATGGGGCGTGCCAAAGTCCTTGAATGGTTAGGTTATTTAAATTCTGAGTTGCATGATGCTTATGCAGTTTTCTTTAGTGGTAAGTTAACTGATGATGAAAAAACCAAAGCGTATGCTGAAGTAGATCGTTTACTGAAATATATCGACAATTATTTAGCTGAATCAGAATATGATTATTTAGTGGATGATAATTTTGGTCCAGCAGATGCATATTTATTTGTACTTACAAATTGGTCAAATCATATTGAACATGACTTAACACCTTATATTCATATTATCGCTTTGCGTAATAAAGTGGCCGAACGTCAGTCGGTACAAATTGCAATGCGTGATGAAGGATTACTCGGTTAGTTTTCTCTGCATTAAAAAAGCCTCTGTGATCAGAGGCTTTTTTATAATCAAAAGATTATTGTTGAGCTTTTTCTTTTACATCAGCAGCGCCGTTTTCAACTGCACCAGCAACTTTAGCAGTTGCATCACGTGCAGCGGCTTCAGTTTTTGCAGCAGCTTCAGCAGTTGCATTCGCAGTATGATCAGCAGCAGCATCAATTTGATCAGCAGCAGTATCTACCGCAGTAGCAACATTGCTCGCAGCAGAATCAGCAGCATTTTTTACATCAGCACTCGCTTGATCAGCGGCATGTTCTAAGTGTTCGCCAGTAGTTGCCCCAGTTTCAGGCGCTTTATCTTTATTACAGCCTACAAGTGCAACAGTAGCAGCGAGACCTAATGCAACAAGTAATTTATTCATTTTCATGTTTCCTTTTCTTTGTGGCATCCAATAGGTATGGATAGCGAAAATATAAACATAAACTGTATGAATAATAAAGTTGAAAATTTGTTGATAACTTGTAAAAACACGCACTTACATTTTTGAAATGTAAATGCGTGCACATGTTTTTAGATTATTTTAAACATCAGAGCGAATCATATAATCAAAAGCTGCTAGAGAAGCTTTGGCACCTTCACCTGTGGCAATGATGATTTGCTTGTACGGCACGGTGGTACAGTCCCCCGCAGCAAACACACCTTTGACATTGGTTTC
The DNA here is from genome assembly GCF_048585715.1 of Acinetobacter sp. LF10. NCBI lineage: Bacteria > Pseudomonadati > Pseudomonadota > Gammaproteobacteria > Moraxellales > Moraxellaceae > Acinetobacter > Acinetobacter sp. LF10. The sequence continues at coordinate 1,401,778 of NZ_CP184160.1, forward strand.
ATTTCGATCATTGATCACAATCTCACCACGATTGCTGAGTTCAACCGCACTGTTCTTCAAGAAATCGGTGTTTGGTAATAAACCAATTTGTACAAAGATTCCTGCAAGCTCAACTGTATGCTCAACATCAGTCGCACGATCTTTATATTTCAACGCCGTCACTTGTGAACCATCACCGACCACTTCAGTACTAAGCGCATTCAAAATCACAGTAGTATTTGGCAAGCTATTTAACTTGTCTTGCAACACTTGGTCAGCGCGAAGCTTGGTATCAAACTCCACCAAAGTCACATGCTCAACAATGCCTGCAAGGTCAATCGCTGCTTCTACACCAGAGTTACCACCACCAATCACCGCAACACGCTTGCCTTTGAAGAGTGGGCCATCACAGTGCGGGCAGTACGCCACACCACGAGTACGGTATTCTGCTTCACCCGGTACATTCATTTCTCTCCAACGTGCGCCTGTTGAAAGAATAATGGTTTTAGATTCAAGCTTAGCCCCATTTTCCAATTCAACTTCAACCAGACCATTGGCCGTTTGATCTGCACCTGTGATCTTGCTGACACGTTGCAAATTCATGATGTCCACGCCATATTCACGAACATGCGCTTCCATATCTTGAGCAAACTTCGGACCTACCGTTTTTTGTACTGTCGTGAAGTTCTCAATGTCCATGGTATCCATGACCTGACCACCAAAACGTTCAGCCACGATACCTGTTTTGATGCCTTTACGTGCTGCGTAGATCGCCGCTGTACCACCTGCAGGACCACCACCAATCACCAATACATCAAAAGCCTCTTTCGCATTGAGAAGAGCTGCATCTTTCTCTGCTGAGTTAGTATCTAACTTCGCCACGATTTCTTCCAAAGTCATACGACCTTGTCCAATATGTTCATTGTCTTGGAACAGCATCGGTACAGCCAAGATTTTACGTTCCTCAACTTCTTCTTGGAAAAAACCACCATCAATCATGGTCGCAGTTGCATTCGGGTTATAGATTGCAATTAAATTTAAGGCTTGAACCACATCTGGACAGTTATGGCAGCTTAAAGATACAAACACATCAAAGTTTGATTTTAAGTTTAAACCTTTGATCTGAGTTAATACTTCATCAGAGACTTTAGGGGCATAGCCTGACACTTGTAATAAAGCCAAGATCAAAGAAGTAAACTCATGTCCCATCGGTAAACCAGCAAAGAACACACGTGGTTGTTCACCTGCTTTAGCCACACCGAAACTCGGACGGCGAGCGTTTGAACCGTCAAAACGTGCCGTGACTTGATCAGAAAGTTCTGCAATTTCAGTCACAAGTTCTTTGATCTTTGCGGCTTTGTCTGATTCATCTAAAGCTGCAACTAACTCGATTGGACTTTCTAAACGTTCTAAGTAAGCTTTTAATTGCGTTTTAATATTTTGATCTAACATGTATTTCTCCAAATTCTAAGCAGTTCAAATCAGCTAAATTCATTCAATGAAGCTATAGTACGCAAAATGTATAAATAGGTAAAACAGTTTGTTTTTATAAATTTAATCGGATTTTTGAATTTTAATATATATTTGTGGAACTTTTGTGCGTACATGAGCATAAAAATTTGAATCAAATAGAACTTGTTATATAACTGCAATTATTTCATGGCATATATAAGGAAGCAGAAAATGGTATTACAACGTGGTATTTATCAACACTACAAGGGTCAAATTTATCAGGTATTTAATGTTGCTCGACATAGTGAAACTGAGGAACAACTTGTTGTATATCAGTGTTTATATGGTGATTATTCAATGTGGGTGCGTCCATTATCAATGTTTGTTGAAACAGTTGAACTTGAAGATGGGCAAGTTATTCCACGTTTTAAATTAATACAAGCGACTTAAATTTGACCTTTTGCTTTTGAGCATTACGGAGACAAGACATGACGAGCACCGTTTTTTTACAACGTATTGCTGATTTATATGATGAATTTAAGCAACATGATGCTCGGCAGTCTGATCGTTTAAGACGTTACCGAAATATTGAAGCAGAATCTGCTAAGTTACTTGGGATGTTAGTACGTACTCAGCAATCAAAGCAGATTCTAGAAATTGGAACATCGACAGGATATTCAACCTTATGGTTGGCTGAAGCTGCAAAATCGGTCGGAGGTAAAGTTCAAACCCTAGAGATCAATGCTTTCCGTAGTGCTCAAGCCAAGAAATATGCTGAAGAATTTGGATTAGAGAGTTTTATTGATTTTTGGGTGGGCGATGCCTCAGATTATTTGGCACAAGCAACTGAATCCTATGATCTAATTTTATTAGATGCAGAGCGTGGCTGTTATGTGAGTTATTGGAATGATTTAAAACGTCTATTGCAGTTCTCGGGTAATACTTTAATCGTAGATAATGTGATTTCGCATGCTGCTGAGGTCAAAGATTTTCTTGAGTTGATCAAAGCAGATGAAAACTATATGAGTACCATTTTGCCTGTTGGTGCTGGTCTATGTATGGTCGTCCTGAAGTAAGGGCATCTGATTTTGATATTTTAGGCGATAGCTTTGTGGGCTACAACCAATAATTTTATTAAATGCACGGGTAAAGTTGGCAGGGTTCGAGTAGCCTAATTCATAAGCAATATGGGTGATGGTAAACTTGGAATTCTTTAATAAATCAATGGCCCGCTCGGTGCTAATCTGCTGCTTTAAATTTTGAAATTCAACTCCTTGTTGCTGCAAATAACGTTGTAAAGTTTTGGTGGAAATATTTAGAACTTTAGCGCATTCAGTTAATGTTGGAATCTGATTGGCTTGTCTTAACATCATGCTGACCCATTCAACAATTTCACCTTGATGATAAATTTTCTGAATCTGTTCCTGACAACGTTGTTCAACCACTTTTAGGCTATGAGCATCCGCCAAAGGTAATGGCAGTGCCAGTTGTTGCTGATCAATAACAACGCGTATACCTGATATCCATGTGTAATTAAAATGAAAATTTGCTTTAACGAGATGTATATAGCGTTCAGCATAAACAGGCTCGGGTATACTTAAATAAATTTGGTAACGTTGTAATTGTTGTCCTGCAAGTTCTAATAAGCTGTAATAAAATCCAACGGCAATTGCTTCAATATGAAATGCTAAACATTGCTTATTCATTTGCAAGATGGGTTCAAGTAATAACTCAACCTTATGTTGATGAGTTGGAAATTGAATCGATAGCTTAAAGCTCGGCATAATTAGCCGAAAATATTGTGCGATTAATCTCAAAGCATGTTCTAAATTTGGACTGGTCATTAATGCATATCCAACCAAACTATGCGAACTGAGTTTTAGATTTTTACCGAGTTCAAAAGCCAAATCTTCTGTATTTGGTAGGCTCAGGCCAAGTGCAATAAATTGTTCAATTTGTTGAATTGATAAAAGCTCAGTTTTAGAGAGTTCGTTATGAAATGCGTTTAATACCTCATTATCATATTGATGAGTACCAATCAGAATTTCGATCAACCGCAAATAATAACGAGACGGAATAACAGGGATTTGCTGTTTTTGCACAATAAAAATCCAGTAAAGTCTTAAAATGATAATATCAAGTCTTAAAATGATAATATAGAGTGACTGTAAAAGAACACAATCAATTCAAGCAAAACTTTTTGTGTTTGATTGAGGAGTTTCTAATGAATATGCATACTCAACTGGATGTAGAGCAAGCAACAACAACTTTTAAAGATAAAAAACGTCACTTGTGGTTATTGGGTTTGGCTGTACCGACTATTGCAATGAGTGGTTTAGCGGGTTATCAATTTGGACCGAAAAAAACCAAAAAATTCTTTGCCTCTTTTGGCCCATTATTTATTCATGGTGTTATTCCTGCATTGGATAAGTTAATTGGCGAGGACACAGAAAATCCACCACTTGATGCGATTGCAGATTTAGAAGCTGATCCATATTATTCTCGAATTGTTAAACTTTTTATTCCATTACAATATGCGACCAATATTTACGGCACTTACTTGGCAAGCCGTAAAGGTACATCACTTGCAGATCAAGCGTTATTGGGTACGTTGGTGGGGATGGTGAATGGTATTGCCATCAATACGGCGCATGAATTGAGCCATAAAGGCGGTCGTCTCGAACATTATTTATCACATTTGGCATTAGCTCCATCGGGCTATAATCATTTCCGTATTGAGCATCCATATGGTCATCACCGTCGTGTTGCAACGCCAGAAGATCCGGCATCATCTCGACTTGGTGAAACTTTCTGGAAATTTTTACCTCGTACAGTGATTGGTAGTTTCAAATCAGCGATTGAAATTGAGAAAAATCGTTTAGAACGTAAAAAATTGCCATTCTTCTGTAAAGAGAATGAATTGATTCATGGTTGGGCGATGTCTGCCGTATACCATGCTGCTATGTTTAGCAAATTTGGAGTGCGTTCAGTACCATTCCAAGTGACACAGGCTGCCTATGCGATTACTTTGTTTGAATCGGTAAATTATATTGAGCATTATGGTTTAAAACGTGAAAAGAAAGCCAATGGTCAATATGAGCGTACTTTACCTGAACATAGTTGGAACAATAACAATGTAGTGACTAACTTGTTCTTGTATCAATTACAGCGTCACTCAGATCATCATGCAAATCCAACACGTAGCTTCCAGACTTTACGTCATTTTGAAGATGCACCGCAATTACCAGCAGGTTATGGAGCGATGATTTTGCCAGCCTTTATTCCTTCATGGTGGTCAAAAATTATGGATGATCGAGTTGTAGAGCATTACAAAGGGAATATGGAGAAAATTAATATTCATCCAGACGCAAAAGAAAAAATATTAGAGAAGTATGCTGAACAAGCTGAAGTCGAAGCTGCTTAATAAATTTAAATAAAAAAACCAGCCTTAATATAGGCTGGTTTTTTATTTATGAGGCTAAAAGATAAAGTCGTTTAAAGTGAAGATCAAACTCAAGGTATTTATTAACAAATGCGGTCTTATCCGAGGTGCGTAGTAAATTATTATAAATAAACTCTGGAACAGGGTGATAAAGCTCGGCAGTGCCATTGCTATAGAAAATTTTTAAATAACGTGAAGAAATATCATATTTCCAAGAGGTTACAACAACAGTTTTTTCCATATATTTGCCCCCATTTCAGTTTGATCATTTAGTACATACAAAAAACTCTTTATGTTTCATAATTTGACATTACTCCATGTAATGCAGGCTGACAATTGATAAATGAATTTCGCTATAAATTTATAAGTATAAGAATTGTAAAAAATTTAATATTGAATTGAGATCGACGTATCGTAAAAAGTGACCAAATGACAAATAAAAAGAAACCACTCTTTTTAGAGTGGTTTCTTTTCAACATTGTTAAATCTAAAAATTAGATTTTACCAACGAGGTCGATCGATGGAGCAAGCGTTGCTTCACCTTCTTTCCATTTTGCTGGGCAAACTTCGCCTGGGTGGCTTGCTACGAATTGAGCAGCTTTAAGTTTACGTAAAGTTTCTGATACATCACGCGCAATTGCATTGTCATGAATTTCAGCAGTTTTAATCACGCCTTCAGGATTGATGATGAACGTACCACGTAAAGCTAAACCAGCTTCTTCAATATGCACATCAAAAGCACGTGTTAATTGATGCGTAGGGTCGCCAACTAATGGGAATTGAGCTTTACCTACAGCAGGAGAAGTCTCGTGCCATACTTTATGAGAGAAGTGAGTGTCAGTTGTTACGATATAAACTTCTGCACCAGCTTTTTTGAATTCTTCGTAGTTCTCAGCAGCATCTTCAACTTCAGTTGGGCAGTTAAAAGTAAATGCAGCTGGCATGAAAATAAGAACAGACCATTTGCCTTTAAGATCAGCATCAGTTACTTGAATGAATTCACCGTTACGGAATGCATCAGCTTTAAATGGTTTAACTTCAGTATTAATTAAGCTCATCATTGTCTCCATGATTGAGGTTTTATTGAGAGGCTATGCCTTACTTGTTTACGAGGTCAAGAATAAATAATTTTTAGTTATTGGGGAAATAGTATTTTTACATGACTAAAATCGGAAAATTGAATGAATCAATATAAAACGATTTTCACCCTAAGATATAAGCCTATTTGACTCCAACAAGATGAAGCAAATATGACGAATACCTAAAACTAACTTGCATAACAACATGCAGTCGATAGTATTAAAATTCAAGGGTAAAATTGAAAAAATCTAAAAAATATAGAGAAAACCAAGATATAGATTTAAGCACACGATAATTGTAATACGATGTTTTTATCGAACTGAGAGCTTATATTGTTTGTTTTCTGAGCTTGTATTAAATATTTGATCACTTTAGAATCCGCTAAATTTGATGGATGCTCAAATTTTTTTATTTGAGAAAAACGAAAATTTTAGCTCGGAAATTTACATTCTCGGGTATACAGTGAAATCTATAAAAATGACTGATCAATTAAGACAAAAATTCGAAAATTTAGAGTTGAATGCAGGCTTAGGTAAAATTAGTGCTTTTATTTCAATGTCCTTGGGTTTGTTAGCTATTTTTGGGGCTTTGTGTTTTATGTTCCCGTCGGTACTGACTATGCCTGAACTACGTCCTATTTATGCCAAACATTATGATATTTTTTATTTCAGTTTGATGTTTGGTATTACGCTGAGTGCTGGTTTTGGGATTTTTAGTGCGTTATTTCGACAAAATCGTTATGGTTTTTATGGCTTATGTTTTGCTGTTGTGGCAGCAGTTTTAGGCTGTGGATTAATTAAAGCGCCAACCTTACCCAACCTACCTTTTTACGCAGGTATTGATTATTTCATTTTAACCCTAGTGCTCTTGGCTCTTATCTTCATTCCACTTGAGGGGTTCTTTGCTAAAAATCCTGATCAAAAAATCTTAAGGGTAGGTTGGGTGACGGATATGAAATATTTCATGTTGAGTCATATCGGAATTCAATTGTTCACCTTTTTGACAGTGATGCCGATTCAATACTGGATTACCCACTTACCCAATAATCCAATCGTACCTTTTGTGCAAGCTCAGCCAATTTGGTTGCAGTTTATTGAGTTATTGATTGTGGTTGATTTCGTCGTGTACTGGTTGCACCGAGCGATGCATGAAATAGATCTATTATGGCGTTTCCATGCGATACATCATTCCACCGAGTATATGGATTGGTTGGCATCTTCACGACTGCACATCGTAGAAGTACTAATGACGCGCTTTATTGCCACCTTACCTATTTTCCTACTGGGCTTTCATACATCGGCTGTGTTTGCTTATCTTGTTTTTATTTCGTTTCATGCCATTTTTATTCATTCAAATGTACGTTTTCGTTTTCCATATTTGCGCTGGCTAATTGCAACTCCTGAGTTTCATCATTGGCACCATTCTTCAGAGAAGCCTGCGATTGATAAAAACTATGCTGCTTTTATTCCAATCTATGATGTGATCTTTAAAAGTGTATACATGCCAAATCATCTTGCGAGTGTTTACGGCACAGTTGGTTATAAGATACCGAATAGTTTTGTTAAACAATTCACATGGCCATTTAAAAAGTATATAAAGCGTTTGCGTCAACATTTTGATCATTCATCTAAATCATAAGCATAAAGACACAACTGCATGAATATTCTGAACAGATTGATGCAGTTTCTTTGCATAGCAACGTTTTAAGGCGTAAAATAGCTGATTATTTTTATTGTTAGGAAAGCTGTTCAGTGCAGAGTCATTTAAATGTAGATCAATGGGTTATGGCACGTGACCGTCACCGTTTAAATCGACTGCGCAAAGATAAAAAAACAGAAACAGCGGAAATAGAAAAACTTTTTCAACAGTCAAATGACAAAGTCAAACAACGCTTAGCGCGTATTCCCCAAATTAAGCTCAATCAAGATTTACCTGTTACTCAGTATGCAGATCGTTTGATTGCCGCAATACAAAAACATCAAGTGATTATTGTGGCGGGTGAAACTGGTTCGGGTAAAACCACGCAGTTACCACAAATTGCCATGCTTGCTGGTCGTGGTCTCACTGGGATGATTGGGCATACTCAGCCGCGACGTTTAGCTGCTCGAAGTGTCTCACAACGTATTGCAGAAGAGGTTGGGCAGAAACTGGGCGAGGCGATTGGCTTTAAAATCCGTTTTAATGAGCAGGGGTCACAAGATTCTATCGTGCGTTTGATGACGGATGGTATTTTGCTGGCTGAGCTGACGAACGACCGCTTCCTTTCAAAATACGATACTATCATTATTGATGAAGCCCATGAACGTTCACTGAATATTGATTTCATCATGGGTTATCTCAAACAGTTGTTACCAAAGCGTCCTGATTTAAAAGTAATCGTGACGTCGGCGACTTTAGATGTAAATCGTTTTAGCCAATACTTTAATGATGCACCGATTTTTGAAGTAGAAGGGCGTAGCTTCCCTGTTGAAGTACGTTATCGTCCAATTTCGGAACTCAGTATTATTGGTAGTGATGATGATGAGTTTGATGATTTTGAAGAGAACTTACCACGTGCTGTGGTACAAGCAGTTGAAGAGTGTTTTGCCGATGCTGAGGGTAAAGGGCATCCAGAACATGCTGATATCTTGATTTTTGCCAGTACAGAGCAAGAAATCCGAGAATTACAAGAAACACTGCAAAAATATGGTCCTCGTCATACTGAAGTGTTGCCTTTGTATGCACGTTTGGCACTCGCCGAGCAGCAAAAGATTTTCAGTCCAAGCGGCAAAGGTCGCCGTATTATTATTGCAACCAACGTTGCTGAAACAGCATTAACCGTTCCTAATATTCGTTATGTGATCGATAGCGGTTTTGCCCGTATTTCACGTTATAACTACCGTTCACGTGTGCAGCGCTTACCGATTGAAGCGATTTCACAGGCAGCAGCCAATCAGCGTAAAGGTCGTTGTGGCCGTATTGCTGCGGGTGTTTGTATTCGTTTATACAGTGAAGAGGATTTTTTAAGTCGTCCTGAATTTACCGAACCAGAGATCAAACGAACTAACTTAGCTTCTGTTATTTTGCAGATGCAAAGTCTTGGTTTAGGTAGTTTAGAAGATTTTGACTTTATTGAGCCGCCTGATTTCCGTTTGGTGAATGATGGGCGCAAGCTTTTGATTGAGTTGGGTGCATTAAGCGAACGTAAAAATGATTTAACTAAAGTGGGTCAAATGATGGCACGCATGCCGATTGATCCACGATTAGCTCGTATGCTGATTGGTGGCGCTCATTTTGGTGTACTGAAAGAAACTTTAATTATTGTCAGTGCCTTGGCGATTCAAGATCCACGAGAACGACCTGCCGATAAACAAATGCAGGCTGATCAGAAGCATGCTTTATTCAAAGAAGCAGATTCAGACTTTTTATTCTATTTAAAACTTTGGAATACGCTGCAAACCAGTCCTGATACGCAGTCTGAAAACAAGCGCCGTCAATTTGCGCGTCAACATTTTTTAAGTTGGTTGCGTTTACGGGAATGGAAGCAAACTCATCAACAATTAGTTGAGTTGGCTGAAGGATTAAAGCTAAGCTTTAATGAAAAGGCAGCCAATTACGAAAATTTACATCGAGCATTATTAACAGGTTTACTTTCATTTATCGCCAATAAAACCGATGAACGTAATACTTTTATGGCGGTACGTCAGCAGAAAGCCAAGGTATTTCCTGCTAGTACGCTGCATAAGACCAATACTGCTTGGGTGATGGCATTTGAGATGGTGGAGACTTCTCAAGTGTATTTACGCACTTTGGCAAAAATTGATCCTGAATGGATTTTATTAGCTGCACGTGACCTATTGAAATATCACTATTTCGAACCACATTGGTCGAAAAAAGCAGGCATTGTGAATGCCTATGCGCAAATTTCATTGTTTGGTTTAATTATTGAACCAAAACGTATGGTGAATTTTGAAAAAGTGGATCAAGCCGCGGCACATGAAATCTTTTTACGGGATGCCTTAACGACTGGTAATTTGGGTATTACGCCACCGTTTTTAAAGCACAATTTATTGAAGCTTGAAGAAGTTGAGCGTGTTGAAGATAAATTGCGTCGTCGTGATTTAGTGGTCGATGAAGAAACTATTTATCAATTTTATGCTGAAAAAGTGCCAGAGGAAATTGCCAGCCGCAGTAGTTTTGAAGATTGGCGTGCAACAGTAGAGCCAGATCATCCGCGTTATCTTTTTGTAGAAGATGATGCCTTATGGATGAATGATCGGCCAACCACACAGCAATTCCCAGATTATTTACATAATGGACAATTGCGTTTAGCTGCGAGCTATCGTTTTGATCCAAGCCATGATGAAGATGGTGCAACGGTTAAAATTCCTGTGCAGGCTTTGCCACAAGTAGATGAAAAGCAATGGTCATGGGGGATTCCTGGGTGGCGTCAGGATTTAATTGAAGCTTTGCTCAAGGCGTTGCCTAAAGATAAGCGTCGTAATTTAGTTCCGATTCCAGATACTGCGAAAAAACTGATGCAAGGTGTTGATGCAGTACATTTACGTGAGCACTTATTTAGTTATTTAGCTTTTGCTCTGCGTGGTGAGCAAATTACTGAAAAAGATTTTTCTTTTGAACGAATTGATCAATATCTCGTACCTTTTATTAAAGTTGTGGATGAAAAAGGCAAACTCATTGCGCAAGGACGTGATTTAGATGAACTCAAAGCACGTTGTCGTGTTGAAACTCATCGTCCTGTGAAGCAACAAAAGGGTGAGTTCCATACTTTCCCTGAAAATTTTGTATTTGAAGCGTCTCAAAAAGTCACTGGTGTGGTCGTAAAGCAATATCAGGCTTTGGTTCCAAGTAAAGTTTTTGCTGAACTTGATGTTAAAGATGAGTCGGGTGTAGTGATTCAAATCTTTAATGATCAAGATGAAGCAATTAAGCAACATCGTGAAGGCGTGATTCGTCTTTTACACATGCAATTGGGGGATTTAATCCGTCAATTGAAAAAACAGATTTCCAAACCATTGGCTTTGGCATATTCACCTTTAGGTGATCGGGCGAAGTTGGAACAAATGCTAGTTTATGCAACCTTACAAGTTTCAATAAAAACCTTGCCTAAAGATACAGCGGAATTTAATCAGCTAATGGTTGATGTAAAAAAGCAATTCTTGGCAGATGGCCAAAAAGTTTTAATTGATATTACTGATATTTTTACTCAATGGCAGCAAATTCGTCGCGAGTTATTGGTTTTAGATCAGGATATCTTTGGTCGAAGTGTAGATGACATAGAAGACCAACTTGATTTAATGTCATTAGGGAACTTTGTCTACAGTAAACCTGTTGAGATTTGGCAGGAATACCCACGGTTTTTAAAAGCATTACTATTGCGTTTGGATCGTTTGCCAAATAATCTACAACGTGACCTCGCTGCAATTGATGATGTCGATCCATGGATGGACAAAGTATTTAAATTTAAAAATGATCCTAAAATCAAAGAATTGTATTTGATGTTGGAAGAACTTAGAATTTCCTTGTTTTCTCAACCGATGAAAACAAAGATGCCAATTTCACCAACTAGATTGCAAAAACTATGGGATCGATTAGCAATCGGTTAAACTGAGCAATAATGAAAGTTATAAGCATTCTTTACAGGAGTTTTACATGGGCATTCGTATAACAGGTACAGGGTTATTTCACCCAACCGAATCTATTTCTAATGAAGAGTTGGTTGAAAGTTTAAATGCTTATGTAGAACAATTTAATCAAGAAAATGCTGAGCAAATTGCTGCTGGCGAGATCGAAGCATTACGTGGCTCAAGCCCAGAATTTATTGAAAAAGCGTCTGGTATCCAGCGCCGTTATGTGGTCGAAAAATCGGGTATTCTTGATCCAAAGCGCTTACGTCCACGTTTACAAGAGCGTAGTAATGATGAACTTTCACTTCAAGCGGAGTGGGGCGTCGTTGCCGCAAAACAAGCGATGGAAAATGCAGGTGTTACCGCAGAAGACATCGATGTTGTCATCTTAGCTTGTTCAAATATGCAACGTGCCTACCCAGCTGTTGCAATTGAAATTCAGTCAGCTTTGGGTATCCAAGGTTATGCTTATGACATGAATGTGGCTTGTTCTGCTGCAACATTCGGTTTGAAGCAAGCCTATGATGCAGTGAAATGTGGCGCACGCCGTGTATTATTACTCAATGTTGAAATTACCTCAGGTCATTTAGACTACCGTACTCGTGATGCACATTTCATTTTTGGTGATGTTGCAACGGCTTCAATTATCGAAGAAACTGAAACTAAATCAGGCTATGAAATCCTAGATATTCATTTGTTTACTCAGTTCTCAAATAACATTCGTAATAACTTTGGTTTCTTAAATCGTAGCGAAGATGCAGTTGTTGATGACAAGCTATTCCGTCAAGACGGTCGTAAGGTCTTTAAGGAAGTTTGTCCACTGGTTGCAAAAATCATTACTGCACAGTTAGAAAAACTTGAATTAACTCCTGAGCAAGTTAAACGTTTCTGGTTACATCAAGCCAATGCGAATATGAATGAACTCATTTTAAAACTTGTTGTGGGTAAAGAAGCTGATTTAGAACGTGCACCTATTATTTTAGATGAGTTTGCCAATACGTCTTCTGCGGGTGTAATTATTGCGATGCATCGTACAGGTGAGCAAGTGAATAATGGCGAATATGCTGTGATTTCATCATTTGGTGCTGGTTATTCTGTAGGTTCAATCATCGTGCAAAAACATATTGCATAATAATTATCTCTATTTAAATAAAAACACCACAATCAAAGTTGTGGTGTTTTTTTATGTGCTCTAAGTTCTACTTAAATAAAATTGCTAAATCAATCACTTGAGGTGTGCTATTGGTTCCGATTGTAGACGCATTTAGATTAGGTGTTCCATCCACATTAATTGCTAAACGTGCTCTTGGAGTTGTAATTGTAGTATCACTATTTAGATCAATACGATATAACACAGAGGGTCCAGAAGCACCTGAGACTGCTGCTAAAGCTAAGCCATTATCTCCACCCGCAATATCAAAGCCATTATCAGTGCCAAGATTAATACCTAGACTTCCAATTAGGCTCAGGGTGCCGTTATTAGGTGGATTCTGTTTGGTTAATGTCTTATTGGTTTGATCTAGATCAAACAATTCGGTAGCAAGTGTAGCCACAGGAGTTTTAAAACTGTTGGTATAAGCGGCTGCTGTTACTTTTGCACCTGAGGCACCATTAATATCACCATCTTTAATGGTGTCACCTGTATCTACATTGATTCGTAGATTTTGGCCTGTATTACTGATGACACGTAATCGATCCGCAGTTGGATTGAAATCAACAGCAAAGCTGGTTCCATCCAATGCAGTAAAACTACTACCTGCTGCTGGTTTTAATGTGCTTACTAAGCTTGCTAAGCCAGATTCAGGATTAATCGTGTATAAATTCGCTTTATTTGTTAATCCGTAAAGTTTACCCGAATGATCAGTTGCTGTTCTCAAACGATAGTCAATTCCCACAAATCGTTCATCAACGAGCAGACCCGTTAGTGATTTTTCAGAAACTGAGTTTGGATTATTTAAAGCAAAATTTAATAATTTATTATTGGCCGTTAAACCAAAAGCTTGTGCAGTAGAGTCAGAAGCTCTTTTCAGAGCAATTCCACGAATTCCCATGCTATTAAAGTTACTATTTAGGTCACTAGATGCAAAAATGGCATCATTGCTTGTTCCAACATTTGCTAGATTGAGTTGAAAGAATTTATAAGCACCAGTATTGAGTTTTAGCGCTGCGAAGCCGACGTTGCTGACCGGATCAATGTCTAGGCCACCACCACCATTCGTATTGATATCTGCACCTAATGCTGCTGAAACGCCAAGAGTTCCAGCATTCGCATTTTGGATATAAATTCGATCACTATTTTGATCAATACTATAGAGTTTGGTTGATCCAGTTCCTGCAAATGCATTGGTATATGCACCAGCAACAATAGTAGGGTTGCTTTCTGTTAAATTGATCGCACCATCCGTAATCGTTGCGCCAGTATCCACATTAATTCGAAGGTTTTGCCCCGTATTTGTAATAACCCTCAAACGATCTGCAACTGGATTGAAGTTCACGGTAATCAGATTTGCATCGCCTAAAATCTTAGTAAATGCTGCATTTCCATCAGTCGTATCAGTAGGATCAGCCATTAATTTTTTTATAAAAGTGGCTGAACCGGTTGCAGGATTTAAAGTATAAATATTACCTAATAATCCCACCGCATAAAGTTTTCCATCTTTCGGGCGATAATCGATTCCAACGAGTTCATCATCTGTTTGTAGACCTGTAATTTTAAGATTTGACACGATTTTATTTGGCATCATTCGATCAATTGAACTGATCATACCGTTGTTTGTTAAGATTAAAGTGTCACCTGTATTAGTATTTGTAGTTTCTGTATCGTTGTTAGAGTCATTATTACAACCCAATAATATTAGGCTACTCAGGGTTGCTGCGGTTAAAGTTAATGATCGTTTATTCATAATCGTTTATCCTGATACATATTTAAGTTATAAGAAGCTTTTGAGAAGTATTCCCTGTTATTTATTAACTGCTAGCTTCTTGTTATTGGATTGCTGTAATGAGTCTAGCCTTAGAAAAGATATCGACTTTTATTTTTAAATAAATAATTTAAAAATCTTATATTTACTTTTCTTAGATTATGTAGGGTAAAGTCGAAAGTAAATTAGTATTTTTAAGTGATTTTTGTGTATTTGAGTTTTTGTTTGTAATTGTTCACGCCAACTTCACGCTAGCTAAGAAATTCTAAATTATTAAAGTAATTGTTGTGATAAAAATATAATGTTTAAAATCCCAAAAAATCGAGAGAATTTTAAAAACCCTCTCGATTTCGATATATTTATTGATTACGCTTCTACAGTTTGAACTGCAATTTTTTTCGCTGGATCGACTTTACGTCGTACTGCTGGGACAGGTTCGCCATGATATTGACGATCTGCGAAATAGCTAGAACGAACCATTGGCGCTGACCAAATATTTCTAAAACCTAATTTTCGACCATGTTCAGCGTAACGCTCAAATTCTTCTGGAGTCACAAAGCGATCAATCGGTGCATGTTGCTTAGAAGGCTGTAGATATTGACCAATGGTCACGTAATCTACGTCGTGCGCACGAAGGTCATCGAGTAAAGCAATCACTTCCTCTTCTGTTTCACCAATCCCAACCATCAAACCACATTTAGTTGGTACGTCAGGACAGTATTCTTTAAACATTTTTAAAAGATTTAAAGAATGTTGATAGTCAGAACCTGGACGCATTGCTTTGTATAAGCGAGGAACTGTCTCGATATTATGATTAAAAACATCGGGTGGACATTCGGTCATGATGCGTAAGGCAATATCCATACGCCCACGGAAATCTGGAACTAAAATTTCTAGTAAAGTTTTTGGACTGAGTGCGCGAGCTTCTTTAATACAATCCACAAAGTGTTGAGCACCACCATCTAATAGATCATCACGGTCTACAGAAGTAATCACTGCATACTTAAGACCTAAGTTGGAAATGGTTTCGGCCATGTGGCGTGGTTCATCTGCGTCGAGTGCATTTGGTCGGCCATGCGCCACGTCACAAAACGGGCAACGGCGAGTACAAATATCACCCATGATCATAAAAGTAGCAGTACCACCACCAAAACACTCAGGGAGGTTAGGGCAGGCAGCTTCTTCACAAACAGTATGGAGTTTTTGCGAACGTAGAGTTGTTTTTATACGCTGAACCTCTTCAGGTGCAGTCATTTTGACGCGAATCCAGTCTGGTTTACGAGGCACTTCAACCGTAGGTATAACTTTTACAGGAATTCTTGCGACTTTTTCTGCGCCACGAAGTTTTAAGCCCTGTTCAGGTTTACGGTGTTCAGACATATTATTTTCTACAACCTATTGCTTGAGATATTCGATTATTATAGTCAAATTTATTGGTTTATAGGATGAATTAGGTATTCATTTTGAAAATGTGAATATATAAAAATATATGGTTGAGAAATACATCAAGCCATAGCATATTAGTTATCATATATATAGAAGTAAACAGCGAAGAGACAAAGGAGCTTTGAATGCCACGTAAGAAAGAGGTCGTTGGTGGGAATGTTGTAAAATTTGATGCAGTAATTCTCGGTTCTGGCCCAGCTGGTGAAGGCGCGGCAATGAAGCTAGCTAAAGCAGGTAGACGTGTAGCGATCGTTGATATACGTGATCAACTTGGTGGTAATTGTGCTCACGTAGGAACGATTCCTAGTAAAGCATTACGTCAAACAGTATCAAGTATTATTCGCTATCAACGTGACCCTATGTTTCAAAAGGTCGGTGAGTGGAAACAATTCACCATGAAACAAGTGCTACGTAATGCACATAAGGTAATTCAACAGCAAGTTGATACGCATACACGTTTCTATGATCGCAACAAAATTGATGTGTTTCATGGACGTGCTTATATCCAAGATAAAAATACGGTTTTGATTTTTGGTCAGGACGGAATTAAAGATACGATCATTTGTAAGCAAATAGTGATTGCAACGGGTAGTCGTCCTTATCAACCGCAAGGATTGGATTTTAACCATCCACGTGTATTTGATTCAGATAAAATTCTTGATTTGGATTATTCAATTCAAAAAATCATTATTTATGGTGCTGGTGTGATCGGTTGCGAATATGCTTCGATTTTCATTGGTTTAGATCATAAAGTTGATTTGATTAATACCCAACAAAAGCTTTTAAGCTATCTTGATGATGAAATTGCAGATGCATTGTCTTATCATTTACGTGAACAAGGCGTATTGATTCGACATAATGAGCAAATTGATCGCTTAGAAACTTTCGATGATCATGTGGTTTTACATTTGCTGAGCGGTAAGAAGATTAAAGCTGATGCCATCTTATGGTGTAATGGTCGTTCTGGTAATACAGATGGTCTTGGTTTGGAAAATGTCGGTTTAACACCGAATAACCGTGGTCAGCTGATGGTCAATGATCAATACCAAACTGAAGTTGATAACATCTATGCTGCAGGGGATGTTATTGGTTGGCCATCACTTGCATCGGCTGCTTATGACCAAGGTCGTTGTGCAGGTGCAAATATGGTTGGTGAGAAAAATGTTAAGCCAATTAAAGATGTACCAACAGGTATTTATACAATCCCAGAAATTTCTTCAATTGGTAAGAACGAGCAGCAATTAACTGAAGAAAAAGTACCTTATGAAGTAGGTCAGGCTTCATTCCGTCATCTAGCTCGTGCCCAAATTACGGGTGATACGGTTGGTGAATTAAAAATCTTGTTCCATCGCGATACTTTAGAAGTATTGGGTATTCACTGCTTTGGTAATAATGCCGCAGAGATTATTCACATTGGGCAAGTGGTGATGCATAGTCCCAACAATACGTTGAAGTACTTCGTTGAAACGACATTCAACTATCCAACGATGGCAGAAGCATATCGTGTAGCAGCTTTGAATGGTATGAATCGTTTGTTTTAAATGGCGATAGATTTAGTTCGATAAGCAACAAAATGCCAATCAGTTTGATTGGTATTTTGTTATTTGGATTTAGTTAGGAAATTTGCGATGAAAACTAAAATAAATAATCTAATTCTTGTAGTAATCATTTTGTTGCTTGCAGCTTATTTGGGTTTTGATTTTAAAGAAAAGCAAAATAATAGAATTACTAGCAGTAACACACAAACTTCAGTTTCAAATACTAATATTTCTGTCGATGATCAAGACAAGATCATGCAGGCTTATCAACAGCAAAGAAGCAATATTCAAGTTCAAGCGCAGGGTATTGTAAAAGCAGTTTTGCCAGATGACGATCAAGGTTCAAAACATCAGAAAATGATTCTTAAACTTGAGAATGGTTTAACGGTTTTGATTGCACATAATATTGATCTAGCCTCAAGAATAGATGGACTTAAAAGAGGTGATCAGCTTGAGTTTTTTGGTGAATATGAATATAACCCAAAAGGCGGTGTGATTCATTGGACCCATCATGATCCACAAAGAAAACATATTGACGGATGGTTAAAATATGAAGGGAAAATATATCAATGATATTTTCCCTTTATCACTCATTCTATTTGTATGTTCTCAATCAGCTTGTAAGCGCTAATTTCTGACGAGATTTCCATTTAGGTAGGACTTTAGCTAAATAAGCGTCCATGCACCATACAGGGCCAATCAGGAGGAATTGTAAGTCTTTAAAGAAAGAAGGCTTTTTCCCTTCAACTTTGTGACCATAAAATTGGCCAATCCAAGCAATCACAAAGACACCAATATAGAATCCTACGCCTACAGGTAAAATAATAATGAGCCATGCCATAACGGCTAACAGTGCAGCCATTGCAACAGCGAGAACAATATCCAAACGAGCATAAAATACTAAAGTGAGTACAAGAAGCAAAGCGGTGAGTAGGGTGCTAAAATGAGCCAAAATACCAATAATTGAAAAAAGAATAGCTGGGACACAAACCCAATGAATTTTTTTATTCGTTTGGTTTTGATGGCTGTCACTATACTCATCAAACCATGCATCAATTGACTTCATATTAATTCCTTTGCTGTATTTATTTTATTTGCTCAATATACCGAATTGAATAAAAAGGGTCAAAATCATTCGCTGATATGATGTTGTTCTAAAAAGTAACTGTATTTTCTAAATTCTTTTGTCTCATAATAAAGAAAGCCACACTAGATGGCTTTTCTTGGAGAGTGTAAAACTAAGTTATTAAGAACTAGGTCCATCAACTCGTTCGATGCTCACATTACCAGTACCAGAACCAGACATACCAAGTTGCTTTGCAGCACCATAAGATAAATCTAGCACTCGATTGCCATGGAATGGACCACGATCATTTACTTTTACTACAACACTCTTGCCGTTCTCTTTATTTGTTACACGGATATAACAGTTTAAAGGAAGGCTACGGTGAGCTGCAGTTAATCCATTCATATCGAATGTTTCACCGCTTGCTGTTTTACGACCATGAAATTGACGTCCATACCAAGACGCAACGCCACTTTGGCTAAATTTACGAACTGTGTTCGAAGCAACAGTATTCAGTTTTTCAATCACTGAAGGCTCGTCTTCAGGAATATCGATTTTTGCAGCAATCGTCTGGCGACGGATTTGGTCACCTGAACTCTCAGTGATTGAAAGACTATTAACGTTTGAAAAACGCGAATTAAAATTTTGAGAATCTTTGCTTAGTACGCGGGCAGCTAAATTAGAACCCTCCACATCATTATTCATTGATGTCGATTGTACCATTTCCGCATGTAACGGGCTTAAACTTAAGCCTGCCGTCAGCGCTAGAATATATTTTAGCGAAAACTGCATTGTATAAACTCCTAGAGAACATGCTTTTCTATTTCAAAAAACAACTTTGAAATATAGTGCACATGTCTAATTATTCACTTTTGCAATTACTTTACTTGAGTGGATAATATTCATCGCTTACGAAGTGTGTCTAGTCTTTAACGATAAATAGTTACAAAAAGGGCAAAAACTTACAGTTTGTGGTTAAAAAATAATCAATATTGTAACAGAGTATATTTTTTGCTGAATATGCGATCTTTTTGCTTGATTTTTTTATTGACTTTTCAGAATGTTATAAAAAAGCTAGTCTATCGACTAGCTACTTCGGTGCCCAATAACCATACTGCTGTTGCATACATACGACTTTTATTATAGGTCGTAATCACTTGGAAATTTGGATAAGTAATATAGTAAATTGGACCAAATTGGTCTTGTAATTGAATGACATTCACTAAGTCTAAATCATCAATTTTTACCAAAGGGTCAACAGGGGAAACCCCTAATCTTTTCAATTCTCCATAGGGAATAGGTTGGGTTAAATCCTTGGAAATAATACTATCTGGGTTGTTGCCTAAGTAACGGGCTGGAAACCCAATTGGCCGATCGCGCTGCCAACCATGTTGAGCTAAATAGTTAGCAATAGAGCCAATAGCATCTGTTGCAGAATTTCTTAAATCAATGTGACCATTTCCATCATAATCTACGCCCAACTTTTGAATATTGCTTGGCATGAATTGCGGAAAACCAATAGCACCTGCATATGAACCGACGATACTATTTGTTGGATAACCTTCTTTATATGTCCAAGCGATCAAGGCCGCTAGTTCATCGCTAAAATAATCTGCTCGACGAGGATAACCGAAAGCGAGCGTCGCAAGCGCATCTCTACTGACGAAAGAGCCCTTATTTGCACCATAACCTGTTTCTACACCTAAAATGCCCAGAATGACTGTTTTAGGTACGCCAAACTGCTGTTCAGCACGATTCAACGCGTCTTGATATTGATTTTTAAAGTTTGCCCCGCGTTGGATAGTACCATCAACGAGAAACATTGAACGATATTCATACCAAGGTTTACTTTCGCCTGGGCGAGTCATGATATTGAGAATATTAGGTAAATCTTTAGCGCCACTCATGGCTGCATCAATTTGTTCACTCGTTAAATTATAAGTTGACATTGCTTTCTGCTTAAAAGCAAAGTAATTCGGATGTGTATAAAATTCATTTGCTTGAGCCCAATTACTGCTGACAAATAAACTGGCACTCAAACCAAGCAATTTAAAAATTTTATTTAAATTAGGAAGAAACATATGTTTATAAAATTCCTCATTATCGATGTGTATGAATAGACATAACCAGTCCAAAAGTAGACATCAGGGTAATAATTGCCGTCCCACCATAACTCATGAAGGGTAAAGGCACACCAACTACGGGTAAAATACCACTGACCATACCTGCATTTACAAATACATAAACAAAAAATGACAAACCAAATGCGCCTGCAACCAAGCGACCATAGTTATGGAAGCTCTGCAATCCAATTTGGAATGTTCTAAAGATAATTGCACAATAAAGAATAATAAGCAGTGTCACGCCAATTAAGCCAAATTCTTCAGAATAAGCGGCAATAATAAAGTCGGTATGACCTTCAGGTAAGAAATGTAGATGAGATTGGGTACCTTCTAAGAACCCTTTACCAGAGAATCCTCCTGAGCCAATCGCAGTTTTAGACTGAATAATGTTCCAACCTGTGCCTAGAGCATCTGCTTCAGGATCTAATAATGTAAGAACACGCTGACGTTGATAATCATGCAGTAAAAATTCCCAAGCAATTGGAATAATAATTGCAGCTAGACCTGCGGCTGCAGCGATGAGTCGCCAAGATAAACCACTTAAAAATAGTACGAAAATACCACTAGCCAGAATCAGTAGTGATGTACCTAAGTCAGGTTGTTCTGCAATAAGTAGAAAAGGTACGACAATCAACATCAATGACAGTACAACTTGTGAAAGGCTCGGAGGTAATGCTTTTCGTGATAGAAACCAAGCAATCATCATTGGCATGCCAATCTTCATAAATTCACTGGGTTGCACACTGCCGAAGCCTGGTATATCAATCCAACGTTGTGCTCCCATACGGACTTCACCAAAAATGACGACTGCCACTAATGAAAGTACACCAAATACATAAAAATAAGGTGAAAATGCCTGATATACCTTGGGGGGGATTTGAGCCAAACTACACATAACAACAAAGCCAATCCCAAAGCTCATTGCTTGCTTACTGACTAGTCCGACATCTTGGGCCGAAGCACTATATAAAACCGTGAGTCCAAGTAAGGCATTTAGAACCAAAAAAGAACAAAGCCAAGGATCGATATGCAATTGTTGCCAACGAGAGGGCTGTGCAGCTGTACTCAAGCCATCACGAGGTGCTTGACGTAAAAATTTGTATTGTGAGCTTGGAGACATGTGATTCTAAATCAGGTAAATCAAGGCTTCGCGAATGCTAACATAAACGTGATCAGGACCAAAGCAAGGCTTTGTTTATCGTGTAAAAAGCAAAATAATCTTACAATTTATACAGGATAGATTATCTTGCATTTGTTATCTACGCGCATAAAAAAAGCGATGATTTTGCGATCATCGCTTTCTCGTTATCTCGAACTTATTTTTGTACCAATAACTGATCGAAATGTTTAGTAAACACTTCGAGTTCAACTTGGCTTAAGCTCGGGATTAATTTTTTAATAACGATATGAACAGCTGTCTCTACGCCACTTGTTGCAACGCTTGCAACACCACGTTTTACCATACCAAGACCTAAAGTCTTGTTGTATTCAGTCATAAAGTGATGAATAAGTGCATCAGCAAAAGATTTAAATTGATGTGTTAAAGCATCACGTTGTTCTTTGCCATTTCCAGCAGCGACTTCAGCAAAACTCTTTTTCATTTCAGAAACAAGTGCATCAGGTAGAGCAGTACCAATACGTTGTTTACCTTCATTATCAGTAAACAAGCTTTTTTCCATAAATGCCAATGATTCTAAAACTTGTTCATTAGAAGCTTTGCCTAATAATTGCTTCATTAATGTAGAAACAATACTACGAATCTTTTGTGCGAGTTCTTCAGTTGTATCTCGTTTATCACTTGGTGGAAATTGTTGAACCAAATGAACCAACATGGTGTCAATTAACTCATCAGTAAGCTGTAGAGAAATTTTGTCACGTAAAGGATACTGTGGCTCTTTACTATCACGGTTGGCTTGTGCAAGTTGAATGTCCTGACTCAACGCTGCAGATGGAAGAATACCGAAATAACTGGTCATTGAAGAACGTCCTCTATATCAAATTTATTCGTTTTATTGTCGTGCCAAGCGAATTGGCTCTGGCATCCATGACAAATCTGATACTCGACATGGGTTAATATCCAAGCCCCCTCGACGAGTATAAGTTGCATAGACCATCAGTTTTTTTGGTTGAAGCAATTGCCAAATATCAGCAAATATTTGCTCGACACATTGCTCATGGAAACCATTGTGCTGACGGTACGAGATAATATAGGCTAATATGCTGCGATAACAAGGTTTTTTACCTTGAAAACGAATAAAAATCGTACCCCAATCTGGTTGTCCTGTGACTGGACAATTACTTCTTAAAAGATTAGAGTAAAGTTCAGTTTCAACACTTTCTTCGGTCGTTGCAGGATCTAATTTTAATAGAGTTGAATCTGGATGTTCAGATAGACGCTCAGGGATGAGATCATCAATACAAATCCCTTGCGGTTTAGAAATTTCTAAATCATCAACTTGGAATAATTGTAGTTCAACTTTTCCACCTGCCGCATTGGATAAGTCAAGTTCAACCGTTTCGATAAAAGCTTGTTGAGACTCAAACTGAGTAAAGTTCATGCTATTGAAATAAAGTTTAAGTGACTTTGATTCAATTAGGTTGGGTGAGTTGGCGGGTAAAGTTAAACGACCAATTGCCACTTGTGGTAGCCCAAGACTATTTAACCACGAAATTTCAAAAACATGCCACCAATCTTTACCTTGTGTAATTCCTTCAACATGTAAATACTGTTGACGAGATTCAGCACGGGAAATTGGAAATAAAACATCGGGCTGATATTGAGTAGGGTATTGGGTATCTTTGCCCAATAAAGAATGTTCAACACTCATTCACGCATTCCTGAACCACGAGCTAATAAATGATAAGCAACTGTATAGAGAGCAACGCAGCATACGGTAACGATACTCAATGAGAAAGTTACATTGACATCACTGTGTCCTAAAATGCCAAAGCGGAAAGCATTGACCATATATACAATTGGATTGACTAAAGATAAATTTTGCCAAAATGGGCTAAGTGCACTAATCGCATAAAAGACGCCACCAAGATAGGTGAGTGGCGTCAATACGAAGGTCGGGATAATCGAAATATCATCAAATGATTTCGCATAAACTGCATTAATGAAACCACCAAGCGAAAATAATAATGAAGTAATAATGACTGTATATATAGTCACGAAGAAATTATAAATTTCTAAGTGAGTAAAGAATAAACTCATAATGGTTACAATGAGACCAACCAAGACGCCGCGACTAACGCCGCCGATCACATAACCCCAAAGAATTAGATGTAATGGTACGGGGCTCATAATGAGTTCTTCAATACTTTTCTGGAATTTAGCACTAAAGAAGCTTGAAGATACGTTGGCGTAGCTATTCGTGATCACCGCCATCATAATTAAGCCTGGCACAATAAATTGCATATAGCTAAAGCCACCCATTTCACCGATACGAGAGCCAACTAAGTTGCCAAAAATCACAAAATATAGGCTCATTGTGATTGCCGGCGGTAACAAAGTTTGTGGCCATATCCGCATGAAGCGGCGAATTTCTTTAACAACCAACGTCCAAAGTGCTGTTTTTAATTGATTAAAGTTCACTGATTCGCTCCAGCAAGATTCTTCTCGACCATTTTCACGAATAATTCTTCCAAACGATTGGATTTATTACGCATACTGCTGACTTGAATATTTTGTGATTGTAATAGTAAAAACAAGTCATTCATGCTATGCGCTTTATCCATGGTGACTTCTAAAGTCACAGGATCAATTAAATTAAACTTGAACCCAAGAATATCCAGTTGCAAATTTTCAATGGGTTCAGCGAGGTCACAGATGAATGATTCTTCATTCAGTTGATTAAGAAAGCCTTTCATGGTGGTATCTTCTTTAATCACACCACGATCAATAATCGCGATACGACGGCACAGCATTTCTGCTTCTTCTAAATAGTGAGTCGTTAGAATAATAGACGTACCGTTTTCATTCATTTCGGTGAGAAAATCCCACATTGAACGACGTAACTCAATGTCTACACCCGCAGTCGGCTCATCTAATATAAGCAACTTAGGTTCATGCATCATGGCACGTGCAATCATTAAACGACGCTTCATACCACCTGAAAGCATACGTGATTGAATATTACGTTTTTCCCATAAACCGAGTTTTTCTAAATAATATTCAGCACGTTGTTCAGCAAGTTTTTTGGGAATGCCGTAATAACCTGCTTGTGTCACTAAAATATCGAAAGTTTTTTCGAATTGACCGAAGTTAAACTCTTGAGGAACAACACCAAGACATTGTTTTGCGTGGGATGGATGGGTATCTAAGTTATGCCCAAAGATTTCCACTGTACCCGATGTTTTTTTGGTTAAGGAGCTAATGATACTGATCGTTGTCGATTTACCTGCGCCATTAGGGCCTAATAATGCGTAAAATTCACCCTCAGGTACGGTTAAATCAATACCTTTTAACGCCTGAAAACCATTACGATAAGTTTTGGACAAATCGCTCAACACCAAAGCATCAGTCATGAACGTCTCACGTTGTTAAATAGAATGGGTATTTTGAGCGATATGAAAAAATAAACCAAGTAGAAAAATAGGTTTCTGGCGTTTTAGAAATAGAACGATTAATTCGATAATTTTGTAAAATGATCTACTTTTAAATTGTCAAATATTAAATTTTTTATTTAGTATCAAAATCTTAGAGTTTTAAGTATCGCATCAACTATAGGTAAGGTTATCAAAATAATCGTAAGCTGATGCTAGACAGAATTGTAGACAGTTGATCTATCTAAAGTTCTAAAATATTTTTGCTCAAAATTTTCTGGACTTTACCAGCCATTTGCAGAGTGTCGCTTCGTTTGATTGTAGTAAATCTCAATATACTCGAACATTGCCGCATTAGTTTCTTAGAACCTATCCAATATTAATTTCAGGTGGTGTTCTAAAAAGTATGCTCATAAGAAAAGGAGGCAAGGAGGAACAATTCAGCTATATTTAAATGTGTGAAAATCGAAATAGAACTTCATTGTCCTCGATGCCAGAGTACAAGTATAAAGAAGAATGGCATTAAATACGATGGTAAGCAAAACTATCGTTGTAAAGAATGTAATAGGCAGTTTGTGGGTGACCATAATTTGACGTATTTAGGCTGTCATTCAAAAGCGGTCAAATTGATTTTGCTTATGCTTGTGCGATGTTGTGGCATTCGGGATATTGCAAAGATTACGAGGTTTAGTATTGGCAAGATACTTAAAACGCTTACACAATCAAATCATGAAATAATTCCTCAAAGAACTCATTATAAATGCTTGGAAGTTGATGAATTTTGGACATTTGTAGGCAACAAGAAAGATAAGCATTGGCTACAGTACGTCTATGATAGAAGTAGCGGAGAAATAGTGGCTTTTGTATGGGGAGGAAGAGATGCTCATACAGCACAAAGGCTAAAAAACCGTTTAGAAGAACTGGGCATTACTTATGATTGTATATCGAGTGATCATTGGGAAAGTTTCATCAAAATTTTTAAGCCGGACCAAGAAGGGAAATATTATACAGTCGGGATAGAAGGAAACAACTGCCGATTAAGACACCGCATAAGGCGAGCAGTAAGAAGAACATGCTGTTTTTCGAAGAAGGTATTGAATCATGTAAAAGCTTTTAATCTTGGATTCTTTTACATTAACCACAGTTTTGTATAGTGATGTTAAAATGATCAGCATACATTTTGAAACACCACCTAATTTCATTCTTTTTTGGCAATTGGAAAAATAATTTGTTAAATTCTCCCCCATGAGAAAACCATATCCCAGCGACATTAGTCGAGAAGCCTTTAAAGAAATTGAACCGTTACTATTGAGCGGAAGAAAACAAACACGTCCAAGAGTCGTTGATGTCTATGAAGTGTTTTGCGCCTTGCTCTATATTCTAAAAAGTGGATGTCAATGGAGTATGCTTCCTCGAGACTTTCCACCTAAAAGCACTGTGCATTATTACTTCTCGATTTGGAATAGAAAACCATCAGAAACTGAACCTAGCATACTTGAGCAGGCTTTAAAAAAATGTGGTTGGCGAGGCCCGTATCAACAATGGACGGAAAGAACAAACGAGCTTTATCATCATTGATTCACAAAGTGTAAAAAACACAGATACCGCACGTAATAAAGGCTATGACGCTGGTAAAAGAGTTTCAGGGATTAAAAGACATATCATTGTTGATACTCAAGGTCTGCCTCATGGAATATTTATTACGACAGCAGATAAAACAGATCGTCAAGGTGCATTAGATGCCATAACTTTACATAGAGACACCTTACAAAATGTAGAGGTTGTACTTGTTGATGGTGGTTATACAGGCGAACCCTTTTCTTTGGCTGTTAATGATTTAATCAGAGCGCGAGTTGAAGTTGCTAAACGAAGTGAATTACATAAATTTGCAGTCATACCACAACGCTGGGTTGTGGAAAGATCATTTGCTTGGTTAGAAAAATGTAGAAGGCTTTGGAAAAACTGTGAAAAGCACCTAAATACGAGCCTTCAGTTCATTAATTTAGCCTTTTTAAGGCTACTTTTGCATAGAAAATATTCTGGATAGGTTCTAAGCTGCCTATACGGCAGTGAACCCCAAAAAATTGTATTGTACTTTGTTTCAATATTTCTAAGCTGCCTATACGGCAGTGAACTATGACCGTGTGTCGACAGCTCGACAATCATTTTTCTAAGCTGCCTATACGGCAGTGAACGTCAAATAATTTATGTGACTTCTATTTAGATTTTTCTAAGCTGCCTATACGGCAGTGAACCTGTACTTTCATGGGTTCAGGCCGGAGTTTTTTTTCTAAGCTGCCTATACGGCAGTGAACTTGGCAACCAGACTTGCACCAAATCAATTCTTTTTCTAAGCTGCCTATACGGCAGTGAACCGTTGGTCAAGTTGACTGGTATCACTCCAAGCTTTCTAAGCTGCCTATACGGCAGTGAACTAAAGCGTTTTGGTCTTGCTACAGGGGTTATTTTTCTAAGCTGCCTATACGGCAGTGAACGATAAAGCTTTTCGTAATAAGCTTGAGCATGATTTCTAAGCTGCCTATACGGCAGTGAACAAAGAAATCGAACCAGAAGGACTGCCTTTCTATTTCTAAGCTGCCTATACGGCAGTGAACGGATCTATGTAAATCATTAAATATTCCCTAAATTTCTAAGCTGCCTATACGGCAGTGAACATTAACCCTTTTTAAAGGTTGACAAGTTACTTTTTCTAAGCTGCCTATACGGCAGTGAACTTTTTGCAGGGCTTGCCTTGAGTTCAACATGATTTCTAAGCTGCCTATACGGCAGTGAACATTACAGCTCGATAAAGGCAAAAGTGATGCAATTTCTAAGCTGCCTATACGGCAGTGAACAGTGGGATTATTTGTACAACGAAAACGGCAAATTTCTAAGCTGCCTATACGGCAGTGAACAAAGCAAGACATATCCTGAATTTTAACTTTCTTTTTCTAAGCTGCCTATACGGCAGTGAACTATTTTAATTTATTTTTATTCTGCCGATGAACTTTCTAAGCTGCCTATACGGCAGTGAACGATTTTTAGCATTACGCATAACATCGGTAGGCTTTCTAAGCTGCCTATACGGCAGTGAACGATAATCTTGTACTTGACCACCATTAAGATAATTTCTAAGCTGCCTATACGGCAGTGAACAGTAAAATAGAATCAATAAAATAATCTAAAACATAGGTTTATCAAGAAAAATGAGTAAATACCCAAAGTTTTGATCCAAATTGTAACTTATTGATTTTATTAAGCTGTTAAAGAGTAAGAAAAATATTGGGGTAAAAATAGCTTTTTGTCAAAAGAAAACATTGTTCGTTCTAATTTATTACTTTCCTCAAATCCTACATCGACTTAAAATCAGCATTACCCTTGATGATAAAGAAGCAAGTCACGTGTCAGACCATTTAGAAAACGAATTTGAGCTAAGCAATGAGGAAATGCATCTCTATAGTCGTCAGATTTTATTAGATGGTTGGGATATCGAAGCACAAGAAAAATTAAAACTCGCCAATGTGCTGATTATCGGAGCTGGCGGAATTGGTTGTACCAGTGCCGAACTTTTGGCACGTGCAGGTGTGGGTAAAATTACCATTGTCGATGCCGATACGATTGAATTGAGTAATCTGCAAAGACAAATTGCCTTTACGACAAAAGATTTAGGTCGATACAAAGCCGAAATACTGGCAAAGCATCTAAAAGACATTAATCCGCATATACAGGTCAGCTATCAAAATATACGATTCGATGAAACGAATGCTGATGAACTTGTACAGCATCAAGATGTAGTCTTAGATGGCTGCGATAATTTTACGACCCGTTATCTGGTCAATGTGGTGTGTAAAAAGCATCAAGTACCGCTTATCAGTGCGTCAGCCATTGGTTTTGAAGGGCAGATGTTTATGGTGGATGCTGATTCAGCTTGTTATGAATGTCTCTTTCCAAAAGAAGAACATGCCAATGAAGGTCTACGCTGTGCAGAGTCTGGCGTATTGGCAACTACACCTGTAATGATAGCGTCATTACAAGCACATCACACTTTACTGTTTTTAGGGCTTGGTCTGACGCCACTCAAGCAAAAATTGTTGCTTTGGTACGGCTTAAATCTATCGCAACGCATTCTTAAATTTGAAAAAGATGTAAATTGTCCAGTTTGTCAGGCAACTTGATCGGTAAATTGAGCAAAATTTGCTAAACTAATGCCATCTGTGAGGCAAGAAAGATTATGAAAAGAAATATTTTATTCGATGGATTACGATCTGTTGCACGTATTGGTGAAACAGTGGTGGTTGCAGCACAAGCAGGTGTGAAATATGCAACTGAGAAACCAAGTAATGCAAAACTCATGCGTGAGACCTTTGAGTCACTTGGGTCGACTTATATCAAACTGGGTCAATTTATTGCCAGTACGCCGTCTTTATTCCCTCGTGAATATGTTCAGGAATTCCAAGGCTGTTTAGATCAAACGCCAACCTTACCATTTAGCTATATCCAACAAGTATTAGCTGAAGAATTTGAAGGCCGTAATCTGAATGAAATTTTTGGTTTTATCGATGAAAAGCCACTAGCTTCAGCTTCAATTGCACAAGTCCACGCAGCTCGACTAGTTACGGGTGAAGATGTGGTATTAAAGGTGCAAAAACCTGGTGTAGAGACGATTTTATATACTGATTTAAATGTGGTGCATTGGGCGACAAAACTTTTAGAAAAAGCTGTGCCAAAAATCAAGTTTGTATCGCTTTCTGAAATTGTGGATGAGATCAAAACACGTATGGTACGTGAAGTTGATTTTATTGAAGAAGCACAGAATCTGGATGACTTTATTCAATACTTGAATGTTTCTGGGAATCAGGCTGCCACTGCACCAAAAGTTTATCATCAATTTTCAACACGCCGTGTACTTACTATGCAGCGCTTGTACGGGGTGTCATTAACTGATTTTGATGTTGTTAAAAAATATGCCAAAGATCCAACACAAGTTCTGATTACTGCGATGAACACTTGGTTTGGTAGTCTCATGTTATGTAAGAGTTTCCATGCCGATTTACATGCTGGAAATCTGATGTTACTTGAAGATGGTCGTATTGGTTTTATTGATTTTGGGATTGTTGGACAACTGAATCCTGAGGTTTGGACAGCATGTATGGCATTTATGGATGCATTACAGCATACCAATTACACTGCTATGGCTGAGAACATGCTTAAGATGGGGATGACCCATCAGAAAATTGATACTCAAGTGCTTGCTGATGATTTAGAGCGTTTGTTTAGTGGTGTTCTATTGGCAGATCCTCAAGAAATTCTGAGTTCTAATCCTGCTGATCTCAATGATATCATGATGGATATGATTGGCGTGGGTGAACGTCATGGCATTAAATTCCCACGTGACTTCGCATTATTATTTAAGCAAATGTTATATTTTGATCGTTTCATGCGTGTTCTTGCACCATATACTGATATTTATGCTGACCAACGTTTGAAAATGGTTCACAATATTGAACCTGCTTCGTTTTTAAAGCATTAATTTATTTATCGGTTCATTAGGTCATTATGGATGCCATTATAATTGAAGGGTTGAAGGTGGATACTGTGGTTGGTTGTTTCAACTGGGAACGCCAAATTATTCAACCTTTGATGCTAGATCTCACCATTCATAATGATCTAACTCAAGCTGCGCAATCAGATGAGCTAGAAGATACGCTGAACTATGCGCAAATCTGTGAGCTTGCAGCCCAAGTTATACACGAGGCTAAACCGAAACTGATTGAGCACGCCGCACAATTGGTACTTGAATGTTTATTTACGACTTTCCCCACGATCGAATCGATCAGTATCACCATTCGCAAACCCGCCATCATTGCACAAGCCAATGCAGTAGGAATTCGCCTTGAACGCAACAGAAACAATTTTTGCGCTCGCATTGGCGAGTAACCTCAAACAAAAACAAAATTTCACTTTTGCTTATCAACAGATATTAAGCTTAGGTATAGTGGAATTTTCTTCAATTTATAGAATCCCATGTCGGGATCGTGTTGGTGCCGATTATTGGAATTCAGCTTGTTTATTAAAAAGTCGACTGAATGTTGATGAGATCACTGAAACCCTGAAAAACTTAGAAGCACAATCTGGTCGAGTTCGTCCATCACATAATATTAGCTTGGATATTGATGTGATTGCTTGGGGGGAGACTTTAGAAGATATGCAATTTAATCCAAAAAAGTTACCATTAGCCTTAGATGTTAAAATTCCACTTTATGATTTGTGGCAGATTCCAGATTTAGATTACGATAGGAAAAATTCTTATCCCGTTATTTCTATCTAACACTATAATAATAGGAACAATATTCCATGAATAAAATTTCATTGTTAGTAGGTTTTACAATTTTACTTTCAGGCTGTGCTGCCATGAGTGTTGAACAATGTAAAACTGCAAATTGGTTTAATGTTGGAGAAAAAGATGGTGCAGCAGGACAGGAATCTCGATTAGATAAATATTATTCTTCTTGTCAAAAAGCCAATATTGTGCCGAATCAAAAGCTTTATGAACAAGGTTACCAAAAAGGTTTGGGCTATTACTGCCGACCAGAAACCATTTTTAATGAAGCGTTAGAAGGGCGTGGTGATTTTCGTATTTGTCCGTTAGACAAACGTGAGTCTTTGCGAATATATTATCAAGTTGCAAATGGCTACTACCAAGCAAACGCGGAGTTTGATCGCTCACAAAATGATATTAACTATTATTTAAAAGAGTTAGAGCGTAAAGACTTATCTGTTAAGGATCGTGATGATTATAGAAAACGTTTATATGATTTGCGCATCAATAGCAGCAGAGTTCAATCACGTTATCAAGATGCAGTTCGAAATTTGGAACGTTTTAAAGCTGAACGTGGGTTGCGCTAATTTTTAAATAGAATTATTTAAATTGATTGAAGTAATAAAAAAAGGGGAATGATGAAGTTACAATTTCCCCTTTTTTATTTATAAATAATAACTGGTTTTAGTCATTAATTTTGATATAGCTGTCATGGTAATACGCACAGGTACAGGTAGATCAACACCTCCAGCCTTTAAAGCTGTATCGCGGTGGTGTAATTCATCTTCATTCATTTGTTCTAAAATTTTACGTGAACGATCATCATGAGATGGAAGTTGTTGAATATGTTCCTGTAGATGTTGGCTGACTTGGCGTTCAGTTTCAGCGACAAACCCTAAGCTATATTTGTCACCTGCAATACCTGCTATTGCGCCCATACCATAAGATAAACCATACCAAATTGGATTGAGTACGCTCGTATGACTGTCTAATTCTCTTAAACGATCTTCACACCAAGCGAGATGATCTTGTTCTTCTATCGCAGCTTGTTGCATTTCTTCTCGAACATGGGGGAGTTTTGCAGTGAGCGCCTGACCATGATAAAGCGCTTGCGCACAGACTTCGCCACTATGATTGACACGCATTAAACCTGCTACATGGCGAGCATCGCTAACACATAATTGTGAAGGTTCTGAATTTGCTGGATTAGATCGCTGAGCAGCAGTTGCCCCTGGCACCAAGCTACGCAAAGCATGATCAAAAGAATTAATAAGTTTATCGATACCTGTAAAATGACGCATATATTAATCCTCTAAAGTATAGGGTGCATTTTCTAACAACGGTTTTAAACGCTTTAATAACCAAAATGAGAAAATTGCACTTAAAACTGCAGTAATCGTAAATAATATTTTAATATCAATTTTTAAAACGCTTAAGATTAAAATTGAGAAAACTGCAGAAGAAACCATAAATACAGCATTTAGAATATTATTTGCGGCTACAACACGCGCACGGTGAGAACGTGGTGAGTAAGCTTGCATCATTGCATATAGCGGCACAATATAAAATCCACCACTAATACCTAATAAAGTCACGGCAAGCATGACATGATAGTACACGGCACCTTGGGTAAAAATATCTTTTAAACTCAGTAAATCGCCAGTTCGTTCAGGAACAAAAGAGAGACTCGCTGCTAAATACAAAGCAAAGATCGTTAACCCAATCGCACCATAAGGTACCATTTTAATATTGATCTCTGTACCACCGATACGTCTGCACAGCAAAGAACCTACACCAATACCAACAGAGAAAAAGGTGAGGAGTAGACTGACAACGTTTTCAGAAGCATGCAGGTTTTGTTGGGTCAATTGAGGAATTTGAGTTAAATAGGTTGCGCCATAAAACCAATACCAAGAATTACCGAGCAAAACAATAAATATGATTGGAAGGCTTTTAGCATATTTTAAAGTTTGAAAACTTGTACGAAAAAAATTCCAGTCAATTTGTAAATCTGGCGCTGCAACCTTTTGAGGTAAAATAAATCGGCTACATAAATAGCCTAAGCAAGCTATGATGACAACAGTGACACTAATCCACAATAAGTTTCCTTCCGATGATGCAATGACTGCACCTCCAAGAATCATTCCTAATAATATTGCGATCGATGTACCTGATTGGAAAAGTGCATTACCAGACATCAATTCTTCTTGTTTTAGAATTTCTGGTAAAATTGCATATTTGATTGGACCAAAACAAGTTGAGTGTGTCCCCATCAGAAATAATGCAAAAAGTAGTAACCATAAATTTCCAAGCAAGAACCCTGCGGTTCCAATCAACATAATGATAATTTCTAATATTTTTATAAAGCGAATGAGTTGAGATCTTTCATATTTATCAGCAATTTGCCCAGCAGTTGCAGAAAAGAAAAAGTAAGGCAAGATAAATAATAAGGCAGCTAGATTATTGAGTGTACTGACGGGAGCACTTTGTTGCTGGATCCAACCATAAGTGATCACTAAAAGTAGAGCTTGCTTAAAAACATTGTCATTTAAGGCTCCAAAAAACTGAGTGAAAAACATCGGTGCAAACCGACGTGATGTCATTAAGCGCTCATCTTGTTTCATCGTGTGTTCACTTCATTGTGTTTTATAAAAAAATGTGACGTACTGTAAAAATGCTACAAAATGCATGTATGATACTTCAAATCTTTGATTGGATGAAAATCAAAGATTTGAAGTATTTTCACCAGTCACAAATGATAAATTAAAAATAAGTTTAGAGTTCTACATGTCATCTAAAGCTAATTTTAAACAGTTAACGTTGGTTCATTCTATGCATTTAATATTTAAAATGCAGAGCTTTCCTAAACTTATTTGTAGCACTTTTTTAATTACTTCTTGTATATCAGCTGCTTGTGCGCAAGAACAATTAACAGATACATCAAATAATAAAACCGTAGACCAACAGTCTTTGAATCAAGTTAAATCTGATCAAAATATTGAGGACACATCAACTGTTTTATCAAGCAGTACAAATCAGTCTCTTGTTAATCAAGCCGAACAAGACAGCTTGTTGGCATTGAAACAGCAAGAGCAGTCTAATAATCAGATTAATGAATTAAAACCGATTCAGCTTGATGATAATTTAGAAAATTTGCCAGTTATCCCTGTTGATCAAACAATGGCAAATGAAATTTTTCGTGAGGCTGAGAGTGCAAAAAATGAGGCCCAAGCTTATCGAGAAAGTACGTCAAAAAATCCGCCAACAGTTGTTAATGACATTTCACAGCCTGAACTGATAGAAATTACTAAGGCTCCAGTGGATATTAATCGGCTGATGCAAGACATTCAAACCGACAGTAAGATTGTCGTTGAAGCAAATGAAACGGGTCGGACATTACCAGAGTTTCAAACACAAAGTGATCAGCCTAAAGAAAAAGTCGGGTTCTTCCGAAAAATATGGAATCGTTTTCACCCAGATACCTTGATGGGTGCAGAGAAAATTCCGCGTATTACCGCTGATGTAACTGGTGCTCCTCCTGCGTTGGCTGCAAATATAAAAGCAAAATTATCAAGTTTTACTCAAGAATCTTTTGAAGACTTTAACGTTGCTTTACCTCAATTAAGAGTGTTGACCAATCAGGCTGCACAAGCTGTAGGCTATTATAATGCCACGTATAAATTTGAACGGGTAAGTGATAATAAAGTTAAAGTCATTGTGACACCGAATGAACCCGTCCGTATTAAAGAGCAAAATATTGAATTTTCTGGTGCGGGTGAAAACTTGCCTCAATTCCAAGTTTTACGTTTGATCCCAGAACAAGACAAAGGGGACATTTTTAATCACGGTAAATATGAAACAACAAAAACAAAGATAGTGAATGCCGCATCAGATAACGGTTTTTTTGATAGTTATTGGCGTTTGCATGATGTCAAAATTAGCCAGCCAGAAAAAGTAGCTGAAATTAATCTAAAATATGAGACGGGTGAGCGATATAAACTTAAACAAGTTGAGTATCGTATGAGCGATCCAACTAAGCCATTGCCTTTAACTCAAAAAGTTTTAGATAGTTTGGCACCTTGGAAAGAGGGTGATGACTATGCATTTTGGCGTGTAAATGCCTTAGCAAATAACTTAACGAATACACGTTACTTTAATTACACATTGGTAGATACGATTAAACCTGACCCAGTTCAGCCTACTATAGAGTTAGCGCCAGATCTTCAAGCTTTAGTCGATCAACAGAAAATCCAACAATCCCAATTGCTAAATAGTCAACAGAAAGCAGAATTGGCAAGACAAAAAGTAACTTCTGCCCAAGAAGTGACGCAAAATGTCGTTGATGAAACACAATTCTCTGGAGGTCAACCCCCTCAAGCCTATGCTCTAGCACGCTCTATGCCCTTATCACATGAACATGATGATGACGAAGATGAACGCCATAAATTAGAAGAGCAAACGAGAATTGAGAAAAAAATTCCAGTCGTAGTCACGCTTAATGCAGATCGTTTGAATAGTTTAGAAACTGGTATTGGTTACGGTACAGACACGGGTGCTCGTGTGCGTAGTCAATACAGACGAGCAATTGTGAATAAATATGGCCATGCATTTGATGCCAATATTGAGGTGTCACAAATTCGTCAATCTATAGATGGGCGATACAGCATCCCTTATAAACATCCACTCAACGATTACTTTAACCTTGTGGGTGGTTACGAGCGCGAAGAGCGCAATGACATTGGCCCAGATATTAATTTATTGGTTGAGTCCGCTGTTTTAGGTGGTGAACGTGTTATTAAAAATCCTTTGGGTGATTGGCAACATATCATTGGTTTACGTTACCGTTTAGATCGTCTAACTAAAAAAGGTGATATTGATATCAATGAATTACCTGATGCTTTTAAAGTATCAGGGATTGATTCGGAACAAGAGTCCTTGTTATTTGGATATGAACTTTCTAAGACCAATAGTAATTCTCGCTTGAATCCAACTAAAGGCTTTAAGCAAACCTACAAGCTTGAATTAGGGACAGAGTCATTATTCTCAAATGCAAATATGGCAATTTTGACAGGCGGCTGGCGTTTTATTTATTCATTGGGTGAAAATGAAAATCACCAATTTGTAGGTCGAGCTGACACTAGTTATATTTTCACAGATGATTTTAAAAAAGTGCCTTATAACCTCCGTTTCTTTACAGGTGGAGACCAGTCTTTACGCGGTTTCGATTACAAAAGTCTTTCACCAGAGGAGAACGGTTTTAAAATCGGTGGACAAGCTTTAGGTGTAGGATCTTTAGAGTACAATTATCAGTTTAAAGATGGTTGGCGAGCAGCAATTTTCTCTGATTTTGGTAATGCCTATGACAAACAGTTTAGTAATCCAACCGAATATAGTATTGGAGTGGGTATCCGTTGGAGATCACCAATAGGACCAATACGGCTTGATGTGGCATCTGGTATTTCCAATGACAATAACCCGATCCGATTACATTTTTTCATCGGCTCACAGCTTTAATAATTTAAAAACATCCTTTAGAAAAGCTCAAACAATTTTAGGTTGATTATGACGGAAGTAGAACCGCAACTAACGCCACCAGTTGGACCAAGATCAGAACGACGCATCATGAGAAGTGTTGCGTTAATTTTGTCGATCATACTTTTGTTATTGGTTAGCTCTTTAATCGTTATGATTTCTACCGACAAAGGCAGTCGTTTTTTATTAGATCGGGTACTGCAAAGCCAAAAAATGATTCGTTATGAATATGAGGGTGGAAATTTACTCAGAGGAATCATCCTTAAGAATGTTTTAGTTCAATTAAAAGCTGTAGATGTTACTTTGGATCGTGCTGATGTTTCTCTTGGTTGGCGCGCAATCTTAAATAAAGAAATACATTTAAGTCATGCTGATGTACGTAATCTGAGAGTGATCAACAAAAAACCGCCTTCAGGTAAACCATTTGCCTTTGATGCAATCAAACTTCCATTCGTATTGCGTGTAGATGAAGCAACTCTTGACCATCTTGAGATTAAAACTCAAACATCGAAAGTTGGTTTTAATGATATTTACTTGAAAGATGCCCTATGGTCTGGAACCAAATTAGAGTTTAAAGACTCAAAAATGGATATGGGGTATTTGGCAGTGCAACATGCTACAGGGAAAATGGATTTTAGTGGTAAATATCCAATTAATGCGAAAGCAGATCTAATTATTCCATCGTTAAAAACTTTAAATATTCATACTATTAAAGTTGTTGCAGCGGGATCTTTAGATACATTAAAAGCAGGTATCGCAACACAGACTCCAGATTTATTAACGGGTTGGGCTGTTATACATCCAGTGCGTGATCACGTACCGATGCAAGGCGAACTGCTTTTTAAAAATTATCATTTACCTTTGTTGCAAGAACAGAAATTATTTGCCAAAGATGGTGTGGCAAGATTTAGCGGTGATATTCAAAAATTGTTCCTAAATCTAGATACCGATTTGACAGGTGAGCAAATCCCCGAAGGTAAATACAATGCTTTAATGGAGACAGATCTAAAGAATCAATTGAATATTCAAGACTTTAATGGTCAATTAATGGGTGGATCTATTGCGCTCAAAGGTTTAGTCAATTGGCATGAACATGTTTCATGGGATATTAAAGGTCGTTTGGATCATTTAAACCCTAAAGATAAAACTGTTCCGCAAATCGCACAGGATTTTTTACCGCCTAATTTAGATGCTAATTTAAGTTCATCAGGGTCTATGGAAAAAGGTTTGGCTTTAAGTGCACAGCTTGCTTTTGATAAATATGAAACTTGGGCTGTTAAACTCAATCAAGCTGCATCGAAAGATCACAAACCGCAGCCGATGCTGCTAAATGTGGCATGGAAAAATATAGATCGGGCAGTCCCTTATATTGGTTGGTTGAGTAGCGAAGACGGTCATACCGACATCGCCTTAAAACAAGGTCAACAAGATATCTATGTTTCTACAACAGTGAAACCTCATGAGAAAGCATTATTACCAACAGGTAAATATGATGCCCGTCTTGATATAAAATCAAATCTGCTGAATGTTGAAAACTTTCGTTATCAGGCTGCGAAAGGGAGTTTGTCGGGGCAAGCAAAAGTTAAATTACCTACTGAAAAGCAACAGTTAGCGTGGCAGGCTCAGCTTAAAGCCGAGAATTTCAATCCACAAACAGTCGTTGCTACTGCACCTGTTAATCTATTAAATGGCGATATTAAAGCAACTGGTTTTGCAAAACCGAATCAACAAATCATTCAACTTGATCGTATTGATTTAAAAGGTCAAATTGTTCAGTCAGATCGTATAGAAACCGTTGCATTAAAAGGCAAAAGTACAGCCGCATTAATGTTTAATGATCAGAAGTCTGGTGGAGGTTTTAAAAGCTTTGCTGTTGGCTACAATGGTTCATTAAATGCATTAAATCAAGGCAATGGATTGTTGAAAATCAACGTGGCAGGAACACCAGAATATATAAAAATTAATGAGTTAAAACATGATGGTGTGGCAGGTAAGATTTTTGCTACAGGTGCTGTGAATCTAAAAGATAAACTTGGTTGGGATATCAATGCATCTTTAGTACGCTTCAAACCACAGTATTTTGTTTCAACTCTTAAAGGTGAACTCTCAGGGCATATTAAAACACAAGGTGTTTGGTCTGAAAAGCTTAAGCGCATTGATATTCGGGATTTAAACGCGGCAGGTTTTCTCAATAATAAACCTGTTCGTGGTCGTGGCAATCTTACTTTATTGTTAGACTCCAATCAGAAAGGTTTTTTACCGCAACAGTTTGAAGCCAATAACTTATTTTTTGCCTATGCTCAAAACCAGTTACAAGCCACAGGCAATGCACAAAGTTTAAGAGTGAAACTGAATGCTCCAGCCTTGTATGAACTTTATCCGGGTTTGCAAGGTCGTGCCTACGGCGTTTTAAACGTTCAATCACAACCACGTTTAAAAGCAACAGCCAATATTGCCGTGGATAATTTTGCATTTAATGAATTGGCGAGTATTCGATCTTTACGTATTCAAGGTGAATTGCCTACTTCTGAAGCAACACCTACATTATTAGTTGCCAAAGTTGATCATTTACGTAGTGGTAATCGTGAAATAGAAAATGCAATGATTAATTTGGGTGGTACGCGCAAAGCACATATATTAAAAGTTGAAAGTAATAATCGCCAATCTAATTTTTATGTGCAGCTTGCAGGTGGTTTCAATCAGAACAATGAATGGTTAGGACAATTACAAAAAGGTCACTTTAAATCACGCCGTATTGATTTAGTACAAAATCAAAGCGCAGCGATCATTTATTCTACAGCCCAATCTGAACTTTATATTGGACAGCATTGTTGGCAAAGTCTGCATAGTCAGGTTTGTTTAGATCAATCGGCACGTATTAGCCAAAATAAAGGTAATTTTTCAGTTGTTACCAAAGATCTAGATTTAAATGATTTTGCGGTATTTATGCCAGAAGGTTTAGCAGTTACTGGTCAACTCAATGGTTATGCTCGAGCTTCGTGGGCTAAAGGTAGTCGCCCAAAACTAGATGCAAGTTTAGTCACACGCAAAGGGGCATTGGGCCTTGCACCTGATGATCCTCAAGATATTGCGACCACAGTTACCTATGATGAATTGAGCTTAATCGCGAAAAGTGTCAATGATGGCTTGTTATTCCGTGTGGATATGAAAACACCAGACATTGGTACAGGTTACGCTAACGTGATCGTGAATCCATTTCAAAATGGAATGCCAATGCGTGGTGAAGTTGCTTTTGATGATGTACAACTCAAAGTATTCAAGCCATTTATTAAAGATGTACGTTCAATGGCGGGTACATTAGCACTGGCTGGAAAAATTAATGGCACACTGACTCAACCACAATTTACAGGTGAAATGCGCTTAAAAAATGGTGCAATTAGTATGATTTCACTGCCTGTAAATCTAAACAACATTCAGCTTTATTCGTCTATTCGACAAGATTCAGCAAGTATTGATGGTGCGTTCAACAGTGGACAAGGGGTTGGGCGATTAAAAGGTAGCTTTGATTGGAAAGAAGATCCTCATCTCGCGCTTAGCTTGAAAGGCGATAATCTTTTAATTCGACAAGCGCCGATGATTACCGCAATCGTGCAACCAGATTTAAATTTGGATGTTTACCCATTTAAACAACAATTGAGTTTAAGAGGAACGATTGATGTACCAC
This sequence comes from Acinetobacter sp. LF10, assembly GCF_048585715.1. Classification (NCBI taxonomy): domain Bacteria; kingdom Pseudomonadati; phylum Pseudomonadota; class Gammaproteobacteria; order Moraxellales; family Moraxellaceae; genus Acinetobacter; species Acinetobacter sp. LF10. The sequence continues at coordinate 1,442,536 of NZ_CP184160.1, forward strand.
GTGCTCGTATTTCAATGCCAGAGACTACTGCACCAGTTGTAAATATTTCACCAGATGTACGAGTCGTACAGCAAGGACAAGATTTGCTTGCGACATTGAAAGCAGCTAAACCGTGGGATATTCGTGCGGATATGACACTGACATTGGGTAATCAAGTGATCTTCCAAGGTTTTGAAAGTAATATTCCATTGGTTGGTCGCTTGCATTTATCACAACGTGGTTTAGAAACTGCAATGCGAGCAAATGGTGCAATTGGTGTAAGTCAGAAAGTGAAGATTGAAGCTTATGGTCAAAGCTTAGATTTGAACCGAGCAATCGCACGTTTTAATGGTCCACTTGCGAATCCAACACTTGATATTGATGCGAATAAATCAGTCCAAGGTAGTATGGTTGGTTTGCGTGTTACTGGGACAGCAACCGTTCCAAATGTTCAAATTTATAATGATGCAGGTTTATCTGAACAAGAAGCATTGAATGCGCTAGTTACAGGTCGTATCAATGAAGGAAGTAGCGGCCTAAGTAATACAGAAGGCTTTAAATCTGATGTAAATAATACCATTGCAGCCGCAGGCATCAGTATGGGCTTAGGAGGAACGCGCGCGTTAACGAATCAGATTGGTCGAACATTTGGTCTCAGTGGTTTAGCACTTGATGCACAGGGTACAGGTGATGACACCCAAGTGAGTTTAACGGGCTATATCACGCCAGACCTGTTTATTCGTTATGGTATAGGCGTGTTTACACCTGTAAATAAATTGACCTTGCGTTATCAAATGAATCGCCGTTTATACTTAGAAGCAAGTCAATCTTTAGAGCGAGCCATTGACGTATTCTATAACTGGCGCTTTTAAAGCTTTTTTAGAAAACCTGTTTTATGAAAATAAAGCAGGTTTTTTTATGCTAGATATTTTTAAAAATATGTTAAAATAAAAATAAGTTATTGAAAAATATATAGATTAATGACATTTTTTGGAGATAGTGAATGAAACCTGTCACTTTAAGTCAACTTTTGGCAACTATAGGCTTAATATTGCTCAGCTTTACATTCCAAGCACATGCAAAAGAGTATTATAAATGGGTCGATTCGAAAGGGGTAACGACTTATTCTGCAACACCACCGCCCACTCAGAAGCAAGATCCTCAACTTGATCCAACTAAAAAAAATATAAATACAACGGTGACAACTCCCAGTGCGATAAATGTTTCTGTGGCCAATAACAAAGAACAAAAAAATGTTCCAACGGTAACGACACAAACTGCGAAATCAACAGGTACAACTACTGCAACCTCAAATGTAACCATTACAGCCGCGAGTGAAGCACTGATCCCTGTGAAGAATTGCAATGGTGTAAGATGTTGGGATGCGAAAGGTAAACCTTATAATTTAGTTGCAGGCACAACGTATCTTTCTTCTATAGGCGGTAAATGTCAGAAAATGGGTAATAGCATGCGATGCAGTAAATGATTTGTATTATTTTATTGCAGCTCATACCGATTTAAACGCTTCTTTTTTGCAAAATGAACAACTTTCAGTATGATGTGTGCATCAAATTAGTCGCAGTATGATGATGAAGAAAGTTTTATTGATTGCAATAGGTTTGGTTCTCGTTGCTTGTGCAGATAAAAAACCATTAACTCCGGCAGAACAGTGGCATGGTTATTGTGTCAGTGTGGGGAATGCAGCACGTTCAATTACTTTAGATCGCCAAAATGGAATTGAACACAAGCAAGCAATAGAACATGCGACTAAAATTGAAGATGAAACAACACGTAAATTTATTTTTGAAATTATTGAGACGGTATATGCGTTACCTGTTGACCAGCTCAAGGCAAATCCTGATGCAGAACGTGAACAGTTGAAGCAAAAATTTACAGCGCAATGCTTAGCAACACCACATGATAAGCTACCAAAGTATAAATCATTTTAATAGGTTCATTTGAAAGACAACTTCAGTTGTCTTTTTTTCTGCATGTAATTTGTTGTTTTATTAAGCTTTGATCTAAGACCAAAGCGGTATTCAAAAGAGATGAACATTTCGCTATAAAATAATGGGCATCACGTAGAAATACGGTAGTTGCATTAACTTTTAACGCGAAGTCTAGTAAAATTTTGCTGTCCATATTACTTGTAAAGCTTGTAGCAAGCTGGAACTTACAAGTAATTTTTTAAAAAAGAGGAATAACACTGTGCTAGAAGCTTACCGCCAACACGTTGAAGAACGTGCCGCACTCGGAGTCCCACCGAAGCCGCTTGATGATGCTCAAACTGCTGAACTTGTAACTTTATTAAAAAATCCACCAGCAGGCGAAGAAGCATTTTTAGTAGATTTGCTTGAAAACCGTGTTCCAGCAGGTGTTGACCAAGCTGCGTATGTTAAAGCTGCTTTCTTGGCTGCTCTAGCAAAAGGCGAAGCAACTTCTCCACTTGTAACTAAAGAGCGTGCAGTTTACTTACTAGGTACGATGCTTGGTGGTTATAACGTTGCTCCTTTAGTTGAACTTCTTGACAATGCTGAACTTGCTGAATTAGCAGCAGAAGCATTAAAGAAAACTCTTCTTGTATTTGATGCATTCCATGACGTAGCAGACAAAGCAAAAGCAGGCAATGCTGCGGCTAAAGCTGTTTTACAATCTTGGGCTGAAGCAGAATGGTTCACAAGCCGTGCTGACGTTCCAGAAGAAATCAAAATCACTGTGTTCAAAGTAACAGGTGAGACCAATACTGATGACTTGTCTCCAGCTCAAGACGCTTGGAGCCGTCCAGATATCCCATTACACGCAAATGCAATGTTGAAAAACGAGCGTGACGGTATCAATCCTGAAAAACCAGGTGAAGTTGGTCCATTAAACCAAATCAAAGAATTGATCGCGAAAGGCAACCAAGTTGCTTACGTGGGTGACGTTGTTGGTACGGGTTCAAGCCGTAAATCTGCAACTAACTCTGTACTTTGGTTCTTCGGTGACGAACTTCCACACATTCCAAACAAAAAAGATGGTGGTGTGTGCTTAGGTTCTAAGATCGCTCCAATTTTCTTCAATACAATGGAAGATGCAGGTGCATTACCTGTAGAAATCGACGTTGCTAACATGAACATGGGCGACGAAGTTGTATTGAAAATTGATCATACTGCTGCAAAAGTTACTGCATTCAAAGACGGTGCACAAATTGCAGAAGCTGAGCTTAAAACGCCTGTACTTTTAGATGAAGTACGTGCGGGTGGTCGTATTAACTTGATCATTGGTCGTGGTTTAACTGCGAAAGCACGTGAAGAATTAGGTCTTGCACCTTCTACTTTATTCCGTACGCCAGTACAACCTGCTGACACTGGTAAAGGCTTTACACAAGCTCAGAAGATGGTTGGTCGTGCATGTGGTTTAGCTGAAGGTCAAGGTATCCGTCCGGGTACTTACTGTGAACCTAAGATGACAACTGTTGGTTCTCAAGATACAACTGGTCCTATGACTCGTGACGAGTTAAAAGACTTAGCGTGCTTGGGCTTCTCAGCTGACTTGGTGATGCAGTCTTTCTGTCACACTGCTGCGTATCCAAAACCAGTTGACGTAACAACTCACCATACATTACCTGACTTCATCATGAACCGTGGTGGTGTATCTTTACGTCCGGGTGACGGTATTATCCACTCTTGGTTAAACCGTATGTTACTTCCAGATACTGTTGGTACTGGTGGTGACTCACATACTCGTTTCCCAATCGGTATTTCATTCCCAGCGGGTTCAGGTCTTGTTGCGTTCGCAGCTGCAACTGGCGTTATGCCACTGGATATGCCTGAATCTGTACTTGTTAAGTTCAAAGGTAAAATGCAGCCTGGTATCACCTTACGTGACCTTGTACATGCAATTCCTTACTACGCGATCAAAGCTGGTGACTTAACTGTAGAGAAGAAAGGTAAGAAAAACATCTTCTCTGGTAACATCCTTGAGATCGATTTATCAGAAATGGAAAATGACTTGACTGTTGAGCAAGCATTTGAACTTTCTGACGCATCTGCTGAGCGTTCTGCTGCTGGCTGTTCAATCACACTTTCTGAAGAGAAAGTTGCTGAATACCTACGTTCTAACATCACCATGTTAAAGTGGATGATCGCAGAAGGTTATGGCGATGCTCGTACTATGGCGCGCCGTGCTGAAAACATGCAGAAGTGGTTAGACAACCCAAGCTTGTTAAAAGCGGATGCTGATGCAGAATACTTAAAAGTTTACGAAATCGATCTTGCTGACATCAAAGAACCAATTCTTTGCTGCCCGAACGATCCAGATGACGCGAAACTTCTTTCTGACGTTCAAGGCGACAAAATTGATGAAGTATTCATCGGTTCTTGTATGACCAACATTGGTCACTTCCGTGCTGCGGGTCAGTTACTTGACAAAGTACCAAGCGGTTCATTGTCTACTCGTTTATGGTTGGCTCCACCAACGCGTATGGACGAGCACCAATTGATGGAAGAAGGTTTATATAACATCTATGGTCGTGCTGGTGCGCGTACAGAGATGCCGGGCTGTTCATTGTGTATGGGTAACCAAGCACGTGTAGCACCGAACACTACATGTGTATCGACTTCTACTCGTAACTTCCCGAACCGTTTAGGTCAAGGTGCAAACGTTTACTTGGCTTCTGCTGAGCTTGCATCTGTAGCTGCTGTTCTTGGTAAATTACCAAGCCCAGAAGAATATCAACAGTACGCGTCGCAAATCGACAGTGCTGCTGCTGACATCTACAAATACTTAAACTTCGACAAGATGGGCGAATATACTAAAGAAGCTGATCAAGTTGATACTAAGAAAATCCAAGCTGCTCAATTGACTTAATGAGCTAGGATCAAGAAAAGCCGAAAGGCTTTTCCCTAGCGCAAGAACAAAGCTATGCTTTGTTTGAGCAAAAAGCTAAAATAAGGGCTGAGTAATCAGCCCTTATTTTTTATAAAATGAAAAGTATTTTGACGATAAAAGATAATATTTCTGAACTAGTTAATATTATCCATAAAAAGCAGAAGGTTGAGGATCTAGAAATAGCAATTAAAGATTTAGTTTCTTTAATGTTAAAGGATTATCCTTATTTAAAACCGCCAAAATTTTCAATTATTCCGACAAAAACTTTAGCATTTTCTGTTTGGTATGAGGAACCAAATGCAATTACAGAGACATTACTGATTGAGCAAAATGGTTTTACTGCTTATTTATGGAGGTGTGATGACCAAAAATGGTATTTGGATGATTTAGATTCTGAACCTCATGAAATTGCTTGCAAATTAATAAAAAATATACCCGTACTTCACTCTATTCCTGAGAACCCGAAAGAGATTAAGCATTTACTTGAAATTGGATTAATATATTTTAATCCAATTTTATTTCCTTGTTTTTCAAATAAAAAATTAGACGACAGTAGAGAAGTATTAACATGGGACGATCGCTTTTTATTAGTAGGTACTCAACTGAAGAATCTTAAACTTTATAGCCATGAAGAGTGGAAAGCTTTGATAGATAGAGAAAACTACCATTTAAACTGAGGTTCTATTTATGGCATTACTACATGATTTTGTTTTATTGAATGAAAATGAATTCTCTTATGATGATTGCTGCGAGCTAGTCGGTAAGGTTTCTTATGATGTTTCAATCCATGATGATCTTATTATTTATTTTAATGATTTTTTAAAATGGATACCTACCTATAATCCAAGTTTAAAAGTTAGGCATACTGGTTTAAATTATTATGGTGTAACAGTGATTGATGGAGATGGAGCTAAAGAAGCATTTCAATTGTTTTCTAGTCTAGTTAATATTCTAAAGTTATCGCCAAATGTTTTAAAGTTAACAGGCGCATATACTTTTGTTCACGCATATGATGATGTGGCTGACCCAAATGAAAATGTTGATCGTATTTTACGAGAAACAGCAGGCTATGAAAAAATTATTATGCAAAAGAGTGAAGTGATAGGACAATTTGAAACATTGGCAGGGCTTATGCAAAAGATCATTGATTCAGATGGTCATTTGTATGTTTTACATTTTGGTATTTAAATTTAGAGGAACATTTCTATTCGTACAGTATGTTCCTCATATTCAAATCACCAATAACCCAACACTTTCCACCAAAGTCCGCCAATCACCACAAAGATAACGATATTAACCACGCTCATGACAAAGCCAGCTTTCCACCATTCACCCAGTGTGGTGTAACCCGAACCGAACACCACAGGCGATGTACCCGTTGCATAATGGGTTAAGGTCATCATGATGCTAGAAGCCGCTGCCATAATTAAAGCAAATAACATCGGTGGTGCGCCTAGTGCTAGTCCCGCCGTATAGAAGGCGGCAAACATGGCGGTGATATGTGCTGTTGTACTTGCAAACATATAATGTGCATATAGATAGGCGAGCATCAGTAATAAACAGGCAGGCATCCAACTTAGCCCTAAATGACCAATCCCTGTTTCTAGCACACCTGAGAACCAAGTGATTAAACCGAGCTTATTTAAATAAGTCGCCATCATCACCAAGGCTGCAAACCAAGTGATGGTATCCCATGCACTTTTTTGCGTCAGGATATCGTCCCAAGTCAGTACACCCGTGAGCAACAGCAAAGCCAAACCTATAAAGGCTGTTGTGGTTGGATCAACCGCCCAAGCTGAGCTAAAAATCATGGCAGGAATACCTGCTCACAAGAGTAATAGGATTCCGAAAAAACCAAGCATAATGATTTCATTTTTACTCACTGCACCCATTTCTTTGAGTTTTATTTTTGCAAATTGAGCTGCATTTAGTGTTTCTTTGAATTCAGGTGGATACATCCAGTATATGATCAATGGCATGATGATTAAGGCAATTAAACCAGGCGCTAACATTGCGATTGCCCATATACTCTAACTTAATGAAATTTCACTATGGGTTGCTTTTGCCACAGATCGACCACCAACGGGTTAGGGGCGGTTGCGGTAATAAACATGGCAGAAGTAATTGGATTGGCTTGGTAGTTGATCAAAGCTAAATATTTCCCCATACGACCTTCGGTGCCTTTGGCTGGGTCAGAGTCATCACTGGTGGAAATTGCACGTACAATCGGATGAATAATCCCACCGCCACGTGCGGTATTACTCGGGGTAACAGGTGCGAGAATTAGTTCAGACAGCACTATGCTATAACCGATACCAATGGTTTTCTTGCCCCAAACCGCGATAAACAAATAGCCTAAGCGTGCACCCAATCCCGTTTTTTGCAAACCTTTGGAGATCATGATCGAAATACCAATCAACCAAATTAGCGGGTTAGCAAAACTACTCAGTGCATCTTGGATAGCTCCGCTGGGATTATCATTGGTGACACCCGTCACGGCAACTAAGGTAATCGCAATAATGGCAATTGCACCAATCGGCATGGCTTTACCAATAGTCGCGGCAATGACAGCGACAAACATGGCCAACAAATGCCATGCATTCGGATCGACACCAGAAGGAACTGGAATAATGAACCATCGTCCAAGAAAAAAATTCGGTTTTAGAGGTCCGAGTCAGGTATTATTTCAAGAGCATGGTGTTGCACTTCAAATGCTAATCTAAGTAATTAAAAATCAAATTAATTTGAGAGTTTGATATGAATCAACCGAAGATTCTATTTTTAGCAGCTATTATTTTAATTTTGTTGCTACTTTTATCTGGCTTACAACCGTATGATAGAGCGACATGGTTAATGGAAGTTGTTCCTGTCCTCGTTGTTTTACCTATCTTATTTGCAACTTATTCCAGATTTTCACTAACTAATCTCTTGTATAGCCTAATTTTTTTGCATGCAATTGTATTAATCGTCGGTGGGGCATATACCTATGCACGTGTACCTTTAGGTTTTGAGATCGCTCAATGGTTCAGTTTAGATCGAAATCCTTATGACAAGATTGGACATTTTATGCAGGGTTTTGTGCCTGCCATCGCTGCACGGGAAGTTTTGATTAGACATCAGATTTTAGCCAAGGGGAAAATGCTTAGTTTTATTGTGATCTGTATTGTACTAGCCATTAGTGCGACTTATGAATTGATTGAATGGGCAGCTGCATTAGCACTTGGACAAGGTGCGCAAGAGTTTCTTGGTACACAAGGATATGAGTGGGATACTCAATCTGATATGTTCTTTGCTTTAATTGGAGCAATCGCAGCCTTGCTATTCTTATCTAAATGGCATAACCAACAACTCAATAAATTGATCAGTTCATAGCGATAAATTGATTAATCTGCCGTTAAATTACGGCAGATTGATTTTTGTGAGTGTATTTAGCATAAGCCAGAGCAATTAATAAGATTGCCAATCCCCCTAAACTCAGCACAAACCCAACCCATATCGGTGCTAACCAGCCCATATTATGGCTAAGTACCCATCCTCCAAGAAATGCGCCTAAGGCATTCGCTAAATTAAATGCAGAATGATTTAAGGATGCTGCTAATGTTTGTGCATCGCCTGCGATGTCCATTAAATGTGTTTGTAATGCGCCACCTAATCCTATCACAGTGAAACCAATCAGAAATAAGGCTGTAATCGCAGTATAAAGATTAGACATCATAAAACTTGCAAGTACAAAGGCGAGTGCAGAACTCACCAAAATTCCAATCATCGTTTTAAATAGGCTCTTATCAGCTAACCAGCCTGTTACTAATCCACCGATCACCATGCCAATGCCCCAAATGGCTAGAGCAATCGGAACAATTTCAATATTGGCATGTGTATATTCGGTCAAGATGGGTGAAACATAGCTATAGACAGAGAACATGCCACCAAAGCCAATCGCACCGACAGCAAGTGTAAGCCACATATTGATATTTTTTAAACCTTCCAATTCAGCTTTGATACTGGCTGTTTTTTGCAGTGGAATATTGGGAACAAATAAGCCAACGCCAATTAGGGTAATGAATGCGATGACTGCAGAAAACTCAAAACCTGCTTTCCAACCGAATTTTTGACCTAGCCATGTAGCAATAGGCACACCAATCACATTGGCAATGGTTAAGCCCATCATGACTTGTGCAATCGCAGTTGCTCTACGTTGTTTTCCTGCCAATTCGGCTGCAACTAATGCTGCTACACCAAAATAAGCACCATGAGGAAAGCCTGCAATAAAACGGGATATCAGCATAGCTTCAGATGATGTTGCGAAAGCGGTTGCGGCATTGGCTAAACCATAAAATAACATCAAGCTGAGTAATAGCGTTTTACGCGGTACTTTAGCTCCTAAAATTGCAATAATTGGTGCGCCAACCATAACACCAAGCGCATAGGCGCTAATGAAATAGCCTGCATGTGGAACACTGACATTTAAATCAGTGGCAATTTCTTGGATCAGACCCATTGCCACAAATTCGGTTGTACCAATGCAAAAACTTCCTATGGCAAGAGAGAAAATAACTAAGAATAAGGAGTAATTTTTGGCAGTAGGAGAACTGAGAACAGGCATAATATTTCAAAAATAATAACACCCAAGCATTATATTCAAGTGAATTTGAGAAAGGTGAAAGAGAACGTAATTTTTATGTTGATTTGCTGAATTACTTCAATTGATAGATATAAAGTTAAAATTAATGATAATTATTTGCATTTATGTATAATGCTCAACATAGAATTTTATTAAACAATTTAATGTGATGAGAGTCATGTTGGATTATTAAAGGTGGGAAGAACGAGTGAACAAATTATTAATTGCATCATTTCTTTTAGTTTCAGGTTATAGCTTTGCGCATGAACCCTATGTTGCTCCGATTGCCTATACAACGGAACAAACACAAGTAACAATCATTTCTGGTTATGCTGAAGAAGCTTTACAAAGTGAATATGCATTAAAAAATGCAAAATTTGAAATCACGAGTCCAAATAATACCAAGACCACAATTGAAGCAGATTCTAAATTAGGTTCGGCTACAGTTTTTGATTTGAAGTTACCAGAAGTTGGTACTTATAGTGTTCAAACCAGCGCGAGTTACCCTTTGAAATATGTACAAGATCAAAAAGAATGGAAAATGTTCTTTGATATGCCAGCAGACAAAGCACCTGCCAAATCTGAACGTGATTTTGTGATTCCTGCGGATTTAAAAGCTAAAAAAATTACGCCTGTTGAAATTACTCGTGAATGGACATTATTGACTTATGTATCTAAAGACAAGAACACACCTGTTCAGGTAAGTACAGCACCAATTCAAGTTGGTTTTTTAACACATCCAAGTGAACTAAAAGCGAATCAAGCCGTAAAAATTAAAGTATCTAAGGCCAATAAAGCATTAGCAAATGCCGATGTCGTGATTCGCGCGAAAGGAGCGACTGATAAGCAAGGCATCAGCTTAAAAACGACAATTGATGGCAGTGCTGATTTACTATTTGCCAAAGCAGGTGAGTATCTGATTGAAGTGAGCGAAACAGGGGATATGAAGCAGAAGCCAAGTAATCAGTTTTATAGCATTATTAGTGTCTCTGTAAATTAAGCAATACGAAGGCTGATCGAGATAAGATTAGCCTTCTAGATTTTGAGGGTTTTAATCTGTAAGAGGCGAATTCTTTTTTTGATGGCAAAGATATTTTAAGGTGTATGGCGAGAAATTTTGCAAGATAGGCACATTGTTGGGCAAATTTAGCAATCATTTTTGCTATGGGATAGTTAAAGTCTGCATGTTCAGAAGCAATCTTCTGATGATGAATTTCATCTTTTTGAATATCTAATACTGCATGATGAATCTCCATATCTTTTTCTTTGAAGAAAATTGCAGCTTCATCAAGTTCTTTGTTTACAATATTTTCAATGCTTGCAGTACTGATCCAAATTGCATTTCTACCTAGTAATCCAATCAATAATCCATAAATTATTCCGCCTGCGCACCAAAGTATAGAGGGTAAGACAACAGTATTTTTATATTGAGCAAAAAATATCCAAAAAAGTTGAAATGTTCAGTTTCATGTTGATGCATTTCATCTAGCGTTTTAACCATGTCTTTAAAAAATAGTTTTGCAATCAGCCTATGGGCGTAGTAAACCCCAGTTGCTCCTTTTTCACACGCATGAATGATTCTTAGTTGGGTTTCAATTTCTTTGTACATGCTCATGGTTTATCTTCATCATTATTATTGTTTGGAAAATATACAGTTCTTGGGTGAGTATGGGTAATTAAATAATTGAATTATCTTATAAAAAGCTTTTAAGATTAGATGATATTTGTATTACGTAATTCGCTTTCCTTATTTTTATAAATAAGAACATAAGCTTAAATCAATATAGTCATGATTCTAATTGTGAGTACATTTCATCTTGTTAAAAAAAAATAAAATAAAATTCATAGTGAGACACACTCATGAATAACATGATAGGATGAATTAAATTCAATTGTGGTGATCGTTGTGTTAGAACTGCGTCATTTAAAAACTTTAATTGCCTTAAGAGAGCATGGTTCATTGGTTGCGGCTGCGACAGATTTATGCCTAACTCCTTCAGCAATTTCTCATCAATTAAAAGAACTTGATCATTGGTATGGCGTAGAGGTTGTTAATCGCCGTAGTCGTCCAGTAAGTTTTTCTAATGTCGGCGAGCGTTTGCTTCGACTAGCAGATGATGTGTTGCCTCAGGTTCAGATAGCACAAACAGATATTACTCGTATCGTGCATGGACAAACGGGGAGAATTATTTTTTCATCCGAATGTCATAGTTGCTTTGATTGGCTCATGCCGTTATTAAATCAATATCGCCAGCAATATCCAGATGTAGATTTGGACTTTGCAGCAGGTTTTGAGGCAAATCCACATGATCTATTGCAGAATGCTGAATTTGATTTATTGATCACGGCTGACCCAATTGCTTTAAAAGGAATTGAATATTTCCCAATCTTTGAATATGAATCACGTTTGGTTTTGTCCAATACACATCCTTTGGCTCGTGCTGAACAAATTTCAATACAAGATTTAGCTGAACAAACGTTGATTACTTATCCTGTCGATAAGCACCGTTTAGACATTATGGCGCATTTGTTTATTCCCGCGAATATTCATCCTAAGCACATTCGGACAACTGATTTAACGCAGATGTTAATTCAGTTGGTTGCAAGTGGGCGTGGTATTGCGGCTTTACCTGACTGGGTCGTTAATGAATATGAACAAAAGGGATGGGTTGTCAGTCGTCGTTTAGACTGCGTGTCGCCGCAAGGATTGAGACGAACATTATATGCAGGTTATAGAGTTGAAGATAAAGACAAAAATTATTTTGAAGGTTTTCTGAAGCAACTTGAGAAATTTTCAAAGAAGCGTGCGATGTATTATGAAGATTGATTAACTTTATTATCTAGGTCGTAAAGGGAGATACACATTCTGCTTGAACGGCTTATATACTCTTATTTGCATATATAGAATGATTAACCAAGATGCCAATCCATAAGCATTGGCTTCAACCTATTAAGATTTTCCAATCAAAAGCGATAAAATACCAGCAGCAATCAGTGGGCCAACAGGAACACCACGTAAGAGTGCAACACCAGCGACCGTCCCAATTAATAATCCTGCCACAATATCAGGTTGATTACTCATTAGTTTTACACCGCGACCACCTAACCATGCCACGGCTAAGCCAACGGCAATCGCAAGCAATGATTTAATACTGATAAAAGACTTGAGAATACTGTGACCGCTAATTTTACCGCTTGCAATCGGTGCCAATACGCCAATGGTTAAAATAATAATACCAATATTTAGTCCATAGTCCTGAATATAAGGGAAAAACTGATTTAATGGTGTGAGTTTTACCAGTATCAAACTTGCAGCCGCAATTGTGATAGCTGTGTTTTGACTAAAAATACCACAGCTTTGGGCAAGAGATTCTTTAGTTTAGAGCATTAGGGAAATTAAAAATATAAGCAACCTTTTAATCTGTAAATAAAAAAGCCATCTCCAGTTGAAACTTCGAGATGGCTTTTTTGGAGAAATTAAGCTCGTTTTTTATATGTTTCATATTGGTAAGCAATTTGTTCATCCCAAAATTGCCGCCATAGATCACAGTATTCTAAGCAGGTTTTGCGAATTGCACTGTAATCTGATTCAACGCAAGCTTGAGCAAGCACGAACCATAAATCATCTTCATGATCATCATCAGCAGCTTCGGCTGTTTCATCATGCGATACACCGTGAACATAGTAATAGCCACTATCAACATCAAAACCGACCGCATTGGTTGCTTGACGAAGTGCTGGGCTAAATAAAATCACTTCTTCTTCCGCAACCGCAAGTAAAGCAGAAACGACTTGATAACGATCGAAAGATTCTTCTAAATAATTGCGTACTTGTTGAGCAATAAGGGACGGTTGGTAATCATTACGCTCAGATTGAGTCAACTCAAAGTCATCCAGCACATCTTCAAAGAGAGGATAATGTGCATACTCTGGATTTCCAGAATAATAGCCGTCTTGATCAAGTCCTGGACGGAAACCAAACTCATCTAATATATTGAGATTAAGTAAAAAGCGAGGATACATTTTAGAACCTGATAGTAGGCGAGGTTCTAGTTGTTTGGTCTGAAACTGTGCCATGAGCAATGCATCCGTAAATACCTGAACAATTGCATGGCGGTATTCTAGATGAATATGCTTCAAGGTTTCTTTATCAATTACACCATCATTTAGCATCTGAATTGCTGGATGAGTTGAAACAGGATGATTTGAAATTTCTGCTCGCAACTCTTTCAGAAAATTCAGGTTCTTGTTCCATAATTCTTCAGAAATACTATTCTTCATTCCATCTATAGCTTTCTGTCTAGGGCTGTTAAAACATTCGAATTTTTTTGGCATAGTCTTCTACTCAATGAATTAATATTATAGCTTTTCCAATTATATAATTTCGAGTTTCTTTGGCTGCTTTTGAATAACTATTAGTTCAACCAAATATCTTTTTATTGGATTGCATAAATATAAAATGAATTTTTTGTGAAATCAATTTATTAAACAAGCTAAAAAATCATGATAGAGATTATTAATTAACTTAACGTTAGTAAAAAAGTGATATACTTCACGGTATATTCTGATTTTTTTAAAATAGAAATTTTTTTTTACAAATAAACTTGTTTCTGAAATGGTTTTTGCTTAATTTATAATGGAGGGCATATAACAAAAGATTTTAATTTTTTATAATACGCTTTATATAAATAAGTATGGGTGCCAGAAATTATCCAGCATTTAACTATGTCTAAATAATTAATTAAATTCTTTGATAAAATTCTAAAAGGATAATAAAATGTCAAAAAAAGAAGATATTATTATAACGGCTCTAAATCTCTTTAACCGCTATAACTATAGTTCAGTCGGAGTGGATCGAATCATTAGCGAGTCTGGTGTTGCCAAGATGACCTTTTATAAGTACTTTCCTTCAAAAGAGAACCTGATAGAGGAGTGTTTGTCTCGTCGTAATCAAAGTATTCAAGCTGCAATTCAACAAGAAATTAGTCTACAGAAAGATGATGATTATCTAGGAAAAATTAAAGCAGTATATTTTTGGCACTTAGCTTGGTTTAACTCTGATGATTTTCATGGCTGTATGTTTCAGAAAGCATCACTTGAAGTATTACAGCAATATCCGTCCATTATTCGACCAATCATGGGATATAGAGAATGGTTGATGCAATTACTTGAAGGGTTGTTTGAGAAAGCAAAAGTATTTCAACCACATGTGCTGACAGCAATGTATATTAATATTTTAGATGGTATGACTGCTTATGCAAAAGTAAACAAAGATCATACACAAATAGAAGAGTGTTGGTATTATATTGAGAGGTTAATCAATTTAGATGCTGCATAATTATTATTTTTAGGTTTTCTAAATGATTTATTTAAAATAAATTATTTAGAAATTAAATAACGATTTTAAATAGATAAAAAGAAACCGAGGGATTACCTCGGTTTCTTTTATATCGTTATTGACGTTTATTTTTCAACAAATGCACGTTCAATAACATAATCACCCATTACGCCCATACGAGGAGATTCAACTAAACCATGTTGGTCAAGTAAAGCAGCCACGTCTTTTAGGAAAGCAGGACTACCACAAAGCATTGCACGGTCAGTTTCACGATTGAAACGAGGTAAACCTATTTTTTCAAATAGTTCACCTGATTCGATTGCCGTTGTTACACGACCTTGAGTGTGGAAAGGCTCACGTGTTACGGTTGGGTAATAAACAAGCTTATCTTTAATTCCTAATTCTTCGAAAAATTCATTGCTTGGAAGTTCATTCAGAATCAAGTCTTGATAAGCAAGTTCAGATACATAACGTGTACCGTGAACCATAATGACCTTTTCAAACTTTTCGTAAGTTTCTGGGTCACGAAGTAAAGAAAGGAATGGTGCTAATCCTGTACCAGAAGATAAAAGATATAAGTTTTTACCTGGTAATAAATCATCGTGTACAAGAGTACCTGTAGGTTTTTTAGAAATAAGGATTTCGTCGCCCACTTGTACTTTTTGTAAGATAGAAGTGAGTGGACCATCTTGTACTTTAATCGAGAAGAATTCGAGTTCTTCTTCATAATTCGCACTCGCAATCGAATAAGCACGCATTAAAGGCTTACCATTCACTTCAAGCCCGATCATCACAAACTGACCATTTTTAAAACGTAAGCTCGTATCGCGTGTCGTTTTAAAACTGAAAAGCGTGTCATTCCAGTGGTGAACATGAGTAATGCGTTCAACGTTAAAAGCAGCCATTAAAGGTCTCGATCACAGTTAAAAGAAACAGGTTGCTATTCTAATCTAAAATCATTCCCTATAAACTGAATATATTTAATTGTGTTTATAAGAAAAAGTGATGAATAGCTCTGTCGTCATGCCGATCATCGGTTATATGTCTTCTCCTTATCGTGAAAAATTTGGTATTCCAAGGCAGCCAAATTTGGTGCAAGTCGAGTCTTATATAGAGATGGTCGAACCTTATAACGATGTTTTGGCATTTGAGGGAATTGAAGATTTTAGTCATTTATGGTTGTTGTGGCAGTTTCATGATAATAAAAATAATACCAACACATTGAATCAAGAGCCTAAATTTCGTTCACAGGTGCGTCCACCACGCTTGGGCGGAAACCAAAAAGTTGGTGTTTTTGCAACAAGAAGCATGTATCGCCCATCTCCAATCGGTTTATCCGTGGTTCGTTTTATTCGGGTTGAGAAGCATGGGAAATCGGTTCGTTTATATGTCACAGGCAGTGACTTATTAAATGGGACACCAATTTTAGATATTAAACCCTACATCCAATATTCAGATGCAATTGCGGATTCTGTGAGTGGCTATGCTCAAGATGAACCCATACGCAAAATGGTGATCTGGATGGAAACTGCACAATTACAGCAACAGTATCTTCTAAAGCTTGGAATTTTGAATAAAAAGATATTAGATGAACTTGAACAAGTGTTATCTTTAGACCCTCGACCTGCCTATCAAAATGATATTGAGCGAGTCTATGGTATGTGTTTTGCGGAATTAAATATTCGTTTTACAGTGGATGAAAACAACATCACGGTTATTGCTGTAGAGTCGAATCAATAATCTAAGAAATATAAATTCGCAATGAATTGGGGGAACTGACGGTTATGCAAGCTCAGACAAAATTTGCAAACTTTTCTTTTACGGTTGATGTGACTTGGTGTTTAGAACAATTATTAAAAGATGGTCGTATTACAGAACGAGATAAGTTGTTAATTCAAACAACACATCGTCAAAAAGATCAGTTGAAATGGCATCCGTTGCAGTGGGTTGGTCATTTCAATTTAAAAGATCAATTGAATCTTACGTCGACCTTAACTGTAAATCGTTTATGCCAATGGTTGGCTGAGAAAGCTGAAGTCCCATTATTTGTCATCGACCCTTTAAAAGCAGATGTGACGGCATTGACCAGTGTGATGTCGCAGGAATTTGCGGTCAGAAACCGTATATTGGCTGTTGAAGTTAGTGTTGACCGTATTTTGATTGGTACGGATCAGCCATTTATCACAGAGTGGCAAAATAACTTAGAACGTAGCCTAGCACCTAAAAAGATTGAAAGAGTTTTATTAAATCCTGAGCAATTACAACGCTATTTAGCCGAATATTATCAAGTCAGCCGTGCAGTAAGCTCATCGCAAAATGCGAGTGTATATGATCGTGAAAATAAGGGCGTTGAAGCCTTATTACAATTAGGTGATACACAAAATCCTGATGCGAATGATCAGCATATTGTAAAACTGGTGGATTGGGTGTTGCAATTTGCCTTTGAACAAGGCGCGAGTGATATTCATTTAGAGCCTCGTAAAGACAAGGGTAAGGTGCGTTTCCGTATTGATGGTGTGTTACATACTATTTATAACATGCCAGCCAATACTCTTACGGCGGTGATTTCCCGTATTAAAATCTTAGGCCGTATGAATGTTGCGGAAAAGCGTAAGCCTCAAGATGGACGTTTAAAAACACGTACACCTAAAGGTCAAGAAACGGAATTACGTCTTTCTACGCTGCCAACTGCCTTTGGCGAAAAGTTGGTCATGCGTATTTTTGATCCTGAAGTATTAGTGCGTAGTTTTCAGCAATTAGGATTTGAAGGGCATTTATTACAAAGTTGGCAGCAACTGACGCAGCATAGCCACGGTATTATCTTGGTGACGGGGCCAACAGGTTCAGGTAAAACCACAACGCTATATTCGTCTTTAAAGCAATTAGCAACAGAGCAAGTCAATGTCTGTACCATTGAGGATCCGATTGAAATGTTGGAGCCGAGCTTTAACCAGATGCAGGTCAACCCAAATATTGAACTTGGTTTTGCTGATGGTGTACGCGCGCTGATGCGTCAAGACCCTGACATTATTATGGTGGGTGAGATTCGTGATCACGACACCGCAAATATGGCAATTCAGGCTGCTTTAACGGGGCATTTGGTTCTCTCGACTTTACATACCAATGATGCACCTTCGAGTCTTACTCGATTACATGATTTGGGGGTACAGCCCTTTTTGACAGCAGCGACGATTTTAGGTGTTTTAGCGCAACGGTTGGTGCGTCGACTTTGTCCACTTTGTAAGCAAGAAACAGCAATTAACGAACAAGAATGGGGACATCTTACTTTTGATTATATGATGGATATGCCAACCACGATGTATAAGGCTGTAGGATGCGAAGCATGCCGTCATACGGGCTATAAAGGTCGTGTGGGTATCTATGAATTTATGCCTGTCAGCCTAGAGTTAAAATCGATTATTAGTGCGCATGGCACGTTAAATGATTTAAAGGCTCAAGCAAAGAAAGAAGGTGTTGAGCCATTGCGTATTGCGGGTGCGCGTAAAGTCATTGAAGGTGCGACGACGTTAGAAGAGGTACTCCGTGTAGTGCCGTTAAGTTAAAATGATAGATCTTCAGATTCACCTCATCTTCATTTGTTTTAATGACTATATTGAAATAGTGAATTGATGATGAGGGCATGAATATGAATACTTTTTCTAAAGTTGCAGTAATTGCGAGTTTGATTAGTGCAACCACTTTTGCTGTGGCTAATACTGGTGCAGTAAATCAACAAGCCTTAGCACCGTCCATGACGACAGTAAAACAAGCTTTGACTTTAAGAGATGATACGCCCGTTAAACTTAAAGGCTATGTCGTAAAAGCAGTTGGTGATGAAAAATATCAGTTTAGTGATCAAACAGGCATGATCACGGTCGATATTGATGATGATTTATGGCAAGGTAAACCTGTATCAGCGAAAACACCCGTGACGATTATCGGTGAAATTGATATTGACTATAAACCAACCAAACGTGTCGAAGTTGATGTAGATCAAGTACAGTTCTAAGTCGTAATTTTTTACAAAACCACATGAACAACATGTGGTTTTTTACGTGTAGGGTATTTAAAGGTAAATTTGAGTGCTCAAATGAGAGGATTATTTTATGCGGATTTTATTGGCGGAAGATGATGTTTCTCAGGCAGAAAGTCTTAAAGACTGGCTAGAAATGGATGGTTATAGTGTTGATTGGGTTGAGCGTGGCGATCATGCGATTTTAGCAGTAGAACAGCACCAGTATGATTGTATCTTGTTAGATCGTGGTTTACCCCATACCTCTGGTGATGAAATCCTTAAAATAGTTCGTCATCAGAATACCCAAACTCCTGTCATTTTTATTACGGCTAAAGATCATATCCATGACCGAGTTGAAGGTTTGGACTTAGGTGCAAATGATTATTTGGTGAAGCCATTTAACTTAGAAGAATTATCGGCACGAGTTCGTTCACAGTTACGTCAGCATCAAGCACAAGCTGGGCAGTATTTGAGTTTTTCAGATTTACAACTCGATCCACAAGCGAAAACCCTGACCAAAGCAGGGCAGTTGATCAACCTCACTGCCAAAGAGTTTCAGATTTTACATAAACTGATGCAAAAGCCCGATCATATTTTGACAAGAGAGCAACTTGAAGAGTCGCTGTATGCGTGGGGCGATGAAATTGAAAGCAATGCGATTGAAGTTTTTATCTATCAAATTCGCAAAAAAATTGGTGGACAATACATCAAAACGATTCGTGGTTTAGGTTATCGAATGCATCAGGAATAACAGCATGAAAGTCGTGTCATTACAGAGCAAATTGGTAAAGACTTCGTTGCTGAGTTCAATCGTTGCAGGTTGTATTGCATTACTTTTATTCGTGCTGATTTCAATATATCAAACCATGCAAGTACAAGATGAAATCATGGATGAGATTTCTGATATGTTGCTGATCGCCGACTTAACCAAAACATCTGGGCACCAAATAGATGAATTAAGTGATCAATTTGATATTCGATACCGTTTAAGTAACCAACAACAGATATTAACGCAGTCAGAAAATTTTCAGCTTGATCAATCGTATTACCAGCTCATCTTTAAAACTACTGATCATTATGGCTTGATTTGGCAGGATCATAAATTATGGCGAAGTTATACAACCGATGAGGCAGATTCACAATTGCAAGTCATGCTATTGCAACCATTGGATGAGCGATTTGATGAGTTAATGCATAGTTTTCTGAGCTATTTATTTATCCTATTGATGGTCTGGCTATTACAGTGGATCATTGTACATTTCTTGATTAAGCGTCAATTTAAAGTAATTCATCAACTAGCAGCAAAAATATCAGCAAAAAGTGCAGATGATCTGAGCCCCATTCAATCGAGTGAGGTTGAGCTGAAAGAGTTACAACCGATGCTAGGGCAGCTCAATCATTTATTGCATCGTTTAGATCAATCTTTACAAGCGGAGCAACGCTTTACGGCTGATGCTTCACATGAGCTACGTTCTCCTTTGTCTGCGATTCAAATGCGCTTACAGCTTATACAGCGTAAATACCCTGAGCATGCAGCAGATTTTACGCAAATGCAGCAAGATGTGAGTCGAGGGATTCAGATACTAGAAAACCTACTTTTATTGGCACGTTTAGACCCAGAGCATGCTGAAAATTTACCCAAAACACAGGTTAATTTGTATGTTGTGCTTGATGAAGCTGTACAGGCTTTGCATTTATTTGCAAATCAAAAGTCGATTCAATTCCATCTACAGTCTATGACAGATGAAAATCACACGATTATTGCCAATCAACAGTTACTCTTTACCTGTATCCGCAATATTAT
Source organism: Acinetobacter sp. LF10 (assembly GCF_048585715.1). Taxonomy (NCBI): domain Bacteria; kingdom Pseudomonadati; phylum Pseudomonadota; class Gammaproteobacteria; order Moraxellales; family Moraxellaceae; genus Acinetobacter; species Acinetobacter sp. LF10. The sequence goes on from NZ_CP184160.1 coordinate 1,463,162, forward strand.
GGACAATGCGATTCGATATACGCCAGAACATGGACATGTCTATATCATCTTAAAGCAGCAACAGGACTTGGAGCTTATCATTGAAAATGAAGGGCATGGGTTAAATGAAGCAGTGTTTGAGCGGCTGGGTGAACGTTTTTATCGTGCTTTAGGTACAAAGACACAAGGTTCAGGTTTAGGGCTGTCGATTTGTACAAAAATCATCGAATTGCATCATGGGGAAATCAAGTTTGCACAATCTCAGTACGGTGGTTTAAGTGTGAGGATTCGACTGGCATTGACTTAATTTGAGAAAATAAAAAAAGCAGTATGCGCTGACATACTGCTATTCCCACGTTTATTATTATGCGGTTGTTATTATATTACTTCGTTAAAATCAGGCGATTATTACGAGTTAGGCGTAGGCGATATTCTTCGCCAGCATGCATAATGCGGATTTCACGACCTAAAGCAAAAAGGTTGTTGGAATGCAGCATTGGTAACGATTGAGCTGCGTCTGTACTACGAGTAAATAAGTTAAATGGTGCGTTCATTTGTTATGCTCCGTGGTGTGTTTTTTAATGTTTTAAATGATAATCATTATCGAATAGGCCTGTCAACGTAAATTTTAAGAATTTACAAAATCATTTATTAATTTTGTTTTTGTCATGTGAATTAGTTTGCAAATTACTTAGAATTGTTATGAAAAGATGTGGGATTTTAGACTGTTATGGCAAAAGCTATAGTTGATGTTGCAATCGCAATTTTATTACACAAGTCCAAAGTATTGGTGGGTTGGCGACAAGCAAATCAACATCAAGGCAATAAACATGAATTTCCAGGGGGGAAAGTTGAGCAGGGTGAAACACCTGAACAAGCCTGCCGTAGAGAAATTTATGAAGAAGTTGGTATTGGTCTAAAAGATTGGCACATGTTTGACATGATTCAGCATGAATATGATGACATCATTGTCAATTTACATTTATTTCATGCCTATGTGCCTGATGAATTGCTTAATCAAATTCATCAACCTTGGGCTTGGTATCATCGTGATCAACTCGCTAGCTTAAATTTTCCTAAGGCGAATGCTGTGATTTTGCAACGTTTAATCTGGTCTCATTTAATCAAGATTAATGATCAAATTGATGCTTTACCTCAAAGTAATGCCCAATTGTATTGGCGTATGCAAACAGGTGAAATCGAGAAAATTGAACAGCAGTTGAGGACTTTAAATGATGCTCAGCGACAAAAATTGATACTCAATATTGATCTTTGGCGAGAGCTGAATACAGTATTACAAGCCAAAATTGATACGATTCATCTTAAACAGTCCCAATTGATGGGGTTGAACAAAGGTGAGTTAGTCATCGGGAAACGTTTTATTGCAGCATGCCATGATGCGGTTTCACTACAATATGCACATCATATTGGCTGTGATGCGGTATTTTTAAGCCCTGTCAATGCGACTGAAACGCATCCGAATGCAAAAGTTTTAGGATGGGATGATTTTGCTGAGTTAGCAAAGCATAGTGATATTCCAGTCTTTGCTTTAGGTGGTGTTGCACCTGAAAATTTAGAACAAGCCCAAAAACATCATGCTTATGGGCTTGCAGGAATCCGTCAATTTAGTTCAATTGATTAATTCAGTTTTACAGTGCCTGAATGGCTTTTTTAGCTTCTTGGGCTTTTACTGGATGATTACGAGCTTCGCTTGCACGCATTACAATTAACCAAAGCTGTTTTTTCATCGAGTTACTTTGTGCATAGCTTAAACCACGGCGTGCTAACGCTTCCGCATTTGCATATTGTTTGCGTTGGTCTGCAATCAATGCTAAATACAAGTAAGTTTCTGTGGCTTGTGGAGCAATACGTTGAGCTTGAAGCGCATAACGTTCTGCTTCCGCAAGCTGTTGTTGCTTATAAGCAACTTGGGTTTTTTGCATCAACGTTCGAAAAGCAGGAAGTTGGCTGCCATCATTGAACTTTTGCTGAACTTTTTGTTCAGGCACAACCACTTGTACGTTTTGACGCTTTATTTCTTTCTGCTCATACGGCGTAATTTTTACATTCGACGCTGGTGGTGCAGTTTTCTTTTTCTGCGTGTTCGTCGTAGTTGGTGGCTCACCTAATTTGATGACCACTTTTTTATTTTTTGGCGGAGGAGCAGAAGTACAACCTACGAGCAGCAATACCCCAACTACCATCGTTACTTTCTTAATCATGTCCAATCATCCTTGTAACTTAATTTTCACCGCTATAACTACCGCTGGAAATTACGCGTGTTGGGTTATGATTAGATAAATCTGCATCCATTTGGTTTTCACTTTCTCTAATATAATTGGTGTTACCATCATTGTTGCTGTCGTTTGGCATATCTTCCGCTGATGGGATATTGGTAGGCTCAACCCCATAATGTGATTGACCACATGTTGTCACACGACGAGGTACAGTTTGTCGAAGTAGAGGGATGTACATCGCGCCATCACAACCTTGAGCAGATAGATCACCAGTTGCACTGTCAATCCATTGCCATTCCACATTGTCTGTTTGACGCAGATTAACAGGTTGTTGGCGTAGTTGTTTCATCACATTGGTCCATACAGGTAATGCACCCGAAGAACCTGTTAGCCCAGTCACTTTGTTGTCATCGAGACCTAACCACACAACGGCGACATGATTACCTGAGTAACCAGCAAACCATGAGTCACGTGTATCGTTAGTTGTGCCTGATTTACCTGCCAAATTCAAATTTTCAGGTAAGCTGTCATAAGCTGATCGTCCAGTACCTGAACGCATAACTTGTTGCAAACCATAATTTAAAATATAGGCAGCAGCAGGATCAATCGTTTGTTGAACATTTAAGCTATAACGTTCAAGCAAATGTCCTTTTGCATCAACAACAGTACGAATAGAACGAGGAGGATACTTGAAACCACCTGTTGCAAAGTTGCCATATATACCAAGCACTTCCATTGGGGACATATTCACTGCACCCAAATAGATAGATGGATAAGCAGGAATATTTGAACTGACACCAAATTGTTTTAATTTATTGGAAAATGCAGATAAACCAAACTCATTGCCTAGGCGAACAGCAGAAAGGTTGTATGAGTTTGCCAAGGCTTGTTGCATAGGAACAACACCGTGTTCGCCACCACTATAATTTTTTGGTGTCCAGCTCTTATCACCCTCAACAGGAATATTTACCGCACTATCTTCAATCGGGCTTGCCCAAGTATAACGCCCAGACTCAATTGCATTTAAATAAATGATAGGTTTCAATAATGAACCCACTTGGCGTTTAGCATCCAAAGCACGGTTGAAACCTGTAAAATCCTGAGTTGAACCCACAGCAGCAACAAGCTCGCCATTTTCAGGGTGGGCTACAAGCACAGCGCCTTGTAAGTTTTTCAAACGTGCTGGATTTGCTTTTGCCAAACGTTCAACAGAATCTTTAAAAGCATTTTGAACTTGAGTTTGTGCAATCGGGTCAAGTGTCGTAAAGATTTTTAAACCTTGATTGGTAATATCACTTTCTTGATATTCTGTGCGTAATTGACGGCGTACGACATCAAGGAAATCAGGGAACTTCGCAGGCCCTAAAGTTGGTTTGCTCACAATATTTAAAGGACGTGCGATTTCATCCTGATATTCCGCTTCACTTAAATAGCCCATCACCATCATATTGTTCAGTACAATATCACGGCGTTTTTTTGCAGCTTCAGGATTACGCCAAGGGTTATATAAAGTTGGACCCTGTACTAAACCAACCAAAAAGGCTTGTTGGGAAATATTTAATTCACTCAGAGGTAAACCAAAATAGAATTGTGAAGCTAAGCCATAACCGTTAATTGAGTAATTGCCATTTTGACCTAAATTTACTTCATTTAAATAGGCTTCTAGAATTTCATCTTTACTGTAATGCAGCTCAATCAACAACGCCATAAGAGCTTCATTGACTTTACGTTTGAGCGTTTTTTCTGGTGAAAGATAGAAATTTTTAACTAACTGTTGGGTTAATGTCGAACCGCCTTGACGTCTACCGCCTGTTGCATTACTGACTAAGGCACGTGCTGTACCTCGAATAGAAATACCATGATGGTGATAAAAATTTCGGTCTTCTGTTGAAATTAAGGCTTCAATTAGTGTTTTTGGTACTTTATTTAGCTTAATGAGGACACGGTCTTCATTATGTTGTGGATAGATACCACCAATTAATAGGGGTTCTAAACGAGCAATGCCTGTACTAGAGGGTTTAGTGGAACGAATTTCACCGACTTGACCTTGATTGAAAGCAATCTCAAGCACCTGTTCAGGTTCATTACTATCACCATAGTCAAAACCACGTGTATGAACATACATTTGGTTACCTTGAATGATGTAACTTCCTGATTTTTCATAGTTCGCGGTATTTTTATAGCCCAATAATTTTAATTCTTGGACAAAATTTTCTTGAGTAATCGGTGCATTCGCATAGATTTCTAATGGACGAGCAAATACCTTGGCAGGAATATCCCAACGCTGACCTTCAAATTTATTGCGAATAATATTATCCAAACGGATCAGATAGATACTAAAGGCAATAAACACACCAATCACTAAAATTGAAAAAATTAGTGCTAGAAAACCAATACCACGTTCACACTTCATAGACTTGCGTTAAAACCGAAACAATGTGAGTAATGATGCGATAGCTTATTGTCATTTTGCAATCATAAAACTGTGAATAAATAGCAACATGCAATAAAAACTTTCAGAAGGTGTTGATATTAATCGTATAAAAAAACAACGAATAGACATTTTTATACTTTTTAATCAATCATCAACGAAAATTTGATTGTTAATGATATGATAGTCAATAGTCGCGGTGGAGCTGAGTTATTCGTGCAAATTTCACATAAATCCTTTCGAAATATTGGTCTAATTGGGCGACCAGATAAGAATTCTGTAGTAGAAACGTTATGTTTAATTCATGATCATTTGATCACTTTAGGCTTAAATCCCGTTTTTGATCAGGAAACAGCCAAACTTGTACCTTATAGTTATGGTCAGACCGTGAGCCGTAATTTATTAGGTGAAGTAGTCGATTTGGTGATCGTTGTGGGTGGAGACGGTTCTTTACTTCATGCGGCACGTGCTTTAGTCAGATACAATACACCTGTTATTGGGATTAACCGTGGTCGACTCGGATTCTTAACTGATATTAAGCCGGCAGAAGCAATTTTTAAACTGGATCAGGTACTACAAGGTCAATTTCAACTAGATCGACGTTTCTTGCTCGAAATGGAAGTTCGTACCAATAACGAAACCATTTATGATGCAATTGCCCTAAATGATGTGGTGTTACACTCAGGTAAATCGGTTCATATGATCGATTTCGAACTGAGTATTGATGGGCAATATGTCTATCGTCAGCACAGTGATGGTTTAATTGTGTCAACACCAACAGGCTCGACCGCTTATTCGCTTTCGGGTGGTGGACCAATCCTACACCCAAGTATGGATGCGATTGCACTTGTACCAATGCACCCACATACTTTGTCATCTCGTCCAATCGTAGTTGGTGGACAGAGTGAGATTAAGATTACAATTCGTGAAAATCGTGTCTTGCCGATGGTGAGTGCGGATGGACAACATAGTGTTGCATTAAATGTAGGTGATACGGTGCATATTCGTAAACATCCGTTTAAACTAAGCCTACTACATCCACCTGGTTATGATTTTTATATGGCATGTCGTACCAAATTGGGGTGGAATCAAGATTTTGAATCTTTTCAACAGGATGACTCATGAATATTGAACAAATGCTCGCTATTTTAAATCCTGAAATTGTTGAGCGTCTGAAAACTGCTGTTGAAATTGGTAAATGGCCAAACGGTATTGCATTGACTAAAGAACAGCGCGAGATTTGTATGCAAGCCGTGTATGCGTGGGAAATGGAAAATTTACCAAAAGAACAGCGCAGTGGTTATATCGACCGTGGTACGAAAGAAGAAGGTGAAGAGTGTGATGATGATCATCACAAAAATGAGCCTGAGTTTAAGCCGATTCGGTTTGTTTAATTAATTTCTACAAGTAGTATTTAAAGCGATGATTTTAATAAAATCATCGCTTTTTGCTTTCAGAGTTATATCTAATTCAATAAGTTGACAGTTTAAACTAAACATGCAAAAACTAAGATTTGATCATTGGTGATTTAAATATGCCACGCATAGTTACCGTGCCTCTCAGCCCAGAAGAACAAGAACAACTTATTCACCTGACTAAGCATGCAGCACATTGGAGAGAAAGGCAACGCGCACAAACCATATTATGGTTATCCGAAGGTAAAACCGTCGCACAAGTCGATAAATTTCAAAATCGAATACCAGAAACCATCCGTTTACAACGTCGCAAGTGGGAACTCTATCAGTTTGATTCTATTCACGAAGGCTATCGTTCAGTGCGCCCCAATCTACTTACAGATGAATATCAACAACACATTATAGAGTGGGTCAATAGCAGTCCTTTGAATGCAGAACAAATCCGTGTACGGTTATATGAAGAGTTTGGACTATCTGCAAATATCGTGAGTATTCGTAAATTTCTAAGACAGTCAGGTATGGTCTATAAACGTACTCGACATAGCTTGAAAAAAAAGGGATCAGATCGCATTTGGGCAATCTCAGCTAGAGATTGAATCATTACGCGAACAAGCATCACGAGGTGAAATTGTACTGGGTTATGTTGATGAAACTGGCTTTTCGGCTAGTGCAGACAATCGATATGCTTGGGTAAGGCAAGGAGAGGTTCATCAGGTTGAGGCTGTAAGATCAAAACGTGTAAATGTCATGGGATGCGTGCTGTCTACGGGTCAATTGATCACGAGTTGCTTGCAAGAATCTGTGACTAGTGAATGGTTTTATGCATATTTAACAGGCGTTGCGGAACGAATCAAGCACACTTATGGTATACCGTTAGTATTGATTGTTGATAATGCATCTATTCATCGAAGCAAAAAAATGTCGGCTTGGCGTGAGTTGCTTAAAGATGAATATTCAGCCAGCCTGTATTTTATTCCTGCATACAGCCCTGAGTTAAATCGAATTGAAATGGTATGGCGGCAGATGAAGTATTGATCCTAGCCAAAATAATGGACAGCATGTCCCTCTAAAGATAACGTAACTTCAATCTTTGGAGATCCAAGAAATGGCTAAACGTTTTAGTCCGGAATTTAAACAGCAAGCAATTGATCATGCACTTTCAAACTCCCACGAGCCTATAGCTGCAATCGCCCATAAATTAGGTGTGGGTTATTCAACCTTAGATAAATGGATTCGTGAAGCCAATCCAGTAGGTTCAAGCAAACGTCAACTTTCTCCTGAACAACAGCGGATATTGGAATTAGAAAAAGAAGTCAAACAGCTCAAGGAAGCCAATGACATCTTAAAAAAAGCGCATGTGTACTTTCTGACAGATCATGCCAAGAAAAGTACACGGTAATTCAAGATATGGATGTGAATGAAGTCACTGTGTCTTCTGTCTGTAAATGCCTAGATGTCAGCACTTCAGGCTATTATGCCTGGCGAAAACGCCAGACCAATACAGCGCAGAAATACAATGATTTAAAAGTTGTATATTGGCAGCATCATGCGCGCTTGGGTGCACCGTCATTGGTACATGACATGCGTGATTTAGGTTATCGCATGAGCGAACGTACCGTTGGAAGGATGCTAAAAAAGCTTGGTTTACGTAGTAGGATTGCACGTAAATACAAGCATACGACTGATTCAAACCATCGTTTGTCTACAGCATCAAATTTGTTGGATCGCCAATTTACAGTTACTCAGCCTAATAAAGTTTGGACAACGGATATTACCTATATCCGAACTAAAGAAGGCTGGCTGTATTTATGTGTGATGCTAGATCTATTCAGCCGTCGTATTGTGGGTTGGCAAACCAGCCATCGAATAGACCGCCAATTGGTGTGTGATGCGTTTAATTATGCAATGGCTCGTCAGGGTTATCCAACGGGTGTCATGGTGCATTCGGATCAAGGTAGTCAGTACTGTAGTCGTGATTTTAGGGCGCTATTATTGACGAATAACTGTATTCAAAGCATGTCTAGACGAGGAAACTGTTGGGACAATGCAGTGACCGAAAGCTTCTTCCATACCCTGAAGGGGCATGTAGTACATGGCAGTGTATTTTCTACGAGAAAAGAGGCAAATGCTATCTTGTTTGAGTATATTGAAGTTTACTACAATCGAATCAGAAGGCATTCTGCAAATGGCTGGTTAAGTCCAGAAGCCTTTGAACAGAAATATTTCAAGAATTTAGAGGGATCGGTTGTCCACGATACTGTCTAGGATCATATCATTGGCGTGATTTTCAAGTGATGACCACCGATCAAATACAGAATTGGGTTTATCAAATCTCAAGAGAGTTTGGGGGTAAATACATGTTTACTTTCTAATGGAAACTTATCTATTAAAAGAATATTAATAGAGGTTTATATTTGTATTCACAATAGACCTCTTGCGAAAGTATAAAATCGTTTATACTATTTTCTATGAGATATGAAAATTTAACACGATTTAATGATGAAGAATTTAAACGTTTAGTTGGGGTTCCTCGTCCTTTATTTTCTAAAATGATGACGATTTTAGAAAATTCTGAGCGCGCCAAGAAAAAATCTGGGCGTCCGCATTCTTTAACTTTAGAAGATCAATTATTATTATCTTTGAATTACTTACGATCATATAGAACACACCTAGAATTATCAGTTGATTATGGTATAGCTGAAAGTAATGTTAATCGCACGATTCAAAAAGTTGAAAATGCCCTGATTCAATCTCGATATTTTGCTTTACCTAAACGAAATCAACATGTGGCAAATGATGATTTTGTAATCATAGATTTTACAGAATCACAAATTGAACGTCCCAAAAAAACAAAGAAAATTCTATAGTGGGAAAAAGAAGAAGCATACATTAAAAACACAGGTTATTTTTAGTCCAAAATTAAATCAAATTGTGAGTATTCAAGTTGAAATAGGGACAATGCATGATCTTAAAATAGCTCGAAAATATGCTAAAGAATTTGCCAATTTTACATGTGTTTTGGGGGATTTGGCCTATAAAGGGTTCAAAGAAATAAAGAGTAAGTTATTAATTCCAATTAAAAAACCAAGGAAAATGAGCTTACCGAAAGAAGCTAAGCAAATCAACAAGGAAATAAGTCGTCGTCGAATTCCGATTGAACATATCAATTCAAGACTTAAAGTCTTTCGTATTCTGAGTGAACGATATAGAAATAGACGAAAAAGATTCGGATTAAGAGTAAATTTAATTTCTGGGCTTATCAATTGGATGATCAAAAAATAACTTTCGCAAGAGGTCTAATGTTTAATAAAAATAAAAGATGGGTGGTGTTCTAAAAAGTATGCTCATAAGAAAAGGAGGCAAGGAGGAACAATTCAGCTATATTTAAATGTGTGAAAATCGAAATAGAACTTCATTGTCCTCGATGCCAGAGTACAAGTATAAAGAAGAATGGCATTAAATACGATGGTAAGCAAAACTATCGTTGTAAAGAATGTAATAGGCAGTTTGTGGGTGACCATAATTTGACGTATTTAGGCTGTCATTCAAAAGCGGTCAAATTGATTTTGCTTATGCTTGTGCGATGTTGTGGCATTCGGGATATTGCAAAGATTACGAGGTTTAGTATTGGCAAGATACTTAAAACGCTTACACAATCAAATCATGAAATAATTCCTCAAAGAACTCATTATAAATGCTTGGAAGTTGATGAATTTTGGACATTTGTAGGCAACAAGAAAGATAAGCATTGGCTACAGTACGTCTATGATAGAAGTAGCGGAGAAATAGTGGCTTTTGTATGGGGAGGAAGAGATGCTCATACAGCACAAAGGCTAAAAAACCGTTTAGAAGAACTGGGCATTACTTATGATTGTATATCGAGTGATCATTGGGAAAGTTTCATCAAAATTTTTAAGCCGGACCAAGAAGGGAAATATTATACAGTCGGGATAGAAGGAAACAACTGCCGATTAAGACACCGCATAAGGCGAGCAGTAAGAAGAACATGCTGTTTTTCGAAGAAGGTATTGAATCATGTAAAAGCTTTTAATCTTGGATTCTTTTACATTAACCACAGTTTTGTATAGTGATGTTAAAATGATCAGCATACATTTTGAAACACCACCAAAAGATGAACGTTAGTGTAATTTTATGGTATTCAAGAGTGTCTAACCTGACTATTTTCATTAATTTGTATGACTTTAAAGTAAGTATTTTTATAATGTATTACTTTATTTAAATAAGCATTATCTAACTCCTCCCATATCTCAAAATTAAAGAACATAGATGATTCGTCATAAATCCACAACCAATTTGAAACATGCATTTTTTTAGCTGAGTCAAAGATTGTATCTTTAACTTTGATAAGCTTATGTAAATTCAATTTTTCGTCCTGAAGGACAATTTCATCAATTTTCAAAAAAACACCATTAAGAAATTGAGTAGGTAAATCTACGCCTATTTTATTAGATTAGATACGGTTTAAAATTAAAAAAATGTAAAGCTATAAAATTTTTAATTTTTATCAATTGGTTAGACTTTTTATACATATTGAGTAACATTTCAATTACCTTAAATTTTTTATACTCATTTCATTTTGTTTTTTAAAAGAGATCTTACGCTTGATTTAGGAGTGTATACAATAATTTATATTTGGATTGCAATTACCATTTTGGTTTTTCAACCTTCCAAGTATTTTTTACTAATTCCGTCAAATTCCTGTCAGATAGACAAGCTTATTAAAATTATTTTAAATTTAACAATATATTATAAGTGGTGCGCTCAGCGGGACTCGAACCCACGCCACAGGCTTCGGAGACCTGTACTCTATCCAGTTGAGCTATGAGCGCATACATGTGTGGCACATCATAGGCAAAAAATAGATATAGGTAAATATAAAGACGCAATCAATATGATCTATTGTTTATTAAAACAACGATTTTGAACTTTAATTGCAAAAATATTTCAATCATGTTTGCAAATGCTGTACTGCATAATTAATCAACTTCAATGTTTGATTCAATTGTGCTGGCGGAATTCTTGATTCTTGTAGAAAAGTAATCCATTGCATTTGGCACGCTTTTAATTGCTGTAGGTTTTTGATCATCTGTATTTTTTGTATCAATGGTCGCGCCATCAAACCACAGTAAGTTGTTAAGGTTTGAATCATGACTTGTTGAATTTCAACAAAAGGAAGTTTTTCTAACGTGATAATTTCTGCTTCAAGATTTTCTGTTGGATTAGGTATGTTTTTATTTTGATCTGGTTGAATATGTGGGATTGCTGTAGAAGTATCATTGTCTGTTGCTGTGACTTCTTCTTCAATATGTATGGATTCGGGTTGTTGATGTGCTAATAAGCCCATATCAATCAGTTGTTGAACTAATTCCGTAGGTGCTATTCTTTCTTTATATCCATGATCAAGTTCTTGAAAATCTTCATGATCAATCAAAAGCAATAAACGACGCTGCCGTGCAGTTAAAGCACTATCACGTTGTTGCAGGGCATTTTGCCCGAGTTCCGTTTTAAAAAAATTAGACATTTCTTAATCCCCACAAACACAAGATCTAGCATGAGGATTAAGATAAGGTTAAAAAATGACAATAATGTTAACAATTTATTAAATATCATTGTCTTGATTGGAATGACTGGAAAATAATTTAAAAGTTTTTCTAAGAGGGCTTATCTAACTAATTTTGTTTCCAATGCCTTACGTAAATAGAGATCAAGATCGTCTTGGCGTAAAAGCCATTGAATATAATCTGCTGGAAGATCTCGAATCGCAGTACCTTTGTGTTTACCAAAAGTAATACTCTTCGGAATACGAGCTTCTTCTGAAGCTATATAAAGCTCTTCAATATTTTCAATGTTTAATTGATGAATGATATGCATCAAAATATTAGCCGTTAAAATAATGTCAGCATCAGCTCTATGAGCACCTTTGAGCATTTCTCTGGCTTTATCACTCCCTTTGGAGATGAGATAAATTAAGGCTGAAATATTATGTGCTTCCGCATTTTCCCAAACACGACGCGCAAGTGCTAAGGTGCAAATTGGTTTAATTTTTGATGTATCTACGCCGCACTTTGCAATAGCTGTAATATCGTAATCAACGTTATGACCGATAATATATTGGGTTTGTTCAGGCAGTTGAAACTCACTGTAAAAAGGTTGATCGGCTAGATCTGATTCTAATATGTGATGCACCGCCATCGCTGCATAAGAGATAGGTTGACCAACTTGATACAGCTGATCAAAAATCTTTTTCTTATCTAAGCTTAGCTTTCCATGCTCAATTTCAATTGGCGCGTAAGCAATTTCAATAGGCAAACCATTTAATGTATGTGTTTCCGTATCTAAAATAATGGCTTGCATAAAGTTGAACCTAATTGGGTAGGATAGTCTCTCAGACTTTTTATCTTACAAGAAATTTAGGATGAGCTGTGCTTAATCATGCTTAGATTGATTGGATTTTAAATAAATTAGTAGTGTATTGCGCAAATAAAAAGCAAATATAAAAGGATATAAAAAAAATACTTGAAACAATTTTGTAATAGGCGTAATTCTTATAGGTGTAGTTGCCTTAGAAAAATAACATCTAAGGATAAAACCAAAAAAGAAGATAGTTAAGGAAAAACTAAATGAAAATTAAACTATTAACGGTTGCAATGCTGAGCACGACTTTGTTTTTGACAGCTTGTGGTGGTGGTGATAATGGATCGACAGTATTTGTACCTAAACCTGAGATTCCTGAAAATAATATCAAAGACCCTGTTGTTGGAATTCCTAAAAACTTTGAACTGAATGGTATGGCTGCAGCGTCATCTGATAGCGTGATAATGACCTATAAAATGTTGGGAGTTAATGATAAAGAAGTATTGGCAACAGCGCTTGTCTTCACACCGCCGGCTTCAATTTTACCACCAGCAAATGGTTGGCCGATAGTCGTTTGGGCACATGGTACAACCGGGGTTGCGGATAAATGCGCGCCAAGTCGACAAGGTTTAGGAGGAAATGAATTTTTATTAAAAGCTTTGTTAGCATCTGGATATGTCGTTGTTGCTCCTGATTATGAAGGATTAGGTGAGCCAAGTGAAAAAGATGCTCATCCATTCTTAAATGTTAAAAGTGAAGCTTATTCAATTACTGATGCTGTGGTTGCTGCACGTGCTTATTTAACTAGTTTAAATAAGAAAACAAATGGTCAGTGGATGACAGTAGGGCATTCCCAAGGTGGTCAAGCGGCATTAGGTGCAGCTCAATATGCGAGTCGTGCAAAATTAGATTATAAAGGAACGGTTGCAGTTGCGCCGGCATCTAATCTAGCTTTAATTTTAGCTGGTGGAGAAAGTGAGGCAAATAAAGAACCAAATCCAATTAAGAAAATAAACATATTAGCTCCTTTAGATACATTCACTGCCTTAATTACTGCTGGTTTAAGAAATCAGTATCCAAGCTTAAAATTTAGTGATGTCTTTAATTCTCCAACAGATGAAATAGCAGCAACAGCTGAGACCTCTTCTGATAATTCAGTTTGTTATCAGGCATTAGGTCAGAATTTAGGTAATGCAATGGGGATTTATTTAGACAAAAATAAAACTCTTGAGGGTTACCCACGTACAAAAACTAACTTTATGTCAATTCCAAGTGTTACAAGTTTTTTAGCCACAGATTCTCAACCTTTGCAGAAGAAAGTGTCGACTCCAATTATTATTTATCAAGGGACATTAGACAAAACAGTACCTAAACCAGTGACTGATTTTTTGGTTAACTCAGCTAAATCTGTAGGAACTGCAATTCCTAGTTCTAATTACAGAGTCGGAGAATGGGATCATACAACAGCATATTCCACAAATATTGGAAAAATTGTCCAAGACGTTAATATCCTTTTACCATCTAACCAAATCGTCAAACAATAAGTAATAACATACAGCTCAACCCTATTTTTCAGGGTTTGAGCTGTGCGATTCTCAATAGAAATATTAAAATTAGATAAAAGGAATTAATTAACTCTAGGAGAATAAAATTATTAGTGGAATGTGAGTAAAATTCACGAATAATTAAATAAATATCAAGCTCTGTAACAGCAAACTTCATGCTATAATTCGCACCAATCTTTAGCACGGCTTAAAAGCCCTAATTTATAGGACCCTCCGCTAATGTTTGCCAATATCTCTATTGCTGAATTTGATCCAGAATTAGCTCAAGCGATCGCTTCTGAAGGCGACCGCCAAGAAGCTCACATCGAGTTAATTGCTTCTGAAAACTATTGCTCACCAGCTGTAATGGAAGCTCAAGGCTCAAAACTTACTAACAAATATGCAGAAGGCTATCCGGGCAAACGCTATTATGGCGGTTGTGAATATGTTGACGTTATCGAGCAACTTGCAATTGACCGTGCAAAAGAGTTGTTTGGTGCAGATTATGCAAACGTACAACCACACGCAGGCTCACAAGCAAACTCAGCAGTTTACTTAGCGCTTCTTAATCCTGGTGATACAGTATTAGGCATGAGCTTGGCTCACGGTGGTCACTTGACTCACGGTGCTAAAGTTAGCTTCTCTGGTAAAACTTATAATGCAATCCAGTACGGTTTAAACCCTGAAACAGGTGAAATCGATTATGAAGAAGTTGAGCGTTTAGCTTTAGAACATAAGCCACGTATGATCGTAGCTGGTTTCTCTGCTTATAGCCGTGTTGTAGATTGGCAACGTTTCCGTGATATCGCGGATAAAGTTGGTGCTTACCTTTTTGTTGATATGGCGCATGTTGCTGGTTTAGTTGCTGCTGGTGTGTATCCAAACCCAGTTCAAATTGCTGATGTAACGACAACGACTACACATAAAACACTTCGTGGTCCACGTTCTGGATTAATTCTTGCAAAAGCAAACGAAGAAATCGAGAAGAAACTTCAATCGGCTGTATTCCCGGGCAATCAAGGTGGTCCTTTAATGCACGCAATTGCTGCTAAAGCAATCTGTTTTAAAGAAGCTATGGCACCTGAATATAAAACTTACCAACAGCAAGTTGTTAAGAATGCTCAAGCAATGGCTGACGTATTCATTGCTCGTGGTTATGATGTTGTATCTGGTGGTACTGATAACCATTTATTCTTATTATCTTTAATTAAACAAGAAGATGTAACGGGTAAAGATGCTGATGCATGGTTAGGCGCTGCTCATATCACAGTAAATAAAAACGCTGTTCCAAATGACCCACGTTCTCCGTTCGTGACTTCTGGTATTCGTATTGGTACGCCAGCTGTAACAACTCGTGGTTTTGGTGAAGCTGAAGTTCGCGACCTTGCAGGTTGGATCGCTGACATTATCGATAGCAAAGGTGATGAAAAAGTTATCGCTGATGTTAAAGCTAAAGTTGAAACGGTTTGTGCTAAATTCCCTGTATATGCAAACTAATTTGTATATCTAAAAAAGCGCCGTCAGGCGCTTTTTTTTATTCAAATTTTCTAAAATTCCGAACAACGGGCTTTTTGCAAAGCATCATATTGGTGCTAATTCTTATCTATTGTCCTAAATCATCCCTAAAAATGATCAAATAAGTATTACGAGTACTAAAAATCGTAATACTTATTTGGCATGTCTTTTGCTTCATCTAAATATAGTTAAAAGTTGTCTAGGGTTCCGATGTTGATCAACATGACTGGTCCGAGAGATAACGGTTCGACAGAACTACACGGAGGGATAAAAGCCCGGGAGATCAGGCATTTTGCCATTACGAGGTTAAATTATCCGCAAGAGGTGTGTTATGAATCAATCGTCTTATCACGACAATAAAATACTTTGGGATGAAAAATTACCGGGCGGACATCATTGGTCTGGTCGCATTCAAAGAGGGACTGTTTTACAAGTTGAAGCACTCAATGAAAATGCCAATCTTGCTTTGTTTTGCGTAAATGCAGCAGAAAAACTAGAACGTTTTAATATGCCAGACAGCTTAAAGGCACAGCACACCGCATTTTTGTCAACGGGACATGTTTTATATTCAGATTTAGGTCGGGTAATGGCATCTATTGTGAAAGATGATCACGGTTGGAATGATGTATTTTGTGGCCCAAGTACAGCAGCACAGATTGAAAAAAAATATGGAAAGCAAAATTTCCAACAAGCACGTAATGACATGTTTCAAAATGGATTAGACAGTTTATTGGTTGAGCTGAGCAAATTTGGTTTAAGACAAGCTGATTTGACTGCCACAGTTAATCTATTTTCTAAGGTTCAACCTGATGATAATGGAAAATTAACTTATCTTAAAAATGATAATCGTCATCAAATAATAGAGTTGCGCTTTGAGATGGATTGTTTGGTCTTTCTTTCTGCGACACCTCATCCTTTAGATCAAACAGAAACTTATCAACCTTCTGATATTCAGCTTCGATTATTTAAAGCCAATCCTCTAACCGAAATTGATATTTGCAAAGACTCATGTCCGCAAAATCAACGTGGTTTTGCCAACAATAAACGCTATTACGCATTATCAAATTAAGGATTGGAGAACTAAGATGTCAGCATTACAAAAACTCGAGAAAGCAGTCCTTGATGAAGTATGCCCAGCAGGTGAAGCGTGGATGTGCGAGGTCAAAAAAGGACAGTATTTTAGAATTGTAGATTTAGAGGGTAATCAAGCTGTTGATACTTTATTTATCAGCACAGAAAATCCAGATGAACGATACAGTGCCACAGATACACTCGCGCAAAATCAACAAATTTATCTCGAAAAAGGCACCGTGCTATTTAGTAATTATGCTCGTCCTATTGCGGTTATTGTGGATGATAACTGTGGTAGACACGATACATTGGGTGGTGCGTGTTCATGTGAAAGTAATACGGTGCGATATGCACATGATAAGTATCCAATGCATAGTTGCCGTAATAATTTTATGTATGCCTTAGCTCAGAATCCAATTGCAAAAAAACATCAACTGAACGTCAGTCATATTGGCCCAAACATTAACTTCTTTATGAATGTTCCTGTAACCACTGAAGGACATTTAAAGTTTGAAGACGGCGTATCAGCAGCAGGTAAATATGTAGAGCTTCAAGCAGAGATGGATTTGATTGTTTTAATTTCGAATTGCCCACAATTGAATAATCCATGTAACGCCTACAACCCGACAAAAATTCAATTAATTGTACGTGAAGCTTGAGGGGCGAATTATGTTTAATAAAGTATTAATTGCCAATCGTGGTGCGATTGCGTGTCGAGTTATCCGTACATTAAAAAAATTAGGTATTCAATCTGTTGCTGTTTATTCGGAAGCGGATAGAGATTCTTTACATGTCACATTAGCAGATGAAGCGATTTTTATTGGTCCTTCACCTGCGCAAGAAAGCTATTTAAATATTGATAAGATTCTGGCTGCTGCAAAGGCATCAGGTGCCCAAGCCATTCATCCGGGTTATGGTTTTTTATCAGAAAATGCGGCTTTTAGTGAGTTATGTGAGAAAAATGGAATTGCTTTTATTGGGCCGACTGCTCAGCAAATGCTTGATTTTGGTCTTAAACATACCGCTCGTGAATTAGCAATTCAAAACAATGTGCCTTTATTACCCGGTAGTCAATTATTGCTTGATCAAGCGGATGCCATTAAGCAAGCAAATTTGATTGGTTATCCTGTTATGCTCAAGAGTACTGCTGGTGGTGGCGGTATTGGGATGCGTTTGGTCTGGAATGAAACCGAATTAAAAGATACTTATCAAACAGTCTCATATCTTGCACAAGCCAATTTCAAAGATGCAGGATTGTATTTAGAAAAATTTGTTCAAAATGCACGTCATATCGAAGTTCAAATTTTTGGTGATGGCAAAGGAAATATCATTGCCTTAGGCGAGCGTGATTGTTCGGTTCAACGTCGTAATCAAAAGGTGATCGAAGAAACGCCAGCACCTCATTTAGATGATCAGCAACGTCAATATATTCAAAATGTTGCCATTCAACTGATGCAATCCGTGCAATATCGTTCAGCGGGTACAGTTGAATTTGTCATGGATACTGATAATCAAGCGTTTTATTTCTTGGAGGTTAATACACGCTTACAAGTTGAGCATGGTGTAACTGAACAAGTCTATGGCGTTGATTTAGTAGAATGGATGGTGACCTTAGCAAGTGGCGATTGGGAAGCACCCAAGCAAAAATTGCAATCTTCAGGGCATTCTATTCAGGTCAGATTATATGCTGAAGATCCAATTAAAAATTTCCAACCGAGTGCAGGCTTATTGACGAATGTTGCATTTGATCCAGCCGCTCGTGTAGAAACTTGGGTTGAAACGGGATCAAACGTTTCCTCTTTTTATGACCCAATGATCGCTAAAATTATTGTGACAGCTACAGACCGTGATCACGCAATATTGTCAATGCAAAATAGCCTAAGTATCACTGAGATTGCAGGGATTGAAACAAACCTAGAATACTTACAGGAAATTATTGATTCTGAAATCTTTAAGCAAGGCACGCAAACAACACGTTTTTTAAATACTTTTGAGTGGAAAGCGCAAAAAATAGAAGTGTTACAGGCAGGTATTCAAACAGCCATCCAAGATGTGACGGGACGATTAGGGTATTGGGATGTGGGTGTTCCACCTTCAGGAGCTATGGATGCATTAAGTTTGAATGTAGCCAATCAACTGCTTGGTAATGCATTTAACACGGCTGGTTTAGAGTGCACATTGCAAGGGCCGACGCTGAAATTTCATTGTAATAGCCAGATTGTATTGACAGGTGGCGACATGGAAGCCAGCTTAGATGGTCAAGCTATTCCAATGTGGTCAACGATTCATGTTTCAAAAGGACAAGTTTTAAAATGTGGTCGTGTCGTTACGGGCTGCCGAAGCTATATCGGAATAAAAGGGGGCTTTAATGTTCCTGAATATTTAGGCAGTTTAGCGACATTTACTTTAGGGCAATTTGGTGGTCATGCTGGTAGAAATCTACTTATTGGAGATATGTTGCCAATATTTGCATCGCACCAGACCGAATCAATCTTCTTAAACCCAGAACAAATACCAACATTTCAAACAAACTGGGAAATTGCGGTGATGTATGGCCCACATGGGGCACCTGACTTTTTCACCAAAAATGATATTTCTATGTTTTTTGAGCAGGAATGGGAAATCCATTTCAACTCAAGTCGTACAGGCGTTCGCTTAATTGGACCTAAACCTGAATGGGCTCGAATTGATGGTGGAGAGGCAGGATTACATCCTTCAAATATTCATGATAATGCCTATGCAATCGGTGCAATTGATTTTACAGGGGATATGCCGATTATTTTAGGGCCTGATGGCCCAAGTTTAGGTGGTTTTGTTTGTCCTGCTGTGGTTATAAATTCGGAATTATGGAAGCTTGGACAGTTAAAAGCAGGAGATAAAGTAAAGTTTGTCCCTGTGAGTTACGCGCAAGCACAACGTTTAGAACAGCGTTATCAAGCTTCAATGGTTGATGAAACTACAGCAAAATTAAATTATCAACCACAAATTGAAGCAGAAGAAATTACATTAGCCAATGCAGTCTTGGCGACCTTAGAGCAAGCTGATGATAAACCAAATGTAACGTATCGACCTGCTGGGAATCATTATTTATTAGTTGAATACGGAGAACTGGTTTTAGACTTAAATCTGAGATTCCGTATTCATGCTTTGATGCAGTGGGTTCAACAACAAAATATAAAAGGTATTATTGATCTAACACCGGGCATTCGATCTTTACAAATTCAGGTGGTGTTTCAAAATGTATGCTGATCATTTTAACATCACTATACAAAACTGTGGTTAATGTAAAAGAATCCAAGATTAAAAGCTTTTACATGATTCAATACCTTCTTCGAAAAACAGCATGTTCTTCTTACTGCTCGCCTTATGCGGTGTCTTAATCGGCAGTTGTTTCCTTCTATCCCGACTGTATAATATTTCCCTTCTTGGTCCGGCTTAAAAATTTTGATGAAACTTTCCCAATGATCACTCGATATACAATCATAAGTAATGCCCAGTTCTTCTAAACGGTTTTTTAGCCTTTGTGCTGTATGAGCATCTCTTCCTCCCCATACAAAAGCCACTATTTCTCCGCTACTTCTATCATAGACGTACTGTAGCCAATGCTTATCTTTCTTGTTGCCTACAAATGTCCAAAATTCATCAACTTCCAAGCATTTATAATGAGTTCTTTGAGGAATTATTTCATGATTTGATTGTGTAAGCGTTTTAAGTATCTTGCCAATACTAAACCTCGTAATCTTTGCAATATCCCGAATGCCACAACATCGCACAAGCATAAGCAAAATCAATTTGACCGCTTTTGAATGACAGCCTAAATACGTCAAATTATGGTCACCCACAAACTGCCTATTACATTCTTTACAACGATAGTTTTGCTTACCATCGTATTTAATGCCATTCTTCTTTATACTTGTACTCTGGCATCGAGGACAATGAAGTTCTATTTCGATTTTCACACATTTAAATATAGCTGAATTGTTCCTCCTTGCCTCCTTTTCTTATGAGCATACTTTTTAGAACACCACCCAAATTCATTTTGATTCAACAATTTTAGATCAGCTTGAATTGTTGAAATTATTACAAGTTGCTGAAAGTGAGTTACCTGACATAGAAAACATGCAAGTTGCATCGAGAACAGTATATTTGCCGCTCGCTTGGGAAGATTCGCAAACTCAACTTGCTACTGAAAAATATACGCAATTGGTAAGACCAGATGCACCGTGGTGTCCTGATAATATTGAGTTTATTCGCCGTATTAATGGTCTGGAGTCGAAGCAAGCAGTTAAAGATGTGGTGTATAACACTTCATATCTCGTGATGGGGCTAGGTGATGTTTACCTTGGTGCACCTGTAGCAACACCACTAGATCCTAGACATCGTTTGGTCACGACCAAATATAATCCAGCACGTACATGGACACCTGAAAATGCAGTCGGCATCGGCGGTGCATATATGTGTGTGTACGGCATGGAAGGACCAGGTGGCTATCAGTTTGTTGGACGAACGACACAAGTGTGGAGTCGTTATCGCCAAAATCCTAATTTTGAACAAAACAAACCGTGGCTATTGCGATTCTTTGATCAAATTCGATTCTATGAAGTATCAGAACAAGAACTGTTAGAAATGCGTGAATCATTCAAAGCGGGTCGTTTACAGTTACGCATTGAAGAAGGTGTTTTGAACCTTAAAGAATACAATGCATTTCTAAAAGAGAATGAACAAAGTATTGGAGCGTTCAAACAAGTTCAGCAATCTAATTTTGAAGCCGAAAGACAAAGATGGCATGAAGCGGGTCTAGCTGAATATGTCTCGGATCAGGTCGATGTTTTGATTGATGATACTGAAATTAGTATCCCAGATGGTGGGATGCTCGTGGAATCACACATGCCGGGATCAGTTTGGAAAATTAAGTGTTCAGTGGGTGATATTATTGAGGAAGGTGAAACCCTTGCTGTGATTGAAGCTATGAAAATTGAAATTCCAATCATCGCACCTGCAAAAATGAAAGTAGATACCATTCTAATTGATAAAGCACAAACGGTAAAAACAGGGCAAGCCTTGTTTACTCTTGCGCCAGCATAAAATTAAAAAAAGTATGATGCATAAAAAGCCCTATGATGAAACTTAGGGCTTTTTTTATGTGCATTTTTTCATCTTTTTTAAATGATTTACCCAGCAAAACAGCATAAAAACTGGCATAGATACTGCATTTAATATTACGAATCTTTAATTTCGTATTACTGGAGCAGTCATGAAAATCAAAAAATATCTAGTTCAGTATTTTCACATTGCGACAAAAGTGTTGATTGAGTTGCTTTCTGTGAGAGCAGGTTTTTATGTAAAGCAAAATCAAATTCCTAAAAAATAGCAGAATGAGTATGAATCCAAAACCTAAACTAACTCGTATTAGCATTACAGTCCCTGAAAAAACGGTTGAAGCTTTAGATCAAAAAATTGTTGAAGAACATTATGAAAGTCGTTCTCAAGCGATTGTTGACATGATCAATAAGCACCTCATTCATCAATACACCACCGAAAATTCAGTGATGGTGGGCACATTGACGCTGCTCTATCAACGCAACTCAAGCAACATTCGTGTTCAGTTAAGTGATTTGCAACATCAGTTTTTAGAACAAGTGATCAGCTCTTTAAGTATTCAACTCGATCAGCAAAAGATTCTTGAAGTCATGCTTTTACAAGGGAGAAGTAATGATCTCAAACAAATAAGCCAGCAGTTCATTGCACTCAAAGGTGTGATCAAAGGACATTTAGAACTCATGGATGCTGTCATGCCACCTTTACAGCAAAATGAGTAGAAAACTCAATTGGCTACAAGCCAGATGAGTTGATTTGTACACAGATTTATCAATGGAAATTTAAAACTTTTCTGAACGTCAAATAGGGGGTTATACAATGAAGCGTACAATATCTTCTTTATCAGTTTCAATTCTTTTAGCAATGTCTGTGGTGGGATGTGACAATTCTGCCAAGGTACCAACGACAGATAAATCAACTGAAACAAAAAGTTCAAATACAGCCACACCGATTACGATTGGGTATAGTGATTGGCCGGGTTTTGTGGCATGGCAAGTCGCGATTGAAAAAGGTTGGTTAAAAGATGCAGGCTTAAATGTAGAGTTTAAATGGTTTGATTATTCGGCTTCGCTTTCCGCTTTTGCTGCAAATCAACTCGATGCCGTGTTAGTCACCAATGGTGATAATCTTGTCAATGCATCAGGTGGTACCAAAGGCATGATCATTATGGTGACGGATTATTCTGCGGGTAATGATGTGATTATTGCTAAAGAGGGCATTAATAGCATCAATGATTTAAAAGGAAAATCGGTTGCTACTGAAAAGGGTTTGGTTGATCATTTATTATTGGCAACAGCTTTAAATGATGCAAAAATTCCATCAACTGATGTGAAATTAGTAAATTCAGTGACCAATGAGTTACCTCAAGTTTTTGCGAGTAAAGATATAGCAGCAATTGCAGTTTGGCAGCCAGTGGCCAATCAAGCACTTAAAGCTGTCGCAGGTTCAAAAATTATTTATACCTCAAAAGATAAACCTGGTTTGATTTATGACACTTTAGCGGTCAATACCAGTCACTTGTCTATGCATAAAGATGAATGGAAGAAACTCATCCAAGTTTGGGATAAAACCGTAAAATATATTCAAGACCCTGCTACACATGATGCTGCTGTAAAAATCATGGCAAATCGCGTTGGTGTTGATCCAAAACAATATGAGCAATTTATTGATGGTACTCATTTATTAGATGTTGCTGCCAATAAAAAGGTGTTTGTAAAAGGTGATGGTTTTGATTCAATTTATGGATCAACTTATCATGTCAATAAATTTAACGTCAGTAATGGTATTTATAAAAGCGAAGTGGATGTTGATGGTTTGATCTATCCTGCGCTGCTCAATGAACTGAAATAATAGATTTCGAAAATGCAAAAACCGTTCAAAAATGAACGGTTTTTTTAAGGTGTTAAATATGGGTGCTGTTGGAGAAAACGTTGATTACAATAATTCCAGCCAGCATCAGCCCAAGCCTAATGATTGCGGCTAAATCCAAATGTTGTTTAAAGAAAATCCAACCAATCGTTGAAATTAGCACAATACCTGCACCAGACCAAATCGCATAAGCGATACCAAAAGGTATAGTTTTAAGTGTAAGTGATAAGAAAAATAAGGCGACTGCATAACCTAATATCGTAATTATAGAAGGCATCAACACGCTAAAACCTTGTGAAGCTTTCAAAGCTGAAGTCGCAATTACTTCAGCAATAATTGCAATGGCCAAAAAGAGATAGGACATAGATCGCCTATTTAAAGTTAGAGAACATGAATTGAATTTTTCAACAAATGATCCTTCTCCTGATCGAACCATTGTTTTGACTCAGAAGTAGTTGAACTTGAGTGACTAAATTCAAAATGTGGTTGATAGACATCAATAGTGAAATAAAGTTGATATTCCTCACCATCAATCACTTTGAGCTGTGAAATGGTATTGCTATCCATTATTTCAAAATGATCCAATGCAATGAGCTGATCAATTTTGTCTGTCTGAGTACTAAGAACCTATCCAATATTAATTTCATTCTTTTTTGGCAATTGGAAAAATAATTTGTTAAATTCTCCCCCATGAGAAAACCATATCCCAGCGACATTAGTCGAGAAGCCTTTAAAGAAATTGAACCGTTACTATTGAGCGGAAGAAAACAAACACGTCCAAGAGTCGTTGATGTCTATGAAGTGTTTTGCGCCTTGCTCTATATTCTAAAAAGTGGATGTCAATGGAGTATGCTTCCTCGAGACTTTCCACCTAAAAGCACTGTGCATTATTACTTCTCGATTTGGAATAGAAAACCATCAGAAACTGAACCTAGCATACTTGAGCAGGCTTTAAAAAAATGTGGTTGGCGAGGCCCGTATCAACAATGGACGGAAAGAACAAACGAGCTTTATCATCATTGATTCACAAAGTGTAAAAAACACAGATACCGCACGTAATAAAGGCTATGACGCTGGTAAAAGAGTTTCAGGGATTAAAAGACATATCATTGTTGATACTCAAGGTCTGCCTCATGGAATATTTATTACGACAGCAGATAAAACAGATCGTCAAGGTGCATTAGATGCCATAACTTTACATAGAGACACCTTACAAAATGTAGAGGTTGTACTTGTTGATGGTGGTTATACAGGCGAACCCTTTTCTTTGGCTGTTAATGATTTAATCAGAGCGCGAGTTGAAGTTGCTAAACGAAGTGAATTACATAAATTTGCAGTCATACCACAACGCTGGGTTGTGGAAAGATCATTTGCTTGGTTAGAAAAATGTAGAAGGCTTTGGAAAAACTGTGAAAAGCACCTAAATACGAGCCTGCAGTTCATTAATTTAGCCTTTTTAAGGCTACTTTTGCATAGAAAATATTCTGGATAGGTTCTAAAATGAATAGTTGCATTAGTTAAGGCAATTGAGACTTCATAGTTTTCAATGGAGCTGTTTGTACCCTGCAAATCATAGAGCGAAGCTACATTTCCAATCTGCTGCTGATGGTGTGGCAGACGAGATTGCGCATAGGCAATATGTTGATCTGTAATAATTAAACCACCATCCATCGTGATTATTTCTTGGCTTGCTAAATGTTTCATTTGAAATAATCTGAGTCCGAGAAACAAACCTTTTTTAGCTTGTTGACGCCAATCTTCGACATAAGCATTCGAGGGCGAAAATTCTAAAATGCTATTTCCAATCTGATAAAGTTTTGCGGGCTCTGGCCACTGCACATGATTTTGATAATTGTGTTTGATATGCCATGACAAAAGTTCAGTTTTCGCATCCCATATGGTGTCGCCAATCCATCCTTGACGTTGATATATAGAAGTATTGTTGCCATCAACCAGCCTTGAATCGATGCTAAAAGACTTGGACTGAAACCAATAAACAATGGTCTTTTCATCCGTCATCCCATTGAAAAAAGTAATACTTTTTCGTCTAAAACTTCCCATTAAGTATTGAGGTAATTCTATATCGCTTAAAGTAGTGGTTTGTAATTGTTCTAAAAGTTGCTCTAGATTCATTGTGTTTCTCCTTTTTCTTGCATACCGAAGGAGTAGAGTGGACGAGCATTTTCTAAAACAAGTTCACCTGTTTCGATTCTTTTTTTCAGATACATGAATGTTTGAGCAGTTTGATTAAACAAATGTTCACCACCTTTCATGGCGGAGTACTGAGGTGCTTCATTCTCTATGACTGGTTGAATGATGTAGTCGTAATCACATGAGAAGAATAAAGGAAAAGAATAACGTTCTTGTTGAACTCGTTTAACCCGATGTTTTGTTGCTAAATAACGGCCATTCGACAAAATTTCCATCATGTCACCGATATTCATCACCATGGTATTTTCTATCAGTGGAATATCAATCCATTTTCCTTGTTTATTGAGGACTTGCAGTCCTTCAGTAGTCGGAAAGAGCAGGGTGAAGCATTCATAATCTGTGTGTGCACCTATTCCAAATTGATCTTCTGCTGCTGGATTGTAGGGATAATGAATCAGTCTTAATTGGCTTGGCGCATGTTGTGTATGTTGTTCAAAAAAGTCTTCATCTCGCTCTAAGGCTAAAGCGAAAGCCTTAAATAACTGCTGACCTATTGTTCGAATATGCTGATAATAATTTAAAACTATAGCTTTAAACTGAGGGTGGTCAGGCCATAAAGTAGGACCTAATAATGGTCTTCTATCTGATGGATCTGAATAATCATAATTCACATCATAGGATTCTTTTAAATCGTAAACATTTGCCTTGAATTGTTCTTCACCGATAGGAACATAGCCACTATGATTCTTAGAAAGACCAATATAATGGCGCATTTTGGTTTCTTCATCTTGAGCAAAATAACTTTGTGCGATCTGTTTCAATTGATGGAATAATTCAGGTTGAAATTGATCTCCTCGAATATATAAGAAACCAATATCTTTACAGGCTTGATCAAGTGCTGTGACAACTTTGATTCGATCTTGTAAGCGATCACTTGCAAGCAGTGAAATATCAATCAGTGGCAGCGCATAAGCATCATGAGATTGACTCATAAGGTTCACCATAGGCTGGTCGTCCAACAATAAATGAAGCAAGTTGGGTCGTCCCAATTGCTATTTTTATTTCTATGTACTGATTTTGGTCATACGAGGAATTTTTGGCAGATCCTCTAAAGCAGGATCAATGTCTTCTTCTTGCGCATGGACGAGTTGATCTACTTGCTGACGTAATTGTTTAAATTCAGGGGAGTGAATTAAATCTAATGATCGTGGGCGTGGTAAATTCACTTCAATAATTTCTTTGATTTCACCTGGATTTGCTTTTAAAGCCACAATACGATCTGCCAATAAAATAGCTTCATCCATATCGTGTGTGACAAACATAATCGTGATGTCGATGTTTTGCCATAAATCCATCAGATGTGTTTGCATTTTTTGTCTGGTATAAGGGTCTAAAGCACCGAAGGGCTCATCCATTAATAAAATTTTCGGTTCATTGACCAAAGCTCTGGCAATTGCCACACGTTGCTTCATACCCCCAGATAGCTCATGCGGAAACTGATTTTCGTATTTTTCTAAACCAATAATATTGATCCATTCACGCGCCATTTCCTCAGAACGAGTCGGACTCACGCCTTTCATTAAAGGACCAAACATCACATTTTCTTTGACGGTTTTCCATGGGAAAAGGGTATAACCTTGGAACACCATGCCGCGTTCTGAACTCGGTCCTTGAATTTTTTGACCTTCAACCAGTACTTCACCACTGTGAAAATCATCCAAACCCGCTACGACACGACTTAAAGTTGATTTACCGCAACCTGACGGCCCGATGACACAAATAAATTCACGTTTGTGAATGCTTAAATTAATGTTATTTAAAACTACACGTTCAGTTTTTCCATGCTTAAAAATTTGGCTTAAATTTCTGGTTTCAAGCATGACAGGTCGAGCATATATAGTGTCGAAGTAGCTTTTTGAATCAAAAATTTCATCCATATTCATACTCCTTTTTTCCACTTAAATAGACGTGTGCCGAGTTTCATTAAAATCAAATCACAAATGATGCCAATCACCCCAATGATGAGAATTGCTGCATAGACGTTATCAAAGTTTTGATAGCGAGCTTGTTGAGTGATAAACCATGTGATTCCTGAAGTTGCACCAATTAATTCCGATACAATTAAATAAGTCCAAGCCCACCCAAGTAGAACACGCTGATCTCGATATATATCAGGAAGTGCTGCGGGGATAACCACATGGAATAAGCTTTTAACCTTATTGGTACCCAATGTATAACCGGCTTCTATGAGACCTCGATCCACCATTCGCGTTGTATTTGCGATAATTAAGATTTGTTGGAACAACGTACCAATTACGATAATGGCAATTTTAGGTGCATCATTGATACCTAATATAGCAACGGCCAATGCACCAAAGGCAGGTGCGGGTAAATAACGGAAGAACTCGACAAAAGGCTCTGTTAACCTTGAGATAGTCTTTGAAAAACCACATAAAATTCCAAGCGGTACACCCAGCAAAGACGATATAAAGAAAGCCGTAAATACAATTTTAATACTATGCCACAGGCTTTGATGTAACCACGGAGAGTCGGCCTGCTGTGGTGGTGTCGTGAATGAAGTAAACAGTGCTTTTGCGACTTCATGTGGTGCAGGTAAATAGATCGGATTGACTAAGATGCCTGTAGGAGGACTTTTCCCTTGATCAACGATATTTTGCGCTTCAGCATAATAAGCATCTTTTGCTAAGCGAGTTCCCACTTGTAAATAGGACACATCACCTGAATTTGTAATTTGTACTTGAGGATGCCAAATAAAAGGTAAATAACTGACACAGCTCCAAATCAGTAAAGGAATTAAAAAAGATCCTAAACTTAAGAAAAGCGTGTTCTTACTTGAAGCGGATGAATGGTGCATAGGCAAACACCTGTAGTAATACTATTTGTTAAAAACGTAATACTAATTAGCAATTTTAATGCCAGTGTTTTGCCTATGTCCGTAAATATTGCTTTCTTTTTAGAGATGATAATCGATGATTGATATGCGATTGAGTGATTCACTTATATTGTGTAAGCCTCTAATGACCTAATAAATTTAAGCTATTAAATTTAATTTGCAGTTGATCCTTGCTCTCTATATGTAAAGGATCAGGTTTAATACAATCAATAGGGCAAACTGCAATACATGTGGGTGCTTCGTAGAAACCGACACATTCAGTGCAACGTTGTGGGTCAATTTCGTAGATTTTTGCACCTTCATAAATCGCTTGATTAGGACATTCTGGCAAGCACATATCACAGTTGATACATGCTGTGGTAATGAATAGCGCCATATTTAATCTGCCGAATATGCAAGTGCATCAGTTTTTAACTGCGTTTTGGCGTGTGGAAGATTACGGATTAATAAGGCATAATCAATATCGATATCTGCTGAAAGTGGGATTTCCACAATATGTCCAGAACCTTTGGCATTTTCGATCGGATGACCTTTTAAATCACGCATTTCAGTCAGTGTGAAGACAAGATTACCTTTGGGAGTCATGAGCTCAAGTGTATCGCCAACTAAAAACCGATTTTTAACTTCGACTTGAACATAGTCTCCATTGCGCTCAATTATCTCACCACAAAACTGTTGATAGTCGAAATGTGATGAACCATCCTCATAATTTTGATAATCGCTATGCACATGGCGACGTAAAAATCCTTCTGTGTAACCGCGATTTGCCAGACCTTCAAGTTGATCCATTAGACTTGAGTCAAAAGGTTGACCTGAGAGCGCATCATCAATTGCTTTACGATAAATTTGAGCTGTTCGAGCACAGTAAA
Source organism: Acinetobacter sp. LF10 (assembly GCF_048585715.1). Taxonomy (NCBI): domain Bacteria; kingdom Pseudomonadati; phylum Pseudomonadota; class Gammaproteobacteria; order Moraxellales; family Moraxellaceae; genus Acinetobacter; species Acinetobacter sp. LF10. The sequence goes on from NZ_CP184160.1 coordinate 1,492,629, forward strand.
AATAGGATTTTGTTCGTCCTTCAATTTTAAGTGAGGCAATTCCCATATGAGTCAAACGATCAACATGTTGAATGGCACGTAAGTCCTTAGAGTTCATGAAATAAGTACCATGTTCATCTTCTTCAGCCGCAAACATTTCTTCATCATTACGTTGTACTAAAACACTTTGAACTAGGTCATCTTGAACTTTATTGGAACAGCATTGTTTGGATGATTCTATCTGCTGAACAGGAATCACGTCACCATTGGCATCTTCTTGTGCTTCATGAATTTTATATTCCCAACGACAAGCATTGGTACATGCACCTTGATTAGCATCACGTTTATTCATATATCCAGAAAGTAGGCATCGACCTGAATATGCCATGCATAATGCGCCGTGTACAAAAACTTCGAGTTCAATTTCTGGTACATTTTTCTGTATTTCTTCAATTTCTTCTAATGCGAGTTCACGAGAAAGAATGACTCTGCTTAAACCATAGTCTTTCCAGAATTTTACAGTTGCCCAATTAATCGCATTGGCTTGTACCGAAAGGTGGATAGGCATGTCAGGAAAATGTTCGCGAACCATCATAATTAAGCCTGGATCCGACATAATTAATGCATCAGGTTGCATCGCAATAATTGGCTCAATGTCACGAATAAAATTTTTAAGTTTGCTGTTATGTGGCTGAATATTTGCAACAATATAGAATTTTTTGCCTAATGCATGTGCTTCATCAATTCCAATTTTTAAATTTTCAAGATCAAATTCATTATTACGAACACGGAGACTGTAACGTGGTTGTCCTGCATAAACGGCATCTGAACCATAAGCAAAAGCATAACGCATATTTTTAAGTGAACCAGCAGGAGAGAGTAATTCAGTAATCATGATGCAAAAGGCATATAAAAAATAGGGAATTATTTTAAAAATATAATGACTCAGATTCAACCTAGTATTTTGCTCGGAATTATAGCTGTTTTTCTCTAATAGGACTTACGCATTGACAGTATAAAAAAATGATAAATAAGCTGTATAACATCAAAGTGATCAGACAAACTAAACATGCTTCAACAGCTGAATGTAATTTACCCATCTATATGGGATTTCTTATGATAGAACCACATTCTATAAGTTGTACGCAACTTGCAGATACCTATCAAATCTCTCACGACAGTGTAAATCGTTTCTTGGAGCGTGAAAATTACTGCCCACAAGATTTATATCACGAGGCTATGCAATACATTGATAATAATAAACTTATTGTCAGTGTAGATGATACCGTATTAGATAAACCTTATAGTCAACATATGGATTTAGTTGGTTTTTTCTGGTTAAGACTAAAAATGACTACTTTCTCGACATGTTGAATGATGTTCTTCAATGGGGCGCAGACATTTCTTATGTCACAGGCGATAGTTGGTATGCTTCAACTTCAAATCTAAAAACCATAAGAAATCATGGTATTCGATTTATGTTTGGTATCGACAGTAATCGAAAGGTATCCCTTGAAAAAGGGAATTGGCATCAGATTATGCAACTACCTGCATTTGAAAATGGTCAAACAGTGTGGCTCAAAGACTTTGGATTTGTACAATTATTTAAGACTCAGCTCAAAGAACAGCAGAGGTTTTATATTGTTTATGATCCTAATGAGTATTTAACATTAGATCGGTTTCAAGATTTACATGCAAGTCATTGGAAGATTGAGCAATATCACCGAGTCATTAAACAGGTATTTCATATTGAAAAATTTCAGGTTAGGCGAGTGAAGCTCATTCACAATCATATTTTTGCATCATTAATGGCTTATGTGCAGGTACAACAAATACAATGGAATGATATTTTTATGAATATTTATCAGTGGCAGAAGAGTTTATTTAGACCAATCATCAAGAGCTTCATTGATGGTTTTATTTTAGACAAGAATTATCTGCTGCCACAAAAGTTGGAAAATTTATAGTGCGTAAGTCCTATCTAATATAAAAAAATAACTCTAGAATTACTGCAACTTTATAATTTATATTGGCTTTGTTGCACAAAGGTTTGAAAGACAATGCTACCGTAATTGAGCTAAATTCAAGTGACAACTTGGGTATGAGGTCGACCAAATACTGTGAATTTATTCAAAACTGCTACACGTGCATGAATCTCATTCACCTAACTAGGAAAACTCCTTGCTGTTAATTTATCACCTAATAATTTGATGCAATGCATTTTGGTTTCCACTAAACTTCGACGATGATAACCAGACCATTTTTTTCCAAAGAGACCTACCTAGCTGTTTGACTGTTGTTAATAATTCATTCCTGTCTAAAGATCTCAATTTCTTATCTTTCCAAGGCTTTACATTCTTCCTAGGTTGAATGACTGCATGTGCATCTCGATCTAAAATGACTTGTCGGCAGTGCTTTGTGTCATAAGCACCTGTCGCTGGGATATGGTTTTCTCATGGGGGAGAATTTAACAAATTATTTTTCCAATTGCCAAAAAAGAATGAAATTAATATTGGATAGGTTCTTACGCTTACGTTCGCCTTCACCTAAAAATTTTAACCCTGTAGAGTCGACGAGTAGGTGTAACCCATCACGACTTTTCTGATAGCTTATCGCAATATCAATATGCTTTTGTCGTCTACAGAGGGTGAAGTAATCTGGTGCTGTCCAATTTAAACATTAGTTGTACGGTAGGTTTTAGTCACAGGCTTCTTCATCTAGAAATTATATTGCTGAAGAAGCCTTCAAGAATAGCTTTGTGCAACAAAGCCTTCTGACAGCAATAAAAATGACTATTAAGATTGAGTTTTAAACTATATCTAAATATTCACTCTATGCTAGGCTTAAGAAAAAAGAGTAAGCCTATGGATGCCATTGAAATAAAAGATTTCTCAGCTCTGACTGGGTATACAAATGCCATTTTAGAAATCGATGAGTGGCTTGAACACAAACCTTATTTCTATGTGATTAAGGATCAGTATTTGATTGATGAGGCTATTCGTGTTGAATATATCATTATTCAATAATTTTGAATTTAGGGGAGCTTATAAGTGAAAAAAAATTTAGTTTTAATATTTTTAATGGTGGTTTGTAATACGGTTTTTGCTGGGGAAATTTACAAATGTACGATAAAAGGTGCTGTCACTTATCAAGCAAAACCTTGCAGTGGAACAGGAAGTAAGCTAAATATTCCGCAAGCCTATCGTTCAAATACATCTAAGGAAAGTATACAAGAGAAAACGAGTGATGCGAAAGAATCTGATGCTGCTAAAAAAGCTGGATTGGCGATTGCTCAGGAAGCCTATCAAATGACAAAAAACCGATAGTTTCTTATAGGCTCATCTATTATTTATTGTTGATCTGAGATTGGGGTTTGTGTTTCAAATAATAGACATAATATTTTGATTTATTTGTTATCTTTAAATTTTTGCAAGATTTCAAATTATGAAAAAAATTCTATTTTTAGCTTTAGCAATTACTTCATTAACAGCCTGTTCTTCAACACCCAGCAAAGATGTTACTCCACCTAAAATTGGTATGGCAAATCCTGCAAGCCAATACTGCGTTGAACAAGGAGGCCAGCTTGAGATTCGTAATGAGGCAAATGGTCAGGCTGGATATTGTAAATTACCTAATGGGCAAGTGATTGAGGAATGGGTATTTTTCCATGCAAATCAAAGTAAATGTGTTGCTGATGAAGCACAAAAACTTGTAGGGCAGACTGGTTTAACCGAACAGCAAATTAAGCAAAAAACCAAGTCCGAAATTGTGCGTAGTGTAGGACCAAATCAGCCAGTAACGATGGATTACCGTGAAAATCGAGTGACGGTAACGATTGATCCGCAATCTAAAAAAATTCTTAGCGCAAATTGTGGTTAATTGATGAAATAAGTTCTTGCTTTCAAGTTGGTATCTACCAATTTGAAAGCTTTTCTCATCTAAATGCAAGATAGGCCTTGATAAATCTACTTTTGTACCCATCAATTATAGTATTGCAGTAATATTCTTCGTTTTGGCTTTGACCAAAAGTATAATCACTGTATTTATTTTCTAATTTTTGAGATAGACGAAACTTTGACATGAATCTACTTCTTATCGTAGTGTTTGGCGCAATTGCTGAGATATTAGTATGGATCGGCGTGGGCGACCTTGTTGGGAGTATGTGGTACGTATTCTTTTGGTTTATTATAACTTTTTTCGTGGGTTTGAATCTCGTTCGTTCTAGTACATCTAATATCATGCCGCAATTGCAACAAATGCAGATGACAGGTCAACTTGGAGCTGATCCTGCAGTTACTAAGAAATTAGCAATTGCAATGTCGGGTTTCTTGTTAATGATTCCTGGTTTGATTTCTGATGTATTGGCTGTATTGGTTTTAATTCCTGCTGTTCAAACAGCGTTTAGAAATATGTTGATGAAATCAATGGCAAAGCGTCAACAGGCGATGATGGATCAAATGATGGGTGGAATGGGTGGTAATGCTGCTGGGCAGAATCCATTTGCTGATCTCATGCGTCAAATGCAGGACATGCAGAATCAACAACAACGTGGTGGTCAATATCGTGACTCAACTATTATTGATGGCGAAGCGAGAGAAGTTCAACCTGATCAAAAGAAAATTGAATTCAAAGATGTTAATTAGTTGTTGATACGCTTAAAAAGCACATCCTAGTTGATGTACTTTTTTATGTTTCATTTTTAGCACTTTGCTCTTGTTTGGATTCTATTTTGTCTAGTGTTTGTTGTTCTTTGCTCTGAGGTTGATAGTGGGTAGGAGGAAGATTTGTTATTTCATTTTCAGATTGTCTATATGAACGACTTCGATTAGCTCGTTCACGGAATCCACCTTTATTGATCAATTGAGCCATAGTAATGTCATCTATGATTTGAAAGATATATTTTAACAAATTATGTGAAAGATCAAAATAATACTGAGCGTTAGTTGAATCTAGCTTTGTATATCCCCTTTACAATGTATCTAAGAGAATTGTTAATTTGAATGAATTGTTTTTAAAACTAGATTGAATTCTCATTTTTTTTCTCATAGGATAAAAGTGCAACGAAAGAAATTGTTGTAAAAAGAAAATAAAAAATAGTAAGTGGAAGGAGGAATGATGTTATATCAATATCATTGCGCATGTTGTGACAAGGTAGTCGCTTCAACAGATAAGGAATGCCCTTATTGTGGTTCTCAGCATATTAGAAGTCCTTATGGTTTATGGATGTTCTGTGTGGCTGCGTGTTTTGTAGTTGTACTTGTAATTAAGATGGTACATGTATATTCATTAAATCATGAGGAAGATCAACCAACTCAGACAAGTTCTTTATTTGAAATTTTTAAACAAGACAGTGCTGAATTTAATAAATAATAACAAATAAAAAAGTTCGCAATGTGCGAACTTTTTTATGAGCGATAAACTTATAGTCCCGCAGCATCTTTTAGGATTTCAACTTTATCGGTTTTTTCCCATGTAAATGCAGAATCAGAACCTTCACGACCAAAGTGACCATAAGCAGCAGTCTGCTTATACATCGGTTGAATCAGATTCAACATACGGGTAATGCCGTATGGGCGTAAATCGAAGTGTTCACGAACAAGTTGAATAATCAACTCATCAGATACTTTGCCTGTGTTGAATGTATTAATCGAAATCGAAGTTGGCTCAGCAACACCAATTGCATAACTGACTTGGATTTCACATTTGTCTGCTAAGCCAGCTGCAACAATATTTTTTGCCACATAACGACCAGCGTACGCTGCTGAACGGTCAACTTTCGATGGATCTTTACCAGAGAAAGCACCACCACCGTGACGTGCCATACCACCATATGTATCTACGATGATTTTACGACCAGTTAAACCACAATCACCCACAGGTCCACCAATTACAAACATACCTGTTGGGTTGATGTGGAATTTAGTGCCCGCATGGAACATTTCGGCAGGAATAATCGGTTTTACGATTTCTTCAATGATTGCTTCTTTTAGCTGAGATTGAGAAATTTCAGGATCATGCTGAGTTGATAAAACAACTGCATCTAGACGAACTGGCATACCATTTTCATAAGCAAATGTTACTTGGCTTTTTGCATCAGGGCGCAACCAAGGTAAAGCACCTGAACGGCGTAATTCTGCTTGACGTTCCATTAAGCGATGCGCATAAGAAATAGGAGCAGGCATAAGAACATCGGTTTCACGGCTTGCATAACCGAACATTAAGCCTTGGTCGCCAGCACCTTGATCTTCAGGCTTTTGGCGATCAACACCTTGAGCAATCTCTGGAGATTGTTTACCGATCATATTGATGACGGCACAAGTTGATCCGTCGAAACCTAAATCAGAGTGATGGTAGCCAATACCATTTACGGTTTGACGCACAATTGCTTCAAAGTCGACATTTGCTGTCGTTGTAATTTCACCAGCAAGAACAACCGCACCTGTTTTTACTAATGTTTCACAAGCGACTCGCGCATACGGGTCTTCTTTTAGGATTGCATCTAAAATAGCATCACTAATTTGGTCAGCCATTTTGTCTGGATGACCTTCGCTTACAGATTCTGAAGTAAAAACAGCATACTCGCGCATGAACGTCCTATCATGGTTATTTTCAAAAAGACAGAGTATGTTACATCGACTTGGCGGATAGGACTAGCATAAGCTGACTAAAATGCATGAATTTATTTCATTTTCATTATGTTTTTATTGATATGTGTATCAGTAAAACTAATATTAATGCTTTAATTAATAAAGTTTTTCTGAATTGTAAATTTTCATATTGGAGTGAATGCATTTTAGTGGTTGTTTAGATGGTGAGCATTTATATAAAGAATTGTATTTGAATGATCAAAATATAAGAAATATCGTGTATTGCACTTTACCCCATCTTGTTTTTTTAAGACAATAGTCGCAGTTTTTGAAAGATGATTTCTCATCTTCTCTCATCTTATTTGATTTAATCGGATTCTGACTTATGACAACCCCTTTAAATGAACGTCGTATTGCAAATGCAATTCGTGTCTTGGCTATGGATGCTGTGCAACAAGCAAACTCAGGGCATCCTGGTGCTCCAATGGGGATGGCAGATATCGCTGATGTAGTTTGGCGCGAATTTTTAAATCATAACCCAAGTAATCCTCAATGGGCGAACCGTGATCGTTTCGTATTATCGAATGGTCATGGCTCAATGTTGCAATATGCGTTATTGCATTTGACGGGTTATGAATTATCTATTGAAGATTTAAAACAGTTCCGTCAATTACACTCTAAAACTCCAGGTCATCCAGAATTGGGTTATGCACCTGGTATCGAAACCACAACAGGTCCATTGGGTCAAGGTATTGCCAATGCTGTTGGTTTTGCTTTAGCTGAAAGAACTTTAGCTGCACAATTTAACAAAGATGGTTTAAACGTTGTTGATCACTTCACTTACTGTTTCTTAGGTGATGGCTGCCTGATGGAAGGTATTTCTCACGAAGTATGTTCACTTGCAGGTACTTTAGGTCTTGGTAAGCTGATTGCCTACTACGATGACAATGGCATTTCGATCGACGGTGAAGTAGAAGGTTGGTTCAGTGATGATACTGAACAACGTTTCAAAGCCTATGGTTGGCAAGTACTTCGCGTAGATGGTCATGATGCTGCTGCAATTCGCCAAGCAACTGTTGAAGCGAAAGCAGAAAGCAATAAACCAACAATCATTATCTGTAAAACGATTATTGGTTTAGGTTCACCAAACAAACAAGGTAAAGAAGATTGCCACGGTGCGCCGTTGGGTAAAGACGAAATCGCTCTAACACGTGAAGCATTAGGCTGGAAAGAAGACGCATTTGTTATTCCTGAAGATGTTTATGCAGCTTGGGATGCAAAAGCAAAAGGTCAAACATCTGAAACAGCTTGGAATGAATTATTTGCTCAATACCAAGCAAAATATCCAACTGAAGCGGCTGAATTGTTACGTCGTATCAACGGTGATTTACCTGCTGAATTTGCAGCACAAGCCGATGCATTTATTGCTGAAACAAATGCAAAAGCTGAAACCATTGCAACTCGTAAAGCCAGCCAAAATACTTTACAGGCATTCGGTCCATTACTTCCTGAATTATTAGGTGGTTCTGCTGACTTGGCTGGCTCTAACTTAACACTTTGGAAAGGTTGCCAAGGCGTACAAGAAAACCCAGCGGGTAACTACGTGTATTACGGCGTTCGTGAATTCGGTATGACCGCAATCGCAAATGGTGTAGCTTTACACGGTGGTTTTGTTCCTTACGTTGCAACATTCTTAATGTTTATGGAATATGCACGTAATGCTGTACGTATGTCAGCATTGATGAAGCAACGTGTGATTCATGTTTATACACATGATTCGATCGGTTTAGGTGAAGATGGTCCTACGCATCAACCAATCGAACAAATTGCATCGTTACGCGGTACGCCAAACTTAAATACTTGGCGTCCATGCGATACAGTTGAAGCTGCAATTTCTTGGAAATCTGCGCTACAACGTAAAGATGGTCCAACCGCATTAATTTTCTCTCGTCAAAACTTGCCATTCCAAGCACGTAATGAAGCTCAAATTCAAAACGTTGCAAAAGGTGGTTATGTACTTGCTGAAGAAAAAGGTGAATTGAAGGCAATCATCATCGCAACAGGTTCAGAAGTTTCATTGGCAATGGAAGCATATGCGCAGCTTGAAGGTGTGCGTGTTGTGTCTATGCCATGTGCTGAAGAGTTTATGAAGCAAGATGCTGCATATCGTGAAGCTGTATTACCTGCACATATCCGTGCGCGTGTAGCGGTTGAAGCTGCTCATGTGGATTATTGGTGGAAGTTTGTTGGTTTAGACGGCAAAGTGATCGGTATGACTACTTATGGTGAATCTGCTCCAGCAAAAGATTTGTTCCAATTCTTCGGTATCACTACTGAAGCAGTTGTAACTGCGGTTAAAGAATTGACTGCTTAATCAAATTAAGTGGTATAAAAAAGCGTCCTGAGTAGGGCGCTTTTTTTATGATGATTAAATGGAATCAATAAGGGCTTAATATGCAAATATGGATGAGTAGTGAATCAAGTAAAGAGGTATTAAATGAAGAGCAACTTACTCGATTACAATTAGCTCGAAATTATGTGGAAGAAATACTTAAGAAAGAGTTAAAAAATAAGTCATATGATTTCCCTTTAGATAGTTGGGATTGTATTACGGTAATGATGGGACCAAATGATTTTGGTGAGCGAGTCAAATATTCTGTAAAAAAAAGAAGTATGGATTTTCGTTTAAAGATAGATCCTAGAGTATTTAATACAATAGATGATTTAGGTCGTCAAAAACTAATTTTTGTAATGCTGATGAGAAGTTTGAATTTACTTAAAGAAAAGTTTGAAAAAGTAAAACCAAAATTGGATGATCGTAATTATGAGGAATTAGAGCGACTTCGATCTGATGCTTTAGATGTTGCACGAAATGAGGGTTGGCTATAAAGTTCTTACAAATATTCAGCTTAGATTAAACCTATACTCAACTTACTCTGAATCGAAATATTCGACGTTAACAACTTATGAATCGGGCAATTCCCGCTACTTTTAATAAACATTTATGCTGATCAGTGCTTCTTTATTGAAATTTAATAGATTGGGATATCGTGATGGAAAAAGAATTCGAACTTAATTCTTTTGTTGACATATTAAATAATGTCAAATCTTTATACTTTTTTAATTTGAACGTAGATAAAAGATTTTGGCAACATGCTGAATATGGTTTTTTGATTCGTTTTCTCCACGAAAGTTCAAAGATAAAGGAGCATAAAAAGAGAGTTGATAACTATTCATCTCGATTACGTTCCTATTTTGATAAAGTAATTCAAAATAGACTTAAACTAGATATAAATAAATCATTATTAAAATTAGAAGGGAAAATTTTAGCTTTCCATGTTCATTTAACCATGTTTGATAGTTTGGGTGAAGGTGAAACAAGTGGTTTTATCGATGGATGCGATACTCCACCACCAGAATTATGGATTTATTTTGATGGGGAAATCTTGTATTCATACATTCCTGCCGAATTCATCGAAATGGTGAATTCGGCGATAATGGTTTCTATGAGTGGCTCATTGGAATGGTATACGGATGTAATTGAAATTTAGTGTAATAGGTCTCTCATCCGATATTTAATTCACTCTGAATTGAAATATTCGACGTTAATAATTTATGTACAGGACAGCTTTCAGCTACTTTGAGTAATCGTTTGTGCTGATCTTCGGTAAATTCACCTTTTAAGATAATTTTACGTTCAATATTGTTTTGACCTGCTTCAGGTTCAGCATTGCGATTTAAAGCTAAATCGACCTGCACATGCTCAAGTTTAATCCCTTTATGATTGGCATACATTTCTAGAGTAATGGTCGTACATGCACCTAAAGCCGACAGTAAAAGCTGAACTGGGTTAGGTGCTGTATCTTGACCGCCTTTATCTGCAGGTTCATCTGCATACCAAGTATGACCCGAAGAATCCGTCAACGAAACGCGATAAGGTGTAGATGTACTGAGTGCTTGTGCTGTATGTGTCATGTTTTACCTTGTTATTTATCTTTAAAAACTAGATGAAAATATACCCATTGATCATGTTACCTATAAAATCAATTGTCCACTACTTAATGGTCTTATGATAATTGTGTTTGATATGTGCTGTAACGCTTTTATTGTTGCACGGATGAAACATATCGTTTTATAAAGAATAATGAATAAAAATACTTGATCTATAAACTATTGCATATATCAAACAAGGATACGAAAAATGTCATTTAAAACATTAAGCCTCGGATTAGCTGCTGCTATCGCAAGTTCTGTAACATTAGCTGCGCCAGTAGACTATAAAATCGATCCAACACATACAGCAACAGTATTTAGCTGGAATCACTTTGGTTTCTCTACACCGAGTGCAAACTTCACTGATATTCAAGGTACAATTAAAGTTGATAATGCAAAACCTGCAAATTCATCTGTAGAAGTGACGATTCCTTTAAGCAGCGTAAATACCAATGTTGTTGCTTTGGACAAAGAATTTCAAGAAGAAGCTTGGTTTAATGCTGCAAAATATCCAAACATTACTTTTAAAAGTACTAAAGTAGAAACTAAAGACAAGAAACACTTCAAAATTACAGGTAATTTAACCGTTAAAGGTGTGACTAAGCCTGTGGTATTGGATGCTATTCTGAATAAACAAGGCGAGCATCCAATGGCGAAAGTACCTGCGATTGGTTTTAATGCAACAACAAGCTTTAACCGCTCAGCATTTGGTATCGGTAATTACGTACCAAACGTAGGGGATAAGATCACTGTGAATATTACAACTGAAGCAACTGCTGTGAAGTAATATTTAATAAATCAATTGTTTATTAAAAAAATCTCACGCTATCTACGGCGTGAGATTTTAAATTTTTTAGGCGTAAATTAAATACGATTTTCTACAACTATTATGTTGTTGCATTAAATGCATCTGAATAGATGGCATAGCCACTTGGTACGTAGTCGGTAAAAGCAAGAATTTGAAAATACTCTGCAGGAACACCTTCTAAGATCAATCTAACATCAGCCTTAAACCCAAATTTTCCATAATAATTAGGATCACCGAGTAATACGCATCCTTTTGCATTCAGTGCCTTGATCCTATTCAAACCTTCTTTCATAAGTTTACAGCCTATACCTTTTCCTTGATATTCAGGAAGAACGGAAATAGGACCTAAGCCATACCAGTTTGTCGTACCATCGGAAATAGAAACAGGTGAAAATGCAATATGACCAATGATTTTCCCTTGAGTTTCAGCAACTAAAGAGACAGTAAGTTGTTTGGATTCACGAAGCGCATTGACGATAAATTACTCTGTGTGGCTAGAATGTTCTACATCATTAAAAGCTTTTTGTGTTAAATCAAAAATTGCTTGGATGTCAGTGTTTTGTTCATCACGGATTTGAATATTCATTTTAATTGCCTATATGTTTTTAAATAACTGACGAAGCAAAATTATGTTGTTGCTTCATCAGATGACTGTTAAGGATGTTTATTGATTGTCGAGTTGAGGTCGTACGTTTCTAAGCCCATTCAAGTTGATTTGATAGGGTTGTCCTTCCTGTTATTTGATCAATCTTTTCTTTTTAAGTTTTCGAAAAACATCGAGTGTGCAATCAGATAACACAAAACCTTCACGGCCATAACATTCTACAGCGATGAGTTGTCCTGATTCATTTTTGAGTTTTACGATTTTTCCGCCTTTTGCTAAGACGTGTAAAGTCCTTTGTTCAGACTTCGATAAGTTCATATTGGAATCCCAGATATAAGTAATCAAAAGCAAAGCTAGGCTTTTAGCCCGAAAATTCGCGTTGATAAATATGAACTATGGACAAAACAACAGATTGATTAAATCTATGAGCAAATTAGGAAACTAAATACGCTTATTTTTATTATATTTATCCTTTAATGATAAATATGCAGGAACTGATCTTTTTGCCTGCCGACGTAGCATCATTTTGATATATAACACGAGGGCAAAACAAGCCGTCGCAATGGTTAACATGATGCTATTCATATAACTCATGATCGAACTAATATAACCAATCGTTGCTAAACGCCGTTGCATACGCTCAACCTGAATACTCGATTCAATTCCAGTGATTGCCCATGTACATAAATGTTCGCAATTATTGATAATCAAATGGTAATGATTTTCATGCATACGCGAGCGCATACGACGAACGATCGCTTTCGCCTTGTAACGAGGGGAATGATAATTTTTCGTATAAATCGGTTTTCCCCGAGCGAAGCGCTGAATTGAGGTCGTCTCAATTGGATGTTTTTTAAAAATATGTGCAAAACCTGAATAATGGATAACTCGTCCACGACCTGCATAAATACCATGATGACTATAACCAAAGTGTTTAACAATTAGGTGTGCACCGAGAGGGAAATGTCGCTGTGTTTGCTGCATACTCATACAAGACTATTGTATTTACAGATGTATTTTAATCAAAAAATATGAATCTATCGAGTGCATTTAAAGACTCATTTATACGATTATGTGTGGAGATTGTATCTATTCTTTTTATGTTGAAATACATTGTGGGACAATGAGGTTAGTCGATTTGAACAATATTAAATTATGCTAAAAAAATGGTTTATAGCCTCATTGGTCAGTATTTGTATGTCTCATGTTTATGCGATGCAGCATCAAATAATTAAAGTAGACAATATTTCATATGATGTAATTAAAGTAGACCATTTACAGCAACTCAGACTTTTCCTAAAAGATCCAAAGAATGCTCGTTATTATCAAAAAATTGCTCATATCCAAAAAGTGCTTCCAACATGTGAATATCTAAGTTTTGCTATGAATGCAGGTATGTATCACCCGGATTTTCAACCTGTCGGTTTATATGTTGAAGAAGGTAAAGAAATTATTGAACTCAATGAAGCGCAAGGATTTGGTAATTTTTTTATGCAACCAAATGGCGTGCTTGCATGGAATGATAAATATGCTGTAATTAAAACAACGACAGATTATAAATCCATGAGATTTAAGCCACGGTTTGCTACGCAGTCTGGACCAATGTTGGTTTATAAAGGCCAAGTAAATAGCCAATTTGTAGCAGATTCAAATTCTCTAAAAATAAGAAATGGAGTCGGTGTTAGAAATAATCAGTTGTACTTTGTAATTTCACAACAACGAGTCAATTTTTATCAGTTTGCGCAATTCTTTAAGCAAAATTTAAAAATTGATAATGCGTTATATCTGGATGGTTCAATTTCAAGTTTATATTCCTCCCAAACTAAACGTCATGACAAGACTTTTAATTTAGGTCCAATCGTTGGTGAAATTGGTCAAGAGAATTTTAATTAATCAAGTTCTCATCTTCTAAGCATTAGAAGATGAGAAGCACTTATTTTTATTGAATTGGCGTCTTGATAAGTGCAAGAAGCTCTTTGCGGCTATAACCTCGGGAAATGAGGACTTTCTTTATACCTTTAATCACATCTTCATCTGTCGCTTTGACTAAAGCATCTAGTAGTTGTTCATTTGATTTGCAAGAACAATCGTTTTCAACGCAAGAGGTTTGGTTCTTGTGTTCATTATATTGCTGATCTGCATTAAACAATTTTTGCCAAAAACTCATAGAGCCTTCATATACAACCTAACATAGATCGAAATATAGTCACTTTAAAATAAAATACAAGTCATCTTAAGTGATAAAAGCAGCAGTTGAACTTCAGTTTTTTCGATGATTCTTTTTGTTTCTAACGAAATTATGACAGTTGAATGACTTGATCTTTGAAAAACATCATTTTTTTTAGTAAAAACTTTAAATAAAAATAGAGAGTTATGAAAACTCTCTATTTTTAATGGTTACTTTGCAATAATTTGTTTAAATCTTTTCGAGCAATACACCAGATTCCACATGATGAGTAAAAGGGAATTGATCGAACATAGCAAATTTTATAATGCGATGTGTTTGACTGAGTGTTTTTAAATTATCATGTAAGGTATCTGGATTGCATGAAATATAAAGAATACGCTCAAAACCTTGTAATAATTTAAGTGTTTCGTCATCAATTCCTGCACGTGGCGGATCTACAAAAACCGTGTCAAAGTCGTAGCTTTGAATATCAATTTCTGCTTCTTGGAGTCGTCTAAACGCTCTTTCACCTTGATACGCCTGAGTAAACTCTTCGGCAGATAAACGCGCCACCTGAATGTTCTCAATCTGGTTTTGCTCAATGTTCCATTGCGCTGCGTAGACTGAAGATTTAGCAAGTTCAGTTGCAAGGACACGTTTAAATTTCAAAGAAAGTGGTAGAGTAAAGTTACCATTACCACAGTACAATTCTAATAGGTCTTTCTCAGAGCTTTCAGTAGCATCACAAGCCCACTCCAACATATGTTGGCACACTTGTGCATTGGGTTGTGTAAAGCTACTTTCAATTTGTTTGTATTTAAAAGTACGACCATGAACATTGAGTTGTTCAACCACGTAGTCGTCACCAATAATTACTTTTTGGCCACGGCTACGCCCCATAATTTTAATCTTCAGCTTTTCTGCTAAAGCTTTCGCAGCGATTTCCCAATCTGCATCTAAACGGCGATGATAAATTAAAGTCACCAACATTTCTCCGCTCAATGTGGCGAGGAAATCAGCTTCAAAAATACGTTGCGATAAAATAGGAGTTGCTTTTAATTCTTCTAATAAACGTGGCATCAAATCATTGATGCTGCGATCTGCAATTGGAAACTCATCAACTCGTATAACTTCTTTTTGTTTACCATCTTCAGCGCGTTCAAACATGGCATAGAACAAATCATCTTCTGTATGCCAGATACGAAACTCTGCGCGCATACGGAAATGTTGGTCAGGTGATTGAAACACTTCTAAAGTTGGGGGATTGAACGGAGCGAATTGTGTGGTAATGCGTTCAACTTTCTCTTGAAGTTGCTGTTGATAAGATACGGTCATAAAAAGAAAGCTACAGCTGAAATCTAAACGGGAATGGTATCAAAAAATAAGATGAGTGTGTGGTTAAAGTCATTATTTAGTGATGTTCAAATTGTGCCGGTAGTAATTATTCTATGCCTCATATAAAAATATGAGTAAATTGAGTTGTTGGATTTAAAAAATCGCTATTCTTTTTGCTAAATAGATGAGTTTTTATAATCTTAAGCAAGTTTTCAACAATATTCGGACAATGTAATAATGTGCCAAAACTATAGCATTTGAATTAATAATTAGATTGAGCTTATCTATTTTTATACTTTAGATGGGTTTCGAACTTTAAAATGGTAAAGAAGAGTATGTTAATACGAGGTCAATCAACTCTAATAGATGTCGTGGATGATTTTGTAGCATCATTAGATGGTCAAAAAATGGATTTATTTATGAGATATATTCCTAATAGAATGTGGATTCAGGTCCTAGATTTTTATGATTATTTAATTTCTCGATATGATTTTTATAACTCTGGTGCATGGATTGCAGAATTAAACTCGGAGAATGATCCAGTAGGAGCAACACTTTGCCAAAAATTCTCATCTAATGGGCAAAATACATTTGAGTGGGAAGCAGGAGTTATTATTAGTCTTGCGAGAGAAAAGCTTGGTATAACTTATGAATGGCAAAAGGAAAAATATGGGAATCCGAGTGATTCTTTTTAAATAAAAACCCGAACCATGTAAACATGATTCGGGCTGGGAGATTAGAAGACCTAAATTAGTCTTCAGATAAAGTCATTAAACTCGCATTACCACCGGCAGCAGCAGTATTTACGCTAATAGCGCGTTCAATGACTAGACGTTCTAAAGGAACCTGCTCATCTTTCTTGAGATGAGTAATGCCCACGATTGCTCCAGAACGGTTCGCAATTTTAGTTTGTAGTTCAGTCAATTGGTCAACTGAACCATGATGTAAAACAGCATCAAAAGCATCTTTTTCAATGCTAGAAATGACTGTGATTGCAGATAACACATCTTTTGGTAAAGATTTCTGATGTTTGGCGAAGAAAGCATTATCTGTAGTTACAGCAGCCGTACTACTTACTGCGAAAATCGCTAGTAACTGTTGTAATTGGCTCACTTCGTTATCTGCGATAGAAAGCACACGATGACGAGGCAAGATAATATATTGATTGCTTTCACCTGTTGGACCTTGCAACTCGTAGAACTTACCAACACCAAATGCTGGAATTGTCGGAACTGCGTGAGGCATATTTTGTTTAGCCCAAGTCAACAAGTTCTGGTAAGCAACATTTGATACAGCATCAAACTGAGAGATTTCAGCTTTAACCGCAAAAGGTGTTGCTAAAACTTTCTCTGAACAATGTTCCATTAAGCGGTACATATACAGTGGACCACCAGCTTTAGGACCAGTACCAGATAGGCCTTCGCCACCAAATGGTTGTACGCCTACAACAGCACCGACGATGTTGCGGTTGATATATAAGTTACCCACCTCAGCACGTTGGATCACTGTATTAATGGTTTCATCGATACGGGTGTGTAAACCCATTGTTAAGCCATAGCCTTTAGCATTGATACGGTCGATCAACTGCTCAAGCTCACCATACTTATAAGTGATGATGTGCAAGACAGGACCAAATACTTCACGCTCTAAATCATCAAGATTTGGTAATTCAATTGCTGTAGGCGGAACAAATGTACCTTGTGCAAGTGCTTGTTGACTTACAGCATCGTTAAACATCAACTGATGAACAGGGTAGCCCTTAGATTTCATCTTTTGTATGTGCGTATCAATGGTTTGTTTGGCTTCAGTATCGATGACAGGACCAATGTCAGTTTTTAAGATTGCAGGGTTGCCTACGATCAACTGTTGCATTGCACCTTTTAACATTTTGATGACTGTTGCAGCGCTATCTTCTTGCACACATAAGATACGAAGAGCAGAACAACGTTGACCCGCACTGTCAAATGCAGAACTGACGACATCGAGAACAACTTGTTCAGTAAGTGCAGAAGAATCGACGATCATCGCATTTTGACCACCCGTTTCCGCGATGAGCGGAATTGGTTGACCATTTGGAGATAAACGTTTTGCCACTGTTTTTTGCAAGATTTTTGCAACTTCAGTTGAACCCGTAAACATAATGCCTTGAATGCGATCATCTTGGCTAAGTTGAGCACCAACAGTTTCACCACGACCCGGAAGAAGTTGAACAACGCCGTGTGGCACACCAGCTTCCCAAAGCATTTGAACGGCTTGCGCTGCAATGAGTGGTGTTTGTTCTGCTGGTTTGGCAATTACACAGTTACCACTGACCAATGCAGCAGCAATTTGACCAGAGAAAATCGCAAGAGGAAAGTTCCATGGGCTAATACATAAGACTGTACCCAATGGTTTTACTTGCGCATTTGCAGGCAAGTTTTCGATTTGTGTCGCGTAGTAACGCAAGAAATCAACGGCTTCACGAACTTCTGCAATGGCATTAGCATAAGTTTTACCACTTTCACGGCAAAGTAATACCATTAATTCTTGGATGCGAGCTTCCATCAAATCTGCAGCACGTTTTAAGCAAGCTGCACGTTCAACTTTATCTGTTGCAGCCCAGCTTTGTTCAGCTTGTACAGCTGCTTCTAATGCCAGTTGTACATCCGCGCTAGTCGCTTCATTCACATGACCGACAATTTCACTATTTTGTGCAGGGTTTGTAATTGCAATCGCATTACTTTGATCGTGAACTGTTGATTCAAAACCAAGTAAAGGTGCACTTTTCCAAATATGGCTACGGAGTTTTTGTGCTGTTGTATCTAATGCAGCTAAAGGCTGATCGTTATTTAAATCAAAACCATTTGAGTTCGGACGTAATGGGTAAAGATCATGCGGAAGTGGAATCGCAGGATGCTTTAAGCCAATCTGACCTTCATCTTTCGCAGCAGTTTGAATATCTTTGATTGGAGATTGAATCAAGTCTTCAACTTTCAACGTCTTATCAGCAATACGGTTTACGAATGAGGTATTTGCACCATTTTCAAGTAAACGACGAACTAAGTAAGCCAATAAAGTTTCATGGTTACCCACAGGCGCATATACGCGACACGGTACACCAAGTTTATTGTCTGCTTTTGAACCTACAACTTGCTCATACAAAGGTTCGCCCATACCGTGTAAGCATTGGAACTCGTATTGACCTGGATAATATTTGCTTGGGTCTGCAAGTGTATAAATCGTTGCAAGTGATTGTGCATTGTGCGTTGCAAATTGCGGGTACACTTGATCTGGTGCAGCAAGGAGCTTCTTTGCACAAGCAATGTATGACAAATCCGTGTGTACTTTACGGGTAAACACAGGGTAGTCAGTCATGCCGTCAATTTGTGCTTTCTTGATTTCGCTATCCCAATATGCACCTTTCACCAAACGGATCATGAGGCGTTTGTTACTGCGTTTTGCAAGATCAACGATATAATCAACCACGTAGAAGCAACGTTTTTGATAAGCCTGAATAACGAAACCAATGCCTTTCCAATTCGCAAGTTTTGGTTCGAAACATAAACGCTCAAGTAGTTCGAGTGAAATTTCTAAACGTTCAGATTCTTCAGCATCGATGTTTAAGCCGATGTCATATTGTTTTGCTAAGCATGCAAGTTCGAAAACTTTGTTGTAAAGCTCATGATGTACACGATCAATTTGCGCACGTTGGTAACGTGGGTGCAAAGCAGAGAGCTTAATCGAGATACCAGGACCTTCATAAACACCACGCCCGTTTGATGCTTTACCAATGGCATGAATCGCTTGTGTGTAATCGTTATAATAACGCTCAGCATCATGGTCAGTTAGTGCAGCTTCACCCAACATATCGTATGAATAGCGGAAACCTTTGTGTTCAAATGGTTTTGCATGCTCAAGTGCTTCTTCGATAGTTTCACCCGTAACGAATTGCTCACCCATCATACGCATCGCGACATCAACCGCTTTACGAATGATGCCACGTCCACTGCGAGCGAGAAGACCTGTTAAAATACTTGATAAACTGGTTTGTTTAGGTGTTTCCATTAACTTGCCAGTAAGCATTAAACCCCAAGCAGCTGCATTTACGAACATTAGGTTACTTTGACCTAAATGCTCTTTCCAGTTGCCTTGGTTGATCTTGTCACGAATTAATAAATCACGTGTTGCTGTATCTGGAATACGAAGTAATGCTTCTGCCAAACACATCAATGCCACACCTTCTTGTGAAGAAAGTGAGAACTCTTGAAGTAAACCTTGAACAATACCTGCTTTTCCAGCCGAGCTTTTACGTTCACGTAAATTATGTGCAAGACTGAATGCTAATTCATAAATTTTTTGATCAAGATCAGGGGAAATATCTGCTGCTTCTGCAAGTTGTTTAACCGCTTCAGGCTCAGCACGTCGCCAAGCTGTATTAATGCGTTGCTCAAACTCACTTTTTTCTTTAAATTCGGTGATATAACCGTCTGTGTGAGCTGTGTCCATTTGTGCGGGAGTATCCAATGTATTCATACTAAATTCCAATAACAATCTCTAGAACATATTGAGTAGAGAGGTTTAGATAATTTATGATTACAGAATAAAACCCGAGTAACTCACTATAATTTACCTATTTTTTAGAGGAAAATTCAGTTGAATGGCCCTATTTATACATTAGATCGTACCGATCTAAAAATTCTTGATATTCTTCAAACAGATGGAAGAATTTCCAATAGTAAATTGGCAGAATTAGTGAACCTTTCACCGACTGCTGTCATGGCCCGTGTTCAAAAGTTGACGAAGGATGAATTTATCTTGGGATATGAGGCAAAACTCAATCCGAATAAGTTAAATGCCAGTTTTCTTGTGTTTGTTGAGGTGCTTTTAGATAAAACCACCCCAAATGTGCTCGAGGATTTTATTGATGCAGTGACACAATATCCAGAGATTGTTGAGTGCCATATGGTGAGTGGTGGCTTTGACTTTTTGATCAAATTGCGTAGCGCAGGGATGGAGGAGTTTCGTCGTATTGCGGGGCAAATTTTATGGCAACTTCCTGGAGTGAAAGAAACGCGTAGTTATCCTGTGATGCAGGTTGTGAAAGACAGCTCTAAAATAAAAATCAAATCAAGAACTAAATTTTAATAAAAGATCAAATAAAACAAAGGGGCTCGAAAGCCCCCTTAAATTTTACTCAGAAATCTTATTTCATTTCTCTCGTGTAGATTTCATCTGCTTGTTCAAAACGACCAGTCACAGTTGCGTTAGGTGCTTTACCAAGTAAGCTCACCACAACAATACTGATCAAGGCAAAAATGAAACCAGGAATAATTTCATAAATACCAGTACTAGCAAATACATTTTTCCAAACAATCACTGTAACTGCACCGATCACCATACCCGCTAAAGCGCCGTTTAGCGTCATACGTTTCCAGAACAATGACATGATAATCAATGGACCGAAAGCAGCACCGAAGCCAGCCCAAGCATAAGAAACTAAGCCAAGTACTTTACTATCAGGGTTTTGAGCTAAAGCAAGAGCCAACATTGCAACAGCGAGTACCATTCCTCGACCAATCCAAACTAACTCTTTTTGAGTTGCATTTTTACGGATCAAGCCTTTGTATAAATCTTCAGTTAATGCGCTTGAACATACCAATAACTGACAACTTAAGGTACTCATGACTGCTGATAAAATTGCAGCAAGGATCACACCAACAACCCAAGGGTTGAATAAAATTTTAGTGAGTTCCATAAACACTGTTTCAGGGTTTGCCGTCACAACCGCTGCAAATTCAGGGTGTTGATGGAAATACGCAATCCCGATAAAACCAGAACCAACTGCACCTGCCAAGCATAAAATCATCCATGTCATACCGATACGACGAGCAGCAGGGATTGATTTAACAGAATCGGCAGCCATAAAACGAACTAGAATGTGAGGTTGACCAAAATAACCCAAGCCCCAAGCCGCTGCTGAAAGAATACCAATAATACTTTCAATACTTAAATTTGAAACAAAATCATAAGCATGTGGGCGCGCACTCTCAACAATTGCTGTAAATTCTTCGACACCTACACCTAAAGACATGTATGTGACGATAGGTAGAAGCAATAACGCAAAAATCATCAAACCAGCTTGGAATGTATCTGTCCAACTGATTGCCAAGAAGCCACCGATACAAACATATCCGATTGTTGCAAACGCACCAAGCCATAAAGCGGTTTGGTAAGGTAAGTGGAACAATGTTTCAAATAGACGTGCACCAGCTACCATGCCAGAAGCACAATAAATCGCGAAAAAGATGAGAATAATCAGTGCGGAAGTTACACGTAAGATCTTTTTCTGGTCATCAAAACGACCAGTGAAATAATCTGGTAACGTAAGCGCATTATTCTGAACCTCAGTATGAACGCGTAAACGCCCAGCCACGAGATACCAGTTGAGCCATGCACCAATGATTAAGCCAATTGCAATCCATGCTTCAGATAAGCCTGTCAAATAGATTGCCCCAGGTAAACCCATGAGTAGCCAGCCACTCATATCGGATGCACCCGCAGATAAAGCGGTAACGAAACTACCTAGGCTTCGTCCTCCAAGGATATAATCATCAAGGTTTTTGGTAGAAAAATAGGCGTATAAACCGATACCAAGCATGGCGATAATATACACCACGAACACAACAACAGTGGGATTCGAAAAATTCATAATGGATGCCTGTCCTTACTTATCCATAACTGTGCAATCCCATCTGAATAGACAAAAATGATTCACTATTCTAACAAGACTGATAAGGCCACAGATTCAAGCACGAATGATTTTTAAAATACTGTTTTGTTTTTGTATTTTGTTTGTATATTTTGTGTAATTTAAATTAAGTGTATGAATCTTAATTTTTAAATCTAAAAAAGCTCACTTTTTTTTAAATGAAATATAGATTTTTGCGGCTTAAAAATAGGCTATATGTTTCAAATTATTGCAGCGGTAAAAAATTGATAGTAATAACAGGCATTTTTGAACATAAAAATAGAGTGAAATGACAACACATGTTGTTACAAAAGCAACAATGCAGAGAAATTACATTATAAAAAGCTCGTAATGTTAAGCAATTCTGCTAATGAAAATTTATTTGAAATCTTCCATATTATTTCTTTGCACCATTAGGGTGCATTGTCTGAGAGAAATGGAAAGTGAACACGGTTCAAGCAGCAACCATAAGAATAGAGCATGATTTACTTGGCGCAAAAGAAGTGCCAATGGATTGTTATTACGGAATTCATACTTTACGCGCTATTGAAAATTTCAAAATTTCTTCGCAAAAAGTTGGACAAAATAGTCACTTCATTCGTGCGTTAGCACAAGTGAAGAAAGCATCTGCTCAAGCGAATCTAAGTTTTAATAAATTAACAGAAACTCAAAGCTTGGCGATTCAGCGAGCTTGTGATGACTTAATTAATGAAACACAGAAATGGCAAGACTCATTTCCAATTGATATTTATCAAGGTGGAGCAGGCACGTCGATTAATATGAATACGAATGAAGTCATTGCCAATATCGCACTTGAATCATTAGGTCATCAAAAAGGTCAATATGACATCATTCACCCGAATGATCATATCAACAAATCACAATCAACGAATGATGTGTATCCTACCGCGATTCGTTTATCGACTTATTGTTCTCTAGATGCATTATTCACACAAATGGATAAATTGATTACTTCATTTGAGAATAAAGCAATCGAGTTTCGCTATATTTTAAAAATGGGGCGTACCCAACTTCAAGATGCAGTGCCGATGACACTTGGGCAAGAATTTCATGCATTTGCAACTTTATTAAAAGAAGATGTCCGTTTGATTAAACGTACACGCGAGTTGTTGCTTGAAGTAAATTTAGGTGCAACTGCAATTGGTACTGGTGTAAACACACCTAAAGGCTATGCTGTAAAAGTAGTTTCGTGTTTGAAACAAATTACAGGTTTAAATTTAGTTGGCGCTGAAGACTATGTTGAAGCAACCAGTGATTGTGGCGTCTTTATTATTTTATCGAGTGCTTTAAAACGTCTTGCATGTAAACTTTCAAAAATTAGCAATGATTTACGTTTGCTAAGTTCAGGCCCTCGTACTGGTTTTGGTGAAATTCAATTACCTGAATTACAAGCTGGCTCATCCATCATGCCTGCAAAAGTAAATCCAGTTATTCCCGAAGTTGTGAA
Organism: Acinetobacter sp. LF10; assembly: GCF_048585715.1. Lineage (NCBI taxonomy): Bacteria > Pseudomonadati > Pseudomonadota > Gammaproteobacteria > Moraxellales > Moraxellaceae > Acinetobacter > Acinetobacter sp. LF10. Next base: position 1,516,297 of record NZ_CP184160.1, read on the forward strand.
TCAGATTGCATTCAAAGTGATTGGTAATGATTTAACGATTACCTTTGCAGCAGAAGCAGGACAGTTACAGTTAAATGTCATGGAGCCTGTGATTGCAATTTCACTCAATGAATCAATTGAGCTATTAACCCATGCGATTCAAAGCTTAGATGAAAAATGTGTGCGTGGTATTAAAGCACATGAGCAAGCATGTCATGATGCGGTGATGCGTAGTGTCGGAATTATTACTTTGCTTGATCCATTATTGGGTCATGCTTTGTGTGATGAAATTGGTAAGCAATGTATTGCTGAAAATAAAACTATTCAAGAAGTGGTTTTAGAGCGTGGTTTACTGACCCAAGCACAACTTGATGAGATTTTCTCTTTTGAAAACTTGGTTTCGGAAGTAGATGGCATTCCTATAGATTACGTTGCTTAACGTATCAACCTCAAAAAAGCCCAGTAAATGTACTGGGCTTTTTAGCCAAATCTCTTGAAGTTTTTGATATTAATAACCAACCCATACAGTGCAATTAGGATAGTGCTCTTTAATAGAATAAATAGCTTGTTCTACTCTAATATTATTTGTATGTTCCAAAGAATGAGTAAAAATTGTGATATCGAACCCTGAGCGACGTAAAGTAGTTATTTCATTACTCGATATAACTTCAGCTGATACCCATAGCGGAATGCTATAGGTATTTAGTTTTATAAAACTCTCATACCCTTGACGGTTTGTTGCTAGAAAAACCGAAGAAGAAATTTCCAAGAATTATAAACCTGATTCGTATTCGCTATTTGAAAGCAGTTTTTCAACATCAGCCATATTGTCAGGTTTGATTTTATAGATCCAACCTTTGCCATACGGTTCTTCATTGACAAAATCAGGATCATCTTCAAGTTCTGCATTCACTTCAACGACAGTACCTGAAACAGGTGCATGGATGTCAGATGCAGTTTTAACAGATTCAACAACACCCGCTTGTTCTGTTGCAGTCACATGACTACCGACTTCTGGTGTTTCAACGTAAACTAAATCACCTAACTCCAACTGAGCATGGTCACTGATTCCAGTAACAACTAAATCACCTTCGATTCTTACCCATTCGTGTGTTCGTGCATATTTTAAATCTGCTGGATGATTCATGACAACTCCTTAAACAATCTGTCGTATCATTTTATTTGGCTTTATACAGGTTTTTTAGTTAAAACAAAAGTGTTTATAAATGAAGCACTTTGCAATATTACAAATAAGGGTCTTTGCGCCAATTACTTGGACTGCGTCCACTCCAGCGCTTAAATGCACGGCTAAAATTCGCTACATCAGAATAACCCAGTTCATCAGCAATTTGTTCCAAACTATAATCGGTTCGTGACAGTAAGGAAGTTGCATGACGATAGCGTACTTCGTCAACTAGGGTGGAGAAGGAAGTTCCTTCGGCGGCTAATTGACGTTTTAAAGTGCGGTCAGACATATGCAAACGATCAGCAACACTTTCAATGCTTAAATAATGTTGTTCCGAATTGGTCAAAATATCACGAACACGCATTGCGAGACGACGACGTTCGCCCAAAGCTGATAATTCAGTTTCACATTGATTAATCGCAATTTGGCTCGCAATCGGATCTGCATTAACCATTTTCAAACCGAGGTATTTTTTATCAAAGCTTGAAATTAAATGTGGCTGATTAAAGCGCACCGTACTGGTTAGTTTGTCGCGGTATTTATCAAATCCAGCGGGCTCAGGAAAATCTAAATCAACTTCACCATTTAAATCTTCAATTCCTGTTAAGGCTTTTGCCATGGTCATAATACCAATCGTTAAACCTAAGATAATTTCAGTACGTAATGGTTCAACTTCAATATCACATTGCAGTTGTAAGGTGGCTTTAGGGCCAAAGGTAGAGAAATAGAGCTGTAGAAAAGGCAAGCGTAATTGAATAAAACGACTTGCAAGTGCAATTGCATCGGTAATGTCATGCGCAGTCATAATGGCATAACCAATAAAACCATGAATAGAAATACGCATTTGCGTACCTAGGTGAAATCCTAATGTACTTTCACCTGTTAAACGCAAAGAATGTTTAACTAATTCATTCGCAATAGGTGTAGGAATTCGATAATTTGGGTCAGCTAATTGCTCACTGGTTAAATGAAAAGGAGCAAATAAGGTTTCATCGCTATATCCCCAGCGAGAAACAACGTCTAATAGCAGTAAGCCATAGACGCCTGGTATACCTTGATCTTGACGAGTTGAAGTTGTTTTCATGTGCTTTCCGTGGCGCTCATCAATTTTGCCAATATCTTTTAAACATTTAAGTCTGAAACATCTTTACACGAAATAAAATAATCAATCATAAAAATTGTTGGACAAAAGAGTCACCCAATCTCCAAAATTAAGCTGCTTTTCTAAAGACCATTATTTTGGTTGTTGATATTAATAGCACATCGCCATGTTGGTTCAAAGCTTGAGTAACGTAACTGACAATACCACGATCAGTTTTGGTTTTAGATGGCACAATCGCAGTAATCTCAATTTCGACATGAATTTTATCGCCAACACGAGTAGGGCGAGGCCAACGAAGGCTAGATTCAGAACCCAGTAATCCGCCTGCGATTGGAAAGCACTCTGTCCATAAACGCATGGTTACTGCTGAAGTATGCCAGCCACTTGCTGCTAAACCTTGAAAAATAGGATGTTGTTCAGCTGCGTGTTCATCTAAATGAAAGGGCTGAGGGTCGTATAGGCTCGCAAATTGTTTAACTTCTTCAAGTGTCATTTCATAGTCACGGCTGATGAAACGATCTCCAATATTTAAGTCTTCTAAATACAACATTATTCTGTATCCTGAGCCACTACTCGCTGCTCAACTAAAAAACCACCTGTTTGGCGTTTCCATAATTGTGCATACAAGCCATCATTTGCAATAAGTTCCTCATGCGTACCTTGTTCTGCAATTTTGCCTTGATCAAGTACAATGAGACGATCCATTTGAGCAATAGTAGATAAACGGTGTGCAATTGCAATGACCGTTTTGCCAACCATTAAGTCATTTAAACTGCTTTGAATCGCGGCTTCAACTTCTGAGTCAAGAGCACTTGTTGCTTCGTCTAAAATAAGAATAGGTGCATCTTTCAAAAAAACTCTAGAAATCGCAATACGTTGACGTTGACCCCCAGAAAGTTTTACGCCACGTTCACCGACATAGGCATCAAATCCAATACGTCCTTTCTGATCAGTCAATTGAGGAATAAATTCTTCTGCTTTGGCTTTTTTGACAGCAAGTTGAATCTCTGCTTCAGTCGCATTAGGGCGACCATATTTGATATTTTCAGCTACCGTACGATGTAATAGAGAGGTATCTTGTGTGACTAGTGCAATATTGGCACGTAAGCTATCTTGTGTGACATCATGGATACTTTGACCATCAATCAAAATGCGACCCTGATTAATATCATAAAAATGTAAAAGTAACTGAATGAGAGTAGATTTACCTGCACCAGAACGACCAACGATACCTATTTTCTCGCCAGGTTTAATCGTAAGATTGAAATGATCAATTACATTTTTTTGATTATAAGCAAAACTAACATCTTCAAAACGAATTTCGCCCTGTTGAACTTTTAGTTCAGTTGCATCTTTTTTGTCTTGAATTTGAATTGGTTTACCTAGGGTTTTCATCCCATCCTGAATCGTACCAACATTTTCGAAAAGCATCGTAATGTGCCACATGATGAATTCGGCTAGGCTATCGAGCTTTAAAACCATCGCCGTGGTTGCTGCGATTACACCAATAGCAGCTTGCCCTTGTGTCCATAACCAAACAGAACTACCAATCACGCCTATAAAGAGAAAAGCACTGAGTAAACGAATGCTGATTTGGTATTTCACACCTAAGCGCATCTGTTTATAAACAGTGACCATAAATTCTTGCATGGACTCTTTTGCATACTGACTTTCACGACCAGCATGTGCAAACAATTTCACGGTTTGAATATTGGTATAAGCATCGGTAACACGTCCAGTCATAACAGCGCGTGCATCTGCCTGTTGTTGTGAAACTTTACCAAGACGAGGAATGAAATAACTGGCAATCGCGATAAATAAGATCAGCCATAAAAGTAGTGGGACGATCAAAACAGGCGAAATAGAACCTAATACAAAGCTAATCGTAATAAAGTAAATCAGTACATAAACCAACATGTCACCAAGGATCATCCAAAATTCACGAACTGCTAATGCAGTTTGCATAACTTTGGCAGACAAGCGACCAGCGAAGTCGGTATGGAAAAAATCTAATGATTGTTGCAATAATAAATTATGGAATAACCAGCGCATACGCATTGGAAAATTACTAAATAACACTTGGTGTTTGACAATAGATTGCAAACTTACGAAGAAAATATTTGCGAATAAAATACTTATGAGAATAGTTAAATTTTGATGATTCGTTTCTAAAAAGGTATTAGGCTGACTTTTAGTGAGCCAATCAACTAGTTTACCAATATAAGAAAAAAATAATGCCTCAAAGCACGCAGCAGCAGCTGTACAAGCAATAAGTAAAAAGAGGAATGGTCTGACTCCTTTCGTTGATTGCCAAACAAAAGCAAAAAAAGTAGTCGGTAATGGTTTGTTTAAATCTTTCGTTGGGTAAGGATCAACTAATTTTTCAAACCAACTCAGCATTACACTTATCCTCTGATGAAATTCTAATTCAGCTAGTTCAGTAGCATATCAGAAAATTAGCTTTATAGATGAAAAGAGCGAATGTGGCTTGGTTCGCAAAAGGATAATTAAATTTCCAATTTAATTTCGAAAATAGTTTATCTCAAATAATATTTGTTATTAATTTTTCTTAAAAAATAATACGGTAAATGAAATTGCTAACGAATTATTTCAATAGATCATTAGCAATCCAAGTGATTGATATTAACGAATGGTATAAATGGTATCGAAGTTAACATCCACTGAACAAATAAGTAAATTACAAATTAAATTATTGTTTAGTAGATTTGAAATTTGATTACTTAGATTCATTTCAAATGCTGTTAATTCTCTCATGATTATTTGGCATGCACTATTAAATTCATGAATATTCCAGTCTTTATTAAATAAAAATTTTATAGCGTTTAAATTGTTTAACTCATACATCAAGGTGTGATGAAGTGAGAATCCTTTATCATCAATTATTTTTGAACTTTGGAAGAGAATTGGTTCCACTTGATTCGCTTTGATGAGCATTAATGAATCAATTATTTTATTTTTAAGCTCATTATTTAAGCTGTTAAAGAAACCAAAAGAAAATGTTGTAATGACCGCAGCATCCATCCAAAGTGTAGATTTATGGCTCATTTTTCCTAAATGAAGTTCTATAAATTCATATTGATTTCCGATATTCTCAGTTTGGGAGAAAAATGAGTAATCTTTTTCATTTTTGAATTTTATTGCTGAATGAGGCATCTTTTAACTCATTATTACATTACTTAACAATCTTGATACATAATGGTTTTTTTTAAATTAAAATTCAACAGATTTTATTAATATTTATTTCCTTTGATTGGTGATTGATCCCAATATGTTTATTTTATCAATCTTTCTATTTAAAAAGTTATAATAAGTTAACTATATTAAATTAATGTGAAAGGTGTTTAATAATATTTAAAACTTAGGGATATTATCTAATTTTTTATAGAAACTGAGAATGATATCTAATTTTTATATTAAAATAACAATCAGTAGGATAGAAAATTTCTGTTTTTTCGCTACAAATATTTAGGATATAAAACTGATAGACATCTTAGATGTATGTTGGATGAGCTGGTTTTGATACAAAAGATGGGAAATCGAATCGATCAGTGAGCAGGCTACGGGTTGGTAATGGAGAGGAGTGTACTCACTTAAAGTTCTATTTGTCTCATAGGCGAAGAGTAAGACGCTAGACAATTATTTAAAAATTCGGTGGTGTTTCAAAATGTATGCTGATCATTTTAACATCACTATACAAAACTGTGGTTAATGTAAAAGAATCCAAGATTAAAAGCTTTTACATGATTCAATACCTTCTTCGAAAAACAGCATGTTCTTCTTACTGCTCGCCTTATGCGGTGTCTTAATCGGCAGTTGTTTCCTTCTATCCCGACTGTATAATATTTCCCTTCTTGGTCCGGCTTAAAAATTTTGATGAAACTTTCCCAATGATCACTCGATATACAATCATAAGTAATGCCCAGTTCTTCTAAACGGTTTTTTAGCCTTTGTGCTGTATGAGCATCTCTTCCTCCCCATACAAAAGCCACTATTTCTCCGCTACTTCTATCATAGACGTACTGTAGCCAATGCTTATCTTTCTTGTTGCCTACAAATGTCCAAAATTCATCAACTTCCAAGCATTTATAATGAGTTCTTTGAGGAATTATTTCATGATTTGATTGTGTAAGCGTTTTAAGTATCTTGCCAATACTAAACCTCGTAATCTTTGCAATATCCCGAATGCCACAACATCGCACAAGCATAAGCAAAATCAATTTGACCGCTTTTGAATGACAGCCTAAATACGTCAAATTATGGTCACCCACAAACTGCCTATTACATTCTTTACAACGATAGTTTTGCTTACCATCGTATTTAATGCCATTCTTCTTTATACTTGTACTCTGGCATCGAGGACAATGAAGTTCTATTTCGATTTTCACACATTTAAATATAGCTGAATTGTTCCTCCTTGCCTCCTTTTCTTATGAGCATACTTTTTAGAACACCACCAAAAATTCATTTGAAATACAGCTTTTATAGTGAAAATTCAATGCATGCAACGTGATACAAGGCGTATACTCAAATTAACCATTACAATCACATAGGATTAGAAATGCTTCTTAAATTTGCGATTCGCTTTATGGCTGTCCTCCTTTCAGTACTTATCTTGGTTGCTGTCGTTATTCAGTTCTTCTTCTCAAGCAAATTAACCACAGATTTGTGGATTATTGTGGTTCCTGTGATTTTAGGTATTCCAATTCTTACCTCAGTCGTAATTGCTAAAGACGATGAGTTAAGCATTCATTGATACATACATGAATAATTAAAGTCACTATTTAAAAAGCCCATGCCAATGGGCTTTTTTACTATTTTAAACAATCTAAGTCCTATTTGAGAATTTACATTGTTTGATGAACGGTCATAATCAAGCGATGGTTGGTGTTGGTAATAGTTATTAAAAAAATAGATAATTGTGATGAAATTCACAATTTGGATAAGAAATGTTTAAGATCATAGGGAATTTAATAGTTTGTATGCTGTTTATTACTGGTTTGGTATTTTTATTGATTGGAACTTCGTCAACGGATGCGCTTCTGATTGCTGTTTCATTCGCTTTGATGACGGCATCTTATCTACTTGCATCAGAATTCAATATAAATCTGTTGAATTGGAATAGATAAAAAAAATTTAGCTGAAGAATTTTTGTGGAAATTCTTCAGCAATTTGATCCTAGCCAAAATAATGGACAGCATGTCCCTCTAAAGATAATGTTACTCCAATCTTTGGGGATCAAAGAAATGGCTAAACGTTTTAGTCCTGAATTTAAACAGCAAGCAATTGATTATCTACTTTTCAAACTTCCACGAGCCTATAGCTGCAATCGCTCATAAATTAGGTGTGGCTTATTCAACCATAGATAAAGCGCATGTGTACTTTCTGATTCCTTATCTTAGTTTATTGCAAAAATTTTTTAGACACTCAACTGATAAGAATAAAACTGTATTATCTACACATTTTAGGATTTCATAGAAAATTTTGGGAATTAGGTTTAAAGGTTTTTCTATTTAAATACTTTAAGGCTTTAGTATTAAAAAATGTAAAGCCTTAAAGCTTAGTTCGCATTAGATTTGAAAATCTTTAACAGACAAATAGGTTTTAAAATCATATCCTGATGGTGCTTGATAAATTCTCAAACCAAATTCAGGGATAATTGCAATAAAATGATCGAAGATATCAGATTGAATCGCTTCGTAAGATGCCCATGCTGTCGTATTTGTAAATGCATAAATTTCTAAAGGTAGACCTTCACTAGTGGGTTGTAGTTGACGAACTAAAATAGTTTGATTTTGTGCAATACCTTGATGCTGGCGTAAATAAAACTCTACATAAGCACGGAATGTTCCTACATTGGTTAAACGTCGTTGGTTGTATTCTGACTGATTACTTAGATGATCATTAAACTTATTAATTTCATCTTGCTTTGCATCAAGATAATGGTCTAAAAGTAAAAAATCTTTTAATTTTCGCTGTTCACTATCAGTCATAAAGTGAACACTACTTTGATCAAGAAATATCGAACGTTTAATACGACGGCAGCCAGAATTACTCATACCACGCCAATTTCTAAATGTATCGGTGACAAGTTTGTTGGTCGGGATGGTGGTCAGTGTTTTATCGAAATTTTGTACAGTCACTGTATGCAGAGACATATCAATCACGTCGCCATCCGCATTTAAAGAGGGCATCTCAATCCAGTCTCCTATACGAACCATATCATAAGAGGCAATTTGTACACTTGCGACTAAAGACAAGATCGTATTTTGGAAGACTAGCATGAGAACTGCTGCCATTGCACCGAAGCCTGCGAGTAAAGTAAAAACATCTTTTTTAAGAAAAGTACCTAAAATCATAAGAACCTATCCAATATTAATTTCATTCTTTTTTGGCAATTGGAAAAATAATTTGTTAAATTCTCCCCCATGAGAAAACCATATCCCAGCGACATTAGTCGAGAAGCCTTTAAAGAAATTGAACCGTTACTATTGAGCGGAAGAAAACAAACACGTCCAAGAGTCGTTGATGTCTATGAAGTGTTTTGCGCCTTGCTCTATATTCTAAAAAGTGGATGTCAATGGAGTATGCTTCCTCGAGACTTTCCACCTAAAAGCACTGTGCATTATTACTTCTCGATTTGGAATAGAAAACCATCAGAAACTGAACCTAGCATACTTGAGCAGGCTTTAAAAAAATGTGGTTGGCGAGGCCCGTATCAACAATGGACGGAAAGAACAAACGAGCTTTATCATCATTGATTCACAAAGTGTAAAAAACACAGATACCGCACGTAATAAAGGCTATGACGCTGGTAAAAGAGTTTCAGGGATTAAAAGACATATCATTGTTGATACTCAAGGTCTGCCTCATGGAATATTTATTACGACAGCAGATAAAACAGATCGTCAAGGTGCATTAGATGCCATAACTTTACATAGAGACACCTTACAAAATGTAGAGGTTGTACTTGTTGATGGTGGTTATACAGGCGAACCCTTTTCTTTGGCTGTTAATGATTTAATCAGAGCGCGAGTTGAAGTTGCTAAACGAAGTGAATTACATAAATTTGCAGTCATACCACAACGCTGGGTTGTGGAAAGATCATTTGCTTGGTTAGAAAAATGTAGAAGGCTTTGGAAAAACTGTGAAAAGCACCTAAATACGAGCCTGCAGTTCATTAATTTAGCCTTTTTAAGGCTACTTTTGCATAGAAAATATTCTGGATAGGTTCTAAGACCACAGACAACGAATAAAATCAGTTTGATCAGCTGTAAATAACCTTTGATTGGTTTATTTCTCGATTTTGGATTGCGTTGATAAACTAAGTTAAAAATATTCAGTGCTTCACTAATTGATAAAGCGAGCGTGAGAAAAATAAATGCCTGTGTTCCCATTTGTATTAATGTAATTACTTTTAATGGAAGATGGGGAACTGCACTGATTCCATTCATGATGACTATCGCAGGAACGATATTTGCAAATCGACGTGTAACGCTGTGTTGGGCAAAAATTGATTGGTGGGGTGACTTAAGCTTAGTAATGATATGGCGGATACCACGGACAATAATTCTTTTGGCAACAAAATTTGCTAAAACCGCTAGAAAAATCAAAATTGCGAATGAAATGAGCATTTCTAACCAAGGGTATTGGCTTAATTCACTTCTAATTTCGCTAATAAAACTTAAATAATTCAAATCAAAACACCTTACAATTTTCACTTTATTAATTGTAAGGCGTTAAAAGTACTTATGATAAGTTGATCACATTTTGAATACGATCTGTAAGGTTGTATTACATTAATGAGGTGTGATTTACCACATTAAATCATCTGGAATGACATAAGCTGCGTATGGATCTTCTTCATCAGTTGCTTGATCATTTTTCTCAGTATTATTGTTAACCAGAATAAATCCTTGCATTTTTTGATCAATTTTTTCTGCAAGAGCTTTGGGGAGATAAGCATATTTATCTTGATCTTTAGCAATAACTAAAGAACCCGTCACTAACGCATTATAAACTTGTTGTGAAAGATAAACCTTTTTAATTTTCCCCTCATCAATGAATTGATAGGTAACATCGCCCTCTGTTTGCAAAATTTTATGTTGCTTGATCATTTGAATAATTGAAGCTTTAAGCGCCTTTTCTTCTAAAACCTTTTGTTTTTCTAAATTCAGTGCTTGGTCTTTGGCTAATTTCTCTTGATTCACTCGATCGATTTCAGCTTTTAATGAGGTATCATCATGTTGTCCAGTGCGTTGTTCATGTTGCACCTGTTTGGTTAATTTTTTGGCTTTTTTATTGTCGACCAAACCCGCTTTGAGTAACTGAGCTTGTAATGCATTTTTAACCATAATTCAATCCGAATTCGAGTTTGATGAAGAGCGAAAGTAAATTACCCAGTAAGCTATACTCATAGTCAGACTTAAACTTGCTGGTATTAGGAAAGTTTGTAATTTTAAATAAGGATAAAGCAAACTCGCAATAAGCCCACCTATAAAAAATCCTAGAAAGATGAGCAAGTGTAAAAAAATACGCCTATTTTCAATTTTTAGACCACGAACTTTATAACCTAAGGTTAAACCAATATCCGTTAAAACACCTGATAAATGTGTTGTACGGATAATTGCACCTTTATAGTGACTGACCATCGCATTTTGTACGCCCATGGCGACACATGCCCACAACAAACCATAGCGCGGGAAGTAAGGTAACAAAAGCCAAGTTAAAAATAGAAATGCAGCAACTAAACTAAGTGGGAAACCGTAATGATGGCCAAAAGAGACATTGCTATCTCCAAGAATGAGACCGCTGTAAAACGATCCAATCACGAAGCATAAAACTACTAAACTGAGATAAATAAAATGCTCTGGTTGCCATTCTAGCAAACTCATTGCCAGCATGCTGACGTTGCCGGTCATGTGTGAAACTGATTGATGTAGAACAGTAAATAGCCCTAATACGTTAACCATACCAGCATTTAGTGCGAGTAAAAAAGCACCAAGTTGAATCCAGTTTGGTAAACGCTGTAAGGGCATAACAATCTACTAGTTTTTTCGGTTTCGGAAATCTACAGCAGCAGTAAATAAAACGTCAGTTGACGAGTTCAGCGCAGTTTCAGTCGAATCCTGTAATACACTGATAATCATACCAATCGCAACTACTTGCATCGCAATTTCAGATGATATACCAAATAAACTACAAGCAACAGGGATGAGCAGTAATGAACCACCTGCAACACCTGATGCACCGCATGCTGAAACGGTTGCAACGACTGAAAGAATAATCATTGTGCTTAGATCAACATGAATACCTAATGTATGAACAGTAGCAAGCGTTAATACGGTAATTGTAACCGCTGCACCCGCCATGTTGACTGTTGCTCCAAGCGGAATAGATACACTTGCAGTTGCTTCATTTACACCTAAGCGTTGTGCTAAATCCAGATTCACAGGAATATTGGCAGCAGAACTACGTGTGAAAAATGCCGTAATTCCACTTTCTTTTAAACATTTAAACACTAATGGGTAAGGGTTTGCTCGCATCGTTAATGCGACTAAGATTGGATTAATCACTAATGCAACAAAAAGCATTGTTCCTATCAGTACAATTAACAAATGTGCATAGCTAGATAAAGTTGCTAAACCTGCATCTGCAAATGTGACTGCGACTAAGCCAAAAATTCCCACAGGGGCAAAACCAATCACGGTGTGAATAATTTGATTTACAGCATCAGCCACATCAGTAAGCACTTGTTTGGTAGTCTCAGAACTATGACGTAATGCTAAACCTAAGCCGATTGCCCAAGCCAAAATACCAATAAAGTTGGCTTCACTAATCGCTTGTACAGGATTGGCAATAAAGCTTAATAATAAGTTCTTTAAAATTTCTGCCAAACTACCAGGCGCTTGAAGAGCTGGTTGAGTTGATAAATTAAGAAATAGCTGACTTGGAAAAGCAATACTTGCTACAACAGCACTAAATGCTGCGAGTAGCATTCCAACCACATACAAAATCATAACAGGTTTTAAGTTTGAGTTTTGCCCAACTTTGAAATTTGCAATCGAAGCAAGCACTAAAACAAAAACAAGAATCGGGGCAACCGACTTTAATGCTTTAATAAACAATTCACCTAATAAACTCAAATAAGGTGTAAAGTTAGGAAAAAGCAAAGCTACGCCAATCCCTAAAAAAATAGCAATAATAATTTTGCTGACTAAGCTCAAGCGAGACAATACATTAAACATATAAAAGCCTTATAAACCTATATGTGGTTTAAGGTTAAACAAGCGCCGTATTCTATACCTAAGCACTGTATTTTTTTAAATTTTTTTGATGAACGAATTACTTTAAAAATACCATAAAAATTAAAATAATGTTTTTAAAAGTATTTTATTCAAATATACAGAATCTTTTTGTGTAAAAAAAGATCTTATCTTTATGGTTTTACTAAAAACTATAAGTGAAAAGGCAGTATTCTTCTAGCTGCTGTTTAAAATTTAGATTGTTAACTTATTGATAATTCAAGGAACAATAAATCATTTTATCTCAAAAATTATTGTACAAATGAGTAGTTTTTAAAGAATTTGGTCTTATCCATATCATTATTGCATTAAGCAAATAGTGATTAATACAAATATAGAGTAGGGACTTATTAGTCCCTTCTTTCTCTTACTTAAAGAAATATCCAGTTTCTGGTGAACTTGCATTCGCCATACGTTTACGAGGCATACGACCTGCTAAGAATGCTTCACGACCTGCTTCAACCGCTTTTTTCATGGCAGAAGCCATCAAAATTGGATTTTGAGCAGCAGCAATTGCTGTATTCATTAATACGCCGTCACAACCGAGTTCCATTGCAATTGCCGCATCACTGGCAGTACCAACACCTGCATCCACTAACACAGGAACTTTGGCATTTTCTTTGATGATTGAAATGGTATGTGGATTCAAAATGCCAAGGCCAGAACCAATCAAACTACCCAAAGGCATGATTGCTACACAACCCATGCTTTCAAGTTCTTGAGCGACAATCGGATCATCCGAGGTATAGACCATGATCTCAAAACCATCATCAATCAAGGTTTGAGCTGCTTTAAGCGTTGCGGTCACATTTGGATATAATGTTTTTTCATCACCGAGCACTTCTAATTTTACCAGATTGTGACCATCAAGCAGTTCACGTGCCAGCATACAGGTGCGAATCGCGCTATCGGCATCAAAACAACCTGCGGTATTTGGCAGAATCGTGTATTTCTCAGGTGGAATCACTGAAAGCAAATTCGGTTGATCAGCATGTTGGCCGATGTTTACTCGACGAATTGCAACGGTCACAATTTCAGCACCACTGGCTTGAATAGCTAAATCAGTTTCATTGAGATCTTTATATTTACCAGTTCCGACCAATAAACGAGATTGGAAAGTACGTGAACCAATAATTAAAGGGGAATCTTGCATGGGCTTACTCCATTTTTAGCCGATTAGCCGCCACCAACAGCTTGAATGATTTCAATACGATCTTCAGGAGCAATTGTCGTTTGCTCAAGTCTACTTTTCGGAATAATCTGTTGGTTCTTTTCTACAGCGAAGCGTTTGCCTTCAAGCGCCAAGCTTTGAATCAATTGCTGTAGGTTTTCACAAGGCGTGTCGAGTGACTCGCCATTTAAATAGATGTGCATGATCAATCCTTATTTCGCATGCTTGATTGCTTGCCATGCGAGTAACAGCCAGCCCGCTATCATAAACGCACCGCCAATCGGTGTAATCGCACCTAAAATGCGCGGTAGGCCGAGCGCCATAATGTATAACGAACCGCAGAAAAATATGATACCAATTTGCATCAAAATAAAAGGAATTTTTATTGGGAAAGTAGGTGTGGTTTTATGCAGAACACCTAAAATTAGTAAGCCAAGCGCATGATAGAAAAAGTATTGGGTGGCTGTACCCCACCAAGCGAGTTGTTCTAGGGTTGCAAAAGATTTGAGTCCATGAGCACCGAAAGCACCCAACATAACTGCAAGCGCAAGGTTAAGCGCCGAGATAGCTATCCACATAATGATAATGGAACTGGAAATTTGATGAACAAAGTTAACATATTCGGGTGCTTAAACAAAGCCAGATAAAACAAAAGGGCATTAAAGCCCTTGTGTTTGATTCGATTTTAGCTTGCAGACATGGCTGTTTTGATTTTTTCCATTGCATTTTTTTCAAGCTGTCGAATACGTTCTGCTGAAACGTTATATTCTGCGGCCAATTCATGCAAAGTCGATTTATCATCATCTAACCAGCGGCGTTGCAAGATATTACGAGATCGATCATCAAGCTGTTCCATTGCCTCGTGTAAGGCAGAACTACTTTGTTCTTCATAATCTTCTTCTTCAATCAACCGAGCTGGGTCATAGCGATTATCTTCAAGATAAAGTGCAGGAGCTGTATGTGGAGTATCGTCATCATCATCACCTTGAGCTTCAAAAGCAGCATCATAAGCGGTTAGGCGACCTTCCATTTCGAGCACTTGCTCTGGTGTGACATTCAAATCATTGGCAATTGATTTCGCTTCTTCCAACGTGAGTCGTTTGCTTGATTTTTTAAGACTACGTAAGTTAAAGAATAATTTACGTTGTGCTTTGGTCGTTGCGATTTTGACAATACGCCAGTTACGAATCACATATTCATGTATTTCGGCTTTAATCCAGTGCACTGCAAAAGAAACTAAGCGAACACCCATATTTGGATCGAAGCGTTTGACCGCTTTCATTAATCCAAGGTTACCTTCTTGAATAAGATCGCCTTGTGGCAATCCGTAACCTGCATAGCTACGTGCAATATGTACGACAAAACGTAGGTGTGACATTACCAATAGTTTGGCAGCATCAAGATCTTGGTCATAATAATAACGCTCAGCAAGTTCTTTTTCTTGCTCGGCCGTTAGAATTGGAATTTGATTGACAGTACTGATATATGCACCAAGATTTACACCTGGCGCAGACAATGACAGGGGCATCAATTGATTGCTGCTGTCAGTAGTCATGGAGTCTCCTTATAGGATGGTATTTAAGTCAACAATTTCATCTTAATGCGAATGTTCTTCATCACTAAGGAAATTTGAGTATAAAAATGTAAAGTTATCTAGTTTATCTTTAGCTAGAGTTTATCAAAGAATTACATAGATTCAATTAAATAGTGAAACTCATTCTCTGAAATTTTTTGTGTCTGGCATTGAAGTTGCTGAATTTGGCAATATCGTGTTACATCAATTTCACTATGAGGATCTGAGGATTTTAATAAATATTGTTTCGAACCTTCAGCTTTCTTTAAAGCACGCTTTAGCATGAGCAGTGGCATAGGACAAGGTTGTCCTAACGCATTAATAATTTCAGGAGAATTCGGTATCTGAGTCATAGTGATTTAAGCAGCTAAATTCAGAATTATTTTAACAAATTCTGTAGAAGGAAGGCTGACTATTATGAATTATTTTAGCTTGAGTGTTCTTAGAGGTGGTTTACTTTAGGGGATTGGTGAGTTAAATGCGAGTAATCTAAGTGTTTGTTAATTCTGGTTGTTCAAGAGTATTTTGGGTAGAGCGTTATAACCGATAATCATTATTATTCAGCTTGTTGTTGAAATGGTTTTAGATGGTATTCTTGGGAAAGGTCATTGCTAACATTGTTTGTTTTTTTTGTGCATATTTTGGCTGGTTTTTATTAAAATTTCTGCTCAATTTTTAGATGTAGATTCTCTTATTTTTATAGTAAAAAAAATCATTAAAAAACCGCTAAATTATTGAAAAAAACGGATGAAGTTATTTGAAATAACTGAAAATAAACCTATTAATTATCATAAACCCATGTTAAGCTCGATGCGTTTTAGGATGTATGCTATACGATAAAATCGTTAAAAAACCTATAACAAATGGATGTAACCGGAAATTGTTGATAGTTTTACAGAATGATTACAAGCTTTGAAATTATAAATATTTTAAAACCTTGTTGGCTCTGCTGTTTGCAACACCGGAAGGTCCTTATCTTTCAATATCTGAGGATTGACTTATGACAGCTCGTGAACAAGGCGTAGTAAAGTGGTTTAATGACACTAAAGGCTTTGGTTTTATTCAACGTAATGGCGGTGATGACGTATTCGTTCATTTCCGCGCAATTATGGGTGACGGTCACCGTTCTTTACGTGACGGCCAACGCGTTGAATTCAGCGTAGTTCAAGGACAAAAAGGTTTCCAAGCTGAAAACGTTCAGCCTTTAGACTAATTTGTTGCTTTAACGCAATATAAAAACGCCCCAATGTTATTTGGGGCGTTTTTGTTTATAATGGCCACTTTCTTTTGATCATTGATGGTTCGAGAGCATATATGACATCTGGTTTTGAAACCTTAAATTTACATCCGCAGTTGAAGAAAGCAATTGATGCTTTGGGTTTTACACAAATGACCCCAATTCAACAAAAGGTTTTGAAATATACATTAGCAGGGCATGATGCCATTGGTCGAGCGCAAACTGGTACAGGTAAAACAGCAGCCTTTTTGATTAGTGTGATCAATGATCTATTAAATAATCCGCTACAAGAACAACGTTTTCGTGGCGAACCACGTGCGCTGATTCTGGCTCCTACACGTGAGTTAGCACTACAGATAGAGAGTGACGCTCAAGCTTTAACAAAATTTTCAAACTTACATCTTGTCACTCTACTTGGTGGTGTGGATTTTGATAAGCAAAAGAAAATGTTGGATAGTAATTTTGTTGATATTATCGTTGCAACGCCTGGTCGTTTAATTGATTTTGTCGAGCAAAAAGAAGTTTGGTTGGATAAGATTGAATTCCTTGTGATTGATGAAGCCGATCGTTTATTAGATATGGGTTTTATTCCATCGGTAAAACGGATTGTGCGTTACTCACCCTTCAAAGAACAACGTCAAACTTTAATGTTTTCTGCAACTTTTAGCTATGATGTACTTAATCTTGCTCGTCAGTGGCTATTTGAACCTGTAACGGTTGAGATTGAGCCTGAGCAAAAAACCAATAATGATGTGGAGCAGCGTGTTTATGTGGTTGCGAAACAAGATAAGTACAAATTATTGCAAGAAATTTTGCGTGATGAACCAATTGATAAAGTTATGATTTTCGCAAATCGTCGAGATCAGGTGCGTCGTTTATATGATCATTTAAAGCGTGATGGTTATAAAGTTGGTATGTTATCTGGTGAAATCGCTCAAGATAAACGATTGAAGATGCTCGACCAGTTCAAACAAGGTAAGCATAATATTATGATCGCAACAGACGTTGCTGGTCGTGGTATTCACGTTGACGGCGTGTCACATGTGGTGAATTTTACTTTGCCAGAGCAGTCTGATGATTATGTACATCGAATTGGTCGTACAGGTCGTGCTGGTGCTCAAGGTGTTAGTATTAGTTTCTTATCTGAAGATGATGCTTTCTATTTGCCAGAAATTGAAAAAGCGATTGGTAAAAAGTTACCTTTAACGCGTTTAGATGGATATTGTTAAGACTAAACAAGATTTTCTGATATTTAGATAACATTTAAAAAAGACTAAATTTTTCTTAATTTAGTCTTTTTTTATTTTTAAAGGCTTTCATTTGCTAAATTACACAAAAGATTCATGATTTTTGCGGAAATCCAGTGATTAGTTGCTGAATTGAAGTAAATCAACATGTAGAATATGGCGCATTACCTGGGAGGATATTATGGCACTCATCTCAATGCGCCAGCTCTTGGATCACGCTGCAGAACATAACTACGGCGTACCAGCGTTTAACGTAAACAATTTAGAACAAATGCGTGCAATTATGCTCGCTGCTGATGCAACGAATTCACCTGTTATTGTGCAAGCTTCGGCAGGTGCACGTAAATACGCAGGTGCACCTTTCTTACGTCATCTGATTTTGGCAGCTATTGAAGAATGGCCACATATTCCTGTGGTAATGCACCAAGATCACGGGACGAGTCCTGATGTTTGTCAACGTTCTATTCAATTGGGCTTTAGCTCAGTGATGATGGATGGTTCATTGGGTGCTGATGGTAAGACTCCAACATCATATGACTATAATGTTGATGTTACTCGTCGTGTTGTCGCAATGGCGCATGCGTGTGGTGTTTCAGTTGAAGGTGAGATTGGTTGCTTAGGTAGCCTTGAAACTGGTATGGCTGGTGAAGAAGATGGTGTCGGTGCAGAAGGCGTACTCGATCATTCTCAACTGCTTACTTCCGTTGAAGAAGCGACTCAATTCGTTGCTGATACGAATGTAGATGCTTTGGCGATTGCTGTAGGTACTTCACATGGTGCGTACAAGTTTACTCGTCCACCTACAGGCGATATCTTGGCAATTGACCGTATTAAAGAAATTCATGCTGCGTTACCAAATACGCATCTAGTAATGCATGGTTCAAGCTCTGTACCACAAGAATGGTTGGCAGTGATTAACCAATATGGTGGTGATATTAAAGAAACTTATGGTGTGCCTGTTGAGCAGCTTGTAGAAGCAATCAAACATGGTGTGCGTAAGATTAATATTGATACCGATTTGCGTTTGGCATCTACTGGTGCGATGCGTCGTATGATGGCTGAAAAACCAAGTGAATTTGATCCACGTAAATTCTTTGGTGAAACAGTTGAAGCAATGAAGCAAATCTGTGTAGATCGTTATAATTCATTTGGTACATCAGGTAATGCAGATAAGATCCGCCCAATTTCTTTAGAGAAAATGGTTGATCGTTACAAATAATTAATTTGTAATCTAAAAAATAGCGGCAATTGTCGCTATTTTTATTTTGAATATATTTAAAGTAAAACTGCTTACGATAGCGGGCAGTTTTAACTTGGATTATTTCGGTGCTTTCGTGTCTAGATTTGCATCTTTAATTTCAACATAAGCATTAGCCCGAAGTTCACGCATCCAACTGTCTACTTCAGTATCAAACAAACGCTCACCTAAAATTTGACGAGCCATGCGCTCTTGAACTTCTTTGGTCATATCTTGTTGGCGAGTATCAGTCACTTGTAAAATGTGCCAACCAAACTGACTTTGGAAAGGCTTACTGATTTGCCCAACTGGTGTTTCTTTCATGACTTGTTCAAACTCAGGCACCATAACACCTGGACTTACCCATCCTAGACTGCCACCATCGCGTGCAGAACCAGTATCATTTGAATAGGTTGCAGCGAGGGTTGCAAAATCTTCGCCTGCCTTCGCACGATTATAAAGACTATCAATCATTTGTTTTGCACGATCTAAGCTGACAACTTCAGATGGTTGAATCAAAATATGTCGAGTTTTATATTGTGATACAAGTGCTTTTTGATCATTTTGTTTGCGTTCTAAAAGTTTTAAAACATGAACCCCATCGCGGACATTGATCAGTTCTGTGGTCTGACCAGTTTGTAATGGTGTTATGCGTGCTGCAAGTTCAGTAGGAATGTCTGATAGTGCTCTGAATCCCATATCAGCACCATCAACCTTGATTGCACTGGTTGCAAGCTTGGCGCTAATCGCTTTAGGATCATCACTAGTTGCAAGTGCTTGTTTGACTTCTTGTGCAACTTTTTTAACTTCTTCGCTATTCTCACCAGAAATACGCATGTGAATCACATGAACTTGTGTGCCAAGTGCAGCTTGGCCTTCTGGTGAATTTAAAAAGTTTTCAACATCATGATCACTGATTTTAATACGAGACATGACTTGTTGTTGGCGTAAACGACCAATTGCTAAATCTTCAGCAATCCTATTTCGTAAATTTTCATAAGTATCTGGTGCAATGGCATCCAATTTTTGTTGGAATGCTTCTAGTGTATTAGCACCTGATTGATTTGCAATTTTTAAGACCGCAGCATTTAAACTTTTTTCATCAGCTTTGATACCAAAACGTTTAACCTGTTCTAATTGGGCCTGACGGATAATAAGCTGATCAAGCACTTGCACTTGTAAATACTGTTGGGGTGGCACAGTTTTATTTTGTGCTTTTAACTGATGTTCTGTTTCTGCAATCCCTTGTTCTAAATCACTTTTAAGGATAACACTACTATCAACTATTGCAACAACCTCATCCGTAGGTTGCGCAAAGCTTTGCATTGATGAAGAAATAAGTGTAGCGAGAACAGTCGCTTTAAAGATATGTTGGAAAGATTTTATCTTCATTAACGTTGTGTCCAAGATTGATTAATTTTGTTGAAACCTAAAACTCTATTTTCAAGAAGAGAGGCAAGCTTATTGTTGAGTGCACCTAAACCTTTAAGTGTTACCTCAGCCATAACAGCACGTTTTCTATGAACATCTGGTGAGTTTGGATCATCTAAATCATTGTAGTAAGATCTGCCATAAACTGAAATTGCCCAACAGCAGGATTCATAATTCACACCAAGTAAGTATTCTCGCATTAAACTATTATCTAAGTCATATTGAGCGTGACCCATAATACGCCAATTATCTTTTATTGGTTGTATAAACGATGCAACAGCTTGGTCGTATGAACTTTGACGATCTGGAATATTGCTACGATAGAAATAACCTATATTATATAAGTTGCCTTTTTCTCCAGCATAGTAGGCTTGGAAGTCACGTTGAGCATTGTCGCCATTTGACATCCATGCAGAATTTGCAGCGATGGTAAAGTTTTGATTGAGTTGACTTGAAACACTTACAATTGGACCCGTACGGCGCTGTGTATCGAACTCATCTGGTTGTTGATTTAATGTTACACGTCGGTCACTAAAATAATAGCTTTGCCCAATACTTGCTTTAATACGTTCTAAACCCTCTGTATCTAATAGGCTATAAGTTACACCCAGTGATAAGAAGTTATTGTCATCTAAGCGGTCGTGTCCATAGAATCGATAAGGGTTGAAAAGTTGATCGTAATTAATTGATGCAGTGGTGGAATCAAAGTTAGGATGATCATCTTGTTTTTTATAAGGAGAATAGGCATAAAACGCACGAGGGGAAATACTCTGCAAATATTTACCTTCTTTTTCGAAAGTAATGCCTGTTGCAAAACTAAATTGAGGTACGGTAACAGATTTTTCTAAATCATCCGATATAGAAAGACCGCGACCTTCTTTAGAGTCTTGATCATAAAAAGTATTAATGCTTCTAACAGATATTTCTGGAATAGCATAAAACCAAGATGGGGTCAGATAGTTATAGCGAACGGCAAATTGGTTATAAATACGTGTACCACTTGACTCTAAGGCAGAGCCATCAGTGATTGATTTCTTAAAATAAGCAGTGTCATTATTAAACTCATATTGAAAGCCTTGAGGATTCCCGCCTACATAATTTAATAAAAACTGTGGAAGTCGTGCATAAGGCTTATCTGCATCTTTGATACTTTGATCTAGCGTTTGAAAGTCTTCAACCTTTAATTGAGCTTTAAGTCCAGGAATACCATTGCGATAATTAAGTTCCCATGCGCGACGTAAGTTAAGATCTGTTCGCGTGTTTGGGTTGTTGTTGAAGTCTGCGAAGTAATCTTTATCAGAGGCGTAGTTGTACTCTAAGTTGGTTGACCATTGGTTATTGATTTTCCAATCATGAAGAAAATGCAAATCACTTCGATCTTTATCTTCGTAATGGTTGTCGTTTGGTAAATATCCACCCCAAATACGTCCAGAACCAAAATTTTCAGTCATATAACGGAATTCGGCATCTAATTTTGCGCCGCGTTTGCTCATATAACTTGGTGTGAGTGTAAGATCATAATTTGGTGCAAGGTTAAGGTATACGGGTGCCGTCAGTTGGACGCCACCTTCGTTACTATAACCAAAATTTGGACTTAATAAACCAGTGGTACGACGGTCATCAATTGGAAAATTGAAATATGGCACAGCTAAAACAGGCACGTCTTTTACATACAGTTTTGTTCCGCGAGTCACGCCGCGACCAGTTGCTTGGTCAAGTTCAATTTGTTTAGCTTGGATTTTCCAAGCTGGTTTTTGTTCAGGAGGGCAAGCGGTATAACTTGCATCTTTTAAAACAACTAGATTTTCATTCTGTCGTTTAATCTGGCTTGCATGTCCGTGGGCATGTTGCTGTTCAGAAATATAAAAACTATTGTTCAAATCACCTGTTTGAGTTTTTAAATTATAATTTATTGCGTCACTTTGAGTGAGTAGACCTGATTGAGCAAGCTGTACTCGACCTTGAGCAGAGGCGTGCGTCTGGGTTGAATCAATCGTAACTTGATCTGCACGAATTGTGCGACCTTCTTGATCAATCACGACATTGCCTTGTAAAACAGAATCGCCAGTTGGGTTGTAATGCCCATAATCAGCTGTAATCACAGAAGTCGCTGTATTGGAATTGCTTGCCTTTGTTTCGGGATTAATTGGTGTGACCCATGTTCCCTGACAAAAAGAAGAGCTTAAATAACGATTGTCTCGTAATTGTGCTTCTGGTGCAGATTTGTCGACATAATATTGCTGAAAAAATTTTTCACCAGGATAACTGTCTTGATCTTGGTTTTTTTGGATAGTGGCTTTCAGCTGTTTATTGTCAAGCGTAGAGACAGCATCAGCTGGAGCTGCGAAACCTGATTGGATCGAGCCGCCACACAAGAGTGTCAAAATAGCTGTTGCTAAAGGATTAAATTTAAACTGATGTTTCATTGTCTCATTAACCAGTACGCTAATTCACAATTAATTATTGTCGCATCATAGAGAAAAAGTTGATAAGTGGCTACACTTATGCTTTCAAAATCTCAGCTAGTTTTAGATTTTATTGCAAATGAATACACAACGCGAACAATTGATACAAACTTGGCTTCAAGCTACTCTCCAAACCGATCAATTTGAGATCAATTTTTTGGCTGGAGATGCGAGCTTTCGTCGCTATGCTCGAATTAAGTTACAAAACAAAACATATATGCTCATGGATGCGCCACCTGAAAAAGAAGATTGCGTCCCATTTGTAGAGATTGATGAGTTCTTTGATCAAAATGGTGTGCGTGTACCGCATATTGTTGCCAAAGATTTATCACTCGGTTTGTTGTTGTTGGAAGACTTTGGTGATGTCGTACTTTCAACGTTACTAACAGATGAAACTGTTGACCAATACTATGCACAAAGCTTTGAGCAGTTGATTGAATTACAACAAATCGACGGTTTTGAACAACTGCCTGCATATTCTTATGAAAAATTAATGACAGAGATGCGTTTGCTAACCGAATGGATGTTGCCTTCATTAGATATTCATCTTACAGAGCAACAGTTAGAAACGATTGAACAAGCTTTTGACTTTTTAGCTGTTGAGGCGACACATCAGCCGCAAGTCATTGTGCATCGTGATTTTCATAGTCGTAACTTGATGAAAATAGAAAACGAGCAAGCATTAGGAGTGATCGACTTCCAAGATGCCGTCATTGGTGCAGATACCTATGATCTGATCTCAATTACACGTGATGCTTATGTACAGTGGAATGCTGAGCGTGTCTACGAATGGTTTGAGGTGTTCTATAACTTATTACCAGCTGTAGCGAAAGAAAACCGTAGTTTCGAGCAATTCAAGCGAGATGCAGATTTGATGGCAATTCAACGCCATCTCAAAATTCTAGGTATCTTTGTTCGTCTGTTTGAGCGTGATGGCAAATCGGGCTATTTAAAAGATTTACCACGTGTGATGTGGTACTTACTTGAAGAAAGTCAAGCTTGCGATGAATTGAATGACTTTATGCAGTTTATTCGTGAAGTGGTCATGCCTAAATTTACTGCAAAATATGGCGATTATGAGGTTGCAGCATAATGAAAGCGATGATTCTTGCTGCAGGGCTAGGGAATCGCATGCGTCCTCTAACCTTACATACACCAAAACCTTTGCTTGAAGTGGGGGGGAAGCCACTAATTGTTTGGCATATTGAAAAATTGCAAAAGATTGGTGTTACAGAGATTGTCATTAATACCGCTTGGTTGGGTGAGAAACTGGCAACTGCTTTGGGTGATGGTTCTCAATTTGGTGTGACGATTTTATGGTCGCATGAAGGTGAAGGACTTGAAACCGCAGGTGGTATTATCAATGCACTACCACTATTGGGTGATGAACCTTTTATTTTGGTGAATGGTGATGTTTGGACCACGATGGATTTTTCGTCATTGTTAAATGTCCATTTGGGAGATAAGCAAGCACACTTAGTGTTGGTTGAAAATCCACCTCAGCACCAGAAAGGTGATTTTATCTTGTCTAATAATTTGGCCCATACTTTTGAGCAAGAACAAATAGGTGAAGCCTTAACTTATAGTGGTGTTGCAGTATTATCCCCGCAAATGTTTAATGGTTTGGAAAATGGTAAAAGACCTCTAGCGCCATTGTTAAAGCAAGCGATGCAACAACAACAAGTGTCAGCTGAAAAATTACAAGGGATGTGGGTGGATGTTGGTACACCTGAACGTTTGGAGCAGCTAGATCAACAAATTAAGCAAAATAAGTTTTCGTAATAGGTTGTTGTCTTATTTATCTTAAATTTGTCTAAGGAAAGACAAAAAACTGAATAGATTGTGCAGTTTATCATGTTTGAAAATGTTTAACTGCATAATCGTTCAACAAGTCCTACTGTGCCTTGCATCAGAAATCGGTATACTGCACGGCAAGTTTATCGAGATGTCGCACTGTTATGCATCCTTTTTTTCAAGAATTAAAGCAAGGTAGTCAGGCTTTAGGTTTAAACCTAAGTGAGGAAGCGCTAACACTCTTATTGAAATATCAAGATGCTCTCGTGCTATGGAATAAAGCATATAACCTGACAGCGATTCGTGACCCGAAAGAAATGCTGGTTAAACATTTATTAGATAGCTTAAGTATTTTAAATGATTTGCCACAAGGACGTTTATTAGATGTTGGTACGGGTGGTGGAATGCCCGGTATGATCATTGCATTATGCCAACCAGAACGTTCGTGTGTATTGTTAGATTCAAATGGAAAAAAAATTCGTTTTCTTAAGCAATTTATTGCCGATTTAAAATTGAATAATGTTGTTGCAGTTCAAACACGTGTAGAAAATGAAGACACGATTGGTGAACTTGGTCAGTTTGATGTCATTACAAGTCGAGCATTTGCTTCATTAACTGATTTTGTAGATGCGGCGCAACCTTATATGCATGAGCAGAGTATTATTGCGGCAATGAAGGGCTTGATTCCAGTTGATGAAATGGAACAGATGAAAGACCAGTATTCATGCAAAGTAATAGAGCTGCGTGTACCACGATTAGATGAACAACGTCATTTACTTTTACTTCAACGAATTCAATAAAAAATATTAAGGGTAATCATGGCTCAAATTATTGCGATTGCAAACCAAAAAGGTGGCGTGGGAAAAACCACAACAGCCGTTAATCTTGCTGCTTCTTTGGCGATTTTGAAGAAACGCGTATTGTTGGTTGATATGGATTCTCAGGGTAATGCCACTATGGGGTCTGGTGTTCAGAAGAATGATCTTCTGTATTCAATTACGGATGTTTTACTTGGAGAGGTGCCAATTGAAACAGCAATTCAGAAAGCTGAGGTTGGTTATAAAGTTTTAGGTGCAAATCGTGAACTTGCTGGCGTTGAGCTAGCAATTGCCGAGCAAGAAGGGCGAGAGTTTATTCTCAAACATGCGTTACAAGAAGTAGATTCAGCATTTGATTATATTATTGTAGATTGTGCACCAAGCCTAAGTTTGATTACTGTGAATGCTTTGGCTGCGGTCAATGGTGTAATTATTCCGATGCAGTGTGAATATTATGCTTTGGAAGGTTTGGCAGATTTGACACAAACAATTGATCGTATACAAAAAGCCCTGAATCCAAACTTGGAAATTGTAGGGGTGTTACGTACGATGTATGATGCTCGTAATGCTTTAACCCGTGATGTGTCTGCTGAGTTAGAGCAATATTTTGGTAAAAAGTTATACGAAACGGTGATCCCTCGGAATATTCGTTTGGCTGAAGCGCCAGCACATGGCTTACCAGTGATTTATTTTGAAAAAAGCTCAAAAGGTGCAGTTGCGTATTTGAATTTAGCTGCAGAAATGTTGAAGAAAAGTAAAGTGAAAAAAGGAAGTGCTGTATGAGCATCAAAAAACGCGGATTGGCTAAAGGTCGTGGTTTAGATGCACTATTGGGTTCAATTCAAAAAGAAAAATTGCAACTTGAAGCACAGGCTTTGGATCATGGTCAACTCAAGCAAATTGATGTCAATTTACTGAAACGTGGTGAATATCAGCCACGCCGTTTTATTCAGGAACAAGATTTACAAGAACTTGCTTCATCAATTGAGAAGCATGGCGTAATGCAACCGATTGTGATTCGTCCAGTGGACGATGAACAACACCCTTATGAAATTATTGCGGGTGAGCGTCGCTGGCGTGCTGCCCAATTAGCAGGTTTGGCTGAAATTCCGGCAATTGTACGTGACTTAAATGACCAAGTCGCAATCGCATTGGCGTTAATTGAAAACATTCAGCGACAAGATCTCAATCCAATTGATCAGGCCGTGGCTTTACAGCGTTTCCATGACGAATTCGGTTTAAGTCATCAAGAAATCGCGGATACAGTAGGTAAGGCTCGTACTACGGTGAGTAACTTATTGCGGTTATTAAGTTTGGCTGATCCAATTAAAGACTTAATGCAACAAGGTCAATTGGATATGGGGCATGCTCGCGCCATTCTGACCTTAAAAGCAAAAGAGCAAATGGATGTTGCTAAAATCGTAATTGAAAAAGCATTGTCAGTGCGTCAGACTGAACAGTTAGTACGTGAGTGGAGTGAACCAAAGCCTGAAAAGGAAAAGGTGCAGGTTTCTCCTGATATTGAACAATTGACTCAGAAACTATCGGAACGTTTTGGAGCAAATGTGAAAATTGACCATAATCAAAAAGGTAAAGGAAAAATGGTCATTCATTATCACTCATTGGATGAGTTGGATGGAATTTTAAATATTTGTTTACCTAACTAATATTTAAGGTGCGTCCTTTTATATTTTAAATATTATTGGGGAATAATATGTGGGAACTTGTGAAAGCGGGTGGTTGGTTAATGCTACCGCTTATTCTCTCATCAATTTTTACGTTTGCTATTACAATTGAGCGATATATTCGCTTAAGACGGTCACAAGTTTTACCTCAAGCATTACTGGTTCAAGGCTCAAATGTGGACAATGTTATTTCACATTTAGAGCAAGATGACGTTGTAAAAAGTCCGTTAGGTCGTATTTTAAAAGCTGGTTATGATCATCAAGATCAAGGTGAGCAGTTTGCGCGCGCACAAATGGAAGCAACAGCTTCCCAAGAAATTAGCTATCTAGAAAAAAATATTAACTTTTTAGGTACATTGAGCGCGATTGCACCCTTGCTTGGTTTGTTAGGAACGGTATTGGGTATTATTGAATCGTTTTTAGTGATTGATATCGGTTCTGCTGGAAATGCAAGTATGATGATGCCTGGTATCTCTAAAGCATTAATTACCACGGCTGTAGGTATGCTGATAGCGATTCCAGCAATGATTGCTTATCGTTATTTTCAACGTGTAGTACATGAGTATATTGCTGAGTTAGAACAACAATCAACATTATTCCATGCTGCACTTTTCTACAAAAAAGCACCTCATGTGCAAGAACATCGCCGTGCAAGCTGAGCATAGGTGACATTATGAAATTTAAACGCTCTCAAGTTGAAGATATTCATATTAATTTGACACCAATGATTGACTGTATGTTATTTATTTTGGTGTTTTTATTACTTTCTACGACTTTTAGTCAGCAAAGCCGTATAAATCTAACTTTACCTGATGCCCAAGGTGTTCCGCCTAAACAATTCGATCATAAAATTGAAATCATGGTAGACTCCACGGGACATTATTCTGTGAATGGTCAAGCATTATCAACCAAAGATAGTGCCGATCTCAGTACTGCGATTAAACAGGCTGCACAGGATCGTCGTGATTTTATGTTTATTATTGCAGCTGATGCAAAAGCAAAACATGAAGATGTGATTCGTGTAATGGATGTGGCGGGTCAACTCGGCTTTGTTAACGTGAATATTAGCACCAAAGTTCCAACTAGAGGTTTTACTGAGTGAATCAAGATTTTAAGGTTTATGTACGCCTATTAGGTTATTTAAAATCTTATTGGGGTGTTGCCTTATTTATATTACTTGGTTTTGGAATCAACGCAGCGACAGAGGTCTCCGTTGCTAAGTTGCTCAAATATATTATTGATGCAATCCAAAATGGTAGTCGCGCAAATTTAGATTGGTTCCCTGCCTTAATTGTCTTACTTATGTTTTTCCGTGGTCTTGGCTTGTTCTTAGGTGGATACTTTTCTGCGGTTATTTCACGCAGTTTAGTCTTTAGCATCCGTCAGGAAGTTTATGCAAAACTATTAAGATTGCCAGCGCAATATTATCTTGATAACAGTGCAGGTCATATCAGCGCAAAGTTGATGTATAACGTCGAGCAGTTAACTGCGGCTTCATCTGAATCTTTACAGACCTTGGTTAAAGATGGTTTGATTGTTGTCGGTTTATTGAGTTATTTACTCTATACCAACTGGCGATTAACTCTATGTATCGTTGTTTTTATGCCATTTATTGGGATATTGGTCAGAATCGCATCTAAGAAAATGCGCAAATTATCGATTCAAGTGCAAAACACGATGGGCGATGTTAACCATGTGGTACAAGAAACGATTAATGGAAACTCGGTGGTTAAGAGTTTTACGGGTGAGGTTTTTGAGCAGCAACGTTTTTACAAATCTTCCGAGGAAAATCTTCGTCGTGGCCTAAAAATGGTTGTGGTGCAGAATATTAACAGTCCGATTATACAATTACTATTGTCTATGGCAATGGCAATTATTTTATGGTTAGCGCTTCGCCCAGAGGTTTTAGGTGACACCTCAGCAGGAGAGTTTGTTTCCTACATTACTGCGGCAGGTCTGATCTCTAAACCAGTGAAGAATTTAACGGATATTAATGAAAAACTTCAGCGTGGTTTGGCTGCAGCACATTCGGTATTTGAACTACTAGATATGCCAGAAGAAGAAAATAATGGTCAGCTTAAGCCGGTTTTGAAAGGCAATATTAAATTTGATCATGCTAATCTGCGTTATACCGATGGTACGCATGCAATTAAGGACTTTTGTCTAGATATTAAAGCAGGTCAGACCATTGCTTTGGTTGGTCGATCTGGTGCAGGGAAAACCTCATTAGTAAATATGCTGCCGCGTTTTCAAGAATTAAGTGAAGGGCAAATTTATTTTGATGATATTCCTGTACAAGAGATAGAACTTTCTTATCTCCGCTCACAAATTGCGACAGTCAATCAACAGGTTGTGCTATTCAATCGTTCAGTGCGTGACAATATTGCTTATGGTCAGCTTCAAGATTCAAGTGATGAACAGGTAGTTGCAGCTGCCAAAGCTGCTTTTGCGCATGACTTTATTATGAATTTGCCACAGGGTTACGACACAATACTTGGTGCGCAAGGTTTAAATCTTTCAGGCGGTCAGCGTCAACGTATTGCGATTGCCAGAGCGATCTTGAAAGATTCTCCGATCTTAATTTTAGATGAAGCAACCAGTGCACTTGATAATGAGTCTGAATACTTCATCCAACAAGCTTTTGAAGAAGCGATGCAAGGTCGTACGACGATTGTGATTGCACACCGTTTATCTACGGTTGAAAATGCAGATCTTATTGTGGTAATGGACAAAGGACAAATTATCGAGCAGGGTACACATACTGAGTTGCTAGATAAACATGGTGTGTATTATCAATTGCATCAACGTAATTTTGAGGACAATTAATAATGTCTCTTGCGCAACACGTACAAGATGCTTGGAATAAGAAAGCGTCGTGGTTGATCGTGTTGCGTCCTTTATCATTATTGTATCGTTTAATTTTTTCGTTAAATAAGACCTTGTATGCTGTTGGTTTTAAGAAAAGCTATACAGCACCTATTCCAGTCATGATCATTGGGAATATTACAGTGGGTGGTAGTGGAAAGACACCTCTGTTAATTGAACTGGTCAAGTATTTACAGCAACAAGGTGTTCGTGTTGGTGTAATTAGTCGTGGCTATGGTGGCAAAGGACCTTTTCCAGTTTTGGTGAATGCTTTGTCTGAACCAAATCTTGCTGGGGATGAGCCGTGCCTAATCGTTCAATCTACTCATGTACCCATGGCGGTTGGGCCGAACCGTCAAGCATCAATTGAATTATTATTAAAATCTGAAAAACTCGATTTAATTATTAGCGATGATGGTTTGCAGCACTGGGCGTTAGCACGTCAAATTGAATGGATTGTTCTAGATCAAAATCGTGGTTTAGGGAATGAAAAGTTGCTGCCTGAAGGGTATCTACGTGAGCCTAAATCACGCTTGAATAGAAGTACGGTTATTGAACATACTAAAATTGCCCAATCACAAAGGAATATGCATTTAGCGATTGGTCAGCCATATCTGTTAAATTTAAATACTGATCTAAATGTATTTGATCCAAATCAGTATTTTAATGTGGTTGTTGGTATTGGCTTTCCACAGCGGTTTTATCAAACGTTGAATCAGTTAAAAGTGAATCAGTATCAGGCACATGAGTTCCCCGATCATCATGATTATCAAATCAGTGATCTTACTTTTAATAATCAAAATGCGATTATTACCACTGAAAAAGATGCTGTAAAGTTTAAGGTTCTATTGAAACAATACCCAGAATTTAATATTCCGATTTGGGTTGTGCCTGTTGAGGCGGTTTTATCTGCAGACTGTTATGATTTATTGAAACAACAGTTGCAACAAGTCGGTATTCAATTTTCTTAGAGTTCTAACATGAAACATATTGTCATTCCTGCTCGTTTTGCGAGCTCGCGTTTACCTGCAAAACCACTTTTGCTTATTCATGGTCGTCCAATGATTTTACGTGTCGTAGATCAAGCCAAGAAAGTTGCAGGTTTTGATGATTTATGTGTTGCAACAGATGATCAGCGTATTGCTGAGGTTTGTCGTGCTGAAGGGATTGATGTGGTTTTAACCAGTGCTGATCATCCGTCAGGCACAGATCGTTTAAGTGAAGTCGCTCGTCTCAAAGGTTGGGCGCAAGATGATATTATTGTCAATGTACAGGGTGATGAACCCTTACTTCCTGCTCAATTGGTTCAACAAGTTACTCAGCTTTTAGTTGATCAACCGCATTGTTCAATGTCTACTTTATGCGAGCCTATTCACGCATTAGATGAATTCCAGCGCGATAGTATCGTCAAAGTCGTGATCAGTAATCGTAAAGAAGCACTGTATTTCAGTCGAGCAACCATTCCTTATGATCGTGATGGGACGAAATTACTAGAGCCAAAGCTGCATGATCGCGCTTTTCGTCATCTGGGTTTATATGCATATCGTGTGAAATTGTTGCAAGAATATGTAACATGGGAACAAGGTAATCTTGAAAAATTAGAAAGTCTTGAACAACTACGCGTATTAGAAAATGGTCATCGTATTGCGATCGATATTGCTGAAGCCAATCTGCCTCCGGGTGTAGATACACAAGCTGATCTAGAGCGTTTAAATGCGCTACCAGTAAGTTTATTTGAATAATTATGATGAGTATGCAGTCAACAACCGTTTATCCTTGGCACAAGCAGACATGGGCGTTGTTGACAACGCGTTTTCCCGATATAGGTCATGGTTTACTTTTTTATGGTAAACATGGCTGTGCGAAACATCAATTTACTGAGCGTTTTGTGGCATGGGTCTTATGTCTAAACAAACAAGCCGAACAAGCTTGTGGTGAATGTACAAGTTGTCTCTGGTTGAAGTCTAATACACACCCTCGTTATGTCCATATCACCACAGATGAAGAAAATAAAAAGCAAAATGCTAAGATAAAAATCGAAAAGATTCGTGATTTATTGCCATTTGTTCAGCAGACTGGTGATGGATGGCGAGTCGTTGTGATTGAGCCAGCGGAGGCTTTGAATATAGCATCCGCAAATGCATTGCTAAAGACTTTAGAGGAACCTGGAGAAAGGGTTATTCTGATTCTATTGGCTGATCATTATTTGAAATTACCAGCAACGATTCGAAGCCGTTTGCAGCATTTCGCTTTAGACCGTCTAGATACCCAAGATGCGCAAAACTTTATTCAGCAGCAAATACCGAATATTTCAGCTGAACACATTGATTTGTTGCTTAATCTCGCAAATGGCATGCCATTGACTGCCGTTGAAATTAATCAGAGTGACTGGTTGCATAAAAGAGATTTATTCTTGAAAGATTGGTTTAAGTTGGTCACAGAAAAGAATATGCCTTTAAGTTATTCAAGCAAGTGGTCGAAAGAGTTGAATTTCTCTGAATTTATGACAATGTTTGAATATTTATTAGCTGATTTAGTCGCTATAAAATTAAATCAATCTTTGAGAAATAAAGACTTAGATTTAACACAGCTTGCACAACTTTATGATTTGGAAAGCCTATTTCAAATTTATTCTGACCTGCAACAGAAAAAATTGATGGTTGAGCAAAATGTACAAACACAATTGGTACTAGATCAGTTGTTTATTCAATTGATGCATGTGGTTTAGATAGGGTATTTAAGTCTTTTATGTTGATTGAATGCTTGATTTTTGTAATATCCAAAAAGCATTTGCTTTCGTTATGGTGATCACTTCTGAAATCGTGATTCATCGAATGCTATATTTGTTTAAATAAAAACCATTTTTGTTTGTTTTCGAACAGTTTTCCTCAAACATTATTTGTTGTTTGTCGGATTGTTTCCTATAATCAAAATAGCAGTAATTATAGTTTTTTAAATTGACGGTAGAAAATATTGAATTTGAGAGGCATGTAAATATGCTTAAAAATTTACTAATGCTATGAAAATATAGATATTTAAAGTTATTTGTATTTGACAGGGGAATGTTATGCAACCACAAATGATGGGCGGAATTATACAGGTCAATATTCCTGATAAAGCAACTTTGCAATCGAGTTATATGCCTTTTGTGCAAGGTGGCGGTTTATTTGTTTCCACAAAGCAAGCCGTAAAAATGGGACAGGAAGTTTTTGTTTTAGCGACTTTACCAGAGCAGTCACAAAAAATTCCACTAACGGGTAAGGTGATTTGGATTTCGCATAAACAAACACATTTTAAACCACAAGGTTTTGCAATTCAGCTTGCCGGTGAAAAAGGTGTGTATTACAAAAATGAAGCTGAGAAATTATTGGCTGGTTCAAAAGCGATGGATCGCCCAAGTTTTACAATGTAAGTGATAGGAAATAAGCGTGTTTGTTGATACCCATTGTCATTTAACGATGTTAGATCTGAGTCCCTATAATGGTGATCTAGATCAGGCGCTTGAGCAAGCTCGTCTTGCAGGTGTTTCAAAATTTATGGGGATTTCAGTTGATCTTGACGATCATATTAAATTAGCTGAAATAGCTTCTCGCCATAATGATGTGGGTTATTCTGTAGGTGTTCATCCATGCGAGGATGATCATATTATGGCGCGGGCAACAACAGACTACCTTGTAGAGTTAGCACAGTCTGATAAGGTATGGGCATTAGGGGAAACAGGTTTAGATTATTATCACAGTACAGATTTTATTGCAGAACAGAAACGATGTTTTGCCCGTCATATTCATGCATCAAAAATTGTAAAAAAACCTGTGGTTGTGCATACACGGTCGGCTAAACACGATACCGTCGATATTATAAAAGCAGAGCAGTCCACACATGGTATTTTGCATTGTTTCACCGAAGATTGGGAAACAGCTAAGGCTGTTTTAGATTGTGGTTACTATATTTCTTTTTCTGGTATTGTTTCATTCAAAAATGCACAAGAATTACGTGATGTTGCGAAGCAAGTGCCGCTTGATCGGTTATTAATTGAAACGGATAGCCCATATTTAGCACCTATGCCTTATCGGGGTAAAACCAATGAGCCCAAATATGTGCCTTATGTTGCAAAGGCGTTAGCGGATGTATATCAAAAATCAGTTGAAGAAATAGGTATGATTACCACCCAGAATTTTGAGAATCTTCTTCATTTGAAGTAAACGGTTTAGTTGTATTAGGAAAGAGAGTTATCACGTGAAAATGGATCGCCAAGCTCAGTTTAGAGCACGAGAAGCCTTAATTTTTCAGATCGCTGAACAACTCCTATTAGAAAATGGTGAAGCAGGCATGACTTTGGACGCTTTAGCGGCGGAATTAGATCTTGCTAAAGGCACATTGTATAAGCACTTTCAGAGCAAAGATGAATTGTATATGTTGCTGATTATTCGTAATGAACGAATGCTACTTGAAATGATTCAGGATACAGAGAAAGCTTTCCCTGAGCATTTAGCTTTTTTCATGCTACATCATTTACATCATCCAGAACGTACTGCTTTATTTCATCAAATTGAAGAACGCCTCTCTACGACGGGTCAAGGTATTCAGTTATTATTTAGTGAGTTGTATAAAGTTCGTCGTCAACGTTTACGTATTATCATTCGTATGACAGAAAGTTATTTATTAGATATAAATAGCACGATGACAACGCGTGATTATTTGGCTTCGATTTGGTCTCTGACTTATGGTGCAGCAGTTATTCTAAATTCGAGCTTTTATCAGCGTTATTTAGGTTCACGTGATAGCTTACGTGTGGCTTATATTGATCAAGCTTTAGGTTTGCCAAAACAAATTGAATATTTAGTGAATGGCTGATAAATAAAATGAAATCACCACATAGATTGCAACAAGGTTTTACCCTCATTGAGATCATGGTGGTGATTGTAATCATGACCATTATGACATCTTTGGTTGTTCTGAATATTGGTGGTGTAGATCAACGTCGAGCGATGCAAGCCAGAGAAATGTTTATACTTGATTTAAAAAAGATTAATAAAGAATCAACGGATCAAGCTAAAGTTTTTGCCTTAAATACTCAAAATGCGACTGACGTTGCACCATTTCGCTATAATTTGTTTGAATATCATGATCAGAGCCATGAGCAAATTCAGCAAGCTGATCGGACTTGGCAGCCATACAAAGAGTTTAAACTTCGAGAGCTACCGACTAGCGTGTCCTTTAGTATTCAAACTTTAAATGCTGAAGAATATCGAAAAGCGAGAAATGAGGATTTATTAGGTGGTAAAGCACCGCAACTCATATGGTTTGGCAATGGTGAAGTTAAGCCTGTCCGTATTCAATTTTATTATGAACAGCAGCCAATTGGACATGAGTTTGAAATAGATCATTTGGGTAAAATAAATGAAGAAGATTAAAGCATTTACCCTATTGGAAGTGATGGTTGCATTAGCAATATTTGCTGTTGCTGCAATTGCATTAACAAAAATTGCCATGCAATATACACAATCTACATCGAGTGCGATTTTACGAACAAAAGCACAGTTCGTTGCAATGAATGAGGTTGCAATGATGGAAATGAATCAAGAATGGTTAGATGGAACGCAATCGAAACAGGTGACTTCTCAAGGTGAGACTTGGCAGATTGATAAAAAAGCACAGGCTACAATTAGTCCCAAAATACAACGTATCGAATTACAAGTAAGTTTATTTAATACTGAGCAAGGTAAAGTTGAAGCGGGCATCACCAATATGGTGTTTTTTAATTATCCAGCAAAAGCTAAAACATGATGAAAATTAAAAAGGGTTTTACCCTTGTTGAATTGCTGGTTGCAATTGCTATTTTTGCCGTACTTTCAATGCTTGGTTGGAAAGTTTTTGATTATTTATTAAAAGTCAAAGATCGTAATGCAGAACATGAAACACATTTATTTGCGCTACAAGATGCCTATCAGCAGATTCTAAGGGATAGTCTCCAAATTATTCCATTAACGGCAAATGATGGTCGACAATTACAGGCCGCTTTGGTGCTAAATGATCGTGGTTTTATGTTTAGCAAAGCAGGAGTATCCGATCCGTTGAAACAAGGTTTGTCACCTTATGAGCGCATTGAATATCGCTACGATTCAACGCAGAAAAAAGTTTATCGACTCAAATATTCAAATCTAAATATTCCAAATCGGGTACAACCCATCTCAAGTACCTTATTAGAAAACGTAGATCAATTTAAAGTAATCGTCATGAATCCACAGGAACTGACACAATGGCCTGAAAATATTGGTGATCCTAATAATATTAATGAGTTAAAAAAATTACCATTGGGCTTAAAAATACAGCTTAGTGTTGCAGGTACGGATTACGAGTGGATTTATAGTCTACTGAATGCAAATCAATTGTTGGGAAATAACTCACCACCATGAAAAACTATTCATCTCAGCGTGGCGTAGCTTTATTAACGATTTTAGTCATGGTTGCTTTAGCAACAATTTTGGCTGCAACAATTGCAAAACGACAAACCAATACTGCTGAAAATACGGGCTATTTGATGCGTCAGGATCAATCGTTATTGTATGCAAAAAGTGCAGAAGCTTTTTTTTCAGAGTTACTTATTCAAGATAGCGATAACGGTAGTAGCATTGACCATTTACAGGAAAACTGGGCAAAACCGATGCCACCATTTCCTGTTGAAGATGGTTCTGTCTCAGGAAAACTACTAGATGAGTCAGGAAAGTTTAATCTAAATAATTTGGTTAAGGCTGATGGCAATCAAGTTGATGATTCTGCACGACGTTGGTTTGAAAAGTTATTGCAACGCGTAGGTCTACCTGCTGAACTCAGTCAAGCTGTGATCGATTGGCAAGACACAAATGATGAAGTAACTGGCGCAATGGGTGCGGAGAGTAGCTATTACCAAGGACTAGATCCTGCATATTTAACGCCGAATACCAAGTTTCATAGTATAGACGAATTAAAACTTGTACGAGGTTTTGAAGGCAAAAACTACGATTTGATCAAACCTTATGTTACGGCATTACCTGAGCAGACTAAGGTGAATATGAATACAGCACCTGCATTACTATTAGCCAGTATTGATCCTAAAGTAGATGTCAAAGCTCTCGAACAACAATTGAAAGTCAAGGAAACTGAGTTAACACATTTTAATAATGTAAATGATTTATGGAAATTAAGTGCTTTTTCTGGGATAGATGAACAGAGTAAAACGGATGCTGCGTCTTTATTAGATAGTAAATCAAATTATTTTACGGCTCAAATTGAAGTGCTCCTAAGTGAGCGTAAGCGCCAATTTACGAGCTTAATGATGAGAAAAGATAAACAAGTGATTGTGTATTCAAGAAGTCTTGCACCATTCTAGTCTTTGTATAGATTGGATTATTGAATAGTCACAAGGCTTAAAATCAATCCCACCGATGATTTTTTTGCTTTATAATAAAATCTGTTTGCAGATATAGATCAGCTTGGTGCATGTTAATTCGTAAATTATTTAAGTTTGAAAATGCTCATATTGTACGTAATTGTACATCAGATCGCTGTAAGCGTTCGATTCACGGGCATAGTTATAAAGTTGAATTACTGCTAAAAGCCTCAAGATTAGATCATGGGCAAATGGTCTATGATTTTGGTTTATTAAAAGGTGTGATTAAAGAGCTTTTTGACAGTTTTGATCACGCAATTTGTTATTGGCAAAAAGATGATCCTGAATATATTCAAGCGTGTAAAACTTTTAGTGCACGTTGGGTTGCCTTGCCAGTTTCACCATCAGCTGAACAGTTTTCAAGGATTTTCTTTTATCTAGCGCAACAGGTGCTCGCTTCAACCACAACACAGAATGGTGAAGGTGATGTCGAGGTCTATTCAGTGATCGTGCATGAAACTGATACAGGTTATGCTCAAAGTTTCTTAGAAGATATTGAAAATGAGCAAATGGGTTTACTTAGCCTAGACCAAATTATTTTTTCAGAGCAAGTACAAGTCGAGTGGAGTGATCCTCAAATGTATGAAAATCTGAAAAATGGAATTAAATTCCAAAATCCAAATGTAGAGTTACAAGTTAACATTTAAGTCAGCAAGATTTAAATGTTGGAATCGTTATTTCAAGGAATGTTGATGCAATTTACTGAACAACAGCAGGAAAAACTTAATAAAGTTCAGTTGGATGAGTCATGGAAAATCTCTTTGTCAGAATTTCTACTCAGTCAGAAAATGGATCATTTAAGAGAGTTTCTACAGCAACAGATCCTTGCTCAGAAAACAATTTATCCACCTAGCAAGCAAATTTTCAATGCATTGAATACAACCCCGTTACAGGATGTAAAAGTCGTGATATTGGGTCAAGATCCATATCATGGCCCTAATCAAGCCAATGGTCTAAGTTTTTCCGTACAAAGAGGGGTTGCATTACCACCATCTTTGCGTAATATTTTTCATGAATTACATACTGATCTCACAGTGCCGATTTCACGTCATGGGGATTTAAGTAAATGGGCTGCTCAAGGGGTATTGCTGTTGAACAGTGTACTCACTGTTGAAGCAGGACAGCCAACTTCTCATCAAAAACAAGGCTGGGAAGAATTTACTGATGCTGTAATTGATGTGTTAAATGAACAGCGTGAGCATGTTGTGTTTATCTTATGGGGTGCTTATGCACAACGTAAAGGACAGCGCATTGATCGAAATAAACATCTAGTGTTAACAGCAGCTCATCCATCACCGCTTGCTGCAAACCGAGGTGGTTTTTTTGGCTGTAAAGTATTTTCTAAAACAAATCATTATTTGAAACAACATGGCATTGAGCCAATAGACTGGCAACTGGACGCATAATGACTTCTCCCGATTTAAATAGTTATCACCCAGATTTAATTATCGAAAACGCTAAAAATGGTTGGCGTATTGTTCGTTTAAACCGACCAAAATCTTTGCATGCACTTGATGAGTCAATCGTGAGCGCTTTATTGAAAGTATTTGAATATTTTCATGAAGATGACAGTGTCAAAGCAATTTGGTTTGATTCAACTACACCGAAAGCATTTTGTGCGGGTGGTGATGTTCGTAAACTCCGTCAGCTTGTGATCAATAACGAGGTTGATACAGCAAATAAATTCTTTGAACAAGAATATGCACTTGATTTACTACTTCATAATTATGCTAAGCCAATCGTGGTTTGGGGTGAAGGTTATGTGATGGGTGGTGGTTTAGGATTATTCATGGCCGCACCATTCCGTCTAGTCACACCTTACTCACGTCTTGCAATGCCTGAAATCAATATTGGCCTCTATCCTGATGTAGGCGGAAGTCGTTTCCTTGCAGATCGTGGTCAAATTGGGCTGTTTACAGGTTTAACGGGTTCAATCATGACTGCAGCTGGTGCTTTTAGCATTGGTTGGGCAACTCATATTTGTGAAGCACAGCGCGATAATGTTCTTCAAAAAGTTTTAAATGTGGATTGGAATCACTATCCTGCGGGTGCTTTCCGTGCAATCGATGATACTTTAAATAGTCTACATCGTCCTGTAGCATCAGGTCCGTTACAAAACTCGATTGACGTTATTCACAGTGTATGTCGTGGTCAAAATTTTGAATATGACTATCAAGCGATTATTGGTTTGAGTGATGCAAGCAGCGATTGGCTGCGTCAAGCGAGTGAAAATCTACAAAAAGGCTCTCCAAGTACGGCTGCGATTACATGGTTGCTATGGCAATGGGGTAAGCAAGGGCATGCTTGGGATGAAGTTTTTGCATTAGAATCACAAATCTCTGATTGGAAAATTCGTCATCCAGATTTTGTTGAGGGTGTGCGTGCGCGTTTAGTTGATAAAGACTTATCACCAGAATGGAAAGCAGCTGAAAAGATTACATTAAAAGATATTTTATCTGATTGTGCTCCGGTAACTACTATTGATAGTTGGAATGCTTTATTAAGACAATATGGTGTTATTGCTTAAAATCGATGAGTATTGACGTCACAATTTTAGAAAACTTTAACGATGAATATTGGATGCAGCTTGCTTATGAGCAAGCTGCACTAGCTGCTTCGCAGGGAGAAATTCCTGTTGGAGCGGTGATAGTGAGTCAAGAGAAAGTTATTGGTGTTGGTTATAATGCGCCAATTAAACAATCTGATCCTACCGCTCACGCAGAAATTCAAGCTTTACGTGCAGCATGTCAATCATTGAATAACTATCGCTTACCAGACGATGCTGTACTGTATGTGACACTAGAGCCTTGTACGATGTGTGTCGGTGCACTCATTCATGCACGCATTAAAAAAGTGGTATTTGCAACCACCGAACCTAAAGCTGGTTCATTGGTCAGTGCTCGGCAGTTATTGGAAAATGGTTATTACAATCACAAATTTGTTTTTGAACAAGGTTGTATGCAAACACAGTGTTCATTGCAACTCAGTGAATTTTTTAAACAAAGACGAGAAGAAAAAAAGAAAAATAGGCTATTAAAAACGTCCTTAAATGATTAAAAATGTCACTGTAGTTGTGGCAAACTAAGCCTCCAATGATTTTGGCTAGATCAAAAAGGCAAAGCTATGCGTAATGCAATCACCATAAAAAAAGAGTTTAATGCACCAATTTCTGAAGTTTTTGACTTATTGTCAAAACATGCAACTTATAATAAAGCATTTGCTCCTTTACAAGTTGTACGTGTAAAAGATTCTGCTGATCCTCAGCGTCCAGATGGAATCGGTTCAATTCGCCGTATGGGCTTTGGACCAGTCAAGCCTCTTCAAGAAGAAATTACATTACTAGAAGAGAATAAACGTATTGAATATAAATTGATTAATAATCCTTTGGTGAAACACCATCTCGGACAAATTGATTTTAAAGAAATCACACCGTTTATTACTTTAGTGACTTATAAGATTGAATTTACGGCAAAAGCACCTTTTGTAAGTAAATTAGTTCTTGCACAACTCAAAGCAGCGATTACACTAGGTTTTTCAAAATTAGCGAAGTCAGTTGCTTCATAAGAGATGGGAATGACAGTTCATATTATTACGATTGATGGTCCAAGTGGCTCTGGTAAAGGGACATTGGCAGCTAAAATTGCTGCGCATTATGGTTTTAATTTATTAGACTCAGGTGCTTTATATCGTTTACTTGGACTGTCGCTATTTCAGCGAGATCTACTGAATAAAATTCAAGAACAGTTAGTGCAATGTGTTGATTTTGCAACTCATTTAGATATTGAATTTAAATCAACAGATGCAGGCACACTTATTTTTCTTGAGGGCGAGGATGTGACCAACACTATTCGTACTGAGCAAGTTGGTGAGTATGCCTCTAAAGTTGCAACTGTTCCTGAATTAAGACAAGCATTATTTGAGCGTCAGCGTGCATTTATTCAAGCACCTGGATTGGTTGCAGATGGTCGTGACATGGCGACAGCGATTTTTCCAGAGGCTCAAGCGAAAATCTACTTAACAGCATCGGCTGAATCTCGTGCAGAGCGACGTGTAAAACAGTTGCAGGGCATAGGTCTTGATGCTAAAATAAGCGACATTTTATCTAACATACAGGCTAGAGATAAAAGAGATATGGAGCGAACAGTTGCTCCGCTCAAGCCCGCTGAAGATGCGTATATCATTGATAGTTCTACAATAGGCATCAATGAAGTGTTTCAGTTGATGGTTGACTATATTAATAGCCGTATAAACTAGATACACAATTTTTTATCAGTTGAAGCATTGCTTGATCAGATCTTTTGGACAATGTAACAACTTAACTAAACCGGCCTTGTCTGATCCAAGACCGCGGACTTTATCAGGTATATCATGACCGAATCTTTTGCAGCCCTCTTTGAAGAAAGTGAATTAAACCTCAACGTTGAAAAGGGTGCAGTCATCCAAGGTACTGTTGTTAGTATCGATTCTGACTGGGTTACTGTTGACACTGGCCTTAAATCTGAAGGTGTTGTTGACCGTGCTGAATTTTTAAATGAACAACGTGAACTTGAAGTTCAAGTTGGCGATACTGTTGACGTAGTTGTTGAAGCGCTTGACAACGGTATGGGTCAAACAGTTTTATCACGTGAAAAAGCAAAACGTGCTGAAACTTGGACTAAACTTGAGAAAATCTTTGAAGACGGCGAAATCGTTACTGGTGTTATCTCTGGTAAGGTTAAAGGCGGTTTCACTGTTGACATCGGTCCTGTACGTGCATTCTTACCAGGTTCTTTAGTTGATACTCGTCCTATTCGTGACACAACTCACCTTGAAGGTAAAGAGTTAGAGTTCAAAGTAATCAAACTTGATGCTAAACGTAACAACGTTGTTGTATCTCGTCGTGCAGTTATGGAAGCTGAATCTTCAGCTGACCGTGAAGCATTACTTGCTCAACTTGAAGAAGGTCAAACAGTTACAGGTACTATCAAGAACCTTACTGATTACGGCGCGTTCGTTGATCTTGGCGGTATTGATGGTCTTCTACATATCACAGATATGGCTTGGAAGCGTATCAAGCACCCTTCAGAAGTTGTTGAAGTTGGTCAAGAAGTTACAGTTAAAGTACTTAAATTTGACCGCGAGCGTAACCGCGTATCTTTAGGTCTTAAGCAATTAGGCGAAGATCCATGGTTAGCGATCATGAGCCGTTACCCTAAAGGTTCTATCGTTAAAGCACGTGTAACTAACTTAACTGACTACGGTTGCTTCGCTGAAATCGCTGAAGGCGTTGAAGGCTTAGTACACGTTTCAGAAATGGATCACACAAACAAAAACATCCACCCATCTAAAGTTGTTCAGATCGGTGACGAAGTTGATGTTATGGTTCTTGAAGTTGACGAAGAACGTCGTCGTATTTCATTGGGTATCAAACAAACTCGTGCTAACCCATGGGAAGAGTTTGCTAAAGCAAATGAAAAAGGCGAAAAAGTTTCTGGTACGATCAAGTCAATCACTGACTTCGGTATCTTCATCGGTTTATCTGGTGGTATCGACGGTTTAGTACATTTATCTGACATTTCTTGGAACGAACAAGGCGAAGAAGCTATCCGTCGTTACAAGAAAGGTGACACAGTTGAAGCAGTTATCTTATCTGTAGACGCTGAAGGTAACCGTATCAGCCTTGGTATCAAGCAATTAAACAGCGATCCATTCAATGATTTCTTAGCTGCGAACGAACGCGGTGCTTTAGTTAAAGGTACTGTGACTGCTGTTGATGCTAAAGGTGCTACAGTTAAATTAGCTGATGACATCGAAGCAACGCTTAAAGCTTCTGAAATCAATCGTGACCGCGTTGAAGATGCGACTAAATTCTTAGAAGTTGGTCAAGAAGTTGAAGCGAAGATCATCAACGTTGATCGTAAATCTCGCTCTATCAACTTGTCTATCAAAGCGAAAGACGAAGCTGAAGAGAAAGAAGCTGTGAACAATGCTCGTCAAGCAGCAGCAGCTCAAGTTTCAGAAGCTAATGGTCCTAAGACTATTGGTGATTTGATTAAAGCTCAAATGAAGTAATTTGTTAAAAGGTACATTTCTTGTAACAGAGATGTACCTTTTTATACAAAAATACTGCAAACGGTAGCGTAGTATCGATGTACTGCGCTACCGTTTTGTATTTAAACAGGTTATTATTAAAATATTGAAGAGTAGCAATAATTAAAGAGGTCATCGATGACTACTGAAGCACTTAACAAATCTGATTTGATTGAACGGATTGCCCTTAAAAACCCTCATTTGGCAGAACCGTTGGTTGAAGATGCTGTTAAAATTATGATTGATCAAATGATTGAAGCACTTTCGAGTGGCGATCGTATTGAGATTCGTGGTTTTGGCAGTTTTGCATTACATCATCGTGAGCCACGTTTAGGGCGTAATCCTAAAACTGGTAAATCAGTTGATGTTGCAGCAAAAGCTGTCCCGCATTTCAAACCGGGTAAAGCACTTCGTGATGCAGTAAACGACACTGTTGATTAATAAAAAATTGAGGTGTTTATGCGTTATATCTTAATTGCATTACTTTTTGCTCTATTTGGTTATTCGCTTGCCCTAGTTTTACAGAATCCAGCAGAATTAGAAGTGAACCTATTGTTTACTCAAGTTCCTGCTATGCGTTTAGGTTTATTGCTTTTATTGACATTGGCATTAGGTGTCGTTGTCGGTTTGCTTCTAGGTGTTCAAGTATTTCGAGTTTTCCAAACGAATTGGGAAATTAAACGATTACGTAAAGATATTGATCACCTTAGAAAAGAGCAGATCCAACTTGCTCAGCAAGCAGCCGCAGAAGCTGCTGCAAGCGTAAGGCATGAAAAAACTGTTTTAGATGTTTATCCGAATGATAATATCTAATAGTTGAATTGCTATTTAGTATTGAAAAGGGCTATTTCACAATTGAAGTAGCCCTTTTAGTTTGTGATTAAAAAATACTTCATTAATTTTAATTTCATTTTTCAAGTTCAATTCAAACTGATCCATAAATTGAGTAAAAGCATTAAAACTTTTTTCTACTACGATCAATGCTGTTTCATTCATTTCTCGCGTTATAGGCATATTTTCAAAAACGTTTTCTTCATCGCCTATAGAATGTCCAGTTTCTTGCCTTAAATGTGTTTCATTACATATCTTATAAGTGCCGTCTGATTCGAGACCAAGCCTATTAATTCGTAAGATAGTTTACGGCTAGGTGACATGTCATCACACCAAATAAATCTAAGGGTGTTGGTAAGTTCTTGTTTATTGTTTAAATCGAGCGTTTCTAGGTCATGCAAATACCAAGGCCAATGATTAGCATCTTCTTTACAGTGAACATTGATTGCTTCTTCATA
The DNA here is from genome assembly GCF_048585715.1 of Acinetobacter sp. LF10. Classification (NCBI taxonomy): domain Bacteria; kingdom Pseudomonadati; phylum Pseudomonadota; class Gammaproteobacteria; order Moraxellales; family Moraxellaceae; genus Acinetobacter; species Acinetobacter sp. LF10. The sequence continues at coordinate 1,561,196 of NZ_CP184160.1, forward strand.
TTCATTCTGTGGAAAATTAAAGGGTAGTACATATTTATTTAAATCCGCAAAGCTCATTATAAAGTGAGCAAGATTGGGCAAGAATTTTAAGCGTCGTTGTATGGGTATTTCTTGATTTTTCAGAATCTTAAAAAAATGATGGTGACTAAATTGATGCCTTTTTATGCCTATTGCAGTTTTAATCGTTTTCATTTTTAACCTTATTCGTTTTTAATTTATTTTAAGATTAAAATTTAATCAAATTTTACTATTTGGTATGTTTTAGTTTTGTTGTTGCAACTTAAATGTAAGAAGTAAAAATGTGTTGAATGAAATTTTACACTTAAATTAAAACCTATTTATAATAGCGACTTTGAATCAACTGGGAAGAAACGCTCTTGAGTATCATTGTTGCACTAGATGCAAAAAGCGAATATGACGCTTTAACGATTGTGGATCAGCTTGATCCTGCTTTATGTCGTGTCAAAGTGGGCAAGGAACTTTTTACTCATGAAGGTCCAAGTGTTGTTAAAACTTTACAAGATAAAGGCTTTGAAGTTTTCCTTGATTTAAAATTTCATGATATTCCGAATACAACAGCGCAAGCTGTTTGTGCTGCGGCAGATCTAGGTGTGTGGATGGTCAATGTTCATGCTTCTGGCGGTCGAAAAATGATGGAAACTTGTGTTGAAAGACTCAAAGCAGGCAATTATCAAACACAACTTATTGCAGTTACTGTGTTAACTTCTATGGGGCGTGAAGATCTACGTGATATTGGTTTAGATATCGAGCCAGTAGAGCATGTCAAACGTTTAGCTAAATTGACTCAAGAAAGTGGTTTGGATGGCGTAGTTTGCTCAGCACAAGAAGCTAAGATTCTTCGTGAAATGTTGAATGCTGATTTTGCATTAGTTACCCCAGGCATTCGTCCAGAAGGTTCAAATGCAGATGACCAAAAACGTATCGTTACACCTAAACAAGCTATGCTTGATGGTTCGACGCATTTAGTGATTGGTCGTCCTATTACAAAGGCTGAACGTCCAACAGAAATGTTGAAGTCAATTTTGGCGTCTATCTAAGTTTATTTAGTTTATAAATACCTTAGAACTTGAGATTTAAGAATAGGCTTATTAATAAAGGCGCTAGAAGCGATAAAATTAATCCGCTCATCATTGCATGTGGTACGTAATGCGTGCCACATGACTGTTTAACCATCGCAAGGGTGACATCCATTGAGGTTGCTCCAGCACTCGAAATCGCTGAACGTGGAAAACGCCAACCGAGGCAGTACATAAGAAGAATGGCGAAAATTTCTCTGAAGAGGTCGGTTAATAAGGCAATGCCACCAAGTCGTGCTGAATGTAATTCTGTGAATAGAATTCCAGACATTGAGTACCAACCATATCCCTGAGCTAAAGCCATCATTTCATTCAGGGTATAATCATGAGATAGAATGAGATAATTGATGATTGCAGCCAGACAAGAACCGACAAAGGCTGCGGCAGGAACAAGTAGTACTCTCCAACTTAACCAACTGCGATCAAATTGCGTAAAAGCAAGCTCAACGCCAATCAAAAAGATAAATATGAGTAATAAATACCAACTATTAAATGCAATTTGTAGGTTAGATTGAGTCACTACTATTCCAAGTAAAATCCCTAATCCTAATGCTAGAAATGCTTTAGCGATATTCTTGAGTGCATTGATAAAGAGGTGTAATGAAATTTTTCCTTGTACACTTTGACGATCAATCAGTTTATAAGTAATTAGACAGATAAAGAAAGAACCAACTGATGTAGTAAATGCAATCAATAATGCAGGTGGTAATATTGCTGCTGGATCTGAGATATGATTCAAAGCTTGAGTCAGTTCAAATGCAACACTCATTAATAATAAATAAGAAAAATAGGGTAAGATTTTAAATATAAATTGTTTAATTCGCTGTGATAGTTTTGGGGCGAGAAAATAGCCTAAGCTTATTGCGATAAAAATTTGGAAGATAAGAACAAAAGATTGCATAAAAAAAGCAGGTTACGAATAACCTGCTTATTATGAAGAATTATTGATTAAGCTGCATTGTTTTTTGCATTTGTTGCTGTATGAATAAAATTATAGTCAGCGACATTTACTTTACGTGTTTCTAACCAATATTTCCAAGTATATGTTGGCCATAATGAGAAGTTTTTACCATCAGCTGCTTGATACCAACTGCTACATCCGCCTGCTTGCCAAACTGTTCCTTTGAGTTGTTCCTGCACACGATCATTAAATTGATCTTGTACCTGTTGTTTAATCTCAACAGCTTGAGATCCTGTTTTGTCCACAGTTTGAATCAATTGCAAGATATAGTTTACTTGAGATTCAATCATGAAAATAACAGAGTTATGACCTAAAATCGTATTTGGACCTAAGAGTTGGAATAGGTTAGGGAAGTTTTTCGTACTAATACCATAGTAGCTTTCCGCACCATCTTTCCAAGCTTGCTTAAGTTCGATTCCATTACGACCAACGCAATCGAAATGCTTTAAGTAAATGCGTGGATCGGTAATAAAGCCTGTACCATAAATCAAACAGTCAATCTGACGCTCTTTACCATCTTTGGTGATAATGCCGTTTGCTGTGATTTCTTGAACACCATCGGTAATTAATTCAACATTTTTACGATTGAATGTAGGGAAGTACTTATTTGAAATCAAAATACGCTTACAACCCATGACAAAATCAGGAGTCAGCTTTTTAGCTAATGCTTTGTCTTTCACTTGGAAGCGAATGAACGCTTCAGCAAGTTTTTGACCATATTTCATGATCTGTGGTTGTACGATAGGTACTACACGTGATTCGTTGGTCCAATACAAGCGAGTACGATGAATTTGACGATAAATATTAGATGCTTTAAACAAAGACTTGCTTAATTGTGAATATTTACGTTCATCACGTGGAATGACCCATGCTGCGGTACGTTGGAATACATAAAGCTGTTTCACTTCTTGTGCAATCTCGGGGATATATTGAATTGCGCTACCACCCGTACCAATAGAAGCAACGGCTTTGCCTTCTAAGCTGTATTTGTGATCCCATTGTGAAGAATGGAAAACTTTGCCTTTAAATTTTTCAATGCCTTTTAAGTGAGGAATTTGTGGAACGTGTAGGGGACCAGAAGCAAAAATAACAAACTGAGCTTCAATGGATGGTTGATCTTTAAAATCTAATAACCAAACATTACGATTTTCGTCAAACTCAGCATGAGTAACTTCATGATTGAATTTGCAATAATCTTTTAATTTATATTGCTGAGTAATATCTTGAATATATTCAAAAATTTCATCAGCTTCAGCGTAACGTTTTGACCAATCTGTTTTGGGAGCAAACGAAAGTGAATACATGTGTGATTGAACATCGCACGCTGCGCCTGGGTATTGGTTTTCACGCCATGTGCCACCAACGTCATTGGTTTTTTCTAAAATTACAAAATCTTTGATTTGACTTTGTAATAGTCGAATAGACATTGCTAAACCACCAAAACCTGCACCGATAATTGCAACTTTGGTTTTTTGAATAGCATTTTGGGTTACATCACGCATAGTCCATGCCCTATACATCTAAATTTCGTGCAAGTTTAAAGGTTTTATGGAGATTAAATATGATTATATAGACGCAGAACTTGATCATTTCGGCAATTCATTTCTGTGTTTTTTTATAGTACAACATTAAGGTTTTGGGAACTGCATTCAGAATTATGAAGAGATCTATCCTCGGATTGATGTATTTAATTCAGGGCATGCGTCATGTCGGCATAGATGTAGATGCTCGTTTAGCAGATATGGGAATTCTCGCCGATGCTTTAGATCCGAATTCGATCATTGCTGATGAAATTGAATCGGACATCTTACAATATATTAGTCAGGATATTTCCCCAGAACAAGGTTTAGTGATTGGACAGCATTATGCACTTGCAGGGTATGGTCCATTCCTGATGCTACTTGTCACAAGTGATACTTTACATAACGCGCTATTAAATGGTGTACGTTTTCAACAATTGACACATCTATTTGGTTCATTACAGCTAAATATTAAAAAAGATTACATCCATTTGCATTATCAACCAATTGATTTAAATACGCATTTAGGATTATTTCGTGCTCAATGTGAAATATCTGGTACATATAAATTTCTACAAGATATTTTTAAGATGATGGGGCTTGAAATCCCTAGTATTCGTATTGAATTACCTTTTAAAACACCTAAAGAATTAGAGTTAATAGGGGCTTATCAAGATTATTATGGTCTAGATGTAAAATTTGAATGTCAGCATGCCTCTTTTATTCTAGAAAATACTGATATTTTAAATATAAAAATTCCATCTGCTGATGCTCTTACTTATCGTGTTTATGAAGAAAAATGCCTACAAGATCTGAATAAATTAGAACGAAGTACCCGTGCAAAGTTGACCATTTTAGAATATGTCGAGGAGTATCTTGAAATGCAAAATGGTGTAATACCCACGATGTCCGAAACAGCATGTGCATTAAAGATTCCTGAGAGGACTCTAAGACATAAATTGCAGCAACTACAAACGAGTTATAAAGAAATTCGCGAAAGATTAATTAAGCAGAAGGCATTAAAATTTATTGAAGATAGTGCATATTCGATAGAACAAGTTGCAGAAATGCTCGGTTATTCTGAGCCTGCGGCGTTTAATCATGCTTTTAAACGCTGGTTTGGTCAAAGCCCACGCCAATATAATCGAAATCATTAAATGGTAAAAGAATGGTACATTATGATGTTTAAACTGCATGATAATTAAGCCTAAAATCTAATGTCTTTGGACTCAATGTTCGATATAATTTTCACCAATTAAAATTGTAATAACACCTTATGTCAAATTCTAAACCAGACTCACATAACACTTCATTTATGCCGATCTCACCTGTAGAGCGTTATGCTCAAGCAATTGAATCAGGTCAATTCATGCCAGATGAAGCTCAAGCTCAGGCAGTGCAAGAGTTAGATCGAGTATGGAAAGAGTTACTCACACGTTATAAAGCCTCAAAGAAAGCATTTAGACGTTTCCGTCGTCAAACCTACCCAAAAGGTGTTTATATGTGGGGTGGTGTAGGACGTGGGAAAACATGGTTGATGGATCAATTTTATGACTCAGTTCCATTTCGCCGTAAAACCCGCATGCATTTCCATCATTTTATGCAAAATGTGCATAAAGAATTGAATAAGCTTTCAGGTCAACGTAATCCATTAGATTCTGTTGCTGATCAGATTTATAAAAATGCGGTTGTCATTTGTTTTGATGAATTCTTTGTATCAAATGTCACTGATGCAATGATTATTAGCGATTTATTTCAAAAGTTATTTGAACGTGGTATCACGCTGATTGCGACTTCTAATATTGCACCAGAAGGTTTATATAAAAATGGTATCCATCGTGACCGTTTTATGCCAACAATTGAATTAGTCCAGAAAAACTGTACGGTTCTGAATGTAGATGCTGGTGTTGATTATCGTTTACGTGTTTTGAAGCAGGCTCAATTGTTTAAGCATCCTTTGAGTCATGATGCGCAATCATGGATGTATGAGCGTTTTCAAGCGCTGACACACACACAAACGCTTTCTAATACCCCAATTATGATTAATAACCGAATTGTAGAAACCTTGGGTCATACTGAAGATGTATTGTGGTGTGAATTTTCTGAGTTATGTTTTAAGCCACGTAGCCCTGCCGACTTTATTGAAATTGCTAATATTTATAATACGGTACTGGTGAGTAACGTACCACATTTAACGGATTTCCTTTCTGAAGGAACACGTCGTTTTATCTATTTAGTCGATGAGTTTTATGATCGTGGTGTGAAGCTGCTTTTAACCTCAGAAGATTCGATTATTGATCTCTATGAAGGTGAAAGATTAGCATTTGAAATTGAACGAACTCGTTCACGTTTATTGGAAATGCAATCGGATGATTATCTGCACTCAGAACATCGCCAAATTCAAGTTTCAAAAACCTCATAAATTTTAAGGGCATTCTAGGGAATGCCTTTTTTATAAATTCATATAGAGAAAGCTTTATTCTTAATTGAATTTTGTTATAACTAAATGAGTTTTAAAAAGTGAGTATGTCGCAGAATAGAAGTAGCTAGATCAAAACTTGGTTTTAGTGTTTATAAAAATTATATTTGTCAATACTTAAGCTAAGAAAATGCTTACTATTTAGCAATGTGATATTACTATTCAGGCTAGTATAAATCGGTATACTAGGTTTCTTGTTATAAAAAGTTAGCATCATCAGGAAAGACAATGACTGTACGTATTCAACAAGGCAAGCTAGCGATTGCTAAAGAACTTTACGATTTCATCGAAAATGAAGCTTTACCAGGCTCTGGTTTAGACAGTGAAACTTACTGGAAAAATTTCGAGCAAGTCGTTGTCGATCTTAGCCCAAAGAATAAGGCACTATTAGCGAAGCGTGATGAAATTCAAGCTAAGATTGATGAATGGCATCGTAATAATGAATTTGAGTTAAATGCGTATAAAGCATTTTTAACTGAGATTGGTTACTTAGTACCAGAAGTTGCTGATTTCCAAGTAACGACTGAAAATGTAGACGAAGAAATTGCATTATTAGCTGGTCCTCAGCTTGTTGTACCAGTACGTAACGCACGCTATTGCTTAAATGCTGCGAATGCACGTTGGGGGTCATTATACGATGCACTTTACGGTACAGATGTAATTTCTGAAGAAAATGGTGCAGAGAAAGGTAAAGGCTATAATCCAGTCCGTGGCGATAAGGTAATTGCTTTCGCTAAAGATTTCCTTAATCAAACATTCCCACTTGCTCAAGGCTCTCATGCCGATGCAACTAAGTATGCAGTTGATCACAATCGTTTAGTTGTGACTTTAAAGGATGGTTCAACAACCTCTTTGGCTCATGAAGCTCAATTTGTTGGCTTTAATGGCGATGCTGCAAATCCAACTGAAATCGTTTTATTAAATAATGGTTTGCACGTTATTATCGATATCGATGCAAATAGCCCAATCGGTAAAACTGATGCGGCTGGCGTTAAAGATTTAACTCTAGAAGCTGCTATTACAACGATCCAAGATTTAGAAGATTCTGTTGCAGCTGTTGATGCAGAAGAGAAAGTTGAAGGCTATCGTAACTGGTTAGGTTTAATGAAAGGTGACTTGCAAGAGTCAATCGAGAAAAATGGTAAAACTATTACTCGTGCATTAAACAAAGACCGTACAGTTCAGAACTTAATTGGCGGTACTACAACGCTACATGGTCGTTCATTAATGCTTCTTCGTAACGTTGGTCATCTAATGACTAACCCAGCGATCCTTGTAGAAGGTCAAGAAGTATTTGAAGGTATCATGGATGCATTAGTTACTCCATTACTTACAATTACAGATATTCGTGGTGAAAACGAAAATAAGAACTCTCGTAAAGGTTCTATGTATATCGTTAAACCAAAAATGCATGGTCCAGAAGAAGTTGCATTTGCAGTTGAATTATTTGAGCGTGCAGAACAAGCACTTGGTCTACCTGCGAAAACACTCAAAATTGGTATCATGGATGAAGAACGCCGTACTTCAGTTAATTTGAAAAATTGTATCGCTGCTGCAAAAGACCGTACAATTTTCATTAACACAGGCTTCATGGATCGTACGGGTGATGAAATCCATACGTCTATGGAAGCAGCGCCAATGGTACGTAAAGAAGCTGTTAAAGCGCAAAAATGGATTGCTGCTTACGAAAACCGTAACGTTGCAATTGGTTTAGCATGTGGTTTACAAGGTAAAGCGCAAATTGGTAAAGGCATGTGGCCAAAACCAGATAGCATGAAAGATATGTTGGCGACTAAGACAGCTCATCCAAATGCGGGTGCTTCTTGTGCATGGGTTCCATCACCTACAGGCGCTGCACTTCATGCCATGCATTACCACCAAATCAATGTAAAAGCACGTCAAGATGAATTGCTTGCTGAATCAATGTTGTCTTTAGATGACTTGCTAACTCCTCCTTTTGCACCAGAAACAAACTGGACGGCTGAAGAGTTAAACAATGAGCTTGAAAATAACTGTCAAGGTATCTTGGGTTATGTTGTACGTTGGGTTGATCTAGGTGTAGGTTGTTCTAAAGTTCCAGACATCAATAACGTTGGTTTAATGGAAGATCGTGCAACTTTACGTATTTCTTCTCAACACGTTGCAAACTGGTTGCGTCACGGTATCGTAACGAAAGAACAAGTTGAAGAAGTGCTTAAACGTATGGCTGTGATTGTTGATCAGCAAAATGCCAATGATCCACTTTACACGCCAATGGCACCAAATTTTGATGGTATCGCATTCCAAGCTGCTGCTGATTTGATCTTCAAAGGCGCTGAGCAACCATCTGGTTATACAGAGCCATTGTTACACGCTGCACGTTTAAAACTAAAAGGTTATACAGGTGATTAATTTCATCTAAAATAAAAAGCCTCTTCGGGGGCTTTTTTTATTAAATAAGGTGCTTGTGATTTTATGTGCGCTAACTACAAACCAGTAACACTTGAACAATTGCAACAGCTTGAACTACCGCTTATTCCTTTTGATTATACTGATTAGGTTTATCCAAGTTATAAAACACCATTATTATTTAAATCTGAACATGGATTGGAGTGGCGAGAAGTATTATTTGGTTTAGTGCCGAAATGGGCAGAGGATATTAACAGCTCTAAACGTGCTTATAATGCTAGACATGAGACCATTTTTGAGAAACCAAGCTTTCAGGAGGCAGCTTATAAATGCAAGTTCGCTATAATTCCAGTCACTGAGTTTTATGAAAGTAAATATATTGAAAATAAACCACAACGATGGGGCGTACGGCGTAAAGATGGCAAAGCATTTTATATTGCAGCACTTTATGAAATTTGCAAAATCGAGAATGAAATTATTCGTTCCGCAGCGATGCTTACGATGGATGCAATAGACCATCCGATGATGAAAGAGTTGCATGAACCTGGGGATATCAAACGATCAGTCGTCATTATTCCACATGACCACCTTGATGATTGGCTGAGTTTAAAACAACCACATCAAATGATTCAATTTATGCAGGGATTTCCAGTAGAAGAGTTTGAATGTTCACATGTACCTAAGGCAAAAATAGCAAAACAAACACCTCAGTTAAATATGTTTGATCTTTTCTAAATAAAAAAGGTTTCTAACAAGAAACCTTTTTATATATTTGATTAATCAACGAGCAAGATTTTTAAACATATGTTTTAAAATTTCCATCGTCTTTTCGATTTGCAACGGCGTTAATCCATCAAATGATTGCTCTAAGATTACAGAAGTTAAATCATTAATTTTAGTGATCATTTCTGTACCCTTATCAGTAAGATAAACGCGGGTAATACGACCATCTTCTTTACATGAATAAGTTTCAATATATCCCTCATCTTTAAGGCGATATACGATCTTGGTCGTTGTAGACATTTTAGAAATCACCATGTCTGAAAGTTCAGAAACGCTTGCATGTGGCTTGACATTCAATGCAATTAAAATACGACGGCGAGAGTTGTCTAAACCATACTTCTTAAGTACGTTATCGATATTTTGAACGTACTGTGCATTTACTTGAGAAATCCAGAAATAAGGAAAGTCTTCTAAGTTAAATGTTTCTGATGTAGGTAAAAAACGCGCATATTTTTTAGGCATTAAGTTATTTCCTATGCTTGTTACACAGAGTTGTTAGATGCAACTCCGAGATTCCATGAAATGTCTACAATTTATACGCTAGAAAAATGATGAAATCTAATTTTTCTAACATTCCGTTTATAACAAATCTTCCTAAAAATGGTTGTATAACCATCTTTGCTTAAGATAGGGGTATCATCATGTAAACTACATAAAACTGTTATTAATGATGCTCTTACCTATCCATTTTACCCCAATTGTATTTCTACAGTGTTGCATTGTAGCTTATTTGTAGAACAAATGTATTGTAGAAAATAAATACAAATCATGACGTGACTTTTTTCTAAAAGATTCTGTCTAAAATGTCATATAATCGTGAAATTATTACATTTGTAAAATAAAATAATTAAAAAAACAAATTAAATACATATATTTGAATTTAAAATTTGGTTAAAAATTAAAATTCATAGTGCTGCTAAAAAAGTTGAATAAATACATTCTTTATCACATTTAATCACTATTAGTTAACTAATCTGCTTAAAAAGAATACAAATATAGTTTTATTATTTAATTTTATATTGTTAAAAAATAATTCATTGTAAAAAACTTCTACTTAGTTATGTCATTTATGGTTTATGTAAATAATTGTAAATTAAAAAGGCGCATCTAAATAGGATTGCAAATTTAGATGCGCAAAAGGGTAAAACTGTGAGTTTAGGGATTACATTCTCAATTCTTTTTCTAATACGGGCCATAATTTCTGATGTGATTTTTTGAACATCAGCATATGTCCAATTTGTTTGTAACCATATTGTTGTGGTTTCAATTCAATCAAATTGGTTTGAGCATTAGGATAAAGTCTGAGTAAATCTTTAACATTTGCCTGTGTTGCGATTTCATCATCACTTGCCCAAATTGATGTAATCTGACAGACAATCTCTTGGTGATAATCAGCAAAAATACTTTTACCAATTGCATTCATGACATAACCAGGTTGACTGCAAAATTCAGCCCATTGTTTTGCTACATTTTTAGGTAAATTTTCACCCATACCAATAAATTGTGTTGCGCCGTATCCTTTAATAGCACTGGATACTGGAAAAATGACATTAAACATTAATGGAGCAAGAAGTTTAGTTTTTCCTTTTAAGCCTTTTACATAACCCGTTGAACCAGCGATTGCGACAACTTTAGCAACTTTTTGATGGTCAGGATTGATTCCAAGTAATTGACCACCAGCACTATGTCCCAAAATAATCACTTGTTTAGCTTGAGCGCGATTCAAGAGGGTTTCGATGGCTGCTGGGATATCTAATAAACCCCAATCATTGATACTGGCATTCGAATTTTTAAGTGGCCCATGTAAAGATTGACCTATTCCTCTAAAGTCAAAACTTAAGACCTTATAGCCTTGTTGATTTAACCATTCAGCAAATGAGTGATAAAAACCTTTGGTAATACCTGTTGCTGGACAAATAAGAATCGGAAATGGTTTAGTTGCATCACTTGCTGGATAATACTGTGCTGCAAGTTGGTAACCATCTTTACAACTGATCCAAAATGATTCAAATGTAGTCATTTGAGTAATACTCTTGTCTAGACATATTTCCAGTCTATACAAGTTCTAAAAAGAAACTCGTTTAAAAGATGACTTAAAAGTCAAATTTTATGTAATATAGCTATTTTTGGAAAAACAATTTAGGGAAAAGGGAATGTTAATTTTAACCAGTGCAACCCAATTGGCGATCATTTTTAGTGGGATATTTCTTTGGGTAGGGATGCTAACTGGTGTTTGGAAGTATTATCAAATTAGAAATACAGAGCTTGCACGTGCACATTATTATGTCGATATTGCACATCGCAGTAGTTTGCTTTATGCCGCTGCGAGTTTAATCTTGGCTGCATTAAGTTATTTTACAAGTTTATCGGATAGTTTGAGTCTATTTTGCGTTGTGGCGAATTTATTCTTTTTCTCAATGTCGATTTTGGTCTATATCATTCATGGAATGTTAAAAGATACAACGAATCAGTTTAAGCAACCGCATACCTTAGGGCAGTGGTCGATTCCAAGATGGTGTATGACATTTTTAATGTTGAGTTTAATAATGGTCGAATTAGGTGCTACAGCAGTATTACTATTAGGAACAATCTTAAAATTTACCAGTTAGAAAAATGGATGATTACTCATCCATTTCTTATATTAAAAATTCTTTTGGCGCTCAGCACTTATCTGTCGAAACTTTCGATCAATAATCCCCCACGTACAAAAGGCTAAAGAGACGATTAAAGCGTATGCAAAATATTCAGGTTTTAAATTACCCTTAATAGTGCCTTGCAATAACAGCGTCGCCATTAAGGCAAATGTCGTAATTGCATATACGATGGAATCATTGGTCTTTAGAGTGTCAATGAAGACTTGCTTGTTGAAATGTAATGAGAACATCTCCATCCCTCCTTGAGTAGTGATGACAAAACCTAATCGTTTTTGTCAGAATTAAGATTAAAGTTGTACTTTGATTTTTTTAGTATTTCAATAGCTAATTTCACTATTTTTTAAATAAATTTATGAATGTATTGATTTCTATATAGATTGAACATTTTTTAGGTGTATTAAGGTTATTTTTATTATGAATAATGGTGTTGGTTTTTTACAATTTGAAAAAGTTGCTGAAAAGATGTTTTTGTTATTCAGATCAAATACAGTTTGAATAATACGGGTAGAGGTAGATACAAATAAGATAAAAAATAATTTGTCGTAAACAAAAAATGTAAGTTGGATAAAAGAACATTTTTTGTATAGCTAAAATTATGTTTGGGTAAAACATTATTTTAACGACAAATCATTTTAATTTTGAGAAGCAGTACTGCTAGAGAATCGATCTACAGCAATTGCGATAACGAGTACGACCAATGAAGGTAATAACCAAGCAAGGTTCTGTTCATTCAACGGTAAATTATTAATGAATTGAGGGAGTTGTTCAGAGAATCCAGCCGCTTTGAGTGCTTCAATAATGCCAAAAAGAAAAGCAACAGCAGTAACAGAGCTCACGACAGTTGAAGGTTTATTCCAATATTTCCAGAAGAAACTCATCATAATCACAACAATCGCTGGTGGATAAATTGCACTCAACACTGGAACAGAGAACGCAATTAGTTTTGTTAAGCCTAAATTAGAAATTAATAATGAAAATCCAATTAAGATAAAAACTAATAATTTATACGGTAAGCCTGTTAATTCAGTGAAATATTCTGCACATGCACAGGTAAGGCCAATTGCAGTTACCATACAGGCAAGAAAAATCAAACCAGCTAAAAACAACGAACCTAGATCACCAAAGGCGTGTTGTACATAAGCATGCAGAATTACTGCACCATTCGCTGCATTCGCCGCAACTTCATGGCTACCTAATCCAAGTTTAAATAGGCTGATATATACTAGGGTTAAACCTACACCAGCAATTAAACTCGCGATAATCGCATATTTGGTGATCAGCTTTGAATCTGTCACTCCACGAGACTGAATCGCTTGAATAATCACAATACCGAATACTAAGGCACCCAAAGTATCCATCGTTAAATAGCCGTTTACGAAGCCTTCAGAAACAGGACTAGTCACATACTTATGGATTGGTGGAGAAATATAGCCAGTAGGGATAAGGATTGCTGCAATACCAAGAACCGCTAGAGCAGCAATTTTTAAAGGAGCTAAGACGTGACCTACTGTATCTAATAATTTATTCGGGTAAAGCGAGATCACAGTGACAAGTGTAAAATAAATAACACTATAAATCAGTAGACTGCTATTTGATGTACCAAAATATGGAGCAAATCCTATTTCATAAGAAACAGTTGCAGTACGTGGTGTGGCAAATAATGGTCCAACAGACAAATAACAGACAATCGTGAGGAGTAAGCTAAAAAAGCGTCCAAGTGGCGAGCTGATAATTTCAATAGAGCCTTGCATACGAGACAAAGCCATAATGGTAATTACAGGTAGACCGACTGCGGTAATTAAGAATCCAAAAGCAGCGAGCCAAACATGCTCACCTGCTTGTTGCGCAACGATAGGGGGGAAAATAATATTGCCAGCACCGATGAAGAGTGCAAAGGTCATGAAACCGAGAGCAATAATATCTCCTGTACGAAGATGGTTCATAAAAGGGAGGTATAAAATAAAAGTGCGGATTCTAGAACAAATTTGTAGTCATTTGAAACTAATTTTATGTGAAATTTGGTTTATTTTTGTCTAATAAGAACTGATTAAAATCATATAATTAGCATTGGTAAACTTAATTTATTGAAAAGATTTTAAAAGTAAAAAATATAGCCCTTTATACTTTTTTACTATGATGCCGATTGAAATTAAATGTAAAATAATAGCAACCGTTCAATCTTAAAACGATTGAAGATTTTTGTACGACAGCGTACAACTGTTGAAATACGAGATGCAGTACAAAAATGAATCTGCATGTTGCATTAACCTATATTTAAATAAGGAAAATCTCGAATGAGAGCTTCTACTGTGACGATTAAATCTGAGCAAGATATTGAGAAATTACGTATCTCAGGACGTTTAGCGGCACAAGTATTAGAAATGATTGGTGATTATATTAAGCCTGGCGTTTCAACTGAATATTTAGACGATATTTGCAACGACTATATCGTAAATACTTTGCAGGTGATTCCAGCCAATGTGGGATATCACGGTTTTACCAAGACGACATGTATTTCAGTCAATGAAGAAGTGTGCCATGCAATTCCTTCCGCAAAGAAAATTTTGCAAGAAGGAGATATATTAAATATCGATGTTGCTGTAATCAAAGATGGTTATTTTGGGGATACCAGCCGCATGTATTTTGTGGGCGAGCCGAGCCCAGAAGCCAAGAAACTGGTGGAAACAACTTATGAAGCCATGCTTGCAGGGATTCATACGGTAAAACCAGGTGCGACACTCGGTGATATTGGTTATGCAATTCAATCCGTTGCGCAACGTGAAGGTTATAGTATTGTCCGAGAATATTGTGGTCATGGTATTGGTCGTATCTATCATGAACAGCCGAATATTTTGCATTATGGTCAAAAAGGACAGGGTATGACCTTGAAAAAGGGTATGGTATTTACGATTGAACCGATGGTGAATGCTGGTAAACGACATGTGAAAGAACTGAATGACGGATGGACTGTGGTGACACAAGATAAGTCCTTATCAGCGCAATGGGAACATATGGTTGTTGTTACTGATGATGGTTTTGAGTTGTTAACGCCTTGGCCAAATGGAACAGGACACTATCCAGCGGTGTAATATATTTAAAAAAGAGCTTGAATGATTCAAGCTCTTTTTTTATTCGGTGATTCTGTTAATTGTTCTACTAAATAATCGATAAAGACTCGTACAGCGGGTAATAGACCTCTACGTGACGGATAAACGGCATGGAAAATACCATGTGGGGCAGTCCATTCAGGTAAAACTTTGACCAATTGCCCTGATTTTGTGAAATCTTGTGCAATACTATCTGGTAATAAAGCAATTCCACAATTTTGACTTGCCAATTCCGCAAGCATCAACAAATTCGAACCCATAATGACAGGATTTACTTTAATTTTCTTTTGTTGATTTTCAGGTCCAAATAATAAAAAGTGTTGATCTAGATGTTCTTCGGACATACTGATAATACGATGCTCAGATAATTGTTCTGGCGTTGTTAAATGACCGAATTCATTTAAATAAGCTTGACTAGCAAATAGACGTTGCTCAATTGCTGTAAACTGACGCAAAACTAAATTAGGGTCATCGTCTAGCTTAGAGCGAACACGTAAGGCGAGATCAACGCCTTCGTTAATTACATCAATTCTGCGATTGCTTACCATCATTTGAACCCGAACTTCAGGGTACTTCTTTAAAAAGCTCGGTAATATTTTCGCCATTTGATTTTGTGCAATATCAACTGGAACACTGACTTTAATTACACCGCGTGGTTCACTACTTAAGTGATTGACAACATCATGTGCAGCTTGAGCAGCATTCATCATCACTTGAGCATGACGATAAACATCCATACCAATATCGGTAACGGCAAAGTGTCGTGAACTACGTTGAATTAAGCGTACACCCAGCTGTTCTTCGAGATTATAAACTCTACGACTTAATTTGGATTTAGGAATATCAGTTGCTCTTTCAGCCGCACTAAAACCACCATGTTCGACAACAAGGGCAAAGCAATAAAAATCATCTAAATCCGTTAGCATTACGCTATAAACTCCAGCTTTTGTGATTAGAGTGAATCATTATAAAAGAGATTATTAAACATTTTGGAGTAATAATAAATCTCGAACCTGTTGGTATTCTTTCAAACGCTCAAAATCTTTGACTGTTGGTGATTGAATGCGAGATAAGTCCATATTGTCATTGATATCTGCTAATTTAACAACACGTGCGATTGGATTTTGTCGCGCTCGTTGAGCTGCTTCTAGACGAGTTTCTCCTTGTTTTTTAGTGAGTGCGACGATTGCGTCAATGATATGCTCTTGAAAACCGAATTGGTATAAATCTTCAATCGTTGTTTCTGTATCTTCTAAAATGTCATGTAAAACGGCCACAATTTTATGTTCAATTGTAGGAGTATTTAACATGACTCTTAATGGATGTAATATATAAGGGGCATTTGCTTTATCTACTTGCCCTTCATGTTGTTTTGCTGCTAGTGAAATCGCTTGTTCAAGTGTTGCCATAATTTAAATCCCTGTTATTCAGATAGATTCACAGATCGTATTCTTTTAAACTAAATCCAAATTTTCTATGCTTTAAAATTATGACATACCAACTTATAAACGTGATCGATGCGACTCAAAACATTGCATGTCCATATTGTCATCAAGCTGTGTTAGATTGGGAACAAGAACAGTATGTTCAGCCGTGTGAGCATACTTTATTCATGGCTATGGATTTAGGTTTTGAATTTATTGCTGATCGTTTTGAAGAAGTTCTACCACAGTCGGTTGATGAAATTCATGAAGATCCAAGTATGAATATTTATGAGACGATCACTCAGGCAGACTATCCAAACATGCAAATTTACAAAGCCGATTTAGGGGTGGAAGGTATGTTTCGGTATGTTGGTTTTAGCTTAAACTAAAACTCATTGTAATAAAAAAGCCAATCATTTGATTGGCTTTCATTTTTTAGCTTATGCTTCAGGAGCAGGGCTATACTGTTCAACTAATGGCTTTAACTCACCATTTTGGAACATTTCAAGCATGATATCGCTACCACCAATGAGCTCGCCGTTTACCCATAATTGTGGGAAAGTAGGCCAGTTAGCAATTTGAGGTAATGTTGTACGAATATCTTGATTTTCCAAGATATTTACATAGGCAAATGGGCGACCAATTTGGCTAAGTGCTTCAACTGCACGCGCAGAAAAACCACATTGCGGAAATTGTGGAGTGCCTTTCATGTAAAGTAAAACAGGGTGTTTCGCAATTTGATCACGAATTAACGCTACTGTATCACGCGCTTGTTCCGTCATAGATAGATCCTCAACTAATCTTCGTAAATTATATACTGAAAAACAGTTTTGCGGCTATTGCTAAAGATTTTTCTTATATAAATGTGAGTTTGAGCTTTCAATCTACTCAAGTTTTTGCTTATATAACTTTTTTCACCACAACTAATGATAGATTGAGTTTGTTATGACTAATATCACTCTTGCTCCTGTGCAACCTGATCAACCATCACATCTTATGGCAACTTATGGTCGCCAAGCGATCAGCTTTGTACGAGGACGAGGGGCGTATCTATATACGGCAGATGGGACAGAATATTTAGATGCCTTGACGGGGATTGCCGTGTGTGGATTGGGTCATGCTCATCCTGTGATAGCGGAAGCGATTGCTGAACAGGCTGCAACCTTGATTCATACCAGTAACTTATTTGAAATTCCTTGGCAAACTGCCGCTGCCCAGAAACTTGCTGAAGTTTCTGGAATGGAAGAGATCTTTTTCTCCAATAGTGGTGCTGAGTCAAATGAAGGTGCGATTAAAATTGCGCGTAAGTTTGGTTCCCAGCAAGGGATTGTCAATCCAAAGATTTTGGTTGCTGAACAGTCTTTCCACGGCCGTACACTGGCCACCTTGTCTGCGACAGGAAATAAAAAGGTTCAGGAGGGGTTTGCGCCGTTGGTTCAGGGCTTCATCCGTGTACCGTTTGGGGATGTCGAAGCGATTCAGGAAGCGGCAATCCATCATCCTGATATTGTTGCAATCCTGATTGAACCGATTCAGGGGGAAGGTGGAGTGAACACCGCACCGCAAGGCTTTAGCTATCTGGAAGAAGTCCGTGCGTTATGTAATCAGCATAACTGGTTGATGATGCTGGATGAAATCCAGACTGGAAATGGGCGTACAGGTAAATATTTTGCCTATCAGCACACCAGTATCGTTCCTGATGTGATGACCACAGCCAAAGGTTTGGGTAATGGTTTTCCAATTGGGGCGGTGATGACTCAGGGTAAAGCGATCGGTTTACTGGGTGCAGGCAGCCACGGTTCAACCTATGGTGGCACAGTGTTGGGCTCGCGTGTGGTCTATACGGTACTGGATACACTTGAAAAAGAGAATGTGGTCGCAAATGCTGCCACTGTCGGTGCCTATATCGTGAATCAACTCAAAGCGCAATTGGCTGGTTACAATGTACAGGTGCGTGGTTTTGGTATGATGATTGGTATTCAGCTACCAAAAGACTGTGCTGAACTTGTTGCGATTGCCCGTGATCAATATAAATTGATTATCAATGTCACGGCGGGTTCTGTGGTTCGTTTGTTACCCACACTCAACATGACGCAAGCTCAGGCAGATGAGCTGTTGCAACGTCTTGTGCCTGCAATCCAGAACTTTCTAAAGGCATAGTTCTGGGTTTTTAAAATAAAAAACAGGGTAGTGAATTGCCCTGTTTTTTTATTTTTATAGAATTAACCAGAGATATATTGTTGAAGCTGTTCAATCAGGATACGTTGATCTTCCATTGCTGCTTTCACCAAGTCACCAATTGAGATAAAACCCACCAACTTTTCTTGATCCAATACAGGTAAATGACGTAAATGACGATCGGTCATGAGCTGTAGACATTCTTCTACCGTATGGTTCAAGCCGACTGAAATGACCTTGGATGTCATAATGTCCGAGACAAGTGTGCTTTCTGAGGTGCGTTCCATCAAGGCGATCTTACGGGTATAGTCACGTTCAGAGAAAATTCCAACCACTTTTTCATCTTCTGCAACCACCAGTGCACCTACACCTTTGTCCGCCATAATTTTAATTGCTTCAAGTACAGTCGCATTTGGCGAAATTGTAAAAATTGATTGTACAGCTTTATTTTTGATGACTTGGGCAACGCTTGTCATTGTTTATCTACCTCTGTTGTATTGTCATTTTCATTTAACTTAACGGTATTTTTTTTAATTGCAAAGTCCTAAATGCACAACAATGATAACTTTCTCTTGTGAATGTCTAAAAAGTCATCATGATTGGTGGGCAAATTTATTACGCCATAACTGGTTCTGGCATAAAAAAGAAATGCTGCATTTGTTGTGTCGAAAGTTTGAATTTGCGATGCGAAGAATTAAATAAAGCAGGCTCTACTTGTAAACGCGTTAAGGTTGGTAATAGTGATTCATGAAAATCTTTAGGTGTAATTTTACGTGGTTTATAATTTTTCCAATTTGATTTTGCATAACGGTGTGCTTGTACGCCATTCAACCAAAACGGGAATACATGACCATCGTGATCGGACTTGATTGCCCAACCTTGATGATATAAACCCCAAAGTACGCCACAATACATCATTGTTTTTAGAATTGAAATTTTAATCATCAACTCGCGTGATACTGGTTGGAAATTATTAAAACGATACATGTTCGTAAACTAATTTTATTTAAACTCATGTTTAATTATAAGAAATTTATATGGCATTTATGTTTAAACAATTGATCTAAATCGTAAGCAAATATTCTTTTGGGTCAAAATATCATCTTGATTATTCAATCTTTGCATCAGATAAAAGCAATTCAGAAAGACTCTAGAAATATTTTTTTATTAAAGTTAACACTACCTGAGCAAATCAAAGCTTTGATGCAGCGCAAGTTAGACCGTGGGAGGGAGTGATGTTGTACGTTTTAAGGAGGTATTAAAAAACGCCACCTGAGTGACGTTTTCTTATGCTTGCATTGTTGCTAACTTTTGCCAATATTGAGCTTTCAAAGAATCACGTTCTACTCGAAAACCTTGATAATACAGTTCCGCTAAAAATAATGCTGCTTTACCGTGACCTGCTTGAGCTACTTGTTCAAGCTCTTTCACAGCATCTAGAAAGTTTTTTTGCGATTGAATTGTATTTACTGCATTGGCATACACATGCTCTAGTTCATGTTGTGTAAAATGCTGAATCATATATAACTCCTTATTTTAATTATGATTACTTCAGATTCTATTCAAAGATACTTTACTTTGAACTTAAGTCACTATAACTCTGAATTATGAAATAATTATGACAACATTACTTGAATTGTCAAGTATATTGCGTGTCTTTATTTAATTTGTAAGCTTACACGATTAAACACTTCTCGCAAATATTTTTAAGTAAAATCAAAGTGAAAATAATAGAAATCGATAAGGAGAATAATATGTCAAATGTAATTGATGGCTTCAGCTTTGATGTACCGCCAGCAGAAAGCCAAATTATTGCTTTAGCTCACCATCACCGTAAATTACTCGATGAGGCAATCTTTCATCAGGAGATTCACTTAGGTGACTATTGTTTAGCACAGCGTAAAAGAGTTTACGATTTCGCAAGTCATTTAAGCCCTGAACAAAAAGATCGGTTTTATGATATTTACAATGGCGAGTTGAAACGTATTGCTGATGATGATGATTTACATCCAGCTGATGCTGAAAGTGGTGTAGGGATGTTTGCTATATTTTTGGCACTTGTGATTATTGCATTTATTTTATATTTCGCTTTTGTCCGTTCGCTGATGAGTTGATTAATATCATATGAGCGTTCAATAAACTTACTAGCGGTGAATTATTGAACGCTACACTTGTTCTCAGCGAGCTAGACACATACACTACATCTAATTCGAGGTAGATTATGCTGTCTATAATTTCTAAACATAAAGTTCTACAATCCAAGTTGAGGTTGAAAATTGACCAATTTTATAATGCTTTGGTCAGTATCATTATTTTGTCTATTTTTATCCTCGCATTTTATGCATTGAAACTTCCTGTTAACCCTTTGCAATATCAACAAGTACTTCAGTTTTCACAGCAAGCCAGTCATCCTAAAACACAACAAATGGCAGTACATATACTGGAAAATTCTCAGATTCGCCGTGAAGATTATTTAAAGCTTTTGAACTCTTATCAATTTGAATCTAGTCGAATCAAAGAGTACCCAGCGATGGCACAAGAAGATGAATAAGTTTTAATCGACTCATTTCTATTTATAAATGAACAGTTTGCCTTAGTCAGGAAAAAGAAATCAATTTGTGCTAGACTGACTATCTTTAAAAAAGCTGCTTTTTTTCTCAAGGAATCGACATGCAACAGCAATCGAATATGCAAAATAAATTCTTGATAAATGCCGATATCGGAGATGACGATGTCACATTACCAAGTTTACCTGCTGTCGATGTTCCCATTATTGAGCCAATAGCTAAAAATATTGTTGAAACGCCATCATCTGTAGTTGTGGAAGAAACATCTGTCCCTGCTGTTACAGAAGAAGCCAAGTCAACGGGTTTCTTTGGTCGTATGAAGGATGGTTTGACTAAAACGCGTCGTAGTTTTACGGATGGTATGGTCAATATCTTAATTGGTGGCAAAGAAATTGATGATGAGTTATTAGAAGAAGTTGAAGAACAGCTACTCATCGCCGACATTGGTGTCGATGCGACCAAAACTATTATCGCGAATCTTACTGAAAGAACTGCGCGTGGAGATTTAATTTATTCGCATGCGCTCTACAAAGCATTACAAGAAGAGTTGGTTGCATTACTTGCGCCACGTGTAAAACCATTACATATCGATCCAAATAAATCGCCTTATGTGATTTTAATGGTGGGTGTAAATGGCGTAGGTAAAACGACTACGATTGGTAAACTGGCTAAACGTTTACAAGGTGAAGGTAAAAAAGTCATGCTAGCGGCAGGTGATACTTTCCGTGCTGCAGCGACTGAGCAACTACAAATTTGGGGTGAACGTAACGATATTCCAGTTGTCGCTCAGGGGCATGGTGCTGATAGTGCATCGGTTATCTTTGATGCTTTTGAAAGTGCGCGTGCAAAGGGTATAGATGTTCTTATCGCAGATACAGCAGGTCGTTTGCAAAATAAATCAAATCTTATGGAAGAGTTGAAAAAAGTTAAACGTGTGATGCAGAAGATCGATGCAACTGCACCGCATGAAATTATGTTAATTGTAGATGCGGGGACAGGCCAGAATGCAATTAACCAAGTACAACTGTTTGATGAGGCGGTTGGCTTAACGGGTATTACGATTACTAAACTTGATGGTACAGCGAAAGGTGGTGTGTTATTTAATATCGCGAGCCGTACCCATGTGCCAATTCGTTATATCGGTGTCGGTGAAAAGATTGATGATTTACGCCCATTCTCAGCAAAATCATTTGTTGCGGCATTATTTGAAACTGATAAGTAATTAGTTTACGTTAAAAGAACTCCACTCAATGTGGAGTTTTTTTATAGTTCACAAATAGTATTGTTTCAAAAATAAAACGATATGTCATATTTTTTAGACTATTCCTAAAAAATGTATCGTTATACACTACATTCAATCCAAGATAACGCCTTAAAGGTATAGTAGGAATAACAACATGAGTAACTTTCTAAATAGCATTAAATCACGTCGTACCATTTATGCAATTGGTAAAAATCTTACAGTTGACCAAGCAACGATTGAAGAAACAATTCGCGAAGCAGTAAAACAAAGCCCATCATCATTCAACTCTCAAACTTCACGTGTTGTAACTTTATATGGTGAATCACACCATAAATTTTGGGAAATTGTTCGCGAAACTTTACGTAAAATGGTTCCAGCAGAAGCATTTGCAAATACTAGCGCGAAAATTGATAGTTTCTCAGCAGGTTTTGGTACGGCGTTATTTTATGAAGATCAACATGTTGTAAAAGGTTTACAAGAGCAATTCGCATTGTATGCGGATAACTTCCCAGTTTGGTCTGAACATTCAAGTGCAATTGCACAGTTCGCAACATGGACTGCATTATCTGAAATTGGTGTTGGTGCATCATTACAGCACTATAATCCAATCGTGGATGCCGAAGTGGCTGAAACTTTTGATATTCCATCAAACTGGAAATTACGTGCCCAGTTAGTATTCGGTTCTATTGAAGCGGCTGCTGGTGAAAAAACCTATATGGATGATGCTGCACGTTTCAAAACTTTTAACTAAGTAAATATACGTATCACTAAAAAGAGCACTCAATGTGCTCTTTTTTTATTTAAGGTTTGTATTCGCCAAAAGAACTATGGCGCTTAGCATTAAAACTAATGTATATATCTTAAAAAGGCAAATTGTTGGAATAGACAGTTTTGTTTTATGTCATAAAATGGTCATAATCGCAGAGCATAGTGCTTACGATTTAATAAATTGTTTATATCGAGAAGAGTCTAATGTCTTTAAGAGTTGGTGTTGCTGCTTTGGGGTTATTGTTAAGTAGTTCAGTTTTTTCAGCAGTCACAATCACTGCACCTGAAGAAATCGTGATTCTTGCGGTAAATGGTCAAGAAGTAAATAATGGTTTAATTCCTTCTAAGAAAAATAACTATCAGGTTGATGCTGGAAATCTAACAGTCAATGTGCGTTATCGTGAATATTTTGATCATTTAAATGGTGAGCATGATATTGTTAAATCAGGTGTTGTAACAATTCAAGCAACGGATCTGAAAGACAATCAAGCGTATAATTTAGCGTTGATAAATGCTCCAAAGAACTTTAGTGAAGCAAAAAAATATGCTGAACAACCAACTGTTGCTTTATATGATCAAAACAAGCAGCTTGTTGTGCAGCAAACAGGTGCTAACAATGAAGTACAGCCTTGGTTTACAGGTAGTAGTTTACTTGGGCGTACGCTAGATCTAACGCAAAAAAATAAGAACAATACCGTGAATCAACCTGCACCTGTTTATGCAGGAACAACATCACAAGTAGTTGCAACTGCGCCTGTAGCAGTAACAACAGTAGCGGCAATCGGTACAGCAAAAACCACAGATCAACAATTAGCAGAATTGTGGCAGAAAGCATCTAAAGCTGAGCGCCAAAAATTTATGGCTTGGTTAGCGGGTCAAACCAACTAATTAACTCGCCCATTTTAAAAAACCGATGTTATCATCGGTTTTTTATTGAATGTATAAAATAGAAATGTCTTTAAATATTAAAAATGCAAAAATTTATGATGTAGCGCAATTGGTTGAATTAATCAATTTGGCTTATCGGGCTCAGTCTGGTCGAAGTTGGACGACAGAAAAAGCATTTGTAGATGGAACACGTATTACCAAAGAGCAACTAAATATAGAGCTAAATCAATCAAATTTTGAATTACTTGTTGGTGAAAATGAACAAGGTTCTTTGGTTGGTTGCATTGGATTAAGTTTGAATGATGATTATATCGAGATAGGTACTTTTGCGATTGATCCAACAATTCAAAATTTAGGTTATGGCAGAGAAATGCTTAACTATGTTGAAACTTATATTACTCAGAACTATTCGAGTGTTCGACGCTTAATCATGTATGTTCTAGATGTTCGTACTGAGTTGATGGCATATTATCAACGTCGTGGTTATCAGATCACAGGGCGTACAGAGTCTTATCCTATAGATGCTGATGTTGGTCAACCATTAGTACCAATTCAGCTGATTGAAATGGAAAAAGTGATTGCATAAGAAATTTGTATTCTATTGTGTTTTGTTTTTAGAGCTTTGATGAAGTTTAACAAGTTTTTAGATAACTTCACGATAGTCTAGGATTTTTATCATTTTCTGATTAGGCTAGTTAGGAATGTTAAATAAAAAAATAGAGAGTTCAAACATGGGGAATTTGAAAAATAGAAGAAAATATATCGTCATTTTCACTCTTTGTATTTTATTGATCGCTTATTATTTTTTATGGTTGGGTCAAAGAGACGTTTATCAATTAACTGATATGCATGAAGTGGAAAAAGGCTGCTATCAGTATGAATCTGATGAAGGATTAAAAAATATAGCACGTCATGAGATTATTCGTTTGTACGGAACGGATGCCTTAAATGAACAAAGAAAACTTTATGTTTATCATATCAAGTACACAAATGAAATTGGGGTAGGCGGTAGA
The DNA here is from genome assembly GCF_048585715.1 of Acinetobacter sp. LF10. NCBI lineage: Bacteria > Pseudomonadati > Pseudomonadota > Gammaproteobacteria > Moraxellales > Moraxellaceae > Acinetobacter > Acinetobacter sp. LF10. The sequence goes on from NZ_CP184160.1 coordinate 1,586,266, forward strand.
CCATATGGGTTTTTAAAAGCTTTTTATCTTTATTTCTTTGCTAATAATTATCTTACGCCACTGACAGTTATTCTAGTAAATAACCCAGAGAGTATGTGTATATCCATACAATCAGCTTTGTACCAAAAAAACTAAAAAGATGTTCAATAACCAGAATCATAGGAATTTTATTCATAGTTCATCATTACTTTGTAATGACAATGTGCTTATGAAGTAAAAAAGAGGAAGCATAGCTTCCTCTTTCTATTTGATTTGTTAAGGACTAATTACCAATCCAAATATAATAACCTAAGATCATCAGAGGCCATGCAATATAAGGACTAAATAACCATTTCCATAACCAGAATCTTGGTATAAACCCAACACCATGAATAAAACCACCAGAAATTCCGACCATGACGAGCATCAGCATACTGTGGTTATAGTGACCATTAGCATCTAACATCAGTGATGGGTGTACCAATAAAATAGCAGCAAGCGGCAATGCCAACAAAAACGAAACGGTCATTGCAAGCACTTGCGCTTTACTATTCTTCGGTGTTGTCATTGCTTCAGCCATTTTATTATTCCTCATCTAAATCTTGATGGTGTTCGATATACAGAGCACTGAGTACACCTGCGAAGCATGCCATCAAAATGCCTAGAATCCATGCAAAATACCACATTTCACATCTCCTCATTAGTACAAACTATGTGAATTTTCTTCAATGTGTTTGTTAGTGATGACACCCCACATTTTGTAATAAGACCAAGAGGTATAGATCAAAATGAGAGGAACAAAAATACAAGCAGCAACAGTCATTACACCTAGAGTTTTGTGACTAGAAACAGCATCCCACATTGTTAAGCTTGACGTTGGATCTATACTTGATGGTAATAAGAATGGGAATAATGCAAAACCAGCGGTTAAGATTGCACCCACAATCATCAGGCTTGTACCAGTAAAACTCACAGCCGCTTTATGTTTCGCTGCGCTAATGATCACTAGTAATGCACCTAAAATTGCAACAATCGGTGCAGCAATAGTAATTGGATAAGTTGCATAGTTGTTTAACCAACCATGATTGGTATTAGTGACAACTTCTTTTGCAAGTGGATTTAATGCAGCATTAGTATTAACAGCAGTAGCATAACTATAGCCTGAGATATTTCCAAAGAATAACCAAGCGCCAGCCGCTAAGAAACATATAAGGAATACTATTGCCATAATTTGAGTTGCTTTAGCCGAACGGTTATGTAAATCACCATCAGTACGAAGCATTAACCATGCACCGCCGTGAGCAGATAACATTGACAAACTCACGATACCGCAAATCAGTGCAAATGGATTCAATAATGCAAAGAAGCTGCCTGTGTATTGAGAACGTAAGGTATCGTCTAAGCTAAATGGTACGCCCAAAAATAAGTTACCAAATGCAACACCGAATACTAGTGCTGGTACAGCACCACCGATGCACAGACCCCAATCCCAAGAAGTACGCCATTGCGTATTTTCTAATTTAGAACGATAGTCAAATCCAACGGGTCTGAGGAATAGCGCAAATAGAACGAGTAGTAATGCCCAATACATTCCAGAGAAAGCGACAGCATAAACCATTGGCCATGCAGCAAAAAGTGCACCACCAGCGGTAATAAACCAGACTTGGTTACCATCCCAGTGTGGTGCAATCGTATTGATTGCAGCACGTCTTTCAGAATCAGTTTTACCTACAAATGGCATCAGCGCCATTGAGCCCATATCAAAACCATCGGTGAGGGCAAAGCCAATCAGTAATACACCAACCAATACCCACCAAATAATTTTTAGGAGTTCATATTCGATCATGATTGAGCCTCCCCAGTTTTTGCAGCTAGTTTTTCAAAATGATATTTACCAGTGTGCAACGAACTTGGACCTAAACGAGCAAATTTGATCATTAAGTACATTTCAATAATGAGCAGTACCGTATAGAACGCAGCAAGTGCAATAATTGATCCCCATACATCACCTGTGCTTAAAGAAGATGCAGAGAGGTGTGTTGGTAAAACTTCACCAATAGACCATGGTTGACGACCACCTTCAGCTACATACCAACCTGTTTGAATTGCAATCCATGGTAGTGGAAGAGCAAATAGAGCAAATTTAAGTAACCACGGTTTTGTTTCGGCATTACGTTTAGCGACTGACCACGCAGCCAGTAGGAAAAGTAATAACATTAATGCACCAGAAGCCACCATCGCACGGAACGAGAAAAACAATGCAGCGACATTTGGAATGGTATCTTTAGTTGCTGCTTTGATATGTTCTTCAGTTGCGTCAACAACATTCGGTGTATATTTCTTTAATAGCAGACCATAGCCTAAGTCTTTTTGATTTTTTTGAAATGATGCAAGTAACTCTGGGGACTGATCGCCTGCACGGAGTTTTGTTAATTCGCTATACGCCACCATACCATTACGAATACGGATTTCATGCTCTTTCATCAAGTCATGTAAGCCAGTAACTTCTTTGTCTGTCGAGCGAGTTGCAATGATTCCCATAACATATGGAATTTTAATTGCATAATCGGTACGCATTTCTTTCTGGTTAGGAATACCAAACAGGGTAAATGCGGCTGGGGCAGGTTCTGTATGCCATTCAGCTTCAATTGCAGCGAGTTTAGTTCTTTGCACATCACCCAATTCATAACCTGATTCATCACCAAGTAAAATGACGCAGAAAGTTGAAGCTAAACCAAAAATTGCAGCAATCGCGAAAGAGCGACGAGCAAAGGGCATATCACGTTTCTTTAGCATATAATAGCTTGAGATGGCGAGTACAAAAACTGCACCTGTGACATAACCGGCAGAAACGGTATGTACGAATTTTACTTGAGCGACTGGGTTGAAAATCAACGCTCCGAAGTCTACAAGTTCCATACGCATGGTTTCATAGTTAAATGCGGCACCAACAGGGTTTTGCATCCAACCATTTGCGATGAGAATCCACAAGGCTGACATGTTAGAGCCAATCGCCACTAGCCAAGTTACACCTAAGTGTTGAACTTTAGAAAGACGATCCCAGCCAAAGAAGAATAGACCAATAAAAGTCGATTCTAGGAAGAAAGCCATTAGGCCTTCAATTGCAAGCGGTGCACCAAAGATGTCGCCTACATAGTGAGAATAATAAGCCCAATTGGTACCAAACTGGAATTCCATCGTTAAACCAGTAGTTACACCTAAGGCAAAGTTAATCCCGAAGAGTTTCCCCCAAAATTTGGTCATGTCTTTGTAAATTTCTTTACCAGAAATCACATAAGTGGTTTCCATGATGGCAAGAATAAAAGCTAGACCTAAAGTTAGAGGGACGAAAAGAAAGTGATACATTGCGGTCATTGCGAATTGGAACCGCGAAAGATCGACCACGCTTTCAGAAATCATCAACGTGTCTCCTGAGTTTTGGACATATCGCCAGCAATACGCTCGGCAACTTCATTGTTAAAATCTTTTGGAATCGTTGGGGCATCAAACCAGATATGTTTAACCACCATGAGAAGCACAACTTTAATAATAAGAATGATTGTGATTTCTCTGATTAATCTTCGATTTGGATCTTGAGAACTCATGTTCATAGAACTTCGCCTCATATTTTTAAAGATGTTACATATTATTAATTAAAATTTATTAAAAATAAACCTTTAAGGCTTTTAAATTGAATTAATTTTATATTTTATATAAAAATCAATTGTTTAAATAAATTTTGGTTAAATTTTGAAAATGTTATTATTACCCAACTAAAATAATATGAATTAATTTAAAAAACTGATTAAAACAGTTGTATTTATATTTTTAAATCTGATTAAAAAGGTTTGATTTATACTTAGTTAAAAAAAATTTAAACCAACTAAAATAGTATGAATATAAAAAAATATAATATTTACAATTATTTAAAGAACTGATTATACAATTAAGTAATTCTTATAATGGATTCTGCGCAAAACCTAGTGTATTGGTAGAGTTTGGTTTAAAAAATATGTGAAATATCATCCTTCATTTTAGTCTGAAATTTAGATCAATAAGTTGATAGAAATGGAAGAGGTGATTACACGTTTTTTACTTTTTCTTTATGTAACAAATTGTAATTTTAATGATGAATGAAAAAAATTCTAATCGCTTCAATTAGATTTCAACGGATGTTGGGTTCAGTCTGCGGTAAATAGTTTATTTGAAATAGAGATTTTTTTAGCAATATAGTATGAATTGGATTTCTGACTGATCAACAACACTTGAGATTGTAACTCTAATTCACCATATTCTGGCTCTACTTGTACATAATACAGTTGACCAAATTCATTGCGAACACGTGCTTGTGCAGAGAAGCCTGGACGTGCATTTCCCGTTGAGATTGTTGCTAAACGACCCACTAAGTTAATGTGAGTATGTGTGACTTTAGGCTTAATCACTTGGTCAAGACAATTAATCATAAACACTGTAAAAAAGATGTCGATAATCAAAGCAGGAACAAAAAGATAGTAAGGCGAGATAAAGTAGTGTTGTAAAGCAAAAAATGAAAGCTCTAGAAAATAACCTGCAAAACTAAAATTGATGAGTAAAAATACAAATATTAAGTATTTGGAAAATTTTACATCTAATAGCGGTGAATTTAATAACCACTCTGGTGTCATTTTCTTTACGAGATGACTTGGACGTAACCCAATAAAAATACCAATTGTTTCTGCAATGCTGAGCAAAATCAAAGCCACTACGCTCATGTGAAATGGCATAAGGTAGTAATTTAAAAAAAACTCAGTCATCGCAGAATTCATGATTTAGGTATTAGTCAATATAAATACCACCATCAGAGTGTACTTCCAAATTTACTTTTTCAAGGAATTCACCTAGACATGGTCCTGAAATACATTCACCAGTTTCTACTGAGAATAATGCTCCATGAGTTGAGCATTGGATATACTCACGATCCTGATCTAAAAATTGATTTTCTAAATACTCAAGTTCAGTTTGCAAATGTGGGCAAACATTTTGATAAGCGTAAAAGCTACCATCTTTCTGAGTAATAAAGATTGTTGTTCCTTTCATGGTGTCATATGCACGAGACTCACGATCTGGAACTTCCTCAGTCATGCAAATTTTTTCCATTTTAAGCATATTCCTGTTGAGAATTTTTAAATTGTTCAAATAATTTGGCATAGTTTTCAACGGCTAAGCGTGGACCAAATTGCGCAACAACTTCGCTAGAAATTAAAATAGCCAGTTGAGCCGCAGCTTCTAAAGTTAAACCAGCGTTAATGGCATATAAGAATGCACCAGCAAAAGCATCGCCAGCACCGTTAGTATCAACGGCATGAACTTCGCGACCAGCAACGTGGAATTGTTGTTTAGGATCAATGATGATTGCGCCATTTGCGCCTTGAGTGATGACAATATGTTGATTCTTTGATTTTAAAACTTCAATAGCTGCATCAAGTGTTTCAGTATTACTGAACATTAGCGCTTCTTGTTCGTTACAGAATAACAAGTCAACGCCGTCATCTAAGAGTTCTTCTAGGCCTTGACGTGCATATTGCACCATTGCAGGATCAGACAGTGAGAGTGCGACTTTAACGCCATGTGCTTTGGCAAGTTCACGTGCTTGTTTTACCGCGACACGAGCAGTATCACTTGTCGATAAATAACCTTCGATGTAGAGCCATTTTGCGGTTTTTAAGGGTTCAAAGTCGATTTGTTCAGCAGTTAATTCAGCGGTAATGCCTAAATATGTGTGCATGGTACGTTCTGAATCAGGACTGATCAGAACCATACATGTACCTGTTACGCCTTCACTGATAGATTGCGTTGTTGTTTGAATGCCTGCCGCATTTAAGCCATTTAAATAGATTGTACCGAGGTCATCATTACCCACACGGCATCCATAAAAAGCTGTACCACCTAAAGCACCAAAGGCAACCGTTGTATTTGCAGCAGAACCGCCACTTGCTTGACCTTTATAGCTTTGCGTATCTTGTAATTGTTGATATAAAGCCGCTTGAGTGTCGCCATCGGTCAACTGCATTGTGCCTTTTTGCAACGATTGTTGTGTTAAGAACTCATTTGAGACTTTAAATTCTTGGTCAATCAGCGCATTACCAATTGCAAAAAGATCAACAGTTGCCATGTTTGTCATCACATTAAAAATCAAAAAGCAAAGTTTACACTAATGCTCAGGATTACAGTAGTTTGTTGAAAAAATTAGCGTAGCTCTAAATAGTTAATTGTTGCGTTCATCTGTTTTAATTTTTATTTAAGCGGACCAATCAAGAATAAACATATTTAATGAACAAAGAGCCGAAATTCTATGGCAATACTTCAGGCGACAACTTCCAGTTCACATGAACTTTTGTCAAAAGTTCCACAAGTCACAGCTTTATTCTGGTTGACTAAAATTTTTGCCACAACTTTTGGAGAAACGGCTGGAGATGCTGTTTCCATGTCACTTAATCTAGGTTATTTGATTAGCACTTTTATTTTTGCTTTCATTTTTATTGCGTTGGTTATCTGCCAGATTCGTGCAAAAACGTACCAACCATTTCTATACTGGTTCACGATCATTGCGAGTACAACAGTTGGAACGACGTTGGCTGACTTTATGGATCGGTCTTTGGGGATTGGTTATATCGGCGGTAGTTCATTATTATTGTTGTTGGTCTTGTTGTCTTTATGGGTATGGCACACATCAGAAGGTAATATTTCGCCAGATACAATCAATAATGTTCGTACCGAGTGGTTTTACTGGATCACAATCACTTTTTCACAAACACTCGGAACAGCTTTGGGTGATTGGTCTGCTGATACTGCTGGTTTGGGTTATACAGGTGGAATTGCTTTATTTTCTGGATTGATTTTATTGCTTGTTGCTCTGCACTTTTTAACACGAGTATCAAAAACCTTATTATTCTGGGCTGCTTTTGTATTGACTCGTCCATTGGGCGCTGTAGTTGGAGATTTTTTGGATAAGCCACTCAGTTCTGGAGGGCTGGACTTGAGCCGTTTTACAGCTTCTATAGTATTGTTGGTGGTTATCCTCGGGTGTGTATATTGGTCGAAACATCAGAACACTCGCTTATAATCCAACGTAAATATTTTTATATTCGATGAAATCACAGAGAAAAAATGCGTTGAATTTTGGTTGGCGCATTTTTCTACAAAAACATACCAATTTACATGGATATCCATGTGTATTCTTCGGTAGACTCTCTATATTAAATTAGTGTTATTTAAATAGATAAATTGGAGATCACATGACTGTAGATGTTACTGAAAGCATTACTCAAACTATTCATCCCGCGTTTCAGCTATTACGTCAACACCATGTAGAAGCACTCGATATTCAAGTTTCAGAATATAAGCATAAAGTAACTGGTGCAGTTCACTATCATTTAGCTACGAACCATGATGAAAATGTGTTTTTAGTGGCTTTTAGAACGCAACCAATGGACTCAAAAGGCGCTGCGCATATTTTAGAGCATACAGCTTTATGTGGTTCTGAAAAATTTCCTGTACGCGACCCATTCTTTTTAATGATTCGTCGTTCATTAAATACCTTTATGAATGCGTTCACAGCAGCAGATTGGACAGCTTATCCATTTGCGACACAGAATAAAAAAGATTTTCAGAATTTATTGTCAGTGTATTTAGATGCTGCATTCGCTGCAAATTTGAACCCTTTAGATTTTGCTCAAGAAGGCATCCGCATTGAATTAGAGAATGATCAAGCCGTTTATAAAGGTGTCGTTTTCAATGAAATGAAAGGAGCGATGAGTTCACCGACAGATCAACTTTATCATCAGTTGGCGCATCATTTATTTCCTGAAACGACTTATCATTATAATTCGGGTGGTGATCCAAAAGATATTCCTGATTTAACATATGAACAACTGGTCGATTTTTATAAAACACATTATCACCCAAGTAATGCAGTCTTTATGACCTTTGGTAATCAAACTGCCTATGACCTACAAGAGCAGTTTGAAAAGCTCGCTTTGCATAAGTTTTCTCAGGGTACAACGCTGTATTCAAAACCTGAAAAACGTTTATTAGCACCAATAGAAGTGACTGAAAGCTATGCCGTAGATAGTGAAGAGCTTAAAGATAAAACCTATCATGTGATGTCATGGCTACTCCCTGAAACCAGTGACATTAAATTACGTTTAGGTATGCGTTTGGTTGAAGGAATTCTATTAGAAAATTCGGCTTCACCATTGCGTCATTATTTAGAGACCTGTGGTTATGCACAATCAACTGGCCCATTGATGGGCGTTGATGATAGTAACTTTGAAATGACGTTCTATTGTGGCGTACAAGGCTCGAATGAAGAACATGCTGAAACATTTAAAAATGGTGTTTTAGATATTTTGAAAGAAGCAGCATCAAAACCGATTGATACTGATCTGGTTGATGCGATTTTGCATCAAATTGAATTGCATCAACGTGAAATCAATGGTGATGGTACGCCATATGGTTTAAGCCTTATTTTAAATGGTTTAGGCAGTGCAATTCACCATAATGATCCAATCCATGTCTGGGATGTGGATGCTGCGATTGAGCAAGTTAAAGAAGAACTGAAAGACCCAATGTGGTTGTCTAACTTGATTCAAATTCATTTGTTGGATAATCCACATCGTGTGCAAATGACTTTAGTGCCTGATGCAACTAAATCAGTCAAAGAGCAGCAAGCTGAGCAAGCACGATTGGCTGAGATTACGGTGAATTTAACCGATGCTCAGAAAGTCGAAATTCAGGAAAAAACGGAAGCGCTGAAACAACGTCAAGATACAGCTGATGATCTTGAGTTACTTCCTAAAGTTGGTTTGGAAGATGTACCTGCGGATTTGCATATTGTTCAAGGCCAACTGCGTGAGATTATTAGTAATGGTTTAGATACGCCATTAAATTTATATCATGCAGGCACGAATGGCATTTACTATCAACAAGTTTTGATTCAGATTCCAGACGAAATCGTACAGTCGCCTTATTTCAACTTACTTTCTATCTTGATGGGTGAGGTTGGCGCAGGTGAGCATGATTATTTAGAATTCCAACAAATCCAAACGGCTGTAAGTGGCGGTTTGGGAATGGGAGCATCTTTACGTAGTAAAGTGGATGATAAAGATCGAATTAGTGCTTGGTTAACACTGACGACAAAATCATTGACTCAAAAGTTAGATTCAATCCAATTGTTGAAACTTGCATTTGAACAGCTCCGTTTTGATGAAAAAGACCGTATCATCGAATTATTGCAGCAACGTAAAACCCGTTGGCAGTCACGTTTGTCTGGTTCTGGACATAGCTATGCGATGCAGGCTGCGTCACGTCAGATGAGTGCTTTAGCTCGCCGTGATTATCACAATACAGGTTTAGGTGCATTGAACTGGTTGAGTGATCTTGTCAATAAGATTGACCAAGATGATGAGGCTTATCAAGCCTTGATTAAGGAACTACAGGCGATTCATCGCAAGTTATTACAAGCACCTAAACAATTCTTGTTGGTCTGTGAAGAGCATCAATCGGATCGTTTAGTTGAAGAGATTCAAAACGTTTGGGATAAATTGGCTGTCGATAAATCACCTGTAAGCTTAACCCAAGTTGAGCAAATCAATACAGAAAATGATGAAGCTTGGCTCATTCAGACGAATGTTCAATTCTGCTGCTCTGCTTATCAAGCTGTCGATGTTGCACATGCAGATGCAGCACCATTGATGGTATTGGCTGCGTATTTACGTAATGGTTTCTTACATAGCGCGATCCGTGAAAAGGGTGGTGCTTATGGTGGTGGGGCAAGCTACGATGGTAATGCTTGTTCATTCCGTTTTTATAGTTATCGCGATCCACGCTTAGTTGAAACATTTAATGATTTTGAAGCAAGTGTGCAATGGTTATTTAACGTTGAACAGCAACCATATCAACTTGAAGAGGCAATTCTTGGATTGGTCGCAGGTATGGACAAACCTGGTTCACCTGCTGGCGAAGCAATTACTGCTTGTTATGCATTATTGCACGCACGTACGCCAAAATTCCGTAGAGTTTTACGTGAGCGCTTATTAAGTGTGAGTTTGGACGATTTGCAGCGTGTTGCAAAACAATATTTACTGGAACAAAAACCAGTAAAAGCAGTCGTTGCGCCATTTGCTAAACGTGATGAGCTGCAAGCACTTGGATTTAATATTCAGCAAGTTAATTAAAATAAAAAGTTGGAGATATCTATGGCGTTCAAATCTTTTGAGCGGAGTCATTTGGAGCTTGGTGTCGTGATGACACTGAGCGCTTTGGCTAGTTCTATGGTCAATGCGCAGACAACTATACCTGCAGCACCTGCAACTGTAGAGGCTTGTGTTGCATTGGCTTCAAATGCGGATCGTTTGGCTTGTTATGACAGTCTTTTTAAAGCACCAACAGTCATCCCACCACAAGTTCAAGCAGCCGAACCAATCATTGCGGTAGCTGCCCCACCGGTAGAAAACAGAAATGAAAAAGCTGAACCTACGACTTTGCGTGATAAGGTTGTTCAAAAAGTAAGTGATTTGCACATCTTAGGTGCTGCGCCTAAATTTGATCCAAATATTTCATTATTAGATCGCCGTTGGGAACTTTCTGAAGAAAGTAAGCTTGGTTTATGGAATATTCGTGCCTATCAACCTGTTTATTTACTACCTGCTTTTTGGACTAGTGATAAAAACGAGTTTCCAAGCAGCCCAAACCCACAAAATACCGTCAATAAGAAACAGGAATTAACCTCTAGTGAGGCAAAGTTTCAAATCTCTTTAAAAACGAAAGCCTTAGAGAATATTTTGGGTAATAATGGGGATTTGTGGTTGGGGTATACGCAATCTTCCCGCTGGCAAGTATATAACTCAGAAGAATCACGACCATTTCGTGAAACGAATTATGAGCCTGAAGCAAGTTTGATGTTTAGAACCAACTATGAAATTCTCGGTCTAAATGCGCGTTTACTTGGTGTAACTTTAAATCATCAATCTAATGGTCGTTCTGATCCTTTATCACGTAGTTGGAACCGCGTTATTTTCAATCTAGGCTTTGAAAAAGATAATTTTGCATTGATGTTACGTCCGTGGTATCGAGTAGAAGAAGATGCCAAAGACGATAATAATCCTGATATTAAAGATTATATGGGACGTGGCGATTTAACTGCATTTTATCGTCATAATGCAAATGAATTTTCTCTCATGCTGCGTCATTCATTAAAAGGTGGTGATCGTTCGCATGGTGCTGTTCAATTTGATTGGGCTTTCCCGATTAAAGGCAAATTGCGCGGACATTTGCAGTTGTTTGATGGTTATGGTGAGAGCCTGATTGATTATAACCATCGTGCAACTTACGCTGGTTTAGGCGTGTCTTTGATGAATTGGTATTAAATGAGTTTAAATATTCCAGAACCATTATTACAGCTTGAAGCAAATTGTGGAGTTTTCGCCGTTTGGTTGATTTTAAAGCAATATCAAACAAGTATTGATATTGCTGATCTAATTCGATTGTGTCGACATGATCATCAGGAGGGAACTTTTACAATTGCTTTGGCTGTGGCACTGAAAAAATTAGGCTTTGAAGTGTCATTGTATACTGACCCTGATCCGAATATTGATGAGAAAGAAAAGCAAAGTTATTTGGATGCCCAAGGTCTTCAGATTCCGATTCAGGCTGCTTTGACTTATTCCGAGATTCAGCAGGTATTTGAAAATGGTCACTTTGTTATCGTGTTTTATGACACCCTACAGGGTGTGGGAAACCAATCTTTGATTTATTCAATTGATGAACAAGAGATTAGTTTCTGTGATCACTTTGAAGTGATGTCAAAAAGTACGTTTGAACAACAACGCCAAGCCGATGGAATTTGTCGGCAGGTGATTGTGGTTGAGCAGCCGTTAGGTGATTATCCAATTTGAATATTGGCATTGGCATGTTTTAAACGACTTTTCTTTGGTGTAGCAATCAAGTAGGCAAGGGTTAATGGTCCAAGACGACCTGTATACATCAATAGACTCAGGACAAATAGGCTACCATCATGTAGTTCGCCTGTTACACCTCGAGATAAACCAACCGTACATGCCGCAGAAACCACTTCAAACATCAGATCTAAGACATCCTGTTTAGGCTCCAAAAGAAAAAGCGTAAAGCAGCCGACAAAAATCAGCATGCCTGTAATTGCTGCGACGGCAAGCGCTTTATAGGTGGTTTCTTGGGAAATAGAGTGATTAAAGATGCGGATTTCTTCATTGCGCCGTAAAAAGGAAATGACGCAGAGCAGTAAAATGACAAATGTACCAACTTTAATACCACCCGCGGTACTGAGCGAACCACCACCAATAAACATCAATAGCATCGTGAGCAGTGTTGTACTGTGTTCCATTGCGCCTGTATCAATGGTGTTAAACCCAGATGAACGAGGTACTGTCGCTTGGAACCAAGCATTCATGGCTTGTTCACCAATATTCATTGAACCTAAAGTAAGTGGATTATTGGCTTCTAAAAGCCAAATCAAAATAAAAGCCACAATATTTAGTGTCGCGATTGCACTGAGGATTAGCTTGCTATTCGGTGTTAGTTTGCTCCATCGTTTATTTTGTTTTATATCAATTAAAACAAGAAAGCCGATCCCACCTAAGGTGTAGAGCATGCTAATGGTTAAACAGATTAAATAATGACCTTGGAAATTTATTAAGCTGTTATTGAATAGCGAAAAACCTGCATTATTGAATGCAGAGATACTATAAAAAATCGAATAATACAGCCCACGGTCAAAGCCATAGATCGGTATAAAAGATGTACTTAATATAATGACGCCGATGAGTTCAAAGAAAAGCGTATAAATTACTACGCCTTTTGCCACAAAGGTAACTTTGGACAAGCTCGTTTGACCTAAGCTATCTTGCGCCATCATTTGTTGTTTAAGTCCAAGTTTAGGCGCTAGACTTAAGGCTGCCAAAATAGCGAAAGTCATAAAACCCAAACCACCTGTTTGGATTAATAACAGAATAATAACCTGTCCAAGATGATTAAAAGACTCATTTAAATTCACTACAGATAAACCTGTAATGGTTACAGCCGATGTTGCTGTGAATAAGGCATCCATCCAGCTCAAATTACCTTTATTGGCGATAGGGAGTTTGAGCAATAATGTTCCGATGATAATGAAACTCAGAAACCCAATTGCTAATAAAGACGGTGGACTTAGGTTAAAGATCTTTTGTGTATTTATTTTTATAGTCATTTTATACAAAACATCCTGAGAGCTTTCGGAGATGGCTGAGCGAGCCTTCTAAAATAAGCACATCGCCAGCCTGTAGAGTAAAATTCACATCGGTTTCATATAGAATTTGTTGATCACGTTTAAGTAATAAAAGTTTGATATTGGGCTCTTGTTTTAAGATGCCTGATAAATTCACATGATTCAGTTTTTCTTGTACAGGAACTTTGACAATATAATGATCATCATCCAAAGCCATATAACGGCTGACCATTGGATAATTCAGTGCTTGAGCAACACGTACACCCATATCCTCTTCGGGATGAATGATTTTGGTGATATTTAGGTGAGATAAAATTGTATGGTGTGCTTTTGTTTTGGCTTTAACTAATATTTTTTCAACACCTAAATTTTTAAGATTAAGTACACAAAGAATACTTGCTTCAATATCTTCACCAATCGCAACCACGACGGCATCACAATTTTGGATGTTGAGTTCTTCTAAAACATGCTCATCTGTTGCATCTGCTATAACGGCATGAGTAATGCGATCAGCCAAACTTTCTACGTTACGTTTGATGGTATCAATCCCAATCACATCATGATTGAGTTTAGTGAGTTCTAATGCGACAGTTGCACCAAAACTACCTAAACCAATGACTGCAAACTGTGCCATAACTATCCTTAACTAAATGATAAAAATGTCTTTTTATTCATTTTAAGATGGATCAATTGATCTGTTTGTAATGATTTTGTTTGAGTTGGAAGATCTACATTTGTTATTGTTATGACAAAATAAAAATTACAAGGAATTTGGTTAGGAATTTAATTGTATTGAGCAAATATGTTCTAGGTATAAACATATAACCAGTTTGATATTCCACAGCAAAGCGTGGAACGAGATAATGTTAAAAGCTGAAAGGTGTCGTTAAAGTAAGGTGTATTATGCTGTTGAATGAACAAGACTTCATGAAACCAATGAAATTGGTTTATCACGTGAGAGTTAAGATTGAGCAGAATCCTAAACATGTTAAGGCTGTTCAAGCATTGACCTTAAATCAGTCAAGACCGACACATGGGCTTAATGGTACGTATGGTTTATATGGCTCGGCTGAGTGGTTGAATAATCTAGAGTTAGAGGTGATTCCACGCAAAAAAATAACTGGTTTAATTCGGCGTATTTATATCGTTGATATGGATGAGTCTGAAGGACCAGATACTATGGATGTCGTGCTTGATTGTGATGGGAAAACCGTTAGTAAAGGGATTTTCTTTAATGACGAGAATGATTTGCAATTGTTTGAAGTTGGGAAAAGGGTGGAGATTTTATATTATATTGAGGAGATGAAGGCTGTAGATCATTCTACAGGGGAAAGGGTAAAGCATGAATTTGTTCTTGAGATGGCTGTATCTATTTAAAAAGTGATTTATGTTTTGCACGATATAGTCACACAGTATATGGGATGAGCAAATATAAAAATAAAGCCGACATCATGTCAGCTTTATTTCGTTAAATGGATTATTTAAGGAAACGCTTATATCCAATATTGTTGCTAATTTCAGCATATGGATATGTGATTTTCTCTAAAGTCTCGACTAAACCATTTCATTTTAAGATGGATCAGTCGATCTGATTGTAATGATTTTGTTTGAGTTGAAATATCTACGCGCCGTATAGCAGATAGAACAAAAAAGCTTAACCCTTCTTAATCTCACTTAATATATTTCTTATATTCTCTGTCAATGCAATATAATTCCTATTATTCAATTGATAATAACCATTAATACCACAATGTATAATAGCATTCATGAATTTATGTAATTTCTCATCCGAAGCCACATCAACCAAAAAACCTGAAAAATCAGCCGCCTGCTCAACGCTATAGTTAAAAGAATCTTGTAGATTTACGATAGATAATGCATGAATTTGAGCAGGTTCGAACCCTTTTTCCTTACCAGTTGCATATAAAACACCAAATGCAAAACAAGCTAAAACTTGTCTTTCCAATTCACTAGTGTCTGATAAATCTATATTCAGCAATTCTAATATTTCATTTACGATTAATATATTATTTTCACGATATATTAAAAGATCACTCATAACATCTACACCACTATAAAGTTTCCATCAGGATATTTTCCATCCACCCAACCACATGGAAAATGTCCACTTTCATAAATTAGAAACATTTTCTCATAAAAAGGAATAATATCTATATTCAATGAGAGCCGATACTGAGAATATAATACCAAATGTATTATATCCCACCTAATACAATCAATAATATCCTTCGAAAAATTCAAAGAAAAACTTCCAATTAACTCATTTTTAACAAATTCTCGTGCATCACTAGAGTATTGATTCCATAACGAAAATATTTCTCTATTTTTATTTAACACTTCTGCACTCAATTGATTGGCAGCATCTATAGTTACATTTTCCCACTCATTTCCACTTAAGTAATGATCCACCTTATTTATTGTAATACTATCAACGTAAAAGCTAAGAGTATTAACTTTACCCCAAGCACTTAAAAATTCAAGTCTTTTAAATCTTTCTTTAATTGTCTCATCAATTTTTAAAATATTATTTAATTTCATTTCAGACCTGTTTTTTTCGCGCTGCATAGCTAAGTATGTGGTATTTAATTTAAAATTTTATTAAATTCCGTGCACCCAATTGACTGTAAATAAATCAATATTACTTCTATAAAAATAAAGCCGACATCATGTCAGCTTTATTTCGTTAGGTGGATTATTTAAGGAAACGCTTATATCCAATATTGTTGCTGATTTCAGCATATGGATAAGTAATTTTCTCTAAGGTTTCGACTAAACCATCTGGATTTTGTTTGGCATCAGTGGCCTGTAAGCCAACAAGTACACGACCTTCGGCTGCACCATGATTGCGATAATGGAATAGGGTGATGTTATGCGTTGGACCTAGACGCTCCAAGAACATTAATAAAGCACCTGGACGCTCAGGAAATTCAACACGAAATAAACGTTCATTTTCAAGGTTGGCATGACCACCAATCAAATAACGAATATGCAGTTTCGCAACTTCATCATCGGATAAATCATCGACATCATATTGTTGCTTGAGTAATTCATAGATTTCGTGACGTTCAACTTCACCACCTTTCAAACTAATTCCAACGAAAACCTGAGCTTGGCTGTCGTCACTGGCACGATAGTTAAATTCAGTAATGTTACGACCTTGTAGGGCGCGGCAGAAATTAAGAAATGCGCCTTTTTGCTCAGGAATCGTCACTGCATAAATCGCTTCTTTACGTTCACCTAATTCGGTACGTTCAGCAATATAACGGAGACGATCAAAGTTCATGTTTGCACCGCAAACAATTGAAACCATGTTCTTTCCAGTGAGTTGGTGCTCGGTAACGTATTTTTTGATACCTGCCAAAGCCATCGCACCAGAAGGCTCGACAATACTACGATTTTCATCATAGGTATCTTTGATTGCGGCACAGATTTCATCTGTATTTACGGTAACAATATTAGGATCGACGATTGGGCCTGATTGATCGGACTTCTGTAAGCGAACCATTTCAAATGGTAATTCACCAATTTGTGCAACTGCTGTGCCATCAGCAAATAAACCGACATGAGGTAAAACCACACGTTCATTGGTTTCGAGTGCAGCTTTTAAACAGGCAGATTCTTCGTATTCAACACCAATGACTTTGACATGTGGCGCAACTTCACCTAAATAAGCTGCAACACCAGCAATCAAACCACCGCCGCCAACAGCAACAAAAACATATTCCACATCACGCCATTGACGTAATAATTCATTCGCAATTGTGCCTTGCCCAGCAATGACCAGTTCATCGTCATAAGGCGGGATAAAAACTAAACCTTCATCTTCTGCACGTTGTTTTGCATATTTATTGGCAACATCAAAACTATCGCCCTGTAAAACAACCTGTCCACCTAAGTTTTTAACCGCTTGTACTTTGATGTCAGGGGTCGTGCTTGGCATGACGATAATGGCTGGAATGCCTAATCTTTTTCCAGATAAAGCAACACCTTGTGCATGGTTACCCGCAGAGGCACAAATTACACCTCGATCGAGTTGATCTTTAGGAAGTTGGCTAATACGGTTATAAGCACCACGTAGTTTAAAAGAGAAGACAGGTTGTAAATCTTCACGTTTAAATCGAATGTTGTTATTAATTTTTTGACTAATTCGGGGAGCTGCTTCAAGCGGTGTTTCAATCGCAACATCATAAACCGTTGCTTGTAAAATTTGTCGTACCACACGAGACAGCATGTTCATCTTCCGTATAACAGTTTAAAATAGGCGATCATTGTAGCAAACCCCTGTGCATTTGCGCTGTTTTCTTGCAGCAAATGTCAAAATAGTTGAGTGAAGTCATGAGTCTATATGCAACCCAAGATGAGAAAAAACAAGCTGCGGCAAAAGCAGCTTTGAAACATTTGCCTAAAGGCGGCATTTTGGGCGTAGGAACAGGAAGTACTGTTAATTTTTTAATTGATTTATTGCCAGAATTACAACTAGAGGCAGCAGTCGCAAGCTCTACAGCTACGGCTGAACGTCTTAAAAAATTAGGTATCGAAGTGGTTGATATGAACTCAGTTGGTGGTTTAGATGCCTATGTCGATGGTGCTGATGAAATTGATCGCCATATGCATATGATTAAAGGTGGCGGTGCTGCATTAACTCGTGAAAAAATCGTTGCTTCAATTGCTAAGAAGTTTGTATGTATCGTTGATGATTCTAAATGGGTGGATCAATTAGGACGTGATTTTCCACTTCCTATCGAAGTAATTCCAATGGCGCGTTCTGCGGTTGCTCGTAAAATCGTAGCTTTAGGCGGTGATCCTGTTTATCGCGAAGGTGTTGTTACTGATAATGGTAATGTTATCTTAGATGTTTTTAATTTAAATATTTTGAACGCACTTGAGTTGGAAAAAACCATTAACAATATTCCAGGTGTGGTAACCAATGGAATTTTTGCTTTGAATGCGGCTAGCATTGCGATTGTTGCGACCAATAATGGTATCGAAGAACGTACGGCACAGTAATGCAATCAGTTTCACTTGAAACACAATTGCCTGAAATTAAAGTAGTTCGACATGCAAGGGCGAGAAATTTGCGTTTGCGTGTTGAACCTACAGGTATTCGTTTAACAGTGCCTATCTTTTGTACAAAGCGGCAGGTTCAGCAATTCTTAAATCAATCCGAACAGTGGTTGCTAGAGACATGGAATAAACAACAAAATCAATTCCTCCAAACAATTATTCTTCCTGAACAATTATTATTTTTTAATCATTCTCAGCCATTCCAAATTGTTCAGCAACAACAACATATTTTTAAATTTAACTGGGAACAACATATTTTATTTATTCGAAATGAAAGCCCTGAAATAGCTTTAAAAGCTGCTGTATTAGCATATGCGAAACAGTTTTTACCAGAATATTTAAACTTAATAAGTGAGCAGACAGGTTTGCAATATGGCGAATGCACAGTCAGGCAGCCAAAGACACGTTGGGGAAGTTGTAGTTCAAAACATGACATTATGCTCAATGCAGGATTGGTATTAATGCCTATGCATAATGTGCGATCAGTGTGTATACATGAATTAGCACATACCAAACATTTTGATCATAGTGCTGCATTTTGGAATGAAGTGGCGAAATATGATGAAAGTTATATCGAAAATCGCAGGCAATTAAAAAGTATTCAATTGCCTGCGTGGTGGTATATCTAATTAAATAAAGCTACATTCTAGTTGGGTTGTTTGTAGTTGATCGGGTGCCTTGCGAATATCTAGGCCTGCACTAGCACTTAATACTTGATTCCCATTTAGTTTTATTTGAATAAACTTGTACTTTTGTAAACTAAAGTCGATGTCAGTAGAGCTACTATTGAGTAGGTAATTTTGACCTGTATTATTGATGAGTATTAAATTATCAGTACTATCCCCATCAAGCTTAGAAGTGAAGATTTGAGTACCTTTTTGTAGTTCTAAAACGCCGTTTGCTCTGATATTTAGTTTGCAATCGTTAATTTTATCTTCATAACCGCCAATTAGATACTCAATAGACGGTAAATTTGGATTAAAGACAGTATTAATTCCGGTTACGCCTGATTGGCATAAATAATTAGAATCTAGACATTTTGATGTTGGGCTATTAATAGCAAAGCCTACGGCTCTTCTATAGTCACCAGCTCCCGCTACTCTGAAAACATCTGTAGCTTGTATTTTCGGATCAGTGCCTGAGTATATTTTTTGTTCAAGTTGTATATATCCAATTGGATTAGATGTTTGTTGTTCATACTTTGTCGCGAGTTTTAGCACTGCACTTTTTAATAATCCAGCATATTGATCTCTAATGTTTTTTTGATTTTCTGCTATGTGAATTAAAGTGTTTTTATTTGGATCTGTATTTTCAGGGGCTGGGCCAATTAATGAAACAAGTGGACTAGGATCTCCATGTATTTTTTTTCCATCTAAATAACCATCTTTTAAATCGATTGCTAAGTTCTTAGTAAATTCAACAAATGCATTTTCAGGGTTGGAGCTTGACCATTGTTGAATGTAGCCAAAGTTTAAATAGGTATTAATATATTTATTGATGGTAGCAATAGTTAGGTTATTTGATTTGAATATTGTAAGTATTGTGCTTGGGGATAAGTTTGGTAAATCAACATTTGAAAAGCCATTTAGTAAGGCACTATTGACATCATTAGTCGCAAATTGTAGCTGTAATGCACTAACTTGTTTGGAGTTAATGATGTCTGTAGGGAGTTGACCTGATCTTATGATAGCACGTTGATAAATTGCTTCAGAGCTTGGGGTTATATAGATTGGTTGCGTTAAATTGCTGGTATTAACTTCTACTAAAGCATTAAAAGTTAAAGAGAAGCTTTTATATTGACCATTGAGAAAATCATAAATTAGTGAGTTAGGTGTAGTAGATATTTCAATTCTATACAAATGATCGGTATTAAGTACTTTCGGTAAGGTAATATTGAGATTTGAAGTAGTACTAACATTTTGTTCTATGACTAAAGAATCATCAAAATTATCATATACTTTTACTACGACATCACGCATTTCAATCGGAACTTTAATATCGAAGTTTTTAGGTTTGGGAATCACAACCTCTGGAGTAGGCGGCACATATCGTGCCTCGCTTTCACCGCTTCCACAACCTACTAAAAAAGCTGGACTAAGCAATAAAATACTGCTTACGCCTAAACTGATGTATTGGTTTAATCTTTGTTTTGATCTCAAAGAAGGCATTCCAGCTCTCCAAAATTTAGCATCCATGAAATTTATTATTACCGCATGGTTTTTATTCTATGCGAATACTTAGATGATTCAATAGTATTTCTTGACCAGTGGTAAAGTTGAATTTATATAAAACAATTTGACAGAACTTTTACACTGTTTTTAATGTTATAGCGACCAGTTAAGTGAAAATAAGTTGTTAAATTTACATTTTTGTATTTAGAAATTTTATATTTTTACTATCTTTAGCTAGATACTAAATCAATTCCTCAAGTTGTAACTTAGAAATGCTATATAACTTATAGGGTTATGGATTGTAGAAATGGCGTCAAACTGCCATACTACAACCACTATTTATAGTTTGAGGTAGAGCACGTGATTTCTGTTGGCATCGTTGGTGGAACTGGATATACAGGCGTTGAATTATTGCGTCTTTTATTAAGACATCCACAAGCCCAAGTACGTGTTTTAACATCTCGAACTGAAGCAGGCAAACGTGTTTCAGATATGTTCCCAAGTCTACGAGGACATACTGATCTTGAATTTTCTGATCTTGATTTGGATGCTCTCAAGCAATGTGATGTTGTATTCTTTGCGACACCGCACGGTGTAGCGATGCAACATGCCGAAGAATTGATTACTGCTGGTACAAAAGTGATTGACCTTGCCGCAGATTTTCGTTTACAGAATCTTACTGAATTTGAAAAATGGTATGGTATGCAGCATAGCTGCCCAAGTGTACTCGCTGATTCTGTTTATGGTTTAACTGAACTAAATCGTGAAAAAATTAGAACAGCTCAAGTGATTGGTAATCCTGGTTGCTACCCAACAACAGTACAGTTGGGTTTAGCTCCTTTACTAAAAGCTTCAGAAAAATTGATCAATTCACAAAGTATTATCATCGATGCAAAGTCTGGTGTTTCGGGCGCAGGTCGCAAAGCTAGTTTAGGCATGATTTACAGTGAAAATGCTGATAATTTTAAAGCTTATGGTGTCGCTGGACATCGTCATCATCCAGAAATTGTTGAAGCTTTAGAAAATATTTCAGGTGAAAAGGGGCAATTTAATCATCTTATTTTTGTTCCACATCTTGTACCGATGATTCGTGGTATGTTGAGTACAATTTATGTCGATTTAACTGAGCAAGCTCAGAATATAGATCTACAAGCATTGTATGAGCGTTTCTATGAGAATGAACGTTTTGTTGATGTAATGCCAGCAAATAGTTCGCCTGAAACACGTAGTATGCGCGGTGCAAATGAGCTACGTATTGCTTTATATCAACCTCAACCAAATAAATTGATCGTATTAGTTGCGCAAGACAATTTAGTGAAAGGTGCAGCAGGTCAAGCGATTCAAAATATGAATTTAATGTTCAATTTTGATGAGGCTGCTGGTTTAGAAGGTATTGGTTTATTACCATAAAAAACGCTTTTTTACTTCACACACATTTAAATTTGGATTTAAATGTGTGCTTTGATGTAAATCATAACGATAGAGATGATGATGGAAAACGCTGAACCGACTACTTCACCAGAAAGTTCCGTTAAAAAAAATAAATTCCTCAAGACGAATTTGCCTTTAGTGATTGCTGCTACATTACTGATTGGTAGTAGTTTTATGTTGGGATATACTGTTGGGCATCGTCAAGGTTTGACTGTTGTTGGTTATGATGCCGATGCTGAACAACTTGTTGATGTCGTACAAAAGCAAAAGTCAGCCTTGGACTTAGTTAGTAAAAGCTTAAATGCTGCTGTTCAAGAACGTGATATGGCGGTTAGTAATGCCGATGAGCTATTTAAAGGTATTAATCAAGCTAATGCTGATAAAACTCAGTTTGAAAATATGAATGCCATTTATCGTGAAATTTTAAGACAACGTGGTGGTGTTAGCTTAACTGTACAAAATTTAGCGATTAAATCTTTACCCGAAAATGCTTTTGAATATCAATTAGACTTGGTTCAAGTAAACCCAAATAAACGCCGAGCTGTTGGTAGTGTTGAATTAAGGTTAATTAAAGATACAGAAGTTCTGGTTGTACCATTAGAAGATGCCAATTTTAATTTCGATGATTTTGAACGGTTGACTGGGCGCTGGACCATGCCTAAAGGTTTCACACCTCAGTTTATTGAGGTTCGTTTAGCTGGTTCACCTACACCAGTGATTAAACGCTTTAGTTGGCAACGTGGTCAACCTGTTGATGTGAGTTCTGCTTTTGTATCAGAAATTCCTCAAGCTGAAGCAAATGCTCAATAAAATTTAGTAAGAACTGGATATGCGAAGATATAAACGACAAATGAATTTAAGTGAAGTGAAAAATGCCTTTCATCAATCTGGATATGTCGATTGGCACTTAAATCCACGTTTAAGTGACTCGCAAGAGGATCATGATGGCGAAGTCATTGTTCAGACAGCACCACCTGAATTAAAAAAACCGCCACTATACGCTGTTGTTTTACTGAATGATGATTACACACCGATGGATTTTGTTATTGAGGTACTACAAAGTTATTTTGGAATGAATCTTGATCAAGCAAGTCAGGTGATGTTGACAGTTCATTATGAAGGCAAAGGAACAGCAGGTATTTATCCGCGTGATATTGCAGAAACAAAAGCGAATCAAGTGAATAACTTTGCCCGATCTCAAGGTCATCCATTATTGTGTCAGATCGAACCTGAGCAGCGTTAAAAAAAGCAACGCTTTTTAGCTGCGCAAGACGAGCAACTATGTTGCGAGTAAAAGCGTTAAGAAAAGCAACGCACTTGCGGAATTTCATTCCTCATGCGCAAGACCTTGCGCCATGATATGGCTCATATGCTGTGAGTGAAGACGTTAAGAAAAGCAAACACTTGCGTAATTTCATTCCACAGGTGCGAGACTTTGCGTTATGGTTGGCTCATATGTAGTGGGTAATAGTATTAAGAAAGCAAAGCTATCTTTTTTGTTGTGATTTAAGTGCTAAATCAACATATATATTGTTTTGTGCTAAAAATATGAATCAATATACTGACTATCTTTATATTCAACCTATACATGATTTGTTAGGTTTTAACTAAGATCATAGCATATTAAAATTTTTCATAGGTTTAATACGGTTTCATAAATAAAGAATAGATTTGCTGTCTTTTTGAGCGATTAGACGAGTCTTATTCTCTTTGTAATCGAAATTTTACAACAATACTTTGTTTTCAATCTTGACCAAGATACTCAAGTAATGCTAACTGTAGATTATGAAGTAAAGTGTTATTGTAAACGTATACTAGATAACGCTTTATAGCCTCAGACAAACCAAGTTAATACCAGCTTTATTCTATATTATCTTTTTAGATAAAGCACAAAATATAAGGGGGTTACATGCTCAGTCGTCAATTAGAAGTATCGTTACGTTTGGCTGTTAGCATGGCTCGTCAAAAGAGACATGAGTTTCTGACAGTTGAGCACTTGTTGCTTGCTTTACTTGATAATGATTCAGCAGTCAATGCGTTAAAAGCATGTGGTGCTGATATCGTTACCTTGCGTAAAGAATTAGAGGAATATGTAGAGCAACATACCCCAAAACTTGGTGATAATAGTGAACAAGCACCTCATCCAACAGAGAGCTTTGATCGAATTTTACAACGTGCAATTTTCCACGTTCAATCGAGCGGTGGTGATCGTACGGTTGAAGGGGCAGATGTTTTAGTTGCAATGTATTCTGAGCGAGATTCGTTCGCGGTTTATTTACTTAAACGTCATCAAATTAACCGTTTAACTTTGACACAATATTTATCTCATGGAACACGTAAAGATGAGATTCAAGTTGAAGAAGAAGTTGAAGATATTGACGGTGAAAGCGCAGCTTCAGCAAATGCTGGGCCACTTGACCAATATACGCTTAACTTAAACATCGAAGCGCAAAAGGGCAAAACTGATCCTTTAATTGGACGTGAAAAAGAAATTGAGCGAGCGGCTCAGATTTTATGTCGTCGCCGTAAAAATAATCCGTTGCTTGTTGGTGATCCGGGTGTAGGTAAAACCTCAATTGCGGAAGGTTTAGCTTGGCTGATTGTCAACGGCAAGGCACCGAAACCACTTGCGAATGCTGAAGTTTATAGCTTAGACATTGGTGCTTTAGTTGCGGGGACTAAATATCGTGGTGACTTTGAAAAACGTTTAAAACAATTGTTGAATGCTTTGAAAAAGAATCCGAATGCGATTTTATTCATTGACGAAATTCATATGATCATTGGTGCAGGCTCAAGTATGGGCAGCACTATGGATGCATCGAATTTAATTAAGCCTGCATTAGCGAATGGTACTTTGCGTTGTATTGGTTCAACAACTTTCCAAGAGTATCGTCAAGTATTCGAGAAAGATCATGCCTTGTCTCGTCGTTTCCAAAAGATTGATGTGAATGAACCAAGTATAGGCGAAACGATTGAAATTTTACGTGGCTTGAAAAGCAAATTCGAAGATTTCCATCATGTTGAATACGATGATAAAGCTCTCGTCGCTGCTGTCGAGTTATCAGCTAAATTTATCAATGATCGTTTTTTACCAGATAAAGCGATTGATGTGATTGATGAGGCTGGTGCACAACGTCGTTTGAAAGCTGAAGTCGATGGTACAACCATTTCTGTTGAAAATATCGAAGACATCGTTTCTAAGATTGCGCGTATTCCACCGAAAACAGTATCTAAAGATGACAAGTCTGTACTTGAGAATTTGGAACGTGATCTTAAACGTGTTGTATTTGGTCAAGATGAAGCGATTACAGCACTTGCATCAGCGATCAAATTATCTCGTGCAGGCTTGAAAGCACCAGATAAACCAGTGGGAAGTTTTGTTTTTGCTGGTCCAACAGGTGTGGGTAAAACCGAGGTCACGAAACAACTAGCGAAATTGCTTGGTGTCGAATTGGTTCGTTTCGATATGTCTGAATATATGGAACGCCATGCGGTTTCTCGCTTGATCGGTGCACCTCCAGGCTATGTTGGATATGATCAAGGTGGTTTGCTGACAGATGCGATTCATAAAAATCCGCATTGCGTACTGTTGCTTGATGAAATTGAAAAAGCACATCCTGATGTATTCAACTTGTTGTTACAAGTCATGGATCATGGTGCTTTAACAGATAATAACGGACGTAAGTCTGATTTTAGAAATGTGATCATTGTTCTTACGACCAACATCGGTGCAGAAAGTATTGTCCGTGCAAGTATTGGTTTCACTGAGCAAGATCACAGTGCAGACAATCAGGATGCAATGAAACGTGCATTCTCGCCTGAATTCCGTAACCGTTTGGATGGTGTGATTCAATTTAAAGCACTTCCGACTACGATTATCGATTCAGTTGTAGATAAATTCTTGACTGAGTTGCAAGCGCAACTTGATGAGAAACAAGTGGTACTTGATGTTGATCAAAGCGCTCGTGATTGGTTGTCAGCTAATGGTTATGATCGTTTGATGGGTGCTCGTCCAATGCAACGTCTGATTCAAGAACATTTGAAAAAGCCGCTTGCTGAGATGATTTTATTTGGTGAGCTTGCTGAGCATGGTGGTAACGTTGCGGTTTCTGTGAAAACAGAAAATGGCAAAGACGTTGGTTTAAAATTGGAAGTATTTGAAGATCATATTAACCCGAGTGCTGAACCTGCTTAATGTTTGAACTGTCTTTCTCGATAACCCAAGTACTTAAAGTATTTGGGTTATTTTTCGTCACAGCAATAGCTGAAATCTTAGGTTGTTATTTTCCTTATTTAATTTTGAATCAAGGAAAATCGCATTGGTTATGGATTCCTACAGCTTTAAGCTTAGCAGTCTTTGTCTGGTTGCTGACTTTGCATCCTGCGGCATCAGGTCGTATTTATGCAGCCTATGGCGGGATTTATATTTTTACTGCCCTGATGTGGTTGCGTTATGTCGATCAAGTCATGCTAACGCGTTGGGATATTTCAGGTGGGATCATTGTTCTTTGCGGCGCTTGCCTAATTATTTTGCAGCCGCAAAGTTTGGTTCGTTAAACGGAAATCAGCACGGTGCGCCTTGTTGCCATGCTGATCTATAGCAACGAAAGCTTAACTTAATAAATAACTTTCATTGATTCCGCATTCTTTAACAAAATTTTCATCATGCGATACCAATATCACTGTACCATGAAAAGAATGAATGGCTTGGGCGAGTAACTCACGCGATTCAATATCGAGATGATTTTCTGGTTCATCCAAAAGTAATAGCTCAACAGTCTGTTGTTTCAAGGCAAGTAAAGCGACTTTTAAACGTTCGCCACCACTTAAATTTCTTAAAGAGCTCAGCGCCTTATCTCTACGGATTTGTAGGTTTCCTAAACGTGTACGTGCTTGTTGCTCAGTCAGATTTGGATCAATAGCACATAAATATTCAACAGCAGATATATTTTCATCGAGGAATGAAAGATTCTGATCCAGATAAATAGAACTTACTTTGCAATAAATTTCTCCAGCAAGCGGAGAAGTTAAACCTTGAATGGTTTTCAGTAAAGTGGATTTACCCGTACCATTTGCACCGCTTAAATGTAATTTATCTCCCGCTGTTATCGCTAGATCAATAGGTTTAGTTTCTACATAAGCAAGTTTTAATTGCTGGCAACGTAAGATTTCTCCTGATTTAACAGCGGTATGAGTAAACTCAAAAGATTGGGTTTTAAGATGCTCCAGTTGGGTTTGCTTCTGCTGTAATTCACCTTTTGCATCTGAAAGCTGTTTACTCTGTTGTTTGCGTAGGTGAGAAAGAGATTGTTCGGATTGTTCTTTCTTGGCATCTAATAAGATGGGTGCTTGAGAGCCAGAAGCCCTTATTTTTTCACCTACTTGTTTACGTTTTTGCGCTTTCATTTGGCTTTGATGTTGCTGCTCCTTGAGTTGTTTTAGCTCACGTTTCTCTTGTGATACAGCGTGTGATAATGCTTCGACTTGTGCTTGATACTGTTGTTGATACAGCGCGTAGTTACCACCGTAATAATGCATACCGAACTGATTGAGCATAAATATGCCTTGTATATGCGCTAAAAGCTGTCGGTCATGGCTAATGATGAGCCCACCTGTAGGATGTTGAACCATTTGATCGACTAACCATTGTCGCCCTTGGGCATCCAGATGATTGCTTGGTTCATCCAAAAGCAGATAATGATCTTTCAATAGGAATAAACGACAAAGGGCAAGTTTGGTTTTTTGACCTTCACTCAAATTTTGAGTAGGAGTATCCAGCGCGGTTGGTAGGTTTGCACTTTCTAAAAGTTGCTGCCATTCTGTTGGTAAGTGCCAAAGATGTTCGACTAGATCGTAATCCGTAAATGATGCGCTCCCTTGTTGAATACGTTCAAAGCATAGATATAAATTGTCAATATCGAGGGCTTGAGCAATGGTATTGGCTTGGACTCGCTGGAGTTGAGCAAGATGTTGATGTGGGCATTGCCAAGAGATTTGACCTGTATAGGGCAGTTGTGATGCTGTTTGTTCGTGCAAAAGAGACATCAGTAGCGATTTCCCTTGACCATTACGTCCGATCAGTCCTGTAAACTGATGTAAAGGAATTTGGAAATTCAGATGGTCAAACAATTTCTGCTGGGTTAATTCGAGTGATAAGTGTGAAACAATACATGCCTGTTGAGTCATAAGAAACCTCATAAACAGGATATGCAAAATAGCAAGATCGAGATAAATTTTAGAATGACAATCGCTAAACGATAGATAAGTCTATTTTGCACATCAAAAAGAAAAAAGAACTTTGATGATGGAAATAGAACTTACTTCATTGGCGTAATCTCAATTGGTTTATTTTTCAACTATTCTATGGATGAAAACACGAAAGGTCAAATTTTACTATTTTGAAGTTTTGATTAAAAAAAGATAAAAAGTGCTTGTCAAATGCTGAAATAGTGCGTAATTTAAGGGTTAGGAACAGTTTTTTAGATATTTGAAATAAACATGTTAAAGCATACTGTAAACACAAACGCATACTTTTATTTTTGGCAATATATGTAGTTGCCTGATGCGTTTCGGGCAGCAAAAAAGGGTTGCCCAACCAGTTAATACCTGATCGGCAACACCGATCAGGTTTTTTTATGCTTTAACAATCATGATTTTAGGAGAAATACCATGCATACATTCAATTATTCATATTTTAGCAAGATTTCTTGGTTTTACTTTGCAAAAAAATCAACATCACTTAGATCACACTTGCTCAAATAAATGATAGGACTGCGAAGAAGGTCAGTCCAAAGGAATTGAAAAATGAATGCTTTAAATACTGCTTTGACACAACCACAAACACATACAAAAGAATCAATGCTTAGCTTGCCATCACAACTCAAAGCACAGTATCCCTTGTCTGCAACTTTGACGCAGCAAATTTCAAAACATCGTCAAACGATTCAGAATATTTTATCTGGACATGATCATCGCTTAATGGTGATTACGGGTCCTTGCTCGATTCATGATCCTATCGCAGTACTCGAATATGCTGATCGCCTCCAACAACTACAAGAACAAGTAAAAGATCAAATATTCTTGGTGATGCGTGCCTATATTGAAAAACCACGTACTACCGTGGGCTGGAAAGGTTTTTTATATGATCCAAATTTAGATGGATCATCAGATTTACAACTTGGTTTAGAAAAGTCTCGTGCGCTATACTTACAACTTATCGAAAAAGGCTTGCCGATTGCCAGCGAAATTTTAAGTCCAATGGCAACAGGCTATTTTGATGATTTATTGGCTTGGGGTGCAATTGGTGCACGTACCAGTGAATCACAAATTCATCGTGAAATTTCTAGCCATATGCCGTATAGCATTGGTTTCAAAAACGGAACGGATGGTTCAATTCAGATTGCTTTGGATGCGATTCAATCAGCACTACATGGTCATCAATTCTTGGGTATGACCCAACAAGGTTTACCTGCAATTTTGCATAGCAATGGAAATCCTTTACCACATTTGATTTTACGTGGTTCAAATCATGGAACTAATTATGATTTGGCTTCGATTCAAGCGATGCACTTTAAACATAAGCATTTGCCTGCGTTAGTAATTGATTGTAGTCATGGGAATAGTGGTAAAGATCCATTACAGCAGCCTAATGTTTTAAAGCAAATCATTGCAGAACGTACTGAGTCGAAAGTTCGTGGTGTGATGATTGAAAGTCATTTGGTTGATGGCAATCAAAAGATTTCTTGCGATATGATATATGGACAATCAGTGACTGATGGTTGCTTAGGTTGGGATAAAACAGCACAAATTTTGTTAGATGCTGCTGAACAAATGAGATTATAAAACGCATAAAAAGCCAATCATCTAGATTGGCTTTTTTGTTGATCTATTATTGATTAGGCTGCTTGAGTGGTTTGTTCCGCAAGAAAGCGTGCTATTTCTTTGCTAAATTTCCTTGGTTCTGTAATTAATGGTGTATGTCCAGAACGTTCAAAATAAATGGCTTTGGCATTCGATAGACTTTGGGCAACGAGCGTTTGTCCAGCTTCTGGATAGAGACTCGATGCACGTCCAATAAAGAATGTGGTTGGGCAATTCAATTGGCTAAGTGCTTGTCTATAATCTTCATCATGATTTAAATAATTTTCTACATACCAAAGCAAATAATCTAAACGTTGGATGGGTAATAAATATTTTTGTAACACTGGACGATTTAATGCAAGTCTAACCACTTTAGGGCTAAAATTATTGCTACCTTGAAACTCAATAAAATCGCTCCATAAACTTACAAGTTTATAACGGATATCATTTGGTAAATCTTCGAGTTTTGCCGCAAATTTATTTTTTAATAATAATGTTTGAATATCGAGTAGTAAATTTTTAAAACGTGATTGTTTTTGTCCAAACAACCCATATTGCCAAGAGTCATCTACAGAAATTTTAGGCGTTTGATCGATATGTAAATAGGCTTTGAGTTTTGACCCTAAATCACCATGTTTCATACCATGCATTGCAGTTGTTGCCCCCATGGAATAACCCATTAGGATAAATTGGTCTAATTTAAGTTGTTGAATAAGTGCATCTATATCATTCCAATGACTCGAAATGGCGTCAATATTTGGTATAGCACATTCTTTTGAACCACCAAAACCACGCCAATCTGGAATAATAAATTCGTATTTTTTGCGACTCGCAAATAAAAAAGGAAGCCATTGCCAACTTTGCATACCTAGTCCTGAGAGTACGAGTACAGGTTCACCTTCACCCACACGACGTACAAATAATTTTTCTTGGTCAGGCATGGTATAAAACGGCATTATTTTTCTCCAATTTCGTTTGTTTGTTCAAACTTTTTAAGCTCAGGAATCATTTTTTCTAACCATCTTATCCATTCGATTTCTTTAATGATACCAAGTTCCAGAATCATTTTATGAATAAATAAGATACGATTAGTAGGTTCATTATTCTTAAAGTCTTTGTCATGGATTGTTTGATAAAGACTAAGTTTTTCTTTATGAAGCTCAAGATGTCGTTCAAGTTCAGGCAAAATATTATTGCCGCCAAGCTGTGCTTCTGCTCTTAATCTGACCATGAGGTCATCACGGAGTTGAGCTGGTTCGCTTTGTTGTTCAACCCATGAAGCGAGTTGTATTCTTCCAAGTTGTTCAACTTGATAAGTTTTTTTGCGGCTATTGGCAGCTTGTTCTTCTAATGTAGAAATCCATCCTTTTTTCAGCATTCCATTGAGTTCGCGGTAAATTTGCTGATGAGTCGCGTTCCAAAAGAAGCCCATTGAACGGTCAAAACGACGAGCTAAATCAAAACCTGTACTTGGTTTCTCTAATAAGCTCGTCAATAAAACATGGGCAAGTGACATGATGATCCGTAATAAAAAATGACTCATCAGAATTATGCAATATGTTGCATAAAAATCAAATCTTGTTTATAACTTTATGCAACAAGTTGCATTAGCAAGCAGATTGCTAGCCAAAGGAGAAAACATGTCAGCTTATCCACATTTATTACAACCACTTGACTTGGGTTTTACTACATTAAAGAACCGTGTGCTTATGGGCTCTATGCATATTGGTTTAGAGGAAGCACCTCAAGGCTATGAACGTATGGCTGCATTTTATGCAGAACGTGCCAAAGGTGGTGTAAGTCTGATTGTAACTGGCGGTGTTTCTCCAAATGATGATGGTGTTGTATTTGCGCATGGTACAAAATTAGATACAGTCGAAGAAGCTGAAAAACATAAAGTTGTTACTCAAGCTGTGCATGAAGCTGGTGGTAAAATTGCGATGCAAATTTTGCATACAGGACGTTATTCGTATCAAGCAAATAATGTTGCGCCATCTGCTATTCAAGCACCAATCAACCCGATTAAACCAAAAGCCCTCAGTTCAGCAGAAGTTCAACAAACGATTGATGACTTTGCAAACTGTGCCAAGCTTGCACAATATGCAGGTTACGATGGCGTTGAAATCATGGGTTCAGAAGGTTACTTGATCAATGAATTCATTGCTGCTCGTACCAACCACCGTGATGACGAATGGGGCGGTAGTTATGAAAATCGTATCCGCTTTCCTATTGAAATCGTTAAACGTACTCGTGACTTAGTTGGCGAAAACTTTATTATTATTTATCGCTTATCGATGCTTGATTTAGTCGAAGGTGGTTCAAGTTTAGAAGAAGTTGTACAACTTGCTAAAGAAATTGAAAAAGCAGGTGCAACAATTATCAATACAGGGATTGGTTGGCACGAAGCGCGTATTCCAACGATTGCAACCAAAGTACCGCGTGCTGCATTTACATGGGTAACTGAAAAGCTAAAAGGCTCAGTTTCAATTCCGTTAATCACATCGAACCGTATCAATACACCTGAAATGGCTGAACATGTACTGGCTTCAGGTCATGCAGATATGATTTCGATGGCTCGCCCAATGTTGGCTGATGCAGATTTTGTATTGAAAGCAAGTGAAGGTCGTAGTGATGAAATCAATACGTGTATTGGTTGTAACCAAGCATGTTTAGATCATATTTTCTCGATGAAGATTGCAACATGCTTAGTCAATCCACGTGCATGTTATGAAACTGAGCTGATTTTTAAAGAAACAAACGCTGTAAAAAATATTGCAGTAATTGGCGCAGGTCCAGCGGGTCTAAGTTTTGCAACGTATGCAGCGAGTCGTGGCCATAAAGTTAAAGTGTTTGATTCAAATAATCAGATTGGTGGTCAGTTTAATATTGCTAAGACCATTCCTGGTAAAGAAGAGTTTTACGAAACTTTACGCTATTTCAAACGTCAGATTGAGTTACAGCCAAATATTGAGCTGGTACTTAATCATACCGTGACTTATGAAGAACTCAGCCAAGCGAATTATGATGAGATTGTTGTTGCAACAGGGGTAACACCGCGTCAATTACAATTTGAAGGTATTGATCATCCAAAAGTATTGAGCTACATCCAAGTATTAAAAGAGCGTGTTCCAGTCGGTAAGCGTGTTGCGATTATTGGTGCTGGTGGTATTGGCTTTGATACAGCGGAGTATTTAACCCATGAAGGTGATAGTGGTAGTTTGAATCCTGAAAAATTCTATGCGGAGTGGGGTATTGATACAAGCTATGCCCATGTAGGTGGTTTAAAGCAACCTGAGCTAGAAAAATCTGAACGCGAGATTTACCTATTACAACGCAAAACAGCAGCTGTCGGTGCTGGATTAGGTAAAACGACAGGTTGGATTCATCGTACTGGTCTAAAACATCGCGATGTGAAAATGATTGCTGGTGCAAGTTATGACAAAGTAGATGATCAAGGTTTACATATTACCGTAGATGGTCAGACCACAGTTTTAGACGTTGATAATGTTGTGATTTGTGCTGGTCAAGAATCATATACAGCAATGTTCGATCAACTCAAAGCAGATGGTAAAAATGTTCACTTGATCGGTGGTGCGAAGGAAGCTGGTGAATTAGACGCTAAACGTGCGATTCGTCAAGGTGCTGAGTTAGCAGCAGTTCTATAAGTATAAGATGAGACATTCTCTATGTTAGGAGAATGTCTCAAACTTCATTAGCTAAAATATAAGGAAATTACAATGACAATCGAAACAACTAAGCAAGCGCTAGAAAAATGGCATCAGATGATCAAAACAGGTGACCTTTCAAATTTAAATGAGTTATTAGCTGACGATGTGGTATTTCGTTCACCTGTTGCTTTTAAGCCTTATGAGGGAAAACATGTAGTTTTCTTCATTTTAACGAATGTGATTCAGGTGTTTGAAAACTTTACTTATCACCGTGAGTTCTACACTGAAGATGGTGAAAATGTCGTGTTGGAGTTCAGTGCTAATGTAAGTGGAAAATCGCTTAAAGGTATTGATATGGTTCGTTTTAATGCACAGGGAAAAATCATTGATTTTGAAGTGATGATTCGTCCAATGAGTGGTTTGGCTGCTTTAGCAGAAAAAATGGGTGCGCGATTTGCTCAATATCAACCAAACCCATCTCAGTAAAATAGCCTAAGTAGTATTGAGATCATTAATATGTGGTTAAAACTTTCAACTTTTGCATTATTACCTGTACTTGTAATACAGGGGGTGAAGGTTCGTAAAAACACACCACGACTTTTAGAAGCGAGTGGTGATCGTGATGGTCTTATTGGACAAGGACAGCCACTCTCTTTACTGATTTTAGGTGATTCAGCAGCAGCTGGGGTTGGTGTTGAGACGCAGCAAGATGCTTTATCTGGTGCGATTATTTCAGAATTAAACAAGGAATATTTGTTGCACTGGAAATTGCATGCAAAAACTGGTGATACAACAAAACAAGTTTATCAAGCGATCCAGCAATTAGAACCCAAAAAATATGATGTCGTCGTTACGTCAGTTGGTGTTAATGATGTGACTAAATTAATTTCAGCTAAAACTTGGATAAAACAACAAAAACAATTATTTACTCAAATACAAAATCATTTTCAGCCAAAATTGATTATTGTGTCTGGAGTCCCGCCAATGCAGCATTTTCCTGCATTACCCAATCCATTAGCATGGTTATTTGGGCAATATGCAGAACAAATGAATCAAACATTAAAACAGTGGTTAGCCCCACAGCCACAATTTAGATTTATTGAATACGATATTAAAAATTTTCAGACGATGAATTTATCCATGGCAAGTGATGGTTTTCATCCAAGTAAAGAAATCTATGCTATTTGGGGGCAACAGGTCGCGACATTGGTGCGACAAACATTTACTCGTGGTTAGATAGAGGTTTTTATTGAATATGGGTATATCTGCTTTAGACAAAATTAAAGTGTTAGGCTCTGAGCTGCTTGATTCTGTACTTGGTGCTGAGCAACCTAAAATGTATTATGACCCGAAAGGGAAAATTAAAGATGTTTTGGAAAAATTACCTCAGTTAAAGGAAAAGTATCGCCCAACACCGTGGTTGAGTAATACCCATGTCCATCTTCTATATTTTGATGTGATTAAAAAGAAAACGATCAAGCTTGAGTATGATGGTATTGATCAGCTTACGATGCAAGATGGTGGAGTAACAGCGATTGCATGGTATGGCTATGATCTTCCGCCAGAAACGCCAACTATTGTGATCATGCATACGATTACAGGTACGCCAGAAAGTATGCGTGAACTTGTTAAAGACTTACATGCATATACGGGTTGGCGGATTGCACTTTGTTTACGCCGTGGACATGCAGGTTTACCTATGCCAGTACCTCGTATTTCTCTTTTTGGTTTGACTGACGATTTACGAGAGCAACTGAACCATATTCAAACTCTTTTTCCAGAATCCGATTTATATGCAGTAGGTTCGTCAGCAGGAACAGGACTTTTAGTGCGTTATCTTGGCGAGCAAGGCCTCGACACACCATTTAAAGCAGCTTTTGCAATGTGTCCAGGTTATAACACTGAAATTGGCTTTAAAAATGTACATCCTTTTTATAGCAAAATGATGACTAAAAAATTATTCAAATACTTTATTTACCCTTATGAAAATACCTGGAATCAGGTTGCTTCGCTGAAAAAGGTATTAGCAACAACAAACTTAGAAGCCTTTGAGAAAGAATATTTCGAGATGGTAGGTTTTGACGATTATCAAAGTTACTGTAAAGCAATTAATCCAATTTATGTATTGGAGAATATTAAAATTCCATTGATGGTGCTGAATGCAGAAGATGATCCTGTTTGTTCTATTAAAAATTTAGAGCCTTATAAAGAGGTTATTCAGCAAATGGAAAATATTGCTGTAGTTACCACAAAAAAAGGAAGCCACTGTGGTTTTTATGAAAGTTTAGAAGTGAAATCGTGGGCATCACGACTGATGGCAGACTTTTTTAAACACTATTCCTAAGTTCTAAGCTATAAAAAACCACGAGTCGCTCTATAACGACTCATGGCTTTTTGAGAATTAAATAAATTAATTATTTAATGCAGGTGTTGCTGCTGCAATCGCTGCCGCAACTGCATCGTCTTCAGTTTGTGCTGGAGCTGGTTTGACTGCTTTAGATTGTTCAACTTTCGCTGGTTTCTGTTCAGTTTGCGCAGGTTTTGGTTGTTCAGCTTGTGCCGTTGTTGTCTCTTCTGCTGTTTGAGCTGGGCGAGTTTCACGACGAATTTCTGTAGTTGTATTTGGTGTTTCTTCTCTACTCATCTCAATCACTGGAGCTGGCGTTGCTGGTTTATCTACGCTTTCCAAAGGCTGAAATTCTTGGTTTTGTTGTGGTTGAGATGCTGCTTGAGTCGTTTGTTCTTCAGAAGTTTGTTCTGATTGTTCTTCATTTTTTGGCTCTTCTTTTTTGACACAAGCAGTCAGTAATAGACCAGTTGCAAGCGCAGCACAAATTAAAAGTTTTTTATTCGCCATTGTTAAAGCTACATATTGA
Source organism: Acinetobacter sp. LF10 (assembly GCF_048585715.1). NCBI lineage: Bacteria > Pseudomonadati > Pseudomonadota > Gammaproteobacteria > Moraxellales > Moraxellaceae > Acinetobacter > Acinetobacter sp. LF10. The sequence continues at coordinate 1,622,612 of NZ_CP184160.1, forward strand.
ATGAAAGATGCCAGTGATTATACCAGTAAAATTAAATGAAAAAATCCCTAGGATTTATTGAGTTTGTTGATATTTTATAAATGCTTGCATCAGCGTATCTGTTGAAATTGCGATATGGTCAAAATCTTCGAGTGAATTTATTTCTGATCCAAAGTTGTTTTTAAACATTAAACGTAATTTATGGATGAAATATCCACAAATCCCATAAATTTTTATCGAAAATGCTGATAGAATAGTCAGTTGTTTATAGTTCTTTGAATTGATGCGGTTTGACTTTGCTTTATAGGGGCAGAGTACAGTAAAATTGCCCAACATTGTAGGCCGATTTCGGCTCGATTGTACGAGAAACTCAATGACCCATTTTATTTTTGTCACTGGTGGTGTGGTTTCATCACTAGGTAAAGGTATTTCTGCTGCTTCTGTTGCTGCACTTTTGGAAGCTCGTGGCTTGAAAGTCACTATGGTAAAAATGGATCCATACATTAATGTCGATCCAGGTACCATGAGCCCATTTCAGCACGGTGAAGTTTTCGTCACAGAGGATGGTGCTGAAACTGACTTAGATTTGGGATATTACGAACGTTTCTTACGTCGTGCGAAAATGACCAAACTGAATAACTTTACCAGTGGTCGTGTCTATCAGGACGTTTTGAATAAAGAACGTCGTGGTGATTACTTAGGTGGCACGGTTCAAGTTATTCCACATATTACAGATAATATTAAAGAACGTGTACTTCGCGCAGGTGAAGGTTACGACGTTGCGATCGTTGAGATTGGTGGTACAGTTGGTGATATCGAATCACTTCCTTTTATGGAATCAGTACGTCAGTTGATGGTAGAGCTTGGTCATAAACGTACCATGTTGATGCACTTGACATTATTGCCATATATCAAATCTGCTGCTGAACTTAAAACTAAGCCAACTCAACATTCAGTTAAAGAACTTCTTTCTATCGGTATCCAGCCAGATATCTTAATCTGCCGTACTGAATATGATGTTGACGTTGATACTAAACGTAAAATTGCATTGTTCACCAATGTTGAAGCGCGTGCCGTTGTCGTCTGTAAAGATGCAAAAACAATTTATCAAATTCCACGTACATTCTACGAACAAAATGTTGACGATTTGATCTGTGAGCGTTTTGGTTACAACGATCTTCCAGAAGCAAATCTTGAAGATTGGGATAATGTGGTAGAAGCATTATTGAACCCTGAATACACAGTTCGTGTTGCGATGGTCGGTAAATATGTTGAATTACCAGATGCTTATAAATCTGTAAATGAAGCACTTTTACATGCAGGTATTCAAAATCGCGTTAAAGTTCAGATTGACTATGTCAATGCTGAAGACCTTGAACAGCAAGATATGAGTATTTTGAGCACTGCTGATGCGATTTTAGTACCAGGTGGTTTCGGTGAGCGTGGTACTGAAGGCAAAATGAAAGCCATTCAATACGCACGTGAAAACAAGATTCCATTCCTTGGTATTTGTTTAGGTATGCAGTTAGCTGTGATTGAGTATGCACGCAATGTTGCAGGTATGCCTGAAGCGAGTTCAACTGAATTCAATCGCTCAACTAAGTATCCACTCATTGGTTTAATCACTGAATGGTTAGATGAACGTGGTGAATTACAGCAACGCAGTCTTGAGTCAGATCTTGGCGGTACGATGCGTTTGGGCGCACAAAAGTCTGAATTGGTTGAAGGCACAAAAACGCGTGCAGTCTATGGTAAAGCTGAAATTACAGAGCGTCACCGTCATCGCTATGAAATGAATGATCGTTTCATTCCTACACTTGAACAAGCGGGCATGAAAATTTCAGGTTATTCATCAGTACAACATTTAGTTGAAACTGTAGAAATTCCTGAACATCCTTGGTTTATTGCTGTACAATTCCACCCAGAATTTACAAGCTCGCCACGTGATGGTCATCCATTATTTGCTGGTTTCATTGAAGCTGCAAAAAAACAGCATCAAAAGTAAGTACTAAGTTTTAAATAAACTGGGAAAGTTTGAATGTCACAATTAAAACCACAAGAAGTTGTACGTTTAGGCGATATACAAATGGCAAATCATTTGCCATTTGTATTATTTGGCGGAATGAACGTATTAGAGTCAAAAGATTTAGCATTTGAAATTGCTGAAACTTATGTTGATATTTGCAAACGCTTAGATATCCCTTATGTATTTAAGGCGAGCTTTGATAAAGCAAACCGTTCAAGCCTAAACTCTTATCGTGGACCGGGTTTGGAAAAAGGGATTGAATGGCTTGCGGACATTAAAAAACATTTTAATGTACCCATTATTACGGACGTTCATGAACCTTACCAAGCAGCGCCTGTTGCTGAAGTTGCGGACATTATCCAACTCCCAGCTTTCTTAAGTCGCCAGACTGATCTTGTTGAAGCAATGGCAAAAACACAAGCCATTATCAATATCAAAAAAGCACAATTCTTAGCACCACACGAAATGCGCCATATTTTGCATAAGTGTTTGGAAGCTGGAAACGATAAACTCATTCTTTGTGAACGTGGTTCAGCATTTGGCTATAATAACTTAGTTGTGGATATGCTTGGCTTCGACATCATGAAGGAAATGAACGTACCCGTATTCTTTGATGTAACGCATGCACTACAAACGCCTGGTGGACGTGCTGACTCTGCTGGTGGTCGCCGTGCTCAAATCACGACTTTAGCGCGTGCAGGTATGGCAACAGGTTTAGCGGGTCTGTTCTTGGAAGCACATCCAGAACCTGAAATCGCAAAATGTGATGGACCGTGTGCTTTGCGTTTATCTCAGCTTGAGCCATTCTTGGCGCAATTAAAAGAATTGGATACTTTAGTTAAAGGATTCAAAAAGTTAGATACCCACTGATGTAATTGTTTACATCTTATTTTCATTCAACAGAGGAATTGTTCATGAGCCAAATCGTTGACATCCGTGCACGTGAAATTTTGGACTCTCGTGGTAACCCAACCATCGAAGCAGATGTAATTTTAGAATCTGGCGTTGTTGGTCGTGCATGTGCGCCATCTGGTGCTTCGACTGGTTCTCGTGAAGCCTTAGAACTTCGTGATGGTGATAAAGCACGTTACTTAGGTAAAGGTGTTCGTACAGCAGTTAATAACGTAAATACGATTATCCGTGATGCTTTAGTCGGCAAATCAGTATTTGAACAAAAAGACATCGATAACACGATGATCGAACTTGATGGTACTGAAAACAAAGAAAAATTGGGTGCAAATGCAACTTTAGCAGTATCGTTAGCTGCTGCACGTGCTGCTGCTGATGAAAAGAAAATTCCTCTTTTCCAATACATCGCAGACCTACGTGGTCAAACGATTTTGACTATGCCTGTACCAATGATGAACATCATCAATGGTGGTTCGCACGCAGATAACAATGTTGATATTCAAGAGTTTATGATTGAGCCTGTAGGCTTTGGTTCATTCGCTGAAGCATTACGTGCGGGTGCTGAAATCTTCCATTCTCTAAAATCAGTTTTAAACAAAAAGGGTTTAAATACTGCTGTAGGTGATGAAGGTGGTTTTGCACCAAACTTACGTTCAAACGAAGAAGCAATCACTGTTATTCTTGAAGCGATTGGTCAAACTGGTTACAAAGCGGGTTCTGACATTATGTTAGCACTTGACTGTGCATCTTCAGAATTTTACAAAAATGGTCAGTACATCCTTGCAGGTGAAGGCAATAAAGCATTCACAAGCAATCAATTCTCTGATTATTTAGCTGGTCTTGTAAACCAATACCCAATCATTTCGATTGAAGACGGTCTAGATGAATCTGACTGGGAAGGTTGGAGCTACTTAACCTCAATCCTTGGTGACAAAATCCAATTGGTTGGCGACGATTTATTCGTAACTAATCCTAAGATTTTACAACGTGGTATCAATGAGAAAGTAGGTAACTCTATTCTCATCAAATATAACCAGATCGGTACATTGACTGAAACTTTAGATGCAATTTACCTTGCTAAAGCGAATGGCTATAGCACTGTAATTTCACACCGTTCTGGTGAAACTGAAGATTCTACAATTGCTGACTTGGCAGTAGGTACAGCGGCAGGTCAAATCAAGACGGGTTCACTATGCCGTTCTGACCGTGTAGCGAAATATAACCAATTACTTCGTATTGAAGAATTAACGAACGCAGCTTACCGCGGTAAAGCTGAATTCAAAGGTCTAAAATAAGGTCAAATAATCTATGTTGAATACTTCTGATCATCGTTCTTTACAAAAGAGAGAAACTCTGCAAATTCATAATCCTATAGAATTTACAGATAATCTTCCTTTAAGAAGGATGTAGGAGTTCTTCATGATAGAAATGTTTCGATCGACCTCGAGTAAATTGATTCTAGTGCTTGTCATCGCTTTGGTGACAAGTTTACAGTATCAATTTTGGCTAGGTGAGGGAGGGTATTTTCCTCATCAAGCCTTGACTCAACAGATTAAACAACAAGCAGAAGTAAATACGGAGCTTAAAGAGCGCAATCGTATTTTAGCAGCCGAAGTTTTCGACTTGAAAAATGGAACGGAAGCGATTGAAGAACATGCACGTTTGGATTTAGGTTTGGTTAAACCTAATGAAACTTTTGTGCAGATGAGCACAATCAGTACCCATTATAAACCGATTTATATTGATCCAAATGCAAAAATAGATGCAGCAACAAATGAAAACCCAGACTAAGCTGTGGGCTGTTGTTCCAGCCGCAGGTTCTGGCAGTCGTTTTTCGAAAACTGAATTAAAACAATATCAATATATTCAAAATCGTACTGTGCTTGAACATACCGTTAATCGATTAAATACACTGGATTTAGCTGGTTGTGTACTTGCAATCGGTGAGAATGATAATTTTGCTAGAACACTTTCTTTTGATCATAAAGAGAAATTACATTTTTGTTTAGGTGGAGTCGAACGAGTAAATTCTGTGCTCAACGCATTAATTTACTTATCTGATATTGCGGATGCAAACGATTGGGTATTAGTGCATGATGCAGCTCGTCCTTGTGTTACGCCCGCTAATTTAGAGCAATTGGTTAATTCTGCAATGCAATATAATCAAAGTGCAATTTTGGCCATTCCAGTACGTGATACTTTAAAACAAGTGTGTGTTGAACATCAGATTGAAAAAACTGTAAGTCGCGCGTTGTTGTGGCAAGCTCAAACACCACAGATCGCAAAATTAAAAATACTAAAAAATGCTCTTGAAAAAGCATTGATAGATCACATGACAATTACTGATGAAGCAAGTGCATTAGAATACGCTGATTTTCCTGTACATGTAGTACAAGGTCGTTCAGACAATATTAAAATTACTTATCCTGATGATTTAGAACTTGCACAGTTAATTCTTCAATCACAAATTCGGCTTTAATTTTTAGATTCAAATAGCCTAAGTAAATTTTATTTTATACTTTTACATCATTCTGAATGACAATAAAATGATGATTTGTTAGATTAAAAAAACATAATTTATAATGGGTTAACAAATGAAAAAATTATTACTTTTAAGCTTTTTTACTTTTTCTTTTCTTGGATGTACATCTACACCATCAGAAACTTCAAACACTGTACAGGAAACGATACGTTATTCATCAAGTCCTTGTTTTGGTGCTTGTCCAATTTATTCGGTAGAAATCTCACCTTCTGGAACAGTGAATTTCAATGGTAAGCAATATACTAAAGTGACGGGTACTCAGACTTTAACAATAGACCCTTCGGTATATAAAAAATTACAACAGGAGTTGAAAACTTATCGTCCAGAAACAGGTGCAAACGTTAAAACAACTGGCTGTCAGCAAACGGCAACTGATCAACCGAGTGCATATTTTGTTTGGATTCGACCAGATGGAACAACAACGAAATTAAGTCACTATACTGGTTGTATTTCACCAGCAAATATAGAATTAAATAAACTGATTGATAAGCTTCCTAAATTGATTGGTATCGAAGATTTAGTACGCTAATGTCCATGAGAGTCTAAAATAGATAAATTTGTCATTTATCTTAGCTCAAGTATAAGAATGAACCATGCGGAGGAGTCTTAAATGACAGCTTTTACAATCACGAAAATGAGTATGCAAGAAGAAGATTATCCTCCTAATCTTGCTGTAGAAGCATTCCGCAATGCGTTCAAGCAAGCCAGTCTTCAACTGTGGCATTGCGAAAAATCATTTTTTATTTGAACCATCGCTGAGGGGTGAAATTTGTATCATTACAAATAAATCAACATGTCCTAAAACCCAAGAAAAACAGGCTATTGTATATTTTAATGCGACAAATTAACTCTAGAATTCGAATGGTCTGAGAAAAGCAAAATAAAAGATGATTTGTTACTCTAGTTTATCGAGGCATATTTCAATGCAGATTTCAGTTTTAAATCTTCAAATGGTGAAAAATTAGCATTTTTCTGAAATTAAAAAAGCAGAAAATTACGCAAGCTAAATTATATTGTAAATGATTTTCCTATTTGATTTGTTGAGTGAGCATTGGCTGAATTTGAATAGAAATTCTGTAACAATAAAGCGCTTTAATTAATATACTAAATAATATAATATAAAAATATATAATGTTTTTTGCGGATCAATTATGTCTAGCATTTTTTCTGCTTTAATCGGTGGTGGAATTTTAGGGCTTGCAGTCGTTGGCTATTTATATGTGAATGGTCGCATTACAGGTATTAGTGGGTTACTTTCTCAATTATTACAACCCAAGCTATTGGTTCGAAGCTCAGCTATGTGGTTCTTATTGGGGCTACTGATCACGCCATTTATCTATCAGATCTTTGTAGCACCAGAGATTGTTATTAAATCATCTCCAATTGGATTGATTATTGCTGGTTTATTGGTTGGTTTTGGTACTCGTTTGGGTTCAGGTTGTACAAGTGGGCATGGGATTTGCGGGATCAGTCGCCTATCTATACGCTCCATGATTGCTACAGTTACATTCATGTTAGCTGGAATAATAACTGTATATGTTATTCGTCATATCTTTGGAGCTGTGCTATGAAGAATGCACTTGCTTTTGTATTTGGTAGCTTATTTGCATTAGGCTTGTTGATTTCAGGGATGTCTAATCCTGAGAAAGTTTTGGGTTTCTTAGATATTTTTGGGCTATGGGATATCAGTTTAATGTTCGTGATGATGGTTGCAATCATTGTGGCAGTTATTCCATTCCAAAAAGCGATTCGAAATCCGAAAACGATCTTTGGAGAAGAAATATCATTACCCATGAATACCCACATTGATAAAAAGTTAATTGTTGGTTCGAGCCTTTTTGGAGTCGGTTGGGGGATTGCAGGAATCTGTCCAGCACCAGCAATTACATTGATTGGATTGGGTTATTCACAAGCTTGGTATTTTATTGGTGCGATGCTATTAGGTATGTTTGTACATCATTTGTGGGCTAAAAACTAATCGTTTTTTTGATTGTTATTGTATTTGTGTAAATAATATAAGGCACATAAGGTTATGATGTGCCTTGTTTTTATATAATAGGATATTATTTGAAACTATGAATATATCGTGGTATAGAGCAAGCAATAACAAGTCCAAAAATGAGTAAGCTAAAATATATGAATAGAATCGTAAGAGCGCTTATACAGAAATTTAGTTCTTTGCATGCCCCTAATAATAATGGAATTCCCCATGATAAAATCGAAATAACTGAACTAGATAATAGAAGTCTACGTTGATTTAAGCTCAGGGATTTGAATAAGTATTGATTAATATTATTTTTTATTAGAGGGAGAATGCGGTGGTGTATCCACCATCCATTAATACTAACAACAACAACAACAACAACAACAATAAATAGTTTTGCCCAAACTTTTTGATTTGAAAGGCTATGGTAGTCAGCAATATAATAATAGAGAAGATAAGCGATTCCTGATAACCACAATAAACATAGCCCCCAAAATATGACTTGACTACTATGTTTAAATATTTCATAAAATTCTTGGCTAATCTTTTGTTTTACCAAGAATCGTATTGCAAGCAAATCTAATAAAATAGCACCACCAAGCCCCAAAGCTAAGCCTATTAAATGAAATACTTTTATCAGTGTTTTTGGTTGAATTTCAAGGATGTCGACGATATCAACGAGAATGAGCATGATGTGTCTATAAGTATAAATGAGAATTAATTTTATTATCATTTATGGGTTGCGTATATGTTAATTTTGCCCAAATCTAAAATCAATTATGCAAATAAAATATTATTCACATAACTGACTATATTCGAAGTAGTGTAAAAGTTTATTTCACGAAAAATATTATAAATGATGGTGCTTATTTTTTTTCTTAGGCATTTTCTTTCTTAGAAAATAACCAATAAAGATATGAGCTGGGAGTAGTAGAAAACAGATAATACCAAGCCAAATGTGTACCCAAATCATATTCTCATGCCAATCTTCTGGGCTGTAATATAATCCTATTCCTGAGAAGATTAAGATAAACATACAAGAGAGGGTCATTAATCCACTTATCATATTTCTTTTTCTGTTTAATGAAAGTCGGACATGCAAAGATAATAGAGATCCGACAAATAACAGCATAAATGCAGCAGAGATACCATGCAATTTGAGTATATTTATAGTCCATTCAGTGGGCTCCTGCATTTGCCAATCTTGTATATAGGCAAAATAAAGACCAGTAATACTGAGAATTGCCCAAACGACATAAAGTCCCCAACGGTGTGGTTTTGATAAGCGAATGGAAATATTCACGATGAAATATCCTTTATTGCAGAATAAAAGCAGTTGCAGAGAAATGCTCTAAACATGGGTGATTCGGATTGGCACTAATTGCAATGACTTTGGTTAAAGCATCTGCAACCCATGCGAGCGGAGCAATAACACTAAAACTATGTGGCGTTAATATGGGTTGGCGAGTGATTGGATCAACTAAGGCGCTGACCTCATTCGACTGATATTGTTGTTGTGAGTAATAGATTGAAGAACTTGCAATTGAACCTTGAGAGAGTTCACCAATATTTTGTAATTGTTGGGGGTTTTTAGGGTCACGAAGCATGATATGTTCAGGCATTGTACCAAGAACACGTAAATCGCCTCCAGCATTAATGACTGCTGAGCGTATGCCGTATTGTCTTAAACACTGGATCGCTATATCAACAGCGAACCCTTTTGCGATGCCACCTAAATCAATAGCAATAGGATTTTTATAATACACATAATGGTTAGATTGTAGTTCTAACTGAGCTTGGGAGACATCTAAATTTTCGAGATGAAATGAATGTTGAGGAAGTAATTGCCATTCCATTAATAGATTTGCAATGGTGCAATCAAATAGACCTTGTGAAGCAGTGTAAATACGTTGAGCTCTTGTGAGAACAGCATAAGTCCAAGGGTGTACTTGTATAGGCATTCGGTGAGCTTGACGATTAAGTAAACTGAGTTCACTTTGATCATCATGGAAGCTCATTAGATTTTGAACTTTTTCTATACAAGTATAAGCCGCATCAATGGCTTGATGTGCTTGCTGTTGAGATAAAACATCATTTAGTTTTATCTCAACAATTGTGCCTAATAATGGGCGAGCCCTTACTATTTTAATGACTTCAAGACCAAATCATGTAGCTGTAAAATCCGCTTCACACCATCTGTAATGTGTTTTGACGATAGTGTGGCACCACTGATATTTTTAATATCTTGATTTAGAGCAACAGGTGAACTCATTGTTTTGCCAACAAACTGTTGGCGCCAAGTCGCATCACGCACTTGAGCACCATATGATTCATTGTATTCTAGGATTTCGACTTGCTTCACTGCACCTTTTGCTGTTAAGGCAACCGCATAGGTAATCATTTCATGTTTACCTAATACTTTATCTATGATCAGCCAACCATCATCGCTACTTTTATAAACTTGGTCTGCTTGAAATGGATAGTAAATACCAGAAGATTTTTTCAAACTTTTGATTTGATCTGCTGTTAAGCGGAGATCTATCTTTTTCAACATTGCATGTGGAAACATCAACGTCTTAGCTTGATCAATCGTCAGATAACTTGCAGCTTGGCATGTAATAGGCGCTACGCATAATAATGCGCTAGCATATGGCATCCATTTCATCTACGTATCCTAAGTTAGAAGTTATAGCCAAACTTTAAGCGGAACTCGTTCTTTGTCTTTTCGATCAGATGTAAATCTTTGTCATCTTGTTGATCGAATTTTTCTCTACCACCTGCCAATTGAGGGAACCAAGTTGCAGTTAACCAGTAATCTTTAGAACCGTAATGAACTGATGGGCCAAGAAATACTGACCAACGTTCTTGACCAATCTCAGTCTCAAATTCAGTTTCGTATTGTGTTTCTAGGCTTGTGTACCAATTGGGCGCAAAGCGATAACTTAAACCTGTTCCTAATTTAATTTCTAATTCCATTTCTGGTGTTGTTGGCCAATCGAAGCCTTCTGGTAAGTTATCGATATTCTTACGTTTTGCATAAGTACCTTCAAAACCTAAATTACCGACCCAGATCAGACTTGCATCCATAAAGTACTTTTGGGCGATTAACATATTCTCAAAAGAAATTGTTTGTTTTTCTTGTCCAGAGTGCGAGTCAACTAATCCATAGCTAAGTTCAAACTGGCTTGATAAACCAATATCATTTGATGCAGGGCTAAGAAAATTATATTTTGCGCCAACCTCAAAGCCAGATAATTTAAGATCAAATTTCTTATCGCCAGGCAAATAGCCATTGATCACAATATTTGATGTATCAAGAGACATTAATTTAACCGCAGCAGAAGCATTAAACTTATCTGTAATACCGCGTTCATACTCTGTTTTATAATCAAAAGCTGAATAATGACCTGCGCCTTTATCGCTACGATTTGTTACCCATTGATAGACTTCTTGACCACCTTGAGGGAGTGTCTCTGCACCACGAACATAACCAAATAAATTTTCATCTGCAAAAGCAGGCGCAGATAAACTTAAAATACAAACAGCAGATAAGATGCGTTTCATTAATTGTAGAACCCCAAATAAGTGTATTTTTTCATTGGCAGAATGAGCATTGCGTATAGCTAATTAAGAAGTATTAACATTTCGCATATCATTTGGCTTCTGATTTTCCGCTGATTGTAAATAGATGTAAATTGCTGGTCAATTAACCGAAAGACCATTTCTATCGATCATCATAAAACTCGTTTATATTTTGGTTTAATTAAATTTAAGATATTGTTTTATAATGTTATTTAATTTTATAGGTAATACTGGTTAAGTATTTAATCATAATAGTAATTTACCATTGAGATTTTAATATATTTTTAAGGTATCCGATTTAATTGACCATGATTTGAAGCCAAGTATCAGCCTTAAATGTGATATATCACTTAAGTTTTATTCCAAAAGAAATATTTTGTCTTTTTAAGAATAGTATTTGTCTTAAATTGGAAATTCACCTTCTCAAGAATATTGAATCATAGTGCCAACCAAAGATAAATTTGTGAGGTTGCTATATGAATGCTATGCATCAGATTGAAACGAATGTTCCAAAGTTTAAAGATAAAAAAAGAAAGTTGTGGATGTTAGGTCTCGTTATTCCGAATATTGCAAATGCTGCGATGTTAGGTTACCAATTCGGGCCGAAGCGTACCAAGAAATTTTTTGCAGCCGCAGGGCCAATCGCACTACATGGTCTGATTCCACTTATTGATAGATTTCTAGGTGAAGACTCCGAGAATCCTCCTGAGGATGCAATAGCTGAATTAGAAGCAGATCCTTATTATGCAAAAATTGTGAATCTTTATATCCTATTACAATATATTGCAAACATTTATGGCAACTATATTGCGAGCCGAGATTCGACACCACTTTCTGATCGTATTCTCATTGGGACAACACTGGGTTTAGTGAATGGTGTGGCGATTAATACGGCACATGAGTTAAGTCATAAATCTGGAAAGTTACAACACTACTTATCGCATTTGTGTTTAGCACCCACAGGTTACAATCACTTTCGCATCGAACATCCTTATGGGCATCATTTGCGTGTCGCAACGCCAGAAGATCCAGCTTCATCACAATTTGGTGAGTCTTTTTGGAAGTTTTGGCCGAGAACAGTCAGTGGTAGTTTTAAATCGGCAATTGAAATTGAAACCAGACGGTTAGAGAGAAAGAGCTTATCTTTTTGGTCAATCCACAATGAGCTGCTACAAGGCTGGGCAATGTCTGCCGCTTATCATGGGTTAATGCTCAAAGCGTTTGGCAAAAATATTATTCCGACCCAAATCACGCAATCACTTTATGGGATTACGCTATTTGAAGCAGTTAACTATATGGAGCATTATGGGTTAAAACGACAAAAGCTAGAAAATGGTCGTTATGAAAGAACCATGCCTGTCCATAGTTGGAATAATAACAGCTTATTCAGCAATATTTTGTTGTATCAATTACAGCGTCATTCAGATCACCATGCTTATCCAACACGTAGTTATCAAGCATTACGTCATTATGAAAATGTACCGCAATTGCCAGCAGGATATACAAGCTTATTTTTACAAGTGTTTATACCCTCATATTGGTTTAGTATTATGGATAAGCAGGTGATTAATTATTACCAAGGAGATATTGATAAGATTAATGTCTATGAGCCAGCGAAAGAGGCCGTTTTGCAAAAATATAATTAATATTTTCAAGCTCAAACAATGGAGGTGCTCTAAACATGAAAAAATATCAATGTATTGTGTGTGGATGGATTTATGATCAATCTCTAGGTCTACCAGAAGATTGATCCTAGCCAAAATAATGGACAGCATGTCCCTCTAAAGATAACGTAACTTCAATCTTTGGAGATCCAAGAAATGGCTAAACGTTTTAGTCCGGAATTTAAACAGCAAGCAATTGATCATGCACTTTCAAACTCCCACGAGCCTATAGCTGCAATCGCCCATAAATTAGGTGTGGGTTATTCAACCTTAGATAAATGGATTCGTGAAGCCAATCCAGTAGGTTCAAGCAAACGTCAACTTTCTCCTGAACAACAGCGGATATTGGAATTAGAAAAAGAAGTCAAACAGCTCAAGGAAGCCAATGACATCTTAAAAAAAGCGCATGTGTACTTTCTGACAGATCATGCCAAGAAAAGTACACGGTAATTCAAGATATGGATGTGAATGAAGTCACTGTGTCTTCTGTCTGTAAATGCCTAGATGTCAGCACTTCAGGCTATTATGCCTGGCGAAAACGCCAGACCAATACAGCGCAGAAATACAATGATTTAAAAGTTGTATATTGGCAGCATCATGCGCGCTTGGGTGCACCGTCATTGGTACATGACATGCGTGATTTAGGTTATCGCATGAGCGAACGTACCGTTGGAAGGATGCTAAAAAAGCTTGGTTTACGTAGTAGGATTGCACGTAAATACAAGCATACGACTGATTCAAACCATCGTTTGTCTACAGCATCAAATTTGTTGGATCGCCAATTTACAGTTACTCAGCCTAATAAAGTTTGGACAACGGATATTACCTATATCCGAACTAAAGAAGGCTGGCTGTATTTATGTGTGATGCTAGATCTATTCAGCCGTCGTATTGTGGGTTGGCAAACCAGCCATCGAATAGACCGCCAATTGGTGTGTGATGCGTTTAATTATGCAATGGCTCGTCAGGGTTATCCAACGGGTGTCATGGTGCATTCGGATCAAGGTAGTCAGTACTGTAGTCGTGATTTTAGGGCGCTATTATTGACGAATAACTGTATTCAAAGCATGTCTAGACGAGGAAACTGTTGGGACAATGCAGTGACCGAAAGCTTCTTCCATACCCTGAAGGGGCATGTAGTACATGGCAGTGTATTTTCTACGAGAAAAGAGGCAAATGCTATCTTGTTTGAGTATATTGAAGTTTACTACAATCGAATCAGAAGGCATTCTGCAAATGGCTGGTTAAGTCCAGAAGCCTTTGAACAGAAATATTTCAAGAATTTAGAGGGATCGGTTGTCCACGATACTGTCTAGGATCATCTAAAAAGTATGCTCATAAGAAAAGGAGGCAAGGAGGAACAATTCAGCTATATTTAAATGTGTGAAAATCGAAATAGAACTTCATTGTCCTCGATGCCAGAGTACAAGTATAAAGAAGAATGGCATTAAATACGATGGTAAGCAAAACTATCGTTGTAAAGAATGTAATAGGCAGTTTGTGGGTGACCATAATTTGACGTATTTAGGCTGTCATTCAAAAGCGGTCAAATTGATTTTGCTTATGCTTGTGCGATGTTGTGGCATTCGGGATATTGCAAAGATTACGAGGTTTAGTATTGGCAAGATACTTAAAACGCTTACACAATCAAATCATGAAATAATTCCTCAAAGAACTCATTATAAATGCTTGGAAGTTGATGAATTTTGGACATTTGTAGGCAACAAGAAAGATAAGCATTGGCTACAGTACGTCTATGATAGAAGTAGCGGAGAAATAGTGGCTTTTGTATGGGGAGGAAGAGATGCTCATACAGCACAAAGGCTAAAAAACCGTTTAGAAGAACTGGGCATTACTTATGATTGTATATCGAGTGATCATTGGGAAAGTTTCATCAAAATTTTTAAGCCGGACCAAGAAGGGAAATATTATACAGTCGGGATAGAAGGAAACAACTGCCGATTAAGACACCGCATAAGGCGAGCAGTAAGAAGAACATGCTGTTTTTCGAAGAAGGTATTGAATCATGTAAAAGCTTTTAATCTTGGATTCTTTTACATTAACCACAGTTTTGTATAGTGATGTTAAAATGATCAGCATACATTTTGAAACACCACCTAATTAAATACGCGATTTTGTGCATCGATCACACCTTCTTCAGCCGAAGTTGCCATTGCACAGCCACCCATGCAATGTGCAGTAAAGGGAATATTAAAGAGTATTTCAGTTTTGGTTGTCATAGGATGCCCATTAAACATTTTGGCAACTTTTTCAGTAAAGGCATTTGCCTGTGGGATATAAACTGGTAAGGGCTGACCGTGTGAAGACAATGTTTTGCTAAAAGGCCACCACCAATTCCTTTTTAATTTCATTTGAATTGATGCATCAACCGTTTGCATGACTAAAAAGATAAGCGTCTGCTTTGCAAAGCCAAAAGGATTATTCATTTTCAAGAAGATTAGCGGATGGCAGATCAATGCCCATAACCATAACAAAATGCGTGACAAACCTGGTTTTCCACCGATGAGGTGAGTTGTAAGCAAACCCATCCCATCCGAACCTCGTTGATAGCGAGTTGCTTCGATATGAGTATTATGATCAAGATAAATGCTTGAACCAATCGCTACACCTTGACTCATATCAATCTCTTTCTCGAAGAAACGAACGCCTAAAATGGATTCAGCATTGGTACGTACTTGCGTACCTAATTGCTTGGAAATGTTGGGTAAAGTTTTATTATCTTTGAGACGTAGCAACAATTCTTGTGTTCCAAGCGATGAAGCTGAAAAAATGACGTTTTTAACCTGCCAAATACGCTTATTTCGATGTCCCCATTGAGTTGAATGAATTGTGGTTACAGCATAACCATCACTTCCATCAACTTTATTGTTTAGAGGGCGAATATCAATGACCTTCGTTTCAGCAAAAACTTTCGCGCCTTGTTTTTCAGCAAAGTACAAATAGTTTTTATCTAGGGTATTTTTAGCATTATGTTTACAGCCCGTCATACAGCCGCCACAAGCGGTGCAGGTTGAGCGGTCTGGACCTTTTCCATCGAAATAAGGATCGGGATAGGTTTTACCGCCTTGTTCACCTTGAGGAGGGAAGAAGGTTGCAACTCGTGTTGGCTTAAAGGTATGCCCAACACCGACAGCATCTCCCATTTTCTTGAGCATATGATCAGCAGGCCCAAATATTTTATTGTCCGTTACCCCCAACATTCTTTCTGCCTCAGCAAAATATTGAGGCATATTTTCTTTTAAGTGCGGAATTTTCCCCCAAGTACCTTCACTCCATACACTATCAGGAGGAACTAATAATGTATTGGCATAGGTGATAGAACCACCGCCGACAGCATTGCCACAGATAATTGCAACATGCCTAAAAATACGTAAATTAAAAAATCCAAAGAAATTTACAGCAGGGCGCCAGATCCATTTTGGGGTATTCCAATTGGTTTTGGGAAAATCTTTCGCTTCCCAACGTTTTCCCATTTCCATCACTGCGACGGAATATCCTTTTTCTGAAAGTCGATGTGCTGAGACACTTCCTTCAAATCCTAAACCAATAATGAGATAGTCAAAGTCATAATCGTCTTTAATCATTTGGGAAAACTCCTATATTTCAGCGATTTAAAATCTATCTGTGAGTTTGAACAATGACCATTTTTAAAGACTTTTTTGAAAAATGGAGTCGTACTAAAAGTGAGATAGATGAAGAAGCTGAAAATTTCCATTGAATGGTTTTAAAAGTTCATCGTGATTTATTATTTTGTTGTTTGCATAGCAGAAAAAGACAATCAATATTCATAAAGCGACATAAAATATTTTAGTGAAATGTAAATAGCCTAAGTAGATTTTGATAATTCTAAATAAATATTTGAAATATATTGCTTATTTTTTAATTTTATATAAGTCTTAATAAAAAATACTGAGGACTATTAAAGTGACATATTTAACTAAAGCATTAATCCGACAAGATATCGCAGGGGATTTAAAGGAGGAGTGTAATGCACATTTAGATACTTTGATTGCTCTCGCAGATGCAAAGGCTGAATATTATGCAGAAAAGATAAAAATTGATTTAATGTCGGCCGGTATTGGAGGTGATAAATCGTTTCCTGTACATTGCATACAATCATTTATTTATCACTCCAAGGCTTATAAGGCTGAAGATGAAAAATCTATTCGTAATGTCGTCAAAGACTCAATTAAGCGATTTGTTCATGAAAATAAAACAGAAGTTGTAACTACCATCCTATCGGGATACGTAAAAACCTTGTTCGGCTCATCTGGTCAAGCAGAACATAAAATTCAAAGAAATTTTGTAATTTTGGAAGGTGTTTCGATTATTCGATTAGATTTCGTTGGCTGGTCTCGTGTAGTGAGCCAATCTTTAATAAAAACTAAATGCGAGAAGATTGGTACGTTTGTTCTCTATAGATCTATAGTTGATATGAGCAAAGTATCGATAAATGATTTCATTTCTGTATATCAAGAAACAATTAGGGCTGAGAATGAAGATATTAGCTATGAAGAGATAATCCAAAAATGCCAAGAGTTGTACTATGCCTTTAATTCTCCAAACAGATCAAGAGGTTTGTTGATGTCTAAGGCAGTTCCAGCAATTGATGAAAGTGAATCTTTAGAAACAACCAAAGGTTATGAAGATACTGAGGTTTTTAGGAAAAACCTGATAATACTTTAGTAAATATAGAATATTAGTATTTACTACTCAATACAGATATCTTGTGAAATAAAAGTGATATTTATCAAAAAAATACGAAATAAAAATATTGTTTTTTGAGTACAAGTTAAGTAGTTTTTTTATGAAGTTAGGTAGGTTTTTCCATCACCTAACGAGGCTAACGACTGACACTCGGAAAGACGAGATGAAGCATAACGCTCACAGCAATGTGAGCGTTTTTAATGCCTTCAAAAATGTAATGTGTGTCTAGAATTTTGGTGACTATTGAAACAATCAAATTATCAAACACAAAGTCGCTCTGCTGAATTTAGCATAAGAACTCCAGAGCGTATCCAAAGCTTGTAAAGTCATGGGGATACCTTCTATCGCTATCAAGAACTAGCCAGCACTGGCAATATGGATGCACTCATCAATCAAAGTCGCAGAACTCCAAATTTAAAAAACCGAGTGGATGAGCAAACTGAACAAACTGTTGTTGATTTTGCAATCTAATATCCAGCTTATGGTCAGCATAGGACCAGTAATGAGCTACGTCAGATTGGCATCTTTGTATCTGGCAGCGGTGTACGCTCTATCTGGCTTAGACACAATCTTGAGAATTTCAAAAAGCGATTAAAGGCACTTGAAATGAAAGTTGCTCAAGAAGGTATTCAGTTGAATGATCAGCAGATTTCTGCATTATAACGTAAACATGAAGATGATTTTGCTTGTGGTGAAATTGTAACGCATCATCTAGGATACCTTGGAGCGCAAGATACTTTGTATGTCGGAAATCTAAAAGGCGTTGGTCGTATTTATCAGCAAACTTTTATATACCTATAGCAAAGTGGTCATTGTAAGCTGTACACAACCAATACGCCTATTACAGCCGCAGATTTATTGAATGACCGAGTGTTGCCATTCTATGAGTCCCAAGAATTGCCAGTGCTTCGTATTCTGACTGACAGAGGTACAGAATATTGCGGTAAAGTTGAACATCATGATTATGAGCTTTATTTAGCGCTGAATGATATTGATCACACTAAAACGAAAGCAGCCTCACCACAAACAAATGGAATATGCGAGTGCTTCCATAAGACGATCTTTCAGGAGTTTTATCAGATTACTTTTCGAAAGAAACTTTATAGTTCATTAGAAGAGTTACAGCTTGATCTAGGCGGTTGGCTGAAATTCTATAATACTGAACTAATCCATCAGGGCAAGGTGTGCAATGGCAGAACACCATTTGCAACATTACTTGATGGAAAACGTAGTTGGGCTGAAAGAATTTAGCTCAAATTTAACCTGACAGTCTTAAGCAAATATCGATAACTGTCAGATCAGGTTTGAGCTAATACATTTTATCGTTTTTAGATAACTACACCATTTTGTTCAATTTTTACGGCGGCTTTCCAACTTGGTAGAGAACTCAAATGTTCGACATAGCTTTTGATATGGGGATATCTTTCACCTTGTTTCATATGATGAATTAACCCGTGAAGTGCAAACCCCATCATAAAGTCTGCGCCAGTTAAACGATCGTCTACTAAAAATAATTTATCTTTTAAATAATCATTTAAATATCCAAAAACTTTATCAAACTCGATTTGAGTATAGTTTTCTAGAAATGCTAATTTTGTGCCGTGTTTAGTTTCTATTTGATTAAACGTTTTTAATAAAAATGGCACCATTGCTGAGCTTTCTGCGAAGTGAATCCATTGTAGGTAATCTGCATAACTAGCTGCATCTGTATCTGGTGCTAGATGTGGTGCAAGTCTTTGAATTAGTAACTCTACGATAGCCCCTGATTCTGCAATGACTTTACCTTGCCATTCAATCACGGGAGATTTCCCTAGAGGGTGAATATTTTTTAATGACTCAGGTGCCAAATGCGTTTTTTTGTCACGGTAATAGTGTTGCAATTGATACGGTTGTTTGATTTCTTCTAGTAACCACAAAATGCGGAAAGAACGTGATTGGTCTAAGTGATGTAATGTGATCATAATGATTCCTGTCTTAAAAACTTTATGGGAAATTTCCCTAAATTTTACGGTTTACAATATACACTTAAGTCAAATCATATTGCTGTTTATCTACTTATGAATAACAATCCAAATGGTATAGCAAATGTGAAAAATCAGATGTTTTCAATATTTAGAGTGATACATCAATGTAGAAAACCGCTTTAAAGAGTGGTTTTTTATTGCTGCATTGCTCAATCTGTTAATGTTAATTCAGTAAAATCAGAACGAAATCAAAGAAAAAAATATTGAGAATATTTTGCGGAAATTTTGTGAAGATTATTTTTTTGAGCATAAAAAGAGCTAAGCAACAAACTTGAAAATTCTATAAAATAATGAAAAATTTGTACTCAATTTTAAAATTGGTTCTGTATATAAATGACTGATATAGAAATAGAAACTCACCCATTACAACCATTTTTACCACATAATGCCAAACTACTGATGTTAGGGAGTTTTCCACCACCTCAGAGCCGATGGAAAATGGATTTTTACTATCCAAACTACCAAAATGATATGTGGCGTATATTTGGGCTCATTTTTTTCGAAGATAAAGATCACTTCTTAGATTTACCAAATAAGCGTTTTAAAGAACAACAAATTCGTGATTTTCTCACAAAGATTGGAATAGCAATATTTGATACGGCTTATCAAGTGAAACGACTGCAAGGCAATGCTTCTGATAAATTTTTAGAAATTGTTACGGTAACTGATTTATCACAATTGCTTGGGAAAATTCCAATGTGTCATACGATTATGACCACAGGAGATAAAGCAACTGATACTTTGATGCAGCATTTTCCTGAACAAATAAACAAACCCATGATTGGGCAATCAGTACAAGTGAATTATGCCAATCGTGAACTGAATTTGTATCGCTTGCCGTCATCTTCACGGGCCTATCCGTTGGCATTAGACAAAAAAGCGGATGCTTATCAACAATTTTTTCAAGCGATTGGGTTGGTTTAAATATATAAAAAATAGGGGAATTATATGAATGATGTATCTAGTTCAATTGATTTAAGAAACTACGAAGATGCTTTGGAATGGCAAGAGACGGCAAATGTAAAACGCCCATGGCGAAAAGATTTTTTTGATTATTATGTAGAGTTAATAAGAACTTATCATTCTGATCCATGTCACATATTGGAATTAGGTTCTGGTCCAGGTTTTCTAGCTCAACATTTGTTGTCGCAGTTAGATCATATCGAATATACGGCGTTTGATTTTTCTGAAGTCATGCATCAGCTTGCACAAAACAAGTTGAATGTATCAGAACTATCTCGAACAAAATACTTTGTTGGAAATTTTAAAGAATCTAATTGGCAAAATGCTTTAGATCGAAAATATGATTTTATTATCATCCATCAAGCACTGCATGAACTTCGACACAAACAATATGCAGCTAATTTTCATAAGATCGTCAGAACTTTGTTGAATCCTGATGGCATCTATTTAGTTTGTGATCATTTGTGCGCGCCCCATGTAATGCAAAATGATCAACTCTATATGAATAAACAAGAGCACTTGGATGCGCTTAGCCAAGCATCTTTTCAAGAGATCAAGATGCCATTGGAAATAGAAGGGTTATGTTTATTCGAAATGAGTTTGAGTTAAATTAAATGCTCCATCATTTTTGGATATCTAATCCAGCGGAATTCATTGATTTTGATGTCACGAACATGTGTAAATTCAGACCAGATAAGTTGACTTCCTTTTGTCCATTGTAATGGTTGAATACGGCGAGCTATAGCGAATCGTTCTTCTCTATTTGCTGGGCGTAAGTCTCCGATCTCTACATATAAGCGTACACCAGGATAATCTGTGAAACTGCCTTGAATGAGTGAGCTTAACCAAAACCACTTACTGCTATTGATTGCTTGAATACATGCTTTTGAGTTTTGACCTAAATTAGTACTTAATTTTTCTGTGAAAGTATCAAAAAAATAACCTGTTTGATCTTTATTTAAAAAAACTGTGCCGATAGGTGTAATTGAAGGTTGACCAAATTGATCGACTGTTGCAATCGAGGAATGTAGGGAAGCCTTTTGTGCTGCTTTGAAGACTTGTTAGATGTTTTTCCAGTTTTTTTCTGAAATCATCGCTTTATCCTTGTTATTGTTTATTCATATAATAATTAGCATATATAGACTTAAAGAAAATAGTCTTTAGTTGAGAATAAATTGTCAATTTAGTCAATCAGAATAGATCGATCAGTATCTTACATCATCCACTCAATTGGAAAATAGGAAACAAACTTGGTACTAAATCTTTGAAAATTTGTACTTTCAGGATCATGGTAATGTTTTACGATTTCGCCATTTTGTTTATGTTCATACCAAACGATATTGCCATTTGAGTCAAGTTTAAGTTGATAAGCAACTTGAAGTAAGTGTTGATCAAGTAATGCCGTAATTTGATTTTGTAGCTGATCGGATTCAACCACTAAACCGACTTCGGTGTTTAAATAAGCTGATCTTGGGTCAAAATTAAATGAACCAATAAAAACCTTACCATCTACATCAAAAAATTTAGCATGCAAACTCGAACGATTTTTACATTTTACAGAAATCACACTACCAGTTGCAATTTCGTACCATGTTCGCTTTGTTCGTTCAATATTGGGTTTAAATTCGTAAAGTTGAACTCCATTTTGCAAGAGTGGCTTACGATATTTACTATAAAACGAATGAACGACAGCAACATCATTTGCAACTAAACTATTGGTTAGTACACGAACTTTAATCCCATTGTTCGAAAGTTGGCTTAAATATTCTGTTCCACGTTGTGTTGGAACAAAATAAGCAGAAACCAGTTCCATATGTTGTTCAGGTTTACCTAAGATTTTGAGCATTTGATACGAAATCAGTTCTTGATCTTTTGCCTGACCTAAGATTTTATTGGGATGATCGGCAACGAAATGTGCCTTTGCCCATTGAATAGGATAATGCTGAAGACGTTCTTTTAAAAAGTCTTGTGCAGATTCAAGTTTATTTTCTGTCCAAGTATTGGTCTGATCAAGTTGTTCAAATTTTTGTCTAAGTTGCTCAAGCTGTTGAGGTTGCCCAGTACCGATCAATTGTGTCGTTGAATAACTTAAATCATTATCCCAAAACGCTTTAAAGCTTTGTTCTGCATGATAAACTGCGCTGCCATAGAATAAAATATCCATATCACTAAATTGAAAATAGTTACTGGCTTCAAAATACTCACTACTAATATTGCGTCCACCTGTAATGGCAATTGCATCATCGGCGATCAGCAGTTTATTGTGCATACGATGATTAATTTTATTCAATCGGAATAGATAATCAATCACTCTTAAATGTCTAAATTTATAGGGATTAAAAATCCTAATTTCAAAGTTTGGATGTTGTGAGAGTGCCCTCAAAGTTTTATCTAGTTTTATGCCATTTTGATCATCAATGAGTAATCGAATTTTTACGCCTCTGTCGGCAGCATTCAGTAACTCATGCAATATGAGATTGCCAATCGCATCGTCTTTCCAAATATAATATTGTAAATCAATTTGATATTTGGCATTTCGAATCAAGTGGATACGAGAAGCAATGCTAAGAAAAGCATCATCAAGCGCTAAAAAGGCAGTCAAACCCTGTTTAATATTGAGGTCAGCTTGAGGGTCATTCATCCACTTTGTTTTCACTGGCAAAGCATCGCTCCGTTTAGGATTTTGATTAGGCGGCAAAGCACAGGCACTTAAACTCAATACCATAACAATCGATATCGTTTTAAGGTGGTATAGATTCTTTATCATTTTTATCGTGAAATGTTGTCTACTTGTGTAAAGATAGCACTACATCTACTTGAAGATGTTGAATATCAGCATAAAATCAGTTAACTGTTACACAAACATAAAACATGACTATAAGGATGAAGGTATGAAATCACGTGCAGCTGTTGCTTTTGCCGCTGGTCAACCATTACAAATTGTAGAGCTAGATGTTGAACCGCCAAAAGCAGGTGAAGTGCTTATCAAAATTACCCATACAGGTGTATGTCATACAGATGCTTTCACTTTATCAGGTGATGATCCTGAAGGTGTTTTTCCAGCTGTATTAGGTCATGAAGGTGCAGGCGTAGTCGTTCAAGTTGGTGAAGGCGTAACGAGTGTTGCAGTGGGTGATCACGTCATTCCGCTATACACAGCAGAGTGTAACGAATGTTTATTCTGCAAATCAGGTAAAACCAATCTCTGTGTTGCCGTTCGTGCAACCCAAGGTAAAGGTGTGATGCCTGATGGAACAACGCGTTTCTCTTATAATGGTCAACCAATTTATCACTATATGGGATGTTCAACTTTCAGTGAATATACGGTTGTGGCGGAAGTATCTTTGGCAAAAATTAATCCAGAAGCAAATCATGAACAAGTATGTTTGTTAGGTTGTGGTGTGACGACAGGAATTGGTGCAGTACACAATACTGCTAAGGTTCAGGAAGGCGATAGTGTTGCTGTGTTCGGTTTGGGCGGAATTGGTCTTGCTGTTGTGCAAGGCGCACGCCAAGCTAAAGCTGGGCGTATTATTGTAGTCGATACCAATCCTGATAAATTTGAACTCGCAAAACAATTTGGTGCAACTGACTTTTTAAATCCAAAAGATTATGAGCAACCGATTCAGCAAGTAATTGTTGAAATGACAGGTTGGGGGGTTGATCATTCTTTTGAATGTATTGGAAATACTAATGTCATGCGCTCAGCATTAGAATGTGCTCATCGTGGTTGGGGACAATCAGTGATTATTGGCGTTGCTGGTGCAGGACAGGAAATTTCAACTCGCCCATTCCAATTGGTGACAGGTCGTAAATGGATGGGAACTGCTTTTGGTGGGGTAAAAGGGCGTTCACAATTACCAAAAATGGTTGAAGATGCAATGAAAGGTGAAATCCAACTTGCGCCATTTGTGACGCATACCATGTCGCTTGAAGAAATTAATGATGCTTTTGATCTAATGCACGAAGGTAAGTCGATTCGTACAGTGATTCATTTTTAATTGTGAATGTTTCGATTTGATGATGTGTCGTGCATCATCAAATCTTTGAGTATAAGTTGATGTCCAAACCACGTTTAAAATTACATGTCCGAATCTTAGCTGAGGAGCAAATTGCTTTTGGTCCAGGTAAAGCTGAATTACTCGAAGCAATTCAACGTACAGGCTCAATTTCTCAAGCCGCAAAATCTATGAATATGAGTTATCGTCGAGCTTGGCAACTTGTAGATACCATGAATCAATGTTTTCATTCACATCTTGTTGAAACACAAACTGGTGGTACGCACGGTGGCGGTGCATTAGTAACAGAGCTAGGGCAAGTGGTATTAAAAAAATATAGAGCAATGGAGCAACAAGCTACTCAAACTTTAGCCTCAGAGTTTGAGGAGTTATCCAACTATCTAAAAATAAAACA
Organism: Acinetobacter sp. LF10; assembly: GCF_048585715.1. Lineage (NCBI taxonomy): Bacteria > Pseudomonadati > Pseudomonadota > Gammaproteobacteria > Moraxellales > Moraxellaceae > Acinetobacter > Acinetobacter sp. LF10. Next base: position 1,647,426 of record NZ_CP184160.1, read on the forward strand.
ATAAACTATAAGAATAATTGATTAAATCTGAATTTGAGCAACTTTTGATAAACAAAAATGCTCTTTGCTAAGTTTTGGAGCATTTGCATTAAAACAAAGCCTTTTAAGCACCAAGATTAAAGTTAGTAAAAACAATATATCTATAAAATAATATAAACACCTGATTTAAATATATAAAATAAATTGGCATGGATTCTGCATTTTAAAAATTCAAACTTGTATACAAGATGGGATTCATAAAATGCATGAAGTAAAAACTTTAGGTTGGACAATTTCAGAGTGGCAAACGGCTTATTCAAAAAATGAGATTCAACTTGATACTTTAAAAGATTTAGTTGCATCAATTAATCCTCAAGACAATGCATGGATTTCAATTGCGACGGTAGAACAGATTGAACAGCAAATTCAAGTTCTCGATGAGTTAAGTAAAGAAGCTGAAAGTTTAGAAAAAAAATTTCCACTCTACGGTGTTCCATTTGCAGTAAAAGATAATATTGATGTTGCAGGGTTTGTAACTACCGCAGCTTGTAAAGCTTTAACTACTGTTGCAGCACAAGATGCTGAAACAGTACGTTTGTTGAAGCAAGCGGGAGCGATTGTAATTGGTAAAACCAACCTTGATCAGTTTGCAACGGGTTTAGTGGGAACGCGTTCACCTTTTGGTGCTTTACCAAACAGTTTTAAACCTGAATATATCAGTGGTGGTTCAAGTTCTGGTTCTGCAAGTGTTGTTGCTCGTGGATTTGTCCCATTTGCATTGGGTACAGATACAGCAGGTTCTGGACGTGTGCCCGCAGCGTTTAACAATATTGTTGGTCTGAAACCAACCAAAGGGCGGTTTTCAAATCGTGGTTTATTGCCTGCTTGTAAAAGTCTAGATTGTATTTCGATCTTTGCCTTAACCGTTGTAGATGCAGACTTGGTTGCAAATGTTTTAGAAGCATATGATCCGTTGGACAGCTATTCTCGTAAGCATCCAAAGAATGTTCCAGCGCATTTCTCTAGCAAATTAAAATTTGCCATTCCAGAAAAGCTAAATTTCTTTGGTGATGAGCAATCAGAAAAAGTATTCCAGCAAACAATCCAATTACTTGAGTCATTAAACGCTGAGATCACTAAAATTGATTTTTCAGATTTTGAGCAACTTGCAGCGCAACTATATCAAGGTTCATGGGTGGCAGAACGTACCGCAGCCGTTGACGATTTACTCAACAGCAATACTGAGGATTTTGATCCAACGGTATTAGAAATTATTAAAAACGGCGAAAAATATTCAGCGGTGGATGCTTACAATGCAGAATATTTAAAACAAGATTTAGCTCGAAAAATCCAACAAAAATTGGCTGACTTTGATGCCTTAATTGTTCCAACCGCACCCACAATTTATACCATTGAGCAGCTTCAACAAAATCCGATTGAATATAACGCTCATTTGGGAACATATACCAATTTTACTAATTTAGCCGATCTGAGTGCTTTGGCATTGCCAGCAGGATTTAGAGCAGATCATTTACCATTTGGTATCACTTTAATTGCGCCAGCTTGGCACGATGCAGCATTAGTTCATTTTGGTAAAGCTTGGCAAAACTACCTTGCACTGAAATTAGGGGCATTGGATAAAACGCTACCTTTAAGTTCTGCTACACCTATTTCGCAACATCATATTCGTGTTGCAGTCGTCGGTGCTCATTTAACAGGTATGCCATTAAATTTCCAACTCACCACACGTGATGCCGTACATATCGAAACCACAACGACCTCTAAAAATTATGCGCTGTACGCATTGAACGGTACTGTTCCACCAAAACCCGGCTTAGCACGTCAGCAAGATGGACAAAGCATTATTGTTGAACTTTGGGATGTCCCAACTGCTCGATTTGGTGAATTTGTGGCTGAAATTCCGACACCTTTAGGCATGGGTAATGTCGAACTAGAAGATGGGCGCTGGGTGAAAGGTTTTATCTGTGAGCCTTATGGCATAGATGATGCAGAGAATATTAGTCATTTTGGTGGATGGAGAGCCTATATCCAGCATCGTAACAGTCAAGCAGCAAACACAGCGAATTAATTAGGGGAAATCATCATGTTTAAAACTGTACTTATTGCAAACCGTGGTGAAATTGCTGTTCGAGCGATTCGCACACTTAAAAAATTAGGTGTAACCAGTGTTGCTGTGTATTCGGATAGTGATCGTTATGCACAACATGTTGAAGATGCTGATATTGCAATTGCTTTAGAAGGTTTAAAACCAGCCGATACTTATTTGAGTATCGAAAAATTGATTCAGGCAGCTAAACAAACTGGCGCAGAGGCAATCTTTCCGGGGTATGGCTTTCTTTCTGAAAGTGCTGATTTTTCCCGTGCCTGTGAGGAAAATAACATTGCCTTTATGGGGCCAACGGCCGAGCAAATTTTAGAGTTTGGTTTAAAACATCGTGCTCGTGAATTGGCTGCTGCAGCCAATGTGCCGATGACTTCGGGAACAGGATTGTTGGATAGTTTAGAAGATGCACTGACTGCCGCAGATCGTATTGGCTATCCAATTATGCTGAAAAGCACCGCTGGTGGTGGTGGTATTGGTTTGACCCGTTGTGATACGCCACAAGCCTTAACCGATGCATACGAAAGTGTAAAACGTTTGGGCGAACAATTCTTTAAGGATGCAGGCGTATTTATTGAATGCTTTATTGATAAAGCACGTCATGTTGAGGTACAAATTTTTGGTGATGGAAAAGGGCAAGTCGTTGCCTTTGGTGAGCGTGATTGTTCTTTGCAACGTCGTAACCAAAAAGTAGTAGAGGAAACGCCTGCCGCAAATTTACCTGAAGCGACACGTAAAAAACTGCATCAGGCAGCGGTAGAACTGGGGAAATCCGTTAATTATCGTAGTGCGGGAACGGTTGAGTTTATTTACGATGCCAATCGAGATGAGTTTTATTTTCTAGAAGTGAATACACGCTTACAGGTTGAGCATCCAGTCACTGAGATGGTGACAGGTTTAGACTTAATTGAATGTATGCTCAAAGTGGCTGCTGGTGATGAACTTGATTGGGCATATCTCAGCAATATTCAGCCGAAAGGTGCAGCGATTGAGGTTCGTGTTTATGCCGAAGATCCTGTAAAAAATTTCCAACCAAGTCCCGGTGTGTTGACTGAAGTCACCTTTCCAGAGGGAACACGTGTTGATACTTGGGTTAAAACAGGCACAGAGATTTCTCAATACTTCGACCCAATGATTGCCAAGATTATTGTACATGCTGATGATCGTGCTAGTGCTATCGAAAAATTAAAGAATGTGTTGGCTGAAACTCGCTTAAATGGCATCAGCACAAACTTGGATTACGCACGTGCCATCGTTTCAGATCAGCGCTTTGAATCTATGCAAATTTGGACAAGAATGTTAGATGATTTCAACTACACGCCAAACGTAATTGAAGTGGTTCAAGCAGGAACATTGAGTTCAATTCAAGATTATCCGGGTCGTACAGGCTATTGGGATATTGGTGTACCACCATCGGGTCCAATGGATGATTATGCATTTCAGCTTGCCAATCGTATTGTTGGAAATGATGCTAAAGCCGCAGGTTTCGAGTTTACCTTAGTTGGTCCGACTTTAAAGTTCCATACAGATACGATTATTGCTTTGGCGGGTGCAAGCTGTACTGCTTTGTTAGATGATCAGGAAATTGATTTTTGGAAACCTATTGAAGTTAAAGCAGGACAAATTCTAAAAATCGGTCAAGTTGAATCAGGTTGCCGTACATATTTAGCAGTACGAAATGGTTTGGATGTTCCAGTATATTTGGGCAGTCGCTCTACCTTTGCGCTTGGTAATTTTGGTGGTCATGCAGGTCGCACCTTACGTGTCGGCGACATGATTAAAATGGTTGATCCAGCATTTGCGAGTGCAGAACTGCCACTTGCTCATGATATGCCTCAAGCATTGTCGACTGACTTGATTCCGGAATACACCAATGAATGGGAAATTGCGGTGTTATATGGTCCGCATGGCGCACCAGATTTCTTTAAACCTGAATATGTAGATGAGTTTTTTGTATCAGAGTGGACGGTGCACTTTAACTCAAATCGTTTAGGTGTACGTTTATCAGGACCAACGCCAAGCTGGGCTAGAGAAAATGGCGGTGAAGCAGGTTTACACCCATCCAATGTCCATGACTGTGAATATGCGATCGGTGCAATTAACTTCACAGGCGATTTCCCTGTGATTCTAGCGAAAGATGGTCCAAGCTTAGGCGGTTTCGTTTGTCCTGTTACGATTGCCAAAGCAGAACTTTGGAAAGTTGGACAGCTAAAAGCTGATGATAAAATTCGCTTTTATCCAATTACGGTTGAACAAGCCAATGAACTTGAACGTCAGCAAATTGAAAATATCCAAAACTTTGCAGAAGCAAGCAAAGTTGTAGAAACGATTGAGCCAGTTCAAGAGGTTGTCAGTACGATTTTGGCACAACGTGAACCAACTGAATTGTCGCCAAAAACAGTGTATCGCCAAGCAGGTGATAGTTATATTCTCTTAGAGTATGGCGAAAATGTTTTAGATTTAGCTTTACGTTTACGTGTGCATCAATTGATTCAAATGATTCGTGATGCAAAAATTGCAGGCGTATTGGAACTGTCACCGGGTGTTCGTTCACTACAGATTAAATACGATGGCTTAGTAATTCCACAGTCACAATTGATTGCTCAATTAATTCAACTCGAAGAAGAGATGGGTGATCTCAGCCAATTAAAAATCCCATCTCGGATCGTAGATTTGCCGATGGCATTTGAAGATAGTGCAACTTTAGGAGCTGTAGAACGCTATCAAGAAAGTGTTTGCTCTAAAGCACCGTGGTTGCCAAACAACGTTGATTTTATCCAACGTATTAATGGTTTGGCAGATCGAAATGAAGTTAAAGATATTATTTTTGATGCGAACTATTTAATTCTTGGCTTGGGTGATGTGTATTTAACGGCACCTTGTGCTGTGCCAATCGATCCACGCCATCGTTTACTCAGTTCTAAATATAATCCAGCACGTACCTTTACAGCAGAGGGAACAGTTGGTATTGGTGGTATGTACATGTGTATCTACGGCATGGATTCACCGGGCGGCTATCAATTAATTGGGCGTACACTACCAATCTGGAATAAGTTTAAGAAAAACAAACAATTTGGCGATAAACAATGGTTCTTACAATTCTTTGATCAGATCAAATATTTTGAGGTGACAGAAGAAGAACTCAATCAATGGCGTGCTGACTTTGAAAATGGTCGTGCTGAGATCAAGATTGAAGAAACAGAGTTCGATTATGCGGATTATGTACAATTCTTAGATGATGAAGCTGAAAGTATTGCTGAGTTTAGAGCTAAGCAACAACAAGCGTTTACTTATGAAGTTGATCGCTGGAAAGAGGAGTTTGCAGCTCAACCTGAAGAACAGATTCAAGAAAATAACTACTCTGATTACAGTCATTTAGCATCGTTAAATGCATCAATGACAGGTAATATCTGGAAAATTTTTGTTGAACATGGTCAAGAGGTTAAAAAAGGTGAAACTGTTGCTATTATTGAAGCAATGAAAATGGAACTTCCTGTTTATGCAGAAGAAGATGGAATTGTAAAAGCCATTATTTGTAGAGCAGGGCAAACTGTACATAGTGGTGAACCACTGGTTTATATGGAATAAGGCAAGGTTGCATGAAAGAAATCAAAATAAAAACAACAAAAAGCTCAGACAATTTGTCTGAGCTGGTTTACCAACGCATCAAGAATGATATCTTTGATTTCAAACTGATGCCGGGTGAACGTTTCACTGAATCTGAAGTTGCAAAAGCCTATGATGTAAGTCGTACCCCAATCCGACAAGCGCTGTATCGTTTGCAACAAGAGGGTTATGTTGATGTGAGTTTCCGTAGCGGTTGGCAAATTCGACCGCTTAATTTTCGTTATTATGAAGAACTTTATGATGTGAGGATCGTATTAGAAAAAGATTCGATTCGTAAACTTTGTCAGATGGATCATCAAAACTCGGTTGAATTATCTGTTTTAAAAGATTTATGGTTGATTGAACCTCATCAATACCTAAAAGACATTAAACAACTGTCACAACAAGATGAAGATTTCCATTGCGCTTTAGTTCGTGCCTCTGGAAATAATGAAATGGCGAGAATTCATCGTGATTTGAGTGAGCGAATCCGCATTATTCGTCGTTTAGATTTCTCTAAAGATTATCGCGTTGAAGCCACTTATCAGGAGCATCAAAAAATACTGGGTTATATTTTTAATCGTAAAGTAGATGAAGCCATTCAGGCGATTGAAGCACATATCATGCAAAGTCGTGATGAAGTGAAAAAAATTACTTTACAAATGTTGGATTCGAGTCAGTTTTATTAGAGTATATTATTTATCTATATTAATTAACCAAAAAGCAAGTTGGGATCAACTTTGATGGAAAAATATATTATTAACTCGCCCGATGATTTTAATGATTATGACTGGGAATATGAAGCAAAAGGGTGTTTGCAAGTTGAAGTTACAATTTTAAAGGACTCTTATACTTTTAACTTTTATGATATACGAAGAATTTATAGTATTGAGAGTAACAACTTTTTTGGAGACCATTGTTTTTATGATAAAAACCTCGTTTTATTATCAAATGTTAATTTCAATAATATTAAATATTTTCTGGATAAGATATTGAAAAATAATGAATTATGCTATTTTATTAAAAATTAATTTATAAGAATCGAAATGAAAAACTAAACATGCATGAAAAATAAAAGAGTTGGAATGGAAGAATTATCAAAAGAAAGCTTGGATGAAATTTTGGAACGTTGTTTAAATGCAACCGATGGGCCATGGATTTCTTATGTAGAAGGTCGAGACCATGAATCAGGATCTAGTTTTATTATGACAAATGGAGATGATATTGAATTAATGGGTGCAATGGTTGCTGACCAAGATTTTATTGCTCATGCAAAACAAGATATTCCAAAATTAGTGTCAGAAATTTTCAGACTCAGATCAATTCTTGGTTTAGATGACAAACCTAATAACTTATAAAAATTTAATTAGTATTTTTAGTAAGATATTGAAATCATAATATAGACATTAAAAACTATCTTTTCTATGCCTAATCCTGCATAAAATTAACATCTTTTTTGATTTTTCTATTTAATAATACAGATCACATTTCAAATCATCAGATGAAACATGATGAATGATCAAATACTTAGCTCACTTTTTCTAAAACTCGTTGCTAAAGAAGGCTTCTTTGCTACGGCGATAGATGGCATCACTTTGATGCGTGTAGATCACAACACACCACCATTAGCCGTATTGCAAGAACCGACCTTAGTTTTTGTTTTACAAGGCAGTAAACGTGGTTATATCGGAACTGAAACCCATGCATTTCAGCAAGGTGAATGCCTAATCGTCTCTGTGTTTATGCCATTTGATTGTGATACGGTTGCGAGTCCTGAATTGCCTATGATTGCGGTGAGCATGAAACTAGAGGCGGATACGGTAAATGAGTTGTTGGCAAAAACATATTTTGAAAATGAGCAATTTAAACCACTCACTACAGGCATGAGTGTAATTCAATATGATCAAACAATTTCGAATGTTCTAATACGACTATTAAAAACATTAGGTTCAGAACAAGATAGCTTGGTTTTAGGTGAACAAATTAAACGAGAATTATTGTACCGAGTGATTCAACATTCGGGTGCAGATGCTTTAATAGGATTAGTCGCTCAAGGCAATTTACGACCAATTTATAAAATTTGTGAATATATTCAACATCATTTTACAGAAAAATTAACAGTGGAAATGCTTGCTGAACAATCCAATATGAGTATTTCATCATTTCATAAGGCATTCAAACAAGTCACATTACATTCACCGTTACAGTATCTCAAAGTTACACGGTTGCATAAGGCAAAACAAATGTTGCAAAACGAAAACGAAAGCGTTGCTCAAGCAGCTTATGCTGTTGGTTATCAAAGCTCATCTCAATTTAGTCGAGAGTTTAAAAAGCAGTTTGGTTTTTCTCCTAATCAGACTGAAGTAAATAGAGAAGGAATGAGTAAGTCATGAATCAAAATAGTAGAGAACAAATGAAATATATTGAAATTACTGAAGCTGGTGGTCCTGAAGTTCTAAAAGTTGTGCACGGTGACAAACCTGAGATTAAAGAAGATGAAGTATTGATTGAAGTCTATGCCACTGGGATCAATCGCCCTGATATTTTGCAACGACAGGGGCTTTATCCAATGCCGAAAGGCGTAACGCAGATTCCAGGATTGGAGGTTGCTGGGATCATTGCACAAATTGGTTCAAAAGTAGAAAAATTTAAAGTCGGTGATAAAGTCTGCGCGCTGACCAATGGTGGAGGATATGCAGAATACTGTACTGTCCCAGCAAATCAAACTTTAGCGATTCCAAAAAATCTGAGCTTTATTGAAGCAGCAGCTATTCCAGAAACTTATTTCACAGTATGGGCAAATCTATTTCAGATCGGGCAGTTGAAAAAGAACGAAAGTGTTCTGATTCACGGAGGAGCGAGTGGAATTGGCTCTACAGCGTTGAGTTTATGTCATGCCATGGGGATTCAAACTTTTTCCACGGTGGGCAGTGACGAGAAAGCTGAAAAATTAAGCTCTATTTCGACAGTTATTAATTATAAGAAGCAAGATTTTGAACAAGAAATTTTGTCACGTACAGATCAGCAAGGCGTTGATGTGATCTTGGATATTATTGGTGCTGCTTACTTTAATCAGAATCTGAGATTGCTAAAAAGAGATGGGCGACTGGTAATTATCGGATTTATGGGCGGTCGAAAAGTAGATGGTTTTGATATTCAAGAACTCATGCTAAAACGCGCTGTGGTGACTGGTTCAACGATGCGTGCCCGAACCAATGATGAAAAAGCAAAAATTACCCAAGAATTGGAACAGTTTGTCTGGCCACTAATCGAAACAGATCAATGTAAACCAATTATTTATAAGACTTTTGCATTTGAAGAGGTTGCAGCAGCGCACCAATGTCTGGAAAGCAGTGAACATATTGGAAAAGTGGTACTCGAAATTAAATCGTAATTTTGCCTGATTGTATTCATTCCATGCCTATTTATACATCAAGCTTGAGAATGATCACCTAGAAAAGCAATATGTAAATCAAACATATCCTACGAGGAATTTGAAGATGACAACAAATATAGATGATCGCAACCCAACCCCAGATTTAGCAGAAGATAATGCTTTTTTTCCATCACCTTATTCTTTAAGTCAGTATACAGCTCCTAAAACGGATTATGATGGAACCACTTACCCGAATCCATATGAAGGTGATAAAAAGATTCTTATGATTGCAACGGATGAACGTTATATCTTGATGCAAAATGAGAAATTCTTTTCTACAGGAAATCATCCCGTAGAAATGTTGTTACCGATGTTTCATTTGGACAATGCTGGTTTTGCCTTTGATGTTGCAACCTTGTCAGGCAATCCAGTCAAACTTGAAATGTGGGCAATGCCAAAAGAAGAGCAAGTGGTTTTGGATACCTATCACAAGTATGAAAAACAACTGAAATCACCACTTAAATTAGCTGATATTTTAGATCAAGCTTTAAGTGCTGAATCACCTTATGCTGGTATTTTCATTCCAGGTGGACATGGTGTTTTAGCTAAAATCCCTGAGAGTAAGGAAGTTAAGGCTTTATTAAAATGGGCAGTGGATAATGACAAATATGTGATTACTTTATGTCATGGTCCAGCTTCTTTATTGGCAGCCGCAGTTAATGAAAGTCCAAATGATTATATTTTTAAAGGCTATCAAGTCTGTGTTTTTCCAGATTCATTAGATAAAGGTGCCAATATTGATATTGGATATATGCCAGGACAATTGCCGTGGCTCGTCGGTGAAAATTTAGAAAAACTTGGTGTAGAAATCTTAAATAAAGGCATTACTGGGCAAGTACACCAAGATCGAAAACTGTTAACGGGCGATAGTCCATTAGCTTCTAATAATTTAGGTAAACTTGCCGCTGAAACTTTATTGGCTGATCCAAATCTTAAAACATAATCTGTTTTATGAGTTTAAAGCCCAATTCAATATTGGGCTTTTTCTTGAGCAAAATTTAAAATTTGTAAGTTAGCTGACAAATCTACTCCGCAATATTGATTATGTTAGGAAAGTAGCAATAAACAAACAGTAGTTAGAGTTGATCAATGAAAATATGTATTTATGGTGCAGGCAGTATTGGATGCTATCTTGGCGGTAGACTGGTTGCTGCAGGTTATGACATAGATTTTATTGTTCGTCCTAAAATTCAGCAAGAACTTCAAACCTATGGTTTAACTGTTTCAGATTACACAGGACTCAAGCAAACGATTGCTGCAAATAAATTAAAAATGAGCATTGATCCCATTGCTGCTGCTCATGCAGATATTATTTTGGTTTGTGTAAAATCGGCATCTACTGAACAAGTAGCCCTTGAATTAAAAGATATTTTAAAGAAAAAGACCATTATTATTAGTTTTCAAAATGGCTTAAGTAATGTGGGAATTCTAAAACGAATTTTAATAGATCACACTATTCTTGAAGGTATGGTGCCTTTTAATGTCGCAGTTTTGGGGAATGGTCAATTCCACCAAGGAACAGATGGAGCTTTGTATGTAAAAAGCCATGCTCAATTAGATGAATTTGTGCGTGCATTTAAAAAAGCAAAGTTAGAAATTCAGCTAGAGCAGGATATGCAAGCTGTGCAATGGGCAAAATTATTATTGAACTTAAATAATTCAATCAATGCGCTATCCCAACTTCCACTGAAACAAGAATTATCTATTCTAGAATATCGTCAGTGTTTGGCACTTGCTCAATTAGAAACATTGAATCTATTAAAAATAGCCAAAATTAAACCAGCAAAACTGACTCCACTTCCAGCACAATTTATTCCTAAAATTTTAAAACTCCCCAATCCTATATTTAAGATTATCAGTAAGAAAATGCTTGCCATTGATCCGCTTGCACGTTCTTCCATGGCTGATGATTTAATGGCTGGAAGAAAAACTGAAATTGATTGGATCAATGGTGAGGTTGTTTATTTAGCTAGACAATTGAATCTAACAGCACCAATTAACCAAAAATTAATTGAGTTGGTAAAACGAGCAGAATTACGATCTGAACCAAAAGCATGGTCTGGATCAAAACTTAAAGCACAGTTAACGCAATTGTGATTCGATTATGCATAAAAAAAGCGTATAGCATCTCTATACGCTTTTTTGATAAAAATCTTAGATTAGACTGTTTTTACAGCATCTTGAGGGGCAAATTTCGTAATTAATATGCCGAATATAGTCGCGAAAATATACATAAAAATTGAATACACAGCAGCAGGCATCGCGATGGTGGTACTTGCCATAATAGTGAGAGCAATCGTCATGGCTAAGGTACTGTTATGAATCCCGATCTCAAATGCACATGCACGTGGTTGATATGAATTAATACCAAGTATAACCAAAAGAGAACTTTGACCGACAATGATGCTCACCAGCAAATTAGGGGCTCAACATGAAACAACCAATATCGGTTCTGAAAGTAATAATTATATGGTCGGTGTTCAGTTAAATGTACCGCTATATGATGATGGACTCAATAGAGCAAATATTAATAAAGCTCAAGTCGATATTGAGCTTGCTAATCAGAAAATCAAAAGTCTAGAATTAGATTTGAATCAGCGTATCAGGACGACTTACGCACAACTTCAAACCATTCGTCAAAATAAAGATGCACTGCAAAATGCAATTGATGCAGCTTCAATCGCATTTGTTTATACGCGTAAAGAATTTGAACTGGGTACAAAAACAACATTACAGTGCAGTAATTCATGCACTGAGACCTATTTATAATTTTTGTAAATCTGTTACGAAAAGTATGCCTCTACCGAAGTTGGGTGACTCAGTGAAATATCATGTATTACACACGTTATTATGTCACCCACAATCGCTTGTCTTACACCATCGTCTGCTCGAAGATGCCTACAAACTATCAAGAAAAATAGGTATAGGTGTTGTAAGTTTTACCTTATCTCATAAAGATCCACGCTATCAACTGAATTCATTTTATAAAGGTGAACGTCTAACAGGAATGCATGGTTTTATCAGTTTTGCTAGAAACCCTCGTATAAATTTTGATAATAATTTGATTCCATACTTGGGAGTAGGGCGGATTTAATTGTTCATAAATAGGCTAGAAAAACAGACAAAAGTTATCAATTACATAAAATACTTCTATAATAGCGCCCATTATGACTAGAGTCAGTTTTTGTTCAGATGAATGAATGACTCTAGCTACTCTTTTTAAATCAATTTCTTATCCGCGATTCGGGTTATTGATCAATATTTGAAATTTTATGTGTCTGTGCTGACACATAAGAATATTTAGGTGCCAGCATGGAAATCAAGGTTAATTATCTCGACAATCTTCGACAAGAAGCCAAGTTCGATGATTTTACAGTTATCGCTGACCAACCCATTCGTTATAAAGGTGATGGTTCTGCACCGGGTCCATTTGACTACTTTTTAGCATCATCAGCATTATGTGCAGCTTACTTCGTTAAAGTATATTGTGCAGCTCGTGATATTTCGACTGATAATATTCGTTTGTCACAAAACAATATTGTTGATCCAGAAAACCGTTATAAACAAATTTTCAAAATTCAAGTTGAATTACCTGCTGATATTTCTGAAAAAGACCGTCAAGGCATCTTACGTTCAATTGATCGTTGTACCGTTAAAAAAGTAATTCAAACGGGTCCTGAATTTATCATTGAAGAAGTTGAAAGTATTGATGCGGATGCACAAGCACTGCTGATGCCAAGTCTGACTTCAGAAAGCAGCACTTATATCGCAGGGAAAGATTTACCACTAGAAGAAACCATTGCCAACATGTCTGGTATTTTGGCGAATCTAGGTATGAAGATCGAAATTGCATCTTGGCGTAATATTGTGCCGAATGTCTGGTCTTTACATATCCGGGATGCACAATCACCAATGTGCTTTACCAATGGTAAAGGTTCTACCAAAGAAAGTGCTTTGGCATCAGCTTTAGGTGAATTCATTGAACGCTTGAACTGTAACTTTTTCTATAATGATCAGTTCTGGGGTGAAGAAATTGCCAATGCAGAATTTGTACATTACCCAGACGAAAAGTGGTTCAAACCGGGCCCGAAAGGTAAATTACCAAAAGAAATTTTGGATGAATATTGCCTTGAAATTTACAACCCAGATAATGAACTATTGGGTACGCATTTATATGATACCAACTCAGGCAATACAGAGCGTGGTATTTGTTCATTGCCATTTGTGCGTCAGTCAGATCAGGAAGTTGTGTATTTCCCATCGAATCTGATTGAAAACTTGTACCTAAGTAATGGAATGAGTGCAGGTAATACTTTAGCTGAAGCCCAAGTTCAATGTTTATCAGAAATTTTTGAGCGTGCTGTTAAACGTGAAATTTTAGAGGGTGAAATTGCTTTACCTGATGTTCCTCAAGAAGTATTAGCAAAATACCCAAGTATTGTGGCGGGCATCCAAGGTTTAGAAGAACAAGGTTTTCCTGTTTTAGTGAAAGATGCTTCTTTGGGCGGTGATTTCCCAGTGATGTGTGTGACACTTATGAATCCACGTACGGGAGGCGTATTTGCCTCATTTGGTGCACATCCAAGCTTTGAAATTGCGTTGGAACGTAGCCTAACCGAACTCTTACAAGGGCGTAGTTTTGAAGGTTTAAATGATCTTCCTCAACCAACTTTCCAAAGTGAAGCAGTCACTGAACCAAATAATTTTGTTGAACACTTTATTGACTCAAGTGGCTTAGTTTCATGGCGTTTCTTTAGTGCAAAATCAGACTATGACTTTGTCGAGTGGGATTTCACCAATGACGGTGAAAACTCAAATGAGGAAGAAGCGGCTGAATTGTTTAGCATTTTGGAAGAAATGGGCAAAGAAGTATATATGGCTGTCTATGAGCATTTAGGTGCAACAGCATGTCGTATTTTAGTTCCAGATTATTCTGAAATTTATCTGGTCGAAGACCTAATTTGGGATAATACCAATAAAGCTTTGGCATTCCGTGAAGACATTTTAAATCTTCATCGCTTAGATCAAATTCAACTTGAAGCTTTAGCCGAGCGCTTAGTAGAATGTGAATTAGATGATTATACTGAAATCGCGACCTTGATTGGCATTGAGTTTGATGACAATACCGTGTGGGGACAGTTGACCATCCTAGAGCTTAAACTATTGATCTATATTGCATTAGAACAATTTGAAGAAGCCAAGGAGCTAGTTGAAACCTTCTTACAATACAACACCAATACCGTTGAACGTGGATTATTCTATCAATGCATGAACGTAGTACTTGAAGTATTGCTCGATGATGAGATGGAATTAGAAGATTATGAAACGAATTTCCGTCGTATGTTTGGTAACGAACGTATGGATGCAGTCATCGGATCTGTAGAAGGAAATGTTCGTTTTTATGGTCTCACACCAACAAGTATGAAACTTGAAGGGCTTGATCGCCATTTACGTTTGATTGATAGCTATAAGAAATTGCATCAAGCGCGTGCAAAGGCTGTCGGAGTAGTAGCGGTGTAAATACAAGCTAAACGTTGAACCTTTAAAAAGTGCATGTTGATCATGCACTTTTTTATTGTAAAAGTATTAAGAATTTGTAATTCAATAAGAAATATTTTAAGAGAAAATAAAAGTTATCTTCAGATATATGTTAGTTGTTTTAAAAAAGCATCGCTTCATAAGTTAGATCGTCTTTTAAATTTTCCTAATCCATAAAAATATGTGAATAAAGTGCCTAAAATGGGTTGACATTAAAGTTTACTTTAATCTTAAAGTAAAACCATACAAAATGAGGGCACAAGAAATGAATGTGTTTGAAAGACTGGTTTTCCCAAATGGTTCTCGTATTCCAAACCGCATTGCAAAAGCGGCAATGGAAGAAAATATGGCTGATCTAAACCATGCGCCATCAGAAGCATTAATGCGTTTATATCAAGCATGGGCAGATGGCGGTGTTGGTTTAATCATTACTGGAAATGTAATGGTAGATCGTCGTGCCATGACTGGACCAGGTGGTGTGGTACTAGAAGATGAAAAATATTTAGACACCTTTAAACGTTGGGCACAAATTGGGCGCTCTAAAGGTGCTCAAGTTTGGCTGCAAATCAATCATCCTGGTCGACAAATGCAATCGAATTTGGGACAACAAACTTGGGCACCATCAGCTGTTGCATTAGATCTAGGCAAAATGTCTAATCGCTTCAATCTTCCGATTGAAATGACGCAAGAGATGATTGAGGAGGTGATTCAACGTTTTGCTAATACCGCTCGTTTAGGTGAAAAAGCGGGATTTAATGGCGTGGAAATCCACGCTGCACATGGTTATTTACTTAGTCAGTTTTTATCACCACTAAGCAACAAACGCCAAGATCAATGGGGTGGTTCATTAGAAAATCGTGCGCGGATTTTGATTGAAATTGTAAAAGCGGTACGTGCCGTCGTGTCAGCAAAATTTACGGTAGCGGTTAAATTAAATTCTGCCGATTTTCAGCGTGGTGGCTTCAGTGCAGAAGATGCTCAACAAGTAGTGAAAATGTTAAATGAATTACCCGTAGATTTGGTAGAACTTTCAGGCGGAAGTTACGAAGCACCTGCAATGCAAGGTCAAGCTAGAGATGGGCGAACCTTAGCTCGTGAAGCCTATTTTTTAGAGTTTGCCCAAGAGATTCGTAAAGTCGCGAAAATGCCAGTGATGGTAACAGGTGGAATTCGTCGTAAACAGATTGCGGAACAAGTGATTGAAAGTGGTGTCGATATGGTTGGAATAGCTACCGCTTTGGCAATCCATCCTAATTTACCAAACCAATGGAAACAAGGTCAAAATATTGCACCAGAGCTAAGACCTATTACTTGGGAAAATAAAACATTGGCTTCTCTAGCCAATATGGCGACAGTAAAATTCCAGTTGCGTAAACTGAGTTTAGGTAAAAAAACCAATTCCAAAGTTTCACCTCTATGGGCATTGATTTTACAGCAAGCTGCGATGGCACGTCGTACTCGCCAATATAAAAACAATATGTGTAATTATGTTGCGTATCAATAACAGAGATTTCATATGATAAATACGAATAATTTAAATTGGATGATATACGGCGCGAATGGTTATACGGGTGAGCTAATTGCCCGAGAGGCTGTGCGACAAGGGCTAAAACCTATCTTGGCAGGACGTAATCAAACGAAAGTGGCTGAATTAGCTCAGGAACTTGGTCTTGAATTCCGTGCCTTTGGGCTAGATGAGGTTACTCAGATCAGCAAACAGTTAGAAGGTTTGCATCTAGTTATGCATTGTGCAGGGCCTTTCTCATCAACGTCAAAGCCGATGATGCAAGCATGTATTAATGCTGGTGCGCACTATTTAGATATTACAGGTGAGATTTCTGTTTTTGAACTGGCACAGTCTTTAGATGCTCAAGCACAGCAAGCAAATATTGTGCTCTGTCCAGGTGTTGGGTTTGACGTTATTCCAACAGATTGTGTCGCAGCTGTACTGAAAGAGGCCTTACCAGATGCAACTCATTTGGCATTGGGTTTTGATTCTAAAACAGGGCTTTCGCCCGGAACTGCAAAAACCAGTACCGAGGGTATGGCTGATGGTGGAAAAATCCGTAAAAATGGAAAAATTATTACAGTACCTTTAGCACACCATGTTCGCCAGATTGATTTTGGTGATGGTCAAAAGAGTGCAATGAGTGTACCTTGGGGCGATGTGGCTACGGCATTTTATACGACAGGAATTGCTAATATCGAGGTGTTTGTACCTGCATCCCCAAAAGTAATTTTTGGTGCAAAAATGTTGAATAGCTTGCGCCCGTTATTAAAACTTCAAGTCATGCAAAAAATGATGAAATCTATAATTGGAAAATCAGTTGTTGGGCCTAATGCGGAGCTACGTGCCAAGCTCCCAACCTATGTATGGGGTGAGGCTAGAAATGCTCAAGGACAGGTCAAAACAGCACGAATTCAAACTGAAAATGCTTATAGCTTAACTGTGAATGGTGCGCTGACGGTAGTTCGTTATTTACTTGAACAAAAAGTGAAAGGTGGAACATATACGCCAGCCAAATTAATGGGTTATCAACTCGTAACCAAAATTAAAGGTTCAGGTGCATTAATTATTACTTAAATGAAGTTATTTAATTTTCTCGCCAGAAGCATATACTAAATATGTTTCTGGCTTTTCTAAGATTTTTTAAGATTAATTTAAAATAAAAAATCATAGGAATTTTTATATATAAATTTTATTTTTAGATAATTTTTTGTATTTAGTAATTGGATTTAATTCAGTATAAACATAATGAAAATAATAAAGGAATAATTCTTAAATTTTCAGATAAATATTTATGATTAATATAAAAGACATTCTCATCGGAGAATGCCTTTCGTGAAGGATTTATTTTTTAGTCTTATCTTTTATTTTATCTAAGGATGGCATCGGAATAGGCATATTCAATGCCAATTGGGCATCTTTGACGACATCTAAATGCAGTACTTTGTTTGCACCTAGCTCATCTAGTAATTTGCTCAGAGGACCACCACTACGAACTAGTTCGACATTTTTAGGAAATAACTTTTGACCAAAAGCCAATGTATTTGATTGCACAGAAGTTTGATGCCATTGACCATCGACTTGATTAAACATCGTCTTGGTTTCAATGCGAGATTGAGGTTTGACGTTGTTAATGGTTGGTATTGGTGCAGTTAAACTGAGATCAGGTTTTCCGTCTGTATTATAGATATGAGCCTGAACCTGTTGATGATCAATTTTCATGTCTATTGGCATCAACCATTTCGGCAACTGATACCCATACACACCACGCACACGTGCAATCTCTGTGTCCACGGGTAAGAACCTATCCAATATTAATTTCATTCTTTTTTGGCAATTGGAAAAATAATTTGTTAAATTCTCCCCCATGAGAAAACCATATCCCAGCGACATTAGTCGAGAAGCCTTTAAAGAAATTGAACCGTTACTATTGAGCGGAAGAAAACAAACACGTCCAAGAGTCGTTGATGTCTATGAAGTGTTTTGCGCCTTGCTCTATATTCTAAAAAGTGGATGTCAATGGAGTATGCTTCCTCGAGACTTTCCACCTAAAAGCACTGTGCATTATTACTTCTCGATTTGGAATAGAAAACCATCAGAAACTGAACCTAGCATACTTGAGCAGGCTTTAAAAAAATGTGGTTGGCGAGGCCCGTATCAACAATGGACGGAAAGAACAAACGAGCTTTATCATCATTGATTCACAAAGTGTAAAAAACACAGATACCGCACGTAATAAAGGCTATGACGCTGGTAAAAGAGTTTCAGGGATTAAAAGACATATCATTGTTGATACTCAAGGTCTGCCTCATGGAATATTTATTACGACAGCAGATAAAACAGATCGTCAAGGTGCATTAGATGCCATAACTTTACATAGAGACACCTTACAAAATGTAGAGGTTGTACTTGTTGATGGTGGTTATACAGGCGAACCCTTTTCTTTGGCTGTTAATGATTTAATCAGAGCGCGAGTTGAAGTTGCTAAACGAAGTGAATTACATAAATTTGCAGTCATACCACAACGCTGGGTTGTGGAAAGATCATTTGCTTGGTTAGAAAAATGTAGAAGGCTTTGGAAAAACTGTGAAAAGCACCTAAATACGAGCCTGCAGTTCATTAATTTAGCCTTTTTAAGGCTACTTTTGCATAGAAAATATTCTGGATAGGTTCTAAGGCAAGTACATAACCATAATAATTATGCTTTCTCATTGAGCTTAATAATTCAGTTGAATGAAAGTAATGAGCGTTTGGTTGGCGAACAACGATCGCAACAGAAACCTCGTCATAAGGATCAACATCGCCAACCGCATATGAGAAGAAAGTCAGCGAAACTAAACCATAACCAGGGAATGGTTGTAAAGGCTCAAGTGGGGATGGTAGTTTTGCTTTTAATTTATTTATAGGTGCCAACATGAGGAGTTGTACATTACTGGTACGGTAATAAAAATTTGGGGACCAAACTTTTCCCACTCGTGTTTCAACTAGTTTTTTAGGAATAGTTCGAAAGTAATCAATATTTCCCGCAGCTGGGTCTTTTGCAACCTCATCTAAATTAGGATTCATCCGAAAACGATCATAATAACCACCTTTGGGTACATTGACTTTATATGGGCCAAATTCTACGACTGTAGTGGGTTGCGTATTATTGCTCATTGTTTGTTCGACCGTGCCAGTGGTTAAATTATTTTCTGCTGCTTGGGTAGAAATACCTAGAAATAGGCTGATTGATATTGCAGTAATATAACGATTTAAATGATTAAAGTTAAACATGATCATATGACTCCTATAGATCTCACTGAAATGCTAAGATTAAAGTAAGGTTTAAGGTCAAGCTTATTTTTAATAAAAATGAGAAAAATTAAAATTAAAAACTTTAAAAATAAAATATTTGACACAACTAATCACAAAAACCAGATTTCGAGAATCTGGTTTTTTTAAATATCAATATTAAAATTTAATTTAAACTTTTTAATTGTTTCACGACTGCTTCAGCAATAGCTTTACTCGATTGAGGATTTTGTCCAGTAATGATTCGATCATCTGAAATGACATAAGAATTAAAAGGGAGGAAAGCACGTTTATATTTTGCACCATGATCAATTAATCCATTTTGCAAGGAAAAAGGGACTTGGGATTTGATTCCTGAAAGTGTTTCTTCAATATTGGCGAAACCTGTTACGGTTTTCCCAGCAATCAGAGGTCTGCCTTTTTCATCTTGTAATGGCAATAATCCACCAACCCCATGACAAACAGCAGAAACAATGCCACCTTGTTGATAAATCTTTTCACTAATATTTTTCAGCTCTTTATTATTTGGAAAGTCCCACATCGTGCCATGACCACCCGTATAATAAATCGCCTTATAATTTTTCGGTTCAATTGTATTTGGTGCCAATGTTGTTTTCAGACGTTGCATAAATCGGGGATCGGCTAAGTGAGCTTTTGCCGCACGATCTAAATAAATAGATTTCAAACTACGTTCATCATCGCGTAATGCCTGTGCTGTTGCTTGACCTAAGCCACCTGTTGAACCAGTAATGACGACAACTTTATCTTTTAATTGATATTTATTCATGATTTTTACTCGATTAGATAGCAACTGTTCGTTTTAGAAAATTAATTTGATCATTCACTACATGCTCAAATGCGTCACCGATATAAATTTCGAAATGACCATAGTGATAGCGTTTAATTTCTTTTTGAGGGGTTTGATTGGCATAACGCAAAGTTGCTTTTGAAGGTGCAACACTGTCGGTTTCACAAACACAATATAATACAGGGGCTTTTATTTTCTTAGCTTGACGTCCGGGATAATAACGAATGATGTCAAAGGCAAAGCGGGCTGCGACATAATTTTTATAATCAGGATCATATTTAGTTAATTCGAGTGAACCTGAATGTGCATCTGCTGCATTCATTAGTGCTGTATTACCAGGTGTTGCGGACAAAGGCACCATTACAGGTTCATTTCCCAGTACAGCACCTATGCGATCACGTAATGCCAAAGCCGTGAGTTTTAACGAAGTCACTGGATTCATGACTAGACTTGACGAAAGTCCATCTGTGAATGGACATTGAGAAATGACCGCACGGATATTTGAATCTTGGGCAGCCGTAGCTAGAACATGTCCTCCAGAAAAAGAGGATCCCCAAAGAATAATTTTTGAATGATCTATTCCTGATAATTGACGTGCATAAGCTATCGCAGCTTTCCAGTCCTCAAGTTGGCGGTTAATGTCTAAAAGTTGTCTTGGTTGACCTTCACTGTCCCCAAAATGCCGATAATCAAAAACAAGGCAGGCATATCCTGCTGCTACAAAACGTTCGGCAAAAGCAGTTAGACGCATTTTTCGAGTGCCACCAAGCCCATGAGCCATGATGATAATTGGGGATGTGGATTTCTGCTCTGGACGATATAAATATGCACTGCATTTCAAATCACCAGAATTGAAGTAAATATCGCTTGGCTGTGATCTTTCACTATTTTTGCTGCTCATCGCTATTTCCTAATGATGGGGCGTAGCGCTATTTTTGAGCAAAGTTAAGGTATGATCTTGATAGAAACCGCCATATCACTTGATATTTTACGCCAATTTATTTAACTGCTTTATAACCAAACTTAATAACGTATTAATTCTTATCATTTTCATAATATAGATTGAGTAATCGCTTGGCATTTTCTGCACAAGTAATTTCATCTGGTTTATTGTTGATTGCAAAAATCATCATTTTTAGGTTTTGCTTACTTGTCGCTAGTTTTTGTTCTAATTCCTCAATGTCTTTAATTTTACTTTCTAGAATGTTTATAAGTGTATCATGGTCCCAATTTGCAGCATTTGATGGTAAGAATGCTTTAATTTCTGTAAGTGAAAAACCAACTTGTTGAGCTTGCTGAATTAAAAAAAGCTGTTTAAGGTCGTCTTCGCTATATTCTCTATAGCCATTCGATTTACGTTTTGCCTTAGGTAACAGTTTGATTTGTTCATAATAACGAATCGTCGGTGTAGTTAAACCGCTCTGCTTTGATAATTCGCTAATATTCATTTTACTGATTTCCTCTTGACATTAAAGTTAACTTTAGACTTATAGTGATGCAAAAGCAAGATCAAAAATAACGCTAAAGCAGAGGTAAAGCATGTCTAAACGTATATTACATATTGTCACCAATGTATCTGAATATGAAGGAATTGATCAGCCTACAGGTTTGTGGTTAGGTGAGCTTACTCATGCATATGATGAATTCGAGAAGCAAAACTATATGCAAGATATCGTTAGTCCATTGGGAGGAAAGTCTCCTCTTGAACCAAAATCATTAGGGCGTTTCGTTGCTGATCAATCGGTATTGAAGCGCAAGAATGATGCAACATTTATGCAACTACTCGAAAATACCAAAAAGCCATCTGAAATCAATTGGAAAGATTATGATGTGATTTATTACACGGGTGGGCACGGCGTGATGTGGGATTTTCTGAATAATGTCGAACTCCAAGAAATTACTAGAAAAATTTATGAAAAAGGTGGCATAGTTTCCAGTGTTTGTCATGGTTATTGTGGGCTATTGAATGTCCGCCTTTCAGATGGACAATATCTGATAAAAGATAAGAAGTTGACTGGCTTTGCATGGACTGAAGAGATTTTAGCAGGTGTGGCAAAAAAAGTTCCTTATAATGCTGAACAGTTAGCGAAACAACATGGGGCAGTTTATTCTAAAAAATTCATTCCTTTTGCACCCTATGTGGTTCGAGATGGCAATTTGATTACAGGTCAAAATCCATTTTCTGCTCGCCCAACGGCTCAAGCAATTATTGAGCGTTTATCAAATCATTAATTTTTCAAAGAGAACGATTTAAAAACATTTTGATCAAATGCTCTGTCTCTACCTACGCTATACAGAGCATTTAAAAATATTAGATAGATGGTGGAAAACATACTTGTTCAATTATGGAAAATTGTGAATACTCATGCCCGAAAAATTCAGGCTATAAGATTATTTCTTGGGGTTAGGCAATTACTGTGAAAACATATCCATTTACATTTTCTCGTTTACACAAAGCGTTACTGGCGGTTGGTTCATTTTCATGCCTCGGGCTAAGCTCAGTATTGGTACATGCTGAAGATGGAAATAAGGTATCCCGATTAGAAACAATCACAGTAAACGCCCAAGCAGCAGAAAGCGTATATTTTCAACCAAAGGTGAATTTATCTGGTTTTACGCAACAAAATATCGCTGAGATTCCTGCATCTATTCATACTGTAACGGCTGAGCGAATTGCTGATCAACATGCGAAAACATTAACGGATGTTGTGAAAAATGATGCTGCGGTAGGTGATGGTTACGCCCCAATTGGCTATTACTCAAACTTTATGATGCGTGGTTTCGCGCTGAACCTTGGTTCAAGCTACTTGCTCAATGGTAACTTACTCCGTGGTGAACAAAATGTCGGGCTGGAAAACAAAGAACAAGTCGAGATTTTAAAGGGTATGAGTGCCATTCAAAGTGGCATGTCGACACCTGCGGGTGTGGTTAATTATGTAAGCAAACGTCCTAAAGACATCCGTTCAATGACCGTTGATGCAGATAGTCATGGCGGTAATCGTATCGCAGCGGACTTGGGTGGATTTTTAGGAACTGAGCAACAATTTGGTTATCGAATGAATTTGGCGCATGAGGAAATCCATCCGCATGTAGAACATGCCAATGGTAAACGCTTATTTGGCTCTTTGGCTTTAGATTGGAACATTTCCGATCGTTCAAAACTAGAATTTGATATTGAATCACAGCGTCAACGTCAGCGTTCAGTACCAGGTTATCAATTACTTGATGGTAAAACAGTACCCACTGACGTGGAGTGGGATCGTTTACTTGGCTATCAAAGTTGGAGCCAACCTGTCATCAATCAAAGTCTAAATACGGGCTTAAAATATACGCATCGTCTCAATGATGATTGGACAGCAAACTTATCCGCTTCACAAAGCCGTGTAGTCGTTGATGATTATTCTGCCTTTCCATGGGGCTGTTATAGTGATATTTGTCAAACCAAAGGAAGCTCTTTTGACGAAAATGGCAATTATGATATTTATGACTTCCGCAGTCCTGATGATAGTTATCTGACCAATCAATTTAAAGCAGGATTAAATGGTCAATTCAGTACTGGCACATGGCAACATAAACTGAGTTTAGAATTATCACAGACCTATAAACGACATACACAATATAATTCTATCTTTCAGCTAGCATCGGAAAGTCCTCAATCTACAGGAAATATTTATAATGATCCTGTGACTTATATACCGAGTGAAAAAACTTTAGGAAAACATTACAAATCATTAGCGAGTCAGCAAACTGCATTCAATTTACTTGATCAAGTTAAATTTAATAATACTTGGTCAGCTCTAGTTGGCGGAAAATTACTTCATTTAAATGAAGATGCTTATAATGCTGAGGGAAGCAATATCCGCAAGACCAATTTTAATCGTTTCTTACCGCAATTTGCTGTGATGTATCAACTTTGGGAAATGGCTCATGTCTATGTATCTTATGCCAAAGGTTTAAGTGATGGAGGGCAAGCACCATCATATGCTAATAATCCACTTACTATATTAGCACCTAAACATTCAACTCAATATGAGTGGGGCTTTAAGCAGCAGTGGCAAGATTTACTTTTTACTGCGGCATTATTTGATTTAAAACAAGATAACCAATATACCAATACTTCAAATGATTTCGTAAAAGATGGTGAACAACATAACCTTGGTTTGGAACTTGGTCTGCAAGGACGTCTTGTTCAAAATTTAGATGTGACATCGACTATGGCGCTCACACGTTCACGCTTAAAAGACATACAATCATCTGAATATCAGGGTCATCAAACTCAAAATGTACCGACTGTACGTTTGGCGAGTAATATTTCATATCAAGTCCCTCAAGTAGAAGGATTACGTTTACTTGCTGGTATACAATACAGTAGCAGTAAATATGCGAATAAATCAGCTACAGTAAAAGTGCCGAGCTATACCTTATTTAACGTGGGTTCAGCCTATAACTTCCGTGCTTATGGCTATGAAAACACGTTAAGATTCAATGTAGATAATCTATTTAATAAAAAATATTGGCGAGATGTAGGTAGCTTCTTCGGTGATGATTATTTATTTCTTGGTACACCACGTACAGCACAATTGTCTTGGAGTGTGAATTTTTAATTGCATCAGTTGAATGTGGTAAATAAATTCAGGCATCAAGTACAGCACTAATAATCATATGATGGTAGGGGCTGTGCTTGATACTTCATGTCACATAAAATTAAGTGATATGATTTTAAAATAAAAATAATTAATTAAATTCGAATACTTAGAATATAGTTGTGCTTTGAAATTACAATTTTCTAGCGTTGTCTTTTAGCTCTTTATTCCATTTTTTATCCCTTTTTAAAGATACAATCAGATCTAATCTAAACTTTTATTTTCAAGAAATTTATGTTGGTTTTACTGACTTAATTTATAAAATCTGATGACTCAGCTTGCTGCCTTTCATTCGCAATGGATACAACAAAAACCTTAACATGAATTTTACTCATCTTGTGGTTAGATTAAATCATTTTTATTCATCTAATGATTGCGGTATAAATCACTCCATAGAGAAATTTAGATTTTATTGCAAAAATTAGGATACCAATCATCATGAGTACAGAGTTTGCATGTTCAATTAAACGCATTCGTTTTGATGAAAACTATCAACCAGCGGATAGCACACGTCTAACGACTAATTTTGCCAACTTAGCACGCGGTGAAAGTCGAGAGCAGAATCTTCGTAATACACTTCGAATGATTAATAATCGTTTCAATGCTTTAGCACAAACTGATAATCCGAATGGTGACCGTTATTCACTTGAAATTGATATTATTTCTGCGGATTTAGATATTGAAGGTAATGGTAAAACTTTTCCAATCATTGAAATGCTGAAAAGCACCATTACCGATCATCATACCAATCAACGTATTGAAGGCATGATTGGCAATAGTTTCTCATCTTATGTACGTGATTATGATTTTAGTGTGGTGCTGAAAGAACACAATAAAGAGAACTCAACTTCGTATGCACCAGAAGGTTTCGGTGATTTACACGGTAAGCTTTATCAATATTTAGTAAATTCAGATACTTTTAAGGCTGAATTTAATCAACAACCTGTCATTTGTTTAAGTGTTTCAACGGCAAGGACTTATCAGCGTACTGTTAATGAGCATCCAGTTTTAGGTGTTGAGTATAAACAAGATGCATACTCACGTACTGATGAATATTTCCACAAAATGGGCTTACAGGTTCGCTTCTTCATGCCGAAAGGTAGCGTTGCACCTTTAGCATTCTATTTTTCGGGTGATTTATTACGTGATTACACTGACTTCGAGCTGATCAGTGCAATTAGTACCATGGAAACTTTCCAAAAGATCTACCGTCCTGAAATTTACAATGCAAATTCTTCAGCAGCACAGGTCTATCAAGCAAGTCTAGAGTACCCAGATTACTCCTTAACACGAATTGTTTACGACCGTGTAGAGCGTGGTCAGCTTGCTGTAAAACAAGGTAAATGGACGGAAGAAAACTTTATCAAGCCTTATCAAAATATCCTTGAGCAATGGGCTGCGAATTACACCGTAGACAGTAACGCTGCTTAATTTACCTGAAATAGAGATAGAAGATTTACAATGGCAATTTTATTACCAACATCAACGGCTGGCAGTTTACCAAAACCTTCATGGCTTGCTGAGCCTGAAAAACTTTGGTCACCTTGGAAATTAGAGGGTGAGGCATTAATCGAAGCAAAGCAAGATGCCTTGCGTTTATCTCTGCAAGAACAGATCCATGCAGGGATTGATATTGTCAGCGATGGTGAGCAAACACGCCAACATTTTGTCACAACATTTATTGAACACCTTGATGGTGTGGATTTTGAGAAGCGTGAAACGGTGCGTATCCGTAATCGTTATGATGCAAGTGTTCCATCTGTAGTCGGTGCAGTCTCTCGTCAAAAGCCAGTATTTGTAGAAGATGCTAAGTTTTTACGTAGCCAAACCACACAACCAATCAAATGGGCACTTCCAGGTCCAATGACCATGATTGACACGTTATATGATGGTCACTATAAAAGCCGTGAAAAACTGGCTTGGGAATTTGCCAAGATTCTTAATCAAGAAGCGCTTGAATTGGAAGCTGCGGGTGTCGACATTATTCAATTTGATGAACCTGCATTTAATGTGTTCTTTGATGAGGTAAATGATTGGGGTGTTGCCACTTTAGAAAGAGCGCTTGAAGGTCTTAAATGTGAAACAGCCGTACATATCTGCTATGGCTATGGCATCAAAGCCAATACCGATTGGAAAAAGACTTTGGGTTCAGAGTGGCGTCAATACGAAGAAGCTTTTCCTAAGCTACAAAAATCTAAGCTCGATATCATCTCACTCGAATGCCAAAACTCTCGTGTGCCAATGGATCTAATTGAACTGATTCGCGGTAAAAAAGTCATGGTTGGTGCGATTGATGTGGCAACCAATAATATTGAAACAGCGGATGAGGTTGCAGATACGCTACGTAAAGCGCTTCAGTTTGTCGATGCTGATAAACTTTATCCATCTACCAACTGTGGAATGGCGCCTTTATCTCGTCAAGTAGCACGCGGTAAGCTGAATGCCTTGAGTGCAGGCGCAGAAATTATCCGAAAAGAGCTCTCTTTTTAATATTTAGAAATTTGGAAATATCGAATGGGCTACTTATTAATTTAGTTAGTAGCCCATTCAGTTTGAAATAATTTAGATGTGCAAATGTGACGCAAGTGTGTGTTAGGGCTTAATCTAAAGAAAAGCTACAGTTCAATTTAGGAATAAGATGATGATTGAAGCAACTGACTTTAGAAATGCGATGTCTTTACTGACAAGTGCAGTGAATGTAGTGACTACAGCGGGAGCGTCTGGTCGTCATGGATTTACCGCATCTGCTGTATGTAGCGTTACGGATACACCTCCGACATTATTGGTGTGTATGAATACAGCCTCTAGGTCACATGCACATTTTATTGAAAATGAAACTTTAACTGTGAATGTTTTAGGCGCGCAACATCAGCATATTTCCAATGTATTTTCTTCTAAGTTGACGTCTGAAGAGCGTTTTAAATATGGAACTTGGACTAAATTAAAAACAGGTGCACCTGTTTTAGAGGATGCTCTTGTCAGTTTTGATTGTCAGATTGAACAAATTCAGGAAGTAGGAACACATACTATTTTTATTTGCCGTACAGTTGCTATTCAAAAAAGTCAGCATGAACATAGTCTGGTGTATTTTAATCGCGCTTATCACCAAGTGGGTGAGACTGAAGTTGCTTAAATTAACATTCGCTATTTATCTAATATTAACCTTCAATCAAGTAAGTATGTCGTGGAATTAATCATTTTTTTAGCTATAGGTGCATTAGCGGGATTTGCTGCTGGGCTTTTTGGTGTTGGCGGTGGACTCATCATCGTACCACTTTTATATGTGGTCTTTACGCAAATGGGGTATGATTCTGAAGTTGTGATGCATCTTGCTTTGGGTACTTCATTAGCCACGATTATTGTGACGTCTATCAGCTCATTAATGGCGCATAATAAAAATGGTGCAGTAATTTGGCCTGTATTCAAAAATCTGACTCCTGGTTTAGTCATTGGGTCATTTTTTGGTGCAGGTATTGCGGGATTACTATCAAGGGAACATTTACAACTGATTATTGGTGTTTTTGTGATTTGGGTTGCATATCAGATGTTTACTGGTGCAAAAAAAGTCATTGATCAGAATAAAGCACTTCCTTCAGCAGCTAAACAAGTATTTGCTGGTACTGGAATCGGCGTTGCATCTGCAATTTTTGGGATTGGAGGAGGGAGCTTAACTGTACCTTATCTCAATCATTATGGTGTGGTCATGCAAAGAGCGGTGGGAACATCTGCTGCATGTGGCTTACCTATCGCAATCGCAGGTGCGCTAGGGTTTATGTTATTTGGTATGAAAGAACAAATAAATGTTCAGAACAGCATTGGTTTTGTTCATATTTATGCTTTTCTTGGTATCAGTGCGATGAGCTTTTTCACCGCAAAGCTAGGTGCTAAAGTGGCACATGCTTTATCACCGCAAATGTTAAAAAAATGCTTTGCTGTATTGTTACTTATTGTCGGATGTTTTTTCCTTTTTAAAGGAATACGTTGAAATATAATAGGTTGATTATTCAAAAGCTCATTAGATATGGGCTTTTATACATTAGAGCTTAATGGATCTATTTTTTAACTCTTTGAGATATAAATAGTTAGCAAATCAAGAGTAGACGATATTCGCCTTCATTTTCAATAGGTGCTCTATGAACACAAGGTAAAACGTGCTGCGTCGGGTGATCAACTGCTAGACGCCAAAGATGTCCTAAACCCAAATTTAAAGGTCTTGCATCAGGGAGCGGCTGGTAATGTAAATCGAAGAAATAATCTTGTAGAAAATTTTCAAATTCAGCTTCTGAGCCATGATGTAATTCTTTAAGCTTATCTCTAATTTCGGGAATCAAAACTTTTTGCTTAACTTGATCGCTTGGCAAAATATCACTTGCCGCGCCGTGATAAGTACATAAAAAAGTATCAGTTGGGATGGGGGAACGATCAACATGAAATGAATACACATCGGTTGAAATAAAATTTAACTCATCATCACGTTCGTAATTTTGAATTAAGTTAAGGGTAGGTGAAGCGCCGAAATCACTTAATAGCTGCATATCTTTTAAGATGATTTCTCTTGCTAAATGACCTTGTTCGGAAAGTTGTAAAGCCAATAGATCATCAACCGAAACCTCAGTGATATTTTCCTTTAGCTGAAGCTTTTTTACGATTTCTTGAAAATCTCCATTCAGGTTTCTATACCAACAAATCGCATTTCTATCTCCTTGAAAATTAGAACCGACAAGTTCAGAGAAACTAGAAACCACATTAATTTGCTTGTGGTCAGAAAATGCATTCTTCATAAAAAGAAGTTTATCAAAAAGAAATTATGTTTAATGATACACAGTTTGGTTGGGTTATGAACTATCACGTTGAGCAAATTAGCTTAAAGATGAAATGAGCAAAATTATACTCAAAAAATTATATAAAAAATAATTATGCGCAAATATATTCACAAATATAAAAAAATAGAGTATTTTTGAGAAAATAATTGCTCATTCATATCAATGAAAAAATTAACAATACAGGCGTTACTTGATCAAAGTTGGTTTGATATTGCTGAACTTACGCTATTAGAACCAAAACTAGGCTCAGCAAGTGCTAGTGAATTAGCTTACGAGTTAGAATACGCAATCCATAATTTGGATAAACGAGATGAGCATGCCTGTAGTCTATCACTACCTGTACAAATACTCATAAAACATGAATCTAGTTCATGGTTTGGTTTTTTAGATGATATTGTTCCATCAGGTGCTGCACGCCGTTATTGGGTGAATTTTCTAGGTCTACAAAGACTAACGCATGCAGAGCAAGATAGTATTTTATTAGAAAAAGGTGGCATCGCACCCGTAGGCAATTTGAGAATTAAAGAAGCTCTTCCAGCAATCAATCCTGACTCAACTCTACATCTACGTTATTTTAGTCAAATTGATGTTGCTGATCGAAATGTGGATTTTCTTGAATATGCACAGCAAATGGGGGCAATTAGTGGTGGTGCAACAGGAGCGGGTGGTGAAGCTCCCAAATTACTAATTCGTGCTACCAAAGATCAAAATATTTGGATTGATACTTATCAACAAAACTTTGATCAACCTGATCAACACTATCTAGTTAAATTTCCTCGGAATAATCGTGCTGAGATAGACTGTAATATTCTCAGAGCAGAATACTATTATTATCAAGAACTAAAAGAATTAGGTTTCAAGACCATTGAAACAACAGAAATGAAGCTGATTGAAGGTGAAAAATATCCATCTTTATGGCTGCCGAGGTTTGATGTCGAATGGCACAATCAACAATGGCATCGTCATGGGCTTGAATCCATCTATTCAATATTAAATAAAGCTTCAGGTAGTCATCTCAATCACTTTGAAGTGATTGAAAATCTATGTAAGTTACTTATATCTATTGATTCCGAATTTGATTCAACACAATTCATTTGTGAATGGTTACAAAGGGACTTATTGAATATTATTTTTGGTAATTCTGATAATCATGGACGAAATACTTCATTTCTAAAAAAATCTGGAAAAATTTCGCTTGCTCCAATTTATGATTTCGCTCCAATGAAAGCTGATCCAGAAGTTGTTACAAGGTCAACAACTTGGGGAAGTCCTTATGAGGAAGGAGGAGAATATCAATGGGATAAAATTACCCAAAAACTAGAACATTTATGCGATCCAAATTTATCTCTAACGACATTAAAATCTTTGGCAAGTCATCTTGTTGGCTTAAAACAAAGATTACTTGATAGAGGTGTACCAAAGCAGATTATAGAGATACCAGCGCTTTCATTTGACTACGTTGAAGCTAAATTAGAAAGATGGGAACTATTATGAATATAAAAAATCAGACTCAAGATCGCCAACAAATCCTGATAGATCTATATATGCAATACTTATTGAATGAAATAACACTGGGACAATTATTGGCGTATTTACGCAAAAACATTCTGAGTATGTCTCAAGAACAATATGCAAATTTAGTCGGTGTAAGTCGCAGGACATTAACTGATATCGAGCAAGACAAAGGAAAACTTACTCAATCAGTTTTAGACAAGGTCTTTAAACCACTTGGATTGAAAGCAGGACTTGTACCAACTCATGAGCACATTGTGAGAAAGATTCTTAAACCATCAGAATGAGATCAATGGCAAAGTTTAACTCTGTGTACCAAGACTGTGTAGCCTAAATTAAAATGCTGGGGCTAGGGTTTTGATAGCTAAGATTTCTGTTTAGCTTTTTGGCGTAAGACATACAAATATAAGCTTTCTACTTTTTCACGTGCCCATGGTGTGGTACGCAAGAATCGCAATGATGATTTAACACTTGGATCTATGCAAAAACATCTAATTTCAATTTTATGACTTAAGCCTTCAAAGCCACCGTAGTAATCCAATAATTCATCCAAAATGTCAGCAAGTTTTTTGCCATGTAGAGGGTCATTGGAGGCGTTCATAATAGATCAACCATATTTTTGAGACCGTTATTATAACCTGAGCGAGTTGAAATAGGTCAGCATTACAAGGCTTATGCAATCATGGCTTTAATGCATAAGCCTTTCACGTAGCGGTCTGATTTCTGCATAACTTATATTACTATCATTAGGATACTCAGTAATGTGATGTATAATCGTAGATTATTACGTTACTAAGCTATGGCAACAAACAGTGTTGTGTAGACTACAGTCTCGGATATCTTATTTAACATAATATACATTATACGCAATTGTTAAAATATAAGTTTTTGATATTTAATAACGATTATTCTTTATCATAATCTTTTTCAAATCCCGATGGTTCACCAGTAACTTCTTCTACTGTTAAAAGTGTGCAGTCACAACAACGTTCCATATATCACCAATGAAGAACGAGAAAAAATTCTTACTCGTTTTGAAGAAATACATAGTTAATCTAGACAACTTAACGCCACTGAGCTCCCTAAATTAGAGAATTTCGACGATAAAATGAATCCATTTTAAAATTAAATAAAAACTGCTACTTAGCACCCCAACTAGGTAGCAGCTTATTCGGTATTTTTAATTATTATTTTGTAACTTGTAGCACTCATCTAAAGCTAGCTCATAATAAGCCAAGCCTTCTTTCGCTGCTAAAAAAGCTTTTCTCTGAGAAACCGGATCTTTGTCACATAATCTCTTAATTAGCTCCATCGCTTCATAAGGATGTAGATCATCGTAGTGTGCATGAGCTCTTAACCATGCCAATGATCTTTTATTAATACTTACTTCTGGAGTTTCTGTATAAGCTTGTATTCCTTTATATACATGAATGGTCCAATCCCCTGTAGCCCACTCTATTGCTAAATTTGTTGCAGCAATACTCTCCGCTAAACTTCCCCTAAAATTTACATCCCATAAAAAATGATTGACCGCATTCATTGCTACTGGTGGTCTAACTTCATTCAACATTTCAGTCGTTATGCCAAAACCCTTCGCCCAATCTTGATACCAATGTAAATGTCTTTCTTCAACTTTGATATTTTGAATTAACCAATCTCTAGTCTCAGTTACACCATCTAAAGAAAAAGCCGTCGCTTTAGCTAAAGCACCTGCCATATATGATGGAAAATGAGCAACCAAAGGATAAAAATTTAATAATGCTGACCGAAAGCATTTTAAATTTAGGCTACCGCTTGCCATATTTAAAAACAAAGGGTGTTTGCTTACTCGTTCTTTTGCAGGAACAAGTTCATCCCAAAATTGTTGTGCCCATTCTGAGTGAGGTGTTATTTCTAGTTTTGTTCCATATTGCTTCGTAACAGTCATTTCGATCCATCCTATTTCGTATGACTTATTTCAATCATTTTCCACGATTGCTGCTTATTTTTATAGCTAGATTTGATCGTAATACAATCAATATACAATGATTGTTATTTAATTTGTAACATTTTTTTATCTGTTCAGCATTTTATTAAGTTTAATCATTATATTAGTTGCTAATACATTCATATTACACCCGAAAAATATAGAATACTGGTAATAAAATCTGATTATCATAAAAAATTATTAATTTTATATAATCCAATACACATTTTATTTAATTCAGTGTAACGTAGTTAACAATCCCTATTTACATTTATAAGAACATTGGGGGCGATGAGAGATAAGATGAAGTTAAAAGCATCCAACTTACTGGGGCAAGAACAAATTGACTTGTTAATTTCTCGCGGACTAAATTTAGTTTGGTTTCCTAAAGAATTAGAAGTCATTTATAAAGATCAGTATAAAAATGAAGCTGCACATGAATTCCGTTACCGTGCACCAATCATTCTATGCCTCTATTTATATTTAAGTTTTGGTACTTATCAGGTTCTACCTACAGAACTACGCACTGCATGGGTCGCGTACTACGGTTGGGTGGGCATGATAATTGTTTTTGCATGGTTACTTGCTTTCATTCCATCGATGAATAGATGGTTTGATTACTATGTTTGCTTAGGCTCTACAGGTGCCGTCGCTCTTACTTTCACGTTAATTAATGTATTGGAACATGGTCAGAATAACGTTCTTTTTCATGCCGCTATGATGTATGCCGTGGTCATTATATATGGCTTTGTTGGTATGCGATTTTATACAGCGATGTTTGCTGGTTGGTGTGGTGGTTTAATTGGTATTGCCATTAGTGTTTGGTTTAATGGATCAATTGATTGGACTGATCCTAGCCAAAATAATGGACAGCATGTCCCTCTAAAGATAACGTAACTTCAATCTTTGGAGATCCAAGAAATGGCTAAACGTTTTAGTCCGGAATTTAAACAGCAAGCAATTGATCATGCACTTTCAAACTCCCACGAGCCTATAGCTGCAATCGCCCATAAATTAGGTGTGGGTTATTCAACCTTAGATAAATGGATTCGTGAAGCCAATCCAGTAGGTTCAAGCAAACGTCAACTTTCTCCTGAACAACAGCGGATATTGGAATTAGAAAAAGAAGTCAAACAGCTCAAGGAAGCCAATGACATCTTAAAAAAAGCGCATGTGTACTTTCTGACAGATCATGCCAAGAAAAGTACACGGTAATTCAAGATATGGATGTGAATGAAGTCACTGTGTCTTCTGTCTGTAAATGCCTAGATGTCAGCACTTCAGGCTATTATGCCTGGCGAAAACGCCAGACCAATACAGCGCAGAAATACAATGATTTAAAAGTTGTATATTGGCAGCATCATGCGCGCTTGGGTGCACCGTCATTGGTACATGACATGCGTGATTTAGGTTATCGCATGAGCGAACGTACCGTTGGAAGGATGCTAAAAAAGCTTGGTTTACGTAGTAGGATTGCACGTAAATACAAGCATACGACTGATTCAAACCATCGTTTGTCTACAGCATCAAATTTGTTGGATCGCCAATTTACAGTTACTCAGCCTAATAAAGTTTGGACAACGGATATTACCTATATCCGAACTAAAGAAGGCTGGCTGTATTTATGTGTGATGCTAGATCTATTCAGCCGTCGTATTGTGGGTTGGCAAACCAGCCATCGAATAGACCGCCAATTGGTGTGTGATGCGTTTAATTATGCAATGGCTCGTCAGGGTTATCCAACGGGTGTCATGGTGCATTCGGATCAAGGTAGTCAGTACTGTAGTCGTGATTTTAGGGCGCTATTATTGACGAATAACTGTATTCAAAGCATGTCTAGACGAGGAAACTGTTGGGACAATGCAGTGACCGAAAGCTTCTTCCATACCCTGAAGGGGCATGTAGTACATGGCAGTGTATTTTCTACGAGAAAAGAGGCAAATGCTATCTTGTTTGAGTATATTGAAGTTTACTACAATCGAATCAGAAGGCATTCTGCAAATGGCTGGTTAAGTCCAGAAGCCTTTGAACAGAAATATTTCAAGAATTTAGAGGGATCGGTTGTCCACGATACTGTCTAGGATCAGCCATTAGTGTTTGGTTTAATGGATCAATTGATTGGACTTACTTAAATCGGACTTATACTTTTAGTAGCTTTCTAGGAATGGCTTTAGCTTATGCAATAGATCGGCAACATAGAGAGAATTATCTACAAGACTGTATGATCGAACTAAATCGATTAGAGCTTATGCGTCAGGCGCAACAACTTTCAATTTTATCTCAACAAGATGCTTTAACTGGTTTAGCGAACCGTAGATACCTCGATGAAGTGCTTGAAAATGAGTGGAAACGCTCAATCCGTCATGAAGTTCCTATCACAATCATGATGATCGATATCGATTTTTTTAAACTATACAATGATACATTAGGCCATATTCAGGGAGATCAATGTCTTAGACGAATTGCCATTTTGCTCGGTTCAATCTCATCGCGAAGTGGAGATCTTGCTGCACGTTATGGCGGTGAAGAGTTCTTACTTTTATTTTCCATGACGAATAAAGATCAAGCACTTATACAAGTTCAACGTTTAATGGAATTGGTACGAAATATAGAGATTGCACATCCTCGAAGTAATGTCTCTAAATATGTAACGATCAGTGCAGGTGTTGCAACAACAACCCCTCATCTTAATGACAGTCTATCAGAGTTTATCTCTAAAGCAGATCATGCTTTGTATGTAGCAAAAAGTAATGGTCGAAATCAATATCATGTTGCAACGAGTGAAAATGTAATTTCTGAGACTTTATAAGATTAATTTTTTATTATTAAAAAACATACTTGCGCCCAAAGTGTCGCAAGTATGTGAAAAATCAAAATTATGGCTCAATTGGTTGAAATGGAACTACAACATCAGCATTTTGAGCACGATGTCTTAAAAAATGATCCATTAGAACAATTGCTAACATTGCTTCAGCAATTGGAGTCGCTCGAACGCCCACACAAGGATCATGACGACCCTTGGTTAACACATCCGTGTTTTCTCGATCAATTGTAATGGTTTTACCTGGAGTGGTAATACTGGCAGTTGGTTTTAAAGCAATCGCGACACGAATCGTTTGACCACTTGAAATACCACCTAAAATTCCACCAGCATGATTTGCAAGGAAACCATCTGTGGTTAGTTCATCACGAGTTTCGTGACCAAACTGCCCAGCAACTGCAAAACCATCCCCAATCTCAACACCTTTAACCGCATTGATACTCATCATGGCATGAGCAATATCTGCATCTAAGCGATCAAATACAGGTTCACCCCATCCTACTGGTACTTTTTCAGCAACGATTTCAAGTTTTGCACCGCAACTTGTCCCTTGCTCACGTAATGCTGTGACTAATTGCTCGAAGCGAGGAACTGCATCAACATCACCACAGAAAAATGGATTATTTGGCACTTCAGCCCAATCTAACTTTTCTGCAATTTCATTCCCAATCTGTGTTACATGCCCGCGGATATCAATACCAAATTTCTCTGCCAAATACTTTTTAGCAATCGCGCCCGCTGCAACACGCATCGCTGTCTCACGTGCACTTGAGCGACCACCACCACGATAATCACGGAAACCATATTTTTGAGTATAGGTATAATCAGCATGACCAGGACGGAATGTTTGGGCAATATTACCGTAGTCTTTTGATTTTTGATCTGTATTACGAATCAATAAACCAATTGATGTACCCGTAGTTTTGCCTTCAAAAACACCAGAAATAATTTCAACTTGATCAGGCTCTTTACGTTGCGTTGCAAACTTAGAAGTACCCGGCTTACGGCGATCCAAATCTTTTTGCAAGTCTGCCTCGCAAAGTTCTAGTCCCGGTGGTACGCCATCTACAATTGCCATCAAGCCAGCACCATGTGATTCACCACATGTCGTCACACGGAATAACTGACCAATACTATTTCCTGCCATTTTCTAACCTATCTTTTATTCATCGAAACTGTGGTGCATCTCTTCAAGCATTAATTCATAGATATTCCCTAAAACATCATCATCACATTGCTGACGATAACTCAGGACAATATATTCAATCAGACTTTTATGATCTGAAAGTAAATAAAGACTATGAATCAATGACTCCGCGGCATCAGGATCAAACTCACCATACCCTAGATTTACAAGGAGTTGATCAAATTGCTGACAAATTTCTTGCTTAAAAACTTCCGAATTAATTGCATCAATTCCACTCTGATTCCATTTGTTTTTTAATGCAATCAAACCATCTTTAAATTGCTGAATTTTAGTTTGATCTAAGTCAGGTTTAGCTACTAATAGAATTGCTGCAATTGGCATCTTGTACGACTCTAGATCTGCTCAACAGATTGTTGAAAGATGTCTTTATAACGGCGGCATTGTTCAGCTGTTAAAGCAAAAATACCAGAACCGCCTTTTTGGAATGTAAGCCAATGGAAATCAACAGTATTAAAGTTTTGACGCATTGCCCATTCTGAATTACCGACTTCGATAACGATTAAACCATCTTCTGTCAAATAGTCAGCAGCTTGCGCTAACATTTTACGAACCAAATCTAAACCATCTTGACCAGCAGCAAGTGCAAGCTCAGGCTCGTGTAAGAATTCTTCTGGTAAATCTGCCATATCTTCTGCATCCACATAAGGTGGATTGCTTACGATTAAATCATATTGATTTTCAGCAGGAATTTTTGAGAATAAATCAGACTCAAGCAAAGCAACTTGATATTGCTTATCATGGTGTTCGGCATTAATTGATGCAACTTCTAAAGCTTCTTTGGAAATATCAGTTGCATCCACTTCAGAATCTGGAAATGCATAAGCTAAAGCAATCGCAATACAACCAGAACCCGTACACATGTCTAAAATACGTTGTGGCGTTTTCGGATTCGTGTTTTCTGGTAAATTATTTAATGCTTCAAGCATTTGACCATTTTCATTTAAACAATATGGTGCAAAGCGTTGTTCGATCAATTCGGCAATTGGCGAACGCGGAATCAGTACACGTTCATCTACATAGTATGGTTTATTACAGAAATATGCCAAATTTAATAAATATGATGTTGGAATGCGATCATTGATGCGACGTTCTAATAGACTTAAAAATTCTGCTTTCTCAGTTGGGAGTAATTTTGCATCTAATATTTCTGCATCAGCTTTCCATTCTAGAGAAAGTGTTTGCAAAACAAGTGCAGAGCTTTCTGCAAAATAATCTTCAGTACCTTGACCTAAGTGTGCATCATATTGACGAAGTGCGGTTACACCAAAACGAATAAAATCTCGAATTGTTACTAAGTTTTCAGCCGCTTCTTGTAAATGTTCAGGGCTGATTGTAGGTCGCTCCACTTAGGCGTCTCCAAAAGTGCTAATTGCAAAAACGCTTTATTCTAACGGGATTAGCGTCTATTTAACAGAAAAAAAACCGCCTCTATACAGAAGCGGTCATTATTTTGATATTTCAATATCTACGAGTCAGAGTCCAAATTTATCAGCCACATAATCAGCATCCATTGCTTCTTTTAAATGATGAGGAATAAATTGACCACCAAAATTACCAAAGAAACCTGCTTCATTCGGTAAAGCAATCCCATTAATTTGATATTCCATGATTCCTCCTATTTTTATAAAGTATGCATATAAACGCTAACGAGACAAATAACGGGTCATATCCTCAATGCCTTTTAATGTCATTGGGTACATATGATTTTCAAAAATTTCTTTGATCCAGTTAATGGTCTGGGTGTAATGCCAGTAACTTTCCATTTCAGGATTCAACCAAGCGGTTTTGTCAAAATGCTGACGTAAACGCCTTAACCATACTTCTCCAGCCTCATCATTCATGTATTCAACTGAACCACCTGCCGATTTGAGTTCATATGGTGCCATACTGGCATCACCAACAATGATGACACGATAGTCACGACCGTAAGTATGGAATAAATCCCATGTATTCATACGAGTTGAACTACGACGGTGGTTATCCTTCCATACATAATCATAAAGACAATTGTGGAAATAGAAATATTCTAAGGTTTTGAACTCAGACTTCGCCGCACTAAATAATTTTTCACATTCAGCAATATAGGCATCCATTGAACCACCAACGTCAAACAACATCAGTACTTTAATGCGGTTACGCCGTTCAGGAACCAATTGCACATCCAAAATGCCCTGTTTTGCTGTTTCTCGAATAGTCCCATCAACATCAAGCTCTTCAGCCGCGCCTTGACGAGCAAACTTACGTAAACGGCGTAAAGCAATTTGCATCTGACGTGTTCCTAAAACTTGATCATCATCAAGATTTTGGTATTTACGCTGCTCCCACACCTTTACAGCCGAACGTTTACGCCCCGGCCCACCGATACGAACACCTTCAGGATGATCGCCAAAAGCACCAAAAGGCGAAGTTCCGCCAGTGCCAACCATTCGATTGCCACCCTGATGCTTTTTATGTTGTTCACGTAAACGTTCTTCCAACATTTTCATCAGTTCTTCCAAAGAACCTGCTTTTTGTAGCTCAGCACGTTGCTCTGGTGTTAGATGTTTTTCTAATAATTCAAGGTCAAACCAATCTTTAGGTAACTTGTGAACTTGTTTAAGTAACTCGTCCAAATCAAAAGTTTCAATGCCATCAAAATAATCTTTCATGGCACGATCGAACTTATCAAAGAAACGTTCATCTTTGACTAAAACTGTTTTAGCCAACTGATAGAATTCTTCCTGATCTGCAAATACCAAACCCGATGCAACCGCTTGGTTGAGATCAATCAGCTCACGAGTTGTAACAGGTACACCATATTTACGTAAGGTGTAAAACAATCGCACAAACATGTGATTACACTCTTAGCGGCGTGACATAAAAGCTAAACGTTCAAGTAATTGTACATCTTGTTCATTTTTAATCAGCGCACCATACAGTGGCGGGATTGCTTTTGATTTATCATGATTACGCAATACATCTTCTGGCATATCAT
Source organism: Acinetobacter sp. LF10 (assembly GCF_048585715.1). Lineage (NCBI taxonomy): Bacteria > Pseudomonadati > Pseudomonadota > Gammaproteobacteria > Moraxellales > Moraxellaceae > Acinetobacter > Acinetobacter sp. LF10. The sequence goes on from NZ_CP184160.1 coordinate 1,687,659, forward strand.
CTGCCATGAGCAAGCTTAACCAATCAATTAACTCTGAGGTTGATGGTGGTTTTTTTAAATTCGTGACTTCACGTAGTTTAAAGAACACTTGCAATGCTTCACTGACCAAAGTATTAGAAATATTGGGGAAATGCACTGCAATGATTTCACGCATCGTTGCTTCATCAGGAAACTCAATATAATGAAAGAAGCAGCGACGTAAGAATGCATCTGGTAGTTCTTTTTCATTATTCGAAGTAATAATCACAATCGGGCGTTGTGTTGCAGTAATGGTTTCACCAGTCTCGTAAACATAAAAAGACATTTTGTCGAGTTCATGCAATAAGTCATTTGGGAACTCAATATCTGCTTTGTCAATTTCATCAATCAACAATACACAACGTTCTTCACTGGTAAATGCTTCCCACAATTTACCCGGTTTAATATAGTTTTTAATGTCATAAACACGGTCATCACCTAACTGGCTATCACGCAAGCGAGAAACAGCATCATATTCATACAATCCTTGCTGAGCTTTGGTGGTTGATTTGATATGCCAAGTAATTAGTTTTAGACCTAAACTTTCTGCAACTTGTTCCGCAAGTAATGTTTTACCTGTACCTGGCTCACCTTTTACCAATAATGGTTTTTGTAAAGCACGCGCGGCTTTTACCGCAAGTTTCAGGCTGTCAGTTGCAATATATTGATCTGTACCAGTGAAGTGTTGTGTATCAGCAGACATTTGAAAACCTTATTTTTCTTTAACTTTATGTGAATATCTAAACCGAACGTGCAAGTTTATTTGCACTGTATTTTGACCAGCAGAAGCCGATCAATAATCCTGTACCAATGACAAAGAGAATCAAAGATAAATTTGACCAGATTAAAACATGCTCTTTTGTGAGTACGCCAAAAATCAAACCAAAAATAGCAGGTGCTAATTCTGAATTGGGACCTTCAGAAATTGTTGGTGTGGCAAGGATTGCAAAAACGATAATCCAAAGAATTCCTCCTATTGGATTAGGCATACGTGACATCAAACGATACCAACACCATAATGCAATCATTGCACCTGTAACATACACAATAATCGCAACATTCTCTTCAGGAAATTGTTCCAGTAGCGAAAGAATGTGAGACCACATTGCAGTTATCGTTTCAAGCACCACGCAACCCCTCTGGCGCTACCGCATTTGGATTAATAAGTCCTTCTGGCGGCATTTGAATAAAAAAACCTTTGGTCTGTAATGAGTCTAAGACATGCAATACGTTTACACGTGCAAGTTTCCGCTCACCATGAAGTTCCAAATGCATTACAAAAGTTGCTTTGCCAAATGCTTGCAAAACAGTCTCAGGAACAGATTCAAAAGGATTTTCTTGTTCCGTATCAGCAGAATAATTTGGACGAGCAATATACATATACATTTCGTCTTTCTTGCTTGATCTATAAATATCGCAGTGCATGTTTACTCACAACTCTTATCAATCTTAGAGGCTGTTGGCAGTTCATTCAACAGTCCTTAAACAGCATACATGAAAAAAAAACTAGGTACATTAACGAATGTTAACGCAACAGTCGTATTTCACAGCTGAACTATTTTACCTAGCTAACTTCATTTGGGCCGCCAAATACTCAATATCTTGTCGCAGTAATGCAACCAATGGCTTGGTCAAGATATCGTAGCGCCAACCTAACAAATAACTTGGCAACTCTTGCTCTTCTAAATGGAATACAACATATTCATAAATTGCATTCAGCCATTTCTTACGTAGCAAGACTTCTTTTGGTATTCCTGTCTCAAATACGACACGGTCAATCAAAGCATCGACCTGAGGTGCAACTTCTTTTGAATTACTTTTAACAGGTCGAGCCATTCTTAATGGCCATTCATCTTCAGGCGGTAAAAATTTTAATAAATCCAATATCGTTTTGCCATGTTCACGCACAATATTTGGACGAATATCTTTAACTTGTGCAAGTTGGAAATTATTACGTGGATTTTTTTCCACTAAATCTAGCATTGTTGTATTTTTGAGGACAAAACTACGCGGTTGATTCATGGCTTTGGTAATTTGCTCACGCCAAATACTGAGCTGCTGTAATTGCATTAACTCACGACGTGAATGACGATAATTACCAATATCGGTATATAGTTCTGTCAATGGAGTTTCTATCGCAATTTCTTTCGTTAAATTCTGACAATCTTCCAAAACATATTGATAAAGCCCTTTACGCTGTAAATCATGTTTTAATGTATCAGCGAGCTTTGTTAAATATAAGACATCATTTGCGGCATAATTAATTTGCTCTTGACTTAAAGGGCGTGCCAACCAATCTGAGCGAGTTTGATCTTTATCAATCTCAATATTTAGGCAGGTTTTTAATGCATTTTGATAGCTGACCTGAAGCCCATGACCAAGAAATGCCATTGCGATCTGTGTATCAAATACATTTTTTAATGGTTTTTGATCTGCATAATGATAAATTAAATCAATATCTTCGCCACAAGCATGAAAGATATTTTGCTGAGCAGCAAAAACTTTCTGCCAAAACTGCTCTAAATCAAGTGCTGTTCCATCTAGTAAAGCAATTTGACCATTACAATTAATCTGGCACACCCCAAGTTTCGGATATAAGGTATCAACCTTAATGAACTCAGTATCAAGTGCGTAGGTAGAACATTGTTCCATTTGAGTGAGGAGAACAGCAAGATCTTTTTGCTGTTGAATGAACTGAAACATATTTGCTCAAGTAAAATAATAAAAAACACTAGCAAGACAACTGTAAAATTACAGTTTTTGCTGAAACGAAACTAAATTAAATCTACAAAGAATAATTTAATCACTATTCCACATGAAAAACATGAAATTACTCCTATTCCATTCATCAAAAACGAAAATCCTTTTCGTTTGCTCATAGTGCCATAAATTAAAACAAATATACCTAAAATAATGTAAGACAAAATGTAAAAGTGAATTATTTGTTTAAATTAATAGTATGAATTTACAATAAATATAAAACTATTTCATCTTCATACGATTGTGTACTGCTTGGCTTAATGTATGACTATCAACATACTCTAATTCGCCACCTTGTGGTACGCCTTGTGCGATCCTTGTCATGTGAATTGGCAAATGTTTCGTTGCTTCAACCAAATAATGTGCAGTCGCTTGACCTTCCACGGTAGCATTAGTTGCTAAAATTACTTCTTCAATCTGTCCTTGGCTTAATCGTTGAATCAAATAAGGAATACCAATTTCTTCGGGACCTATACCGTCTAATGGAGACAAATGACCACCAAGTACATGATATTTACCTCTAAAGCTTCCACTTTGTTCGATTGCCATGACATCAGCTGGAGATTCAACGACACAAAGCAATTGCTCATCTCTTTCTACAGACGCACAAATATCACAAATTTCATTTTCAGTTAATGAATGACAAATATGGCATTCGTGAATATGGCTCGAAGCCTCATGTAATGCATACGATAATGCAAAAGCACCTTCACGATTTTTCATCAACAAATGTAATGCCATCCGTTGTGCAGATTTTGGACCAACGCTTGGTAAAATACGCAATGCTTGAACTAGCTGTTCAAATCGTTCACTAAACACAGATCAACTCTATTATTTATAAAAAAGGTTCTCTAAGCCTCACAAAAAGACTTAGAGACTTTTGGCTTAGAATAAACCAGATAAACCTGGTGGTAAGCCCATACCTGAATTCGCACCTTGAAGTTTTTCTTCAGAAATAGCTTCGGCTTGACGTGCTGCATCATTCATCGCAGCAGCAATCAGATCTTCAATCATATCAGCTTCATCTTGTAATAAGTCTGGGCTAATTTCGATACGCTTAACGACATTACGACAAGTCATCGTCACTTTGACCAAACCACCGCCCGCTTCAGCATGCACTTCAGTTTTAGCAAGCTCTTCTTTGGCTTTTTTAAGATTTGATTCCATATCTTTTTGCATGCGCTGAGCTTGCTGCATGAGCATATTAATGTTCATAAGTTTCTCTCGTTAAATTAAATCTAAACCGCGTGATAAGTCACGAATAATATCATTAATATCTTCTAAACCAACAGAGACACGAATTAAGCCTTCTTCAATTCCTGCTGCCTGTTTGGCTTCGGCAGACATTCTACCATGCGAGGTCGTTGCTGGATGTGTAATTGTTGATTTAACATCCCCTAGATTACTGGTAATTGATAAGAAACGCGTGTTATCAATAACCGTCCACGCACCTTCACGTTCGCCTCTTACGACAAAAGATACAACACCGCCAAAACCTTTTTGCTGTTTTTTGGCTAATTCATGTCCGGGATGATCTGTTAAACCAGCGTAATACACTTTTTCAACCTTTTCATGTTGGTGTAACCACTCCGCAAGTATTTGTGCATTTTCACAATGCGCTTTCATACGAATACTCAGAGTTTCTAAACCTTTCAAGAAAATCCATGCATTAAATGGGCTCATTGAATTACCCAAAGTACGGATTACACCATTAACTTCTTCAAGTAAATCGTTTTTGCCAACAACTGCACCACCTAATGCACGCCCCTGACCATCAATATATTTTGTTGCTGAATAAAGCACTAAATCAGCACCGAACTTGATAGGTTGTTGCAATACTGGCGTACAAAAACAGTTATCTACAGCAAATAATGCGCCATTGGCATGAGCAATATCTGCAATTGCTTGCATATCACCAACCTGTGCCAAAGGATTCGAGGGAGTTTCAATAAAGAGAATACGTGTATTCGGACGAATCGCTTGTTTCCAGCCTTCAAGATCATCCAAATCGACAAACGTCACTTCTACAGCAAATTTAGCAACATATTTTTCAAATAAAGCAATGATTGAACCGAATACTGCACGAGAACAAATCACATGATCGCCAGCTTTTAAATATGCCATACACATAGCATGTACAGCCGCCATACCAGAACTTGTCGCAACTGCACGCTCAGCGCCATCTAATATCGCTAAGCGTTTTTCAAAGGCTTGTACTGTTGGATTGGTATAACGTGAGTATGTATTTCCTGCGATTTGCCCAGAAAATTTTGCGGCAGCATCTGCTGCACTTTCGCAAACAAAAGAAGATGTTAAAAAGATAGGTTCACTATGTTCCCCTTCAAAGGTACGATCATGCCCTGTGCGAATAGCCAGTGTTTCAAGTTGGTATTCTAAATCATCGCTTGGATTCATCGTTTTGTATGCCTTATGATCAGGTGTTTAAATATGCCAACATTTTGAGCGCCTAATGTATTTAAGGTCAAGGCGTAAGATGAAATTATCGCTTAGACTTCGTGCAATCTTGACTCATGATGAGACTTTCAAAGATGAAATCACTTGTAGAACAGCAAAAAATAAATTTTAAACATCTCGCTATGCGTGTCTTCGATGCAGATAGGCTTGTATTGTCACAATCGACACCTTATCAAGTGATTGCTGAATTTAAACAAACTCGTGTTCGGTTTTATGCTTCTGAAAACAAACGTTACAAAGAGCCATTGGTATTTACAGCTCCTCTTGCCATCAATATGGATATTTATGATCTATATCCATACCGCTCTTTGATTAAGCATTTTCAAGAAAGTGGTTTTGATGTTTATCTAATTGATTGGGGTAAGTTGACTTACAAGAACTACCAAGTGAATTTCTTATCTTTTATCGATAAATTTATTCCACGTTGTATTGAGGCGATTCAAAAGCATTCTAAATCTGAAAAAATATCTTTGCATGGTTGGAGTATGGCTGGAATTTTTGTCACTCTTTACACCGCTCGACACAAGCCAAATGCGGTTAAAAATTTAATTGTTTTAGGTAGCCCAATTGATAGTTATGCATCGGGTTATATCGGAAAATTATATAAAACACTGGCATATATTACGACGCGTAACCCAACCATCAAAGATTATGTCTATAACCGTTTACCTAAGTTGATGATTCATTCACCTGGTTTTTTAAACTCATTAGGTTTTAAATTGTTAGATCCTAAGGGCTGGATTGACGGCAATATTCAATTACTCAAAAATCTTGATAACCTCAAACTGGTACAAGAAGACGCAACACTCAGCCATTTCTTAAACAATATGATTGATTACCCGGGGGGGATCAACCAAGACATGCTGTTTAATGTCTGGATGCAGAACCCATTAAAAAATGGTGCAATCACACTAAAGAATAAAACCATTGAGCTTAAAAACATTGAATGTTCATTACTTGTGGGTGCTGGTAAAAGTGATCAACTTGTTACTTCTGAGGCAGCTTTTCCTCTGACACAGTTGACAAATAGTCAAGATGTCACGTTTACTTTGATACCTGGCGGACACTTAGGTTTAATGTCTAGTCAAAATAGTTCAATTGAGTTCTGGCCAACACTGACAACTTGGTTAACAGAACGCTCAACTCCAATAAAAAGGTAAACTATGACTCAATCTGTTGCATTCATCGGTTTAGGTGCTATGGGCTATCGCATGGCTGCGCATTTACCCAAGTATTTTGAGAAAGTTTATGTATGGAATCGTAGCTTCGATAAAGCCGAACAACATGCAACAGAATATGGCACTTTAGCGGTTGAACTTGCTGAAGCCGTTCAGGCAGATGTGATCTTTTCTTGCTTGCCGACCAGTGATGATGTTGAAACATTAATTGAAGGTGTGAACATTAAATCAGGTGCAATTTGGATTGATTGCACCAGTGGTGTTCCTGAGGCAGCGCGCCGTCTAGCAGAACGATTGAAAACACAAAATATTGATTTTCTCGATGCGCCTGTCAGCGGACAAACCATTGGTGCAGAAAATGCAACACTTACGGTTATGGTGGGTGGCGACGTTAATGCTTTTGAACGTGCTTATCCTGCGATGGCAGCAGTCGGAAAGCTCATTCAGCACGTAGGTGATTCGGGCGCAGGATTTGCCGTTAAAGCAATTAATAACATGTTATTGGCAGTCAATTTATGGTCGGTTGCAGAGGGGTTTAGTACACTCAAAGCGCATAGTGTAAACCTAGATGCAGCTTTAAATTGTATTAATTCATCTAGCGGTAAAAGCATGGTTACAGAAACTATTTTTCCGCAACGGGTACTTAGTCGTGAATTTCCTGTAACTTTTGCATTGCCTTTGCTCGCAAAAGACACAGGTATTGCATTGGATTTAGTGCATGAGGCGAAACTTCCAGCCCCGATCCTTGCCCTCACTCAAAGTTTGATCCAAGCAGCAAACCTTACAGCAGAACCGAATAGTGACTTTTCTTCTGCTGTCAAAATGTATGAAGAATGGACAAAAATCATACTAAAGTAAAAAGCTCAAGGTATAGGTAAATTGGAATGGGAGAACAGGCTGTTATATTGTAGTAGCCCTATTCTCCTATCTTAACCTAACTTTAGTTAGCGATTTTTCCAAAATAACACTTCTAATTTAAATTCTGATTTTACTAGAAATGCACACATAAACAATGATATACCAATTACAATAATCATATTGTCTTTAAATGCAATCCCAAAACCGAATATAATGATGGATGCGACAAGAATTGCATAAAAAGCAATTGCACCAACTTTTTCATTCAATCTCACAGCCACCACCCCAAAAAGAAGAATCATTCTCGACAATTGCAATAAGCATACAATAGTATATTTAAATTTATATGACATTTTAGAAATTCTTTAGATGATTTTTTGTCATTATTAGATTCTATTTTAAAACACTGATTCTTTGTACTATAGGTATTTTCTCTGACTTATGAAAAAGTAAGATTAAAATCTCTATAATTAGTTGTTTTTAATGAATCTTAATAAAAGCTATTGATATATAAGGTATTTATTTATTGTGTGAATGAATTATGGATAAAAATTACACTCCAATAATACAGTTTCATTGAAATTTCATTCATAAACCGTATATTAGTAGTTGAACTTAAGTCAAATCGTGAAAATAGACATATTTTCTTAATTTATTTGAGTTCATGCCTTTTAACTAGAGGAATACCTCATGAATAAGTTTGCGGTTGCAGTTTTTGCTGGATTGGTAAGCCTTACAGGTTTTAACCTTCAAGCAGCTACACCAGAACAAGAATGTAAAAAGTTGCAAGATGACTATAACCTCATCTATGCATCTAAAGGATTTTGTTTTAAAGATGCAGATGCCAAGGCTAAATATGGTAATGAAAACTGCCATACAACAAAGCCTAAATTTTCTGACAGAGAGCAACAACGCTTAGATGAAATTAAAGAGCGTCAAAAAGAATTAAATTGCAAATAAAAGCCTTATTTTTAAGTCTTAGCAGTTTATTTTCTATTTTTGTCTGAAAAGCAAAACTTCTCATCTCATTATATTAAAGGACTAATCATGGCGTACGATGACCAAAATATTTTCGCAAGAATCTTACGAGGCGAACTACCTGCAATCAAAATCTATGAAGATGATCAGGTCCTCGCTTTTATGGATATTATGCCTCAAGCAGATGGTCATGCTTTAGTTATTCCTAAAACACCTGCTGTTACTTTGATGGATTTACCTGCTGATGCAGCAGCCTATACGATTCAAATTGTTCAAAAGATAGCTAAAGCAATTGAAACCGCTTTAGATGCTAAAGGGATCGTACTAATTCAACTTTCAGGAGCTGCAGCTGGGCAAACAGTTCCACATGTGCACTTCCATTTGATTCCTAGCTCTATTCATGAGCTTGGTCGCCATGCAGCTCAAATGGGTGATCAGGAAAAAATTACGGCTTTGGCTGAAAAGATTAAAGCAGTACTTTAAGTTAAATAAATAGTTAAAACGGGGATATTCCCCGTTTTTTATTTTCTAATTATATAAAAATCAATAACTAAAATAATTATTACCAAATATTAATCGTCATCAAACTGTCATTTTTCTTTCACTTATCTGTCACAAAGTTTGCCGATACTGCTTACAAGTCAGTGAGCTGTGTAACTTTATGTACACAAGCAAGCTTATAACAGTAACTAAGGCATCAGCCATTTACAAAAAGTGTTTGGAGAAATCTCAATGAAAAAATTGCTTCTTGCTGCTACTGTAGCAACTTTAGCCATGAATGCAGCGCAAGCAGCACCTACATTGTATGGTAAGCTCAATGTGACTTTGGATCAAATCGACAAAAATGGCTTTAAAGATGAAAGCGTAACAAAAATTAACTCAAATGCTTCTCGTCTTGGTGTGAAAGGCGAAGAAAAGTTAACGAATACCCTTTCAGCTGTTTACTTAGCAGAATGGCAATTAAATGCTGATAGTGAAGATAAAGATGGTAAGGAATTAACACAACGTAATCGTTTTATTGGTCTTAAATCTGATGGTGTTGCAACATTAAAAATTGGTAAATTTGATTCTTACTTTAAAACAGCTGCTGGTAATAACCAAGATATTTTCAATGACCACAATGATCTTGATATGACAGCTGTATTAGCAGGTGAAGATCGTCTAAACAATGTTATCGGTTTTGAAACTGATAAAAAATTATTGGCTGGTTTAGCATTTAACATTATGTTCCAACAAGGTGAAGAAGCTTCTACCGCTGATAGTACTGCTAAGGGTAAAAAAGGCAGCCGTGATGGTTTTGGTGATGGTGTATCAACATCAATCACTTATGAAAATAAAGACATCGGTTTGAATGCTGCTGTGGCGGGTAACTTCGGTGTTGCATCAAAATACAATGCTTATGATTTATCTGGTATTTATACTGATGCAGTTCGTGTAACTGGCTCTATTGATTTAACTCAAGCTGGCGTTGATGGTTTAGTATTCGGTGCTTTATGGCAAACTGCTCAACCATCTGATGATACAGTATCAACTTCAAGCGGCACGCCTGCTGTTGTAACCTCTTATAAAGGCTTACAAGAAGATGCTTATGGCTTAACAGCAGCATATGTTATTCCATCTACACCTGTGAAGTTAAAAGCACAATACATTTCTTCAACAACTGAATCTGATGGTCGTAAAGATCGTAAACAAGACCTTTATGGTTTCGGTGCTGACTACCAAATCAACAAACAAGCTCGTTTCTACGGTGTTGTTGGTCAACAAAAACGTGACTGGTTAACTAAAGATGACAAGAAGACCACAATTGGTTTAGGTATGGAATATAGCTTCTAATTTGAAGTAAATTATAAGACAAATAATAAAAGGGCAAATTGCCCTTTTATTTTTTTCTAAACTTTTCTAAAAGATAAAAATGATTTCAGCGTTACCAACGAAATTTATTCCAATTTTCTGGATTTGCCCAAAATTTAGAATTAAACCAATCAGGAACATGTTTGTAAGTTAAAATATTAAATTGCCATAGAGCAAAATCACTATCATGCGTCGTTTTATCAATAAGTTGAGTAAAACCTAGTGAACGTAATAACTTTTCATCGTTTCGTTTACTAACAACAACAATCCTTTTTGCCATTAAGTCACGTAATTTCACCAATAACTGCGATTTTTGTACTTCACTGATACTTTGCATTTCATCTGTATCAAATAATACAAAACCTAAATCATAGCGTTGTGTAAATGGCAGATTTAAAATGTCAGTTACGTTAAAATAGTGCCATTGAATTTCAGCATTTTGATCAATTTGCTGACCTATACAAAGTGCAGTATGAATGGGCTGTTCTTTAGATAAATCGTCTAGCATAGAAGTGATGACATTTTGTTCAGCCATAACTGCAACCCTTGATTGAGAAAGATGAGAGTTTATTGATGGAACTACAAGGCATTTGTCACAAAATGCACGCAGCGCTCAAAACGCATAGTGTAACTGATCAACCAAGCAGCAAGGCAAATGTTGAATATAAATTTATATTAGATCGTTCAGAAACTGATCTACCCTTCGTATTAGGTCAAGAATTAGAAATTGAATGGACTGGAAATATTTTTTGTACTTCGTGTGGTGCAAAGACTCCAAAATCATATTCCCAAGGTCACTGTTTCAAGTGCTTCAAGACCAAAGCTGAATGCGATCTTTGTATTATGAAACCTGAGACTTGCCATTATCATCTTGGAACTTGTCGTGAAGATGAATTTGCACACAAGGTTTGTTTCCAACCACATATTGTGTATTTAGCCAATTCCAGCGCTTTGAAAATCGGAATTACCCGTATCGTTAATATGCCGACGCGTTGGCTTGATCAAGGTGCTACACAAGCTCTACCTATTTTGAAAGTGGGTTCCCGTCGTTTATCTGGTCATTTGGAAACGCTAATCGGTACTCAAATTGCCGATAAGACGGATTGGCGTAAGCTCCTGAAAGGTGAAGCTGAACCATTGAATTTAATTGAGCAACGTGACCAAATTCTGGAAGAATTTGCACCAAAAATTCAAACGATCCGAGATGAATTTAGCCAAAACCTAGAATTTAATGAAGAACTTGAATTTTTAGAACATGAATTGCCTAAAGAATTTATTTACCCAGTTGAACAATATCCAGAAAAAATTAAGTCCTTAAATTTGGATAAAACACCCAAAATTCGTGGTGTTTTACATGGCATTAAGGGGCAATATTTATTACTCGATATTGGTGTCATCAATATTCGTAAATACACAGGCTATGAAATGATTCTAAGAGCGTAAATGATAAGGTGGCATTTGAAATGCCACCTTTTTTAACTTAATTTGTTTTTAAACAATTCAGAATTGCATCAACAGGATTTTCAGTATCTCCTGAGATTAATTGTTTGTGCATACTTAGATGTTGCATCATCTGAATATGTGCTGTTTCATTATCCATTAATTTTTCAATTTCAGAAGCCAGGTGTTCTGGTGTTGCATCAGCTTGAATGAGTTCTTGGATGACTTTTTTACCTGCAATAATATTAGGTAAAGAGTAGTAAGGAATCTTAACGAGAAACTTAGCAATCATATAAGTTAACCAATGCAACTTATAAAAAGTCACCATTGGGCGATGCAATAACATCGCTTCAAGCGTCGCAGTTCCTGATGCTAGTGCGACAATATCACTCGCATTCATGACCATACGACCTATTTTAGATTCAGCATCCGTATTTTCTAAAATATAAATTTTTGATTTTAAAGTTACATCTAAATTTTGAATACCATGTTCAATTTGTTGTCTTCGAGCATCATTAATTGCTGGAATCAGAAACTCTAGTTCAGGATATTTCTTATGTAGTATTTCCGCAGCCCCAATTAACAAAGGCAATAGCCTGTCAATTTCACCTCTTCGACTTCCTGGTAATAAAGCAACGTGCATTTCATGTGCAGATAGACCAAGCTGATGTTTTGCTTCTACAATCGGATTTTTTAAAGGTAATTGTTTGGCTAAAGGATGCCCAACAAAAGCTGCTGGAACATCGTAATTTTCGTAAAATGTTTTTTCAAATGGGAATAAACACAAGACTAAATCTATACTACGTTTAATGCCATGTACCCGCCCTTGACGCCATGCCCAAACAGATGGACTGACATATTGAACTGTTTTAATCGTTAAATTCTTTTCTTTTATTGTTTTAGAAAGACGTAAATTGAAATCAGGTGCATCAATTCCAATAAAAATATCCACTGGATGTTCAGTCCAACGTTCAACTAGACCATCACGTACAGCAAATAACTTCTTTATATCTTTCAAAACCTCGACAATTCCCATAACTGATAAGATTTCCATTGGATAATAGCTATGGAAACCCTCAGCAATCATTTGTGGACCACCAATACCTTCAAATTCAGCATCAATTCCTTGTTCGCGAAAACTGCGCATGAGTTTCACTCCTAGAGTATCTCCAGAAACTTCTCCCACCACGATACCAATTTTTAGTTTTTGCTTTAACAAGACCAATGCCCCACTGAAATATTTGAATGATTCTAACAAAATGATTTTACATCGAATCATAATAAGCTATCCAATTTGTTCAAGATTGGTGAATATGATTTTTGATCTAAAATTCCATTCATTATTTCAAGAATCATCTTGATTAACGATAGCTAAATGATTGCGAGTTTACTGCTAATTTATTAATATTAACAATAATCATTTTCATTTGAAATTTATTCTCCTATTGGCTAGTTAAAAATCATTTATGGCAAAATCAACATCACTTACGCTCATCTATCGCCTAAGTATTTTTTACCGCTTTACCTTGAGCTTTGTTGTTGGTTACGTCTGCATGATGTATTTGAGCTTATGTCTGACGGCATTATTTCTTCATTCATTCGCTAAAGCTGAAGCCATTTATTTGGCTGCCTTTATTTCAATAATTTTTTATTTACTATTTATCATTGTTAGTTTCTGCACGAATTCTTTGTTAAAACTCACTTGGATTAGCTTGATTTTGGCAGGTACTTTATTCGGCTTATCTGTAGGTTTAAGTTAATAATGCAAAACAAAAGTGTACGCCAATCTATGGCATGGCTACATGCATGGACGGGTTTAATTTTTGGATGGCTTTTATTTGCCATTTTTCTGATGGGAACGAGTGCCTATTATCGTCATCAGATTAATTTATGGATGCAGCCACAACTATCGCATTATCAAATTAATCAAGCAACGGCTATTCAAACAGCAACAGAATATTTAGAAAAAAATGCAGCTGATGCTAAATCTTGGTATATCAAAGTTGCGAACAAAGAAGAACCTGTAAATAAGATTTATTGGGAAAAAAGTATAGGTGGTTATGAAAGCCGAGACTTGGATGCAAATACTGGTCAAGAACTTAAACTTTCTGCAACACAAGGTGGTGACTTTTTTTATAATTTCCACTTTCAGCTGTACGGATTACCTGTCCTTATTGGACGCCTAATCGTTTGTATCGCAGCTTTTATTATGTTGGTTGCATTGGTTTCGGGCATTATTACCCATAAAAAAATCTTTACAGATTTCTTTACATTAAGAACTTTTAAATCACAACGCTCTTGGCTCGATTTTCATAATGTTTGCTCTGTACTTGCTCTTCCCTTTTTCTTGACGATTACTTTTACTGGTTTAGCTATTTTCTTTTACTTATATTTACCGTGGGGTATGAAACAATTATATCCTGAAAAGCCATTTCAATATTTCACGGAGATCAGAACGATCTCTCAAACAACCGATATCGACTCTCCCCCAAGCCCAGCAGATATGCAGCCAATCACTGTGTTATTAGAGAAATTACCACAGCAATGGGAAAACAAAGAATTTGCAACGATTGAGGTTAAAAATCCAAATACCAATCAAGCAAAAATCACTTTCAAACAATTAGAAGATCATTCCATTACCTTAAATCAAACACAAATTACCTTAAATGGTGCTGGAAAAATTTTAGGCAACACAAGAAATAATAGTCCAGTAGCAACCTTAAATGCAGGCGTTTATGGTCTACATATGGCTACATTTGCGCAACCACTACTACGATTTGCTTTCTTTTGTTCAGGAATACTAGGTTGTTTGATGATTGCGTCAGGACTATTACTATGGAGTCTCAAGCGCCAAATCCAAAATAAATCTGAGAAGTTTCACCTTGGTTTTTATTTGGTGGATCGTTTGAATGTTGCGACGTTTATTGGCTTACCAATCGCCATGTTAGGTTATCTTTTTGCAAACAGATTGATACATATTACTGAAACCACCCCGAATTATGAAATTTATACTTTTTTTAGTGTGTGGATGCTGAGCTTAATTATAGCCCTACTCACTCCTAAACAATATTTATGGAAATCACAAGTTTTCTTTTTCGGTTTGATTGCAGTTGTTTTACCAATATATAACTTAGTGTATCTCAATAATCATCGATTAATTTCGGACCTTTCAAGTTATTGGTTATTTCTGCGTGTTGATTTATTCCTGCTCATTTGCGCCGTATTCGCTATTTTTATTTTTAGAAATATTCAACCTATTCAGGAAAAGTCCATACAAAAAATTAAAACAAAATTAGCGCAAAATAAGGTGAAGGCATGATTTTTTTGAGTCTAATTTTGATACTGATTGGAATGACCTTTTTATATAAATGTAGTTCTAAGCAAATCAGCAAAACGGAGCAAATATATCTCATTCGCTATAAAACTTTCTTCAAAATTTTTGCTTACCTCTGCTTTTTAATTTCGGGAAGCCTACTCTGTCTTGAATATGGAAGCGCTATAGGATTTGTAAGTTGGTGGTTATTTGCGACACCGATTACATTTCTACTTGTGTTATGGGTTAATGAATTAAAACCTAACAAAAATAAAATTTTAGCAAAGTAGAGAATGTTTAAATTACTAGACCTCTTGCAAAAGTCAAAAAACAATCAGATGTAAGTATTGATTTTATTAAGTTTGATCAATTCTAAAATCATTGAAAATAGCACTTACGCAAGAGGTCTACTCTACTTTTCAATTAATTATTTACGTCACTTTGATCAAGCTAAGATTTACTCGATGATTACATGGGGCAAATTAATGAAACATGGCTGTGTAATTCAGTCAATTTTTATACTTTAATTGATATTCTTTAGCTTTTTTTTGCATAAGTAAATCACTATTCATCACAACGGTTTATCTAAAAAACGTATAAGATGCGCAAATTTATTGAATAATTATGATTTGTTCGTTATTCAATGTGTAAAACATCAAATTTTGGAGTGTAAGCGGTTATGAAACCTCGTAACTGGAATTTAACCAAGCCTAAACAAGATTCTGAAGAAGAACCTATGCCCCATGATCAGAATATTGAGAACCTTGCGTTACGTAAAGATCTTAAATCAGTCTTGATATTAACCATACTTGGGCTTGTTGTATCTAGTATCGTTGTATTCTTTGTTTTCCCTCACTTCACTGGAAGTAGTTCTTTCCAATTAACTCATTTATTTTGGGTCGCAGTTTTTGCTGGACTGGTTGCTCAGATTATTGATGGCGCACTTGGTATGGCTTATGGTGTGACATCAACAACTTTGTTAATGGCTTTAGGTGTTCCTCCTGCTGCGGCTACTGGTTCAGTCCATATGTCAGAAGTATTTACCACAGCATTTTCTGGGCTATCACATTACAAAATGGGAAATGTTGATTTCTCAATATTCAAAAAGTTACTTATTCCTGGTGCAATTGGTGCAATTATTGGTGCCTATATTGTTTCGATTAAAGGTGATGTATTAAAACCATATATTTCATTGTATTTGGTGTTTATTGGATTCTATATCTTATTAAAAGCATATAAGCGTGCAAAAGTAAAGCATGAGATGGATGCTAAAAATATTGTACCTCTTGCGCTGTTTGGAGGATTCGTTGATAGCGTAGGTGGTGGTGGATGGGGACCTGTGGTTACAAGTACCTTAATAGGAAGAGGTGGTGCACCTCGTAAAATAATTGGCAGTGTAAACTCGGCAGAATTTTTTATCTCAATTGCCGCAGGTGTATCCTTTGCAATATTACTTGGATTTGGTTATTGGCAAGTTATTGCAGGTCTAATTTTTGGTGGTCTATTTGCCGCCCCATTTGCTGCTTTCTTGACCAAACGAATTCCAACTAAAGCTCTGCTAATTTTTGTAGGTTTTCTTGTTATAATTGTAAGTAGTTACAATCTATACAGATCCATATTTTAGATCGAGTAACATAATTTATCTAATTCAGAATACTTTTTGAAAAGGAATACTCTTCTTAAAAGAAATATTCCTTTTTTCATGCTATATTCGTAGACAAAATAACCTCTTCTTTCGATTGAATTTGTGACAGCAATGAATACTCTACAGTCAAATCCAGTTTCTCAGCCAGATATCGATGACGTTAATATTAAAAGCATTCAAACTCTAATTACCCCTGCGGAACTGAAAGCTGATTTACCTTTATCTGAGACTGCATCTCAAACTGTGTTACAAGGACGTGCAACTGTACGTAATATTTTAGACGGCAATGACAAACGTTTGTTTGTGGTGATTGGACCTTGTTCAATCCATGATGTTAAAGCTGCAAATGAATATGCTGATCGCTTAAAAGAATTAAGTGAAAAAGTAAAAGATACTTTATACCTTGTGATGCGTGTATATTTTGAAAAACCACGTACAACAGTCGGTTGGAAAGGTCTAATTAACGATCCAGACATGAATGACTCTTTCAATATTGAAAAAGGTTTACATATTGGTCGTGGTCTTTTGCTTGAATTAAATGAAAAAGGTTTGCCATGTGCGACCGAAGCACTTGATCCAAATTCTCCACAATATTATCAAGATTTGATTTCTTGGTCTGCGATTGGCGCACGTACTACAGAAAGTCAAACACACCGTGAAATGTCTTCTGGTTTATCATCTCCTGTTGGGTTTAAAAACGGTACAGATGGTGGTTTAACGGTTGCGACCAATGCTATGCAATCGGTTAAGCACGGTCATAGCTTCCTCGGCTTAAATGAAAATGGTCAGGTTGCAATTATCAATACCAATGGTAATCCTTATGCGCACGTTGTTTTACGTGGTGGTAATGGTAAACCAAACTATGATGCTTCATCGGTTGCTGAGGCAGAGGCTGCTTTAGCTAAAGCAAAAGTAAGTAACAAAATCATGATTGATACCAGTCATGCGAACTCAAATAAAGACCCATACTTACAACCATTGGTTCTCAAAAACATCACAGAGCAAATTCTTGATGGTAATAAATCAATCGTAGGTATCATGGTTGAAAGTCATCTTAAAGGCGGTCGTCAGGATATTCCTGAAAACCTTTGTGATCTGGTATATGGTCAATCTGTGACTGATGGTTGTATCGATTGGGATACAACTGAAAAAGCGCTATTAGAGATGCACGAAGCACTTAAAGATGTTTTACCAAATCGTTAATCTTTAAGTAGATGTAAAGCAGGCTCTCATGAGCCTGTTTTTATTTTTAAATTTGCCATTAAAGTTTCATGACTCACTAGATCTAAAATTACTTTTTCAATATTCGCCCTATTTACGTTTGGGATTACAATTAAATTTTGTTCTATAAAATATTGACTGGAATGCAAATCATCATTTATGGTTTGCATCAAACGAACAGGGTCATAGAAAACTAATTCATAATTCTTATTTCTATACGTTAATACTAAAATAATCCATCCTTTAGATTCAAACACTGATTCTTCGTCACCGAAAAAATCTGGAAAATTTATGCGGTAATCTGCCATATATTTGTGTTCTTAAATATCGGATTTGTTTTGAACTGTAACATTTTTTTAATTATACTGCTGCCATATTTCCCCTACGTCGTATCGCTGATATGAAGTCCAGTTTTCGTCAACACTTGCTAAAGTGGCGTGCCTCATTCGGTGCGATTACTTTGCTTTGTTTACTCTGGCATATCTTCTTACCAACGATGGTACATACTGGCGTCGTACCTGCACTCTATGCAATGCCTACACATTGCCAAGTTACAGAGATTAAAAATAGTTTGATGTTGTCTGAATCTCATTCAGGTCACCATCACGCTATGCATGAAATGCATCATCAACAGCATTTACAATCGACTGCGCATGATCAACTGAGTGACTATGCAAAAGAGGTTTTTGCCCTTGCTAGTCAAATCATGAAGCATTGTCCTTTATGTACACATGGTTTAGATGCTGTTGCAATTATTCCTTTAATTGCATTTATTTTAATCTTTGTACTGGCTTGGTTTAGTCGTGTGCGATGTCTATGTTATACGTGGTCAGAAGATCTGCATATTCCACGTATCTTCTATATTTTCCCGATTAAACAAGCTCCTCCTCTTGCTCTATAAAATGCTTTTTTAACATTTCGTATCCAGTGAATCACTGCGGTACAGCCTCGTTTATTGCTTTTTATAGAGTTAAATATGAATACTCAATTTCGTTTGTCAGTATTAACGGCTGCATGTCTATCGATTACCTACAGCTCAATCACTCTTGCTGAAACAGCTTCTGAAAATGAAACAAAAACCCTAGCTACAATCGTAGTCACAGCAAGTCGTGAAGGAGAATCTATAAATAATACTCCTGCTGCGATTAGCAAAATTAGTAGCCAAGATATAGATGATAAACATGCCACATTCATTGGTCAGTTAGTTAATCAAACTCCAGGTGTGTTAATGAATAACTTGGGCAACGAACAACATATGATGTCGATTCGTCAACCCATCACCACTTCTGCTGTTTATCAATATTTGGAAGATGGCATTTCGATCCGCCCAGTCGGTGTGTTTAACCACAATGCTTTATATGAAGTAAATCTAGCTGGAATTGATAGCATTGAAATTTTGCGTGGCCCAGCAAGTAGCTTGTATGGAAGTAACGCAATTGGTGGCACGATTAATTTCCTCACCAAAGCACCGAGTTTAACCCCAACTGCTGATTTAGGTGTGAGTGCAAGCTCTGAAGGTTATCGCCGTTTAGACTTAGGTGCATCCAATACGTTTGATACAGAGTATGGTGCACATGGTTTAAGACTGTCTGCCTATGCCAGTGATCGTGGTGATAGCTGGCAAGATCATGCTGAAAGTAATAAGCAAAGTGTGACCTTAAGACATGATTGGCGTATATCAGATGCCACTCAAATCAAAAATATTTTCAGCTACAACCATTTAAAAACCGATATGACGGGTAGCCTTAATGCAAATGATTTTAGCAAACGTCCAGGTTATAGCTATCAAACATTTACATATCGAGAAGTAGACTCAACCCGTCTTTCATCACAGATTAACCATCAATGGGATGATCAGCAACAAAGTCAATTGACCGTCTATTATCGCGATAATACAACCGATCAAAATCCAAGTTATAACATTCGTAAGGATGCTGATAAGAATGGTATACCTACAGGAACTTATAGTGGGCAAACCACCTATAACGCTTTTCAATCTTATGGCTTAAATTTACAGCATTCCATTAATTTAGATCAGGTGAAATTAATCGTTGGGGCGATGGCAGATCATTCGCCGAACCAAGCTCAAACCAATGATATTGAAGTCTTTCGCGATCCAAAAACGCTTGTTTATACAGGTTACAAACAACGTCAGTTGTTACGTGATTTCAAAGTTGATGTAAATAACCAAGCACTTTACACACAAGCAAATTGGCAAGCTTTGCCCAACCTAAATCTAGTCGGTGGCGCTCGCTATGATTGGATCGGTTATGACTTTGATAACAAGCTTATCCCCTCTAAAGTTACAGGTGCGCCAGACGAGAAACGTAGTTTCCACAAGGCAAGCCCTCAACTTGGTTTTGTATGGAATATCTCACCTGAATTAGATCTGTATAGCAATTGGTCACAAGGTTTTGTGCCACCAGAGGTCAGTAGTTTATATGGCGCAAATCTGGTCACACCAAACTTAAAAGAAGCTACATTTAATAATATTGATGCGGGTTTACGTTTCAAAGTTTTAGATGACCGACTGGATGGAGAAATTACCTTATATCGTTTACAAGGTAAGGATGAAATAATTAGTTATACAAAAATTGAAAATACACGTGAAATACGTGAACCTCGCAATGCAGGCAAAACCTTACATCAAGGCATCGAAATTGGTGGGACTTGGAAAATCAGTGAACTGTATGACCAGCGTTTGAAGCTATCTGGAAGTTTTGCAGAACATAAGTATAAAGAATGGCAGCCATCTTTAACACTTAATTATAGTGATAATACGATGGCAAACTCTCCAAAAAGTTTTGGCACGATTGAGTATCAAATCAAACCTATTCCAGCATTATTACTTTCGGCTGAAGGTGTTTATGTCGGTTCATATTGGATTGATGATGCTAATACTGAAAAATATGATGGGCATACCATTCTAAATTTACGTGCCAATTATCGTAAAAAAGCTTATGAGGTTTATGGACAAATTCTTAATGTAGCTGATGTCCATTATGCGGAAAGTACTTCATATAGCAGTAATCAAGCTAGTTATACGCCTGCAGCACCACGAACCTATTTATTAGGTTTACGTTATCATTTTGGAAAATAAATAATGAATGCCAATCAACTTAAGAAGTTACTGAAATTTCATCGTAGCTTTGGAATGGTTCTTGGCATTCTCGTTTTGATGTGGTCTTTAACAGGTGTGTTGCATCCAATTATGAGTGCAACACAACCTCAACCCGTCAAAAGAATGCCTCCACCTCAGCAACTGAATTTAACAAATGCTTTGCCTGCACCTTTGGTTTTACAGCAGCATAAAATTGAAAAATTTACAGCACTACAAACCATTCAATTACAACCTGAACTTGTGGCTTATCGAGTTTTAAAACCAAATCAAAACATTGCGGAGTATTTTGATAGTCAATCGGGTCAACTCATTGAGGATGCCGAGCAACAAGATGCAAAACGTCTTGCGATTTGGTATACAGGTTTAGCCAAACAACAGATCGTTTCGACTGAACTGATCACTGAGTTTAGTGATGACTATCCAAGTGTGAATCGTTTATTGCCTGTTTGGCGTGTAAGTTTTGACAATGGTTTAAGGGCTTATGTCGATCCATCACAATCTCGATTAGCCACGCTATCCAATGACCAAAAAATGTGGATGGCGAAAATATTTCGTTTAGGTCATACATGGACCTGGAGCGATCAACCGTGGACAGGACAAAGTATACTGATGCAAATTGCCTTAATTGGCATTTTAGTGCTGACTTGTATGGGAATTGGATTGTTTTTTAGGATTCGTAATCGTCAAAACCATCGTTTAGCTCACAAGCCAATTCGCTTTTTACATCGCTATTTGGGCATCAGTCTAAGTATATTTATCTTGCTATGGGTATTCAGTGGTTTCTATCATGTTTGGCATAAAAAATCTGAGATTGTGAACATTCAACCGATGTTTTATACACAGAATTTAAGTGCTGTCGCATGGAAAACGGCTGTTCAACAGCCAATACAACGCCTTAACCTTGTACCAATCTCCTTTGGTCAAGATCACGCTCAAGCAGGTTGGATAGTTCAATTGACAGGCAAACCACAGCTACAAGGCAGCATGACCGCAGCCAAAGAACATGATCATAATCATCATGCCAAAAGTGCTGCCCCTGCAATTGAATTGATTGATGCGAATACCGCGACAAAATTAAATACGCTTGAGCAAAGTAAGCAGTTGGCTGCCGACTATTTACATTTACCAGTGGGTCACTTTACTCAAAGCTCTTGGGTCACCAGTTTTGGTGGTGAATATGGTTTTATCAATAAGCGTTTACCCGTAGTAAAAGTTGAAAGCAATTTAAGTGATCAACTCAGGCTATATATTGAACCAAGTAGCGGTGTGATTGCAGCGCAAGTCATTCAACAAGATGCTTTAGAAGGTTTTAGTTTTGCTTATCTACATAAATGGACATGGCTACCACTAGATAAAACACTCAGGGATATCTTGTTAGGTAGTATTGCTGGACTCATCGCTTTATTGGTGATCTTAGGTTGTAGATTAGCAGCCCGAAAAGCATCCTAAGTTCTGTGTTGATCCTTCTTAATTTAAGGAGGATCAATTTTTTAGAATTAAACCCATCAAATATAAAATGAAGCCATCACAAAAATTAGCATTAATCCTGTCTCAATCAGCTCAATTGCAGCACCAACAGTATCACCAGTAATCCCACCAATTCTTTTGATAAATAAAGCTCTTAAATAAAATAATACAGTAATAAAGCAGATAAAAGTCACCAACCCCAACCATTTAAACATACAAAGTAATGAAATTGTAATGACAAAAACAACCCATGTAACTTTCTTTGGAATAAAATCAGTAATTGAACGTCCTAGCCCTTTATCACGAACATAAGCTGTGGTTAAAAATAAAAATAATGGAACACTACGCCCAAGCATTGGAACTAGAATCAAAAAAGTATTGAGATGCTGCTCAAGCAGCACATACAGCGTAGCAAATTTAAGTAAACAAACAGCAACCAGACTCAGCACACCGATTGGACCGCAGCTTGGATCTTTCATAATTTTGAGTGTACGTTCAGGATCACCAAAACCACCCACCCAAGCATCTGCTGTATCGGCTAAACCATCAAGGTGAAGCCCACCTGTAAGCCATATCCATAACACTAAAATGATACTGGCAATCAATAAAATTGGCAGTTTGACTAAAATCACAGAGACACCAAATAGAATAAGTCCGATCAACAAACCCACAAATGGATAAAACAAAATCGCTTGACCATTTTGCTTTGCACTTGGCATTGTTTTTAATTCAATGGGCAAAACCGTTAAAAATTGCAAAGCAATCCAAAAAGCCGTCATGCAAGAAATCTCAGTCAAACAATATTGATGATTTACAGATTATGAAGAAACAAAAATGGGAATAGAACCCTATTCCCAAATTAAAATGATGAATCAACTAGATTATTGAATTTGATAACATTGTTTGAGCTTCAAATAATCATAATAGAAACTGTTGGTACTATATTGTGCATATTTACATGATGGTTTAAACAAGGTCTCTTTTTCATTGTAGAGCATTTTTACCAAAGTTGTGCCTTGAGCATTTTGGTAAATATCCCACTGTAAATTCGCAGCCATTGGTGATACCACTTCACCTCTCCACGTACTATTGCTGTAGTTATAGGTTTGACGTAAAGGCAAAGGCTGCATCATGTCATGTAATTCCAAACTGGTCGCCAGTGGAATAATGATTTCTGCATGTGCGAAGCGTAACACAGCACGGTGGGATTGTTGTTTATCGACAATTGCATCTACTTGCTTAAACAAATCTTGTTTTAGACCTTGAGCAATGTTACTGGTGACAGCATTTGATTCTTGAAAGCTTGGCCCTTTTTCATAAAAATCATTTGCATCGTTAAATTCAGCATAGAATTTTGCTGCATCTACAGGCATATATTGATCAAAATTCATACCCTTTAATTCAAGCTGCATACCACCAGAAATTGAATACAACTCATAAAGATAAGCTGCTGCATCCACAGCACTTGCAATGGTATTTTTTCCTTTCCCTTTTTCTGTAATGGTCTCACCTTTTGGCGATGTCACGGTATAAGTGCCGCTATTACTGAAAGTATAACCAGTCGTACCTAATTTTTTGATAAATTCAGGCTTAAAAATTGGGTTAAGTACATTCATTGCAATTTGCTGTGCGCGTGTATCTTTTGCCAAATCATTTAACTTATTTTTTAGATATACATCTTCAGCTTCAAATTTTTGATAGGCTTGACTTGCATCATAGATTGCTTGTTGTTGTGTTGATAATGGTTTAAGCAAATCTTGATCTTTATTCAAGCTATGGAAATAAAGTTTAAAACGATCTACGCCGCCATCCTCAATAGATGGGATACTCGTACTGGTTAAACTGGTATATGAAACAGGTGTAACTTGATTTTTCAATTGGGGTTGCTGTTGAATCAATTCAGCAGTAAAGAACTTGGCACTATCCACCGCACGATCTACGCCTGAGCTTTGAACTAAAATAGATTCAGGTTGTGTCGCTGCTGTTTTAAATAGCTCAGGTAAACGCTGTAAAAGACGGTCTGCGATGCCACGATGTTCTTGAATACCGAGCATCGTTTCATTGCCATATCCATACTGACGGATTCCGTCCACCCCATAACCAAGCAGGATATTGGCTTTCATCATACTTTCTAAATCGGCACCTAGTTTCTCACCTAAAGGCGTTAAAGCATTCTCAGCCTTGGCTTGTTTCCATAAATTATAAAGTGCCAAGTCATATTTAATACTCGATAATCCTCTTGAGCCATGACGTGCCACTAACTCAGTGAAAACAGGTTTAAAACCTTGTGGAATCGCTTCGTATTTTTTAAGGTCTTGTTGAGGTTGATATGGTGTTTTGGTTTGATAATATTTTGATGAGGTATTTTGTTCAGGGCTAGACTGTGATTGTTGCTCATTATTATCACATGCTGCCAATAAGATACTTGCACATAACAGACTGCTTTTAAATAAAATATTCATGAATAGACATTACTTATCGTTTAAGAAATGCCCTGTATCATAGGCAGTGACAATGACAGTCCGATTACAGTTTTATGGCAGTGTGTGATGATCGAAAAATCTCTTATTACTTATTTATCAATGTTTTTCTTCAAAATACATCTTATCTAATCTTTTAGAGCATTCAAGTTGATAGAGCTTGCCCAGTTCGGCAGGCATTTTTAATAAATCATCTAGGTTTTGTTTTTGCGCTAAACAGGTAAGTAATTTGATCACCCCACCATGTGTGACTACTAAAGCCTTGTTCCAATCCTGTCGTTGCATTTGCTCGTAAATTTCATCAAACCCACACATGACTCGCTGCTTGAATTGAATCAAAGACTCACCATTTGGCGCATGATATTGCGTAGGAAATTGCCAAAAATTTGCTAATCGCTCAGGTTCGGCTTCATAAATGGCTTGGGTTGAAATACCCTCCCAATCGCCAAAATACATTTCTTTGATATGCTCATTGACCCACATTGGCAATCCGAGTTGATCTGCCAAATGCTCTGCAAAGCGACGACAACGCCGCAAAGGTGAACTGATAATCACATCCCAATCCACTGGAGTAGTCATGTACTGCTGAATGGTTGATTGCATTTGCAACCAACCCTGTTCAGTCAAATCATCATCCAAGTGCCCACGTAGCGTATGGCTTAAAGTCGTTTCACCATGTCGCAGTAAATCAATCTGCAACTTTGTCACCTGTTACTGCCGCTTCCGCAAAAGTTGCCATTTGATTATGCAATACACAAGCAAGTTGGATCATAGATAATGCCGCACCAGCACCACTGCCTTCCCCTAAACGTAAATTCATTTTGAGGATTGGCTGTGCTGCAAGTTCTTTTAAGATACGTTGATGACCATATTCTGCTGATTGATGTCCAAATAACATCCATTCACGACTCTGTGGTTGAATACGCATCGCACATAAAGCTGCAACTGAACTGATAAAACCATCCACCACAATCGGCAAACCAATTTGCGCACAACGTAAATAAGCCCCTGTCATGGCAGCTATTTCTAAGCCACCAACAGCGGCTAGAATTTTCAAAGCATCATTCGCAACATGAGGTCTATGGAGCTTGACCGCTTGATCAATGACTTTAATTTTATGTTGTAATTGTTCAATATTGATTCCAGTGCCTAAGCCTGTAAGCTGCTGCGCTGATTCATTCAGTAACAAACAGGCAAGTGCTGAAGCTGAACAGGTATTCCCAATGCCCATTTCACCTGCAACAAAAATATCGCTTCCCTTCGCTTTTGCGAGATCAGCACTATTTTTACCCAGTTCAAGCGCGGCAAGGCATTCTTGCTCGGTCATGGCTGTTTGTTGTGCAAAATTTGCAGTGCCAGCACGAATAGTATGGCATTCAACTCCCACATAATTGTAACTATCGCCTACTGTCCCACAATCAGTCACTTGTAAATGTGCTTGATGATGTTTGGCAATCACACTAATTGCTGCACCACCCGATGCAAAATTTTGCAACATTTGACGAGTTACTGCTTGAGGATAGGCTGAAATATTTTCTGCCACAACACCATGATCACCAGCAAAAATAGTAATCCAAGGTTTATTAATTTTAGGGAAAACCGTTCTTTGTAAAGCAGATAAATTAATCGCAATTTGCTCTAAATCACCTAATGCGCCTGTTGGTTTGGTCAATTGAAGTTGACGTTGCTCAGCCTGTTGTTTTACATCTAGATCAGGTTGTTGTACTGCGGCTAAAAACCATTGCGCTTGTTCAGTCATATTATTTCTCATCTTTTAAAATCATTGGAAAACCTGCCACACAGAACACCACTTTATTTGCCAACTGCCCTAAAGCTTGATGTAAACGTCCTGCTTCATCCACAAATCGACGGCTAATTTCCCCCATAGGAACGACACCCAGTCCAGTTTCGTTACTCACTAAAATAATGTGTGATTTGAGTTGGGGTAATAGGTTTAAAAATTTGTCTGTTTGCTGCTGTTGTAATTCAGCATGATCGGATAACAATAAATTGGTGAGCCATAAGGTCAAACAATCCACCAAGATCACTTGATTCTCTTGATCTAATTGCAACAGTTGATCCGCAAGAAAAATAGGTTCTTCACACAATTGCCAATCATCAGGACGTTGTTGTTGATGATGCGCAATACGCTGCTGCATTTCTGTATCTAAGGCCTGCGCCGTTGCAATATAAATGACAGATAAACCTGTCTCTTTGGCTGTTTGTTCTGCCAAACGACTTTTACCTGAGCGCGCCCCACCTAAAATCAGTTGCAACATATCTAACCTAGTTCAATTTGCTGATAAGGATACAGGAATCCTTGTAAAATCTGTGCCTTATAATAGCCAAAAGTCAGTTTTTTGACCTCAATATTTATAGTTTTTATCGAATGCTGTTGTATCCGTTCAAGTACAATATCACTCAGCCAAGCTTCACGATACAAGCCTAAAGTAATATGCGGACAATATTCGAGTGCCGCAATTTCTCCAGATAGTTGAGCAAATTGTTGACGAATTTGAGCCAGTACATGATCTTTATCTTTGATATGCAAGAATAAAGCACTGCTAAAACTATCAATCTGGGTGATTTCTAGTTCAAAGGGCTTTAACTGCAATTGTTTAACCAAGTCGATCTGTCGATTTAATTGTGCGATTTGGAAATCATCATCATATTTCTTAACATCTGCTGTCAAAAAACCGCAAACAAACAAGGTAATGTGATATTGGCGCTGGTTTGATGGGATAAGAAGATTTGAAAATGGTGTTCTGACCTGATCTAGATACCGAATCAATTCAGGTTGATCAATTTCGATATACCACAGCCCATAGTCTGAACGACCCAAATGCCATTCAGGATAATCTCGCAGTTCAGTTGCAATCAGTTGAGTAGATGCTTGTAATAACACAACGTCGACAACATGTTTAAAGTTGTACTATTCAAACACAAATCAATTAAAACATTAAAGTTCTTTTCAATATTTCATTTCAAACAGACTCCGACTTGGTTTCCCCAAACGTCGCGTTAAACGCTAAATCGACATCGGCTAATTCATGTTGAATACCTTGATAAAGCTGATCTAACAACTGTTTCTTTTGAGTTTCGGTCACATCCATGTAGGCGACATTTTTTTGAATGTGTTGAACAATCAATATTTCGTCTAATTCAAGTATCTTCAAAGCATAGGCATATCCATAAATTGCCCCATTTAAGAGATTTTGATCAGGCAACTGTTGTTGAATATGGTTCTCTAAACTTCCTAAAACACGCTCATTAAAATTAAGCTTTTTTAACGGCTCTCTTGCAACACGTTCACACGGATCTTTATAAGCAGATCGACATGAGTTTAAAAAACTTTCAGCCATTCGATCCAATTGCTTTTTTTGATTTGGGATTAAATTAGCTAAACCTAATTTAACTTCATCAACCAGTCTTTCAGCATATTGTCGAACTGCTAAATCAGCCATTGCAATACCAATCGTCTCATGCCCATTTAAACTGGCATACCAAGCAAGCATGGCATGACAACCATTCCACAAACGATTTTTAATGATTTGAATATCCGCAATCTGATCAACCAGAATCATTTGACGCATTTTATGAAGTAATGGACTGCGATTCTCTACATAAATTGGCATATCCGTTTCGCTGTGAAACAAAATTAAGTCCATATTCTGTAGAAACTGACCAGCTTGGAATTGCCCTTTCATATCGTCTAAGCATGAACTCAGGTGCTGTTCTTGTTGTTCAGTTAAAGCCGTTTCATCTGAGAGTTCAATACTATCTTCATTTAAATCAGACTGATATTGTTTAAATAATTGGTGTTTGATATTCAGTTGGCGATACAACGCCTGATCTGTAAGTTTAGAAGCCATCCTGTTTACGACCGTATCACAGAAATAATGTTCAGTTAAAATATGCTCAGCAATATCTTCATCTGTTATTTCAAGCAAAGCCTCACGGAGGTGCTTCAGTACCAAATATTTTGCACAGACTTTATTCAACACAATTAAGAAAGTAATTGGCTCATCATTTTGTATCTCTTGTGACATAAAACGTGCGAGCAAGCCTTTTGCAATTATTTTTGCTTCAGATGGAATCGCCTGTTCTGGTAAACACAGCGCAATCAAACTCGATTGCATATACATATCTAACATTTGCTGCTGATTGTCCGCATCAATCACAGTTAAATTTTCGATACGTTCGTCATAAGAAGACTGACCATATCGAATACTATAACTGCCAAAACTATTTACAGATTCAAGATATAAACGATTTCTGGTTGATGCCAAGATTCGCTGAGGTCGAGTAAAACCATCCCAATGTGATAATACTTGTGCAAGGTATCCACCACCCATCGCACCAAAACCATGAATCCCAACGGTTAATTGATTCAAACTTTGTGGAAAAGATTCTTGCAACTGCGGCATGCCCATTTCAGGAATATATTGATCTAAAGCATTCAGACATTCATTCATGTCCTGATAATAGAATTTTGTTTGAGCCAACATCTTATCATTCGGCTCTTTGATATCTTTAAGTAAAATTGTGATTCCACCTGCTTCAGATGCAGAATTAATCCCATTCTCTGAATCTTCAAACATAAGGCACTGTTGCGGTTGTAAATTTAGTCTTTGTGCCGCTGTGATAAAAATTTCAGGGTGTGGCTTCCCTTGTTCAACTTCATCACCACAGACCAATAAGTCAAAAAATTTATAGACATTGGCATTAATTAGATATTCTTCTGCAATCGCACGCCGACTCGATGTTGCAACTGCCATTCTTAAATCAGACTTACGCAAACGCTCTAAAACTTGGATTAAGCCCTTTTTAATGGGAACACCATTTTGACGAACAAACGCCAGTTCAATTTCATCTGCTCGTTTGCGAATAGCAGTATAAGGAACATCTGTACCATAAAACTTTTGTGCCAGTTGTTCAGATGCTTTTGCACTTAACCCTAGACACTGCATCAAATATTCATCTGAGAACTCCTGTCCAATCAACTCATTGGAGGCCTGTTTCAATGTTTGAAAGCGCAAATGCTCCGTATCAAACATTGTTCCATCCATATCAAAAAGTGCCCCTTGGACAGGATAATCATGAAAAATTAACATTTTTACTCCTTTGCTATGAACCAGACCTTTCTTAGATTAACTAAAAAAGTGCATCAAAATCAAAGGCGTAAATAAATGAAATAAATCTGATCAAAAAACACACCAAAATGGTTATTTTTTGATTCAAGAGCCGCTCATTCTGTTAATAATTTGCATTACTCCAAAAAATATGCTTGCTTTTTTAAGCAAAAACGGCAAATGTTTGTGCTTATAGACTCGAATCTAAATCACGAGCTTAGTCGATATTTTGTTTTGTAGCATTAAGATCCAAGCCAAATACAAACCCACACTGAGCATTAACACACCGAGTAAATAAAAAGGTAAATTGATCGCATAGTGATATAAAAATGTACTGAGCAAAGGTGCAACAATTAAACCAAGCGCCTGAATTGCAGTACATAAACTTGCCATTTTAATTTGTGCACTTTGGCTCACAGATTGTGCTGCCCCTGTCGTAAATGCAGGAAGCAGGCTTGCAACCCCTATTCCATATAAAATATAGCTGGCTTGGAAAAAGATGATTTGATCTGCATTTAACGACAATAATAAACCAGCAAGCATTGCCGTAATCCCTAAGCCTACCAAGGCTTGTAAGCTTAATTTAACAATTTTCACGATAATAATCTGAGTCAGAACCAAACTAAAACCAACAATTAACATACACTGAGAAAAGTAGCTTGCACTCTGCTGTATGTTGAGTTGAAAGCGATCCTGAATATAAAATCCTGCTGTCATATTCAAAGTCACGATTGCCATATAAGTACTAAAACCAAGGATTAACCACGGTAAAGCAGGCTTGATTGAAAACGCTGTTGATTCATCTTTTAAGCTTTGTTGTTGTGTTGAATTGATCTGAGTAATCGTGTCTTTATGAAAAAATACGGTCAGTAAAACACTAAAGATCATCAGTACAATAACAGCCACCCACATTGACAATAAAATCCCACCTAGCAATAAAATAGAAGTTACAAATGGCCCAATGATCATCCCTAAACTGTTCATTGCACCGTACATTGCCATTTTTTGACTTCGTTGTTCTGTATCAATGACATGCTGCATCACATAACTTTGTAAACCAATTTGTGGCATTGCCATGAATGCCCCTGTACTTGCACGGCTGAGTATAAGAAGTATAAAAATTGCAACAGGCGCTAAACTTTGATTGATGCCAAAATAAAGGATGAGTGTAAAAATCGCCCATGTAATGGTCATCCCCCAAAAACCATAATTCATCAATTGATATGGTGTTTGTATTTTCTGATGCTTAGCAATAAAGATTGAAGCAATTGCCATACAAATCGCACCCGCGGATACAATTATGCCCCCCTGAAGCTCGGTTAAGTGTAACTGCCGAATTAAAGGTGCAAGCAAAGGCAAAATCATGGAAAAACAAGTGCCGTTGGCTAAAGTTGCCCAAGCCAATAATTTAAAATTTCTTTGCATAATGAATGTCATAAAAAGAAAAGGCATCTAAAAAAGATGCCTTTTTGATTAGATTAGTATTTGAGGGTATAGCTCAAACCATAAGTACGACCTTGTGCAGGTAAACTAGACATCGCACCATATACAGCTTCAGCAGCTTGGCTAAATACAGTTTTGTACTCCGTATTCCAAACATTGTAGACACCAAAACCAACTGTTCCAGGGCCTGCTTTTGCATTGGCAATCACATCCATCACAGCATAACCTTTGATTTCGCTCGGCAGTTTTATATCTTTGCGCCCCTTTGTATCTACATTCTTATAATCTTGCATTTCTTGTTTCGCTTTATCAGTTCCACTCACAGCAAGTGCTTGAACACGGAGACCAAAGCCGTCTGTAAATTGCCAATCCGTATACAGTGTACCTTTTAAAGGAGAAATACGGGTGCTATCCAACTCTTGCCATTTTCCATCTGAATTTTTAAATTGCCCACGTGTATAAGCGACTGTACCTCCTAATGACATATTATCTGTTAATGGATAATTAACATTTGCTTCAGCACCATAAATACGTTCATCTGTATCAATCACATCAATGTTATATGCGGGCGCACTATTAAAACGTACAACTTTGTCAGAGGTATTATAAAAAGCAGTTACACTAGTATTAAGACCACTATCACCTTGCAAACGCCAACCTAATTCATAGTTATTGACCTTGATTGGATCAATATTATTACTATTCACAACAAAATTAGCAGGTACATCGCGCAACATACGTTGTACATCAGGAATACTAAAACCTTGTGAAAAATTAGCAAATATCTGTTGTACATCTGTCAAATGATAGACTGCACCTAAATTAAATAAAGTTGCATTATGTTTAACCTTACCGCCATTTAATTTTTTTGCTGTATAAGGATATTTTAAATCATTCGTTAAAATATCAGCGGGAATAGATTCACGATATGGCGTTGAATCAGAAACTTTACTATCTATCCTTTCATGACGCATACCAGCTTGAATATTTAAGCGATCTGATATTTCATAATGCCCCTGTAAAAATACACCTAACTTTTTAATTTCTGTATCTGGTCCAAATTGATAAATTTTTTCTGGGGTAAAATCAAGTCCATTGCTTGCGTAAAAGTTGTCAAAATTAAATCTACGAGCAGATGCCTTGTCTGTTTCATTTTCATAATCTAACCCATAAATCAGACCTATGTTACGATCGGAAATCTTAAAATCTTTCTGTAAAGCTGTACGTACCCCCCATACATCAATTTCTGTTTCTGATTGTAGAACGGCATATCCTAAACGAACTGCTTTTAAAAAATCAGGAGACCGCGGATTAGCATAATTTGGATAAAGTTGTGCTAATTCAAAATTTAAAGTTCCATGACCCAGAGGAGAAACTGTTGGAAACCAACGTCCTTTTTCTTTACGGTAGAAGGCTTCCGTATTTAGTTTTTGACCTAATAAATCTTGATTTTCGTATTGAACATTAACCGCATACCGTTCAGTTTTTGGTTGAGTATTTAGTTTCAGCCCTGAAACAGCTTTTAAGCTTGGTTTGACTACAGTTGGAAATAATAGATTTGCAGCATTGTAACCAGAGAGATTACCGTAATCCGCACCATAATCACTATCCTGCTCATCATTATAATACTGTGCACCAAGGCTTAATTTTTGCTTGTCTGTTAATTGCCAACCTAAACGACCATTTACATCGACTGTCTCAGTATCTTGACGATCAGTTTGTGCGATTTCAGGTCCAATGCGATGACCATGACTGTCTTGGATTTCCCCACGTTTGGTATAGCCTGCACCTAAGAAACCATTCCAATCCCCTTGATTAAAGGCAACCGATTGATAAGCCTCATAAGCAAGTGCATCATTTTTAAAATTATCACCAGAGGTCACACCAACTTTTGATTCAAAGCTTAAACCTTCCTCAGTACCTTTTTTGGTAATAATATTAATAATACCGCCTGTTGCCCCTGAACCATAAATGCTACTCGCACCTGAAACCACTTCAATTTTTTCAATTGAATCTGGGCTAATACTATTCAATTGACGAGAACTGTCACGAGAACCTGTTTGTGGAACACCATCAATCATATATTGTACTGTTCGCCCACGCATGGTCATACCATAATTACTGGTTGTACCAGAGCTTGGGGTTAATGATGGAACTAATAAGCCTAGAATATCAGCAGTACTCTTACCTGCAGCCGCTTGTTTAGCAATATCCTCTTTATTGATGCTATAAACTGTCCCTGCAATTTCCGCAATACTTTGAGCTGAACGAGTCGCTGTCACCACAATCGGTGCAAGTTGTGCTATTTTTTGACTTTCTACAACAACTGCTTGAGTAGATGGTGCTGTTTCAACAGTTTGAGCATAAAGCTGTGTACTTATGGCTAAGCTCAACAGTGTGAATGATGTCGAAAGTGAACGAACTTTCATAAATTACCCCTAGGTATGTTGTTGCGTTTGTTTTGCTTTGTGAACTAGAACTTGACTGAGCAAGATGCTCAGTACAGATGCGGCTGCAAGAATGAGATAGAAATTTCCATAGCCAAATGCCTTAGCCAAGAAACCTGACATTGCTCCGCCAATGAAATAAACCAGCAGCTCAAAACAGACTAAAATCGTAAAGTCTGTTCCTGCTTGCTCTTTAGAACTGGTTTGCATGAAATGAGCATATAAAGCGGTCATCGCGACGTAACGAATAGCTAAAATGACCACGACAAATACACCAAGTAACATTTGCCATTGATCAAACCAACTCAATAAGACAGCAGCCCCAAGCAAGGCATAAATCAAAGTTCGTGCCCAACCTGCCCAAATCAATAATTGAGTCGCTGCTAATTTTTTTAATAAAAATGCTGCGGATACTGCTGCCAATAAACCGACACCAGCTCCGACTACAGACATCAGTATGCCAATGTGTGCCAATGACCATTTTTGATCAATCAACATGGGATTGAGCATTGCCATCGCGGGGGCTTCAACCACGCGATAACAGACAATCAAGGCCAAAGCCCATAACATTTCAGGGCGTTTAAACGCTCGGATCAGGCTCGGTGCTTGCTTGGCAATTTTTTCTGTATTCGATCTTTCTTTGATTTGGAAAATAGCCAACATTGTGAATGCTGTCATTGCAGCTAAAGCAATTAGTGCCGTTTGCCAACCATAGAGTTGATACAACCATAAAGTAGCAGCACCCCCCACCATACTGCCTAAAGCAACGCCAATACTTTGCGCCATACTTCCTAATCGGTATTCAGACTCGGAAAATGTTTCAACGGTATAACCATCAATCGCAATATCTTGGGTTGCAGCAAAAGTCGAAATCCATAAACCCACAATCACAAAGACACTTAAACCATAGTCAAACTGTGTCAATGCCAAAGCCACCACGCCCAAGACCAATGCAATCTGAGTAAATAACAGCCAAGTTTTGCGTTTACCCAATGATTTCAAATAAAAGCGATCAAGCAATGGTGCCCAAAAAAACTTAAATGCCCACGGGATATACAGTAGCGACAACATCCCAATCCAACGCAAATCCACGCCTTGATGACGTAAAATCGTAGGTAAAGCCACATTGTAAAAATACAATGGCAAAGCATGTGCTAGGTACAGTACCACCACAACCGATAGGCTCAGTGTGGATACTGTTTTGATTGGAAAGGCATTGTCATGATTCAATTGTTGATTCATAACCACCTCTGCACAGCCCATTGCACAGCATCGGCTTGGCTCAAACTGACGAAATAAGGCACATGCCACGCTTTTTGCAGTGCTGGTGTATCTAATCGAATCCGATCTGCTTCATCTTGGGCAATACGAGCAAAACCTAGGCAATATTGATAAAAGTCTGGTTTATATTGCTTATACCATTTCGCTTGAATTGCCCGATATTCTTCGGGAAATTCGGTATTCAGCTCAGTTTGCATAATCAACACAAAATTTCTTTTTTGTTCGAAATATTGTTGGATATGCGCTAACCATTGTTCAAATTCTGCCACCGAGACATGCGCGGCAAAGCGCATGTCTAAGATGTGCATCTCATTGATTGATAAACTCATGTAACACTCAGGAATTTGGCTGGCTGATCTGCGAGCTGTTGTTGTAATTGCTGTGATGTTTGGAGCGATTGACCAAACTTGTTATAAAAAGTTTCTCTAAAGCAGTAGTACAACATGGCGGTTTTCTCAGCCATTGGAATGAGACGCTGGCTTTCGTAGCACATCTCCTCGACCACTGCCGCATAAGGCTTAACCGTATGATCTGGTTCACCCACAATTTTTTTCGCTTGTGAATGTTCAAAAATATAGAAGCTGAGCAAACGAATGGTTGGACGCAAAAATCCTTTACCAAACACGGATTTGTCACCGAACAGCAAATGCCAGCCTAGATCATGGTCATCACCTTCGTAATAACGACCTAAACGATCCCGTTTACCTTCATAGATTTCGGTATAACCCACATCTTTACCATCCACCCCAACAATTAATAAACGCTGATGGTCATCTGCAAGCATCTTGTCGAAATACACCTGCAAATCCAGTTCAGATTTATTCAATTGCCATTGTGGAATCACATGTGGCTCATGCATCCATTGATGCAATAAAGGAATATCTTGTGGATATTGCACTTGTCTTAAATAATATTGCGTACCATTCTCATGGTATTCATAGTAATCAGGGAGTCGCTGAGAGATTGTGTTCATATCAGACCTTTATTTATTCAATCTTAGAAATATTTAGCCAGCTTTAGATTTAGCTTGTTGAGCGCCCCATTCCGCCAATGTCTCTGGACTCACTGGGTTTGCAATTGGATCAAGGAAAACAGGCACAGGACGTTCTGCTTCATCGTTATAACTTGTGGTAAATAAACGAACACGGTTCAAACAAATCTTGGTGTAAGTTGGTCGTAACATGGCAAATTTTTCAGCACGTTCAGCCAATTCAGGATGCTGTTGGTTAAACTCAACGATAACGTTGGAAATGGTTTGCCAGAAATCAAGTTCTGAATATTCAGGATAATCTTGCAAGAACACATTACAGATATAGCGGTAATGCACCATGAACAGACCTGTGAAAATGAAATGACTTAAATCGGTTGCTTCATGACGTAATAACAAATTAGCTTCAGATGGCAGTTGACCTAATTCAGGGAAATCTTCATCCACCAAATTGATATCATCAATAAAGTCTTTTAAGACCAATGCTTTTGGCACACCATTTTCATGCACCAACATGGTGTTTTCGCCGTGTGGTGAGAATGCTAAACCGTAGCGATACAAACAGAGTAATAACGGACTTAAACAGACTTGCGCAAATTGCGCTAACCAAGCCAAAGGATTTAAACCAGATGCTTGAATCAGTACGCTAAGGATGGATTGACCTGAAATATCTCGATGTAATAAGGCTGCTTGAGAAAGTACTTGCTGTGATGAATCAATATAGCGATCGACACTTTCACGCCACAAGCAACCAAATAATTCTTTAAATTGATAAGGCGCACCTTCAATTTGGTCAAAACACGGTTGATGAATGGTTAATGTCGCCACTTCACCCAAGAAAATCACACCTGTTTCTTGCAAGTCTTGATCTTGTTGATGAATTTGCTTTAACCATGCAGTAACAGCAGGTGCTGCAAGATTACGTTTTGAAGGTAATCCACGATAAACAGCCGTGTTAAAAATACTCACTGGCAGTTTAATGTAATGACGTTGTAAGTTGGATGTATTACATAAAGTCCGAATTGACTGCATCGGTACATAGCTGTCTTGGCTAATGTTCAACTCAATGATTTTCTGATCGACAATTTCATTGGCATAGGTTGGAACCAGCCATTGATGCCATTGCCAAGCATGCACAGGAATCAAGAAATAATCTTGTGGATTCAACGCTTTGGTTTGTAGAATGTTTTGAAATTGTTGAAGTTCATTGGCATCAAACTCATGTTGATACAAAGCACAAGCATCCCATTGTTCAGTGCTACGATATTCCGCTAAATCACGATGTACAGCTAACCATAATACTTTGACTTCTGGTGAGAGTTCAGGTGCAGCACTTAAATAATCATCATAACCAAAGCCCATACGTCCCTTACTCATGATCAGCCAAGGATGACCGCGTAACATGCCTTCAACTTTATAATGCGATTCAGTTAAAACCGCAGCACTTGGCAAACGCGTTTCATTGAACAAATGTGCTTCTGCCAGCCAAGTATTATTCATTTCCTTAATCAAATACGCTTTGGTGAATGGCTTGACATTCGAGCTGTCAGACATTGCGACAATAAACTCATGTAAATTCCAAGCAGGCTGATCACTGTGCTGACCATTGCTTACATCACGTACCGAGCCTTCCTGAATATTCCAGTGTCCAAGTAAATATTGATGTCCTTGAAATTCATACTGACGATTGCCTAAATCTAACTGATAACGTCCTACTGATAAGGCTTTAACTTCAATAATTTCTTCGTAGAGAAACTCTGCAATCGCCATTTCAATGAGACGTTGCCCTGCGGCACGCCATTGCTGCTGATTAATTTTTAAAGTTGCAAAGTTCATATCAATTTCTCATAAGTTGAATATACAGCAGCAGTTTGTGTGCGTGTGCCTACACCACGACTGGTTGAAGGTGTCGTTATCGTGTTCTGCTCTGCTGTCTTTAAAATCGAAAGGTTTTTACTCGCTGTCTTTTCACAAAGACAATCTTCTAAAACGGCTTTTTTATCTGCCATACAAATTTTAGGATTTTGAGAGAGATTAAAATGCTGGAAAGTCTGTACCTGTTGCCCAAGCTCATAAATCTGACGCTCAGCCAATTGATTAATAATCGTAGCTGCACGA
This sequence comes from Acinetobacter sp. LF10, assembly GCF_048585715.1. Lineage (NCBI taxonomy): Bacteria > Pseudomonadati > Pseudomonadota > Gammaproteobacteria > Moraxellales > Moraxellaceae > Acinetobacter > Acinetobacter sp. LF10. The sequence continues at coordinate 1,725,873 of NZ_CP184160.1, forward strand.
TAAGCGCCAAGACCTAAGTCTGGTGTACCAACTCCATGACTATGCATTTCTTGATTTTGAACAAAAATATGACCATTCAGATGATGTACAACTCGATAGTCCTCGGTAATTTGCCAACGCTGTTTATGATCAAATTCAATATAAGGTTTCAGCAACTGCATAAAACCAAAGTCAGGCGTAAAGTAACCTGTTGCTGCCACAAGGAAATCACAATCGAGATGGAAGCTTTGCGCCGTGGCACGATGCTGAAAATGCAGTCGAATCTTTTGTGTATCCAACACTTCGGCATCTTTTAAATCGCATTGACTATGTAAATGTGTCTGTAAACTTTGACCCGCAATGCTGCGGTGATAAAGTTTTTGATAGATTTCACGAATGGTTTTTGCACTGATCCCCTTGTATAACAAGGCTTGCTGCTGCAATTGCTGTTCTTTTTTCTCGACTGGCAAATCATAAAAATGCTGCGCATAGTCAGGGCTAAAGTGCTCCAGTCCCAATGGTGCATACTCCATTGGGAAGAAACCTTGAGAACGGGTAAACCAATGCAAATCAAATGGATGATTTGCCTCATCTTGCTGTTCATCAAACAGATCAATAAAGACTTCAGCCGCAGATTGCCCTGAACCAAGCACCACCACATCGCCATGTAAATCCGTATTAGCATGCGTCATATATTGAGCTGAATGCAGACATTTTTGTGGTTGCTGTTGCTGAACTTTTTCCAGACATTCAGGCAAATAAGGCACATTGCCGCTTCCAATCAATAAATGACGGCATAAATAACTGTGCTGAATCCCTTCTGACTCAACTAGTACTTTAAAACCGATGGTTTGAGGTTCAATCATCAAAACACGAGATTGGTATTCAATACAGTCAAGCTGTTCTGCAACCCATTGGCAATAATGGTTATATTCACAACGTGGAATATGTGGTTGCTCTAAGAAATAGAATTTATACAAACGTTGATGATGACGCAGATAATTCAAGAAACTGAATGGACTGGTTGGATCAACCATCGACACCAAATCCGCCATAAATGGCACTTGTAATACCGTATTCGGTAACTGCATTCCTGCATGCCAATCGAATTGAGCTTTTTGCTCGAAAAATGCATAGTTCAATGCACTTTTATTCTGTAGCAGACTGGCAAGACTTAAATTAAATGGTCCTAGACCAATTCCAATAAAATCAAGCATAACTGACATCCTTTTCTGTCATAAACAGTGGATTTGGCAGTTGTACATAAACGGATTGATTTTCGACGGGTGCGATCAGTTCATCTAATTCATGCAAACGGGTCAGTAAATTACCCTTATAAGGTAAAGTTGGATTGAACAATAACCCCTGCAATAATGTGCTATCAGGGTATTGCTGTAATTGCACCTGTAAGAAAGTTTTTAAATGTTCAAACAATTCATCTTCGGTGATATAGCCTGTTGCACCAATCGCATTGATCATGCCAAACAAGGTATTTCCAAAGAAATAATAACTAAAACGTTCATCCACGAAATCTTTAGGCCCGACGGCAAATGCCTTTTCTTTCAGCTCAGGTAAAGCTTGCAGAATTTCAGTGGCAAATTCTTCAATGTAGTAGAAACCTTGGTTATCACGTAGCCACAAGTTTTTTGGGAAATGATTTTCTAACTCCAATAACACATTCTGCTGATGTGATTCAAAAGCCATACCATAACGATGGTAGACATACATTAAAGGCTGCAAGCTGACTTCAAGGAAACGATTAAACCAATCCAAAGCAATGTCTGAAAAATCGGTTTCATGGTGCGTTTTTGCTATTTTTGCAAATAAAGCATTAAAACGATTGAGCGGTTTACTTGGATGATCCTGACATAAAGAAGCAATACAGGTAACTTGCTGTTGAGGATGGAATGGCTGATCACGGAAAATACAGATACTTTCATTGACCACTTCATCATCAATTTTTAAAGCAATCCACGCTGGATCATTCACCGCTTTTAAGCTTGGGCACTGTTTTAAAATGTTTTGACCCAATTCACTGTGCCATAAACGATGCGTCAGCTCACCACGATGGCATTCTTTGGCTAAATTGACGCGAATAGAATTGGTGATCATCACTGAAAGTGAGGGTTTCACCATCCAAGGTGCATTAAAACTCGCTAAGGTTCGGATTGAAGTGGTTGGAGAAAATTGCCAGCCTCGTAAGCCTAAATCAATTAACTGCCCCGTTTGTTTAAGACGTTCAAACCACGGTTTACTTTGTAAGTAACGTGCTTGCCATGGATGCAAAGGCAGTAATTTATATTCGGTATGGGTTTTTAATAGATTGATATCTTGTTCAGATAAATACCACTGTAAAGCAGTTTTTAATTGAGCTGAAATACTTTCATCAGTAGCACTACCCTCAGAAATATAGTCTTGATGAACCAACCAATAATACAGTTGTGTCTTGCCTTTATGTTCAGGAGAGAACTTTAACCAATCTTCATGCACAAATCCTGTTCTACTTTTTGGTGCTGGGTGCATACTATGCCCCAGAATGAGCGCCTGCTCTGTTTCAATAAAACTCTGACCTGCTTTGACCAAATCATCAAAATCGCTCTCACGTTGTACTAAAAACTGTTGCAGTGCATCACGACTTTGAATCCACTTCTCTACTAAAGATGCAGCATCTAATGGAATAGACGATTCAAAAACCAGTTCTTCAAGCAGGAGACCTACAATTGTAATAGGGCTTAAAGTTTTGATTTGTCCATGGATAATAACTTGTGGAACATCTGCTACACGATGTCGCCCGACTCGGCTGACATAAGATAAAGGAAAATTACATTGAGCTTGAATAGAATGGATAGGGATTGATAACAGCGTTAAACCTTGGCTAAACGCTTGTTGTTGCGGACTTTGCTGATTTCTATTAAGCAAGTGACCTTTGCCAGTTTCTTGCGTATATGCGTTGACGAAGTGTTGTATCGCCAACCGATTGGCAAGTGATTGCATCTGTCGGTATCCTCTTATAAAGAGAGAGTTAATTTTTTTTCGAATGTTTTGAGCTCTAAACAAACCTTATTACAATGTTATTCACAGTAAATAAGATATTATTAATGATAATTATTATCATTAATAATATCAATTATAAATTTAAGCTGAACCTCTGCACTTAATACTTTGTTTTTTAATATGAAAAATTAATTTAGATCAAGAAAAACACAAAAAATTATAATTCCAATTATCGATAATTTCAATTATAATTTACTCTTTTATTGTTTTTATGAATCAAATAAAAAAGACTTTCTGCTTTAAAGTCTTTTTTAAATATATTAACAATCTAAAACATCTGAAAACGTCGCTTCCAGTAACTTAGCTAGATCAACTGGGTTAAGACCAATGTCCAAACCTCTTTTTCCACCACTTACATAAATCTTGTTTAATGACTTGGCTGTCTCATCGATTACAGTTTTGAGTCGTTTTTTCTGTCCTAAGGGACTAATTCCACCGACTAAATAACCAGTTAAACGTTCAGCATCTTTTGGATTGGCCATTTGTAGCTTCTTGCACCCTACTGCTGATGCAACTTTTTTTAAATTTAAGTGATAATTCACTGGCAAAACTGCGATGAAATAATTTTTTTCATCGGTGACCATTAGCGTTTTGAATACTTCATCTACATTTAGATTGAGTTTTTCTGCGGCTTCTAAGCCAAAACTTTTTGCATTTACATCATGTTCATATTCATGAACTGTGAATGCTATTTTATTTTTTTCTAATAACTTACAAGCTGGAGTCATTTCTTTTCAGTTCTTCGATTTAGTGATTAAAGTAGTATAAGTGTAGCATTTAAAAATTAAGGATTAAATTTGCTTAGGCTATTTTAAGATAAATCTATTCTTGATAAAAATTCAATTAACCTCATATATTTGCTAACAGTAAACAGAATGAGCTCAAGCAACGATGAGTTATAAACATAATAATTTGATGGCAATGCGTCAGAATTATTGGGATGATGAGTCATCTCCTACTGTGCAAGAAGAGAAAATTTTTCTTCGGAATACTTTGATTGAAGAAGGTATTTTTAAAGATGCGACTTTAGACGACACCAAGTATTTTTTCTTTACATTACCCAGTATCATTATTGTGAAAGCTCATGCTTTAGGCTTTCATCATAGTCATGTAAAGCGTATGTTGATTGCTCATATTCATACTAATCGTGCAGCTTTAATGAGAAAATCTACTCTAAAAATTCAGTTTAGGATTTAGGACATCTGTATAGTAAAGCCAAATTTGAAATTTAAATTTTACTTAGGCTATTCTGATTTATTGACCTAATTCACAAATTTAGACTGATAATTCAAGAGATTGAACTATTTTAATACGTTCAAAAGCTGTAATATCCGCTACAATTTAAGTCTCGGCTTTCAACCCTCCGATTTCAGCATAGGATTTTTCTTTCATGTCAGATCAGAACGATAAGCTTAAGAATCTAAAAACCTCCTCTGTAGATCGTCGCTTATCTATTGCAAAAGCCTCTTTACTCGCTGGAACACGTTGGGCGACTGCTAGCGCTACTTCAATTTTTTCTAGTGAAGAAGAAAAAGAGAAAAAGCGTAAAAAAGCCATGGCTGAACAAGCTCATTATTTAGTTTCTGAAATAGGAAAACTAAAAGGATCTATCGTAAAGATTGGTCAAATGATGGCTTTATACGGCGAACATTTCTTACCTGAAGAAATTACACAAGCATTAAATACATTGAACAATCAAACTGTCGCACTTGCTTGGCCTGCAATCAAAGCGCATTTGCAAGAACAGTTAGGTTCAAAATTAGATGAACTCACGATTGATCATGAACCAATTGGTACAGCTTCACTTGCCCAAGTTCATCGTGCGACACGTAAATCAGATGGTTTAGAACTGGTTCTTAAAATTCAATACCCTGGTGTGGCGGAAGCAATTGATTCTGATATGAATCTATTTAAGAACATGCTTAAACTCACACGTATGGTGCCACAAACTCGTGAATTTGATCAGTGGTTTGATGAAGTTCGTGAAATGATGCATCGAGAAGTCGACTATGGCATCGAAGCCGCAACGACGCGTCGATTTGCTGATCGTTTAAAGAATGATCCACGCTATGTGGTACCAGAAATCGTAAATGAATTTTGCTCTAATAAAGTGTTGTGCATGACTTTCGAGCGCGGTGTACCAATCAATAGTCCGGTAATGCTTTCCCTCCCCCAAGAACGTCGTAACAAATTAGGCGAAGCTGCTCTGGAAATTGCAGTACGTGAATTATTTGAATGGGGTGAAATGCAAACTGATCCGAACTTTGGTAATTACCTTGTTCGTTTGGGCAACGGCGATGATGTAAAGGATAAAATCGTTTTACTTGATTTCGGGGCGATCCGTCAATTTGATGATAACTTACTTGCTGTAGCACGGAATCTTATTCATGCAGGTTATGACCATGATAAAACTGCAATGGTTAAAGCCATGACTGGTTATGAGTTTTTTGATGCAATGCCAGAAAGTATAAAACCAGGTATGGCAGACGTGTTCTTGATTGCAACGGAGGCTTTTAGTTGCCCAAGTAATAATCCGAATATGCCAGCTGGTATAATGGATGACCAAGACCGCTACGATTGGAAAAAAAGCCAACTCCATAGTCGTGTAATGCAACAAGCAGCACAATCAATGGCATCTCGTTATTTCTCTGTTCCACCAAAAGAATTTATGTTTATTAGCCGTAAGTTTATTGGTGCATATACGTTTATGACTGTGATCGAAGCAAAGACAAATGTACGAAAAATGATTCGTCAGTTTGCATAAGCGCTATACCTAAAGTCATTTTGACCAATCTGATTTGTCAGTTTGGTCAATTTTTTTAAAATTTATTTTTCTGATATTTCTTTTATTCATTTAAAAACAATAATATAAAATCTATGTACGAACCATTTTACCCTTTATCTTTCTTAATTTAGCACGTCAAACAAGACATAGTTTTTTTGACTAGAGCATGTCAGCATAATTTTACAACCATCCTCTAGGATAAAATCATGTCGAATATGATGAATAAAGCTCAAGGCTTTGGGCTATCTTTGATCACTAAAATCGCAGGAAGCGAAGTATTAGATCAACTCAAATTAAGAAAATTTGTAGAGAAATCATTATATCAAGGATCAAAAACAGGTTTTAAAGTACTGAATAAGACAAAAAAAGCTTTTAAACCGCAAGCAATTGATAAGCAACGCCTCCCGAATCAAGTTAATAAAAATTTGTTTGATCTCAGCCTTACTGAAGAACAGCAAATGACTGTCGATGCAATGTCTCAATTCGCTGAAGAAGTTTTATATACTTTAGCGCATGACGCTGATCATCAAGCACAATTCCCAGAACAACTTTGGCAACATTTGGTCGACTTAGGTTTGAACTACTATGCTTTACCTGAAGCATTAGGTGGTGTTGCCGCTGAACAAAATATTGTGAGTAATATATTAATCGCAGAAAGTTTAGCTAAAGGTGATTTCAGTTTAACAGCAGGTCTACTCAGCACATTTAGCGTTATTAATGCAATTACACGTTGGGGTTCAACACAAGTTCAATCGATGTATTTGCCTGTATTTGCTGAAGATACTGACGTTACCGCAACATTTGCATTTCAAGAAGCAACTCCTGCATTTAATCCATATCAGTTAAAAACAACTGCAACTGAAGCAAACGGTCAATTCTACATTACCGGTGAAAAAACCTTAGTTATCCTCGGTGACACTGCGGATGTATTCCTTGTAAGTGCTGAGTTTAATGGTCAACCTGATATTTTTGTTGTGCAGTCAAATCAAACGATTGCAATCAAAGCTAATCCAGCAATGGGATTAAAAGCAACTGAAACAGCAACACTTCAATTCAACCAAACTCCTGCTTTGCGTTTAGGCGATGCTGACTTTGATTACACTGCATTTGTCGACCTTGGAAACTTAATGTGGTGCGCCATGGCGATTGGTACAGGTGAAGCAATCAAAGCTTACTGTATTAAATATGCCAATGAACGTACTGCTTTTGGTGAACCTATCTCTCATCGTCAAAGTGTTGCTTTCATGATTGCCGATATGGCCATTGAAATTGATGCTATGCGTATGTTGGTTTTAAATGCGGCAAGCTTGGCTGAAGCAGGTAAACCTTTTCATCGTGAGGCCTATCTTGCTCGCTTACTTTGTGCCGAAAAATCAATGAAAATTGGTACAGATGGCGTACAAATCTTAGGTGGTCATGGTTTTACTAAAGAGCATCCTGTTGAACGTTGGTATCGTGATCTACGCGCGACCGCTATCTTACATTCTGGCTTACATGCGTAATTTTGGAGAAGAAGAATGAACTTACAAAATCCGAAAAAATTTAAAATGTTGGTTGATCAGGCGCATGAAACAGCATTGAATGTATTACGCCCTATTTCACGTAAATATGACAAAGCAGAACATGCATACCCTAAAGAACTCGATATGCTCGCTGCGCTATTAGATGGCATGAATGAAAGTGGCGAAGGTGTCGGTGCAGCCAATGCGAGTAAACGAGGGACAGCTAACCCAGATGCCATTGTGAATGGCGGTAACATGTCTGCGGCACTTGGTATTATTGAAATGTGTTATGGTGATACAGGCTTACTGCTCAGTATGCCACGTCAAGGCTTAGGCAACTCTGCCATTGCAGCAGTTGCGAATGATGAGCAACTTGAACGTTTCAAAGGTACTTGGGCTGCTATGGCAATTACCGAACCAGGATGTGGTTCAGACTCAGCAGCTATTCGTACAACCGCAACCAAAGATGGTGATGATTATATCCTTAATGGTGAAAAGATTTATGTCACTTCTGGTGATCGTGCAGACTCAGTTGTGGTTTGGGCAACACTAGATAAAAAACTTGGTCGTGCTGCTATTAAATCCTTTGTTGTACCTAAAGGTACGCAGGGTATGAAAGTTGAACGCTTAGAGCACAAACTGGGAATCAAAGCTTCTGACACAGCTGCTATAAGTTTTATTGACTGTCGTGTACCAGCAGCTAATTTATTAGGTAATCCAGAAATTGATGTTGCTAAAGGTTTTGCTGGTGTTATGGAAACTTTTGATAACACTCGTCCACTTGTTGCAGCCATGGCAATCGGTTGTGCAAAGGCATCTCTAGAACGTATTAAAGAAATTTTTAAAGATCAGCTTGATCCGGACTACAAAACGCCTTATTTGCAAACTTCGAATTTGGCTGCTCAAATCTATCGTATGGAAGCTGAGTGGGAAGCTGCTCGCCTACTTATGATTAAAGCCACATGGATGGCTGACAATAAAAAGCCTAATTCTAAAGAAGCTTCTATTGCTAAAGCAAAAGCTGGGCGTGTAGGTAATGAAATTACACTCAAATGCGTCGAATTAGCTGCAAGCGTGGGCTATGGTGAAGATGAGTTATTAGAAAAATGGGCACGTGACTCAAAAATCCTTGATATTTTTGAAGGTACACAACAGATTCAACAGCTCATCATTGCTCGTCGTGAATTGGGTAAATCTTCGAGTGAATTGAAATAAATACCCATTTAAACAAAAAATTTAAAAAGGACGTTATTTACGTCCTTTTTATTTTCATATAGCACGCTATCGCATCGTCACAAACTCTTCTGCTGAAGTAGGATGAATTGCAACAGTATTATCAAAGTCTTTTTTCGTCGCTCCCATTTTTAAAGCAACCGCAAAACCTTGCAGAATCTCATCCATGCCAAAACCGATACCGTGGATACCGACAATTTTTTCATTTTCACCCACACAGACTAGCTTCATTTTGGTCGGCTGACGATGTTGCGTAATGGCGCTATACATCGCAGTAAATGATGAATTATAAACTTTCACAGCTTGCTGACCATATTTCTCAATCGCTTCTTGCTCAGTTATCCCTACTATTCCAATCGGAGGATGGCTGAAAACAACCGTTGGTATATTATCGTAATCTAAATGCTCATCTGGCTTATGATTGAATAATCGCTCAGACAATTTACGACCCGCTGCAACTGCGACAGGTGTAAGCTCCATTTTCCCTGTAATATCTCCTACCGCATAAATGCCCGTTTGGGATGTATTCTGGAATTTATCGACTTGAATATATCCTCGATCATCGAGCTGTATATTGGCTTTTTCTAAATTCAAGCTCGCCGTATTTGGCTCTCTACCCGTTGCCCAAATCAAGCAATCGACCGTATGACTTTCGCCATTTTCTAAATGTAATATGACAGAGCCATCGGTATTCTTGGTGATTTCTTTAGGAACAGCTTGTGTATGTATAGTAATTCCATCTGTTTGCATCACTTCAACCAAAGTTTCACTCAAGAAAGAATCAAAACGTCGAACAGGTAAATCTTTACGAATAAATAATCCAACTTGTGAACCTAAAGCATTGAGTACCCCTGCCAACTCAACTGCAATATAACCAGAACCAATCACGGCAGTAGTTTTAGGTAAAGCCGTTAGTTCAAAGAAACCATTCGAATCAATCCCATATTCAACACCATCAATATTAGGTAATAATGGCTGTGTCCCTGTTGCAATCAAGATATGGTCTGCTGTGAATTTCTCACCGTTGACTTCGATAGTATTTTTATCAATAAAATGAGCCGCACCATGAATAAGATCAATCTTATTATTACTTAGGCTATTTTGATAAGATAGATGAATTCGTTCTATATAAGCTTGACGATTTTTGACCAGTGTCTGCCAATCGAAAGATTCAACTTTACTGTTAAAGCCATAATCAGGTCCATATTTTTGAATTGATTCAGCAATATGTGCTGCATACCACATGACTTTTTTAGGCACACAGCCGACATTGACACAGGTGCCACCTATTTCAGCTTTCTCAATGAGAGCACATTTTTTTCCATACATTGCAGCACGGTTAACTGATGCAATTCCACCACTACCACCACCAATCGCAATATAATCATAATGTTTTGTCATTACTGCCTCATAGAATCAATTACAAAATTATTTTATAAGTATTAGATATACAGCAACAAAGTTCTGAATCCTTATTTTGTTAAAGTTTTAATACAAGAAAATAAAAAAGCACTGAGGATAAATCATCAGTGCTCTACTTTTGGGAAAGTTTTAAGCTATTCGGCTGCCACAGCTTCTACTGAAGTTTCAACTAAAGATTGATCCACTACACCAAATTTCTTAAACAGTTTTGCACGACGTTTTGGATAGATATTGGCTTTATTCAAATCACCTTTGTAATGATCAAATACACGCTTATCCATCATTTTTGACCATAGTGGTGGAATTAATGCTGGTAATAACATGGTTGCATAACCACTAGGTAATTCTGGTGCTTCATCAAAATTGCGCAGTGCTTGGAATGGACGTGTTGGATAAGCGTGATGATCTGAATGACGCTGTAATTGATACAAGAATAAGTTGGTCACAATATTGTTATTGTTCCAGCTATGCTCTGGCATCGTACGTTCATATTTACCATTTTTATCTTTTTGACGTTTTAAACCATAATGTTCAATATAATTAATAATTTCAAACAAGCTAATACCGTAAAAAGCTTGAGTCGCTAAATACGGAATTACACCTTTACCAAATAATCCAATCATTGAACCATGAAAAGCAGCACTCATTCCCCAGCCTTGCAATAATTCATTTTCAGTTGACCAGAATTCTTTACCTTTACGTTTCAAACGATTAGTTTCAATTTCAATAGCAGATTTGAAAGAACCAATTACTGTACGTGGCCAGAACTCATAGAATGTTTCTCCCATTTGTGAAGATGCTGGATCTTCAGGTGTTGCAGCGCGTTTATGGTGTCCATACGGATGTTCTACACGGAAGTGATTATATCCTGTAGGTACAAGAGCAAGATGAGAAAGAATATGATCTATACGATCATGTTTATGGCTAAGTTCATGTGCAGTATTGATTGCGATACCATTGATCGCACCCATTGAAATACCCAATAGGATTTTATCGATAAACGAAGTTTCTTTACGACTACATAAATAACATGCGTAAAAATTAGCTGCATATTGTAATGGAAGAAAGCTTTTTACTAAGCGTGAATAATAGGGATCTTTTTCAAGTAGTTTAATATCTTCATCAGTTGGGTTATTTGCATCTTTTCCAATCAATGTGTCAATTGCTGGAATAACGATATGCAAAACAATTGGTCCACCTAATGCAAAGATTTTTTTTAATGGACGAGGTGCAAATTGATAACCTGCTAAAATACCAATGCCAATTGCAGGTAAAGCTGGGCTAATTGCCCATAAATAACGTTTACGATCCAATTCAGTTTTCGATTTTGGAATGCTTACTGGCGTACGTTCTTGCTCTACATTTACTGGTGCATTCATCATCTTATCCATGTCTTTGTATATATATGTATATTTTGATGAATTATGAGTTTCATGACAGTTGCAAGCGTCCAAAAAACCTATGTGAAAGTCTTTGGCATAATCTTCCATGTTTTTGTCCTAAAAACACATATTGAGTTATTGGGAGAGCTCTCTATAATTTACAATGAATACATAATTTAAAAATCATATGGATGCTTTAAGTAAAATATTTGCTGATATTCATTTAAACCATACGGAATATATCTACTTGAAAACTCAAGGAGAATGGAGTTTTACGTGCCAAGATCAAACAGCACTTATCGTATACATTGTTTTAGTTGGTTCTGTTTTCATTCAAATTGATTCACAAAATAGTTTAACTGCTCATGCTGGTGAAATTGTCCTAATTCCTTCTGGAACAGCACATACGGGTGCAGATAACTCCATCACAAAGCTTGTGAATGCAGTCAATATTTCAAAATTGTTTGATGGACATAAAGAGGATGCTATTGAATTCGGTACAGATTCGTCAGAGAAAAATCTTATTTTAACTGTTCGTTGTCAGATTGACACCATCATGGCACGCCCTTTTATTCAAGCGTTACCTTCAATCATTCATATTCAACACGGAGAAAATACAGCACCTGAATGGTTACAAATTGGTTTGCACTTTTTAGCATTAGAGACACAAAATATTCAGGCAGGTAGAGATATTATTATTGATCATCTTGTAAATATTTTATTGATCAAATGTATAAGAGATCATATTCAACAGATCTCAAATCAACATGGATGGCTAAGCGCTTTAAATCATCCTGAGCTCAGCAATAGCCTTGCTGCAATTCATAACCATCCTGAAGATGCATGGACAGTTGAAACCCTTGCAGAACAATGCTGTATGTCACGTTCAAAATTTGCAAGTTTATTTCATGAAGTGATCGGAGAATCCCCCTTGGCTTATCTACAACAACATCGTATGCGCTTAGCGAGCCAGTATTTACGTAAAAGTAATTATTCCATTCATCTGATTGCAAACAAAGTGGGCTACTCTTCCGAAACAGCTTTTAGTCAAGCATTTAAACGGACTTTTGAGTTATCACCCAAACAATACCGACAGCAATTTATCGAAGCAGAAAATTAGAAAATAAAAAAAGACACCTAAGTGTCTTTTTTTATTTTTGTAAATTTTAACGGACAATACCGCGTGTAGACTTTTCGAGTGAATCAATAAACAATTGTGCTTCAGGCGTCTTCGTCAGTATGTCGCTACGAATCTGCTCAATGGCTTGCTCAGTGGTTAAACCAGCCTTATAAATCAGCTTGTATGCTTCTCTTAAACCTTGAATCGTATCTCGAGTCCAACCTTTACGTCGCATGCCTTCAATATTCATACCGTAAGCATGTGCAGGATTACCAGATGCCATCACGTAAGCAGGAACGTCCTTAAGAATTAAAGATGCTCCACCAATCATGCTATATGAATCAATACGGCAGAACTGATGAATACCCGCATTACCACCTACAATAACATGATTACCTACATGGACATGACCCGCAACGCCCACATTATTGGCAAAAATATTGTGATCACCAATTACACAATCATGTGCAATATGAGTATTCACCATGAATAAGTTATGACTGCCAATTTTTGTTATTGCATTATCCTGAACCGTACCTCTATGCAAAGTACAATGTTCACGAATAAAGTTATTATCCCCAATTTCTAGCCATGTCTCTTCACCTTGATACTTTAAATCTTGGCAAATTTCACCGACACTCGAAAACTGAAAAATATCATTATTTTTTCCAATTTTCGTAAAACCGCCAATTACCACATGTGAACGTAATTTAGTCCCAGCATCAATCGTTACATTCGGACCAACAATACAATAAGGTCCAATTTGTACATCAGATGCAATTTCTGCAGATGGGTCAATAATTGCGGTTGTGTGAATTAGGTTTTGACTACTCATGTCTGCTCAATTTTTTGGTGGGAAATAATGATCTCTGCTGTTGCAGCGACAATACCGTCGACACTAGCCTTACAATTGTACTTGTAAATGCCACGTTTTTGCATCACTAGTTCTGATTTTAAGACAAGCTGGTCACCAGCAACAACTTGTTTCTTAAATCTTACTTTTTCTGCGCCAGCAAATAAGAACAATGATCCTTCTTTTGGCTTTTGATTGGTCAATACAAAGCCTAATATTCCTGAGACCTGTGCGAGAGCTTCAATAATCAACACACCCGGCATAATCGGGTATGTCGGGAAATGCCCTTGCAAAAACTCTTCATTAATAGAGACATTTTTATAGCCGACAATACTATTCTCAGTTATTTCTGTAACTCTATCAACAAGTAAAAAAGGATAACGATGCGGTAAATATTCACGAATCGTCAGAATATCCATGGGTAATGCAGGCATTGTAAATGCTGGAGATGTAGGCTCAGTCATAATAAATTATTTACGTAACTTAAAGGTTGATTCAAGGGACTCTAATTGAGCTTGCATATGATCAAGCCTTTTAGTGATTTGGGTCAATGGCACATCTGCTAATTGTCTAAGGCGTACAACAGTTCTTTTCCAGTGACTATTTTCAAATAGTCCAATTCCCGAAGAAAAGGTTCCCGCTTCAGAAATACTTTTTGTGACCATTGACATTCCAGTAAGCGTCACATTATTCGCAATATTTAAATGCCCTGCAACTGCACTGCCACCACCGATAATACAGTTTTTGCCAATTCGGACACTTCCAGCAATTGCCGTGTTTGCAGCGATGGCTGTATGTTGATCAATTTGAACATTGTGGGCAATTTGCACAAGGTTATCAATAATGACGCCATCTGCTAAAATTGTGTCATCTAATGCGCCACGATCAATACTACAATTTGAGCCAATACGGACATCATTACCGATTCTTACCGAACCGAGTTGAGCAATACGGTGCCATTTTCCTTGATAAGGTGCAAAACCAAAACCTTCTGATCCAATCACAGTATTCGCATGAATACGAACCCGATCTTTTAACTTTGCACCGCCCGTGATCGTGACATGCGCATCAATGAAACAGTCATTACCAATTTCAACTTCATCATCAATAAAAGCATGTGCTTGGATAATTGTATTATGTCCAATAACACAATGCTCACCAATGACAGCATAGTGCCCTATATAAGCATTATCAGCCACAATTGCAGAAGGATGAATTTGAGCAGTACTTTCGATACCTTTTCGAGAAATTTTCTTCTCAAATAAATGTGTAAGAGTTGCAAAAGCGAGATAAGGATTTTCTACAATGATAAAATTTTGCTTCGATGATAATTGTTGTTTTAATGCAGTTGTTACAATATAAACACCTGCTTCGCTTGCTTCAGCTTGTGCTAAATATTTTTCACCATTTACAAAACAAATGTGATGATTTTGTGCCTGTTCCAAACTAGACAAATTAGAAATTTTAAAATCTTTATCACCAAAAAGCTCACCTTTTACAAGATGAGCTATTTCTTCTAAACGATAACTACGTCTATTCATTGATTATTTCAGTGCGTTAACCTTTTGGATCATTTTATCAGTTAAATCATACTGAGCGTCAGAGGCAATTGTTGAATTTTTATTCAAAATAAGATCTAAATTATTTTCTTTTCTTAATTGCTCAGCTGCTTGCTTCACTTTTCCTTCAAATGCAGTGTTCATTGACTGCAATGAAGACTGTACTTTAGTCTGTAAGCCCTGTTGGGTTGTATTGAACTCATTTAACTTAGCTTGATACAGCGCAGTCATTTTCTGAATATCAGCTTGATTCATCTTAGGACCATCAGTTTGCGCTTTTTGCTGCATAGTTTCTAATTCTTTGCCTAATTGTTCTAATCTCGTCGATGTTGGTTTAACTGATTGACCAAGAGCAGCATTTTGTTGTTTAAGATATGTGCTACTTTCAACTACGCGAGTTAGATCAACAACACCTATACCAGCAGCATTCGTCATAGCAGAAACCGTTAAACCTAAGCCTAACATCAACATCGTTAATTTTTTCATTATTTCGTCCTTTTATATTTTAAGAGTTTAAGGGCCGTACTTAGAAAGTACGACCAATTTCGAATTGAATAGATTTGGTATTATCACCACTCTTATCATTAAGTGGATAAGCATAACTTAATGATAATGGACCAATCATCGTAATCCACGTAAAACCAGCGCCAACGCTATAACGCATATTGCCAAAATCGAACTTGTAGTTATCATTACAATATTGTTTGATATCAACAGTACTAGCACCTACTAATATATTACCCTTTGGTACATTACATTGCGTATCAAATACCTGAGCACCCTCGGCAAAAAGTACAGGTCGAACTTGACGTGTCCAATCTCCTTTGAATGGTAAAGGTAATGCTAACTCTGTTCCAAATTGAACCAAGGCATTCCCACCAACTTCTTCTGGGCTCGGGTCATTTTTACCAGTTGCTTGGAAAATCACACTTGGGTATTTAGGTCCCAGTGAGCTATTGTCATAACCACGAACAGATCCATAACCACCCGCATAGAAGTTTTTATAGAATGGTAGGTCATTACCATAACCTAACTTACCATAGCCTCTAAGTACAAATCCCATCGGCAATGATTTGAATGCCTGAGCATCATAAGTCATTTTTTGGTAGTCAACGTCACTACCTGGAAGCCCTACCTCTAGACCCACACGATGAGACATACCTGAAGTTGGGAAAAGTGGTCTGTTCAAGGTGTTATAAGACCAACCTAAATTCAAAGTATAAGTTAGGAAACTACCTTCGAAAGCACTATTATAAGTAATCTCGCCACCCGGTTTACATTTACCTGTATAGTTACCATCTAAATCTTTATCTAATTGGTCTTCAGGACAATAAGTGTTCTGTGCTGTTGCTTTACCACCATTTGCCAACAAATAATCACGAATGTATGTTGATACGCTTGGACCTGTTCTTACCTTAGTTTGATCGATACCCAAAGATGCACTCACACTTTGGTTTTCATCAATTGGGTAGCCGAAACTTAAACTACCACCAACGCTATCAGTAACATAGTTATTAACGTTATAGTTCTCACTTAACTTCGTTTTTCGATAATAAACGTTGTAACCACGACTAACACCATCAATAGTAAAATATGGATCCGTCACACTTAAGTTATAATAGTCTTGTGTTTCGGAACGAGATAAATCAATCGCAACACGGTTCCCAGTACCCATAAAGTTGGTTTGACTTAAACCTGCTTGGAAAGTAATACCACCATTCTGAGAATAACCTACTGCTAATGTCGTTGTGCCAGAATGTTGCTCTTCAACATCTACATTTAAATCAACTTGGTCTGGAGAATTAGGTACGCGAACAGGTTTTACATCAACAGTTTTAAAGAAACCTGTGCGTTCTAAACGCACTTTTGATAAATCAATTTTTTCATTGCTCGCTAAAGCACCTTCCATTTGACGCATTTCACGACGTAATACTTCATCCGCTGTTTTACTATTTCCAGTAAAGTTAATACGACGAACAGTGACTTGCTGACCAGGATTAATGTAATAATTGAGGTTTACGATACCAGTTTGATTGTTAATTTCAGGTACAACATTCACTTCAGCATAGTAATAACCTGCATTACCATATTTACGAAGTAGTAATTGCTTCACCGCATTTACTTTTTCTTGTGAATAAGTTTCACCATCTTTATATAGTTTTAGTGCTTTTAATTCTTCAGGTTTATAGAGTGCATCGCCTAAGAATTTGGTTTCACCAAACTTAAACTGACCGCCTTCATCAACTGAGACCTCAATGAAAATGTGTTTTTTATCTTCACTGATGTTGAGTTGTGAATTGATAATATTAAAGTTGATATAACCTTTATTCAGATATAAAGCACGTAATGCTTCTAAGCTTGCTGCCATTTTTTCACGTGCATAGCGATCATTACGTGTAACAATCGAAGCCCAACCGCTTTCTTTAACTGCAAAAGCCTGCTTAATGTCACTATCACTAAATACAGTATTACCAATGATATTAATATCAAAAACTTTTGCAGCCGTACCTTCATTAAAATTAAGCTTGAGCTCAACACGGTTATTTGGACGAGCAATGGTATCAACCGTTACATCAGCATCATAACGACCTTGTTGAGTATATTGCTGCTCAAGTTCAGTCTCAATGATCTGCAATGCTGACTTCTTAAAGACTTCGCCCTCTGCAATCCCCATTTTCTTTAAGCCCTGCTCTAAGGCTTCTTTAGGAATCAGCTTATTACCTTTAAACTCCAATTTAGAAATAATTGGACGCTCAACAACTTTAAAAACCAATACGTTTTTTTCTTTATAGGCTTTAATGTCATCAAATAGACCTGAAGCATATAAAGTACGGATCGCCTCAGCAATCACAGGATCACTTACTCTATCGCCACTATTTATTGGTAACATAGAATAGATACTTGCAGGTGTTAAACGCACGAGGCCATCAATTCGTATATCTTGTGCAAGAAACTCATCTGCTGCGTATGCTTGTTGTACCACTGCCATCGCACTAACCAGTGCCAAAGGCATTAATAAATGTGTGTGACGCATGCCCATATATTTTCCAGTAAGTTAAATTCCGTTTGCGTTTTTTTATAAACGCATGAAGTCGTTAAATAAAGCCAAAAGCATCATGCTACCGAGCAGTACCATACCAACTTTTAGACCAAACATTTGTATTTGTTCGGAAACAGGTTTACCACGAATTGCTTCGATAAAGTAATAAACTAAGTGACCACCATCAAGCATTGGAATTGGTAATAAATTTAGGATACCCAGACTTACACTCATCAACGCCATAAAAGAAATAAAGGTTTGCCACCCCATTTCAGCACTCTGTCCTGCAACTTTTGCAATCGTAATAGGACCTGATAAGTTATCCAATCCAATTAGTCCACGTACCATTTTAGTAATCGAACTAAAAATCATACCTGACAATTGTGTTGTTTTTTCAACAGCGACACCTAATGCTTCAACAGGTGAATACTGAATGGTTTGTTTGTATTCATTGGGAATCGTGATTTTACCCGCATCACTTTTCACTCCAAGAACACCACTCATATTACCCATATTGTCACGTTGACCTTGCGGCATCACCTGTAAATGTACAAGTTGACCTTGACGTATTACATCAATATTCAAAAGTTTTTCAGGTGAATTTTGCACAACATTCACAACATCAAACCAATCTTTCATTGCAACACTATCAATTGCGACGATGCGATCACCCACTTTCATACCTTGGCGTATTGCAGCACCATCTGGGCTCAATTCCTTTACAGTCGCTGATATAAATGGACGATAAGGTAAGAAACCTAATACATCTAATGGAGATTGGCTTTGATCTTTTAAAAAGTCTTTAATTGGCAAATTGTATTGTTTTTCAGTTCCCGCACGATCAACAACAATCGAAACTTGACCAGTCTCTCCAACGCGATTAACCAAAGCGTAATTCAGTTTTTCCCATGTTGCAGTTGTTTGACCATCCACCATCACCACTTTATCGCCAACATGTAAATCGACTTGGGCAGCAGGTGTATTTGGCATGATTTTGCCAATACGGGTATTGAGCTGTTCTTGGGCTGGTAAAAACAAAATCCAAAATAATAAAACTGCAAAAATAAGATTAATCAACGGTCCAGCAGCAACAATTGCGATACGCTTCCATGGAGATTGTCGGTTGAATGCATAAGGTAAATCTTGCTCAGCAACATTACCTTCACGTTCATCCAGCATTTTAACGTAACCACCAAGCGGCAATGCTGAAAGCTGGTATTGTATACCTGATTTTTTCGATTGCCATTTAAGCAAAGTCGGTCCAAAGCCAATAGAATAGACTAAAACCTTAACGCCTAATTTACGCGCGACCCAATAATGACCAAACTCATGAATCGCAATCAGAGGGCCTAATAATAAAATCGCTGCAACAATCATAAATAGTGCGCTCATACGATTTAACCCCCTATACCTACGATGTACTTCTCTGCGATACCTCTTGCGATCATATCAGTCTGCAAGATGATGTCTATGCTTTCTGCTTTAGCATTTTGTACAACTTGTAAAGTATGCTCGACCACTTGCGTAATTTCAGTAAATCGAATTTGTCCTTTTAAAAATGCAGCAACCGCGATCTCATTGGCAGCATTCAAAATTGTAGGTGCTAACCCACCCGCACGCATGGCTTGACGAGCTAAATTTAAAGCTGGGAATTTAATATCATCAGGTGCCTGAAAATTTAATTGAGCTGTTTCGAACAGATTTAAAGCAGGAACATCCGTCATTAAGCGTTGCGGCCATGCTAATGCGTGCGCAATTGGCGTACACATGTCTGGGTTACCCATTTGTGCCAAAGTTGATCCATCCACATATTGCACCATGGAATGAATAATACTTTGTGGATGAACAACAACTGTAACAAAATGTTCTGATATTGAAAACAAATGACACGCTTCGATCAATTCCAAACCTTTATTCATCAAAGTCGCTGAATCTACCGAAATTTTTTGCCCCATAGACCAATTTGGATGCTTACAAGCCTGTTGAGGCGTTACATCATGTAATTGTTCTAAAGAATGATTAAGAAATGGACCACCAGAAGCTGTCAATAAAACCTGAGACACACCAAGTTGTGGCTCACCTGTTCTCTCAATCTGTAAATAATTGTGTGGTAATGACTGAAAGATCGCATTATGCTCTGAATCGACAGGAAGCAATAAAGCATTATGATCACGTGCTGCCTGCATCATGATGTCACCTGACATCACCAAGGCTTCCTTGTTTGCAAGTAACACACGTTTGCCTGCTTTGACTGCGGCAAGTGTTGGTAATAAGCCAGCAGCACCGACGATTGCAGCCATAACAATATCAACTGCATCATGTTCAGCAATCGCTATCAAACCTGCTTCATCTGTTAAAATTTCAATATTTTTTAGATTTTCTTGATTTAAACGTTGTTCTAGTTCTAATGCTTTTATTTTCGGAACAACCACTATTTTAGGGCTGTATTTTTTACATATTTCTACCAGTTCATCTAAACGACTATATGCAGAAACCGCATAAACAGAGTATTGGTCTGGGTGTCGTGCCAATACTTTTAAGGTACTTTGCCCAATTGAACCCGTAACACCCAATATACAAACAGCTTGTGTCATTTATAGATCTACACCAATAAGTTTTACTAATACATACATACCAGTTGCAAAAATAGGCGCGGCAGCAAGAAGTGAATCAATTCGATCTAGTACTCCACCATGCCCTGGAAGTACACGCCCTGAGTCTTTAATGCCTGCACGACGTTTGATCATCGACTCAAATAAGTCACCTAATACAGATGCAAAAACAGTAATAATGGAAAGAATTAAGAACAAAATAAGCTGGATTGTCGTTAAATTTAAATAGAAGTATTGTATAACCAACATAATCACAACTGTTGTTGCAATACCACCATACAATCCTTCAACTGATTTATTCGGGCTTACTGTAGGAGCAAGTTTTCTTTTACCAAATTTACGACCAACAAAATATGCGCCACTATCTGCCCCCCAAACTAACAAGAACAAATACATCAGCCACCAAGGTGAGCTATGCCAAACCGTATAAAGCGCAGTCACTGCTGCAGAAATTAGAATAAAACCAATAACATACAATGATACATTGTACCAACTATCTGATTCTGGAAAGCTTTTAACCCAGTAAATACTCCCTAGCCACGTAAGAATAGATGCTGCCCATAACAACAATGCAACATCATTAAAAAATAAAGCGAGTATTGAAACCGATGCTACACATATACCATATATCCAAGCCTTAGGTTTTGAAACAATGGCTTCTTTATGAGGCATAAGCTTAAACCACTCATAGCCTGCAACCCCAGCTGCTAAAATCATAAGCACAAACATTGGATAATGTGATTGCGTCGCAAACATGCAACTTAAAACAACAGCAACTAACACCAATGCGGTAATAATCCGCTCTAACATTATTAATTCTCTATTTTCGCTTGTTGAATCTGTTCTGTCGTCTTACCGAAACGTCGTTCACGTCCTGAAAAAACACGAAATGCGTAATCCAATTCTTCGACCTTAAACTCTGGCCATAAAGTTTCTGTAAAGTACAATTCTGCATACGCAGCTTGCCACAATAAGAAATTTGAAAGGCGATAATCCCCCCCTGTACGAATTAATAAATCCACAGCAGGTAGGTCATTTAGACTGACATATTTATCAAATAAATCAACATTTATATGATTTGTTTGAACTTTTCCAGCAAGAACATCTTGAGCAATACATTTTGCAGCATTCGCCATGTCCCACATACCACCATAGCTAATCGCAATACTTAAGGTCATGGAATCAAAGGCAGCTGTTTTTTGTTCTGCATATCGCATTAAATCACTTAAATGATCTGAGAGGCGCGATCGGTCACCAATAAAACGTAGAGCAATATTAAACTTTTCCATACGAGGAAGCTGCTCATGAATCGTATCTTCTAACAACTTCATGAGTAAATCGACTTCATATTGTGGTCGATTCCAGTTTTCACTTGAAAATGCAAAAACCGTTAATGCTTTTACGCCGACACTTTTACAATGCTCGACAATCGGATCCAAGACATTTTTGCCTTCACGATGCCCATCACCTTTTTGCATTTGCATCTTTTTGGCAAAGCGATTGTTGCCATCCATAATGATGGCAACATGCTGAGGAAGAAGTTGATCTTCTTGCAAGGTCATAAAGTTAGACCTTCATTAATTCAGCTTCTTTCGCAGCCAAGCGCTTTTCTACTTCAGCAACGAATTTATCCGTAATTTTCTGAATATCCTCTGATGCACGGCGATCATCATCTTCAGAAATTTCTTTTTCTTTCAACAATGCTTTGATATCACCTAATACATCACGACGAATGTTTCGAATTGCAACTTTGGCATTCTCAGCTTCAGTACGTGCAACTTTTTGCATATCGCGACGTGTTTCTTCAGTCAATGCAGCCATCGGTACACGAATTGCGTCTGCTGTAATAGGATTTAATCCTAAACCAGCTTCACGAATTGCTTTATCAATTGCTGAAACCATTGAGCGCTCAAATGGTTGTACTAAGAGTGTACGTGAGTCTTCAAGTCCTACGTTTGCAACTTGGTTTAATGGAACATCAGAACCATAGTAAGGAACCATCACACCATTTAAAATAGATGGATGCGCACGTCCAGTACGAACTTTTGCAAAACCTTGCTCCAAAGAGTCAAGTGTTTTATTCATACGCAATTCGCTATCTTTTTTGAGATCGTTAATCATATGATCTTCCTTACTTATTCATTAGGTATTACAAAATATTTAGACATTAGTATAAAGCGCTTTATGGCTCACGTACATTAATTCGTAACGTGAGTACCCTCTTTTTCACCCATTACAACAGAAAGTAAAGCACCCGATTTATTCATATCGAATACTTGTAATGGGACATTATGATCACGGCATAAGCAAATTGCTGTAAGATCCATTACACCCAACTTTTCATCAAGTACTTGATCGAAAGTTAAATTATCATACTTAACTGCATCATCATATTTACTTGGATCTTTATTATAAACACCATCAACTTTAGTTGCTTTTAAGATGAGGTTTGCTTCAATTTCAATACCACGTAAGCAAGCAGCTGTATCTGTGGTAAAGAATGGATTACCTGTACCCGCAACAAATACACAAACTTCACCTTGGCTTAGGTGGCGAATTGCATCACGACTTGAGTAAGATTCAACAACCGTGCCAATTGGAAGTGCAGACATTAAACGTGTTTTGATATTACGGCGCACTAATGCATCACGCATTGCCAAACCATTCATTACAGTTGCCAACATCCCCATTTGGTCACCTGTTACGCGACCTACAAGACCATCTTTTTGTAACTGACTACCACGATATAAGTTACCGCCACCAACAACGATACCAACCTGCACACCTAAACCAACCAAGTGCGCAATTGAAAGTGACATCTGATCTAATACTTGGGCATCGATACCCATATCTTTATTGCCTGCTAAAGCTTCACCAGAAAGCTTTAGCAAGATTCGTGCATAACGTGGATTTTTAGAAGCTGACATACCTTTACTCCAAACCGACTAATCTCAAAATTTCTTCAATTTAATTCAATATCAAGCTGATTTAATCTGAATCAACTTAGCAAATAAATCATATTCATCTGCATCCGTGATTTCGACTTCGAGTAAATCACCCGCTTTAATCACACTCTTATCAATATCTTCAACAAATACGTTGCCATCGATTTCTGGTGCATCTGCATATGAACGCGCAACAGCAACTGGAAATTCTTCTTCCAAGCTATCAACCAATACTGTCATCGTCTGACCAATACGCTTTTGTAGTTTTGCAGCAGAAATCGCTTGCTGAACTTCCATGAAACGCTCATAACGATCTTGCTTGATCTCTTCTGGCACATGATCAGGAAGATCATTTGCAGTCGCGCCCTCTACTGGTGAATAAGTAAAACAGCCCACCCGATCTAATTGGGCTTCTTTTAACCATTCCAATAGAGTTTGGAAATCTTCTTCAGTTTCACCAGGGAAACCCACAACAAAAGTTGAGCGAATCACCAATTCAGGGCATTTTTCACGCCACAATTTCAGACGCTCTAATGTATTTTCACTATGAGCTGGTCGCTTCATCAATTTTAAGATGCGCGGACTGGCATGCTGAAAAGGAATATCTAAATATGGCAGGATTTTTCCTTGTGCCATTAGGTCAATGACTGCATCGACATGTGGGTAAGGATAGACATAATGTAAACGCACCCAAATACCAAGCTGACCAAGTGCTTCACACATATCATAGAACTTAGTTTTTACAGGTTGACCATTCCAAAAGTCCAACTTGTATTTGGTATCGACACCATAAGCAGAAGTATCTTGAGAAATAACCAATACTTCTTTTACACCAGCGCGTTTTAATGCTGCTGCTTCATCTAACACACTACCTACAGGACGAGAAACTAAATCACCACGCATACTTGGAATAATGCAGAAAGTACAACGATGGTTACAGCCTTCTGATATTTTTAAATAAGCATAATGTTTTGGTGTTAAACGCACACCTTGTTCTGGGACTAGATCAATAAATGGGTTATGTTTTGGAGGAGCTGGTACATATTCATGTACAGCTTCCATTACATCTTGATAAGCTGCCGCCCCTGTAACTTTAAGCACATTTGGGTGCATTTGACGAATTTTATCTTCATCTTTACCTAAGCAACCTGTAACGATCACACGACCGTTCTCGCTCATGGCTTCGCCAATGGCATCTAAAGACTCTTGCACTGCAGATTCAATAAAACCACAAGTATTAACAACAACCAAATCTGCACCGTCATAATCTGATGCAACTTGATAACCTTCAGTCTTTAACTGAGTTAAAATTCGTTCAGAATCTACCAATGCCTTAGGACAACCTAAAGATACAAAACCGACTTTGGGGGTCTTCATGAATCTGCGCTCCACTTGAATCGGCGTATTGTATGACTTTTCTTTGCTGCCGCATAGCTACAAAGCCATCTCTTTGTGTAATGCACCAAAATACAACCAAAATTTTAAACAAACCCCAACAACGCACCATTTTAAAGCATGATAAAATATTGAAATAACTCAATCTATGTGAAAAATACAGCATAAACTCATTATTTATGAATTAAGTTATTGAATATTAGCCAATACAAAGTTGGCTTGCATTTTGCATTAAATACATTTCAGAAGTTAATGGCTATTCATCTACATTGATATTTATTGCGCCATTTTAAAACAGGACGATTCACAAATGGATCAACATAACACTATCGACTATCGACTGCTCGTAGATAATCTGACCACTGCCATATTATTGGTCGATAGTAATCTTAATATTTTTTATTTAAATTCGGCTTGTGAAGCATTATTCGATGTTAGTTTACTTCGCGCGTCAGGCCAACCAGTGCTCAATCTGCTTCATGCACATGATGATGCATTTAATACACATGAAGCTTTATTAAATACATTAGAAAGCGGACAACATTACACACGTCGCGAAGCTGTAATTAATGTGAACTTTAAACCAATCCATGTGGATTATACGGTCTCACAATTAAATGCAGGTAAAAGTTATCACCCACTTTTATTAATCGAACTGAATCCAATTGATCGAATGTTGAAAATTTCTAAAGAAGAAAATTTAGTACAACAACATCAAGTCGCGCGCCAATTGGTCCGTGGCGTGGCACATGAAATTAAAAATCCTTTAGCGGGCATTCGTGGTGCAACACAATTACTTGCTCGCAGCTTAAATGATGAAAGCTATCGTGAGTTTACCGACATTATTATTAGTGAAGTCGATCGCCTAACCAATCTAGCAGATACCATGCTTGGTTCACGTCAATTACCAAGCTACGAGCTGGTTAATGTTCATGAACCTTTAGAGCGCGTTCGTTCACTTATTGTGAATCAAACGAAGAAAAAAATTAAGATTACCCGCGATTACGACCTATCTTTACCTGATGTGATGGCTGACCGTGATCAACTGATTCAAGTTATGCTCAATATCAGCGTAAATGCTGTGCAAGCAATGACTGAAAATAAAGATTTTTTTGTCGATTCAGAACCAGAGCTGATTTTAAGAACGCGCATTCAACGCTTAGTGACAATTAACGGTGTTCTGAATCGCTCATCGATAAGAATTGATATTGAAGACAATGGACCAGGTGTTCCAGAAAGCATATTAGAGTCTGTATTTTACCCGCTTGTTACTGGACGAGCAAAAGGTACAGGACTTGGCCTCAGTATCGCGCAAAACATTATGCATCAACACAACGGAATGATCGAATGTCAGTCCGTTCCAGGAAAAACCATATTTAGCTTATATTTACCTTGGGAGTTAGACCGTGTCACGAAATAAAATTTGGGTAATAGATGATGATCGTGCCATGCGTTGGGTACTCGAAAAAACTTTTAAAGAAGAAGGTTTTGACGTCACCAACTTTGAAGAAGCACAAACAGCGCTAGAACGTTTGCATGATGCTGCACCCGATGTCATTTTGACAGATATTCGCATGCCTGGAATTGATGGCTTAACTTTCTTATCTAAAGTTAAAAACACACATCCAGATCTACCTGTCATCATCATGACAGCACATTCTGATTTAGAATCTGCTGTCTCGAGTTACCAAACTGGTGCATTTGAGTATTTACCAAAACCATTTGATATCGATGAAGCTTTAGCATTAGTGAATCGTGCTATTTTGCACATCAATAAATTGCAACAACAAGAAGCAACCAAAGCCACGACGCCTTTACAATCAACCGAAATCATTGG
This sequence comes from Acinetobacter sp. LF10, assembly GCF_048585715.1. Lineage (NCBI taxonomy): Bacteria > Pseudomonadati > Pseudomonadota > Gammaproteobacteria > Moraxellales > Moraxellaceae > Acinetobacter > Acinetobacter sp. LF10. Next base: position 1,752,591 of record NZ_CP184160.1, read on the forward strand.
TGAATCACCTGCAATGCAGGAAGTATTCCGTGCAATTGGACGTTTATCTCAATCCCATATCACGGTATTGATTAATGGTGAATCTGGTACAGGTAAAGAACTTGTTGCACATGCATTACACAAACATTCGCCTCGTCGTGCTAAACCATTTATTGCACTCAATATGGCTGCCATTCCAAAAGACTTAATTGAAACTGAGTTATTTGGGCATGAGAAAGGCGCGTTTACAGGTGCAAATACTCAGCATCAAGGTCGCTTTGAGCAAGCCAACGGCGGTACATTATTTCTTGATGAAATTGGTGATATGCCTTTTGAAACACAAACACGCTTACTTCGCGTCCTTGCTGATGGCGAGTTCTACCGTGTTGGGGGACACATTCCAGTTAAAGTTGATGTCCGAATTGTAGCCGCAACTCACCAAGACTTAGAGAAGTTGGTGAATGAAGGTCGTTTCCGTGAGGACTTGTACCATCGCCTTAATGTCATTCGCATTCATATTCCGAAACTTGCTCATCGTAGCGAAGATATTCCTATGCTTGCGCAACATTTCTTGGCGCGTGCAGGTAAAGAATTAGGTGTTAGTCCTAAAATCTTACGTACAGAAACAACTGACTATATGCAGCAACTCCCTTGGCCAGGTAACGTTCGTCAATTAGAAAATACTTGTCGTTGGTTAACAGTAATGATTACTGGACGTGAAGTCTATCCAGAAGATCTACCTGCTGAGCTAAAACAAGTTGCTATACAAAAGTCGACAAATGACGCATCAGCTACAAGCCCAGCTTTAGTTGAAAGAATTGCTGTACATCATTGGGATGAGCTACTAGCTCAATGGGCAATTCAAAAATTAAAAAATGGCGAAATGAAAATTTTAGATATCGCAACACCAATGTTTGAGCGCACTTTGATTAATGCAGCCCTTCAACAAACACGTGGTCGCAAACGCCATGCAGCAGAGCTTTTAGGTTGGGGCCGTAACACGCTTACTCGCAAACTTAAAGAGCTTGGCATGGATTCAACAGACGATGATGAAGACGATGAAGTGCGTTCAGCATAAATCATAAATAGTCCATAAAAGCGAGTAATGATCACATTACTCGCTTTTTTACATTGAGATGTTTAGATACATGATCCAATGCCATAGCCATACAATACATATGGTTTTTGCTATAATAAAATATTCCCTCAACGCTCATTGAATATAATGACTGATATTTGTTACCCAAGTTGCGAACAACCTCAAACTCGTCGTGGTCAAGAACGTCGCCTTGCCTTATTACTATGTGCAACCGATTTATTTCTTGAAAAAGGTTATGATGCGGTTTCCTTGGATGATATTGTCAATCATGCAGGTGGCTCAAAAGCTTCTATTTATAAATATTTTGGCAACAAAGAAGGGCTTTTTACTGCGATTTGTGATTATCGTCGTGAGGTGTTTTTTAAAGGTGTTTGTTTTCCATACACTTCGGAACAAAATAATTTAAGAACATACCTTGTACAAACATTACAACGCTTTTATCAACATATTATTCAACCTGAAAATATTGCCTTTATGCGTATGTTCACAGAGCAAACTCAAAAAGATATACAATTAGCGCACTATTTTTATGACCAATGTGCTTTAAATATACAGAATACGATTGCATTTGCTTTAGGTCAGGCACACGACCTCAATGAAATATACTGCTCTAACCCTCATTTCTCTGCCATGATGTATTTCGGAATTCTACGTGATGTTGAGTGGCGACTTTTAATGGGTTTAGAAGTATCAGCAAATGACGCTGAAATAACTGATTATATTAATTATTCCGTTGATTTATTCTTAAAAGCTCATCAAAAAGTCTAATTCTTTTGCATTTTTTAGGTGGTGTAGTATAGTAGTCAATTCCTTTTTTATCACCACCCATTAAATAACAATTAATTATTGTTTTTATTCAATAATTATTGTGGGAGTAACTATGGCGCTTCGGCATTTCCTGACTTTACGAGACCTTTCAACTTTAGAGTTGCAACGCATTTTAGACCGTGCTCAAGAATTGAAACGCATGCAACATGCAAATACGGTTTTTCAACCATTTGTAGGTAAAGTCTTAGGAATGATTTTTGAGAAATCGAGTACACGTACACGTATTTCTTTTGAAGCTGGCATTTGCCAATTTGGCGGTAACGCGATTTTCCTTTCTCCACGAGATACTCAATTAGGTCGTGGTGAGCCAATTGAGGATTCAGCACGTGTCATTTCAAGCATGCTTGATATCGTGATGATTCGTACTTTTGGCCATGATATTGTTGAACGTTTTGCTTCTTATTCGAAAGTTCCTGTCATTAATGGATTAACGGATGACCACCATCCATGTCAATTACTTGCTGACTTACAAACCTTTCAAGAACACCGTGGAAGCATCAAAGGTAAAACGGTTGCTTGGATTGGCGATGGCAACAATATGTGTAATTCATACATTGAAGCAGCACATATGATGGGTTTTAAACTCAAAATTGCTGCACCTGAAGGTTACGAACCAAAACCTGAGTTTTTAACTGAATTTGCCGATTGTGTAGAAGTGTTCAATAAAGCTGAGGATGCTGCGGTTAATGCTGACTTGATCGTAACTGATGTATGGGCAAGCATGGGGCAAGAAGAAGAACAAAAACTTCGTGAAAAAGCATTTGCTGATTTCCAAGTGAATGAAAAATTAATGGATCTGGCTCATCCAGATTGTTTATTTATGCATTGCTTACCCGCACACCGTGGCGAAGAAATTTCTGAACACATGCTGGATCATAAAAATGCTGTTGTTTGGGATGAAGCAGAGAATCGCTTACATGCTCAAAAGGCATTAATGGAATTCTTATTAAATGAGAATTTGAAAAAAGACTAAATAGCTAAAGAAAACAGCATCATCATGATGCTGTTTTTATTTTTGCGATCTAAATTGAACACTTAAATAAAAACACTTATAGTAGAAAATCTTTTATTAGAAGAAGTTTCTCCTCTTGGTTGAAACTTTGATAACTACAAAGCGAACATTATGACTTCACTCGAACAAGCACTGTCTGAAATTCCTAGTTTTTCTTTGGTGCACGAGCATCTATTTAGTTCTGCTCAGCCAAGCGCTGAACAATTATTGCAAATTAAAGAATATGGCTGTAGTACAGTAATCAATCTTGCGACGAGCAAATCAGAAAATCATTTAGCTAAGCAAGACCAAATCTGCTTGGATTTAGGCTTAAACTACATTCATATTCCTATTGATTGGGATCTTCCTTGTGCAGAACAATGCTTATTCGTTTTAGATTTAATTGCTCATCTTGTTCAAAATGAAATTGTTTGGCTGCATTGTGCCAAAAACATGCGTGTAAGTAGTTTGATGTATTTATATCGTCAATTTTATATGGATATGGATATGCCCACAGCTCAAGCATTACTTCATGAGATTTGGGAACCGAATGAGACTTGGACTGGTTTAATTCATAGTATTACTTTACAACTGCAAGGTCGTAAAGCAACACTTGAACTTGAACAATCATTAATGGATGTAGATCATCTTGCTTGATGTGAAATTAAGACAGTTGCTGTTGCCAAAATGCCTTCTTGACGACCTGTAAATCCTAGTTGTTCCGTTGTTGTAGCTTTGATACTAATTTGAGTGATATCGACTTCAAGTACATCGGCAATACTTTGGCGCATTTCTAAATTATGTTTTGCGAGCTTTGGACGTTCACACGCAACTGTGATATCAGCATTATTTAAATGATAACCACGATCTAAAATTAATTGATATACATGTTTCAATAACATCCGGCTATCAGCCCCTTTATACTCAGGATCAGTATCTGGGAAATGTTGCCCAATATCTCCCAATGCTAATGCGCCAAGTAAAGCATCACTCAATGCATGCAAGACTACATCACCATCTGAATGCGCTTTTAAACCATGTGTATGCGGAATTTTAATCCCAGCTAAAGTAACGAAACTGCCTTCTTCAAAAGCATGTACATCAATCCCTTGTCCAATACGAATTTGAGCAACCATATGATTTTCCTTTTACAATATACTGAACAAATCTTGTATTCAGGCTTTCTATTTCGCTATAGTACAGTGAGCAAATTAGGCTGAACATATAAGTGATTATGCTGTTGAACACCTTAATAAATCAATTAAAGAAATCTGGTTATATCATCACATTGAGTTGTTTTTGCTCATCATTTGTATTTGCCGCGTCAATTAATTGTACAACACAGAATGCTGAGCAAAAAAAAATTTGTTCTAAGCAGTATCAAGACCAACGAACTAAGCTGAATAATAAGTTTTTAACCGCTTATCTTGTGACTGATGCTCCAATTCAACTACTACATGACACACAAAAGCTTTGGCTTAATCAAATCCAACAGTGCAAATCTAAAAATTGTTATCAGCAACAATTTGATGTTCGTTTAGATGATTTAAACTTTTATACTTCAATGAATCAGACGCTTACACAACACTATTTAAAATTTGAACATGGTGATTTAGCCAAACAACCTGTTCACATCCAGATTCATCAACTGGATAAAGATAAATTAAAAATCGAAGGAATTGCTTATCGTAATCCCAATAATCGTGTAGAGACTCAAACTTTATCTTTACTTGCCTACACCACTCCCGAACAAAAGAATCTCATTATTGATAATGAAAAAAAGTGCCAGTACCAATTTGACTTTCAAAAAGCTTTATTAATTATAAAAAGTGAGCAAAAAGGTTGTGAGCGCTTTACAGGAATTTATCGTTTGTATGATTGATAAATAAAAAGCCGATGTTTTCACATCGGCTTTTTATATTTAACTTGGGAATTTTTGTGCAATTTCCTCGCTAATCAATACCGCTGTTGCGGCAGATAAAGTCCAGCCTAAATGCCCATGCCCAGTATTGTAAAATACTCGCGCATGTTTACCCTGTTTCACTACAGGCAACATATTTGGCATCATCGGACGTAAGCCCGCCCATGGTACAGCGTGCTCAGTTGAAATATCAAAATTTTGGTTCACCCAGTTAATTAAAGGTTGGATTCGATCTGCGCGAATATCACGATTATAACCATTAAACTCGGCTGTGCCTGCGACACGGAAGCGATCAGCGCCTAAACGAGAAGTAACAATTTTTGCGCTTTCATCAAGCAGACTCACCCACGGTGCATTTTTTACACTTCGCTCATCTTTAAGCTGGACTGTAATTGAATATCCTTTTACAGGATAGATATTGACTGTATCCCCCAACAAATCTGCAAGCTGATAACTTCCAACACCACCGCACACTAAAATAATATCAGCTTCAATTTGAGTCAGCTGATTATTATCAGGGTGCATATTCTCTGAACTATTTTTGCAATCTACTACAACTCTATCCTGCAAACATTTAACATCAAGAACATCCAAACCAAAGCGATATTTCACACCATATTGTTTTGTTTTTTCGGCAAGACCAACAGAATACTTATGAATATCTCCTGTTGCATCCGCAGCAGTGTAATATCCACCATAATAATCACCAGTTAAATTTGGCTCAATAGATTTCATTTCTTCAGGTGTTATTGCATAACGCTCAAGTTTACCCTCGACTAAAACATCATTCACTTTTTTGGCAATATCGAAGTCTTGTTTAGTATGGTACATGTGCAAAATACCGCGCTTTTCTAAATCAAAAGCAATATCCTCTTTTTCTGCAATTTCAAATAATCGTTGTCTTGCTAACAACGCTAAACGAACTGTTTCAATTGTATTTACCTTATAGTCCTTAATGTGAGTCAAAAACTCGACTAGCCAGCGATATTTATGCACACTAAAAGACGGATTGAGCAATAAAGGCGCATCTTTCTTACTCATCCATTTAATCCCTTTCAACACTGTTGCCTTCTGATTCCAGACCTCAGCGTTACAAGCAGACAACTGCCCACCATTGGCAAATGAAGTTTCCATTGCTGGAAATAAATGACGCTCAATCACTGTGACTTCATAACCCAATTTAATTAATTCATAAGCAGACGTTACACCCGTAATCCCCGCACCAATAACAACAACATGTGGCATAGCAAACTCCTTGAAATGCATAACATTTCATAATGTTTAGCCCCATCTGTCATGGTACCTGAGAGTTTTGGCAGATGATTACCAATTAATCATTAAGCCTTCCCCTTCGGTGAGTGTTAATCGTAGAAGAAACTTTTCTCTTATAATTCTTCAAATCGAACACTGCTCTCCAGATTGTATTTATATCATTACAGTCCTTCTGCCTGAAAGTTTCCGGGGTCGTTGCTCCTTCGGCGAGTTCATTGAAGAACTTCTCTCCCGCAATAATATTTATATCCCTATAAGCAATATATATGCCGACCAAAAATACCAACACTAAATTCTTGTAATTCTTTGTAGATCAAGTATCTCTTTCAGCGCTAATCAAAATAAATCAATAAAAAAGCAGACTTTAACGTCTGCTTTTGAAGATTAAAATTTGCACTGCAAAATTTGATCTGAAAACTGTCCTTTCCATAGTTCTCGTAACGCTGGTAAATAGAATTTTTCACCAATCATCACTAATTCAGCATCAATCAGTGCATGAATCTCATGCATCAACACATAATCCAATGCAATCAAGGAAAGCTGTGCTTGTTTCTGAGAAATCTGCTTACGTTTAATTTGCGCTTTTTTGACTAACTCGTTGGCAAAATTTTTATCTTTATAAGCGGTAATAGCACTTAAACGTAATTCAATGATTCCCCAACCTTCCAATAATTTCTTAAATACTTCGAAATCTTTAGAAGTTGCTTCCCAAGTCACATTCTCTAAATCATTGTCTTCTGGTAATACAGGCAACAACAAATCAGCCGTACTTGGAAAAATTTTCTTTAAATTCAATACAAATTTAACAGGATTTTCATTTGGAAGATCAGAAAACTGGATATTGGTTTTGGTATCTGTCAAATAAATATTGAGCATAATGAAGCAACAATCAGGTAAATCAAAAGCATATTGTACGCAGATCGATTTATAAAAACTACTCATAAAAAATCCCCCTAGGTTAAAGAAGGATTTTTTAAACTACCAATACGACTTACTTACTATTCGGAGAAACCATATTTTCAGGTCTAACCACTTCATCGAACTGCTCTGCTGTGACTAGACCTAATTCAATAGCAACTTGTTTTAAGGTTTTATTTTCCTTATAAGCGGTTTTGGCAACTTTGGCAGAATTTTCGTAACCAATCACAGGATTGAGTGCTGTGACTAACATTAAAGAGTTATGCAAGAAATAATCAATCTTCTCACGATTTGGTTCAACACCTACCGCACAATGATCATTAAAGCTATTACAAGCATCTCCTAATAACTGAATAGATTGCAATAAGTTATAAGCAATCACTGGCATAAATACATTCAGCTCAAAGTTACCTGATGCACCCGCCACATTGATGGTAGTGTCATTACCTAGAACCTGAGCAACAACCATGGTCATCGCTTCACTTTGTGTAGGATTGACTTTACCAGGCATGATACTTGAACCAGGTTCATTTTCTGGAATACGAATCTCACCAAAACCACAACGAGGACCACTCGCTAACCATCGAATATCATTGGCAATCTTATTTAAGCTTGCAGCCAATGTTTTTAAAGCGCCTGAAGCAAATACTGCTGCGTCTCGCCCTGCCAAAGCTTCAAACTTATTCGGTGCAGTCACAAATGGTAAACCTGTAAGTTCAGCCAATTGTTCAGCTGCTTTCGCCGCATAATCTGGATGTGCGTTTAAGCCAGTGCCTACCGCCGTTCCCCCTAAAGGCAACTCATAAAGACCTGCAAGTGCTTGCTGCAAACGTTTTAGACCATGCTCAAGTTGTGACACATAACCACTAAATTCTTGTCCTAAAGTCAGAGGCGTTGCATCCTGTAAATGCGTACGACCAATTTTAACAATACTGTCAAATTCTTCAGACTTGCGTTGTAGGGTCGCTTTTAACTTTTCAACAGCAGGAATAAGCAGTTCATTGATCTGAATACTTGCAGCCACATGAATTGCTGTTGGGAAAGAATCATTGGTTGATTGTGCACGATTGACATGATCATTTGGATGTACTGGTTTTTGTGCACCGAGTACTTGTCCTAATTTTTGATTGGCAATGTTTGCAATCACTTCATTACAGTTCATATTACTTTGCGTACCAGAACCTGTTTGCCAAACCACCAATGGAAATTGCGAATCCCATTGTCCAGCAATCACCTCTTCCGCCGCACCGACGATATATTGACTTAAATCTTCAGGGAGCTGTTTTAATTCAGCATTGGTAATTGCAGCAGCTTTCTTCACCAAACCCATTGCACGAATCATTGCACGTGGTAAACGCTCTTGACCAATTTTAAAGTTCTGTAAACTTCTCTGCGTTTGCGCACCCCACAAGGCTTCATTAGGAACCTCAATTTCACCCATCGTATCGTGTTCAATTCGCATTTGCATAAACAACCTCTGCTCTATTTGGTTAAAATTTTCACGGGCTGGAGCAAGTCGCTGCTTTGGCTAGTGATCAATATCCTAATCAAACCAACCAAATATGTAAATAAGAATCATTATCTTAATTACCTTTCAAAGTATTCAGATAAAAGCGCCATTCATCTTCAATCATTTGTGATAGAGAGCGTTTAGGAACCCAATTTAATATTTTTTTTGCTTTATCAATATTTGCCCCCAATTGCGCTAACTCTTGGTTTTGATATACAGCAGGTTGCACTTGAATTTCGGTCTGAGTGACTCTCGCAACTTCATCAATTAAATTTTGTATAGATGTGAGTTGATGATGTGCAATATTGAATGCTTCCAAACAACTTGTTTGTGTTTTTAACCAATTTAATGCGATCAAAACTGCATCACAAGCATCCAAAACATGTAAAAAGCTCCTTTCAACCGTTCCATCTTCTGTCTCTGCTTGATTCTGCAATTCGATACAATCTCGCTGCATCGCTGCAACTTGTAAAGCTAAAGGCACAATATTTTTAGGGAGTTGAGTTACGTATTCCCCTAAAACTCCATGTTCAAAAGCACCAACAATATTGGAGAACCTGAGATTGATAATTTTCCATTCATGATCGACTTTATAAGTATCTGCAATAATATCTTCAACCATTTGCTGAGATCGAATGTATGGATTTGGGTAACGATAATTCAACTCAGTCTCTTCAACCAGACTTGGATTAGATTGCCCATATACGGCCAAACTAGAAATATTGATTAACTCTCTAACCCCCATCCGCTGCATTGCTCTCAATAAGCTCATAATACTGCTGACATTATCATTGTAGTATTCCAGTGGCTTTAAAACAGATTCTTCAAGCGATTTAAAACTGGCTGTATGAATAACCGTATCAATTGAATATTGTTCAAATACTTTATTTAAGGCTGGCGTATTTCTCACATCTACTTTAACAAATGGAATATACATTCCTGAGATGTATTCTAAGCGTTCCAAGGTTTGTAAAGTCGAATTGGCCAAATTATCAACAATAACAATTTCTTGCCCACGTGCTAATAAACTCAAAGCAATATGTGAACCGATAAAGCCTAAACCACCTGTCACCAAAATCATTGTATACTTACCTTCTTTTTTAATCTGTCCATCATTTTGCTTACATGACCATAGTGAATGTTCAATGAGTACACTACTGTTAATAACTTCTGCACCTACTTCAATTATGGCTTGGCATGCTTTTGGTTTAGCTCAAGCATTAGGAAATAAGTCCGAAGATTTTCGTGTCTTCTTTTACCAAGATGGTGTTCAGGTTGCAAATGATTTACAGTGGTTTCCTGATGATCAACGCAATCTAAAACAAGAATGGCAAAAGCTTGGCATTCGACTCCCTGTCTGTGTCAGTGCTGCCCTTGCTCGGGGAATCACTGATGCAAGCAATGCCCAACGTCATTCACTTCAACAACACAATTTAGCGCAAGGTTTTGAGCTAGTTGGGCTTGGAGAGCTAGCTGATGCTATGCAAAGCTGTTCTCGTTTAATTCAATTTTAGTTTAAGTTCATTAATAGAGTGTTGCTTTTAAAAGGTAAATTGTGTGAAATCTGTACTCGTCATCCTAACGCAATCCAATTTAACTAGTTTGCAGATCAACGAAAGCGTGTCTGCAACTATGGTTTTAGCAACCTTTGGCATTTCTGTCAAAGTATTATTAAAAGATGCTGCACTGAGCTTATTGAACAATAAATTAGAGTTCGATCAATTCAAACAAGCTTTCAAAATTGCTGCCAATATGGTGGACAGTTTTGAATTCTATGATTTAACCCCGATTTTAGTTGAAACTAAAAATCAACACTTGGCGATTGTGCAAGATAGTGATCAAGAAATCGAGTTGGTTGAGATTCAACCTGAATTTATTCAATCTTTCGATCATATTTTGTATTGGTAGAGCTCAGAAACATGGAAAATTCAACTTTATTTTTGATTCAATCCCCTTACTACAACACAGATAAAATCTGGATTGAGTTAGCTCAAATGGCACATGTGAATGATACGGTTGTAGTCATGGGGGATGGACTTTTAGTGCTAACTAAAAAGATTGTAGATCTTTATTCAAATCTTTACTGCTTAAGTAATGAGCAAAGTTTACTTGGAGATGAAATAAAATCTGAGGTCAAAGTTATAGAATACGCTGAATTCGCTGATTTAGTTCTGCAATTCAAACGATGTATTTCTTTAAAATAAATTATTTTTAGTTAATTAGGTTATTTCATGCAATTAGAGTTAGATCAAGACGGTCATTTGGTCGATTATACAATTTGGAATCCTGAAGTTGCCCAGCAACTTGCTCAATCTCTTGATCTAGAACTGACCGCTTGGCATTTCGAAATTCTCCACGCCGTACGTCAATTTTATCAACAATTTGGACATTCCCCAGCAACTCGTCCACTGATTAAATTTTTGATGAAGACGGTTAGTGCTGAAATCAATAATGCTGAATTACAGCAAAGATTTAACACAGGTTTAGTAGCGCGTCATCTAAGTCGTTTAGCTGGTGTTCCCAAACCTGCCAATTGTTTATAACTGCTATAAATTATGCAAATTTTTTGGCGCATGCAACACAGACTATCACAGCGATGGTAACGGCAAACATCGCAACACTTACTTGCTCGTGAAGCAAAACAGCTGCAATCATTAGTCCAAATATGGGTTGTAATAATTGTAATTGTCCTACTGTTGCGATACCTCCTTGTGCTAAGCCTTTGTACCAAAAAAAGAAACCTATCAACATGCTAAATAGAGAAACATAAGCTAACCCCAATTTCGCAGCATTTGAAATCTGCGCGAAGTCCGCAGGCATGTAGAGATATGAAATCAACAGCATAACTGGCAAAGTTATTAACAGCGCCCAACAAATAACCTGCCATCCTCCTAAGCGCTTTGATAATTTTCCACCCTCAGCATAACCAAAGCCACACAGTAAGATTGCAAGTAACATAAAAATATCGCCATAGCCAAATCGCCATGTATCACTTTGAATGATCATGTAAGTAAAAATGATCAAAGCACCTAAAATGGCAAATAACCAAAAATTTACATTTGGCCTTTCTCCACCCCGTAATACACCAAAAATAGCAGTCGATAAAGGAAGTAAACCAACAAAAACAATCGTATGTGCAGCACTCACATATTGCAAAGCGAGCGCAGTAAATAACGGAAATCCTATCACCACACCGATTGCCACATAAGATAATGCAAGCCAATCCTTTTTAACAGGAAACTGTTGTTTTAATAGCAAAAGTAAGAATAAACCTAATAAACCAGCAATTGCAGCCCGAGCAGCAGTTAAAAAAGTAGGACTGAAATCCATGACGGCGACACGTGTTGCCGGCAAAGAACCCGCAAAAATAATCACGCCGATTAGTCCATTTAACCAACCCTGATTCGCAACTTTCATTTATTTTCTCCAAATCTATTTGGAGAATTTAATCTGTAATATGTTATATTCCCACATACGATACAGTACAATTTCAAAGAACTGTATTGGTATTTTTACCAACACAGTGCGAATAAATGATATGAAAATAACAAAAATTGATTTAGTCATACAGCACATTAATCAACAAATCAACAATCGTTCATTAATGCCTGGTTCTCGACTACCTTCCGTTCGTGCGTTAGCGAGACAATTAAACTTATCTATTTCAACCATTGTCGAAGGCTACGAACGTCTTGTGGCAAAAGGTATAATTGAAGCAAAAACAGGTTCAGGCTTCTTTGTAGCTGGGCCACTTGTACCTCTCTCGATTTCTGAAATTCACCCTAAAATCGATCGAAATATTGACCCTTTGTGGATATCAAGACAAGCTTTAGAAGCAAAAGCTGATGTACTAAAGCCTGGCTGTGGCTGGCTACCCAATGAGTGGATGCCACATGAGCATATTCGTAAGGCAATCCGTAAAGTTTCTAAAACCAATTCAAATATTCTGACAGATTACTCCACCCCACTTGGGCTTCCTGCCTTACGTGAATTGTTAGCTCGTAGAATGCAAAGCAAAGGAATTGAAGGGATTGCAAATCAGATTTTATTGACTGATTCTGGTACGCAAGCGATTGATCTGATATGCCGTTATTTTTTAAAACCAAATGATGTGGTATTAGTAGATGACCCTTGTTATTTTAACTTCCATGCCCTGCTAAAAGTTCATCAAGTTCAAATCATCGGCATTCCCTATACCAAAAATGGACCTGACTTAGCCGCATTTGCAACTGCTATTCAAGACTTCAACCCAAGGCTATACATTACTAACTCTGGAATTCATAATCCAACTGGTGCTGTATTAAATGCAGCAACAGCTTATCAAGTTCTCAAACTGGTAGAACAGTCAAATTTGATTGTCATTGAAGATGATATTTTTGCAGATTTAGAATTACACACTGCTTCACGACTTGCCGCACTTGATGGTTTATCACGAGTAATTCATATTGGGAGTTTTTCTAAAACCCTATCAGGTTCAGTCCGTACAGGCTATATTGCCACTAAACCAGAATGGATTGAAGATTTAACAGATATCAAGATTGCAACAAGTTTTGGCGGTAATCAATTGTCTGCTGAAATTCTGTATGCAGCATTAACGGATGGGAATTATCGTAAGTATTTAGAAGAACTAAAAATCAACTTAGCAAAAGCAATGGATTTAACCATCAAAAAATTAGAGAAACTAAATATAACACCTTGGTTTAAGCCAGAAGCAGGATTATTTTTATGGTGTGAACTACCTAAACATTTAGATATTGCGTCTATTGCACAAACTTGTTTGGAAAATGGTGTGATTTTAGCACCGGGGAATGCATTCAGCCAAAGTCAAAATTTTAAGAATTTTATCCGTTTTAATGTCGCACAATGCAGCAACTCGAAGGTTTTTGCCGTTCTATCTCATGCTATTCAACAAGAGCAAGAACGGCAGCATTGATAAAATTATGCAGTTTTTTGTTTTTGTTCAATAAAAGCAAAATATCCTGGACCAGCTGATACACGGACATCTTTTACATTCAGCTGTTCATCACATTCTGAGCAAACCACCCTTGGATTCATTTTCTTACCACAACCTTTGTGTGTAAACTCAATCGGTTTTCCAAGTCCCATATCCATCCACTTATCAGCCCACTGCACCATCGCTAAAATAAGAGGATAAAGATCTAAACCTTTATCAGTAAGTTGGTATTCAAACCGTTCTTGACGTTCTACATAAGGTACTTTGGTTAAAATACCATGCTCGACTAAACGCTTAAGACGCTCTGAAAGTACGTGGCGGGTCAATCCCAAACTACGTTGGAAGTCATCAAAACGACGTATTCCCATGAAAGCGTTACGTAAAATTAGCATTGTCCAACGATCACCGAGTACAGAAAGCGTTCTCGCAACTGAACATGGCTGATCGCCAATTTCTTCCCATTTCATTATTATCACCTGATCATTTTTTAGAACTTTAAAGACATCTCATCGATGCCTTGAACCGTCATATTTAGAAACTAAACACTATAAAATATACACTAAACTACCTGATCAATCAGATGCAATATTGGCACTCAGTTAAATATCAAAAAAACAGATCATTTCATCTAAATTCATTCGATAACTTAGCGATTAATAAAAACACCTGAAAGTTCTTGTCCAGCATCTAACTGAATATTTGCAGGAATACGCACTAAACAATTGGCATGCATTAAATTACTCAACATATGTGATTGTTGTTTCGCAAGGCTTTGTAACTTGAGCTGTCCCTGATCAAAATAAGCATGCATTCTTAAAAATCGCTCACGTGCATCAGATTTCAGTCCATGAGTGAGTACTCCACTAAACCATTGCATAGGCTCACGTTGATTTTGCAAAGTATCTAATAAAGCGCTGCCATAAATCTGCATACACACATAAACCGCCGCTGGATTACCCGGTAAACCTAATAAATAGCAATGATGGTCAGGATTTTCATATTTTGCAAAAAATAATGGCTTACCCGGTTTTTGTTTGACTTTCCAAAATATCTGTTCAAATCCAGCCTCAAAAGCACATGGACGAACGAAGTCATAATCACCCACTGAAACGCCGCCAGTCGTAATAATCACATCGTATGTATGCTTTAATCGCTCAAAGCATGCCGTGACCTGTTCAGCTTCATCTGCAATATGTAGGATTTCAACATCTATGCCATAATCTTTGAACCAAGCTTTCAGTAACGGCCCATTGGCATCAAAAACTTTACCAGCGTGTAAATCTTCAGGGTGCTCAGCAACCTCATCACCTGTAATAACCACAGCAATCTTAGGCTGTTGAAATACCTCGACAGTTTGCACACCTGCCATACTTAAAGCAGCAAGTGCACCGATATTGATATTCTGACCAACGTCCGCAAGCTGTTGACCTTGTTGTACTTCTTCGCCTGTAAATCGAATATCAGCATGTGGCTTGATCTGTTCAAGCAATCGAATTTTGTCAGACTCAACCTGAATGATCTCTTGTCGAGCAACATGTGTGGTGCCTTCAGGAATTTTGCCACCTGTAAAAATACGAATGGCTTGCCCATCAAGCAATTGATATTCGAGTTCACTACCCGCTTTAATCTCACCGATTACATCAAAACAAACATCTTGAAGCTGTGTAAGTGAACTATTAATCGCATAACCATCTACCGCACTTTGAGAAAAGCTAGGTAGATTGACCTCGGAATAGATTGCTTTAGCGAGATAACGATTCAAACCTTGGGCTAAAGCCAAGACCTCAGTCGTCAATGTTTTGGGCTGAGTTCGAATGAGTTCAAGTGCCTCATCAATACTGATTAAACCCTTTTCAGCACCACATCCAGACATTATTCATATCCCCCTGGATGTGGTAAATCTCGGCAAACATCAAAAATATGAACCAGAGCTGGCAGAATAGCTGCCATTGATTCACTCGCACCACCACGGCTACCCGGCAGCGTTACCACTAAGGAACGATCAATAAAACCTGCTACACCACGAGACATTGCTGCATACGGTGTGCGTTTTTGGCCAAAAGAACGTGCCGCTTCCATCAGACCATCTAATTTACGTTCTAAAAGTGGTTCAAGTGTATCAACAGTAATATCTCGTTTACCAATGCCCGTACCCCCAACCGTCATGATACATGCATAAGACTTTGTCAATTCTAGTACCAATTCTTTCAATTGATCTGATTCATCTGGCAAAATTTGATAATGAATTGGATCAAAACCTGCTTCAGTTAAGGTCTCAACCACTGATTTCCCTGCGGTATCAGGTTTACGTCCTGCTGCAACGGTATCCGAGAGTACAATCACTGCCGCTGAAACAGGCTGACGAAGAGTCCTTTTAAAATGGGACTTACCCCCTTTTTTCTTAAGCAATTTACATTGGTCTAAACATAATTCATCAGGTTCACAATGCGGCTTCAACATGTCATAAATGGTTAACCCTGCCAAACTCGCAGCAGTCAAGGCTTCCATCTCAACCCCTGTAGGCCCAATGGTTTCAACAGTCGTCAGAATCACAACATGATCATGTTGTAAATCATATTCAACATCAGCACGATAAATCGGTAAAGGATGACAAAGTGGAATCAGTTCATCTGTGCGTTTTGCTGCCAAAATACCTGCAATACGTGCCGTTTTTAAGGCATCACCTTTTTCGGTATTTCCATCACGCAATAGCTGAATACAATGTGGTGGTGCGTACAAAATCGCTTGTGCTTCTGCAACACGATAACTTTCGGGTTTCATCCCAACATTTTTCATTTTAACTTCCTAAGACTTTATTCGTGTGTATGCTCATGTGCACAATTTTCATGTTCGTTGTGATGGTGATGCTCATGTTTATGGACATGAATTTCAGTTTCGGCATCTTTACGAATACAGCAACCTTCTACATATTGACTGGTACCATCCATAAAGAACTCTTCTTTCCAAATTGGTACTTCATGTTTTACACGCTCAACGGCTTCTTCACAGGCTTGAAAAGCTTCACGGCGGTGGGCAGCATACGCAATTGCAATAATCGCCGTTTCACTGACATCTAAATATCCAATCCGATGCATCACACGCACATAAGAGACTTGATGCTTCTCTTTGATTTGCTGTTCGATTTCACGAATCATTTTTTCAGCAACAGGAGTATACGAGGTGTATTTTAAAGCCTTCACCGCTTTGCCTTCATGATGATTGCGGACTGTACCAATAAAAATATCAATACCACCGCATTCAGGAAAAGATTGTATCGGATCAAAACAATCTAGGCTTAAAACCTGATCTTGAACTCTCGCAAATTCACGCATACTTATCCTCCAGCGACAGGTGATAACAATACCAAAGTACATGAAGTATTTAATGCTGTTTGACGTAGCACAATATCTTCACCTATCGCACACGCACATTTATCCATCGCTTTTGTTGCTTCTGGGTAAAGCATCACAATGTGACTTAGTACTTCTTCAACCGTTTGATTTTCTGCAAACTCAAATGCAAGCTCTTTTGGCAATAACCGTTCAATAGCACCAAAAGCTTCTATTTTTATGTCAATAGTTTGCATATTCTCTCCAGACCACTTTTTTCCAAACTAACCACCCAACATATGCATACTAATTTTGCGTACTTGTTGGTGTTTTATCGCATGATAACCTTTCGCTTTGTGCCAAATATAAGGTTTAATTTGCTGATCAAGCTCTTGATAATTGATCTCTTGAGCTAGTTGTTTCTGTTTAATCACAGCTTGTAAATACGGCTTTATATTCAAACCCTGTTGTGCAAATAAACAATTATATAATTCACCTTGTGCTGTTAATCGAATTCGATCACAATCACCGCAAAATGAATGAGTTATCGTAGAAATAATACCAATACAATATTGCCCGTCTAACTGATACTGACGTGCGGGCTCATGCTGCTGTTGCAAAACTTGAATCTGATAAAAAGGCTGAAGTTGCGCTAAAATTTCAGCTTCACTCACAACTGACTGATCTGTCCAATGCTGATCGCCATCTAGAGGCATAAATTCAATAAAACGTAATGGAATACTGTGTTGCTTCGCCCACTTTACCATTGGCAGAATCTGATCATCATTCTGACCTTTCATCAACACACAATTGATTTTGAAAGCAAGCCCCGCTTTTTTTGCCGCCTCTATTCCATTTAATACGGGTGTGAGTTCTTTTTTAGTCAGTTGCTTGAATTGATCTGGGTCTAAACTATCTAGGCTGATATTAAGATCATCTAATCCAGCTTGTTTTAGGGGTTCCGCATATTTAGCTAAATAATGTGCATTGGTAGTGATTGAGATTCGTTTTAAACCCAAAACTCGTAAGCTCTGCAAATCACGAATAAAATGAACAACACCCTGACGCATTAAAGGTTCTCCCCCTGTAATGCGAATATTTTCAATCCCTTGCTTCACCATATATTGGCAAAATACTAGCAACGCTTCAAAACTGAGTAAATCTTGTTTTTTCATCCATTCTGGATGCTCAGGCATACAATAGGTGCATTTGAAATTGCAACGATCTGTCACGGAAATCCGTAACTTACGTTTAATACGACCATACTGATCTGCTAAGATCGGAATGTTCGTAGATATATCATGCTTCATCATTTGCACTCATATTGTGAAACTTCTTACTACCTTCAGCACAAGTTCTGTGCATCTTTGCTATCGAGTTTACAGCGAATTAATTTTAATAAAGCAATATTTATTCCAATATGAAATCTATTTGCTTGCAATACTTATTATTCACTCAAATAAGCACTCATTGTAATTTGTAAACAGCAATTAAAATAAGGTAAACCTTTTTAATAAAAAACATTGCACCAATTTTTCCCATTTTCCGCTAAAAATGAAAGAATTTGGTGCATTTCTTGTAAAAGCTAATCCGCAATAACGGATACATCTAAACGTTCCAATCTTACGGGTACATACTTATGATAGGGTGTCTTCGATAATGGATCACAATGTTGAGTAGACGTTAAACGATTCAACTCAGGTCCGATGGGTTCACCACCACGATAGCGTAAGCCATAACCATGCGGTAATGATACAACGCCTTTACGCATCCCCTCATCAACTTCAACGACAACATATATTTCCCCATGCTCAGAGACACATCGCAAACTCTGACCTGTTTCAATGGCAAATTGAGATGCATCTTCTGGATTTATTTTTAATCGACCTTCTGCATCAACCTTACGCCAAGCAGGATCACGATAAATTTGATTTGCATTGTAACTACGACGTTCGCCAGCAAGTAAAATAAATGGATAATCATCTGTTAATAGAAGATTTTTTTGTTTGAGTTGGGCTAATTCAATAAACATTTCTGGAATAGCTAAACGTATTTTTTTATCTTTATAGGCAATCAAACTCCACACATCAGCATAGTCATGTTGTGATAAAACCACACCTGAACGTTGCTGCAAAATAGCTTGAAATAGTTTAACACCAAGATTTAAACGATTGCCCTCATAGCCTGCTTATTTAACTGCCTGATAATGCTGAGCGGCATATTGCATACATAATGGTAATAACAAGGCAGCCGCAGCCGCATCATTCGGCAAAGTCTTACCTAATGTGCGATATATAATTGATGCAGCAAAAGGAATCAACTTTTTATTTTTAGCAAAACTTGCAGCTAATGCACCAAAGTAAGGAAGATAGGCTGTTTTAGCTGAATCTTTTTCTGCAATTTTACTGAGTATTGGAAATTGTTGAGGTATCACCTTCATCGCTTCAAGCAAGCGAGTATAGATCTCTGCCTCAGGCAAAGAATCACCTTGTGCGGTAAACAACGGATGACGTAAATGGAATCCATTTTTTGGAAATTCTAAATTAAAGCCTGTAAATTCCCATTTTTCGAACTGACTACTTGCAGGCAAAATATAGTCTGCAAAGCGAGCAGTCTCAGTCATTGCAACATCTACTACAACCAATAAGTCTAAAGCTTTAAACGCTTGCTCATAAGCAGTGGTATCAGGGTACGTAAGTAAAGGATTACAACTATCGGCGAATACAGCCCGAATACGCTTATCACCTGCTTTTAGAATTTCATCTGGCAAAATGTTTGGCGGAAAGAACCCAGAAATTGGAAACATTTTATGATGTACTGTACGGCGATATTTAGGATTTCGCTCATCAGTATTGGTCAAAATCGGAATAAACATGGTATGTAAATTATTCGTACCTTGTTTACCAAAATGCCCTGTCAATAAATATAAAAGTTTTTCTAAATAACCATTCAGTGTCGTATTTAGCGTATGTTGAATGCCTAAATCAATTCGAACGCATCCACGTTTAGCTTTAGAAAAATCGCGAACAATTTGATAAATCTGTGCGACTGCAACATCTGCTTTTTGAATATATTCCTCTATCGGAAGAGCAAGAAATGCCTGTTTTACCTCTTCAAAACCATGTGTATGCTTTTGAATAAAATCTTGATCATAAAGATTTTCACGTAACATAATTGCAATCATAGCAGACATTAAATAAGCATCTGTTCCGGGCTTGAGTTGCACATGAATATCAGCCTGTTTCGCAGTTTCTGTCACACGTGGATCAAAAACGACCATGGTACGATTTGGATCTTTCTTTATATGTTTTAAGGTATCACGTGCATTTGGGATACCATGTGCTTGAAATGGGTTTGTTCCAATAAACAAAACATAATCCGCATGCTCAACGTCTTCTGTCGTGTGACAAGCCTGACTACCAAACAAACGACCATTCACCCAAAAGTCACCTGTCTTTTCTTGGGCTAAAGAGTTATATGCATAAAAGCTTTTCATCGCGTATAGCAGTTGGCGCCCATAAGCCGCACCAAGATGGTTTCCTTGTCCACCTCCACCCACAGAGGCAAAAGCAGTTCCACCAAAAGTATCGCGAATATGCACGAGTTGATCTGCTATTTCTTGAATAGCCTGATCCCAACTAATTTCTTGGAATGAGCCATCTGGCTGACGTTTTAGGGGTGTGGCCAATCGATCTGCGTGTTTTTGATAGTGTTGCAAGCGAGCTGCCTTTTGACAAATATACCCTTGCGAGAAAGGATGCTGATCATCACCCTTAATTTTTTTAAACTGATTATCTTCAATTTCAACGCTTAAACCACAATTACGAGAACATAAAATACACGCTGTCACGTCTTGCTTCGATGCAGATACTGTTGTTGTCATTTTCCATCATCCTGTCTTTATTATTTAAATTGACCCATTAAACAAACTTGTCCAGCAGAACCTACAACTCGAACATACTTTTCGCTCTGTTCAGTACATGTTTCAACTTGATTATGCTGTGATGGTAACTTTACTGGCTTTAAGAATCGAACATCAATTTGTTTAACTTCTTCTGGGAGTAACTCAAAACTTTTTGCAAATACCCCAAAGCCATGCAGTACTTTTTGACCAAAATTCGAAAACTTTGCCAACAAACCTACCCAATGAATCGGGTTGAAATCACCTGTAAGAAGTGCAAATTTAAAACCATCATCTGATTGAACAGACCATTCTCCTTGTGCCGTCCAATTTTTATGCTCTTGTGTTTCTGTGCGTTTAACTTTTTTGAAAGTTGGCAAAATAAACGCCATATGCAATATGGTTTCAACCAAATCAGGCTGAGAAATCGTTCCAGTCGTGATTTGAACAGAAACCCGAGCTAAGCCATTGCGTTCATCAACTTGTGCAATTTTTGCCTGAATCATTAATTTTTCATTTCGTGGAATCTTGCCATTTATTTTCAGACTGACGCCCTGATTAATTACTTGACTCAGTGGATAATGGGTTTGTAATAACAAACGTGTCGCAAATGACAACCCCCATTGAGAAACCATATGTGGAGGAATTGAGTCTCGATATTTGTTGATTTTTGAACCCGTCCATTTCACATAATGCTCTATCAGATCGTTACTTGGAGGATCAATCACCTCGATAATCGGAGCAACAACTTGCCAATCAAGCGCTCTTGGTGTGGTCTTTTTCAAAGTACGAAGTCCAATCTGTCCGAGACCAGCCAGAGTTGACTGATGCTCTAACAAAAAATGTAACGGAATCTGCTGATAACGAATTGTGAACATCTGAAGCCCCTTTCCTTTTATTTTTCTAATATTCCTTTAGCTACAGAATATTAGTTCACATCTGTTAAAAATATTTCGATGTAAAATTAAACAAGTTCCAAAATAGAACTTGTTTAAACAAAGGTCAAGAATTCTTATCTAAAACTTTATATTTTATGGAAGCTAAAAGAAGCTAGTGCGCTGTAAACATCTGATGAAAAGCTTTCATCTGTTTGTACTGCTGTAACTCATCTAAAGAATTAATACTATGGCAAAACAGGCTTTGCTTTTTAAATGAAACACTTTGTGCATGCAATTGCTTAAAACAATCTCTTAAACTTAATTTATTGGTAGTAATTTGCTGTTGTAAAATTGGCAGGCTTTCTTTTTTTAATAAACAAAATGGATATAAAGCATCTCCATTAATTGCAACATAAGCCACTAGTGCTTGTGGATTTTTTTGTAGTGCGCGATGTAACTTAATTAAAACTTGATTGGGTATATACGTAACATCGCACGGAATAAATAAAGCATAGTCCGATTGTAGATATGACCACGCACTTTTCATCCCCATTAATGGACCTAAAAAACCTGTTTGATCATCTGAATAACAATAGATGTTCGGTTCAATCTGCTTGTAAATCGAACTATCTCGATGACTGTTTACCCAAATACTTTGCACTTCTGATTTAAATTTCTGACAAATTTTAGATAGTTGAATTTGATCATCAAATTGTTGAAGTAATTTATTCATGCCATTCATACGGCGTGCTTGTCCTCCCGCCAAGATCACAAGATCTGTAGCGGGAAATTGTATAGTCATGCTTCTGCCTCCAACTGACAAGTCTTAATCAAACCACGAATTTCTGGTAAACATGAACCACAGTTACCACCCGCTTTTAAACATGCCGTGACTTGCTTTTCATGCGTGATATTTTGAGTTTTAATCGCTTCAATAATCTTGTTTTTTCCTACTTTGAAACAACTACACACCAATGGACCATCGTTATTAGCAGCAGACATTGGCATACCTGCCAACAATGCTTTACGGTGCAAAGCACTTAATCGCTCACGTTTAAATAAACTTGCAACCCAATCACGATCTGGTAATAACTCAGCAGGTGCAATATAAAGACTTGCGATTAAAATCCCATCTTTGAGTACAATACTATGACTAAGTTGTGATGAAATATCCTCAATACTTAACCATTCATATGTTTCATCGACAAAAGGCAAAAAGGTTTTTAAGTTTTTTTGAGTTTGATCAATACTGTGTCGATCGGCAAGCTCATAACGCATTGCTTTTGCAGTTTTGATTTTTGTCCACCAAGCACAAGTCTGTAAAGATGCTTTGATTTGATGTTCGAACCCTTCTCGAACATATAAAACGCCTTGCCAAGTCGTATGGAAAGGCTGTATCGATACTGGCGTATGCTTAAACTCAGGTTCACCTGAAATTGCATCCACAACAGGGTTAACTACTTTACCAACCCGAGCATCTGAAGCGACTTGTTCTGTCCAATGAATCGGGGCAAAGATTTGTCCACGGCGAACACCTTGAGCCAATGTCACGCGTAATACACAACTTCCCCATGCCGAACGAATCTCGACCAATCCTTTATCACGAATACCAAATTTAAGCGCATCGTTTGGATGAATCTCACAAAATGGCTCAGCACGATGTGTGGTCAAATTTGCCGATAAACCTGTACGTGTCATGGTATGCCATTGATCCCGAATACGTCCCGTATTCAGAATTAACGGATAATCTTCAGAAATTGAGTGTACGGGATCGATTGCGATCGTTGGAATAAGTTTTGCTTTACGAGAAGCATAACTAAACTCACCTTGACCAAAAAGTTGCTTAACCGATGTCGTCTGACCTTTTTCCCACACAGGCCATTGCGTTGGTTTTAACTCATTATATTCTTCAAGACTTAGATTGGTTAAACCTTTTAAATTAAAATAACGAAAATTTTCTACCTGATCACGTTCAGCTAAACTTGCATTTTGATATGCAGACAATGCAGCATGCTCATTAAAGATGTCACACGCATTGCTAAAATCAAAACCAGAAAAACCAAGTTTTTTTGCAACTTCAGCAACAGCCCACCAATCTGCTTTGGCTTGTTTTGGTGAAGCTAAAAATGCGCGTTGGCGTGAAATTCGACGTTCTGAATTTGTTACAGTCCCATCTTTTTCCCCCCAACCTAATGCTGGTAGCAAAATATCAGCATAAGCAGTGGTATCGGTATCGGAACAGATATCTGAAACGACAACAAACTCACATTTATCCAATGCTCGTTTCACCTGATCGGCATCAGGAAGACTGACCACAGGATTGGTTGCCATAATCCAGATTGCTTTAATTTTTCCACTTTCAACCGCTTGAAACAAATCAACTGCTTTAAGTCCAGCTTGTGTCGCAATGGTTGGGCTATTCCAAAAACTTTGCACTAAATTTTGATGCGTTGGATTATCAATATCTAAGTGTGCTGCCAACATATTGGCAAGCCCACCAACCTCACGACCACCCATCGCGTTGGGTTGTCCAGTCATTGAAAATGGAGCAGCACCCAGCTTACCAATTTTACCCGTCAGTAAATGACAGTTGATAATACTATTGGCTTTATTCACCCCTTGAGATGATTGATTAACTCCCATTGAAAAAAGAGTTACTACTTTTTCAGTTGTGGCAAATTTATCAAAAAACAGTTGTAATTTTTCTTCTGAAATCCCTGTGCGTTTTGCGACAGCTTTAAAATCTTGTTCAGTTCGATTCGCTTCTAAAAGTGCTTGAAGCCCCTCTGTGTAAGATTCAACAAACTCATGATCAGCATAACCATGTTGATATAAATATTGTAATAATCCTTTAAACAAGGCCACATCTTGACCTGGCAAGATTGGCAAATGTAAATCTGCTTGCTCACAAGTGCTCGTAAATCGTGGGTCGACGACAACCACAAATAAATTAGGATTTTGACTCTTCGCTTGCATAATCCGTTGATATAAAACTGGATGACACCATGCTGTATTTGAACCAACCAATACCACCATATCAGCATGTTCAAAGTCTTCATAACTTGCAGGTACAATATCTTCACCAAAGCTACGTTTATGCGCAGCAACTGCTGAAGACATACATAGACGTGAATTGGTATCAATATTGGCTGTGCCTAAATAACCCTTTACGAATTTATTAACCACATAATAGTCTTCAGTTAATAACTGCCCCGAAACATAAAATGCCACACTTTCAGGTCCATATTGCTCAATACATGCCTGAAATTGAGTTGCAATTTTGTCAATTGCAACATCCCATGTTGTCACATTACGGTGATTTTTGCGTCCCAACATCGGATTTAAAACACGGGTTTCCAACCCTAAGGTATCTGCTAAATTGCTCCCTTTAATACAGAGTCGTCCAAAATTTGCAGGGTGTTCTGTGTCTCCTGAAACTTTAATATTTGAACCTTGTGTTTTATGTTGAACTTCAACATTAACACCACATCCAACGCCACAATATGGACAAGTTGTTTTTGTAATGAGTGTTTGTGCATGATCGGAGCGACTGTGTTCTAAATTTTGAATACTGTTCATGACTGCTCCTTTACCTATTCCATCTTTGCCCTAACTAAAGTTTCGATTGCTTAAAATTGTATGATCAGTGATCAATAGCCAATTTATAATCTACGCCTTAACTTTTATTGTGAATCTTTGGTTGACTACCATAAAGTAGTTAAATGACTGAGTTTTTGGTTTAGGAGAAATTTCTCCTAAACCAAAGTAAGATTAACCTGCTTTTTTCAATGCAAAATCTTTACCAAATAACAATTTATTTCTAAATGTCGAAACAGGTGTTTGATCCGCAATTAACTCGGCATACCACATACCATCTTCGGTATCACCGAATAAAACAGCACCAATCACTTTATCTTTTTGGATAATAATACGCTTGTAAATATGGCGTTTTTCGTCATTTAGAATGATGTCTTCATAATCTTCTTTAGGCTCAAAATTACCTGCGGAGAAGACATCGACACCACTAACTTTAAGCTGAGTTGGTACAGTTGGAGACTTGAACGTTAAGCTACCGTGTTCAGCCAAATGGGTTGCACAAATAAATGCTTGCCCCCAAAGTGGCTCCACCAATCCAAAGGTTTGATTACGATGTTCAATACATTCACCAACAGCATAAATACTTGGATCAAAGGTTTGCATGGTGTCATTCACTAAAATGCCGCGATTACAACGTAATCCAGCGCTTTGCGCCAAAGTGATATTTGGACGAATACCTACAGCAAAGACCACCAAATCAGCATCTAATAAACTACCATCTTTTAAACGGATCTGACTGACATGACCATTTTTACCAATTAAAGCTTCGGTATTGGCTTCAGTAATAATCTTGATGCCTTTCTCTTCAATGCTATGACGTAGCATACGGCTTGCTCGACCATCTAATTGACGCTCCATGATACGATCCATTAGATGCAGCACCGTTACATTCATGCCACGTTGCTTCAAGCCATACGCTGCTTCTAGACCAAGTAAACCACCGCCAATCACGACTGCATTTTTTTTAGTTTCACAATATTTAATCATGGTATTCACATCATAAATATCACGGAAACTAATCACACCTTTCAAGTCAACACCTTGTACTGGTGGAATAAACGGCTTAGAACCTGTGGCAATAATTAAACGGTCATAATCAACAGTTTCACCTTTTTCTGTATGGACTGTCTTGCGAGTACGATCAATTTTTATCGCAGGATCATCAGCAATAAACTTAATCCCTTTATCGCTATACCAAGCATGAGAATGCAACATAATATCTTCGATCGTTTTCTCACCTGAAAGTACTGGTGACAGCATGATACGGTTATAGTTACCCCAAGGTTCTTCACCAATGACTGTCACTTCATAACGATCTGGCGCCATATCAAGCAAATCTTCTAGGCAACGCATCCCAGCTAAACCATTACCAATCAGAACAAGCTTTAACTTCTCTTGTGAAATTCCATTGTTGGTAATATAAGTTTTTTGTGGTACAGCTCCGACCCAGACACGACCATTTTCAATTTTAGTCGGGAAAACCAATAGTTTTTGATCTTTATCTTCTAGGCATCGACCTGTTGCTAGACTGAAGTGTTGCTTATAAATCGGTGAGGCAATAACACGCTCACCTTGCAAATCACCAATAATACCGCGCGCCATCACATTCGCTTGGCTGAATGGATCTTTATTGCTTAATGCATAAATACGTTTTTCGTTCCCTACGCGAAATAAAGCAACTGATTGTCCTGCAATAAGTGCACCTGCGCCAGTATTTGGTGTGATGTCATCAAGGTTACATACATCGACCCATTGATTTTCTGGAAGCATACTCATGTCTTTTAAATTTGTCATTTTGATTCTCCTTATGCTTCTACCATCGGGATACGATCAACTGAACGTTCAGCTTCATTTAATGGACGGATTTGATCACGAACTTCGGTAAATTGAATATATGGATCAGCTTGCTCTTCTGCGCTTGCATTGATGTAAGTTTGGAAGCGTTTACGAATTTCAGGATTCTCTACCGCAGTACGCCATTCATCTTGATAAGTTCCAATCACATGCGCCATACGATTTTCCAGCTCTTCAGCAAGACCCAGAGAATCATCAACAATCACAGCTTTGAGATAATCTAAACCACCCTCCATATTGTCACGCCATACACTGGTACGTTGTAAACGATCAGCGGTTTGGATATAGAACATAAAGAAGCGGTCGATATAACGAATCAAAGTTTCGGTATCAAGATCAGAAGCTAAAAGCTCTGCATGACGCGGCTTCATTCCACCATTACCACATACATAGAGGTTCCAGCCTTTTTCTGTCGCAATGACACCGACATCTTTACCTTGTGCTTCAGCGCACTCACGGGTACAACCTGACACCGCCATTTTTAGTTTGTGCGGTGAGCGTAAGCCTTTGTAGCGGTTTTCTAGTTCGATTGCTAAACCAACAGAATCATCCACACCATAGCGGCACCAAGTGCTACCCACACATGATTTCACTGTACGTAATGATTTACCGTAAGCATGCCCTGACTCGAAGCCTGCTGCATTCAACTCTTCCCAAATAAATGGTAGCTCGTGCAGTTGTGCACCAAATAAGTCAACACGTTGACCACCTGTAATTTTGGTATACAGGTTATATTTTTTAGCAATTTGACCTACAGCAATCAAACCATCTGGAGTGACTTCACCACCTGCCATACGCGGTACAACTGAGTATGAACCATCCTTTTGGATATTTCCTAAATAGTAGTCATTACTGTCTTGTAGACCAGCGTGCGTTGGTTCCAATACAAAGTCATTCCAGCACGATGCCAAAATGTTCGCTGTCATTGGTTTACAGATATCACAACCTAAACCATGACCATGTTGTTGAATCAAATCATCAAATGTTTTGATTTCATTGATACGTACCAAGTGATAGATCTCTTGACGTGAGTATGGGAAGTGCTCACAAACATGGTTATTAACCGTTACACCTTGACGTTGTAACTCAGACTTTAAAACTTGAGTAACTAATGGCGCACAACCACCACATGCCGTTGCTGCTTTGGTACATTTCTTTAAAGCACCTAAAGAGGTGGAACCATCACAAATGGCTTGGCAAATATCTGCTTTCGACACGTTGTTACATGAACAAATCGTTGCGCTGTCTGGAAGTAAATCAACACCACTGCCACCCGCCTTCGCACCAGAATCAGCAAAGCCTGGCATGATTAAGCTTTCAGGTGTTTCTGGCAATGCGATACCATTCAACATCATTTGTAGAAGATCGTTATATTCTTTTGCATCACCAACAAGTACTGCACCCAGTAATTTGGTTTTGTCTGCATCTACAACGATTTTCTTATAAATCAATGCATCCTCATCAGCATAGAAATAGCTAAGCGAATTCGGTGTCATGCCATGTGCATCACCCACCGATGCTACATCCACACCCATCAACTTCAGCTTGGTACTCATATCAGCACCAGCAAAGCTATGTGTTTCTTCTTCTAAGATATGTTTGGCTGCAATACGTGCCATATCATAGCCAGGAGCCACTAAACCATAGATTTTATTGTCCCAAAGCGCACATTCACCAATTGCGTAAATATTTTCATCAGAGGTTTGGCAGTAATCATTGATCTTGATACCACCACGCTCCCCAAGTGCTAAACCGCTTGAACGTGCTAATTCATCACGTGGGCGAATACCTGCTGAGAATAAAATAATATCTGTTTCAAGCTCGCTACCATCCGCAAACTTCATCACATGCGTTGCGCTTTCTCCCGCTTCAATAGATGAAGTTGCTTTTTGAGTATGAACTTTTACACCAAGGTTCTCGATTTTACGGCGTAAAACTTTACCGCCTAAGTCATCAATTTGAACCGCCATTAAGCGTGGTGCAAATTCAACAACGTGCGTTTCTAGGTTTAAATCACGTAAAGCTTTTGCAGCCTCCAAACCTAATAAACCACCACCAATCACTACACCCGATTTTGAATTTAAGCTTGCAGCGCGAATTGAATCTAAATCTTCAATGGTTCGATAAACAAAACAGTTCTCACGATCATTGCCTGAAATTGGTGGAACAAACGCATATGAACCTGTTGCCAATACCAATTTGTCGTAACTAATCACATCACCAAAACTTGTTGTCACTGTTTTTTCTACAGTATCGATTGCAATTGCTTTGGTATCCAAGCGTAAGTCAATACCATGTGCATCTGCGAAATCAAAACGTGCAAGTGATAGGTCTTTTGCTGATTTTCCTGAAAAATATTCAGTTAAATGAACACGATCATATGCAATGCGTGGTTCTTCAGCAAGAATCGTTATTTCTAATTCATCATCAGCTTTCTCTAAGATGGCTTCGATGAATTTATGACCCACCATACCGTGACCAATCATCACTAATTTCATTGTGTTTCTCCTAAAATCTAATCTGAGATTAAGCTGCGCTGTTTTGTTCTGAGCCGCGTTCTAAAATCGCTTGTTCAAACAAGCGTTGTTCTTTTTCTTTATGCTCTACCGAAAATCGGATCAGCATGACCGAACTCGCAGCAATGACCACTAAGCCACCTAAAACCATTAAACAAGTTTGAATATCCAACATACCTTTCAATAAGAAACCTGCTGCTACTGCACCAACGTTTCCACCAGCACCGATGATGCCTGCAACACCACCTAGCGCTTCACGATCAATGAATGGAACAAGCGCATAAGTTGCACCACATGCCATATGAGTAAATAATGCGAACACAGTCATCACTAGAATTGCCAACACAGGACCATTCATTTGTGAGAACAACATTAAGAAAAGCCCTTCGCCAAGAATTAAAGCAAATAGCACTTTAGTACGACCATCTAAGCCTTTTTTGAGTGCAACTTTGTCTGAAAGAATCCCACCCAATGCACGGGCAAATAATGCAAGCAAACCAAAAATACCTGCTGCTAAACCAGCTTCTTTTAATCCAAAACTGAAGTGCTCGACGTAGTACATCGCGATGATGTTATGAATAAAGATTTCGATACCGAAACATGCTGCATACGAGAAGAATAGAACCCATACGCGATAGTTACGTGCAGCATGCATTAAGATTGCAAGGCCACCTTTTTTATCACTACCAACCGCTATACCTTGTTCACGGAGCTCTTTAAAATTGCCTTGAGGACAATCTTGTGTCAATTTCCAGTAAAGGAAACCTACAATCACCATCATGACACCCGGTACAATCAGTGCAATTCTCCACCCCATTGTTTGCTCAACGCCAAACATAACTAAAGCAGCAAGCAGTAATGGCATGAGTGCTTGAGTTGCCCCACCGCCTGCATTTCCCCAACCTGCTGAAGCAGCATTTGCAGTACCTACGACATTCGGAGCAAACATGGTGCTGGTGTGGTATTGCGTGATCACAAAACTTGCACCAATCGCACCGATAAGGAGGCGAAAGAAAAGGAACGATTCATAGCTATTTGCTGAAGCCACACCAAATACAGGTATGCTGCCAATAATCAACAAGGCGGTATAGGTCTTGCGTGGCCCGTATTTATCGCATAAAGGACCAACAATCAAACGAACTAAGATGGTGATTGCAACTGCGGCAATGTTAATATTTGCGATTTGATCTTTGGTTAAATGAAACTCACCTGCAATGACAGGCATCAATGGTGCGCAGGCAAACCAAGCAAAGAAGCAAACAAAGAATGCAAGCCAACTCATGTGGAATGCGCGCATCGCTGGCGCTGAGAAGTTAAATAACTTAATTGATGTGGCTTTTTTCGCCGATAAATCTAAAGACATTGCCATCTCCTATACTGAACGTAATTGCTTTGTTGACACATATCGCTGTGTAAACAAACCGATCAGATCGGACATCGTTGGCCGTCTTACAATTTTTTAAAAAGTCTTCATTGACTCAATAAAGACAAAGCAAGTGTTATGCCAATTAATAAAATAAAAATAAAAAAATAATATTAATTATTGTTTAATAATGATTTTTTGTAAAATAAATAGCATTTTAAATATCTTTTAAATGGTTAAATAAATGCCGAATATATGAATGAACTGTTTTAAAGCACAATTAAACATGCTTCAAAATAATTCTTTTTATGCACCAACAATGAACATTAATTATTTTTAATAAAGATCACATCTATTTTTTATTTGTTTCCCTTAGCTACAACGATACAATAAAGCGCACAAAATCGAGGCTAAAGTAATGCCTGCACTGAATAGATCATTCCTGATGGCATTAATTTTGCTTCAAAAAAATACTTAAAGCACATTATGCTAAATGTGCATTGACTTATAATTTGACTTTATATTTATGCCGAAACTCAAAATCGCACTTATTGACGATGATCAGGCTCGAGCTGAATACATTAAAACATGTTTAATTCAACATGACTTTGATGTCGTTGCTAGTTTGACTTTAGATCACCTCAATGTTTTTAAATTAGAACATCTTCAAGCAGATGTTATTTTGCTTGATATGGATCATCCTCATCGTGATGTAATTGAGAGTTGCGTAAGCAATTTTGACTTACCAACGGTATTATTCACCAAGAACACTGACCGAGATATGATTAAACAGGCGATTGATGCAGGGATTACCGCCTATATCGTTGATGGTATCGATCCAAGCCGATTACATACCATTTTAGATATTTCGATTCAACAATATAAAAAACATAAAAAGTTAGAAGGTGATCTCAAAGATGCAAAGACCAAACTAGCAGATCGTAAAGATGTTGAGAAAGCTAAAGTCCTACTCATGCAATTACACGGATTAACCGAAGACAAAGCATTCCAACTCCTTAGAAAAAATGCCATGAGCCATCGTATGACCATTGGTGAAATGTCACGTCGCTTGCTCGATGCACAACAGCTTTTGAACAATCAATTACAGGATGAATAAATGAGCAGTTTAGAAAAAAGTGAATTGCAACTTGGCTACATCCCTTTGCTCGATTGTATTGCGCTATTATGGGCAAAACAGCGTGGTTTGTTTGAAGCAGTAGGTCTAAACGTTACCTTAACCAAAGAAGCTTCTTGGGCAAGCCTACGTGATCGACTGGCTTTTGGTCTTTTAGATGCTGCACATTGTTTATCTGCCATGTTACCTGCAGCAGCAATAGGTGCTGATCAAATTGGTATTCCATTACAAACACCACTCATTCTCAGTGAAAATCGAGCTTTTATAAGTTTAAGTCAAAAACTGTGTTATCAGTTAGATATAAAGAAATATGATGCTGTAGATCTATCAGCTAAAAAATTAGTAGAACACATGAAAAAAAATCATATGGTCTCTTTAGGACATGTTTTCCAGCATTCCATCCATCATTATTGCTTAAGAGAATGGCTAGCATTAGCAGATCCTGAACTTGCACATTCAATACAAGTCAAAACCTTACCACCTCCATATATGGTAGAAGCATTAAACAACCATTTAATTGATGGTTTTTGTGTTGGCGAGCCATGGAATACTCAAGCAGAGCTGGCAGGATTAGGACAAATTGTTGGCTCGAGTCAAGACATCATTCCAAATGTTGCAGATAAAGTTCTAGCTGTAACGCAAGAATGGGCTCAACAGCATCCAAATACATTAATTGCCTTAACTCGCGCAATCTTGCAAGCTCAGCAAGAGTTACGTGTGTTAGAAGATTTTGAACCTGTATGGCAACTTTTAATTGATTTTGATGTCATCCAGTTTGAATGTTCGCCAAGCATTCATGTCGAAAAATACTATACGATCCAAGATATAATTCGGAACTTCGTTAAAAGTAGCGCTATACCTAAAAGTACAGATTTTGAATGGTTGTTTCAGCAAATGCAAAAATGGAACAATTTGCCTGTAGGGTCTGTAGATTACGAAAATAAAGCACAAAGTTTTCTACTATTAGATACTTATTTAGCAGCATCAAAATAAGAGAACTCTTGATAAAAAAAAGCTGTCTTGTGAAAAGACAGCTTTGAAAAGACCCATAAGAGATTCTGCCAATCGAGAGCTATCTCTTATGTAATAGCTATACTATCTATATTCAATTTATCTTTTTCGGACATTTTCATGTCATTAGCAGCCATACAAAACTTCACAATTCATCTTTTTTGCCAATAAGCCACTTTCGTCGATTTAATCAACCCCTCCCCACGAGCTTGAATCCAATGTCAAATTGAAGCTAATGCTTATTATCAATCTAAACTGGCATATTTTTTATGAATCAGCAGCATTACGCTTCATCCACTGCTTTCTTTAGAAGTATATTTATACTAATTTTAAAAAATCTATTAGAATAAAAACAAATATTTTTCAAAAGATTAGAATAAAAAAATATTCATAGCTTGAAATAAACACATAAACTAATTAGAACTCAATTTAAGTTTCAAAAAAGCAAATCAATAAATTACATGACCTTCGAGTTACACAAATTACATGAACGAAATAAGGTAATTCAGTTTAAAATAGTGAAAAATAAATAAGCCTGAAATTTGTCATATTTTAACATTGCCATTTCCTTGCAAAGTTTTCATTATATGCACCATGCTTGGTATGCAAATTTCTTCATCCATTAAAAGAAATTATAAGAAAAAATGCAGAATTTTGTGCCATAATAAGCAAACTTTGCAGACATCTTGCAAAAAACATTTGCAGATTTAGAACTGGAGCAGGCTGAATGAGCTCAACCATTTTGGTAATTCATGGACCGAATTTGAACTTGCTAGGAAAACGCGAACCAGAGGTTTATGGTTATCTCACCTTAGATGATATTAACCAGCAACTCACCACTCAGGCTCATCAAGCATCATTTACACTAGATACATTTCAAAGCAACTGGGAAGGTGCGATTGTCGATCGCATTCATCAAGCACGAACTGAAGGGGTTAAATTTATCATTATTAATCCTGCAGCCTTGACTCATACATCAGTTGCTCTACGCGATGCCCTCCTTGGCGTTGCGATTCCATTTATTGAGGTTCATTTGTCAAATGTTCACGCCCGTGAATCATTCCGTCATCACTCATATTTATCAGACAAAGCCGTTGGTGTTATTTGTGGCTTAGGTGCGAAGGGTTACGCCTTTGCTCTCGATTTTGCAATCGAAAAAATTCAATCTTCTAACTAATTTATACATTTCAGGAATGCTCACTCATGGATATCCGTAAAATCAAGAAACTCATCGATTTGATGATTGAATCTGACTTACAAGCGATTGAAGTTAAGGAAGGTGATCAATCCATCTCATTAACTCGCCCTACTCCAGTTTACGCAGCGGCACCTTTGGCAGCAGCACCTAGTGCTTCTGCTCCTGCGGCTCCAGCAGCAAAAACACCTCGTGGCGCTGTAGAAACGTCACCGATGGTTGGTGTGTTCTATTCTGCACCAAGCCCAGGCGAAGGCCCATTCGTAAATGTAGGTCAAACAGTTTCTGCAGGTGAAACACTGGGTATCATCGAAGCGATGAAAATCATGAACCCAATTGAGGCAACTAAAAGCGGCGTGATTGAAGAAATTTTAGTGAAAAATGGTGAAGTGATCCAATTCGGTCAACCACTTTTCCGCTACCGCGCCTAATCAGTTTGGGGATTCCAATGTTGCAAAAAGTATTGATTGCAAACCGCGGTGAAATCGCTTTACGAATTACGCGAGCTTGTAAAACGCTTGGCATTAAAACAGTTGGTATTTATTCTGATGCTGACAAAGACTTAATGCATTTACGCTTCGTTGATGAAGCTGTCTGTATTGGGCCGGGTACCACAAGTGAAAGTTATTTAAATATTCCTGCAATTATTACTGCTGCAGAAATTACAGGTGCGGATGCAATCCATCCTGGATATGGCTTTTTGTCTGAAAATGCTGAATTTGCTGAAATTGTAGAAAGCTCAGGTTTTATTTTTATTGGTCCTCGCCCTGAACACATTCGTCTTATGGGTAACAAGGTATCCGCGATTATTGCCATGAAAAAGGCTGGCGTACCTACCGTGCCTGGATGTGACCATGCTGTAACGATTAACAATGCACTCGCTGAAGCAAAAGAAATTGGCTTCCCGTTGATCGTCAAAGCTGCATCAGGCGGCGGCGGTCGTGGTATGCGTATCGTTGAACGTGTCGACACACTACTTGAATCAGTTCAAGCTGCACAACGTGATGCTGAGATGTGGTTTGGTGATGATACTGTATACATGGAGCGCTTCTTACAGAAACCTCGCCATGTAGAAGTACAAGTGCTAGGTGATGGTAACGGTCATGCAATCCATTTATATGACCGAGACTGTTCTTTACAACGTCGCCATCAAAAGGTTTTAGAAGAAGCACCTGCTCCAAATCTACCAGAACAAGCACGTGCTGATATTTTAGAAGCATGTGTCAATGCTTGTAAGTTAATGCAATACCGTGGTGCTGGAACTTTTGAGTTTTTATTTGAAGAAGGAGAATTCTTCTTTATCGAAATGAATACTCGCGTTCAAGTTGAGCATCCTGTAACTGAAATGGTTACTGGCATTGATATTATTGAACAACAACTGCGGATTGCGGCTGGTTTAGGTTTAAATATTGAACAGCATGAAGTCGAAGTAAAAGGTCATGCGATTGAATGCCGTATCAATGCTGAGGATCCGACTAACTTCTTACCTTCTCCTGGTAAAATAGAAAACTTCTATGCACCCGGCGGCGCAGGTATTCGTTTAGATTCTCATATTTATCAAGGCTATAGTATTCCACCGTATTATGATTCCATGATTGCAAAACTCATCGCTCATGGTAAAGATCGCAAAACATCTTTAGCTCGTATGCGTCAAGCTTTAGATGAAATGATTTTGACTGGAATTAAAACCAATATTCCATTGCACAAAGATCTTATTTTGCAGGACAAAAACTTCTGTGAACAAGCTATGGATATTCATTATCTAGAAAAGCATCTGCTAAAACAGCTTGAACCGAAAGCTGAAAAAGCATAAATAAAAAAGCCTCTAAGTTAAGAGGCTTTTTTATTATTCAATCTTTCTAAGGTAGGACACGGCGTAATGTCGCAAAACATTTTTCGCCTTTTTCATTGGCGCAAAAATTAATGGTGTGATCATTTTCCCACTTCACAAAATATTGCGAAACCTCACCAGTTTGGTCTAGTGCTTGACCTGAGCAATCCATCTGATTATTGTCATACTTAATCTGTAAAACTAATGCTGGTAAACGCTCTTTATGATCTTCTGAA
The DNA here is from genome assembly GCF_048585715.1 of Acinetobacter sp. LF10. Taxonomy (NCBI): domain Bacteria; kingdom Pseudomonadati; phylum Pseudomonadota; class Gammaproteobacteria; order Moraxellales; family Moraxellaceae; genus Acinetobacter; species Acinetobacter sp. LF10. Next base: position 1,788,909 of record NZ_CP184160.1, read on the forward strand.
GGTTGATAATCATATAAACCATAAGACCACTCTTGGTTACTCTTAATCACGACTTCATTCATTCCACGAAAATTATAGTATTCGACACACTTCTTATTATTAGGAATTTCCATTGCCCATAGCCCCATGATTTCAGGACGAGTTATCACCCGAATCGCATTTGCTTTAGCCAATTGTTGTGCTGTTACTGCTTTTTCATTTACGACCGTGTCTGCCATAGTCCATGTTGAGCAAGCCCATAATAATCCAATAATATAAATATTTTTCATAGATTTAATTAAGTCGTAATCTAAACGGTGCAAGGCTTTAAATTAGCATATTTTTTGAGAAAAACATGCATTCATAACCATATAAACACAATATTTTTAGCTTGAGCTTTAGTTGATTGTTATGGCATTTTTTCAGGTATGCTAGTTCTAGATTTACAGTAATTTTATTTACATTATAAAGATTTAGCTTTAAGGATAAAAGCCATGAAATTTTCTGAATACGTGCAATATGATGGTTTAGGATTAGCAAAACTGGTCAAAAGCAAACAAGTTCATCCTTCAGAATTATTAAAAATTGCATTAGAACGAACAGATAAAGTCAATCCAAAGCTAAACGCCATTATTATTCCAATGTATGAGCAAGCGAAGCAGCGCACACAGCAAGAATCCTCTGGGTTATTTGCAGGCGTTCCATTTCTAGTCAAAGACTTATTCCAAGAATATCAAGGTATTCCAACCTCTTATGGTAGCCAAGCGCTAAAAAAAATTAATTATACCCCTGATTTTAATGCTGAAATCGTAAACCGCTGGGAACAAACAGGGATTATTACTTTTGGTCGTACAAACACGCCTGAGTTTGGTATCAAAGGAATTACTGAACCCGATGCTTGGGGCACTTGCCACAATCCGTGGAATTTAAAACACAATAGTGGTGGTTCTTCTGGTGGATCAGGCTCTGCAGTTGCAAGTGGAATCGTCCCAGTTGCAGGCGCAGGTGACGGTGGCGGATCAATTCGCATCCCCGCTTCTTATTGTGGTTTATTTGGATTAAAGCCGAGTCGTGGTCGTACACCTTGGGGGCCACAATACAGTGAAGCAATGCATGGTGCTGCCATGCAACATGTTCTCTGCAAAACAGTTCGCGATAGTGCTGCCATGCTCGATGCAGTTCAAGGTCCAGAACAAACTTCACTTTTTAGAATAGAAGCACCTGAAAAGAAATATTTAGATATCATTCAACAGGCTCCAAGAAAACTCAAAATTGCTTTTAATACTCAATCACCAATTGGAACGAAGGTTTCTAAAGATGCGATTCAAGCTGTTCAACAAACTGCTAAGTTACTGGAGTCTTTAGGGCATATTGTTGTAGAAGATCGTCCAAAAATAGATGGTTTGGCATTAGGAAAAGACTTTGTAACGACTTGGTTTAGTCAATTCGCATATATGCAGACACAAATTAAACAAATGGCAGGTGCAACTGATCATGATTTCGAATTAGATTCTATTGCCCTCGCTGCTTTTGGGGCCAAAACAACCGCAACAGAATATATTCATACACTTAATAATTGGGGGCTTTATAGCACTCAAATGAACATTTTCTTTGAAAAATATGACCTTTATTTAACCCCAACAACAGCATCAATCGCACCAAAAAATGGGGAAGTTGCCACACCTAATTGGCAAAAACCAATCTTGAAAGGACTATTAAAATTAGGAAAAGCGCACTATCTCGCACAAGGGAAATTAGTTGAAAAAATGTTACAGGATAATTTAAGTTGGGTACCTTTTACGCAGTTAGCAAATGTTACAGGTCTACCCGCCATGTCAGTCCCATTATATTGGAACAAAAATGGCTTACCTTTAGGCAGCCAGTTTATTGCACCTTTTGGACGTGAAGATCGTTTATTGCAACTTGCAGCACAATTAGAACAGACACAACCATGGATGTCTCAATATCAGAATATTCAACTCTAATCTAAGTTTTAGCTGCCGTGTCCAATTGATTCGGCAGCCAAAATACTAAAAACAAACCAACCAGTACGATACCACTTGCATATAAGAAAATTGTTGCGCCTGAAAATACTTGCCAATAATGCCCAGCTAATAGACTTCCAGATGCGACCCCTAACCCCCACATTGTGCTGTAAAGTGCTTGTCCCCGCCCTTGTTGCTCAGCTGAAAAATTTTGAAAAATCACTTTCATTGCAATTAAGTGAAATAATCCAAAACTAAAGGCATGTAAACATTGAGCAAATAACTGACCCCAAAAATTTGTGTTCAATATACTAACCAGAAACCAGCGTAAACTGGTCAAAATCAAACATACTGCAACTAGTGTCCGCCAAGAGAAACGAGTAAAGAAAACTTTTTGCGCTACGGAAAACATTATAATTTCTGCAATTACGCCTGTTGCCCACAGCGTTCCAATTTGTGTTGTGCTAAACCCAATCTCTTTTAAAAAATTACTATAAAAACTATAAAATGGCGCTTGTGAAAATAATAAAACAAATTCAATTGCAAAAAATGCGGCCACAGTAGGTCGTTTTAAAATGGGTATTATAGATTCTAGTTTTTTTTGCGAGCTTGGCGCATGTTCAGGTTCTTTAATGGTAAATGACCACAAAAAAGCTAAAAAAGAAACCGCTAGAAGTAAAATGGGTAGCATGGAAATTTGAATAATTTCTAATAAAGCACCAATAATGAATACACCCAATATGAAGCCAAGAGATCCCCATTTTCTAACTTTTCCATAAAGCTCTGCGCGTTTATCCCCTAACCAGAATAAAGTAACACCTTCAAATTGCGCCAAAATTGCATTTTGAAAGAAACTAAAGATCAGCATGAGTAGTGCAACAGATTGAAAACTATTCGGAATGATGAAGATGGCAAACCAGATACAGGCTTCCATCCATGTTGCAATACGCACTAGCAACATTCGTTTGCCTGACTTATCAGCAACCCATCCCCAAATCAAAGGTGCAAAAAAACGAGTAATAATCGCAATTGAAGACAAAATACCAATTTCTTGATAATTGAAACCTTGATCTTGTAGATACAAGTTCCAATAAGGCATGAATGTACCCACTATGGAATAGTAAAACAAATAGAAACCGCCCAATCGGGTTTGGATACTTAGAGATTGAAACAATTCACGCGCCTTTTACATGGATCAACATCTATCATTCACAACAAGATGTATTGCCTTTCGATAAACATAAATTTTAGCGGATTTAGATCTTTAATTCGTCCTTTTATTTATGATGAATATCCACCTCAGTAACTTTTATTTTTCATTCAACAATAATAAAGGGGCTGAAATATTCAGCCCCTTTATTAATTTAGATATACTTCAGCCGTTATATATCCGTATGAAAAGCCACACTTGGTTGAGCATTTCTTAACTTTCGCTGTTTAAGAAAATACGCAAACATTAAGCAAAGAATCCATGCTGGAATCATCATAACGGCAATACGCATATCCGGCGTTAAAGACATCACCACCAAAATGCTAAGCATAAAAACGATACATAGATAATTGCTGAATGGATACGCGATACTAGGGAATTTACTTATTACTCCCTGTGCTTGCATCGTCTTACGAAACTTTAGATGTGTCCAAGAAATAACAACCCAGTTAATCACAATCGCTGCAACAACGAGCATCATCAATAAGCCAAAAGCTTTTTCTGGGAAAGCATAATTTAGTAAAACACACAATACTGTTACAAATGCAGAAATCAGTACAGCATTTGTAGGAATACCATTTTTGTTAATTTTCTTCAGGAACTGAGGTGCATTACCCTGCTGCGCCAAGCCCAATAACATACGGCTGCTACAATAGCTTGTTCCGTTATAAACTGAAACCGCCGCCGTTAAAATTACAAAGTTCAACATGGTCGCAACACCTTGGCTGTCTAATGATGCAAACACCATCACAAATGGACTACCACCATTTGCCATTTGATTCCAAGGAAACAAAGCAAATAAGATAAAAAGTGTCGCAATATAGAAAATTAAAATACGGTAAATAATTTGGTTTACCGCTTTAGGTAAGGTTTTATCTGGATCACGCGCTTCCGCAGCCGTAATACCAAATAATTCAATTCCACCGAATGCGAAGATAATTACAGCCATAGCCATAACTAAACCTTTTATGCCATACGGAAAGAAACCACCTAGTGCCCAAAGGTTACTAATACTAGCTTGCGGGCCAGCAGTGCCTGTAGCAAGTAAATAAGAACCAAAAGCAATCATTGCTAAAATCGCCAAAATTTTGATGATTGAGAACCAAAACTCCATTTCACCAAACAATTTTACATGCAATAAATTGATACCGTTGATTAATAGGAAAAAGGCTAATGCTGAAGCCCATGTCGGAATTTCAGGCCACCAGTATTGGATATATAGACCAATTGCACTCAGCTCCGCCATACAAACTAAAATATTTAGTACCCAATAGTTCCAACCTGACATAAAGCCAGCGAATGGACCCCAGTACTTATAAGCAAAGTGACTGAAAGAACCACTCACAGGCTCTTGTACAACCATTTCACCTAACTGTCGCATCATTAGAAAAGCGATAAACCCAGCGATTGCATACCCCAGGATGACTGATGGTCCTGCAAGCTTGATTGATTGAGAAATACCGAGAAACAATCCAGTACCAATTGCACCACCTAGTGCAATAAGTTGGATATGCCGATTGCTTAAACCGTGTTTCAGGTTTCCTTGCTGTTGGTTTGACATATGATTATTCTCATCCTTGTCACGTAATTTTATTATTCAAAATTACGTATATCATAAATTAATCAGAAATGCCTAGTATTGATTGAAAAATAATTAAGTTACTTTTCTCGTAACTGCGCATATAAGCAGAAATTTCAATAAATAACAATAATTATGAATTATGTAATTAAATTATGTATTGCGTAATTAATTTAATTGCGTATTATAGAATAAATAAGACACCACCTTTCTTGCTTAATCGAAGTAAATAAGCGATATGAAATAAAAATATTTTATTAAATTTCATATTATTAGGCTCAGAAAGATAAACAACCCAAATAGTTTTTGACAAAATTTGAGACAAGGAAAGCAAATTATGACGCAACTTTTAACATCTTTTCTTGAAATAGATCCCCATTCAGATTTCACAATACATAATTTACCTTATGGTATTTTCAGTGAAGTGCCTAATGGTCATAAGCGCGTTGGTGTTGCAATTGGTGAATGGGTACTTGACTTAGCCTTATTAGAGTCAGAAGGCTTATTAAATATTGATGGAAATATAAATTTTTTCAATCAACCTACACTCAATAAATTTATTGAGTCAGGTAAACATAATTGGAAGAACGTGCGCAAAATGCTGCAAAGTTTACTTTCAATTGATAATCCAATACTTCGCAATAATCATGATTTGATTTCTCAAGCTTTATTGAAAAGAGATAGTATTACTCTACATTTACCAATTCATATTTCTGGCTATACCGATTTCTACTCATCAAAAGAACATGCCACTAACGTTGGTACGATGTTTAGAGATCCTAAAAATGCTTTACTTCCGAACTGGAGTGAGCTTCCAGTTGGCTACAATGGGCGTGCAAGTTCAGTCGTGGTCAGTGGCACAAATATCGTTCGCCCATCAGGTCAGATCAAACTACCAAATGTTGACCGTCCTATTTTCTCTGCTACCCGTAAACTAGACTTTGAGTTAGAAACTGCGTTCGTTGTTGGTAAATCGACTGAACTAGGACAGCCTATTTCTATCGATAATGCATGGGATCATATTTTTGGTATGGTGCTATTGAACGATTGGTCCGCACGCGATATTCAACAATGGGAATATGTTCCTTTAGGACCATTTAATGCAAAAACTTTTGCAAGCGCCATTTCTCCGTGGGTTGTTACCATGGAAGCTCTTGAACCATTTAAAGTAAAAGGTCCAGAGCAAGATCCAAAACCACTAGATTATTTACAAGAAAATATTACTAATAGCTACGACATTCATCTTAGCGTTGAGATACAAAGCCCTCAATCACAATCAACGGATGTCATTTGCCAAACAAACTTTAAATATATGTATTGGTCGATGGCACAACAACTCACTCATCACACCATTGCAGGTTGTAATGTCCAAGTTGGTGATCTTATGGGCTCGGGTACGATTTCTGGTTCAAAAATTGACTCTTATGGAAGTTTGTTAGAATTAACTTGGAATACGACCAAACCTATTACCCTATCTAATGGGGAAAAACGCGGTTTCTTAGAAGATGGAGATCGCGTCATCATGAAAGGTTATTGTGAAAAAGATGGTATTCGTATCGGATTCGGTCAAGTCGAAAATACCATTCTTGCAGCGCATACATTTAACTTCGATAAAAAAGAGGTTGATCAGTATGAAACTGTATAGTTATTTTCGTAGCTCTGCTGCCTATCGTGTCCGTATTGCACTTAACCTAAAAGAACTTAGCTACGAAACTGAAAGCATTCATTTAGTTAAAAATGAACAACAAATGGATCGCTATAAAAATTTAAATCCTAGTCAATTGGTGCCTACACTCATTGATGAAGATCACGTTTTCTTACAATCGATGAATATTTTAGAGTATTTGGAAGAACAATATCCAACCAAAGCTCTATTACCTAAAAATCTGGTTGAGCGTGCCAAAGTTCGTGCTTTTTCCCAAGCAATTGCTTGTGATATTCATCCTTTAAATAATTTAAGGGTATTGAAATATCTCAATCATGAACTTGCTATCACTGATCAGCAAAAAAATGATTGGTACACACATTGGGTAATCGAAGGCTTTAAAAGTCTAGAGCATCAACTTCAGCACTCAAATGGACAATTCTGTTTTGGAACTGAACCAACATTTGCAGACTGTTGTTTAATCCCCCAAGTCTATAACGCAAAACGTTTCAAAATTGATTTAAGTGCTTTCCCAAAAATTGAAAGTATTTATCTGCACTGTCTAACTCTCCCAGCATTTCTACATGCCTCACCAGAACAACAACCAGATTGGGAATAATGAAAAGGAATTTGATATGAGTTTTGCAATTAAAAAAATTCACCACGTTGCCTATCGCTGTAAAGATGCCAAAGAAACAGTGGAATGGTATAAAAAAATGCTGAATATGGATTTTATCCTAGCGTTTGCTGAAGACCATGTTCCCTCAACTAAAGCTTTTGACCCCTATATGCATTTGTTCTTGGATGCAGGACAAGGAAATGTACTTGCTTTTTTTGAGCTCCCCACACAGCCAGAAATGGGACGTGATGAAAATACACCTCAATGGGTACAACATATTGCCTTCGAAGTTGAGAATCAGGAAGCACTATTAGATGCAAAAGCACATTTAGAGCAACACGGTGTAAAAGTTTTAGGTGTAACCAATCACGGTATTTTCCATTCTATTTATTTCTTTGATCCTAATGGACATCGCCTAGAACTTACTTATAACGACAGTCATGCTGATGCCAAAATTGCTCGTATCACTGAAGAGATGAAACTTGAAATGTTAGATGAATGGAGCCGTACCAAACGAGCACCTCAACACACACATTTCTTGCATGAAGAAGAATTAGGAGCATAGACATGGTCAACAAAGTCTCTGTAAATGCCGAAACAGCACTTCAAGGTATCGTCAAAGATGGTCAAACCATTGCTGTTGGTGGTTTTGGATTATGTGGTATCCCAGAAGCGTTGATCCAAGCTTTAAAACAAAGTGGTGTTAAACAACTTACTTGTATTAGTAATAACGCTGGCGTAGATAACTATGGGCTTGGTTTATTGCTACAAACCAAACAGATTAAAAAAATGATTTCATCTTATGTCGGTGAAAATAAAGAATTCGAACGTCAATTTTTAAACGGCGAATTAGAAGTTGAACTCACTCCTCAAGGGACACTCGCCGAAAAACTTCGTGCTGGAGGTGCAGGTATTCCTGCATTTTATACCGCGACTGGTGTCGGAACAAGCATCGCTGAAGGTAAAGAGGTTCGAGAGTTTCAAGGTAAGCCTTATTTACTCGAATCATCATTAACCGCTGATGTTGCTTTAATCAAAGCTTATAAAGCAGATAAAGCAGGAAATTTAGTTTTCAGAAAAACTGCGCGTAATTTTAACCCTGAATGTGCAATGGCGGGTCGCTATACCATCGTTGAGGTCGAGCAAATTGTTGAGCTAGGCGAAATCGATCCAGACGATATTCACTTAGCAGGTATCTATGTGAATGCAGTCGTTTTGAATGCTAATCCAGAGAAACGTATTGAACAACGTACATTAAAAGTTGCTGTATAAGGAGTGAGTCATGGCATGGACTAAACAACAAATGGCACAACGTGCAGCCCAAGAATTACAAGATGGCTTTTATGTAAATTTGGGTATTGGTTTACCAACCTTAGTAGCAAACTATATTCCTACTGGTATAGATGTTTGGTTACAGTCTGAAAATGGATTATTGGGTATTGATGAGTTTCCGACTGAAGATCTTGTCGATGCAGATCTAATCAATGCTGGTAAACAAACCGTAACTGTAAAAAATGGTGGCGCATTCTTTTCAAGTTCTGAATCATTTGCGATGATCCGTGGTGGACGTGTTAACTTGGCCATCTTAGGTGCAATGGAAGTATCAGAACAAGGTGATCTTGCCAACTGGATGATTCCAGGAAAGAAAGTTAAAGGCATGGGTGGTGCAATGGATTTGGTTGCTGGAGTACAAAAAGTTGTCGTCTTGATGGAGCACTCCACCAAAGATGGTCAACCCAAAATCCTAAAGAACTGTACTTTGCCTCTAACAGGTAGTCAGGTTGTGAATCGTATTATCAGTGATTTAGGTGTACTGGATATCACAGAACACGGTGTGGAACTTGTTGAATTAGCAGAGCAAGTGAGCTTTGATGAAATACAAGCAGCAACTGGTATTGAAATTCGAAATACACTTGCAGCATAAGTTTCTATCGGTATTGAAGAAATATAGCTTTAATACCGATTTTTATTGCCTAAATTTCATCGAAGTCGCATCCTTAAGTTTATTTTTAATATGATAAGGTGGAGTGTAAGAATACAAATCATCAGAATATGCTTATACAATTCACCTATTTAAGTCATTTAAAAAGATGATTTTTATTTTATCCATTACTCAGGCATTATGTGCTGAGTTGATGTTGTAAAAATGATCCATAGAACACCACTAAAGAGAATCTAGATTAAGGGCTATTGAATGATTGAAGAAAAGTTATCTGGTGGGGTTCAATCTCTTGAGGTAGGTTTAACCGTACTCAATGCACTTTTAGAACACAATAAACCAATTATTTTGAAAGAACTGTCTCATAAGCTAGATATGCATCCTGCCAAAGTACATCGTTATTTGGTTAGCCTAATTCGTATGAATTACGCCAAACAATTAGATGATGGGCAATATACTTTAGGAGATCAAGCTTGGCGTTTAGGTCTGAGCTGCATTCAACATACTGATGTTTTACAACTGGTTCAGCATCTAATTTATGAATTACAGAATAAGATCGGTTGTGGCATCCAGATTAGCAAATGGTCACCTCAAGGTCCTTTGGTTGTTCAGTCAATCGAATCAAACCACCCGATTTCAATTGTGACCAAAGTAGGTTCAATTATGCCTTTGGTCAACTCTGCTGCAGGTCGTGTGTTTGCCTCATATTTACCTGAAGCAGTTATTAAGCCCCTTATGCAGGCTGAATGGGATAAAGCGACTCGTAATCATTATCCGATCAAGCCGAACGATTGGAATGAGTTCATCGCCTTAAAAGAGAAAACATTAGAATCTGGTATGGCGATTGCCCAAGGAGATTTACTCGTTGGAATCAATGCTGTCGGTATTCCAATCTTCAATGCTCACCGCTCGATGGAATTTTGTATTGTTGCTTTAGATAGCGAAATGTTTTTACCTGTACATCAAGACAGTGAAAAACTCGAATTTTTTAAACGCGAAGTCGCTGCAATCAATCAATTTATTCAAACACGATAAATATTTGCAAATAAAAAAGCCAAGAAATAAATTTCTTGGCTTTCTCTTTTTAAAGTTTTTATTTTGCTTCTAATACACCGCGGCGGATTTGATCACGTTCAATTGATTCAAATAGTGCTTTGAAGTTCCCTTCACCAAAACCATCATCGTCTTTACGTTGAATAAACTCAAAGAACACTGGTCCAAGCATATTTTGGGAAAAAATCTGCAACAGCAACTTTTTCTGACCATCTTTGGTATTACCATCTAGCAAAATACCACGCTTTTGTAATTCTTCAGTGGGTTCACCATGTGCTGGTAAACGATCCTTCAACATTTCGTAATAGGTCTCTGGTGGTGGTGTCATAAACTCCAAACCTAACCCTTTTAACTTATCCCATGTTGAAAGCAAATCATCAGTAATAAAAGCAATATGCTGAATGCCTTCACCATTAAAATCTGCTAAAAATTCAGCAATTTGACCATTACCTTTATCTGAATCTTCATTTAATGGGATACGGATCATGCCATCTGGTGCAGTCAAAGCTTTTGAAGTCAGACCAGTATATTCACCTTTAATATCAAAATAACGAATTTCTTGGAAATTAAAAATCTTCTCGTAGAAATTTGCCCAATAATCCATACGCCCTTTATAGACATTATGAGTTAAATGATCAATTTCGTTTAAACCAGCGCCTTTGGGATTTTTATCTACGTCATCAAAGAAGACAAAGTCATTAGAATAAATATCACGGTCAACAAGGAAAATTGGCATTCCGCCAATTCCTTTAATCGCAGGAATATTGAGTTCCATCGGTCCAGCTTGTGTGTACATCGGCTCAGCACCAAGCTCAACAGCATTTTTAAAGGCTTTAGCTGCATCGCGGGTTCTAAACCCCATTGCACATGCAGATGGGCCGTGTTCTTTGAAGAAGAATGAAGCATAAGATTCAGGCTGATAATTCAAAATGATATTGATATTACCTTGGCGCCATAAATAAACTTTTTTAGATTTATGTTTTGCGACTTTAGAAAAACCGATTGTTTCAAAAATTTGATCTAAGCCATTTTCCGTCGAAACAAACTCAATAAAAGCAAAACCACATAGTTCTAATGGGTTATCTAAAATGTCCATCTAGTTTCCCTTATTTAGATAAATTCATCCGTTTGAATACTAAACACATGCTTATGTATAACAATCAATAGCATCTGCTTAACTTACTAGAAAAGGTAACAAGTGTTTTTATAAGTGTCTCAAAAACATCCTGATTGAAACCTTTCCTGTCCTTACTGCAACCAATACATCTTTTAGAAAACCTATTCTCAGTATTGGTTTTAATCCATAAAACCATGCTACAAGAAAGATTAAATTTATGCAATACATAATTTAATTATGAATAGTGTAATTTAATGAGATTTCAATCTCACCAAAATTAGGTGAATTTTCACTAGAATAAAATTTAAAAAACAAGCACGCCATATCAAAATCTGACATTCTTAAAAATCGAGTAAATAAATCCCGATGTGTTACAAGGCAATTAAAAATAATTATCAAATCTAACAATTCGTTACTTGTAGATTGCATAGGTTCAGGGCATGGTTTGACTACTGCTGAATTATAGGAAATTGTTGCCTATGGCTAGCCCTGCTCAAGCAATAAGACATAAATTACTTAATACTTTCTTTTCAAGACACTCAGTTTGGTTTCTTTGTATTTTTACTGCTTTAACCATTACTTGGTTTAGAACGATTTATACACCACATACCATTTATTATTTTATTTCAGATACGTTATTAAATACGCTATGGCTTGTCACCAGCTTACTAAGCCTCTTGGGTCTACATGATTTATTGCAAAAAAAGCATGCAATACTCAGAAACTATCCGATTTTAGGGCATTTCCGTTTTATCTTTGAAGATGTTCGACCTGAGATCAGACAATACTTTATAGAGTCAGATCAAGATGCATTACCCTTTTCAAGAATGCAACGTAGTCTTGTTTATCAACGTGCAAAAAATGAAAATGCAGACAAACCATTTGGTTCAATTATTGATGTTTATGAACCAAACTATCGCTTTATCGTTCATTCAATTTCTCCATGCCCGCCTGCCGACCCAAGCACTTTTCGCGTAAAGATTGGCAATAGCCAATGTAGTCAACCCTACAGTGCATCCATAATGAATATTTCTGCCATGAGTTTTGGAAGTTTAAGTGCGAATGCAATTCGTGCACTCAACAAAGGCGCTCATCTAGGAAATTTCTATCATGATACGGGTGAAGGTAGCTTGAGCCCTTATCATCTGGAAAATGGTGGTGACATCGTATGGCAAATTGCAAGTGGCTATTTTGGATGTCGTACTGTTGATGGATTATTTGATCCTGAGAAATTTAGACAACAAGCACAAAATCCAAAAATTAAGATGATTGAGCTCAAACTCTCTCAAGGCGCGAAACCCGGACATGGTGGAATATTACCAAAACACAAAATTACGCAGGAAATTGCAGAAATACGAGGTGTTTCTAGAGACCAAGATTGTATTTCTCCTGCAAAACATCCAAGTTTTAACACACCTATCGAAATGATGTTCTTTATTCAAAAACTTAGAGAGCTATCTGGTGGAAAGCCCGTGGGTTTTAAACTGTGTATTGGTCAACCTTGGCAATTTATGAGTATTGTCAAAGCGATGCTTGAAACCAAAATCATCCCTGACTTTATCGTCGTTGATGGCTCTGAAGGGGGTACAGGTGCAGCACCAATTGAATTTAGTGATTATATCGGCACTCCCTTAAGAGAGGGCTTACGCTTTGTACATAATACTTTAATAGGTGCAGGCTTACGACAACAAATCAAAATTGGTGCCAGTGGAAAAATGATTAGTGCTTTTGATATTGCGAGCACCTTTGCTTTGGGCGCAGATTGGGTTAATTCAGCACGAGGCTTTATGTTTGCTGTTGGATGTATTCAAGCGCAAAGTTGTCATACGAACCAATGTCCTGTTGGAGTTGCAACGCAAGATCAAGATCGTCAAAAAGCGATAGATGTCCCGACTAAAGCAGAACGTGTATTTAATTTTCATAAAAATACATTACATGCATTATCAGAAATGATTGCAGCTGCAGGCTTAAAGCATCCATCTGATATTAAAGCCCATCATCTTGCCCAGCGTATGAATGATCGTGAAATCAAAAATTATGCACAAATTCATTTTTTTCTCAAAGAAAATGAATTACTGCAAAATGATCTGAACGATGAGGAAAATTTCTACTATAGAATGTGGAAATTAGCAGATGCTAATACATTCTAATTCTAGTAATGCTTAAGCTATAAAAAATCACCACTAGTAATAGTGGTGATTTGGTTTTGCATGTAAAAATGCTGGAATCAATCCAGTCAAAGCAGCTCGAATATCTGCACGCTCATTAATCAATTGATGTGAACCCTCTTCCAACATCAACAAGGTCTGTAATCTAAATTTTCGGCGAATATATTCAATGTTATAACGCCAATCTACTGTTTGATCGAGTGCACCTTGAGCAAGCCATACAGGAATACGACATGCAGGTCGATGTTCCATTTCTAACATCCATTTAGACATTGCTAAAATCCAATCCATCCCCATCATTCGAGGCTGTAATGGATCAGTTAGGCGAATAAATCTTAAAAATTCAGGATTATGATTATTACGACGGAAATGTCGTGGTACTTGGCTCTTTATACGACGAATAATCCCTAAGCCAACAGAGTTATGCCACCAAGCTGTTTTTGCGGGTCGAATCAATGGCGATAAGAGCAATACTCGATTAACGATCGGATCTTCTCTACGCTCAGCAAATTCAAGTAAATGATGCATCCAAATCGCACCACCAGTACTTTGCCCTATTCCTAACCATGGTTTTGGTAATTGTATAGCACTACGAACAACATCATAAACTGCATGCAATACTTGCTGGTAATGATCAAAATTCTGAATACTTGCTGATGAGCCATTACTTAATCCGTGACCGGGCAGATCGTATGTAATAACACTGAATCCTTGATCTAAAATTTCTTTTATGATGGGTTGATAAATACCACTATGTTCTAAGTATCCATGTAATAAACATACAGTACCTAAAATCTTTTCGCGTTGAGGCTGAAATACTTGTACATGTAAACGAAATAATGGCATTTCAACATAGCCTTGCCAGTGTTCGCATTCAAGTAAATCTAAACCATAAAGCTTTCTATAGGCTTGTAGTGCTTTTGAAGGTTCTATTATTTTTGATAAATCAAGCGGCTCTAAAAGCTGAGGCGTTGTTTCTCTATTGGGGATAGGTAAATCCAATTGTTTAAGTATTGTCGGATTTAAAAATGGAATATTGGACATATTATGGTATCTCTCGACAATCACTTGAGCCAAAAAGCGTATCACGAATCGTTGCTAGCAATTCATAGTTAGCACGACGACTGTGATCATAGTTTTGTTCACTTGGTCGCCAGTCTGTCAATGTGGTTGGCATCGGTGCGATCACAGGAACAGTTTCAATTCCATTGAGTGCAAATAAACGTCTTGTTCGTGGCATATGATATTCATCTGTGATGAGAATGACTGTCGGTGCACCACCTTTCTTTTGCAGTAATAATGAACTAAATCGGGAGTTTTCACAGGTATTCATACTTCTATTTTCTAGAAGCTTCGCTTCTATACCGCGTTCTTTCAGCCAAGCTTGCATATAAGGTGCTTCAACACCACTTAAAACAATAGGAAGAGGATATTGCTTTTCGACTTGCAAAGTTTTTTCCAATCGAAGACGTGTATAGTTATTTACAACAATATCTTTACCATTTGCACCAAGTGTCAAGCCACCACCTAAAACAACAATTGCATATGGCTGAGACAATCCTTGCGACTCGTTCATTCCATCCTTGTTCTTCTTCAGCTCAACTAAATCTTTATTTGTATCCTCTTTTTCATCTGGATAAACAGGTAATTCAACAGGATATGTTTCTAAAAAAGCAATATATTTCCCCATTAAAGCCTGATTATCAGGCGTATTCCACTGTAAAAAGTCGATTGGCGTACTTGCTGCTACAGCAGAACTCTCTTGTTCCTGTTCTGACTTTTCCGCCATTAATGGAATATTCGTTTGCTGATTTTCTTCTACATTTTCGCGTTCTTGCTCTTCGATGATCAATTGTTGTAATAATTTATAACGTGCTTGAATTAATCTCAAATCTTCAGGTTTTTCAGACTGAAATGTTTTTTCCATTAACTTGAGATAAGCTTGGCGCGCAATCCACAAATTAGACCCCGGCTCCAAAGTTTCATGCTCGCTTAACGCAGCTGGTTTCTGACTTTGTGCGGCAACTTCATTCACATCAACAGGCACAAATCGGTTTAGCCCCTTTACAACCAATTGCGAATAAAATGGCGAATATAAAAAAAGTACAAAGCAGCCTAATAGCACGAAAAATATAGTTATGATTCGTACTAAGCCAATCATCCAATGTACTTTATCCATAAAATTCCTTATACATGATGCGCTTGGATTAAGCCTTGCTCACTATACAACACTGGTTCAGGTTCTAATTGAATATTAAATTTCTGTTTTACATCACTTTGTACTGTTTGATAGGTATTTTTAACATCAGCTAATGTCGCATCTGCATAATTCACTAACACCAATGCCTGCTTATCAAACATTCCAACCGAACCAAGTTGTTTACCTTTCCAACCTGTTTGATCAATCAACCAACCCGCCGCAACTTTAACATTGCTATGTGCTTGAGGATAATGGGGAATATTTGGAAAATGCTGAGCAATTTTGCCAAATTCAGCTTCAGTCAAAATTGGATTCTTAAAAAAGCTTCCAACATTTGGAAATTCTTTTGGATCAGGCAATTTACTTTGACGAATATGAATCACCTGATTTTGTAAATTTTCAGCGGTCAGTTCATCTCCAACTGCTTGTTTAAGATCACCATAGTTCAACTTCAAATCGACCTTTTTTAGTAATTTGAAAGTAACACTCACGATGATGTAGCGGTTTGGATAATCTTTGAAAATACTATGGCGATAAGCAAAGTGACAGTCTGAACCTGAAATAGAATCAAACACTTTTAGTTGACGATCATAGACTTGAACAGAATCGATAAACTCGCCAACTTCAACACCATAGGCACCAATATTCTGCACAGGTGATGCACCCACTAAACCAGGAATGAGTGCGAGGTTTTGCAAACCAAACCATTGTTGTTGAGTGCTGTACAACACAAAGTCATGCCATACTTGCCCAGCACCTACTTTAACTGTGATGGTATTTTCATCTTCAGCGAGAACATTTATCCCTTGTATATTTAAATGCAACACCAAAGCCTGAATCTGTTGGGGTAATAACACATTACTTCCACCAGATAAAATCAAAGCATTTAAATTGTGTTGCTCAGCAAAGTTCAATGCCTCGATCACATCATCAGGATGATTGATTTGAACATAATGCGAAGCAATAGCATTCAAATTTAATGTATTTAAGTTTTTAAGCTGAACTTGTGCTTGTACCTGCATATTAAATTAAATCCTATTACCCTACTTTCATTTGCTTTTTAAAAACGTTAACCCATGCTTGGCTGCTAGATTCACATTGATCAACTACTCGATCAAATCCATCCGATCCACCGTAGTAAGGGTCAGGAACAGCTTGTTGCATAAAATGAGGGTCATGCTCACTCATCAATGCGATCTTGGCTCGAATTCGATCAGCACCGAATTGTTTTACCGCTTTTGATATTAATGCCTGAATATCATCAAAATTTTCATGATCCATCGCAAGAATAAGATCAAACTCAACAAAGTCTGCTAAAACAATTTGTCTTGCTCTCAATGTTGATAAATCATAACCACGTTGTATGGCATGTTTTTGACTACGTAAATCAGGCGCTTTGTTTGGATGATAATTACAAGTTCCCGCAGAATCGACCACCACATTTAAACCATGTGTCTCACAATAATGTCTGAGAATTGCTTCTGCTGTAGGAGAACGACAAATATTCCCTAAACAAACGCATAGAACCCTATACGGTCTTTCCATTAAAAAAACATTCCAAGATTTTGTTTTTTAAAAAAATATAAATATTGCATACAAAATTCCTGCAAACTGCTTAAATGTGATCATACGTGAATTGACCATTGTGACATCAGGTATTTTGTCAAAAATTGCTTTGATTTGAAAGGAAATAGTAACGATGAATATGGCTTTGTTGCACAAAGCTGTTCTTGAAGGCTTCTTCAGCAATATAATTTCTAGATGAAGAAACCTGCACCTAAAATCTACCGTACACAAATTGGTCCTCGTATAACCAAGCTTTAATCAAGCGAGAAAATATTTCAATCTGGTTTGATCCCAAGACCCACAGACATCACCATAACAGTTTCAAAATGGCAGAATCGCTTCAAAGCTACACTTTTTAACAGCATCTTATGCTAATTTATTTGGACAGTGAAACTTATACTCACTTGATATAAAAATGATGTATTTACGATGAAAATAAGGATGTATGTATGAACCCGTTTCAATTTCAAACTGTTCCCAACATTATCTCGGGGCTAGGTTCGATACAAGAACTTAAAAATGTGCTTACTCAACAAAATTATCAAAAAGCATTCATTGTGACCGATGCAGGGATGATACAGCATCAATTGCATCAGCCCATTTTAGAAATCCTGACTCAGATTGGTCTTGAGTATATTATTTATTCCGATATCCAAGCAGATCCACCAGAGCATATTGTATTAGAAGCTGTTGATTTTGCGACACAAGAGCAAATTGATGTGATCATCGGTTTTGGTGGTGGTAGTTCCATGGACGTGGCTAAAATCATTGCCTTGCTCGCACACCCTAAACAACAGCAAAAACTGAGTGAAATCTATGGGGTAAACCAAGCTAAAGCACCGCGTTTACCACTCATTCTTATTCCAACAACAGCTGGAACAGGTTCGGAAGTCACCCCGATCTCGATCGTAACCACTGGCGCAACCACAAAAATGGGCGTGGTTTCTCCAATTCTATATGCAGATGTCGCAATTTTAGATGCAACATTTACGCAAGGGTTACCTGCTCATATCACAGCGGCAACAGGTATTGACGCGATGGTACATGCAATTGAAGCCTACACTTCAAATGTTAAAAAGAACTTCTATGCAGATATGTTAGCCAGAAATGCACTGAAATTATTAAATCATAATTTAGCTAAGGTATTGAAAAATGGTGCTGATCTAGAAGCTCGCCAGAATATGTTGGTCGGTTCAATGCTTGCTGGTCAAGCATTTGCTAATGCCCCAGTCGCAGCAGTCCATGCCCTCGCTTATCCATTGGGCGGACATTTCCATCTTTCACACGGACATACCAATGCCTTAGTTTTAGTTGAAGTGCTAAAGTTTAATGCACCTAAAGCTAAGCAACAGTATGCAGAACTCATGCAATTGTTAGATCCACGTAGTACAGGTTGTACCGATGGTTTATGTGATCTATTTATTGATCATATGGAGAATCATTTGGACCAAAGTGGATTAACATTGAAATTAAAAGATTTAGACATTCCTGAGGCGAAGTTACCTCAGTTAGCAAAAGATGCAATGCTACAAACCAGACTGTTGCAAAACAATCCAAGGGAAATGACCGAGCAAGACGCATTACAGATCTATCAGGCGATTTATGCATGACCAAACCTATTTTAAAAACACGAGAGCAATTTAAGTTTTTCTTCCCGATCCAAACTCGTTGGGCTGATAATGATATTTATGGTCATGTGAACAATGTGACCTACTATAGTTATTTTGATACCGCTGCCAATTCTTTACTGATTCAAAAAACAGGATTTGACATTCACAACAGTGAAATTATTGGCTTAGTGGTTGACTCTGCCTGTAGTTTTTTGCAAGAGCTTTCCTTTCCAGAAGTCGTTGAGGTTGGTGTTGCGATTGGAAAAATCGGCAACTCCTCGCTTAGATATGAACTGGCAATTTTTAAACAAGATCAATTTGAAGCGGCAGCACAAGGACATTTCGTGCATGTGTTTGTAGATCGTGAAAATCGAAAAAGTACAGCAATTCCTAAAAACATGCGAAATATTTTACAAGAATATCTTTTATCTATTTCTTAAATAAACCTGCCGACATGATTGCTATAACCATGTCGGCAGGTTTTAACATTACTTTTTAGATATGTGGCAATACATATGGCACGATATCTTGGAAAGTACGACCATGTACATTCTCACCAATCGCATGCATTTTCCACGCGTCATTATGGCGATAGATTTTCGCAATAATTAGACCTGTATGACCGCCTTGTGAAGACAATTTGTAACTCGCAATTTGTTGATTGCTTGCTTGATCAACCAAACGGCAGAATGCATTTTCCACTTTTTCAAAAGTTTGACCACGGAAACTACTCACCGTAAAAACCAATGATTTCACTTGACTTGGCACTTGCGTCAGATTCACACGAATGATTTCATCATCACCATCACCCGCACCTGTGAGGTTATCGCCAGAATGGGTAATACTGCCATCCTTACTGCGTAATTGCCCAAAATAGACAACATCGACAACTTGTTTATTCTCATCAAACAAAATCACTGAGGCATCAAGGTCAATATCTGCACTACCACCACCAAAACCTAAAAAGCCTTTACTCTTGGCAACATCCCAACCAACACCAAGAAAAATTTGTTGTAAGCTGCTACCATCTGCTTTTTGCAAATTGATTTTTTGCCCTTTTTCTAAATTAATCGCCATCATTAAGCCCTCTTTGTTAAATAAATGTTTTAAATGATTTTTCGTTGTAAAAATTACTGATTTGAACGTGGACTCAATTTACTCTGTAACCATGCAAGAAGGTTTTGGCGATTACGTGAACAAATGACAACTTTGCCCTTACCTGAAAAACGTAACACCATGCCCTCACCACTCATGACACTATTCATCAAATTACCTAAGAGTCCACTACTCTGTGAGGTAGAAACAGATAAACTGTAATTTAGGCGTGAATCCCAACATATGACATGACCATTATCAATTACAATCTCTTTATTTGGCTCAACCTCAATTTCAAATAATGTACCGCAACCTGCAACAACCACCTGACCTTGTCCACTGGTTTCCATAACGAGAAAACCACCCGTATTTCCAAAGAAAGCACCACCAAGACTACTATTTAGACGTGCTTTGATCTCCACCGAATTATGTGCTGCTACGAAGGCACCATCACTTAATATATATTGCGTTGCGCCAACATCAAGAATTTGCATATCACCATCTAATGCTGCGGAAAGTAAACAATCCCCATCTCCGCGCACTGCTTCTATATGTTGTTGAAATAATGATTCATCGTTAGCAAAACGGCGCAATAAGGACTGCATTAAACCACCTTGCAAACGCCCTTTGAGTTCCAATGGGTCTTCCATCATCACCATTGCATTACTTTCGCAATAAATCTTATCGCCACGGCGCATCGCAACATGTAAGAATGGTTCTGGTGAACCGACTAAACTAAATTGAGCCATATTATCTAACCCTTAATTCTCAATAATTTGATGTTGTTTTGCAGCTTTCAACCAATCAGGAAATTCTTCTAACAGCAATTCATATAAACGATCATCAGAAACGCTGTCTATTCGATCTAAACTAAAAAAATTACAGTTATCAACCACTCGCCCTTTTAGATCATCTAATTTTTCTAATGCCCCATAATCTCGCCCACCAATGCCAACAAACTGCCAAAAAATTGGCAATTTTGCAGCTTGGGTTAAGATTTTTTGCATTTCTCTTCGGCTGCCTACACCACCATCCGAAACAAAGAGTACAAAAGTGGGAATCTTATCTGTGAATTTTTGATAATAATTAATGACTGCCTCAATGGCTGGAATCTCTTGATTGAAACGAGCGCCAACTTGCCAATTTTTCCAGCCTCGTTGGGTCGTATTAATAAAGTCATTTACATTGCTCAGAGTAACTTCATCTAGCTGTGTTGTTTTAGCTGCAAATGCCCAACACTCAAAGCTTCCATCATTATCAAAATGGATCGCTAAAGGCATTAAACGATTCACCACTTTCTGAACATCACCACGGCGATATTGTCCATCCATCGAACCAGATGCATCTAAAACGAGGGCAACACGAGCCGTTATTCCAAGTAAATTTTTCTTTTCTAACTGAACCAATGATTTTTTGGTCAAGTCAATAATCGAAGCATTGCCTGTTTTTTCTGCTTTTTCTAAAGACAATTTTTTCTTTAAATCAATACTGGTTAATGGTGGTACGGTGACTTGATGAACAGCTTCTTCTGCCACTTCACCACCAAAATGTTGAATCAATGCAGCCAAACCCGCACTAAAACCTTGCCCATTAGCAGCTAATCGCCAAACATTATCTTTGCGATAAATTTCGATCAGCATTGCAGCACGTTCCTGATCAAACATATGACCATCAAGCCTAAACTCAGCAATGACTTGCTGCTGTAAATTCAGAACTTGAACTAAGATCTGTTGTATCTGTGACATCACTGCCTGACCATCAATAGCAATGGTCATCACTAAATGCTGAATCGTCGGCGGTAATTTTGTTAAATCAATCGAAAAACGACTAGACTGAGCTTGATTATCCGTTAGTTGCACTGCTTGGCATGGTGTTTTAGGCTGATTATAGAACGTCATATAACGTTCATCGCTTAATTTATATGCTGGATCTAATCCAAAACTAGCGATATCTAAAGCGAAATTGGCTTGATATTCAATGTGAATATAAAAAGAACTTTGTCCTTGTAAAAGATCATCTAATTTAATTTTTTGCCCACGAATTAAACTCAGCATATGACACAATTGCCTATTTTTTCATTTATATTTTATAGTAATGATCAGAAGACAATACCGAAGTATCATCCTCTGATATGGGATCAATTATACAGCTACACCAAAAGATGCTGCTAAAGGTCCTAAACCACCTGCAAAACCTTGACCAATGGCACGGAATTTCCATTCGCTACCATTTTTATACAGTTCACCAAAAATCATTGCTGTTTCTGTGCTGCTATCTTCAGATAAGTCATAACGTGCGATTTCACTACCGCCTGCGTCATTACAAACACGGATATAAGCATTTGCAACTTGACCAAAGTTTTGGTTACGCCCTTGACCATCATAAATAGTCACTGCAAAAATCACTTTAGCAACATCCGCTGGGACTTTACTTAAATCAACGCTCAGTGTCTCATCATCGCCTGCGCCTTCGCCAGTACGGTTGTCACCATTGTGTACGACTGAACCATCAGATGATTTTAAGTTATTAAAGAAAATAAAATCATTATCAGCACGTACTTTACCGCTTTCAGTGACAAGAAATGCAATCGCATCTAAGTCAAATGCTTGGCCATCAGTTACACGAGGATTCCAACCCAAACCTACTGTCGTTTTGGTAATTCCAGGGGCTTCTTTTGTTAAGCTAACATTTCCGCCTTTGGTTAGACTAATTGCCATTGAAGTGTACTCCTTATTCTACTGTTCAAATAAATATTGATTCTCATTTGATATAACAGATTTT
Organism: Acinetobacter sp. LF10; assembly: GCF_048585715.1. NCBI lineage: Bacteria > Pseudomonadati > Pseudomonadota > Gammaproteobacteria > Moraxellales > Moraxellaceae > Acinetobacter > Acinetobacter sp. LF10. The sequence goes on from NZ_CP184160.1 coordinate 1,811,455, forward strand.
CTCTACTATATCTATATATTTTATGACGATTTTGCTTGTCGCTTCTCATAAGCAATCGATGAAAAAATTGCCCAGATAATGAAAGCGACACCAATCAATCCTGTCACAACTTCAGGAACATGACCACCTGTACCTGTATAAAGCATAATTGCAGCAAGAATACCAATCGCATACATTGCGCCATGCTCTAAAAATACAAATGCTTCTAATGTGCCTTTCTCAACCAAATAAATCGTCATCGAACGGACAAACATTGCTCCGATTGCCAAACCAAGCATAATCACCACAACATCTGTAGTAATTGCGAATGCACCAATAACACCATCAAAACTAAATGATGCATCCAGTACTTCTAAGTAAAGGAATCCACCAATACCTGCTTTTACAATCGTACTAGATGCGCCTGATGCTTTTGATTCATCCTGACTTTCATCACTTTCTTCTGTCTGACTACTTTCAAGTAAATGTCCTAATGCCTGAACACCGACATACACCACAATCCCCCAAATACCAGCTAAAGTCACCACCAGTTTCGTTTCCATATTCACGAAACTCACCATAATCAGCAATGCAATCATGGCAACAAATACAGACATTGCTGGAACATTGGCAAGATTCGCTAGTCGTGATTCCAACCAGTGAAACCAGTGCGTATCCTTTCCATCGTCAAACAAGAAATTCAAGAAAACAAGCAATAAGAACATGCCACCAAAAGCTGCAATTTCAGCATGGTGCGCAAGCAGTTTTTCTGAATAATGGACTGGGTCATTGAGTGCCATTTTAACAACATCAACCATTCCCATATCTGCGGTGATTGCAACAATCACAATTGGGAAAATTAAACGCATCCCAAATACAGCAATCAGAATACCGACCGTTAAAAATATCTTTTTCCAGAACTCATCCCAATGACGTAAGATCGAAGCATTCACCACTGCATTATCAAAAGATAGAGAAACCTCCATCACTGCTAAAATGGCAGTAATTAATAAAACGCGAAGCATGGTTTGAATACCTGCCTCTGGTCCATGGCTGAAACCCCACCAAGCGGATAACGCTAAGCAGATTACCGTGAAAATAATTGAGAAACGAAAATGTTTCATTGTGCCCCTTTTTGATAAAATCTTATCGTCATAATTTAAAAATTAAACTTAACCGACTTGAATACCATATTGTTGGCACATTGCTGCAAGTCCGCCAGCATAGCCTTGACCCACAGCCTTGAACTTCCACTCACCGTTATGGCGATAAACTTCGCCAAAAACCATTGCTGTTTCAGTTGAATAATCTTCTGCTAAATCAAAACGAACCACTTCAACATTGGTGTCTTGATTTACGACACGAATAAAAGCATTCGCAATTTGACCAAAGTTTTGTCCACGTGCTTGTGCATCATGAATCGTTACGGTAATGGCAACTTTTTCAATCTCAGGTGACACTTTCGATAAATCAACCAATAATGTTTCATCATCACCATCCCCTTGACCAGAACGGTTATCACCTGTGTGTTCAACCGAATGATCTTGTGATTTAAGTTGATTATAAAAAATAAAGTCATGATCACCACGAACCTTACCCGTTGCAGTTAATAAGAATGCACTTGCATCCAAATCGAATGCTGCTCCATCCGTTGCACGCTCGTCCCAACCCAAGCCAATTAAAATACGAACTAAGTTAGGATCTGTTTTACTAAGGGAAAGATTTCCCCCTTTATTTAAACTAATTGCCATTTTGTATGTTCTCCTCGATAAAATTTATAATTAATGTCTTCAATACTTAAAAATAGACTTTGTACACGACAAATTTCACAGAACCCTTATCCTATCAGGATTCTGCTTTCTTAAAATTGCCAAAATTTCCTTAAACTCTTCTTTTTTCCCAAAACCAATTAAACGCTGAATCGCCATTTGAACATAGTCTAAACCATAGCGAAATAAACTCATTGAGAGTCGTCCATGCTTCTTTATTATTATCGCTTTTTTTTGATTATGTTGCCATTCACCCGTTAAGTAACACCAACAGAAGCTTATAGCTAACACCGCAATCAATTTTTTCACTCGTCTAGGGTCTGTCAAGCGCGTATTTTCAAGATTAAACCCGCGTCCTTTGAGACAACTGAATAAGGTTTCAATTTCCCAGCGTAATGCATAATCCTGAATAGCATTGGCATTAAACTGAGGAGAAACGACGAGTAAAAGCTCTCCATTTTCTAACTGTAGTGCACTTATATATAGTTTCACCCGACCAACCAAAATCCGTCGTTTACGACATTCAATTTGACCAACTTTAAGATGGCGAAATAAATCACTAATTTTATGATTCTTTCCTAAATGATTGGTGACAATGAAGTTTTTTTAACACGAATGCAGAAGTTGATGTCTTGTTCAATTAACCATGTAAACCACTGCTCACCGATAAACTCTCTGTCTGCGAACACATTCACAATACGGTCTTTACCAAAAATGGCTATAAAGCGTTGAATCAAAGCAATACGCTCTTTCGTATCTGAATTTCCACGTTTATTAAGCAATGTCCAAAGGATAGGTATCGCTATTCCACGATAAACGATTGCGAGCATCAGGATATTAATATTTCGTTTTCCCCATTTCCAATTGGTTCTATCTAAAGTCAGTTGCACTTGGTCGAATGAAAACATATTGAAAATCAACTGAGAAATTTGACGATAATCAAAATACTGACCTGCAAAGAAGCGCTGCATACGTCGATAAAATGATTGTGGTAAGCACTTGATGGGCAAGGCTTTAGATGCAGAAGAAAGATTACATGTTTGCTTTAAAATGATCACAAGCATGATGAGCGCAAAGCACTTTAAATGTGACTTGTTCCATTTTAGAGATTTGTTTAAGATAAGATATAACTCATTGAGATGTGTCATAGTATTCGTCGTTAGAAAACAATTATTGTGACATTATTTCAATGAGTTATCTATTTTTGTCGTGTACAGAGAAAAATAGATATAAAATTAATTTCTATAAAAATATTTTCATCTAATCTTCAAGTTAGATCTTACTTTTATTTACTGCCAGCAACCCAGCGCAATCCAAAACTAAATGCCCGATCAAGTTCTTTATGTCCTTTAACATATTGAACATGGCGTCGCACTTCAATATTACCTTTTTGATTCACTAATTCAACAATTCCACACATGCCGAATGGTTGCCCTTCAATCAAACGAATCTCAATCGGTGGTTGTTCAGGTACATAAATGGTCACAACAGCATCTGTTTCAGCCCAATTTGGAACACCTTGATAAATAAATGCGAAAATCACAACCCGATGAATCTGATCCCAGTTTTTCCCATTGATTCGCAACCATTCGCCACCTTGCAATGCTCCTGTACGATCATCACCAGACAATTCAATGAATGGAAAGGTATGGAAGTTTCCAAAACAGTCTCCTAAAGCCTGTATCACTGACCTCGTTCCATCTTGCATCTCAAAGAGACAACCCAAATCTAGATCAACACTTTTGCCATGATTGAGCATTTTGTCAAAAAAGCTATTTTGTTTTGTCGCTGTTTTTTGATTCCAATTCAGATTAATTTTAATTTCACCAAAAGCCTGATCTTTTTTTGTTAGATTAATTTTATTGTTTTGTTTATCTAAACTAATCTTACTTAAACTTAACTTCTCAGGTTTTGGCGGTACTGGAGCAGTTTGAACAGTAGGCGGTGTATCACTAATCTCTACACCAAAGTATTCTGACAATGGTTTTAATCCACCATTAAAACCTTGATTCACAAAACGGAATTTCCACAATTCTTTATAGCGATAAACTTCTGCCAAGATTAAGGCTTTCTCCGTTTTTTCTGCACTTTTAATCATTGCAGTGGCAGACAACTGACCATTTTCCCACAACTCAATCTGAATATCCTGAACTGCATTGATCGTCAGGTTTCCATCAATTGCAGCACAAAATGAAACTTTGCTGATTTCAGCTTCCAACAATTGGGTATTGACATTAAATTGCGCTAAGTAAGGCGTCTTATGCGTGGATTCTAGTAATTCCACACTACGATTTGGCGTTTGCTTTTGTCCATAAAAAATCATGTCCGCATCGCCGCGCACCTTAGCTTGGGCATTAAGAATATATGCACTCATATCCAAACTTATTTGTTCGGGCATCGCTGTCTTTATTTTTATTTGAAACTGGGGCTGTGTTAAAGCTAAATTCGCTCCAGGAATGAGTTGTTGCATTGCGATACCCTCGTTTATATTATTTGGATTTGTTTTAAATGAAATTTAATTATTTTTACATCATAGCGACAATTAGATTTTTAAACCAAAAACTTTAGCTCGCTCTAAAATTCGCTCTGCCCAATGTTTATGTGTCGCAGGTTCAAGCATAGAACCATGACATGCAAAAACGGCCTGTGCATCTTGATTTAAAATATCTTGTGCTTGTTTCAATTCAATTTCATTGACTTGAAATGCTTGATGCACAATTGGAATTTGTGCTGGATGAATAATGGTTTTACCAGATAAACCATGCTGAATATCTAAGTACAATTCATCTTGTAATAATTTAACTTGGCTAAAGTGTTCACAGACTGGCGCACTTAAAGAAAAGCCATACGGCAAAAACTGCCCAGCTAAATTCGATATTAAAGCCCCGATTGGCGTTTGATATAGAGTCATATCATTTGGGCGACGTAATGCCAAACAATTTAATAAATCATTACCGCCTATCCGCAAGACCAATACGGGATGAAACTGTTGTTGTAAAGCTTGCCTTAATTCCTTCATCGCTCCCATATCAAATGTATCAGGCGTTTCTAAGGTCGGCATCAGTTTTAAATCAGATGATAAAATAGAATGCCATTGATTCAAATTAGATAAGCCAAATTTAGGTAAAACCATACCATCTAATAACGGAATCTCTGCCCACTGCATCAACTCTTCTGCCATTTCTAAATGACGAGGACGAATAAATAACTGTGGATGCTGTGAGTTTCTTTGATTCTGTTGTAAATGTTGTAATAATTTTTTTAAATTCTCTTTCGCAAATTCAACATCATGCTCGACCACGGCATCTTCTAAACATAATACAACTGAACGTAATTCAGGATATTTTTCACCGTTGACCACTTGCCACAAATCTGGTCGCGTGGCTGGCATATATAACGTTGCCCCCAATGACAATGCAGATAACATATTAGTTTTTCCCTAATTTTTGAATTAATGTAATGGCACGATAGGGTGCAATTTGATCACCAACGACTTTGGTTGGTGTCTGGGTAATATCCGTAAGATGGCGTAATAAAGCAGTATCCGCATCATCGGCATCTCGTAATAACACCAAATCAGGCACACGGCGCAAAATTGCACGTGTTGCTTCTGCAATACTCGGCTTAATTCGATTTAAGTTGGTGATCTGATATTGCTGTGCCAAGTCTTGAATCACTTGCTGGCTTTGTTGGTGCTGTTGTTGCCGTTGTGTCTCTGTCCAAACTGCATTCGGTTGAACTGCACATTGACGGCGGATTTGGTTAATTTTTTCAATAAATTGTTGTGATTGATCAAATTTTTCTAGCTGAGTATATTCAATACAACTATGCCATTGGTCAATATTTTGCGCATTAATCTCTTCGGCTTTCAGTGGTTCACCTTCACAAATCGTTCGCGAAATTAAACCTGAAATTGTTGAACCCAACACTCCTGACGGAATCAACCAATCATCACCACTTGCAGCCAACCATGCACAGCCCCCAATATCAGACAATACAACCAAAGGCAGTGGTCGATTGGCAAAACGAGGGTCACCTCCCAAACTACGCTGTAATTCTTGTCGAATTGCACCTTTGCCTGTCCAACCATCTACAAACACAATGGATTGATGTCCATGCTTGGCAATAATGGTTTCTAATGCTGCAAAATCAATTCCTCGATCACGAAGAATACTTACCCCATAATGGATACAAGGACGACCCAAATCTTGTAAAGCATGATAAAGCAACACACCTAAAGGCACACCTGCACGAACAAAACTGACTAATACAATTGGCTCAACAAATTCTGTTACCAATGTTTGAGCCAACTGTTGTACATTCTCCGCCAAACGTTGCTGCCCTTGTTGCAAAGCATTTTCATACAATACTAAATGACGTTCAGAAGGTGCATGTTCCTGACTAATCATCTGAGAATAGTGCTTTTGCCCAGACTGAATTAAATGCTCTTTCTCTACGGTATCCGTCGCCTGAATATGAGTGCGGCGCAATAAAAAGATCACTTGTTCAGGTAAATAACTGCCACTAAACCCTTGTTTTGAAATCAGTGCATCGGCTTGTTGCTTATTGATAATCGCCATAATACCCTTCTTGTACATATTGTTGCGCCAAGTTATGTTTGACCCAACGATTCAATTGGCTATGATTTGGCATGCCCCACCAATCGCATAAATTTAAAAATTCAACATCAGACAAACTATCACCAAAACCTAAAATTGGGCGTTGTTGAGACGCAAACTGTTGCAATAAAAAACGGGCTGCATTAGCTTTACTGACAGGTTTTGGGATAAACGCCAAATTATTACCATTCAAATGAAAATAAAACCCATCTAATAATTCGTCACTCAAACTATTCAATAATTCAGGTAAAAAATTCGGCGCATATGGATTGTCATTTTCAGTATTTTGCTTGGCAACAAGATATAAACCCAAACCTTGTTCTTCAACGATCCATGTCCGAATTGAGCCGAAGTCAACTGCTTGTTGTATCACTTGCATCAAAGCCTGCAACCGCGCTTTATAAGGCAGTAAAACCTGTTGCATCTGTGAATGCCAATCTTGGTTAATTGACAGATCAGCATTTAAAACAGTTCCACCATGAGAACATACCGCGCCATACTGAAATGGCAAATGGACACGAGACAGTGCTTCCGCACTACGTGCAGTCACTGGAATCACATGCGTACTTTGTAATAACCATTGCACAAAATGTTGTTGTACAGGGTTCATATACGCCAAAGCTTGCCCTTGTTTATCGGTCGTTGCCATTTTGAAGTCAGGTTGAGGCGTAATTCGTCGATGTGTTTGAAATAAAGTATCATCCAAATCAACTAACATAATTGGAGCTAAAACGGGAGTTGAACTTAATAAAAAATCAGTCATAAAAACATACAATTAAGAAATATGGTGAGGGTAATCTACAGCACTAATTACTTCGGCATTTGGTAACGCAGCTAATAATTCGGTCGCCACTGAATCTTTCGTCGTTTCAACCGTAATAAGGATACGATCATACGCTACTGGATTGATATTATAGACAAAATTTTGAATACCTAGACCATAGTTATCTGAAAATGCCAATCCCGACTGAATCGCATGTCCCTCTGCGATAGGAGAACGTGTAATCGCACTGAATTTCACATCTGCACCTTGTTGCTGTAAATGTTCCGCCAATAAAAAAGAAGACCAAACATATTCACCACTGCCTAAAACCAAGATTCTTTCTTGTGCTTGAGCAGAGAGTCGAATATGTGCAGTTGTATCCTTTACGGGTAAGCGTCCCCATGTCGGTTGCGCTAAAGCTTCAAATTCACCAAATGCAATCGTATCGACTTTTGGCATCTCAATTTTTTTAGGATTTTCAGCATCTTGCCATTGCCATGTGCCTGTCATCAACGCCACAGATTGACACTCTAGACCTGAAATATGAATCCCTGATGACCAATCCGCTAAAGTTGCAGTCACCACATGCGAAATCTCATTTAAACCTGCATTCTGCAAAGCTGAGATCAGATTAATAAAGGTTTTCCCTGTCGAAGCTTCATCATCAACCAGAACAATACTTTTACTCGCTAAGATCTGAGCATGAATTTCTGGATCAGCAGAGCTATATAACAGTTGATCTTGCGCATGACTGTGTTCTTCTAAAAAACGAACGAGTAATGGCGCGTCTGCCACAGGATGTCGAGTCGTTGTGACATACAAAGCATCAGGATACTGTCGTTGTAACACCTGATGCACACCTGCTCCCAAACCAACGGCGGTTTCTGCCATCCCAATCACCAAAACAGGTTCAGGTAAATTTGCAGGAACTTGTTGTGCTAAATCAGTAAAAGCTTGGCGAATAATCACAGGACTCACTGGAATATGCCGCCCCAATACTTTTGATACAAATAAAAAAGCACGTTTTGGGTTAATACGTTCGGCAAAACCTAATAAATCTTGCCATTGCCATACATTATCTTTGCTAGGTTGTAAGGTTAATGTGCCGCGCTGCAATTCAATCTTAATCATAAATTTTTATCATTCAAATCAGTAAAAAGTATATTTAGTGATCAAATCTGGAAGTTAAACTTGCAGACTTTGACTAATATTTCGAACTGTTATATTGCTAGGCATAACTTCCGCTTGGTACTCATGCTCAAGAAACTCTGAAATAAGTGCAACCACTAAATTAACACCACTATGGAAGGTATGACTAATTCCACCTGAAGGTCGTGGATTGACTTCTAAAATATAGAGTTCACCGACATGGTTATAACGCGCCTGCATATTCACTAAACCATCACAATGAAATAAACGTGCTACGCGTCTCCCAAGATCAATCGCAGGATCATCTAAGGTTAAGGTTTGATAATCACCACGATGTTTATAACGAGCCACGGCATAACGCACTTCACCATGAACACAGAACATATCGACAGAACATTCATGCCCAGATAAAAATGGCATCACCAAATAGGCTGGGGTTTGTGTGAGCTGACGGTAACTTTCAATAAAGGTCTGTGGATGAGCTTTAAAATTTTGGCTGTTATGAAACATATCGAACGGTGTAGCATTTGGGTCTAAACGCCAAAATCCAGAAGCAAATACCCCTGTCACAGGCTTTACACAGACATCACCTTGCGCTGACCATTCATCATAAGCAGTTTGTAATTGATCCGCTGTTTCAACAGTCGTTGCAGGCACAACAGGAATATCATGCTCTGTACAAATTTGTGTAAATGCTGATTTATCATGTAGCTGCCCTACATTTTCTGCGGTATCACAGCCTGCCATTAGACGAATACCAAGCGCATCAAAACGATACTTTTGCTCTAAATAAATACGTCCAAACCGTCCAGCAACAATCAATTTAACCTGTAAGCGCTGTGCTTGCTCTAACACCCATTCTACTCGTTCTGACAGAATAGGCTCTTGTAAGGCGATATCCGCAGCAGATGTAATTTCAGGACGCAAATCTTGATGAGATGCAATAATATGAATCGGAAAATCTGAACGCATCTGCTTTGCAGCTAAGACCAAATCTCTTTGACAAGAATGTGCTTGAGTAAACCAAATTCCAATTGAATGCGGAGAAATAACCTTTGTTTCATCAATTTGTGGAGCATTTAAATTTAACTTTATCATGAAGAACACACTACCATCTGAACCACCACTAAACGCCCGCCATCCTGACGGGATAATAAAATTTGCTTGCCATCTGTTAATTCAATTTTTGTACCAATCGGCACGACTGTCTTCGTTGCTACATCCATCAAATCAGGTAAATTTTCATTGACCAACCACCATTGCCCTTGATGAAAAATAAAATAACCCACACGTTTAGTTTGCTCAGCAGTCAGACGCTCATTGGGTACAATTAAACTATTCGCATGCCACTGATAGATTGACTGCCCTGTCCAGACCATTAACCGATGGTTATCAGGTCTAAAACTGCCTTCTTGACGCGCTGAATATAAATTTAAAACAGGTAATTGCCCTTTAAATTGAGTACCACAGAAAGGACATATAGGTTTTGTCGTATTATCAAAAATATACCATTTTTGACTGCAATTCGTATTTAGACAAGGTTGAATTAAATCAACTGTTTTCACCAAGGCCGTTTCCCAGTCATTTGCTGAGGGACGCTGTTGCGGTTGATGTAAACCTGTCACAAAGCTTTGTAAAAACAGTTCTTTTAAATAAGGACCTGTCACATCAAAAGGAATTTTTTCTGGATCAGCCCAAGGTAAAGCACTCGGACGAACTTGACTTACTTTGACTCGATTACGATGATCCGTTGGATGTTCAATAAATAAAGCTTGTTCACCCATTGCGAGATTTTCATCTCGTTGAGGATCATTGAGATCATGCACTAACCCACCACGCAATGGATGCCGATACAGCAAATACATATAGATCAATACTGCCAAAGCATGGCGATCAGTCATGATATTCGGAAGATTCCGCTGTAGGTCATCTCTTTTTAAATGATTGGTTTTCACCACTTCAGGCGCAATGAAATCAGGCGTTCCGACCACATCAGGTGGATATTTTCCAGGCACAACCAAACCATCAACATCAATTACACAGGCACGGCCAGTTACAGGATCAATCAAAATATTCTTGTAGGATAAATCTGAATGCGCCAAACCTGCTGCATGCATACGGCGCACAGCACGGGCAATTAAAATACAAATTTTTAAATAATTCAGCCATGTACCTTTTTCTCGTTCGTCAAGGAAGCGATTTTGGTTATTGGCACTTGCAAACCACTTGCCTTCTTTTTCTTTGCCTTTAATTCCCAAAAAATCATCATTCTTCGAACCAAATTCAAAGAAAAATGCCTGTTGATAGGTCGGAGCTGTGATTCCAAGCAAGCCATTATATTCCACCAGACCATCAGGCCAACAAAACACATTCTTCCAATAATCACCACCAGCACTATTAAAAATTCCTTGCCATTTATTGCCGACAATTTCTTTTAAACGATCTTTTTGGCGCTCTAATTCTGCTTGTGATTGATAAAAACTGTTTTTCTCTTTCGTAAAAAAACACACTACATAAGATTTATCAGGAGAAAAATAGACATCTTTCATTGCTCCTGAGCCAATCACTTCATCCACAAATGCAATCGACCGACCATCTAAAGTTTGACACTGGATAATCTTAGTCATGGGCAAGACCCTCCACATCCACACTCACAGGCTTATTCCATAAAATAGCCAAAGTACGATCATCATGATGTCCTGCACTAAAGAACTTTGACCATTCCAATAAAGCCTGATCTGGATGCGATTGCTGTAACTGTGGTTCAAGTTCTTGCCATAATGCCTGCCATTTTTCGTGGTTCGCAAGCCCAGCATCCGTTTCAAAACGCGGATCGGAAATACCATCTGTCATTAAAATCACAGCTTCACAATCATCGTAATAGCCAATATTGACGCGACTACCAAACTGTTGTGCAAAACTGCGATCTAAGAAACGGGTTTGCCCAGCAAACTCTCCACCATCAGGTTTACCCATTAAGCGCACTTTATCTTTGGCATATACAGCGATCGCACCATCGCCCATCCAGAAGGTACTAATAAAGGTTTTTTGCTCACACTGTTTAACCATAGCCACCAACAAAGTCGTAGCATAGGCCTTGGCTGCAACCTGCTTTAACTCAGCTTCCTGCTCAATGGTCTCAATCGCCACTTGGGCTGTTTTATAGAAAGTATCATGAAAATCTTTATAGATTTGCTGTGCAACAGACTTGGTCATTTCATCATCACTGCCAACTTGCCATTGCTGCAATAAGCGATCCAGATGCGGATGATGATGTTCAAGGTAATCCGTCAGCGTTTTGGCTGCACTTTGCACCGCAAGTAGAGAACCTTGCCGAGAATAACTGGCACTGCCAGCACCGTCTGCAACGATCAACACTGACCAATCAGTCTCTGCAACACGTGCAATCAAAAAATCATCATCACGGAAAGTACCTGCGTGTTCATGTGAGCGCCCGCGCTGGCTACAGGCAGCAAGGTTAAAATACTCAGTCTGAATCAGTTGATGGTCACTATGTGCTTTCTGATAAGGTTCATTGATATCAGGTTCATTGACCTGCCATAAACTACGCGGATCAGCGGTAATAATAAAGGTCACCTCACCCGAAGACCATGATTGCGTGGCTTCGTTATTTTTATACTGAAATGCCATTTTAAATTCGCCTGCTTGTAGCGGTATGCCCTGTAATTGTTGTGCGTCATCATCAAATACGATGCCTAAGTCTTCTGGAATCTTGATTGATTCAGAACAAATCAGCACGTCCTCTTTGACTGGATATTGCATTTGAATACGTGCTTGATAGTCTTGCCCAACGCGTGCATTGGGTATCTGAAAATGAGGCATTTTTTTCACCATCTTCACCTCATGATTTGGTTTTCCTGAGGCATTATTCTGATTGTGGTCTGTATTTTTTGCGTCGATATTTGTGGTCGACTTAACTGACAATAACGAGGTTATCGGAAGTGACATCACAGTGGAGCGATCATTTATAAGAGACGCTTCAGTTTCTGCATCAACTGGATGAGACAAATAAAGCTCATCTAGAAAATCAAGTTGATCAATTGACTCCAATGCATCAGCCTCAGTGATTGGAGTCAGTGCCATTTGAGTATGATCGAATAGCGGTTGGCTTGATTCAGCGCTATTGATATTTTCAGCTTTCGAGATGTAAACCGGCAAGCGCCCCTGCTCCAAGATGCGCTGTAATAAAGAATGCTGAAACGCTGCTGACTGTTCTAATTGAAAGCCTATTTGCTCATAAATCTGTTCAGCCAAATCATGATAGGCATTATAAATTTTCTTGCTACTTAGTAATTGATCAAGAGAATCATCATCAAGTAACAGAGGGTTCTGTTGGGTTTGATCTTGTAACAGCTGCTTTAATGTATTTAAAAAAGCGGTCTGAACGTCAGGAGTTAAAGTTTGCGACATGGCTTTTCCTAGATCCAATTGTTAACCACGTCCTCGTTGCACATCGAAGCCGTCCATTCCACCATAACCAAAACTGACTTGGCGACGACACCATGGGCAAGTCACGTCCTCGCTAAAACCGTCATAACACATCAATTGGCCACAACCACACATGGCAAAAGCCGTTTCAGCCAAACAATGTGGACATTCTGGAGTACCTTGTAATAGCGTGGTATTGACCTGCTGCTGATGTTGGGTTTGATCAGACCAAGTAAAATAATCCTCATCAATTTTGCAGCATTCGGTCAATTGAAAATGATATAAATTCAGGTTGATATTTAAATCTTGAGGCGCTTGATACTGAATTTCACGTTCAAATTTCATTAAATAGGGTCGATTCATCTTGCCACAACGCCCCACAAAAGTGACACAGTTTTCATCCACCAAGGTTTTCTTGGCTGGCAAATCCTTGACCAGACGCATATAACGCTCATCGATTGGCGGTAAATGATCTTGCTGCTGTCCATCGCCAATACTTTTACTTTGTGCAACCACGGACGCACTAATCCACTGGAAAAACTTTTTAAAGTCTTGTTCATTCAACTCATCAAAAGCAATACAGTGTTCTGTTAATTGCTTGAGCGTTGCATAATCAACGTTTTTACCCATTCCTAAGGCAATCAGCGTACAGCGTCGCGCATATTTCTTTTGCCAGCGATATATCGCATCTTTACATTCATCGGTCGGACGACCATCTGTAAACAAATATACGATTGGCTTCCAATCCCCTTTAATTTCTTCCGTTGTTTTAATCAAATGACGATCAAATTCATTCATCAAATGTTCTAAGGCTTTGCCTAAATGTGTTCCGCCACCCAAAGGTAATTTCGCAGGATAATAAGCAAACACTTCCACTAACGGAACTAAGGTTCGGACAATCCCTGCAAAGGCAATAACAGAAACATACACGGTTTCCAAGGCATATGGATCTTGACGTAATTGTTGCATAATCAACTGGATGCCTTGTTGCATCTGTTGAATATTTTTCCCCGCCATCGACTCAGAACAATCCAATACGAAAAAAACAGGTAAACGGCGCATCTTCTGATTATCCTTAATATATTCTTTATTTTATTTACAACACCACTTGCACTTCGGGTGGCGGTGGCGGCAATGAAACAGAGCCTGAAATCCCCGCACTACTGCTTCCCACCACGACACTGGCAGACACCCACTTAAAGAATCCTGCAAAAGAGGCCGCATCCATAGTATCCAATACCACGACTTTATCGGTCAGTTGTAGGAGATGTTCCTGTTTGGCTTTTGGCCCAGCGGCACAGGCAACGATACTGGCAAAGTTTAACTGTTTTATGACAGGAATCGCTTGCTGGTAAGCATAGACATCTGAAGGTGAGCCGTCAGTCATCACAAATAATAGCGGACGCCAATCCCCTTTGACCTCATCAGTGCTTTTCTGTAATTGCTGAGTGACTTGCTCAGCCAACAACTCTAACGCAGCTCCCATAAAAGTTGCGCCTGCACTTGGAACATCGATATCGGCAAGTTGCACTTGATCCAAAGGCGTTAAAGGCAAATAAACCTTCGCTTCCAGATCAAAGGTAATAATACTTAAATGCACACTCTCCAATGCATAAGGATCTTGCCGTAATGCACTCAACATGGACTGCAAGCCGACGTTCACCGAATGAATTGGCTCACCTCGCATTGATCCAGAGGTATCTAATAAAATATAAACGGGTAAACGGCGCATGTTGTTCTAAACCTTTCTTTAGCCGAAAATCAAATTTTTAAGCGTATTGTTTTAACCATTCCACAAATGAATCAGATTGGGAAGCCTGTCCGACTGCATTAAATTTCCATCCTGCCGATTCACGGACAAGTTCAGCAAACAGTAATGAGCGCTGTTGATCATATTGCCCAGTACCCGACAAATCGAAACGAACCATTTCCTTGCCCGTGGTATCTACTGCACGGATAAATGCATTTTTGACTTGCCCAAAATGTTGGTTATTTTCAGCAGCTTTATAGATTTGCACCACAAAAACCACTTTTTGGTATTGTTGATTCAGGTCATTGAGCTTCACGATAATTTGTTCATCATCGCCATCACCCGCACCTATACGGTTATCACCTGTTAACCAAATATGCCCTGAAGAATGTTTTTGATTATTAAAAAAGATAACATCACTATTTTCTAAGGTGACATTCCCCTGCGCATCTCGCCCCAGATTATTAACCTTGCCATTACTCCCAACCAGAAAGGCAATCACATCCAGATCATATTCAGCGCTATTGCCACCAAATAATCCGCCAAGAAAGCCTTTTTTCTGTTCCTGAATATCCCAACCTAAACCAATCGTTACTTGAGACAAATTATTTTCAGTTTTATTTAAACTTATGCCTTGACCTTTATTTAAACTCACAGCCATAGTTTTACCCTCTTATTTAATCTTTAATTTGCTTTTATAGTACGATGTTGACTTCAGGCGGTGGAGGTGGCAAATCGCCCAAGCCTGTGACTTCTTTTTGTCCTGCATCCACTTTCTGGCTGCCGGTTGAAATACTGGCAGAAACCCATTTAAAGAATGCTTTAATCGTATTTGAATCTGCCGTTGCCAATTCAACAACAACTTCTGTGATTTGTTTTAAAACTGAAGTATCAGCGCCATGTCCCGCTGCGCAGGCCACGATTACCCCTGTTTTGACTTGTTGTAAACGTTGCAACTTTACGCCAATCATCTGTTGGCACACCATCAGTCATAATGAAAATCAATGGTTTCCAGTCACCTTTGACCTCTGCTGTGGTTTTTGCCACTTCTTGTTCAATTTTAACGGCTAATAGCGCTAAAGCATTGCCCAAGGCTGTGGTTTTTGTGACCTGCAAATCTGGCGCTTGGATAACAGCCAATTCAGTTAAAGGCACTAACTGTTTGGCTTGGCTGTCGAAACTGATTAAAGATAAATAGGCCGTTTCCAGCGCATAAGGATCTTGACGTAAAGTCGAAAGTAAAATTTGCACCCCATTTTTTACGGCTTCTATAGGCTCACCGTGCATAGAGCCTAAGGTATCAAGTAATAAATAAACTGGTAAACGACGCATTATTTTTTACCCTTATTTTGTTATGATTTAAATTTTAAACATAGATTACACTGTTGACCTATGTAAATCATTACAAAGTAAAAAAATAAATACTCTTCTGTCTATTCCACCTAAGGTTTGAGCTGAATATTGACCAATTCTGCATCAAAAGTATCAACCAAATTCTTAATTGTCGGCTCTTGGTTTAATAGCTCGACGGCACGACGATAAGCTCTTTCTTTACGTTCATTCTGCATTATTAAAGGCGTATTAGAATTCACAGCACCATATTGCACACTGAACAACGTTTGTGGCCACTGTTCTTTTAATGCATCTTCTAAGCCATGCTGCAATTGCGACAACATACCTTCATATTCTTGAGGAATATGGAAAATAGAAGTACCGTTGATCTGTCCTTGCATCACACCATGTTGGGCTAACTCTTGAACAGCAGGTGAAAGCTGGCTGGTTCTAAACCAGTATTCCCACTTCTCCAAATTCCACTCACCTTCCAAAACCTGCTCACGCAATTTTAAAATATCTTGAGGCGTCAGATCAGTTTGTCTGTGATCTTTCTGTTGTCTTACAGGTGCTACTGGTTTGTGTGCGACAACAATCGGTTCCGAAACAACAGCTTCAAGCACTTGCTCTGCGATGAGATCAAGTGCCTGTTCAGCTTGAGGTTGCTCTAGCTGTACTTGAGGATTTTGCTCAACAGGAAAAACCAATACATCATCCACTTCAACGATATTCGACTGAATCGTGTGTTGTTGCGCTGATATATCCAATCCAATCAACTGCCCATCTTCTGCATCAAAAACTATTAAGCTGCTATCTGAATTTTGCGCAACAGGTTCAGGTTCAGGTTCAGGTTCAGGTTCAGGTTCAGGTTCAGGTTCAGGTTCAGGTTCAGGTTCAGGTTCAGGTTCAGGTTCAGGTTCAGGTTCAGGTTCAGGTTCAGGTTCAGGTTCAACGCTAATCGTTTCTTGCTGAACTGCAAACTGATTTTCTATACTTAAATCCTGTACGGGCTGATGTGCTTCAGGCGCTGTAATTTGCGTAATAGGTGTTGCAGTTACGGTAACTTCATTCAAAGTCAAAGGTCTAAACGCCAGTAAACGCAACACCGTCATTTCAAAGCCTTGCTCTTGCGTCACCGCAAGTTGCAACTCAGCTCGACCTTTACAGGCAATTTGATAATACAACTGCAAATCTTGAGCAGAAATGAGTTTCGACAATTGTAGAATCTTCTGGTTAATTTCTTCACTATATTTCAGTGCAAGATCAGGTAAATATTGTAACAATGCCAGTTCATGCAAGGTAGAAACCAATTGATCCAAAACCAAAGACATGTCTAAAGCTTGCTGTCTAAATTGTAGAAGGAGCTGACTTACTCGTGCTTGCTGATTTTGATGGATTGCCAAAATCAAATCATAAATAATGGTTCGGTCAATCAAACCGAGCATATCTTTAACATCTTGATGATGGACTGCACCTTGACCATAGGCAATTGCTTGGTCTGTTAGAGACAATGCATCACGTAATGATCCTTGTGCAGATTCTGCAATTTGCCAAATTGCATCTTGATCGGCTTCGATATGCTCTTTATTTAAAATTGTTGTTAAATGTTCTGTAATTTCATCAACAGCCAAAGGACGTAAGGTAAATTGCAAACAGCGCGAGATGACAGTAATCGGCAGTTTTTGTGGATCTGTCGTTGCAAAGAGGAACTTCACATGCTCAGGTGGTTCTTCCAGTGTCTTGAGCAAGGCATTGAACGAATGCGTTGAAAGCATATGCACTTCATCGATCAGGTAAACTTTGAAGCGACCCTGCGTCGGCGCATAAGGTACATTGTCGAGTAACTCGCGAGTATCTTCAACCTTGGTCCGTGATGCCGCATCGATCTCAATTAAATCAATAAAACGACCTTCATTGACCGCTTTACAAGTTGCACAAACTTCACACGGCGTTGAGGTCACGCCTGTCTCGCAGTTCAAACATTTGGCTAAAATACGGGCAATCGTGGTTTTACCGACACCGCGCGTTCCTGTAAACAAATAAGCATGATGCAAACGCCCACGTTCTAATGCGCTGGTTAAAGCACGAGAAACATGGTTTTGCCCAACTAACTCATTGAAATTACGAGGACGGTATTTTCTTGCCAGTACTTGATACATGTATGCTCCTTTCTGCATCTTAAGCATACTGTTTTTTTGAAAGGCTGTGAACGAGTCCATTTCTAATTGATCAAGATTAAATACTTTCTGGAGCTTTTAAACCGAATTTCTTATAGATTTACTTACAATCATCACAAGACTTGCACCGATATTCAACTCAATAGAGAATACACCATAATTTTTAAGTTGCTGGTCTATTTGACATGTCTGAATCCTTAGCGGTACTCGGCGGTATTACCGCAGAACAATTCCTGAATGAATATTGGCAAAAAAAACCACTGTTAGTTCGCAATGCAATGCCTGAAATTATGGGTTTATTAGAACCTGAGGATGTCAAAGAACTTGCGCTAGAAGAAGATGTCAGTGCTCGCTTGATTCGTCAAAAAAATAAAAATCCAAATGAATGGCATGTAAAATCATCACCACTCACTAAAGGTGATTTCCAAAAGTTACCGAATCTTTGGACGATCCTAGTTCAAGCGGTGGACCATTATTCTTTTGATATTGCTGAGCTCTGGAAAAAATTTCCATTTATCCCTCAATGGCGCCGCGATGACATCATGGTCTCTTATGCACCTAAAGGTGGCTCTGTTGGTAAGCACTTCGATTTCTATGATGTATTCCTTGTACAAGGGCATGGTCATCGCCGTTGGCAACTCGGTCAAATGTGTGATGAATCAACAGAGTTTGTTGCAGATCAACCATTAAAACTCCTTTCTCAAATCAATGTAGATTTTGATGAGGTACTTGCACCTGGCGATCTATTGTATGTACCACCTGGTCTTGCTCATTATGGCGTTGCCGAGGATGATTGTTTAACTTTCTCATTTGGCTTCCGTATGCCAAATTTAGCTGAAATGACAGATCGACTCAGTGAACAATTCGCAAAAAACTCAGTCTTAACAAATCCTCTCGCGGATATTACTCGTATAAAAACAAATGCTATTGGAGAGATAAATAATTCCGAGTTTTCTTATCTCAAGACTCAATTACTTGATTATCTTACCCAAGCACCAGAATTTGATGCGGCGATCATGGCATACATGAGTGAGTCTAAATATCCCAATAGTATTCCTGAGCCAGAAGAAATTGTGGTAGATGATTTACTTGAAGTTATCAATGGCGGCTATCAAGTTATTCTGGAACCTGCATCAAGATTGCTCTATAGACAACAAAATCAATTATTAGACTTTTGGGCAAATGGGGAAAATATCTGTATTTCTCAATCTTTCCAAGCACAACTGAAACAAATTGCAGATGGTGCAAGCTTAGCATTTGATGAAGAATTTAATCATACGGATATTTTAGAAGATATCGTATTGTTACTGAATCAAGCAGTTATTATGTTGCTACCACCTCATTAAGCCTGATACATCCTCTAATTAAAGTAGAAGTAGTTTCGACTATTTCTACTTTTATAATTTGACATAAAAAATTAAAAATTTGTTATAATGATTACATTTTAAGTATTGAAAAATATAATATTTTTCATAAACTCACTAATAACAACTTAAAACATAAATTATATCTAAATTATTCTTTACTATAACGGAGAATCAATATGTTTAAAAAAACACTATTTTGTTCATTGATCGCATCTTCATTCGTACTTCAAACAGCCCAAGCTTGTACTCGAGCAGTTTATCTAGGCAATGACAATCACATCATTACAGCACGATCAATGGATTGGAAAGTAGATGTCGGAACTAACCTATGAATCATGCCGAGTGGTGTAAATCGCGATAGTAATGCAGGTCCTAAATCACTTAAATGGAAATCGAAATATGGCAGTGTCATCGCTTCAGGCTATGATATATCAAGCACGGATGGCATGAATGAAGCTGGTCTAATGGCAAATGTGTTATGGCTAGTTGAATCAGAATATCCAAATGCAAAACAATCAAATAAGCCACAATTAAGTATTTCTGCTTGGGCACAATATGTGCTTGATAACTATGCAACTGTGTCGGAAGCAGTGACAGCCTTAGAAAAAGAACCATTTATACTAATTACAGACAGTGTTCCTGATGAACAAAGGCTAGCAACACTTCATTTATCAATTTCAGACAAAACTGGTGATAGTGCAATCATTGAATACATTAATGGAAAACAAGTCATCCATCATAATAAGAAATATCAGGTGATGACCAACTCCCCTACCTTCGATCAACAATTGGCTTTAAATACCTACTGGAAGCAAATTGGTGGCACTGTAATGCTACCAGGAACGAATAGAGCATCCGATAGATTTGCCCGAGCATCATTTTATATCAACGCTATCCCTAAAAATGATAATTCAAAAGAAGCGATTGCCTCTGTCTTTAGTGTTATACGTAATGCATCGGTTCCTTTTGGCTTAAATACAGAGGAAGAGCCCAATATTTCTTCAACACGTTGGCGGACAGTTGCAGATCACAAACAACTACTCTACTTTTTTGAATCTGCTGTATCTCCTAATGTTTTCTGGGTGGACTTAAAGAAAATTAACTTTAAAGATGGTGTCACGCGTAAATTAGATCTTGGTAAAGACCAACAAAATACTTTTGCTGGCGATGCGACTGATCAATTTAAAATTGCAAAACCATTTGAATTTCTTGGTCCAGAGTTACATCATTAACACCTGAATAGAAATAAACTCGAGAAGTTAAATATGAAAAAAGTACTTGTTTGTCTTAGCCTGTGTATCGCAATAAGTGGTTGTAGTAACCTAACAAATCCAACATCAGATGCTACAAATATAAGTCAACTCGCAACAGCAGGTTCATTAAGTTGCAAGGCAAATGAACTTTGTCCAAATGTTGTCGTGGAATGGGATAAGCAGCAAAAAGATCGCCTACAAATTGATGTGGCATTGAGTAGTACTTATGAATATTATGACATTACAGGTATGACATTCAGCGTTGATAATAAATTATTCAGTTATGAACCTGTTGGAAAAACCCAGCAGAAATACATCAATCGTCTCATTCCTAAACACTCATCAAATACTTTTGTTATCCCGAGTTTATTTCTTAATGAACTTAGAAATGCAAAAAATGTCGATTTAATGATCCAAACCAATAAAGGCACAATTAAACGCCCTGTATATACACCTACTCAACAATCAACGCTTTATCAAAATTTTGTGCGTTTAATTGAAACTTTAGCAAGAAGCTAATTTTTAATAAAATATATAAAAGTCAGTTATTTATCTTAAAAATTTAATAACTGACTTTTATTATTCAATTATCATAATTTTAAATAAATGTGAATTAGTTTAAATTCATATTATAGAGTTATAAATCACATTACAATTACTCTGTTTTATTTAGATTAGTTTAATTAATTCATATATTTGACTAAAAAATAACTAATAAACTGTAAATTTAAGAATCAATTAAATAAATAATGTTATTTTTTTCTATGATATTTCTTTAATACCATGTAAAATTCGTGCCAAAATTGCATGATGGAATGCAAATAATGCTCAGCTCATATTAGTAGAGAGCGAATTCGAGGTTTGTATGTCAAAAAAAGAAGATATTATTAACACAGCATTAAAACTTTTTAACTCGCATAGCTACAATTCGATTGGGGTTGATCGAATTATTAGTGAGTCAGGCGTTGCAAAAATGACATTCTATAAATATTTCCCATCGAAGGAAAAGCTTATTGAGGAATGTTTACTTCAACGTAATATTAACCTTCAAACCTCATTGAATGAAACATTAGCTCAATGTGATCAATCAAATTATTTAGAGCAAATTGAATCGATATTCAAATGGTACAATGCTTGGTTCCAAAGCGAAGACTTTAACGGCTGTATGTTCCAAAAAGCACTTGAAGAAGTGATTAAAATTTACCCTTCAACCCTTGAACCTGCGATACAATATAAAATATGGCTAACAGCCTTGATCCAAAACTTACTGACTAATTTAGATATTCGAAGCCCGACACACTTGGCTACATTAATCGTAAGTATTTTAGATGGAATGACCATCCAAGCGCATGTAAATAAAAACTCTGTTGAAATGAGTGAGTATTGGACTCGCGTAGAACATTTAATTAATTTTGAAAAGCAAATGGCATCATAAAATTCTCAGAAAACTGAGTGAAAAAAATAATATGAAATTGAAAATATAAAAAATAAAGCGTGATTTATAGTTATTATTGTGGCTCACGCTTGCGTCTGAGTTGTAAAAAGAATAATAAAAATATTACCCTCTGGCGGTCGTACAAATTGCACATCCCGATCCTTCTTATGAAGACAGATCTTTCTGTCTTGTTTTTCATTATATACGCTTTTCCTACAAGCACAAAGAAAATTTTTAAAATTTTTATATTTATTAATTAAATTAATTACATAATTTTATTGTTTAGAAAATTTTAACAATTACTAATGTTTCTAACATTGCTAAAAATATCTAAACTACCAAATTTTAAAGCCTAATAGTTATGAATGAAAAATATAAGTTTCACTGATATAGATATTCACAAAAAACCATTGTATTTTTCAAGTTTTAATACATTTTTATGTTTTTCTCACCTTATACTAAGTTCGGCTTGAATGTAGTGAGAAAAGTATGCAAAAGGATATAGAGATCAACGTGATGAGAGAGTCTGCAAGCTCTATTGTCAATGTACTTAAGTCTTTGGCAAACACAGATCGCTTAATTATTTTATGTCATTTAGCCAAACAAGAATTAAATGTGTCTCAAATTGAAGAAGCTACCCATATCTTACAACCTACCCTGTCACAGCAGCTTATGATGTTAAGAAAAAGTAATGTAGTTTCTACACGTCGGGATGGAAAGCAAATCTTTTATTCAATTAGTGACCCTAAGTTACAGGTTGTTTTAACAACGCTTTATGAAAATTATTGTCCTAATATCTAAATTTTACTAAAGAAAGATTATTAGAGAATTATTGAAATTCTTAATTCTCTAAAAAAGCTTAAATTTTAAGTTCTCTTTCGCCTTTTGCTCGAAATTCTGTTGAAAATATTCCGTTTGATACAGCGGTTCTGTCTGATAAAAATGTGCTAGAATTTGTTTTCTTTTAATCAAATAAATATCTGGATCTACCCAAGCATATTCCTGCTGAATCTGCTGTTCATATTCCGCAAAACGCTCTGGCGAAGCCGCTAGAATCGCTAAGTCAATATCCAGTAAAAATTGTAAATCCAACTCATCAGTCAATGCGTGCTTATGTGTGGCAAGAATCCATCGCTTTATCTTTTGAACGATATCAATTGATAGATCTTGAATCAAATACTGCTCAAATAATTCAGCACTTTTTAACTCATTATCTTTTACTTGCGGATCATAAACCGCATCATGAAACCAAAGTGCTAACTCAACTGCATGTGCATCAATTAAATCAGCTTGAATCGATTTAAGCAGGACCAAACATTCATACAAATGTTGCAGTGTATGATAAGCCCGCTGCTTTTCACTATAAGCAGCAATCAACTTATTAAAAACTTTCTGCGGTTCAGAAAAACAATAATGCTGATGCAGCTCAAACCATGATTTTTCTAATGTGGATAAATACTGCTGCATTGCTCATCCTCATTGGATTTCTTTATTCAGCCACTTCGCCAAGGATTCAGCATCTTTACGTTCTAGAAAGAGCTGATACAAAATGCAGGAACCAAACTCGTGTTTCAGTTCCTGTTGGCGTACAGGGTGATTACCAAATCGAAAACGTCTAGTTCCATCACGATCTAAAGGCAGCGCATATACCCCGTAACTCCGAGGTTCTGTCAAATACCCTTTGATTCGAACTTGATCAGACGATATAGCATTTTTTAATAAATGTTCTTTGGTTAACATCTCACCCTGCCTAGGGCAAAACTAAGCTGCGTGTTGTTCATCTCGCTTAAAGACCAATTCTTTATTCGATGAACTTTCAGCATCAAAGTAATACCCTTCACTATCAAATGCTTTTAATTGTTCTACTTGGCTTAATTTATTTTCAATCAAGTATCTCGCCATCAGACCACGCGCTTTTTTCGCATAGAAACTAATAACTTTATATTTTCCGTTCTTCTGATCCAAGAAAACAGGTTTGATAATTTCTGCCTGAATTTTCTTTTCATTCACAGATTTATAATATTCTTCAGAAGCTAAATTTACCAATACTTTTGCATCAATTTCAGCTAAATCTTGGTTAATTTGGTCAGTGATAATACTGCCCCAGAATTCATATAGATTATGACCACGCTTATTTTTTAGTTTAGTTCCCATTTCCAAACGGTAAGGCATCATCAAATCCAACGGACGCAATAAACCATACAGACCAGACAGCATACGTAAATGCTGTTGGGCAAAATCAATCTCTTGGTCTTTTAGATGATAAGCATCTAAACCCGTATACACATCACCTTTAAATGCAAACAAGGCTTGACGTGCATTGGAAAAATCAAAATCTGCATTCCAGTCACGGAAACGCTCTACATTTAAATTGGCAATTTTCTCACTCACGGTCATCAACGATGCAATTTCACTCGCAGAAAGCTTGCGACACACATCTATCAATTGTTGTGATTGCTCTAATAAACGAGGCTGTGTATATGTATCAGTCGGTAAAGCAGTTTCATAATCTAGTGTTTTAGCAGGAGAAATTAAAGCAAGCATAATCAATCAAAATAAATTTATCTTGGTGAAACTATAACAGTTGATAATTTTTAATTCCAATTCGTGTTCTCGTTCAGTTTTATCGGTAAAATAGTGGATTCTTCCATTATTCATTGCGTATCTTATGTCTGAGCAAATCTTCATCCAAGGTCCTGTTGGTCAAATTGAAATGTTTGTTGATCAACCCAAAGGTGAACTCATAGGCTTTGCTGTCGTCTGCCATCCACATCCTTTGCAAGGTGGTACACCGCATCATAAAGTCCCTGTTTTACTGGCTCAGATTTTTAATGAAATGGGATGTGTGGTATACCGCCCTAGCTTCCGTGGTTTAGCTGGCAGTGAAGGTACTCACGACCAAGGGCATGGCGAAACTGAGGATATTATGGCCGTGATTGAATATGCCCGCGCAAAACATGCAGGACTTACCTTTTATGCAGGCGGTTTCAGTTTTGGTTCTCATGTTCTCGCAAAATGCCAAGCACAACTCAGCGATGAATTACGTCCAAAGCAATTGGTATTATGCGGCTTGCCAACAGGTTCGGTGGTGGATTTACGCCACTACACAACTCCTGCAATTGATGGCGATATCTTATTTGTTCATGGTGAGCAAGATGACATTACCTTGCTTTCAGATATGATTGCTTGGGCAAAGCCACAAAAACACCCGATCACGATTTTGCCAGGTGCCAATCATTTCTTTACGGGTTATCTAAAACAGTTAAGACAAGTAATTACTCGCTTTTTAAAATTATAGACCTAAATATAAAAATAGGAATTTAACAGTGAAAAAGGATTTTTATATCATTAATCTTAAAAAAACACTTTATATTGCTCATGAATTACATAAACGAGGTTTTGAATCTTTATATATTGAACCCTCTATATCTCCTTCTGGTTGTCATTGGAGGTGTTCTTTTTTGAATAGCCATAAAAATGCATCTACCATTATTATTTCTAGCTGGATTCAAAAAAATAGAGATATCCGCAAAACAGAAATCACTCAAGATATTACTGAACTGACTGAGCTATTTATTCAACAACATCAAGAGTTTTTAAATCAATGCAAAAATAAGAATTCTGCCTATATTGAGTGGTATCAAAATATGCTTAATTGTTTAACTATTGAAGAGTTGCCTTATGCCTATTCAGATTTCTACCATGAAAGCAATTATTGGATGACAACAAAAGATCAAAAAATCCCCATTTTCAAATAATAAAATCAAATATTAACCATTGAAAAATATAATAAAACATTCATTCGATTACTAAAAGAAATACTCCTAATACCCCATTTCTGCTATATCAATATCGATAAAATGAGCATTTGGGTTCTTTCATAATGAAATTAAATAAAAAACAGGGACTTTTTTTAAAGCAAACCATTGAACATTGGCAACAACAAGGCACGATTACGCCTGATGTAGCCAATCAGTTAAAGCACAGCTTTTCGATTCGACCTTTCGATTGGGAACGATTAGCAAAATATTCATTCTGGATTTCTATGATTTGCGCCGTGATTGCGGTTGCCGCAATTACCGCAGATAAATTCTTGATGGAATTGATTGAAAAAATCTTTATTGATTCAAAAATTATTCCTTGTCTGATTTTTGCTGCAGTTGCAGCGGCCTTTTATGGTTTTGCCTATCGTCGACGCAGAACCAAACCCTTACATCAATTTAGCAATGAAGCGATTATTTTTGCAGGCGTGCTGTCTACAGCAGCGTCTGTCGCCTATTTCGGCCAAGCAATTGATACCGGCAGTGGGCATTTCTCTTTGTTATTCCTTCTCTCCACCATCATTTATGTAGCACTTGCATTCTGGTTCTCTTCTAAACTGATCTGGGTGTTTTCGCTGCTTTCGCTTGGTTCATGGTTTGGAACTGAAACAGGCTATATGTCTGGTTGGGGTGCCTATTACCTAGGGATGAACTTTCCTTTACGCTTTGTCTTGTTTGGTGGTGTATTGATTGGATTAAGCTTGCTGTTTAAACGCTATGCGCATTTTAGAGGCTTTGCACATTCAACCTATGTCATGGGCCTGCTGTATCTATTTATTGCCTTATGGATTCTTTCAATTTTTGGTAATTATGGTGACTTAGGGAGTTGGTACAGCGTCAAGCAATATGAGCTGTTACATTGGGGCGTGCTATTCGCGTTTATTGCCATCATCGCGATTATCTATGGCTTAAAACATGATGATGCCACTTCACGTGGTTTTGGTATCACCTTCTTATTTATTAACCTCTACACCAAGTATTTTGAGTTCTTTTGGAATGGTATGCATAAAGCCATTTTCTTTATTCTGCTAGCAGCATCTTTCTGGTGGCTTGGTCGGCATGCCGAAAAGCTCTGGAATTTAGAGTTTATACCCAGCCAATCCCAAATAAAGAAAGATCATCCAGCTAAATGATTAGTGAAAGTTACTCCAACTCAAACCAAACCGAGCCAAATATTTTTTGACTCGGTCACTATCATTGGTGGTATTACGCTGTTGGCGTGAAGCAGCAAAAAGCTTTCGTCCAGCATCTGCCATCGACTTGGCATATTCACAAACTTGAAGTACACCACGCAGTTGAATCTGATCAAACTCATCTACTTCTGCAAGTTGTGTTTGATCTAGATACTTCAGTAAAATATCTTGTTCTTTCAGCTCATTTGCAGCAGTCTGAATTGACCAAAGTTGCTTTAAGCGTTGAATCTCTTTTTCTACTGTTTCCGAGCGAATCAACTCGCCACTGGATAATGTCGCTAACCGCGTCACACTAGCAGTTAAATCACGAAAATTGCCTTGCCATGATGCTTCTTTCGACTTGGCAAATTTCAAATACACATCAAGTGCATCACGTTGAAAACGTAATTGCCGTTGATGGTTTGCCGCAAAACGTTGCAATTCGAACTCAATATTAGGGGCAATATCCTCTACACGATCTTTTAAATTCGGTAAAAAGAAAGTCCATGTATTCAAACGCGCCCATAAATCCTCACGGAAACGCCCTGCTTGCACTTCAACTCTTAAATCTCGATTCGTTCCTGCAATCAACTGAAAATCAGCCTGTACTTCCTTATCACTCCCAACTGGGAAGAAAGATTTATCTTCGAGTGCTTTCAGCAACATCGCTTGCTCATCTAGCCCAAGCTCGCCAATCTCATCCAAAAATAAAATGCCCTGATCTGCACTTTTTAATAAACCTGTACGCGAAGCCGCTGCGCCTGTAAATGCACCTTTGATATGACCAAATAAGCTCGACATAGCACTATCACCACGCAAAGTTGCGCAATTCACATCAATAAAACGTCCACTCAAATGAAATTTATTTTTCTTTAACTGAAAAATTTGTTTAGCTAAATGCGATTTTCCAACCCCAGTTGCTCCCATAATCAAAATCGGCGCACTAGAGCGTGTTGCAACCATTTCAACTTCAGTAATCAACTGATTAAAATCATGATTATAAGTTGAAATATTGGCTTTAAGTTGTTGCCAGTTTTGTTGCTGCTCATCCTCAAAACGTTGTTTTAAAACATCATATCGAGATAAATCCAAATCAATAACTCGATATTCGCCCTGTGGTGTTTTTTGTTGATTCGGGGCACTTTGAAGCAGCTTGGCAGGTAAATAATTCGCATCGACCAACAGATACCAACAAATTTGGGCTACGTGCGTTCCTGTCGTAATATGCAGAAGATAATTATTTTTCTCAGTATCAAAGGAGTAGGTTTTTACAAAATCATAAAGTGCGCCATATACCTCAGCAAAATCCCAAGGGTCACGAATACTAATTTTATATCCTGAAACTGTGGTTTGAGGAGAAACTTCGACTGCATCTTCTCGAATAAAATCGACCAAATTACGGTGCTGTCGATCATGCAATAAAACCAGCTCATCCACTATAAAGTCTTCATGCATGAGTAGACTCAGCGTTGGACGCCAACGCTGCCAACGTTCAGGACGTTTTCCTTGATCTAAGGTAGAACCCACAAAGCCAATAACGACAGTTTTTTTTGCATTCGCCATGATTTCTATAATATTTTATAAATGCCTATAATATACAATACGCATTTCAGTGAAAAATTCCAACAATATGCTTCATTTTACTTTTTTAGGCACATCTTCTGGTGTGCCCACATTGACTCGGAATGTTTCGGGATTAGCAATCCGTAACAGCAAGAATAAAGATTGGATATTGGTCGATGCTGGTGAAGGCACTCAACATCGGATTCAACAGGCCAAACTTTCATTACAAAGCTTAGTTGCCATCTGCATTACTCATGTTCATGGTGATCATTGTTATGGGCTCGTCGGTTTATTGGCAAGCGCAGGTATGAATGCACGGACTGCACCCTTAACCATTATTGCACCCAAAGAAATTCAACAATGGATTGAAATAACTGCACAATTGACGGATCTGCATTTACCCTATCCACTGAAATTCATTGATGTGAATGAAGCCACTCAAATACAACGGTTGACTGATGAGCTTTCGATTCAAGCCCACCCACTCAGTCATCGAGTACCGAGTTTTGCCTTTAGTATTATTGCGCAATACACCCAAAAGAAATTAGATACACAGACTTTAAGTCAACTCGGCGTACCAAAAGGCAAAGCTTGGGGTGATTTACAACAAGGCAAAGATATTCAGTTCAATGAAAAACCGTTGAAAGCAAGTGATTTTATTCAAATACAAACGCAGCGCATGCATGCCATTGTTGGTGGTGATAATGATCAGCCTGAATTATTAGCTGATGCCTGTAAAGATGCTCAACTTCTGATTCATGAATCAACATATACCCAAGTGATTTTGGATAAAGTGGGTAAAGGCCCAATGCATAGTTCCGCTAAAATGGTGGCTAAATTTGCGCAACAGCAGAATTTAAGCAATCTCATCCTGACTCATTTTAGCCCTCGTCATCAGGATAATATTGGACAACAAGCGATTGCTGAAGAAGTTCGTGAACTTTATCAAGGCAATTTCTATTTAGCCGATGATTTTGATCAATTTAGTTTAAATGAAACAGGTCAACTCTCAAAAATCGTTGCATCATCATAATTTTTCTTCCTATGTGATCTATCAATGAAAACCGCATATAGATCACATATCTTTTTTAATACTTCCATATCTATTTAGATAGATTTTATTCATAAAAATCTATTCACTTTTTCTCACAACAGAATATTTATTATCTTATTTGCTATAACTATCAGTTACTTAAAAATAAAAACAATTTAAAACAAGAGAATTGGCACACTCTATGCAATAACACAACCAAGATAAAACAATTTAAAATATATGGAGGATGCGTCATGGCAAACCAGACAATTTTTGCCTCTCAGGCAACCAAAAACAAATTAATCAGCAATCAAGCTGGTGGACGTGCTTTTCAATTAGATCATCGTCAAGCTTTGGCACAACTTGCAGCTACAGGCACGCTGAATCATACCTTTTACCAAAATGCGCAAGCACAACTTGAACAAGTCTTAGCACTTACACAAAATATAGATGCAACTTTTATTGCTAAAACGGCAGTCTATACCCGTAAAAACAATCACATGAAAGATATGCCTGTCTTACTGTTGGCAATTTTATCGCAACTTGAGCAAAACTTATTTAAAGCTGTATTCCCATTGGTAATTGATAATGGCAAACAGTTGCGTAACTTTGTACAAATCATGCGTTCAGGTGCGATACAACGCAAATCTTTAGGTAGCTTACCAAAGAAAATGATCAATCAATGGTTAATTAATGCCAGCGACAATCAGTTGCTTTCTGCCAACATTGGTAATCAACCCTCTTTGGCAGATGTGTTAAAAATGACCCATCCAAAGCCTAAAGATGCAAACCAAGATGCTTTCTTTGCCTATATCTTGGGTAAAAAATATGAGCTTGAGCAATTACCTACCAAAGTTCAGGCATTGGAAAAATTCCGTCAAGGTTTAACTCAGGATGCACCTGATTTACCAATGCAGTTGCTGACCAATTTATCGCTTTCAGCACAACAATGGGCAGAGATTGCTAAAAATGGCGGTTGGCAAATGCTCAGAATGAACTTGAATACTTTTGCTCGGCATGGTGTATTTGAGATCGAAGGTATGGACAATGTCATTGCAAATAAATTACAAGATGAGGATATGATTCGTAAAAGTCGAGTTTTGCCTTATCAATTGATGGCAACTTGGGCAGCTTTAGATGATGCAGTACCTCAAATTGTACGACAAGCATTAGAACAAGTGATGCAAGCTGCTTTAGAAAATGTGCCTCGTTTAACAGGTCGTGTGGTGGTTGCCGTGGATGTATCGGGCTCAATGGCAAGCCCAGTGACGGGTTATCGTAAAGGTGCAACTTCAAAATTGCGTTGCGTAGATGTCGCATCATTATTTGCTTGTGCTTTAAAGCAGGTCAATCCTGAGATTGAAATTATGCCGTTTGATACGCAATTGCATTCACTCAACATCGTGGAACATGAATCGGATGTAAGCATATTAGGTCGATTAAAACAGGTTTTCTCTGGCAACAAAACACGCTCTATTTTTGAGGTTGCCAAACAATTTGCTGCACTTGGTGGTGGTGGAACGAATTGCAGCATTCCATTAAAGCGACTTAATCGAGATCAGACAGCTGTCGATTTGATGATTTATTTTTCAGACAATGAATCTTGGGCTGACCAATTACGCACACAAAACAAAACAGGCATGTTATATGAATGGGATATTTTAAAAAAACGCTGCCCTCATGCAAAATTGGTCTGCGTAGATTTACAGCCATATACACATACACAAGTCCCTGAACGAACTGATACCATTAATATCGGTGGTTTTAGCGATGAAGTCTTTCGTTTAATAGATCTGTTTGCACAAGGTAAAATGCACAGCGATCACTGGGTTAATGAAATTGAAAAAATCGAATTACCGACTTGATTCGTCAGGTCAGTAAAGTATGACAAATGCTTTAGGAACTACATCTTTTAAATCTCATGTTTCTAATTTCACTTTGTTGTCATACAATAAAACTGCACAAATGCAGATGGAACTACATCACTATCCTTCCACGATAGCTCAGCGTAAACTGGCTCGATGTTTCATCATTCTTGTTGTGCAGATTTATGATTATCACAAATGCGGATTGGATTACATTACATAGGGCGAATACCCTAGTTCAAAAAATCTAATCACTGACTTGTTGTGATAGTCATAGCCAGTAAAATGCCAATAGGACTACATTTGTTGAGGGTTCAAGTCCCTTCAAATTGATGCAAATCAGTTTGTAGCTCAATTGGATAGAGCCATGTATAAAAGGTCTTATCATTTTTGTTTACTGGTCACAGACCAAATGCTGTTAGGACTACATAAAAGGCTTCAGCGTCAGCAATGACTTGATGGTTCGATTCCATCTTGATCGACTTCGATCAATGGCGGAAAGGAAAACGCACTGAAATGATTGTCTTAATACTCTTTGTTGGTCTGTTTTTTGTGGTACGGCATAAAATGCATTAAGGACTACATTCCTACCATTAATGTGAGTAGCCACTCTCACCTGTATGCAAGTACAGTCGTCTAATTAAGGCAATGGTCTCAAGTCTTTAATTTTTTTGTTTATGTCGCATCATCACAAATGCCAATGGGACTACATGGTGAATGCGTAAGCACGGGGTTCAAATCCCTATTCCTTTTTAGGAAAAGTCTCATCATTTTTGTTGTGATGATTACTTTTAATCTCAATCAAATGCAATAAGCACTACATCGCAATTGGAGCGTCGCTGTATCTATTTATGGATATGGCAGTTAAGCAAAAAAGTGTTTACCCAACTTGTTGATTGAGATTAATTTATTATTTATGGAATAATATCTGGAGATGAAGAGTCGAATATTCCTCGCAATAACCGAAATGGTAAAGTAACGATCCAATAAACAACTTCAACCGTAATATCGATCACATCCACCCAGTCCCACGTATCATTTCTACGATCATGGTTTTCTCGTTTTGGTTTTACCCAATAAGCAAGCAGAAAAAAGACCAAACTTACTGCTAGAAATACAAAGTTAAAACCATCTACTAAAAAACGTATAAGGCATAACACCCCAGTAATAAATAAAAGAATCGTGAGTAAATAACGAAGAATATCCATGAGGCTTGGCAATTTATTTGTCTTTTGTTATGTTTATAACATGCCTTTATACAAAGACATATCCTTACTCTTAATAAAAGACAGGTGTCAGTCTTTAAAACGCAAAATATGTCCATTACAGTCTATCTTCAAGACGATCAAGACATTGATCAAGCCTTACACTTGCTCAATCAAAAACATTACTATCTTGAAGCCACTCGTTGGTACAAAAAACGATATGGCTATTTTGAAAAGCACTCAGTATTAAAGCGTAAGCGAAAAAAGATGAAACTCAACCTTAGTCAAAGAAACCGAGCATTGTATTATTGTTACCATGAACATCCTCAACATACTTTATGGTTAAAAATTAAAAAAAAGCAACAATTCGCTCGAACAGGTAAAAATGCGATGGGCTATTAAATATAATTTAGGATATAAAAATATATATTTTTATATCCAACCTCTTATAAAATTCCATTTCAAAAAATATTGAAATTAAATATATAAATAAATATCAATATCTTAAAATTAATTTCATCTGTTACCAACAAGTTGGCACACTCACTGCAATAGTATATATACACAACATCATTGGGATCTTGTGTATATCATCTGTCTGCAACCGCTTGGCAGGCAGGCTTTGAAAGGAAAGTGAAAATGTCAGTTATTGAAGCAGTTAAGCAACAAGCTCAAATTGAACAAGAGCAACAAAAACGTGCCTATCAAGTTCTACAGAACGAAAAAAGCATGCCTGTAAAAATGTGGACTAATGGCGTAATTGTTGATGACAACTCAAAACAACAACTATTACAAACAGCGCAAATGCCCTTTATCTATAAATGGATGGCAGTGATGCCAGACGTACACTTTGGCTTAGGTGCAACCATTGGAAGCGTGATTCCAACCAAAGGTGCGATTATTCCTGCGGCTGTGGGTGTCGATATTGGTTGTGGAATGATGGCAACCAGAACCAGTTTAACGGCTTCAGATTTACCTGATAATTTACATGGATTAAGAACCGAGCTTGAACGTTTGATTCCACATGGTATGACTAAAACACGTGGTCGCCGTGATCAAGGTTCTTGGGAAACACCACCTGAAATGGTCGATCAAGCATGGGCTGATTTAGTTGCAGATTTTGAGTTAATTTGCGCTAAGCACCCTCGCCTAAAAAATACCAACAATCGCAAGCAACTGGGAACTTTAGGAACAGGAAATCACTTTGTCGAAATCTGTTTGGATGAACATGATCACGTTTGGATTATGTTGCACTCAGGTTCACGCGGTGTTGGTAATGCCATCGGTAATCATTTTATTGAGCTGGCGCGTAAAGATATGCAAAAGCACTTTATTAATTTACCCAACAAAGATTTGGCATATTTAGTTGAAGGAACTGAACATTTTGATGATTATTGGTTTGCTGTCGGTTGGGCACAACGTTTTGCCATGAAAAACCGTGAAATCATGATGCAATCAGCAATTAAAGCTTTAGCAACCATTATTCCAAAGCCGTTTAATGCCAAATTGGAAGCGGTGAATTGCCACCATAATTACGTGGAAAAGGAAGAACATTACGGCGAAGAAGTCATGGTAACACGTAAAGGTGCTGTAAGTGCCAAACTTGGACAATATGGAATTATTCCTGGTTCAATGGGTGCTAAATCTTTCATCGTTCGCGGGCTTGGAAATCAAGAGTCGTTCTGCTCATGTTCGCATGGCGCAGGTCGTGTGATGAGCCGTGCGGAAGCAAAACGTCGCTTTACCGTAGAAGATCAAATTGCGCAGACTGAAGGTGTGGAATGCCGTAAAGATGCTGCTGTGATTGATGAAATCCCATCGGCATATAAACCGATTGAAGATGTAATGAATGCACAAAAAGATTTGGTTGAAGTGGTGTATACCTTACGACAAGTGGTTTGTGTGAAGGGATAATCATGGAAAAGAATTGTTTAGATATTGAAACCTATAAAATCAGGTTGAATGAAAGAACTGATCTAGTTCTACCTGAACAATCCTATTACATCATCTTAGTTGTGAATACTAATCCGGTTTTACCTGAATGGCGCAATCAGCTGTGTGAACAGATTGTCCATTCAAGACTATGTATTCAAGCAATGGTTACAGGACATGAATGTTCTATTTGGGACGATGTTTTAGACGAGACTTATGTGGCTTTTTATAACAATGAACCGCCAATTGATACTTGTTTTATGACCACTTGGCATGAGAATGAAAGTTTAGATGAAATTATTGAGTTTGCAAAAATCGGTATGCAATTGGAAAGTATTTCAAAGTTAGTCATTGTACAGATTGAATAAAAGGTAAAAAGAATGAAACTTGCAGAAGCACTTTTACTTCGAAGCGATCAACAAAAAAAGCTCGCTTCATTAAAACAACGGATCAATGCCAATGTATTGGTACAAGATGGTGATGAACCGAGTGAAGATCCAACTGAACTGATCAAACAAGTATTTGCTTTAACCCAAGAAAGCAATCAATTGATTTGTCGTATTCATTTGACCAATGCGCAAGCAAAGTTGGAGGATGGAAAAATTCTGCTGTCCCTATTAAGCTTGCGTGATAGTTATGCTGAACAACATAAGATTCTCGTTGATGCGATTGCCAATACCCATCGTGAGCCTGATCGTTATAGCTCACGTGAGATCAAATGGCAGAAAGTCATCCCCGTTTCTAGCTTGCAAAAACAGGCGGATGATATCAGTGCAAAATTGCGTGACTTAAATATCAAAATTCAGGCTGCCAATTGGCAGATTGATTTAGTTGAATAGACAACAGATTTTGTGGATTTATTTCACAATACCAGTTTGAACATACTGGGCGAGTACAAGATCCTGCATTACTCCGATCTGAGGGATTGAAAATAATTCAGGCGGCTATGGCAGCATGTGAGCCGTGCATCAATCTTCACTGATTAGGCTCAGCACCATGTACCTAGCAAACCTTTGCCAAAAGCAAAGTCACGCGTTACTTCGCATTACCATGTACTGACAGTATGTTCATTAAATTAGAAAATAAGGAAAATAGACGTGAATAAAGCTTTGGCAAAGCTGCCAGCAACCATCCAAATTGATGGTTCACAAGGTGAAGGTGGCGGACAGATTTTAAGAACCGCCCTTGCCCTTTCAATGATTACAGGTCAAGCGTTTGAACTAATTAATATTCGGGCTGGACGTAAAAAATCAGGTCTGATGCGTCAGCATTTGGTCTGTGTACAGGCATCTCAACAGATCAGCCAAGCTTATATTGAAGGTGCTGAACTACATAGCCAACGTTTGTACTTTGCGCCACAACATGTACAAAGTGGAAAATACCAATTTCAAATCGGTTCGGCAGGAAGCACAACTCTCGTTTTGCAAACATTACTGCCTGCTTTACTCTTACAAAATCAAGCCAGTGAACTCACCATTTCAGGCGGTACACATAACCCACTTGCGCCAACGGCGGATTTTATTGAGCATTCTTTTTTGCCTTGCCTAAAAAAGCTAGGAATTGGTGTCGATTTTAAATTAAACAAAGCAGGCTTCTTCCCGATTGGTGCTGGAGAAATACAAGTCACCATTCAACCATGGCTAGACCGTGAAAAACTAGATTTATTAGATTCTGGCTCATTACAGACCATTGAGGCTTTTGCAGCGGTGCTGAATCTTTCAGAAGAAGCGCAAATTGCACAACGGGAACTAGCGACTTTAAATAAAAGGTTAGCACTCAATTCTCAGCAGCACTTTCATTTAAAGGGAATCAGCCAAGGCAATACCGTTTATGTCAAAGTTGAACATCAGCATCACACCCAACTGTTTACAGCCTTAGGTGAAATGCGTAAAAGTGCAGAACAAATTGCGAACAATTTAGCTGAGGACGTCAAATATTATCTAAAATCAAAAGCAGCCGTTGATGAGTATTTAGCAGATCAACTCTTGTTACCTTTAGCATTAGGTCAAGGCGGTCGTTTTACTGCTCAATGCATCAGTGAACATACTCGCACCCAAGCAGCAATGATTGAAAAATTTATTGATTGTAATATTGAGTTTATCGAGTTGGATAAAACGCTATTTCAAGTCAATGTACACGTTAAATAATGAAGATTAGAAATGAAAACACATACTCAAACAAGTAAATTCTTAAGTTTAATCCTAAGACATAAACCTGAGCAAATCGGGCTTCAACTCGATCAAGAGGGTTGGGCAAAGATTGATGAACTCATTGAAGCAGCACAGCAACACAATACATTTTTGGATGATGAATTAATCCAAACAATTGTGGCGCAATGTGACAAGAAGCGCTTTCAAATTTCAGACGATGGTTTAAATATTCGTGCAGTACAAGGTCATTCAACCCTTACAGTACAAAGAGAGATGATTGCACTAAAACCACCACAATATTTATATCATGGCACAGCGAGTCGATTTATAGATTCAATTCAGACGCAAGGCCTAATTGCGGGACAGCGTCATTATGTGCATCTCAGTGAACATAAAGAAACGGCACTCAATGTCGGTCAACGTTATGGAAAGCCCATTTTATTCCTGATCGACACGGTACAAATGTATAAAGACGGCTTTACGTTTCATCAAGCAGAAAATGGTGTATGGCTCATAACACATGTACCAACTCAATATTTATCACTGATTGATCAGACCAAGACAGGATCATTGGTCTGATCTCAGGATTAATTCGTTATTTCACACTTTCCAATGCAGTCACCAGTAACTTCCAGCATTTATCTACAGTATCTACTTTCACACGCTCACCTGGTGCATGCGCCCCTTGAATATCAGGACCAAACGACACCATCTGCAAATCAGGATAATGTTCCGCAATAATGCCACACTCCAAACCTGCATGAATCACTTTCAAGTTTGGCTCAATCTTAAATGCAGATTGATAAGCCTGTTGCAAACATTTCAATGCAGCCGAATCTGGATTCGGTGTCCAACCTGATACCAACGGCGTTAATTCAGATTGAATCTCAAAACTGGCAAAGTGCTGTTGAATCTTTTGAGCAAATATTACTGCTTCTTGATTCACCATCGAACGAACCATAATTAAGGTTTTCGCTTCGTCTTTGGTCAATTTGACCACACCAATATTATTCGAGGTTTCAACTACATCAGCTAAAGCACTACTCCACTTTGCAATCCCGTATGGACAACTTGCCAATGCTTGCAACCAAACTTGCTGTTGCTGCAATGTCATAACTTCATTTATCGGGTCAGCATTTTGCTGTAAGCTGATCTGTAGATGATCATCAATGTTCTGTAACTTTTGTTGCCATTCAGTTTGTGCCACAGCAACGGCATTTTCCAACTCGGGTAATCGTTCTGCTTGAATCGCAATGGTTGCCACGGCTTCACGCGGGATGGCATTTCTAGCTGATCCACCGAAAAACTCAACCAGTCGA
The DNA here is from genome assembly GCF_048585715.1 of Acinetobacter sp. LF10. Lineage (NCBI taxonomy): Bacteria > Pseudomonadati > Pseudomonadota > Gammaproteobacteria > Moraxellales > Moraxellaceae > Acinetobacter > Acinetobacter sp. LF10. Next base: position 1,849,557 of record NZ_CP184160.1, read on the forward strand.
CCATTGGGTTGTGCCAAATAATCATTCAGAAAATTAGCTAGAATGACATTGGCATTGCCACGACCTAAATGAATATCAACACCTGAATGACCACCTTTCAAGCCTGATACCTGTAAATCTACAAAGATTAAATCACTTGGTGCTATTTCATATTCAAGTGACTGTCCCACTTCTAGGTCAATACTGCCTGCACAGCCAAGATACAGCTCACCCCATTCTTCGGTATCAATATTGAAAAGCCACTGTCCAGTTAACACGCCTGACTCGAGCAAACGAGCACCACTCATTCCTGCTTCTTCATCAATGGTTAGCAGAACTTCGATCGGCCCATGCTCGATATCACTGGATTCTAATACCGCCAGTGCAAGTGCAACGCCAATCCCATTATCTGCACCCAAGGTGGTATTTTCAGCAATCAACCAGCCGTCTTTTAAGACTGGTTGAATTGGGTCTTTAAAAAAATCATGCTGGGTACCACGATTGGCTTGTGTCACCATATCCAGATGACCTTGCAAAATCACACCTGCGACTTGTTCTTTACCCTTAGTTGCCGCTTTTCGAATAATTAGGTTACCAATCTCATCGACATAGGTTTCCAAATTGCGCTGTTCTGCCCAATCTTTTAAATGCTGTCTTAACCGTTGTTCATGTTTAGATGGTCGAGGAATTGTACATAAGGTCTCAAAATGCCACCAAACTACTTGTGGAGATAATTTAGAAAAATCGACCTGTATCATGTACCAATACTCTCAAATAAGGTGTTTAAACAAATATACACCATACGCCTAAATGGCGATGCTTAAATCACTTTATTTAAGATTTATTGGCTAAATCGTCTTAGCTTTTCCATACAAATTGAGAAAAGCTATGCTCTGCTTTTAAGCTATTTTCTACGGCTTGAGCCAACTGTCGGATAATACTTTGCGTTTCTATTCGTTCAAACCAAGCTTGTTCTTGCTGTGGATTGGCAGAGATTTCACAGAGAATATGACCTTCTGTTTCTTGTTGAGAGCATAAGATTGACAGAGGTAGTTGATGATTATCGATGCGTACTTCAATTTTTTCATGCTCATGACGAATATGTTCTGCATCAAAACCATAATGTTCTAATTGTTTATAGAGTAGCGCTGCAACATATTCTTGCGTGATATAGCATTCATTTGGTGGATGATCAATTACCCCATGTTTAGGGCAATCTGCTATAAATTGCAATGTTTTCATGGTATTCCCTCTATTTTTATGTTTTTAGCTGGATCGCAGCATAAAACCGACTCGTACGGTAAGAATTATTATATATACAATTGTCTTTAATTGATTAGCCGATTGTCTTACTTATTTTACTAAATTGATAAATTTAGACCTAATTAGATATGTACATGGCCAAACTCATCATTTTCATTATTTATAAGTTTTATATTTGCACCTAACAACTTATTTTTATGTATAAACAAATAAAAAATGCAGCATTTAGCTATTCTAAATACTGCATTTTTCGATTCGTTTACTGATTTACGACTTGTAAATCTAAACCTGCTGAGTTTGCTAGCTCAGTAAAAGTTGGAAAACTAGTTGCGACAGTTTCTGTACCATGAATGGTAATTTCACCGGAAGTACGCAAACCTGCGATACTAAAACTCATGGCAATACGATGGTCATGGTGAGATTCAATTTCCCCGCCAGCAAAGATTGCCGACCAGTCACCTGACTTGCCTTTACCTTCAATAATGATTCCATCTTCAGTCGGTGTACAGTCGATACCCATAATTTTCAAACCATCTGCCATCACTTGAATACGGTCAGACTCTTTGACACGCAGCTCAGCCGCACCTGTTAATACGGTTTGACCTTCTGCACATGCAGCCGCAATAAACAATGCTGGGAATTCATCAATTGCTAAAGGTACTTGATCTTCAGGCATATGAATGCCTTTTAATGTTCTTGAACCTTTGATATGAATATCTGCAATGGGTTCACCGCCTGCAATACGCTCATTTTCAACTGTTAAATCAGCGCCCATTTGCTTGAGAATTTCGATCACGCCAGTACGGGTTGGGTTGATGCCCACTGCCTCAAGGATCACATCGGCACCTTCAGTAATGGCCGCACCCACCATAAAGAATGCAGCAGATGAAATATCCGAAGGCACTTGAATATCTGTACCAACTAATTTACCACCACCCACAAGTGAGATTTTATTTCCTTCAGTTTTCACATCATAACCGAAAGCACGCAGCATACGTTCAGTGTGATCACGGGTCGGTTCAGGTTCCGTCACTGAAGTTTCACCAGCAGCCCATAAGCCTGCCAATAAAATGCCTGATTTCACTTGAGCAGATGCCATCGGTAAATCGTATTGAATCCCTTTAAGGGCTTGACTACCCGTGATACTCACTGGTGGCGTACCTTTCTCACCTGTAGTTTGGATTTGTGCACCCATTTCACGAAGTGGCTTAGCAATACGCTCCATTGGACGTTTCGACAATGACGCATCACCCGTCATCACTGAATCAAATTTTTGTGCAGACAACATACCTGATAGCAAACGCATACTAGTACCAGAGTTACCCATATACAACGCGCTCGCTGGTGCTTTTAAGCCTTGCATACCCACGCCATGAATCGTGACTTCACCATTCTTAGGCCCTTCGATGCTCACACCCATATCACGGAAAGCCTGTAAAGTTGCGAGTGCATCTTCACCTTCCAAAAAGCCTGTCACATGGGTTGTGCCTTCTGCAATCGCACCAAACATGATTGAGCGATGTGACACAGACTTATCACCTGGTACGGTGAATTTACCTGTAAATGTTTTCTTTCCGGGCAAAATGGTAAATTGCTGTGTCACCTTGTTTTTCTCCATCAAAGGTTTTTTGGCTAACATATGATTAAAATGTTGGCGTGCGGCTTGCGCGTGTCCAAGTAGACCCATCAATGCTTGCGAGTCTTCCTGTTCAATCAATTTCTTTAAAACTGACAATTGCTGTTCAAAGCCATCAACAGCGTTCAGAATTGCAGTTTTATTGGCAAAGAAAATATCATGCCACATCTGTGGATCACTGGCTGCAATACGCGAGAAGTCACGAAAACCTCCTGCAGCATAGCGGAAAATATCTAAATTATCTTCACGATTTGCCAGTTGCTCAACTAAATTAAATGCCATCAAATGTGGTAAATGACTGGTATGGGCAAGCACTTCATCATGCTTGGTGACATCCATACAAATCACTTCTGCTTTCGCAGCTGACCAAAGCTGAATCAACTTTGCAACCGCCCAATCCGCACTACTTGGAAGTGGTGTCAAAATCACTTTATGATTGGCAAATAAATCAACTTTACCCGCATGTACACCTGTATGTTCTGCACCTGCAATCGGATGACCGGGTACAAAACCGATTGGTAAATTTTCACCAAATACGGCTTTAGCAGCTGCAACCACATTGCCTTTGGTACTGCCCACATCGGTAATAATGACATTGTCTGCAAGATAAGGCTTGATCTGTTCAAGCACTTTTTGCGTTGCACGAACAGGTAAGGCTAAAACAATTAAATCAGCATCCTGAACTGCTTCTTCTGGCGTTGCATAACCGTGTTGAATAAGACCGAGTGCCTTGGCATCTTCTAATGTTTTTTTTGAGCGTGTTGAAGCCACAATTTGAGATGCAAGTTGTTCTACCACAATCACACGGGCAAGACTCGACCCAATCAGCCCAAGCCCAATAAATGCAACTTTCTTAAATAATGGTTGAGACATAAAACATATTTGCCTATGTAAAAATCTCCCCTTACCCCTTTTTTAAAAGAGGGGAAACTCCTCCCTTTTTAAAGGGAGGCTGGGAGGGATTCAAAATACAATAAATAGACCTATAAAACAGCGATTGGATATGAGCCGAGGACACGTAACTCTTTCACCATTGGACGGATTTCTTCCAATGCCGCCGCAACATTTTCCTGACCGATATGTCCTTCTAAATCGATAAAGAACACATAAGCCCATTTTTCAGGTAAGGCTGGACGTGTTTCAATACTGGTCAAACTGATTTTATGCTTGGCAAATGGCGCAAGAATCTCCAACAAAGCACCTGCACGGTCATGGGCAGAGATCAACAGAGAGGTTTTATCATTACCACTTTGAGGAATCTTCTCACGACCAATCACAAGGAAACGAGTGGTATTTTCAGGATTATCTTCGATATTGCTGTGTAAAATCTCAAGATTGTACATGCTTGCAGCAATATCAGAGGCTATCGCAGCAGAATGCCATTCATTACGAATACGGCGCGCCGCTTCTGCATTTGAATTCAACGCGACACGCTCAACTCCTGGATAATGAGCATCTAACCATTTACGGCATTGTGCCAAGGTTTGCTGATGTGCATAAATCTGCTTAATACTGTCTTTACGTGTATTTTCAGATACAAGGAATTGATGATGAATACGCAGTTCAACTTCACCAATCACATTCACTGTCGATGATTTAAAGCAATCGAGGGTATGGTTCACAATCCCTTCTGATGAATTCTCTACGGGAACGACACCATAATGTGCGCTGCCTGCTTCAACTTCACGGAACACTTCATCAATAGTTGGCAATGGACGTACAACGGCATCTTTACCAAAATGCTTTAACACAGCTGAATGGGTATAAGTGCCTTCAGGTCCGAGGAATGCAATGCTTTGTGGTGCTTCAAGCGCCAAACATGCTGACATAATTTCACGGAATAAACGTGCCATGGTTGCATCAGACAAAGGTCCTTGATTACGTTCCATCACTTTACGTAATACTTGAGCTTCACGTTCAGGACGATAAAACAATGGATTGTCTTCAGCTGCAAACTTAGCCTTCGCTACAGCTTCAGCTAAAGAAGCTCGACGGTTTAATAATTCTTGAATTTGTTGATCAACACTATCAATATCATCGCGAATTTGTTCTAAATTAAGTGAAGTCGATGTGTTTTGTCCATCGTTTACCATTGAATGCAGCCTCAGCAAAATCATCTATAAGAATGGATTACAATTCATCTGTGAATTGATTATCCGAGCTAGTATAACAACACTTTAAGCTATTAAACACGCTGAGTTTTAACTCTTTTTATTACCAAACTTTATTGATAATGATTTTCATTATATATTGCTAATAAAATTTTAATGCTTCAGAATAAATCATGATTAAACAATTTGGTATTTTGACTTTTTCTCTGCTCATTGGCACACCATTGTCTTTTGCACAACCAACGAGTACCAGTACAAACAAGCCGCCGTTAAAAGCACAAACCAATATTCAGCAAAGCTTTGAAATAAGCTCAAAATACACCCAACATGATTATTTGATTCAGATCTCTGTTCCTGCTAGTGAAACTCCAAGTGAAGGTTTCCCAGTGCTTTATGTACTCGATGGTAATGCCACATTTGATAGCGCTGCCAATATTGCTAAGTCACTAGGTGGCGGTGCCAATCGTCTTGGCTTAAGTCCTGTCGCCATTGTGGCGATTGGATATCCAAAACAAAGTACTTTTGACGTAGAAAAGCGAGCTTTAGACTACACGCCTAAAGCATCAGCCGAATTTCAAAAACAAGCCAAGTACAGTTATGGTGGTGCAGACCAATTTATTCAATTTATAGAGAAAGAACTCAAGCCTGCCATTCAGACCAAAATTCAAATCAATACACGGCAACAAAGCTTATTTGGTCATTCTTTTGGTGGGCTATTCGTTTTGCATACCTTTATGACACATCCAGAAACTTTTCAGCGTTATATCGCCGCTAGTCCTTCACTTTGGTTTGATAATTATGCGTTGCTCAATCAGCAGGTAGATTGGTTAAATAACAAAGCCAATACAATGCAAAATACATTGCTTATGGCAACAGTTGGGACACATGAGCGACGTAAAGAAACGCAATCAAATGAAGACTCAACGCAAATGCAGTATGATTTTTATCAAAATTTTAATAAACAACGTTCAGAAAAATTTTTATTTTGGAAGTTTCAACATCCAGCAGAGCAGCATTTAACTAATCTCTATGCCAGTTTACCCAAAGCGATTATGTTGGCAGGCTGTATAGATCATAAAAGTTGTTCCGCATTATTTGATGAGCCAGTCACCCCTTGATCTTAAAAACATCACTACAAATAAAAAGACTGAATCAAATTTCTTGATTCAGTCTGAAAATCATTTGCTAAATAGAGATGTTTTTTGTGCTTAAGCTTTACCAATCAATCCACGTGCAACGATTTCTTTCATAATTTCATTCGTTCCACCATAAATACGTTGGATACGAGCATCAACAAAGAAACGTGAGATCGGATATTCAGTCATATAACCATAACCACCGAATAATTGAAGTAAATTATCCGATACTTTCATTTGCATATCGGTACTAAAGCTCTTTAATGCCGCTGCGGTTTCTACATCCAACTTACCTTCATTATACAAAGCAACGTTTTGGTTATAAAAAGCTGCTGTTGCTAATTCATCAATTTTTGCTTGAGCCAATACAAAACGTGTATTTTGAAATTGAGCAATTGCTTGACCAAATGCTTGGCGTTCTTTTACATAAGCAGTTGCTAAATCAATTGCACCACGGATTGCACCTAGAGCAGTTGAAGCAATTGCAGTACGTTCACGAGGTAATTCTTGCATTAAATAAGCAAAGCCAGAACCCGCATTCCCCAATAATTGGTCTTTAGGTACTTTGACATTATCAAAGAACAATTCAGATGTATCTTGTGAATGTAGGCCAATCTTATCGAGGTTAGTTCCCTTCTTGAAACCATCCAAATGTGTGTCAACTAACATCAAAGACACACCTTTTGCACGTGCTTGAGGATCAGTTTTAACTGCTAGAACGACAACGTCAGCATGCTGACCATTTGAAATAAAGGTTTTTGAACCGTTTAACACATAATGATCATCTTGCAAAATTGCATTAGTACGCATTGCCTGTAAATCAGAACCAGCTCCTGGCTCAGTCATACCAATCGCACCAACAACTTCGCCAGAAACCATTTTTGGCAACCAGTACTGCTTTTGTTCTTCAGTTCCGATATGTTGAATATACGGTGCCGCAATTTCAGAATGACAAGAAATCGCTGTTGATAATGCGCAATAACCAGCACGTGCAGATTCTTCAACTAACATTAATGAATAATGGGTTGGTACACCATAACCACCATATTCTTCTGGTACATCTACACAGAGAAAGCCATTTTCACCCAATGAAGACCAAACTGAACGTGGCATAATGCCTTCGCGTTCCCACTGATCATAATGAGGTGCAATTTGCTCGCTCATAAAACGTTTAAAGTTATCACGGAAGAGTTCCAAATCTGCATCGTAAGCTAACATCTTTAATTTCCTTTCGCTTTCATTGTTTTTAAAAATTCGATTTGCAGCCATGCTAATGATTTTTAGATTGGATGTCATGTTCCGTTTACATCAAATCACTAGACTGATTCGGTCAATAATTTTGTTTGCACTCGGCATATGCAAACGCTAATTGTTTATTGATTAGACAGCTCCTCATATTTTTTACGCTAAATACGTCACTTTTATGTCATATTCCTTTTATTGTTGGCGAAGATTTCCATACGATCATGAATACAAAACGAAATATTTATAAAACTGTAGAACATCCCTTTGCTCAGTATGTTCGTATCTTGGGTAAAGGGAAAACAGGTTCTCGTTCGCTCAGTTATGAAGAAGCCTATCAAGCATTTAGCATGATTTTAAAAGATGAAGTCTTGGATGTTCAGTTGGGTGCATTCTTAATGCTTTTACGTGTTAAGGAAGAATCTGTCGATGAATTGGCTGGTTTTGTTCAAGCCACACGTGATCAACTCAATTTTCAGCCACTTGATGTCGATCTTGATTGGTCATCTTATGCAGGCAAACGTAAACATTATCCTTGGTTCTTATTGGCGGCATTAACACTAGCGCATTATGGCTATAGAATTGTGATGCATGGCGCATCGGGTCATACCATTAACCGTGTTTATACTGAACAAGTTTTACAATACTTAGGCTATTCGATTTGTCAAAATCAACAGGATGTCCGTGAACAACTTGAACAGCACCATTTTGCTTATCTACCACTTGAAGCCATTTCACCAATTTTAAGTGAATTGATCTCGCTAAGAAATGTGATGGGACTACGCTCTCCAATCCATACTCTGGCACGCTTAATTAATCCATTTAATGCCAAAGCGACCTTACAAGCGATCTTCCACCCTGCTTATCGAACCTCACATCAACAAACGGCTTTTCGATTGGGCTATCAAAATAGTGCGGTAATTAAAGGTGAAGGTGGTGAGTTTGAACGAAATCCTGATGCCAAAACCTTAATTTGTGGAATTAAAAATAGTGAGCTATATGAACATGAGCTACCAAAATTAACACCTGACCGTAGCCCGATTGAAGAAGAGCTTGATCTTGCAGTATTTAAAGCAGTGTGGCTTGGTGAGCAAGCACATGAGTATGGTGAAATAGCTGTGATTGAAACAATGGGAATTGCTTTATATACGATAGGTGCTGTGAATAGTTATGATGAAGCGATGAAGAAAGCAAAAGCACTTTGGGACAATCGTTTTAAGTAGATATAGTCACTTAAATACTAAGTCTTAACTTGTTTGATGTTGCACTCTAGAAAGAGTGCAACAAGGAAATATAAAATGGTTTCTTTTACAAGTGAAGGTTCACTATTTTCAATAGAAAACAAAAAGTTTGTTTTAGAACCATATTTTAATTTTAGATAAATCAAAAGACATATCTATAGTAAATCTGTTAAAAATAACATACACTCATGGAATGAGTTATTCAGAACATTTTAGAAAGAAAGTATTAGCTAAGCTTGAAGAAGGATATTCTATTCGAGCTGTTGCTGCTCAATTTGAAATTGATAAAAATACGATTGTCCAATGGAAGAAACGTATAGAGATCAAAAGAACTCGTCCACGTAAACCTTCTAAAATCGATAATGATCCTAGCCAAAATAATGGACAGCATGTCCCTCTAAAGATAACGTAACTTCAATCTTTGGAGATCCAAGAAATGGCTAAACGTTTTAGTCCGGAATTTAAACAGCAAGCAATTGATCATGCACTTTCAAACTCCCACGAGCCTATAGCTGCAATCGCCCATAAATTAGGTGTGGGTTATTCAACCTTAGATAAATGGATTCGTGAAGCCAATCCAGTAGGTTCAAGCAAACGTCAACTTTCTCCTGAACAACAGCGGATATTGGAATTAGAAAAAGAAGTCAAACAGCTCAAGGAAGCCAATGACATCTTAAAAAAAGCGCATGTGTACTTTCTGACAGATCATGCCAAGAAAAGTACACGGTAATTCAAGATATGGATGTGAATGAAGTCACTGTGTCTTCTGTCTGTAAATGCCTAGATGTCAGCACTTCAGGCTATTATGCCTGGCGAAAACGCCAGACCAATACAGCGCAGAAATACAATGATTTAAAAGTTGTATATTGGCAGCATCATGCGCGCTTGGGTGCACCGTCATTGGTACATGACATGCGTGATTTAGGTTATCGCATGAGCGAACGTACCGTTGGAAGGATGCTAAAAAAGCTTGGTTTACGTAGTAGGATTGCACGTAAATACAAGCATACGACTGATTCAAACCATCGTTTGTCTACAGCATCAAATTTGTTGGATCGCCAATTTACAGTTACTCAGCCTAATAAAGTTTGGACAACGGATATTACCTATATCCGAACTAAAGAAGGCTGGCTGTATTTATGTGTGATGCTAGATCTATTCAGCCGTCGTATTGTGGGTTGGCAAACCAGCCATCGAATAGACCGCCAATTGGTGTGTGATGCGTTTAATTATGCAATGGCTCGTCAGGGTTATCCAACGGGTGTCATGGTGCATTCGGATCAAGGTAGTCAGTACTGTAGTCGTGATTTTAGGGCGCTATTATTGACGAATAACTGTATTCAAAGCATGTCTAGACGAGGAAACTGTTGGGACAATGCAGTGACCGAAAGCTTCTTCCATACCCTGAAGGGGCATGTAGTACATGGCAGTGTATTTTCTACGAGAAAAGAGGCAAATGCTATCTTGTTTGAGTATATTGAAGTTTACTACAATCGAATCAGAAGGCATTCTGCAAATGGCTGGTTAAGTCCAGAAGCCTTTGAACAGAAATATTTCAAGAATTTAGAGGGATCGGTTGTCCACGATACTGTCTAGGATCATATGCCACAGATAGAATAATATAATAAATTAGGCTTTAAATAATATTTCTAAGTATAGGAAGCCACATATATTCATGGATTTTCCTCTCCTAATAGATAGGTATTTTATTTATGGAGAGGATATATCTTTAAAAACTCAAAATAATGGCTATATAAATTGAAAAAATTGTTCATCATAGCATACTGAAGAATAGAAATATTTTTTTGTGCTACACGTGAATAATTTTAGTATTGATTAGATCTCTTTCATAAATCAAAAAACGACCAGATTTTTGATTAATATTTATGATCAAATTTTCTTTGTATTCGTGCATAATTTGTAGATGAAATATATCGATTCAAAGAAGCTTTCTGAAACACAGTTTAAGCGATATACAGGTATCGCATGGTCAACCTTTTATTTAATGGTTGAGCAATGGCGCAAGCAAGTTCCAGCTAAAGGCAGACCACCCAAGTTAAGTGTGGAGGATCAGGTTCTGCTCTGTCTGAGCTATTGGCGTGAATACCGAACATTGTTCCATGTCGCAACAAGTTATGGTGTGTCAGAGCCCACTGCTTCAAGAATTGTACGCCATGTAGAGGACTGCTTAATCAAGTCCAATCGATTTAATTTACCGAAGAAATTGCCTGAGGGCGAAGGCATTGACTGGAGTGTGGTGATCGTAGATGCCACAGAAGTTCCAATACAAAGGCCTAAAAAAACAGAAGAAAAGCTATAGTGGCAAGAAAAAGGCACATACTTTCAAAGTTCAGGCCATCATTCATTATAAAACTCAGAAAATTCTGAGTTTATGTACCAGTCATGGTGCTGTACATGATTTCGAACTCTTCAAACGTAACTTGAATCAGATTCCTGTAGGTGCCTTTATTCTTGCAGATAAAGGCTATCAAGGGATTTACGCAGTGTATCCGAATAGCCTATTACCACTCAAAGCAAAAAAGCGCAGTAAACTAGATCCTGAGCTGAAAATCTATAATCAGGAAATTAATAAAAGGAGAATTGGAATTGAGCATGTATTTGGCAGTTTAAAAACCTTCAAAATTCTTGCTGAGCGATATCGTAATCGAGGAAAAAGACTAGGATTAAGATTCAATCTAATTGCTGGAATCTACAATTTGGAACTAAGTAAAAAATGACTTATGAAAGATGTCTATTATATAATTAAAAACAAATACCTGCCTAACAATATAACACTACAGATGAAGTTTGAAAAAATTTTTATTAGAACACAACTTATGGAGTTAGGCTTTATAAATGAAGAAACTCCCATTATATTCACTGGCCGATATAAATATACAGACTCAAAAGATTACATAACATTAACTACTATCAGAGTTTATAAGAGAGATATGAGCAAACAAAAGACCATATGTAATCATATAAATCTAAAAAGAACTTCTATACCCCACTACATTAACTTTAATTCAAGTGTACATAATAAGAAAGTATATTTTATAGGAAAAGTTATTTTATATGAACATTATGGTTACCTTCGTGCGGGCATTCAACTAGTCGATAAGGCCGATGAAATTATTATGTGGTTTGCCGACTCTCAATTAAACTTTAATAAGTTAACATATCAATAATGTGTTAATTTTCTAAAGAATGGTAATACATTTCTGCATACCATTCAAAAATTAGCTTTATTTTCCTGAAATAACAATTTATTAAAATTTAATAGAAAGTATTTAAGGCTTCAACCTATAGTAATTTTAGATAAAATTTGATTCTGTTCTTGTAACAATGGAATCATCTGCTCCAAGTCCCTTATTGATGCACGAGTATAACCAACTTTATTCAAGACAAGAAAATCTTTCTCAATTCTTTGATATTCCTTATGGATTTCAAAAGCTTTTAGTAAGGCTGGGTTAATTTCAAAAGAAGGATAAGTAATTTCTTGCAATTGCTGTTTTTTGAGGAGTATCGTATTCTCTAAATTATCAATTATACTCATAATTCTAGTAGCTTGAATTAGATTTTTAGATTTTAAAGCTTTAGCACGCTTAGATTCATATCGCATAATCTCTTGTTGAATCTTATTAATTTCTATATTAAGTTTCTCATCTGGACGTGGTCCCTTTTTTTCTGCCTCATGAACTAATATAGGTTCTTGCACTAATCGTAATAATGGAGTCCGTTTATCTAACAGGCTTTGAACTTCAACTAACATACAAACTCTTTGCTCTTCATATTGGAGAGCGTTTCGACAAACCTGTAACATTTTTTCGAGTAATGCATTATATATTTCACATTTTTCATCTTTCATGATGAGATTTTTGAAATTAACAAATATTTCTGCTAACGACCTCAATTCAGAATTATCTTGTTTAGAAACCAAACCCTCACCTAAAATAATATCAAATTGAAGATGTATATAATCATAAAAATCTTGATAGTTCCTCTTGCTAAGTTCACCAGTATCTAAATATTGAAGTATATGGGCTTCTAATAGAGTAAGTACATCTATCAAATTGTCTTTTTTAAATTGTTCTTTTAGATCAATATTTCTCGATATTTTACTCCCCCCACTTTCCATGTTTAAAATACTACTTTCAATCAAACTGCTGATCTCATTTGGGAAAAAATGCATTTTCAAGATCAATAAATCTTGTAGGGATTCCGCTGCATCATATAAACGCTGCATAATTACGGGTAAAGCGACCCCTGTATACCCTTGGTAAACACCCAACCAGGTATCAAAATTGTTTGGTAATCGATTCTCTAGGATGAATTTTTCAATGCTTAATATACTACGGCTATCCAAAGTACATTCCTGAAAAATCTTTTGTTGCCATGTTAAATCAGAAGGTTTCTTATTAGGCAAATCATTCAAATAAACTTCTTTTAACTTTTTTTTATTTTTGTTTTTTAAATTTACCGTAAAACCATTGCTCCAAGCTGTTTCATTGGCATTTTCATAATATGCACATACTATAACTTTCTGTTGCATTTTTTCAATATCACTAATCACACGATTAGGATCAAAATATCTAAGAGCACGCTCCCCTAGCCTTTTAGGAATAAGTTTGATTTCTCGATGGTTAATTTCATAAACTAATTCACCATTAAGATTACTTATTATAAATCCCATAAATTCGAAATCATCTTCAAGATGACATAATTTTCGTTCTGATTCAGTATCAAATACTAAATTATTCAGCACTTCAAAAACATATTTCATTATTTTACACCCTAAAAGAATATAAATTTATTAAATAACTTTTAGCCATTCATCAAGGCTAATATTTAGGCGTTTTAAAACATTTCTAACATAAACCGCATTGTACTCAACCATTTTTCCATGGTGACCAAGTCGGTATACCCGACCTTCATGTGCAACTCGGCTGACATTTATTTCACTACCTTTTCCTTCGGTTATTTTTACATCAAAATACTTTTCCAGCAGTTTAAAAAAATGCGTTGATTTGATAGTCGAGTTAAAATAGGTCTTAATTTTTTTGAATGGTTGTTCCATCACCTGGGATACTGGATCATCATGTTCTAACAATTGCACATAATTGTTTTCTTTAAACTGATCTAAAGTGTGGTTCAAAACCAAAATTTCTAAATCTTGGCGATCATAATTCACTTCATCATTTGATGTATTTTCGTGTATTTCTAAACTAACCCCATGGTTTATTTCTTTTTTTAATTTTTCGGCAGTCTGAGCATATTGCTCTATAAACCGATTATGAAAAATGGAAAGTAAATATAAAGTAAAGTCATGGATATGAGAGTGAATGACTCTGTCATAATTAAAAGTATTCAACCAAGGGGTTTCTACTAAAGAAATAGAACCATCCCAATTTACTCGCAAAATTAATAAATAACTGGCGTCTATTCGGGATTTTTTTTCACTTTGTTCCACCATATCCTCATAGCCACGTCCACCGATACAGATTCGGCCTAAAGAGTCATTGATTGTTTCCCATTGCCATAATGCATAGAGATCAGTAAATTCATGCTTATCTAGGTAAAGAGTAAAATCCAAAGGAAGAATACTATCTTTTGCTTTATAGTTTTTAACCAATAAACGACACATTTCACGCATATCTTCAGCCAAAATCTGAATATGTCGTTGGTAATCATTTAAGGTGTTATAATAGCTATCTGCCAAAAAAAGTTTAGAGTGATTGATCTTATAGCTATCAAGATATTGACTATTCAATATCTCATTCACAACTTCCTTTGTTCCAAGAAAAGAATCAGTCTGATCCTTATAGTCAAATTTTTCATATGGTGCGATATTCAATAAAGCGTGTTCAGCATTAGGATAACTTAGAATTACATCTCGAACCCTTAGAAAACTTAATGAAAAATCCAGTTTATCAGGTATTAATTTGTAATTTGATTCAGCCTGGACTAAAGGTATTCCTCCTAAAATTCCAAAATTTAGCTGGTGCCATTTTATTGACTTGAAAAACAAGTTCAATATTCCAATTATTACTGAAGGTTTGTTAAATTTGCTAAATGTTTCCATAATATATGAGTCTAAGGCTTTAGTAAATTCAATATTCAAATGATTAAATGCACGCATCATATTCTCTTTGTCACGTGGCAGTTTTGGTGGCAGATATATTCCAAAAAATATATTTTTTGTAATTTTATATGCAAGCTGAAATAGGCGTGATTTCAGATTGAAAAGTGTCTCCCTTCTTGCCAGCAAACTAAGAGAAATTTTAATATTCAACCCTTCAACCGAGTTATTGAGATTAATTACATTTTTCATCAAACTTAATAGTTCAGCCTTACATTCTTCATTTAAAAATGTATAAAACTTATGTTTCTTTAGAATGTAAGATTCATCAAAATGAGATGTTTTCAATAAAAATGAAGAAAAAATATGCCGTGATATTAATGGACTCATTTCGATCTTTTTACTTTTGTAATATCGAAGTGTATTAATGCTATTAATTACAGTATTACACGCTTCATCGAAATCAAAGTCGACAATTTTCTCCCATTGCTCACATTCCCGCGCAAAATCTCTCTGAGTTATCTTTTCTAACTTTCTATATTCATTATGATCTATTAATTCTTCAGCATATATCTGCTCTAAAGTCTTTACGTAGAAATCATAAAGCTGATGATCACTTACATTATCATCGCACATCTTCGACCAATGAGTATAAGACTCCTCTGGTATTTCTGTCAGAGATATCTGTGAAGAATAACACGGCGTAAAATCAGTTCTTAACTCCGTAATACATTGCGCTTCATTCAGTAGAGCATTAAACTTTTCACAGGCAATTTGAAGATAAGTTACTTTTTGGGCCAAATCTAAATCTTCATTCTGACCAACTAAATAACCAGCTTTCAAGATTATCAATCCTGCTCTCTGCAAGTAATTATCACTATAATTATTTAGTAAGTATTCTTTTCCAGTTCGATATACGCATTCAACTTCAATAATTCCGTCAAAAATTTGTTGAGGTTCTACATCAGAATTCAGCAAATTTTTCCATTTTTCAGCACACTCTGACGCCAGTTTTAAAGATATTTTATGGATATTGTTAAAATCATTCACATCTCCATAACGTTCCACATGAGCCTTTAATTTACGTTGTTCATCTTTTTTATTGATATTCAGTTGTTCTTCCAAATATCTACTTTTCTGGATCTCCCTCAATGTATGTTCTTTTTGGCGTAAGTCATTCAACATGGCTATCGGATATTTTTTTTGAAAGCTTTCAATTTTTAATTGTATATCTGAGAGCTCCAACTTAATCTCTTGAATCTTTTTAAGGCATAGATCGTATTTACTACCTTTCAGACCCGGTAGTCTTTTTTCTGCTTTTTCTAATTCATTATTTAATTTATTTTTTTCGATGAAAATGTTTTTTTGATAATTATCAATTTGCTTAAGTTGTCCAGAAATTAACTCTAATTCTGCATCTGGGTTAGAAAAATACATTCATATATCCATTTTTAATAATTTAATTGATTTTTACTAAATTTAAGTGCTGCGTAAAGAAGAATTGGTCCTACTTAAGTCGTATCCTTTAGATTTTATTTCAACGTTTAATCCAATTGACGTATCATACATTTCAAATATACTAATTATCATAGTTTCAATGTAAAATTAAACACTTACATAATCTTATTTTTACTACAGTAAGCGAAAGAATAGCCCCTCTCTCTGCTTTTCATGCAGCATATACTTTTTATTATCCAATAAAAAGGGGGGGGGGAAATGTTTGAGTTTTTATGCACAGGATTTTAATGAGCACCGAAGTTTCAGCAGCAACATCAGGTTTAATCTGGGGAATGCCGGATGAGAAAAAAAGAGTTTTTCTAGATAAATCGTGGAAAAGGCTGGCAACAACAGCACCAAATATTTTCAAACGCTATCAGTCTTGTGACGATCCCGTCCTTGCTTTTTTACGGGATTTTTTTCCATCATCCTCGCAATCCTATACCTCTTTTTTATCAAATGTCGCACTCAAAAATTGGCGTAACAAAGCGAATATCGCCTTTCGAATTCCCAATCATCCTCTATTCAGCGCCCTACTCCCGGACAATTCCTGTATTAGCGTAACTGTACACTGCTCTACAGATAGCTACTATCCGCTAAGTTTTCCGAGCAATATTTTTCTAACTCATAATGATGCCCAAGCAACTAGCTATGAGCATAAAATTGACCTTTATTCTACTGAGTCCAGTATTGGTCAGCGTACTAAATTAAAAAATGTCATCAGTACAAGTCTGGTTGAGCAAATGCCTGCGGTTTCTCTAGAAGCCTATAACAAATTAAAATTATGGGAAAACTTTCAGGACTTTAAAGAAAATCTGATCATTGAGAAAGCAGTTGGCCTAAAATATATCGATTTAAGAATAGATTTTAAAAACTCTGTTTTAAAAGCACTAGTTGTAGCAGAAAATAAAGAACAACTAATCCGTATGCGTAAGGCACTCGCGCGAAAAACAATTTTCCTTTCTAATATCAGTCTGTCTGCAGATGCCTGGAGTTTTCGACTTGCTGAAAGTAATGGTAGCTATTTCGACAAAAAAACCCATGAAATGGTGGAATTCGGACAATTGAAAGGACGGTTAGATACCAAAGTCATTATCCCTTTGGCTGATACCGTCGGTTATGTTCGATATTTACAAGAAACACCTGAACAATGGATACAACCTGTCACAACCTGGGTTGATATTGAGCTATCAGATGAATGGATTAAGAAACTGGATGAACCGTACCGGGTTTGTCGGAGACTTTTTTATTTAAGTTAGGCCACCTGACCTAACGGGTTAATCTTATCATAGTACATTGCTTCAAACTCAAAAGGTGATACATAACCCAGTGCACTGTGTACACGCTCTTTATTGAACCAATCTACCCAGTTTAGTGTCGCAAGTTGTACATCCGCTAAACCTTGCCAATCCGCTTTTAAATATTCAATCACCTCTGTTTTGTATAAGCCATTCACCGTTTCAGCCAAAGCATTATCGTATGAATCACCAGTCGTACCGACTGATGCTCGTAAATTTGCTGCTTCTAAACGATGGGTATAACGAATGGAAAGATATTGCACACCTCTGTCGGAATGATGAATCACATTCTTTGGCATGCCTCGATCATGCAATGCTTGCTCTAATGCATCGAGCACCATATCGGTATTCATTCGTGTAGATACTTTCCAGCCAACAATTGCTCGTGAGAACACATCAATAATAAAGGCGGTATAGACCCAGCCTGAATGAGTTTGAATATACGTAAAGTCACTGACCCACAGTTGGTCAGGATGATCAGCAGTAAAATTACGTTTCACTAAATCATCTGCTCGTTTTTGGTCATCTCGGCTACGGGTGGTTTGTTTGTTCTTACCTCGCCAAACACCTTGTATACCTAGTTTTTTCATTAATCGAGCAACAGTACAGCGTGCAATAATATAGCCTTCACGTTTCAGTTTTTGCCAGACTTTACGTACACCATACCGACCTGAACTTTCCTTCCAAATTCGTTTAATCTCCTCAGCATGATGCAAGTCATGTAAATCTCGCTTTGCTCGATGTTCTGGATTTTCGCAGAGATCTAGAGTCCGGTAATAGGTTGAGGGTGCGATCGGTAAAATTCTACAAATCGCCTCGACTCCGTACAGCTCTTTATTATTATGGATAAAATCCACCATTATTTGTGTGGGCGGTCGAGCTCCGCCTGGGCGAAAAAAGCGGCTGCTTTACGTAGAATTTCATTGGCACGTTTTAATTCTTTAATTTCACGTTCCATTTGCTTCATTTTTTCTTGGTCAGATATCTGTTGTACTTTGGCAGGATTTAGTTGATCCATATGCTTTAAATACCAAACACGCAATGTTTCAGGAGTACAACCGATTTTAGGCGCAATAGCTGTGATTGCTGCCCAAGTAGAAGGATAATCTTTTTCAGATTCAATTAGTAATTGAACCGCTCTTTCTCTAATTTCGGGGGTATAGTTTGGTTTTTTCATCGGAATAGTCTCTCAGAATATTGAGTCTCCGACAAACCCGGTACGGTTCATCTTGTTACTGATATTTAAAGCTTAACAGGAGGGGTAGACAGGTGATGTCGTTGCAAATAGAACAATGGAAAAAAGAATCAAATAATAGCTTTCATTGGGATATGGCATGATTTTTATGGATAACGACATCACCTGTCTATCTATACAGATACCATAGATATAGGAAAATTTACTTTTGGAAAGAACGAATGGCAGATAACGAAAATGAACACGTCAAACTAGCACAACGGATCACCGATATGCTGTGTCAGCTTAACGAAGGCAAAGCACTCGATACCAAACAACTTGCAGAACACTATGGCGTAAGTAAACGCACCATCCAACGTGATATTAATGAGCGTTTAATGGTGGCATTGCCCATGCTTGGACTGAATGAGAAAGGACTTTATGCCCTCCCCGATAATTATTTAGGGCAGTTGAATGATGATGACATTCGTCATTTTTCCATGCTTTCAGGTGTTTCTGATTTATTCCCAAATATGGATAGACAATTCCTACGCCGTATCTTGAATGAAAATGCAAAATCTGTGTATGAAAGCAAAGGACAATTTAATGAAGATGGTACAAAGTTCAAAGCCTTGTTTGAACGGCTTGAACCTGCAATTCTAAATCGTCACAAAATCACACTGTATTATAAAGGTGGTTATCATCTACTTGAACCATACAAACTGATTAATCATCGTAGCTGTTGGTATTTGGCAGCAGTCAAAGATGAGAAGTTGAAAGCCTACCGTCTGAGCTTTGCCAAAGACGTTGTTGTTCACAGCGATCAACCCATGTTCCAACATAGCAAAGAAATATTGACTCAATTAGAAGCAGAAGAAAGTATCTGGTTTGGACAGGACAAACAGGAAGCAATTCTAACCATCAGTCCACAAGTTGCAGATCATTTTAGACAACGAAGTCTGTTACCGCTCCAACAGATTGTCAAAGAAATGGATAATGGTGCTTTGCTCATCAGTAGTCAGTATGTCAGTTCACTACAGCTTCTTTCACTAATTCGTTACTGGATGCCACATATTCATGTGGTCAGTCCTGACAGCTTGCAAAGCGAATTGATGGATGGGCTAAAGGCATATATCAACTAATACAAGACTGAATGGCAAAGCTGGCAGATATGTTCTCTACAAGCAAAACTCCCCCACGCCATTCAGCAATTTCCCCTAGAACTCCTGCCCCAAACGAGGAATCCAAGCAATCTCACAATTCCCCCATACACATCATGTTTTCCCATGCGTTTTACGATGCGATGACATCAAAAGCATGGATTCATCGACACGCCTAAATCGCATGGCAAGACAAAATGCTTGGAAAACGATCTGGGGGTAAATCATAGAATATATGTAGGCACTGTGTAGGCAATCAGACAGATAGACCATCGGATTATCGAACCGATAGACCACATTGCGGTCTATAAAAAGCAGTGAGAAACACAATCAATAGGCACTAAAAAACCTCATAACTCAAATAGTTACGAGGTTTGATATATGGTGGGCCCAGACAGACTTGAACTGTCGACCAACGGATTATGAGTCCGCTGCTCTAACCAACTGAGCTATAGGCCCTAAACTTTGATCATATACTCGATATGAAAAATGCGACTAGATCTTAGTTAAATTTAACTTAAATTACAAGCAGATGATTTTATCAAATTACTAAAATAATGTTAAAAATCATAAACTGAGCTGATTCTATATGATCTTTACGGCTTGAGTAAAGATCATATAGCACTATTTTGATCATTAATAAGACATCTAAATTTATTTTGATCTGGTATTTTCGGATATGTATTTTCCTGAAAAGTCGTATTACACTGTTGCGACTCAAAACCTACGATGATAAACATGAGAAAAATTTTAGGAAAATCTATTTTTAAAGCAACGGGTTGGGAATACAAGGTTGATCCAACCATTTTAGAAAAGAAACAAGTCATTATTGGATTTGAGCATACCTCAAACCTAGATACCATCCTTTCTCTGGCTTTATTTGAAATTTTAGAATTAAAAATACATACACTGATAAAAAAAGAACTATTCAAAGGTCCTCTCAAGCCTATTTTAGAAAAACTTGGTGGTATTCCTGTCGATCGTAAAGCAAATAAAGATATCGTGACTCAAATGGTTGATCTATTTAATCAAAATGACCATTTTAATCTGGTGATTGCACCCGAAGCCACACGCGCTAAAGATGGTGAAGCACGCAAACCAATTCGTACAGGCTTCTGGCATATAGCAAAAGCAGCCAATGTACCCATCATCTTGATGTATGCAAATGCCAGAACCAAACAAGGCGGCATTTTAGGTAAAATTTACCCTACTGATCTGCAACAGGATTTAGAAAAAATCAAAGCACTATATGCCGAATATGATATTGATGTAAAAATTAACTAAATCGTCTGAACTATATGATCATTTTTTGATGCTTAATCAAAATTTTAAATTTTGAATATGAGCTATGGCAGTTTTCAAGAAAACTATCGCTATGCTAATATTCACGCACTTTTTTGAGTTTTAATTTTTTGGAGTTACTTCCATGGCGGGTCATTCTAAATGGGCCAATATTAAGCATCGTAAAGCTAAACAAGATGCAAGTCGCGGTAAAGTTTTTACCAAATATATCCGTGAAATCGTAACCGCTTCTAGATTGGGCGGCCCAGATGCGGCGAGTAACCCTCGTTTACGTGCTGTTGTTGAAAAAGCACTTTCAGTAAATATGACACGTGACACGATTAATCGTGCAATTCAACGTGGTGCTGGCGGTGATGATAACGATGATTTAAAAGAAGTAACCTATGAAGGTTATGGTGTGGGTGGTGTTGCGGTTATCGTTGAAACCATGACAGATAACTTAAACCGTACTGTTCCAGATGTTCGCCATTGTTTTTCTAAAACCAATGGTAACTTGGGAACCAACGGTTCGGTGGCTTACCTGTTCACAAAACGTGGTGAAATTTCTTTTGAAGATGTCTCTTTAGAAGACAAAATCATGGAAGTCGCTTTAGAGGCAGGTGCTGATGACATCGAGATCGATGAAGATAGTATCTTAGTCATTACTAGCCCAGAAAGCTTTGGTGATGTTCAAGATGCACTAACCGCAGCAGGTTTAAAATCTGATAATGCTGAAGTTGTGATGAGCCCATCGACTAAAGCTGAAATCAATGATATTGATCAAGCTAAACAAATCATGAAAATGATTGATATGCTCGAAGATCTTGATGATGTTCAAAACGTTTATACAAACGTGGAGTTTACTGAAGAAGTTTTAGCTCAACTTGATGCTTAACTGATTTTGCTCAGTAAAAATGCATCTTTTTAGATGCATTTTTTATAGCTTATTTAAAAGTTTATAGCAGTTAAATACATTATATTCTTTAATCACAAAACTTGAATGTAGAGCCACCACGCTGTCAATCTTACCAATACGGCGTAGTAAGATTTCACTATAATCATCCATATTTCTCGCAACTAACTCTAAAATAAAATCGGCGCTCTGCCCTGTCACTAGAAATGCATTGGTCACCTCTGGAATATCTTCAATTTCTTCTAAAAACTTATCAAAGGTTTCACTGTCATGTTTACTCAAAGAAACCTGCAAAAGAATATGCAAACTAAAACCGAGTTTATTAAAATTAATTTCTCGTTTGAGCTGCCCCATTACTTGGGATTCAATCAGGTTTTTAATGCGGCGATGCACCGAACTCACTGAGAGATTAATACGCTCTGAAAGCTCATTTAGATTGACATCTTCATGGGTCAAAATTTCAAGAATTTGTTTATCAAAACGATCCAATTCCATTCTACAGTTCTCACTCTGAATTTATGCTTCTATCGGAACTGCTCACTCAGTAATTTTTAAGGGTCAAGGGAAAACATTCGTTTAACTTTTGACGATGCTGCACGGATAACGCAAACATGATTCCGATAAACTTTTGGTTTATCTTTGTCTCAAAGCCGAAACAAGACCTTTTGAGCAACTGTTCAACTCATCTCCCAATAGTGAACAACTTGTTTCGATCCCCATCACACCCTGAAACATAAGATAGCAAAGCCTTTTTATAATTATTTCCCTCTTTTCAGTTTTTTTAAAGTAAATTTGGCAATAATTTCTAATATTTTCTGCTTAAAACGAATTTTCTTTTAATTATTAATTTTATTCCCTAATTATTTTTTGATTTATCAACAATTTTTCAATTTTCTTTCTCATAAAAAAAGCCCCGATTTTATTCATCAGGGCTTTTCGACTCAAAATTTGATTTACAAACCGCGCCAATCAACCCTTGCATTACGTTCAGTCGCATAAATACGTTGCACATATTGTCCAATTGGCAAATCTAATAGATAGTCATGATATTCCTTCAATTCACCCGTGAATTGTTCAATATCATCATTTTCCAATTCCCACGGTGTACCTTTAATCACGAGTAAAGGCGCAAGAATTGAACAAACTGCTATATCTGCTAAACCAAGACGATCGCCAACCAAATAACGCCCTTGATTATCAATCAGGCGCTGATTGAGATCGGTAATCAACTCGGTCATTCTCAATTTAGATTTTGCGACTTTCTGAGGATTTAACTTATAGTTTGAAGAAACTAAACTCTTTAAAATTGGTTTAGAAATTTTTTCAAACTGGCGTAAATAGCCTTGCTCACCCATCATAATTTCAAGTGGATGATCCCCGACAGATAACGCTTGCGCCAATGACCAACGGCGGACATGAACCCCAAGCTCACCTGATAACTTATCAATTTCCAAAGCTTGTTCACGTAATTGCTCATCACGTCTCAACAATGCATGTTCGGGATATGTAGCATCCAGATATAAAGCGATTTGTGTTGAATCAGCAACCCATCGTTTATCATCTTTCAGCATTGGCAATAAATACTGCCCTGATTTTAAATAAGTAAACGCACGATGAAAGCCAGGAATCAAATTATGTGCAACATAGTCCAATTCCTTATGATCTAACAACCAGCGAGCTTTTTCACAATAGTGAGACAAAGGAAATTGGTATAAAACCCGCATAAATTCTCCAGTTTTATTTTTCTATTGGTTCAAACATAAGATTTTCTTACTTTAGAAGTAAAACTTAATCAATACAATGTCATTTTTTCTCTATCTTTCCATATTTGTGCAAGATGTCTTTATCTAGCTATATAAATATTCTTGGTGAGATTATTCATTTCTTTCATACCAAATTGATTCTTTATAGCACTGATCACATAATCAATATATCCAAGCTCCTGTTTTAGTTATAAATTTTATAGCTATTTTTTTGTTATTTTTCTTATAAAAAATGCTTAGTAATTATTGTGATATACAAGCCATAACTGATGGTTTAGTTGAAAAGTAAAACTTTTGTAAAGTGTCCCTTATCTATTAGAGGTGCTCACATGTCCAGTAATCAATCAGTCATCAGAATTCAGGTACAACTGATTTCAAATGATCAGCAGGCCATCAATGCTGCCTATCAAGTTGCTGACTTTGCATTAGAAGATCGAAATAATCGAGATCAAAATCGTGTTTTACCCACCGAACACATCATTCAGTTTAGCCAAAAAGGTCTCGGTGGCATCCGTGTACCGCAACAATATGGTGGTGCTTTTGTCTCCAATAAAACCTTAGCCCATGTGTTTCGTATTTTAAGTAAAGCCGATGCCAATGTTGGACAAATTCCACAAAACCAATTCGGCCTTTTAAATTTTATTAATATCACTGGTTCAGATGCACAAAAGCAGTTTATCTACACTGAAATTCTTGCAGGTAAACGCATTGCCAATGGTGGACCTGAAAAAAATTCCAAAGATACCAAAGCCATTCAAACCACTTTAAGCTTGGAAAATGGTCAATACTTTTTAAACGGAGAAAAATTTTATTCGACTGGGACTAGTTTTGCAGATTGGTTAGCGATTCGAGCCTTGCACCCAGATGGCTATACGGTATTGGCGATCGTTGATCGACATGCCGCTGGTGTTGAAGTGATTAATGACTGGAATGGCTTTGGTCAACGTACTACAGCCAGTGGAACAGTAAAACTACGCAATGTTGTCGTTGACCCTACACTATTTTTTGATGAACGCATTATTGCCGACACTCCAAATGTGCGTGGTTCGTATTCTCAACTTTTACAGGTTGCGATTGATGTTGGAATTGCCGAAGCAGCTTTTGATGACACCTTATCTAGCATTCGTAAAGCACGCCCAATTGTGGATGCTGGTGTAGAAAAAGCTAGCGAGGAGCATTACACCTTACAAGAAGTTGGCAAACTGAATATCCTGCTCGATGCTGCCATTTTATTACTGGACGATGCTGCCGAATATCTAGATGAACTGGATCAAGTCACTGAGGTTTCTGCCGAGCAAGCCGCACGCGCTTCGATTTTAGTGGCAGAAGCAAAGATCTATGCCAATGATGCTGCGCTGCATATCTCAGAAAAACTACTCGAACTTGGTGGAAGCCGTGCCAGCCTGAGCCAACATAATCTTGATCAACACTGGCGTAATGCCCGTGTACATACCTTACATGATCCTGTGCGTTGGAAATTCCATGCCATCGGTGACTATTACCTCAATGGTACACACCCTGCCCGCCATGCTTGGATTTAAGGAGCACATCATCATGACCTCATACCAAGAATTACAAGGTTTTGCCAAAACCAATTTTAAAGCAGCACATATTATTCAAAGCGACGCAGAAGCTTTAGAAATTGCAACTCAACTCAGTCAACAGTTTAAACAAGCAGCAGTTGAACGTGATGCCAATCGAAACTTGCCATTTACTGAAATCGAAAGCTATAGCCAATCAGGTTTATGGGCAATTACTGTACCTAAACAGTATGGCGGTGCAGAAGTTTCCAGCCTAACCGTAGCCAAAGTCATTGCGCTGTTTAGTGGTGCGGATGGTTCAATCGGTCAGATTCCACAAAACCATTTTTATGCATTGGAAGTATTACGCAATACTGGTACGGAAGCGCAAAAGAAACGCCTCTATCAAGAAGTGTTACAAGGTGCGCGTTTTGGTAATGCGCTGGCTGAATTTAAAACACGTACCTCTGCACATAAGCAAACCACATTGATTCCAAGCGAAAACGGTTATCAGATTCAAGGCGAAAAGTTTTATTGCACGGGCAGCTTGTTTGCACATCGTATTCCAACTTTAGTGCTTGATGAAACGGGCAATGAGTTTTTAGCCTTTGTACAAAGAGATAGCCAAGGTTTAGAGCTGATTGATGACTGGTCTGGCTTTGGGCAACGTACCACAGGCAGCGGTACAGTCAAATTTAACCAAGTCTTTGTTGCCAAAGAGGATGTGATTCCTTTTAATACAGCCTTTAAGCAACTGTCTTTGGTGGGGCCATTTGCTCAAATCATGCATGCCGCCATTGAAGTCGGGATTGCTCGTGCTGCATTTGACGAAACACTGGAGCGTGTGCGTGTTGCTCGCCCTTGGATTGATGCCAATATTGAATCGGCCACTCAAGACCCTTTAACCCTATCTGAATTAGGTCGTGTGGCAACCGATGTCAAAGCCAGCGAACTTTTACTGAAACAAGCAGCTCGATCTGTCGATGCTGCTAAACAGGATCTCAATGCTGAGAGCTTAGCCAAAGCTTCAATTGATGTGGCAAAAGTACGTGCACATAGTACGGAAACTGCATTAAAAGCCTCATCAAAATTAATTGAATTAGCTGGCAGCCGTGGCAGTCAACGTGCTGATGGGTTGGATCGTCATTGGCGTAATGCGCGTGTACATACCTTGCATGATGCTGCACGCTGGAAATATTACTTTATCGGTAATTATGTGTTGAATGGCATTCTGCCTCCACGTCGGGGGACTTTGTAATGAGTCAAACGATTGCTAAAAAAATCTTGTTAAATGCCTTTGATATGAACTGTGTCGGTCATATCAATCATGGTTTATGGACACATCCCCGTGATCAATCACATCGCTTTAATGAATTGAGCTATTGGACTGAACTGGCACAAACCTTGGAACAAGGTTTGTTTGATGGTTTATTCCTAGCCGATATTACAGGTGTCTATGATGTCTATCAAAATGGCATCGATCTCACCCTGAAAGAATCGATTCAGTTACCAAGTCATGATCCCTCTACCCTAATTTCGGCGATGGCTTTGGTCACGCAGAATTTAAGCTTTGGTGTTACCGTTAATTTGAGCTATGAACAGCCCTACCAATTTGCACGGCGTTTTGCCAGTCTGGATCATTTAACCCAAGGTCGTTTGGGCTGGAATATTGTCACAGGTTATCTGGACAGTGCCGAACGCTTAATTGGACAAAAAGGCTTAAAAGACCATGATGCCCGTTATGATCAGGCCGAAGAATTTCTACAGCTTTGCTATAAATATTGGGAAGGCTCTTGGGAAAATGATGCCTTAAAAAAAGATAAACAACAGCGCGTTTTTACTGATCCAAATAAAGTCCACTCCATCAATCATCAAGGGCAATATTACCAAAGCCAAGGTGTGTTTCAGGTTGCGCCTTCGATTCAACGTACACCAACTCTATTCCAAGCAGGTGCATCACCGAAAGGACTACAGTTTGCCACGCGTCATGCCGAATGTATTTTTATTGGTGGTGATCAGCCTGAAAAAATTCGTCAGCAAGTTAATAAGATACGACTACAAGCACAGCAACAAGGTCGAGATGAAGATGCGATTAAAATCTTTGTCGGCATTACTGTGGTTGTGGCTGAAACACATGAACTTGCCCAACAAAAACTGGCTGAATATCGTCAATATGCCAGCCCTGAAGCAGGTTTAGCACATTACGCCAGTTCAGTCGGGATTGATCTTTCTAAGTTTGCAGATGATGAAGCGATCCCTTATCAAAAGAGCAATAGCATTGCTTCCGTCAATGAGAAGTTTAAAGAACAGCGCATCAGCAAGAATGACCTGAAAGCACAGCATGTACTAGGTGGACGTTATCCGCTCATTGTTGGCAGTGGTGCTGAGGTTGCTGAATACCTGATTGAACTACTCGATCAAACTGGCATTGATGGTTTTAACCTGACTCGTACGGTTGCACCTGAATCACACCATGATTTCATTCGACTGGTGATCCCTGAGTTACAGCAACGTGGACGTTATAAAACTGAATATGCAACGGGCTCACTGCGGAACAAACTGTTTGCTCAAGGCGATCATTTAGCGAATAGCCATCCTGCAAATCAGTTCCGATGTAGACCGCATAACAACGCAGATGACCTAAAAATAATTGAAGAAATTAGTGCTTAACATTTAAGAAAAGAATTGGAGAAATATATGGCTCAAACAGCCTCTAAAAAATGGTTGGGTATTGGCCTTGTCGTCGTTGTTGCGATTATTGCCTTATTGATTTGGAATAAACAAAGACAGAACCATAGCAGTGAACTGGTGATTGGGATCAGTCCTTCTTTTGCCCATCCATTGCAAGTTGCAGCGGATGAAGCCAAACAGCAAGGTTTGAATGTCAAATTGGTCGAGTTTTCCGATTGGAATACGCCTAACATCACTTTGAATCATGGTGATATCGATGCTAACTTTTTCCAGCATCAGCCCTTTTTAGATAATGCCATTAAAGAAACTGGCTTTAAATTAAAGTCATTTGCTGCAGGTGCAGCATCGCATGTCGGACTGTATTCAAAAAAATATAAAAGCTTTGATGAACTCCCGAATGGTGCAACGGTGGGTATTCCAAATGACCCCGTTAATCAAGGGCGTGCTTTATTACTATTACAACAAGCCAAGTTGATTGAATTGAAAGACAGTAATAATCACCTTTCAGCACTGAAAGACATCACCGCAAATCCGAAAAACCTGAAATTTACTGAAGTTGAAGGCCCACAAACTGCACGTGCCATTGATGATGTTGATCTCGCTTTTGGCTATCCACATTACTTACGTTTAGCTAAGACGGCTGATCCTGAAAGTGCCTTATTGTTTGATGACAATACCAACAAGCGTTATGCGATTTTATTTGTGGTTCGTGATGATTATCAGGACAAAGACAACAAGCTACAGAAATTTGTCGAGATTTATCAAAACTCAGCAAAAGTTAAAGCAGCCTTGGATAGCGATTTCGGTCCAACGTTGTGGTTCCCAGGTTGGAAATAAGGAGAACAATCATGGTGAGTTTTGGTTCACAGGTCGATTTTTCAGTCCCGCATCTGAAAATACGCGGTTTAAATAAGTTTTATGATGTACAGGGCCAACGCTTACATGCTTTAAAAGACATTAATATTGATATTCCCAAAGCACAGATTGTTGGGATTATCGGGAAAAGTGGCGCTGGTAAATCATCCCTACTCCGTACCCTCAATGGACTGGAGTCGATTGATACAGGTAGTATTCTGATTCATCAAAAAAATATTGCAGAATTGAGCCATGGCGAGTTGATTAAAACTCGGCAGAAAATTGGCATGATTTTTCAGCATTTTAATTTGATGTCTGCCAAAACGGTGTGGGAAAACGTGGCTTTACCACTCCGTGTTGCGGGTTATAACAAGGCTGAGATTGAACAACGGGTCGGTGATGTACTGACATTGGTTGGCTTAGAAGCAAAGCGAAATGATTACCCTGCTCAACTTTCTGGTGGGCAGAAACAACGTGTTGGTATCGCACGTGCTTTGGTTTCTCAGCCCGAGATCCTACTCTGCGATGAAGCCACCTCAGCACTAGACCCTGAAAGTACCGCCAATATTCTGTCCTTATTAAAACAGATCAACCGAGACCTCGGTTTAACCATTGTCTTGATCACGCATGAGATGCAGGTCATTCAAGAGATTTGTGATCAGGTGATTGTAATTGATCAGGGTGGAATTGTTGAAGCTGGGCAAGTCTGGTCAGTATTTTCCAATCCGCAACAACAGATCACGCAGGAATTACTCAATTTTGAGCAGGTAAATTTACCCTTTAAACTGAGCCCAACTATTCTGCCTGAGAGTACGCATCAGATTTTAAAACTGAAATATGTCAGTGAATCGAAATCGGTGCCTGATTTATATGAACTATTGGATGGCTTTAATAGCCCAGTTCAGATTTATCACAGTCAAATTGATAGCATTCAGCAACGTACCATCGGCTCCTTGATCATCGGGATTCGCAATCTCGACTTTGATCTCAACCACTCACAATTTGAAAAACATCCTGCAATAACACAACTTGAGGTGATCGGTTATGTACAATCAACTCATTGATCTGCTACTGACAGGTACGACCGATACTTTAATCATGGTCGGTGTTTCTGCGATTCTCGCCTTTTTGATTGGTCTGCCGATTGCCTTGATTCTTGTCAGTACAGCAGATTTTTGGATTTATCCTTCCAAGAAAATCAATCAATCATTAGGCTGGATAATTAATATTACCCGTTCTGTACCCTTTCTGATTTTAATGGTGGCTCTGATTCCATTTACCCGATGGATCGTCGGCACCAGTTACGGCGTCTTGGCTGCGATTGTACCGTTGACAATTGCCGCTATTCCCTTCTTTGCCCGTATTGCCGAAGTCAGTCTACGGGAAGTCGATCAAGGGTTGATTGAAGCAGCACAAGCGATGGGCTGTAATCGTAAACAGATTCTTTGGCATGTATTACTTCCTGAAGCTTTGCCAGGGATAGTTGCAGGCTTTACCGTGACCATTGTCACCATGATCAGTTCCTCTGCCATTGCAGGTGCGATTGGTGCTGGTGGTTTAGGCGATATCGCCTATCGTTATGGCTATCAGCGTTTTGATATGCAAGTCATGCTGGCGGTGATTTTGGTCCTAATTGTTTTGGTCATGTTGGTACAAACGACAGGCGATAATATTGCCAAACAGCTCGATAAACGCAAAGTTTAAGCTCGAATTATTAATCCACTCTAGCCATGACCTGACTTTGTCATGGCTTTCATGTAAAATCAGCAACAATTTTTAAATAACACATTTGTGAGTGGTTTCATGGGTTTTAATTGCGGTATTGTTGGTCTGCCAAACGTAGGTAAATCTACATTATTTAATGCATTAACAAAGGCAGCGATTGCTGCTGAAAACTTTCCGTTCTGTACCATTGAACCAAACACAGGCATTGTCCCTGTTCCAGATCCACGTTTAGACAAGCTTACAGCAATTGTTAAACCGCAACGTGTTATTCCAACTACGATGGAATTTGTTGATATCGCAGGTTTGGTTGCTGGTGCATCAAAAGGTGAAGGTTTGGGTAACCAATTCCTTGCAAACATCCGTGAAACTGATGCAATCGCACACGTAGTACGTTGTTTCGAAGATGAAAACGTGATTCATGTAAATGGTAAAATTGATCCATTAGATGATATTGCAACCATCAATACTGAACTTGCACTTGCTGATCTTGATACCGTTGCAAAAGCATTATTACGCTTAACTAAAGCGGCGAAAGGTGGCGATAAAGACGCGCTTGCAACCAAGGCAGCTTTAGAAAAAATTCAACCATTATTAGATGAAGGCAAACCAGCACGTGCCGCTGACCTTTCTGATGACGAACGTAAAGCGGTACGCGGTTTCGGTTTAATGACACTTAAACCAACTATGTATATTGCTAACGTTGCAGAAGATGGTTTTGAAAATAATCCACATCTTGACGCAGTAAAAAAACTTGCTGCTGAAGAAAATGCGATTGTTGTACCACTTTGTAACCAAATCGAAGCTGAAATTTCATTATTAGAAGATGAAGACCGTGCTGAATTCTTGGAAGCAATGGGTATGGAAGAACCTGGTCTAAACGTGGTGATTCGTGCAGGTTATAGCTTACTTGGCTTACAAACTTACTTCACTGCTGGCGTACAAGAAGTTCGTGCTTGGACGGTTAAAGTCGGTGCGACTGCGCCACAAGCAGCTGGTGTGATTCATACCGACTTCGAAAAAGGCTTTATCCGTGCTGAATGTGTTGCTTATGATGACTTCATTCAATACAACGGAGAAAGCGGTGCCAAAGAAGCTGGTAAATGGCGTCTAGAAGGTAAAACTTACGTCGTTCAAGACGGTGACGTATTACACTTCCGCTTTAACGTATAATTATTCACATTAAGGCACTATGGAAAAAACCCTAGGACGATTATTTGCGCATAATCCAATGATACGGCGGTTGTTGATTCTGCTCATCACTGCTGTACTTGGTATGATTGACTTGGCGACAGGTTATGAGTATTCGTTCTCGGTGTTCTATTTACTGCCTGTTTCAATTGCAGCATGGTACGACCATGCTAAAGTTACCGTAGTTACAATTTTAATATCAGCAATTACATGGTTATTTGCTGATATTAATGCAGGTCATCTGTATTCAAACCCTATCATTCCCTTTTGGAATACAATCGTTCGTCTAGGCTTGTTCTCAATCGTTGCTTTCTTGCTCATAAATGTTAGAAGAAACTGGCAAGAAATGAAAAATTTAGCAATGAAAGATCAGCTCACCTCTCTCGATAATAGCCGTGCTCTCGATATTGAATATCGTATTTTGCGTAAATTAAATTTTCGTAAACAGTCGTTATTCGCCGTTGGAATTATTGATCTCGATGGTTTTAAAGCAGTGAATGATACTCATGGACATCATCGTGGTGACGAAGTTTTATTGCAATTTTCACAAGTTCTAAAAAAATCATGTCGTTCTTCAGACATTGTTGCCCGTTTAGGCGGTGATGAATTCGCAATTATTTTATTAGATATTGATGAAACCCAAGCATATCTTTGTGATCATCACTTACGAACATCATTTGCAGAAAGTGGCTTAAATCAAAAATATGGCGTCGATTTTAGTATGGGTTTAGCCATTTTATCTGAATTGCCAGAAAACCTAGAAGATGCAACCAAGACAGCAGATCAGCTCATGTATCAATCAAAATCTTTAGGTAAATCACAAACCACGATTCAATCATTTATTTGACCCATTGCGTCGGTGTACAAGCTGTGATCTTTTTAAATATTCGAATAAAGAAACTCACATTTTCATAGCCCACTTCATAAGCAATTTGCTGAATAGTCATATCTGTGATTAATAATAACTTCTTGGCTTTATCAACTCTCACCTGTTGCAAATATTGATTGAGAGAAATCTGCGTCGCCAATTGAAAACGCCGTTTTAAATTCCGCTCACTAAAATTAAATTGCTGGGCCAGATCGGCAATCTTGTTTTCCGCAGCACATGGCAGCTTAGCGCAACCTGAACGATTAGCCCAATATGCGGATGCAGAATTACATTTGATTGAAGCATGTGGGCATGTTCCCCATCGAGAAAAACCTCAACTGATTGTTCAAACCATCAAGGAATTTGTTGCAATCTACACATAAAATGACATTAAAAATCGGTCATCCCATCTTACTGATTTTTTAATAATTTCTGTAATTGTTTGGTCACATGCGCTCTTGCCTTCTTCTGTTTAAAAATCGTCGGGATATGCAACAAAAAGAAAGAGTGGCGATATTTTTTATGATCACGTAAATCTTCTTTTAAATAATCATAGAGATCTATCGCCGCTTCACGATGAAATGCCCATAGCGCTTGTTGTCTATACATCACCACATAATAGGCATCATTTGGCCAATTCAGTTCATGTTTTTGACGACAACCACAAGATTCACACACCACTCCGCCTTTATTCATTGCAGAGTAAGGCACAGACCATTTTTGTAGATCATAAGTCTCAGGTAAATCGCGAATCTGCTGAAGATCAACTGATAAATTAGGATAGTAAAAAGCAGCATTCCAATAACCACCACAGCTATCTTGAAAACGCTGATATTCAAAATCTGAATGTTGCTGAAAATACTCGATGTCTTTTTTGAGCTGAATCTTGGCAAATCGAGCAAATTCAAAATTCGCTTTGCGCTGACATGATGGACATTTAATGCTTAACTTGTGCGGTAATGACCAATATTCGTAAAGTCCTGTCATTTGCTTTTAAATATAAATCTTGGGTTAAAGGCCATTCAGCATAACAAGTCGATCGCACATTTTAAATGATCTATTTATTGCAATAAAAAAACCGAAATCTAAATGATCTCGGCTCTTTTAAAATCATCTAGGGCTTAAGATGCAGTTTGGACTTTCATATCCATCGCGGCACGTTTGCTTTCAGCTTCTTTCAAAATACGCTGATGTAATGGTTTACGGAAACCCAGTAAGAATACGAACTCAGCTAAAACGAACAATGGGCCAATTGCCAAACCAATCAGATCATCAACGAATGCTGGTTTTTTCTTTTCAAAATAATGTCCTACAAACTGAAAGACCCAGCCTACAACAAAAATACCAATGCTAGCACCTAACCAACTCCACATAGATAAAGCTGCAATTTTTACTGAAAAAGGATAAGCCAATACCAACAAAAGCAGCATTAAAGCGCCAAATAGCTTATCGAGTGTAAGATAATAAATACTACTTAAAACAATCAATATCATAGCTAAGGTTATAGAGAAACCAGAGATTTCAATACCTGCTCGTGCAGTTAAACATAAGATAGAGAAAACAATTAAAGGAATCCCCACAAAATGGGTCATAATATTATTTCGATCTAAATGGTAAGCAGCATACTGACTGAGTTGTCGTTCCAAATTTGTCATTGCTCATTCCTCATATATTTAGTTTATGCTGTTAATCTATAAGAAATAAGTATGTGAAATTGTCATGTAGCTGACAAATGGATTTATTTTTAACAAAGGAAATGTTGTGTTAGATGCAATTTATATTAAACATTTACATCAAAATGCTTGGTTCAGTCACCTAGATTTACCATTTCAAAACTTCATCATCAAGCATGGAAAAAAATATAACATAGAAAAAAATGCTGCCGTATTTCATGCTCAAGACCTTTTTGATGGTGTTTATGGTGTGCTTGAAGGATCGATTAGTTTGGGATACATCGATGTGAATGGGAATGAGGCGATTGCTGCAATTGCTGAACCCATCATGTGGTTTGGAGAAATTTCTCTTATTGACCAGCAACCACGCTCTCATGATGCTATTGCACTCAAGAAAAGTGTCGTTTTACAAATTCCAGCACAACCACTTAAAGCATTTCTACTGCAAAATCCCTATTACTGGTATTACTTTGCTTTGCTTACCAGTCAAAAACTCCGTTATGTCTTTTTAGAACAAATTGCAATTCAGACTCAAAGTATCAGCCAGCGTCTTGCACAACGTTTATTATTTATACTTGAAGGCTATGGCAATCGCTCTTGTATCAAAGATTTCAATATTCAAATTTCACAAGATCAACTTGCTAATATGCTAACAATCTCAAGACAAACCGTTAATCAAGAATTAAATCTATTTGAAAAACAAGGAATCATCCAACTTGGTTTTAAAAAAATTGAGGTGATTGATATTGAAAAGTTAAAGAAAGTCGCTGCTGTCGGTTATCTAAAGCAATAAAGTGTTACGGCGATAGTATGATCTTATTTAGAAAATTAGATCATCTATTATGCAATACCCGCTTAACCTTAAACATAAATTAAAAGATAAACTCTCGCTATAAAACACTACGCTTCAATTCAAATTATTCACAAAATCATTTTGCTTTATTGTTAAAAACTCGTCTAAATTAATCCTAAGCACTATCGCTTACCTGATTCAGATGACAATTATGAAAAAAGTCGCAACAATTCTAACAGCAGGATTATTCACCGTATTAAGCGCAAGTGCATTTGCCTGCCCGAAAGGAACTCAATTACAGGGTGGCACAGGACCAAATCATAAAGGTGGCAAGTGCGTAGCAGCAAATGTCGTAAAAACCCAAAAAGAAACCACGAAAGCAAAAGATACAATGAAACATGACACTATGAAAATGTCATCGGATACTAAAAAAGCAGCAACAACATCAACCACACAAATCAAGCAGGAAGCCGCAAAAACAGGAAAAACCTCATAACCCCAAACTCATGATAGCTTTAACCAGCTGAAGCGAGATTCATCATCTCGCTTTTTTATTTAGGTGAGGTATTGCCTAAAGCTGGATTATCAATTGCATCTTTACACTGTGCCTTGTCTCGTTCGTAGTCAGCTTGCTTTTGCGTTGACGAACTCACATTATCTTTAACATCTCTTGCCCAAGTATCTAGACTGGTCAATGCTTTACGGCATAGCGCATATTTTCCTTCAGTCACAGAATCCGTCATTTTGACATTAATTCGCCAATCGGTACTGAGTTGTCGTAATGGTTTTCTGACTTTATCTTCGATCTCAGCAGATTGTTTATTGTAGACAATTGGATCAATTTCATTAATCAGCTTCCAAGCAGCTTGTGCGTAACTTGTTGCATCATTATTAAGTTTGGGAGCTGCTTTAATTTCCACTTTTTTTTCTGGCTGATTGCTTGAATGATCACATGCAGTCAATAAAAGGCTGCTAAACAACATTATTGTCGCTACATGAGTTTTTGTATTAAACATATCAAATCGCCAATGGAACATCTGCGCATTATGCTAGTCAATTCAGCAACAATACACAATCGTTGTTACTTATTTATCCCATAGAACAATCTACGCTCTAAAGAATTGATTTAATGCCAATATCATTTAAAGTGGTGAAATAAAAATATCATGTGAATCAAAATTTCTAATCTTAATTTTGGAATAACTTATTTATGTCTCAAATCAAAATTTATGCACTACATCAAACGATTCAACAATTTAGAACTCAATTGTCAGATGCTATTCACCAAGCACTGGTTACAAGCCTCGATTATCCTGTAG
Organism: Acinetobacter sp. LF10; assembly: GCF_048585715.1. Taxonomy (NCBI): domain Bacteria; kingdom Pseudomonadati; phylum Pseudomonadota; class Gammaproteobacteria; order Moraxellales; family Moraxellaceae; genus Acinetobacter; species Acinetobacter sp. LF10. The sequence continues at coordinate 1,885,962 of NZ_CP184160.1, forward strand.
AAAAAAAATTTCAGCGCTTTATTGCTTTAGCCCCAGAAAATTTTATATATCCAAATGATCGCAGTGAACAATATTTGATTATTGAAATTTCAATGTTTGAGGGGCGAACAACTTCGGCAAAAAAACAATTTATTCAATCAATTTTTTCTAATATTCAGCAGCAATGTGGTATTTCCCCACAAGATATTGAAATTACAATTTTTGAAACCCCAAAATCAAATTGGGGAATCCGTGGTCAAAATGCAGATGACTTACGACTTAACTATCAAGTCAATGTCTAAACAGATCAACACGATGATAAGTCATATTTTTTGTCTAACAAAACCTTGTTTTTTTGTATCAGGCAAGCTTAATTCATCAAAAAGTTCTGCTATGCTTAACCACAAATTACTCAGGATAGGATTACACGCATGAGCGTCACTCTTGGAACTCCACTTCAATCTTCTGCATTTAAGGTTTTACTGTTAGGTTCTGGGGAGCTAGGTAAAGAAGTTGTGATTTCTTTACAACGCTTAGGTGTCGAAGTTCATGCCGCAGATCGTTATGATCATGCACCAGCCATGCAAGTTGCACATTTTTCTTATACCTTGAATATGGCTGATCCAACTGAATTAAAACAACTCATTGAAAAAATTCAACCCAATTTGATTGTTCCTGAAATTGAAGCGATTGCAACTGAAGTGCTTGTAGAAATTGAACAAAGCCAAACAGCAACCGTTATTCCTTCAGCTAAAGCAGTCAATCTCACAATGAACCGCGAAGGAATTCGTCGTTTAGCTGCTGAAGAACTCGGTCTACCAACATCAGCTTATCGCTTTGCCAGTACTTTAGAAAGTTTCCGCGCGGCATGTGATGACATCGGTTATCCAAACTTTGTAAAACCTGTGATGTCATCATCGGGTAAAGGTCAGTCTCGCGTTAAAAGCTTTGATGAAGTTGATGCCGCTTGGGAATATGCGATGCAAGGCGGTCGTGTTAACCAAGGTACAGTGATTATCGAATCACAAATTGATTTTGATTTTGAAATCACCTTATTAACAGTTCGTGCAAAAAATCCTAAGACTGGCGAAATCGAAACACATTTCTGTGATCCGATTGGACACCGTCAAGATGCGGGTGACTATGTCGAAAGCTGGCAACCTCAACCAATGACTGCTGCTGCCTTACAAGAAGCTAAACGTATCGCACACAAAGCAACAACTGCATTAGGTGGCTGTGGTATCTTTGGTGTAGAACTATTTATCAAAGGCGATAAAGTTTGGTTCAGCGAAGTTTCCCCTCGCCCACATGATACAGGTCTCGTAACTTTAGCTTCTCAATTCCAAAGCGAATTTGAATTGCATGCGCGTGCTATTTTAGGTTTACCTGTTAATACAGCTCGCCATAGCACTGCTGCAAGTGCCGTGATTTATGCAGGTGTAGATGCGAATAACCTCAGCTTTGATGGCTTGAATCTTGCTTTAGCCAATCCGAATACTGACTTACGTTTATTTGGTAAACCTGAAGGTTTTAAACGTCGCCGTATGGGAGTTGCAACAGCACGTGCTGAAACAACAGACCAAGCACGTGAATTAGCGCAACAAGCTGCTGACCAAGTGAGCGTACACACAAACTGTTAACTTAAATTGAGTAGACCCATTTTCATGATCAATACATCTCCTTTGCTGAACTATGTCACCAGTCATCATGATATTAAAGCCATTAATCAATGGCGAACAGATGTAGAAAAGCAATTACAAGAGAGTTATGAAAATGGGCAAGCTATTCGTGAAGTGATTAAGGCTCGTTCCAACTCGATTGATGAGGCCTTAGTCTTTTTATGGAATCATGCTGAATTAAATAAAACTGAATTAGGTTTATTTGCGGTCGGAGGATATGGCCGTCGCGAAATGCTACCCTATTCAGATACCGACATTATGATTTTATCTGAAGATGAAATCAGCGAAGAACAAGAAAAACTGATCTCAACTTTTATTTCATCCTTATGGGATGTTGGTAATTTTAAACCTGGTATTAGCGTTCGTACGATTCAAAACTGTGTTGAACAAGCAGCGAATGATTTAACTGTTGCTTCAACTTTAATCGAGGCACGTTTAATTACAGGCAATGAACAACTGGCTAAATGGCCACGTCGTATTGTCGCCCAAACATGGACAGATAAAACGTTCTATGATGCCAAAATGGTGGAACAGAACAAGCGCTACGCTCAACACAATAATACTGAAAGCAATTTAGAACCAGATATCAAAAATGCACCTGGCGGTATTCGTGATATTAATCAAATTGGTTGGATTGCCAAACGTCACTTCCGTGTCAATCGTATTTATGATTTAGTCCACTTAGGCTTTATTACTGAATTTGAATTAGGCGTACTGGAAGAAGCTGAAAGTTTCTTATGGGAGATTAGAACCCATTTGCATCGTATCGCTAAACGAGATGAAAACCGATTATTATTTGAATATCAAAGAGATATAGCAGCAAAATTTGGTTATGTTCGCGAAGAAGGTCAACCTGTGAACTTTGCAGTTGAACAATTCATGAAACGTTATTATCGAACAGCTCAACAAGTTTCAACGCTGAATGAGATGTTACTTGCCTATTTCAATGAATCAGTCATTACTCCTCGTCTGCCTGATTATGAACGCCAAATTATCGACATTAATGACCGCTTTAAAATTGTAGACGGCAAACTCGCTGTTCAGCATCACAAAGTATTTTCTGAAGAGCCGAGTGCAATTTTAGAACTATTCTATCTGTTAGCCAATCGACCAGAAATTACAGGCATACGTGCCCGTACCTTGCGTCTTCTTGTGCTCGCAGCAAAACGAATTGATCAACGTTTCAGGGACAATCCAGAACATCAAGCATTATTCATGTCAATTATTCGCTCACCGCACTTATATGACACGATGGTGGCGATGAAACGTTATGGCGTACTAGGGAACTACATTCCTTCGTTTGGACAGATTACAGGATTAATGCAGTACGATCTGTTCCATATCTACACTGTAGATGCACACACCTTATTATTGCTCAGAAACTTAAGTCGCTTTAAAGAACCTGAATTCGCTAAAGAATTTCCTGTGGTGAGTTCAGTATTCCAACGTATTGCGCGTCACGATATTGTCTATATGGCAGCAATTTTCCATGATATTGCGAAAGGTCGTGGCGGTGATCACAGTGAATTAGGCGCACTAGATGCAATCGAATTCTGTCGCACGCATGGTTTTACTGAACGTGAATGTAAACTTGTAGCATGGTTGATTAACAATCATCTACTCATGTCCCTTACTGCACAGAAAAAAGATATTTCTGATCCAGATGAAGTCAAAGAATTTGCCGAAAAAGTCGGTGATATGGAGCATCTAGACTATCTCTACACCCTAACTGTCGCGGATATTAATGCCACCAATCCTAAACTTTGGAATACGTGGCGTGCTTCCCTTATGCGCCAGTTGTATACCTATGCGCGAGATGTCATTCGTTCAGGCTTAGGTCGTCCTGTTGACTATCAAATGTTAATTGAAGACACCAAATTTGCTGCCAGTGAATTATTGGTCAATGACTTCTCTCTCGCGGAAGTCGAAAAAGTTTGGCAAGAGCTTGGTGATGAATACTTCGTTAAAGAATCAGCCAATGAAATTGCATGGCATACTCAAGCGATTTTACAGCATGGCGATAACCCAGAGCCTTTGGTTTTATTACGCGCACATCGAAATGCTGCGGATGACGCCGTTCAAATCTTTATTTATACCCGTGATCAACCGAACTTATTTGCGACCACGGTTGCTGTCTTAGATCGCATGAATCTTGATGTTCAAGATGCAAGAATTATTACTGCAACCACCTCATTTAGTTTAGACACCTACTTAGTCCTTGATCGTTTTGGCACATTACTCACCGACCCTGATCGTGAACGTAAAGTGAAAGCTGCCCTTGTAGATGCACTGAGCCATTCAGATCAATATCCGGGTATTATGCAACGCCGCATTCCACGTCATTTACGTCATTTCGATGTACAAAATACCGTGGATATCGTACTGAATCCGACGTTACAACAACATATGGTTGAAATCTCAACACTCGATCAACCGGGTCTCTTAGCTCGGATTGGGGCATTGTTTATGCTCCAAGGTTTGGATATTCACTCAGCAAGAATTGCAACACTAGGTGAAAGAGCCGAAGATATTTTCTTTGTGACCAAGAAAAACGGTATATTACTCACCCATGAAGAGGTGAAAGCTTTTGCGGAAACGTTGAAAGCAGCTTTAGATGAAGCATCGAATCAAATTTGTAATCCATCTTAAAATCCCCTGAATCCCCCTTGGGTATGATGATCATGTCGTATCTTTGGGGACTTATAACGCTTATTTTGGGTAATTGTTTAAATGAACTCCAGCTTGTCTTTATTGCATCCCTATCCTTTTGAAAAGTTAAATCAACTTTTTAAAGATGTGCAACCTGCCAATTTACCATTGATTCCATTATCAATTGGTGAACCAAAACATCCTGCACCAGAGTTCGTTAAACAAGCAATCATTGATAATTTTGCACATTTGTCGACTTATCCTAATAGTAAAGGGCAACCTGAACTGCGCCAAAGTATTGCACAATGGCTTAGTAATCGTTTCAAACTGAATCATATTAGTGCAGAAGAACATATTTTGCCTGTTTCTGGTACACGTGAAGGTATCTTTTCTTTTGTGCAAGCCTTAATTAAACGCGAAGATGCACCGTACATCGTGATGCCAAATCCGTTCTATCAAATTTATGAAGGTGCTGCATTATTGGCAGGTGCAAAGCCTTACTTTATCAACTGCACCGAGGAAAATGGTTATTTAGGCGACTTTGATGCCGTTCCTGCAGAAGTATGGGAAAATACAGCATTATTATTCGTCTGCACACCGGGTAATCCAACAGGTACTGTACTTTCAAAAGAGCAATTCAAAAAGTTGATTGCACTTTCTGATCAATATGGTTTTGTGATTGCTTCTGATGAATGTTATTCAGAGTTATGGTTTGATGAAGCACCGATTGGACTTTTAGAAGTTTGTGCTGAAATAGGACGTGATGATTATAAAAATTGTATCGTATTCCATTCCCTTTCTAAACGTTCAAACCTCCCGGGTATGCGTTCTGGTTTCGTTGCAGGTGATGCGGCACTCTTAAAACCTTATTTGCAATATCGTACCTATCACGGCGCTGCGATGCCTGTTCAACATCAATTGGCTTCGATTGCGGCATGGAATGATGAGGCACATGTAGAAGAAAATCGTCAACAATACCGTGCTAAATTTGATTTATTCCAAACAGAGTTAGGACATTTACTACCTTTACAAAAACCTGATGCAGGTTTTTATTATTGGTTAAAAGTTGATAATGATGAAACTTTTGCGAAAATGTTGATGGAAAAAGCCCATATTAAGGTGTTACCTGGTCGCTATTTATCTCGTGATACCGAACAAGGTAATCCGGGCGAAGGACACGTTCGGATGGCATTAGTCGCAGATTTAGCACAGTGTGAAGAAGTGGTAAAACGACTAAAAGCGATTCTTTAATCAATAAAATATCTGAAGAATCTATGTCAAAGTATAGATTCTTCAGTAGCTCATGAAAGCTGTCCAATCATCAATATGGTGGCAATCAAAATCATTAAGCTCCCCGAAATACGACTGACTATTTTTACAGCTTGAGGTCGTGTACTTAATAATTTCTTCGCTGCGATTCCAACCAAAATATAAACTACAGCACAACTTAGCAAATGAATCATTCCTAACACAATAATTTGTGCTGTTGGGGAAAGTGCGACTTTGGGATGGATAAATGGAGGTAATAAAGCGAAGAATAACAACAGCACTTTAGGGTTTAATCCACTAATCCCCACTCCCTTAATTAGCCATGATTGAGCAGATTCAAGTGACTGATTTTGTTTAGTCTCATTTGAAATCACCACGGGGCGAATCAATAGACTTATACCCATCCAAAATAAGTAACAAGCACCTGCAATCGTCATGGTACTTAAAAGAATAGGATAATGGTTAAGCAAAGTGCCAACACCAGCTGCAACACATAAAATAGCGATTAAGTGACCCAACACCAAGCCCATCACCGCTGTCATAACAAACTGCCCCTTTATGCCAGCTAGAATCGCATAAGCCCAATCTGCACCCGGTGTTAAAACAAATAAAATTGAAACACACCAAAAAGCAAAAATTACACTTAGATCCATATCAGACACCTACTCGTCATCATTATTATTTTTCACCATTTGGTGAAAATAGATTTGAGAGAATAGGCTTTAATGCTTAAAATGTTATTCCAAATGTTTGCTTGTTTTTAAACCCAAAAGGTAGATTATTCCAAATGGATCGTATTGATAAGAAAATTATTGCTGAACTACAAGTAAATGGACGATTATCTATCACCGAATTAGCTGAAAGAATAGGCTTAAGTCTATCCCCTTGCCATCGCCGAGTGAAAGCTTTAGAAGAATCTGGGGTCATTAAGGGCTATCATGCCGACCTTGAAGCGTCTCAAATTGGCTTTAATTTTGCGGCAATTATTTTTGTGACTTTAAAAGATGGTGATAAGCGGGCTTTGTCTAGCTTTGAAGAAAAGGTCAGTGAAATTGCAAATGTGATTCAAGCACAGCGACTGTTTGGCAATCCTGATTATTTGTTGCATGTGGTGACCAAAGATCTGGCAAGTTTTCAAAAACTTTATGACGACAGTCTATCTGCTTTACCGAATGTACAGCGCCTTACCTCCACGATTGTAATGAAAAGCGTGGTGACTAATCGCTTACTTCCTTTATAGCAATCTGAAATTATAGCGAGTGATTACTTTATAAGCCGTATCCTATTATATTGTGTTGAAACTCGCCCTTTATTAATTTTTTCATCTATCAGTTTACTATTGACCATCTGTTGAAATCTTCGTCTATACTTAGGCCATCAATATTTGGCGATTATGGAAAGATGGCTTCTCAAACTCCCCAGAAAACTAAGAAAAAAATTTGGTTTATTTTAGCGATCATTGTTGTTTTTCTAATAATCGCAATCATGTTTTGGCAAACAAATAAAGCCAAAAACTCAGCAAATATGGAAAAGCGCAAAGGGGCAAATTCAGCAGAACAAAAAGCAGCTCTGACGGTAACGGTAGTTCAACCTGAACAGCAAAATTGGAAACAAAGCTTTACTGCAAATGGAAACATTGCAGCATGGCAAGAAGTTGTCATTGGGAGCGAGCTATCAGGTCAACGGCTTACTCGTGTCAATGTGAATGTTGGTGATGAGGTGAAACGCGGTCAAGTTTTAGCTGAAATCAACAGTGAAACAATACGTGCTGACCTCGCAGCAGCTCAGGCAAGTTATGCTGAAGCACAAGCTGTTTTAGCTGATGCGATTACCAATAACAAACGTATTCAACAGCTTAAAAATACGGGTGCAATTTCTGCTCAAGAATCCACGCAATATCAAACCTCACAAGCGACTGCACAAGCTCGTCTTGATGCAGCTAAAGCTCAAATTGAAAGTCATCAATTACGCTTAGCTCAAACTCAAGTGGTTTCACCTGATAATGGTGTTATTTCAGCACGAACTGCCACGGTTGGATCTCTAGCACAAACAGGGCAAGAATTATTCCGTTTGATTCGTGACCATCGACTCGAATGGCGTGCCGAAGTCACTTCTTCTGATTTATATAAACTTAAACAAGGGATGACTGCACGAATCATTTCTCCTGATCCTGCCCAAGCGACGGTTACAGGCAAGGTTCGAATGATAGCACCTGTGATTGACCCACAAACTCGTTACGGTTTGGTTTATGTCGATATTCCAACAACTCAAGCAGTTCGTATGGGTATGTTTGTGAAAGGTGAATTTGATCTCGGTGAAAAATCTGCTCTCACTATTCCGCAAACGGGGTTATTACTACGAGATGGTTTTTCTTATGTGTTTATTGTTGATCACAATAATCGTGTAACACAGCAAAAAGTCACTGTAGGTCGCCGCTTGGGTGATCGCGTTGAGATTATGGATTTACCTACTCATGTAAAATTGGTTTCTTCAGGAACTGGTTTCTTAACGGATGGGGATTTGGTCACTGTTGCTAAAGATATTCCTGACACACCTCTCAGCAAACAGCTTGTGACCACACAGGAGAAATAAGATGAATTTCTCTGCTTGGTCAATCCGCAATCCAATTCCGGGCATTTTATTGTTTATCATGCTTGGTTTGGCAGGATTGTTATGTTTTCACTGGATGAAAATACAACAATTCCCAGATATTGAACTTCCGATGGTCACCGTAAGCGCAGCGCTACCGGGTGCTGCCCCACCACAACTTGAAACAGAAGTTGCACGTAAAATTGAAAACTCGATTGCCTCTTTGCAAGGTTTGAGAAATCAATACACCAATATTCAAGATGGTGTTGTTACGGTTACAGCAGAATTTCAACTCGAAAAACCACTCCAAGAAGCGGTTGATGATGTTCGCAATGCAGTGTCTCAAGTTCGTTCTGATTTACCTGCCGATTTACGCGATCCGATTGTCAGTAAAATCAATTTGTCAGGCTCGCCAATTCTTACCTACACCATTCAATCACCGAAAATGGATGAAGAAGCACTGTCATGGTTCGTTGACTATGATATTGCCCGTGCCATGTTACAAGTGAAAGGTGTCGGTGCGGTTGCCCGTGTAGGTGGTGTGACTCGTCAAGTTGAAGTTGAACTCGACCCTGAAAAATTACTGGCATTAAATGCAACTGCTACAGATATTACCCGTCAATTACGCTTGATTCAGCAAGACGCCTCAGGCGGTCAAACCAAAATTGGGGGCAGCGAACAGTCAATTCGTACTATTGCAACCGTCAAAACGGCTGCAGAGATTGGTGCAATGGATCTTGCGCTCAGTGATGGTCGCCATATTCGCCTTGATCAAGTTGCATCTATTCGTGATGGAATTGCAGAACGACGCTCTGCTGCGCTATTGAATGGTAAACCTGTGATTGGTTTTGAAATTACTCGCAGCAAAGGTGCCAGTGAAGTCGATGTTGAAAAAGGTGTAGCTCAAGCATTAGAGAAACTAAAAGCCTCACATCCTGATATTAAAATTACAGAAGCTTTTAACTTTGTTAAACCAGTTGCAGATAACTACAAAGGTTCGATGTCGCTTCTTTATGAAGGGGCAATTTTAGCAATCTTGGTGGTTTGGCTATTTTTACGGGACTGGCGTGCAACCATCATTGCTGCAACTGCCCTGCCACTGTCTATTTTACCTGCCTTGATTGGGATGTATTACTTCGGATTTACCCTAAATACCGTGACCTTACTCGCCATGTCATTGGTTGTAGGTATCTTAGTCGATGATGCAATTGTTGAAATTGAAAATATTATTCGGCATCTGCGAATGGGAAAAACACCTTATGAAGCCGCTATGGAAGCTGCCGATGAAATTGGTCTAGCGGTCATTGCAACCACCTTCACCTTAATTGCAGTATTTTTACCAACAGCGTTTATGAGTGGAATTGCAGGTAAGTTCTTTGTTCAATTCGGCTGGACGGCTGCATTGGCAATTTTTGCTTCTTTATTAGTTGCACGTCTGCTTACACCAATGATGTCGGCTTACATTTTAAAACCGTGGATTGGTCAAATTGACAAGCAAGATGAAACTGTAGACAACCAAGCAAAATTAGATCATGGCACAACAAAATTAGCTAAAGATCGCGCCAACGATGGACGTGTCATGCGTGGCTATATGCATTTAGTCACATGGTGTTTAAATCACCGTTGGGTCACTTTATTTGGAGCGATTGCTTTTTTTGTTGGCTCAGTGATGCTGATTCCTCTACTACCTACTGGTTTCGTTCCACCACCAGATACAGGGCAAACCCAAGTTCGTCTAGAACTCGCACCCGGTTCACAATTTGTTGATACCTTAAAAACAGCAGAATATGCACGCAATCTGATTAAAGATCATCCTGAAATCAAGAGTATTTATACAACCATTGGTGGTGGTGCAGCAGGAACAGATCCTTTTTCAGGGGGAGCTTCGAGCGAACCAAGAAAAGCTACATTAACCATTCAAATTACTGAGCGCTCTGATCGAAGTGCTAGCTTGCAAGAGATTGAGAATCAGATTCGTCAACGTTTAGCGCCATTGCCGGGTGCACGTATTCAAGTCGGTTTAGCAGGAAATAACACCCAGTATCAACTTGCACTTTCAGGCGATGATCCAGAAGCTTTGATGTCGACTGCACGCCAACTTGAACGTGAATTACGAACGATTCCAAATATCGGAGGTATTACCTCAAGTGCAGCATTGATTCGTCCTGAACTGGTGATTCGCCCTGATTTTGCCAAAGCCGCAGATTTAGGTGTGACCACCTATGATATTGCTGAAACTTTGCGTATCGCCACCGCAGGTGATTTTGATCAGAATCTAGCAAAATTAAACTTATCTCAACGTCAAGTTCCCGTTGTCATTAAACTTCCTTTGGCTGCTCGCCAAGATCAGGAGTTAATGAAACGCTTGATGATCAAAGGCAGCCACGGCCCTGTGATGTTAGGTACGATTGCAGATGTGAATATTGAAAGTGGACCATCGCAAATTGATCGCTTCAATCGTTTGCGTAATATCAATTTTAATATCGAGCTGAATAATCAACCGTTGGGTGATATTGCTGCTAAAGTCGATCAACTTCCAACCATGAAAAATCTACCGCCAACAGTTAAACGTACCAATATTGGTGATGCTGAAGTCATGCAAGAGTTATTCTCAAGCTTTGGTTTAGCAATGTTGACAGGTGTATTGTGTATCTACGTTGTTCTTGTTCTTTTATTCAAAGACTTCCTACAACCGATCACAATTCTGGTCGCTTTACCTTTATCTCTTGGCGGTGCATTCGTATTATTGCTTTTAGCAAAAAGTAGCTTTTCGATGCCAAGTCTCATTGGTTTGATTATGTTGATGGGGATTGCCAGTAAGAACTCGATTCTACTGGTTGATTACGCCATTATCGCAAGAAAGGAAAAAGATTATTCTCGATTGAATGCGTTGTTGGATGCCTGCCATAAGCGAGCACGCCCAATTATCATGACAACTCTAGCAATGGGTGCAGGTATGTTACCGATTGCGTTGGGTATTGGAACAGATCCGAGTTTCCGTGCACCAATGGCAATTTCTGTTATTGGTGGGTTGATTACCAGTACCTTCTTATCGTTATTGGTTATTCCTGTAGTCTATACCTTCATTGATGATATCAACCGTAAATTACACAGCTTTAAAAAAACAAAGCCCACATCAATTGAACAGTCTTAAGCAATATTCAACAAAAAAGACGGTCAAATGACCGTCTTTTTGTTGCTCAATATTATTTTTTTGCTAATGCATTTTCAATATCTGCTTCTAAGGCATCTGGTTTAGTCGTTGGAGCATAACGCCCTAAAACTTCGCCATTACGCCCAACAAGAAACTTGGTGAAGTTCCATTTGATATTGCGACTACCTAAAATGCCTTTCGCTTCACGCGTTAGAAATCGAAAAATAACATGTGCTTCAGGACCTTTTACATCGACCTTTGCAAACATTGGAAAACTTACACCATAATTTCTTTGACAGAATGCGCCAATTTCTTTATTCGTGCCGGGATCCTGACCACCAAATTGGTTACAAGGGAACCCTAAAACTTCTAAGCCTTGAGCTTTATATTTTTCATGCAACTTTTCAAGTCCTGCAAATTGTGGCGTAAAACCACACTTACTTGCAGTATTTACAATTAGCATGACCTTGCCTTTATAATCAGCGAGCGCTTTTGTTTCTCCCTCTAACAATTCAGCTTCAAACTGATAAATGTTACTCATGGATAGGTTTCCTCATCATTCTTTTCTTCTGTTTTAAGTTGTAATGATGCCGAATTCACGCAATAACGCAGTCCTGTCGGCTGTGGGCCATCCTCAAACACATGACCCAAATGTGCATCGCAATCATGGCAGACAATTTCCGTTCTGACCATACCATGCGATAAATCTTCATGTTCTTCTATCGCCACACTATCAATTGCTCTATAAAAGCTCGGCCACCCACAACCGCTATCGTATTTCGTTTCAGATGAAAATAGTTCTGCACCACAACATCGGCAGACATAAATACCATGCTGTTTGTTATTCCAATATTGTCCTGTAAATGCTGGTTCTGTACCTTTCTGACGAGTAATGCGATATTCTTCTGATGATAGTTCTCTTTGCCATTCCCGGTCTGTTTTATTGACTTTTCCCATAACCTACACCTTTTATTCTGATGTTAAAAATATATCGATGATCAGGTTTTATATTTACGCCATTCATAACAAAAACTCTAGTCTCATAACGTACAATTTAGTGAAATTTAAGCATTAATTTTCAATAGCAAAAAGAAAGCAATTCAAAATTAAGAGGTAAGCAAATTTTAACAAAACCATCTTTCTTGTAAGCAAAGATAGTGTTATTCTTGTTGGGCACGGTTGTATAGGACAAAAAATGTCTCAGAAAAAAAGTGTGGTTTTTCAAAAACTCTTACCAACAATTAAACAATATCAACAATCAGGTTTTACCTATGAAAAAATTGTTGAATTACTTAGAGATCAACATGATCTTGATTTGGTAAGTGTCGAAACCTTTAAAAGTTATTTATACCGATATGCAAAAGTGAATCCGGCTATGTCTAAAAATACTGTTACATCCCACTCCGCTCAATCAAGTCGTGAAATCAAGAAATCATCGAAACTTGAGCATGTTTGCTATGACATTCGTGGACCAGTATTACGCGCCGCCAATGAAATGGAGGAGCAAGGACACAAGATCATCAAGCTCAATATCGGCAACCCTGCACCGTTTGGTTTTGAAGCTCCACAAGAAATTATCAATGATGTTGCATTAAACCTACCGAATGCGGTTGGTTACACAGACTCAAAAGGGATCTTCCCTGCGCGTAAAGCCATTTGCCAGTATTATCAGCAAAAAGGCGTTTTTGATATGCACGTTAATGATGTGTATGTCGGAAATGGTGTGTCTGAACTGATTGTGATGGCGATGCAAGGCTTACTGAACGATGGCGATGAAATGCTCGTTCCTATGCCTGACTATCCATTATGGACAGCAGCAGTCAATCTGTCTGGCGGTAAAGCTATTCATTATAAATGTGATGAAGAAAACTATTGGTATCCTGATCTTGCGGATATGGAAAGCAAAATCACAGCAAATACACGTGGTATTGTTATCATCAATCCAAATAACCCAACAGGTTCAGTTTATCCACGTCATGTATTAGAGCAAATTGTTGCTTTAGCAAAAAAACATGATTTGATTTTATTTGCTGATGAAATCTACGACAAAATCATTTATGACGGCATTGAGCATGTTGCAGTTGCAGCTTTAGCTGGCAATCAACTTTGCATTTCATTTAATGGTTTATCAAAAGCCTATCGTATTGCTGGTTATCGTGCAGGTTGGATGGCGATCACAGGTGATAAATCACGTGCAGCAGACTATATTGAAGGTTTAGACATGCTTGCTTCAATGCGTTTGTGTGCAAATCATCAAGCACAATATGCAATTCAAACTGCACTCGGTGGTTATCAGTCTATTAATGATTTAATTCGTCCAGGCGGTCGTCTGTATGAACAGCGTAATATTGCATGGGAAATGTTAAATGAGATTCCTGGTGTAAGTTGTGTTAAGCCTGACGGAGCAATGTACTGTTTCCCAAAACTTGATCCTGAGATTTATCCAGTTGAAGATGATGAAAAACTGATGTTAGATCTATTAAAAGCTGAAAAAGTTTTATTGGTTCAAGGCACAGGTTTTAATTGGCCAACACCAGATCATTTCCGTGTAGTGTTCTTACCTGCTGAAAATGAGCTACGTGAAGCAATTAATCGTTTAAGCCGTTTCTTGGCGAAAATACGTTAAGCAAAATTGGCAATAAAAAAGGAAGCAAATCGCTTCCTTTTTTAAGAACCTATCCAATATTAATTTCATTCTTTTTTGGCAATTGGAAAAATAATTTGTTAAATTCTCCCCCATGAGAAAACCATATCCCAGCGACATTAGTCGAGAAGCCTTTAAAGAAATTGGGTGGTGTTCTAAAAAGTATGCTCATAAGAAAAGGAGGCAAGGAGGAACAATTCAGCTATATTTAAATGTGTGAAAATCGAAATAGAACTTCATTGTCCTCGATGCCAGAGTACAAGTATAAAGAAGAATGGCATTAAATACGATGGTAAGCAAAACTATCGTTGTAAAGAATGTAATAGGCAGTTTGTGGGTGACCATAATTTGACGTATTTAGGCTGTCATTCAAAAGCGGTCAAATTGATTTTGCTTATGCTTGTGCGATGTTGTGGCATTCGGGATATTGCAAAGATTACGAGGTTTAGTATTGGCAAGATACTTAAAACGCTTACACAATCAAATCATGAAATAATTCCTCAAAGAACTCATTATAAATGCTTGGAAGTTGATGAATTTTGGACATTTGTAGGCAACAAGAAAGATAAGCATTGGCTACAGTACGTCTATGATAGAAGTAGCGGAGAAATAGTGGCTTTTGTATGGGGAGGAAGAGATGCTCATACAGCACAAAGGCTAAAAAACCGTTTAGAAGAACTGGGCATTACTTATGATTGTATATCGAGTGATCATTGGGAAAGTTTCATCAAAATTTTTAAGCCGGACCAAGAAGGGAAATATTATACAGTCGGGATAGAAGGAAACAACTGCCGATTAAGACACCGCATAAGGCGAGCAGTAAGAAGAACATGCTGTTTTTCGAAGAAGGTATTGAATCATGTAAAAGCTTTTAATCTTGGATTCTTTTACATTAACCACAGTTTTGTATAGTGATGTTAAAATGATCAGCATACATTTTGAAACACCACCAGAAATTGAACCGTTACTATTGAGCGGAAGAAAACAAACACGTCCAAGAGTCGTTGATGTCTATGAAGTGTTTTGCGCCTTGCTCTATATTCTAAAAAGTGGATGTCAATGGAGTATGCTTCCTCGAGACTTTCCACCTAAAAGCACTGTGCATTATTACTTCTCAATTTGGAATAGAAAACCATCAGAAACTGAACCTAGCATACTTGAGCAGGCTTTAAAAAAATGTGGTTGGCGAGGCCGGTATCAACAATGGACGGAAAGAACAAACGAGCTTTATCATCATTGATTCACAAAGTGTAAAAAACACAGATACCGCACGTAATAAAGGCTATGACGCTGGTAAAAGAGTTTCAGGGATTAAAAGACATATCATTGTTGATACTCAAGGTCTGCCTCATGGAATATTTATTACGACAGCAGATAAAACAGATCGTCAAGGTGCATTAGATGCCATAACTTTACATAGAGACACCTTACAAAATGTAGAGGTTGTACTTGTTGATGGTGGTTATACAGGCGAACCCTTTTCTTTGGCTGTTAATGATTTAATCAGAGCGCGAGTTGAAGTTGCTAAACGAAGTGAATTACATAAATTTGCAGTCATACCACAACGCTGGGTTGTGGAAAGATCATTTGCTTGGTTAGAAAAATGTAGAAGGCTTTGGAAAAACTGTGAAAAGCACCTAAATACGAGCCTTCAGTTCATTAATTTAGCCTTTTTAAGGCTACTTTTGCATAGAAAATATTCTGGATAGGTTCTAAGATGAATACTAAAAACCCCACAAAACCAATTCATACTCTATAGTAAATCTGTTAAAAATAGCATACACTCATGGAATGAGTTATTCAGAACATTTTAGAAAGAAAGTATTAGCTAAGCTTGAAGAAGGATATTCTATTCGAGCTGTTGCTGCTCAATTTGAAATTGATAAAAATACGATTGTCCAATGGAAGAAACGTATAGAGATCAAAAGAACTCATCCACGTAAACCTTCTAAAATCGATAATGATGCTTTACGTGCTGATGTTGAAAAATATCTTGATGACTATCAATATGAACGGGCTGCACGTTTTGGATGTGGAGCTTCATCTATTGGTGATGCTTTAAAACGCCTAGGTATTACAATAAAAAAAAGACGCTAAGTCACCCAAAAGCTAACTCAGAACTTAGAGAAAGATTTATTGAACAAATAGAGTTATTAGAAAAAATTCATCCTATTGTCTACCTTGATGAAAGTGGCTTCAAGTCACATGATCATAGACCTAATGGTTATTCGCAAAGAGGAAAACCATGCTTTGGACAATATAATTGGCAGTTAAAAAATCAGACCAATGCAATTGGAGCAATTCATCAACAGAAATTGTTTGCAGTAGGATTATTTGATTGCAAAATCAATGCTGATGTTTTTCATTTTTGGGTTGAGCGATTACTGATCCCTGAATTACCGAAGAATAGTAGTGTGGTTATGGATAATGCAACATTTCATAAAAGAGCGGATACTCAGGCGTTATTGGAACAACAAGGGCATCAGATACTTTGGCTTCCTGCATACAGTCCTGATTTAAATCCTATAGAAAAGATGTGGGCATGGGTTAAACGCAAGCGTAAAGAGTGGTTGGTTGATTCAATTGATCAATTATTTCGGTTGTTTTTCAATAAATGTATGAATAATTAAACGGTTTTACTATATTGAGTGAATGAATGATTTGCAAAATTGCACAGAAACCAGCAGCAATGACTAAAACTCAAACTTAGTTTATGAATAAACCATATAAAAACAAAAACAGTTGTAAATTCTCATTCACAACTGTTTTATAAATTAATCTATAAATGATTTAAATAAATTTATTTCGCAGCCATACGAATACCGCCATCTAAGCGGATCACTTCACCATTTAAATATGAATTTTCAGCAATATGCGCAACCAAACGACCAAATTCTTCAGGACGTCCCAAACGTGATGGATAAGGCACCATTTGCCCTAAGGCATCTTGTACATTTTGAGGTAAGCCTTTCAGCATTGGAGTTTCCATAATCCCTGGTGCAATGGTTAAAACACGAATTTGATGACGTGCTAACTCTCGCGCAATTGGAAGCGTCATCGCAACTACAGCACCTTTTGATGCCGAATAAGCCGCTTGTCCAATTTGCCCATCAAAAGCAGCAACAGAAGCCGTATTTACAATCACCCCACGATCTTCATCACCTTCAGCAACAATATTTTTACTCATTGCATCTGCTGCGAAACGCAACATGTTAAATGTACCCGTCACGTTGATATGTAAGGTTTTTGAGAACATAGCTAAATCATGTACAGATTCTTTGCCCACAACTTTTGCTGAGGGTCCAATCCCTGCACAGTTGATTAGCCCATATACCGCACCATGTTTTGCAACAACATCTTTAAAGAATTGCTCTGCAGCTTGCTCATCAGTTACATCTAATTTTACAAATTCAGCCTGCGCACCTAATACCTGTACCTGCTGTTCACCCGCTTCAGTGTTCATATCGACTAAGGTAACTGTCGCACCTCGTTTTATTAGAACTTCTGCTGTTGCAGCCCCTAAACCAGAGCCACCACCAGTAATAACAAAATGTTTTCCTTGAATTTTCATGTCCATTTCCTCGTAAATTAAAGATATAAATTTTTACAAGCGAGAGTAAAGCCAAGTTTTTTCCGATACAATTCCTAAAAGTAGCAAAAATGATGCGACTTTTGAGCATTCAACCTATTTACTCTCCTATATTTCATTCCTGTATGAGCAAAAGCACCGATCTCGATCTTAATTCCGCTAAGGATACAATTTCAATTGCTTTGATTCGTGAAGCATTCAGTGTTGCTGCAAGTCGAGGTTTAGATATTGTCAATATTGCCAATCAAGCGGGCATTTCAGTCGAACTTCTCAGCTCAACTAAAGCCCGTGTTCCAGTGACGCAATGTGCGCAATTGTGGATTGAACTGGCTGAACAAATGAATGATGAGTTTTTGGGGATGGATCGCCACCCAATGCGTCGAGGGAGCTATAGCCTATTAGCAAAATTAGCATTCAGTGCCGAAACCTTAGAACAAGCTATTCAAGAAATCTTAAAGTTTCTGAGTTTAGTGTTAGATGACATTCAAGGTGAATTGATTCAACAAGGTGCAAAAGCATACTTAATTCTGCATGATCGTGAACATCCTAAACGAATGTTTACCTATTCGACCTATTTGATGTTAGTCCATAGTTTAATGTGTTGGCTGAGTGACCAGCACATCTCTTTTCAGAAAATGACCTTTAAATGTCATCAACCTGTCGAAATACAGGATTATCGTGTTCGTTTTTGCGAAGATATTCAATTTAATGCTGATCAAAATCTCATTGAGTTTGATGCAAATTACCTCAAACACAAAATCAAAAAAGATAAACAAGCTTTAAATGACTTTCTCAGACAAACGCCTTATAACCTAATTGTTCGCTTTAAAAATGAAAATTCTTTAAGCTTGCAAATACGTCGTCAACTGCTTTTACAGCCACCTTCAGAGTGGGATGAACTCAAAGAAGTTGCCCAACAACTGAATATGTCAACGGCAACGATTCAACGCCGCCTCAAACAAGAAGGCGTCAGTTATCAGCAACTTAAAAATGATATTCGCTGTGATATTGCAATTGAACGGCTCAGTAAAAGCAATGATTCAATTCAGAACATCAGTGATGATTTGCATTTCCATGATCCGAGTGCATTTCATCGTGCTTTTAAAAAATGGACAGGCGTCAGTCCAGGTGCTTACCGCGCAAATACACTAAAACACACGCCCAATACTTCTTTATAAAATCAAACTACTGCTAGATTTTATCAATTCGGAAGGATTCTAACCAAAAGCATCTCTAAACCTAAATTGAAAATTTCATCATAATGTTCAGTTGTCCAATATGGTAAAGTTTGTGCTAACTACCCGCATAACGCGCAAGTACCCACAACAAAATCTAAAACTGAGATTACCTCAGAACCATAAAAAATTACACAATAATCGGCTGGGTACTTGTCGCAGTTGATGCGAAAGTTAGGCAGTCACAGCAAGTCCTACTCATCATCACAACTTAGCCACATACCAACTTTATTATTATCAATTACACATAGAAAGCTATCACGACTATGACCTGTGACGGGTTGCCATCCATTTTCAGTAAAATTACTAAAATACTTAGGGCTTGAAAACTCGTCTATAAAGGCATCATGAATATTCATCAACTCAATATCATCTAGTCTGTTCCCTGAACCATATCTGATAGCATCTTTCGCCATCCTCATAAAGCAAGCAGAAAACTCATTACGATTAATCTCATTAAGACCATTTTGAGGTAAGGTTATAGCATTAGTTTCGCTGAGCCAAGGGTAAAACTCATATTCATTATTTTTTGCAATTACAAGCTCAATACCCTGATAGTCAACAGTATTAGATATATTGGGGGTATAAACATATCCAAAATAGCAATCTTGCCATAATTCCATATGTTGATTGAATATATGTTTAATATCCATTTTACATGCCTAACAAGGGTTATTGATCATCTAGTACTTTAATATCTAAGACAGAATGTCCCTATCACAGTATGATGACTTCTGCTTCCATAATTAAGGTGTATTGCCAACATTGTGAAATTGAGGCAGCGTTCTATTTACTTCTCAAAGGTTCGTATAAATGTATTTACCTGAAATTTTTGAAGAAAAAAATCTTAAAAAATTATACCAACTGATCCAAGACTACCCTTTTGCGACATTAATTAGTCGTAATGCAGAAGGTTTGGAAGCCAATCATTTACCCTTTCATTTATTATTTGATGAAAACAATCAAACCGCAACTTTAGTTGCCCATATTGCGAAGAATAATCCTCTGCATACTCAAATTGAAGACGGTGCAGAAGTTTTAATTATCTTTCAAAGTGAGCAAGGCTATATTTCACCAAACTGGTATCCAAGTAAACAGCAGCACCATCAACATGTACCAACTTGGAACTATCAAGTGGTTCACGTTAAAGGAACGATAACCTTCTTAACAGATGAAAAAGTATTACGTGGTATTTTGGCTAAACTCACCCGCACCCATGAAGCTAAACAAGAAACACCATGGAAAATGTCGGATGCACCAAGTGAATACATTGCTCAAGAGCTAAAAAACATCGTCGGGATTGAAATTCAGATTTCACACATTACAGGCAAATTTAAACTGAGCCAAAATCGAGAAAAAATAGATGCTTTAGGTGTTATCGACGGACTGCAAAAACAAGGTAATCACCATTTAGCAAATGCCGTAGAACAATATATTGAGGATTAAGCCTGCTTTTGCCCTAGACTGACACGATCATTGCCACCATAATCTTTGATGGTTTGAACCCGTTCAAAACCTAACTGCTCAAAGATTTCACGTACCAATTGCCCCTGATCATAACCATGCTCAAGCACAATCCAGCCATTCGGTTTGAGCCAGTCTTTCCCTTGAGTAATAATGGTTTCAATATCAGCCATCCCCTGCTTATCTGCAATCAATGCTCGCTCAGGTTCAGACTTGAGCTTTTGCATATGTACATCTTCAGGGTCAATATACGGCGGATTGGATACAATCAGATCAAATTGTTGTTGCTCTAAAGCTTCAAACCAAGCCCCACAAGCGAACTTCACTTGCATCAGCCCGTGTCGAACTGCATTGTCCTGCGCCACGTCTAAAGTTGGTGCGTATATATCAGTTGCAGTGACTTGCCATTGCGGACGCTCACTTGCGAGCGCCAAAGCAATTGCGCCTGTTCCTGTGCCTAAATCCACAATATTCGCGTGTTGATCGAGCGGCAGTTTGAGCACCATTTCTACCAAAATTTCGGTATCTGGACGTGGCACTAAAGTGTCATGTGTCACTTTTAAATCGAGCGTCCAAAACGGTTGTGAACCAGTGACATAAGCCAATGGTTCGCCCTGTTCAATACGCGCAAGCCCTTCTAAAAAAGCCTGTTCCTGTATTTCAGTCAACTCTTGCTTAAGTCTTAATTTGAGTTCTAAAGCATTGATACCTAGAAGGTGTTCAAGTAGCCATACCGCTTCTTGACGTTCATAGCTATCAATTTCACCTTTGATTTCTAAGGCTTGAGCAATATTCATTAGCCGCCATTTTCCTGCGCAAGCATTGCCAACTGATCCGCTTGATATTCACGATGTAAGCTATCTAGCAATTCAGTTAAATCACCTTCCATAATCGCATCCAACTTATATAAAGTCAGGTTGATACGGTGATCCGTCATACGACCTTGCGGATAATTATAGGTACGAATACGTTCAGAACGATCACCTGAACCGACTAAATCACGGCGCATTTCTGAAGTTGCTGCATCAGCCGCAGCACGTTTCGCATTTTCTAAACGTGACACTAACAAAGCCATCGCTTTGGCTTTGTTTTTATGCTGTGAACGCTCTTCTTGACATTCCACCACCACACCCGATGGAATATGAGTAATACGTACCGCAGAATCGGTTTTGTTAATGTGCTGACCACCCGCACCTGACGCACGATAGGTATCAATGCGCAGATCGGCGGGATTAATTTCGACTGTAGTATCTACATCCACTTCTGGCAGAATCGCAACGGTACACGCTGAGGTGTGTACACGACCTTGAGATTCAGTCGCAGGTACACGTTGAACACGGTGTGCACCACTCTCAAATTTCAAACGGCCATAGACGCCTTCACCATCAATACGGCAAATGATTTCTTTATAACCACCATGCTCGCCTTCATTTTCAGAAAGCACTTCAATACGCCAACTTTGTGTTTCAGCATATTTGCTATACATACGGAATAAATCACCCGAAAAGATCGCTGCTTCATCACCACCTGTTCCAGCACGAATTTCAAGGTAGGCTGCATTGGCATCATTTGGATCTTTCGGAATCATTAGAACATTTAATTGTTCTTCGAGATCAACTAGAAGCGCTTTATTTTCTTTAATTTCTTCTTCAGCCATATCTTTGAAATCGGGATCTGATTTCATTGTTTCAGCCGTTTCAATATCTTCTTCCGCTTGACGATATTTGCTCCAAACCTCAGTGATTTCTGTTAAATCATTATGTTCACGAGACAATTTACGAAAACGTTTATTGTCCGAAATTACTTCTACATCAGCGAGCAATGCAGTCAGCTCTTCGTGACGATCACAAAGTTGATCCAGTCTTAAACGGAGTGATGCTTTCATGGGCGGAATATCTCAAAACTAAAGACTCAGTGCCAATCAAAATAATGAAGCACGAGCAAAATCAAAAAATTGCGCATAGTTTACAGATTCTAGGGCTTAAAAGACATAGAGAAACTAGGTAACTTACCAATCCCCTATTATTTCATGACAATTTCATCGTTTTTTAGTATGTATAGGTTATTCTATTACCTGAGCTTCGATATAAATAATCAAAGATAAATTAGAATGATAAAACAATAGGATAAACCATGAATAATTTAATAAACCGCCCAACACTCGCATTCACAGCCGCAAGCTAGTTTGCTGTCTTTATTGGTGTTTGAACCGTATCGAGATTGTCGGAGACAACTTTTCTTGAGAAGATATTCCGATGACAAATTTGAAATATACACCTGAAATCAAAGAACGAGCAGTACGCTTACTCCTCGAATCTGAAAAAGACTATCCCTCGACTTGGGCAGCAATCACAGCAATTGCACCTAAAATTGGTTGTACTCCTGAAACACTTCGTAGTTGGCATAAGAAGTTTCTTGACCTTCAAAATCCTGTTCAAGTTCAACTCCTATCAGATCAGCAACGAATCAAACAACTTGAACGCGAAAATAAAGAACTCCAACGGGCGAATGAAATACTTCGTAAAGCTGCTGCTTTTTTCGCCCAGGCGGAACTCGACCGCCCACACAAGTAATGGTTGATTTTATTCGTAAACATCAAATTCACTATGGTGTTGAAGTGATGTGCAGCATATTGCCAATCGCATCATCTAGGTACTATCGCCAACTTAACCTTGCTGAAAACCCTGAAAAACGTTCAAAGCGAGATTTACATGACCAACACTATGCAGAGCAAATCAAACGAATTTGGCAGGAAAGTTCAGGTCGTTATGGTGTACGCAAAGTGTGGAAACAGTTGAAACAACAAGGTTATTCTGTGGCACGCTGTACAGTTAATCGGTTAATGAAGCAGCTTGATATACAAGGTGTTTGGCGTGGTAAGAATAAACGTACGACACGACATCATGAAGATCAAAAGTGAGCTGATGATTTGGTAAAGCGTAACTTTAATGCAAAGCATCCGAATCATCTTTGGGTCGCTGACTTCACCTATATTCAAACTGTATCAGGTTGGGTATATACCGCTTTTATTATTGATGTATTTTCAAGGGCGATTGTGGGTTGGAAGGTATCGACAAGAATGAATACTGACATGGTGCTCGATGCTCTGGAGCAAGCACTACATGATCGAGGTATGCCTGAAGATGTCATTCACCATAGTGATCGAGGCGCACAATATCTTTCAATTCGGTATACAAATCGCTTGGCAACTGCAAATTTAAGAGCATCCGTTGGTACAACTGGAGACTCATATGATAATGCGTTGGCTGAGACAGTGAATGGTTTATATAAAACAGAGGTGATTGAATATTTAAAATCAGGTTGGTCGGGCTTGGCTGATGTTGAATTGGCAACATTGGATTGGGTTGATTGGTTCAACAAAAAAACGACTACACAGCGCAATTGGCTATGTTTCACCTTTTCAGTTTGAAGCAATGTACTCTGATAGGATGAATGTGTTAGGTTTCGTGACCTAACATAAATAAACTCTCTCCGATATAGTCGGTACGATTCAATCAAGCAAAACCTAAAATTGAAATCGTTTCTAGGCCGTAGCCGCAATGCGATACAAACACAAATATGGATTGCACTAATCGCGTATTTACTGGTAAGTTTTGCGAAAAATATGGCACAAGAAGGATGGAGTGTTCAAAGATTATTAAGAATTATTCAGGTGAACTTATTTGAAAGGAAACCATTGAAGGCTCTGTTTTTACCTGACAAAAAGTGGAATAAACAAGAAGAACCTCAACTGAGGTTCTTCTTGTGATATTTGTGGGACAGCAGTGAGTCACCATACTTTTTAATATGCTTAACTTCCTAAGCCCCAACGTAAATTATGAAAATACTGTTGCTTTAGCTTGCATATACACTTGGTTGCCATTATAAAATGTCAACAGACCCTACTTAAAACCAACCGAATTATCATAGAAAAGTCTGTCTATAACAATGTCTTGATAGGTGAAATAAATTGTCAATTATTCCATAATTTCACAAATAAAAAGCAAATTTCATCACTCTTTTCTTTTTATACCACCTTCCAAGATTAAAATTCGAGATGAAATTTATTCAGTTTTTTGCAGCCCATCCCACTGCGCTTCATACTCTTTCGACTTCTTTAAATTCTTAGCTAAGCCAAAACCGCCATTTTCATATAAACGCGCCAAATCCAACAATGCTTCATTTTCACCCTGCTCTACCGCGAGTGAATAATATTCGGCTGCTTTTTTATAATTTTTTTCAACGCCCTTACCTTCTTCATAAACATAAGCAATATTAGACGAACCTAAGCCATTTTCAGCTTTAGAGGCTAACGTAAACAGACGTAAAGCTTCTTTATAATCTTGCTTTAAACCTGCTTTGCCTTCCAAATAGAAAATACCAAGATTGTTAATTGCTGAAGATTCATCTTGCTTTACAGCTAACTGATAGTAATGTAATGCTTTTTTAAGGTCCTGAGCGACTTCATCATTCCCATCACTATACAAATGACCTAATTCAGCTTGTGCAAGATCCAATCCCGCATCAGCAGATTTGGTCATCCATTCCAAGCCTTTTTTAGTATTAATACTAACGCCGTCATCGCCATAGAGGTATAAAAAACCTAAATAATACTGAGCGTATAATTGCCCTTTTTGTGCCGCCTGTGTATACCACTTTAACGCTGTGGGATTATCTTCTTCAGCCCCTTCGCCATAATCATACATATACCCTACGGAAAAAAGTGCATCAGCATTTCCCTTTGCAGCCGCCTTTTTGAACCATTCTAATGCTTTACCAAAATCTTGATCGACATCATTTCCATAATAATAAGCATCTCCAAGATTATTTTGGGCAATCGCATCACCGCTTTTTGCTTGTTGAACGAGCTCTTGAGTAAAAGATACATCCTCAGCTTGAGCTAAAGAAATTGCGCCCACACTTAATAATATTGAAAATACGATATTCTTTAATTTCATTATTGAACCTACTTTGGTACATTTTTATGCAGATACATTCTAGCGGCTAAACAACTTAAGTAAATGTATATTTATATTTCCATATAAATCAAAAGTTAATTTTTATTAATTTATAAAAAGCACAGAACAAATAGACAGTTTGCCAAAATATTAAGCATGCCATTTTCGGTTTGCATGCTAAACTATGCATTGCTTTGAAAAAGGATAGTCCTTCTATGCGGTTTGTTCATCTCGGTATCCATACAGAATTTTCGATTACGGAATCGATTGTTCGCATACCTGATTTGGTCAAAGCTGCCGTTAAAGATGACATGCCTGCGCTTGCATTAACAGACTTATCCAACTTGCACGCTGCGGTGAAATTTTATGAAGCTTGTTTAAAAAAAGGCATTAAACCTGTTTTAGGCAGTGTCATTCGACTGAATGACGCAGAGCATCGCGCAACCTTATTAGCTATGAGCAGTAAAGGGTGGCGAAATCTAACCGAAATCGTATCTCGGGGCTTTATTGAAGGACAACAACTTAGTATCCCATGCGTACAAAAAGAATGGATACTTGAACAATCAGAAGATTTAATTGTATTGCTTGGACAGCATAGTGATGTCGGCAAAATGCTTTGTTCATCCAATCCACAAAAAGCAGAACCTTTATTAGAAGCATGGATTGAAAAGTTTGGTAATCGTGTTTATTTAGCATTAACACGTACTGAACGTGTTGGTGAAGAAGATTTTATTCAACAAGCCGTTAAACTCGCTGCTAAATATCAAATTGGTGTCGTTGCACATAATGATGTTCACTTTGTTGAACAAGATGATTTTGAAGCACATGAAGCACGTGTGTGTATTGCTGATGGTTATGTACTTGGTGACGATAAACGTCCTAAGAATTATAGCTCTGAACAGTATTTTAAAACTGGTGAGCAAATGTCTGAACTATTTTCAGACATCCCAAGTGCAATTGAAAATACTTACCAGATCGCAAAACGTTGTAATGTTGCCTTACAACTCGGGACTTATTTCTTACCTGATTTCCCGATCCCAGATGGTTATACCATCGACACCTATTTCGAACATTTATCTCGTACAGGTTTAGAGGAACGCTTAAATCACCTTTATCCTATTGCTGAACGTGATGAAGATTGGGCTGAGATTCGTCAGCCCTATGATGATCGTATTAAGTACGAAGTCGATATTATTTTAAAAATGGGCTTTCCAGGTTACTTCCTGATTGTCATGGACTTTATTCAATGGGCAAAAAATAATGGCGTACCTGTAGGGCCAGGACGTGGTTCGGGTGCTGGTTCATTAGTTGCCTACAGTTTAAAAATTACTGATCTTGATCCATTACGTTATGACCTACTTTTCGAACGTTTCTTAAACCCTGAACGTGTCTCAATGCCCGATTTTGACGTCGATTTCTGTATTGCAGGTCGAGACCGAGTGATCGAATATGTTGCACAAAACTATGGTCGTGAAGCCGTTTCACAGATTGCAACCTTTGGTACGATGGCTGCAAAAGGTGCCATCCGAGACGTTGCACGAGTTCTAGGCAAATCTTACGGTTTGGCTGACCGCATTTCTAAAATGATTCCAACTAAGCCACTGGGTGTTGATTTAGCAACTGCGATTGACATGGAACCACAGCTCAAAGACATTGTGACCAACCCATCAAATCCAGATAATGATGATGCTGCTGAAATTTGGGAAATGGCACTTAAGCTCGAAGGCATTACACGAAACACAGGGAAACATGCAGGTGGTGTGGTCATTGCACCCGGCAAAATTACCGATTATTCAGCGGTACTTTGTGAAGCAGATGGAACAAGCCGTGTTGCCCAATACGATAAAGATGATGTCGAAGCCGCAGGTCTGGTCAAATTTGACTTCTTGGGGTTACGTAACCTAACGGTGATTGAAGATGCCGTTCAAAATATTAATAAAAGAATTAAATCTGAGATTCCACTCGAAATTGCCAATGTTCCGTTGGATGACAAAGATGCCTATTTAGTCTTTGCGGATGCGAATACAACTGCGGTATTCCAGTTTGAATCCGTCGGCATGAAAAAAATGCTTAAGGAAGCACGACCAAGTAAATTCGAAGAAATTATTGCTTTCGTTTCTTTATACCGCCCCGGTCCAATGGATCTAATTCCAGACTTTATCCATCGTATGCATGGTGGTGAGTTCGAATATCTACATCCATTGCTAGAAGGCGTATTGGAACCTACCTATGGGATTATGGTTTACCAAGAACAGGTGATGCAAGCAGCACAGTTCTGCGCAGGCTATACGCTTGGTGGTGCAGATTTACTGCGCCGCGCCATGGGTAAAAAGAAACCTGAAGAAATGGTTAAACAGCGCCAAATCTTTATTGAAGGTGCTGCAAAAAAAGAGATTGATGAAGCAACAGCAAACCATATCTTCGACTATATGGAAAAGTTCGCAGGTTATGGATTTAACAAATCACATGCCGCAGCCTATGCCCTTGTTGCCTATCACACTGCATGGCTAAAAGCACATTATCCATCAGAATTTATGGCAGCCGTTTTATCATCAGAAATGCAGAATACGGACAGTATCGTATTCTTAATTGATGACTGCCGTAATAATAAATTAGAAGTGCTACCGCCTTCCGTAAATATGTCTTTGTATCATTTCCACGCCAGTGATGAGAAAACCATTGTTTATGGTCTCGGTGCAATTAAAGGTGTCGGCGAACAAGCGATGCAGTCGGTCATCGACTCACGCATCAATGAAGGTCCATACAAAGATTTATTCGATTTCTGTCATCGAATCGACCTGAAAAAGATCAATAAACGTACCTTAGAAGCCTTAATTCGTGCGGGTGCGTTGGATTGTTTAGGCATTGAACGTTCAAGCTTAATGGCTCAATTGCCTGAAGCTGTTCAAGCAGCCGACCAAGCACGAACTAACCGTGAAACGGGTATCATGGATTTATTTGGTGAAGTTGAAGAAGTTCAACGCAAACCTGCTAAACCTGTGAAACCGTGGTCAGACGAAGTTCGCCTTAAAGGTGAAAAAGATACGCTTGGATTGTATCTCACTGGTCATCCGATTGATGTCTATCGCCCAGAATTAAAGTCATTTATTCCAGCGAAATTAAATGAACTCACCCCGACACGTCGTGGTGTCACGACCGTCTTTGCTGGTTTAGTCGTTGATATTGCCAACTTCCCGAACCGTATCATGATTACAGTAGATGATGGCACTGCTCGTGTTGAAATCAGCTGTAATCATGAACGTTTTCAACGTTATAAAGAAATCGTTCGTCTAGAACAAGTAATTGTTATCGAAGGCGAAATTTATGAGCGTGAGGGTTTTGATCGCCCGATGGCTCGTTTGAGTAAAGCTTTTAGCCTCAATGAAATCCGCCAAAAACGTGCCCAAAGTATTCAAATTCGTCTCCCTCAAGATTTAATGACCAAATCTTTAGCCAAAGATTTACAGGCAATTTTATTACCTTATTGCAATGTCGATATGTGTCAGCATATTGCTTTACAAATCCAACTTGAACAAAGCTTTGCGACAGCAGAATTGCATCTAGGCCCGCAATGGAAAGTCGCACCTTTAGATGAATTGCTAGGCAAGCTACGTGATTATTTTGGTAAGGACGCGATTTTTATTGAATATCAAGTGAAGTCAAAAGCTGCAAAAGTAGCAGAAGCGCCTAAAGTAACGACAGTTGCACCACCACCTGAAAACATGTCTATGGATGAAGCGCTTGATCTATATCAAGCTGAAATCTCTCAATACTCTTAATTTTGGATGATATATGAACCTGTTTGACTCAAACCCTGTTACCCAAAACAAGGTGTCCAAACACTTGGATCATGTGCGTATTGTTATGGTCAATACCACCCTACCAGCCAATATTGGTAGTGCCTTACGCGCAATGAAAACGATGGGTTTATCTCAACTCGTTTTAGTTGCTCCTAAAACCTATCCACACCCAGATATTGATGCTTTAGCAGCGGGTGCACAGGATTTAATTGAAAAAATTGAGATCGTTGATACTTTAGAGCAAGCTATTCAAGACTGTCATCTCGTGTTTGGAACCAGCGCACGTAGCCGTACCATTCCATGGCCGTTACTGGACGTACGTCCTGCTGCAAAGGAAGCTTTACAAGGCGCGAGCCAACAGCAAAATATCGCGATTGTTTTTGGTCGTGAAGACCGTGGTCTCACCAATGAAGAACTTGCTTTAGCCAATTATCACTTAACCATCCCAGTTAATCCTGAGTATGGTGTTTTAAATGTCGCACAAGCGATTCAAGTGGTTTGTTACGAGTTGAGAATGGCAGCACTTGAACAAAATTCACAAGTGACAGCAACACCAGATGATCAAATGCAACTGAAACAACAGCAAAGCATGGAATGGGATGAGCCATTAGTAACACAAAAACAAATGGAAGAATTCTATCCTCATCTTGAAAAAATGCTCACTGAAATCGAATTTTTAGATCCAAATAATCCTCGTTTACTTCCATTACGCTTGCGTCGCCTGTTCGGAAGGATACAATTAGATCGTATGGAATATCATTTATTGCGCGGAATTTTCAGCCGTGTACAGGCTTTAGCCAAAGGCTCATGGAAACAAACCAATTCGGAGGATCATACCAATGATTAAACAGCTTAAAGAAGATATCGAGGCTGTATTTGCACGTGATCCTGCTGCCCGAAATACACTCGAAGTTCTGACGACCTATCCAGGTATTCATGCTTTGATCATGCATCGTATGGCACATGAGCTTTGGAAAAAAGAATACAAAGGTACAGCACGTTTACTCTCGTCATTTAGCCGCTTTGCAACAGGAATTGAAATTCATCCTGGCGCAAAAATTGGTAAACGCTTTTTTATCGATCATGGCATGGGTGTTGTCATTGGTGAAACAGCTGAAATTGGTGATGATGTCACGCTTTATCATGGTGTGACCCTAGGTGGCACAACATGGAATAAAGGAAAACGTCACCCCACGCTTGAAGACGGTGTGGTCGTAGGTGCAGGCGCCAAAATTCTTGGACCATTTACCGTACATAAAGGTGCTAAAGTTGGCTCAAATGCAGTCATCACCAAAGAGGTTCCTGAGGGTGTAACGGCTGTTGGCAACCCTGCACGCTATATATTTAAAGACAAGAATCAGATTGAACCAGATGAAGTAAGTCGTCGTGATTATGCTGAAAGTATTGGTTTCCAACCCTATGCAACCACGCAAGACCAATCTGATCCAATCTTAGAAGGAATTCGAGTTTTATTGGATCGTATGCAAAAAAATGAAAAGCGTATGAATATCTTATGTCAGCGACTTTCAGAATTAGATCCGACTTTTAAACCACAAACTTCAAAAAATCAGCCATTAAGTAAAGAAGAACTTAAAATTATTGAAGAAGTTAGACGTGAGTGTGAAGCTCAGAACAAAACTTCTTCGATCTAATCCAATTTATAAAAAATGTAACAAGCTTCTCATTGCAAGTTGGTTTTGCTTTTCCTAGACTGGTAAAACCAACGATCTACTTCTCATTTAACTAGAATTAATGGATGTAAAGCATGAATTTTAAGCCTTTGGCACTTCTTGTACTTTCAACTTCTTTTTTAACGGCCTGCGGTGTTGCACCTGTAAAAAAAGAAAAAGCTGCTGAACCTTTTGTGTTCAAAGAACCTGATCCAACTCCCCCATTTTATGCTTTAAATCCAGTTAAATATGATGCTCCTCCAAGCTTTGAAGTTGCAATTAAAGATGCATCGGCTCAACCTGTAACAAAAATGGTTGTTTCACTTCAAGGTGACCCATCAAAATCAACCACCCTTGAGGTGAATAAATTAATCGTCCCTACGACTGATCAAAAGCAACGTAATATGAAATATGCGGTGCTTGCTGGTGATAATGAAGTAGATGTCACTGAAATTGATGATTTTCTTCAATTGGTTGAAGGTAAAGCACGTCACTACCCACCACGTTTTACGGAACGCCAAGAACGCAAAGGTTATGAGGCAAAACTTCGTGAAATTACGCAGAAACTCGATGCTTTAGCAGAAAAACCAAATGCTTCTCTGGATGTACTTACTCGTGCATTTAAAGCAAGCGTTATGGCACGTAATATGGACTTAGGTACAGCCTATACAACCAAATCACTCAACTACGCACAGCGTATTCTTGCGATTAGCCCAAATGACCCTGAAACTAATTTCTGGTTTGGTTTTGGTCTATCTGAAGGTGGCGGTCAACGTGAAGCGATTCCATATCTAGATAAAGCGATTAAAGGCGGTGTACAAGAAGCTTATCTTTCTGCTGCAAATAACTATCTATGGTTAGAGCAAAAGAAAAATGCGATTCAAACACTCAAAAATTATAAAATTAATTATCCTGATGAAGCCGAAGTTGCAGATCAACTTATCAAAGAAGTTGAATCTGGAAAACGTTGGAATGTTTGGCAAGTACTCAATTAAAGATTTGTGATTTTGTAAAAATAGACTGTTCAGAACAGTCTATTTTTTTAAGTTGATTGAAAAAACATCTTTTTTTCGTATTATAGCTAGAATCTTCCAGCTAAATTTGCTCCTTGATAATGCAAGCATCTAATTCAAACAAATATCTATTTGCCTTTACGCTGTTATCAACTATTGCTTTAAATGGCTGTCAAGTTGTTAGCCTCAAGCAACAAGCGGTTGATGTCACCATAGCCAATGAACGTAATAGCATACTAACTCAGAAAAAGTTAAGTGAAGCGAGCCTGAACGTCTTATCGATGTCAGGTAAAGAAGCAAAAATTTGTATGCAATCCCCGAATGAATGCATTGCAGATCTACATAAAATTCCTCAGATTCAAGACGAACAATTATTGTCGACAGCCAGTGAACTATATCTTGCTAAAGCCATGTCACTGTCGGACTCCTCAGAATGTAAAATCAGTAAATTGCCTAAACACAAACCCGCTGATGAACAAAAGCTCATTCAGCAAAATTATGAAAGTTGTTTAGATCAGAAGCTTGAAGCTTTGGATAAAAGTATTCGTTATAGTTATGCGTATTTATTCAAAACATCACGTCAGCCACAAGAACGACTTTTTGATAACCGCCAAGTACAAATTCGAGATTTCTACAATCAGGCACTTACTCAATTGGTGAATGGTCATAGTTTAAGGAATCCATCGACCAATCTTACCCCAACGATTAAAATTGGAAAAAGTACTTATACAATTGATATTCAAGCATATCAACGCCTACAAAATATGAAACTGGAAAAATTTATTTCCAGTTACAACATGAATTTTTCTGGATTAAGAGCGATTAACCGCCGTGATGGTTTCGGTTCTGATTTTGTCGCAGTCTTTCCATCGACCGACTCATCATCACAAGAAAATAAATATATTCTTAATCCTTTAACTCATGATTATCCTAAAGGGATAAATCCGAATATCCATAAAGCACGCTATTTAGCAGCCACAATTATTGCTCAACCTAAAAAATCGAATGCAACGATAGAAGATGTTTTAACAAACCCGAATTTTGAAATTAAGGTTTATGATCCTTATAGCGTTGAGAAAGTAGAGATTGCAGGTAAACCATATTCATTAGCAGCAAATTTTTCTGCACCCTATGGTTTATGGCTAGCAGAAAATAATTTAGGTGCGGCTGCGTATTTGACCTTAATTGACCGCGATCAGCATTTGGCAATGCCGCATCTCTATATGTTGGAACCCTATAACCCGAATAAAAAAATCATTGTATTAGTACATGGTCTAGCAAGTAGCCCTGAAGCATGGATTGCGGTAACTAATGACATTATGGGTGATGCAATATTAAGAGAACATTATCAAGTTTGGCAAATTTTTTACTCTACCAATATGCCAATTTTAGAAAGCCGTTTTCAAATTTATGCGTTATTAAAACAAGCATTTGGTTCACTTAATCCCAAAGATGCGGCGGCTCAAGATGCAGTTTTAATTGGGCATAGTATGGGTGGAATTATTAGTCGGCTTTTAGTAAGTGATACAGATATTTCTAAACAAGCTTTAGAATTGATGAATAATCGCCAACAAACACGTCTAAGAAAACACCCTGTCATTGGTGAAAGACTCAAAATGAAACCAATTGAAAATTTTGATCGAGCTATTTTTCTCGCAGCACCACACCGAGGGACAGACTACGCAGACCGTTGGTTTACTCTAGCAGCAAGAAAAATTATTAAACTTCCTGCAACTTTCTTAACGACCCTTGCAGATACGCTGACCAGTGATGATGTTGATTTAAAAGATTTTGTCAAAACACTGACTAATGATGTCATTCAAAATGGACCAAGTGATCTAAGTAAAAAATCTAAATTTATGGAACTGACAGCGAGTATCCCACCCGAAAAAGGCTTGGTTTTCCATTCTATTATGGGCAATATTACTAAAAGTGATGATCCGAATGTGATTACAGATGGCATCGTTCCATATAAGAGTGCACATTTAGATGGAGCAGTTTCTGAGAAAATTTTTACGGGTGGTCACTCTATTCAAGAAACGCCCGAAGCTGTGTTAGAACTTCGTCGCATCTTACGCCAACATTTAGTTGATCATGGTTTATATAAACCGAAGAATTAAGCACAATAAAAAAGCCCCAAACAATTGGGGCTTTTTTAATCAAATCATTTAAACATCAGAGCGAATCATATAATCAAAAGCTGCTAGAGAAGCTTTGGCACCTTCACCTGTCGCAATAATGATTTGCTTGTACGGCACGGTGGTACAGTCACCCGCAGCAAATACACCTTTGACATTGGTTTCATTTCGATCATTGATTACAATCTCACCACGATTGCTGAGTTCAACCTCACTGTTCTTCAAGAAATCCGTGTTTGGTAATAAACCAATCTGCACAAAGATTCCTGCAAGTTCAACTGTATGTTCAACATCAGTCGCACGATCTTTGTATTTCAATGCCGTGACTTGTGAGCCATCTCCCACAACTTCAGTACTGAGTGCATTTAAGATTACAGTTGTATTTGGCAAGCTGTTTAACTTGTCTTGCAACACTTGATCTGCACGAAGCTTGGTATCAAACTCCACCAAAGTCACATGCTCAACAATCCCTGCAAGGTCAATTGCTGCTTCTACACCAGAGTTACCACCACCAATCACCGCAACACGTTTGCCTTTGAATAATGGGCCATCACAGTGCGGGCAGTACGCCACACCACGAGTACGGTATTCTGCTTCACCCGGTACATTCATTTCTCTCCAACGTGCGCCTGTTGAAAGAATAATGGTTTTAGATTCAAGCTTAGCCCCATTTTCTAATTCAACTTCAACCAGACCATTGGCTGTCTGATCTGGACCTGTGATCTTGCTGACACGTTGCAAATTCATGATGTCCACACCGTACTCACGTACGTGTGCTTCCATATCTTGAGCAAACTTTGGACCTACGGTTTTTTGAATCGTGGTGAAGTTTTCAATGTCCATGGTATCCATGACCTGACCACCAAAACGTTCAGCGACGATACCTGT
This sequence comes from Acinetobacter sp. LF10, assembly GCF_048585715.1. Lineage (NCBI taxonomy): Bacteria > Pseudomonadati > Pseudomonadota > Gammaproteobacteria > Moraxellales > Moraxellaceae > Acinetobacter > Acinetobacter sp. LF10. Next base: position 1,920,680 of record NZ_CP184160.1, read on the forward strand.
TTTAATACCTTTACGCGCTGCGTAGATCGCTGCTGTACCACCCGCAGGACCACCTCCAATCACCAATACATCAAAAGCATCTTTGGCATTAAGTGCTGCGGCATCTTTCTCAGCAGAGTTCGTGTCTAGCTTCGCCACGATTTCTTCCAAAGTCATACGACCTTGTCCAATATGTTCATTGTCTTGAAACACCATTGGTACGGCTAAAATTTTGCGTTCTTCAACTTCTTCTTGGAAGAAACCACCATCAATCATGGTCGCAGTTGCATTCGGGTTATAGATTGCAATCAAGTTGAGTGCTTGAACCACATCTGGACAGTTATGGCAGCTCAATGAAACAAACACATCAAAGTTTGCTTTTAAGTTTAAGCCTTTGATCTGGTTCAAGACTTCATCAGATACTTTAGGCGCATAACCTGATACTTGTAATAATGCCAAGATCAAAGAAGTAAACTCATGTCCCATCGGTAAACCAGCAAAGAACACACGTGGTTGTTCACCTGCTTTAGCCACACCGAAACTCGGACGGCGAGCGTTTGAACCGTCAAAACGTGCCGTGACTTGATCAGAAAGTTCTGCAATTTCAGTCACAAGTTCTTTGATTTTTGCGGCTTTGTCTGATTCATCTAAAGCAGCAACCAACTCGATTGGACTTTCTAAACGTTCTAAGTAAGCTTTTAATTGCGTTTTAATATTTTGATCTAACATGTATTTCTCCAAATTCTAAGCAGTTCAAATCAGCTAAATTCATTCAATGAAGCTATAGTACGCAAAATATATAAATAGGTAAAACAGTATGTTTTTATAAATTCAATCGGACAAACCGAACGTGAATTTATCAAGCATCCAATTTTTGGATAATTCGAACACGACGATTTTTAAAGTTTTTGGCAAGCACATATAAAACCGTACTTAAAGCGACAGCCAATACAATCAATCCCCATAAAATTAGCTTCACAATCTGAGAAATACGCTCAGCTTGTTGCGCACGGATATCTAAAGGTTGTGTAATTGAGGTGATACTTTTACCGTAGAGCTGTTGCTGCATGACCCATAACTGTTCAGACTTAAAATCATATTGTTTAAACTGAATCGGGTTATTCTTCTCAGCGACAATCAATTGATTCACATAGACATTGGCAGTTTTACGATCGACAGGTTGATGCAATAAAGCCACTTGTGCCAACACATAGGCTTTTTCAGTCGATGAAATGTTGGACTGCTGTAAATCTTGAGCAATTTGACTTTCAACAATATTATTTTGATAGCTCATCCATTGTTGATACGCCTGCTTGGTTTCATCTTTCCAATCATATTGAATGTAGCTCAGACCAGACCAAAGCAAAATAAAGGCAATAATCCAAGCCAAAACTCGTTGTGTCCATGCTTGGAAACGTTGCTGAAAAAACTTAAATTTCTTCATCCAACTCAGCAGTAAAAATGCCCCAATAAACGAAACCAAAATTTTTAGAAACAACCAACCAAACCATGATAATAAATTAAAAAAATAATCGACTGGTTGTTTAAATGGCACCAATTCTTGAACATGATAAGGCAAATCTAATGCCTGAACATGCGTGGAAAGATCAAAGAACCGATAGATAAATTCTTTTTGCAAAAATAACGATGCAACTGTAATAACGACCAATGTACAGGCTAAAATAAACCAGATCATTAAGTGACGTTGACGTTTTTTTAATGCATCTAAACGTTGGTCAATCGGTTGTACACTAAAATCGTTTATGGGTGACAATGATCTTTCCTTCAAAAATTAACAATATCAAGATTTTGGTGGCTGGCTATGCTCAAGCACTAAATGATTTAAATTCTCTTGCAAAGCACGTAAACGTGTTGTTGCTTCCGCACGCTTTTGCATCCCTTCTTTCTGGATCTGAATCACATCATTTACAGTTTTAATGAGGGTGTTTTGTACATGTTCAAGTGTTTCCACATCAATCACTGAACGTTGATTCGCTTTCGCAGTATCGACTGAATTTTGATGTAATAATTCAGCATTGCGACGTAATAATTCATTCGTTGTGTCATCAATAGCCTTGGCAAGCTGGACACTATTCTTTTGCTCTTGTAATGAGATCGCCAAACTAATCTGATTTTTCCATGCTGGTAAGGTAATGTTCTTAATGGCATAGAACTTATCTACCAACATTAAATTATTCGATTGGATGATCCGAATCATTGGCAAAGTCTGCATTGCAGACTGTTGTAAAACCTGCAAATCACTGACTCTTTTCTCAAGATTATTCGCCAAATGATTAAGATCATAAATCTGTTGCGTCGTTTGTTGATCCTGCTCTTGTGATGTGAGCATTGAGATCTGTTGCTGAATATCCTGCTGTTTTAATTGCCCTGCAGCAATATAAATACCAAGCTGTTTATACTCATCCTGTACCGCATCAAACATTTTATCTAAGGTTCCAACCCGAGCTTTCAACCCTGACTGTGAGCTTTCAATCTCTTTAACCAATACATCAATCTGCTCTTTAGTGGTATTAAAATGCTGATCAAAATTTTGTTTAGCACTTTTAAATTTACTCAGTAAACCGCCAAAAAACCCAGAGCTTTTTGATTTATTCAAAATACTTGAAGTATTCAATTGCTGTGCGACTTGCACTACCTCATTTAATTTTTGTCCTGTCGTATCCAAATCTTTATTCTGAACAAGATTTAACAGCTCATCGGTATAAGTTGAAGTTTTACTGGCAATATTTTTGCCATATTCAGCCACCACTGTGGTGCTGATATCTGCCAGTTCTTTATGTGCATCCATTACTTCTGCAAGATCATGTGGTTGCAATCCTAAATCTTTTAAATTCAACTGTTCAAAACGTTGCTCAGGCTTCACTTCAAGCTCATGAGATAATTTGCTAATTTCTGAATCTGACATCTTTTTTCCCTCTTATTTCTGTAATGATTTTTTCAAATTTTTAATTAAATCTTCTCGACTTTTATCAAGCTGATCAAGTGTATTTGTTGAAGTCGATGCTGTACTTTGTTTAACGTGATATTGCCATGCAGGAATCAAAACCTGTTGTGCTTCTTTAAATCGATCTAGCAAGCCAAAAGATAACTCTTGTGATAACTGCATTTGTTTCATCGCAATATCATTACTCGTTTGTAAGGTTTGTAAGGTATTTATTTTTTTCGAGAGCCGTTCAACAAAATGGTCAAGCATTTGCTGTTGCGTAAACTGAGGATATTCTATTAAAAACTCATCAGCGGCGCGGATATAAGTGGCCATCTGTTCTCTTAAACCTAAAGCTTGCTGTAATCGTGATTGCGATTTTTGGATTTCGATCTGTAATCGCTGGCTTAAATGATTTGCTTCATTGATTAAACGCTCAAGATCTTTGACAAACTTTACTTGACCAGCATCGTATTCAACATCTATACCTAACCATTTTTGCAACGCGTTAAAACGACGGCCACCTAAATGTTTTTTGGAAATTGAAAGTTGCTGAATAATCTGGGTAATCACTTCACTCAATTGCTGATTCAATCTAGGGTCAACACCATTCAGCAATACACTTTGAGCTTGAACTAAATAATCTGCATAATGATTCAAACGATGTGGATCATTGAGTAGAGGAAGTAAATCATTACGTTTAATCGCTAAAATATGTTCTTGATTTGATTCAATTTGCGATAAGGGTATGAAGTCGAACGATTGCGTCATATTAGCCGAGTATAGTAAGAACAAATAAATTTGAACATAATTAGTTTTAGCATGTTCTTACTCTTTCGCATACTTAAATGTTGTTATGATTTTTAAGTGTTTTTCTCAATAAATTTTCAAAACTTATCACTTTTGTGGTAATGCATAAGTCCCAATCACATGAGCAACTGGTTCTTCATCATCCAAAGAATATAACCACACTTCACCTGTCACCAATGTTTTACCAACTTTGATTAATTTACACTCAGCTTTAATATCTTGATTTCCATTCGGTTTACGGAAAAAGTTAATCGTCATATTGGTGGTCACAGCCATAGCAATTAGACCTAAATGTCCCATAATCGCAACATATAACGCGAAATCAGCCACCAACATCAAGGTTGGACCTGATACGGTTTGACCTGGGCGTAAATCGTTCTGATCGATTTTATAAAGTAACTGTGCACCTTTAGGACTAATCTCTTCGATAGTTGTTTTTTCGAGTGCTTGAGGAAATTCCTGTGCCAAAAAATGAGTAATTTCATGCTTACTAAGCGCCATAACAATACATCCCAAATGAATTAGATTATTTTTAAATTATGCCTAAAACTATAAACAAACATTTAATCAGCTTGATCTGAAAGTTCATTTAAGACTTGCCAATAACTAGGAGGCTCAGGCACATGCCCACGCTCTAATAACATCTGGTGCATTCTAGGTAACTTAAAATATGGAACTGTTGCCATCAAATGATGCTCTTTATGGTAATTGACATGGATAGGCGCAACTAAAGCACGGGCAAGATAACCAGCCTTTGTGGTACGTGTATTGGTTAAAGCACTATGACTAGTTGGCATACCCGCATGTTCAGCCATAGAACGAATACGTAATAACAATGGAAAAGGCGTTAAATATGCCAATACCCAAAGTGCATACAGTTTAGGATGACCCGCTGCCCACAATACTGAAAATAAAGCAGCATTCGTTGCAATCGCACCACCACTATTTTTTAAGAATGTTTTGGGATAATCTGTCCAATGACGCCCCTCTTGAGAAATCCAACGACGGTCATTTGACACCGTCCATTCCATTTTCTCAACATCCATTAGCACACGTCCAAGTGCAAATTTTAAGCCTGTTACCCCTGAAACATCACGAAAAAACTTACGCTTTAACGATTTCTTCGAAGTTGGGAAACCCTCTACCAAAGACAGATCAGGATCCTCTACGGTAGAAGTTTTACTGTGATGGCGTAAATGATGAGCACGATATTTCTTTAAATCATTCCAGATTGGGCGAGCACAAAGCCAATCAGTGGCAATATCATTCAGCCATTTGGTTTTAAATAAGCTTTGGTGTGAAGCGTCATGCATAATAATTGCAAGCGCAAGTTGACGACCCGCTAATATTACCAATGCAGCTATACACATCAGTAATTTGCCCCAGACAGGTAAATACTCCCATGTACTGGTAAGCGCAGCGAAGGTTCCACCAATGACTGCCCAAGTTGATAAAACAGCCCAACTACCGTGTAAATCTGACTTTGTTGTCAATTCTGTGATTTCTTCTCGTGTGAACAAATCACTTATTGATGTACGTGTATTCATATCCCTACCCTACAATTTTTCTATTTCTATAGATACGTAAATATGATTTTTATTTTAAATTAAGTAATATTTCTGTCAATATATTAAAATTAATTATTTAGTAATATTTATACTAAACTGATTTCATAGAATCGTTGCCACAATTCCAGTCCAGTCTGATCCAATTGCTGAACACTTAATGCAAATTGATCACGTAAATGAACATCAACAAAATCCTCAGGTAATAATGGATCATTCATCAGCAAAGAAATGGTCTGCCGACCAAGCAATAGCGATTCTTTAGCAGCAATATCTAAGCTTAATTGCTCAACTGTCTCCAACCACTTTTGAATCATTTGACTATATTTTTTATAGTTTTGGTTAAGCGTTTGAGTGGGCCAAAGCTTCGGAATTTTATTTAATGTTGTGGTGTCGAAATGATTGATTTGGCAAATTTTGGCGCTTTTTTCTAAGCCAGAAGCTTGTAATCCACCAAATACCTCTTTAAAAGAAATGGCTAAATTATCAGGGCGAATATAAATACCTTGTTCTAACTCTTTAAAACCGAAGTGCTTTAATGCGCGTTCTCGGCGGTTTAAAGCTGTACGATCAACCCGCCCTAATTCACCCGTAAAGACAGCTAAGTATTGATGATCCCATTGTTTTGTTTGCTTAATTCCGTTTTTACGGTTCAACATCACATCGGCCCATTCGTGTGATTTAGCCGTAAATTGATATATACCGCGCTCAATCGCCTCAATCACCCCATCACTAGATAATCGGGTTACTGCGACACGAATACTATTTTCGCTAATCTCAAAAAGCTTCGCTGCGATAATAATTTGTTTAATCGAGATCTCACGACCTTGTAGCCCTAAAAGTAAATCAATGATTAAATCTCGGGCATTCATTTTAGCTATTGTCATCTTACAATCGAACCAGTTCTAAACATGAAAAAAGAAATAAAGAATAAGAATTTTAACTTAGAATCCTTCCCTTTTAGTAATTTTTCTAAAAGGGAGATTTTATTTTTATAGAAAAACAAATAATAAAATTATACCCAGTACAATCCGATACCAAGCAAATACGCGTAAAGTGTGACGTTCAACAAATTTAACTAAGGCGCTCACCACCAATAATGCCGAAATAAAAGCAGCAACAAAACCGACCCCAATATTCAACATATTATCTTGTGTCAATACATCCGCATTACGAATAAGATCAAAAGTTGCAGCCCCCAACATCGTTGGCATTGCGAGAAAGAAAGAAAATTCTGTTGCCGCTTTACGAGACAAACCTGAGAACATTCCTCCCACAATGGTAGCACCAGAACGAGAAGTCCCTGGAATCATCGCAACGCATTGTGCACAACCGACTAAAAAAGCTTGCTTGTAAGTAATTTTTGTCGCTTCAGTTGTTTTATGATCAAAATTCTTGGATTCAACCCAGAAAATAATCAGACCACCAACAATCAGTGCAATTGCGACCACAAGTGGACTAAATAAGACACTTTTAATAAAATCGACTGCAAAAATACCAATCACGACAGCAGGAAAAAAAGCAATTAAAACGCTAAAAGCAAAATGACGCGCTTCTGAATCGCCACTAAAAAAACCTTTAATCAAATCAAAAATCTTTTGTCGGTATAACCAACAGACAGCTAAAATTGCACCAAGCTGAATGACAACTTCAAATACACGCCCATCGTCAGAATGGAAGTCGATCATGTGACCAAATAAAATTAAATGACCTGTACTTGAAATCGGTAAAAATTCGGTCAAACCCTCAATAAACCCTAAAAATAAAGCCTTTAAAATTTCAATATGTTGCATAACTTACTCAAAAAATGCGTAATTCAAGATTAAAATAAAGGGCAAGCTTACCTTGAAATTAAATCATTTTATGTGATTGTCACGTAATGTTTTAAGCTTAATCTTTCTCGCTCTAATACGGATTTTCTATTAAATAATCATCAAACTATTTTTCTTTTGCATTTGTTCAACAATTTCATGTGTATCGAATCCTAAACGCCAATAAAGCAATTCTAAAACATCTAATTCATCCTGCGTGATGATACGATCGCTCCATAAACATCGCTCTGCAATCGCTAAAATATTGAGACGATCACGTAATAACAAGCCTGAAACATCATTTAAAATTTCTGCTAAATCAAGTGGTTCATCAGAAATATCTGCGTAAATCTGCATTTCTTCGGGTGCTAAAATCTGTTGAAGAATTCGCTCACGCACCTCAAGCTGATTTGGACTATTAATTTGCTGTACATGTAATAAAGCATCAATTAAATGCACAATTTGTGCTTTCACATCTTCAAATGACGTTGGTAAATGTGCAGGCATAAGATTGAGTTCACGCTTTACTCGCTCCAATAATAAAGCATCAAGCAAACCCACCTCACCATCTTCTTGAATAATACAAGCCAATTTAGTCAAAAATTGACGAGCAATACTTGTCGGCATATGCCCAATATTCTTACAGGCATCATGGAAGATTTGAACATGAATACGACCATCTAAATTCAATAAAGAATCTACGATTGCATGACTTACAGCGGCTTCTTGAGGAATGAATTCACGATATTGACGAATCATCAAAATCGCAACCATCACTTCCCTTGAACCTGTCGCCGTTTGCATCGCTCTTTGTATCAATTCTGGGCGCTTTTTATTCTTCCGCATTTCAGAATTTAAAGGCTTAATTGCATCATTCAAAGCGAAACTGATCGGCGATAAACGCAATAAAGGTAAAGGCTGTGGAGAACTCCAAGGTAAGGTCATATCTGCCATTTCTTCTTCCAAAGAACGAAACAGACTAAATAAAGGACGATTGCGTAGCTTTTTTAAATTTTCTAATTGCAAATCCTGTAACAAAGTAGGATTTAGTTCATAAATTCGATCTTTGATACTTGGATGAATATTCATCCAGCTTTGTGGGCTAAGTGAATTTGCGAAACACATATGTGAAATCGATTCTGAATACGCACTATGAATTTGCGAACCTGAATGGTGCACATAGATACGTAACAAGGTTTGAATATTGGCATTATTATTCATCAAACGCATAGTTTTCAGGTCATTACGAAAGGTTCGACCACTCAAAGTTAAATATTTAATCAACCGTGTAATCAAAATACCTAAGCTACCTGCCAACCAAATAACACCACCAATCGCAACAAAAATAGTTTCGAATTTGTTTCGATAAGACGTTGCATAAGGATTGTATCCAGCTTGTGCTAATTTACTCCCCCATTGGCTAAAAGTGGTTAAACCACTGTACAAGATTTTTAATTTGGTGTTTTCTACAGCCTCACCCGATAAAATTTGATTAAATTCATAGCTCAATAAACCATAAAGCTCTAATTCATCCAAATTTTGTAAAGCACCCCACGTTAAAATAATTACGATGTCTTGAGATCTGAAGCCTGCTGTTAAAGCATTGACGCCCACTTCATTTGGAAGTACATAAACAGCAGGTGTATCTATCATAAAACTTTGAGCAACTTGCTCTACGACTTTTAATGCTGTGCTTTCTTCGGGCGTACTCTCATCAAAAACAAGGCGTCTTGCTTTAAGTTGTTTTGCGAGTGAATGACCACCTTCACGTAAGACATACAGTTCAGCACCAACCGACCAAACCATAACGAAGAATAAAAGAAAGATGAAATATGGACTAAGAACATGCCACCAAATGGCTTGAGTGTAGTCAAAGAAATGAACGACTAAACCCAAAATCAAATTGAGAATAAAAACTGTCGACAACATAGCGAGCAAGCAAAAACTTACCGACCATGCAATATTTTTATTTTCAATTAAATAATGGCTCATTTCTTTCAATGTAAATTTTCCTGATTACATTGTTGATCTTAGAGGCTTCGAAACCTTAAGTATCATAAAATAAAAAAGCGGGAATTTCCCGCTTTTCTATAGATTTAAATGATTACTCTTCTTTAATACCTGTTAAATCAACAGAAGAAGCATCGATATTTACATCAATATAACCATCTGCTTTCTTTTTTGCTGAATCATTACGTTTCTGCTCAAGATTTATCAGATAGTCATTATCAATCCCACCAGCCACATAGATCCCGTCAAATACTGAACAATCAAATTCTCTTAAATCAGGTACTTTGCTGGTACGAACTGCGTTCTTTAAATCTTCCAAATCTTGGAAAACTAAACGATCTGCACCAATAATCTCACGAATTTCTTCAACTGTACGATCTGAAGCAATTAATTCAGATTTTGCTGGCATATCGATACCATACACGTTTGGATATTTCACCATAGGTGCAGCCGAAGCAAAGAATACTTTCTTCGCGCCAGAATCACGTGCCATTTGAATAATTTCATTACAGGTTGTACCACGTACAATCGAGTCATCCACTAACAGTACATTTTTATCTTTAAATTCAAGCTCAACTGGGTTTAGCTTTTGACGAACTGATTTTTTGCGCTGCTGTTGACCTGGCATAATGAAGGTACGTCCGATGTAACGGTTTTTCATAAAACCTTCACGGAATTTCACACCTAAAATATTAGCCAATTCTAATGCTGAAGTACGGCTAGTATCTGGAATTGGAATGACCACATCAATATCGTGCTCCTCACCCCATTCCTTCAAAATTTTATACGCCAGTTTTTCACCCATTTTTAAACGAGCTTTGTAAACTGAGATACCATCAATTGTTGCATCTGGACGAGCAAAGTACACATATTCAAAAATACATGGACGATATTCTGGATTTACTGCACATTGTTTGGTAAATAATTCGCCATTTGAATTAATGAAAATTGCCTCACCTGGTGCAATATCACGCTCAACTTTAAAACCTAGCGCTGTAATCGCAACGGATTCAGAGGCAATGATATATTCAGTGCCTTGCTCAGTTTCACGAGAGCCATAAACTAAAGGACGAATTCCGTTTGGATCGCGAAAACCAACAAGCCCATGACCTGTGATCATCGCAACAACCCCGTAAGCACCTTTACAACGCTCATGAACACGAGATACGGTGTGGAAGATATCTTCTGGCGTTGGGTTGAGTGTACCGATCTTCTGTAACTCATGTGCAAACACGTTGAGTAAAACTTCAGAATCAGAATCAGTATTCATGTGACGTAAATCTGTTTTAAACAGATCATCATGAATTTCTGCGGCGTTGGTCAAGTTACCATTGTGTGCAAGGGTAATACCATATGGAGAGTTTACATAAAACGGCTGTGCTTCAGCACTACTTGATGAACCTGCTGTTGGATAACGAACATGTCCTATCCCATAGTTACCAAGCAAAGCACGCATGTGACGGGTATGGAATACATCACGCACCATACCGTTATCTTTGCGGAGGAATAAACGCCCTTGATGGCAAGTTACAATCCCTGCTGCATCTTGTCCTCGATGTTGTAACATCGTCAAGGCATCAAATAACATTTGGTTTACTGGCGATTTACCGGCAATCCCAACAACTCCACACATAGCAACCTCGCGACAAGCTAGGAACGGGGTTTAACCCCAATTAATAAAAAGGATTTTTCGTGGAATGATCAGAACGTTGATCTACTGAAGCGCGTTCTGACTCCTCCATTTCAGTCGAAGGGCGATGTAATAACGCACCTTCAGATGTCATTTGATGTATCGCTTCATTTGCAGCATCTTTTGATATTTCGGTCGCTAATGGCGCGTATGGCAATAAAATCTGTACAAATTTTGATTGCTTCCAATGCGGTGAACTATTCACCCAAGGACCGACACCCTGCATCGCAATCAAGACAATCAATAAACCTTTTAGTGAACCAAATGCACCGCCTGCTAGACGATTTAATGGGCCCAATTTTAAACTTTTCAAGAGCCCATTCAGGAATGCGGTAATAACCCACGTGCAAATCACGATGGCTAATACAATAAAAGCAAAAGCAGCAATTTTTTGTACAACTGGGTCTTGGCTTAGACTGCTCATCGCAGGTGCCCAAATGACCGCGTATTTAGCCCCAATGACCAATGCGAATATCCACCCGATCAAGTTCGCAAAGGCTTTAATAAATCCTTGACGCAAACCGTTTAGCCCTCCAATGAGCAAGATGATCAGGATGATGATATCAAGTGTGTTCATGTCACACAGTCATCGCGTTAACACAATCTTTTACTAGTGTTGGGCCTGTATAAATAAGGCCACTGTATAATTGAACGAGACTCGCGCCCGCCTCTTGTTTTGCTACGGCCTGCTCACCTGAAACAATTCCCCCGACACCAATTAAAGGAATTTTTCCATCTAAAACATCGGCGAACTGACGTAAACATTCGGTGCTTTTTTCAAAAACGGGTGTGCCCGATAAACCACCAGCTTCATTACCATTTGGCAGATTTTCAACACCGTCTCGCCCTAATGTTGTATTGGTAACAATCAAACCATCAATCTTAAATTTCAATAATTGTTTTGCGATAAATGTAATATCTTCAGACGTTAAATCTGGCGCTACTTTGAGTACTAAAGGAACATAATGATTATTTTCTTTAGCAAGTTCTAGTTGACGTTGTTTCAAAGTTTGTAATAGCTCTGTAAGTGCATCGCCACTTTGTAAACTACGTAAATTCTTTGTATTCGGTGAGGAAATATTAACTGTAATATATGATGCGTAATTATAAACTTTTTCTAAACAAATCAAATAATCAGAAACCGCATCTTCAACGGCAGTATCTGCATTTTTACCAATATTAATTCCTAAAACGCCTTTAAACTTAGCAGCTTTAACATTTTCAATCAGTTGATCAACACCGTCATTATTGAATCCCATGCGATTGATGATTGCTTTCGCTTCTGGAATACGGAATAAACGTGGTTGAGGATTACCCGCTTGTGGACGTGGTGTAATGGTACCAATTTCAATAAAACCGAAACCTAAAGCAGCTAGAGCATCAATGTGCGCACCATTTTTATCTAAACCAGCAGCAAGACCAACAGGGTTTGGAAACTCGATACCCATACAGCTCACTGGTTTATGTGCAGTTTTCTGATGCATCAATCCAAATTTATGCGCTGTATCGAGCATAGAAAGTGTGAGTTCATGTGCACGCTCTGGTGCCAAAGTAAACAACAAAGGGCGAGCCAATGAATATAACATACCAATCACAGTCTACTGATTTTTCAAGTAGCCGTATTATAGGCATAGGCTCAACAAAACACCATGCTTGACATATGCTTATTTTGTAGAGTCTTTGCTTTAGTGCTTCTTGATTAAACAATTTTCTGGTTTTATTCAGATTTTTAATCTTAGTCAGTTCATTTGCAATTGATTCAAATTAACATTTCGCAGTTCAATAAAAAAAGGAACTAAGCTCATTTAAAGCTCAGTCCCTTTCACTAAATTGTAGAAATGTTACTTATTTCCAAGAATAAGACACACCAGCACCTACAGCAGTTGTATTGCCATTATTAAAGCCTGTTGAGAATGCCCCCTTGATTGCAACACCATTATCGAAGTAATGACTTGCTCCCACAGCGATAGCAGACTGACTGTCATAATACCCCATACCCATACCGACAGTAGAAGCCCCTTGTTCAGCTGGCATTGGAATATTTGTCATCGCAGTAATACCAGCAATACCTTGCGCGGCAATTTCTCGGTTTTTACGAACATCTTGATTGGTTTGATCCACACGGCTAGATACATCTCTAAAGTTATTTTCTAGATCCATAACTTTGGTATCAGTATAAGCTTTCGAATCAGAAAGCACTTTTGCATCAGCAGTTTTATATTCTTGACGCATTACCACTTCACGACTATCTGTATATCCTTTTGCACTTGTTAATGTTGCCTGATCACCTGCATCTGCATAAGTTTTAGCATCAGTTAAAGTTTTGGTATTCGCATCTTTCATCTGCTTAACATTTACAGCATCAGTATCTTGTACACCAGCTGCAACATGAATAATCTGACGTTCCTTACCAGCAGCACCAACTGAAACAGTATTATCTCTGTCTGAAGCTGAATCATTACCCAAAACAACAGCATTTTTGGCAGCAGTATTTACGTTATTGCCAACAACAAAACTGTTCTCACCAGTGACCGTATTATCATTACCAACAGCATAACTTCCATTTGCTTGAATGACATTTGGATCACCAAAGGCACCTGAACGCTCACCTTCAACTTTATTGCCTTTACCGACTACAGTATTTGATTTTCCTTTTGCTGAAGCTCCAGAACCCACCACCGTATTATTTTCACCATCGGCAACAGCACCATCTCCAAGAGCAGTAGCTCCAGAGCCTGTAGCTTTAGCTCCAGAGCTCGTTACATTTGGATTCGCATCAAAGTAAGGATTGTTACCACCACCTTGAGATGCAAGCCACTCTTGTTCTGTACCTGAATAACCATTGTCAACAGCTATTTCAAATGCACTTTTACCATTTGCTCCCGTATCTCCTTTCGGTCCTTTAGCTCCAGTCGCGCCCGTAGCACCTACATCACCTTTATCGCCCTTGTCACCTTGAGCTCCTGTAGCTCCAGTTGCGCCGATATCACCTTTGTCGCCCTTGTCACCTTGAGCTCCTGTTGCACCTACGTCACCTTGAGCACCTGTGGCTCCAGTCGCGCCCGTAGCACCGACATCACCTTTATCGCCCTTGTCACCCTGAGCACCTGTAGCTCCAGTTGCGCCCGTAGCACCTACGTCACCTTTATCGCCTTTGTCACCTTGAGCACCTGTGGCTCCAGTCGCGCCCGTAGCACCTACATCACCTTTATCGCCCTTGTCACCCTTAGCACCTGTAGCTCCAGTCGCGCCCGTAGCACCGACATCACCTTTATCGCCCTTGTCACCTTGAGCTCCTGTAGCTCCAGTTGCGCCGATATCACCTTTGTCGCCCTTGTCACCTTGAGCACCTGTAGCTCCAGTTGCGCCAGTCGCGCCGATATCACCTTTGTCGCCTTTAGCTCCAGTTGCACCCGTAGCACCGACATCACCTTTATCGCCCTTGTCACCTTGAGCACCTGTAGCTCCAGTTGCACCCGTAGCGCCTACGTCACCTTTATCGCCCTTGTCACCTTGAGCGCCTGTAGCTCCAGTTGCGCCGACGTCACCTTTATCGCCCTTGTCACCTTGAGCGCCTGTTGCGCCCGTAGCACCTACGTCACCTTTATCGCCTTTGTCACCTTGAGCACCTGTGGCTCCAGTCGCGCCCGTAGCACCGACATCACCTTTATCGCCTTTAGCTCCAGTTGCGCCCGTAGCACCTACATCACCTTTATCGCCCTTGTCACCCTTAGCACCTGTAGCTCCAGTCGCGCCCGTAGCGCCGATATCACCTTTGTCGCCCTTGTCACCTTGAGCACCTGTAGCTCCAGTTGCACCCGTAGCACCGACATCGCCTTTATCGCCCTTGTCGCCTTTAGCTCCAGTCGCGCCTGTAGCACCTACATCACCTTTATCGCCTTTAGCTCCAGTTGCGCCCGTAGCACCGACATCACCTTTATCGCCTTTAGCTCCAGTTGCGCCCGTAGCACCGACATCACCTTTATCGCCCTTGTCACCTTGAGCTCCTGTTGCACCTACGTCACCTTGAGCACCTGTGGCTCCAGTCGCGCCCGTAGCACCGACATCACCTTTATCGCCCTTGTCACCCTGAGCACCTGTAGCTCCAGTTGCGCCCGTAGCACCTACGTCACCTTTATCGCCTTTGTCACCTTGAGCACCTGTGGCTCCAGTCGCGCCCGTAGCACCTACATCACCTTTATCGCCCTTGTCACCCTTAGCACCTGTAGCTCCAGTCGCGCCCGTAGCACCGACATCACCTTTATCGCCCTTGTCACCTTGAGCTCCTGTAGCTCCAGTTGCGCCGATATCACCTTTGTCGCCCTTGTCACCTTGAGCACCTGTAGCTCCAGTTGCGCCAGTCGCGCCGATATCACCTTTGTCGCCTTTAGCTCCAGTTGCACCCGTAGCACCGACATCACCTTTATCGCCCTTGTCACCTTGAGCACCTGTAGCTCCAGTTGCACCCGTAGCGCCTACGTCACCTTTATCGCCCTTGTCACCTTGAGCTCCTGTTGCTCCTGTTGCGCCCGTAGCACCGACATCACCTTTATCGCCTTTAGCTCCAGTTGCACCGACATCACCTTTATCGCCCTTGTCACCCTGAGCTCCTGTAGCTCCTATTGCACCAGTTGCGCCGACATCACCTTTATCACCTTTATCGCCTTTAGCTCCTGTTGCACCCGTAGCACCGACATCACCTTTATCGCCTTTAGCTCCAGTTGCGCCCGTAGCACCTACGTCACCTTTATCGCCCTTGTCACCTTGAGCTCCTGTAGCTCCAGTTGCGCCGATATCACCTTTGTCGCCCTTGTCACCTTGAGCACCTGTAGCTCCAGTTGCGCCCGTAGCACCTACGTCACCTTTATCGCCCTTGTCACCTTGAGCTCCTGTTGCGCCCGTAGCACCTACGTCACCTTTATCACCTTTATCGCCCTTGTCACCCTGAGCTCCTGTAGCTCCTATTGCACCAGTTGCGCCGACATCACCTTTATCACCTTTATCGCCTTTAGCTCCTGTTGCACCCGTAGCACCGACATCACCTTTATCGCCTTTAGCTCCAGTTGCGCCAGTCGCGCCGATATCACCTTTGTCGCCTTTAGCTCCAGTTGCGCCAGTCGCGCCGATATCACCTTTGTCGCCCTTGTCACCTTGAGCACCTGTAGCTCCAGTTGCACCGACATCACCTTTATCGCCCTTGTCACCCTGAGCTCCTGTAGCTCCTATTGCACCAGTTGCGCCGACATCACCTTTATCACCTTTATCGCCTTTAGCTCCTGTTGCACCCGTAGCACCTACGTCACCTTTATCGCCCTTGTCACCTTGAGCTCCTGTGGCACCAGTCGCACCCGTAGCACCGACATCACCTTTATCGCCTTTAGCTCCAGTTGCGCCCGTAGCACCTACGTCACCTTGAGCTCCTGTAGCTCCAGTTGCGCCGATATCACCTTTGTCGCCCTTGTCACCTTGAGCACCTGTAGCTCCAGTTGCGCCCGTAGCACCTACGTCACCTTTATCGCCTTTATCGCCCTTGTCACCTTGAGCTCCTGTTGCGCCCGTAGCACCTACGTCACCTTTATCACCTTTATCGCCCTTGTCACCTTGAGCACCAGTGGCTCCAGTTGCACCCGTAGCACCGACATCACCTTTGTCGCCCTTGTCACCTTGAGCTCCTGTGGCTCCAGTTGCGCCGATATCACCTTTGTCGCCCTTGTCACCTTGAGCTCCTGTGGCTCCAGTTGCACCCGTAGCACCTACATCACCTTTATCGCCTTTGTCACCTTGAGCTCCTGTGGCTCCAGTCGCACCCGTAGCACCTACATCACCTTTATCGCCCTTGTCACCCTGAGCTCCAGTTGCGCCCGTAGCACCTACGTCACCTTTATCGCCCTTGTCACCTTGAGCGCCTGTAGCTCCAGTTACACCAGTTGCGCCGATATCACCTTTGTCGCCCTTAGCTCCAGTCGCGCCTGTAGCACCTACATCACCTTTATCGCCCTTGTCGCCTTTGTCACCTTTTAAAGAGGCTAGCCACTGCGTTTGTGTACCAACATATCCACCTACAACTGCAAGTTCATAAGCACTTTTACCGTCAGCTCCACCGCCTGTTGGTAAACCATCAATTTGGCTTTGTAAACTCGTTAATTTAGTATTTACAGCAGTAAAAGCACTTCCTATATTTGTATAATTTGACCCTTGTATGACATAAGTTGGGCCAGTAAATACGCCTCCGCTAAAACCAGCGCCACCGCCAAAAACGTTGGCTAATGAATTTAATTGTCCAAAATTAACTGCGTCATTTGTAGATGTACCATTAGCAAGGTTGGTGATTTTATTATTATTAAAAGAAATTGTTCCGTTACCAGCTGAACCACTTAATGAACCTTTAGAGGTAATTCCTCCTGCACCCACTTTTAAAGTGTCTGCATTAATAGTGACATCGAAATCATCATTTGCGATTTTGCTATCTGAAATTGGTGCATTGTTATAACAATTGATCGCTCCCCAATATTGTTGGCTCACAATCGTATTGCCATGAGTTGTGGCTGCAATACCTGGATTTGTATTTGAATCTTTTGCGCCACAGGTTATCACTTGCTCGGCAAAAACTTGTTGAGTCGCTAAAGTAACGGTTGATAATCCTAAAGCGATAACGAGCGGTTTTAACCGTAATTTATTTTGAGTACTGAAAGACCCAAATTCATTAAAAAAAGTATTCGTCTCAACAATACCACCTGTCTTATTCGTCTTCACTTCGCTTTTAGCATTCTCGGATACAACAACTACACGCCCTATAGATCTACTCCAAATTTTTTTAAAGATACGATTCATGTTATTCCCTTCTTTTTGTGAATATAAACACATAAATTAGAGAGTATTTTTAGTAATAAAGAATCATTGAAATTTGGTAGAAAAATAAAAAAAATATCGATAAAAAAACTGTTTGGAATAACAAATTTCAATGATGCACACGCTAAGTAATTTATCTCTAATAAATCCACATAAAAATTTTAATTTTTAATTCAATACAAAGGATAAAAATGGATACTTTAAAAGTGCTAAGTAAACGTGAGCATCAAATTTTTTTAAATGTTAGTACATGGTTATCGAGTTAAAGAGATCTCCTTAAAACTTCATATTAGTGAAAGAACTGTTACTACCCACCAAGAAAACATTTATCAAAAACTCGACATTCATCACAGATCTTTCCTGCTGCAATTTTCATCATATTATTCTGAATTTTTAAACCTACTCACACCTCGAGAATTAATGATCGTCGAGCTTTTATCTAAAGACTTGAGTAGCTCCAACATATCTATCCAATTAAATCTCAGCATTGAAACTGTCTATAGTTATCGGAAATCAATTAATCGAAAACTCAAAACCATTCAATCAAAATACGATGTTTTGGGGATATTGGCTCATGAAGAAATTTCAGTAAATTAACAAACACAAAAACATCAACAATATTACTGAAAATTAAAAGGTAAAAATTATGAGCGCAGATCCATACCTAGGTGAAATCATGCTAATTCCATACAACTTCGTTCCAAAAGGTTGGGCGGCATGCAATGGACAATTATTATCAATCGCACAAAACCAAGCACTTTTCAGCTTACTTGGTACCATTTATGGTGGTGATGGGAAAACTACTTTCGCACTACCAAATTTAGGTGGACGCTTCGCACTAGGAGTAAACAATAATTTTCCAATTGGACAAGCCGCAGGAAGTCAAAGTACGACTCTCACAATCAATAACTTACCAGCACATACACATGTCGTTGCTAGTCAAACCATCAATGCTTCAGTTTCATTAACACCACAAGCAAGCTCAGCCGGTGGTAATACAAGTAGCCCTGCTAATGCAGCATGGGCAAATGCAAATGATCCTAACACAGGCAGTGTATATGACGTGTTTACTCAAGATACAAGTCAATTAGTCAATATGAAACAGTTAAATGCCACCACGCAAGTCGTTGTTCCTGTGCAAAACACAGGAATATCTGGAGGCAGCCAGCCCGTCAATATCACAAACCCGTATTTAGCTCTTTACTATGTGATCAGCTTAGAAGGTATATACCCTTCACGCTCATAAGAATTCAAATCAATAGAATTAAGTCTTAAAACGATCTTCATCGCTTGTCTTAAGACTTATTGTGGATGCCAGAAACCACTACAAAAAATGGGGCGATATTCGGAAAAGCCATAAGAGTACGAACTATAACTTTTATAAATATTAAAGGAAGTAAAATAATGAGCGGATGTCAATGTGATCCACAAGTCGTTCCAGACTACACAAAAGTAGGTTTTAATGGTGAAAATAGTAATGCTTTACAATCTAGTGTAAAAACAACAAATACAATTGAATCTGTACAAAATCAGTTGAGTAGTACCAATGTACAAGCTTTAAGTCTAAGTGCTTGTGTAGGTGCTTCTTATCGAAACGGCGATGTTTGTTTTGACTTCCCTGTTTTCGGAAATGTTTGTGTAAATGTTCCAATCGGCATCCCTGCAAACGCAAATTTACGCGTATGTGGTGATGTTTGCACAACTTGGGGAATTCCAACAGGGCTTAAAATCACGTTGTATGTCAATGATCAAGCACTTTGGAGTGGTACAGTGGTTGGTAGTTGCTAATTAACTATGGTCATTTTTTGCTTACAGCAAGCTTAGTAATTTCTAAGCTTGTTGATATTAACCAAACATATAAAGATTTATTCAAACAACTATTAATTATATTATAAAAATTAATTTAAATTTTATAAACAATTTAAATTAATTTAAAAAAATATAGCAAATACAGAACCGATGATTATAATAAAAAATATACGTATATTTGATAATCATCATGATAGAACAAATAAAAGATAGATTAAGTTTTTTTGATCAAAATTTACTTAGCTCTGCTTTACCAAAACCAGTTCTGGTTGTTGATGACGACTATATAATTCAAAATAGATTAAAAAAAATTTTAATCGACCTTAACTATAGCAATAACGATTTAATATTTTCTGAAAACTTATCTCAATCTATGCTTGAGGTAAAACAACATAATATTGCATTTGCCTTAGTCGATTTAGGCTTGCCTGATGGCAATGGTACAAAATTAATTCGTAGTTTGAGACAAAAAAATTCTACCATTCCAATTCTTGTTATTTCAGCTTGGAGTACCAGAGATGCAATTTTTAAAGCAATACAAGCTGGTGCAACTGGTTATCTATTGAAAGAACGTGATGATTATGAAGTCACTATTTCAATTAAACAAATATTACAAGGTGGTATTCCAATCGACCCTTTTCTTGCTCAGATTATTTTAACAAATATGGTCAAAAAGCCACAAAAGATTAAAAATTCACCAGAAAATTTATCTGCAAGAGAATTAGAAATTCTAGATTACGTTACTCAGGGATTTAACAATCAAGATATCGCAAATGAATTAGGATTATCGCGTTATACCGTAGAAGCTCATTTACGCAATATATATAGTAAGCTTGCGGTAGATAGTCGTTCTAAAGCAATAAAAATTGCATATTCATTGGGTTTATTCTGAAAATTGGGAAAGAAATTATAAATAAATGTCGATTATTCAAAATTCATTTAACCTATTAATTTCTATTTTCATCATGGCATTTGGTGCTATTTTACTAACCACAACTTTAAAAAAATATTTACCTCCTTCTATTTCTTGGTTATCAATTTTTCTAATGATGACAGGATCTAGTTTATTAATTCTGCATTTAGTTCCTGTTCAAAAAACACCTCATTGGTATTTCTTTTTCAGCTTAATTTATTTAGGTGTTTTTTTCTCATTTGCTCAAGCAGTTTTATATAAATTCAATCAATCTTTTTCTTTCAAACTGATTTTTATTCTGGTTAGTATTTTTATTCCTATATTATTTTATTTCGCTTATCTAAATTCAAAATTAGAACTTACTTTACTTATTTCTTTCCTTTTTTCGGCGTGTATTGTTGGATTAAAATTTCCAAAAATCTTCGCTGTAAATAGCTATAGTATGATAGACAAAATGATCAAAATTATTTTTCTATCATCAGGTTTAATTTTTATAGCCCCTCTCATCGATCAGAAAATTATTTTTCAAACAGTGCACACAGATCATGATTGGTTTCAAATACAATTGTGCTTTTTATTTGGGCTGCTGATTTTTTCAACATTATTAATTATCAGTAATATCAAAGATATTTTAAATATTCATCAAACAGAATTAGAGAGAATGAGACGTCAGGAGCGACTACAATTTTCTCATGATTTACATGATATTTTAGGCAGCTCTTTAGTTCGTTCTATTGGTGTGATTAGCCAAAGCAAAGAAAATTTTGATAACCAACAGTTTTTATCTATTCTGAAACTGCTACGTGATGATCTCAGAGAAGTCATCGATAGTGGATCAAGTATCTCAGGTGAAGTTCCGAAAACACCTATTTTATGGGGAGCACCTGTTAGACATCGATTTAGTCAAATTTTCAATGAGTTAAGTATTCAATCTGTTTGGGATTTTGCAGAAGTTTGGCATTCACAACCTAGTGCATTGGAATGTTTAACATTATTGCGGATTACAGAAGAAGCACTTACCAACGTCATCAAACATAGTTACGCCCAAAAAGTGATTGTTCGTTTGTATTTTTCTGACCTTAAACAAATTATTTTAGAGATTGAAGATGATGGTATCGGCTTTAATGTCGATGAAGTGAATAGTGCAAATGTCAATATTGGTTTACGTAGCATGAAAATTCGTCTTGAGAAAATTCACTCTGTCATGGATGTTCAGTCCAAACGTGGTCAGACCATCATTCGAGTCATTCAGAGTTAATTATGATGAATTGATAAATATAAAGGAGCTACAAGCTCCTTTATATTTATTGCACGGTTGCAGTTAACTTAATTTGGTTGTTATTTGAAACCATATCCATTTTTTGGATGCTTAACCCCATTTGAGAGAGTTGCATTAAGAAGTTTGCAAGAACAGCATAATTTTGATGTTCAGCGACAATTTGAATTTGCTCACCATTCTGCTGTGAAGAAACTGATAAGCCTTGTTGTTGTGCCGTACGTTGAATTTTATCTGCCGCTGATAGCTCCAGATCATTTGCAGGTTTCATTGTTGCTGCATTACTTTGCATCCAAACCGTTAAATCTTTTAATTCATTTAAACGTTTTTGCTGTTGCTCGGCCAATGCATGCATTTTCCATAATGCAAAACCAATAATCACAACAACTAAAAAAACTGTTGTGAAAATTACCATCACGCGTTCACGTACAGATAAGCTCTGTAAATATTGATTTAAGGTTTCAATTTTTTGATCGAAACTATTTTGTAGACCTGTTAATGCTTTCATTATTTTACTTTTACCACCCCAATCGCACCAATCGAATCTGCTTGAACGTTACCCAATTCAGCTTGGAAACCTTGTTGGTTTAATTGTTGAGTTAATCCTTGTAAGTCATCTGCGGATTTAGCTTTTAATGACATTGCTAAAGTCGAAGCATCATAATTGACTTGCTGAGCAATGATCTGTTTCTGCATTAAAATCGGTCCTACTCTACTCAACAACGAAAGTGCTTGTGTATCACCCAGCTGACTCATACGTAATTGACTTTCAAACTGACTTTTAATGTTCTGCTCAGTAACGCGACTATTTTCACCAAACCAGAATTTATATTGATCTATTGCCTGAGCCGATGTCTGATCAGCCACTTTTTTTAGTTTAGACCAACGCAAAGCATCATAACCCAATTGAACAAAAATGACGGCAACCAAAACCAATGCTGAAGCTTTCCAATAACCTGACCACTGAACTTCTGCATTCTTGGATTTTGGCAAAACATTAAATGGATGCTGTTTTGCTTTTGCCAAGGGCTGACATTGGTAACTAAATTCAGTGTATTGATCATGGCTTAAAGCAGCCATAACAGTTGCTAATTCAGTTGAATTAAGATTTGCCAGCTTATAGTTCGTTTCAGGTGTTTGAAACTCAAGGAATAATCCCAAGTCATCCACTGAATTACCAGACCATTCCGATTCTCTTACCAATAAGTGATCATACAGGTTTGCAATCACCACTTGGTTTTCTTCTGGTGTTGGTAAGATTAAAAAATCAGGTAGGAACGCTGCAATTTGAATTGGCAAAAGACTAAGTGCGTGTTGCCATGTCTCAACTGTGGAATGAGCCACACCCATCACATTAAGCTGATCATTTTGAAAATGATGAACCACCTTCATTTGATCAATTGGCAAAGTCACATATTCTTCTAATAAGTATTTAAGCCCTTCTTGCCCTAACTGCTTGTAGTGCATTTTTGTCATAGGTTGTTGCAAGATTTGTGCATTACGGCTTGGAAAATAGACCACTGCCTCTTTTCCATTATGCACTTGTAAGTCCTGAATCAACTGCTCAAGACTATTTGCCTGTAACCAATTTTCCCCTGCCGACCAATACCATGTTCCATTGGTTTCGGGCATCCATAAATACAGCATCGGTGTTCAGTACCCTTATCCTATCGCGGATATATAAATTATAGTGTTGGTATAAAACGATTCTTTTGTGTTGATAAACCATTGGCAATCACAGCTTGATCATAAATACGTGCTTCTGCTAATGCAAACGGATTAAAATTCTCGTGGGTCAATTGCTCTGCGATATGTGCAACTACATTCATATGACAGACCACAGCAATAGATTCATAGGGTAATTTAGATAACCATTCAATTGCATCTTTAGCATCATCATCAGGTTTAATTTTATCGCAAATTAAAACAGGAATACCGTGAAAATGAGCTTTGATGTGTGCCAAAGTTTCTTGGGCACGTAATAGCGGACTAACAATAAAAATTTCAGGCTGAATGACATCTTTTAAAAAATGTCCTGTTTGCTCTGCTTGCTGATGTCCACGCACTGTTAATGGGCGTTGCATATCATTACCGTTAATTGCTGGAGATGCTTCACCGTGACGTACTAAAGTTAACTGCATAAAACGACCTTATTATTTATACCTATATATTAACAATGATTGATGACAGTTTTCTGATTAAACTTCATGATGTGGTAAAACAAATTCTACATCACTACGATGACCATTTTTCATTAATGATAAAGCGATCGTCATTGGTGGCGCGTTTTCAAAGATAACTTCATATAAAGCATTGGTAATCGGCATGTAAACATCCAGTTCTTGTGCTTTAGCACGTACTTGGACAATGGTATTAATCCCTTCGGCTGTTTGACCTAATTCTTTGGTTGCTTGATCAAGTGTTTTACCCGAACCGAGCGCAAAACCAATTTGATAGTTACGACTTAATGGACTATTACAAGTTGCAAATAAATCACCTACACCAGAAAGCCCTAAAAAAGTTAAAGGATTTGCACCCTGCTTGACTGCAAAACGACTCATTTCCGCCAAAGCACGGGTTAAAATCATACTTTTGGTATTTTCACCGATGTTATAAGCAGCACCCATCCCCATAGCAACTGCATAAATATTTTTTAATGCTCCACCCAGTTCTACACCGTGTACGTCATCGCTACCAAACACACGGAATAACGCACTATGCAAAGCATGTTGTACCGCATAACGTACCAATTCCGATTCACTTGCAATCACTGTTCCTGATGGCATACCTGCCATAATTTCTTTGGCTAAATTAGGCCCTGATAAAACGCCGTAAGGAACTTCTGGTAATTCTGCGCGAATAATCTCACTCATGAAACTAAAGGTTTTTGCTTCAATACCTTTGGTTAATGAAACTACTGCTTGGGCTGTAATAAACGGCGCAATTTGTTTTAAAACATCACGAAATGAGTGACTAGGAATTGCGACTAAAATAATATCTCGATCTCTTACTGCTAATTCTAAATCAGCAACAGCGCGCAAAGCTGGCTCTAATGGATAATCAGGTAAATAACGTTTATTAATATGTGTTTGATTAATTTCTTCTGCTACAGCCGCATCACGAATCCAAATCATGGTATCGCAACCATTGCGTACAGCTAAATTTGCCATTGCTGTACCAAAACTTCCACCACCTAATACAGTAATTCTTAATGCTGTTTTTTGATCTACTGCTACAGGCTCAACTAAATCACTAAATTTTAACTCTGTCATTTTTTTTCCTGAAACCAATTTCTTTCTTTAATCATTCATCAATAAGATTAAACTTGTTGCCATACTTTTAAAAAATCTTGACTCTCTATTTCTGCACGAGGTGCAATCGTTTTAGCGGCTGTTCCAATATAAATAATACCAGAAATCAAATCTTGCTCTTTTAAGCCAAATTGTTGCTTAAGCCAATTGGATTCTACAACTGCACCAGAACGCCACATACTCGCAAAACCTTGTGCTTGTAATGAGAGTAAGAAGTTTTGAACAGCAGCACCCGTACTTAAAATTTGTTCGAAGTGCGGAACCTTTGGGTGATCTTGGATCGTGGTTAAGGCTAAAACAAGTAAAGGCGCGCGAAATGGATGGTGCTTCACTCTTTCTAATTGTGCAGGATCATTTTCGCCCATATCAGCTAAAGCATTTGCTAAAAACTCACCAAAAGCCGCTCGTTGCTCAGGTGTTACAACCACAAAACGTGTTGGTTTTAAACGATGATGATCAGGTGCAGTCAACGCAGCTTGTACTGCTTTTTCGAGTTGTTGTAAATTTGGCGCTGGTTCAACAAGCTGACCAACAGATTGACGTTGATGAATATTTTGATGAATTGTCTCTATATTTGAGTCCGTCATTGACATGAATCTAACTAACACAAGGATTTGTTTAGATTAGCATAATCTAGCCAATTTCCACCACGTTTAATCCTTGCTTAATCATCAATTTGAGAAATTTAACAGAGCGCTACTACAAACTGTACATAACCTGCAAAAGCAATTTAAAATAATATGTTCAAATAATCCAATTAGATAACTACTTGAGAACAAGCAATGAAAAAAACGTTAATCATGAGTTTATTAGGCGGATTGGTACTTGGGCTCACCGCATGTGCATCAACTCCAACCAACACCTTAGCGATCCAAAAAGAAAATAATCAATATGAAGTGACGGGAATTGGTAAAACCAATTTGATCGCTAAGAATAATGCCATTAGTGCCGCTCAAAAAACTTGTACCCGAAATACATCACCAGTCGTGGTTGATGAGAAAACTGCATATCAAGGCGTTTTAAAAGGTGTAGTCGATGAACAAACAGGCAAATTGGTTGAAGCTGCTGCGGGTGTAATCGGCACACTTACTGGGAAAAATGCTTCTCTAGCCAAAGATGATGATTACCAAACGACATTGACCTTCTACTGCAAACCTAATGCTTAAATAAAAAAAGCCGATGTGATCACATCGGCTTTTCTCATTGTGGAGGAGCTTACTGAGCTTCGCTCGCCGCCTCTTCCGAAGCTGAGTTTACTGCTTCAGCATTTTTCTTATCTTGTAATTCTGGCTTATCAATGGCATCAATGGCAGCTTGTTGCTCTGGAGTAGTCGGTGCTGATACTTCTGAAGCTACTTGTTCTTGCTGTTCAACATTTTTTGCTTCTTCTTTCTTTCCACATGCAGTTAACATGATTGGAGCAATAATTAAAGCGGCAAGGGTTAATTTCATTTTCATCACGGCTTTCCACAGTTACTTGGTTAAGTTGATGACAATCATATTGCAAATATATGACAATTTGATGACAAAATAAAAGAGCCGATTTGCATCGACTCCTTTTTTATCTTTCGTTATATATCAAAGGGTAAATCTTTATTAAGCACGCTCAAGCAGTACAGCGACCGCAGGTAATGTTTTGCCTTCTACAAATTCTAAGAATGCACCACCACCCGTTGAAATATAACCGATTTGATCTGCAACTTCATATTTATCAATTGCTGCGAGAGTATCACCACCTCCTGCAATTGAGAAACCAGCTGACTCAGCAATTGCCAATGAAAGTGCTTTCGTCCCTTCACCAAATTGATCAACTTCAAATACGCCTACTGGACCATTCCAAAGAATCGTTTTTGATGTTTTTAAGATTTCTGCAAAAGCTTGTGCCGTTTCAGGACCAACATCTAAAATCATGTCAGTATCTGCAACATCTTCTACTTTCTTAACAACTGCCTGAGCATTTGCTAAAGAACCCAAGAAGTCACTGAAGTCGATTTGAGTTGCATCAGCAACAACGACATCAGTTGGTAATGGAACACTTACTTTTGCAGCAATTTGTTTTGCAGTGTCAATTAAATCAGCTTCGTAGAGAGATTTACCAACATTGAAACCAGCAGCGGCAAGGAATGTATTAGCAATACCACCACCCACAATCAATTGATCACAAATGCTAGAAAGTGAATTTAATACATCGAGTTTTGTTGATACTTTAGAACCTGCAACAATTGCTACCATTGGTTTTTCAGGTGTTTGCATTGCTCGACCTAGCGCATCTAATTCAGCGGCTAATAACGGACCAGCAGCAGCAACTTTTGCAAAACGTGCTACGCCTTCTGTTGACGCTTCTGCACGATGAGCAGTACCAAATGCATCCATAACAAATACATCACAAAGTGCTGCATATTTTTGCGCAAGCTCTTCTTTGTTTTTCTTTTCACCATGATTGAAACGTACATTTTCAAGTAATACCACTTGACCCGCTTCAACCTCAACACCATCTAAATAATCAGTAAATAATTTAACATCCTGACCCAAAGCAGTGCTTAAATAAGCTGCAACTGGTGCAAGTGATTGCTCTGGCTTTGGCTCACCCTCTACAGGACGACCAAGATGAGAAAATACCATTACCGCAGCGCCTTTATCTAACGCAGCTTTGATTGTTGGTAATGCAGCACGTAAACGTGCATCGCTGGTAATTTTCCCATTTTTTACAGGAACGTTTAAGTCTTCACGAATAAGAACACGTTTACCTGCTAAATCAAGGTCAGTCATGCGCTGAAAATTCATGGATGGCTCTCTAGTTGATTTTAAAAACGGCACAATTTTAAATGATTCTCTGAAATAAAGGTGAGTTTTTTTGCAGAAAAGCTGTCTAAAATTTCACTTTTGATTATCATAATCATCGTCATTAAATCTTTGTATTCTTATGTCTATTCATCCTGATCCAAAAATTAATCGTTTAAATGTTCTTGGCGAACCTTTATCTAGTTGTTGCTTTGACCCGATCACGGGCTATTTTCGTAATGGTTTTTGCCATACGGCGGTCACGGACTTAGGTCAGCACACCATGTGCGCGCAAATGACTTCAGATTTCTTAAATTTCTCACAAAAAGTTGGGAATGATTTAATTACGCCTTTACCAGAAGTGGGTTTCCCAGGATTAAAACCAGGTGATTTTTGGTGTATTTGCGTTACACGTTGGGTTGAAGCATACGAAGCAGGTCATGCCCCACCAATTAAATTGAATGCTTGTCATAATGCTGTTTTACATTATGTACCACTGAATATTCTCGTGGAATATGCGGTCTAATGAATCAGTTTGAATTGATTTTGGCATCGAGCAGCCAAACCCGTAAAGACTTGATGGATCGTTTAAGGCTCGATTATCATTGCATTTCACCCGATATTGATGAATCTGCAATGGGTGAATTGCATGCCGATGATTTAGCTAAACGTCTCGCTTTTCAGAAAGCGCAAGTTATTGCACAACAACATCCAAATGCGATTGTGATTGGTTCTGATCAAGTCGCTTGGCGTGAACACGCACCATATGATTTTATTGGTAAGCCTTTAAGTGTTGAAAATGCCATTCAACAATTACAAGAAAACTCAGGGAAAATCGTATTTTTTAGCACCGCTCTCAGTGTTCAGCACTTGCAATCAGGGTTTGAAATAACACTGGTTGAGCATTACCAAGTGAAATTTCGTCAACTGACGCTGGCTGAAATTGAGCGTTATATTGAAATAGATCAGCCCTTGCATTGTGCGGGTAGTTTTAAATGTGAAAGCTTAGGGATTAGCTTATTTGAGAAAATGGTTGGTGACGATCAAACTACGTTGATGGGTCTACCCATGATTCAGTTATGCAAGATCTTACGTGCTTTCGAGCTTAAGGTTCCTTAGAAAACCTTATCTAAGCTTATTGAGACAAGGTGTTTTTTCAGATCAATTAAGTTAGATACAGCTCTGATCCCTTTTTTCACTATAAACACGTATAGCCACTATCCTGAAGGCCTTGTTTAATAACCTTTGCATTCTCTTCAGGCATTGTTTCTTTTAATTGTTCGATTGATTTCTGAAAATATGGATGAACTTTAGATTGATTAGCTATATAAGTAATCCTTTCCGCTGCCTGTACCGCATCACAAACAGTTTTTTTATCTTTTATTTTATTCAAATCAAAATCATTATCTATTAAAACTTCAAATCCATTCATTAATGCAGGCATATCGCTATAAATAATTTTTAATAAAGCATAAAATTCCTTCATATCTTTTTTTGTTGGCTCTGCTTCATAAGCCTGTGTTGAGGTTGATCCCATCAAAGCGATTAATGCAAGAAATAGCGAAATCTTTTTCATTTTATAAGTTATTGCAAAATATATGAAAAATTAGTATAGCATTTCATTATTAGCACTGAAAACTACATTTATGAACCTTTATTACAGCATAACAAATTATTAATATGCGATTTTGCTTTAACGCTATCAAATTTTAATACTAACCGCTTATTTTAGCCACACCCTTACCCAAACCCAATTTGGATAAGGGTAAACCAACTATTCTTCAACTGAAGAAACTCTTTTCGACAATGCAAACCAAATAAAAATCGACAAGATCAAGAACAAGAGCGCAGCCACGTTCAGCACTGAACGATGCGATTGGCTAAAAGCCTGTTTTGCAGCTTCAATCACATGCTCAGCAATCACTGGCTGTAATTGCTTGGCAGCTTGAACCGCCTCACCAATCGAACTGCTTACCTGTTCAATGATGTTATGTGGCACATCGGTTGGCACCACAATCGAGTTTGCATAAAACCATGACAACATCAAACCGAAAAAGGCAATTCCCAGACCCGCCCCCAGTTCATAAGCCATCCCTTCAATTGCCCCTGCTGCTGTGGCTTTACTTGGTGGAACTGAGGACATAATTGCAGAAGTTGAAGCCAATAATGCAATTTCAACATTCAGACCCAATACCACCATCCAACTCCAGACCTGTATCTTCGCCTGTATAAAGTCGGTATTTGCCAAGCCCCATAAACTTAAAGCACTCATCAACATACCAAGCGATGCAACTGAGCGCAGACCGAAACGGTTGACCAACATACTAGCGACTGGGCCTCCTAAACTGATCGCAATCATAAAGGGTAGAATAAATGCCCCTGCTGCCAACGGTGAAAGCTGATAAACGAATTGCAGTTCCTGAGAAATCAGCAATTCAAAGCCAACCAAAGCCATCATTGATACAATCGCCATCACTACACCTGTCGCAATCACGGGATGTTTGAATAATTGAATATCAATCATTGGAGAGGTTGATATGAGCTGTGTACGAATAAAGCCAATTAATAAACTAAAACCCACTGCAAAGATCAAAACTGACCAGATGCTAAAGCCGTGCATCACAGTCTTGATCGCATAGATCATACTTAGGATGGCAACCACCAATACAATAGCTTGTAACAAGTTAAGATTCTGCTTCGGTTGCCCTGCCTGTTTCGGAATGACAAATATAGTAAAAATAATGACAGCAAGCATAATCGGAACATTAATCAAGAAGACTGAACCCCAATGAAAATGCTCCAATAGAAAACCACCCAATAATGGACCAAATGCAGCACCACCGCCGCCAACTGTAGCCCAAATGCCTAGAGCAAAATTACGTTGTTTTTCATCAAGAAAAGTATTACGAACCGCAGATAAAGTGGCAGGCAAAATCATGGCTGCACCAACAGCCAATAAAGCACGAGAACCAATCAGTGCATATGCGGTAAAAGAAAAGGCAGCGGCCAATGATGCTAGACCAAATAAAATCCCACCAATCACCATGAGCTTTTTAAAGCCAATACGATCTCCCAATGCCCCCATCGGCAAAATAAGACCTGCCATGACCAAAGAATAAATATCAATAATCCACAGCAACTCATTTGCCGATAATGAAAGTGACTCACTCAACGTCGGTGTTGCGACATGGAGGACAGTTGCATCAATTGATACAGGGAGGTAGATCAATACAACGATTGCAAGAATTAACCACTTGCTAGACATAAATTTCTCTAAATTGGACACGCGTTCAAATTAGCATTATTATAGCCAAAATTGGACACTTGTCCAATTTCAAAATATACGTTATTTTGTTCGTGTTTGTGACTATCGCCTAAGGCGCTGAAAGTATGGCTTATTTAAATAAAGAACAACGTCGTGAAATGATTCTACAAGCAGCCATGCAGGTTGCCTTGAACGAAGGTTTCTCTGCAATGACCGTTCGCCGTATTGCAACTGAAGCTCAAACCTCCACAGGACAAGTCCATCATCATTTTGCTTCTAACTCGCATTTAAAAGCAGAAGCATTTATTAAGCTTATGCAGCAACTTGATGAGATTGAAAGCCAAGTGAATACAACAAATTATTTACAACGTCTTTCACTTCTACTTGGATGTGAAAATATTGAACAAATTCAACCCTACTTACGACTGTGGAATGAAGCTGAAGTTTTAATTGATCAGGATCAAGAAATTAAATTTGCCTATAATATTGCAATGCAAGATTGGCATCTTTCGATTGTACGCATGATTGATGAAGGTCAAGCTCAAGGGGAATTTCAATTTGACACGAATAGTCATGATATTGCTTGGCGATTGATTGCTTTTGTCTGTGGTCTAGAGGGTATTTATAAGTTAGGTTTGACGGGTTTAAATGAGGTAGATTTTAAAAGACATACTGACGCGATTATTCAAGCAGAACTATTCGAAAACAAAACCTAAATAAGTGAAATAAAAATGAAAGTATAGTCAAACCACTTTATTATCCATACATGATTCGAAAAAAACTCGAAATAACTCATCGACTGAGTTGTATTAGTTTTATAATGATTTGACTATACCATTTTTACAAAGTCCAAGACTCGATTTGTTTCTATTTCAAATGGATGATCTTGCCGACATCTATCCTTACGTAACAACAACTTTAACCCGTTATATGATTTGGGAACCTGCACAAAGCTTTAAAGAGTTGGAGCAAATCGGTCAAAAATGGCTCATTGCTGAAACAAAGTATACCGACCGTCATTTTGTTTTACGTGATAAAGAAACCCATCTTTTTATGGGCTTGATTGGTGTTCATCATTTACACACTTCGACACCAGAATTTGGCTTATGGATTCGTGAAGATTGCCACAATCAAGGTTTTGCCAAAGAAGCAATTTATGAAGTATTTCGTTGGGCTTCTAGCCATCCAGTTCAATATTTTTTATATCCAGTTGCAGTCGAAAATCAACCTAGTCGAAAACTAGCAGAGTTTTTAGGTGGAACTATTGCTGGATACAAGACGGAAAGAAAATATGAGTCGGTGATTTATCATATTCCACCGTTTGATATAGGGTAAATTAAGTCAATCTCAGCTTCAGAAGATACTAGCTGAATTAGCCAATTTTCAAAAGTAGACCAATGTTCTGTATCATCCAACCAAGTTTCAGGATCATCTTCATGGGAAAATATAGACATTTTATCCGATATTGCTTCTCTTAAATCAAAACCTATAACATCCCCTCTACCAGTATTTGAAGCGAACAAAAATAATTGAGGAAATGGATTTTCCATCTCTAAAAAAACGTCAGAGGAAAAATTATATATTTCATCCAAAGGTATAAAATCAAAACCCAAACCAAAATTATCAACATAAAGCTGAGAAGCCCCAACCTCTGATAAAAAATACTTAAAACTATCAGGAAGTATGAGATTAAATTTTAATTCAAAAGAGGTGATTTCTTGAAGAGTATATAATTTGATTAGATGAAACTCATAAACTACTCCTGATGGAAATTCTATGGGTTTGCCCTGACTAGCATTCAATAACACTTTTAACTGAATGCAAGCATCAACAAATTTACTCATCTAAGTACCTAATTATATTTCACTGATTTATCTTAAATTAAAACCACCCTTTCTTTCCATTTAAAATAGCATCTGCACAACGCAAGGTCTCTTGGCTTAAACCCCACAAACGATAATCACCCGTTGCAGAGGTAATATTAAAATTATGCGTATAAGCAAAACTCAGTTCACGATCTGGATCACACCATGCCCCTGAGCCATTAAAACCAACATGTCCAAAACCATGTGGCGCACGTTTGCCCATCGTCAAAATACGGTGATAACCCAAACGCCAATGCATTGGAATTGGCATCACTCGATCACGTGCTTTAGATTGTACGGTGCTTAACTGCTTAAACACTTCAGGACGAATCAATTGTTGACCATTCCACTGCCCTTGATTTGCAAGCATCGCATAGACTTTTGCCAAACTATCTGCGGTAAAGACTCCATTTGCCGCTGGAATAACAGCTTGTAAACCAGCATCACTATAGAAGCTAAAATTACGCATGCCTTTTGGAATCATGGCATCTTGGAAATCTTGAGGGCTTTGTCCTGAAAGTTCTAAGAATTTTTCTGACAATGAGGCTGCACGTGGTTGATCTGTTTTTTTAACTTGTGGCTTAGGTGTAGATGGCTTTTTAGGTTTTTCAAGTAACCGTGCTACTCGCTGCAATTCAGAAGTTGGTGTCCCAAAATATGCACCATCCAATTCAAGTGGTTGCACCAGATAACGCTGCATTAACCAACTTAAAGGCTGTTTTGCTGCTTTTTCAATAAGCCCACCCACGAGCCAACCATAAGTCAACGGTTGATAAGCAAAGCTTTGTCCTGCTGCAAAACGTGGTGTAGCAGCCGCCATTACTTCTAACATATGCGACCAATCCAACATTTCTGTTGCTGTCTCAATCGTATTGCGGATATCGAATAAACCACTTTGATGCGATAAAACATGACGCAATGTCATATTGGCTTTACCATTTTGGGCAAACTCAGGCCAATAATGTGCAATAGGCTGATCATAATCCAGTAAGCCTTCGCTCACTAAAATATGTGCAAGCGTTGCTAAAATTCCTTTGCCTGTGGAATAGCACATTGCCAAAGTATCAGATTGCCAATCTTGTTCTTGAGATTTTTTACCTGTAAAAATATCGACAACTTTCTGACCTTTGAAATAAACCACCAACGCAGCACCACCCTGATGGCTTCGTGCATCTTGCAAACGGCTGAATTGGGTTGCTAAGTCAATAAAACGCTCATCAACCTTGCCATGATAATTATGCGTATCGGCAAATAAAATCTCTTTAATCAATGCACACATCCTTATGATATTTATATTTTTTAGAATAACCCTCTTGCGAACAAAAGGGCTGACTCAATAATACTATTCAGTATTAAAGTGCTTTTACTGTTCCCGCAACATGCGGCTTTTTAGATTTAACGTTACGAATCAAGAAATCAGTTTGTTTTGATTCAGCAGCTGTTAAAAACTCAACAGTTGATGGTAAATACATTGGCAATTTAAACCAAACATCTGCTTCATAAGCCGCAGGTAACTCAATGCTTGCTAACGCTTTCGCCTTACTCCACATGCCATGTGCAATCGCTTGTTTAAAACCAAAGGCTTTAGCTGTGACAGCATGAATATGAATCAAGTTAAAATCACCTGAAATCAAGGCGTAACGGCGACCAGTATTCTCAGAAATATTCCATTCTGCTTTTGGCTGATATGCAGGCTCTTTAGATTCTTTCGATTTTTCAGAAGCTTTTTTCTCAGTTTTTTGACGTGATAAATAAGTCGTTAAACTTTCCATCACCACTTCACCGCCCACTTTGGCAGTTGTAATGAAATCGAATTGTAAGCCTTTATCATGTGGCTGAAGTTCGCCAAATTTACATGACAAGGTAATTTGCTCATTTACAGCGATTTTACGTGTTTGTTTGATTTGGTTACGAATATGTACCAAACCTAAAATTGCGAATGGAAATGCTTCGCTGGTCATCATGTGCATTTGCAAGCTTTGAGACAACACAGCTAGATAAATTGCAGGAACAAAACCATCATTTTTAAAACCACAAATTTCGTTATAGCTTTCTAAATGTTTTGCATCAATGTTAAGTGTATCTACCACATATTCAACTTGTGGTAATACTTTTTCGCCTTTTGGCTTTTTAAAAATTAAACCTTGAATAACTTTCGGATAAGCTAAGTAAGGCTTTGGTAATTGACTAAAATGGCGTGTATTCATAATGAACCTTTCTATATTTTTATAAAAAAGGGATGCACAAGCACCCCTCTTCAAAACTTTTAACGCTTAAGCGCCCAACAAGCTTTGACCGCATACGCGAACAACGTTGCCTGTCACACCTGTTGAACCAGTAGAAGCATACCAAGCAATTGCTTCAGCAACATCTACAGGTAAACCACCTTGGTTCATTGAGTTCATACGGCGACCTGCTTCACGAATCGCAAATGGAATCGCGGCAGTCATTTGAGTTTCAATGAAGCCTGGTGCAACCGCGTTGATCGTAATACCATTCTTCAATGTTGGTGCAGTAAATTTAACCAAACCAATTACGCCTGCTTTAGACACTGCATAGTTGGTTTGACCCAAGTTACCCGCAATACCACTGATTGATGATACACAAACGATACGACCATTTGCATTTAAACCATCATTAGAAAGTAAGTAATCGTTAACACGTTCAATTGCAGACAAGTTAATGTTGATGACTAGATCCCAAAGCTCTGGCTTCATGTTTGCCAAAGTTTTGTCACGAGTAATACCAGCATTGTGTACGATGACATCCAAACCGCCTTGTTTAGCAGCAGCAGTTTTGATTTTCTCGCCAGCGTCAGCAGCAGTAATATCGATTGCCAATACTGAACCACCAATTGAACCCGCAACACGCTCAAGATCAGCTTGTTGTTGAGGAACATCTAAGCAAATCACATGTGCGCCGTCACGTGCCAATACTTGTGCAATTGCTTCACCGATACCACGGCTTGCACCTGTTACGAGTGCAGTTTTACCCGCAAGTGGCTTAGCCCAATCTAATTTCACTGTTTCTGCTTTAGAAATACGGATCACTTGACCAGAAACATAAGCTGAACGTGGTGAAATTAAGAAACGTAGCGTTGATTCCAAGTTTGCTTCTGCACCTTGGTCTACATAAACCACTTGAGCAGTAATACCTTTTTTGAATTCTTTACCAGCAGACTTCACAAAACCTTCAAGCGCACGTTGTGCAATTGCTTGTTTTACAGTCTTTGCTGTTTCAGGTGTTGTACCAATGACAATCACACGACCTGAACTTGAAATTTGGCGAGCGATTGGATTAAAAAAGTTATACAACGCTTTTAATTGTTCTGAATCTTGGATACCAGATGCATCAAACACCACTGCTTTAAATTTAGACTCTTTATCATCCGCATTTAAAGGACGAAGATTTAAACCTACTTTTGCAGCCGTTTGTTGTAATTCAACATTATTGCCGACATAACTATCTGCATGGATATTGCTAAGAACTTGTGCAATAGAAGCAGAAATAGTGCTTGAAGGTGCTGCGCCAAGCAATACGGCACCATTTACAACAGGTTGGGCACTTTCAAAACGATCTAAGCTAACTGGCGATGGTAAACCTAAATTTTTTACAACAAATTTACCCAAAGGTGATTGTGTAAATGCTTGGTATTGATCGGTCATGATTATTATCTCTCATACAAATGAATTTTTTACAAACATCTAAACCATGTCAGCAAAATAACATGAAACCAATGTTTGATTGACTCACAATAAATCATACTTGACTTCATGTCTGGATGTCTTGACCTGAATGTGGTCTAAAGCGTCATTCTAGTCAATACAGCAGTATTGGAAATATGCTATGGTTATAGCAAGAATATCGCAATTATGCTTGGAAAAGCCTTATGAGCAAAACAACTCAAGAAAATCCAGCAGTCGAGAATTCTGCTCAAGAGACTGTGTCAAATACATCAAAAGCAACTTCTACTCCAAGTAAAAGTTCTGACGCAACTCCTAAAGCAGCAAGTACGACAACTAAAACGACTCGTCCTCGTTCTAACAGTCGTAGTACAAAAAGCACTGCTTCTTCTACATCTACAAAAGTAGCACCAGCTAAAACAACCAAACCTTCTGTTCAACAGGATAAAATCATGAGCCAAAACACTGTTCGCCGTGTTGCCATTATTGGCGGTAACCGTATTCCTTTCGCACGTTCTAACGGCGCTTATTTTACAGCTTCTAACATCGACATGTTTACAGCTGCATTAAACGGTTTGGTTGAGCGTTTCAACCTACAAGGTCAACGTTTAGGTGAAGTGGTTGCTGGTGCAGTATTAAAACACAGCCGTGACTTTAACATGACACGTGAGTGTGTGTTAAATACTCAACTTGCTCCTGAAACTCCAGCTTGCGATCTTCAACAAGCTTGTGGTACTGGTTTACAAGCTGCATTCCAAGTTGCAAACAAAATTGCTTTAGGCCAAATCGAAGTAGGTATCGCTGGTGGTGTTGATACTACATCTGACGCTCCAATCGCTTTCGGTGATGGTTTACGCAAAGCATTGCTTGAACTTAACATTGCTAAAACTGGTAAAGATCGTTTAAAAGCTTTATCTAAAATCAACGTTAAAGATCTTATGGATGCGCCTAAAAATGGTGAACCACGTACTGGTTTATCTATGGGTGATCACCAAGCAATTACTGCTCTTGAGTGGGGTATTGCTCGTGAAGATCAAGACGCTTTAGCTGCTTCTTCTCACCAAAAAATGGCGAAAGCATACGAAGAAGGTTTCTTCGATGACTTAATCACGCCGTTCTTAGGTTTAAGCCGTGACAACAACTTACGTGCTGACTCTACTGCTGAGAAATTAGCAAAATTAAAACCAGTATTTGGTAAAGGCGAAGCTGCAACAATGACAGCGGGTAACTCTACTCCACTTACTGATGGTGCTTCATGTGTACTTTTAGCTTCTGAAGAATGGGCTAAAGCAAATGGTCACGAAGTTCTAGCTTACTTAACTTTCTCTGAAACAGCTGCAGTTGATTTCGTTGGTAAAAAAGAAGGCTTATTGATGGCGCCTGCTTATGCAGTTCCACGTATGCTTGAGCGTGCTGGCCTTAAACTTCAAGATTTCGACTACTACGAAATCCACGAAGCGTTTGCATCACAAGTTCTTTCTACGTTGAAAGCTTGGGAAGATGAGAAATTCTGTAAAGAGCGTTTAGGCTTAGATGCACCTTTAGGTTCTATTGATCGTAGCAAATTAAACGTTAAAGGTTCTTCTTTAGCTGCGGGTCACCCATTCGCTGCAACTGGTGGTCGCATCATCGCGACTGCTGCGAAAATCTTAAACCAAAAAGGTTCAGGTCGTATCTTAGTTTCGATCTGTGCTGCTGGCGGTCAAGGTGTAACAGCAATTATTGAAAAATAATCGTTAGCTTGCATACTAAAAAGCTGAATCAAATGATTCAGCTTTTTTATTTAGATATTAAAACTCATAAAAATATTTATACTTATCTTGGTCTTTGAAACTTCACATAATAATCATTTAAAACTTTAATCGCTTGTTTGAGTTCTTTAAGATTTTCTTCAGTGTTGCCCAACCGCTCAACAAAACGTTGTGAATGCAATTCCAAATCAATCTTTTCATTAATTTGTGGTGCAATCCTAAACAGCTTCTCTAGATCATCAAATCGATCTAATTTTCGGTTTGAGAAATATTCCAAACGAAAGCCCAACTCATTCAGCACCACACCATGCAGAATCGCACCTTTCTCTACATCAAATGATAAAGCATGTTCTTTTAAAAATAACTGCTCAGGTGTCTCTTTGGTGCTTTTGAATAGATTGGTCAGTTGGCTTAACATTTATAAATCACATCACTATATTTCGATTGTATTAAACAGCTAAATACATCAGAGAAGCAACAAGCTACGGCGCTGATAAAAAAAGCATCTTCTAAAAGATGCTTTTTTACAATTTATTCTATTATCCGTACTGCTTCTTGAGGTACTCAACAATTTTAGCTGACTCAAACATTTTCACACCTGTGTTCGGATCAACCAAATACGGAACTTGAATATCTCGTCCCATCACTTCAACAACCTTTTCACGCTTCCCATTCGGTAATGGAATATATTGACCAGGTTTTAAACGCAAAATTGCTGGTCCAATATCTTGCCAACGTTCTTTCGCAACATTATGCAAAATATAGGGAATTTCCAACTCAGTCAGAACTTCACGAACCAATCGTGTATAGGGACTTCCTTCAAAACTCCACAACTCAAGTAATTGCTCTGGTGCTGCTCGATTAACAATTTTCTTGTTAATCCATACACCACGTGCTGCATTTGCAAGTGAAGCTAAAGCAGAAACATAAGGAAGCTTTGGATAGTGGCTGAATTTTTTCGGCGTTTGCCCTGTTTTACCGTAGTGCTTGAATAGATGGTGGATAATCTGT
Organism: Acinetobacter sp. LF10; assembly: GCF_048585715.1. NCBI lineage: Bacteria > Pseudomonadati > Pseudomonadota > Gammaproteobacteria > Moraxellales > Moraxellaceae > Acinetobacter > Acinetobacter sp. LF10. The sequence continues at coordinate 1,960,003 of NZ_CP184160.1, forward strand.
TGTGACTCGTATAACTGATCACCCGTGTTTTCATCAATCAAAAAAGGAAACTGTTTCTTACCACCTTTTTCCTTGACGATTTGGCGATATTTTTGACCACCTTTAGGACATGGATAAATTTCCACATCTAGGTTCAGCATGGTAATCACTTCACGGACACGGCGACAAAAGGGTGAACCTTCAAACTCATAAAGTTTTAACGGTTTCGAAGGCTGATTCGGTTGTGGTGTTCCCATCACACCTCTTCCGCCTTCAATTAAAGTTGCAACAACAGATTGTAAAACCTTAAATTGATGATTCGCCATTTTGAGCATATTGCTATCCTTTAGCAGTCAACTAGTTTTTCTTTCGCGATTACGATGCCATTATTATCGGCATAGATATAATCGCCAGAATTGATCGTCACACCACCAAAATACAATGTAATATCAACTTCACCTATGCCCTTACGATTACTTTTTTGTGGAATTGCAGCCAATGCATGCACACCTAAATCAAGTTCGGCAATTGCATCAACATCACGCACACAACCGTAAATCACAACACCATTCCAATGATTCTTCACAGCTGATTCAGCAATCAAATCGCCCATCAAAGCACAGCGCATCGAAGCACCACCATCAACAACCAAGACTTTTCCTGCACCATCTATTGCTAAAAGCTCTTTTACGCGTGAGTTATCTTCAAAACACTTAACTGTTACAACCTGCCCACCAAAGCTCTTGCGTGCACCATAACTCTTAAAAAACTTACCGTCTAAAGATGGTGTTACGACCTGTAAATCTTTCTCAGGATTATCATCTAACAAGTCGCAAGTTACAAAAGGAATCGTAGTCACTGAAAAATCTCCATTATTGGGTTTGTTGTATCATCAAATTATCGTACAGCTTAAATGCTGCTGTCTGAGTTTGAGCTGCATTTAGCATAGTATGCGCCAATTGTTCTGCGGTTACAGGCTTATATTTAAACGGCTTGGTCCAAGTTTTTTCGACCAATTTAAATAGCGTTTGTGCCACATCTTCTAAAACTCGTACTTCACTACGCTTACCAATTAAGAGTGACGGTTGAAAAATTGAGAGCTTATACATCGACAAGCTTTTTAAGTAGTTTTCTAACTCGCCTTTAACTTTATTATAGAAAACTGGTGAATTAGCATTCGCTCCTAAAGCACTGACCACTAATAAATGAATATTTTTATCTTGGATTAAATCAGCAAAATGAGCGTTAATTTCATAGTCAATTGCGTAAAATGCTTGTTTCGATCCAGCTTGTTTAATCGTGCTACCTAAGCAACTAAATGCATAAGTATAAGTACTTACATCTTCATCATTCAAAAGCAAAAAATCTTCTAGAATAAGCTGGCTTACTTTGCTATAAGATTTTAATTTATCTGAATTTTTCCTTACTACAACAGTTACAGAACTAAAATCATTTGACTGTTCTAATTCAGCCACTAGCGCTTCACCCACTAGCCCGGTAGCACCAATAACAATTGCCTTTTTGTCACCTATTCTCATTTTTATTTATTCCGACTCATAACTAAGCCTAATGTAACGTTTTCTTGCAAGATTATCACCTGTTAAATGTACTTAAAAGTATCACAAGGCTTGACTTCGGGGCTTAGTTTCCTCAAAATATGGCACTTGTTTACGGGCTGGTGAATGTTGCCAAGATTTTTTGGTTTTAACTTCAGCCCGCCCAGACCAACTTATTTTCAAGGAGTGCACGAGTGGCAAACTCTGCTCAAGCTAAAAAACGTGCTCGTCAAAACGTTAAAGCACGTAAACACAACGCAAGCTTGCGTTCTATGGTTCGTACTTACATCAAACGTACTGTAAATGCGATCGCTGCTGGTGACTATGCTGTTGCTTCAGAAGCTTATAAAACAGCTGTACCTGTAATCGACCGTATGGCTGATAAGGGCATCATCCACAAAAATAAAGCTGCTCGTCACAAGAGCCGCTTAAACGCTCAAATTAAAGCTTTAGCTAACTAATTTGATGCATGTAAAAAAGCCCGATTTTCGGGCTTTTTTATTGTCTTCAACTTAGTAATGCAACGTTAGTAGTTTCTTAATTTTAAATTGCACAATTAAATCATACTTTTCCAAAATCTTATTTATTCTGAAAATCCTTAATGACCAGTTCATGCTTTTGACCACGCCAAATCCATTTTAGCTTACTATTGCTAAAATCCTCACCTTCAAACCACACAAATAAGCCCTCCATCATCTCAGGCCAATCCGACTTATCAATTTGTGTTTGACCTGAAATCACTGCAACGATCGCAGCAATAATGGTGTCGTGACTAACAGCCAAGCTTAAACCTTGATGTTGCGTCGGATGGGTGTGATATAACAGCTCCAAAACATCAAAAACGCCTGTTATAGGATGTTTCATACCAGGCAAAGCATTGTTCACAAAACTATTAATAAACCCTAATGCACCTTGTTTACGAAAGTAAGGGGCTGCTTGCTGAATATCCAGCACAAAGCTTCCGGGTTCTACCAACAATCGCTGCTCAACAATTTCAATTGTATGCGTATTTATTGCCTCATGAATCCCATCTGCACCTTGAATCATTAATGCAGCCGTATCAACACAACGCTGAATTGGACTAGAGATACAATGCTGAATTGCTCGATCCGTATTTTTAATAAGATATTGACCCCATGCATAAGCCAAATCTCGACCTTGCTCCGTTAATTGCAAGTCATAGCCAGCAAAACCCTGCCCATTCACCAACTCACGTAAAGAGTGACGAGTAAACAAAGTGACAGGTGTTGAAGCATCTGGCAGTAAATCAATTGCTTCAAACATGCTTTTGGGCAATAAATGCAGGGCCATATTCACATACAAGCTTAAATTTAGCTCACTATACCACGCACGCTAGAAGACTCAATCTAAAATGCCCGAATGCGCCAACGCCTCGTAAGCAATTTTTTTGCAATATTGATCTCTAAATGCGATAAAACCACCATTCAAAACAGTCTCACGCTGATTATATTGAAATGGTTTTCCATCCAGAGTCATCAATCCACCACCAATACTTTCAAGTAAAGCTTGTCCTGAACTCGTATCCCACTCTGAAGTTGGATGAAATCTTGGGTAAATATCAATTTCACCCTCTAACATCATGCAGAACTTATAGGCACTCCCTGCCTCACGTCTTTCTACAGCACGATCTCGCAAAATTGGTTCGATAAAGTTTTTATATTTGGGGTTTTTACTGCTATGGCTTAAACCAATTTGAAGTGGTGCTGCCAAATCATGTTCTTCGATCTTGTATTGAAACCATTCTTGACGGCTAAAACTATACTTATAAGGTAACTGTGACTGATAACCAATATACATGACCTGTTCACAGGGTACGGCAATAATTGCAAAAGTCGTTTCATTACCCTCGATCAAGCTTAAATTAATCGTAAATTCATCACGCTCATGAATAAACTCTTTCGTACCATCCAAAGGATCGAGCATCCAGCAACGTGACCAAGCAGATCGAGCAGAATAATCACTCTCCTCTGACAACACTGGTAACTCTGGCGTAATTTCCGCTAACTGCTTTAATAAAAAACGATTTACTTTCAAATCTGCCTGAGTCACAGGCGAATCATCACTTTTTTCCTGAATATTAAACTCACCACCCGCACAATAATTTTGATATTCTTCCAATAATATTTGACTTGCCTGCGCCATGATTGGCACAAGTTTCAGAATAAATTGATCTTGTGGGGCAAGCGTTTTAATAAACATAGATCAGCCTTATGTCATATTTAGATTTACAGCAGCAGCCTATCGCCATGTTCGACATGGATGGCACATTACTCGATTTAGCCTTCGATGATTTCATTTGGAACCATTGTTTACCTGAACGTCATGCCCAAACACATCAATGCAGTTTAGAGCAAAGTAAACAAACACTATTCCAATTTTACCAACAACATAAGCATACACTATCTTGGTATTCTTCGGCGTATTGGACTGCTAAAGTTGGCGTAGATGTTTTACAACTACAATATGAACACCGTGAAAAAATTCGCGCACGTAAAGGTTGTCATGAATTATTAGAACAACTCAAAGCTCAAGGCTATCGCTGTTGGTTACTGACCAATGCCGATCGAGCAGGCTTAAAACTGAAGCTTGAAAATGTCGAACTTAGCCCTTATTTTGAAGTCATGATCAGTAGCGAAGAGCTTGGGCATGCCAAAGAAGAAGTCGCTTTTTGGCAAAAGTTACAACAAATACATCCATTTGATCCAGCTCAAGCAATATTTATTGATGATACGGTTGCGGTACTCCAAGGCGCTGAGCGTTTTGGTATTACTCAACTGTTTAGCATTTTACAACCATCTAGTGCTAAACCCGCTCGACTCGCCACGGAAATAGCGTACCCATCACTCGATCATTTAACCAATCTCTTTGATTATCTTGACACCAACTTACAGGTAACAGATGCCAAAACAGCATGAATCAGACAGCATGGATGCCATGCGCATTGATAAATGGCTTTGGGCTGCGCGTTTTTTTAAAACACGCTCTATTGCCAAAGCCGCAATTGAAGGTGGTAAAGTCCATCACAACAATGACCGCGTTAAAGTTTCTAGAGACGTCCGTATTGGAATGGAACTCACCATCCAGCAAGGTTTTGAGAAAAAGACCGTTGTTGTGAAAGCGCTATCGGCTGTTCGAGGTGGTGCCCCCATGGCTCAACTTCTTTATGAAGAAACGCCTGAAAGTATTGAACGCAGAGAGTTGCATGCATCACAGCGAAAATTGCATAATCTAGCCCGACCTGATCACCGACCAAGTAAAAAAGATCGTCGTGATATCAATCGTTTTAAACAAGAAAATGTACAATCATGGTCATATCATGATGAATAAAATTTTCTAATTTGGATGCGTCATCTTGTGTCGTACTGACACAGATCAGATGTGGAATATACAACTAGAATCTGCCACTATACTCAAGTCCCAACAAGTTGAGATTCAGTACATCCACTTGGGTTAGTCGTTAAGAAATAAAGTTTTGAGGTTTTGAGATGGATGATAATAAAAGCAAGGCGTTACAAGCAGCCTTAAGCCAAATTGAAAAGCAGTTTGGTAAAAATACCGTGATGCGCTTAGGTGATAATACTGTACAAGCTGTTGAAGCGGTTTCTACAGGTTCTTTAACTCTCGATATCGCATTAGGGATTGGCGGATTACCTAAAGGTCGTATTATCGAAATTTACGGTCCTGAATCTTCAGGTAAAACTACCATGACATTACAAGCGATTGCTCAATGTCAAAAAAATGGCGGTACCTGTGCCTTTATCGATGCAGAACATGCATTAGATCCAGAATATGCACGTAAGCTTGGCGTAGATATTGATAATCTATTGGTTTCACAACCTGACCACGGTGAGCAAGCGCTCGAAATCGCCGATATGTTGGTGCGTTCTGGTGCAATCGATTTAATCGTTGTCGACTCTGTAGCAGCATTAACCCCTAAAGCCGAAATTGAAGGCGAAATGGGTGACTCACACATGGGCTTACAAGCACGCTTAATGAGTCAAGCTCTGCGTAAAATTACAGGTAATGCGAAACGCTCTAACTGTATGGTGATCTTCATTAACCAAATCCGTATGAAGATTGGTGTGATGTTTGGTAGCCCAGAAACCACTACAGGTGGTAATGCACTTAAATTCTACGCTTCTGTACGCTTAGACATCCGTCGTATTGGTCAAGTGAAAGAAGGTGACGAGATCACAGGTAACGAAACGCGTGTTAAAGTTGTGAAAAACAAAATGGCGCCTCCGTTCAAAGAAGCTGTGTTCCAAATCATGTATGGCAAAGGCACTAATCAGTTAGGCGAATTGGTTGATCTTGCTGTTCAACAAGACATCGTACAAAAAGCGGGTGCTTGGTATTCTTATCAAGGCAATAAAATTGGCCAAGGTAAAAATAACGTGATTCGACATTTTGAGGAAAATCCAGCAATGGCTCAAGAAATCGAAAAGGTCATTCGTGAACAACTTCTTACTAAAAACAACAAAGAAGCAGCTCAAACTGAAGATGAAGAAGAACCAGATTTTTTAGAAAGCTAAGCTGAAACGCCCTTCGGGGCGTTTTTCTTTCAAGAGGATATAAAACTTGTTTAATTCTGAAAAAATAGAAAAGCCTAAAACACTGACAGGTGCAAGATTACGCTCTTATGCATTCGCCCTTCTTACACGTCGGGATTATTCCAAAGCAGATCTCAAAGCAAAATTAAATCAATATGCGATCAATCCAGAAGAAGTCGCAAATCTAGTTGATGAGTTAGCACAACAAAATTACCAAAGCGACCAACGTGTTGCAGAACTTACATTGGCCAGTCAACTTAGAAAAGGTAAAGGATTACAAAGAATTAAACAGGCTTTAAAAGCAAAACAACTCGATACAGAACTTATTACAGAAGAACTTTCAGAGGTTGATTGGCTAGATCAAGCTTATCAACTCAAAATAAAGAAATTTGGGATAGATGTAGAGACAGATCCAAAACTAAAAGCAAGACAAATTAGATTCTTACAATACCGAGGATTTGATATGGGAATAATTATGAAAGCAATTGCTCGAACGAGCGATGAAGAATAAATGGTGGCAGCCCTACTAGCATTACTTCGGCACATCATAGATCTATTACCGTTGCTACCTTCCGGTCCTGGCGGGGTTCATAGAGTACAATTGCGAAGCTACCAGCAGGGCTACCATTGCCTGACAAAGTATAGAGATTTTTGCCTGAGTTGCAAGACTTGTATCTGTTTTTAAGTGACTTTTTGATTCAATTGCTTATTTCATCAGCAGAATCCATCTCTATATTATCTATTTAATTTAAAAGTGTATAAACATTAAACAATAGATAATTTCTTTATTCGAAAAATGCTTGAAGATTGTAAATGCTTATTGCATTTAAATGAGTTGCTGCTTTAATGACTAAATCAAAAACATAGATCTAGTGTGCTACAAGTAAACATGAGGACTTGTTCGCTCACGGCTTTTTAACTTTATGGATGAATTTTTATGCTAAAAAAGTATTCCGTACTTTTTACTGCCTTACTCGCTAGCGCACATTTATATGCAAATGTTCCCATTGAATCTCGTGCACTCAGCCAGACGATTGCAGATAATACAAATATGTCTAATACTGGCTCAAACCTAAATTGGGATCTCATTCAAAAGAACCAAAAACTAGAAGAAGAAGTACGCAAATTACGTGGTCAATTAGAAGAGCATGACAATTCAATTGAGCAACTGAAAAAAGAACTAGCAAATCGCTATACAGATTTAGATCAACGTTTAGAATTACTCTCTCAAAAAATTGATCCACCAGAAGAAAATACAGAACCAGAAAATAGTACGACAACTGATACAGTAAAAACAGAAACAAACTCAGCTCCAACATCTGCACCCACATCAACAGCTCCTAGTTCTGTAAAACAGGACTCAGTGCCTCAGACACCTGTCGTACAACCGAAGTTAAATACTGCTACCACGAGCAATACCAACAACCAAATTGAGCTAGAAAAAGCAGCATATACGGTTGCACTAGATGCCTACAAACAAGGTGGGGCAAAAAAAGCCATTCAACCAATGCAAAATTTCATTAAGAACCACCCAAATGGAATTTATGTTGGAAATGCTTACTTTTGGCTGGCTGAGTTTTATTTAGCGGTTGAACCTGTTGACTATAAAGCAGCCAAACAAAACTATAATATCGTAGTAACACGCTATCCTAATTCAGCAAAAGCTTCTCGAGCGGTTTATCAACTTTATAGCATTGCAAAAGAAGTCGATAAAAACACTGCTCTTGCCAACCAGTATAGAACGAAGTTGCTTAACCAATATCCACAATCCGAAGAAGCTAAATTTATTCAGAAAAAATAATGCTTATAATGCACAAAAAAGCCAGTTCATAAGAACTGGCTTTTTAAATTTTAAAGCTTAGACCAAACTTATTTGATCTTCGCCTTTGATTTTAAATAATCAGTATAGTCTTCTAGTAGCTGCTGTCCACGGAACTGCTGATACAACTTAGTTAACTCAGTAATTTGCTCTGGCGGTAACTCATTTGCAGCATTAGTATTCACGTTTGAAACTGCAACGATAACCAACTCATTAGGTAATTTTGCTGTCGTAGCAGACCACATACCTTCTTTAGTTGGCGCTGGAATACTGAAAGCAGCACGCTCAATTGCACGCTTTAAACCTTGAGAACGTGTAAATGTGCCTGCATCTTCAAAAATGACTTGTGATTCTGCAACAACTTGTGCAGCAGGTAACGCTTTAAAATCAGCTAAAATCTTTGCAATTTTTGCTTGAGCAGCTTTATACGCCTTTGCTTCAATGACTTTTGCTTTTACTTCAGCAGTCGCTTGATCTAATGGTTTAACGCCCGCTGCATGGTAATTACGAACTTTAATCCAAATCGTATCACCATTCGCTAACTGAATATTAGAAGATGCATTACGATCACCGTTTTTCACATCATCATTAAACAGTTTTGCTTTAACATTTAAATCGCTCAAATAAGGGTTTTGAGTGGTTAAAGTCACCCCATTTAAAGATTCAACACGAGCACCCTTCACTTCTTGAGCAACTGCTTCTAAAGAGTCATTGCCCACAACCATTTCATTTAAGCTATTTACAGTATCGCTAAATAAATTTGCAGTTTTTGCCTTCTGTACTTCAGCTGTTAAGCGAGCTTTCTCAGTCTCAAAAGAAGGAATATTTGCAACTGGTGCATTTGCTTCAATGATATGGTAGCCATATTGTGTTTTAACAGGCTTAGAAACTTCACCATTCTTTAAGGCATTAACAGCATTATCAAAGTCAGCTGAGAAAATACCTGGTACATAAGCATCAACTAAACCACCCTGCGCTTTTGAAGTTGGATCTTCAGAGAATTGTGCAGCCGCTTGAGCAAATGACATTCCACCCTGAATCTTGGCATAAACATCATTCGCAATTTTTTGAGCTGCTGCCGCATCACGTGCATCAGTTGTAATTAAAATATGTTTAACTTCACGTTTCGCATCTTTCTGCTGCTTTTCAACAAAAGCCTTATAAGCCTGTTGTAAATCAGCCTCCGTAATATTTAAATTAGTTTGAGGCAATAACGCTGGGCTTAAAACCACATAATCAACATCAACACTCGCAACTTGCTTAAATTCATTTTTATGCTTGTTGTAGTAATCTGTTATTTCTTGAGTTGACGCAGTCAAACCTTTTTTATAATCGTCCAACTTAATACTTGCTAAATGCAAGGTACGCTGTTCTGTTTGCAAACTCGCAAGCTGATGTAAATCAGATTTACTCACCAATGCATAATCTAACAAAGTCGATGAAATCATTTTTAGTGCATGATCTTGACGCAAGCTAGCAATTAGAGCTTGGTTAGTCATTCCGACTGAACGTAAATAGTTTTCATACAACTTTTGAGAAAACTGTCCATTCTCTTGGAAACTTGGTTGTTGTGCCAACATTTGCTCTAGCTGAGTATCGCTCAAAGAAATACCTAACTTTTCAGCCTGTTGTTGCAATAAAGAGCGTGCAATCAGAGCATCTAAAGCTTTTTGCTGAATAACTGGCTGATTTAAAAGAGACTCGTCACCCTTTACCATTGATAAATATTGATCTTTATAATTTTTAGTCGCACTTTCCAAGTCTTTATTAGAAATATCTTGTCCGTTAACAGATTTCGCAACGTCTGCTTTATTACTGCCGCTAAAATATCCTTCAATACCTACAAGCGCTAAAGGGGTCAAAAACAAAACTAATAGGACTTTGCCAAGCCAACCCTTAATGACTGTACGAAATGATTCCATAAGTATTCCAATATTTTATTTCGGGGCAATTTTAACTGAAAAACCAAAGCGAATGAATGCTGAATAAAGTATTTCATTCAATAAATAAAAAACGCACCCAAAATGGTGCGTTTTCTGATTTAAAAAGATTACGCAACTGAATCTTTTAAACCCTTACCTGGTTTAAAACTAGGTACTTTGCTTGCCTTAATTTGAAGCTCTTCACCTGTTTTAGGATTACGACCAGTACGTGCAGCACGTTCTTTAACGCTAAATGTACCAAAACCAACTAAAGTAACCGTATCACCGCTTTTAAGTGCTTCAGTGATTGACGCAATCGTTGCATCGAGTGCCTTACCAGCATCCGATTTAGATACTCCCCCTTTTTCAGCAATCGCATCAATTAATTCTGATTTATTCATGATAAAAAATATCCTCTTAATATCGTTTGTTAAGATCCAAGGCTATAGTTTAAAAGGCCATGCCGCCTTTATAGCAATGCTTTAGGGGAGAACGCAATACTAGAAAGGCTTTTTAGCAAAAATAAATACTCAAAAACCACATAAACAGACGAGTGCCTATATTTTTTTACTTTTTATTCAATTTACTCTTTAATTGATTATTTTCTTCAATCAATGCATCTACTTTAATATGTAGCTGAACTAAAAGTTGCTCGATATGCTGGAGATCTTTTGGAGTGACTAGACCAATACGATTCAACGAATGATTCACGCCTGTGTCTAAAATTTTTTCAACTTTATCTTTAGTATCCGTCACTGATTCTTTGGCTTTTTCAGTCACTTTTCCAACAGTGTTATCAGCAAAATCTACGGTCTTGGATTCTAGCTCTTCACCCACCTTGACTAAAGAGTCAAATAATTTATTTCCCTCTTCTTCGGCGCGTGAAAAAGCACCTAATCCAGCCAGCCAAATCTGTTGCGTATACTTTTTGAAATCAAGGGCAGATTTTTTAGAACTCTTTGATTTTAGCTTAGTTTTTACCTCTGCCTCATCAGTTGGGTGTTCTACATTTGAGTTGTCCATTAACCATTACTCCCAAGCACTTTACAAACAGTATGTCGTATTTAACCATAAAAATGTTTTTATAATATCAAAGTTAAGACTTGATCGTTTTAAAAAACTGTTCTACAAAGCAATAAAGTCATGTAAATTATTTTTAACAATTGAGTATGGATACTCAGATTTACGTGCTTTATGAAATTTATAGTGTGATTGGCAAGGATAAAGAGACCTATGAGTGATACGCAACAAAGACATAAACACCCCCATTTGTTGCTAAACATTGTCATCATTGTTTTAGAAACTTTTTTTTCATTCATTCTCACGCATGATGCAACTTTACGCTTGCAAGCGAAAAAGCTTATCGATGAAAAAGTTACCATTCGAATCAACAGCTATATTCCTTTTTTTGACTTTTATATCCAATTTACCGAAAAAGGAATTTTGTTTGACATGAAAGCACTAGATCGAAAAGTTGATCTAGAAATAAATAGCACACTCATCGATTTGATTAAAATTTTCGTATTTAATAATCAGCGCAGTATTTACAATATGCGTATTTTAGGTGATGCAAGACTTCAAGAAGATGTGATGGATTTAATCCCTCACCTCACACTCACGAGTATATTCGCAAATTGGAAACAATGGTTCAATGCATTTGATAGTGATGCAGAAGCTATTGCGTCTCAGCAACGAATTGCGCCATTGCTTGATAAAATCGATCAGCAACGCTCTGAGATCAACTCATTATTGGTTGAAGTTAAACAATATCAAAACCGCATTCATCGACTGCAAAAACGCCAACGTTGGATTAATATTTCATTCGCTGTATTCAGCTTTATTTTAATAGGCTTTTTCGTTTATAATATGTGGATACAATAATTCCAACATATTTCACTTTTCACACGCATTTTGGCAATTAAAAAACTTGACTATTTTAGTCGGAATTCATAAAATTTAGACATCTAGTCTAACCATGTGTACCGAATCATGCGTCTTACAACTCGCGGTCGTTACGCAGTGACTGCTCTACTTGATTTAGCTTTGCAGCCAACTGAACAAACGATCACGCTTGCCGAAATAGCAGCACGTCAATCCATATCAGTCGCCTATTTAGAACAGTTATTCGCAAAACTTAAACGACATGGGTTAGTTTCGAGTGTTCGTGGTGCTAATGGTGGATATCATCTTGCACGAAATGCAACTGAAATTACCGTGCTAGAAATCATCGAAGCTGTAAATGAAACCGTCGATGCAACACGTTGTGACCATAAAGGCAATTGTCAAAATGGTGCAATGTGCTTAACGCATGACTTATGGCAAGAACTCTCCCACCATATTGCCGATTATCTTGCAAAAATCTCTCTTGCAGACCTGATCGCACGCGACAATGTTCAAACTGTTGCACTTCGCCAAAACTCAGCAAGTTTAGATTCAGCCCTCCTATCGGTTACAGGTATTTGACATGAAACGTCCAATTTATCTTGATTATGCAGCAACAACACCAGTACTTCCTGAAGTTGCAGAACGTATGATGGAATGTTTAACCTTTGAAGGGACTTTTGGTAATCCTGCATCACGCTCGCATGCCTATGGTTGGCAAGCTGAAGAAAAAGCTGAATATGCACGTGAACAAGTTGCAAACCTAGTTAAAGCAGATCCACGTGAGATCGTTTGGACTTCTGGTGCAACTGAATCTGACAATTTAGCACTAAAAGGTATTGCTCAGTTTTACGGTTCAAAAGGCAAGCACATCATTACTAGTAAAATCGAACACAAAGCTGTGTTAGATACTTGCCGTGAGCTAGAAGAACAAGGTTTTGAAATTACTTATTTAGAACCTGAACCACGCACAGGTTTAATTACGCCTGAAATGGTGAAAGCAGCTTTACGTCCAGATACCATTCTTGTTTCACTGATGATGGTGAATAATGAAATCGGTACGATTACTGACGTAGCAGCTATTGGCGAGTTAACTCGTGCGAATAAAACATTCTTACACGTTGATGCTGCACAAGCCGCTGGTAAAGTTGAAATCGATCTTTCAACTATGAAAATTGATTTAATGAGCTTCTCTGGTCATAAAATTTATGGCCCTAAAGGAATTGGTGCCCTATTTGTCCGCCGTAGCCCACGTGTTCGCTTAAAAGCACAAATGCATGGTGGTGGTCATGAGCGTGGTATGCGTTCTGGTACTTTAGCAACTCATCAAATTGTAGGTATGGGTGAAGCCTTTGAAATTGCTGGTAAAACCATGCAAGCAGAACAAGAGCGCCTTCGCCACCTACGTGACAAACTTTGGAATGGCTTCCAAGACCTTGAGCAAGTGTTCTTGAATGGTCATCCGACTGAGAACGTTGCAAACTATCTTAATGTCAGCTTTAACTTCGTTGAAGGTGAATCATTGATGATGGCGTTAAAAGATCTTGCAGTATCAAGTGGTTCAGCATGTACATCTGCAACATTAGAGCCTTCATATGTATTACGTGCTTTAGGTTTATCTGATGAATTAGCACATAGTTCAATTCGTTTCAGTTTTGGTAAATATACAACTGAAGCTGATATTGATCATGTGTTAACAATTACCAAAGCTGCTGTTGAGAAATTACGTGAACTTTCTCCGCTTTGGGATATGTATAAAGAAGGTATCGACCTTTCAACAGTTGAATGGGCTGAACACTAATTCATTGTAGTTTGAATTGAACTCTTCATTGAAAACAGTGTTTTAACCCTCATATTAATATTAGGCTGACCCCGAGGTTTGGAGAAGCGACATGGCTTATAGCGAAAAGGTAATTGATCATTACGAAAACCCTCGTAATGTTGGTGTATTAGACAAAAATGCAGAAAACGTAGGTACAGGTATGGTCGGCGCACCTGCATGTGGCGACGTGATGCGTTTACAAATTCAAGTCGATGACAATGGCGTAATTGAAGAAGCTCGCTTCAAAACTTACGGCTGTGGTTCTGCAATCGCATCAAGCTCTCTTGTAACTGAATGGCTAAAAGGTAAAACACTTGATGAAGCTCAAGCAATCAAAAACATTGATATTGCGACCGAGCTTGCGCTTCCACCAGTAAAAGTACACTGCTCTGTATTGGCTGAAGATGCAATCAAAGCTGCGATTGAAGACTATCGTGGTAAGAAAGCGAAAGCTTAATTGATGACCGAAATAATATTGGAGTTTTCATGATCCATTTAACTGAAAATGCTGCGACTCACATCAGCAATTACCTGCAAAACCGCGGTAAGGGTGAAGGCATTCGTATTGGTGTGAAAACTTCGGGTTGTTCTGGGTTGGCTTATGTACTTGAGTTTGTCGATGATATCGATACACATGATCAAGTGTTTGAACAACTCGGTGTTAAAGTTTTTGTTGACCCTAAAAGCCTCGTTTATCTCAATGGTTTAGAGATGGATTATGTGAAAAATGGTTTGAATGAAGGCTTTGAATTTAACAACCCTAACCAAAAAGGTGAATGTGGTTGCGGTGAATCATTTACCGTCTAACTAGCAACACCCTCTTTCTTTTCGTCAAAACAGTGTGTTCCGCACTGTTTTAACGTATTTATTAATAGCGGAATTCATCTCCCATGAATCATTTTGAGTTGTTCCAATTACCAGAAGCACTCGATATAGATTTAGCAGCTTTAAAGAAACAATTTTTAAGTTTGCAACAGCAATATCATCCCGATAAAGCCACTGACAAAGATCAAGCATTGATCAAGTCGAGTGAAATCAATCAAGCGTATAAAGTGCTCTCACAAGTTGATAGTCGTGCGGCGTATTTACTTGGCTTAAAAAAACAAGATCATCACTTGGATCAGTCCATTAGCGATTTTGAATTTTTACAATCTGCACTCGAAATGCGTGAACAGCTTGATGAGGCCACCTCTACCGAGCAACTTAGCAACTTAAAAGTTGAAGTTCAGCAATGGATTGACGGTTTAGTTCGTGAATTTAAAATCGATTTTGCTGAAGAGGACTGGGCTGAGGCTCGTGATACCGTTCGTAAACTACGTTTTTTTCAACGTGTAATGAATGATATTGATAAAGCTGAAGATCGTATGTTGGACGAAGAAGATAGCTTCGATCTCGATGATGATTTTTAATCCGCTGTTACCAAATATTTTCAAGGGATACCTCACGCATGGCACTTTTGCAAATTGCTGAACCAGGTCAATCTACTGCTCCGCATCAACATCGTATTGCGATCGGCATTGACTTAGGGACAACCCACTCTTTAGTGGCGACAGTGCTATCGGGAAAACCGAAAGTTCTGCAAGATGACAAAGATCGTGTATTACTGCCGTCGATTGTTCATTACGCAAAAGATTCAACAACGTTTGGTTATGAAGCCAAGCCATTTATGATGACTGACCCCAAAAATACTGTTGTTTCAGTAAAACGTTTTATGGGTCGCTCACAAGCAGATATCAAATTCCAGCATCCGTATACACTTGTTGGTGCAGAAAATGAGATGCCAGCATTTGAAACTGCTGCTGGTCGCAAAACGCCTGTCGAAATTTCTGCTGACATTTTAAAACAGTTAAAAGATCGTGCCGAAGCAAGCCTCAACAACCCCATCAATGGCGCAGTGATCACTGTTCCGGCATATTTTGATGAAGCACAACGCCAAGCGACACGTGATGCTGCTCAACTTGCAGGTTTAAATGTTTTACGTTTGTTGAATGAACCTACTGCGGCAGCTGTTGCCTATGGATTAGACCAAGATACCAACTTGAGCACCGATCGTAACTACGTGATTTACGACCTTGGTGGTGGTACATTTGACGTTTCTATTTTACGTTTCTCACAAGGTGTTTTTGAAGTTCTTGCGACTGGTGGACATACCGCGCTTGGTGGTGATGACCTTGACCGCTTAATCGTAAAATGGGCAAAAAAACAGCTTAATATCGAAACTTTAAGCGATGAAGAATATGCTGTTTTTGTAGTTGCAGCACGTCAAGCCAAAGAATACTTAACAGATCATGAATCTGCTGAATTAAAATTACTGGATGATCGCCTCACTTTAGATCGCTCAACTTTTGAATCGATTATTCAAGTTGCACTCGATAAAACCATGAGTGTATGTAAACGTGTACTGCGTGATGCTAAACTTGAACTCGATGAAATCGAACATGTGGTTTTAGTAGGTGGTTCAACACGTTCATATGCCGTACAAAAAGCTGTACGCGAATTATTTGAACGTGAGCCACTCTGTACGATCAATCCTGATGAAGTCGTTGCAATTGGCGCATCTATTACCGCCAACCAGCTCATTGGCAACAGTCAAGATGGTTCATTATTACTTGATGTCACGCCACTTTCTCTTGGTCTAGAAACCATGGGTGGATTGGTTGAACGTTTGATTTCACGAAACACCGCAATTCCTGTAGCACGCCGTCAAGAATTCACCACTTATCAAGACGGCCAAACAGCGATGTTGATTCATGTGGTACAAGGTGAACGTGATTTAGTCGAGCATTGTCGCTCATTGGGTCGTTTTGTATTACATGGCATCCCACCAATGACTGCGGGTCAAGCACGTATTGAAGTAACCTTCCAAGTTGATGCGGATGGCTTACTGACAGTATCTGCGAAAGAAACCATTTCTGGTGTTCAAGCGCAAATTGATATCAAACCATCTTATGGTCTATCTGCAGCGGATACTGAACGCCTCTTGGTTGAAGGTTTCCAACATGCGGAAGAAGACAAACAATTGCGCCATCTGCAGGAAACAAAAGTGGAAGCACAACGTGAGTTGGAAGCTTTAGAACAAGCGTTAAAAGCAGATACCGATTTACTCTCTCAGCAACAAGCACGAGATCTAATTCTTGCTGCTGAAGCGTTAAAAGCTCGCCTTAAAACCGATGAGCTTGCAGCGATTGAACATGCTGTTCAACAACTTAAAATTCACAGCGATGCCTTTGCGGCACTTCGTATGAATCGACATATTGACCATGCCTTAAAAGGTACAAAACTTGAAGATTGGTCAAACTCAAACTAAAGGTATAGGTGATCAATATGCCACGTATTAAAGTTCTTCCTCATGCACTCATTTGCCCTGAAGGTGCAGAATTTGAAGTCGAACAAAACGCCAATTTATGCCAAAGCTTATTGAAACAAGGCATTAAAATTGAACATGCTTGCGACATGTCTGCGGCATGTACGACTTGCCACGTGATTGTTCGTAAAGGATTCGATAGCCTTGAAGAAATGAACGATGTTGAAGCAGATCTACTTGATCGTGCATGGGGTTTAGAGCCTGACTCTCGCCTGTCATGTCAGGTAGAGATTGTTGATGAAGATTTAGAAATTGAAATTCCGAAATACACAATTAATCATGCTTCGGAAAATCACTAAGCTTTATTCATAAAAAACTCCTCTTTATTAGAGGAGTTTTTTTAATTTAAATTTATTGATCAACATCATAATCATCAAAATATTGCCAAATAGACTCTACATGATCTCTATAAGCACCTTTATCTATAGGTAGATCATATAATATTTGCAAATCTGGATTATATTTGAGTAATTGTGCCATATTGGTCAATTGAATATTTTGCTCAAAATCCAAACTATTTTCAGAAAAATCATGTGCATCCACATGACAATACATTTGCCAATCTCCGCCTGCATGAGATACCCAACGTATTGGCAATTTTCCATCAATGACACAAGAACACGCAATAACCCCTAAATATTGTGGGAATGCTTTGTATGCTTGCGGATTAAAATCTCTGGTGAAAGGCGTCGCATCCATCACTTCCTGATAGCCTGTAAATGCAATTCCACGTTTTGCAAAGAAATTTTCAATATCACCATCTTGACGTTTTGCATTATTCAACCAAATCACTTGCCACTCAGTTAAACGTTCTCCACGATCAGCAGTAAATACGCCTGTTTGAGGTTCGTTAATCCAACAGCTTTGACGTATCAAAACCAAAGGATGTTCCGCTCCAGCTGTTTTTTCGGAATACTGTTGGGCATCTTCATAACTGGAAAATGCACAATAATAATCTTGCCCCTCATATTCATCTAGCGCACCACGTTCTGGATGACACCAAACTCGATATTCAAGAACATCATCATAAAAATAACCTGCACCTGACTTTACCAAAGCAGGATACTCACCCACCATGCTCTCATCAATAGCCAATGGATACTGTGAAACGAATGCAGACATTATTTTCAACTCTATAAATAATTATTGAATATTTTTATCTTACTTCATCATCCAAAGTCAGTTTTGGAATACCCTGAGCATTGGTAATTTTTTGTTGTGTTTTGATACGCTGAACCATATTCTCCAAAATTTCAACCAATTCTGGATATTCATAATTCTGCACTTCCTCTAAGTTCAAAACTAGATGGAAGCCTTTATAATCAAAATCAAACCATTTTTGTGTATCGGATTTCTTACCTGTGAATTTTTCCATTACCTGCCAAGTTTTAACAGGTCCTTGAATCCCTTTTAAATAAATTGGCACTTTCGGTACGCACAAAAACTCACCTTTGATCAGTTGGTGAGTGTCATCAGCAATTAAGATTTCATCAACTTCAGCAGCAGACTGCAAACGTGCTGCTAAATTTACATCACGACCAACAATCGTATAAGCCATACGATGTGAAGCCCCGTAGTTGCCTACGTGACAATAACCCGTACTAATACCCATTCGAATGTGCAACGCTGGATAGCCCATTTTCTTCCAACGCTCACGTAACAATTTCATTTGCTGACGCATTGCGATCGCCATTTCTACACAAGACTTCGCATCTTGTTCAACACCCTGAGAATTTGGATCACCGAAGAAGATGAGAATCGCATCGCCCATAAACTTATCAACGGTTGCTTCATACTGTTTTGCTATTTCAGTCATATGACTTAAATAATCATTAAGTAAAAAAGCTAAATCATCAGGAATAAGACTTTCTGAAAGCTCAGTAAACCCTTGAATATCAGAGAAGAAAATAGTTAATTTTTTACGTTTATATTCAATTTTAGCTTCAGCTTCCCCACGCATGATCGACTGCCATAACTGTAATGGTGCATAACGACTGAGCTGATTTGCAAAGGCAATATAACGTGTCATTTGGTTATGATAGTGCTGACGTTGTTGTCCTAAAATATTGATTCTTCTATGTTGATAATAGTTACCAATCACAATAAACATCATTAAACCAAATAGGCTAACAACTGTTAGTTCTGGATTGGTCGGTTCAAAATATTCCTCTGCACCAAAGATAAAAAAAGTACAGAAGTAAAAAGAAAGAATACCTATTAACCCAATTAAACATGATGCAGGTAAAGTAATTTTATTATTTAAACCGACATACAGCAAAGCAAATAAAATGGTAAATGTAGGAACTAAACTTAAATGTAAACCCGCCAAAACAATCGCAACAATAATGGATTCACATCCAAAAAGTACATTTTTTTCAGTATTCTTATCAAATTTGTACTGCAGCGATTTTTCTAATTTGGGGCAAATAAGAAAATGGATCAATAAAAAAGGAAGGATATAAAGCTGATAGTTAGCACTGGGAGAGGTAAACGTATAAATTACCAGAATAAGCGACAATATCGAATATCCCATCAAACGATGAAAATAAGCGAACTGTCTAGGTTCTTTATCTATTAACCTGTCTAGTGACACCCTACCCTCCTTCCTTGTTATAGAAGACTGTTTTTTATTCTATTTTCTAAATCAGTCCATACGCCAGTCAAAAGGCATATCGCCTTGACCACGTAATGCAAGCATTAATGTCTGACGCATATGTGCAAGTACATCATTGCTATAAGGTACGGCTGGCGTTCCCCAAACTGGTTTAGGCCATGCAACATCATTTTGATAACGAACAACATGATGGAAATGCAGTTGTGGCACAACGTTACCGAGTGCTGCAACATTCATTTTGTCTGCACGGAATACGCGTGCCAATTGGCTAGATAACCAGCTTGATTCACGTAAGAACTGTTCCTGATCAGCTTGGCTAAGCTCATATAACTCGGTGATTCCTGGTACACGTGGTATAAGAATCAACCATGGAAATTGCATATCATTCATTAAACGACATGTTGAAAGCGGAAAGTCGCCTACAAAAAATGTATCTTGAGCAAGTTGTGGATGCAAACTAAACATATCTTTATAAATGATGCATAATAATGATGATCAATACTATCACATCAGTTTTGATGTGAATATTATTAGTCGCCTGTTTGATTACAAATAACAATGATTTTCCTTATTTATTACATCGACATCCGACAAAAAGCAAATTCTTTGCTTAAAGGGAATCCAAGCTGTTCAATTCGTCAGCAAAAAATATACTTTTCAACTAACTATGCAGCTCATTTAGCAATTTATTTAACAAATCAACAATAAACTGAATCCGCTTATCATACTCAGCCAATTGCACTGTGACCTTCAAACGCTGTCCTCCTTCCATACGATAATAGGTTGGATTTTTTTGCATTAACTGAATAATGCTGATTGCCTGCACAGGTGTGTCCGGCGAAAATTCAATGTATCCACCGTTATTATTGACATCAATCTTAGTAATCCCTAACTGCTCTGCCTTCAAACGCAATTGATGCACACTAAACAATTGTTTGACTGACTGTGGTGGAATGCCAAAGCGATCAATGAGTTCCATCCGAATATTATCAAGCTTCTCTTGTGTATCCGTATTACTTATGCGCTTATAGAACAACAAACGCTGATGCACATCACCCAAATAATCATCTGGAATCAATGCTGGCATATGTAGGTTAATTTCAGCAGTTAATGACAAAGGTGCATCAAAGTTTGGTGTTTTGCCTTTTTGGATGGCTTTGGTCGCTTTCTCTAACATTTCCATATACAAGCTATAACCAATTGCTTGCATCGAACCACTTTGCTGCTCACCAAGTAATTCACCCGCACCCCGAATCTCCAAGTCTTCAGTTGCAAGCATGAATCCTGCGCCCAGTGTTGAAGCACGTTGAATAGCATCAAGACGCTTTTCTGCATCGCCTTTGAGATGTTTTAGCGATGGAACGAGTAAATAAGCATACGCTTGGTGATGTGAACGACCGACTCGACCACGTAATTGATGTAGTTGTGCTAAGCCTAACTTGTCGGCTCTTTCAATGATAATCGTATTGGCATTCGGTACATCAATACCCGTTTCGATAATGGTTGAACATACAAGAACATTATATTCTTTGTGATAGAACTGCTGCATGACCTGCTCAAGTTCACGTTCGCGCATTTGTCCATGTGCAACTGCAACACGTGCCTCTGGGACTAAATTACGAATCGTTTCTGCTGCTCTTTCAATGGTTTCAACTTCATTATGTAATAAATAAACCTGACCACCACGTAACAACTCACGCAAAATCGCTTCTTTAATTGAGTCATCCGTATGTTCTTGAACAAAAGTTTTGACTGCTAAACGGCGGGCAGGCGGCGTTGCAATAATCGAAAGATCTCGCATCCCAGAGAATGCCATATTCAGAGTTCGTGGAATCGGTGTCGCTGTGAGTGTCAGCATATCCACATCGGCACGTAAAGCTTTAATCCGTTCTTTATCACGAACACCAAAACGATGTTCCTCATCAACAATCATTAATCCAAGATTCTTGAATTGAATGTTTTCTTGCAGGATTTTATGTGTTCCCACCACAATATCAACTTTGCCTTCAGCTAAGTCTTCAATCGTTTTCAGATGCGTTTTATTACTACCAAAACGAGACAGCACCTCAATACGCACCGCTGTATCAGCAAAACGATCTTTAAAGGACTCATAATGCTGCTGTGCCAATAGCGTAGTAGGAACTAATACCGCAACTTGCTTGTTGTTTTGTACTGCAACAAAAGCTGCTCGCATCGCCACTTCGGTTTTACCAAAACCAACATCACCACAGACCAAACGATCCATTGGTTTGGCAAGCTGCATATCATGGAGGGTTGCTTCAATCGCATTGGCTTGGTCTAAAGTCTCTTCATAGGCAAAGCCACTAGAGAATTGCATATATCCCGTATGGTCCAATTCAAAGGCAAAACCCGGTTTCGATTGACGGCGTGCCTGAATATGTAACAACTCAGCCGCAACATCATGGATTTGCTCTAAAGCTTTCCGCTTGGCTTTACTCCATGTATCTGTACCTAATTTATGTAAAGGTGCTAAGTCAGGATCGCCACCACTATAACGACTGATCAGATGTAAATTAGTGACAGGCACATAGACTTTCGCACCATCTGCATAATCGAGCTGTAAAAACTCATGATCCTGTTGATCAATTTCTAAGGTAATTAAGCCTGCATAACGCCCAACACCATGATCGATATGTACTACAGGCGCACCAATACTGAGTTCAGTTAAACTCCGAACAAGAAATTCTTCAGAAACTTCTTGCTGACGCTTACGACGTCGTTGCACTACCCGATGTTCATAGAGTTGATTTTCAGAAATGACTGAGAGTTGATTGCTTAGCACGAGTCCGCGATCTAATGGCGCGCTTGTGATTGCAACTTGTAGCTTGTCTTTCTGAAATTGAACAAAACTCTCTACATTTTGGATGTCGCCTAGAACCGAACGTAATGCATCTTTTAAGGTTTCACGCCGACCTGCACTTTCTGCTACCAATAAAACAGGATGTTTAACTTGGTCAATATAATGTTTAACTGCTTCAAAGGGCTGTTCTTTTTTAGGATCAACTGCAAGCTTTGGTGGTTGTTCTGCTGCAAGATTTAAAACACCTACTTTTTCGTCAAATGCTTCTGCTGAAGCTAAAATCCTTGGAAATTGGTTTAATGCCTGTAACACATGATTTGGCATTAAAAAAAGCTCTTCAGGTGGAAGAATTGGTTGGTCGATGTTATGACGGCGATCTTCATAACGACGAACCACTTCTTTCCAAAAATTGATTAATTCATCTTCAACTTCGTTATTTGTAATGACAACGCAATTCTTTGGTAAGTATGTCATAAGCATACTTTGCGCTTCCATCACCTTTTTCTCAAAGAATAAAGGTAAATAGAACTCTAATCCCGGTGTTGCAATTCCTTCAAGTACATCTTGATAAATTGGGTTTTTCTTAGGATTCGCAGTTGGAAAACTTTCTGCGTAACGATCTCTAAAGGTAGAACGTCCCTCTTTTAAAGGAAATTCTTTTGCAGGTAAAACGGTGAAGTTTTTTAAAGATTCAGTGGTTCTTTGCGTTTCTGGATCAAAAAATTTTAAGCTTTCAATTTCATCATCAAATAAATCAATTCGAATCGGTTGATCTTGTCCAGATGCATAAATGTCCATGATACTACCACGAACAGCAAACTCCCCATGATCATAAACAGTATCGACCAAACGATAACCTGCCTGCACCAGTTGCTTTTTCTGTACTTCCAAATTAAGTCGTTGTCCAACTTTAATATCAAAGTGTTCACCCACCACCCATGAATATGGTGCAACACGTTGAGCCAAAGTACTTGCAGAAACCAGCAGAATACCCTTTTGTGGCATATTCGATAAAATCGCCAAACGTTCAGACACAATATCTTGATGCGGAGATAAACGATCGTAAGGCAAGATTTCCCAATCAGGAAAAATCGTTGGTTTTATCCCGTAAAATTCGAGTTCACTTTCGAGCTGAGCAAGATGCTGATTATTTCTTGCCACAATCACGTACAAATTAGAGCTTTGGGTTGCAATTTCTTTGAATAATAATGCTGCTGACGATCCAAGTAAGGAACCAATCCAGCGTTTTTCGCCTGCTTTGAATTGTTTTAAGTTTAATTGAGAAATTTCTTGTTGAAACATAGAGAAAATCATGTAATCGAAAAGACAATGCGCTTAGTTTAGCATGGAGTTTTTTACTTGAAGAATAAATTCGACTGATCACCCAAACGATTTAAGTTTACTTAGGCTATTTTATTCCCTATCCTATCAACATCATTTAACGTGAATAAACCAATTGGTTACTCAATAAGATTTGACTTATAAACCATATATTTAAAATTATTTTTTCAATAAAACTAAGAGAGAAATTTAATCCACACCCATGATAACCAATATTCCCACCCAGCAAATCCGAGCTGTTTATAACGATCAGACGATTCGTGTTTATCAAGCTTATTCTGATGCTATTGCAAATGCCGCCCTTCTTAATCAAACGTTTGTTTCACCACCATTTAAAATGGAAAGAATGACATGGATCAAACCCTCATTCCTTTGGATGATGTATCGTGCTGGCTGGGGATTTAAAGATGATGGGCAAAATCGCATTTTAGCTATAGACATCACCCTTGAAGGTTTTGAATGGGCATTGGCACATAGCTGCCTCAGTCATCGTGATCCGTCATTAAGCGAAGAAGAATGGCAACAACGCAAAGATCATTCACCTGTACGAATTCAATGGGATCCTGAACGTGATTTATTATTACAACCACTTGAGCATAGAGCGATACAAATCGGACTGAGTAAAGAAGCTGTTCAACGCTATGTCAATCAATGGATTGTTTCGATTACAGACATTACACCACTTGCACATCAGATTCATGGATTAATCCAACAAAATAAAATGCAAGCAGCAAGTCTGCTACTGCCAAAAGAAACGGTTTATATTTGATAAAATAAGCTACGGAATAATCTTCAACAGCCCCTATTCCGTAGCTTAAATTTTCTTGAGATTTATAAATCTCACTCTTGTTTAAGATGCAAATTTTACATTCGGGAAAAACCGCTCTTCGATCAAGTCATAACACCATTGGAAGATAAAGGTATATACCAAAATACACATCGTTAAACCAAAATCTAAAATTAATGCATCAATAAAACTCATCTTCATCATATAGGCAATAATTGGAATGGTCACAAGCATCAAACCACCCTCAAAGCCAACCGCATGTAAAATACGCACAGGAATCGTTCGTTTCCATTGATGTTTATGTTCAATTTTTTCAAAATAATGGTTAAAAATCATGTTCCAAATCACCGAAATGACAGCCATGATTACACCTAAAACACCTGTTACTTCGAGTGGCATACTAAAAATAAAACTTAACGCAATTGCGATGATGACCAATAAGATCACTTCATAGCTAATTGCATGAATGAGTCTTCTTCTGGAAATCAACATTTTATAACACTCTTTTGTTTGGATATGCACCATTTTATTTTTATAATTTTGATTAATCCAATTAGGTTCTTTCAGTTTTTTTGACAGATGAATATTAATCAAGAACAACTTCTGATGTTTCAAACTGTCATTGAGACAGGCTCATTTTCGGCGGCCGCGCGGAAACTCGGCAAAGTCCCTTCGGCAGTGAGCATGTCAATTGCCAACTTAGAAATTGATCTCAATCTCAATTTATTTGAGCGACTTGGACGTGAGCCGAAACCAACTTCTGCGGCAATGGTTTTATATGAGAAAACCCAACAGCTTTTGATTGAAATCAATCAATGGAAACAGCACGCTCATGCGCTCAGCACTGGGCTAGAGTCAACCTTAAACATTGTCGTGGTCTCTGAATTACTGCATACCAATTGGACAGATTACATTACGTTGCTTGAACAACATTTTCCGAATCTGACGATTAATATTTTTTCTGCTCCTCAAGAAGATGCTTTACAGATGTTGCTCGATCAATCTGCACAACTTGCACTCATGTTTGAACGAGAACAATTAGATAGTCGTGAACAATTTGTTGAATTAAAACGAGAAGCTCTTGTTCCAGTGATTGCTCAAGGTCATGCTTTAGCTCAATTTGAGCAAATTTCCTTTGAGCAAATGGTGCAGACGCGCCAAATCGTGGTGGCTAGCCGTAACCATAGCATCAAGCCAGAACTACTATTTTCTAAAGATTATTGGCGCACAGATAATCATCATTCTGCGTGTATGATGATTATTCGGAATTTAGGTTGGGGAGTTTTACCCTTAGAAATGTTTAATGAGAATCCTGAACTAAAGAAAAAATTAAAAGTTTTGGAACTTTATGATTTCACCCCAAAGTTTGAATACTACGTCGATTTAGTCTGGAGTCGGGAAAGCGAGTTAGGTGTTGCCGCTAGATTTTTGATTGAACACATTCGACAACTACGTCAGCAACCTAGAAAATAGAGTAAATCACTCAGGTTTAAATGTATTCAAAGCGATGCTTTGCTTTCCTGTAGATTGTGCTATAAAGAAGTTATCCATAATTTTGTTTAAGTAAGAACGCTATATCAATGACTCAGACCGCATTACACCAATTAAAAAATTTAACAACCGTTGTTGCCGATAGTAGTGATCTAGAAGCGATTGAAAAATTTCGTCCCTTAGATGCAACAACCAATCCATCACTTATTACAGCAGCGGCTGAACAACCTGAAAGTAAGCAACTGATTGAAGATGCTTATACACAAGCAAAACAAGAAGGCTATCAAAGTGATGAACTGATTGAACGCAGCATTGATATTTTGACGGTGAAGTTTGGCGTTGAAATTTTAAAATTGATCGATGGACGTGTTTCAACTGAAGTCGATGCTTCTCTTTCTTATGATACTGATGCGACGATTGCCAAAGCGCGTGAACTTTCTAAACTTTACCAAGACTATGGTATTGAGCAATCTCGTGTCTTGATCAAGATCGCGTCAACGTGGGAAGGCATTCAAGCAGCCAAAGTTTTAGAGGCTGAAGGGATTCCATGTAACTTAACATTATTGTTTGGTTTGCATCAGGCCCAAGCTTGCGCAGATGCAAAAGTAACCCTAATTTCTCCTTTTGTCGGTCGTATTTTAGACTGGTATAAAAAAGCGGAAGGCATCGAGCAATATCCAATCGAAAACGATCCAGGTGTTCTTTCAGTCAAGAAAATTTATAACTATTACAAACAACACGGCATTGCGACACAGGTCATGGGGGCAAGTTTCCGTAGCACAGCACAAGTCCTTGGTTTAGCAGGTTGTGACTTACTCACCATTGCACCAAATTTATTGGCTCAACTTGAACAAGATCAACAAGTTGTTGAAGCTCAACTCAGCTCAACTTCGGCGCATCAGGCTGAGAAAATTGAACGTACAACTCAAACCAAAGAGAGTTTTAAAGCTGAACTTGAGCAAGATTTAATGGCTTTCCAATTACTACAAGGTGGTATTGATGGCTTTATCAAAGCACGAAATCAACTCAGTACATTGCTGCGTCAGTCTTTTGGTATTGATGCCGAGATCCAAGCATAATTAGTTTATTTTTCACCTATAAAAACCGATTTTTGTTATATTAATGAAAATCGGTTTTTTAATGAGTAGGTTGTGTTCGGCGTAACAGATTTAACTACATTTATTATTGGTACAATCTTAATTGTGTTATTGCCTGGCCCAAACTCTTTATATGTGATGTCGGTCGCTTCACGCTATGGTATTCGTACAGGTTATGCTGCGGCATGTGGTGTATTTACAGGTGATTCTATTTTAATCCTGTGTACGGTTCTAGGTGCGGCATCATTATTAAAAGCCTTTCCGATTTTATTTATCGTTCTCAAGTTAACAGGTGCTTGTTATCTCGCCTATCTAGGCTTCAAACTATTACAAAGTGCCTATCAGACATGGAATAAGCCTCCACACCCTACAGAAATGGCTAATTTACCTCGTTTAGATCAAATTCATCCCTATCGTACCGCACTCAGTATCAGTTTACTCAATCCTAAAGCGATTCTGTTTTTCCTGTCTTTTTTCGTGCAATTTGTACAACCCAATTATGCTTATCCAGCACTCAGCTTTCTAACCTTAGCCATCATTGTGCAACTGGTCAGTTTTACCTATCTGACTGCTTTGATTTTTTCAGGTGTTAAATTAGCAGACTTTTTCAAACATAATTACAAACTTGCCGCAGGAGGTGTTTGTAGCGTAGGCATTTTATTCTTTATATTTGGATTACGACTAGCAACCTCTACCCTTGCATAACTCTGTTTTGATCATATGGTCAACTCATTCAATCATTTTAAAACTACGATTTTCGCCGAATTAACGATATACTTTTCAACAAATTTCAATCAAGTATAGATGCATTGATGCAACGTCTAATTCAAGATTTTTCGATTCCTGCCATTTTTGCTGGCTTTATTACCTTCCTGATTGGAATAAGTGTTTCTGCGGTACTGGTCATTCAAGGGGCGCAATCTCTCGGTGCAAATACAGCGCAAATCAGCTCTTGGTTTTGGGCATTAGGTTTAGCGATTGGATTATCAGGACTCATCTTATCTTGGAAATATAAATATCCAGTTGCTACTGCATGGTCGACGCCTGGAATTGCTTTAATCATTGCATCCTCAGGGCATTATGACCTTTACGAAGCGATTGGTGCTTTCTTAGTTTGTGGCGTCGCGATCGCAATCGTTGGATTTTCAGGCATTTTTCAAAAGCTGTTGGCGCATATTCCTCAAAGCCTCACATGTGCCATGCTTGCAGGAATTTTATTAAAATTTGGGATTCAAATCTTTAGCAGCTTAGAAAGTCAGCTCGGTTTTATCTTGAGCATGTTGGCAATTTATCTTGTTTCAAAACGCTTATTACCTCGTTATAGCATTGTGCTGACAGTGATTTTAGGTGCAATGATTTGCCCTCTATTTATTGATTTCAAATTGCATTCAATTACTTGGTCTTTCACCCAACCTGTATGGATGCAACCTTCATTCTCATGGTCTGCATTACTGGGTCTAGCCTTACCCTTGTTTGTCATCAATATGACTTCTCAAAATTTGCCCGGTATCGCCATGATCAAAAGTTATGGTTATCACCCTCACGTCAATCAATTAGTAGGTTGGACAGGTATTGCACATACGATTTTCGCCCCTTTTGGTTGTTTCTCGATAAATTTAGCCGCGATTAGTGCAGCGGTCAGCTTAGATGATCAAGTACATCCTGATCCAAGCAAACGCTATATTGCAGGTATAAGCTGTGGTTTGTTTTATATTTTAATGGGGCTTTTCGCTGCAACCTTAGTCAGCTTACTCATGTCATTTCCGCCTATTTTTATTGTTGCACTTGCAGGTATTGCCCTATTTGCCACGATTAGCCATAACATTGCAGTGGCTTTTGCAAACGTAGAAGAACGAGAAGCAGCATTACTCACCTTTTTATGTAGTGCATCAGGAGTTCAATTTTGGGGAATTGGTTCTGCATTTTGGGGACTTCTATTGGGCATTTTTGTTTTAGTTTTATTCAAATTTAAATTAAAAAATAAGTCTTAGTCTAGCTAAGACTTATTTAAATCCATTTTATTTCAAAGTCGATTTACCTATCTTTTACATCCTTTTCAGTTTCTTCACCATTTAAAATTCGTCCTGCTTGTTTAGGTCGAATCAATGGTGCTGTAGGTCGAGGATGGGAATGTGAGTATTGTAAACCCACCCCTGCATAGACATCATCCGCAGCAATTTCTGTTTCAAAACGCTCATTATCACGTTCTCGAATTTCATTTGAGATCATGCGAACCTCATCTTCATCGACACCTAATTGCTCTAAAATGACTTCACCGAATTTAATCGCAGATTCAAAGGTTTCACGAATCATATAATCGACTTTTTGTTTAACCAAATGTAGTGAATGCTCCCGATCATACGAACGAACCAAGACTTTGGCTAATGGAAATTCATGTGTCACCAATTCCACAATTCGATTGGTTGTTTGTTTACTGTCGACACAAATCACGATTGCTTCTGCCGTCGAAGCCCCTGAAGCATGCAAAATATCGAGACGACAGCCATCGCCGTAGTAGATTTTAAAACCAAATTTTTCTGCGTTTTGAATCATGTCGATGTCATTATCAATAATCGTCACATCAACCCCTCTTGCCAAGAGTAATTGACTGGTTACCTGACCAAAACGACCAAAACCAATCATTAGAATACTGCCGCTTAGACCTTCAGCAATATCGACATTATCAAGAGAAACTGAATCTTTGGTTTCGGTAAATCGTTTAAAAAGAATGCCTAAGATTGGGGTCAGTACCATAGACAGTACAATAATTGCCGTTAGATTCGACTTAACTGTATTATCAATGACTTGGGCAGTGACCGCCGCAGAAAATAGAACAAAGGCAAACTCACCACCTTGAGCCATCAATAAAGCACGATCCAAAGCTTCGGTATGCCGACTTTTGGTCAGACGAGCAACAATATAAATCATGAGTGATTTAGCAAACATCATTGCAATAACGCCACTCACAATCAGTTGCCAATTTTGCTTCACGACCGATAAATCTAGCGACATTCCAACACCAAGGAAAAATAGCCCCAATAAAATCCCTCGAAATGGCTCAATATCGGCTTCAATTTGGTGTCTAAAAGTTGATTCTGATAGCAACACGCCTGCAAGAAATGCCCCCATTGCCATAGATAAGCCACTGACTTGCATCAATAAAGCAGCACCCAACACCACTAAAAGCGCAGCAGCCGTCATCACTTCTCGTGCTTTTGCCGCAGCGAGTAATCTAAATAAAGGATTGAGTAACCAATAACCTGCGGCGATTAAACCTGCAATTGCAATTAAACCAATACCTATATTTTCCAAACGTGCTGAGGTACTTTCCACTACATGATTCGGTGCCATAAAAGCAACAATTGCCAGTAATGGGACAATTAATAAGTCTTCAAATAATAAAATCGCGACAATCTTTTGACCTTGTGGCTGTGCAATATCACCACGATCACCCAAGAGTTGCATCACAATTGCGGTAGACGTCAATACAAAACCTGCTGCACCAATAAATGCAACTTGCCATTTAAATCCAAATAAAAGCCCAACACCTGTTAATGCCAAAGCACAAGCAATAATTTGCAAAGTTCCTAAGCCAAAAATCTCACGCCTTAGACTCCATAAATGTGAGGGCTGCATTTCCAGCCCAATCACAAATAAGTACATGACAATACCAAGCTCTGCAATATGTAGAATCGAAGCAGAATCATGAAAAAATGCGAATCCAAATGGGCCAATAACTAAGCCAGCAATTAAATAACCAAGAACTGAGCCTAAGCCAATTCGTTTAAAAATAGGAACGGCTATTACAGCCGCAGCCAATAAAACGACAGGCGCGATTAAACTGATTGAGTGTACTTCTGAACTCATACTGTTCTCATTTTTATTTATCTGATTTTATTGTATGTGAAACAATAAAAGACTTATATATCAATTACGAGATAGTCATTCTCAATAGAACTATTTAAAATATTGATATACATAACTTAGTTAATTGCATTTTTATCCCAGAAAGCTTGACGAATTTGTGGCATCGCGTTCAGATGATTAATAATATGCAGCGCATCTTCAGCCTCAATTGAACTCGCAATCAGTGTCGCTTCGATCTCAACCTCTTTTTCACCAAACGGCGTTACATCAATATCTTTGGCAGGATAGTTATGATGTTTCAAAGTTAGATTCAGCTCGTCCATGACTACCTTACTCTGAGTACGATCACAAATAATATAGATGACATGTAAGACTTCTGCCTCATCATCTAATGGGCGGCGATCTATGGCATGAACAATAGGTCTTAACAACGTATTTGCAGCTAAGATAAAACCTGTTGCCAAAACTGCTTCAACAATCAAATCAGCGCCTACCGAAGCACCGATAGCAGCAGAACACCATAATGTCGCAGCCGTATTTAAACCATGAATGTTGCCTTCTTGGCGCATAATCACACCTGCACCTAAGAAACCAATTCCTGAAACAACATAAGCAATCACCCGAACTGCTCCATCGGCTTCAGTCAAATTAATTGCAATATCTACAAAAATCGCCGCTCCCACAGCAACTAAAACATTTGTTCTAAGTCCTGCTGTACGTTGTCGATATTGACGTTCAAATCCAATCAATGCACCGAGAATAAAAGCAACGGACAGGCTGATAACCTAGATTGGTATCCAATGCTAAACGTTGATCTAAGAGTTGAAAACTGACAGGAACATTCAAAAACCAGTTTAAATCCCCATGATGAGCAACATCATCACGGGATAGCTGTAAAGGCAACACCCCAATCATTCTCCATTGGCCTTAAAATGCTTTTTGCTTGAACTGAAAAGCCATGAATCTGATCTTGATCCTTACTTGAGTGATAGCCCAAAGATACTTCTAAATTTTGATTGAGATTACAGGCAGGTACGACTTGATAAGACCAAGTGCCGTCTTTTTTAGGTGAGAAACTAAACAGGATGCAGTCAATACAATAAATTTTGCGGATACAGCAAAATTTTATAGGAGGGTTTAGAATATTTTAACAAAGCTATCTCATTGCAAGATAGCCGACCTAAATAGCTCACTTGCTCAGTATTCGCTTTGGCTTAATCCTTTATTAAACCCAAACGTCGAACAACTTCCCATTTAGGATCTCCGTGAATAAACTCAATGGCATTGTAGGACATGCGAATTGATCCACAAGCCCTATCGTATGAATTTTTCATTACATGAGAGAATTTCACTCTAAATTAAAGTTCTCTAACGACTACTGTTTTTGCCATTTTGTCGTGCCAGCCTTGCTTCTTAGAATCAAAAGCCACCCAAATCAAACCAATAAATAGAACTAATATTGCTGGAAAATAACCGATATAACGAATAATCCCTTGACCAACTGTGACATTTTCTCCAGTCCTTTCATCTAAGACTTTCAAACGCAACAAACGTTTACCTGGAGTTCCAGCAAATTTAACCCAACAGAATACACAGAAAGCGGCCATTAAAATTTGCCAAAGCAAATCTGCGGTTGATGTCATCTCAGATGAATACATAGAGTTCCAACCCATCAACATTCCAATCGGCACTAATGCAACCATAATAATAATATTATCAATAATAGATGCACCTAAACGTATCCAAAAACCTGCATATTCATATTTATGTGACATTTTCCCCTCACTTTTCTATTTCTATAGACATAAATGCTTATAAATAATCGCTTTATTAGCATAGCATTTATACAATATTTTGTTTTAACTCGCGCTCAAAAAAATCAATGGTACGTTGCCAAACCATTTTCGCCTCAGGCAGTCCTCGACTGACACTACGAAAACCATGCGGCATATTATAAATATAAGCTTCAACCCGATCACCCAATTGCTGGATCAGTTTATTGCGTTTGGTCGCTGGGCAAAATGGATCAACCGTAGACCAATGTCCCTGTAGAATGCGAACTTCATCCAGAGACTCGTTGTTTGGAACACCAGCACCTTGAATCCCCAGAGAATGATGATAAACCACAGGTGCTAACATATCTTCGCGCTTTGCCATTTGAATGACGTAACCACCTGTTAAACATTGACCTAACATACCCAAGCGACCATTAGATCTTGGGTCTGCCTTTAATGCATCGAGTAATACATGAATTTCTTGATTAACTTCACTGTCCGCTGAATTGATACGTCCTGCCTTACTCACCATAGCACGAATACAATATTTGACTGCACCACCACTAAATAAATTAGGCACGTAAACCAAATAACCTCGATCAGCCAAGTCTTGTGCATCTTCTCTATAAACATCGAGGATACCAAATAACTCGTGTAGCAATAAAATCGCAGGCGTTTTTTCAGAGCTTTGTGCAGGTACATACACTTCAACTTCGATTTGACGTGTCGGTAATGTGATTGTTTTTATTTCCATTGCAGTCATCCGTTACATTCGAATGATTTCCATACTATTTCTGACAATATTAATTGTCAAATAAAAAAGGATGTCTGACGACATCCTTTTCCTATTCATTCAATCAGTAAATTAAATACTGAGTAAACTGTTCAATGTTTCTGCTACATTTTTCGATTTTACTTTAGGCTGCAATGCTTTAAGTGCTTGTTGCACCTGACTACGTTGCGGTTCAGCCAAGGTGTACCAACGTGACAGCACTTGTAATAAACGCGAACCTAAAATTGGGTTTTTCTCATCCAAATAAGCGGCAAGCTCAATGAAATGATCGACACCAAAGCTCCACGTATTCACTGGATTCGCAGCAAGTCCACCACTCACTGCACGGATACGGTTCGGTGTTCCCAAATCATAATCGGCGTGCTTAGTCAGATACTCAATCGTTTCCGCTGTCGCACATGGATTCGATGCTTGGATGCTAAACCATTGATCTAAAGACAAGGCTTCATCTTTAAAACGGTTATAGAAATCTGCAAGTGCAGCCTGCGCTTGTGGCGCATCATTCCAGACTAAAACACGCAATGCGCCTAAACGTTCGGACATATTGCCTGTTTGTTGATATTGCGCATAAGCCAAATCAAATACAGACTCATCGCCTTGACGCGCCAACATATTCAGAGTGATATTCTTTAATGAACGCACGCCCATTGCTAAAGAAAACTCTTTTTGCTGGTCTGGATCTAAGGCCAAATAAGTCTCTTTCCAGAATGAACCTAAATCACGTGCTAAACGGTCTAGCACAGCTTCACGCTTCTCACGAATCAATTCAGGCTCATAGTCTTGATCAATACGACTGCCTAAATAGTTTTCACTTGGTACATCAAATAAACGCGATGCCAATAACGGATCTTTATTCACTAGGTCTGGCAAGGTATTTTTAATTGCCTGAATATAGGTATCCACCTTATGGTCTTCTAAAAGAATACGTTCCAATAAAGTTTGTGTCGCTTGCCATTGATTAAAGCCATTGGTTTCGTGCTGAATCAAGAAGGCAAGATCATCATTGGAATAATCAAAGACTAAATTCACAGGGGCAGAGAAATTACGTAATAACGAAGCCACAGGTTGCTCCGTCACATCTGTAAATT
Source organism: Acinetobacter sp. LF10 (assembly GCF_048585715.1). Lineage (NCBI taxonomy): Bacteria > Pseudomonadati > Pseudomonadota > Gammaproteobacteria > Moraxellales > Moraxellaceae > Acinetobacter > Acinetobacter sp. LF10. The sequence continues at coordinate 1,994,591 of NZ_CP184160.1, forward strand.
CAATTGTTGCCTCATCTTGATCAAATAAATACACGCCATCTTTGACCTCATTCACAAACAGATCAGTGCTGTGCAAGGTATATTGTTCACCTGTATTGGCATTAAATAATGCCAGAGCCACAGGAATTGGCACTGCCTTGAGATTTGGATATTTTGGATGTGCTTTCAAGCTCTGTTTGAAGCTTAAACGATAAGTCTGTGCAGCAGCATCATATTCACCTTTCGCTTCTAACTTTGGTGTACCAGGTTGGTTATACCAAGTGAGGAAGTTAGATAGATCAACACCTGAACCTGCGCTCAATGCAGCAACCCAGTCCTCAACTGTGACTGCTTGCCCATCATGACGCAGGAAATATTCATCAGTCCCTTGACGATATTTTTCTTTACCCAATAACGTTGCCATCATACGGTTGATTTCAGCACCCTTCTCATACACTGTCGCAGTATAGAAGTTATTGATTTCAACAAAATGATCTGGACGTGGCGGATGCGATAATGGGCCAGCATCTTCTGGGAATTGATGTGATTTCAATACCGCTACATCATCAATTCGTTGTACGGCCGCTGATTGTAAATCCTCAGAGAAAGACTGATCACGGAAAACCGTTAAGCCCTCTTTTAAACACAATTGGAACCAGTCACGACAGGTGATTCGGTTGCCTGTCCAGTTATGGAAATATTCATGTGCAATGACGGACTGAACTCGCATAATCGCAGCATCAGTGGTGTATTCTTCATCGGCAAGTACACATGAGGTATTAAAGATATTCAAACCTTTATTTTCCATTGCACCCATGTTGAACTGACTGACGGCGACAATCATATAATTGTCGAGATCATAAGGACGACCATAGTGCTCTTCATCCCAACGCATAGAGTGCTTTAACGCTTCCATTGCAATGTGACATTTTGGAATATCTTTCTCGATTGCATAAATTTCAAGATCAACATCACGACCTTCTGACGTGGTGTAACGATCTCTCAGTACCGCCAAATCACCAATCACACAGGCAAATAAATAGCTTGGTTTCTTGGTTGGATCTTGCCAAATTGCAAAATGACGACCTTCCCCAGCCTCACCTGTTTCCAATAAGTTACCATTGGCAAGTAAAACTGGATATTTCTTATCGGCTTCGACACGGGTAGTAAATTCAGCCAATACATCAGGACGGTCAGGATAGAAGGTGATTTTACGGAAACCTTCAGGTTCATTTTGGGTAACGAATAAATCACCCGCCTTGTATAAACCTTCAAGTTGCGTATTTGACTCAGGATGAATAATGACTTGGATTTTTAAAATGACCTCATCTGGTGCATCTGTGATCAACAATTGCTCATCGTCTAAATCATATTGCGCTGCACTCAGGATTTGCCCATTCAATTGAATCGACTTTAATTCAAGATCACGCCCCAAAAGCACCAAAGCACCAGTCTTTTGACGTTTCATCACTAAGGCTGAGTCAACAATCGTATGATCATCATAGACTTGAATATCTAAGTTAATTGATTCAACCAAGAAAGATGGTTTTTGATAATCTTTGAGGTAAATGGTTTGATCTGCTTGTACGGGAGGTTGTGCCGCAATATTCATCAGTATTCCTTATCTTTCATCATGTCGTTTAGATGGTCTTGTTAGCAAGACTTCTTGATTAAAGTCATTCGGTTGCACAAATCATGCCTTATTTCACCTAAATTTTTGTGACAAATCACTTTTGTCAGAAGTATCGGTGAAACTCTATCAGATCATACGCCAACTTATAAAACCTGTCTTTACGGCTCGGTATCAGTTTTAATAATTTTATTGGGTTTACTATTCAGGTTTTCAAATTTGATCTGCAAATTGCCCGATCATTTAGACAAAATTACAACATCGTTTTCCAATCTTAAATAAAAAATACAGAACCAATTGCGTTCTATCGCGCAACTTACATTTTTTTCCTGAGTTTTACATTTTGTGCACGGTTATTGCTTAAGTTTATATGCCAATGTAGGTAATACAATAAATCAAGCGAGGGTTAAGACGATGGAATTAAAAGCACACTTATATCGTTTAGAAAATATTAAAGCGATCCATGATCTTGCAAAAGCTGGCGTCGATCATCATGTAATTTCCGTTTTTTTAACAGCAGAAGGAATTGAACTGACAACCTTAGAAGTGACCAACATTGTGAACACTTATGATGCACTTGGCAAAGAAAAATTGCCGAGTAAAAAAGTACAAGCACTTATTGCAGCCAAAAAAATCGGTCAGGAGGACGAAAACTTACCATGCCCTGTTTAACTTTTACATTTAATAAAAAACCTCGAAATATTTTCGAGGTTTTTTATTACACTAATTAAGGATTTGCACTATCTGTTCGTAACCAGACGACTGTACGACCTAAGGCAGAAACGCCCATATAACCGCGCATACGTAAACGTTTACCTTCACCCGTTACGACCGCTTTACCTTTATAAACTTTACCACTTGTTGCTTCTAATACTCGACCATCAATATATGAATCTGGCTTATCTGGATCTTCTCTAAAACCTGATAAAATTTCTAAGCCAAGAATTGGCTTATTGGTATTTGGAGCTGCGCACTTGGTACAGTTCGCAAGGGAAAAACCACGAGCATTAGGATAACGATAAACAATTTTCCCATGAAAGCGACCATCTGATCCTTTACGGATTTCAACAATCGAAAGTTGCTCACCTGTACGTTCTTCAATACTTTTCCAATAACCTTCAATCGAAGCTGAAAAAGCAGTCATGCTTAAAAAAGCAATAGAAACTCCCATGATTCCTTTCAGAAACATTTGATTTAGCATACTAACCCCGTCTTTTTAAAAGCCAACCCATTAATATTTATAGGTTTAATTATTGAAACTTACCATATTTTCAGATAAGTTTCACGCTACCAATTAGTCCTTTTGCTTAAAAAACAACTGATCCAACTGGTAAAATTCATGTAATGAATAACATTATTTTAAAATAAATAAAAACAAATTCTTTGACCTGATATATCACAGTTTTATTTTAAGGGCTTGCACGATCTGTTCTCAACCAGACCACTGTTCGACCTAATGCTGAAATTCCCATATAACCACGCATACGTAAACGTTTTCCATCACTCGTTACAAGTGCCTTACCCTTGTAGATCCGGCCACTGGTTGGTTCCATTATTCTACCATCAATATACGCATCTGGATTATCAGGGTTATCTTTAAGCTTTGATAAGATTTCTAAGCCAAGGATTGGATGATTAGTATATGGCTCAGGGCATTTAACACAATTGGCTAACTTAATACCGTGTGCATTAGGGTAACGATAGACAATCTTGCCATGATAATAACCGTCAGTGCCTTTTCTAATTTCGACAATTGAAAGCTGCTCCCCCGTACGATCATCTATACTTTTCCAGTAACCCTCGATTGAACTTGCATAACTACCAACACTTGTAATAACCAATGCCATTCCGATTAGGCATTTCTTTAATGAATTTTTATACATACAAGCCTCAACATTTTGAATACGGAAAATGTTTTTTATGCTCGATCTCTTAGGATAGAGCATAAAAAAACCTCTTTGATTCAATATCAAAGCATTGAAACTGATCTAAATAGATGAATTCATAAAATGGCTAAAATATAATTAGACATAAATTCATTAAGACATAAACCCTGATATTGAACCAAATTTATTTGTTCAACAGGGTTAAGGATTGGCACTGTCAGTCCTAATCCAAACTTGGGTACGACCTAAAGCAGAAATCCCCATATATCCACGCATACGTAAACGTTTACCATCAGCACTTAACTGAGCTTTGCCTTTATAAAGATTGCCCGTTTTAGGTTCGAGTATTTTTCCGTCAATAAAATGGTTTGGATTTTTAGGATCTTCTCGCAAACCTGATGCGATCTGAAGTCCTAAAATAGGTTTGTTTTTGAAAGGCTCAGGGCATTTCACACAATTGGTTAATACCGTTCCACCACCCGGTACTGGGTAACGATATACGATTGTGCCAGTATAAGTATTATCAGGTTTCTTTTTAATTTCTACGATTGAAAGCTGTTCACCCGTACGGTCATCAATACTTTTCCAAAAGCCTTCAGGTGTCATCGCGAAATTAGCAGTTGCGAATAGGGCAAATGAAATTCCCACGATTCCTTTCATGAGTGAATGTTTTTGCATAATATGCTCTCCCTAAGTGCAAAGTAGATCCATCTAATATATTTTTATTCCAATGTTCTTAGACAGTCAACAAGACGAGTGGATATTTAATTGCTTAAAATCACAATGAATTTTAAGCAACTCACACAATAAGAAAGAAATGATTACGGGTTCGCACTAACTGTGCGTATCCAAACCGTATTTCTACCCAAAGCCGAAATTCCAACATAACCGCGCATATTTAAATGCTTACCATCTGCATTTAATCGAGCTTTACCTTTGTACACTTTTCCAGTTTTGCTCTCTAAGATGCGCCCATTAATAAAACTATTTGCTTTATTGGGGTCTTCAACCAAACCAGTTAAAACTTCTAAACCTAAACGTGGCTTTCCTGTATATGGCGGTGGACAGTTAACACAATGTGTTACGATCGCCCCTTGCGCATTCGGATAGATATAAACGATTTTTCCGCGATAGGTATTATCTGGTGCTTTCCTGATTTCAATGATGGTCAACTGCTCACCCGTTCGATCATCAATACTGCGCCAATAGCCTTCAATTGAACTTGCATATGAGAGAATACTTGTAAAACAAGCAATTAATGCAATAGAGCATTTCAACAATATTTGATTATTCATCCTTATCTCTTTCTACTTCTATAAACAAACTTAATAACATCTTTTAATATGGGGCAAAAATTTACCATACTTTAAAAAATAGATCAGCCACCTGCTTAGCTTTTATATAAAATTCAGTGGATTAAATCTCAATACAAAACTACTTTTTCAGTGCAAATAATCTTTTTCTCACTCCGAGCACGAGCAATGTATAATCCTTTCATTTCGTGGTTATATAGGTTTATTGTCAATGGATTTACAGATTCTGCAAAAGCAGTTAGATGAAAGTAGCCATTGTCCATTGTGCCAAGCATCCATGTTCTGGATTGAAGCTGAGCAATACTCACAAGAATTCCAATTTCATGAATGTAGTCATTGCCAACATCGTGTATTTAAAAGTGACAGCAGACTGAATTGCCATTGTGCTCAATGCACCGCTCAGCGCAAAAAACAAACTCAACAAACCATTTTACAAGAACAACGTAAATACAAAGTCAAAGATGAAGTGATTTATAGCCTGAATCAACTCAGCTTTATGCATAAATTATTTTTACTAAGTTTGTTGGACAGTTATGCTCGTGAAGATGTACAGCATGATGAATTCATCCACTGGAAGAACATTAAATATCATGATTTCACCCCCAATTATTTATTTCAAAATCAACTCGTTCAAGAGTTACTCAAATTAGGCATATTTAAATCACAAGATTCGAGCCTAGAAACAGAACATTTTTATCTTAATCTTCGGCTTGATGGTTATTCTGATCCGAGTTTATTTAGTGTAACCCAACAATTGCGCCATTGGTTTTATGAGAATCTAAGTTTAGGTATTCCCTTCAAAACGACAGATGAAGTTAAAGATGCTTTGTATTTGATTCTTTATCAAGAAATCGTCCAGTTCATGCAATTTTATTGTAGAACTTGGGGCATTCAAATCGCTGGCAATCGCTCATTTCAAGCCTTTTGCTATCGTCTGATGGAAGGGCTCGCAGTGGGTCAAATTTTTTACTTAATTCAAACTGCGTTAGAGTACCTCTATAAGCAAAAAGCATTGCAGGCAAGAAACGATAAATTTATTAATACCAACTTACTCAAAAAGACATTAGAACAATATCGTGAACGCGCTTTGGCTGAACGTTGGGAAACCACGACATTACCTCGCCCATACACCATTCCATTTAGTAAAATGAGCGAAGTATTATTATTTAAATTTTTGGGTTATGACGAGAGTGTTTTTATTCAGCCTGTCTGGAAATCTTGGCGCAAGATCGAACCTCGTTTAAATTTTTATGCAGTAAAGCGTTGCATGTATTGCGGTTCAAATGATCTTGTAGTCGATTATGATGCTACAGACTATGTATCATTGATTTGTCGTCGATGTAAGCATCAAGACCACTACTTTACGCGTTAAACTATTATTTTTTAAAATTTTTAAGGGGTGATGAATGTCACAAAAACAACAACTCATTGAGCAAGTGATTGAAGCTTGGCAAGCTCTTCAGCAACAAGCCCCATTGGTACAATGTATTACCAATAGTGTCGCCAATAATTACGTCGCAAATATCTTACTTGCAGCTGGTGCATCGCCCGCAATGATCGATAATCCATTTGAAGCAGCAGATTTTACAAACATTTGTGCAGCTTTAAGCATCAACATTGGTACACCGACGACTGAACAAACTCAAGCGATGCTCATTTCTGCTGAAACAGCACAACAGCAACAAAGACCATGGGTACTCGATCCTGTTGGCTATGGATCAATCCTGAAATGGCGTAGTGAAACTGTTGATCAATTACTTAAGTTTCAACCTACCATTATCCGCGGCAATGCCTCTGAAATTAGTACTTTAGCGGGCAGTCAAGTTCAATCTAAAGGTGTTGATAGCACATTAAACAGCCATGATGTTTATGCTCAAGCAAAAAGCTTGTTACAGCATACTGAGTGTGTTGCGATTTCTGGTGAATCTGACTATATCATTTCCAAACAATTCGATATGGTAATCAAAGTAAATGGTGGTTGCCATTTACAGCCTAAAATTACTGCAACAGGATGCGCTCTAGGTGCATTAACCGCTGCTTATCATGCAGTAACGAATTCAACCATTGCAGCGCTTGCTGCACATATTCATTTTGCGATTGCAGGCAAACTGGCTTATGAACATGCACAAACAGTTGGAAGCTTTAATGTCGCTTTTTTAGATTACATACACATGCTCGATGACAATTTAATTCAGCAATATGTAGATATTGAAATTTTATAATTCAGCTCTGCTTAATTAGCAGAGCTTGAGAGCTATTTCAGTAATAAATAAATGTCTGTGATCAAATCACATTCATCTACATCATGAACAAAGTTGTGGTAGTGAAAAAAGACGGGAAAATCCCCTACTTCACGTGCTGATTGTGGCAACCAGTCCCGATATAGATAGTAAACACTGTCTTTAATATGATCGTGACTGCCCAAATGCCGAATAACGGCATAGCTGCCTTTGGGAAGAGTACCTGTGCTTACACCGTATGTATTTTCAGGTATATCCGCCGTGATTGTTCCAGCAATATCAAAACGGAATTCATCACTTAAAGTCTGTTCAGGGTCAGAAAATGGAATACCGTAGGTGCGGCTTTTTGCTATAGGAGATAATCCCGTTTCTTTGCGCCACTGAATAAATTGTGCTGCCGTTTCAAATACACGTTTTGGTGCACCGTGATGAGAAATAAATGCGATTTTCTCTTCTGCTCTTTCTACAATATTAACGTTCATCATGATTTCTCTCGGAGGTAAATAAAAAATAAACCTTTCATGCCAAGATAGCCAATGGGGCTGTTCTCTAAAAGCACTTGGGGTTTGATCAAATGAACGTTTAAAAGCGCGGCTAAATGCTTCAGGGCTATCAAAACCAGACTGTAAAGCAATATCAATAATTTTGGTGTCTGTACAAAATGCAAGTTGAAATGAGGCTCGTTTTAAACGACACAACTGAATAAACTTCATCAGATTCACACCTGTATTCGCTACAAAAATGCGATGAAAATGAAATTTAGATAGTGATGCAACTTGACTCAACGTATTCAGATCTAGCTCATCATCTAGATGTTGCTGGATGTACTCACATACACGTTGCAACTTCTGATCATATAGCGACATACATTTAACTCAATTCATTTGATGAAAGCTAATTTGCAAGATTCATATCCTGTAAACTTGATCAGAATTGCGGATTTTCAAATCAAATTAAATCGTCGCCTTAAAATAATTCTCTTTTGGCATATCAATCACTTCAACACATAATTGAATTGAATATTCAGCCTCATTTTTTAGATAATCTTTTTGTTCTAACAATCGGAGTAATGCCTCACCTGCTGCTTGCTTCTGAACTTGGGTTCGTCCACTCAAAATATAAAGTTTTAGATGAACATAAGCTTCTTGATGATCCTCCAACCCAATTAAAAATACCTCATCTTTAAAAACACGAGACTTAATATCATTTACGCTAAACAGCTCAGTTTTAAGCAACACTGTATTTAGGTCTTTGAGCAATTCTAGCGGATCTAACGCTGTTAAATTTGCTGAATAGTGAACAATCATATGAGGCATTTGATTCGCCCTATTCAACAAACAATAAAGCTAAACGGACTTGATCATAAGCCATACGTGGACTTGTAGCTTCCACAATTGGACGTAACTTAATTGAACCATCATCGGTAAAATGTTCTGGATTTTTACGTTTATGCAAACGTTTATAAATTTTGCGGACTTCTTCAACCACGTCATCACCAGGATTGGCAATGGAAATATCTAATCCTTGCTCTTTATGCAATCGCGCGAGATGGTTAATAATCGTTGCAGGCGTTAGCCCTCGCTCATGCGCGATATCTTCAATTTCATATCCATCTTCAAATAAAGCACGCGTTTCCTCTAAAGTCGCTGCTGCATAATTCTGTTTTTCGCCTTTCGAAAGTTTTTTCTCGTTGCGTGCAATTTCAGTTGCATTCAGCGTGCCGCCACAATGACGAATAAAGGCATTATGCTGTGGGGTTAGATCAATATTTTCAAAATTCACTTCTGCTTCGGTTGATAATTCCTGAAAACGGCGGTCTGCTTTAATTGCTAAACTATCCAACTCAAGTGCTTGTTCATTAAACCCAAGCAATTTCAGTCCAGTCAGTGACTTTAATCGAGACAAAGCCACATAACCCTGACCTTTTTCAAAAGTATGCGTTAAATTAATTTCTGCTGCTTCTAAAGTCATACCCTGACTTTTATGAATGGTAATCGCCCACGCCAAACGTAAAGGAATTTGCTGATAACTTGCAATCACCTTGCCTGCTTCATTTTCAATTGACCATGTTTCTGGCTCAACAAGTAATGTCGTTCCATCTGTCAATTTGACCTTTGGTAAAATCCCTTGTTTATCATCTTCCTCAAAACCAATGACCTCACCTAAGCTGCCATTGATATAACCCATATCGAAGTTATTTTTGACAAACATTACTTTGGCATGCTTTTTAAGGGTCAATTCTTCAGGTGCGCGTACTGAAGATTTTAAGGTTTCGATTAATTTGTCGTTGCCATCGACAACCGCATTGAATTGGTGGCTTTCATTCTCAATTTCGTTGAGATGCTGATAATTGATGTTATCCACATCCATATTATGTGTGTATAAACGGGTAAAGGTTTCACCAATATCGTGCTGACGAGATTGCTGTAATGCGAAAATATGATTCTGCTGAATGCTCTGTGCTCGAATCGCATTTAATATCTGATTTAAAATTTCATCATCCTGACGATGCTGTTCCGTTAAATAGCAAACACGGAATTTTGCTTCAACCCATGCCTCAGACATAAAGCAAAATTTATCCCGATTGCTTTCATCTTTTCTACCCACAGGTGGTAACTGGAAAAAATCACCCGCAACAATGACTTGAATCCCACCAAAAGCCTCATCACTTTCTTTAAAGTATTTAAGCACCTGATTAACCAAATTGAGTTGTTTGGCATGCAACATTGAAATTTCATCAATAATTAAGACTTGGGCATTTTCTAAATGCTCTTTTAAATATTTACGCTCTTTCATTCGTTTGAGGTCATCATCACTCAAACGATCTTTAATCCCAATCCCTGCCCATGTATGAATGGTCATTCCATTCATATGCGTAGCCGCGATCCCTGTAGAAGCCGTAATCGCAACGGGGACTTTTCGCGCTTTAAGATAGTGAATATATTGATTAAGCGTATAGGTTTTTCCTGCACCCGCGGAACCTGTTAAAAAAACATTTTCCCCAGCTTTAAGTAACTTCAGTGCAGTCTCTTGTTTCATAATTTCGTCAGTCAAAAACAACAGCACATAGCTTAACGATTTTTTTGTAAAAGTAAAAACTCAAACTGATTTTGAGAACTGTTTGTATCTCACTTTTACATTGACATCCAAACATTTTCATTTAATGTGTTTCTTAATTAATTCAGATTAGATATAAAAATGAACAGTTTAAATTCATATAAATATCAAAAAGATATATTAGGAGAAGATTATCAGCAACTCACTTTAAATTTTGCTGATGATTATGATGGGAAAGTCGTTGCAACATTAGTTCGCAAGAAAGCAGTTCAAGCCACCAAGAAAGCAGTTCTATATATTCATGGTTTTTCTGACTACTTTTTCCAAACAGAAATGGCAGAACAATTTAACCAGCATGGTTATGATTTTTATGCACTTGACCTCAGAAAATACGGACGCTCAAAATTACCGCATCAGAAGTTTTATTATATTCTAGACCTTCGTGAATATGATGCTGAGATCAGTAAAGCACTCGAAATTATTGGTCAAGAAAATCACAATCAAGTTTTACTTGCTGGGCACTCAACGGGCGGCTTAATTACAACGCTCTACGCCGCACATTACCCAGATCATCGCCTGATTAAAGCACTATGGACCAATAGTCCTTTTTATGATTTTTATAAAAGTGTCGTCGAAAAAAAAATGGGAATCCCTTTACTCGGTAGGGTTGGCAAACGTTTACCAAATGCAAAATTCCCAAGTGGCTTAAATCAATGGTATACACCAAGCCTACATAAAGATTTCTATGGTGAATGGGATTTCAACTTAAATTGGAAACCCAAATCACTCCCTTTTGTTCATTTATGTTTTGTACGTGCGATCCACAAAGCACAAAAAGAAATCCATCGCGGTATTAGTTTAAATATTCCAACCTTGATTATGCATTCACACCAATCCAAATATCCAAAAAAATGGGGTGTTGATGCACAGCAAAGTGATGTGATTTTAGATGTCAAAGATATGACACACAATGCAAAGAAAATGAAAGGTGATGTACAAACCTTAGCAATCAAAAATGGCTTACATGATTTGGTCTTGTCTGCACCGCCTGTGCGAGAGAAAGTCTATCAAGATTTATTTTCTTGGCTCGAACAAAAAATGCCTTAATTAAGCTCTATTTATAGTGATTACTCAGATTATGGATACTTCAATTTCTTTACCTAAAACAGTTTATGCAATTCAGCATCTTGCCTTTGAAGATTTAGGTTCATTAGAAGATATTTTTTATCAACTCGGTTTTCGTGTTCGTTATTTCGAAGCAGGTGTAGATGATCTTAAACCCGCTTTAAATTATGAAGGTCTTACCATTATTCTTGGTGGACCAATTGGTGTTTATGAAACTGAAGACTACCCTTTTCTTATAGAAGAGATTGAAGGCCTCAAGCAACGCTTGAATGCGAATAAACCAACTATTGGTATTTGTTTAGGTGCACAATTAATCGCACACGCATTAGGTGCAAAAGTTTACGCAGGTCATCAAAAAGAAATTGGTTGGAGTCAGTTGGAAATCAAAGCCGTTGAGCATAATCCCTTATCTGCACTTGAAAACACTGAAGTTCTGCATTGGCACGGCGATACATTTGATTTACCACCTCATGCGACATTACTTGCAAGCTCGGCAATTTATCCCAATCAGGCATTTTCTATCGGGAATAACATCTTAGCTTTACAATTTCATCTTGAGATAAACCAACACAGTTTTGAGAAATGGCTCATTGGGCATACGTGTGAAATACGGCATGCAGGCTTATCAATTCCTCAGTTACGACAAGATAATTTAAATTATGCAGCGCAATTGGAAAGGCAATGCCGAACAATTGTCCAAACATTTTTAGATAAAATAAATAATTAAATCCATATAACCACTCAAATTGCATATGCTTGTCACAGCCGATAATTATATCAATTGAGTGGTTTTAAGCAAAAAATACACTGAAAATATTACACTTTTCAAACTTTCCTTACATAATCACACATTAAGACCAATAACAGACGACATTACAATCAAGCTATTTTTGGATAAGACAATAGAATATGAGCATTCATCTTATTTTAGCTGGACTATAGAATATGCTTAAGCTGATAAAGAGTTTTCACTCTATCAATACCTATTTATTCATATCTGTTCTTCTACTTATTTCAATGGTAATTTATTTTTATCACATCAATCCATAAATGATTCATCTAAAAAACCCAACTTCTAAAGCTGGGTTTTTAGATGAATACTATTATAAAATTTATAAATATTAAGAACGAATATAAATCCCTGATTGAAACTTACTTCTTCTCAGCCTTAAAACTATCTTTAAGATCAAGAATACGGTTAAACACAGGTTTTTCAACTTGATGATCATGTTGATCTGCAACAAAATAACCTTCACGCTCAAACTGGAAACGATCTTCTGGCTTCGCTTGTGCTAATGCAGGTTCAATCACAGCCTGTACCACGTTCAATGATTCAGGATTTAGATTTGCCAAGAAATCATCCGTCGCATCTGGTGCTGCTTCAGTAAATAAACGATCGTAAATACGAATTTCAGCAGGTATACCTTTCGTTGCAGAGACCCAATGAATGACCCCTTTGACTTTACGACCTTCAGGGTTTTTGCCTAACGTTTCAGGATCAATTGAACATTTAAGCTCAATTACTTCACCATTGGCATCTTTGATTACTTCATCACACTTGATCACATAAGCATGGCGTAAACGCACTTCGCCTTCTGGAATCAAACGTTTAAAGCCTTTTGGTGCAACCTCTTCAAAGTCTTTACGATCAATATAGATTTCACGTGTTAACGGAATAACGCGTTCACCCATATCAACATTTGGATGACGTGAATGAGTTAAATCTAATTCTTCAGGTAAATTGGTCAAGGTTACTTTTAATGGATTCAGTACAGCCATGCCACGTGCTGCTGCATTTTCCAAAGACTGACGAATACAGAACTCAAGCATTGCAACATCCACAATACCATCTGTTTTCGATACACCCACACGCTTACAGAAATCTCGTAAACCTTCTGGGGTAAAACCACGGCGACGCATCCCCACTACGGTTGGCATACGCGGATCATCCCAACCTTGTACATGGTTACCCTCAACCAATTTACGCAATTTACGTTTAGAAGTAATGGTGTAATCGATATTTAAACGTGATGACTCATATTGACGCGGTACAGCAGGAGAATGAACTTTCTCCACAACCCAATCATAGAATGGACGGTGATCTTGGAACTCTAAAGTACAGAGTGAATGGGTAATCCCTTCAATTGCATCTGACAATGGATGAGCATAGTCATACATTGGATACATTTTCCACTTATCACCTGTTTGATGATGCTCTGAATGCAATACGCGGTAAAGAATCGGGTCACGCATATGTACATTCGGGCTTGCCATATCAATTTTGGCACGTAAAACAGCACCACCTTCTTGGATTTCACCATTACGCATTTGTTCGAAACGCGCTAAGTTTTCCTCAACTGTAGCATCACGATATGGCGAGTTTTTACCTAACTCAATGAAACTACCACGATTCAACTTAATTTCTTCAGGTGTTTGCAAGTCCACATAGGCATCCCCCTGTTCAATTAATTGAACAGCCCACGTGTAAAGTTGATCGAAATAACTTGATGCATAGCGAGGCTCACCATTCCAGTTAAAACCTAACCACTTCACATCATTGGCAATACCATCAACATATTCTTGTTCTTCGGCATCTGGGTTTGTATCATCAAAACGTAAATTACATAAACCGTCGAATTCTTCAGCAATACCAAAGTTGAGACAAATCGCTTTGACATGACCAATATGTAGATAACCATTTGGCTCAGGTGGAAAACGAGTCACAACTTTTTGAGTACGACCTTGATTTAAGTCATCTGTAATCACTTGACGTACAAAATCCAAGCCTGCCTGTTGTTCTTGCTGCGCGGCGTCGACAGTGGTTTGAGTATTCGGTGTCGGGGTCTTTGGCAGTTCTGAAACAACATCATTTGGCTTCATAGGGTGTAAATCACTTCTTACAGTTAAAAAAAATAGGAAATAAAACGCAATCTTTGCTTTTTCTGAAAGATTTTAACGTTTTTTACTTGCCTTGTAGTTTACAGTTTGCTTATGCTTCTCTCAACCAAAAACCCATGGTCACAAGCCCATGTTTAGGAGATTAATGTAATGAGTTTTCCTCAAGTCGAATTAAATACCAACAAAGGTCGTATTGTTCTTGAGCTTAACGCTGAAAAAGCACCAAAAACGGTTGCAAATTTCTTAGAATATGTACGCGACGGTTTCTATGACGGCGTAATTTTCCACCGTGTGATTGATGGTTTTATGATCCAAGGTGGTGGCATGGACGAAAACTTCAAAGAAAAAGCAACACGTGACTCAATCGAAAATGAAGCTGACAACGGCTTAAGCAACGATGAAGGCACAATTGCTATGGCACGTACGCAAGCTCCTCATTCTGCATCAGCTCAATTTTTTATCAACGTAAAAAATAACTCTTTCTTAAACCACACAGCGCCAACTGCACAAGGCTGGGGTTATGCGGTATTTGGTAAAGTTGTAGAAGGTATGGATGTTGTAGCTGCAATTAAAGGTGTGCGTACTGGTAACCGTGGTTACCATGCAGATGTTCCTTTAGAGAACGTTGTGATTGAATCAGCTAAAATTATTGCTGAGTAATAATCCCTCCTAACCTCCTTTTATAAAGGGAGGAAAGTCCCTCTTTTTAAAGAGGGATTTAGGGAGATTAAAAGGAAAAAAGTGTGACCTACCTGTTTATTTCAGATCTACACTTGTCACCTGATCACCCTCGACTCGTTCGAGGGTTTTTGGCTTTATTGAAAGAGTATCAAAATAAAAATACCCAACTTTATATTCTAGGTGATTGGTTTAATGCTTGGATTGGTGATGATTACACTGCGCCATGGTTAGATGAAATTGTCAGCGCTTTACAAGTATTCGCTGAAGCAGGCAATCAAGTGTATTTCCAAGTGGGTAATCGAGATTTTGCCTTAGGTCAAAAATTCTTAAAGCAATTTAACGGTATTCTATTACCTGATGTTTATATACTCGAAATTGATCACAAAAAATTTCGACTCGAACACGGTGATGCCTTATGCACAGACGATATTGCCTATCAACGTTTTCGCAAAGTAATTCGCAACCCCATTTTACTCGGTTTCTTAAAACGTACTCCTTTGAGTTTTAGACAAAAACTTGCTAATGGTTTCCGTAAGAAAAGTAGTGAAACTAAGCAAATGAAAAGCTATGATATTATGGATGTGAATACACAAGCAGTAGAATCAGTCATCACACCTGTCGATTATTTAATTCATGGACATACTCATCGTCCAGACATTCACCATGTACTCAACAAACAACGTATTGTTTTAGGTGATTGGCGAGAAAGAACAAATGAAGCCGTAATTTTAGAGATTGCTTTTCATAGAAAACCGAAAATTATTCATTGGAATATACCTTAAGCAGTATTAATTTCAACTTGTACGAATATTGCATTATCATTTACTATATTCAAACGATATTATGATGATTCCTAAAATATGAGTCTAAATCTCAAAAAATATAATGTTATTTTTTTCATTTTTTTGTGCTTACTTTTCACGAGTAGTTTTCTCGAACTAGATGATGATTTAGCCCACATAACACAGCAATATTCC
The DNA here is from genome assembly GCF_048585715.1 of Acinetobacter sp. LF10. Taxonomy (NCBI): domain Bacteria; kingdom Pseudomonadati; phylum Pseudomonadota; class Gammaproteobacteria; order Moraxellales; family Moraxellaceae; genus Acinetobacter; species Acinetobacter sp. LF10. The sequence goes on from NZ_CP184160.1 coordinate 2,010,377, forward strand.
ACATTACTTGTGTTAGTTGGCCTGATCAGCTTCTCATGTATGGTTTATGATATTTTATACTTAATTTACAACCACCATACTAAAAAATTTATTTTCTCCAAAGAAAACAAAGCATTGGCTCACAAAATAAAATCATTGAATTACGAAGAAAAAAACATTTTATCTATATACATTAATAATAAAATCCAAGAGAAAGCATTAAATCCAAATGATAGTGCTGTTGGATGGTTAGAGTCTGTCAAATTTATTATTTATACAGGAAAAATAGAAGGTCATAAAAAAATCTTTCGAATTGATCCGACACTCGCAAAATATTTGCAACTAAATCCAAATATACTCTATTAGTTATGACTCTGTTATTATAATTTGTATAATTTTTTGGTTTATTCTCAATGGATACTTTAGCTACAGCAAAAACACGTTACGCCACAAAAGCTTATGATGCAGAGAAAAAAATTCCTCATACACAATTTGAAAAACTTTTAGAAGTATTACGTCTCAGCCCTTCTTCCGTAAATATTCAACCTTGGCATTTTTTAATTGCTGAAACAGATGAAGCTAAACAACGTATTGCATCAGCTTTAACAGGCAATTACATCTATAACGCGGCTAAAGTTCTAAACTCTTCCCACACCTTAGTATTTTGCACGCGTACTGATATTTCTGCTGAATACTTAGAACAATTATTACAGCAAGATGAGTTAAGTGGTCGTTTTAAAGATGAAACTGCCAAACAAGGTCAACGTGACACACGCCAAGGCTATGTTGAATTTTATCGTAATGAATTGAAAAATCTTCCTGCATGGATGGAAAATCAAACCTATCTAGCACTTGGGCAACTGCTTTTTGCTGCAGGACTAGAAGGAATCGACGCAACACCAATGGAAGGATTTGATAGAGACCTTATTAATCAAGAATTTGATTTAGCTGAAAAAGGCTTAAAAGCATCTGTAATTGTATCGCTTGGTTATCGCAGTGAAACGGACTTTAATGCAAAATTACCTAAATCACGACTATCTGATGAGGTTGTTTTTACACGTTTGTAATAATCATTCACCCAATGGGAGTGACTCAATTTACTCCCATTGTTTTAATTCATCATTGCTTTAGCCAATAACATGACTGCAACAATACCACTGATTAATCCAATCCAGGTATAAGCTTTTAAACGTTCTTTAAATAATACTACGCCACTAAGCACGCCAAGTAACACGACAAGAATATTCATACCAGCAAAGACAATGGCTGGGGTTTCTTTGAAAATCATATGTGCTTTAACATACAAAGCAATATTTGCAAAATTCAGTACACCCAAACATAATCCCATAAAAATGTTTTTAGGTTGCCAATTCGGTTGAGTGATGGCGATATAAATGATAGATAAAATAAAGGCTGTAATAAAAGTTAAATTTAGCGTGACCGCAAACTGTAAACCTAAACTACTGCTATATTTTAGTAATACATCAATAGCTGCATAACCCGCCCAAACACTAAACAAAAATAAGGCTGATTTTAAGCTCATGCCTTTACTTGCCTGCTCGGTGGCCTGTCCGATAATGATCGCTAAAATTGCAATAATTCCAAAAACGACCCCAATTAATTTTAATTGGCTAAATTGCTCACCAAAAACAAAATAAGCTGCTAATAACGACAATATCACCGCTAAACGTTGGGCAATTTCAGTTTTTAAGATACCAGCAAATTGTAGGGACTTGGCTAAGCATAAAAATATACTTGGTAATAATAGACCTAAAACAAGAATTAACCACCAAGGCGTATTATTGAGAGAAATATGAGTAATATCGGTTTTAAACCAATAAAAGCATAAAAGACTGGCGCTCAAATAATTCCATGCAATGATTTGAAAAACATCAAAACCTTTTGCTTTTAGATATTTCAAAAGAATCGAGACCAATACACTACAACATGCAGCTGCAACAATCATTTCCATAGTTTTTTCTAGCTATCTAAAAACACACAAAAAAAAGCCAGTCTATTATTAGACTGGCTTTTTTAAAAGATCATAGATCAATTAACGATTATTTTCGTCTTCTTGACCATCTTCAAATTTAGTTTCGCTATCGAAGCCACCTTGATGACCAAAGCCACCTTGACCGCCAAAGCCACCTTGACCACCGAAGCCACCTTGACCACCGAAGCCGCCTTGACCACCGAAGCCACCTTGACCACCGAAGCCACCTTGACCGCCGAAGCCACCACCTTGACCGCCAAATCCACCTTGACCGCCAAATCCGCCAGTAGAACCTTGACCACCGAAGCCACCAGTAGCACCTTGAGCTGGGAAGCCACCAGTAGCACCTTGAGCACCAGCTGGACGTGGATTACGTGCAGGAACAACTGTAGAAATCGCGTGTTTATAAACCATTTGGCTTACAGTGTTTTTTAATAAAACTACATATTGGTCAAACGACTCGATATGCCCCTGTAATTTAATACCGTTCACGAGGAAAATAGAAACTGGAATACGTTCTTTACGGAGAGAATTTAAGAACGGATCTTGTAAAGTTTGACCTTTAGACATTTTTAACTCCAAAAAAATTTTAAATCAGCGCAAAAAAACTATCTTTATTTTTCAGCTAAAAATTATAAAAAGACAGCCTGCGAATTTTGCTTTATCCAAAGAAGTTTCGCAAGTCTTCTTTCGCCTGCTTTATCGTGATGTAAGTTTTAAAATCGTGTATTTCTTGCAAAGAACGTAACCAAGTGTATTGACGTTTGGCAAGTTGCCGTGTCGCAAATAATGCTTTGTTCTCCATTTCTACTTTATTTTTGAGACTTAGGTCACTTTTTAATAAAAAATCTAAAGCTTGACGATAACCCACAGACCGCATGGATGGTAAATTATCATTTAAATCGTATTTTTTAATTAATTCCTCTACTTCATTTAAAAATCCAATACTCCACATTTTGCTTAAACGTTGCTCAATGCGTAGATGTAATTCTACCCGATCTGGCATCAATGCGTAATTATGAAATTTGTAACGATATGGTTGATTTTTAGGCTGCTCTGCCTGTAGTTTTGTTATTGGTTCACCTGTAATTCGGTAAACTTCTAATGCCCTAATAATTCTTTGTTTATCTGAAACTTTGAACTTTTGTCCAGCAATTGGATCAACAGAAGCCAATTCATCATAAACAGACTGCCAGCCTTCAAGATCAGCTTTAGTAAGAATCGCATCACGAATACTTTGATCCGCATTTGGCAGATTATCAGCTAATCCTTCAAGTAGCGATTTAAAATATAGCATTGTGCCGCCCACTAAAATTGGTGTTTTGCCACGCGAATGCATGTCATCAATTAATGGGCAAACATCTTCAACAAATTGTGCTGCTGAGTATACGTCCAATGGAGTAATAATATCGATTAAGTGATGCGGATATTGTTGTTGCTCTTCTTTTGTGGGTTTAGCAGTCCCAATATCCATATCTTTATAAACTAAAGCTGAATCCACAGAAATCAATTCGAAATTACCGCGTTCATAGAGTTCGCATGCCAATGCTGTTTTACCACTTGCGGTAGGCCCCATTAGATTGATGACGGGCAATTGATTTGACATGTAAAACTACTCTCCTCGAGCAAATAATTTATCTAGTTGATTTAATGGAAAAGCACGCCAAGTCGGACGGCCATGGTTACATTGACTCGCAAATTCGGTTTGTTCCATTTGGCGTAATAAGGCATTCATTTCTGAAAGGCTAAGTTGACGATGAGCACGTACTGCACCATGACATGCCATACCTGCTAACAATTCATCACGTTTTTGCAGTAAGCCTCTCGCCTCATCATTTGGATCAAGATCATTTAATAGTTCAGGAATTAAATTACCAAAATCTGCTTTATGCAAAATGGCAGGCACACCACGCACAATCACCTGATCATCGCCGTATTGATCAATTTCCAAACCCAAACGTTCTAATTGTGGTTGTAAATCTTCAACACGTGTGGCTTGCATACGAGTAATGGAAACAACTTTAGGAATCAGCAGTTGTTGCGAAGTCCAAAACTCAGGTTTATCCCATGCCGACTTCATCTGCTGCAACAAGATACGTTCATGTGCCGCATGCATATCCACAATGATCAGGCCTTCAGTATTTTGCGCCAAAATATAGATGCCATGCAGTTGTGCGATTGCAATTCCCAAAGGAAACTCATCTACACGTGATGGGCCTTGATTATTTCCATCTTCTGTTTCTTCACGTAAAGGCGCTAAATAGCTTTTGAGTGCATTATTTAACTGTGCAGAGCCATTATAACGTGGTTCTTGAGGTGTAGAATTGTACTGTACTGCCTGTGGACGGCTTTGATTAAACTCAGTGAGTAAATCTGTCGAAACAACAACCTGCTGATTGGCTTGTCGTTCAGGCTCAGCTACTGCTCGATGTAAATTGAATTGTTCTTGATATTTTGGCTGAGGCTGATAATTAAAATTTTCTGCATCAGCTTCATCTTTCTTCATCGCTTCTGCTAAATCAGCAGTTGCGGTTTGAAATTGAGACAAGGTTGCTTTGGCATAATGCCGTACAAACTCATGTACTTCACGCTGGTTCAGAAAACGAATTTCATGCTTTGTTGGATGCACATTCACATCAATATTTTCAGGGTCAACTTCTAAAAACAATAAATAAGATGAATGTTGATGACCATGTAATATTCCCTCATAAGCCATACGCAATGCATGTGAAATGGTTTTATCTTTGACAATACGACCATTTACATAGACATATTGCATATCAGCCTGTGCTCTTGCGTCGGAAGGATGCCCCAACCAACCAGACAAACGCATATTAATACTTTCAGCATCAATCCAATATGCATTTTGAATAAACTGTTGACCTAACAACTGCTGGACACGCTGATAACGTAATTCACCACTATCAGCAATCGGCAAATTTAAACGAATATTATCGTTATGTTCGAGTACAAAACGAATTTCAAAATGAGTCAAAGCCAAACGGCGGACTATTTCTTCGATATGACCAAATTCTGTACTTGGTTTTTTTAAAAACTTTCGGCGCGCAGGCACATTGAAAAATAAATCTTGTACACGAATATGTGTACCTTTTTGTGCTGCGACAGCCTGTATTTGTTGATGATCAAATGCTGTTCCATTCACTTCAACCTGATAACCCACACCTTGTTCATCTTGGCTACTGGTCAAAGTCAAACGTGATACCGCAGCAATAGAAGCTAATGCCTCTCCACGAAAGCCTAAACTAACAATTGCATGCAAGTCTTCCGATGTTTTAATTTTACTTGTCGCATGCCGCATCACCGCTAATGGTAAATCTTCAGGATGAATTCCATGACCATTATCAATGATTTCAATCAAAGTCGAACCACCTTGCGCCACCCGAATAATAAGTTCGGTTGCGCCAGCATCGATTGCATTTTCTAATAATTCTTTAACAACTGATGATGGACGTTCAATCACCTCACCCGCAGCAATCTGGTTGGCTAAGGCAGCATCAAGGGTATGAATACGACGAGTTGAATCATGCGCCATTCAATTGTTCCTGCAAAGTTTGAGATAAAGATTCGGATTCAGTGGTTAGCGTGACAAACCGAGTCAATTCATCATCCGATTTTTGAATATCAATCACTACATCAGCTTTTGGAATTTCATCTCCACCTTTTGAAGGCCATTCAAATAAGAATAAAGCATCTGGTGTTTCTAAATAATCACGAATTCCCATCAGTTCTAATTCATAGGGATCATCTAAACGATATAAGTCGAAATGGAAAATTTCTTTGCCTTGAATGGTATAGGGTTCAACCAAGGTATAAGTTGGACTTTTTACTGAACCTTGATGTCCAAGATTCTGGATAAAATAACGCGTAAATGTCGTTTTCCCAGCGCCTAAATCACCAATCAAATATATAACGCCTGAATGCAATTGTTGTGAGAGCACTTGCGCAAATTTTTGAGTGTCTTGTTCATGATTTAAAGTAAATTTCACTGAATATGACATGGCAAATAGAATAAAATTGGGATAGCAGCTATGATAACATTGCCCTGAGGTAAAGCCTAATCTATGGAAAGAAGTTGATTCTTTTTAATGCAATCATGAGCTAAATATTAAAGGATAGAAATGTCTTCTGAATCTTTATTTATACATTGCGAATGTCATGGTCAAAATTATGCTGCTGTCGTATGCGGACATTTGATTCAAAATAACAATAATTATCCTTTGGGTTTTATTGAAAATGTTTCTACCCCAACGAATCCACAAGGCTGGTGTTTGGCATGTGAATATGTTTTTACTCAGGAGAATGGTATGACAGATTCATTCCATAACTTTAATAATATGGCTGTTGTCTGTACTCAATGCTATCAGGAGATAAAAACTAAACATGATATCTATAAAAATCAGCAATCTTAATAAACTTGATCACTTACTAACTAAATATGATTGATTCTACTGCATCTATCTTTTCTCCCCCCTTAATCAACGGGGTCAGTGCCAGTAAAGTCTTTTTACCCCATGACATTTCTGCACCTACCATTTTTGCTTATCTTTGCCAACACTTTCCACATATTCAATCAAGCGAATGGCAACAACGTTTTAGCGATGAATTAATCTATGCTGCGAATGGTGAAAAATTAAAAATAGACAGTATCTATACGCCCAATAGCCATATTTTTTATTATCGTTTTCTTGCTCATGAAGTCTCTGTTCCATTTCAGCATGAGATTTTATTTGAAAATGAAAATTTACTCGTTGTTGATAAACCCCACTTTCTAACAATGACACCGACAGGACAATACGTTCAAGAAACATTACTCGTCCGCTTAAAGAAACAAACAGGCTATGAAGCACTGACGCCAATCCACAGATTAGATCGAGAAACAGCAGGTGTCGTTTTATTCTGCAAAAAGCCAGAGCAAAGAGGAATATACCAACAGCTTTTTGCAGATCGAAAAGTACAAAAAATCTATCATGCGATTGCAGCTTATCGAGCTGAATTACATTTCCCGCAAATATTACAGCTCCATTTAGAAAAAGGTCAGCCGTTTTACACGATGCAAATTAATTCTGAAAAACCTCATAATTCTGAAACTTTGATAGAGCTTCTGGAACACAATCAACATTACGCAAAATATCAGCTTAAACCTAAGACAGGTAAGCAACATCAATTGCGTGTGCATCTCAATTACTTAGGCATTCCAATTTTAAATGATCCTTTTTATCCAGTTGTCGCACATAAAGCTGATGATGACTTTGAACAACCACTCCAGTTATTGGCAAAACAGATTTATTTTATAGATCCTGTTTTAAATCAAGAAATGCATTTTAATTCTAAATTTGAATTGACATTGTAAATACAATGTAATGACAAAATTTCTATTTTTTCACTTCAAAAATATTGAAATTACATTGCAATGGTTTAGAATACATGACGATAATTAAAAATATTTGGTCGTATTCTGTATGCGAAAAACAGAAGTTTATCAAGTTCGCCTTGATTCACAGGAAAAGAAACAAGCTTTTGCTGTTTTTAAGCAGCTCGGTATATCCCCTGCTCAAGCTGTTCGTCTTTTCTTTAAGCAAGTCGTTCTGACGAAGTCGATCCCGTTTGCAATTGAAAACCAAAACATCAATATGGAGCAGTTACTTAAGCTTCGTAAATCTAAAAATGCAGCAATAAATGATCCTGCTGCTGTAGACTTGGATGTTGAAGACGATCATGAAGACCTATTTGAAGAATTGAATGCACTGTTAGGCGAAAGTGACAAAACTTAACAATGTTGCATTTATAAACAAGTTTTTATTTTTTAAGCTTAAATTTTTTCGTTATTCTGACAGTCCAAATAAAATTATAAGTGCAAGGATGGACAGGAATGATTGTTAAACGAGCAACAAAAGAAGATCTTCACCAACTTGCTGTCTTGTTTGATGAATACCGTCAATTCTATGGTACATCATCCAATGTTGAACAATCCTATCAATTTCTAAAACATCGTTTCGAAAATAAAGATAGTGTCATTTTCATTCACGTTAAAGATGATGTCCTCACAGGCTTTGTTTTACTGTACCTTGCTTTTTCATCTGTTTCTTGCGAAACCTATTATATTTTAGATGATGTTTATGTAACCCCATCTTATCGAAAACAAGGATCGGCTAAGCAATTAATTGACACCGCAATCCTTTTTGCTCGCCATGAAAATGCACAAAGAATTAGTCTTGAAACACAGAAGAATAATTATGAGTCTCGCCGTCTTTATGAACAAATGGGATTTATTCAAGATGATGAATTCAAGACCTTTCATTGCTTTTTAAAGTAATCATTCATCCAAAGCAATATTTTGACTCAGCTGTTTTTGTGAAGGTGTTAAATAGATCCACTCACCTTCTTTTAATTCAGGAAGTTCTAGTAAACCGATTTGATGTCGATGCAAAACTTCAACCTTATTACCGACCGCAGCCAACATACGTTTGACTTGATGATAAACGCCTTGATGAATCGTCATCGCCAATTGATGTGTTGAAAATAGTTGAACATTGGTGGCAGCATAGATACCTTTTTCATTACGTAATTCAACCCCTTGTTCTAAAGCCATTAATTGCTCAGCTGAAATCGGATCGGCAGTCGTTACATGATAAACTTTTGGCACATGCTTACGCGGATTGGTTAAGGCTTGTAAATATTGACCATCATCAGTCAATAACAATAATCCTGTGGTATCTTGATCTAGCCTTCCCACGCATTGAATACCCCGATGGATCAAAATTTCAGGTAGTAAGCTAAATACACTTTTGTGGTGCGTTGCCTGATGTGAACATTCATAACCCTTCGGTTTATTTAAAACAATGTAGAGATGTTCTCGATATTGGTATTCTTCTCCAAATACTTGAAAGCAAAGCTGATCCGTATTTATATTCTGTTTAGGGTTTTCACAAACTTGTCCTTCAATCTGCACAGAACCATTTTTAATTAACTGTTGGCAATACTTTCTTGAACCAAAGCCTTGCGATTGCAAAATTTTTTCCAACAGCATAAATACATCCTCATCTCAAACTGAGTCTATTGTACTCGATTCAGGTAGGCATCGTTGCTTACAGCATACTCATTCTTATTTTTTATAATTTATTCACAATCTGTTCATTTGTAATAGAACATATACAAAACTCTCGCCAAACTCTCTCAATCATCCTATTGCGCTCCATATTTTCACTTAAAAGTCTTGTTACATTTGTCTCAAGCAAAAGAATACTGTCCAAAAGAATGGATAAGGAGTTTCACCATGAAATCGAATATGTGGTTATGTAGCGTCATCTTGGCAACCTCTTCAATGATGACCGTTGCACATGCAGATAATACAGCACGTGTTGCAGCAACTTCAGCACTCGGTAGTATTGTTGGTACAGCAGTTGGTAAACAACTTGGCGGTAATACGGGTGCCATGATTGGTTCCGCAATTGGTGGTGCTGGTGGTGCTGCAGCATCAAGCAATAAACGTGATCGCACTGAAGCCGCGATTGGTGGTGGACTAGGTGGTGTTGGTGGTTACACCGTTGGACGTAATGTCGGTGGAACGAATGGAGGCTATATTGGCGCTGGTTTGGGTGCAGCAGGTGGTGCGGCTTTAGGTCAAAAAGTTGGTCAAGATCGTGCAGAAGACCGTCGCTACGAAAATCGTCGTTCTTACGATGAGCGCCGTTATGACAGCCGTCGTTCTTATGATGATCGTAGATACTATAAATCTCGTCATCATTACCGTCATGATAATGGCTATCACCGTGGTTGGTATAAAGATTAATCATCAAATCCTAACACTTTCTCTATTGGCGCCTTCGGGCGCTTTTTTTATTTTATCCAATTTGCAACAAATATCGACAATATTCGATATACAAAAACAATCTAATATCGTATTATTTCGATATATGATTTTGAGAGTCAAAAAATGACGTCACTACAAGAGATTAAATTTTCAATTTTGGAGTTAGCTCCTGTCAGAGACGATAAAAGTATTGAATTTTCACTTCGTCATGCACTAGAACTTGCTCAACATGCTGAAAAGCTTGGTTATGAACGTTTCTGGTTAGCTGAACATCACAATATGGATGGAATTGCGAGTTCCGCAACGGCAGTTTTACTAGGATTCATCGCAGCAAATACACACAAAATTCGCTTAGGTTCTGGTGGCATCATGTTACCTAATCACGCACCATTAGTTGTTGCAGAACAATTCGGGACTTTAGCAACACTTTATCCAAATCGTTTTGAACTTGGTTTGGGGCGTGCTCCAGGAACTGATCAAATGACGATGCGTGCATTACGACGCGGGCGTCAAGAAACTGAAGATCAATTTCCTCAAGATGTAATGGAAATTTTGCAATATTTCAAAGTACCACAACCAAATCAAAAAATAATTGCAACGCCAGGTCAAAATACCCATGTCCCTGTTTGGTTACTTGGCTCAAGTTTATTTAGTGCACAATTGGCCGCAAAGCTCGGACTTCCCTATTCTTTTGCATCACATTTTGCCCCACGTATGTTAGGTCAAGCAATCGAAATTTACCGTGAGAATTTTCAAGCATCTGAATATCTTGATAAACCTTATGTTTCAATGGGCGTACCAACAGTCGTTTCGGCAACTGATGAAGAAGCACAATATTTAGCAACTAGTTCTTATCAAAGAATTCTAAATTTGATTCGTGGCAATAGCCTAAAGTTGAGACCACCAATTGATTCAATTGAAGGATTGGCTTCAGTTTCAGAACAGATGGCGATTCAAAATTTTTATGCGATGGCACAAATTGGTTCAAAAGAAACTGTGAAAGCTGGATTAAATAAGATTGCTAGTCAATACGATGTTGATGAATTCATTTTTACATGTGATATTTATGATACTGAAAAACGACTAGAAAATTTTAGTTTGTTGATGGATGTTAAAAATAAATAATTTCTCATTTTCAAGTAAGCATTATTCATAACAATAATGCTTACTCCACCACACCGACGTATTGATAAGTAGTATTGTTTTTACTGTAACGTAAATATTTTCCTTGTGGTTTATAATTTTTATCTAACAACATAATATCAATATTATTCAAATTCTTATCCATTCGAATATAATCAGGTATATCACTCGACCCTTCATGATTTTTACAGTCAAAATCAACTTTGATCTGATCAAATTTTGCTGTTTTGGTCTGAAAAATTTTTATCGGCTGAATTCTCCCTGTCTTAATAGGTTGAAACGCATGAATTGCATAAGCTCCGATACAACTGCTCCCTTTATAATAGTTTTCAACCAAATAAATAGGTTGTTTAACGAAATCAGATTGTTTTACATCTAAGATAAAGCCCGTATCGATAGGCATTAAAGTAAATTTCCGTTCATTTTGAGTTTGCACATAAGAAGAATATTCCCCCATAGTACCTCCACTTCCCACATCGAAGGTATAAAACTTTAAACGTTTATCAGGTGAATAATCAATACGTAGATTATATTGGTCTTGAAATATAGGAAAAGTATAATTAAAACTTCTAGAATCACTTTCTATTTTTGCGACTACTTCTGACTCAATCGTTTGATTCACTTCGTAGAAGTCTTTTTGTGTATAGTGTTGAATTAATTTTTCCTCAAATTCAGCTAACGTTTCCGCGTGTGTTTCTGAAATTAAAATTAGCGATAATAAAAAGACAATTTTTTTCATTATTATTTCCTGTGGATTGGATTCTTCAAAAAGCGTAGACAATTCTACGCTTTTTGAATGGCACAATTATCCAATACGACGCTTTAAACCAGTCAACTGTAAAATACGCGTTGAAATTTCTTCAATCGACATTTCAGTGACGTTCAAATACTTAATACCTTCAGAAATATAAATACCCTCTATGGCACGTAATTCCATTTGGCATTGACTGAAACTTGCATAACGACTATTGGCTTTTCTTTCGCTACGAATAGCGACCAACCGCTCAGCATCAATCATTAAACCAAAGAGCTTATTTTTGTGTGCTCGTAGCACAGCAGGTAGGCGATTATCGTCTAAATCTTCTTCAGTTAAAGGATAGTTCGCAACACGAATTCCAAACTGTAATGATAAATAAATCGAGGTTGGTGTTTTCCCAGATCGAGAAACGCCAACTAAAATCAAGTCAGCTTTATCATAATGACGAGTTCGAGCACCATCATCATTGTCTAATGCAAAATGTACTGCATCAATACGAGCCTTATAAGATTCAGAATCTGTTACAGCATGGGTCTGTCCAACTAAAGTTGTCGGTGGTGTCCCCAACTCTTGCTCAAGTTTACTAATCAATCCCTCGAAAACATCCAAATTTACGGCTTTAGCTGTATTAATAATTTCACGGACATTTGGGTCTACCAATGTGTCAAAAACAAGTGGTAAACATCCATCTCTTGATTGGCATCCATTGATGTCAACAACGACATTCATTGCAGCTTCTTCAGTGGTAATATAAGGCATAATATGAATATCAAAATCGACATTCGGAAATTGCGCAAGTAGTGAATGTCCAAGGGTTTCTGCGGTAATTGCAGTACCATCCGAAATAAAAAATACACTCCGTTTAATTTGTTTACTTTCAGGCATCAAAATTCTCCTTAAACATTTGTCTTAGTGCTCTATAATCTTTATAGTAAACTCATCTAACATGACTGTCGCTTAGTAAAATACTAAATCTAAGCACATTCGTATAATTTCATACCAATGATGGTCATTCATACTGCAAAAAAAGTGGAGTAAATACTTTGGAAGCGCGCGTAATCGGTCTGGAAAAATTAGGGAAACACGATGTCGAACTCGTAGGTGGGAAAAACTCATCTTTGGGTGAAATGATCAGCCATTTATCCAATGCTGGTGTATCGGTACCTGGTGGTTTTGCAACAACTGCAGCTGCCTATCGTGAGTTCTTGGATCAAAGCGGCTTAAATGCTCGAATTCAGGCTGAACTTGAGCAGCTAAATGTTGATGATGTAAGCGCACTTATAGAGACAGGTGCTAAAATCCGTAAATGGATCGTTGATACCCCACTTACTGCTAATTTAGAACAAGAAATTCGTGACGCGTTTACAGCACTTTCAAACGGTAATCCAGACATCGCTGTTGCTGTACGTTCTTCTGCGACTGCAGAAGATTTACCTGATGCTTCTTTTGCAGGACAACAAGAAACTTTTTTAAATATTCGCGGAATTGATAACGTTCTTATCGCAATTAAAGAAGTTTTTGCTTCGCTTTATAATGACCGTGCCATCGCTTACCGTGTACATCAAGGTTTTGAACACAGTGTTGTTGCCCTATCTGCGGGTGTACAACGTATGGTTCGTTCAGAGACTGGTGCTGCAGGTGTAATGTTTACGCTAGACACAGAATCAGGTTTCCGTGATGTGGTATTTATTACTGCATCATACGGTTTGGGTGAAATGGTTGTTCAGGGAGCTGTTAACCCTGACGAATTCTATCTATCTAAACCACTTTTAAATGCAGGTAAACATTCAGTTTTACGCCGCAACCTCGGTTCTAAACACCAAAAAATGATTTATGGTGAAGAAGGCGCAGCAGGTAAATCCGTTGTTGTCGTTGATGTTGAAAAACCAGAACGTCAACAGTTTGCATTAAATGATCACGAATTGCATGAACTTGCTAAACAAGCATTGATTATTGAACAACATTACGGTTCGCCAATGGACATCGAATGGGCGAAAGATGGCGATGATGGTCAAATCTACATCGTTCAAGCACGTCCTGAAACTGTTAAAAGCCGTCAAAATGTCGGCACAATGGAACGTTACCTATTAAAACAACGTGGCACTGTCATTTGTGAAGGTCGTTCAATTGGTCAACGTATCGGTTCGGGCAAAGTTCGTGTTGTCACTTCGATTAAAGAAATGGATAAAGTACAAGACGGTGATGTTCTTGTATCTGACATGACTGACCCTGATTGGGAGCCAGTAATGAAACGTGCTGCAGCGATTGTAACCAATCGTGGTGGTCGTACTTGTCACGCTGCAATCATTGCACGTGAGTTAGGTGTACCAGCAATCGTGGGTTGTGGTAATGCAACAGAAGTATTAACCGATGGTCAAGAAGTCACTGTTTCTTGTGCTGAAGGTGATACAGGCTTTATCTATGAAGGTGCATTAGATTTTGAAGTGCAACGTAACTCAATTCATTCTATGCCAAAACTTCCATTTAAGATCATGATGAATGTTGGTAATCCAGACCGCGCATTCGATTTTGCTCAAATTCCAAATGAAGGAATTGGTCTTGCACGTCTTGAATTCATCATCAACCGTATGATTGGTGTACATCCTAAAGCGCTTCTCAATATTGACAGCCTACCACGTGAAACGCGTGCTGCTGTAATGACACGTACATCAGGTTATTCTTCGCCAATCGAATTCTATGTAGAAAAATTAGTTGAAGGTATTTCAACACTTGCAGCTGCATTTGCTGAAAAACCAGTCATCGTTCGTATGTCTGACTTTAAGTCAAATGAATATGCAAACTTAATCGGCGGTAAATTATACGAGCCAGAAGAAGAAAACCCGATGTTGGGTTTCCGAGGTGCGAGTCGTTACGTATCTGACAACTTCCGTGACTGTTTTGAACTTGAGTGCCGTGCTTTGAAAAAAGCTCGTGATGAAATGGGTTTAACCAATATTCAAATCATGATCCCATTCGTGCGTACAGTGTCTGAAGCAAAACGTGTGATTGAGTTGCTTGCTCAAAATGGTTTAAAACGTGGTGAAAATGGTCTAAAAATCATCATGATGTGTGAACTTCCAACCAATGCTTTATTGGCTGAACAGTTCCTTGAACATTTTGATGGTTTCTCGATTGGTTCAAATGACTTAACACAATTAACACTTGGTCTTGACCGTGATTCTGGTATCGTATCTCACTTATTTGATGAGCGTGATCCAGCGGTTAAAGCCCTTCTTTCTATGGCAATTCATGCATGCCGTAAAGCAGGGAAATATGTTGGTATTTGTGGTCAAGGCCCTTCAGACCACCCTGACCTTGCTAAATGGCTCATGGAACAAGGTATTGAATCTGTGTCACTTAACCCTGACTCAGTGCTTGATACTTGGTTCTTCCTTGCTGAAGAACAAATCAAGAAAGCTTAGTCTTTTTTAAAAAAGACCCTTTCGTAGGGTCTTTTTTCATCTTTAGTCATTGAGAATTTTTAATTATGCAAATTTACTTGGCTCGTAATAACCAACAAGCTGGGCCTTATAGTTTAGACCAACTGAACCAAATGCTTTCTAGCCAACAAGTATTACTTACAGACTTGGTTTGGCACGAAGGTATGAGTGAATGGAAAACTCTTGGCGAACTCACTCAAGGAAAACTTGTCTACGAACCTGTAGGTTATTCATCATTCAATCATCAAATTAACAATAAAACTGAGCAGTCAGCTTTTAAAATCAAAGTTGAACAAAAACCGACTGAACTTGCTTCTTTTCACTCACGTTTACTTGCCAAAGTAATTGATTTAACACTTTGGTTGCCCATGGCAGCGATCCCATCTTTCTTCTTCAATGAAAGTCAATATGCTGAACTATTCGAGATTCAGAAACAATTACAAGCTGCTCAAGTCGCATCAAGCAAAGCTGTTGAATTACAACAGCAACTTATGCAGCTTATTCCAAATGAAGCATGGATGAGTATTTTTGTTTATTTGATCCTTATGCTGATGCTACAAGCTTTTTTAATTGCAAAATCAGGACAAAGCATTGGTAAAAAAATAACCAAAATTAAAATCGTAGATGCTGAAACACATGCGTCAGTCAATACGATTAGAGCTTTTTGGTTGAGAAGTGCTTTATTTATCATTCTGAATTTATTGTTTATGCCATTTATTACCATTATCGACTATGCTTTCTTTGCATTTAATAAAAATCGTCAAACTTTGCATGATAAATTGGCAAAAACTAAGGTCGTAAAGCAATAATTTTTAATTAACTAAGCAAAAGAGGATTTATTCCTCTTTTCTTACATAGAAAATTGATATTTATAGAAAAGATATACAATTAAATAACAATTCCTACAAAATAAATCGGGTTTTAAAACAAGTATTTCTGACCGTGTTAGATATAGCTTAGTTTTTCAATATGAGGCATAATGCCCAACAACGTAGCGGTGTCGCATGATTGCTAAGCATTTCACAAAAAATTCTTATCAATCATGCGACACTTTAATCGCTATCCCATAATTTAATTAGGGAATGGGACTCTTCACCGAGGTTGTAAAATGAGACAAACGATTTTAGCTGTATTGTCTTTATCAACGATGGCTGCACTCTTAACTGGGTGTGGTGGTGATATGGTACTTCTAAACAATAAAGGTCCAGTTGGTCAAGGTCAAAGTAGCCTGATGATGACTGCGATCTATCTAATGCTATTGGTGGTAATTCCATCAATCGTAATGGCATTATGGTTTGGTTGGCAATATCGCGCATCGAATAAAGATGCAGACTATAAACCTACTTGGGCACACTCTACGACAATTGAGATCGTTGTTTGGGGTGTTCCTGTCATTATTATTGGTATTTTAGCTTGGTTAACTTGGTGGGGTTCCCACAAGTACGACCCTTACCGTCCGTTAGAATCAGATAAAGCACCATTAACTATTCAAGCTGTCGCTGAACAGTTTAAATGGATTTTTATCTATCCTGAGCAAAATATTGCAACGGTAAACGAAGTACGCTTCCCAGAAAAAACGCCTGTAAGCTTTAAGATTACGTCTAACTTTACGATGAACTCGTTCTTCATCCCACAGTTAGGTGGTCAGATCTATGCAATGGCGGGTATGCAAACTCACCTTCACTTGTTAGCAGATGAACCAGGCGTTTTCCGTGGTTTCTCAGCAAACTATTCAGGTTACGGTTTCTCTCAAATGCGCTTTAAAGCACACAGCGTAACTGAAGCTGAATTTGCAAAATGGGTAGAAGCTATTAAAGCTGGTAATGGTACAAGTATCAATGCTGAAGCAATTCAAAAAGGTACACTTGACCAAGCTGAGTTAGCAACGCTTAAAGATGGTGATCGTTCTAAGCATCAGATCGAGCATTTAGTGAATCGTGCTAAAGCTGCTGGTGATGAAGAAGCAGTTGCTAAAGCTGAAGCAATGAAACCGTTCCCGACTAAGCCACACCCTGTGACTTATTACTCTTCTGTTGAGCCTAAGTTGTTTGAAACAATCATCAACCGCTATATGAGTAACTATCACGGTGCTGACCACTCTGCTGGACATGCAACAGCAGAAACTCATGCTGCAGCTGAACACGCTGCTCAAGGGGAATAAGACATGGATATGATTTTTGGTAAACTGGGTTGGGACTCTATCCCAACAGAGCCAATTGTACTTGTCACCATGGTCCTTATGGCACTTGGTGGAATTGCAGTTCTTGGCGGTATTACCTATTTCAAAAAATGGGGATACTTATGGAATGAATGGTTTACATCAGTAGACCATAAGAAAATCGGTATCATGTATATCATCGTATCTGTGGTCATGCTTTTGCGTGGTTTCGCCGATGCGATCATGATGCGTTTACAACTTTTCCTCGCGAAAGGCGGCGGTGAAGGTTACCTACATCCTGACCATTACGATCAGATCTTTACGGCACACGGCGTAATCATGATCTTCTTCGTAGCAATGGGTCTTGTTGTTGGTATGATGAACATCTCTGTACCTTTACAGATTGGTGCACGTGACGTTGCTTTCCCATTATTAAACTCTTTAAGCTTCTGGTTATTCGCTGGTGCTGCTGGTTTGATGATGGTTTCATTAGTATTGGGTGAATTTGCTGCGACTGGTTGGATGGCTTACCCTCCTCTATCTGGCATTCAATATTCTCCTGGTGTTGGTGTTGACTACTACATCTGGGCTCTTCAGGTTTCTGGTCTTGGTACACTTTTATCTGGTGTTAACTTCTTTGTTACCATCATTAAAATGCGTGCGCCTGGCATGAAATTGATGGATATGCCAATCTTTACGTGGACTTCACTTTGTACGGCTGTATTAATCATTGCATCATTCCCTGTATTAACAGGTACGCTTGCAATGTTGACGCTAGACCGTTACTTCGGCTTCCACTTCTTCACCAATGAGCTTGGCGGTAGTCCAATGCTTTATGTGAACTTGATTTGGACATGGGGTCACCCTGAAGTATATATCTTAGTATTACCAGCATTTGGTCTATACTCAGAAATCGTTGCAACCTTCTCTCGTAAAGCGTTGTTCGGTTACAAGTCTATGGTGTATGCAACGATTGCGATTACTGTACTTGCGTTCGTTGTATGGCTTCACCACTTCTTCACCATGGGTGCTGGTGCGAACGTTAACGCGTTCTTCGGTATCATGACCATGGTTATTGCGATTCCTACAGGTGTGAAAATCTTCTCTTGGTTATTCACAATGTATAAAGGTCGCATCACCTTTACTACTCCAATGTTATGGACGCTTGGCTTCCTAATCACATTTGGTATCGGTGGTTTAACTGGTGTATTAATGGCGGTTCCACCTGCGGACTTCCTCGTACACAACTCACTCTTCTTGATCGCTCACTTCCATAACGTAATTATCGGTGGTGTGGTGTTTGGTATGTTTGCCGGCATCATCTTCTATTGGCCGAAAATGTTTGGTTGGAAGCTCAACGAAGCATGGGGTAAAGCTGCGTTCTGGTTCTGGTTCTTCGGTTTCTATTTTGCATTCATGCCGCTTTATATCCTTGGTTTCATGGGTATGACTCGTCGTTTGAATACATATGACAACCCAGAATGGGACCCATACTTAGCAATCGCATTGTTTGGTGCTGTTCTTGTTGCAATCGGTATTGCATGTTTCTTAATGCAAATCATCGTTGGTTTCTTACAACGTAAAGACAACATGGATTACACAGGTGATCCATGGGATAGCCGTACCATTGAATGGGCAACGTCATCTCCTGCTCCATTCTATAACTTTGCACATGTACCAGATGCTAGCGGTATTGACCGTTTCTGGACTGACAAAGAAAATGGTGTAGCATACGCACGTGATACTAAATATGAAGACATCCACATGCCGACTGATCGTGCTGCTGGTTTTGTCATTGCAATGTTCATTACTGTATTGGGCTTTGCACTCATTTGGCATATTTGGTGGCTAGTCGTTGTTTCATTCGTTGCTGCAGTTGTTAGCTTGATCGTAAGCTCATTCACGAAGAATGTTGATTATTATGTTCCTGCTGCTGAAGTTGAGCGTATTGAAAACGAACGCTATGCTTTACTTGAAAAACACTTGAAGAAGGACTAAGGAAATGGCTGAAGTACTTCATCACGACAACCATGGTCATGACGGTCATCACGAACATGATGATACAGACTTAACGGTCTTTGGTTTCTGGACTTATTTGATGAGTGACTTGATTCTTTTCGGATCACTCTTCATTGCGTTCGCTGTATTAAGCAGTCATATTCCACCAGGTACTCCAAGTGCAAAAGACTTATTCAGTGAATCATTGGGTTATGTATTAGGTGAAACCTTTGCCCTTTTGATCTCTTCTGTAACGTTTGGCTTTGCAGTGCTTGCATCTTATAAAAAGAATGTGAATCAAGTGATTACTTGGTTATTTATCACATTCCTTTTCGGTGCAACCTTCATCGGTATGGAAATCAATGAGTTCCATCACCTTGTACATGAAGGTCATGGTCCAACGCATAGTGCATTCTTATCATCATTCTTTACTTTGGTTGGTACACACGGTATTCACGTAACCTCTGGTTTAGTGTGGATGTTGGTATTGATGTATCAAATCAAAAAGAATGGTTTGACATTAGCGAATACACGTCGTCTTGCTTGCTTAAGCTTGTTCTGGCACTTCCTTGACATCGTTTGGATCTGTGTATTCAGCGTCGTTTACTTACTGGGAGTTCTCTAATGAGTGGTCATGACCATAATGCTGCAGGTGCGTCGCACGGTAACTTTAAGCAATACACTGTTGGGTTTATCCTATCTGTTATCCTCACCATCATCCCATTCGGGATGGTGATGGCGGGCGGATTTAGCCGTGGCATCTTAGTTACTGTTATTGCAATCGCTGCTGTTGCTCAGGTAATTGTACAACTTGTGTATTTCTTACACATGAATACATCATCTGAACAACGTTGGAACCTTATTGCATTTATCTACACAATTTTATGTATCGCTGTACTTCTAGTCGGCTCTGTGTGGATTATGAATTACCTACACTACAACATGATGATCTAAACTGATTGTTATGTGGAAAAAGTACTTATTCCTGACTAAACCAGGAATTCTCTTCGGTAATTTTATTACCACCTTGGGCGGCTTCTTTTTAGCCGCTCAAGGCTCTATAGACATCCTCTTATTACTACTTACATTAATTGGAACAACTTTTGTTGTTGCTTCTGGTTGTGTAGTGAATAATGTAATTGATCAAGACATCGATCAAAAAATGCAACGCACCATGAACCGTGCTCTTGTTAAGAAAACGATCTCCCCTACGATTGCGATGTGCTATGCATTTGTATTAGGTGCGATTGGTTTTAGTATGCTTTGGTTCTATGTGAATGCCTATGCATTTTTATTCGCAGTCATTGGTTTTGTTGTCTATGTCGGTTTTTATAGTTTGTGGACGAAACGTACCACGATCCATCAAACCGTGATTGGTAGTATTTCTGGAGCGAGTCCACCTGTTATTGGTTATACGGCTGTAAGTCATCATTTCGATATGGCTGCTCTTCTCATTTTTATTGCATATGCCTTATGGCAAATGCCGCATTCATGGGCAATTGCGATTTATCGTTTTGAAGATTACAAAAACGCAGGTGTGCCTATTTTACCTGTTGCACGTTCTATTTATAGAACTAAAATCGAATCGCTGATCTATGTGGTTTTATTTACCGTTGCGATGAATGCTTTATATGTATATGGATACACCAATCTTATTTTCTTGGTCATCTGTAATGCACTTTGTATTTACTGGTTTTACATTGGTATTTTAGGATTTAAAGCTGAAGATGATCAGCTTTGGGCAAAACGCTTTTTCCTTTTTTCAGTAATCTTAATTACTGTGATTAGTTTGAGCTTTAGCTTTACATTTAAAAGCCCTGCACCCTTCCTCCCTATTTTTTAAAAAGATAGAGACATCTCTGTCTTTTTATTCCCCGCTTCACTTGTTATCATTTCGTGCAATAAAAACATTTCACCCTTTATTGCCTAAATGAAACTACAAAACAAATTTATATTCAAATCAATTGTCTATTCTTCGCTTTCACTGGCAATTTACTATAGCCCAATCACCTATGCTGGTGTAGAGCAATTTTGCGAGCCAAACCTTGCCATAAATGACAAAAATTTAAATGGTTGCAGCAATCTTCCTGTGTTATATCCAGCAAATGATAGTCAAACAAATATGACGTTACTACTCAGCGACTTAGGGCTTGCAACAATTAAGCCAATGACAGCTGATGCCAATTTATGGGATGCGGTATATGGAACGGTACCTTTTGATGCAGCGAATCTGTCATCTCTGACTCAGAATAAAATGCCAAATCAAAGAAAACTATTAGAAAGAAATGACACCGTTTTTGACGAACGTTGCACGAGCTTTGATTCAGGTAATCAAGCTTTTAATACACAAGTGCAAAATAATAAAGTAATTCCAAATCTAGAAAAGCAAATTTTGATTTCTGAACGCAAGAAAATGAATCAGTGTGGTGACAAAATTGAATTGATTGCGATTAATCCCAATTGGTCAATCACAACACGTCAATATGCTTCTTATTTAAATGCGAGTATTCTGTTTTATAATAGCAATTATTCAGCAGCGACTAAAATTTATACCGTCTTAACCACCATTGAAGATACGTGGTTAAAAGAAACATCACAATATATGTTAATTCGGACATCACTCAATTCAGCCTATGCAACTGGTGTAGACAAATATGGTGATGTTTATTTAGACAATATTAACCAAAATTTACTCAAACAATTTTTGGATAATATCACCACTTACCTCAAAACCTATCCAAATGGACAATATATCGCGAGTGCGCGTGGTTTTATGCGTCGTGGTTTTTGGCTTTCAAAACGCCAAGATTTATTGGTTAATGAAATTGTCTGGCAACTCAAAAACCCAACATCAAAATTTTATAATTTGGAAATGAGTGAACTTCCCGCCGAAATTGATCGCCGAGTGTTCGATAGCTCAGCTTTTAATGTTAACAATCTAAAAGACCCTTTCTTTTTGGCAGTATATGATTTGATGCATATGCGTGAATCGAGTTCAGAGAATTATCGTCCGATTTCTTGGGCACAACTGAATGCACAAAAAGATTTTTTCAAAACCCAACCTGAACTATTTCAATATTTACAAGCTGTTCACTTATTTTTTGTTCAAAATAAAGCTCAAGAAGCTCAAAATTACTTAGCTAAAGCAAATGCTAAAAATAGTAGTTATTTGCAGTTAAGCCAAACTTTTTTGAGAGGACAAATTTTAGAAAAAATTGGACAACCTCAAAATGCTGAAGAATATTGGCGTCAGCAACTTGCACAGGCCAAAGACAGCTATCAACGTGGTTTATTTGAAACAGCATTATCCAATCATTTGGCAATAAAACAGGACTATTCAGCATTTATAGGAAAAAAAGCTCAAATTACTCAGCCGAACCTACAGAGAAATTTTATTACCCAAATCGCAGATACAAACAGTTTGCAAAAATTAATTCAATCTGATCAAAGTAACATAGATCAAAAACAAGCTGCGATCTACACCCTTCTGAGTAAAAGCTTAGTACACCAACAATTCGAATTGTTTAAACAAAGCTATGCTTTTATGCCCAAAAATTCCATGCAATACAAAGGTTATAACAGTGATAATGAACAATTAAAAAACAAACCAGATTTTTCTAATTTCATTTGGAATGGAGCGAATATTACACCGCAACTAAAATGCTCAAATTTAGAGACTTTAGTTAATCAATTGGCTCAAACACCTAAAGATCAATTATTAAATGTTTGCTTAGGAGAATATTTCCGTAGTGAACAAGGATATTCGTTGCAGCAACTTTCTTATAATGAAAAACAAACATCAAATTTTTCAGGCAAAATTTTTGCTCGTGGTCAGATTTATCAAGATCTCATCAAATCATCAAGCAAAAGTGATTTACAAGCTTACGCCCTTTATCGCGCAATACAATGTTATGCGCCAAGTGGTATTAATGATTGTGGTGGTAATGAAGTAAACAAATCTGTCCGCAAACAATGGTTTGATCAAATCAAAACAGATTATCCAAATACCAATTGGGCAAAATCACTGAAATATTATTGGTAATTGACGATGTTGAAGTGGCTGAAAGTAATCATTTTCACTTTTTTTATTTTTAACTTATTTGCTTGCCAACCTGCACAATCCGCAACCTCAACAATTGATGCCAATCATTTCGATTCATTTTGGATTTGGGGAAACATTCAATCTGCGCCTTACTTAAGTAAGGCAAAAGAACTGTATATTTTGCAAGGAGAAATTCGATATTCAAAACAAAAGCATAGTTCTATATTGATCCCACAAGGTGTTTCTATCCTCAAATTACCACGTCAGAAAATTTGGTTAGTTTTTCGAACACATCATCTGGTTTGGAACGAACAAAACTATCAAACTGTTTTCAAACGTTTAGAACATTGGAGAAATCAAGGGAATCAAGTTCAGGGAATTCAAATTGATTTCGACAGTCAAACCCATGATTTAAAAGAATATGCCCTTTTTCTAGAAAGTTTCAGAAAAAGACTCCCTCCCTCCTATCAACTTAGCATTACAGGATTACTTGACTGGACAAATTTTAAGGATCAGAAAACTTTAACTATTTTGAAAAATAATATCAGTGAACTGGTGATCCAAACCTATCAAGGTACAACCACCATTCCCAATTACCCACAATATTTAAAACGTATCTCTGCAATGCAACTGCCTTACAAAATCGGTTTTGTACAAAATGGGTTACGTCAAAATAACTCAAACAATCTTAATGACCCTCATTTTAAAGGCTATGTCATCTTTTTACTTCGATCTAAAACATGAATTTACTTGCGATTTAAATGAAATGTGTCTAAAATCCCAGCTTCGCAATTTGCGACATAACTTTTTAGTTATGACTCCTTGCTTCTAACTTTTTAGTTAGGGGCTGCTTAAACCGTAAGGAGCTGACAATGCGTCACTACGAAATCGTACTACTGGTACACCCAGACCAAAGCGATCAAGTTGTAGGTATGGTTGAACGCTATATCTCTCAGATCAAAGAAGCTGAAGGTCAAATTCACCGTTTAGAAGATTGGGGCCGTCGCCAATTGGCTTACCCAATCAACAAGATTCACAAAGCACACTACATTCTTATGAATGTTGAATGTGGTCAAACGACTCTTGATGAATTAGAAGAATTGTTCCGTTATAACGATGCAATCATTCGTAACATCATTATCCGTCGTGAAAACGCAATTACTGAAGAATCTTTACTTGCTAAGAGTGCTGAAGAAAAACGTGCGCGTAAAGCTCAACGTGAAGAAGCACAACAAGCAATTCAAGAAGCTGAATAAGGAGAACCTCAATGGCACGTTTTTACCGTCGTCGCAAGTTCTGCCGCTTTACAGCTGAGAATGTTGCGTACATCGACTACAAAGATATCGACACTTTAAAACAGTACATCACTGAAAACGGCAAGATTGTTCCTAGCCGTATTACAGGTACTAAAGCTCGTTATCAACGTCAATTAGCGTTAGCTATTAAACAAGCTCGCTATTTGTCTTTGATTCCGTACACTGACAACCATAAGTAAGTGAGGTGAGCTGTGGACGTTATCTTATTACAACGCATTAAGAATCTTGGTAAATTAGGCGACAAAGTATCAGTTAAAGCTGGTTACGGTCGTAACTTCTTGATTCCTCAAGGTAAAGCAGTTGCTGCTACTGAAGCAAATACTTCTGCTTTTGAAGCACGTCGTGCTGAACTTGAAAGACAAGAAGCCGAAGTATTAGCTGCTGCGAATGCACGTGCTGAACAATTGAACGAAGTTAACATTGTAATCACTGCGAAAGCTGGTGACGAAGGTAAACTTTTCGGTTCTATCGGTACTCGTGACATCGCTGATGCTTTAACTAATGCTGGTCTTGTTGTTGACCGTGCAGAAGTTCGTTTACCAAACGGTGCGCTTCGTCACACTGGTGAATTCAACATCGCAATCCAATTGCATCATGATGTTGTTGCTGAAGTTCTCGTTACTATCGTATCTGAGTAATTTCTGCAAAGAAAAGAGCATGTTTTTACATGCTCTTTTTTTATGTCTAAAATTTTATATTTTAGTACACTCTACTTTTCCACCAATTAAACAATTTTCTTCCAATTAAATTCTCCTGTCTGCATCCATTTGGATTAAGATAGTCAGTCGTTACAGTTTCATCTTTTTATTAGGTCTTGTTATGTCACAGGCGAATGCCAATTTTACGAAAAATTCTCCAAACACAGAGAGTAAAGTGAGTGACTCAGGTCAATTAAAAGAATTTCGTACACCACCGCACAATCTCGCAATTGAACAAGCTGTGCTCGCGGCATTAATGACAGTTGCCGAATCATTTGAACAAGTCAGCGATTTGCTTAAAGAAAATGATTTTTATGCGACACGTCATAAATATATTTATCGTGCCATCGAAAAACTAGCACAAGAAAACTCGCCTTATGATGCTGTATTGGTCAATGATTGGTTACTCAAACAAAACCTGCTTGATGCAATTGGTGGTGAAGAATATTTAATGCAATTGATGGCTGATTCACCTTCAAGCTTTTACAATCTTGAAATCTACGCCAATAAAATTAAAGAATTTTCAACACTACGCGCAATGATTAAAGTCAGTAGTGATATTTTGCAAAATGCTTATGACACCAAAGGTCGCCCTGTCAGTGAAATCCTAGATTTAGCGGAAACCAGTATTTTTTCTTTGGCCGAACAGCATAACAACAACAAGAAAGATTCAGGGCCAAAATCGATTAGCTCTGTCACTGCTGATGTGATTTCTAAACTCGATGAACTTTCCAAATTAGATGGCAATATTACAGGTTTAACCACAGGTTTCTTAGAGTTAGATAATAAAACCTCAGGTATGCAAGCTGGGGATTTGATTATTGTTGCAGCCCGTCCTTCGATGGGTAAAACTACCTTTGCCATGAACTTAGTTGAAAGTGTACTGCAATACAACCGCTTACCTGCTCTCGTATTCTCAATGGAGATGCCAGCAGATTCGATTGCTATGCGTTTGATCTCAGCAATGGGTAAAGTCCATCAGGGGCATCTACGTTCAGGTAATCTTGATGCAGACGAATGGACCAAAGTCACAGGAACTATTCTTCAATTACAAGAAATGCACCTCTATATCGATGATTCCTCTGCTCTGCCGCCAACCGAACTTCGTGCGCGTGCGCGACGTATTGCCAAAATGCATGATGGAAAAATCGGCTGTATCATGGTCGACTACTTACAGTTGATGAAAGTGCCGGGCATGGGCGATAACCGTGTGGGTGAGATTTCCGAAATTTCTCGAAGCTTAAAAGCATTGGCCAAAGAAATGCAATGCCCTGTCATTGCACTGTCTCAGTTGAACCGTAGTTTGGAGAACAGACCAAATAAACGGCCTGTAATGTCAGATTTACGTGAATCAGGCGCAATCGAGCAAGATGCCGACTTGATCATGTTTATCTATCGTGATGAAGTCTATAACAAAGAGTCTAAAGAAGCTGGTACAGCCGAAATTATTATCGGTAAACAACGTAATGGTCCAATTGGTTCAGTGCGTCTTGCCTTTGAAGGTCAATACACTCGCTTTAGTAACCTTTCACCTGAGTTCTATGCTCAATACGATGACGAGGAATAGTCCCTCAGTTATTGATCTGCCTTAAATACTTTCCATGTCGACCCAAAGGAGAAATCAGGGTGCGCCAAGCAACAGTTTATATTGATAGTGATGCACTACAATATAATTTAAATCGTGTTAAACAACTTGCTCCACATTCAAAAATTGTCAGCATGGTCAAAGCCAATGCCTATGGACATGGAGTTAAAGACTGTTTAGCCGCCTTGGATGCAACAGATGCCTTTGGTGTTGCCTGTTTAGAAGAAGCTTTAGAGATCAGGCAACTCGGATATACTCAGCCAATCACCTTGATTGAGGGTGTATTTTCAGAAGATGAAATGCAACAAGTAATTGAGCACAAACTCGAATGCCTGATTCATAAAAGTCAGCAAGTTGAATGGTTGATTCAGCATAAGCAAGCTTATAATGCTTTGGGCTTAAAAGTTTGGGTCAAGCTAAATAGCGGAATGAACCGTTTAGGCTTTAAAGTGACTGAAATTATCGATGTCATCCAACGTTTAAAATCGGAAGGCTTTAGCTGTGTCCTCACCATGCATTTTGCCAATGCAGATGCAGATCACCCTTTAAATGAACAACAAAAGCAGCAATTTCTCCATGTCAAAGAAGCATGTGTCCCTATCTTAGCATCGTGTTGTAACTCTGCTGCGATCTATAAATATCCTGAATTGCATTTCGATTTCGTTCGCCCAGGTATCATGCTTTATGGCGCAAGTCCATTTGCTGACAAAAATATATATGAACTTGATTTAAAGCCTGTAATGACCTTTAGTGCAGAAATCATTGCGCTCAATCAAATTCAACAAGGTGAATTTGTAGGATATGGTTCTAGCTTTACGGCTTCATGCCCATCAAATATTGCCATTGTTTCCATTGGATATGGTGATGGTTACCCACGTGCTTATTTAAAACCAAATTTCGTTGCGATTGATCAACAACTTGTTCCTGTTATTGGTCGTGTCAGCATGGACATGATTGCGATTGACGTTACTCAGGTTAAAGCTGAATTAGGTACTACAGTAGAACTATGGGGCAAACATCGACTCGTCGATGATGTCGCTGCGGCAAACGGCACCATTGGTTACGAATTATTATGTCGGTTAAGTAATAGACCCATTCGAAAAGTGATTTAAAACAGATAAAAAATCCAAGCCTTTGCTTGGATTTTTCTTAGATGATTACAAACCATAATCAGTCGTAGGTTTTGGCAACTCTTGAAGTCCACGGCGTAAGGTTTCAGACCATTGCTTACTAATTTGAGTAAAATAAGGATCATCTTCTCGGATGCGTTTTCCTTCAGGGATTTTAAAACTATCTTTATGATAAACCAACGCGTCTAAAGGTAATCCAACAGAAACATTAGACCTTAATGTTGAGTCAAAAGAGATCAAACTGCAACGTAACGCATCATCCAATGGCATCGTATAGTGCAGTGCACGATCTAAAATTGGCTTTCCATATTTACTTTCACCAATCTGAAAATATGGTGTATCAGTAGTGGCACAAATAAAATTGCCTTGAGGATAGACATTATAAAGTTGCATCTCCTCACCTTGTATCTGTCCACCGACCAAAATACTACAGGAATAATTCATCTGTTCCTGAGTATCAGTCGTAACATCCTCCAGCACCTTACGCAAAGTCTTTCCAATTAATTCAGCAACTTCAAACATGGTATTTGCGCTATATAAATTTGGCTCTTGATGCAATGCTAAAGCATTTTGTAAATGACCAATGACAGCTTGAGTTGTTGCTAAATTACCTGCTGTTTGCAATGCAATAAAACGCTCACCTTCAACACCAAAAGTATGTAATTTACGAAATACAGAAATATGATCGACCCCTGCATTAGTTCGAGTATCACTAATCAATACCAAACCTTGCTCTAATCTTAATGCACAACAATAGGTCATCTCTTCTTCTCTTACCTTCAACAAGCCAAAACTTGAACCGTAGATATCATACTTTCCACCCCACCTTGCTCACGGATACCTCGAATTGGTGCAACATCTAGATAATCACGACCAACTGCGACATAAATATGATTTTGGGGGGTAAATATCTGGTTACTTACATCGAAACAATACCACTCATTTTCTACAAAAACCTCAGCCCATGCATGACTGGCTAGGTGCGGTTGATTTTCATCATAGATATAGCCAGATACATAACGAGCTGGTAAATGTAATCCACGACACATCGCAATTAAAATATGTGCATGATCTTGACATACACCCTGTCTTGCATGAAATGCATCAATTGCAGAAGTCGTCACTGAGGTGGTCTCAGGCTGGTACTGAACTTGTTGTAAAATTTTCTCAGATAAAAGTATTAAATGCTTACGATCTTTTACTTTGACCACTGCCTGAGCAAAATCAAGCATACTTAGATCGCAACACGTCATCATGGTACGCTGCAAAAAAAGCATTGGAGAAACATCCGTTTCTACATAGCCGAGTTCTGTTGCATATAAATCAACGACACCTTGCGCCATAATGGTCAAATAACGATATTCATGTCGCTGAGTTGCAGTAATCCATAAATTATTAAATGCGTCTCTTTGACATGAATATTGTCCAGGCACACTAATATGCCAGTTTTCTATGCTTTGGTGCATAGAACTCTGCGGCATCATTTTAATCGATTGCACACTATTTCGAGCAACTTGCGTATAACGATAGTGCGTTTGATGATTCACCATGAGTTTCATGAGAATGCCTCAAATTGACTTTCTAGCTTATAGGTGAAAGCATAAAACTGATTTAAATAAGGTTGCTCTTTTAGAATCTGCCAATTTGGCTGCAAGTCATCCCAACCTAGTTCAAATAACTGTTCAATAATCGGATCAATCGAAGCTATAACATCTTGAATATTATGTTGAAAACGGAAATGCGTATCAATTTTTTCAATACATTGTCCAACATGAAAGAATAAGAAAACATCGTTTTGTTCTGTTTTTAAGAGAGCACAACACTTCCCTACGACGGCTTGAATCTCCTCACCATCAGACACTGCATTTTTAATTATATGATTCAGCTCAGCATAAGTATGAGCTGTCAGTAAACCACGTAATTCTTGAATATTATCTCGAGCAATCTCAAGCTGGCTCAATAAAGAATAGGGTTGTTGATGATCTAGCATAAAATTATTCAGATTATCCGCATCATCAATATGTAAACAAAGCGCTTGAGCAAAATCTGCTGCTTGTTCGTCATCACAAAATGGCAAATGGCTAGCAACATGACCAATTCTAAATAAATAACGACCTAACCAATAAATATGATGAGCGCTTGAATTAAGTAAAACCATA
Source organism: Acinetobacter sp. LF10 (assembly GCF_048585715.1). Classification (NCBI taxonomy): domain Bacteria; kingdom Pseudomonadati; phylum Pseudomonadota; class Gammaproteobacteria; order Moraxellales; family Moraxellaceae; genus Acinetobacter; species Acinetobacter sp. LF10. Next base: position 2,040,606 of record NZ_CP184160.1, read on the forward strand.
AATGTCCTCCCTTATATATGATCAAATTTCCCAAAGTACGGCATTAGGCCAGATACTTTGGACTAAAACTCTTAAGGAAAACGTTCAAGAATGTAATGTTTCTACAACCCATGTATCTTTGATACCACCGCCTTGAGAAGAATTAACCACTAAAGAACCCGCTTGCATCGCCACACGAGTCAGACCACCCGGCACAATCTCAGTACGGTAAGGAGAACTCAAAACGAATGGACGTAAATCAATATGTCGCTCAGCAACCCCTTCAGACGTTAATGTTGGTGCAACCGAAAGCGCTAAAGTGGGTTGCGCAATATATAAGTGTGGTGTTTCAATAATTTTTTGTCTAAATAGTTCAATTTGTTGCTGATCTGCTTGCGGCCCAATCAACATGCCATAACCACCCGAACCTTGAGCCTCTTTCACGACCAATTTTTCTAAATTATGAAGGACATAATCCAATTGTTCTTGGTCACGACATTGATATGTCGGAACATTATTTAAAATTGCTGTTTCACCCAAATAAAACTTAATCATTTTATCAACATAAGGATAAATTGATTTATCGTCAGCAACACCTGTACCCGGTGCATTTGCAATCACAACATTTTTTTGCAAATAAGCCGACATCAAGCCTGCGACGCCTAATGTACTATCAGGTCTAAAAGTTAACGGATCAAGAAAGTCATCATCGACACGGCGATAGATCACATCAACTTGCTGACGACCACGAATTGTTTTAACAAACACTCGATCATTTTCAACAAATAAATCTCGACTTGTGACTAATGGCACATCCATTTCTCGTGCTAAAAATGAATGCTCATAATAAGCACTGTTAAAACGACCCGGTGTTAATACCACAATAAGTGGATTATCCACATAAGCGTTCTCTTCTAAAATTGCTCTTAATAAAGTTGGATATTGTTCTATACCTTGCAAATTGTTACTGATACATAAGTCAGGCATTAGTTTTTGACTAATCTTACGACTCTCAATCATATAAGATACGCCAGACGGTGTTCTTAAGTTATCTTCAAGTACGAAGAAATCACCCTGACCATCACGAATAATATCAATACCGCTAATTTGTGAATAAACCTTCCCTTTAAGATGATGATTTAACATATGTGGCTGAAATGCTTCATGCGCAATCACTTGATCAGCAGGAATAAGCCCCTCTTTTAAAATATGTTGTCCATGATAAATATCATCTAAAAATGAATTGAGTGCTTTCACACGTTGTGCGCAACCTGATGAAATTTTTTCCCATTGTTTCTTTTCAATCACTCTTGGAATCAAATCATAAGGAATGGTTCGCTCAGCACCCTCTTGATCGCCGTAAACATTGAATGTGATTCCCTGATAAAGGAAATGTTGCTTCGCTTGACTACCAAGTGTTCGTAACTCATCGAGACTACGAATACTCAACCATTGTTCAATTTTTTTCGAAGCTTCCGCATTAAAACTTTTGTCATCAAGCATCTCATTAAAAAACTCAGATTTAAGCTGCTCAAACAAGTTTGTACTGACACTAAGTTGTGGGATAAATGTAGACGAATGGACTGATACCGCTGCCGTTTGCTCTTGAGTATAATAATCCGCACTGACATGTAGGCTGTGTTCTTGTTCTGACATAGAAACCTCGTCTCATCATTTATTTATATCTTAAATAAGCAATTTCAATGCCATTTAAATAAAGCGATTATTTTTTCATCAGACCTAAGATCATTCAATAAATCGACAGTTGTTTCAGTCGTAAATACGTAATCTCAAGATCATGGGCTTGCTAAATAGTGCTAGTTTTTTTATTGTGTCTGCTTTAGACCATTAAATTACGTATTACGCTTATGTCATCCGTACAAGAAAAAGAAACTTCCAATAGCCTTTATCGCCAATGGCAGATATTGTCTCGTCTTTCTACAGGGAAATGGATGGGGACACGTGAATTACAAGAAACATTACAACGTGAAGGAATCGAAATTAGTCTGCGAACCATTCAGCGGGATTTAAATCAGATTGCTCAACGCTTTCCCATTGAAAGCAATAAGACTGTACCGCAAGGTTGGCGTTGGCGTTCAGATGCACCAATCCAAAGCTTGCCACATATGACCAGCTCTCAAGCTGTAACTTTTATGATGGTAGAAGAGCATTTAAGACACTTACTTCCGCCAAGTTTACTTGAGGAAATGACACCTTGGTTTGATCTGGCAAAACGTAGTTTGTCTACACAAAACAATGTCAGACAATGGATCAATCGCGTTCGTATTGTTCCTGCTTCGCAACCATTAATCCCTCCGATGGTTGATAAACAAGCTCAACAAGCAATTTATGAAGGCTTGCTACAAGATAAACAAATTGAATGTGTATATAAAGCACGAACCAATTCAGGCGAAGATAAGTCCTATATTTTAAATCCTTTAGCTTTGGTTCAAAAAGGTGCAGTAATTTATTTAATCTGTACCAGAAATGATAAAACTGAAGTACAAACTTTTGCCTTGCACCGCTTTAAAGCAGCAACTGTACTTGATAGCCGTGCTTTACATCCCGTAAATTTTGATATTGATAACTATATTGAATCTGGTGCGCTTGGTTTCCGTGTAGATTACAACAAACCAACTGAACAGATTCAACTCAAATTGACGATGACAGAAAATACAGCAAAAAGTTTTTATGAAAGTCAGTTAAGTAAAGACCAAAAGATTACGCCGTTAGAAGAAAATATTGTTGAGGTTAGTGCAACAGTTCCTTTTACTTCTCAACTGGTTTGGTGGCTCAGAAGCTTTGGCAAAAAACTACTAAATATTGAACCTACTGCTGCTTATAATGCAGTGAAAGAGGTTGAGGAAAATACTGAATAAAAAAGAGAACCTTTCAGTTCTCTTAAATCTTTTATCAGTCTTATGTTTAAGCTTAAGGTTTGTTCTTATTATATTAAACATGTTCAAACCAATTTCGCTCCCCGCCCGATCAAAATTGGTTTGTACCTCATTCATCACCTTGGATTGAATTAACATTGGCATGCTAATTCATATCCATTGTAACGGATTCTCTTTTTCGTCATCATTAAAGCCCTCTTTGTTTGAATGTATCGTTAATATAACGAGGATTTTTTAAGCTGTGAAATAATAAAGATTGAAATCAAAAGCTGATTTTTTGCTAGGCCGTTTGAATAACTAAATCTATAAAATAAAAAAGCTCCCATACGGGAGCTTTTCAATCCTCACATCAGCTTATGCTGAAAATGGATGACGTAACACGATTGTTTCTGCACGGTCTGGACCTGTTGAAACGATGTCAATTGGGCATTCAATTAACTGCTCAAGACGTTTCACATAAGCCAATGCATTTGCAGGAAGTTGATCAATTTGAGTCAAACCAACAGTTGATTCACTCCAACCTGGCATTGTTTCATAGATTGGTTTTAAGCTTTCAAATGAAATTGCATCAGAAGAACCTGCACAGCCTGAATCAACATCTTCATAACCTACACAGATTTTGATTTCTTCTAAACCATCTAATACATCAAGCTTAGTCAAGCAAATGCCAGATAATGAGTTTACTTCAACTGAACGACGTAGGATTTCAGCATCGAACCAGCCACAACGACGTTGACGACCAGTAGATGCACCAAATTCGTGACCCACAGTACCTAAATGACGACCAATCGCATCACCCGTATCTGTAGCAGCATCGTAGTGCAACTCAGTTGGGAATGGACCAGCACCAACACGTGTTGTATATGCTTTAGTAATACCTAATACATAATCTAAATGTAATGGGCCCATACCAGAACCAGAACTTACGCCACCAGCGGTTGTATTAGAACTTGTTACAAACGGATAAGTACCATGATCGATGTCAAGTAACGAACCTTGAGCACCTTCAAACATAATTGACTTACCTTCTTTACGGTAATCATGTAACACTTTGGTCACGTCAATCACTAATGGTGCAAGCACTTCACGCCATTGATTACAAAGCTCAAGTACATCTTCAAACTTCACTTCATCAACACCGTAGAATTGAGAAAGTTGGAAGTTATGCAGCTCTAGCATTTCCTTAAGTTTTTCTTCAAGTAATGCGCCACCACGAATTAAATCAGCTACACGTACAGCACGACGTGCAACTTTATCTTCATAAGCTGGACCAATGCCACGACCTGTTGTACCAATTTTGGCATTACCACGTTTTTTCTCACGTGCTTGGTCTAGTGCAATATGGTTTGGCAAAATTAAAGGACAGTTTGGTGAAATACGTAAACGCTCTTTAACAGGTACGCCTTCCGCTTCCAGAATTGCCATTTCTTTGATTAATGCTTCAGGAGAAAGAACAACACCATTCCCGATTAAGCACAATACGTTTTCACGTAAAATACCTGATGGAATGAGGTGTAATACAGTCTTCTTACCACCGACGACAAGTGTGTGACCTGCATTGTGTCCACCTTGATAGCGTACGACCGCAGCCGCCTGATCTGTGAGCAGGTCGACGATCTTACCTTTACCCTCGTCGCCCCATTGGGTACCCAGTACCACAACATTTTTGCCCATAATAGCCTCATTACATCATGCTGTTAAAATTGGAAGCTAAGCTTTTTAAACTTAGCAATTAAATTTTTTCAATTACCCATTGCCCATTTTGCAACACCATTTGATGCGTCGCATAAGGTACAGAGCTTAAATCATCATTACCTAACAATTGCACTACACTTAAACCTTGAGTACGTGCATCAGCAATTGCATTCAATAGATCTTGTTGATTGCCTTTAGGAGCGACAACTGTTTCAATTTCAGCAAATTGTGTAGCGCCTAAAGCATATAAATCACAACTAAAACCTGTTGCTGGACGAGCACGACCAAAGTGCTCACCAATACCATCATAACGCCCACCCTGAGCAAGTGGCGCAGCGCGATTAGGCGCATAAATGGCATACATCAAACCCGTATGATAGTGGTAACTACGCAGTTCAATGACATCTATACCAATATCAAGACTAGACCAGCGAGATCTTATTTCTGCAAAAGTTGTTCTCAATGCATCAAACGCATTTTTAAAATCAACATCATTTAAAACATCTGGACTTAAATGTGCTTGCAAAGCTTCTAGATCGCTCGCATAACGACCTAGAGCATAAAAATCAGTACCCATTGGCAAGTCTTGAGTAAATTCTTCTAATTCTGGTAAAGCCTTACGCTGATATAAATCAGACAGCTGATTTTCAGTATTTTTATTTAAACCAGCGCGCTTAACCAGACTACGGAATAAACCAACATGACCTAAGTCTAGGTGAACACCTTGTAAACTATCTGTTTTTTCCAACAAACCAAGCATAACATCAATCATTTCGACATCAGCTTCGATGCTGTCATGACCATATAGCTCCGCACCCAACTGGAGTGGAGCGCGTGTTGCATTAAAGTTTTGCGGTTTTGTATGAAGGACTGTACCTGCATAGCAATAACGAGCTACACCTTCAATTGGTCGAACATGCGCATCAATACGTGCAACTTGCGGTGTCATATCCGCTCGGACACCAAGCAAACGACCTGAAAGTTGATCAATAACTTTAAATGTAACCAAATCTAAGTCTTGATTTGATTCTGAAAGTGAAGATAACGATTCGATGTATTCAATAAATGGTGTATATACCAATTGATAACCGCGAACTGCAAGAAAATCTAATGCTTGTCTACGCAAAGCTTCAACAACTTGCGCTTGTTCGGGCAATACATCTGCTACCCCATCAGGGAGCAACCATGTCTCTGAAATGGTCATGTTCAAACCTAAAATCTGTTCAATGTGGAGGCATCCACACAAAAAGCAACCACATAAAAAAATCGGGTGAATGCCCGATTCAGCGTAGTGTAGCACGAAGATTTATATGATGCACCTGAGAATTTGAAGAAATGTGATTGATTCAATTCTCTTTATCTTGAATCTTTAAACTACAATTAACGAGTTAATTCAATAGATTGAAATTAGTCAATCAATATATCAAACCTAAGGTTTTTATATAAGATTCGGCCAATATTTGAACGACCAATTCCAATATACCTCAGTATAAATAAAGCAAAGAAGAACACTTGCTCATAAATCTGAACATAATTTTTTGGAAAAATCACATATTGTCTATAGAATGACAATCAATTGTTTTAGTCCACTAAATCTTTTGTATTTTGGTTTTTTATACTCAAAATTTCATAAGAGTATTGCTAAATTAGAGACCTTTATTATTACCGCCCTTCACCACGATTTCCAACACATTCACTAACTCAGCATTTTGTTTCTCCAATGCTGCGATATTTGCCACAGTTCTATCTAAAACTTCTTGTTGTACATGCATCTTCTTTGCTAAATCTTGCATAATTTCCAAACTCTTTTTTAGATGCAACTCTAGATGTACAACTTTTCCCTCAAGTTGTAAAACGTGTGTATCTTGGTTTGGTACTACTGTTGACGTCTTAAACTGAAACCAGAATAAAAAAACAACAGCCACCAATAAAACAATCAGGAAGCCCCAAATCAACATCAATGTCATAATTTTATCCTCAAATTTTATTTCTAATATATGATCTATTTAACGACAAAAAGATTCACACAAATCAAGTAAACGATTCGCATATCCCCATTCATTATCATACCACGCAAACACTTTGGCTTGATGACCCACCACCATGGTTTGAGTTAAATCGACGATTAAAGAATAGGGCGAATGATTAAAATCACTTGAAACCAAATCTTCATCTGTCACTTGCATAATCTGCGCATAATCAAGTTGTGCCGCTTTACTCAATACTTGATTAATTTTATGCACCGTAATGGCTGAATGCGAGACAAAACTTAAATCAATTGCTGCAACATTAATGGTTGGAACACGAATCGAATAACCATCAATTCGGCCTTCCATTTTTGGCATCACTTGTTTTAATGCCCCTAATGCGCTCGAAGTTGTTGGAATAATATTTTGTCCTGAAGCGCGCGCACGACGTAAATCTCGGTGTGCGTGATCTAATACCGATTGATCTGCTGTAACCGCATGGATTTCTGTCATTAATGCCGTATCAATACCAAAAGCATCATCAATAATTTTAACTAATGGTACTAATGCCTGTGTGGTACATGAAACACTGGAAATAATTTGATCAGTTGCTTTCACATCATTGTGATTGACACCATAGACAATTGCAGCATCGACCGAATCAAAAGGCGCAGCCCCAATAATGACCCGCTTTGCCCCTGCTTCGACATGGCGAGTTGCATCAGCACGTGAACGGAATAGACCTGTACATTCCAATACCACATCTATTTTTAAATCTGCCCAAGAGAGCAATTCAGGTTGTGCTTGCTTAAAGACTTGTAATTTTAACTGTCGTTGATTGGACTGAATATTTAAAAATATCTGCTCATTTTCAATCTGAATTTCAACTTGACCTGCAAAACGTCCATGGGTGGTATCGTATTTAAACAAATGTACCAAAGTTTGTACGTCTGCAATGTCGTTGATTGCGACGATATCAAACTGAAATTGCTTTGGACTCTCAAACCACGCACGTAATACATTTCGACCAATTCGACCAAATCCATTAATAGCGATACGTTGCATGCAGAGCCCTTATTCATCAAAACATCATCTTTTCTATGCTATATGGTAAAACATGAACAGCGCTATTGAATATAGATTTTTAGCTTAAACACAGTTTTATATGATATTGCTTGTAAAATCGTTGGTTGGACTGGTATTTTCCGTTATAATTTAGCACTTTTTAAAATTATGGACGCTTGGTTGTGAGTACTCGTTTTATGACATCCGCTGAAATCCGTGAAGCATTTTTGCGTTACTTCGAATCGCAAGGGCATACACGTGTTGCTTCGAGTTCTCTCGTTCCTGCCAACGACCCAACTTTGCTATTTACCAATGCTGGTATGAACCAGTTTAAAGACTGTTTCTTAGGTTTAGAAAAGCGCGATTATGTACGTGCTGTTTCATCACAAAAATGTGTGCGTGCAGGCGGTAAACACAATGACCTCGACAACGTAGGTTATACCGCACGTCACCATACTTTCTTTGAAATGTTAGGTAACTTCTCTTTCGGTGATTATTTCAAACAAAATGCACTGAAATTTGCTTGGGAATTTTTGACCAGCGAACAATGGTTAGGTTTACCGAAAGATCGTTTATATGTCACGGTTTATCACACTGATGATGAAGCATTTGATATTTGGAACAAAGAAATCGGTATTGATGCTGAGCGTATTATCCGTATTGGTGACAATAAAGGCGGTTTATACGCTTCTGATAACTTCTGGGCAATGGGTGATACAGGTCCATGTGGTCCATGTTCAGAAATCTTCTATGATCATGGCGATCATATCTGGGGTGGCTTACCTGGCTCACCTGAGGAAGATGGTGACCGTTTCATCGAAATTTGGAACAATGTATTCATGCAGTTCAACCGTACTGCGGATGGTATCATGCACCCTCTTCCAGCACCTTCTGTAGATACAGGTATGGGCTTGGAGCGTATTTCTGCGGTTCTGCAACATGTCAATTCAAACTACGAAATTGACCTGTTCCAGCACTTATTAAAAGCAGCAGCTGAAATCATTGGTTTAGATACCACTGCAATTGAAGCTGAAGCGAAAGCTCAAAATAAACCAGTTGAATATCCAGCATCATTGAAAGTCATTGCAGATCATGCACGTTCATGCTCATTCTTGATTGCTGACGGTGTTAATCCTTCAAATGAAGGTCGTGGTTATGTGTTGCGTCGTATCATTCGCCGTGCAGTGCGTCATGGTAATAAGTTAGGTGCAACAGGTTCTTTCTTCTACAAGATGTTGCAACCTTTAATTGAAGTGATGGGTGAAGCTTACCCTGAGCTTGCTGCACAACAAGCACGCATCGAAGCACAATTGCTTAAAGAAGAAGAGCAATTTGCTAAAACACTTGAGCAAGGCTTGAAGTTGTTAGAAGGTGAATTGGCTCAACTGAAAGGCAATGTGATTGCAGGCGAAACTGTATTCAAACTTTATGATACTTACGGTTTCCCGACTGACTTAACTGCCGATATCGCACGTGAGCGTGATCTGACAATTGATGAAGCTGGTTTTGAAGTTGAAATGGCTGCACAACGCCAACGTGCGCGTGATGCAGGTAAATTCGCAGTTGACTATAACAGCATTGTTAAAGTTGAAGGCGAAACTCAATTTGATGGTTATGATGCAACTCAAGGTCAAGGTCAAATTGTTGCGATCTATAAAGATGGGGTTCAAGTTGATGAGATCAATGAAGGTGATGAAGCCCTTATCGTTTTGAACCAAACTCCTTTCTATGCTGAAAGCGGTGGTCAAATTGGTGACACAGGTATCTTCAAAAATGATACAGGTATTTTCGAAGTTCAAGATACCAAAAAATCTGGTGGTGCTTTTGTACACCAAGGTCTCGTGACCATGGGTAGCCTCAAAGCAACTCAAAACGTTGAAGCAACCGTTAAAGCGGATATTCGTGCTGCAACAGCGCGCAATCACTCTGCGACTCACCTTCTACATGCTGCGTTACGTCAAATTCTTGGTGAGCATGTACAACAAAAAGGTTCTTTGGTTGCAAGCGATATTTTACGTTTTGACTTTGCCAATGACCAACCTGTTTCATTTGAACAATTGCAACAGATTGAACGTTTAGTCAATGCCGAAGTGATTGCCAACACTCCTGTAACAACTGAACTGCTCGATATTGAATCAGCTAAAACGAAAGGCGCGATGATGCTGTTCGGTGAAAAGTATGGCGAAGAAGTTCGCGTACTGTCTATGGGTTCAGTGATTGAAGACAAAAACTTCTCGATCGAACTGTGTGGCGGTATTCACGTTAAGCGCACAGGTGATATTGGCCTGTTCAAAATCACTTCTGAAGGTGGTGTCGCTGCGGGCGTTCGCCGTATTGAAGCCGTGACGGGTACGAAAGCACTTGAAACAGTTCAAAAAGCAGAAACAGATATCCAAATCATTAACAGTTTATTGAAAGCGCAAAAAGACCAAACTGTAGAAAAAGTTGAAGCGATTGTTGAAACAGCATCAAGTCTACAAAAGCAAATTGAACAATTAAATCAAAAATTAGCCAGCTTCCAAGCAGCTGATTTATTAGATCAAGTGAAAGAAATTGCGGGTCGTCAAACGCTTATCACATCAGTAAAAGGTTTAGATGCCAAATCATTACGCAATCTACATGACAGCGTAAAATCAAAATTGGAAGATGCAGTCATTATTTTAGCTGGTGTTGAAGGTGATAAAGTGAGTTTAATCGCATCCGTCGCTAAACAATACGCTGCAACTCTAAAAGCAGGTGACATCATCAAACATTTAGCTCAAGAGCTTGGTGGCAAAGGTGGTGGTAAACCTGACTTAGCACAAGGTGGCGCGCCACTTAACGAGAAGTTTGATCAAGTGATTGCAGCATTGCCTGCTTGGCTTGAGCAATAATAACAACTTCACTTTTGTGTAACTGACCCTGATGCCTCTCAGGGTCATGGCTTATATGGAACAACTATGGCATTAATCGTTCAAAAATATGGCGGTACCTCTATGGGTACTCCTGAGCGCATTTTAAATGTTGCTCATCGTGTCAAGCGTTGGCATGATCATGGTCACAAAGTGGTCGTGGTTGTATCGGCAATGAGTGGTGAAACCAACCGCTTACTTGCGCTTGCTAAAGCCATTACTAGCACCCCTAACCCACGTGAACTTGATCAAATGGTGTCTACGGGTGAACAAGTAACGATTTCCATGTTAGCTATGGCACTGAATTCAATTGGTGTAGAAGCTAAATCATACACTGGACGTCAAGTTGGTATTAAAACTGACAGCGCGTTTACCAAAGCGCGTATCGAATCTATTGATACCGATGTCATGACAGCTGATTTAGACGCTGGTCGTGTGATTGTTGTCGCTGGTTTCCAAGGCTTTGATGCTGAAGGAAATATTACAACATTAGGTCGTGGCGGTTCAGATACCTCTGGTGTAGCACTTGCAGCCGCTTTAAAAGCAGATGAATGCCAAATTTATACAGATGTGGATGGTGTTTATACCACTGATCCTCGTGTAGCACCTAAAGCGAAAAAAGTTGACCGTATCTCTTTTGAAGAAATGCTTGAAATGGCATCTTTAGGTTCAAAAGTTTTACAAATTCGTTCGGTTGAATTCGCAGGCAAATATCAGGTTCCATTACGTGTATTATCAAGCTTTGATAATGACAATGACGGCGCATTTGATGAAGATTTCAAACAAAACGTAGGCACACTAATCACGACTGAGGCAGAAGACGACATGGAACAACCAATTATTGCAGGCATTGCATTTAACCGTGACGAAGCAAAATTAACGATTTTGGGTGTTCCAGATGAACCGGGTATTGCCTCTAAAATCTTATCACCGATTAGTGATGCTAACATTGAAGTGGATATGATTATCCAAAATGTTGAAGAAGATGGTACTACTGATTTTACCTTTACTGTAAATCGCAATGATCTTGCTAAAGCTAAAGCAATCTTGGATCAAACAGCAAGCAGCATAGAAGGCTGTGAAGTTGTCACTCGCGATGACATCGTAAAAGTGTCTATTGTTGGTGTAGGTATGCGCTCACATGCTGGTGTAGCAAGCAAAATGTTTACAGCTCTTGCAGATGAAAGCATTAATATCCTCATGATTTCTACTTCAGAAATTAAGATTTCTGTCATCATTGAAGAAAACTACCTAGAGCTTGCTGTACGTTGCCTACATACCGCTTTTGGTTTAGACCGTGAACATGGCGAAAGCAGCGCACGTGCTTAATTCATAGCACAATAAGCATATTTACTTTCAAGTAAATAGTAAAAAATACAGAGCCACTATAGTTTTTATTACAGTGGCTCTGTTATATTAAGTTGTGAGGTTTTTCAGAAGAACTTGGCAGAACTTACGAAAAAAAGCTGTTTTTTACATATTTCTGTTAGAATTTTCTGTATATTAAGGCTGTGCTTTCAAACAATGAATTCCCTGTCGCAAGTTTAAGCGTTTAGCAAGGAGATAAACATGCTGATTCTGACCCGTCGTGTCGGAGAAACATTAATGATTGGGGATCAAGTCAGTGTTACTGTGCTTGGCGTAAAAGGTAATCAGGTGCGTATTGGTGTAAATGCTCCAAAAGAAGTTTCCGTGCATCGTGAGGAAATTTACCAACGTATCCAACATGAACGTGCTATGCATGAGCATTTACAACATCTTGATCAAGATTATCAACTTTCTTTTGAAGAAGATAATAACGATTTCACTCGAAATAATAACTTCAATCGTTAATGTACAGAATTCTTCTCTAACAATTAAAGCGACTAATCTTTAGTCGCTTTAATTGTTTATGGAGACTCAATTATATATTTATAAACCCAGCGCTTTTTTTACTGGCGCATAACTACGACGATGTTGATCAATCACGCCATACGCTGCAATTGCTTCAAAATGTGCTTTAGTTGGATAGCCTTTATGTTTTGCAAAACCATAATTAGGGTATTGCTGATCTAGTTCATGCATTTGACGGTCACGTGTTACTTTAGCCAAGATACTTGCTGCACTAATCTCAGCATGGCTTGCATCCCCACCAACAATCGCTTCACACGATATTTCAATTCCTTTCGGAATTTGGTTGCCATCAACAATCACTTTTTCAGGCTGAATGTTTAAAGCATCTACAGCACGACGCATGGCTAAAAAAGTTGCCTGTAAAATATTAATTTCGTCAATTTCTGCGTGAGAAGCTTCTGCAATTGACCAAGCTAAGGCTTTCTCTTGAATTTCTAAGAAAAGTTTTTCACGTTTCTTTTCAGTTAATTTTTTAGAATCATTTAAACCCTCAATCGGATTATTGGGATCTAAAATTACCGCAGCAGCAACAACTGAACCTACCAAAGGCCCACGCCCTGCTTCATCTACACCAGCAACAAACATGATATTACTCACAAAGATCAGCTGCTTCAGAGCAACTAATTACAACTTATTTAAACTGTTCTATTTTATCACTTCTGATACACAAGCGTTCATCGTTTTTGCGACAGCAACGCCTGTTAATGCTGTTCTAGCTTTTGAATCCACTGCCGCTAAAGCAAGCTCTGATGGAGATAATACAGTAGGTGCATTTTTACCAACTCATTTACAAATTTGCTTTTTCTTCTGTTGTTTTTGGTTCTTGGTTCTTGGTCATTAATTTACTCGCAACTTTCCAAGCCGCGAAATTATCAAGATCATGTTTACATTTTGTTTGGGCAGCAACTTGAATGGCTGAATTTACCATGTGGGAACTATGTTGCTCGGCATTTTGCGCTACACATAATGATGAGATAAAAGTCAAAACTAAAGCAAAAAAAATTTATGGTTATACATGCACTCACCTTATTGTATTATTTATAATGAGTTTTAAATCTTATTCTACATTTCAGATAACATAATTAAAGTTTACAAAATAAACATAACCTTATTGCGATCAATTGAAATAAGACCAATGTAATCACCAGTCTTATCTCTAAACTCATTATTTTCTCAACACCTCTGCGACACAGGCATTTACTGTTTTAGAAACAACTTGATTCACAATCGTTGCACGTGCCGTAGGATCAATCGCAGCTGTTGCCAATTCAATCGTCGTTACACTATTTGGCGCTTTTTCACTAACACAGCCACATACATTCGTCTGAATGTTTTCACGTTGCTCAGATGTCATTAAACGAGTTGCTGTTTTCCATGCGGGTAATGTATGTATTTCATTAATACATTTCGCATTCACTGCAATTTTTAATGCCGTCACACCCAACTGCTGAGATGTTGTTGCAGTGGAATTATTAGTATTTGGCGCAACACAACCATTTAAAGCAAATAACATAGGCACAATAAAAAATAATTTTTTCACGAACTCAAACCTGTATCCAAAATTTTAGCACGCGTATTGTGCCTAAAGGATCACTTGAAAGAAATGACTGTGTAGATTCTTTACATAATATAACAATGACGTTGCATTCCACTTACTGTTCCAAGCATAAAACGCTCTGTTACATATACGCTGTATATGAAGAAAAATGAGCTATTTAAAATTGTAAAACTCATATCTCACCGCTAGGATGTTGCGATGTCAACCTCAGCACAATATTACACACGCACAGCGCAAATTTTACACTGGCTGATGGCGGTTATTTTTATCACTGCTTGGCTGATCGGCTTTTATAGTGGCAATTTTCTCAGCTATGACGTTGATGGAAGCTTTAAAGGTAATGTTATTACACTACATAAAAATATAGCGACCACCATTATCTTTCTGATTGTGATTCGAATTTTTTGGCGTTACACCCACCCAGTCCCTAAACTACCAAACACCATGTCACCTATGATGAAGACTTTGGCTCATATCGGCCATTTCTTACTGTATCTCATGCTACTTGCACTACCCATTACAGGCTGTTTATTTAGTTGGAGTGCTGGACATCCAGCTCCTGTTTTATATTTATTTGAAATTCCTCGCTTAGTTCAAGACAATCCTGACCTGCTTGAAATCGTGAAACCATTACACATTTATCTTTCTTGGTTTGCAGGTTTACTTATTGTTGGTCATGCTTTAGCAGCAATAAAACATCACATCATTGATAAAGATAATGTCTTGTTGAGTATGTTGCGCCAACCTAAATAAATCCTGACACATAAAAAAACCGCTTAACGCGGTTTTTTTACATTTAAATCTTTTTCACTTCCGCAATCCATTTCTGTTTCTCGTCATCAGAAATAAAGGATGCCTCAAAAGAGTTAATTGCAAGTTGCTTAAGCTCATCATTCGATAAATCTAAAGCCTGCTGAATTGCTACAAAGTTATCATTCATATAACCACCGAAATATGAAGGATCATCCGAGTTTACAGTAACATGCACACCCTTTTGTAATAAACGGCGAATGTTGTGCTCACCCATGTCTTTTACAACACAAAGCATTAAGTTACTTAAAGGACAAACTGTTAAAGGCATTTTCTCAGCGATTAAACGCGCCATTAAGCGCTCATCTTCTTCAGAACGCACACCATGATCAATACGGTTTACTTTTAACAAGTCTAAAGCTTCCCAGATATATTCTGGTGGGCCTTCTTCACCCGCATGTGCCACGATCAAGAAACCAGCTTCACGGGCTTTAGCAAATACACGCTCAAATTTTGCCGGAGGATGTCCAACTTCACTCGAATCTAAACCAATTGCAATAATGTCATCTTTAAATGGCAAGGCTTGCTCAAGTGTTTCAAATGCTTTTTCTTCACTTAAATGACGCAAGAAGCACATGATCAATTGAGAACTAATCCCTAATTTTTCCTGAGCATCTTTACAAGCACGCTTTAAACCTGCAAGCACTGTTGCAAATTCAACCCCACGCTCAGTATGTGTTTGTGGATCGAAGAACATCTCTGTATGCACGACACGATCTTCAGCACATTTCTCAAAATATGCCCAAGCCAGATCATAAAAATCTTGTTCATACACCAGCACGTTCGCACCAGCATAATAAATATCTAAAAAAGATTGAAGATTATGAAAGTTATACGCTTGCTTTACTTCTTCAACCGATTGATAAGGAATCTGAATCTGATTACGCTGTGCAATTGCAAACATCAGTTCTGGTTCAAAAGTCCCTTCAATATGCACATGCAATTCGGCTTTGGGTAAAGCACG
This sequence comes from Acinetobacter sp. LF10, assembly GCF_048585715.1. Classification (NCBI taxonomy): domain Bacteria; kingdom Pseudomonadati; phylum Pseudomonadota; class Gammaproteobacteria; order Moraxellales; family Moraxellaceae; genus Acinetobacter; species Acinetobacter sp. LF10. Next base: position 2,056,325 of record NZ_CP184160.1, read on the forward strand.
AATCAGCTCGACTTGATTCATATTAACTCCACGTCTAAATAAAAAAGGGTGTTGCCTGTTCGGTACACCCTCTAAAGGTTTTATCAATAACTTTTAAATGGCTTAGCCGCCAAATGCAATAAATTTAAATACCCACAGTGCAGCAATAATCCAAACCATGTAAGGAACGGTCTTTGCCTTGCCCGTAAATAACTTAACCAATGCATAACTGATAAAGCCCATTGCAATACCATCCGCAATTGAATACGTAAATGGCATAAATACAATCGTTAAAAATGCAGGCACTGCTTCTGTAATATCATCCCAATCAATATGTGTGATTCCTTGAATCATCAACACACCGATAAATAATAATGCAGGAGCTGTTGCAAAACTTGGAACAGATTGAGCTAACGGTGCCAAGAATAAGCAGCCAATAAATAAGAATGCAACGACAACAGCAGTCAAACCCGTACGACCACCCGCAGCAACACCCGATGCAGATTCAATATAAGGCGTGGTTGAAGATGTACCTAATGCTGCGCCTGCAACAATTGCTGTTGAATCAGCGAACAACGCTTTCTTCAAACGAGGTAACTTACCATCTTGTAGTAAACCTGCACGGTGCGATACACCAACTAAAGTCCCTGTACTATCAAATAAATCGACAATAAAGAAGACAAAAATCACCCCAACCATACTTGCAGTAAATAGACCTTCAAAATCCATTTGCATAAAGGTGGGTGCAATCGATGGAATCTGTCCAACCACACCTTTAAATTCATTTAAGCCTAAAGCTGTCGCTATTCCAGTCACAGCAAGAATACTAATGATGATCGCACCACGAACTTTTAACTGGTGTAAAACCACAATCATTAAAAAGCCAAATAAAGCCAGTAAAACCGTAGGTTGCTTGATATTTCCCAGACCAACTAAAGTCGCTGGATTGTCTACAATGATGCCTGCATTTTTAAGCGCAATGAGGGCAAGGAATAAACCAATACCGCCACCAATCGCAAATTTAAGCGACATAGGAATGGCATTGACAATTGCTTCACGAATTTTAAAAAAGCTGATTGCCAAAAAGACTAAACCTGAAACAAAAACAGCCGCAAGCGCCGTCTGCCAAGGTACACCCATGCCTAAACAGACCGAATAGGTAAAATACGCATTTAGGCCCATCCCCGGTGCAAGTGCGATTGGATAATTGGCAACAATCCCCATTACCAAGCAACCAATAGCAGCAGCTAAACAGGTTGCAACAAACACAGCACCATGATCCATTCCAGTTTCGGAAAGAATAAGTGGGTTTACAATAATGATGTAACACATCGTCAAAAATGTAGTTACACCCGCTAGAACTTCTGTTCTGAAGTTGGTTTTGTTCTCACTTAATTTAAATAAGCGTTCTAAAACACCAACCGAAGCATTAGGCGTTGTCATAACATAGCACCTGTTAAAATCTGAGATCTTAGGAATTGAAATCTATACACTTGCATTTCAATCTTTTTTGAATTTGCGAAATGGCATACACAACGATAAAGCAATCTCTATGCCAGCCGAATGCTTGTGACACCGACAAGATGTATAAATCTGACCCGCTATCAAAATGTAAAAAGCTGCATAACGAGATGCAGCTTTTTATTCAATGGTAAATATTTTAACAGATTCTAAGCAAAACTTGATGGCTTCAAATCAAAAAAAGCCTAGTTATCATACATCCTAGAAAGACACATACACTGAATTGCAATAATTATTGATCAATATCAATGACTATTGATTGTTCTTATACGATGACAAATGTGTATGCTTGGTATAATTAGGATTATTCTGGATCATATGCAAACTGTGTTCCGCATCATTTACAATTTTCGTAAGCTCTTGGCGTCTTTTATCTTGGGCATCTACATATGCAGCATAACCCAAAACAACAATCGAACAAACAACAAGCAATGGAAGGAATATCTTCATTATTATTATCTCTATTGTATGCTTTTCTTGAATATTAACAATAATAAACAAAAATGAGAATTAATTAACATTAAATAATCACAAATTAGAAATAATTCACAATTATATGATTGTTTATAAATTGATTTTGTACATTTTTCACCCAAATAGATCTTAAATTATTTATATTCTTAAAGCAATTCCATTTTATATAATTCAATAAGATAGATCGAAATTTAAGTATTTTTATAACATTTGTTAAAATTAAAGATGGATTATTATCAAAAATCAAATAAAAAAGCATCTTTAGTTTAACTAAAGATGCTTTTACTCATAAGTGATCTAAACAAGTTTAAAACTGATAATTCAATCGAACTAGAACATTACGTGGTGTTCCAGGCATTGACTCTGAGCGCCAATAGTCTTTATTGGTTAGGTTATTTACAGCAATAGTCACATTCCATGGATCAGCACTATAGCCAATTGCAGCATCTAAACGCGTGAATCCTTGAAAATCGATAGGCTTATTATCTAAACTGCCATTTGAATATATCTTCGCATCACCGACATAAGTTGCTCCGATTTCACCATAGATTTTATCTGTAGGTAAATAACGCACGAATACGTTGCCTGTATGACGTGGTGTATTGTTCAACACCTTACCAATATTTGCGGTCTTATTGTCTTTTGTCACCTCAGTGTCCATATAGCTATAGCCTCCCCGTACAAACAAGTTATCTAAAGCACGTCCAATAAAGCTAAACTCTATCCCTTTAGACTGATGCTGTCCCCCAACAACCCATTCTTCTGGTTTGTTTACTGGATCAGGCTGGTAACGAATATTATTTTTACGGATATCATAAATAGAAAGCTGAGTATTCAATCGTTCATTAAGCCAATCACTTTTTACCCCAATTTCATATTGTTCGTTATATTGTGGTTTGGCATCAAAAGCATTTAACTTGCTATCTCCAGAGACCACATTAACACTGACACGCCCACCAAAAGGTGCGAAGCTTTTGCTATAGGAAGCATAAAAACTTTGGCTCTCTATCGGTTGCCAAATAAAACCAACATTCGGACTAAAGCTTTCGCCATCGATACTACGATGATAATCCAAAGCATCACTAGTCTTCAGACGATTGGTTGTTTCGGATTGAAAATAGTCATAACGACCACCCAACATGATTTTAAAATAATCATTGAAACTTATTAAGTCCTGAACAAATAGACCATAAGCTTCATTCTGATAGTAATTATGGGTTCTAATATTTAAATCACCTGTCCCTCTAGAACTGGTTCGATCTCCTGTTAACGGGTTTACATAGCCGTATATGGCAGAACCATTTTTATTTTGGTTTGCTAAAAGTGGTTCTCGTTGCTCGTATGTCCAGTCAGCACCAACCAATACGTTGTGTTTGAGAGCACCTGTATCAAACTCTCCACGTATATCAAAAGTGTTACTGGTGGTTTTGTTATTGGTTTGCTGCCAATAATAAATCTGCGAAATTTCACCAACATGCCCCTTACACGAACCCGCATTTGCAATCACGGTATTTTCAGTAGTGCAAAGTCCTCCCAAGTAGAAATGATCAAAGTTTTGTTGAGCCTCTCGGTAGCTCACAGCCCAGTGAAAATTCCATTTTGGCGCAAATTCATAATTCAAATCAGAACGAGCAACCTGTAAAACATCATTTACATAATCGCCCTCTTGTGCGAAACCTGTTTTGATGGAAGTGCCTTGAGGAAGGGCAGAAAATGATGGACCACGATCAGGCACTCGATGTAACTTATCGTAGGTATATTGCATTGTCCAAGTGAGACCTTCATCATTTTTATAGGTAAAGCTTGGTGACAACATTTCAATTTTATTTTCAATTCCTGAACGAAAACTATCTGATTCGCCATACTCTCCTGTCAAACGTAATGCGAGGTTATCCGTTACAACTTGATTCAAATCAACAGTCGTACCATAGTTATCGTACGAACCCGTATAAATACCAACTGAGCTTTTAGAGTCAAAGTTGGCAAATTTACTGACCATATTGATCACCCCACCGCCTGAACTACGTCCATAAAGCACAGAAGATGGTCCCTTCAATATTTCAATACGCTCAATATTTGCAGTACTACGGCGAACTTGACCACTTTCACGAATACCATCACGATAGATATCGCCAGTATCTGCATTAAATCCCCGAAGATTAATACCATCTCCACGCATGTCATAACTTGTTGATACACCAGGTGTTCCCTGCAACATGACACTTAAATCATTTGCACCATAGATTTTATATTTCTGAACATCAATGGTATCAATCGTTTGAGGAATATCTTTTTTCTTTAGTCCATTTCGAGTCACACTGGCTTGATCATAATCAATGTAACTTTTGATTGGATCAAGCTCACTCATTGCTTCAATTTTAATGGTTGGCATAACCGCAGCCTGAGTATTGTTCTCGTTGGCAAATAAGTACTGCGCTTGTAAGAGCATTAAGCTTAATGCACTAAATCTAAAAATAGGCTTGTGAGAGAGCGTAACATATCGAGATGTCATAAGAATTCCAAACAAAAAATCAGACAAATATTAAGAAAAAATTAAAATATAAAAAAACAATACAATATTAATGAAAATAATTCTTATTTTCATCACATTTTACATAAATTCTTTTCCTCAGCTTATTTAGCATTCAATTTTTATGAAATCATGCTCTTTAATAGCGCATAACTGATTAAAAAATATTTTTTAAATCTGAGGCTTATTTAAGCTAAATTCCATTTTTCTACACAATTTTACATTAGGCTACATGCAAAATAATTTGATTCTTTTTTGGGGCATTTAAAATGAAACATCCTCTCTACTATGGAAAATTAAGCGCACTCAGTTCGGCATTACTCAGTATAAGTTCTTCAATTTTTGCTGCCGATACCAACACAACGCCTCCATCTGCCGAACCAGTAGTTCAAACTTTACCTACTCTTTCTTTTAAAGCGTCTGCAGAGCCACAAAAACAAAAAGATGATGACATCAGTGCAGTTCCAAAGACAGTGATTACCCGAGATGAAATGCTGCAATATGGCGATCAATCCGTCATGGATGCTTTACGCCGTGCGGCAGGTTTTCAACTTCCAACGCCTGGACAAGGTCCTCGTGGTGGTAGCGGTGCTTCTGGAATGCGTTTTCGTGGTGGTGCTGGCCCGACATTCTTAATCAATGGTGAACCAGTGCAAGGTGGCCCTCGTGGTGGAATGTCTATTATTGACACCATTACCCCTGAAATGATTGAACGTATTGAGATTGTTAAACAACCAAGTGTTGCTCAAGCTTCAGTTGCATCATCGGCAGTGATCAATATTATTTTAAAAGAACCACTGGATAATCGTATAAGTGGTTCAGTAAAAGTAGGTTATGGTCTACGCAATAGTAATCAGCAAGAATCTGAAAATAAACAAATTAATATTCAAGCTGATGGTCGTGACAATGCATGGTCATATAGTGTATCTGCAAATCAAATGTGGATTGATAATACGTCACTCACTAAAACTGAGACGGCAACTGGAATACGTGAACAAGCACGTACTGTCAATCGCACCATGCAAATGTTTGCCCCTCGCTTGCAATATGATCTTGATGATCAACAAAAGTTAAGCGCTGAATTATTCTATCGCAATATTAAAATGGATGGGTACTCAGCAAATCAAACTCAAGATGATAAAAATGATAGCATCCGTTTAAATATACGCTATGAACGCAAAGACAAAGATCTCAGCGATAAAATCAAATTATCTGTTGAACGCCAAACAGAAACTCAACTGACACATTCACCTCAAAATACCATTTACACGGATGAAACCATTAATGAATATGGTTTAGCTTATGATGGTATGCGTAAATTAGACCCAGATCGTCAAATTAAATTTGGGGCTGATCTACGTAGTAATAATCTAGATAGTAATGTAAGCGAAAGTTTAGACGAACAACGCTATGCCCTATATGCTGAGGGAAGCTGGCGTTTCACTGATCGACAAACCATTACCTTAGGTGCGCGCCAAGAATGGTTAAATCGCTCAGGTCTAGTCGATTATCAAGATCAGCATTTGAGTCCAGTACTGGCTTATCGTTTTGATCTGACCGAACAATGGTCAATTCAAACAAATCTCAGCCAAGCATTTAACACACCAAAAACCGAACGTCTCATTTCTAATGTGACTGTTTCTACAGATAGTGATGCTGGTTCATTAAACAATCCAGATCGTGGTGGAAATCCAAACTTAAAACCAGAAAAAACCCGTGCTGCTGAATCAACACTGGCATATGACTCAGCGAATGGTGGTATGAGTTTAACTGCATATCATCGCGAAATTAAAGATTACATCGAAAAGGTGATTGCCCTTGAAGGCTCTCGCTATGTTGAACGCCCACAAAACCAAAATGAAGCAACAACTTACGGCGTTGATCTTTCTGGGCGTTATGCGTTAAAACAAACAGATGCGGGTCATTCATTTATGCTGAATGGGCAAGTATCAACCATCCGTGCCAAAGTTGAAGATGAACAACACAATCAACGTTTAGTGAGTGATGTTGCACCCTATAATGCAAGCGCAGGTTTATCTTATAACTTTAAGCCTTGGCAACTTTCTACCAGTATCAATGTGAGCTATACCCCTGAATTCACTCGCGGCTTAGATAATCAACCTTATGATCGAACCACCAATGAACGATTTGGTGTAGATCTAAGTGCAACTAAACGCTTTACTCATGGTTGGGCAGCAAGTTTGAATCTGAACAATGTATTAAGCACAGATTATAAAGAACGATTGATCAACCAATCTGATGGTAGTTTATATCAAGCAAGAACAAACCAAGGCATGCCTAGTTTCCAATTCTCTATTGAGAAAAAGTTCTAACTTTCCCACCAAGACTGCATTGATTCTTGATCAACAAAAGCCAGTTATAAAAATAGCTGGCTTTTTAGATTTCAAGATAGAATTAAAAATCGAATTATGAAAACTCCCAATATTGGGAATGCTATGATCTGTATTCTACTTTTATCAGCGCTTAGAGGATAATATGAGAGCTGAACTCAAAGCCAAAATCGTGCAGGTTTGCGATGAAAAAATTGCAAAAAAAGGCAGTAACGTCGGACTTTCTTTTTATGCTTTCTTTGCGAATAAAAATGATGATCCTGAACGCTTAATGGAAGCTGCCCATTGGTGGATCATAGAGCATCGGCTTGATCATTTTGAAAAAGCTGACAAGATTAAAGCACTGGTCTTAGCCCAATCTGATTAATCCAAAGATTTAATACACATCACGTTGATAACGCTGTTGCTGCTTAAGCAGTTCTACCTGTTCATGCCCTAGAATCTCTTTTAGTGCTTGATCAACACCGCTCGCCATGCCTTGTAAACTACCACAGACATATATCGCTGCGCCTTGTGCAATCCATGTTTGTAATTGAACCGATTGTGTTCTTAGACAATCTTGCACATAGACTTTTTCAGCCTGATCACGTGAAAAAGCATAATCCACCTGATCCAGGAAACCATGCTGCTGCCAATACCGAATCTCTGTTTGATATAAATGATCAAACTGCTGCTGTCTTTCACCAAAAATCAGCCAATTGTTTTTATATCCCCAATGCTCACGTTGACGTAAATGTGCAACTAGACCTGCGATTCCCGTACCATTACCGATTAAAATCAGTGGTCGCTCATCATGAGCTAAATGGAAACTTGGATTATGGCGTATATTGGCTTGCAGCAATTGGTCTTGCTCTAACCCCACCGTCAACCAACCTGAACCTAGTCCTAAACCTGATTCAGTCTGTTGCTGCCTCACCACCAATTCGATTAAACCATTTTCAGGTAAGCTCGCAATCGAATACTCACGCTGGGCTAATGATTCAAACTGTGCAATCCATTCTGCGAATGAAAGCGAAGCTCTAGGCGGTAACTTTCTTAAATTTAAGCGGCGTAGTTGAGGGATAAAATCCACAGCATCTTTTTGCTGTTGAGATGCCAAGAACTCATGAATATCGGTGATCTGATTTTCACATTGAATTTCTAAAATATCACCTGATGACCAAACCAAATCTTGTTCAGGAATCAATTGGATTTTATAAATTGCTTCTCCAATACTGCCTCTATTCAGGCATTGGCGATGAGCAAATCTTAATTCCACGTGCTCTTTTTCAATAGATAGCGCTGAAAATTGAGTGGTGGTTAACTGCTCCAAGCCAAGCAACCATTGTTCTAAATCACGACTATTAAGCTGATCCACACAAACAGTCTGAAATAGAGCCTGAGCTTGCTGCTTCAATAACCATTGTTCCAGTGTTTTTCCAAACTGACAAAAATTCGCATAGCGCTGATCACCCAATGCAAGCACTGCAAATGATAAGTGCGATAAATCTATGGATTGGGACAGAATTTTATGGACAAATGACTGGGCAGCATCAGGTGCATCCCCTTCTCCATAGGTACTCACCACCCATAAAATACGTTGATGTTGGGTTAAATCAGTAATACTCAGTTCTTGAATATTTCGAATTGCAGTGTGATGATCAATTAAGCATAATTGTTCAGCCGTATGCTTTGCCCAAGATTCAGCATGACCTGATTGACTGGCATACACCACTAAATAAGCAGGATGATCTTGATTGGCTTTTTGCTTCGCATGACGTTGTTGCCATAATAACCAAACAATTATAAAAAGATGTAGACTCAATAATATTGCCAATATCACAATAATCGTCAGTACAGCTTGAGTCATCCTTTCACCTTAAATAGCAGACCAAATGAGCAGAATAATTGCCGATAAACTACATGCTGTTAAAAGCAGATGTGTCACTAAACGGGTTTTAATGGTCAGGAACAGAATATAACCAGCCAACGATAATAAAATAATGATGATTGCACTGATATCAATTAACCAATGCCAAGCTGTTCCAACGTTTTTCCCTCGATGTAAATCATTCAATAGTGAAACGGTGGTGGCTGGTTTTTGTGTAATTTCAACATCACCATTATCGAGTAACACCCACAAGTCGGTTGAACCTGCGGGGCTTTCAAGACGAATCATCACCTCACCATCTAGCACTTCACTACTTTTATAACGACCAATCAAAGGTTGTTTCGCACGAACATATTCCACAATACTTTGGCTTGGATTCTCTTGTTTTTGCAGAGATGCAACTAATGTTGGCGGTAAAGTGAATGTAGTTGTTTGCTCTGCATTTTTTGATTTAAACCAATCAGGGTTATTAAGGAATAAACCTGTAGCAGCAAAGAAGATCAAAACGATAAAGGCAAAGGCAGAAAGCCAACCATGCACATAACGTGCATGGCGGTAAAAATCACGGCGCTGATACAAGGGACTAGCCTCATAGATGGAGTGATGCTAAAGCTTAAGCACCACGTTGGAAATTCAATTTAACTGTACCAATTTCTGCTTGAGCAGGCAGCGTTTGTGTTGCAGCTTTTGGTGTGACATTCAACTCAATGGTTTGATAAGAATGATCACCATGCTCACGCGAAGTTTCAATATGGATAATATATTTACCTGCATTCACTATTTTACCCGCTTCATCTTTACCATCCCAAGCCAACTTATACTGTCCTGGTTGACGTGAAGGTTTTGCAACAGCATCTAAGTTTGGCATTTGACGACCATATCGACGCCACCAAACATAGTTAGAGTTAATCCACTTCTCATCTTTACCCCAGACAGCCAGTGTACGCACAATCTTTTTATCACTATCTGTTACCCAAACCGAGACATAAGGCGCACGGTAGTTGTCTACTGCGATCTTTGGAATATTCACTTCTAACTGAGCTTGATAGCCTTTTGGCCAAGCTGTTGCTGCACCATTCGCTGCAACATGACGCATCATTCCAGGTTGATTGGCATCCATTAAAGATGACCATCCTGAACTTTGATAACGTGTGCCATCAGTTGCAACAAGTTGAGCCTCATAACCGACGAGTTGTTCAATCAGTTGCATCCCCTCATGTGCAGGCATTGCAGTTAATGCGGTTGCTAATGCATCTGAATCAGCAGCACACTGTCCAACCACAACACATTGTTCAACGTTTTGAATCGGTTGTCCTGTATGTGGATTTAACAAATGCGATTGATTTGCGAGTCCACGATAGCCTTGACCACTAAAAGCCACAGCTTGATCTTTAAGGTTGAGTACTTGAGTTGGTGCAACATTATCAAAACGTTCATTCGGGTCTTGTACACCAACTTTCCAACCCGCTTGTTGAGGTGATTGCCCCCAAACACGCATATCACCGCCAATATCAATCAGAATCCCTTGTAAATGTGGTACAGCTTGTTTTGCTGCCAACAAAGCACGGTCAATCACATAACCTTTGGCATAAGCATCAGGTGCAATTTTAACTGCTGAAGGTGTTTTAATTTGTTTCGTTTCAGGATTCAGTTCAATACTTTGCGTTTGTAACTGACGCAGTAATGATTCTTGAGTATTGTCATCCAAGCGTTGGACTTGATTGCTTTGTTCCCACAACTGAATCAACTGCCCTAAACGCGCATCAAAACCACCACATGTTGCACTGCGCCATTGCTCACAAGCCGCAACAACCTCATAAAGTTCAGATGAAGCAGAAATTTGGTGTTCACGATTTAATTGGCTAATTTCACTATCAGCACGCCAAACTGAAAGAATTTGATCAAGTCGAGCAATTTCTGTCTGAATCGCTTGTAATGCCTTTTCTGCATCTTGTTGCTGAGATGTAGTGACCACAACATCTAAAGATGTACCTAGCACATGATCTTGATGAAAACGATAACTTGGTGCTTGAGCTGACTCAGATAACTGTTGTATTGCATTTTCACTGAGACTCGGCTCATTTGCTTGAGTCGCCGTGATTGGTGACATGAATACAGCCAACGCTGCCATCAACGGTGATAAACGAAAGAGTATCTGTACTGGACGAGAAAGTTGTTGAGTTGATGACATACTAGGGTTCCATTCTCCAAGATTTACCTAAAATCTATTGATCAATAGATTCAAAATAATGCTCTTAACTTTATCTTAATGCTCATCTTGTTTTCAGCAAAATTTTGGCAGAATGAATGACTATATTATTAAATAAAATCAATGACATTAATCAAAATTAGGCTTCACATAAGCGAGGGAAATATTTTTTTAATTGCCAATCCAAGTGTTTCAGCTTGACGATTAAAAATTTATCGAAATAATATTGCAATTGATACTCGTTATCAAGTAGATTGTCACAAATCTTGTGCGTTTTTGCTTATTTATCTTTTAAGGAATTCTTCATGCGTCATTTGGTTACGATTGCATTACTTTCTGCCTTACCAACATTAAGTTTTGCCCATACTGCTAGCCCTTTTTTATTGCCAGAAGTATTTGATAGTAAGTCAGACAATGTTAGTTTCCAAAGTAGTATCACTGTAGAAAAATTCTTTGTTCCAAGCAGAAACTTTAAAACGAGTTACCAAGTTACAAGCCCTGATGGAAAGACGACATCACTTAATGCAGCAGCAGAACTGAAAAAGTTTAATATTGCTGAATTCACTTTAGCCAATGAAGGAACCTACCGTATCCGAACCAAAGATGCTGTAGGTAATCCAACCAAATATGCTTTAGTGGATGGTCATTGGTTACGTGTACGCGCACCACGCCCTGCAAATGCATCACCAATGCAACAACCCCAAGCAAATGCTGAACAAAAAGCACCTCAACAAGCACCTGCGAATCAACCACCTCGTTTTGTTGCTGAAGACCAAGTTCCAGCCAATGCAAAAACAATACAAACCACCAATTATTATATTGCCGAAAGTTTTGTAACGAAAGGCAAACCAAGCCAAACTCCACAAGTTGAAAATAAAGGTTTTGAGTTTAAATTTTTAACACATCCAAATGAATTATATGTTGGTGAATCACTTAAAGCACAAGTTTTAATGGATGGCAAAGCTGTTCCTAACTTAGAAGTTGATGTCTTTAAAGGTGCAAGTAGCTATCAACCAAATGCAAAACGTGAACAACCCCATGTGAAAACCAATGCAAAAGGTGAAGTTGAAGTTAAATTTAATGAAGCTGGTATTTATTTAATTACAGCCGCTTATCCTGAAGCAAACCCTGATAATACCAAACAACCTGTGACTCAAACCTATACTTATAGTGTTACTGTAGAAGTGACTGAATAAGTCGATTAGGCACTTACTTGCTGTAAGTGCCTTTCTTTCACCTTGTTATAAAATACAATTCATTTTGATCATAAAAATAGTATATTGTTTTAAAACGAATACTTACCCTGTTTTATGACTTCAAAAAAAACCAGTGATGCAGGCATCTTTTTATGGATGGTTTATCAAACCATGTAAAAGATGAATCTAGACGCAGCAGCCATTTTTGCCAGTGTACATTTACCCGATCAAGCTCCTGATAAATTTGTCCGCCGTGATAATTCAACTCAATCACGTTTTTGGCATGCAGCAGCAGAAATCAGTCGAGATCAAAATGTTGGTTTGCATATTGCATCAATGTTCCCGCCTTTCGTGGGCAAGTAATTGAATATCTTTTTCTCAGTAGCCCAACCTTTGGCGAAGGTCTAAAAAGAACGATTCGCTATCAAGCATTATTGACAGACGCAATGTCATTTAAGCTTTTATTCAAAAATGAAACGACTACAATTATTTCTGGTCTTAATCATCCAATTCGACATTATTTAGAATGTGAGATTGGAATTTTACTCAATTTTTTAAAATATATGAGTGAAAATACTTTTGTACCGATTGAAATTGGTTTGCCTTATCAAGAAGGTGCAACACAAGAAGAATATTTTAAAGTATGGGGCTGTCCTGTCAAACTCGGACAAACAGATGGTTATATTTGCTTTGATCAACAACTATTAAATATTCCCTCACCTGCATATGAACCTGAATTATTAAAAATCCACGAGCATCATGCAGAATCTCAACTTGAACGCCTTAACAAACATCAACTCATCCAGCAGATAGAAAGAATTCTAGCCAACGGTTTACTAGAATCAGGCGAATTTGACCAAAACATAGTCGCATAACATTTAAATCGTAGCGCTCGCAGCTTAAGGGCTGATTTACATTTACTTAATACTAGCTACGAAAAAGTGATTGCGGGTTATCTTGAACGTTTAGCTAGACGCTTGTTATCTCAGACACAAGAGAATATTGATCAAATCGTTTACTTAACAGGATTTTCTGAACCATCTGCATTTTCTAGAGCATTTAAACGTTGGACTGGAGAAACACCGACTGCTTATCGACAAAGAAAAAAAATAATTTGATTTGATAGGCAGATTAAAACTGTCAGCTCGGTCAAAACTTTTGATCGTGATTTTCTTAAAATCTGAAGCATGTTTTACGAGGTCATCTCACATGATTGGTTTTCTAGTAGGTATCTTTGTTGCAAATGGTATGGAATGGTATTTTCATAAAGTCTGGTTGCATGAATTTCCAAGCAAAAATAGAAACAGTCCATTTTTCACGCATATTGCTCACCACAAACGCGCACGCCTAAATAGCTTTCATGATGAAGGTTATGCAGAATCAATGTTTAAAAATTCTGAAATATATAATGAAAAATCAGCACTTATCGGTCTAGCAGCAGCATCAACAATTTTCCTGCCCGTTGCGCCTTTTTTTACTGCTGGTTTGTATTATGGTATTTGGAATTACTGGAAAGTTCATGCCAAATCACACTTAGACCCTGAATACGCCAAGCAACGAATTCCGTGGCATTATGACCACCACATGACCAGTAACCAAAATGCCAACTGGTGTATAACCAAGCCTTGGTTTGACTATATTATGGGAACACGTGTTTTAACTGATGTATCGCATACGGAAACAAACCCTCTAGCCATCAAAATGCCATTATGGTTAGAAAAAAAAGTGAATCGTGTTGCTCGCCGTGTATTACCTAAAGCCTATGCAAAAATTGATGCGAATACTCAACTAGATCAGCACAATTTGCATAAAGGGGTTGAAATCGCTTTGAAATGATAAAGTGAACATGATTTTAATCTGCCGAGCAAATATCAGCTCGGTTTTTTATTTGATTAATGAGAACTCGTTTTCGACAATAAGTTTAAGATCAGTACACCACTCATAATCAGTACAATCCCAATAATTCCCCAAACATCTAACTTCTGATCAAATACAAACCATGCCACGGTGGTAATCAAAACAATTCCAACACCCGACCATACCGCATAAGCAATACCAACGGGAATTGTTTTCAATGTGAGAGATAAACAATAAAATGCAATCATATAACCGAGTACAACAACAATAGATGCAATCGGCTTAGTAAACCCTTCACTACTTTTTAAAGCAGAAGTAGCAATCACTTCAGCAACAATTGCGATAAATAAAATGAGCCAATTCTTCATTCAATTTCCCATAGATAAATGGTTAAGAACAAAATTAAAAAAAATACCCTCTTATAAAAAGAGGGTATTTTTAACACGTAACTTTATACAAGAATTATGCTGATTTCTTCGCCATATTGTTTTTGCGAATGGTGATCATCAATAATTGTACTGCTGCGGGAGTCACACCTGGGATACGACTAGCTTGTGCCAAAGTTTCTGGACGAACTGTTTTTAACTTCAAGGTGATTTCACGTGACAAACCAGAGATACCATCATATTCAAAATCAGATGGAATTCTGGTTTCTTCAAGACGCTTTAACTGTGCAACATCTTCATGCTGACGATGAATATAGCCTTCGTATTTCACCGCAATTTCGATTTGCTCACCCACTTGCTCTGAAACCTCAGAACCCGTTAATTCTGCAATTTGACTAAAATTGATATTTGGGCGTTTTAATAAATCAATCGCACTACATTCTTTACTAAGATCAGCACCCGTCATTTCAACGAATTTTTTACCCATTGGATTGTTTGGCGCAGCCCACAAATGTTGTAAACGAGAAGTTTCGCGCTCAACCGCTTCCATTTTTTCGCTATATGCAGCCCAACGCTCATCATCCACTAAGCCAAGCTCACGACCAATAGACGTTAAACGTTGATCAGCATTATCTTCACGCAACATCAAACGATATTCTGCACGCGAGGTAAACATACGGTACGGCTCTTTGGTGCCAAGTGTAATCAAATCGTCAACCAATACGCCCATGTAAGCTTGATCACGTTTTGGTGTCCACTCTTCTTGCTCCCACGCACGGCGTGCAGCATTCAAACCAGCAAGCAAGCCCTGTGCACCCGCTTCTTCATAACCTGTGGTACCGTTGATTTGACCAGCAAAGTACAGATTTTGAATCGCTTTGGTTTCAAGTGTAAATTTCAATGCTTGTGGATTGAAATAGTCATACTCAATCGCATAACCAGGACGCAAAATATGTGCATTTTCCATGCCACGAATCGAGCGAACCAAATTGAACTGTACGTCAAATGGTAATGATGTTGAAATCCCGTTTGGATAAAGTTCATGTGTATCCAAGCCTTCAGGCTCTAAGAAAACCTGATGTGAATCTTTATCGGCAAAACGGTGAATCTTATCTTCAATTGATGGGCAATAGCGCGGCCCCACACCTTCAATTACACCCGTATACATTGGTGAACGATCTAAACCACCACGAATAATCTCGTGAGTTTTTTCACTCGTATGTGTGATATAGCAATTCACCTGTTCAGGATGCATGGATGCATTACCCATAAATGACATTACAGGCGATGGGAAATCACCTGGCTGTGGCGTCATCACAGAGAAATCAACTGTACGCGCATCAATACGCGGTGGTGTACCTGTTTTTAAACGACCTACTGGCAATTTAAGTTCACGCAAACGATGAGCTAATGCGATTGACGGGGGATCGCCCGCACGACCACCACTTGAGTTTTGTAGACCAACGTGGATCACTCCACCCAAGAATGTACCTGTTGTAAGCACCACAGTTTTAGCATCAAAACGGATGCCCATTTGAGTCACAACACCCTTAACGGTATCGCCTTCAACAATCAAATCATCCGCAGCTTGTTGAAAAATATCCAGATTCGCTTGATTTTCTAAAGTATCACGAATTGCAGCTTTATAACGAACACGGTCAGCCTGTGCACGTGTTGCACGTACAGCCGCACCTTTACGAGAATTTAGAATACGGAACTGAATACCACCTTTATCCGCAGCAAGTGCCATTGCACCACCTAGTGCATCGATCTCGCGGACAAGGTGTGATTTACCAATACCACCAATTGCAGGGTTACAGCTCATCTGCCCCAAAGTTTCAATATTATGCGTCAACAATAATGTTTGTCTTCCCATACGAGCAGCAGCAAGTGCCGCTTCCGTACCAGCGTGACCGCCACCAATTACGATAACGTCGTAAACTTTAGGATAGTGCATAGTGGTAAATGTGTATTCAAAAAATGACAGAGTATTATACAGGATTTTTCATATTAAGTTGACAAAAACCGTCAATATTCTTATTCACTAGAAATCAATGGTCTGTATACAAAACACACAAAAAGAAACCTTCTGTTGCATTTTTCTCCAATCGTTAACAAAGCGCCACACAATCATTAACCTGATCGCCACTGTTTTACTGAATGAATTTCTTATTCTAATTAATGCATAAAATACTTTAGGAAAATGATATGAACAAAAAGTTTTTAATTTCATCGTTTCTTTGTAGCCTATGTTTAGCTCTAACTGCACAAGTAAATGCTAAATCGACTGTTGATGCTCAAGCTCAAAAGTATCAACAAGTTTGTAAAAGCAAAAAACAAGGTGATATAGTTTCTTTTGCTTATAAAGGTGTTGTTTATAATGGCACATGTGAACCGAATGAAGCTGGAAAACTAGCATTACTGCCACCGATGCCTGCTAACAACGCGACACCTGAAACTCAAAGCAAAATTTCAGAAACTCAGTCCGCACCTCGTCCAGTAAGTTCAGTACAAACACCATAGATTTGTGCAAATAGGAAAGTTATAAATATTTAAAATGATAAAAGAATGTGACCTAAGCGCATTCTTTTATCATATTTGATGTGATCAACACACTAAATTCAAAAAAAAGATCTTAAAATTGTAATCTGCCTATTTTATAATCCCTTTAGGCAAGCTGAATCTATTACAATACCCCCAAATACATTTACTTAGGTTTTCCTGTGAACTGGCTACAAATTCATATTACCGTTGATCAAGATCAAGTTGAGCTTACTGAAACACTGCTTCTCTCTCTAGGTGCTGTGAGTGTGACTTTGGATGATGCTGAAGATCAGGCACTTCTTGAACCATTACCGGGTGAAACGCCACTATGGAATAAAGTTATTGTTACTGGAATTTATCAACAAGAAGAAGATGATCCTATTGATGTTGATACCTTAGAGGCTTTCCTCAAAGTGCAACTCCCTAACGTTCCGATGCGTCATGAATATTTAGAAAATCAAGTATGGGAACGCGCATGGATGGACTATTACGAGCCAATCCAAATTGGCGAGAAATACTGGATCGTACCAGAGTGGTTAGAGCCACCTGAAGCTGATGCAACAAATATTAAACTTGATCCAGGTCTTGCTTTTGGTACGGGAAATCACGCAAGTACGTTCCTATGCTTACAATGGTTAGGCAAAACCGATGTAAAAGATAAAATCGTCATTGACTACGGCTGTGGTTCAGGCATTTTAGGCGTTGCAGCTTTATTGCTTGGTGCTCAAAAAGTTTATGCCACTGATATCGATCCTCAAGCAGTATTAGCTACAAAACAAAATGCAGAATTAAATGGTGTACTTGAGCGTCTTTATGTAGGATTACCTGAAGAGTTTGAGCAAGAATTCAAACAACAACAAGCGGACATACTTGTCGCGAATATTTTAGCGGCACCGCTAATGGCACTTGCGCCTGAATTCTCAACTTTATTGAAAAATGAGGGTGAATTCGCACTTGCTGGTGTAATCGAAGAGCAAGTTGCTGATGTTTCTAGTGTTTACTCTGAATTTTTTGATGTATTACAGATCGAAAAACGTGAAGAGAACTGGTGTCGCATCTCAGGAAAACGTAAAACAACAATTTGAGAAATTTGTTCCTTATGAGTGAAAAACAAACCCGCTGCCCTAAATGCTCAACCGTGTATAAAGTAACCCTTTCACAACTTAGCGTTGCACAGGGCATGGTTTGTTGCCCAAAATGTATCATTAATTTTAATGCATTAACGAATCTAATCGATTCTGAAACGGCTGACACAAGCCCAACACCACCAAATCGTTCATTATTTTCTTCGATTCAACCCGATAGTTCTTTTGCTGAGAAGCAAATGCAAATTTTGAGTATTTTTGATCAGAAAATTGAGAACTCAAATATTGATTTATTGACTTATTTAAATAATTTAAATTACTTTAATACTGAACCCGTTACGGCATTGCCTAATTTGAACTTATCAGAAGATAACTTATTAATTGACCATGAACAAAATCATAAACAACATGGCTGGCTTTATTACACATTGTGGGGATTAGGCAATATTGCATTAATTCTAGTTTTTGCTTTTCAGATTTTATGGTTCAATCCAAAACTCATGCATGATAGTCCAGCATTGAATCGCATCTTTAACTATGCCTGCAATGTAGTAACGTGCAAAATAAAAAATGAACAATATAAGTTTCTTAGTTTTGAAAAAGTAAAAATTAAACGTGTAGGCAAAGATGAAACAAGCTTCACGGGTGTATTAGTAAACCGTCACAAAGATAGTCTTGTGATCCCCTCTATTAAAGTGATTCTAAAAGAAAATGGAGAAGTCATCACCGATATCACGCTAAAGCCACAAGATTATTTAGTGGATAGTTTAAAAAGCATCCAAAGAATCCCAACGAATAGCCCTTTTCGATTCGAATTTACAGTACCAAAGAGTAAAAAAAGCTTCGATGATTATAGTTTAGAAATTGTACAACCTTAAAAGCGTAAAAAAATGACAAAAAAATAAAAAAAAGTGCAGTTAATTTGCTCACTTTTTCGCAGACAGTGGTATGATACGCGCCACGAATGCTTAACCCACTTACTCCTCGTTATTTATAGACAATAAAATCGTTAAACGAACTGTGCTTCTAACACATAAGCGCATTGTTGGTTTTTTTGTTTTTGAAAGTAGGCTGTAACAAATATTTAACTATTGTTACGCTTATTTTTTACACAAATCGAGGATTTGTGGCAAGCTAATAGTCCCTTTGTTTTAGAGTCACTGTTTTAGGATCTAAAACAGGACTCAGTAATTTAGACCACATTTACATATCACTTTATCCAAGTGATATTTTGATTTTTCGGATTAACACGCATGAATAGCAAATCTCCTATTTTTACGGCTCAATCTGATGTCGCTCTTCGCATCCATGTAGATCGCGCAGTTCGTCATTATTTTGCACAATTGCAAGGTGAGCAACCATCTCAAGTTTATGACATGGTTTTAGCAGAAATGGAGAAACCTCTTTTATCTGTGGTCTTAGAATACACTCGTGGCAATCAAACGCGCGCTGCTGAGATTTTAGGCCTTAACCGCGGAACTTTACGTAAAAAGTTAAAAGCTCACGGTTTAATGAGTGAATAATTGATAAAGTGCTCACGTTCTCGTGGGCATTTTTTTTGCCTTTGTTTTTAATCTGTAGACTTCAAACTGTTGACTAGAATCATGACTATCAAACGTGCTTTAATCTCTGTTTCCGACAAAACTGGAATCGTTGAATTTGCTCAAAACCTTACTGGATTAGGGGTAGAAATCTTATCTACGGGCGGTACATACAAGTTGCTTAAAGACAACAATATCGCTGTAGTAGAAGTTTCTGAACATACAGGTTTTCCTGAAATGATGGATGGTCGTGTTAAGACACTACATCCAAAAATTCATGGTGGTATCTTGGCGCGTCGCGGTCTAGACGAAGCTGTGATGCAAGAACACAATATCGATGCAATTGATCTTGTCGTAGTAAACCTTTATCCATTTGCTGCAACAGTTGCTAAACCAAACTGCTCACTCGCTGATGCGATTGAAAACATCGACATTGGTGGTCCAACAATGGTGCGTGCAGCAGCGAAGAACCATGCTTCTGTGGGTATCATTGTAAATGCTTCTGACTATGATTTAGTCGTTGCTGAATTAAAAGATAATGGTGCACTTTCTTACGAGACTCGTTTCGACTTAGCGGTAAAAGCGTTTGAGCACACAGCACAATATGATGGCATGATTGCATCTTATCTTGGTGCTCGTGTTGGCAAAGCTGAGGGTGAAGCAGATTTATTCCCTCGTACGTTCAATACCCAACTGAATAAAGCTCAAGATTTGCGTTATGGTGAGAACCCTCATCAAAATGCAGCATTCTATGTTGAAGCAAATGCTAAAGAAGCATCAGTTTCAACTGCGAAACAATTACAAGGCAAAGAATTGTCTTATAACAATATTGCAGATACAGATGCGGCACTTGAGTGTGTTAAATCATTTGCAAAACCTGCTTGTGTCATCGTTAAACATGCAAACCCATGTGGTGTTGCAGTTTCATTAGATGGTATCCAAGCGGCTTATGATCTTGCTTATGCAACTGATCCTGAATCTGCGTTTGGTGGCATCATTGCATTCAACCGTGAATTAGATGTTGCAACTGCACAGGCCATTGTGGATCGACAATTTGTTGAAGTGATTATTGCACCAAGTATTGCTGAAGGCGTACTTGAAGTTACTGGCGCGAAAAAGAATGTACGCGTGTTAGTGTGTGGTGAACTTCCTGAAATCAATGCACGTACCGCTCAACTTGACTATAAACGCGTGAATGGTGGTTTGTTAGTTCAAGATCAAGACTTAGGTATGATCACCAAAGATGATCTTAAAGTAGTAACTAAACGCGCACCAACTGAACAAGAAATTGATGATCTTATCTTTGCTTGGAAAGTAGCAAAATATGTGAAATCAAATGCGATTGTTTATGCTAAAAATCGTCAAACGATTGGTGTAGGCGCAGGTCAAATGAGCCGCGTAAATTCTGCTCGTATTGCTGCAATCAAAGCTGAACATGCTGGCTTAGTGGTTGAAGGTGCGGTCATGGCATCTGATGCATTCTTCCCATTCCGTGATGGTATTGATAATGCGGCTAAAGCTGGCATTAAATGTATTATTCAACCGGGTGGTTCTATGCGCGATGAAGAAACAATTGCAGCCGCTGATGAAGCTGGTATTGCAATGGTGTTCACGGGTATGCGTCACTTCCGTCACTAAATAATTTGAGTCTCTAGCACAAATCCCCCTAAATCCCCCTTTATAAAAGGGGGACTTACTTTTTATCTAAACTAAAAAGCATGTTCCCCTCCTTCTCAAAGAGGGGTTTGAGGGAGATTCAAAGGGGACTTTTTTATTCTGAACAGGTATATTCTTAAATACGGAAAAAGGAAATAACTTAATAATGAATATTTTAGTTTTGGGTAGCGGTGGCCGTGAACATGCACTTGCATGGAAAATCGCACAAGATTCAAAGGTTACACAAGTTTTTGTTGCGCCAGGTAATGCAGGCACAGCAACCGAAGATAAGTGTCAAAACATTGACATCGATATTTTAAATAATCCTGCCATTATCGAATTTGCAAAAGCAAATGATGTGGCATTGGTGATTGTTGGTCCTGAAGCTCCTTTAGTGAATGGCGTAGTTGATGCAGCACGTGAAGCAGGTTTAAAAATCTGGGGACCGACTCAGTACGCTGCACAGCTTGAAGGTTCTAAAGCATTTGCTAAACATTTCTTAAAACGTCATAACATCCCAACAGCATTTTATGATGTATTTACTGAAGTTGATGCTGCAAAAGCTTATATCGAACAGCATGGCGCACCAATCGTGATCAAAGCGGATGGCTTAGCGGCAGGTAAAGGTGTAATCGTAGCAATGACCAACGAAGAAGCTTTTGCTGCGATAGACGATATGCTTGCAGGCAACAAGTTTGGTGACGCTGGTTCACGTGTTGTAATTGAACAATTTCTTGCAGGTGAAGAAGCAAGTTTCATTTGTATGATCGATGGCAACAACATCTTACCTATGGCAACTTCACAAGACCATAAACGTATTTTTGAAGGTGACCAAGGCCCAAATACTGGTGGTATGGGTGCTTACTCTCCTGCTCCAGTTGTTACACCAGAAGTATTTGAACGTGTAATGAATGAAGTCATGCGCCCTACAGTTGATGGTATGGCAGCTGATGGTCATGTTTACACAGGTTTCTTATATGCTGGTTTAATGATTGATGAACAAGGTCAACCACGCGTTATTGAATTTAACTGTCGTTTCGGTGATCCAGAAACACAACCGATTATGATGCGCTTAAAATCATCTTTAGTAGATTTGGTTGAAGCGGGTATTGCGGGCAATCTTCCAAAAGAAGCTGAGTGGGATGAACGTAAATCAATCGGTATTGTACTTGCAGCTGGAGGATACCCTGATACTGTACGTAAAGGTGATGTGATTTCTGGTATTGGACAATCTCCTGAAGATACTAAGATCTTCCATGCAGGTACGGCAACGACAGAAGATGGCCATATCATCACAGCTGGTGGTCGCGTTCTTTGTGTAACAGCATTAGGTGATACTGTACTTGAAGCACAGATCAATGCTTTAGAAGTATGTGGTCAAGTAACATTTACAGGTATGCAATATCGTAGCGATATTGGTTACCGTGCGATTGCACGTGAACAAGCTGAATAAGCCTTATCACGATGAAAGAAAGCCTTCTCTGGAAGGCTTTTTTATTCACAAATAGTGCATAAATCAAGCATCTATATTCATTATATAAATAACAAATTCAGAAAAATATATATCCAATTTAAAGTAAACCATTTGCTATCTGTATTCAGAAAAATTTATAAAACTATCATTCATTTATATTTACTTAGAACATAATTTTCCTTAAATAATCATACCGTTAGATTGTGAAGTATCTAGCACAACTACTATAACAAGATCTAAATTATTGGTATGATTGGTAAATTAATAGATGAATTGTTAACTATAGTTAAGATTCTTTTTAATCACTATCATATATTTAGAATATTAATTTTAAATTGTGACATTTCATCTACTTCAAGATTTAGCGTAAGAATAATTTGGTTGGCTCTTCTTCTTAATCTATTAGCACTAGAGTAGAACAGGAACAATCATCTATTTTTCAATGTTGTAAAACGTCTTAGATTCAAAATCTAAAATAATTTTGAATGATGATGCCAATTTACAACATACAAAACCATTGCGATTCCTGATGCTAGAGGAATGAAAATTTTCTCGGCATTGTTCCGACTAGGATTTATACATGAAAAAGCTGATTAGCCTTTTTTTAAGTGTATCGGTGTTATTACTTGCAGCATGCAGTAAACAGCCTGATACAGCATCTACTGAGCAAAAAGCGAATGCTGGTGGATTACAAACTGTTGTTATGGCATCTACTGGCTCAGATGCTGATATTTGGCGTTATATTGCAACTTTACCTGAAACCAAAGCCGCAGGTATTAAACTTGAAGTCAAAAACTTCACTGACTATGTTGCCATGAATACAGCTGTTGCTAATAAAGAAGTTGATATTAATGCCTTCCAATCTTACGCTTACCTTGTTGCTTTTAATGCGGCAAATAAAGATAAGATTGCACCTGTTTCAACGACTTATTTAGAACCGATGGGCATTTACTCAAGTAAAGTCAAAAAAGTTGAAGAATTTACTCAAGGTGCAACCATTGCAATCCCAAATGACGGTGCAAATGAATCACGTGCATTGTTACTTTTACAAAGCGCAGGTTTAATCAAATTAAAAGCTGACTTCGATCCTGTGAAAGGCACACCTGCTGACATTATCGAAAATAGTAAAAAAATCGTAATCAAGCCAATTCAAATGGCGACAGCTGTACGTGTAAAAGACGAAGTTGATGCGATTTTATTAGGTAATACCTTGGCTTTAGAAGGTGGTTTGAACGTTCTTAAAGATGCAATCTATTACGAACCAATTGATCAAAGTACTAAATTAAATGTCAATGTTTTAGCAACTGCTGAATCTCGTAAAGACGATGCAGTACTACAAAAAGTTGGTGCGCTTTATCATACAGAAGCTGTGAAAAAGTATGTGCAAGAACATTTTGCAGGTACAAAAGTTGATGTAAACAAACCGACAAGCTATCTCACTGAAGCAAAATCGTAATATAATATTTTCAATGAAACAGGCAAAGATATTTGCCTGTTTTTTCTTTTTTGCTTAGTACTGACGAACATGATCCAATTTAAAAACATTTCGAAACACTATCAATTGAAAGGTCAAACGATCAACGCACTGGATCAAATTAATTTAGAGATCCCAGAAGGCAGCATCTTCGGCATTATTGGTTATAGTGGTGCAGGTAAAAGTACGTTGATTCGTTTGATTAATTTGCTTGAACGCCCAACGCAGGGACAGGTAATTATCAATCAGAAAGACTTTACTGCAATGGATGCGCGTACGCTTCGTCAAGAACGTGCAAATATCGGCATGATCTTTCAACATTTCAATTTACTGCAAACTAAAACAGTATCTGAAAATATTGAAATGCCACTCAAATTATTGGGGCATGACAAAGCTGATCGTGAAAAGCGCCTAGCAGAGCTATTAGATTTCATCGATCTCAAGCATAAGAAAGATGCCTATCCTGATGAACTTTCAGGAGGACAAAAACAACGTGTAGGTATCGCCCGCGCGCTTGCAAACCACCCCAAAATTTTACTATGTGATGAAGCAACCTCTGCACTTGACCCTCAGACCACTCAATCCGTTTTAGCGCTATTAAAAAAGATTAATAAAGAACAGAAGATTACCATTGTGATGGTCACCCATGAAATGGATGTAATTGAGTCAGTCTGTGACTATGTTGCAGTCATGGAAGCAGGTCATGTGATTGAAACAGGCCCTACCCTCAATATTTTTAGTCAACCCCAGCATTCGACTACAAAGACTTTCATTCAAACTGTTTTACAACAACAGTTACCAATTAATATCCTCAATAACCTTGAACATAAGCATCACAATAGTATTTATAGTCTGCAATTCTTGGGGACGTCTGCTCAAGAAACAGTAATTCAAGCTGTGATTAAGCAATTTGATTTGAGCTTAAATATTCTTTTTGCCAACATGACTGAAATCAATGGTACGGTGATTGGACAGATGTTTATTCAACTTTTGGGTGATTCAGCGACTATTCAAGACGCTATTAAGTTTCTTGAGCAACAAGGCGTGAAAGTTGAACAATCAGGAGTGAGCCAATGAGAGATTTAATTGTACAATGGCTTACTGAAGCTTCCGCGCCGTTCTGGCACAGTTCCCTTTCAATTGATCAATTTGTCACGGCATTACAAGAAACCTTTCAAATGGTTTTTTTCTCATTGCTTTTTGGTTGTATTTGGGGATTGATTCAAGGTGTAACTTTAGTTGTCACTCGCACAGGTGGTATCTTACAAAACCGTGCAATCTATTATTTTCTCAACCCAATTGTAAATGCACTACGTTCTTTACCATTTATCATCTTACTTATTGCAGTCATTCCATTAACTAAACTATTAGTTGGAACTTCGATTGGTACTTGGGCTGCGATTGTTCCACTCACCATTTACGTAGGTCCGTATTTAGGGCGATTGATTGAAACTTCATTACTTGAAGTGAATGAGGGTATTATTGAATCAGCTCAAGCTATGGGTGCCTCACCTTGGCAGATCATTTTTAAATTTATTATCCCCGAAGCACGTAGCTCATTAATTTTGAATCTGACCACAGGAACGATTTCCTTAATTGGTGCAACTGCAATGGCTGGTGCAGTTGGTGCAGGAGGTATCGGTGATTTAGCTATTTCCTATGGTTATCAACGCTTTGATACTAGTGTTGTTATTTTAACCGTGATTGTGCTGCTAATTTTAGTTCAACTGGTTCAATCATTTGGTGATTGGTTAGCAAAATTACGCTAATCACAGCATAAGAGGAAGCTCTCATTTTGAGGGCTTTTTTTGTATCTTTCTACTATTTCAAGGAAAGTAAATTTCATTTGCAGCTTTGAATGTATTGACGTGCAAAGGCACTAAATCATCCAGTTCTTGATACCCACCCGCCAATACAAACAGTAATGGAATTTTCATTTTTTTTGCCATTTCAAAAACTAAGCGATCTCGCTCATATAACAACTCAGTGGTAAACCATTTTGAGCCATATTTATCTAGTTGGTGGCAGTCCATACCAGCTTGATAGATGATTAGATCTGCTTCCCAATGTGAAGCATATTGAAATGCTTCAAAAATTGCTTCGCGATACAAATCAAAATTACCCTGTTTAGGATGAATATAGCGAGTCAAACTACGTTCACCAGCCTTACAACCAAAACGAATTCCAAAAATACTAAAATTAATCAAATTGGTCATCCGATTGGTAAAGATTGCTGTACCATCGCCTCCATGTTGATCACAATCTAAAATAAAAATTCGCTTCTCAGGATTTTGTTTTGCGATCAATGCCAAACCATTAAAAGTACAATATGCTGCACCAGACTCATAACTCGCATGATGAAAACCTTGTGCAATATTTGCAGCAATCCCTTCTTTCAATGCGATCTCAGCTCCTAAAAGCTGCCCCGCTTGCACCGATAGAATGGCATCCCGTAATTGCTCATTCCAAGGTTTAAAACCCTGAATAGTAGCAAATGCAGATTCTCCCGATAAAAAGGCTTCCACATATTCTGGGTTATGTAGTTTTTTTAATATCTCAGTATCAATTAAACCTGGATCAATTAAATCAACCATTTGATGAGTTCGCAGCACATCAGCGACGGCTGTCAGTTTTTCCATACTGTTGGTATGTGTTCTTGCAAAATAGCGTGGTGAGTAACAAGCTTTTAGCATGGATGCCCTACATAAATTTGATCTTTTGCAATCTCAATCAGTTGACTTAGTTCCGTGGTATCAGGTCTAAATAATCCATTATCAACCTGTTGTTTAAAATGATACCCAAACGCACGCGCACGGTTTTTTGGCGAAACAACCAGTGTCGTTAATCGTAAAAACCAAAAACCATTCATTTGAGCAATTGGAATCACATAACCTTTATATTGTTTATTTTTATGTTTTTCCATTTGCTCAATGTCATAGTTTGCAGAAAACAGGCTACCTGCGGGTAAACGCACCCCATTCATCATCAATGGAACCAGACTGATACAAGAGTGATTATCCCCCATATTCAGTTTCTCCATCATGATGGGTAAACCTTTATCATCCACAAAAATATTAATTTCACCTTGTCGCAATAAACGATGATGTGCAATTCGCAAGAAAAATTTTTCTGCCATCGGACATGAGCCAACTTTGGGCTTTTCCTCGAGAGAATGACACTCAATCATTTCAATTTGATCAATTGTTTGTGGAAGAATAATATCTGCAAGTAATTGGCAAATTAAAATGCTTTCTTCAAGTTCTGCATATTGATGGATTTTTCTAAGTTTCGCTTGAAAATCAACTTCTTGTTGCAAATTCTGAGTGAATGTATCTTGTGAATTAGAACGTTCTAAATATTGTTGCACATCAATATTAATATCCAAATTACGCCAAGTTTCCAACACTAAACCATATGAAGAACTTTGATTTAAAATGTTTTTCAATACTTTAACCTCGTAGTCTTCAAAAATACGAAAATCTTGGAATCCCAACATATCACGTGGCTGTGAAACAAATTCAGCAATCACACGAGTGGCTTGAGTATAACCACAACCGCGACGTTCTGTTTGATGACTAAAATGCTCATTCAACATTTCTGTAAGTTTGGAAGACAAAGGATATAAATATTTTTTGAAGATAACAACAATTTCATGATCTACCAAATCAGTCATAATACTCTCACTGTATTCTTATGATTTATTTTTCATTTCATCTTTAAATGTGTTACTTCGTTAAATATTGTTAAATCTAATTTTTAAACTATGTTAGCTTTAATTAAGTATTTTCACAACACCAAAGATGAATATAAACCATTAATTTATCAAAATATTTATAATATTTATAGAAAAAGTATAACTTGTCAACCTGAAAAATACCTGATGATTGAAGCTGTCATAATATGCCCTAAAAAGTCAGCATTCTGTATCAATTCTTAGGTAATCTTTTGCACTCTTATACATTTACACTTAAACTAACTGTGATTTGATTATTCAAATACTCTATTCATCAATAACCACATAAATCAGAGATTTAGGATTCGGCCATGCATTATAAAATTCATGCAATTGACGTAAAAAATGCCTTAAAAAACTATATTTGGTTATTAGAAGATACTCGTACGCAAGAAGTCGTAGCAGTTGACCCTACAGAAGCAGCACTTGTTACCGATTTTTGCGAACAGCATCAACTTGAGTTGAAACAAATCTGGTTAACACATTGGCATCGAGATCATACTGATGGTGTACAAGGTCTATTGGCTGAGCAAAATTCACCCGTTTTCGGTCCACGTGATGAACTCAGTAAAATTTCGTTTATATCCAATCCACTGCAACATAATGACCATTTTCACTTTAATGATTTAAAAGTTGAAATTATTGCAACACCAGGGCATACACTAGGTCATATTGTTTATTTTATTGAAGAAATAGACACGCTTTTCTCTGGTGACACATTATTTGCAATGGGCTGTGGGCGCCTATTTGAGGGTTCTGCTGAACAAATGTACCACTCATTAAATCGCTTAGCTGCGTTGCCAATACAAACCAAAGTTTATTGTACACATGAATATACGCTTGCAAATGCAGAGTTTGCATTAACAATTGAACCTCAGAATGTTGCATTACAAGAACGCATAAAGGAAGTCAAAGCATTGAGAGATGCTGAACAAATTACTCTGCCAAGTACAATTGAATTAGAGCTTGAAACAAATCCGTTCTTGCGCATAGAAAGTGTCGAAGATTTCGCAAGGATCAGAGCGCTTAAAGATCAGTTCTAATTTTAAAGTTCTACTTTTTAAAGGCTAAACTTTAGTTTTTAAAAAGTAGAAAGTGAAATGATTTTTTACATTTATTTTAGATCAAAACCCAATGCGAGAAAAAACAATACAAGTAAATTAAATCAATTATTTAAATAATTTTATCAGATAAAATTTAAGTTTAATTTCAGTTTCAATCAATCTAACTTTACATGAGTTACATGAAGAAAAATAAATATATGCAATCCCCCTTTAAAAATTTTTAGGTCACCCTTATTAATAAATACAGGTTAAAAGGAGTTCTGGAATGAAAAACAGAGTTGTGAAAGCAAAAAATTTATTGGCTTTTCGTATTTGGTTAGAAAAATTAGGATATTCAGTAAAAAGTTTAGCCGACAATAAAGGTTTTACCTTTAGTTTTAAAAAAGAATACGGTTTGGTCACGTGTGACTTATCTGGAAATGCCTTAGCCATGCAGCTTGGCGAAGAGTTTGAAGATCATTTAAAAGCTTAATGCGATTCTTTTGTGCATACATAAGGATTTCAAAGGGATTTGGAATCCTTGTTCATTCATTCAAAAAATTTAATCACTTATCCCAATTTAATTCTTCATTTTATAGCCATCTCAAACAAAATAGCATTGGAACTAATGTCATTTCCAAGTATT
Organism: Acinetobacter sp. LF10; assembly: GCF_048585715.1. Classification (NCBI taxonomy): domain Bacteria; kingdom Pseudomonadati; phylum Pseudomonadota; class Gammaproteobacteria; order Moraxellales; family Moraxellaceae; genus Acinetobacter; species Acinetobacter sp. LF10. Next base: position 2,085,894 of record NZ_CP184160.1, read on the forward strand.
ATAATGCCCAGTCGAGGGATGCTGCGACGATTGATTAGCACTAAAAATCAATTTGCCAGGCTCGACGATCGGTTAGACGCTCGTGCTAACCAACAACGGCATCCGCGAACAGAATGATCCATACTATTTTTTTCTAGGAGATCCTGATGAACGCGGTTACTGCTTCATTTACAGATTATAAAGTCGCTGATATTTCTCTTGCTGACTACGGCCGTAAAGAAATCAAACTTGCTGAAGCAGAAATGCCAGCTTTAATTGGTTTACGTAAGCGTTATTCAGCAACTAAACCACTTGCTGGCGCAAAAATTTTGGGTTGTATTCATATGACAATCCAAACTGCAGTTTTAATCGAAACATTGGTTGAACTCGGTGCAGAAGTTCGTTGGACCTCTTGCAATATCTTCTCTACTCAAGATCACGCTGCTGCTGCTATCGCTGCTGCGGGTATTCCTGTGTTTGCTTGGAAAGGCGAAACTGAAGAAGAATACATGTGGTGTCTTGAACAACAAATCAATGTAAATGGCACACCTTGGGATGCCAACATGATTCTTGATGATGGTGGTGATTTAACGCTACTTGTTCACGAAAAATATCCTGAAGTGATTGCAAAAATCCATGGTGTAACAGAAGAAACAACAACAGGTGTTCAACGTCTGTATGAAATGTTACGTGATGGTACGTTAAAAGTTCCTGCAATCAACGTAAATGATTCCGTAACGAAATCTAAAAACGACAACAAATATGGTTGCCGCCATTCTCTAAATGATGCGATCAAACGTGGTACAGATATGTTGTTATCTGGTCGTCGTGCACTTGTAATCGGTTACGGTGACGTAGGTAAAGGTTCTGCACAATCACTTCGTCAAGAAGGTATGATTGTACGTGTCACTGAAATTGACCCAATCTGTGCAATGCAAGCATGTATGGACGGTTACGAAGTTGTATCTCCATACAAAAATGGTGTTCAAACAGGCAAGAAAGAAGACATCAACCTTGACCTTCTTCAAAACACTGACCTTATCGTAACGACAACAGGTAACTACCACGTTTGTGACGCTGCAATGCTTGATACATTAAAAGCAGGTGCTGTAGTGTGTAACATCGGTCACTTTGATACAGAGATCGACACTGCATATTTACGTGGTTACAAGTGGGTTGAAGTTAAACCTCAAGTTCACCAAGTGTATCGTTCAGAAAATGAAAATGATTACTTAATCCTTCTTTCTGAAGGGCGTTTAGTGAATCTTGGTAATGCAACAGGTCACCCATCACGTATTATGGATGGTTCTTTTGCTAATCAGGTATTGGGTCAAATGCACTTGTTCGCTGAGAAATTTGCTGATCTTCCTGAAGATCAAAAAGCTGCGAAAATCCGTGTAGAACTGATTCCTAAGAAATTAGATGAAGAAGTTGCTGCTGCAATGGTGCTTGGCTTTGGTGGTGTACTCACCCAGTTAACGCAAGTACAAGCAGATTACCTCGGTGTTCCTGTAGAAGGTCCATTCAAATCTGACGCTTATAAATACTAAGAAAATCAGGGCAGACGTTTACGGACTGCCCTTTTTTCTAAAATAATGTCTAAGCGATTAAAAAAGGATTTGAAATGACGAAACGTGTTCCTATTTCTTTTGAATTTTTCCCGCCAAAAACTGATGCTGGCGCTGAAAAGTTACGTATCGTTCACCAAGAACTACAGCGATTAAACCCAGAGTTTTTCTCCATTACTTATGGTGCTGGTGGTTCTACTCGTGAACGCACTTTAGCAGCCATTAATGATTTTAATGGCAAAGGTACGCCCGTCGCCCCTCACCTTTCTTGTATTGGCGATGATAAAGCGCGTATTGCTGAGCTCTTAGATTTATATAAATCACAAGGGATTGACCGCATCGTAGCATTGCGTGGTGATTTACCTTCAGGTCAAGTTGGTCTTGGCGAATTACCTTATGCTCAAGATCTTGTTCGCTTTATCCGTGAACATTCAGGTGATCATTTCCATATTGAAGTTGCTGCGTACCCTGAAATGCATCCGCAAGCTGATAGCTTTGATGGTGACATTCAACGTTTTGTTGAAAAAGTGAATGCAGGCGCGAATGCAGGTATTACCCAATTTTTCTTCAATCCAGATGCTTATTTCTATTTCATCGAACGTATTGCTAAAGCTGGTGTGGATATTCCCGTTGCGCCTGGCATCATGCCAATTACCAATGCAAGTAATTTGATTCGCTTTGCGGATGGAACTGGTGCAGAAATTCCGCGTTGGATTCGCAAACAACTTGCTGCTTATGGTGATGATAGCGAAAGTATTAAAGCCTTCGGCCATGAAGTGATTGTTAAACTTTGCGAACGTTTAATTGCTGGCGGAGCACCGACCTTACACTTTTATTCAATGAACCAAACAGAGCCAACTCGACAACTCGTTGTTGATCTTGGTTTAAACTAATTTGTACGAGCCTTACCCAGCATGAATCGTTTTTATATCGAAACAGAATTAAATACTGGCAATTCGATTGAATTAACAGAATCGGTATTTCATCACTGGGTACGGGTGCTTCGTGCAAAAGAGCTAGATCAAGCCATCTTTTTCAATGGAAAAGGTGGTGAATATATCGTAACACTTACTGAAATTAATAAGAAAAATGCTTTTGTTTCTATTGATCAATTCAACCCTATAGATCGAACAGCGCCTGCTAAAGTAATTTTAGGCCAAGTCATGAGCAAAGGCGATCGTATGGATTATGCGATTCAAAAAGCCACTGAACTTGGTGTCACAACTATTCAATTATTGACTAGTGAACGTTGCGAAATGCGGTTAAGATATGAACGTGATCAAAAGAAATTAGATCATTGGCAGTCAATTGCGATTGCTGCGTGTGAACAATGTGGAATGAACAAAGTTCCAAATGTACTAGCACCAATTAGTTTAACCGATTGGGTAAAATCGGCACAGCTACCACAATCACGTTTTGTGTTAGCGCCAAACAAAGGCCAAGAAAACGTAGTACTAAATAGCCAGCCTGATTTAGCCCTATTGATTGGTCCAGAAGGTGGTTTAAGTGAAGCAGAAATTGATGCTGCTAACCAAAATCATTTTCAAAACTGGTGTATTGGAGATCGTGTTTTAAGGACTGAAACCGCTCCAGTTGTAGCTTTATCAATTTTAAATTATCACTTTTCAACCAAATAAAGTATTTGCATTGCTTTCCATCTGGTTTAACGGTAATTTAAAATAAAATTATATCGTGCTTACAAAAAAATAATGATTGTACGCGTAGATAAATAATGAAAAGGACTATTCTTTGTATGCTCGGGGTTCATGAAAAAAATTTGCCACCATTTGTTGATACGGATCAAATTAACTATACGAATCATGTACGTCTATTTATATTGAGTGTGTTTTTCATTTCTCTCTTAGATTATGTTTTATTTGGATTTTTTTATTCTTTTAGTACAAATATTTTTACGACTTGGATGAGTATTTGCCTGAGCATTTTATTTTGCTTTTATTGTATTTGTCATTTTTCGATAAAACATTATTCATCTGTTAGGTTTGCACATAAGACACGTATCGCTTTTCAAATTATTTGCTTTTTCACAGGATCACTACTGGGTATCAGTACGATTATCATCAATTATTTTTTGATCAAAGATGTACCAAGTTCATCTGTTTCCCATATTTTAACTTTAACAGCACTACTACTCACCTCCTCACATATTATTGCCCTGACCTTTCTTACCCAGCATGTTAAATATTTCTTTTTATTTTTTATTCCAAGTATTACCCCATTAGTTTTTTCTCAAATTTTACATCGTGACCAAGAACATACGCTTTTTTATCTTGCTTGTTATTCATCTTTCTTTGCGACATTTTTATCTGCGCAAGCAACTTTTAAAATTCACCAACGCTTATACCAAGTTTTAGAAAAAAATAAACAATTGGTCGATGTAGCTGAACAACACAATCAATGGACCGAAGAACTTTGCCAACAATTACAACGTGAAGTGAATAAATCGAAAGATATTGAAGCTCAATTACAATTTAACAATCATTTATTAGAACAAAAAGTTCGCGAGCGTACTTTTGATTTAACAGAAATAAATAATAGTTTACAGGAACATCGTCAAAATTTGGCTTTTGCACATGAAACTGCGGGTATTCGACCTTGGGAATGGAATTTAGAAAATAACACTGTTGGGATTACCGATTCTCATCGTAAAGAAGTTACGCGTGATTCTGAGAATCACTATTCGTTGCTGCATAAAATTGTACATCCTGATGATCTTGAACGTGTTAAAAATACACTTTATAAACATCTATGTGGCCAAACTAAACGTTACGAAGAAACTTTCCGCATTAAACGACCGAGTGGTGAATGGGTTTGGATTCATGATGTTGGCCAAGTCATTTTAAGAAATCCTAAAGATGAGACCCCTCTACGCATGGTCGGTATTCATCGTGATATTAACCAAGAAAAGAAAGACCAAGAACGGCTAAAATTAGCAGCGAGTGTATTCGAACAGGCTTCAGAAGGTATCTTTGTTCTGGATGATAGCTTCCACTATCTTGAAGTTAATCCTAAATATGAACAATTAACGGGTTTAGATAAACAGTTCATATTAGAAAAACAACTTTTTGAGATTACTAAACAAAATAAACAGCATCATCATAATTTTCATCTTTCTATCCTTGCTACTTTGCAAGAAGAACATGAGTACGAAGGTGAGTTTCAGGAAACTTATCTTTCTGAAAAATCATGTTTCCTTTGGATCCATATGAACGCTGTAAAAGATGAATCAGATCGTGTGATTAATTATATCGGGATTGTCTCTGACCAAACTGAGCGTAAACATCAAGAGCAACGTTTATCATATTTAACCAATTATGACACCCTGACCGATCTACCTAATCGCTTCTATTATCACCAGCAACTGCATCAATATTTGGTTAATGAGGCTTCGATACAAAATTTAGCAGTTATCCGACTCAATATTGACCGTTTCCGTGCCTTGAATGAATTACTCAGCAATCAAGCGGGTAATGAACTTTTGAAGCAAGTGGCACAACGTTTGCGTATCAGTAATATTGATGCACTTTTAGTCTCACATTTAAGTGCAGACGATTTTGTAATCATTTATGAAATGTCACCGTTACATCCGCCAATTAATCAGTTATGCAGTAATATTGTTGAAGCTTTTAGCAAACCCTTTTATATCGCTAATCAAGAGTATGTGGTCAGTATTTCGATTGGAGTTGCGATTTACCCTGAACACGGTCGTCAAGTTGACAACTTAAATACCCATGCAGAGCAAGCCTTAACAGAAGCCAAACGCTTAGGTGGAAATACAATCCGCTATTATTCTAGTGAGCGAACTAACTTCGTCGTTAAACATACTGATTTAGAGCTTGATTTGAGAAAGGCGATTCAAAACAATGAACTCGTTGTATATTATCAGCCAAAGATCACTGCTCAGAATTGTCAAATTAATGGATTTGAAGCACTCATTCGTTGGAAACATCCAACGAAAGGTCTAATCATGCCCGATATTTTCATTCCTTTAGCAGAAAGTACCAGTCTAATTTCTGATATTGGACGATTTGTCTTGTATGAGGCAGCGAAACAGTTACAAGAATGGCAAAAACTAGGTTTTACGAACATCCACATTGCTGTAAACATTGTTGCTCAACAAATTTTGCGTGGTCAGTTATTGCATGATATTGATGCCGTACTCGATCAATACTCTATTACAGGTGAAAATTTAGAGTTAGAAATTACCGAGTCAGCATTTTTAGAAAATACTGAGAGTGTTAAAACAATTTTATGCGCATTGAAAGAACGTAATATTTCAATTGCACTGGATGACTTTGGCACAGGCTATTCTTCTCTTGCTTATTTAACTGAATATCCAATTGATATTTTAAAGATTGATCGTGCATTTATTTCGAAAATTGGTAATCCAAAACAAGATGCGATTGTTAATGCCATGATTGCCATGGGTAAAACAATTGGCTTAAAAGTTGTCGCTGAAGGCGTTGAAACAGAACAGCAATGTGAATATTTGAAACGACAAAACTGTGACATATTACAGGGTTACTTATTTGCCAAACCCTTAACTGCCGTACATGCAACTGAATACTTACAGCAACATATGCGTCTAGCAATTGCAAGATATTCCAGTTAAAACCATATTTTGAGCTTTTTGGCAGTTTAATTTACACCCAATATAAATTGTCAATAAGCCTATACGTTCAGTGAAAATAAGCTTTTTTGACTGGGCGAAAACATGAACTAGTGCTATATTCTTGTGCACTTATCTTAATATAATCATCAGCCATGTATATGCCTGATTATTATCGGAACAATCGAGACTCAGATGGACGATCAATCTTTAAAAGAAGCCGCTTTGTATTACCATGAATTTCCTACACCTGGAAAAATCAGCGTGACACCGAGTAAGCAACTCGTAAACCAACGAGACTTAGCGCTTGCGTATTCTCCTGGTGTTGCTGCTCCGTGTCTAGAAATTGAACGTGACCCTTCTGCTGCTGCAAAATATACAGCACGTGGAAATTTGGTTGCCGTCGTGAGTAATGGTACAGCCGTGCTTGGTTTAGGAAACATTGGTCCTCTTGCTTCTAAGCCTGTTATGGAAGGTAAAGGTGTTCTATTCAAGAAGTTTGCTGGTGTTGACGTATTTGATATTGAAATTGCGGAAAATGATCCAGACAAAATCGTTGATATTGTTGCTTCATTAGAACCAACTTTTGGTGGTATCAATCTAGAAGATATCAAAGCACCAGAATGTTTCTATATCGAGAAGAAACTTCGTGAACGCATGAAAATTCCTGTGTTCCATGATGACCAACATGGTACAAGTATTATCGTAGGTTCAGCGTTATTGAATGCTTTACAACTCGTTAATAAAAAAATTGATGAAATTAAAATCGTTGCATCAGGTGCTGGTGCTGCTGCATTGTCATGTTTAGATTTACTTTGTGCATTAGGCGTAAATAAATCGAATATTATTGTAGCTGATTCTCGTGGGCTTTTAACAACTTCACGTGAAGGACTTGATGAATCGAAAAAACGTTACATTCAAGATATTTCTGCGACTCAATTACATGAAGTAATGGCTGGCGCAGATATGTTCTTGGGTCTTTCTGCAGCGGGAATTTTAACCAAAGAAATGGTTAAAGAAATGGCTGAAAACCCAATTATTTTTGCACTTGCAAACCCAGACCCAGAAATCTTACCTGAACATGCGCACGAAGTTCGCCCAGATGTGATTATGGCAACTGGTCGTTCAGACTATCCAAACCAAGTAAACAATGCACTTTGTTTCCCATATATTTTCCGTGGTGCACTCGATGTCGGTGCTACAACGATCAACGAAGATATGAAAATTGCTTGTGTACATGCGATTGCACGTATGGCACATATTGAAGCAGATGCTGCGACTTACGGTGAAAAATCTGCATCATTTGGTCGTGAGTACTTGATTCCTCGTCCTTTAGATCAACGCTTGATTTTAGAAATCGCACCTGCGGTTGCTAAAGCTGCAATGGATTCTGGTGTTGCGACACGTCCAATTGAAGATTTCTCTGTATATCGTCAAAGACTTTCTGAGTTTGTATATAACTCAGCATTCTTAATGAAACCAATTTTCTCGCAAGCAAAAACTGACCCTAAACGTATTGCATATGCCGAAGGTGAAGATCAACGTGTATTACGTGCAGTTCAAATCGTAGTTGATGAAGGTTTAGCTAAGCCAGTCTTGATTGGTCGTACTGCTGTGATCGAAGACAACATCAAAAAGCTTGGTTTACGTTTACAACATGGCGTGAACATCGAGATTGTCGATCAAGAAAACAATCCTTTATATGATGATTTCTGGAAAGATTATCACCAGATTATGCAACGCAAAGGTGTAACTGTTGAATACGCACAACGTGAGGCACGTCGTCGTTCAACCTTAATCGCCGCATTGCTAGTTAAGTTTGGCAAAGCTGATGGTATGCTATGTGGTACTTATGCGAGCTACGATATCCATTTAGATTTCGTTAAAAACGTGATCGGTTTAAAAGATGGTCGTAGTACATTCTTTACACTCAATGCATTAATGCTTGAAGATCGCAACTTGTTTATTGCCGACACTTATGTAAATACCAATCCAACTGCTGAACAACTTGCAGAGATGACTATTTTAGCAGCCGAAGAAGTGCGTCGTTTTGGTATGACTCCTCGTGTCGCTTTACTGTCTCACTCAAGTTTTGGAAGCGATCAAGTTGATCCAAGTGCTCAGAAAATGCGTGAAGTTTATCGTTTACTTTCTGAACAAGTTCCAGAACTTGAAGTTGAAGGTGAAATGCATGGTGATGCTGCATTAGATGATAATATTCGTCATTTTGCATTCCCAAACTCACGCTTTAAAGGTTCAGCAAACTTGTTGATTATGCCGAATTTGGATTCTGCAAATATTTCATTCAACTTATTAAAAGCAACATCTGGTAATAATGTAACAATCGGCCCTATTCTTTTAGGTGCTGCAAAACCAGTACATATTTTAACACCGACTGCGACAACTCGCCGTTTAGTGAATATGACAGCTTTAACTGTTGCTGAAATTCAGCAAAGCCAAAACTGATACAATTTAAGCATAGCTTTTAACATTAAAAGCTATGCTTAGTGCTTGAGAAAACCTCTATTCTGTAGCATGATTGTGTGAAGAATAGAGGTTTTTTATGCAAGTTTATTTAGTAGGCGGTGCTGTTCGAGATCATTTACTCGGTCGCCCCTATCATGAAAAAGATTATGTTGTGGTTGGAGCAACACCTGAACAATTATTATCTGAAGGCTACCAACCCGTTGGAAAGGATTTTCCTGTATTTCTTCATCCAAAAACAAAAGAAGAATATGCACTAGCACGTACTGAAAGAAAATCAGGCATTGGCTATCACGGATTCCAATTTTTTACTGATACCACTGTTAAATTAGAAGAAGATTTAATTCGCCGTGACTTAACGATTAATGCAATGGCAATGGATGAAACTGGACAAGTTTATGATCCATATGGTGGTCAAAAAGATCTTGATCAGAAAATCCTACGCCATGTTTCAGATGCATTTACAGAAGATCCCTTACGTGTGCTACGTGTTGCTCGCTTCGCTGCTCGTTATGCCAGTTATGGATTTGAAATTGCAGAAGAAACTTTGCAATTAATGAAAAGGATTGCCAATTCAGGGGAACTGAATGCTTTAACACCTGAACGTGTATGGAAAGAGACTTCTCGTGCATTGATGGAAGATCATGCCGATATCTATTTTCAAACGTTAAGAGATTGTGATGCGCTAAAAGTACTGTTTCCTGAGATAGATGCGTTATTCGGTATTCCACAACGCCCAGAGTACCACCCTGAAATAGACTGCGGTATTCATACATTAATGTCGGTAAAACAAGCTTGTCAAGCCAACTATGGACTAGATGTACGTTTTGCTGTCTTGGTGCATGATTTAGGGAAAGCACTTACCCCAACTGAGGAATTACCACGGCATATCATGCATGAGGAACGTGGATTAGAACCCGTTACAAACGTTTGTGAACGCTTGAAAGTTCCCACATATCTTAAAAATTTAGCTTTGATTGTTTGCAAAGAACATCTGAAATGCCATCAAATCAAAAATTTGAAACCTGGTACTGTATGGCGTTTACTACAGCGCTTGGATGTTTTACGAAAACCAGAAAAAGTCATTGCTTTTGTGCAAGCTTGTGAATGTGATGCTAAAGGTCGATTAGGTTTAGAAGATCGCCCTTACCCACAAGCACAGTATATTTTGGATGCCATGGAGATTGTTCGGAATATTAGAGCACAGGATTTACCTGAACATATTCAAGGTGCAGAAATTGGTGAAATGCTGATTCAGTATCGAATTGAAGCCTTAGCAAAATTTAAAGCACAGTATGGCGAATAGTTTTAAAAAATTAACATAAATAAAAACCCAGTCGTAATGACTGGGTTTTTTAACTTTTACTGATTCAATATAAATTATTGAGCAGCAGCAGCTTGAGCAGCAGCAACTTCGTCAGCAAAGCTCATTTCAGCTTTCTTCTCAATACCTTCACCTACTTCGAAGCGAACGAATTGAGCTACAACAGTACCCGTTGCTTTTAATACGTCAGCAACTTTCTTGTCGTTGTCGATAACATACATTTGACGATCAAGCGCAACTTCGTTCAAGTATTTTTCAACTGAACCAGTCACCATTTTCTCAACGATGTTTGCAGGCTTACCAGATTCTAATGCTTTCGCTTCAGCAATTTCTTTCTCTTTAGCGATCAAGTCAGCAGAAACTGATTCAGCATTTACAGCAACTGGGTTGAACGCAGCAACGTGCATTGCAATACCTTTACCAGTGTCAGCATCACCTGTGTAAGAAACAACAACACCGATTTTTAAACCGTGCTTATAAACAGCCAAGTTTTCGCCTTCAACGATTTGAGCACGACGAACTTGAATGTTTTCACCAATTTTTTGAACAAGTGCAACACGAGCTTCTTCTACAGTTGCGCCATCTTCAAGCTTAAGTTCAGCAATTTTTGCAGCATCAGTTTCATTTGCAGCAAGTGCAGCAGCAGCAACTTTATCAGAGAAGTTTTTGAAGTTTTCGTCTTTAGCAACGAAGTCAGTTTGACAGTTAACTTCAACAAGAATTGCTTTATTACCGTTTTGGATGATAGTGATCGCACCATCAGCAGCAATGTTACCTGCTTTTTTAGCAGCTTTTGCTTGACCTGATTTACGAAGGTTATCAATCGCAAGTTCAATGTCACCGCCTGCTTCTGTTAATGCTTTTTTGCATTCCATCATTGCAAGACCAGTACGGTCACGTAATTCTTTTACCATGCTTGCAGTAATTGCAGTCATGTTGATCTCCTAAAATCGGTAGAAAATAAATCTGTTCAACAAAAACGGCCCAAAGAAACTCTGGACCGTTTGCAATCTCGACGCTTAATTTGCCACCATTACATGTCGCAAAAATGACAAGCTTGCGTCAAACCGCATTAAGCCTCAGAAGCGTCTTTTGCAGCGTCATCGCCTTTAGCTTGTGCATTCGCTTGTGATTGAGCATATTCTTTACCAGCAAGAATTGCATTTGCCATAGCTGATGCATATAAAGTTACTGCACGGATCGCATCGTCATTACCAGGAATAACATAATCAACGTTATCTGGGTTAGAGTTTGTATCAACGATACCGATTACAGGAATACCTAAGTTTTTCGCTTCTTTGATTGCAATCGCTTCGTGATCAACGTCGATTACAAATAATGCGTCAGGTAAACCACCCATGTTTTTAACGCCGCCTAAAGCACGTTCAAGTTTTTCCATCTCACGAGTACGCTCTAAAGCTTCACGTTTAGTAAGCTTAGCAAAAGTACCATCTTGAGATTGAGTTTGAAGATCTTTTAAACGGTTGATAGATTGGCGAAGTGTTTTCCAGTTCGTCAACATACCACCTAACCAACGGTGATCTACATAAGGTTGACCAGCACGTTGAGCTTGTTCACGGATGATGTTAGAAGCAGCACGTTTAGTACCAACGAACAATACTTTGTTCTTTTTGCTTGCAAGATTGTTAACAAAGTTCAAAGCATCATTTAACGCAGGAACAGTGTGCTCAAGGTTGATGATGTGAATTTTGTTACGCGCGCCGAAAATATATTGACGCATTTTTGGGTTCCAAAAACGAGTTTGGTGACCAAAGTGTGCGCCTGCTTGAAGAAGGTCGCGCATGCTTACGTTGTAATCTGCCATTTTCTTTACCTTAAAGTTTGGGTTAGGCCTCCATATATCCGCATTCTCCACCTATTGCTAGGCACCCAGAGTAATGTGTCGATATATGTGCGGATTTTTGATAACTATTCATCAATTTTTCGCACAACTTTTATAAGCAAAATTGTCACGAAAAGCATTTGATAAAATAGGCGGCTATTTATACCATAGACGCTTGTAAATTACCAAAAGTTTTTAGAGATCATGAACACGACTTATACAGCTCCTCGTCGATTAATCAAAACGCCCGAAGAAATTGAAAAGATGCGTGTTGCAGGAAAACTGGCGGCTGAAATTTTAGACATGATTAAGCCGTATATTAAAGCAGGCGTAAATACCCTAGAACTTGATACAATTTGTCGTAATCACATTGAAAATGTACAACAAGCAATTCCAGCATGTGTTGGCTATGGCGCTGCACCTGGTCGCCCAGCATTTCAACATTCGATTTGTACTTCGGTTAACCATGTCGTTTGTCATGGTATTCCCTCTGAAAGTAAAGTTTTAAAAAATGGTGATATTCTCAATATTGATGTAACAGTCATTAAAGATGGTTATCACGGCGATACCAACATGATGTATATCGTTGGTGGAGAGACTTCTATTCTTGCGAATCGTCTCTGCCAAGTTGCACAAGAAGCCATGTATCGTGGTATGGCTACGGTTAAACACGGCTCTTATCTTGGCGATATTGGACATGCAATCCAACAATATGTTGAGTCTGAACGTTTTAGTGTTGTCCGTGAATATTGTGGTCATGGTATTGGCAATGTCTTCCATGATGAACCACAAGTTTTACACTATGGTCAGAAAGGTACGGGTATGCGCTTAGAAGCAGGCATGACCTTTACCATTGAGCCAATGGTCAATGCAGGGGTTTGGCAAACAAAACTTTTAGGTGACAAATGGACTGTCGTTACTAAAGACCACAAGCTTTCAGCTCAGTATGAACATACCATTTTGGTAACAGAAACAGGCATCGAAGTACTTACTGCTCGCCCTGAAGAAGATTTATCTCGTTTTATGTAATTTATTTCGTTAAATAAAAGCTACTTCGGTAGCTTTTTTTCATATTCATAATTTCTTCATCAATTCATCTAAATCAAACAAAAGTCTTCATAAGCATAACAATTATAAATTTTAACTAAACAAACCATTTAGTAAAAATGGTTTATTTTAAGTGGAATAAAAAGTTCCTTATAAATCGGACATGGAGTCCTCACTATGAAAAAACACATCCTTTGTGTTGCTATAGGTATTGCTGCAACCCTACCCACTATGAGCTTTGCGGAGTCACCTTATTTTAGTTTAAAAGATGGTGATGGTTTCAAACGTTTCTCTCTTTCGGCTGGTTGGTTACATGCCATGCCACAAGGTTCTGCAAATCCTATTAATATCAATACGACTGTAGCTGAGGGAACACAATCTAAAGTAGGTGATGTGTCTAAACAAGCCGTACTAGATGCAGCAGTCAAAGATTCCAATCCAATCGTTTACGACGCGATTAATTTATGGCCAACCGATACTGTATCGGGTCTTGCAACAGGTACAGCTACCATTAAAGGATTATCCAACTGGCAAAGCCAAGGTACAGGTTTAGAAGCGGACAATGTAGATACCGTCGGTATTATGGCGAATTATCACTTTACTGATAATTTATCTCTAGAAATTAAGGCAGGAATTCCTCCAAAAGTTGATATTAAAGGAAAAGGTGACATATATGCACCATTGAGTGGATCAGCAAGTACTATTTTAGGTGATATTGACTTAAAACAGGATCTTCACATCACAGATCTGACCCAAGGAGGCAAAGCAGCAACTGCACGTGCTTGGCTACCTGCGGTAGAACTCCATTACCAGTTTGGTAAATCAGGCGTGAATAAATTCCGACCTTACGTTGGCGCAGGTGTGATGTATGCTTATTTTAATGATCTTAAAATGAACTCAGGCATAGAATCTGATTTAGTAAAAGCTGGCCACATGATCCAAAATATCCATGACGGCAAAGCAGGAGCTGCCTTAGATGGTAAGACATCATCAGCAGATCCTATTGTCAAATTGGAAGCGACTGATACTTTTGCTCCGATTGTCACAGTAGGCGCAACTTATGATTTCAATCCGAATTGGTTTGCCGTTGGATCAGTTTCTTATTCAAAAATGAATAATGAAGCAAAAATCTATGTGACTGACCGCAATACAGGTAAAGAGTTGATCCAAGCAAATACTAAAATTGATATAGATCCACTCATTACTTATTTAGGCGTTGGCTATCGTTTTTAGACAAAACTTTAAAAAAAACAGCTTCGGCTGTTTTTTTTATTTATCGCCACCTTTTAAATCATCATGCATAAAAAACATGCACCAATTGCAATCATTTTCGAAATAATGAAGAAACATGAATATCAATAAAGCATATGAGATTCATTGATAAATAGCATCCATCAATACAAATAATATTGTAAATATAATTATATATTAATAATTATAGAGTTAATTTTAAATTTTGATCAAATTTACTCCTTGGCACACTCCTTGCTAGTAGAAATCATCATGAATCAACGACGATTCATAAAAATTTGCTGGCGGCCAATGAAGTCCGTTCTGTTCGGTTTGTGTATGCAGAAATATTGCATAACAAAAATATATTTCGTTCAGTTCAGGGGAAGGTTATGTCTTCAAAAATGAATCTAAATGCGAAGAAAGCAACTGAAATAAAATTATTTAGCTTTTCAACGCCTGCCATGCGTGCTTTTCATATGACTTGGCTCGCATTCTTTGTATGTTTCTTCGCTTGGTTTGCTTGTGCACCATTAATGCCAGTCATCAAAGGTGAATTTAATCTAACCAAAGACCAAATCGCAAACATCAATATCGCTGCGGTTGCAATCACAATTCTGATCCGACTCATTGTTGGTCCATTATGTGATAAATATGGCCCTCGTAAAACGTATACTGCACTTTTAATTCTAGGTAGTATCCCTGTTTTCGGTGTTGCTGCTGCAAATACCTACGAATCTTTCCTATTCTTCCGTCTCTTAATCGGTGCAATTGGTGCGAGCTTTGTCATCACCCAATATCACACCAGTGTCATGTTTGCACCGAATGTCGTCGGCACAGCCAATGCTGCTTCTGCAGGTTGGGGAAATGCGGGGGGAGGTGCAACACAAGCAATCATGCCATTAATTCTCGGTGCAATTGTGATGTTTGGCGTTGAACAAGCAATGGGTTGGAGAATTGCGCTGCTTGTACCAGGCATTATGATGGTAATTGTTGGTGTACTTTATTGGAAACTTACACAAGACTGTCCTCAAGGTGATTTTAAAGAATTACGTGCGAATGGCGTAGAAGTTGGTAGTGGTAAGAAAGGTGGTGTTGCTATCTTGATGCAAGCTGCTCGTAACTATCGTGTTTGGATTCTATTTGTTTCTTACGCAGCATGTTTCGGTATTGAAATCTTCATTCATAACATTGCGGCAATGTACTATGTCGACCACTTCAACATGGGTTTAAAAGAAGCAGGTTTAACTGCGGGTATCTTTGGTCTACTTGCCTTATTCGCTCGTGCTTTAGGTGGAATTGTTTCAGATAAAGTTGCGATTTCAAAAGGTTTAGATGGTCGTACAAAAGTATTATTTATTCTTATCTTATGTGAAGGCTTGTTCCTCATTCTCTTCTCACAAATGAATACTGTAGCTCTTGCTATTATCAGTATGACTGTCTTCGCGCTATTCACGCATATGTCTTGCGGAGCAACTTATGCTTTAGTTCCTTTCATTGACCGTAATGCACTTGGTGGTGTGGCGGGCATTATTGGTGCTGGTGGTAATGTTGGTGCGGTTGCAGCAGGCTTCCTACTTAAAGGCTTACTAGATGTTCAAACTTGCCTCATGATTTTAGGTGGTCTTGTAACTGTGGCCGCTTTCGGTGTCATTCTCATCCGCTTCTCTGTAGAACATAAAACGAAAGAACAACAACTGTTTGACCAAGCTGTGCTTGAACGCAACTCTGTCACCTCTTAATCATCATTCACTTAGTGCGGGGAAACTTACCTTTCCCCTGCACAATATCTAAATTAAATCCAGAAATTATAATCTCTCAGGGGTCTCAATATGAAATTGAATCTTCTTAGCTTTGCTATGCTCAGCATTTTATCAACAGCTACATTTGCCGCAGATAACTTTCTAAGCCAAACTAAATTTTCTCTCGATAGTCGCCTGCGTTACGAATTGGTTGACCAAGATAACCAACTAAAAAATGCTGATGCTTGGACTTTGAGACTACGCCCTTCACTTGAAACTGGCTCTTGGAATGGCTTAAGTGCATTTGTACAAGGAGAAGGCACTGTCGAAATTAATGATCATTTCAATAGTACACGTAATGCTGAAACAAACTACAGTACAGTCCCTGATCCTCAAAACCTACAATTGAATCAAGCTTATTTAAAATATGCTTATAGTCCAAAGTTTGATTTAAGTATTGGTCGTCAAGCTATTAATTTAGATAATCAGCGCTTTGTAGGCTCCGTAGCTTGGCGTCAAAATGATCAAACCTTTGATGCGATTAGTTTAAATATTAAACCTTGCAAAGAGTTTGGTTTGTATTATGCCTATATTGATCAGGTCAATACTATTTTTGGTAGTGAAGATGCAAAACCTAAATTTGTAGCAGCCCAAGATGGTAAACAAAACAGTCAAATTCATTTAATTCAAACTAAAATGAATTACAACCCATTGTTAAACGCAACAATATATGGGTATTTGATGGATTTCGAGGATTTAAGTGCTTGGTCAAATCAAACCTATGGCTTACGCTTAACAGGTAAGAAAAACAATTTTAGATACGTTGCTGAATATGCCAAACAAAGTGAATATGCTGAGCAACCTATAAATTATGATGCAGATTATTATGCATTAGAATTAGGTTATAGCATCACGGATAAAGGCTCAGCACTGGGTGAAATCGCACTTGGCTATGAAGTGCTTGGTAGTGATGATGGAAAAATTGCATTTCAAACCCCATTGGCGACTAAACATAAGTTTAACGGATGGGCTGACTTATTCTTGACAACGCCTGTGAATGGTTTGACTGATTTGTACATTTCATCAAGTTTTAATGTATTTGGTAAAGGTAAATTAGGCACTGAACTACATCAATATCGTAGTGATGAAAAAAATATGGATTATGGTCAAGAATTCTCTATTTCTTATTCTCATGCTTTGCCTATTAAAGGTTTGTCTGCCCTAGCAAAATTCTCAGATTATCAAGCGGAAGAGTTTTCTGTAGATACTCAAAAGTTATGGCTGCAAATGGATTATAAATACTGATATTGAGTCGTTGTAATTTAATTATAAAAAAACTGTCATCAAATCATCAAATTTCGATGATGTAATGAAAAATAAAAAACTCCAAAATTTGCAAAAAGCTTGCTGATCGACCTTTATCAGCAAGCTTTTTTCTTTTCATAAATAAAAAGGCTACCTGTGTAGCCTTTCATATTCACATTAAATCATAAGATCATATTAGTCTTGAGGCTTAGGCAATGGGATATATTGCGACTGCGCATTTAGTTGGGTTTTTCTCTCTCCAACTTTTACTTGCATGCTCTGTTGCTTACCATCTCGTTCAATCACCAGATCAATTACACTTTGTGGTGCTTGCAGTGCAACATAGTTGATTAAATGTGAGGCTGAAGTAATTTGCTCATTATTGACTTGAATAATTTTATCGCCGCGTTTTACACCTGCCGCATCTGCTGGACCATCACGCAAGACATCAGCAACAACGACTCCAACAGGTTTCGCAGTCAATACGTCCTCATCCATCGTATTAGGAATTAAGCTAATACCTAACCAACCACGAACAACACGACCATCTTTCAAAATTGAATTTAATACTTGCTGACAAATTTTCGCTGGAATTGCAAAACCAATCCCTAATGAACCGCCTGATTGAGAGAAAATCGCAGTGTTTACGCCGATTAAATTCCCCGCAACATCAATTAATGCACCGCCTGAATTACCAGGATTAATCGCCGCATCAGTTTGAATAAAGTCTTCATAGGTATTGATACCTAAATCTGAACGACCTGTCGCCGAAATAATCCCTTGCGTAACTGTTTGTCCCACGCCAAATGGATTACCAATTGCAAGTACAACATCGCCAACTTCATTACCACTGAGTTTAAACGGTAGAACAGGAAGCTTGTCTAACTCAATTTTAATCACAGCTAAATCAGTATCAGGATCTGTACCAATGACTTTCGCTTCAGCACGACGACCATCATGCAATGCCACCACAATATGCTCTGCCTGAGCAATCACATGGTTATTCGTTAGAATATAACCATCTGCACGAACGATAACACCTGAACCTAAACTATTTTCATTTTGAGGCTGTTGAGGGGCTTGATTACCAAAAAATTCACGAAATACAGGATCACTCAACAAAGGATGATTCATCTGTTTCACTTTCTGAGTGGTAAAGATATTCACCACAGCAGGCGCAGCAACTTTTACGGCAGCACTATACGAAACAACACCACCTGTTCGAGTTGTATCAATCAGAGGTTCAACCTTTTCAGCAGGCATTTTGACGCCATCAGCAGCGACTGTTGGTTTCGGCTGATGTGATTTCTGCCAAGCCAGAAAACTAAATATAACAACAACGAGTAAAACCCAAGGTAACCATGTAAATGCACGGCGCACGTTTATTATCCTCTAGGCAAAATTATGTTATGGACAAGTTTATTTATTGAAGAAGAACAACAACTTTCAGTTATTGTAAAGTAAATTGATTTAAAGCAATGTAAAAGTTAAAAAAGTTTTGTCTAGCTTTAGTTACATTTAAAAATATGCTTTTATTAATCTGAATCTATAAATGTCATTCAGTTGAGGAATCGCATGGCAAATTTGCATGATATTGTGCAATGGTGTAATCAAACCCTAAAAGTTAGTGAGTTTAAAGATTACGCACCCAATGGCTTACAAATTGAAGGCACGCCTGAGGTAAATAAAATAGTCTGTGCTGTTACAGCCTCAGAAGATGCAATTAATGCAGCTATTGCGCAGCAAGCAGATGCCTTACTTGTCCATCATGGTTACTTTTGGAAAGGTGAAGCCTACCCTATTACAGGTATGCGTGGTAATCGAATCAAAAAATTAATTCAGAACAATATCTCTTTGATCGCCTACCATTTACCTTTAGATGCACACCCAGTACTCGGAAATAATGCAGCGATTGCTGATTTAATCGGTTTAAAAAACTTAGAAGCATTAGATTCATCTGAAAAATATCCGATTGGAAACATTGCTTATTTAGAGCATGCACTTAGACCTGAACAATTCAAAGCAAAGTTACAGGCTATTTTTGATTTTAATGTGATTCATTTGCCGAGTGAGAAAACTCAAATCCAAAAAGTAGGATTTTGCACAGGCGGCGCTCAAGATTTTATCAATAAAGCAGCAGAAAAAGATTGTGATGCTTATATTTCTGGCGAAGTCAGTGAGCGTACTTTTTATGAAGCCAAAGAATTAGGGGTTCATTATTTTGCCTGTGGTCATCATGCAACTGAACGATATGGCGTACAACGCCTTGCTCAAGCAATTACAAATCAGTTTGCTGTAGAAACTATCTATTTCGAACTAAATAATCCGATTTAATAGAATTGACGAATCCGATTTTATTTATCGTTTTTAATTGAACCTTTATTGTATATCGTTCTTTAAAAGACTGCCCTATTATCTTTGGAATCATTTACAATAGAGCCACTTAACGTAAAACCCAGCAATTGCAAGGATTGGAACATGACAACCATTACTTTACCTGCACTTCCGTATGGCTATGATGACTTAGCTCCGCATATTACTCGCGAAACTTTAGAATACCATCACGATAAACATCACAATACTTATGTTGTTAACTTAAACAACCTAATCAAAGGCACTGACCTTGAAGGTAAATCTTTAG
Organism: Acinetobacter sp. LF10; assembly: GCF_048585715.1. NCBI lineage: Bacteria > Pseudomonadati > Pseudomonadota > Gammaproteobacteria > Moraxellales > Moraxellaceae > Acinetobacter > Acinetobacter sp. LF10. The sequence continues at coordinate 2,105,684 of NZ_CP184160.1, forward strand.
AAGAAATCATCAAAGCTTCTGCTGGTGATGCTTCTAAAGCAGGTATCTTTAACAATGCTGCACAAGTATGGAACCACACATTCTACTGGAACAGCATGAAGCCAAATGGTGGTGGTAAACCAACTGGCGCAATCGCAGCTAAAATCGAAGAAGCTTTTGGTAGCTATGAAAAATTTGCTGAAGAATTTACTGCTGCTGCAACAACTCAATTTGGCTCAGGTTGGGCTTGGTTAGTTGCTGATGAAGTAAATGGTAAATTATCAATTACTAAAACTGCAAACGCAGATACTCCGCTTGCTCATGGTCAAGTTGCAGTATTAACAATCGACGTTTGGGAACATGCTTACTACATTGACTTCCGTAACTTACGTCCAAAGTACATCGCAACTTTCCTAGAAAGCCTAGTGAACTGGGACTATGCAAATGCAAAACTTGCTGGTCAACCAGCAGGTGTTGAGAAATAATTTTTATTTCTTGAATAAAAACTGCCCACTTCGGGCAGTTTTTTTATAATTAAAAATTAAAAAGCATATTTATCAAGCAAACGATTCATTTTATTTATTATTCTTATTGACGCATCTGAAATTCACCCCTAAAATGCGCATCAGATTCTCCAATAGCTCAGTCGGTAGAGCGACGGACTGTTAATCCGCAGGTCCCTGGTTCGAGCCCAGGTTGGAGAGCCAATCTACTATTCTTCCATAGCTCAGTCGGTAGAGCGACGGACTGTTAATCCGCAGGTCCCTGGTTCGAGCCCAGGTGGAAGAGCCAAGATTCTAAAAACCCATATCATTGATATGGGTTTTTTTTATATTAAACACAATGCATACCTTTAAAAATATATGGTCTTATCATAATGCGTCTTATATCGCCAGAAACTGCACCAAAATTTCAACTTATAGATAGCTATGGCAGAGTAGTTCGACTAGACTCAGGTAAACGCACTTTACTTGCATTTTTTCGTGATACAAACTGTCCTTTTTGTAATTTTAGAATTTTCCAATTAACACAACATTATAAAAAACTTTCGGATGAAGGCTTAGAAATCATTGCATTTTTTTCATCAACACATGAAGAAGTCAATGAATTTGTAAGAAAACGCCCTCGCCCTTTTACGATCGTCGCCGATCCTGAAAATATCGCCTATCAAGCTTATGGTATTGAACGATCAATGGCACGCTCTGCTTATAGCGTTTTTCGACATTTCGTCTCATGGGTTTTAGGCATCAAAATAATTGGGGCTGAGGGTTTAAAAAAGAATCTACAAAATCCAAGTGATATTATGCCAGCAGATTTTTTAATTGATGAGCAAGGTTATATTATTGAAACATATTACGGTTCTGATGCTAGCGACCACATTCCATTTGAAAATATTTATAAATTTTTAAATGCTGATCAGAACCCTAAGTAGTCTACAACACATCGTGTTTAATTGATTTATGCAAAAATGGCGTGTTTAGCGACTAGGCACACCGCTATGAAAACGGAAAGTATCATCTGGCGTTAAAATTAGATTCTTTTCCACTGCACGAATATGCTCAATCCGTTGCTGGATCGTCTCTTCTGGATCTTTAAGTTTCGCCGTTTTTGCAACATCTAAAGCTAAAGCCAAATAGTCCTCAAAATGACGAGATTCAGACTTAAGTAAGTAGCGGTAGTAACGCCCCAGCTCATCGTCTACAACAGGTGCCAGCGCATAGAAGCGTTCACACGAGCGTGCTTCGACAAATGCGCCAATAATCATAACATCAATCAATGCTTCAGGCTCATAGGTCCGGATTTCTTTACGCAATCCACCTGCATAGCGCCCTGCACTCAAACCCTTCCACTCTTGGCCACGTTTGTTCATGAATTCCAAAACCTGCTCATAATGCAGCATTTCTTCACGCACCAATTGCGCCAATTTCACTTGCAGATCTGTAAAAAAGCTATAGCGGAACATCAAATTCATGGCAGTACTTGCCGCTTTTTTCTCACAGTTAGCATGATCTTGCATTAATACATCAAGATTATTAACAGCTTCATCCAACCATGCTTGTGGAGTACTACAACCCAAAAACTCGATTACAGGCTGCATCAACTCATCATAATTTACACTACTCATCAACTTATCTCGCAGCAGCCTGAATCGCTGCTTTCATATCTGTTACTGCTTGAGCCAGACCAACGAATACACTATCAGCAATAATCGAATGACCAATGTTGAGTTCATAAATTTCTGGAATTGCTGCAATTGCTGCCACATTATCCAAATTCAAACCATGCCCAGCATTGACAACCAAACCTTTAGCTGCTGCATATTCAGCACCTTTGATAATACGAGCCAATTCAGCTTGTTGCTGCTCATCTGTCTCGGCATCAGCATAAGCACCCGTATGGATTTCAATGGTGGGTGCACCACATGCGACAGCTGCGTCAATTTGTGCCAAATCTGCATCGATAAACAAAGACACATCACTGCCAATCGCTTTCAGTGCTTCAGTTGCCGCCTTCACTTTTTCAAAATGCCCAATCACATCCAATCCACCTTCCGTGGTCACTTCTTGACGACGCTCAGGTACAAAGCAAACATGCTGAGGTTGAATCTCTTTGGCAAACGCAACCATTTCATCAGTTACCGCCAATTCCAAATTCATACGTGTTTTTAATAATGGACGCATACGACGTACATCATCATCTTGTATATGACGGCGATCTTCACGCAAATGTAAAGTAATCCCCTCAGCACCAGCCTGTTCACACAACAAAGCAGCCTGAACTGGATCAGGGTAAGTTGTACCACGTGCTTGTCTTAATGTCGCAACATGATCAATGTTTACACCTAAGATTGCAGCCATAAAAAATATCCTATCGGTTTAGCCCTGAATCATTATTTTCAATACATCAGGAATATCAAGTTTGTGTACTTTGAATCCAAAGTTGACGGCTTTTGAGCGGTCGATCACCCAACAAGGAGCTAATCATTTGACGGTATAGTTTACCCAATAATTGCAATTGTTCGTGAGAAAAATCCTGCCCATCTTCATAACTTTGCATTGAAGCAATCAACATACCATCAAGTGTTGAACGCGAGGCTTGTGAAACTGGCAGAAAGCCATCATTGAGCTGAAATTGATAATGCTGGTTGACCTGAATGTCTTGTTGACTCGCATCTGTTGAGAAATCAATAGCGTAGCCAAGTTCCACCAATAATACATGCTCAAATTGACGCAAAATCTGCCGAAGAAATACAGCAGCTTGTTCGTGTGTCGCCAATTGCTGTAATAGCACTAAAATCAACTGATATTGTTCAAATGTTTGCGGCATCATCTCTTCTAAGGGACATAGTCGCAATAGAATTTCATTTAAATAAAAACCGGCAAAAAATGCATCACCATGAAAAAATACAGGTTGATTCAGAATTTCCAGTTTTGTAAAGTTTTTTAGTTCAGATTTGCCTGTGGCTTGCAGACGAATAGGCTGATATTGCGGCGGTGGGGTCTGTCTTAGAATCCCATCCACCCGCCCATATTCTTGTGTAAATAAATGCACAATATGGCTTTTTTCACGATATTTACGATGATGAATCAAATAACCATGTAGGACTTCATTGCGCATCATAGTACGAGACTAGTCCTTCTTTTTCTCATCCTTTTCTTCATCATCGCCATCGGGAATCACTGCGCCAACAACCGCAGCAGTTCCTTTAACAACACCTTTAGTGGTCTTATAAGCAACTTTAACAGGTACAGTCACAAGCTTGTGAATACAGCCTTGTAACATGAATACACATGTCACAATCGCGAATATACGAATTGTTGTTTTCATACCTGTTTCCGTTATCTTAAATGCGATTAAATATCGCTATAACCCAAGCTTTTGAGTGCACGCTCATCATCAGACCAACCACCTTTGACTTTCACCCAAAGCGTTAGCATAATTTTTTGCTCAAACATTTTTTCCATGTCTGTACGTGCATCCATGCCAATGCTTTTCAACTTCGCACCCTTGTCGCCAATCACAATTGCTTTTTGCCCTTGGCGTTCTACAAAAATGGTCGCATCAATATATGTACATGGCGGCTTTAAACGACCTGTTTTTTCATTTACGGCTTCTTCTTCAGTTTTAAATGATTCAATTTGAACCGTTAAATCATATGGCAGTTCTTCACCTAACTGACGCATAATTTTCTCACGAATGATTTCACTCGCAAGGAAACGCTCAGAACGATCAGTAATCTGATCTAATGAATACAAAGGTGGTTGATACGGCAGATATTTTTCAATCGTGTCACGTAAATGATCTAAATTCGCACCACGCAATGCTGAAACTGGAACAATTTCAGCAAAATTCATGAGCTTGGCACGCTCTCGAATCAGCGGTAAAGCTTCATTTTTATTTTCGAAAGTATCTAGCTTATTGATCACGAGGATCACAGGCATCTCTGCATTTTTAAGCTTTTCCAAAACCAATTCATCGTTTTGAGTCCACTTTTGTGCATCAACCACAAATAAAACCAAGTTCACATCACGCAATGCAGAATGTGCGGCACGGTTCATCATCTTATTGATGGCACGTACTTCTTTCTTATGCATCCCAGGCGTATCTACAAATACCGCCTGTGATTTCTCACGTGAATCAATCCCCACGATCTTATGACGTGTGGTTTGTGGTTTACGTGAAGTAATCGATAGTTTTTGACCTAGGATATGATTCATCAAAGTTGACTTACCCACGTTTGGGCGACCAACAATTGCAACAAAACCGCTTTTAAAATCTGAAGGAATTGTTGTTCCTTGAGAACTAAAAAATTGATCAATTAGATTATTGCCATCTTGCTGTTCAGTTGCTTCTGGCTTATTTTCTTCTGAATGAGACATCAGGTTATTGCTCCAATAATTTTAAAATCTCTGCCGCTGCCGTTTGTTCGGCAAAACGACGACTTGAGCCCTCGCCTATAATTTTTGGCAATCCCGCTACATCACATTCCACTTTGAAATGTTGATTAGGGGCATCACCCTGAATATCTACAACCTCGTAAACTGGGAGAGGTTTTTTACGTGCTTGTAAATACTCTTGCAAACGTGATTTAGGGTCTTTCAGTTGATCTGTCGGTTCGATATGATCAAGATATGGCTCATACCATTTTAACACAATGCGTTCGAGCAAGTTGAGATCATTACTGTCTAAATAAATAGCACCAATAATGGCTTCAACCGTATCAGCCAAAATCGATTCACGGTGATGTCCACCTGATTTTAACTCGCCAGTGCTTAAAATTAATGACCGACTGAGTTGCAAATCATTTGCGATTTTTCCTAATGCTTCCTGTCGAACCAAAGTCGCACGCATTCGCGTTAAACGACCTTCATTTTCCAACGGATAGGTATTGTACAAATAATTTGCAACGATCATTCCTAATAATGCATCGCCTAGAAATTCTAGGCGTTCATAATTATGTTTATGGCTGACCGAGCGATGGGTCAAAGCCAGTTTTAACAATTCAAACTGTTTAAACTGGTAACCTATTCGACCTTGCAGCCGTGTATCATTGAGTTTGGTTTGCAGATTTTTGGTCAAAAGTCTTCTCAAAATTCATCACTAAACTAATATTCAGCATGAAAGGCTTCCGCACTTCATACTTTTTCATTACAACTAAATCATCTTTATAAGTAACTTCAGCAATATCCTTGAAATGTATATCACGAATATTATTCATCTCTAAACGTTGATCCATCTGAGTATAAAATTTACTTGGTGTAATATTTCCAGGACTTTCTTTCAACAAAGCTATTATCTGATTATCAATAATTTTGTCATCCCAATAGGCAGGCCAAATTGCAATGACTGCTTTAACGGTAATAGCAAAAAAAATCACTCCGAATAATATCGCGATATAGGATGCCCCTTGTTGAGATTTACGCATCTTTATACTTCCTATGTATTTTTATTTAGTTAATCTTACCATTACGATTGAAACTTGGCAGGTTAAAACCAGGTTCTTTATGCATCCAAACATAAAAAGCACGACCTGTTAAATTTGCTTCAGGGACAAATCCCCAAAAACGACTGTCCGCACTTTGATCTCGATTATCACCCATTGCAAAATACTGTCCTTTTGGCACAGTTACTTCCCAATCCTGCCCATTACTTTGAATAAAAACATTATTTTCTTTGGCAACAAATGGAACGAGTGCATCAGCTCCACGTAACTTTGCAAATTGAAATTGTTCTGCTAAAGGATTACGACCATCTAAATAACGAATTAAATGCTGGTGTTCACCTAATGTTTCTTTAAAGTAATAAACTGTAGGAGTTTCTAATTGATCTTTATCACGTTTAAATTCAGTTGCTACTTTAGCAATTTGCTTTCCGTTAATAATTAATTGACCAGCCTTAAACTGAATGTGATCGCCTGGCAAACCCACTACGCGCTTAATATAGCTAATGGTTGGTTGGGGTGGATAACGAAATACGATGACTTCACCACGTTTTGGCTCACCTACATCAATTACTTTTGCATTTACAATCGGTAAGCGCACACCATAATCAAATTTATTTACTAAAATAAAATCACCTGTTTCCAAGGTGGGCACCATAGAATCAGATGGAATATTAAATGGTTCATATAAGAAAGAACGAAGGATTAAGACTACTGCTAACACGGGCCAAAAATCATATGCCCACGTTATAACAAAATTTTCCTGATCACGCCCTTTATTTGCACGTTGTTTTAGTACAAATTTATCGAGTAGCCACACTAGAAAAAAAATCAGTGTAACTGGTACCAGAATCAAATTAAAATCAAAATCCACACGCCCTCTCCCGCAGCCTAGCTGCTCGTTTTGCAGCTAGGTAAATTTATTTACCTAGCCTCTCTCTTTTTATCTATCCACTTTCAATACAGCTAAGAACGCTTCCTGAGGAATTTCAACACTTCCTACTTGTTTCATACGTTTCTTACCTTCTTTTTGTTTCGCAAGAAGTTTCTTCTTACGCGAAACGTCACCACCATAACATTTTGCCAATACGTTCTTACGCATGGCTTTTACGGTAGAGCGTGCAATAATTTGTGCACCAATTGCTGCTTGAATTGCAACATCATACATTTGGCGTGGAATCAAATCTTTCATCTTCTCAACCAACGCAATACCACGATGACGCGCATCTTGACGGTGACAAATCATAGCTAAGGCATCGACCTTTTCACTATTAATTAACACGTCAACCTTAACTAATGATGAACTCTCAAAACGTACGAAGTTGTAATCTAAAGATGCAAAACCACGTGAACAAGATTTCAACTTATCAAAGAAATCCATGACCACTTCTGCCATAGGAATTTCAAAAGTGATTGAAACTTGATTACCCAAAAATTTCATATCTTTTTGAACACCACGACGTTCAATACACAAGGTCATGACATTACCTAAATATTCTTGTGGCACAAGAATATGACACTCTGCGATCGGTTCACGTAAATCTTCAACTGTTGAACCATCTGGCATTTTCGACGGGCTGTCGATATAAATGATGTCACCTTTTTTGGTGAGCGCTTCATAGATTACTGTCGGTGCAGAGCTAATCAAATCAAGATCATACTCACGCTCTAAACGCTCTTGTACGATTTCCATATGTAGCATGCCCAAGAATCCACAACGGAAACCGAAGCCTAAAGCATCTGAACTTTCTGGTTCAAAGAATAATGCTGAATCGTTAATTTGTAATTTTTGTAGTGCTTCACGGAATGGTTCGAAGTCACTTGAATCAATTGGGAAAAGACCCGCATAGACCTGTGGTTTAACCTTTTTAAAACCTGGTAAAATAGCAACATCTGGTGTGTTTGACAAAGTAATCGTGTCACCTACAGGCGCACCAAAAATATCTTTAATCCCAGCAATAACGAAGCCAACTTCACCAGCTTCCAAAATATCGGTTTCAGTATGTTTAGGGTTGAATACACCCACAGACGTTACAGGATGAGCTTGCCCTGTAGACTTCACCAACATTTTATCGCCCTTACGGATACGACCTTGCTTGATACGCACGAGAGAAACAACGCCAAGGTAATTATCAAACCATGAATCGATAATTAACGCTTGTAATGGCGCATCACGATCACCTTCTGGTGCAGGAATGACATCGACTAAACGCTCTAATACACCTTCAACACCTAAACCTGTTTTCGCTGAACACGTCGGTGCATCTGTTGCTTCAATCCCGATAATTTCTTCAATTTCGTGAATGACACGCTCAGGTTCAGCTTGAGGTAAATCAATCTTATTTAAGATCGGTAAAACTTCTAGACCTTGCTCGATCGCCGTATAGCAGTTCGCTACAGATTGTGCTTCAACACCTTGCGCGGCATCGACGACTAAAAGCGCACCTTCACATGCCGCCAAAGAACGTGACACTTCATAAGAAAAGTCGACGTGCCCTGGAGTATCAATAAAGTTTAATTGATACTCTTGACCATTTGGATGCGTGTAATACAAAGTAACGGATGCCGCTTTAATGGTAATCCCTCGCTCACGCTCAATCTCCATAGAGTCTAATACTTGAGCTTGCATCTCACGATCTTGTAAGCCACCGCACATTTGAATAAATCGATCTGCCAAGGTTGATTTACCATGGTCAATGTGAGCAATAATCGAGAAATTACGTATATTTTTGATATCTACGGATTTTTTAGCTTGCGCCATGGGTTACCTTAACAAAATAGAATGCTCGAAACTTATGACAAGTCATGAGCCAAAGCGGTTTAACAAAATTGTTGGGGATTATAGCAGAACAGCATTTCAAAGTATTCAAAATAATTACCCCATCAAAGCCTCTAGATGGTGATTTCAGCCCTTCGATTTACTCATATAAAGTTGAAAAATTCATCGGATTTAGATCCGATCCAATCGGTTGGTAGGCATGAGTAAAACTCGGTGACATACGCTTTGGACGACCTGTTGTAATTTCAATACACGCCCATTTGGTATTGCCTACGAATAAAATACTTTGATCCTTTGGGCGGTAAAATGCGTACTGACGAAAGGAATAGAGCGCATTAATATCATCTAACCATGTCCGCAAGATAACTTCTTCACCTTCAAGTGCTGCTTTCCGATACTGAACATGATGCTCTACCGCCACCATTGCATGTTTGAGTTCTAAATATTGAGCTAGACCTAAACCTAATCTTTCGATATGGGCTGCTGCGACATCTTGCATCCACTGAATATACATGACGTTATTGACATGACCTAAAACATCAATATGTTCAGGTTGTACAGTTATTCTCAAATCAAAAATAGTACTCATAAACCTACTTATTTCGTCAATCCAAGCTCAGTCGCATACACTAATCTAAACACTTATACATTACAAAATAAAAACCACCCTATTTCAGGGTGGTTTTAAAAAAACTAACAATAACTTAAGGCAAACGTAAACCTAAAATTGCACGCTGACCTTGGCGAATAATAGCTACTCGAGCAACACTATTTTTTGGTAGAGCTGCCATTGTTTTTACAAACATTTGACTATTTAAAATAGGTGTACCATTAACTTGAAGGATAACATCACCTGCAACAATGTTTGATAATGATGCCAAGCTACCGCGTTTAACATCCTGCACCAATATCCCACCACGGACATCCAATTTCGCTTGCTCTTCAGGCGTTAAATTACGAATGCTCATTCCTAGACCACTGGTTGGATTGTTTTTATCCTCAGCGGCTGGCGTATCATCTGGTGCAGTACCTAAAGTTGCTGAAATAGTGCGGACTTTATCGTCACGTAATACTTCTAATTGAACAGTCTGACTAGGTGCTACGCGATTTAATACATTTAACAAATCGCTAGTACGGGAAATAGAAGAACCATTAATTTTTAAAATCACATCACCCGATTTTAAACCTGCTTTTTCAGCAGGAGACTTTGGCGTAACTTGATTGATTAGTGAACCTTCTGGTTTTGGCAGTTTGTACGCTTCTGCAAGGTTGCGATCAATATCTTGCAACATCACACCAAGATAAGAACGAGTCACTTTACCATTGGTTTTCAGCTGTTGGACTACATCCATCGCGACATCAATCGGAATCGAGAATGACAAACCCATATAACCGCCAGTACCGCTAAAGATACGCGAGTTCACACCAACCACTTCACCACGTTGGTTAAATAACGGACCACCTGAGTTACCAGGGTTTAATGCAGCATCTGTTTGAATGAACGGTACTGACGTTTCACCACTCATATTTCGAGATTTAGCGCTCACAATCCCTGCTGAAGCAGAATAGTCAAAGCCAAAAGGCGAACCAATTGCTAAAACAGGCTCACCAACTTTTAACTGGTTTACATTACCAATTTTTAATTCTGGGAAATTTGCACCATTTACTTTAAGCACAGCAACATCAGTGCGCTCATCACTCCCCACCAAAGTTGCATCAAGTTCACGTCGATCGTTTAAAGTAATACTGATACGAGACGCATTTTCAATCACATGGTGGTTTGTAACGAGATAACCATCTTTACTAATAAAAAACGCACTACCGTATGCAGTTTTTTCTTGTGGCCCTTGTTGTTGAGGAATAATGACTTGATTACCAAAAAAACGTCGTAAAATTTCAGGCACTTGTTGCTGCAACAACTCTTCCTGAGTCATCTTTTTTACAACATTGACACTCACAACAGCAGGACTCACCTGCTCTACGAGATTCGAAAAATCTACTGGTGAGGCTGCGTTAACTTGTACAGCAGCAACCGTAAATACCGCAGCATACATTCCTTGTTGTAAATAGCGACTTTTCATGAAGTGAGAACCTACGTACTAATGATCTATAGAATATTAAGATTATGTTTGTATCATAACCCAACTGTAATCTTCGTAAAAATATGTTGATATTTTCAATGCATACAACGATGTAGCATATTGAAATGTGAATAAATTATGGAGAAAGTCTCCATGATTTATAAGCTTATTAACGTTTTATCGTGGGCAGCTTAATATTAGATTAAAATGATGTATTGAATACTTATCCTTGTTAGACTTTAAGGTGATTGACAATTCATATCAGTAAAAATTGTTTACATTCGCTAAAAAATCGTTCAATTCTAGGCAGATTGGCACTTGCCTTTTTTGTTAAAAAGCGTTGTCATTAGCGAACGTTTAAAACTGAAGCAGATCGACATGCCTGATTTAAAAACAATTCACCATTTTGACGTGATAATTGTGGGCAGTGGCGGTGCAGGTTTAAGTCTTGCACTCTCTTTACCGAGTCATTACAACATTGCCATTTTAGCAAAAGCTGAGCTCACAGAAGCCAGTACTTTTTATGCTCAAGGTGGTGTTGCTGCGGTCTTAGACGAGACTGATTCAATTCAACAACATATTAATGACACTATGATTGCAGGCGGACATCTTTGTGAGTTGGACGCCGTGAAACATACAGTCGAAGGTGGCAAGCCTTCTGTTGATTTCTTATTGAAGCAAGGTGTTCAATTCACTTTAGATGATGATGAGCAATTACACCTCACTCGTGAAGGTGGTCATTCACAACGCCGTATCATTCATTCTGCTGATGCAACAGGTAAAGCAATTTCAACCACGCTTGTTGAACGTGCTAAAGAACGAAAAAATATTACAATTTTTGAAAATTATATTGCGATTGACCTCATCACATTACATAAGCTTGGTCATCAAGACAAAAATAATCGTGCGATTGGTTTATATGCATTAAATGAAAAAACAGAACAAGTTCATACATTCTTAGCCCCTTTCACAGCTTTGGCCTGTGGTGGTGCAATGAAAGCTTATCTCTATACTTCTAACCCGGACATTGCAACCGGTGATGGTATCGCGATGGCTTATCGAGCTGGTTGTCGTGTTGCCAATATGGAATTTAACCAATTCCATCCAACTTGCTTATACCATCCCCAAGCTCGTTCCTTCTTGATTACAGAAGCCATGCGTGGTGAAGGTGCTTATTTACGTTTGCCTGATGGTGAACGTTTTATGTTACGTCTTGACGAACGTGCTGAACTTGCGCCACGTGATATTGTTGCACGTGCGATTGACTATGAAATCAAACGTCTTGGTATTCGCCATGTTTGGTTAGACATCACACATAAATCACCTGAATTTATCACTGAGCACTTCCCTACGCTTTACGCACGCTTACTCGAACTTGGCATTGATATTACCAAAGATATGATTCCTGTTGTTCCAGCAGCCCACTATACCTGTGGTGGTGTCGTTGTAAATGAGCATAGCCAAACTGACTTAGACGGTTTATATGCCATTGGTGAAACATCTTATACAGGTTTACACGGTGCAAACCGTATGGCGAGCAATTCACTTCTCGAATGTTTCGTGTATGGCATGAGTGCAGCAGAAGATATTCAAAGCAAGCATAATATTAGCTTTGAATTTCCAGATGTACCTTCTTGGGATGAATCCCAAGTGACTGATGCCGATGAAGATGTTGTCATCTTACAAAACTGGGATGAATTGCGTTCAACTATGTGGAACTATGTGGGTATTGTTCGCACCACTAAACGTTTACAACGTGCCTTACACCGCATCGAAATGCTGAAACGTGAAATTAACGAATACTATCAAGGCTACCGTGTCAGTAAAAACCTGATTGAGTTGCGTAACCTAGTTCTAGTTTCTGAAATGATTGTACGTTGTGCGATGGAGCGTAAGGAATCTCGTGGTTTGCATTACACGCTGGATTATCCAGAACTCTCAAACGAGATTCGCAAGACAGTGCTAACACCACCAAACTTTAAGGTGGAACAACCATTGGTGAATGAATGATAAAATTAAGGCTAAAGATGCTTACTTATACATCTTTAGCCTCCAAAATTATTCATAAATTCGAGCAGCCATAAGCATTTCTGCAAAGGTTTTCCAATCAGGTTGAGCTAAACGGTCAACCTGATCTGTATTTTTATAATATCCGTCCATATCTTCAGTCCATGAAGCTAAAGCATCAAGAAAATCAGACAGATTAATATTCTCCCAATTGTTTGGATCATCTATAAAGTTCTGACGTAATTTCTTAATAAAAATCGCGAGTTCAGTATGACTAGATATCGCATCAATTGCCTTATCTAAATGATAGCTATCATGATCTTTATTCATTAGAACTGGCCTATTTCAAATATTGCAAAGCATCTTCAAACACAACATCCGCATTCTGTGTTGCATCCAAACGCTTCATCCGTTCAGGTTCTGCTTGCCACAAAGTCTCATAACCCTCACGAACTTTAGCAAAGAAACTTAATTTCTCTTGCTCAAAACGATCCAATGCCCCACGCTCTCTCGCACGCGTCATGCCCAGCTCAATCGGGGCATCTAGCCAAAAGGTAATATTCGGCATTTTCGCCACAAAAGTTTGATTTAACAATTGCAACTTTTCCTGACTTAAACCACGTCCAGAACACTGATAAGCAAAGCTTGCATCAGTAAAACGATCACTTAAAACGATCTTACCTGCATTTAAAGCAGGGATAATGACTTGTTGTAAATGTTGCGCACGTGCTGCATAAATTAATAACAACTCAGTATCATGACTCATTTGTTCTTCGTGATTCACTGCTAATAATAAAGAGCGAATCTGTTCAGCTAACGGCGTTCCACCCGGTTCACGCGTCAAAACGACTTCTTTACCTTGCTGTTCAAAGTACTGATGAATTTTACGGATGAGTGTCGTCTTACCTACACCTTCCGTACCTTCAAAACTAATAAACATCATTCATCCTACTTTTGCTTTGCACGTAATGCAGTTAAATATTCTTGAACTGCACGATTATGATCTTCTAAAGAAGCTGTAAATTTATGCCCACCATTGCCTGTCGCAACAAAATAAATATTCTGAGCATCATCAGGATGCATCGCTGCTTCAATTGCTTTTTTACTTGGTAATGCAATCGGAGTAGGCGGCAAACCATTGATCGTATAAGTATTATAAGGTGTTGGCGTTCGTAAATCATTACGCGTGATATTCCCCTTATAATTATCCCCCATACCATAAATTACAGTTGGATCAGTTTGTAAGCGCATACCGATTTTTAAACGACGTACAAACACACCTGAAACTTGTTCTAGTTCGCTATCTAAACTGGTTTCTTTTTCAATAATCGAAGCCATGATTAAAGCTTGGTATTTATCGTTATATGGTAAGTTCGGTGCTTTTTTTGCCCAAGCTTCATCCAATGATTTCATTTGGCGGCGATATAAATCCGTTAAGATTTTTTTATCTGTTTCACCCTTAGCAAAGAAATAAGTATCTGGTGCAAATAAACCTTCAGGGTGTGAATAAGGAATATCTAAAGCGTTTAATAATTGGTCTTGTGGTAGATCTAAAATAGTCTTGCTAACATTCGGATCTTTCTTTAAATTTTGTAGTAATTGTTTAAATGTTGTCCCTTCAATCACCAAAATACGATTCATCTGTGCATTTTCAGCGTCAGACAACATATCAAGCACTTGACGAACACTCATCCCTTTATTGATTTCATACACACCAGCTTTCAAACTGTCATGAATCATAAATTTCTGATAAATCTTTAAAATAATAGGGAAATCGACTTTGTTTTCTTTGGCTAAATGATCAATAAATTTTGAGTAAGTATCACCCGAAGAGATGACTAAAACTTGTTTCTTCCCTTCGACTGGATAGTTCTTAAATAAGCTTGCCCAAAGCACACCGAATACGAGCAAAAGAAAGACGACGATTACAATCAATAAGGCTTTGATAGAAAATTTAGATTTTGGTTGAGCTTTTGGCTTTTTCTTTGTTTTGGCTGGGGTCGCAGGTGGCTTTGGCATATTAATCAATCTGGCTAAGTTTCAATGTTTCAAATAAATCAAGGTAGGGTTGCTGCTCAAAAGCCCGACCATTAAATCGAATAACTGCTTTCATCGGATGTAAAGCGTTGCAGAAAAATAGACTTTGAATACGTTCAATATCATTAATCTCTACACAACCTTGCTCACACTCAATGTTGTATTGTTGCATTCGAGACAAAATCTTGGCGCGCATGACGCCGTGGACGCCATTATAACGAAGTTCTGGTGTAATCCATCGATCATTTATACGAATAAAACAATTACTGCTCACCCCTTCTACAATATAACCTTGTACATCGGTTACCAATGCTTCAAGCCACCCCAGGTGGTCAGCTTCCTGCTTTAATAACACTTGTTCTAAACGGTTTAATGTTTTTAGACCCACTAAATGGGGCATGTTTAAACCTAGAGCATGGTTTAACACCCCACTCTCAATCCACTCTGGTTGAAAAACTTGCATGACTTTAGGGTAATACCAAACATAAACATCAGCAGCATGTAGCGGCAGACTGTATCCTCGATCTCCCTCGCCCCGACTAATCACGATTTTTAACGTGCCGTTTAGAGTAAAGTGCTGTTGTTGTAGCTGAGCCAGTGCATTGTCGATCAAGGATAAATCAGCATCAAGGCTTAAACGTTGGCAGGCTAATGTTAGGCGTGCAAAGTGAAGTTGTTTGAGTTCAAAACGATCTTGAAAAATTCGTGCAGTGGTAAAACAACCATCTCCATAATGGAAGGCTCGATCTAACAATGGGATCGAATCAATCAATTGTCCATTTTTATAACACTGCATGATCAAAAATTCAGTCTCAAACACATCGTCATCATACCTTGAAACATAATCTTCGGAAAAGCCAGATCACAGAAACCTAGCCAGATTTATCATGATTGAGAATCTGATGGTTTATAAACAACCCAAATAAGCAGAGGTATGCAAAACAACTTCCCCCAATCGACCTCAACTAATTTTTTAAATAAACATTCAAAACCAAATGCTTTTAACATAATGATTTTCTAGCTATAAACCAATCTATTATCAAAAAATCAGCATAACTTATCTCTTTTTTATATTTCTTTTTTATTCATATTAAATTCGATTTTAATTATTTTTTTTGCAAAAAAACTGACGTTATGCTGCATCCATATTCCAAACAATGATTGAAGGTTTGTTGATACAGACCAATTTAAGGGGTTCTCATGCGTTTATCTCAAATTAAAGTCGGTGTTATTGCCGCATTACTCTCAGTTTCTTCATTTGCAGCACAAGAATTTTTAAATGTGTCTTATGATCCAACTCGCGAACTGTATACAGATTTCAATAAACAGTTCGGCGCTTTTTGGAAACAGCGTACAGGACAGGATATTGAATTTAAACAATCTCATGGTGGTTCAGGCAAACAAGCTCGTGCAGTCATTGATGGTTTAAATGCTGATGTCGTAACACTAGCACTTGCTGCGGACATTGATGAAATTGCAGAAAATGCAAAATTGCTTCCAGCAGGTTGGCAGAAGAAATTACCAAATAACTCTACCCCTTACACCTCAACGATTGTTTTCCTTGTGCGTAAAGGCAATCCAAAACAAATCAAAGACTGGGGTGATTTAGTTAAACCAGGTGTAGAAATTATTACGCCAAACCCGAAAACATCGGGTGGCGCACGTTGGAACTATTTAGGTGCTTGGGCATGGGCAAAACACCAAAAAGGTGGTAACGATGCTAAGGCACAAGAATTTGTTCGCCAAATTTATAAACAAACCAAAGTACTTGATTCAGGTGCACGTGGCGCAACCACTACATTTGCTGAACGTGGTATTGGTGATGTGTTACTGGCTTGGGAAAATGAAGCTTTCCTCGCAGTACGTGAACAACCGGGTAAATTTGAGATCGTTACACCTTCGCTTTCAATTCTCGCTGAGCCACCCGTTGCAGTGGTAGAAAAGAATGCTGAGAAAAAAGGCAATTTACAAATCGCTCGTGGCTATTTGAACTACTTATATTCTCCAGCGGGTCAAGAAATTGCAGCACGTAACTTCTATCGTCCTCGCAACGCAGCTGTTTTAAAGAAATATAGCACCACATTTAAACCTCTTAAGCTTGTCACGATCGATAAAGAGTTTGGTGGTTGGACAAAAGTACAAAAAACTCATTTTGATAATGGCGGTATTTTCGATCAAATCGTCAAGATCAACAGCACAGGCAAATAGAATCCCTCCCAACCTCCCTTTTTTAAAGGGAGGAGCTTCATAAATCAAATGACATATTTAAGATTTATGAAGTCCCCTCCATTGGGGTTAGGTAGAGATTATCAGGAGAATAGACATGATTCATACCGTAATTGTTCCCGGTGTTGGCGGTAGCGAAGCACAGCATTGGCAGTCTTGGTTACAACAACAACTCGTGTCTAGCTCTCGCGTTCAACAGAAAAACTGGGATCGTCCAGTATTAAGTGAATGGGTTGCCCAATTTGTCAAAACCGTTGCAGCTGTTAAAGCACCAATACAAATTGTTGCTCATAGCTTTGGCTGTTTAACCAGTGTTGCTGCACTTGCAGAACATCCAGAATTAAGCGAAAAAGTAAAGAACTTAGTTTTGGTTGCACCTGCAAATCCTGCACGATTTGGCGAAGCGGGCTTTGCTCGTCACAGCTTGACTGATTACAAACAGTATTTCCATCAGCTCAATATTGATGTGCCAACCACTTTATTGATTAGTGAAAATGATCCTTGGTTAGCTTATGTCGACGCACTACAACTGGCACAAGCTTGGAAACTGACGCCCATCAATTTGGGGCAAGTAGGTCACATTAATGTGGCATCTGGATTTGGCCCTTTTCCAGACATCCTTAATTACATGTTGCCTGAAAAAAAACTGCAACCTGTAACTCGAATGAGTCAGGCAAATTTTAATTTGAAATTTGCCTGACTGGTCATTGAATTGGCGACTCTCCATATTTTTAGTTTTAGCGTTATTTATTTGCTTGCTTTAGCAAACATTTCTCTTTGAGGAAATATCATGTCGCAGCGTTCCCGAGTGCTGCCTGGGTTTGGTCTCTCTTTGGGCTTCACCCTCGCTTATGTGTCTTTTATCGTACTTATTCCTTTATCAGCTGTATTTATCAAATCTTTAGGGATTGGATGGGATGGATTATGGGAAATTTTAACGTCAGAACGAATTTTAAAATCGTTACAACTCAGCTTTAGTGCCGCATTGATTGCGTCTTTAGTCAATGTAATCTTTGGCATACTACTGGCTTGGTGCTTGGTTCGTTATAATTTTCCAGGTAAAAGAATTGTCGATGCTTTAGTCGACCTACCTTTTGCTTTGCCCACTGCTGTCGCAGGGATTGCATTAACTTCGTTATATGCGCCTACAGGTTGGATCGGTCAATATCTTGAACCTCTAGGAATTCAAGTGGCTTACACCCCGATTGGGATTACGCTTGCCTTAATCTTCATTGGTTTACCGTTTGTGGTACGTACCGTACAACCTGTTTTGAGCGACATTGAAACTGAATTAGAAGAAGCAGCTTCTGCACTTGGTGCAAATCGCTGGCAGACCATTACTAAAATCATTTTACCCATCCTATTCCCTGCACTATTAACAGGCTTTGCTTTGGCATTTGCTCGTGGTGTCGGTGAATATGGCTCCGTTATTTTTATTGCAGGCAACCAACCCTATAAGACTGAAATTGCCCCCCTCATGATCATCTCTCGTTTAGAAGAATATGATTATGCTGGAGCGACTACGATTGCTGTCGTGATGCTTGTTCTCTCTTTTGCCATCTTATTCTTAATTAATTTAGTACAAGCATGGGCGAGTCGTCGTACAGGGAGAACTGCACAATGAGTTTAAATACCAATAGCAATGCTTTAGCCGTGAAGTTGCAGTCTCGCGATTCAACCCGTGAACCAACATGGGTCCGTTATACCTTAATTAGTATTGCACTGATTTTCTTCCTAAGTTGCTTGATACTACCGCTCATTTTGGTTTTTGTTGAAGCATTTAAACAAGGTCTTTCAGTTTACATCAATGCCTTAACTGATTCTGACACCCTGTCAGCAGTCAAACTAACCTTATTGACAGCAGCGATTGCTGTGCCGATTAATGTGATTTTTGGTGTAGCGGCTGCTTGGGCTGTGGCTAAATTTCAATTCCGTGGTAAAGCCATCTTAACCACCATTATTGATATGCCATTCTCAGTCTCCCCTGTGATTGCAGGTTTAATGTTGGTTCTGATTTTTGGTTCACAAGGTTGGGTTGGCGGTTGGTTAATGGATCACGATATTAAAATACTGTATGCCGTACCTGCCATTGTTTTAGCCACAATTTTTATTACAGTTCCTTTTGTTGCTCGTGAATTAATTCCACTCATGGAAGCACAAGGGACCGAAGAAGAAGAAGCTGCGATTGTACTCGGTGCTTCAGGTTGGCAAACCTTTTGGAAAGTGACCCTACCAAATATTAAATGGGGTTTGATTTACGGCGTCATTCTATGTAATGCCCGTGCAATGGGTGAGTTTGGTGCGGTGTCTGTGGTTTCAGGACACATCCGTGGTGAAACCAATACCCTGCCGTTACACGTCGAGATTCTTTATAACGAATATACCTTTAGTGCTGCATTTGCTGTGTCTTCGTTACTGGCATTTTTAGCGATTATCACATTGATCTTGAAAACTTGGTTAGAAATACGCCAAGACCAAGCAAATGAACATCAACCGAATCACTAAGGAATGAACACATGAGTATTCAAGTTAAAAATATTGAAAAACACTTCGGTGCATTCCATGCACTCAAAAATATCTCTTTAGACTTTCCTGAAGGTGAATTAGTTGCTTTGCTTGGACCTTCAGGCTGTGGAAAAACAACATTATTACGCATCATTGCGGGTTTAGAATCTGCTGATCATGGTCAGGTTCTTCTTGAAGGTGAAGATGCGACCAATATTCATGTTCGTGAACGTCAAGTCGGTTTTGTATTTCAGCACTATGCCTTATTTCGCCATATGACTGTGTTTGATAATATTGCTTTTGGTTTACGCGTTCGCCCACGTGCAACTCGTCCATCAGAAGCCGAAATTAAAAAACGTGTCACGCGCTTATTAGATTTGGTTCAACTGGGTTTCTTAGCTGATCGTTACCCTGCTCAACTTTCAGGTGGACAACGTCAACGTATTGCACTGGCACGTGCCCTTGCCGTAGAACCACGTGTTTTATTACTTGATGAGCCTTTCGGTGCACTTGATGCCAAAGTTCGTAAAGAATTACGCCGTTGGTTACGAACTTTACATGATGAACTACATATCACATCTATTTTTGTTACACATGACCAAGAAGAGGCCTTAGAAGTTGCGGATCAAATCATCGTCATGAACAAAGGTGATGTTGAACAAATCGGTTCACCTCGTGAAGTGTATGAAAAACCTGCAACCCCCTTTGTTTTTGATTTCTTAGGTCAAGCAAATCGTTTTGAAGGTGAACATACAGGCGGTATTATCCGTATCGGTGATGATCGCATTCAATTACCGACATCATTGGAAGCACCGCAAGGAAAAGTGATTGCATTTGCACGACCAAATGAATTACATATTCATACCCGACCTCAAGAGAATACGATTGAGGCAACGTTTATACGTGAGGTCTGGATTGCGGGCAAAGTCATTGCGGAATTACAAGATCGCAGTGGGCGTACCATTGAGATTTTACTTAGTGTAGAAGAAGCAAATTTACATCAATTTAGACCAAATCAAACCGTCTGGATTAGTGCGGCTCAACTTCATTTATTTGCAGACCAAACGACTCAAGTTGCTTAGAATAATATCTTGAGGGCGGTTAAATAAATTTGATCGTTCCTCATCTTTTATGTGGAAAAATTATTATGAACTTTCAACAACTCAGAATTATTCGAGAAACTGTTCGCCAAAACTTTAATTTAACTGAAGCTTCTGCGGCACTTTATACCTCCCAATCTGGTGTCAGTAAACACATCAAAGATTTAGAAGATGAATTGGGTGTACAGCTCTTTGTACGCAAAGGTAAACGCTTATTAGGCTTAACTGAACCAGGTCAATCCTTATTAAGTATTGTGGAACGTATGTTGGTCGATGCTGACAATATTAAACGTCTAGCTGATGACTTTAATAAAGTTGATGAAGGTACATTAACGATTGCAACCACGCATACCCAAGCACGGTATGTTCTTCCACCGATTGTGAATCAATTTAAAAAATTATTCCCAAAAGTACATTTGGTTTTACAACAAGCGAGTCCTGTTGAAATCGCAGAAATGCTACTCCAAGGTGAAGCAGATATTGGTATCGCAACTGAATCTTTGACGACGGAAGAAAACTTAGCAAGCGTACCTTATTATGAATGGCATCATAGTATCATTACACCTAAAGACCACCCTTTGACTAAGTTAGATAAAATTAGTTTAGATGTATTAGCCGAATATCCATTAATCACTTATCACGGTGGTTTTACAGGACGTTCAAAAATTGATAAAGCCTTTGAAGATGCACATTTACATGCAGACATCGTAATGTCTGCCCTCGATGCCGATGTGATTAAAACCTATGTTGAATTGAATATGGGGGTCGGTATTGTCAATGATGTCGCCTATGACAATGATAAAGACTACCGTTTAGAACAACTCAAAACAGATATTTTTGGTGTGAACACGACATGGATTGCAGTACGTAAAGGGCATCTTTTACGTGGCTATGGTTATGAATTTATTTCTTTATGTTCTCCAAAAACAAACATAAAAGAACTTAAAAAAGTGGCTTATCCAGAAGAATAAATCAAACAAAATGAATGGCTTTACTATTGACCATTTATTTTGACCTTAAATCTGAGCATAAAAAAACGAGCTTTAAGCTCGTTTTTTTATGTAGAGTTGGTGGATTAGAACTTAAAGCTCACACCCACTTTAGCCACTGGCATCCACTCATATTTACTTTTGTTAGCAATTTTGTCTTGCTCATCAGCAACCGCCTGATCAATCGGCTTAGCTCCATTAACACCTTTTAAGTTGTAAGCATCAAGTTTTACATCAGGGTTACCTGTGTAGTAGGCACCAACCTCACCAAACAAACCAATATTTTTATACACTGGTGCATTCAAACCTAAACCGACATAAGGCGCGATGTTATTTTTATATGACATTTTGCCACGTACACCACCCTCTTGCCCAGCATTAACAACTTCATAATCATTGTTGTCAATTGTTAAAGTACGACCTGCTGATGTACGTTTTTGAAGATCATAATCATTATCGAGATAGCCAACACCTGCTGCTACATAAAGCGAACGAGCGAACGCATTTTGACTCGCACCCCATGGATAAAGTTCAGCATTCAAATATGTGTTGTTATTCTCCATATCAAGATCATATTTGGTGCCATCAATTTTGACATCATCAGACCATGAAATATCACCACCATTATAACCAAGACTTAAACCTACATAAGGATTAACACGGTAGGAAATTGCACCACCGTAACCTGTTGTACCGACCTCAGCACGAACTGAAACTGGATTTAAATAAGAAGGGAATGCATAAACCGATTCCTTCACAACTTGCTCATCAGCTGCAAATGTAGAACCTGCAATTACTGTTAAAACACTCGCTGCTAACACAACACGCAAAGCTTTCATTGATGTCTCCTCAAAAATGCTCTTATTAAATATAATTGTTTCTGTATACGCATCATAAAAGATCGACAGATAACTTTTTATACAGAAACTGATTACTTTTTGTTATTTTTTGATACAAATTAAGGATAATTGTATAATTAAAAATTATAGATAAAAAACAACACACTCCGAGTTTATTACAATCTTATTGCTTATATTTAAAACAATTTATTGTAACGACTTTTTTCAAAGATTCTTGTGTCAAATTAGTGTAAAATCTCGGAAATTTATTTTTGGAAGAATGAAGATCATGTCTCAGCTTTCTACAATCATCGAGCAAGCCTTTGAAGACCGTGCAAACTATAGTGCAGCAGATTGCCCTACTGAAATTCGTCAAGCTGTTGAACAAGCATTAACGGGTTTAGACAATGGTACACTTCGTGTCGCTGAAAAAATCGATGGTGAGTGGGTTGTTCACCAATGGCTAAAAAAAGCTGTTTTACTTTCATTCAAACTGAATGACAACCAGCCAATCGAAGCATGTGATCTACAGTTTTATGACAAGGTTGCAACAAAATATTCAGGTTGGACTGAAGAACAATTTAAAGCTGCTGGTGTACGTGTTGTACCACCTGCTGTTGCTCGTCGTGGTAGCTTCCAAGCGAAAAATGTCGTATTGATGCCATCGTATGTCAATATTGGTGCTTATGTAGATGAAGGTACCATGGTTGATACATGGGCAACTGTGGGTTCATGTGCTCAAATCGGTAAAAACGTTCATTTATCTGGTGGCGTTGGTATCGGTGGCGTACTCGAACCATTACAAGCAAATCCAACCATTATTGAAGACAACTGCTTCATCGGTGCTCGTTCAGAAATCGTTGAAGGTGTGATTGTTGAAGAAGGTTCTGTGATTTCAATGGGTGTCTTCATTGGTCAATCAACTAAAATCTTTGATCGTGAAACTGGTGAAATCCACTACGGTCGCGTACCAGCAGGTTCAGTCGTTGTTGCAGGTAGCCTTCCATCAAAATGTGGTACTTACAGCCTTTACGCTGCAATTATCGTGAAAAAAGTTGATGCGAAAACACGTGCAAAAACTAGCTTGAACGATTTATTACGCGCAGACTAATTTATAACGTTTCTCGGAGTCTCATCGCTCCTCGTCTCTACGATCAGCTATGGTCGTAGAGATTTTGTTTTTTATGTACTTGCTGCTTATGTAGCAACTGTTTGTGGTAACTATTTATGGCTTCCTTACGCTCTTCTGCAATTCCTGTGTCTGATCCTGCGGCTGGTTTACGTATTACCGAGATCTTCTATTCTTTGCAAGGCGAAGCGAATACTTTTGGTTTACCGACCGTTTTTATTCGTTTAACGGGTTGTCCTTTACGTTGTAGTTATTGTGATACGACTTATTCGTTTGAAGGTGGCGAACGTTTATCCCTTGAACAGATTATCGAAACAGCAAGCCAGCATAAAACACCTTATATCTGTGTGACAGGTGGCGAACCGCTTGCACAACCAAACTGTCTGATTTTATTACAACGTCTTTGTGATCTTGGATTTGAAGTTTCACTTGAAACCAGTGGTGCTTTAGATGTATCGAAAGTTGACCCTCGTGTTTCCAAAGTGTTGGATTTAAAAACACCAACGTCAAAAGAAGACCATCGTAATTTATATAGTAATCTTGACCATCTCACCCCACATGACCAGATTAAATTTGTGATTTGTAATCGTGCTGACTATGAGTGGTCAAAACAGCAACTTGAACAATTTCAGTTGCAAGATAAAGTAAGTACGGTATGGTTCTCACCAGCCTTTGCTATCGAAAAAGGTGCTGTCGGATTGCCTGCTTTGGCTCGCGATTTAGCACAGTGGATTTTAGATGACCATCTCCCTGTTCGCTTTCAATTACAGTTACATAAGCTGTTATGGAATGATGAATCTGGTCGTTAAAATACTAAACATATCCGTTCTGCAAAATAGATCGGCTTTTATCAAATTTATTTTTAGGTTGAATCATGGAAAATAATATGCGTTCTCGTGCCATCGTATTATTGTCTGGCGGCTTAGACTCAACAACGTGTCTTGCATGGGCACAAGCAAATTATGATTGTATTGCATTAAGCTTTATGTATGGGCAACGCTCAACGACCGAACTTGATGCAGCCAAAGCACTTGCACAACGTGCAGGTGTAGAACATCGTGTGATTAATATTGATTTAGGCAATTTAGGCGGCTCTGCGCTTACAGATCATAACATTGATGTACCTGAACAATTACAAGAAGGGATTCCTGTAACTTATGTTCCAGCGCGTAACACCATTTTCCTTTCATATGCCCTTGCAGCAGCAGAAGTTTTTGACGCTCAAGCCATTGTGATTGGTGTCAATGCTGTTGATTATTCAGGATATCCAGATTGTCGCCCAGAATTTATTGACGCTTTTGCCAATCTTGCACGTTTGGCAACAAAGGCAGGTGTGGAAGGAAAACCCCTTAAAATTGAAACACCTTTGTTACATTTATCCAAAGCGAATATTATACGCTTAGGTATCGAACATGGCGTAGACTATAGCCAAACAGTATCCTGCTATCAGGCAGATGCTCAAGGACGTGCCTGTGGCAAATGCGACAGTTGCCGTTTACGCCAACAAGGTTTCATCGAAGCAGGTATTACGGACCCTACACGCTATACTAAATAAACGATATAGGGCAATCATAGGTACAATATATGAAGTTTTTCAAATCAAATCTTATTCTTTCTACAATGATGTCAGCTGCGGCTTTATTTGCAACAGCAACGCACGCAGCAGATAATCCATTACAAGCTGCATATAAAAGTACCAATGTAAAAGCTGGTTTAATTAATGTTTGTAAAGACCAATCTGCGAAAGGCGGTAAATTAACAGCTGCAGAAGTTAGTAAATATTGCTCTTGTACTATTGAAGCTCAAGGTAAAGTAACCGAAGCACAAAAATGGGAAATGCAAAGTGCTGTCAATGCGAAGAAAAATCCCAACACACTTCCATTTGTACAACAGGGATATAAAGATGTACAAGCTTGCTTAGGTGCACCACTGGTCTCTAAGCTTGAAAAGTTAACTGAAGAAGCGATGAAAGCAGCTCAAAAACAAGCACCAAAGTCTTAACTTTGAGCTAAGCCCAAAAGCCTGCATTGATGCAGGCTTTTTTATCAGTTCTGTTAAAATTTCTTTTATCTTGAATAAGTTGAATTACACCATGCAGGATCAATGGAAGACCAATACCCATCAACGACAATGTATTGTTTCATTTAGTGGGGGGAAAGACAGTTCACTTGCCCTGTACCATACCATGCAAACAGGCAAAGCGACTGGATTGATTGTCATGTTGGAAGAACAAGGGCAACGCTCCCGTTCACACGCGATGCCACTCGATATTATTCAAGCACAAGCAGATGCGATTGGTTTACCTGTATTTATGACTTCTTCAAGTTGGGCTGATTACGAAAGTAAATTTATTGAGCTTTTACAACAAGCTAAACAACAAGGTGCAGAAGTACTGGTCACAGGCGATCTAGATATGCCTAAATATGGTTGTTGGCATGATCGTGTAACTCAACACGTTGGGCTTAAATTGGGTATGCCCCTTTGGTTACGTCCTCACCGTGAAGTAGTTGAGGAGTTTATTCGCTTAGGATTTCGCAGTATCGTCGTGACCGTTAATCTTAAACTAGGCATGAAAGTAGAAGATCTGGGTAAAATTCTCACTCTCGACTATATTCAAGAATTAGAAAATCGCGGGATAGACCCATGTGGAGAAGGTGGTGAATTTCATACTACTGTTATAGATGGGCCAATTTTTAACAAAGCAATTCCTGTAAGACACAGAGATATTGTTTATCATGAAGAATATGCTTTTTTACCACTTGAACTAGACCAACTTTAGTTTTATTGAAGGAATCGAAATGTCTGAGAATATTGAATTACCGAATCATACTTTTCCAACAACACAAGGTGAAGTGAATCTAGCTGAACTCACCAATGAATGGTTAGTACTCTATTTTTACCCAAAAGATTCAACACCAGGCTGTACGACTCAAGCGATCGGCT
Organism: Acinetobacter sp. LF10; assembly: GCF_048585715.1. NCBI lineage: Bacteria > Pseudomonadati > Pseudomonadota > Gammaproteobacteria > Moraxellales > Moraxellaceae > Acinetobacter > Acinetobacter sp. LF10. The sequence goes on from NZ_CP184160.1 coordinate 2,132,239, forward strand.
TTTCATGCTTAAAAGATCAATTTGAAGGATTACATTGTCAAATTTTTGGAGTGTCTAGAGATTCTGTCAAAGCACATCAAAATTTTACTGAAAAACAAGCACTCACAATTGATTTAATTAGTGATAAAGAAGAAGTGTTATGCAAACATTTTGATGTGATTAAAGAAAAAAATATGTATGGCAAACAAGTGATGGGCATCGAACGTTCAACTTTTATTTTTCACAACAAACAGTTAGTGAAAAGCTATCGAAAAGTCAAAGCTGCTGGGCATGCTGAACAAGTATTGGAAGATCTAAAAGCATTGCAAGGTACTTCATAATGTTGAGTAACAAAAAAGCGAGTATGGAACTCGCTTTTTTGTTATGGGTAAATTGCCCACTGCTTACACCTTAACGTATGATAAAAAGATTAAAATAATTAAAGATATTTACAATGAATTATCGCAGCCTAGTTTATTTGTTTCCTTTATTTTTTATACTCTCAGGTTGTAATGCTAATGCGCCACAAACCGCAATGACTGAAGAAAACTTAGTCTCTGTACCACAAATTCAAATCGAAACAACAGAAATCCATTGCCAAGATTTACAAAACCCTGCCTATCAGCAAGTGATTATCCATGCCATCAATGAAATTCGTCAGCATCCACGCCAATGTGGTCAGCAACATTTCGCTGCTGCTGCACCCTTAAGATGGAATCAGCACTTATATCAAAGTGCTTTTGCTCATGCCGAAGATATGGCAAGTCACAACATGCTTGGACATATCAGCAGCACTGGATTAGATTTAAAAGCACGTCTAAAACAATCTGAATTTAAAGGTCGAGGTGGCGGTGAAAATGTTGCAAGAGGACAAAAAAATTTAAATGAAGTGATGTCAGTATGGCTTACGAGCCCAGTACATTGTAGTAATCTAATGCATCCTAAATTTACAGACTACGCTATTGCCTGTACATCTGACCAATCCACCAAACAAAAGAGCTACTGGACGCAACAATTTGGTGTTCGCTAGCAAGGACGAATAATGCAATCTGGTTCAATCACCCCTATTTTCCGTATTTTTGATATTGAACTCGCACAATCATTTTATCTTGACTACTTAGGCTTTCAAATCGACTGGCAACACACATTTGGGGATAACTTCCCTGTTTATCTACAAATTTCCAAAGATGATTGCATCATCCACCTAACAGAACATTTTGGTGATGCGAGTCCACATAGCGCAATTCGTATTTACTGGGAAAATCTTACTTTGTTACATACTGAACTTGAGGCAAAGCACTATCAATTTGCTAAACCTCAAATCGAAAAAACAGACTGGGAAACATTAGAACTCAGTATGACTGATCCTTTTTCAAATCGACTGATCTTTTGGGAAGATGCTTAATCAATCCGCTAAAGTTTGATAATGGAAGACTTTAGAAATAATTTTCCATTCACCCTGTTTTTGTACCCATGTCAGTGCATCATAAAAATATTTAGGTTCAATCACACATTCAACATGTACCATCGCTAACTGATCATGAATCAAATTGATCGCAATAACCTTATCTTGTCTTAATTGGTTTTGAGATGCGGGTGAAATACGCTTTTCCACAATAGAGAAATAAGTATCCATATCTAACTTAAGCATAGGCTCATCCGTTGTATTGATATAAGTAGCATCGGAATGAAATACATTCTTCAATTTATCTACATCACAAAAGTACAGACCATCAAAGTACTTTTCGAGTTGCTGTTGAATCTCAGTTATCGAATTATTTTGCATTTTATGTACCTATTATTTGTCTATTACAAACCTATCGTTTTATTGTAGAAAAAGAGCTTAAAAATGGAGATTTTATTGAAGTCCTTACGGAATTTTCAGGTAGTTCACGCCCATTTTCTTTACTTTATCCATCAAAAAAACACGAATCATTCCATATTCGTGTTTTCATCGATTTTCTGACTAAAGAACTAAAATCTTAAAAACACTCATTTAAATTACTTTTATCACCCGCAAGATATTTACGCTGCAATTCCGAATAGACTTTTGTATTTTTAAATTCAGTCAGAAATTCAATCGTACCTTTTGGGAAAAATTCGGTTTGAATCTCCCCTCGATAATAGGCTTCACGCATCGGTGTGGCTGAAATAGAATCTCTTAGACTGTCTAGCTCCACCATTTCCCATTCTGGAAATAAAGCTAAATAATACGAAGATTCATCTTTGAAATGACCGATCAAACCTACTTTTGCATTTGGCTGAACCACTTGATTGACCAATGTTTTGACTTGTTTGACCCATTTTTCATCGTTATAAACATCAATCACATGCACAAAATGGATGCGCTTTTGATCCGCCTCAGAAAAATTGGACAGAATCATTTGCTCACGTTCAGTGGCTAAAAATGGATTTTTGATATTCCGTTCTGATTGCGCAGAACCCAATGCTAAGACTACATGTTGACTCTGTTGTAACGCAATTTCAATCGTTTGTAGATGCGCTAAATGAAAGGGCTGAAAGCGTCCAATAAAAACAAGATAGTCAAATGTGTACATAGGCGTAATTTCACTTTTTGTGAACTCATCAGTTGTGCCATTCAAGAAAATATGCGACATAATGAGGACACTTAAAAATCAATCTGGATTAAAGCAAGGATAGTACGATGACGCTTAGCTGTATTCAACAACCTCATCAACATTTGCAAGCAAATTTAGAAGATGGCGTACTCACCTTAGCCATTAACCGCTCAGAAGCAAAAAATGCACTTTATGGTGAACTTTACCTCTGGATCGCACAAGCTTTTGATGAAGCTGACGCGAGTAAAGATGTTCGTGTCGTCATTTTCCGTGGTGCAGAACAAGACTTTACTGCGGGTAATGACATGAAAGACTTCATGAGCTTCATCCAAAAGCCACATGAAGGCAAAGCAGGTGATCAACCACCATTTGTATTATTAAAAGCAGCAGCACGTTTTTCTAAGCCATTAATTATTGCGGTGAAAGGTGTTGCGATTGGTATCGGTGTGACCATCTTATTACATGCTGATATCGTATTTTCAGACAATACTGCCCTGTTCCAAATTCCATTCGTAAGCCTTGGTCTTTCTCCAGAAGGCGCTGCAAGTCGCTTACTGGTGAAACAAGCAGGCTATCAAAAAGCAGCTGAATTGTTATTCACAGCGAAAAAATTTGATGCAGAAACTGCTGTCAAAGCAAACTTAGTCAATGAAATTGTTGAAGACGTTTATGCAACAGCCCAAAAAACAGCTCAACACTTAGCAGCTTTACCACTCGCATCAATCAAGCAAACCAAAGCACTGATGAAACAAGATTTAGCTGAAATCATCGCTTGTGTAGATGATGAAGCTGAGATCTTTATGCAACGTGTACGCTCGCCTGAAATGATGGAAGCGGTACAAGCATTCATGCAAAAGCGCAAACCTGATTTTTCTCAGTTCAATTAATCAGGTCTTAACGCACTCATAAAAACCACTTAGTTTAAAAAACTAGGTGGTTTTTTTATTTTGCATCCCAATATGGATATAAACACTTAAGGAAAATACATCGCTCATGACAGATCAAACAAAAACCGAAAAGAATCGTTATTACGAAGCTGCCCCACAAGATATTGATGTGGCTAACTTTCGCAAAGTGATTGAAAGTCGCCGTTCCGTGCGTAAATTTACCGATAAAGCGATTCCAACTGAAATTTTAGATGATTGCTTAGATTTGGCATTACTTGCGCCCAACTCATCAAATTTACAGCCTTGGACTTTTTATGTGGTGCAAAATCCAAGCAAGAAAAAGCAACTGGTTAAAGCTTGCCTAGGGCAACTTGCGGCTAAAACCGCTGCTGAATTAATTGTATGTGTAGCACGTACAGATCGTATTGATGAAATGGCAAAACGAAATATTAGCGAATTTCCATTTCCTGAAGCTCCTGCGATGGTACAAAAATATTATCGTTTTATTCCATACAATTATAAAACAGGTTACTTTAATGCATTAGGTAACTTTAAAAAAGTTGCATTTAAGTAGTGCGTACCTTAGATAAACAATTACCTGTAACCGCTTTTAACCCTGCTGACACCCAACTTTGGGCGACAAAAACCACTGCATTAGCCTGTGAAAATCTAGTATTGGCTTTACGTGCCTATGGTTTTGACAGCTGTATGATGGAAGGCTTTGATGAACCTTTAGTTCGTAAAATTTTAAAATTAAATGGTCAACAGTATCCTGTCATGGTGATTGGTGCAGGTGAACGGGCTACAGATGGTGTGTTCTTCCCGCAATATCGTTTTGATCGTGATTTATTTATTCAAAAAGTATAATTATTCAATATCTAATATTTGAATAAACTCAAAGGCAGGCTCTTCATAAGGATGGCTTGCCTTTAATGCCTTTGCTACAGCACTAGCTTTATCTTCAGGCACAATGGTTTCTACACGCCACTCTTCAAGTTGCTCTAGTTCGTCTAATTGTCCTAAAAATGGATTTGCACCGTTAACTGGCTTAAATTGCCCTATTCCTTTCACTTGCCAAGCACAATGTTCATAATTACCAATACCACCAGCTCCTGCTTCAAACACAGCAAGTTTGGTTGACTCTAGATGAGAGTCTGGAACGTAATAAATAAGTTTAAGCACTTCAGTTTACTAACTTAGGACTTACGCATTGACAGAATAAAAAAATGATAAATAAGCTGTATAACATCAAAGTGATCAGACAAACCCGGTACGGTTCATAAACTTATTGTCAGTGTAGATGATACCGTATTAGATAAACCTTATAGTCAACATATGGATTTAGTTGGTTTTTTCTGGTCTGGTAAACATCATCGTTCAGTGAAAGGCATCAATCTCATTACACTGTATGCGACAGATTTGCAGGGTAAAAATGTGCCGATCAATTTTAGGCTCTATGATAAATCTGAAAATAAGACTAAAAATGGCTACTTTCTCGACATGTTGAATGATGTTCTTCAATGGGGCGCAGACATTTCTTATGTCACAGGCGATAGTTGGTATGCTTCAACTTCAAATCTAAAAACCATAAGAAATCATGGTATTCGATTTATGTTTGGTATCGACAGTAATCGAAAGGTATCCCTTGAAAAAGGGAATTGGCATCAGATTAGGCAACTACCTGCATTTGAAAATGGTCAAACAGTGTGGCTCAAAGACTTTGGATTTGTACAATTATTTAAGACTCAGCTCAAAGAACAGCAGAGGTTTTATATTGTTTATGCTCCTAATGAGTATTTAACATTAGATCGGTTTCAAGATTTACATGCAAGTCATTGGAAGATTGAGCAATATCACCGAGTCATTAAACAGGTATGTCATATTGAAAAATTTCAGGTTAGGCGAGTGAAGCTCATTCACAATCATATTTTTGCATCATTAATGGCTTATGTGCAGGTACAACAAATACAATGGAATGATATTTTTATGAATATTAATCAGTGGCAGAAGAGTTTATTTAGACCAATCATCAAGAGCTTCATTGATGGTTTTATTTTAGACAAGAATTATCTGCTGCCACAAAAGTTGGAAAATTTATAGTGCGTAAGTCCTATATAAATAAAACTTTTATTTCCAAACCGATGATTTAGTCTAACAATCTTCCCGTAATATATTGTTTATCCTGTTCAAAGTTGACCGATTTGTCTCCAAACCGCGCTTGTTTAGTCTCATATTCTACTAACCATTTTAAATATTCTAAAAGTGTAGATCCAGTACAACTAAATTCAGATTCTGGTTGTCCATCATCCCATAACCAAACATAATCATTTTTTAAAGCAGTCGCCAGATATGCAAACTGATTGCCTTCATTTTCATTTGTTAATGGGAAGAGTTTATTTTCAACTGCACTAATCCACCCATTAGGTTTATTTATTTCATCTTCATCATCTAAAACTTTTTGATAATCTGTATAAGCCTCCTTATTCCATGAATATCTGAACATAGATACAGTGCCCCACAACAAACCGCCTGAGCACCTTCCCATTTGCGATAAAAACTCTCGGAACTGCCCATGAATCTCTAGATTATAAATTTCAGCAATCTGATCAATTTCTTGCTCTGTATAGCCGTTAATATGTTCTGGATAAAAAGGCAAATGCGTATCTTCATGTCGACAACTTATCAACTCAGAAACAAAATCAACCATATATAAAAATCTCTAATTCTTTAATTATGCAATCTCTACTTTTTCTATTTTACACCCATCAAGTGCATTGCTCTCAACTATTCACATACTACTCTTATTCGAAATTATACCCAAAATACCTTGACCATCATCAACCACAACGCCCCGGCGATCTGCCTAAAAAAATGAGTGGTCATATTATCCAACATCTTATTCTTTAATTATAAACATCCTAGGACAATTTTAGCTATTGATCATCTTATTATCTTTTAACTGATCCTAGCCAAAATAATGGACAGCATGTCCCTCTAAAGATAACGTAACTTCAATCTTTGGAGATCCAAGAAATGGCTAAACGTTTTAGTCCGGAATTTAAACAGCAAGCAATTGATCATGCACTTTCAAACTCCCACGAGCCTATAGCTGCAATCGCCCATAAATTAGGTGTGGGTTATTCAACCTTAGATAAATGGATTCGTGAAGCCAATCCAGTAGGTTCAAGCAAACGTCAACTTTCTCCTGAACAACAGCGGATATTGGAATTAGAAAAAGAAGTCAAACAGCTCAAGGAAGCCAATGACATCTTAAAAAAAGCGCATGTGTACTTTCTGACAGATCATGCCAAGAAAAGTACACGGTAATTCAAGATATGGATGTGAATGAAGTCACTGTGTCTTCTGTCTGTAAATGCCTAGATGTCAGCACTTCAGGCTATTATGCCTGGCGAAAACGCCAGACCAATACAGCGCAGAAATACAATGATTTAAAAGTTGTATATTGGCAGCATCATGCGCGCTTGGGTGCACCGTCATTGGTACATGACATGCGTGATTTAGGTTATCGCATGAGCGAACGTACCGTTGGAAGGATGCTAAAAAAGCTTGGTTTACGTAGTAGGATTGCACGTAAATACAAGCATACGACTGATTCAAACCATCGTTTGTCTACAGCATCAAATTTGTTGGATCGCCAATTTACAGTTACTCAGCCTAATAAAGTTTGGACAACGGATATTACCTATATCCGAACTAAAGAAGGCTGGCTGTATTTATGTGTGATGCTAGATCTATTCAGCCGTCGTATTGTGGGTTGGCAAACCAGCCATCGAATAGACCGCCAATTGGTGTGTGATGCGTTTAATTATGCAATGGCTCGTCAGGGTTATCCAACGGGTGTCATGGTGCATTCGGATCAAGGTAGTCAGTACTGTAGTCGTGATTTTAGGGCGCTATTATTGACGAATAACTGTATTCAAAGCATGTCTAGACGAGGAAACTGTTGGGACAATGCAGTGACCGAAAGCTTCTTCCATACCCTGAAGGGGCATGTAGTACATGGCAGTGTATTTTCTACGAGAAAAGAGGCAAATGCTATCTTGTTTGAGTATATTGAAGTTTACTACAATCGAATCAGAAGGCATTCTGCAAATGGCTGGTTAAGTCCAGAAGCCTTTGAACAGAAATATTTCAAGAATTTAGAGGGATCGGTTGTCCATTATTTTGGCTAGGATCAGTATTACAATAAAAAAAAGACGCTAAGTCACCCAAAAGCTAACTCAGAACTTAGAGAAAGATTTATTGAACAAATAGAGTTATTAGAAAAAAGTCATCCTATTTTCTACCTTGATGAAAGTGGCTTCAAGTCACATGATCATAGACCTAATGGTTATTCGCAAAGAGGAAAACCATGCTTTGGACAATATAATTGGCAGTTAAAAAATCAGACCAATGCAATTGGAGCAATTCATCAACAGAAATTGTTTGCAGTAGGATTATTTGATTGCAAAATCAATGCTGATGTTTTTCATTTTTGGGTTGAGCGATTACTGATCCCTGAATTACCGAAGAATAGTAGTGTGGTTATGGATAATCCAACATTTTCATAAAAGAGCGGATACTCAGGCGTTATTGGAACAACAAGGGCATCAGATACTTTGGCTTCCTGCATACAGTCCTGATTTAAATCCTATAGAAAAGATGTGGGCATGGGTTAAACGCAAGCGTAAAGAGTGGTTGGTTGATTCAATTGATCAATTATTTCGGTTGTTTTTAACAAATGTATGAATAATTAAACGGTTTTACTATAGTCATACCTGTAAAAATACCAATAATGACCCGCTCTGCCTGATTGCTATTTTGTAGTCTAAAAACTTTTCCAATTTCACATTTAGAGCAGGCAATACTGCATCAATCGAAAAAGAAACTATTGACATCAAGAATGCAATTAATAAGGCAAACTCATAGAAATGGATTTTTGGTTTAATTTGTTATTTTCCATCAATATTCATTTTTATACTTTAATGAAATAAGCCACCTTACAGTGGCTTATTTTTTATTTGATATTAACCAATAAATTTACGTGCATTACGGAACATACGTAACCAAGCACCATCTTCCGCCCAATCTTCAGGCTTCCATGAATGCTGTAAAGCACGGAAGTTACGCTCTGGATGCGGCATCATCACTGTTGCCCGACCATCTTTAGATGTTTGACCTGTAATCGCTTCAGGTGAACCATTCGGGTTCAATGGATAGTGTTGAGTTGGATGACCCAAGCTATCTACATAACGCAAGATCACTTGATTTTCTGCATTTAAAGCAGCAATTTGCTGTTCAGTTACAACCAAACGACCTTCACCATGCGCAACTGCGATTGGTAAAATCGAACCTTGCATATCTTCAAGCAACACAGAAACAGACTTCTCAACACGAACGTTCACAGCACGCGCTTCAAATACTTCTGAGGTATTGCGGTGGAAACGGCCCCAATGTTCTGCACCTGGAATCAGTGGTGCAAGTTGCGACATCATTTGACAGCCGTTACATACGCCTAAGCTGAAAGTGCTCTCACGATGGAAGAACTGCTCAAACTGATCACGTAATTTCGGGTTGAACAATACTGATTTCGCCCAGCCGCCACCAGCACCCATCACGTCGCCGTATGAGAAGCCGCCACAAGCCACTAAACCTTCGAAGTCGCTTAAACTCACACGACCTGCAAGCAAATCACTCATGTGTACGTCGATGGTATTGAAACCAACTTTATCAAAGGCAGCGGCCATTTCAACATGACCATTGACACCTTGCTCACGCAAGATTGCCATATTAGGACGACGTGTATTGATAAACGGCGCTTCAACAGGTTCATTTAAATCATAAGTTGCTTGAGCAATTAAACCCTTGTGGTTTTTATCTGCAATTAAAGCAAATTCTTGATCAGCTGTTTCGACGTTATCACGTAAGCGTTGGATCTGATGCGATACTTCTGCCCATGCTTGTTGTAATTCAGCACGTTCTAAAGTCAAACCATTGACAGCCAATTGGTCAGTTGTATTGACACGGCCCACAACTGCAATGGCATCTTTCAGGCTAGATGCTGCAACTTCAACTTCTAACTGCGCCCAATCCGCCGCTGTGATTTGAAGTACAGCACCAATTTCTTCAGCGAATAAACTTTCAGTACTTTGATTTTCTAAAGCAACACCTAAGCGTGAAGCAAACATCATTTCCGCAACAGTCGCCAATAAACCGCCATCACCGATATCATGGTAAGCCTTGATTAGGCCACGATTGTTCCAGTCTTGAATCAAAGCAAAGAATGCTTTGAAGTCATCAAAACTATCCACATCAGGTGTAACAGAACCAATCGCTTTATATACTTGTGCAAGGATTGAACCACCTAAACGGAATTGACCTTTAGATAAATCAATACGTACAAGCACTGAGTCTTCTAAATTCTTAAGTTCAGGTGTTAAGGTTTTACGAACATCTAGAACTGGTGCAAATGCAGTGATTACCCCTGTCATTGGAGAAGTAACGGCTTTGTCTTCACCATCATTCCACGTAGTACGCATAGAAAGTGAATCCTTACCGACTGGAATTGCGATGCCTAACGCAGGACACATTTCCATACCAATCGCTTTCACACCTTCAAACAAGGCTTGATCTTCACCTTTTTGACCAGCAGCTGCCATCCAGTTTGCAGAAAGTTTGATATCACTGATTTGTTCAATGTTGGCACAGGCAATATTGGTAATTGCTTCGGCAACCGCTAAACGTGCAGATGCAGCAGGATTTAACAAAGCAACTGGTGGACGTTCACCCATTGCCATTGCTTCACCTGTGAAGCCTTGCAAGCTTGTCGTTGTTACTGCTGCATCCGCAACAGGCACTTGCCAACGACCAACCATTTGATCACGTGCAACCATACCGGTAATTGAACGGTCACCAATGGTGATCAAGAACGATTTAGACGCAACTGTTGGATTCTTCAATACGCGGAAAATCGCATCTTTTAAATCAACTTTTGCAGCATCAAAGTCGTTACCCGTACGCTCGATTGTTTCATAAGCACGTTGCATACGTGGCGTACCGCCCAAGATCACCTGCATTGGGATATCAACAGGTTTATTCTCAAACAAAGGGTCTTCAACAGTTAAGTGACGTGCTTCAGTCGCCTCACCCAATACTGCAAACGGACAACGCTCACGTGCACAAATTTCTTCAAATTGTTCTAAAGACTCTGGACGAATGGCAAGTACGTAACGTTCTTGCGCTTCATTTGACCAGATTTCCATGGGGCTCATACCTGGCTCTAATGATGGAATTTTACGCAGGTTAAGCACTGCACCTAACTCGTGATCATTCACAAGTTCTGGCATCGCATTTGACACACCACCCGCACCCACATCATGTACAGACACAATTGGGTTAAAGTCTTCTAAGCGCCAACACGTATCAATCACTTCTTGGCAACGGCGTTCCATTTCTGGGTTTTCACGTTGTACAGAAGCAAAGTCTAAACTCTCGCCCATTGTACCACTGTCTACAGAAGACGCTGCACCACCACCAAGACCGATTAACATGGCAGGGCCACCCAATACAATGAGCAAGTCACCCGGTTGGATCGCATCTTTTTCAACATGGTCAGGACGGATGTTACCGTAACCACCAGCAATCATGATTGGCTTATGGAAGCCTTTCACTTCACCATTGACATTTTGTTCAAAAGTACGGAAATAACCATTCAATGCAGGGCGACCGAATTCGTTGTTAAACGCAGCACCGCCGAGTGGACCTTCAATCATGATTTGTAATGGCGATGCCATACGTGAAGGTTTACCGTAATTATCTTCCCAAGGTTGTTCAAAACCAGGGATATTTAAGTTTGAAACCGTAAAGCCTGTTAGACCTGCTTTTGGTTTACCACCACGACCTGTTGCACCTTCATCACGGATTTCACCGCCCGAACCTGTTGCAGCACCTGCAAATGGAGCGATTGCAGTTGGATGGTTGTGTGTTTCAACTTTCATTAAAATATGAGCAGCTTGGCTCTTATATTTATAAACGAAATGACCATTTTCATCCGCTTTTGGATAAAAACGCATGGTGTCATAACCCACGATCACAGACGCGTTATCTTTATATGCTGATAACACATCCGTTGGTGATTCTTTATAGGTATTTTTAATCATTTGGAACAATGATAATGGCTGTTTTTCACCATCAATTGTCCATTCAGAACCAAAGATTTTATGACGACAGTGTTCAGAGTTTGCTTGTGCAAACATCATCAATTCGATGTCGTTTGGATTACGACCGAGTTTGGTAAATGCTGCAACTAAATAATCAATTTCTTCGTCAGAAAGTGCAAAACCAAATTCATTATTCGCTTTTACTAACGCTTCTTTACCTTGGCTCAAAATATCAATTGAGTTCAATGGCTTCGGCGCTGTTTCTAAGAATAAAGCTTTTGCATCATCAATCTGAGCAAAAACACTCTCTGTCATACGGTCATGTAATGCCAATTTCACTTCGTTCGAAATCTCTTTCACACCTTTCAGTGTAAATAACAGACCACGTTCTAAACGGTGAATTGGCGTATTACAGTTTTGGAAAATATCCGTTGCTTTAGATGACCACGGAGAAATTGTCCCCACACGTGGTGTCACTAAAATTTGGATTTCATCACTTGCAGCTTGGCGAAGTTCGAAAGATTGACCATCGTTTAAAAGTTGTAATGCCGATTGATGTTGCTGCTCGTTGAGCGCTTGATCAAACAAATAAACCCACTGGCTGTCAAAAGATTGAACAGAACTCATTGACGCTAAACGGTTTAAGAGTTGAGCTTTCTTAAAAGAAGAATGTGCTGATGCACCGGCCACGATAAACATGTTGACTTTGGCTCCACGGGCGGGTCTAACGAACCTACCACAATGTGACTTATGAGAGAGCGCATATTCTACTGTGAAAGCCTTCTTTCAGCTAGACATATCCATCTTAAAAATCAGTGTTTTCTATCTCAACTCACTTAATTTATTGTAGCTTTATAGGTTTTACGATATTCGTAACAATTCATTTAGTTTGATAAATTCCACTTTCAACTGAATAACAGTAAAGTGAGACAAACTGATTTATAAGTGAGTTGAACAAATTTTAGTGAGAATCATATCGTTAACTAGTTTGCCATTACGTCCTACATGATTTGTACCTTTTCAGCGTGAGGCAGATCAGCAAGCGTGCAACGAGGCACTTGAGAGCATAGATGGAATTACCTTGATATTTTAGCAACTAAATTAGCTAAGTTTAATAATCCTAACCCCCATCTCCTTAAGCCGCTTTATAACCGCAGCAGCTAGCTCATCATCACAAATTGGAAGATCAAACTCACGCCCCTCTGAATTGCGATAACATAACATTTCAGAAACAGGAGTCTGCTCAATAAAATAATTATCTAGGTTTTGACCTCTACCAAATAAAAAGTCTTCAACTATTATAACTAATGCGGTATTTTCCATATTTTCTTACTCCTATGGTTTCGGATACTTACCAAAACTAGGATAAAAATTGTGTTATCTGTATCTCTAGACCCAAAAAATTCGTGTTGGAGTTGGTTTAGCTTGACTATTAATTTTAACTCTAGGAGATATCGCGCGTTGATTGTCTCGTTCCACTCCTTGCGAAGTATACTTCTCAGGTTGAATCCCAAACTAGTTTACCTTTAACAAATTTATCATTTTCACTTCAACACATATATTTGCTACACAACAATCCTAACTCAGACGCAAAGTATTTTAAACGCCAAACCATGTCGCCCTGCACTAGTGCTTTAATCTTTTTTTTGGCATGATGAAAATGAACTCATAGTGAATAATGATGAATGGAACAAATGCGTTGGTTGGAATTGCTGTCTGCAATTCGTTTAGGCAGTAAAAAAAGCAGTACCGAATTGGCTCGAAGCCCCTTCCACAAAGATTATGACAGAATTATATTTTCCCAAAGTTTTCGTCAACTCAATAGAAAAACACAGGTTCATCCACTTACACAACATGACGGCATTCATACTCGACTGACTCATTCGCTAGAAGTTTCTTGTATTGGTCGTTCGCTAGGTATGCTTGCTGCTGAAAAAATCAAAGATGAATTACCAATGTGGATTTCACCAGCAGACGTTGGCGCAATCATTCAAGCTGCTTGCTTAGCGCATGATATTGGGAATCCACCTTTTGGTCATGCAGGTGAATATGCAATTCGTGAATGGTTTGATGATGCATCACATCGTGACTTTCTCAGCCAATTAACGCCCGAAGAATCCGCCGATGTTCGTCAATTCGAAGGCAATGCCCAAGGACTTCGCTTGCTTAGTCGGATTGACTATCACCCTGATGATGGTGGTATGCGTTTGACCTGTGCCACACTCGGTGCTTATTTAAAATACCCATGGTTATCTAAAACCATTGAAGAACAAGGCGATACACCCTCGCACCAAAGAGCAAAATTTGGTTGCTATCAATCTGAAAAAGAAATTTTAAAACAGTTAGCAGAGCAACTCGGTCTCATTCAGCTCGGTGACTATCATTATTGTCGTCATCCACTCACCTATTTATTAGAAGCTGCAGATGATATTTGCTACGCACTCATTGATTTAGAAGATGGCATTATTCTGAACATGTTGAACTATGCCGAAGTTGAGCCAATCTTTCTGAATCTAATTGCGGATTATGGTTATCCAGAAGAGTTGCATTTACCCCATACCACATGGCAGCAAAAAATCGCAGCTTTGCGTGGGCGTGTGATGAAGCGTTTAGTCGATGAAGTGACCACTGCATTTGCCAAACATCATTATGAAATTTTAACGGGTCAGCTTAAAGGCAGTCTTTTACAATATTGCTCACCCGATATTGAAATAGGCATTCAAACAGCGAAGAATCTTGCCAAAGATCGAATTTTTGAACATCCTCAAAAATCAGGTTTAGAAATTATCGCACACCAGAGTTTACAAACGATTTTGGATGCTTTTATCCCATTAACCATGCCACATAAGACCTTGAGCTTTAAAGAACAACGTTTGATGTCTATTTTGCAACATTCAGGCGTAAATCTGCAAAACAATCACTATAATAATATTATGCAAGTTCTAGATATTATTAGTAAGTTCTCAGACCACCAAGCCTATAGCTTGGCGCAAGAGTTACAGGGAAATAAAGTAGGTTTTTTTTAAATTAACAAATCACTATTCGTGTGCCATAATGGCACATAAAGTTCAATTTAGTAGGTGAATCATGTCAGCCTATCATCCCCGAATTACAGCTCGTGTTGATGAGCAAACACAAGCGTTATTGCTGCAAGCTGCCAATTTATTGGGTATGCCAAGTTTGAATGCATTTGTGCTCAGTGCCGCAATTGAAAAGGCGAAACAAGTTCTGATTCAAGAAAAAAGCTTACAACTCAATGAAAAAGATGCATTGGCATTAATAACAGCATTGGATCAACCTATTCAAGTTCATTCAAAACTCAAACAAGCGGCTCAACATTATCATCAAACACAAGAATGAATATTATTTTACTGGATAAACAACAGCATGATCGGCAACGTTTTGACTGCAAAAATCAGGTGTTGAATCAGTATTTAAATCAAATCGCTAGCCAAGAAGCACAAAAAGACAATGCCCGAACCTATGTCCTCATTGATCCCATCAACCCTGTATGGATTATGGGATTTTATACATTAACCATGACCTCATTAGACCTGTCATCGTTGCCACAAAACTTGCAAAAAAAACATGCTTTTGTGCATTCAGCAGGCTTAATTGCACGTTTGGCAGTGGATCATCGTTATCAGAAGCAAGGTCTAGGGGCAATTTTATTATTAGATGCCTTACACCGCCTATATCAAGCGAGTGCAATTGTGGCATTTCCACTGGTATTAGTTGATGCAAAAGATGGAATTGCTGAATTTTATCAACAATACGGATTTCAGGCATTGAGCCAATATCCAAACAAACTGTTTATGACAATGAAAGACATTGCTCATAACATTTCAACCTAATTTTTTAAATCATTTTACTTTAGAAGATAATTTCATGATCGGATGTTTAATTGGCGAAGTGTTTGCCCTAGAAGCCCCAACCGTATTGCTTAATGTAAACGGCGTTGGCTATGAAATAGATACGCCGCTTTCAACATTTTGCCAATTACAAAAAGGACAAAAAGTCACTTTATGGACACATTTGGTGGTTCGAGAAGATGCGCAACAACTGTATGGTTTTAATGATGCGCAAGAGAAAATTATTTTCCGTACTTTACTCAAGGTCAATGGTGTCGGCCCTAAAATGGCGCTCGGTATTCTTTCAACATTAAGCGTGGATATGCTCATCCATACTGTTGAACATGGTGATGTAAAAACACTGGTCAAAGTCCCGGGAGTTGGTACGAAAACAGCTGAACGCTTAATGATTGAACTACGTGATCGTTTTAAAGCATTTTCAACCACGACCGTTTCAAATAATACAGCGTCTGCTCAAATACAGTTCACTGGAAATTCTGCTGTTGCCGAAGCTGAAGCCGCTTTACAATCACTGGGCTACAAACCACTTGAAGCACAGAAATTGATTCAAGCCGTTAAAGCAGATTTTACCGAAGCAAGCGATATTATCCGAGCTGCGCTTAAATCATTGAATAAATAAAGATAGACTGAATTCATTATGCAAGACCGTTTAATCAGTGGTTCTGAAAAACCAGAAGATCATTTTGATCGTGCGATTCGCCCAACCTCTCTTGAAGACTATATTGGTCAGCCAGTGGTACGTGAGCAAATGGAAATCTTTATTGGTGCTGCACGAGGTCGGGGTGAAGCACTCGACCATACCTTGATTTTTGGTCCACCGGGCTTAGGTAAAACCACATTAGCGAATATTATCGCGCGCGAAATGGGCGGCAATTTAAAATCTACCTCAGGACCTGTGCTGGAACGAGCTGGTGATTTAGCGGCGATGCTGACTAATTTGGAAGAAGGCGACGTTCTCTTTATTGACGAAATCCATCGTCTATCCCCTGTCATTGAAGAGATCCTTTATCCAGCGATGGAAGACTATCAACTGGATATCATGATTGGTGAAGGTCCTGCTGCTCGTTCAATTAAATTAGATTTACCTGCATTTACCTTAGTTGCTGCAACAACTCGTGCAGGGCTACTCACCTCGCCTTTACGTGACCGTTTCGGCATCGTGCAACGTTTAGAATTCTATTCTGTTGAAGATTTAACCCATATTGTCACTCGTTCGGCAAATCTCATGGATGTTCCGATTACCAAAGAAGGCTCAACAGAAATTGCACGACGTGCACGTGGTACACCACGTATTGCCAATCGTTTATTACGTCGTGTTCGAGATTATGCGCAAGTGAAAGGCACAGGTGAAATCACCCAAGATATGGCGCAACGTGCATTGGACATGCTGAATGTCGATAAAGATGGTTTAGATACTTTAGACCGCCGTTATCTCAGTATGTTACTTGAGCGTTTTGAGGGTCGACCGACTGGTGTTGAAGCACTAGCAGCGGCAATGGCAGAAGACAGTGGAACGCTTGAAGATGTGATCGAACCTTATTTGATCCAACAAGGTTATGTGATGCGAACAGCACGTGGTCGTATTGCAACCAATATGGCGTATTTACAGTTTGGTATAACACCGCCTGAATAAAGACATTATAAAATGCGCTTTTATGGAAAAGTAACATAATATAAAATTTCTCATCTTAATATAAAATACATGTTTTCTTGCTATAATTATGTAGTTAAAAGAAATAAACTTCCATTTTAACTACATAAAATCTAATACATTAAGGTAAGAAAATGACGAATAAGATATTGGCTTCTGTTTTATGCTCTGGGGCATTATTATTAACAGCATGCGGTGGCGGAAGCAGCGACAGCACAAATAACCAAACAAAAAATGATAGTAAAGAAAAACTAGATTACAATAAATCAGAAACTATCGACATCATTAATGAACCTGTGGTAAATCTTTCCAATCAATCTGAAAATTTACTACTTAATATTGCAATACTTGCTGATGGAGCTTATGCGCGAGCCACTGCGATTGACTCTAAGTTACCCTGCATATCTGGCACAGCAACAGTGAATACAGACAATAGCGTAACGCTCAATAACTGTAAGCTCATGGCTGATAATACAGGAACGACGATCTCAGTTTCAGGTAATATCCAGTCTAATACTGCAAAATCTGGTACCTCAACCAAAAGTGAGCTTACCTTGACAAATATGAATATTGACACGGCAGATGAATCAATTTCAATCAATGGTAAATTAAAATATACATATACAATTATTAGTGACAACTTAACTCAAAGCTTATTTGAAACCAATCAAGCCACTTACAAGTTCATAGATAAAACAAATAACAACAGTATTTATCAATATACTCTAAACAATTATGCACTCACTTCAAATTTCAATGTATCTACTGGCAACATAGAAGATATAGCGAAAGGACAATTAAGTGGCGAAATTGGAGGTAAGGTTTTCTCTGTAAACTTTAACTCTAATTTTAAATTTTCAACAGAAAGTGATTTTTATGCTTTAAAGCCAAATGCTGCAAAAGTTGAAATCGTTGACCTCTATAATCAAAAAAATACCATATCAATTACTCAAACAATTGGTGGTCAAGCATTAGTGAGTGCTTATGCCAATGCAAAACTTGTACAAGGTTATCCAAAAACAGTTGATTGAAACGAGTTGTAATAATTTTTGTTCACCTTTTACTTTAAGCCCTAATCATTAGGGCTTAATTTTTCAATGATCTAGCAATATGTTATTTATTACTATTCCCATCCTCAGACTGACGCAATATCATTCCCTCAATTGCTTGCAGTATGCAGAAATAGGTTAAGGATATGGCTAATCATTTTGAATTTAATATTCGTGTATATATCGAAGATACAGATGCAGGCGGTATTGTTTACCATGCCAATCACATTCGTTTTATGGAACGCACGCGCACTGAATGGTTACGTGCAGCAGGCGTCGATCATTACTGGCATCAACAAGACTACAACTTCGTTGTACATCAAATTCAGGTGAAATATGTACGCCCAATATTAATGGATGACTTAATTACCGTTACAGCACGTGTTATTTCGTGTAAAGCCGCATCTTTTGTGTTGCAACAAAATATTTATCGTGGTGAAATCTTGCTGGCTTCAGGTGAGGTTACGTTGGCGTGTTTAAACAAAGAACTTATGCCGCGTAGACTTCCTGAGGAAATACGTGATCTGATTCAAAAAGAATTAGCACAGGACTAAAAATAAACTTTTCGGCACAGTGACTTATGGCAACTAATTTAGAATCTTCTCTACATATTTCTGACCTGATTTTACAAGCCAGTCCAGTCGTGCAATTGGTCATGCTAATCCTATTACTGGCATCAATTTTTAGCTGGTATTTGATTGCCAAATTACAGATGGGCTTTAAAAAAGCAAGTCAAAATGATGAGCATTTTCAAAAAATGTTCTGGTCAGGTGCCGAATTAAATACGCTCTATAACAACGCTCAGTTAAATTCCAAACGTAACGGCTTAGAAGACATCTTCTATCAGGGTTTGGGTGAGTTTTTTAAACTACAGAAACGCAAAGCAGATACCAATCAAACCATCGAAGGTACTGAACGTATTCTTCGTGTCGGTTTAAGTCGTGATCAAGGTGGTTTAGAACAAGGTTTGGGGGCACTTGCAAGTATCGGCTCTGTTGCGCCTTATATCGGCTTATTCGGTACGGTTTGGGGCATTATGAATGCCTTTATCGGTCTTGCCGCCGTTGATCAAGTTACATTGGCAACCGTAGCACCAGGTATTGCTGAAGCACTTATTGCAACAGCAATCGGTTTATTTGCAGCGATTCCTGCTGTGCTTGCTTTTAACCACTTCACTGCAAAAAGCGAATCAATTTATTCAGATCGTGCATTATTTGCCGAAGAAATGGTCGCTCTTTTACAGCGTCAAGCCATTGGATCGACACAGGAAGATGCATAATGGCGATTCAACGATCTGGGCGTTTTGAACGCATCAAAAAACCACTGAAAAGTGATATGAACGTTGTACCCTATATTGACGTCATGTTGGTACTTTTAGTCATTTTCATGGTCACTGCGCCTATGATTACCAGCGGTATCAAAGTTGATCTTCCCCAAGCCAATAATAATCCTATTGAATCGAAAGATATGCCTGCAATGGTAACGATTGGCAAAGATGGCAATATTTATTTGCAATACCAAGACCACGAAGATAGTGAGCCTCTTTCACTTGAACAGCTTGAAACTATTTTGAGTGATGCTCAAAAGCAAGCAGAACAAGAAAATAAACAACTCACTGTATTGGTCAATGGTGATAAATCTCGTCCTTATGGTGAAGTTGTTTCATTAATGGCAAGCCTACAAGAAACAGGTTTAACTCAAGTTGGTTTACTGACAGAGCCATTAAAATAAGTTATGAAAAAATTTCAAGAGCCACCTTTTAAACAAAATGCAATTGCGCTAGGTTTTACCCTTGGGGTACATGCAATTGCGATTGTTGGCTTGCTTTTCTTAGGTCTAAGTAAACCGCCTGAGCAACCTAAAAAACTGACCACAATTTTAGTTAAACCAGAAGATTTGCCACCGCCGATGGCTAAACCTGTAGAACAGGAAACAACAGCCGAAAATCAGGCTGAAGAAATACTCAGTCCAATCATTGATAATACTCAACCAGAAAACCTTCCAATCCCACCTGTTACACCTTCTGCACAACAACTCGCTGATGCTAAACAAAAAGCTGAGCAGCAAAAACAAGCTCAATTAGCAGAACAAAAACAGAAAGCTGAAGAAGCAGCAGCCCAAGCAAAACAAGCAGAAGAACGTCAAAAACAGGCAGAAGCTCAAGCCCAGAAACAACGTGCTGATGAGGAAGTAAAACGCAAAACAGAGCAAGCCACCAAAGACAAAGCTGCTGCTGATAAAGCTGCAAAAGACAAGGCTGCTGCTGATAAAGCTTCTAAAGACAAAGCCGCTGCCGATAAAGCTGCAAAAGACAAGGCCGCTGCCGATAAAGCTGCAAAAGACAAGGCTGCTACTGATAAAGCTGCAAAAGACAAGGCCGCTGCTGATAAAGCTTCTAAAGACAAAGCTGCTGCTGATAAAGCATCAAAGGACAAAGCTGCTGCTGATAAAGCAGCTAAAGACAAGGCCGCTGCCGATAAAGCCGCCAAAGACAAGGCTGCTGCTGATAAAGCAGCTAAAGACAAGGCCGCTGCTGATAAAGCTGCTAAAGACAAAGCCGCTGCGGATAAAGCTACTAAAGACAAAGCCGCTGCTGATAAAGCTGCTAAAGACAAAGCTGCTGCTGATAAAGCTTCTAAAGACAAAGCCGCTGCTGATAAAGCTTCTAAAGACAAAGCTGCTGCGGATAAAGCTGCTAAAGACAAAGCCGCTGCGGATAAAGCTGCTAAAGACAAAGCTGCTGCGGATAAAGCTGCTAAAGACAAAGCCGCTGCTGATAAAGCTGCTAAAGACAAAGCTGCTGCGGATAAAGCTGCTAAAGACAAAGCCGCTGCTGATAAAGCTGCTAAAGACAAAGCGGATGCCGAAAGAGCCGAAGCAGATGCAAAAGCGGCGGCTGCTAAAAAGGCAGAGCAAGAGGCAGCTCAAAAAAAAGCGGATGTTAAACGAATTGCAGACTCCACTAAAGCAGCGTTTAAAAGCAAAATTAGCAGAGCTTGGGAAGTACCTTTAGCTTCTCAAGGAAAATCAATTACAGTTAATATTTCACTTGATGCAAACGGGAATGTAATATCAGTTGTTGCGAATAGCAGCGATTCAGATTTAAAAGCGAGTGTAGAAGCCGCAGTAAAACAAGCATCCCCCCTACCAATGCCTGATGATCCAGATATTGTGAAGCAACTTCGTCGCGTCACAATTACATTCATTGCAAAACAGTAATGAATAGTTAACGTTACATGCTTTTAATAGAACAAAGCATGTAACTATGTTAAAAAATCAACAGCCACAAAAATACGAACACAAGTAATTGCAACTATGGATAAGACTCGTAAACACCTCATCTCTCTGGCAGTTTTTACTGCGATCAGTGCAATTGTTCCGACAGCAGCTTTTGCACAATTACACCTTGAAATTGCAAAAGCGCCTGAACAAGCGCCTAAAATTGCAATTATCCCTTTTACAAATGACAGCTCGCTTTACCCAATTATTGAGAATGACTTAAATCGTTCAGGTCGATTCACAAGCGCATCTCAAAACTTACCTGCAACTGCAAGCATCAACCAAATCCAAGCTGGTGATTGGCAAAATGCAGGTGTGCCCTATGTGGTAGTTGGTCAAATTAAAACCATCGATGCGAACACATTTGAAATCCATTACCAACTCTATGATGTACAAAAACAACAATATTTATTAAATGAAGTACTGACTGTACCAAGCTCTCGTGTTCGCCAAGCTGGGCATATGATCAGTGATGCGATTTACCAAGCTTTAACAGGTATTGCGGGTGATTTCAGCGGTCGTATTGCGTATGTATTACGTAATCCAGAAACCCCTGCTCAACGTTATACATTACAAATTGCCGATACTGATGGCGAACAACCTAAAACTGTACTGTCATCACGAGATCCAATCCTCTCCCCAACATGGACACCTGACGCTAAAAAAATTGCTTACGTCTCTTTCGAAACTAAACGTCCTGCAATTTATATTCAAGATTTAGCAACAGGTCAACGTGAGGTTTTGGCGAGCTTTAAAGGCTTAAATGGTGCACCAAGCTTCTCACCTGATGGACAATCCATGCTTTTCACTGCCTCTATGCATGGTAATCCTGAAATTTATCAGATGAATTTAAATACGCGCCAACTACAACGCATGACCAATGACTCAGCGATTGATACTGAAGCACGTTATGCACCTGATGGAAAATCATTTATTTTCACTTCAGATCGTGGCGGTTCTCCACAAATTTATCGCTATAGTTTTGATGATAGTTCAGTCAAACGTCTAACCTTCAAAGGTGCATTTAATGCACGGGGTACTTTAAGCGCTGATGGTAAAAAGATTGCTTTAGTTCATCGACCAAATGGCAGTAATTACAAAGTTGCATTACAAGATATTAATACAGGGATTACTAATATATTGACACCAACCAGTCTGGATGAGTCACCAAGTTTCTCTCCGAATGGACAAATGGTCGTTTATGCAACACGTGAAGGCAATCGTGGCTTACTGTCTATTATGTCTACAGATGGTCGTTTCCGTATGAATTTACCAAGCGAACAAGGTGAAGTCCGTGAACCTGCTTGGGCACCAAAATAAATTTGATCAATTGGAGAATCACATGAATATTAAATACCTGACACTTCCATTGTTGGCGGCGACAATTGCATTCACGGGTTGTGCAAGCCGTAAACCTGCTGCTGAAATCACAGCGGGCAATACAGCACCAAATACCTCAACCACGGTAAGCACTGACGGACTAAGTGAAGATGCTGCATTGAATGCACAAAACTTGGCTGGCGCTTCATCAAAAGGGGTAACTGCCGCGAACAAAGCATTTTTAGCGAAACGTGTTGTTCACTTTGATTACGATAGCAGCGATCTATCAAATGATGACTATCAAACACTTCAAGCACATGCTCAATTTCTCATTGCAAATGCCAATTCTCGTGTCGCATTAACAGGCCATACTGATGAACGTGGTACGCGTGAATACAATATGGCCTTGGGCGAGCGTCGTGCGAAAGCTGTTGAAAGTTATTTAATTACCAATGGTGTAAGCCCTCAGCAACTCGAAGCTGTGAGCTATGGTAAAGAAGCACCTGTAAATACAGGACATGATGAAGCGGCTTGGAAAGAGAATCGTCGTGTAGAAATTAACTACGAAGCCGTACCACCATTATTAAAATAATCATTTAGTATTTCAGTTTCCAATAAAAATGCTCACATAATGTGAGCATTTTTATTATCACTTTAATTATGATGAAGACTCAGGCTTCGGCTGAGGTTGCATCGACTCAATCATATCGTGTTTATTAAACTCTTTATATTCAGGCTTTGCTTCATACTCTTTCCAAGCATCTTGGACATTTTCTTTCGAAATCGTATCTAAGCTAATTGATTCGCTTGGCGTGGGGGTAGCTTCAAATTTTTTGGTTGACATCGTTCCTCTCCAAACTTCCTGTTTAGTATCCGACCAACATAGCATGTAATAGAATACTTGTAATCATAAAAGCAACATAAATAAAGTAAGATAATTTCTATTTTTGAGCGATCTCATCTAGAATAGCCACATTCTTTTTCTCAATTCTTTGACGCGGCTAAATCGGAGCGATTCAATATGTCAAACCTTACATTGTCCCAATATTTAGAACAACAAAATGGGAATTTGACACCAGAGTTGGCACAAGTCATCGAAACAATTGCTGCAACATGCCAAACGATTGACCAAGCACTACAAAAAGGTGCTTTGGCTGGCATCTTAGGTAGTGCTGGCAATGAAAATGTTCAGGGTGAAACCCAAAAGAAATTAGATGTTATTTCTAATGATTATCTTATTGATGCATTAAAAGCACATCCACAAGTAGGTGGATTAGCTTCTGAAGAGTTAGATGACTTCACACCTGCTCAAGAAAATGGCAAATATTTAGTGTTATTCGATCCACTCGATGGTTCGAGCAACATCGACATCAACATGTGTGTGGGTACAATTTTCTCAATCCTTCCTGCTCAAAATTCAGTGACTCAATCGGCTGACTTTATGCAAGCAGGTACAGAACAAGTCGCTGCTGGTTATGTGCTTTATGGCCCATCAACAATGCTCGCACTTACTGTTGGTGCTGGTGTTGCATTCTTTACATTTGATCCAACGTCTCAAGCATTTCTACTTACAACTGAACAAGTACAAGTTTCAGCAGATACACAAGAATTTGCCATCAACTCATCAAATCAACGTCATTGGGAAAACCCTGTAAAACGCTATATTGATGAACTTTTGGCTGGAAAGACTGCTGTCCGTGAAAAAGACTTTAACATGCGTTGGGTCGCATGTATGGTTGGTGATATCCACCGTATCTTATGTCGTGGTGGTATCTTCCTTTACCCTTATGATTTAAAAGATCCTAAAAAAGCAGGTCGTTTGCGCTTAATGTATGAAGCAAATCCAATGAGCATGTTAATTGAACAAGCTGGCGGTGCTTCTACGACAGGTCGTGTTCGTATTATGGAGATCCAACCAACAGAATTACACCAACGCGTTCCTGTTATTATTGGTTCTAAAAACGAAGTTGAACGCGTAACAAGCTATCATTAATCGGCTAAAATTTATTTTGAAGTTTTAATCGTTAGAAGCATCATTACTCATAACTTGAGTAAACCAAAGCAACTCAGGCTTTGGTAAAAATAAAGATGATTTAGGTTTTACTGAGCTTGCGCTACGTTATTCATAGCGCAAGTTTTGCTGAATTTCTCTAACAGAAAAATAGGCAAAACCCGTATCAAGTTGAAATATATCAACTGAAATATCAGACACAGTACCCCCTCAAACAAGATGAGAACTCGGCATAACACCTCATCGTCATCACATTAGTTAAAGTCTTATTTTATTGAGTATATTTTCATGGCAGTCATTTTTTTAGAATCAAAAGACAATGCGAAAATTAAACATTTGCGTGGATTAATTGAACTCAACAGCGCTCGAAAAAAACATCAACAAACCGTTCTAGAAGGCACACATCTCTGCTTAGCATGGCTACAACAACAGAAAAAACTTTTTTCTTTATTTACAACAGAACAAGCACTAGAACATGCTGATCTACAAAAAGTAATCGAATTGCACCAAGGCCATGTATTTGTGATTAGTGAAGTGCTCTATAAAGATTTGAGTACTTTAGGCACAACACTACCTTGTTTAGCGATTGTTGATCTCCCTAAAACATCATTAACAATTGATTTTAAAGCTGATACTTTAATCTTAGAAAATGTTCAAGACCCTGGAAATGTTGGTACGCTATTGCGTTCGGCTGCCGCAGCCAATATTAAACAGGTAATCTGTACACAAGGCTCTGCTTCACTTTGGTCACCACGAGTTCTCAGAGCAGGTATGGGCGCTCACTTTAGCCTACATTGTTTTGAAAACTTTCAATTAACAGATATTCTTCCTAAATTTCAAATCCCTGTGTTTGTTACAAGCTCACATCAGTCTACAAATTTATACACAAAGGATTTAACACAAACATGTGTCTGGATTTTAGGCAATGAAGGACAAGGTGCGAGCGATTATGCTTTAGAACATGCTCAAGCTGTTGCTATCCCCCAACCTGGTGGACAAGAGTCTCTCAATGTTGCGATTGCAGGTTCAATTTGCTTTTTTGAAATGGTTCGCCAACGTCAATAAAAACGTTAAATTATTTTAAATACGATTTTTTTAATGAAAAAATCCATTACACTCATAAAATAATTGCTTAAGTTGTCAA
This sequence comes from Acinetobacter sp. LF10, assembly GCF_048585715.1. Taxonomy (NCBI): domain Bacteria; kingdom Pseudomonadati; phylum Pseudomonadota; class Gammaproteobacteria; order Moraxellales; family Moraxellaceae; genus Acinetobacter; species Acinetobacter sp. LF10. The sequence continues at coordinate 2,158,169 of NZ_CP184160.1, forward strand.
CGCATCCACCATTTTCAACGTTATATGATTAATGAATTGAAATAATGGTGGGTATCCATGACAGGATTTTCCATCTCTATGGATTTAGCACCGAAACAGGCTCGAACTGAAAATGGTACTGATTGTAGTACTGTTGAACAACGTCTGCGTTTTTTTATGCAAGACGTTACAGGTCGTGCACTTGTGATGATGGAAAGTGCAACACAGGGACAGCAAGGCATTGCGATGGATTTGGTACAAGAAGCCTTTATCTCATTGCATAAATCATATTCAGATAAAAGTATTGAAGAATGGTATCCATTGTTTTATACCATTTTAAATAACAAATTACAGGATTGGAGGCGCAAAGAAGCGCGTCGAGCGACTCCTTTCTCATTATTCAAAAAAATTAGCTTAGACGATGATGATGAAATTATTGATGTCGTAGATGAGTCTACCCCCAATCCATTTGAATTTCTTAATCAAGAAGTCACAATGGATGAAATCCAAACAGCAATTAACCAATTACCAGTACGTCAACAACAAGCATTTATGTTAAGAGCGTGGGAAGGTTTTGATACGGCAACCACCGCTCAAATTATGAATTGCAGTGAAGGTAGTGTAAAAACCCATTATCATCGTGCAATCCAAGGGCTTAGAACTGCTTTAGTGCATTTAAATCCACATACGGGAGGGTCATCAAATGAATAAAGATGAGTTCACTAAATCAGTGACTTCCAAACTCGATCAACTAGCAAAAGAGCAACATCACAAAAAAATGTTAGTGATGAACCATGTTCTAGACACTTTTCAAAAGAAACCAACATCTTATTATAGTCTGTGGAAAATGGGAGGCTTTGCTTTAGCAGCAGCTCTTACTGGTATCGTTGTATTACCAAGCTCTCTACAACTGACCGATAAGCCACAAAGTCAGGTCGTCGTAAATCCAAAACTTTCACCACAAATGGTTGAAGATATGGAAATGTTGATGGTACTTGGTGAGGATAAAGTTCCACATGGCAGCTAAGAAAATAGCAATTGTTGTGTGTACACTCAGCTTACTTCAAACAAGTTTTGCTGGTTCTGAGCGTTTTTGGGTGTTCTCAAAATCAAATAAACCAACCGCAGAAGAAGCTTGGGATGATTTATCTCCAGAAGAACAACGTGTTCTCATTAAACGTTACCAAAGCCTAAAAGAAATTCCAACAGACCAAAGTTCTCAGCTACAACAACGAATGGAGTGGTTTACCCAGCTTCCAGAAGATGAAAAACAAAAAATGCGTGATGTTTGGCAAAAACTGGGAACTCAAGAGCGTAATACTTTGCGTAAACGTATGCAAAATGCCACTGCCGAAGAAAAAGTAAACATCCGTGAAGAATATTTAAGCAAATACTCTGAACACTAATTACTTTTAAATATTACTCTTTTGCTGTATGCATTTAATTTATAATTTGAAAGTATAAAAAAGAGCGCTTTTAAAGCGCTCTTTTTTATTCAATCTTACTTTTTATAACGACGATATGCTAGTAAACCCAACAAACTTAATGCAGAGAAGATACCCATACTCCCTCCGCCGCTTTTCGCAGGTCGAGTATCATCTGAGGTGGTTGCAGTGCTAATAACTTTCACGGTTGCTAAATTTGACAGTTTTGGTGTCTCATCATTATCATAAACTTGATAATTAAACGAATAATTAAATGGATTAAAAGTATTTACTTCTTGAATATAAATATTTCCGCCATAACACGTTTCTTTTTGATCCGGAGCAGGACATTTACCTTTACGATCAGCAGTAACTATTAGATTTTTTGTTGGGACATTCGATAATCTTATCGGTAATTCTACCCCATCTTCATTTATCCAAAAGTCTGACTTATTAGGCTTTGTTTCAGGACCTTTACCACCTGGACCTGTATCACCTGAATCATTAGCTAATTCTAAAAGATTCAATTTTGCGATTTCTTTTTGCTGATACTTTAATGTCACAGATGTATCTTTAGCTTCAGGTGCTTGATTCGTAAATGAGGCTTTAATTAAGCCTTTAGTCTGAATTGTATGATCAGCTTTATATTTGATGGTGTAACTACATAAAGCTTGCTCACCATCCTGTGTAATTGCATCATCTTTTCTATATACAATAATTTGTTGAATTTCAGGCACCCAACTACAAACTAAATTTTCGTCTTTGCGAAAATTTAGTTTCCCCTCAATAGTACTACCGACGCCTATTGTTTCCACCTCAATATCATACAATTCCGGACTAAAAAAATCTAATCGGTGACTTTCATCAGATAAAGCAACCTCATGTGGTAATGGAAGTTTAAATGATTGTAAATCGATATAAACAGCTCGATATTTAAAATTTTCTTTTTTATCGTAATATTCAACTAATTTTTTATATTGCGCTAAGCGATATTTATAGTAAGTAAGATATTCCTGATCATTCGGATTCTTAACTAGATTATCAAAATAATCATTTTGAGTCTTATAATCACTTATTAATTGACTTAACGATCCATTAGTAATGCTATTAATATCACCAGCTGTTAGTCGCATCAACTCTACGGAACCAATATCACAAGTATTTTTTGCATCAGGTTGATAAAATAATGCTCTATCAGCAAATCTAGCTAATCCACGTTGATCATAATCACTACAACCCGCAACACCCTCAGCAGTTACATTCACTAAATCTTTCTTATCAGTACCTGTTTGAGCTACCCTCTTCGGATAATAAATAGGTAAAAACGCTGTATACTGGGAAGCTGGAACTTGATGACTTAATATTGTATCCATAGGGATATTAGTTAAATCAATATTTGTCTTATTATCCTTTAAAATCAGATCTGGTAAAGCACATTTACCATTATTGGCCAACGGAAATGCATTATATATTGCACCTATCCCTACATTTTCCTCTTTTGCAGCGTCACCTAATAAATAACGACAAGAGTAAGCACCTTGATTATAAGCAAGAACATTAAAGAGTAGGGTTTTTAATCCAATTTTATCATATAAAAAAGTTGTAAATGCTTTATTTTCAACAATAGTATTGCTTGTTAATGATAATACACTACCATTACTTAATATACTTGAATCATTTTGATTTTCTGTTCCAGCTTTTGTATCACCCGTGAATTTTATTAAATTACCTTTACTAGAGTTAGCAATATTTTGAGCAATTGTATTTGCTTTTAATTCTGTTTTAGGCAATAGACCACAAAATTCAAACATACTTAATGAATTTTCTGATCCATTTTTTATCAAACTACTTGCTGTAAAACTAATATTCCGCTCTAAATAAGTATTATCACTCTTACAAGCCATTGCAATAACACTTCCTACGAAAGCATCATTACCCTCAAATAAACTATTAGAAATTGTAGCAGAAGCATTCAATCCAGCTAAATAAATTGCACCACCTGCGCCAGTAGATGCTTTAGAGTTTAAAATTCGAGTACTTTGTAAGGTGATATTTCCACCAGCATAGATAGCACCACCATTTCCCTGATTAGGTGCAATACCATTAGTAAGTATTAAATTTGTTAATGCTAAAGGATTTTTTCCACCCGTAGTATTAAAAATTCGAGAGTTTTCAGCTTTGATAGTAGTTTTAAGTTCAACTTGTGCAGGGTATTGATTCGCAACATCATTAATCAAAACATTCTTTTCATTCCAATTAGCTGGAGCTGCCCCCCAAATTCTCACCTCTGAATCAGGTATTAGTTCACTTTTTAATGTGTACTCACCGGCTTCTAATTGTATATCCTGCGTATTGGAATAAATATCGGCAACAACACAACCGTGTGCAGATACACGAGTTTTTGCAACTTTCAAGGCTTCTCTGATTGAACAAAGCGAATCTTCTTCATTATCATCATTAAAAGTAGTCACTTTAATTGGTGCTGTTGCACCATTTGTAGCAGCTAATAATGGCATAGCAGAAATAACCATCAATGCTAATAAGGTTTTCTTATAATTTTGCATCTCATCCATCATCCTTGATTATGATTTAAAACGTCTGAATCCAATCAAACCGAATATTATGAAAATCCATCCAAAGTCTATACTACCAACATTTACAGTTTTACTTTGAAAATTATTTGGTGGGTCTTGGACAATCGTCGTAGGAATATCAATATAGTAATTTGAAGGGTCATTAAGCCTAGTGATCGTAGTGATTACACGGATATTAAATTTATCTGCACCATGCCAATTACTATAGGGAACATAAACAATATTACCTTTTAAATCAATGGTCAATTTACCTTTAGACTTTGTTTCAGTTTGTTCAATTTCAAGACAGCCTGGTTGCCATGGTAACCCATTAGAATCTGTGTCTCTCTTAAAGATTATTTTACATGCATCAGGAGCAACCAACTCCCCATCCAACAAACTATTTGCAATACTGAACTTAGCGAGTTGACCATATAAAATATCTTGACCAGCAATTTCTACATCATTACGATTTACGACTAATTCAATTGCACCCAAATCGCATAATTCACTATAAATACTTCGTGCCTTACCTCGCTGATCTGAAGTTTCACAACTAATCGCTCCTTTATTTGTTCCATCACTAAAAATACGTCCTTTATTGATGATTAAAGACTCAGATAATGAATTATAAGAAGTCAATAGTCTTGGTTGAAAAAAACCTAGCATTTGATCTTTAGGAATTGCATATGGGCACAACAATCCTTTATCCTGAGGTAAATCACAATCTCCTTCCATTTGACTACCAGCAAGCAAATCAGTATTTAATAAAAAATTTGGTAGTCCAGCTGGAGCATTACGATCACAATCTATTTCTGTTAAATTACTTTGAATAACTGAAGAGTCATTAGTATCTGCAACACAGTTTTGATTATTTTTAGCTATGATACTGTTTGAAATAAATGCACTATTCTCTAATTTAGCTTGTGTTGTATCAGTGGCAGGGGTTGAAATCCATTTTGGAGCTTGCAAATATAATCCTGAATCATTATAGATCATCGTAATATTATTGATGACCATTCCACCTCGAATATTTGCTACATAACCTCCCTTATTATTAAAAATGGTGGAATTCCTAATTCCAAATGCTCTTAATGTTAAGGCGTTCGAAATCGCAGTATCACTATAAGCATTTTGAACATACAAAATGCTTCCATTTGCTTTAACCTCATTATTACGTATAACTGATTGTGTAATAATATAACGAGGAACTTCACTATAAATAACCCCACCTTGATCAGCCTTATTATCTTCAAAAATAGTATTATTTACACTAACAATTCCTGCAGTTTTTTTATCAGAAAGTAAACCTTTATTATATATAGCCCCCCCCAACTTTGCATTTCCGCCCATCAATCGAGAGTATTGAATTGTTAATATCTCTCGATTTGAAATCAAACCGCCTTCAATTACTTTTTGTGATGATCCTTTTAAATTTAATTCATTCAAGTTAACTACTAATGGGTCTTTTTCAACATCATTATCATCAACAATAAGTAAGCTTTCGGTACCTACCATTTTAATAGTAGCGTTATTTAAACCCTTTTTTGTATCATTAAAGCTTGTGCTAGCAGCGGTTTTAACTGTCATTGCGGCTTTAACTTCAAGTGTTTTACTCAAAGCATATTCTTTATCACGTTCTAGGATAATAATCGATGAAGCATCTTTATTACCGCAACCATGATAACCATTTTCAAATTCTTTTTGGGTACGATTATTTAAGAATGTTACAGCTTCACGTAATGAACAAACGGTATCATCTTTGTCTTCATCAACTAATGTTGTAACTTGAATATCCGCAGAATATACATGTCCAGTAATCGCAAATAAAGCGCAGGCAAGCGTCCGTTTGAGCATACCGTTCTCCTTCTATTTTTCATTTTTCTTAGTATTGCAAACTACAAATTTGCAACGACATTCCTTTGTGCGTACTTTGTCATAGCTGTCAAAATTACTCAAGAAATTTTATGCGATTAGTGATATTCATCAATCAGAGCAAAAATTTGCTTAATCGTTGTATTTGAGAGCTTTGTTTTCTCACCTTTCAACATCTTTTCAAGTTGGGCTAATGTCTGTAATAAAATAGAAGCTTGATGTGGCCCATTACTCAACAAATAATCAATAATTTGTTGGTCAAAATGAATTCCTCGCCTCGTCATAACAGAGTGTAATAAAGCCTGTCGATCCGTATATGAGCTTCCATTTGGTACTTTGACACTCACCGCTTGAGTCAGTCTCGACTGTAAGTCAGGTAATTCTAATTTTAATTCTATCGGCGCTACACGAGATGAAAAGACCAGTTGTCCCTCATGATTATTCATTAAATGAAAAACAGCTTTTTGCCAATGAGGTACACCACTAATTGCATCAATATCATCTAATGCCACTAAATCATAAAATTCTAATGAAGTAATCGCTTCAATGGGTGCATCTAATAATTCTAATAATGAGACTTTTATTGCTCGACGACCTAATTCTAAATATGAATCACAAATTGCAGAGAGTAAATGACTTTTACCTGTACCAGCACCACCATAAACATAAAAGCGATTTACCAGCCCAGTATGTAACTGTCGTATCGCATCAACTACATGACCCCACCCTGGCCCCGAGAAATCGCTAATTCGCGCATCGAGCTGTGGTTCTATATCTAGTTGTAGTTGACGCATATCGTTAATTTGTTCCTCAATTACTTTAGATCATTTGAATGTGAAGTTTCGCTATCTTGAGAGTTTTTAATCTCAATATCAAGTTCTACATCACCAGCATCAACATTTATACGTTGAATTTCACCATGTGGAATACTGACCTCTATTGGAGATCCGTAAAACCGGCTTTTTTCGTAATTATCTCTTGCGTGTTTAAGTAACACGACGATAACAGCCGCTACAGGCAAAGCAATCAGCATCCCTAAAAAACCACCCAGTTGAGCACCAGCTAGTACCGCAAATACAACGGCAACAGGAGATAGACCAATTTTGTCACCAAGTAAGAAAGGCTGCAAAATATATCCTTCGACCATTTGCCCAATCATAAATACAATACCCACTAAAAGTAACTGCATCCAATCAAGACCAAACTGGAATAATGAAGCAATCACGGCCGCGATAATACCAACACCAAAGCCTAGATAAGGGATAATACTGGCCAAACCAGCAATCATTCCAATAATTAAACCAACTTCCAAACCAATAATTTGCAGGCCAACGGCATACACTATTCCTAATAGCAGCATTACGAGGAACTGACCTTTAACAAACGCTCCAAGCACACTATGACATTCACGAACAATCACTAAGGTTGATTCTTCATATGGACGAGGTATTAAACGACGCATACTTTGCAACATTCTTTCCCAATCAAGTAAGAAATAGAATGAAATGATAGGAATCAAAATAAATACGCCACCTAATTGAATAAAATTCAAACCAGATTGTGCTAAACGTAAAGCCATGACTTGAATACTATCTGCACTGTAATTCGTTTGAATGTATTCCATAATTGCTTTAGAAATCTGTTCTGTATCCAACTCCATTGGGACAACATTAAAAGTATGGGATACCCAAGGTAGAAATGTCGCATTTACCCAATGTATACCTGCTGGAATACTATCTCGCGCATAGATTAATTGCTTCCAAACCAATGGGACAAGGAACCATAAAACAACTGTTAAGGTTACGCCAATCCCAACAAAGACGAGACTGATCGCCAACCAACGAGGTAATTTAATTTTTACAATGACATCTACAAGGGGACTAAAGAGATAGGCAATAAAAAAAGCGCCAACAAATGGTAATACAACTGGTTTTAATAGATACAACACCCAAAGTAGTAATGCGAGTCCTGCGAGGATAAAGATACGACGTAGTACCTGATCTTGCATAAAATCTAGCCTTTTTTCGTGTAATCGTTATAAATGGGAAAAAAATTTAATTAAAGATAGCATTTTCGAGCATAAATAACATAAGAGTTTCGTATATTCAGGTTATAATCTGCCGCCAATGCGGAGACTTCACTATGAGCAACTCAACTTCTACCCCAAATACTGGTTTAAGCTATAAAGATGCGGGCGTCGACATTGAAGCGGGCGACGCACTGGTCGATCGTATCAAATCAGTCGCAAAACGCACTACTCGTCCTGAAGTAATGGGCGGTCTTGGTGGTTTCGGTGCACTATGCAAAATTCCAAAAGGCTATGAAGAACCTGTATTGGTTTCTGGTACAGATGGTGTAGGTACAAAATTACGTTTAGCGTTAAACCTAAATCGCCATGACACAATTGGTCAAGACCTTGTGGCAATGTGTGTAAACGATTTACTCGTTTGTGGTGCTGAACCATTATTTTTCCTAGACTACTATGCAACAGGTCATTTGAATGTTGATGTTGCAGCAAATGTAGTAACGGGTATTGGTAAAGGTTGTGAACTTGCTGGCTGTGCACTTGTTGGTGGTGAAACTGCTGAAATGCCAGGTATGTATGAAGGCGAAGATTACGATCTTGCTGGTTTCGCTGTTGGTGTAGTTGAGCATAGTAAAATTATTGATGGCACTAAAGTAAAATCTGGTGATGTACTGATCGGTGTTGCATCAAGTGGTGCTCACTCTAATGGTTACTCATTACTACGTAAAATTTTAGATGTTAAGAACGTTGATTTAACTCAAATCGTTGATGGTCGCCCACTTGCCGATGTCGCAATGGAACCAACACGCATTTATGTAAAACCTGTTTTAGAACTTTGCAAACAAGTTGATGTGCATGCCATGGCTCATATCACTGGCGGCGGTTTACCAGGTAACTTACCTCGCGTTCTTCCAAATGGTGCGCAAGCTGTCATTGATGAATCAAGCTGGGAATGGTCTGAATTATTCCAGTTGTTACAACGTGAAGGTAATGTAGAACGCTTTGAAATGTATCGTACATTTAACTGTGGCGTTGGTATGGTAATCGCTGTTGATGCGAGCGAAGCTGATAAAGCAATCGACCTATTAAATACTCTAGGCGAAAAAGCATGGAAAATTGGTCATATCCAAGAAAATGCTGAATCAGTTGAAGGCGCAGACGAAAAAATTCGCGTGATCTTTGCATAATGAGAATTGCTGTACTTGTCTCAGGCAATGGTAGCAACTTACAAGCCCTGATAGATGCAAATCTATCGGGGCAAATCATTGGTGTACTCTCAAATAAAGCTAATGCCTATGCATTACAACGTGCTGAGAAAGCCAATATTGCAACCGCTGTTATTTCACATAAAGATTATCCAAATCGAGAAAGCTTTGACGATGCGATGCATCAGCAATTGCTTGCTTGGGAAATTGACTTAGTTATCCTTGCAGGTTTTATGCGTATTTTAACACCAAACTTTGTCAGCAAATGGCAAGGTAAAATGTTAAATATCCATCCCTCTCTCCTCCCTGTTTATAAAGGGATTAATACACATCAACGCGTATTAAATACTGGAGATCGCCTGCATGGTTGCACCGTTCATTTTGTCACTGCTGAACTTGATGCTGGACAAAGTATTGCGCAATCTGCAATTCAAGTAAGTTTGCATGATACTGTAGACAGCCTAGCGCAACGTGTACATAAGTTGGAACATTTTATCTACCCTCAAGTTGCAGAGTGGTTATGTAACGGTCAACTCACTTGGACAAACGGTCAAGCCTATTTCAATAAAAAACCTTTAGAACGACCAATTCAATTTGCTCAATTCTAAAAATAAAACGCATCTTCGGATGCGTTTTTTGAAAAATATAATTCTTAATTTTTAAATAATTAGATTCAAACCTAAAATGAGCACATCTGAATTTGTACTGAAAAATCATCTACATATAAAGCTTTGGACTCAAAGCTCTCCGATTTTACCTTTCACAGATATCCCACCGTCGTCTTCCTATCGCAAATACACAATTGTCCTCGAATTGTTTCAACCTCGTGGCGGAAGATTTCTCTATGGTTTACTGGGTGCAGAAGTGAATATAAATTTAGAAAATCGAGAAATTATCCTAGATTTAACAAACCGTAATTTAGAAAATCGTCTTTTTCAATCTGATTTTCTAAATGAACTTGATGAAGCAAAATATGGTTTGCCAATTGAATACGCTACAGAATTACAAAAATTTATATTAGAAATATCCAACCAGATGAAATTTAATGATTTATATAAAATAAACTTTTGTTTTGCTGCTCATAGTGATATTGGATCTAATATCAAAATTTTCAAATTTTTAGCATTATTAATCCTTCAATATATACAAAATAGTGAATTAACTTTAGATGATCTAAATCAAACACAAAAATTCTTAGATCAAAGCATATAAAACCCAAAGTATGTATTTAAGATAGATCGAAAATACATACTTTCTTATCGGCATGTTGCATTTAGAAATTAATCAAACTTCTAATTTTTTCCACAGTTTCAATCGGATGCTCTAATGGGAACATGTGTCCACCATTAACAACTGAAAAAGGAATACCCAATTTCCGTTTAGCAACTTGAGGAAGTTTTTCTTTTAAGAACACACTATCACGACCAACAACCAAATGAACAGGTACTCTAGGTTTTGGCATAGGTAACCACCACATCGAAGGTGTGGTTCTAAACATCGCAACTTCATCCACTTTCGGAATAGTTAAAGTCACTCCACCCTTCAGTGGATCATGAGTCAAAGCATGCTGAATATAAGCTTGGAAGCAATCTGCATCAAAATGTTGATAGAATCCTCTTGAACTCAACAGCTCTGCGGCTTGTTCACGAGACTCCCAATGATCACGGCGACGTACCGATAGACCTGCTGGTGTGATTTTATCGACCAATTTAGGCTTAAACACTTTAGCAAGATGAAAAGCAAAAGAAGCTTTACCAATAATAAATGGTGGATCAAGCATGATCACTTGAGAAAATAATTCAGGACGACGATAAGCCGCCATCAATGTCAATACAGAACCTAATGAATGCCCTAAACCAATGACTTTTCGACCTTGTGATTGCTGCACAATACTATCAATAATTTGATCAACTAAATGCCGCCACCCATGCGTAATTGGATAACGTTTATCAGTGCCAATCTCTGCAACATAAATAATGTCATATTGATCTTTTAACTGCTCAAATAGCTTCTGATAAACTTTAGAAGGAACACCATTGGCATGTGCAAAATGAATCAAAGGTTTCATAAGCTTGTCTTTTAATTTATGTGTTGATGGGTCGATTATCTCGCGCTGCAAATGCTTTGCAATTTAAAAGGGAGAACTGTCCAGTTACGTTTAAAATAAAAAAGGCTGTGAATGATCACAGCCTGAGTATGAACAATATATTTTTCAATAAAGCCAAGCTTTAATCGAAATACACGACTATCTATACATTATTGTATTTTTGCGTTTTGTTGGGTTTCCAATTGTGCTGTAAGAGAACTGCTAATCCCCTCACCAATTTTCGTACCCATACGCCCTAAAATAGACTCTAATGGATTACGTTGAACGGTATAATCCACTTTCTGATCTACTTTAAGATCACGCATCAACGTAGTAATACTACCACTACGATCTGCAATCCCAAGTGCAATCGCTTGCTCACCTGTCCAAAATAAACCAGAGAAAATTGCAGGATCATTCGATTTCAAACGTTTACCACGACCTTCTTTGACTGCATTAATAAAGTGTGTATGCACATTATCTAAAACCGCTTGTACATGTGCTTGCTGTGCAGGATTGATTGGTTTCGTCATGCTCAGAATATCTTTATTATTCCCAGAAGTTAAAGTACGGTCTTCAACACCTAGTTTTTGTGCTAAACCACTCAAACCATAATTCGGCATAATCACACCAATTGAACCAACCAAACTTGATGGATTGACAACAATCTCATCTGCCGCAGAAGCAATATAGTAAGCACCTGATGCACCCATATCACCAATCACAGCATAGACTTTTTTATCTGGATGTTGTTTTTTAAGGTAGCGAATCTCTTGCCAAATCTCATCAGATTGCACTGGTGAACCACCAGGAGAGTTAATATTTAGAACAACAGCTTTGCTTCCATTCGCCTCAAATGCACGATTTAATGCCTTATTGGTATCTTCGCTATTGACTGTAGATTGACTGCTTGACGAGTCAATTGTTCCAACAATATCAACAACAGCTAAATGGTCACTGCTAACATCCGTGGTTGATTTCTCTGCTGAGGTCGAACACCCTTTAGTCATTGCAATCAATACGATAAGTAAATATGCAAAACCTAAGCATTTAAAAAAGATGCTCCAACGGCGGCTACGACGTTGTTCTTCGACAGAAGCCAAAACAGCTTTTTCTAAAATCTGCCATTCTTTGCCTGTCACATTATTGCTATTTGTAGGTTCATTTTGTGGTTTTGGTGGCCAATCGGACATAAGATTCCAATCCAATGTATTGTAAAGTGAATTTATTATATACGCTGATTTATAGAAAACTGTTTAAATAACTTGTTTTAACTTATAATTATTTTATACGTTATACTCTCCTCTTGTAATTTTTTTAATGTTTGATATATGGCACACCCCAAATCAACAAATAGTAATTACCGTCTCATACAATTCCTGAGTCATCAACCACTTCAATTAGGTCGTTTTATCGCACGCTTTGTTGCGTTATTGCTCAATAGCTTCCAGCTTTCTAAACTCTCAAAAAGTATACAATTGAATTTACAGATCGTATTCCCTGAAGCATCTCAACAAGAAATAAATCAATTAAAAAAACAAGCAATTAAAAATGAACTAACCTCTTATTTTGAATTTGTGAGCATTTGGGGAGCTTCAAATGAGAAAAATATTCGGCGCATTTACAAAATTCATAATGAGCATTATTTTCACGAAGCCCTCGCAGAGAAAAAAGGACTTGTCCTGATTATGCCTCATTTGGGTACTTGGGAAGTGATGAATGCATGGCTATCTAAACATACTCAGATGACCATCCTTTATAAGCCTGTGAAAAATCCTGATGCTGATCGTTTTGTTCGTGATGCACGTAGCCGTAATCAAGCGAATTTAGTACCCACTGATGAAAGTGGAGTTCGTCAGATTTTTAAAGCATTAAAACAAGGTGGTACAACTGTTATTTTACCTGATCACACCCCTGATCACGGTGGTGAAATGATTAAGTATTTTGGTATTCCATTGGCATCGAGTAGTTTAAGCGCAAAGTTAATACAAAAAACAAAAGCACGAACTTTATTCCTTTATGCCTTGAGGAATGACCAAGGTGGATTCGACATGCATATCGAGCGTATCAATCCTCAAATTTATGAAGGTAATGCCGAAGATGGTACGCTTATTATTCATCAAACTTTGGAAAATTTAATCCAACGCCTTCCAATGCATTATCACTGGAGTTATAAACGATTCAGTGCAAACCCTAGCCTACACAAAATTTATGATATTGATGTCAACGAAGCTTTAGCAAAAGTTGCTGAAGTTCGTAAGCAAGAAAATATTCAGCTTTAATCCTATAAATATTGTGATATGAAAATATTACAATATTTAAGTTATTTTCTTTCCAACCATTTAATTTGTTGTCTTTGCTGCCTTAGCTCAACCTGACCATTTTCAAAAACAAAACGAATTGTCCCTGCTTCAGCCGTAGTTAACAATGGAATGTGTAGTGCCTGTAGACGATTTTTCAACTCTTGACTGGGATGACCATAACGATTATCAAACCCTGCCGAGGCAATCGCAAGCTTAGGTTTTAAAGTCGCTAAAAAATCATAAGCAGAACTATGTTTACTCCCGTGATGTCCCAAGATCAAAACATCTACTTTTAAATCGGGATATTGTTGCATTAATTTATATTCAGCCTCCCAACCTGCATCTCCCATGATTAAGAAGTTTTGATAAGGCTGGGCATTTAAAAACTGCAAATACACCACACAGGAATACTCATTTTGCTGATCCTTTGCATGAGTAAGCTCATCTGATTTAGGGGATAGAATTTCAACTTTTAGATTTTGATAGGACCAATGCTGACCTTGCTGACAAAATGAGAAATTATTTTTGAACTGCATTTTTTGGTCATATTCATTTGACTGTACTTGAGATATTTCAAAGTTTTTTTGAATAATAGGAAAAGCACCACTATGGTCTTGATCAAGATGAGATAAGATTAAATGGTCGATATGGCGTACACCTTGTTGCCGTATAAATGGAATAACAACCCGCTCTCCTAAACTAAATTTATTTTCATTGTAAGAGCCTCCTGTATCAATCATAAAGATTTGTTCGGGATGTTGTAAAAATACAGCTTGCCCTTGTCCAACATCTAAAATATTTAAAACCGTAGGTTGAGTCTTTACACCTATACATATAGGTAAAAAACAAATTAATGCCCAAGCTTTAGGAATCGTCCCCCTCGGCATAAATAAAATAAGCATACCAAGGGTTAGAGATACCATCATTAAGGGTGTATAACTTACCCCATATAAATGCGGTGCAATATGTTGCAAGATGTCTAAAATTGACATCAATATAGATAATAAAAAATCATTAATTTGAAATAAAAACTGTCCTAATTCAGGAATGATGAGCCAAATACATGCAGCCAAAATATCCAATGGCACAACGACGCCACCAAGTAAAGGAATTGCAATTAAGTTACTTATAGGTGCAATCCAAGAAACTTGCTGAAAGAAAATCAAGACTAATGGTAATAAGGCGATAAAGATCTTAGATTGCGATTCAACCAAAACTTTAGCAGCTAAAAATATTTTTTGAGTCCACGTAATAGGCTGATCTTGCGGTAATTGTGCAATGGTTTGATAAACTCTAAGTAGAATAAAACACGCACCATATGACAGCCAAAAACCAGCGGATAGAATACTAAAAGGATCAAAAAGTAATAATATACTGGCACTATAGATCAATAAGCTAAATGGGCGAATCGATTGACGAAAGAAGAGAAAAATACTTGCAAGCAAAGCAGTCAATAAAGTTCTGATTGCTGGAATCTCAAAACCAACAAATGCCACATACACCAGAACACTGAGTAAAAATGGCAATAATAATAAAATTTGTCTAGGCTGCCATAAGTATAAATGTGGACAGTAATGCTGTATGAGACGTTGTATCAACCAAGACAACATTAATGCAAAAATCAACACATGTGGACCAGAAATCGCTAACAAATGCGAAATTCCAAGCTGTTGAAATTGTTGTTTCAATGTATTGGATAACAGGCTTTCATCACCTGTTAGCAAGGCTAAAAGTAAACCTTTGTGCTGAAGCTTAGATGCTTGTAACATTTGCCGAAATTCTAAACGTTTCATCTCAACGCTTAATAAAAATTTAGCAGAAAAGCTTTGCTGTTGCTTTAAGTGACCTTGATAACCCAAACGGTAAATTTCATCAAAGCTTAAAGGTTGAATAAATTGCACTGAAAATGCAGACATTATATTTTGCTGCAAAAACCATTTTTCCTGATCAAATGCACCCACAACAGCATAACTATGCGCTGGTTTAATTTGACCATGAACTCGATAATAATGACCTAACTTTAAGCTTTGCTTCTGATTAAACTGATATTTGTCTTGTTTTAAATAAAGTAACCAGTTAACAGGTTGCTTATGTCGATTAAGTACTTCAGCAATTTGTTTATGACCATCATCACTCAATTCATCTATGCTTTTAATATAAACAATTGCTTCATAGGATTGTGATTGAAACTCTTTTAATTGCAGTCTTTGTTCTAATGCGGAATCTGCAAAATGATATCCTGTTGTAAACAATCCCCAGCTTGCACTGAGTAAAATAAGTGCTTTATAAAAAGGTCGATAAAAATAGGATTCTTTCTTGTATATGCAAAAGCTAAAGATCAGGATTGCAATAGCCAACCAAATCCACCATGTCAGCTCGATAAAATCAAGATGAAATCCCATGACTGCAATACCAGCAATCCAGCCCAATAAAATAATTTTTAACATGTAATTTTTTAATTAAGTTTTTGATTTTTCTGAACGCAAAATTAAAGCCCGTTTTCAGGGCTTTAACAAGAGATTAAAGAAAATAAATTATTTTGGATCAATCCATAAACCATCTTGCATATGCAAAATCGAATCTGCTGATTGAGCCAATTGCTCATCATGAGTCACGATTAACATCGCCATATTCAGCTCTTTTTTGAGATCAGTCAGCAATTCAAAAATACTCAATGCTGTTTTACGATCTAAATTACCAGTTGGTTCATCTGCTAATACAACTGCAGGTTTCGTCACTAATGCACGCGCCAAAGCCACACGTTGACGCTCACCGCCCGATAATTCACCGGGTTTATGATCTAAACGATGCGATAAACCGACACGATCAAGTAGATATTCTGCTTGTCTTTTAACATCCTTATAACTACTTTCACTACGTAGCATCAAAGGCATGGCTACATTTTCTAAAGCAGAAAACTCAGGCAACAAATGGTGAAATTGATAAACGAAACCTAAATATTGATTACGCTTATAACCACGCTCTGCTTCGCCTAAATTATCAAAACGCTGCCCTTGTAAAAAAACTTGACCTTGCGAAGGTTGCTCTAGACCACCAAGCGCATGTAATAACGTACTTTTACCTGAACCACTAGAACCGACAATGGAAACAAATTCGCCTGCTTTTACTTGAAGTGATAAACCTTTAATCACTTCAACTTTGCTTTTACCATCATCAAAATGCTTATAAATATCTTTGGCTTCTAAGACGATCTTACTCATAACGTAATGCCTCAGCAGGTTGAACTTTGGCTGCACGTAATGCAGGATAAATTGTCGCCAAAAAGCTCATCAATAATGAAACAGTAACAATTACCGTAACATCTTGCCATCTGAGATATGAAGGCAGATAGTGAACAAAATAGGCATCAAACAAGTTCAAACCTAGAGCAGTATTGAACCAAGAAATAATATCACTAATGGTCAATGCTAAAGTTACACCTAACACTGTTCCTGCAATCGTTCCAATGACACCAATCACTGTGCCTTGTACCATAAAAATTTTAGTGATCATGGACGGTGAAGCACCTAGAGTTCGCAGAATCGCAATATCAGATTTTTTATCTGTTACGACCATCACTAAAGATGAAACGATATTAAATGCAGCAACCACAATAATCAGAACAAGAAGTAAACCCACTAAGGTTTTTTCCATCTGAATCGCATTGAAAAGATTACCGTGCGTATACGTCCAATTCGATGCGTAGAAATTACTTGGTAGTTGTTTCACGATATCATCTGCAACCGATGGTGCAGCGAAAATATCATCTAACTTTAACCGCACACCTTGTGCACCATCAGGTAAACGCAAAAGTGTTGATGCATCATTTAAGGCGATATAACCCACCATCGAATCAACTTCTGCACCTACACTAAAAATCCCAACCACTTTAAAACGTTTAAAGCGTGGCACAACACCTGCTGGTGATGGTGTAGCTTCTGGCAGAACTAAGGTGACATTGTCATTTAAACCAAGACCAAGTGCATCGGTCATATCCTTGCCTAGAACAATACCAAACTCGCCTTTCTTCAAAGCATTTAAATCACCTGAGACCATATGGTTTTGGATAATTGAAACCTTCTTTTCATATTCAGGTTCAATTCCTGTCACCATAATCCCAGCAACTTGCCCCTGCGCTGTCAACATCCCTTGTAATTGGGTAAAAGGTGCAACGCCAGTAACATGTGGATGATGCTCAACTCTTTTTACAAGCTCAGGCCAATCTGTTAAAATTTGAGTAGAAGAAACTGTTGCTTGTGGAACCATCCCTAGAACACGATTTTTTAATTCACGATCAAATCCATTCATAACAGAAAGTACTGTAATAAGGACAGCAACGCCAAGGGTTAAACCGATCATGGAAACCAAGGCAATAAAAGAAATAAAATGATTACTTCGCCGAGCACGAGTGTATCTCAACCCTATATACAGCGAAATTGGCTTAAACATACCATCTAGTCCGAGGTGATTTATTATGGAAAATTCACAACATCAGCTTGTTGAGGACAACTCTGAACGTCGAGTGATGTCTCGTATTGATGCTGTGTTAAGAATCAACTATCAAGTCATTCCTGACGACGTTGCGCTGAATGATCCTTATGATTCTCACTTTGTATTGCCACGCTATTTTCTACTACTTGCTGAATTAGATCAATTTGATCATGCATTTCGCTACGAATTAGAACAATTAAATGAAAAAGATCAACAAATTGCTCGCATATTATCCCTTTTCAATCAAAAACTGAATCTGATTACTGGGTCTTTTTACGACAATATCGTGCAATCCCTACTACCAGTACCTGAACAAGTTAACTTTTCCGAGAATGGCTTGAGCTTCTTCAGCTCACAATATCTTAATGAAGGAACCTACATTCATATTACGTTGAGTCATCCTGAAAACTACTTTCATATCGCAGCAACTGCTCAAGTTGCTTACAGCTCAGCAGATGAACAAGGTAAATTCCGTATTGGTGCTTATTTCATTACCCTTAATCCACAAGATCGTGCCAAATTAGCGGAAAGTATTCAAGAATCACAACAAACTGAGAGCAATCCAAATTAAATATGAAAACGTCGTTTTCATATTTTCAAACGGCGATAGGTATTAAAATCTTTATAAAAATAAACACACAAACCTAATAGAATGATGCTTGCCCCAACAAAAACCTGTGCAGACAACTGTTCATGATTGAGGTAAGCACCTATGAGTATTGCCAACATTGGGGTCATCACCGTCGTCAGTGACAAGGTGGTGGCTTTCAAATTTTGTACCAACTTAAAATAACAAAACATCGCAATTAATGAAGCCATTACAACAGTATAAGTCAATGCTAACAATGATTTTGTCGAAGGAAAATGCGTTGGTGCATGTTGCCAAATCCAAGGGAGTAATAATATGGCTAAGATTGTTGAAACCAAAATTGAACCAGTTGCTTGAGCCATCGGTTGGACATCAGCATTGATTTTTTTCACCAGAAAAATAGAAAGCGAATATGCAAAAACACTCATCAGCATGAAAACAATACCTATCGGCTGCACATGCTTTTGACTTCCACTCAGACAAATCATCGCTAATCCAATAATTGAGGTTCCCATCCCCAACCACTGCAAACTCGCTAACTTTTGTTGAAAACCAAATCTTCCAATCAGCCCAGCCATGATCGGAGCTAAGCCAAACATCAATGCAATCAACCCAGAACTTAAATAAGGTGTTGCAGCATAAGTAAAAATTTGGGAACCGATCAAGCTTAAAGAACCTGCGATATAACTCAATAACGCGACTCTATGTCTTGGAAATTCGATTTTTAACAGTAGCAATACAAGCACTGCCAAAGGCAAAGCGATAAAGAAGCGTAAAACCAATGCCCACATTGGGTGTAGATCGGCCACACTCCACACAATTGCTAAAGGTGTGGTCGCCCAAATAAACACAAGCAAACCATAAGTGAGCATTAAATTAATACGTGATGGCATATTCAGCTCAAGAAGCAGTTTTGCGCTTTTGTTTGAAAATCGTTTGATCTAAAGAACTCGAAAACTCACGTTTATCTCGTTCTGAAATAGGCGGTGGTCCTCCTGTTTGGACACCTGCTCCACGCAAAGTATCCATAAAGTCACGTAAATGCAGACGTGCTTTGACATTTGCTGTCGTATAGACTTCACCCCGAGGATGAATTGCGATTCCACCTTTTTCAATCACTTGTGCAGCAAGTGGAATATCTTGTGTAATGACAATATCATTTTCATGCATACGCTCAATGATTTCTTTGTCTGCTTGATCTGCCCCACTCATTACCTGAATCGAATTAATCCGTAGAGATGGCGTAATCCCAACATTCTGATTAGCGACAAAGGTAACTTCTAACTGATAACGATCAGACGCACGTAAAATCACTTCACGTAAAATTTTAGGTAAAGCATCCGCATCTACCCATAATTTAAATGGCAGCACGTTGGCACAAGCTCATAAAAATAAAAATATAGTGTAGCAGATTACGGTAAAAGTAGAGTTAGCATCATTCGACTAATTGCTGTTATCCATTTGATTGATTAGATTTGAGATCAAAAACAGAAATTTGAATTAATTTTTAATGAATTACATATCCAGACTTGAAAAATGGATGTTACCCTCGATTTAATAGAATAAGTTCAATCTTTTTAGCATCATGCTTTATGAAAAATCAAAACAGTCCAGAAACCATTAAAATTCAAGATAAAAATTTCGGTAATCATGTTGAGCATTGGAACTTACTGACAGATACACCTGAAACTGATGTTCCCAAATGGTTAGGATTGGCACTTGATGCACCTGTCATGCCGATGGGCCTATGTGAAGATGAACAAGAGATGGATCAAGCATTTTGGTTGATTCAGGGACCCAGTGGTCAAGCAATATCTATTAATCAAATTATTGCGGTTGAAAATCAAAAACCACGCGCATTAAAAACAGCCTTCCCAAGTTTTGAAAGCCCATATAAATATGAGGCAAATATTGAGCGTATTATTACCTGTAATTCGGCTACCCAAGCCGTATTACGTCTAAGCTTAAATAAAAATACGGTTATTTACGCATTTGATAATTTATTCAGTGTGAATAATGCTCAATATGATCAAAATCAAACTTATCAAGTTCAATTTAATGCTTGGGCATATGAATTAGAAACTGTTGCTGAAAATGAGAAAATCATTGTTGATGACCCTGCATCGATTAAACATCATCGTGCTTTAAATGCTATTTTGGCTGAACATAATGGTGTTGCACCAGAAAACTTACAAGAGCTGATTAACGACTGGCAACCACAAACACCTGAAGATCACGAACCTGTAACCGTTGATTTTTCTAAAATGGTGGCATATTTGTATGGTGAAACATTAGGTCAAGAAGATGAAGCTTGGTTCCAAGGTAATATCGTTGGCAAAACAACCATGCAATTTATGCAAGATGAATATACACTGTATGATGTGACCTTAGTTTTAGAAGATGATTTACCTGCAATTTTAATTCGAATTGCAACAAAAAATGATTTGTATAAAAACTTTAACATTGGCGAATATATTCGCGGCAACCTATGGATTCAGGCGAATATTTATGCTAAAACTGGTATAAAGTGACAAAAAATCACATAAATTGCATTTCTAGGCGTTCTAATGAAAATTATACCAGAACA
Organism: Acinetobacter sp. LF10; assembly: GCF_048585715.1. Taxonomy (NCBI): domain Bacteria; kingdom Pseudomonadati; phylum Pseudomonadota; class Gammaproteobacteria; order Moraxellales; family Moraxellaceae; genus Acinetobacter; species Acinetobacter sp. LF10. Next base: position 2,179,307 of record NZ_CP184160.1, read on the forward strand.
AACGACCACCAGTCTGCTTCATGCAAGTGATCACGGGCTTAAACTTGATGTTGGCGCATTTTGCTTTTTTTTGTTAGGTATGTTTCTAGCTGCGCTCATTTTTCATCATATTGGCTTATTCTGATTATTAGACCAAGATTATATGTATAAAAAAGCTCTCAATGATGAGAGCTTTTTTTATACTTTATTGCTTAACCATGACGTTTCGCGAACTCATCCATAAAGTTAACTAATGCCTGTACACCTTCTAATGGTACAGCATTGTAAATACTGGCACGCATACCACCCACAGAGCGATGACCTGCTAAGTTAAGTAAATGGCTTTGCTCAGCTTCTTTTAAGAAAAGTTTCTCAAGTGCTTCATCTGCAAGCGTGAATGGCACATTCATCATTGAACGATTTGGAATCGCGATTGGGTTATTATAAAAATTACTAGAATCAATATAACCATAGAGTAATTTTGCTTTTTCTTGGTTGACTTGATACATGGCATCTACACCACCCTGTTCAAGTAACCATTCAAATACGAGACCTGATAAGTACCATGCATAAGTCGCAGGTGTATTCACCATTGAATCATTCTTGGCTTGGTCTGAATATTTCAAGATACTTGGAATTTCAGGTTTTGCTTGATCTAATAAATCATCACGCACAATAACGATTGTTAAACCTGCTGGGCCAATATTCTTTTGTGCTCCAGCATAAATTAAACCAAATTTGCTGACATCTAATGGCGCAGACAAAATGCTTGAAGAAAAGTCACATACCAACGGCGTATTAACGTCTGGTACACCTGCAAATTGTAGACCACCAATTGTTTCATTATCCGCATAGTGCACATAAGCAGCATCATTTGAAAGATTCCAAATGCTTTGCTCAGTAATGGCATGTTTTCCATCAATGAACGTACCCGCTTCAATTACATTGATATCTCCATAACGTTTTGCTTCTTTCAACGCTTTTTCAGACCAAATACCAGTATGAATATAATCAGCTTTCGCATTCTTGCCGAGCAAGTTTAAAGGAATTGCTGAAAATTGAAGCGATGCTCCACCTTGTAAGAACAATACTTTATAGTTCTCAGGAATGTTCATGAGCTTACGCAAATCCGCTTCAGCTTTTTCCGCGACAGCAACATAGTCACTACTACGATGACTCATTTCCATGATCGACAAACCTTTACCTTGCCAATCCAACATTTCTTGTTGAGCTTTCTCTAAAACGGCAGTAGGTAATGCAGCAGGACCAGCGCAGAAATTATAAGCACGCATGAGTTTTCCCTTGTCAAAGTGAAACAAATTGAAATGGGGATTTAATCATAGATTAGCGAAGGTTGCAGCAGCTTATCGAGTAAATATTTAAATTTTAGTGCAAAAAACATATAAATTTTTTAATCTGCTTTTGATTATTTTGATGCATTTTATTCACTGATCACAGTTTAAATCCCATTCTTCTTTATAGATTAAAAACTCTATTTTTTACAAATTCAATACACCAATTGAAGTGATATAACTATTTAATTAAAAACATAATATTTCAATTTTATAAAAATAATTTAGACTATCCGAGGATATTATTAAATTGCGACATGCTCTTATGTTGAAACGACATGATCGACCGAGCCTTCAGCTCAAACGGTTTCCAAAACAGCTCAGCCTATGTATGAGCCTGATTAGTTGTACCCTATTTTCATTACCATCATTTGCTCAGACCTTCAGTTATAGCCAAGCTGAACAATATGTCGTGCAAAATGCTTATAGTTCTCAAGCGCAACAAGCCTTACAGCAAGCATCGCAATTAGAAATGGAAGCTGTTAAAAATTTAGGCTTACCAAGAATTGATTTAAATGCTCGAGCCTATGCATTTCATAGTGAAACGAGCGTGCCTCTTGAATCAAGTAAACGTCGTTTAGAAAACTCATTAACAAATGGTTTTGATGAAAAATTATCTCAATGGCAAAATGTATTACCTCCCGAAGCCATCGATCAGGTCAGCCAAGGTTTTGATCAAGTTGTTAGCGATGGTTTAAATAAAGTTCCAAATAACTTAGATGTCACTGTTGAAGATCATGATGTTCGTACTTCAGTTTCAATGGTTATGCCGCTATATACAGGTGGAAAAATTAATAGCGCTAAACAAATCGCCACCATTCAAGCAAAACGCTCAAATATTAGTGAAAAACAACAGCAAGATACACAACGTTTCGAAATGATTCAGGCTTATTTCAATGTGCAATTACAACAACAATTAGCCAAGTCAGCACTATTTAATTTGAATGCCATGCAAGAACATTATAACAATGCGCTAAAACTTGAAAAACAAGGTTTTATTAACAAGGGACAGCGTATGCAATTTGAAGTTGCACGCAATAATGCTGAACGTACTTACCAAAATGCACAGTCTAATTTAAAAGCGAGCGAATTTAGTTTACAGAATCTATTACAAACCAAAGAAAGTGTCAGTCTAAGCACCCCACTTTTTGTGAATTTAACTCAGAATCATTCTTTGGATAAATTGCTTGCAAATTATGATCAGAACTCAAGTTTGATTAAAAAACTACAAATAGATACTGAATTAGCCAATGAAAATGTGAAAGTTCAACAAGCCTCTAAAAAACCAAGTGTTTTTGCTTTTGGAGAATACGGCTTAGATAGCAAAGAAAATTGGATTGTTGGTGTGATGGCAAAATACAATTTATTCTCAGGTATAGACAATAATAAAAATATCCGTGCAGCAGAGCTCAAAAAATATGCAGCAGAGCTTATGACTGAACGGACAAAACAAGAAGTCGAAAATGTACTGTATAAATCCTATAGTGAATTAAGTTCTTCGCAAAATAGTCATCAATTACTCTCGCAGAATACCAAAGCAGCACAAGAGAATTTACGCATTCAACAACTCTCATTTAAAGAAGGTATGGGCACTGCAACGCAAGTGATTGATGCACAAAATGCTTTGAGTGCTTTAAAAACTGAAATGGCACTTAACTCATATAAATATATTTTATCTTTAGCTACCTTATTACAAAGCTATGGTTCTATTGATGAATTTAAGCTTTACGTTAATCAACCACGTACTGACTATATCCGCTAATTGGAGAAATTTATGAGCCAGAATCCATCATCATCCAATTCAGAACGTGATACAGATCAAGTCAACCAAACAACAGATGCTCAAACAAAAGAAGCAGCATCTGAGCCTGTTTCTCTAATTGAACATACAGAAAAAGTAGAAGCTGAAACAGCACCTTTGGATAAAAAAATTCCACCGAATAAATCATCTAAAAATGGAAAATTCAAACTTATTGGGTTAATTATCCTTATTTTATTATTCGGTTTAATTGCATATGGTCTATGGAAAGCTTATCAACCTCAGACCATTGAATTACAAGGTCGTGTTGAAGCAGAAACAGTACATATCAGCACCAAAGTTCCAAGCCGTATTGAAGAATTTTACGTCACTGATGGACAACCCGTCAAAAAAGGACAAGCTTTGGTTCGTTTTGTTAGTCCAGAGTTAGAGGCAAAGAAAGAGCAAGCACAAGCAGCTTTACAAAGTGCCACAGCATTTCATTCAACCGTATATCGTGGTGCTCAGCAAGAGAATATCGAAACCTTATACGCCAACTGGCAAGCAATGAAAACCCAAGCTGATTTGGCAGCAACCACTTATAAACGTGGTGAAAATTTATTTCAACAAGGTGTCATTTCTCGTCAACGCCGTGATGAAATGTTAGCCGCCCAAACTTCGGCACGTGAAACTGCAGAAGCAGCTTATCAACAATACGCACGCGCTCAACGAGGCAGTACGGAGCAACAAAAATCAACTGCTGATGCACAAGTGGCTATGGCTCAAGCAGCGGTTAAAGAAGCCAATGCTTTAACCGAAGAAACCAAACTATATTCACCGACTGATGGCACTGTTTCTAAAACTTACGGCAAACCAACTGAGTTGGTCGCAACAGGCATCCCTGTAGTAAGCATTCTTGAAGACCATGATTTATGGGTAAGTTTGAATGTCCGTGAAGACATGTATAGCTCAATTTATAAAACTAAAACTCTGGAAGGTTTTATTCCTGCACTCAACCGTAAAGCAAATTTTAAAGTGAAAAAAATTGATGCCGAAGGTGATTTTGCAACGATTAAGACAACAAGACAAACTGGCGGTTATGATATTCGTAGTTTCAAATTTCATTTAGTATCAGAACAAACCATTCCAGACCTAAAAGTCGGTATGAGTGTTTTATTTAACATTGCAGAGGCAAAATAACCGATGTTTGCAGTAATGCTTCGGGAATTGCGCTATTTAAAACGCCATAAAGCTGATTTTTTTATGGCGATCATTGCCCCTTTGTTGGTGATTCTTCTTTTTGGCAATATGTTTGCATCGGGTAAAGCTGAGCATTTACCTATCGTTGTGATTGATCAAGATCAAAGTGAAATGAGCCGTAAAGTCATTCATGCACTGAGTATCAATCATACTTTACAAGTAAAAACCATCACCACTAGCAAAGATGAAGCCGAACAGCTTATTAATAAAACTGAAGCATGGGGATTCGTTTTAATCCCCGATGGCGCAGAACAAAGATTAGTACAAGCACAAGATGCACAAATTAGTATTGCCTACAATCAATCTTTTTTTAGTATTGGGAATACCATTTCTTCTGCGATGTTGATGAGTACATTAAACGGTATGGCAGATTATATGGGAGAGAGTTACTTATCAAATGTAATCCCCTACTTGGATGTTCCGACTCCTCATATCAAAATTTCTACACTATATAATCCTAATATGAGCTATGAACTGTTCCTTGAGCCGTTCATGGTACCCGCAGTTTTGCATTTACTGCTTTGCTGTTGTGTGGCTTTTGCGATCGGACAGGAATTTAAAAGGAAAACCTTAACTGAATGGGTAAATTCAAAACAAATTATTTCTAGCCTGTTGGGCAAAATTTTGGTCTATGTCTTTATTTTTTGTGCGTGGACATGGTGCTGGATGTTTTGGTTAGCGCATATTCGTGGCTACTTTATTGCAGGTTCACTCAGCCTGATTTTGCTTGCACAATTTTTACTTTATTTTTCTTATGCTGTCATCAGTAGCACAGTGGTTTTAGCCACCAAAGATCTACCTAAAACCTTTGGTTTTATTGCACTTTATGGCGGATCATCACCAAGCTTTTCAGGAATTACCCTACCCCTGAATAATGCTCCAGCATTTACTCAATTTTGGTCAATGATTATTCCGTATACGCCTTATGCGAAACTACAAACAGAGCAATGGGTGATTGGTAGTGATATTTCCGTATCTCTCATTCCTTTTGGCATTTTAGTTATTTTCTCTGCTCTTTATCTAGGTTTAAGTATTCGTTTATTGAAGAAAAATATTCAGGAGCAAAATCAATGAAATCATTTTGCTTCTATTACATCCAAACGTTTAAAAATATTGTTGCAAATAGTTCTGTATTTACCACATTGATTGCAGCTGTAATCATGTATAGTTTTTTTTACCCTACTGCTTATAAAGCTCAGTCGGCAGCAGATATACCAATTGTGATTGTTGACCAAGAGCAAAGTATTTTAACTTCAAAAATTATTAGTCAAGCTGCTAATAGTCCACATATTCGAATCACAACAGTTACCGATGACTTCTTAGAGGCTGAGAAACTCGTAAAAAATCAAAAAGCTGAAGGTATTCTATTATTACCAGACAATCTAACCAATAGCTTAAAACGTGGTGAAATGGGCGGAATCGGACTTTACCTCAGTACAGCCTATTTCATTCGAACCAAAGAAGTGGGAATTGGTCTAGCGACTTCAATTGAAGCGAGTTTACAAGAATATTTAGAAAAATTTGGGCATGCTTCTTCATTCCCCCCTGAGATTTCAATTCATCAAATTCCTTTATTTAATACATTATCTGGCTATGGCAGCTATATTTTTCCTGCTGTGTCCAGTCTTATCATTCATCAAACCATATTACTTGGGCTTGCCATGTTGATTGCCAGTTATCGAGAAAAAGGTTGGGTGGCGAAGCGATCAGAATTTTTTGCGATTTTTGCCGCAATATTAACCATCGGATGTTTAGGCTGTCTCTATTTATTTGGCTTTACATTTTGGTTATATGAATATCCGCATGGGGGTAATTTTGGGGGAATGCTATTCGCTGTTCCGATTTATGTGAGTTGTATTATTGGTTTAGCGATGCTAGTTGGTTCTCTGGTCGATATGCCCGAACGTGTTGGACATTTGATTGTTGTGACCTCTGTGCCTCTATTTTTGTTAACAGGTACAGCTTGGGCACATTCCGCTATGCCTGAATGGATGCAATGGTTGGCATGGTTACTTCCTTCTACGCACGGCGTGCAAATGTTTGTGCAATTAAATCAAATGGGTGTCGCAACATCTATTGTTGTTCCTAAACTTATTTATCTTGCGACGGTAGCTGCAATTTTACTGGCACTTTCTTATTATCGGTTGGTGATGATGGAGCCAATAAAAAAGGAAGCTGATTAGCTTCCTTTTTTATTGATTTCAGAAATTTAAGTTAAAAAACTAAAATATTTATTAAATAATACGCTCTAATTTAATTTTTTCATAGAATTTAAAATTACTATAAAATTCAGAATCCAAATAACGTTTATCAAAAAATTCAACATAAATCTCATATTTATTTTCGTAAAGATTAAATTCAATTTTAAATTCTGTTGTTTCTAATATAGAAAAAATCTTCTTTTCATAAAAACTCAAAACAACATCCCTAAAATCAAATTTAAAAACTTCTTTCAAACTTGATATTTTTTTACAATATTTATTTCAGGAAAACGATTTTTACTTAAATTAAAATCCAGAATAATTTTAAAGTCATCAAATTCTGAAGAAAAAGTTAATGGTTGCATATATATTAGTTTCATAAAAAACTGATACTTACTTTTAACTGGACTTTTTCTATTAATGATCGAATAATACCAAACATCTTGAACGTTATCGAGATAAATACTTTTCCCAAAAGCCTGTTTTTTATAATTTTTTAAACAGATTAATAAATCAAAGTTTAATTCGTAATTTTTACCAGTAAAATCATGAAAATCCATATGTTCTAAAAGAGAAAACTTTTCCAAAAGAGAATAAAATTCATGAAAATCATCACCAAAACCATCACAATTACAATTCAGCATCAAAAGCTGCAATAAAGGATTATCCAGTGATGCACGAATAATATTACTATATTTTTTCTTTTCATCATCTGTTAAATTTTTAATATCATTAATTTGTTTTAAAACTTGATATAGTATAATAAAATATCTTCTTAATTCATAGATATTTCTTAAACCCACTTGTTTATATTCTAATTTATAATTTGATTCAAAAATTTCATAAAATTCAAACAGCTTATTTTTTTCAATAAAATTAGTATTCAATAAATTTAATTCAGACAACAATGTAGTAAATAACATATCAAATTGTTGTATTTTTTGAGTTTTTTCTATTTCATTTTGTGCTTTAGCTGATATTTCCAACTGTTTATTACTATTCTTTAATTCTTCTCTACTTAATTTTAAATCTATTCTATTTTGCTCAAGGGCTATTTCATTTTGTTGAATAGCTCTTTTTGTCTCTTTTAATATTTCTTGATTCTGTAAAAGTTGTTTATTCTGATAAAGTAAAGTTACTATTAGAGCTGAAAAACTAAGAAATGCGAATACTGGATTTAATAAACCACCAATATAATCTCCAAAAGCCCCCCAAGCTGCCGTGTCATTTGTAATATACTTAAATGTAGTGAAATACATAAAAAGTAAAAATGAAATAAATATTAGTATACTTATAAAAACTGGTATCAATATATTCTCAATTTTCTTCATTTACTCTATCTTCAAATTCTAATTTCTATACAATGTAAAAAAGGAAGCTCATAAGCTTCCTTTTTTATCACCTCAATAATTACGCTTCTGGCGTATCATCTTTTGGTTCTACTGTCGCTTCTTCAGAAGTTACAGCCTCAACCTCTGTATTTTCCGTTTCTTCTGTAACGTCTAACTCTTCGTCATCTTCTACAGCTTCAATCGAAACCACACCGACTAAGATTTCAGCATCGCTTAAGCGAATTAAACGAACGCCTTGTGCATTACGACCTGTGGTTGCAACTTCAGCAGCACGCGTACGCACTAATGTACCACCATCAGAAATCAACATCAGTTCTTTGCTTTCATCAATTGATACCGCACCAACTAACTCACCATTACGTTCGCTAGTTTTGATTGCAATCACGCCCTTACCACCACGTTTCTTGGTTGGGAAGTCATCCACTGGTGTACGTTTACCATAACCGTTTGCACAAGCACACAGTACTTCACCCGTTTCAGGTACAACCACAAGTGAAACAATGCGACTGACAACAGTTGAATCTGATGAATCATCATTATCATCGCTGTCATCATTTTCAACATCAGCATCTTCAACGTCGATCGTACTGCTTGCCAATTTGACCCGCATACCACGAACACCTTTGGCCGTACGTCCCATCGCACGAACATCTGTTTCAGCAAAACGAATTGCCTTCCCTTCGTTCGAGAACAACATGATCTGCTGATTACCGTCAGTGATTGCAACGCCGATTAAAGTATCTTCTTCGTTCAACTCAATCGCACGTAAACCATTTGAACGAACATTGCTAAATTGTGCTAATTCAACACGTTTAACCGTACCTGATGCCGTTGCCATGAATACATAGTGATTTTCAGGGAATTCAGTCAATGGCAAGATTGCCGTCACAGTCTCATTCGCATCCAATGGAAGCAAATTAATAATTGGACGACCTTTCGCACCACGTGAAGCCTGCGGAACTTCAAACACTCTTAAGCGATACACTTTACCAACATTGGTAAAACATAAAACTGTTGCATGGTTGGATGCCACAATTAAATGTTGAATAATATCATCATCTTTCATCGAGGTTGCAGACTTACCACGACCGCCACGACGTTGTGCTTGATAGTCAGAAAGTGGTTGAGTTTTCGCATAACCTGTTTGAGAAACAGTCAGTACCACTTGTTCTTCTGGGATCAAATCTTCACGGCAGAAATCAACGCCTGATTCAACAATTTCAGTACGACGCCCGTCACCATATTGCTGCAAGATCAAAGCAAGTTCTTCACGAATCACATTCATCAATAGATTAAAATCATTGAGAATTGCTGTTAATTCAGCAATTTGACCTAAGATTTCAGAATATTCTGCATGTAATTTATCTTGTTCTAAACCTGTTAAACGGTGTAAACGTAATTCTAAAATTGCTGCCACTTGCGTTGGTGACAAGCGATAAATCTCACCTGACAAACCAAATGGGCGAGTTGGGTCTTCGCCTTCAATTTCATCTGGACGAACAGAGATTGCACCTGCTTTTTCAAGCAATGCGACCACACCGCCGCCTGCCCACTCACCTGCTTGTAAACGCTCACGTGCTTCAGCGGGGTTAGCAGAAGTTTTAATGGTTTCAATAATGGCATCAATATTTGCCAAAGCAACCGTTAAACCCTCTAAGATATGTCCACGTTCACGTGCTTTGCGCAATTCAAACATGGTACGACGCGTCACAACTTCTTGGCGATGACGAATAAATGCCGCAATAATATCTTTTAGGTTCATCAACTTTGGTTGACCATTGTCTAGACAAACCATGTTGATACTGAACGAGTTTTGAAGTTGGGTATGCAAGAATAAATTATTCACTGCAACTTCTGCATTCTCACCTCGTTTCAAGTCGATTGCGATACGCATACCATCTTTATCAGACTCATCACGAAGCTCAGAAATACCTTCTAATTTCTTCTCTTTGACTAACTCAGCAATACGCTCAATGGTTTTTGCCTTGTTAACTTGGTAAGGAATCTCAGTAAAGACAATCGTAGTACGACCCGTTTTTTGATCTTCTTCGAAGTGATATTTACCACGAATATGCAAACGGCCTTTACCCGTGCGGTAAGCATCCACAATCCCTGATTTACCGTAAATAATACCGCCTGTCGGGAAATCTGGCCCCGTAATATGCTCCATCAAACCTTCAATAGAGATATTTGGGTTATTGGCGTAGGCTAAACATGCATTCACCACTTCTGTCATGTTATGCGGCGCCATATTGGTCGCCATACCTACCGCAATACCTGTCGTACCATTAATCAAAAGATTTGGAATACGTGTTGGCATCACTTGAGGAATACGCTCAGAACCGTCGTAGTTATCTTCCCAATCAACAGTATCTTTTTCTAAGTCTGCTAAGATTTCATGGGTCAACTTTTGCATACGCACTTCAGTATAACGCATCGCTGCTGCGCTATCCCCATCGACCGAACCGAAGTTACCTTGACCATCAACCAACATGTAACGCAAGCTAAAATTCTGCGCCATACGAACGATTGTTTCATATACTGCGATGTCACCATGAGGGTGATATTTACCGATCACGTCCCCGACAACACGAGCAGACTTTTTGTATGCTTTGTTATAATCATTGCCCAATTCATGCATTGCAAACAACACACGACGGTGAACAGGTTTAAGACCGTCTCTCACATCTGGTAATGCACGAGATACAATTACGCTCATCGCGTAATCTAGATATGAATGCTTGAGTTCGTCCTCAATGGCAATCGGTCTAATTTCCGATACGCTCATGCATACTCCTTGTTTACAAGTAGATGGCTCTACTTGTTTTTATGTATTCAATCTTGCAAAAATTTAGCTCAGAAACTTGAACTAAAATTAAAAAATATAGCGAAAAATTATAGCATAAAGCACTTATTAACAGGGAGTTTGCTAATCTGAAAATAGCATTTTTTTACAATAAAAAATTTATTAGAATTAATAAGTTAAAAATCTAGTTTTCCATTTTTTAGTGAATAGAATAAAAGGTTATTTTTTAATCAAAATAATGGCATTTTTAATAAAATATTCAATCCAGTTTTTTTAAATCAGCGGTATAAATAGGCATATTCTCTTTGAAAGAAAATTAAGTCTAGCTCCAAGGACTTTGCTGTTAGCTCAAAGATCATGCTGTGCATTTGACCTCGATGATGCGTTTGATGGTTAAATAGGTGTGCCAATATTTCAATCAAAGGCTCAGTATAAACTTGACCTCGACGGACATAAGTAATCATTTGATGGAATGAAACTTCATCATGTTCATGGATAAAATTAATCAGACGTTGATCATGTTCAATTCGAGCATTCTCTAATTGGGCAAGTTGATTATAAAGAATCTCATCCAAAGTATACGTTGATGCAAGAACGCCTTTGATACGCTCAAACCAAAGTATATCTCCTACCAATACATGATTTGCCGTTTGCATAAGGGATTTAAAATAAGCTTTACAATCTTGATTTAATTGCTCCTCTGTTAAGCTGATGAGCGTAGAAAATAACTTTTGGTTTGCCCACTGATTATAAAGAACCAGCATCTGAAAATAGGTCTTAAAAGTATAATTCATCGGTAATACTCTCATTTATTTGTTCCTATTTTTAACATAAAAACGCTCCTTTCGGAGCGTTTGAGACCTGTAAGAATTAAGGTGATTTAACCTCGACATCCATAGGTGCAACAGTACGCACCCATACAGAGCTCCTCCCAAATAGCGAAACGCCTTTAAATGCTCGCACTCGGAGCAAACGGCCATTATTGGTCACTTCCCCCTTACCCTGATAAGTACGACCGCTCAAAACCTCTAACAAAGTCGCATTATTATATTTGTTTGGGTTTTTGGGATCTTTGGTCACACCAGAAACAATCTCCATTCCTAGAATAGGCTTATTCGTATTTGGCGCAGCACATTTCACACAATGCGTTAAGATCACACCGCTAACGTTGGGGTAACGATGAACAATCGTTCCAGAATAAGTTCCATCAATTTTCTTTTTAAATTCAATGATAGATAAAGGTTCACCCGTACGGTCATCAATACTTTTCCAATACCCTTCGATCGAATCAGCTGCATAAACAGTTGTACTCGCCAAAACTGTCCAAAACACCCACAAAACCCATTGAGATAACGAGTTTATTTTCATTTTGCATCTCCCTATATTTTGCAAAATTATTTTTTTAATTGAAGCAAACTTTTTTTACTTTCTGATTACTTAGGTCTGATCGTTGCTGTTTTACAACAAATAATGATTTTTTCTAATCTCTCGACCATAAAAAACCCCTGTTTGCACAAGGGTTTTTTCAAACTTAATTCAGAGAATTAAAGTTTAGATACCAATTCTGGTACAACAGTGTTCAAATCACCAACTAACCAGTAGTCAGCAACGCTGTTGATTGGCGCTTCTTCGTCTTTGTTGATTGCAACAATAACTTTAGAATCTTTCATACCCGCTAAGTGCTGAATCGCACCAGAGATACCGATTGCTAAATAAAGATCAGGCGCAACGATTTTACCAGTTTGACCAACTTGGAAGTCGTTTGGTACAAAGCCTGCATCTACAGCAGCACGTGAAGCACCTTGAGCAGCACCAAGCTTGTCAGCTAATGGGTCAAGTACTTTGTGATAGTTTTCACCAGAACCTACACCACGACCACCAGAAACAACGATACGCGCAGCAGTTAATTCTGGACGATCAAGTTTCACGATTTCTTCGCTTACAAACGTAGAAATACCAGCATCTTTCGCTTCAGCAACAGCTTCAACCGCAGCAGAACCGCCTTCAGCAGCTACAGCATCAAATGCTGTACCACGAACTGTACCAACGATAATTGCTTCGTCAGATTGAACAGTTGCGATTGCGTTACCTGCATAGATAGGACGCTTGAAAGTATTTGCAGATTCAACAGCAATGATGTCTGAAATCATGCTTACGTCAAGAAGTGCAGCAACACGTGGAAGAATGTTCTTACCCGTTGTTGTAGATGCAGCTAATACGTATTTGTAACCGCCTTTCGCGATGTCAGCAACTAAACCGGCAACGTTTTCAGCCAATTGGTTCGCATAAGCAGCATTGTCAGCAAGTAATACTTTGCTTACACCAGCAACTTTAGCAGCAGCATCAGCAACTGCTTGAGCGCCAGAACCAGCTACTAATACAGTAATATCACCACCGATTTTTTGAGCTGCCGCAACAACGTTTAAAGTTGCACCGTTAAGTGACTGGTTGTTGTGATCAGCGATAACTAAAATACTCATGATTTTATCCTTCTGTATTAGATCACTTTCGCTTCATTTTTCAATTTTTCAACAAGTTCGTCTACAGACTTAACTTGTACGCCAGCTTTACGTTCAGCAGGTGCTTCAACTTTAACTGTTTTAAGTTTAGTACCAGTTGCAACGCCATAGTCAGCAGGAGACTTAGTATCAAGCGGTTTTTTACGCGCTTTCATGATGTTTGGAAGAGCAGCATAACGTGGCTCATTCAAACGTAAGTCAGTGGTGATGATTGCTGGAAGACCAAGCTCAACAGTTTGTAAACCGCCATCAACTTCACGAGTAACTTGTACTTTACCGCCGTCAACTTTAACTTCAGATGCAAAAGTACCTTGACCAGCACCAAGTAAAGCACCAAGCATTTGACCTACTTGGTTAGAGTCATCATCAATTGCTTGTTTACCAAGAAGAATAAGTTCTGGTTTTTCAGCATCAACAACGCCTTTTAAAATTTTAGCAACTTCTAAAGCGCCAATTTCATCAGCAGTTTCAACTAAGATACCACGGTCAGCGCCTAAAGCCATTGCAGAACGAATTTGTTCTTGCGCGTCTTTAGAACCCACTGAAACAACAACGATTTCTGAAATCGTTCCTTTTTCTTTTAAGCGAACCGCTTCTTCCACTGCGATTTCACAGAATGGGTTAATTGACATCTTAACGTTAGTAAGGTCAACCCCAGTATTGTCCGGCTTAACACGAACTTTAACGTTGGCATCAACCACACGTTTTACAGCGACAAGAGCCTTCATGTAATCCTCGGCTGTTCTAAGCAAGTAAATGTAGTGAAGAGCATTCTAACTCTTCGATCGAAACTTTTTAGGTGCCCTATCTTGCAATGTATTTGGCATTTCGGTCAAGTCACAATTTTCGCTATGACTGGAAAAAAGATGAAATGCTCAGTTCACTAATTTTGATGAGTTATTCAGCATATAAATATTGTTATACTTTCAGCACTTATATTAGGCTTTGATTTAGCTAATATTTTATATAATTCAACCACCTAAATTGGCTATATAAAAACACGTACAAAAGATCTGTAACCGATCATTTCTGATAAATCTTAATCCAATTTACATTTTGCAAAAACTTGGCAATAAAGTAAGAATGTCTGTTCAATAAATTGCAACTACAAATAAAAAAAACAGTCGGTTATTAAACATTCAACTTTGCAACATCATGTATCTTTTATGATCTAATTTTACTCAAAAAAGAATACCGCAATTACCATTTAAACATTGGCAATGGACTCCAAGGCTTATGCAAAAAACGTTTAAACCCAAGAAACATTAAATTCTTATGAAAACCACAATTCGGATATTGTTGCATTAAATATTTAAAAGTTTGAAAGGGAATATTTGAACGCAATAATCCTAATGAAAAATCGGCATAATCAGCCTTTCTAAAATGTTCAACTAAGGGATATTCATCACATTCGGTAGCTGTTAGCTTGTGATGCTCCGTAATCATTAAAGCTAGTTCATTTTGCCAATCAGATAATTGATTGATTTCAAGATATTGCCTCATCTGCTGAACAGAGGGTTGAATGTAATCAATCGTTTTTGCTGTCCGAATACCAATATCATGAAAAGCAACAGCAATCGCAATTTTGTCACGGGTTTGTTGGCAATCATCTTGGGCTAGGATTAAACAGCAAACAGCCACACGCTTACAATGATTCAAATAACCTTGATAGTCTGCACCTATTATTGTTTGATATTGAAATAAAATCTTCTCAATATAATTCGCACATTGAATAAATACTTCATTATCCAACGATAAAGCTGTTTCTTGTTGTTCACTCATTTTTTTGTGCTCGCGGATGGGCTTGATCATAGACTTTTGCTAATTGATCAAAATCAACATGGGTATAAATTTGGGTCGTTGATAAATTACTGTGTCCTAACATCTCCTGCACTGAGCGTAAATCACCGCTTGCTGAAAGCATATGGCTGGCAAAACAATGGCGTAATAAATGCGGATGTACATCGACATTAACATCTGCTCTTTGTGCTTGCAATTTAACGCGATTTTCAATTTGACGAGGTTGTAATGTATTTCCTCGTTGTGAGATAAATACCGCCGAATCTGCTGCAAAACTGCCTTGCCATATCCGATAAATTTTAAGCCATTCAATCAAACTTGCTTTTGCTTTGCTTCCAAACGGCACAACTCTCGTTTTATTGCCTTTACCCGTTATACGCAACAATTGTCGATTAAAATCAATATCCTTAATCTTTAACCCTTGTAATTCGGCTAAGCGCAATCCACTGGAATAAAGAAGTTCAAGCATTGCTTTATCACGTAGCCATAATTGTTGTTCGATCGGCTTCTCCGGCGCTGCCTGATCTAGAATCTGATTCACTGTTTCAATATCAATCATCCCTGGCAAAGGACGCGGCTGGCGCTTTAATCGAAAGTCTTCAGATGGATTTTGTTGTAGATACTGACCTTGCTCAGCCCACTTCATAAACTGACGAATTGATGTTAAATGGCGTTGCAGACTACTCGAACTCAATTGATCTTGCTCAACTCGTGTAGCCAAGTATTCCCTCAAATCAGATGCTTCGACATCTTCCAATCGTAGCTTTTTGTATTCACAAAACTTTAAAAAATCGGTTAAATCACGTTGATATGCTGCAATCGTATGCTCCGATTGATTTTGAATAATGCGTTCTTTTAACCACATGGAAAGAAGTTTTGTAGGAGTTTCCAAATTTCTCTCCATCTTGGAATATCGACCAACTTATATTTTAACAAATTTTCTTCTGATTTATCTTTAAACAAATCTCGAAGTATATATAGCTGTGTAATACAATATATTTCAAGTTTTCTGTAGTGCCATCATCATGTCAATGTTGCTTACCCCCTATCTAATCGCAATTACACTTCTTACGATTACTCCTGGTCTGGATACAACACTCATCATCCGTACCGCAACACTTGAAGGCAAAACGAAAGCATTTCAAGCAGCTTTAGGAATTAATCTAGGTTGTATTGTGTGGGGAGTGATCGTGGCCTGTGGCTTAGGTGCATTGTTGATGACTTCGGATCTTGCTTTTAATGCTTTGAAATGGATAGGGGCAATTTACCTAACATGGTTAGGACTTAATCTTATTTTAAAACCTCGTAGCCAACTTGCGAGTTTAAATAATTCAGCAGTGACAACGCAAAATTGGTTTATGAAAGGTTTTTGGGGAAATTTACTCAATCCCAAAGTCGGTATTTTCTATATTTCTTTTTTGCCACAGTTTATTCCACAGTCTGCATCTCCAGTCATTTGGACCATGAGTCTTGTGATGATACATGTAGTAATCGGATTAATCTGGTCAATTTTTCTAATTGCTGCGATGCAGTCCATTTCCGCTTATTTAAAGCAACCTAAATTTATTCGATACATGGATCGTATCACAGGCAGTATTTTTATCTTGTTTGCACTCAAACTCGCCTTTAGTAAAAGATAGATTATAAAAAAGCGCGTTCCAATCAACGCGCTTTTTTCTTAAACCTTAGATCATCAGCCTTGGAAATATCGTAAATCCAAACGCGCATCGTAGACATGCGTGGTTGGACCTGTCATCCACACCACATCACCTTCACGCCATGCAATATGTAACTTACCACCTGCAAGCTGAACTTCAACTTCATTGGCAAGTAAACCACGGCGCATACCACTGACCGCTGCTGCACAAGCTCCTGTACCACAAGCTAAAGTCTCGCCAACACCACGCTCAAACACACGTAACCGAATATGCTTTTCATCAATGATCTGCATAAATCCAGCATTCACGCGTGAAGGAAAACGTGTATGTGATTCTACTTGTGGGCCAATACGCTCAACATCAGCAGTTAATACATCAGGTACGATAGTCACAGCATGAGGATTACCCATGTTCACAACATCAATATTGATACTTTGATTGTCTGCAAGTTCTAGTGCGTATAAGCCTTCAATATCTTCATGTTCTTGGGTAAGAAATGGAATTTCTTCTGGAAGAAATTTTGGTGGTCCCATATTTACACGGACCCACCCATTGGCACCCAATTCAGGCTCAACAATACCCGCTTTAGTTTGTACGCGAATTTTAGTTTTGGTCGTCAGTTGACGCTCATGTACAAAGCGAGCAAAACAACGTACACCATTACCACATTGTTCTACTTCTGAACCATCAGCATTAAAAATTCGATATTTAAAATCAACATCAGGAAAATCAGGTGGTTCAACAATCAGAAGTTGATCAAAACCCACACCAAAATGACGATCGGCTAAACGTTGAATGGTTAAAGTATCTAAATAAGCTCGCTGCGTGATCAGGTCAACGACCATAAAATCATTGCCCAAACCATGCATTTTGGTAAATTCTAAATACATCTCAATTTACTCCTCAGGCAATAAACGTTCTTTTTCCCAAAGTGATTCTATGGTTTCACGTTCACGAATTAAATAGGCTTGATCACCACTGACCATAACTTCGGCAGCACGACCACGGGTGTTGTAGTTCGAGCTCATTACAAAACCGTAGGCACCTGCACCTAATACAGCAAGGACATCATTTTCTTGAAGTGCTAAATTACGCTCTTTACCCAAGAAATCACCTGTTTCACAGATTGCACCAACCAAATCCCAAGTTTTAACTTCAACATCAGGATTTGGATTCACAGATTGGATATCCATCCATGCTTCATATAAAGCGGGGCGAATTAAGTCATTCATCGCTGCATCAATGATGGCAAAGTTACGGTGATTGGTTGGTTTTAATAAATCAACTTTGGTTAATAAAGCACCCGCATTAGCTGAAATACTACGCCCTGGCTCCATATACACTTTCAAGCCCAATTTTTCTAAAGCTGGACGCATGGCATTGGCATATTCAGCAACACTTGGAGGAGTTTCGTCTTTATAACGAACACCTAAACCACCACCAATATCAATATGTTTGAGGTTGATACCCAAGCCTTTCAACTGCTCAATCATGACAATGACACGATCCAAAGCATCAACGAAAGGTTTGGTTTCTGTCAATTGCGAACCAATATGACAGTCAATTCCAACGATCTCTAGGTTGGGTAATGAAGCGGCATATTGATACGTTTCATTCACCGTATCACTTGGAATACCAAACTTGTTTTCTTTCAGACCTGTTGAGATATAGGGATGAGTTTTCGCATCCACATCTGGGTTTACACGTAATGAAATCGGTGCTTTTTTGCCTAATTTTGCTGCTACTTTTTGAATGCGATCAAGTTCAGCATAAGATTCAACATTGAAACACGCAATGCCGACAGTTAATGCTTTTTCAATATCTGCTTCTGATTTACCTAAACCAGAGAACACAATTTTTGATGGCTCACCACCTGCTGCAAGTACACGAGCGAGTTCACCACCCGTCACAATATCAAAACCTGCACCAAGTTTTGCCAAGACATTTAAAACAGCGATATTTGAGTTTGACTTCACCGCAAAACAGATTTGATGATCAATAAAATCAAAGGCACGATGCATATCTAAATAATGCTTCTCAAATGTAGATTTTGAGTAAACATATAAAGGCGTGCCAAATTGCTGTGCGAGCTGATCTAATGAACATTGCTCAGCATGCAATACTCCATTAATGCGAGTGAAACTCATGAAGATGTCCTTATTTACAAACTTAAGGTGAGGTGGTCGGTGATGATGTAACTTGGCGTTCTGACTTTAGATCAGATGAAGCTTCTGCTTTGGATGCTTCATTTTTATAAAGCAGGTATTTTGCACGCTTATCGTGATCCTGATTAGAGGGTAATTGCAACATGCCTGACTGACCACATGCAGTGAGTACCACACTACTCAGTAATAAACCGATCGAACAAATGACTTGACGCATCTGAGCACCTAACTTTTACAATTCGGAGCAGTATAGCGTGATCAACCCACAGGCTAAAGTCTAAACATAAAAAAACGCCAACTTATGCTGGCGTTTTTTTCATTCAAACTCGTCTAGCTTATTTCTTTTTCGCAAAGAAATAACCAATTGCCAAAATAACAAACCAGATTGGGCTGACTTTAAGTGACTCTAAAGTGGTTTCGTCCAAAGCAAGGAAATAAATCGTTGCAAGGAAAAATGCAATGACCGCCCAACAAGTAAACACACCACCAGGAAGTTTAAAAGTTGATTCTGCATGTAACTCAGGACGGTTTTTACGGTAGTTAATATAACTCCACATAATCACAATCCAGACACAAATAAACAGGATCGTTGATAATGTGGTCGCCAAGGTAAACGCGGTAACTTCATCATTGGTTCCTGTTTTTACTTTATAAACAAATTGTACAAATGCACCAATAAAGATACAGATCGAAGAAAAGATTAATGCTTTTGCAGGAACTGCCGATTTAGAAAGTTTTCCAAATAATTTTGGTGCTTGCTTATCCGTTGATAAACCAAACAACATACGACTGGTTGAAAATACACCACTATTCATTGATGACATCACTGAAGATAACACCACCAAATTCATAATAATCGCCGCAGAAGCAATACCCGCTTGTGAGAAGATGTTTACGAATGGGCTGACTTTAGGGTTGATTTGATCCCAAGGTGTTACACACATCACCACAAACAATGCCAATACATAGAAAATAATGATACGAATTGGAATTGAGTTAATCGCTTTCGGTAAGTTACGTTTTGGATCTTGTGTTTCAGCAGCAGTTGTACCGACCAGCTCTACACCGACAAAAGCAAAAATTGCAATTTGGAAACCTGCGAGGAAACCATCTAACCCTTTAGGGAACATACCACCATGTGTCCACAAGTTGCTAATACTCGCCGTTGTACCAACAGCATTAGTGAACCCCGTAAAGATCATCCATAAACCAACCGCAATTAAAACAATAATTGCTGTGATTTTAACCATTGAAAACCAGAATTCCATTTCACCGAATAGTTTTACAGTGACAAGGTTTAATCCCAGTACAAATAGAATCGCAACACTACTAATCAACAATCCGCCCAATGGAGTAAATGACTCACCCCCATTGAAAAATTCAAGATAGTAAATAATGGCTGATAAATCAGCGATACCAATCGTGACCCAACATAGCCAATATGTCCATCCAACAAAATAACCCGCCCAAGGACCGATTAAATCAGTGGATAAATCAATAAAAGATTTATAGTGTAAATTGGATAGAAGTAATTCGCCTAAGGCACGCATGACGAAAAACACCATGATACCGATCAAGCCATAAATGAATAAAATAGATGGTCCAGCTAAACTAATGGTTTTGCCTGACCCCATGAACAATCCCGTTCCGATTGCTCCACCAATTGCAATCAGTTGAAGATGTCGATTAGAGAGACTACGGTGGAGTCCGCCTTGATCGGTTGCTTCACTCAGATTTTGATTCGACATTTTACAAAAAATCTCCAGTATTGTTGTCCGTTAACCTGAAATCGAATCAAAACAATCTGCACCATTATTAGGCATCTTTTTTTAACACACGTTTTTGAAACGCTTTCAGTTCAACAACTTCTGCCTGTATTACTCAATATTTCAAGTGAAATAAAAATTGTATCGGATGATACGCACTAGAATAGGACAATACAATCAAGTCGCTTACAGATACTGTGACTTATTAGGTTTAAAAAAATAAGCAGCGGTAATCGCTGCTTATTTTTATTGAAATATAAAGTTATATTTCGACTACTTAATACTTATTTTTGTTTGTTTTTAATACGTTCTTCCCAGAAGGTTGCATTACGAATGCCGAGCTTAACAGGATCAAAGGTAAACTCTTTAACGCCTGCTTTTTGTTGCTCTTCATAATCTCTCAACGCTTTAATCGTTGGTTTCCAAATGAAGTAAGTGACAATAATACCAATGATATTAATCCAAGCCATTAAACCTACACCGATATCTCCAATTCCCCAAATATAACCTGTTGCACTGATTACGCCATATGAAACAGAAAGAATGATGAAGCATTTGGTGATAAATAATAAAGATGGAGTTTTAGTAATATAACTTAAATAAGTAATATTGGTTTCAGCGATATAGTAATACGCAACAATCGTTGTAAATGCGAAGAAGAATACAGCTAATGCAACAAAGATTTGTCCAAAACCACCAAATACTGTACTTACTGCCATCTGTGTAAATGCAGGAGAGCCAATTTCAGCCGTTGCGGCAACATTTTGTACAATAAATTGACCAGCTTCTAGAGTACCTTGAACATTGTACATTCCAGTAATAAGGATCATAAATGCAGTAGCAGAGCAAACAAATAAAGTATCGATATAAATTGAGAATGCTTGTACTAAACCTTGTTGAGCAGGATGCTCTACCTCAGCTGCGGCAGCGGCATGTGGTCCTGTACCCTGACCTGCTTCGTTAGAATACACTCCACGTTTTACTCCCCAACCAATTGCAGCACCAAGACCTGCCATAGGAGAAAAGGCATCAGCGAAAATTAAGGAAATCACACCAGGTAACTTATCAATATTGATAAAGACAATAATTAATGCCATTACAATATAGCCAGCCGCCATAAACGGCACTACAAATTCAGCGAATTTTGCAATACGTTTGATACCACCAAAAATGATGACTGTAAGTAATGTTACAATCACAATTAAAGCGAGTAGTTTATAGGTACCGACATTTCCAAAAACAATTGCACCTTCACCTGTGATTTGTGTGAAAGCATTACCTACTGCATTTGCTTGAATACCGGGTAAAAACAAACCACATGAAATGATCGCGGCAATCGCAAATAAAATACCCAACCAACGCTGACCTAGACCTTTATCAAAATAAAAAGCGGGTCCACCACGATATTGTCCTTGATATTCAACTTTATAAATTTGACCTAAAGTTGATTCAACATAAGCAGTACTCGCTCCTAAAAATGCAACAAGCCACATCCAGAAGACCGCACCTGGTCCACCAAAACCAATTGCTGCTGCTACACCTGCAATATTACCTACACCAACACGACCTGAGAGTGAAACAGCGAGTGCTTGAAACGAAGAAATACCTTGTGCTGATGAGCCTCCTTTAATGAGTAGCCCTATCATATCTTTGATCTGACGAACTTGAACAAACCTTGTTACGACGGAGAAAAATAAACCTGCACCTAAACATAAATAGATCAGAGCTTTGCTCCAAATAATACTATTTATCCAATCAACAATTTCTGCTGCACTCATAAACACCAACCTTTTGTATAATTTAAAAATATATCAATTGATACATTTTCATTTGTCTGAGCATAAGCAATATTTATGCCATTGAATATAATTCTTATGACAACAAATGAGCAAATGTTCAAAGACCTTCCGTGGAAAAAGTGAATTTAAAGAATTTTCGACTCAAAAACCTACTATATCTTACTTGTAAAAGTCTTAGATCGTGTTATTTTCTGAGCACTTCCCTTTAACCAGTCAATTACGAAAACACCGTTTAATCTTAATTCCTTATCAAGAAAATGAACGATATTGATCTTTTCCGTAATTACTCTACTTTTTAACTAATTTATCGCAAATTTTCAATTTTATATATGGCAAAAATTAAAACTGTTTATCGATGTGAACAATGTGGTGCAGATCATTCTAAATGGGCTGGTCAATGTTCTGAGTGTGGCGAATGGAATAGTCTAGTAGAAGTTCGACTGGAACCAACAGTTAGTCATAGAGCTCAGCCTAAAATGGGCGGTGGTTATGCTGGTCAAAGTGCTAATATCACAACCCTTAATCAAATCTCAGTTTCACATGAAACTCGTCTACAGACAGGTATTAGCGAATTCGATCGTGTACTCGGTGGCGGTTTGGTTACAGGCTCTGTTGTACTGATTGGTGGTGATCCAGGTATTGGTAAATCAACAATTTTATTGCAAACCGCAACTCACATGGCTAGTAAGAAAAGTTCAGCTCTTTATGTCACAGGCGAAGAATCACTTTCACAAGTTGCCTTACGTGCTCAACGTTTAGATCTGCCCACAGACCAACTCAGAGTTATGGCAGAGACTTGTGTCGAGCGTATATGTGAAGTATTGGCACACGAACGTCCTGCTATTGCAATTCTTGACTCAATTCAAACCCTATATACAGAAACTCTGCAATCTGCGCCTGGTGGTGTTTCACAAATTCGTGAGTCTGCTGCCCTCTTGACTCGGTTTGCAAAGAATAGCGGTACTGCTTTATTCCTTGTAGGTCATGTCACCAAAGAAGGTGCATTAGCTGGTCCACGAGTTTTAGAACATATGGTGGATTGTGTACTTTACTTTGAGGGGCAATCTGACTCACGTTATCGCATGATCCGTGCTGTAAAGAACCGTTTTGGTGCAGTGAATGAACTGGGTGTCTTTGCCATGACAGACAAAGGACTTCGAGAAGTTGCCAATCCATCTGCAATTTTTCTCAGTCGTTATGATGAAGCGATTCCCGGTTCAATTGTCATGATCAGCCGTGAAGGTACTCGCCCATTGTTAGTCGAAGTACAAGCTCTAGTCGATGATGCACATGGTCAACCTCGTCGCGTTGCATTAGGTCTAGAGCAAAACCGTTTGAATATGCTCCTTGCAGTGATGCATCGTCATGGTGGTGTGCAAACATCTGGACAAGATGTTTATGTCAATGTAGTGGGTGGTTTAAAGATTACCGAGACTGGCTCTGATCTTGCGGTTTTATTGGCTTGTGCATCAAGTTTAAGAGGTAAAGCCCTGCCACAACAATTGGCAGTTTTTGGTGAGGTTGGACTGTCTGGTGAGATTCGCCCTGTACCGAATGGTCAAGAAAGATTAAAAGAAGCGACCAAGCATGGCTTTAAATATGTCATTTTACCAAGAGCTAATGCACCGCAAAAATCTATTGATGGCGTTCAAATCATTGCCGTTGCACGCTTACATGAGGCTCTCACTGAAGCAATGCAATTGAGTGACGAGTTGACATAAAAAAACATATTTTTATAGTTGAAATTACAGGTGAATGCCTGCATAAATACACTTACAAATAGGATTTAAATAGGAATTTTCGATGCAAGTACACCAGCGTGGCTTGATGGCAGCTCTTTTAATGGCAACATTGGTTGCTGCACCACTTGCAGAAGCAAAACGTGCAGGTGGTGGAAAAAGCCACGGTATGAGCAGATCTAGTTCATCTAGCCAATCTTATCAACCATCACGTCAAGCTGCTCCTGCTCAACAACAAACTGCACCTCAAAAATCAGGTCCTGGTGTTGGTTCAATGGTTGCAGCTGGTGTAGCAGGTGCAGCGGTAGGTGCAGTTGCAGCGAATGCTTTAGCTGATGATAAACCACATAACCCAACTGCCACTGATCAGCAAACAGCGAATGCTCAAGCCGCACAACAAGCCCAAGAGCAAGAGAAAAAAGGTGGAGTCCCAACTTGGATTTGGTTATTACTGATCGCAGGCGGTGCTTTCTTTATTTTCCGTAAATTCAGCGGTAAACAAAAAGTAGCTGCAAACAATCCTTATGCGCCAAATAATAACGGTCAAAATAATTTTGGTCGCCAAAATACAGCGCCTGCAGGTGACAATACCAATATTTTTGGTCAATCTGTCGGTGGCGGTACGGCTGCTCCTCAAGCACAATTTGGTGGTGCATCAATGAGTAATGGCAATCAGTTACCAGATGGTACTGAACCTGCTGCGTTCTTACGTGTAGCTCGTCAGCGTTTTAATCATATTCAATCAGTGAATAGTGCCAGTAATATTGAAGAAATTCGTCGTTATTTAACGCCTGAACTTTATTCATCTATGTACAGTGACATTATGGCCAACCAAGACCAAGATGTTGCAGAATTTAGTAATCTAAACGCAATGGTTGTAGATAGGGCTACTGAAAATGGTCAGTACGTTGTTAGCGTACGTTTTACTGGAACAGTGAGCGAAGATT
The DNA here is from genome assembly GCF_048585715.1 of Acinetobacter sp. LF10. Taxonomy (NCBI): domain Bacteria; kingdom Pseudomonadati; phylum Pseudomonadota; class Gammaproteobacteria; order Moraxellales; family Moraxellaceae; genus Acinetobacter; species Acinetobacter sp. LF10. The sequence continues at coordinate 2,204,388 of NZ_CP184160.1, forward strand.
TAAATAGCTTGCCACAACCTTTCACCGAAATTTGGCATTTTGTTAAGCCTGCTGGTTCGCAACAAGATTGGGTTGTTGCGGGTATTCAACAAGCTTAATTGAATTGAACATCATGTAATACATGCAAAGAGCTGTTTCGACAGCTCTTTTTTTATCGATGTTTAGAGATAGAAATAAAAAAAGCCACTCTCTATTTTGGAGAATGGCGGAGTGTAAACCCTAATTTCGATTGCCTATATTTTTAAATAGATTTAAACAGGCAGTTAAGTAAACTGTATATCTCGGTTATCTTAGCGGATAATCAAGAATAAAAATATTCCTCGTTTGGGGAATAAAACTTTTTTTGTAATAGGTTCACGTAGATCTTCTTCGCTTATTTAGGAACAATCATTACTTCAGGCATTCAGGCATTCAGGCATTCAGGCATTCAGGCATTCAGGCATTCAGGCATTCAGGCATTCAGGCATTCAAATTAGAACAAATCTATTTGAGTTAGAGCCTAATATTCTTGGTTTGTATCCGTATCTATCGCTATCTTATGACCCATAAAAAAGCTTTGCCGAGGCAAAGCTTTTTAAAATGATTTTAGCTTTAAAACAAATCAAATCATGATACAAACTGTAAGAACAACCAGTATAAGCCACCAGATAAACAAATCGTTGCTGGCAATGTAAATATCCATGCTGAAAGAATGGTTTTCACTGTAGCAAAATTTAAACCAGATCTGTTTGCCACCATCGTACCCGCAACAGCACTGTTTAGAACGTGAGTTGTTGAAACTGGCATACCTAAACCATCAGCAGCAGCAATCGTTGTCATTGCAACAAGTTCAGCAGACATCCCTTGACCATAAGTCATATGATTCTTACCAATACGTTCGCCCACTGTAACCACAATACGCTTCCACCCCACCATCGTACCTAAGCCAAGCGCAAGTGCCACCGCAACTTTAACCCAATTCGGAATATATTGTAGGAATGAATCAAGATTACTACGGTATTCTTTTACCACTTTGGCTTGGTCTTTATCCATTTCTGGCAAAGCTTTCGCTTTATCTAATCGCTTGAAAGTAGTCGTACTCAAATACATATCATTGCGAATTTCACTGACCGCAGCTTCTGGGATCGCTTTAAGATCGCCATAATTTGCAACACGTGTACCTAGGTGCGCTGTCATACTTGCCAATGCAGGTACAACTTCAGCCGTTTGCTCTTTGGTTTGAATATATTTGGTCAATACAGCACGCGCTTTCTCATCTGAAAACTCATTCTGATTTACATTTAAAACAGTTGCTGTTTGAGTTGAAAGTTGCTCAAATGATTGTAAATGCTCAGCATCTAAACTCTTGTTCAATGAGTAAGCTAAAGGAACTAGACCAATCAAAATCAACATGATCAAGCCCATACCTTTTTGACCATCATTTGAACCATGTGCAAAACTTACACCAGTACAAGTGAAAATCAAGATCGCACGAATTAATGGTGGCGGTGGTTTATTGCCTTCAGGTGGTTGGAAAAGTTCAAGTTGACGCTTGAAAATTGTTTTCACCAACAAAAATACGATTGCAGCAAATGCAAAACCGATTAATGGAGAAAATAATAAAGCTTTACCAACTTTGATCACTTGATCCATATCAATACCACTTGCTGTACCTGTTGAGGCATTTAACAAGTGATTCATGATCCCTACACCTAAAATCGAACCGATTAAGGTATGTGAACTTGAGGCTGGAATACCAAGAAACCACGTTCCTAGATTCCAAAGAATCGCAGCAATCAGCAGTGCGAAAACCATCGCAAAACCTGCTCCACTGCCAACATTCATAATCAGTTCAACAGGAAGTAAAGCAATAATACCGTACGCAACTGCGCCACTCGCTACCATAACCCCAAGGAAGTTACAGAAACCAGCCCACATCACTGCAACGGGTGCAGGTAATGCATTGGTATAGATGACCGTTGCAACCGCATTGGCGGTATCATGGAAACCATTGACAAATTCAAAGCCTAAAGCAATGAAAAGTGCCGTAGATAGAAGAATAACTGAATATAAACTCAAAGGTGGTACATGCGCTAAGTCAGCACTCACCTGAAAACCAATATAAATAAGTGTTGCAATAATAATTGTTAAAAACACCGGCATAAAAAATTTCGGTGTTGGTACATGTACATTCGTCGATTTTGCCGTAGAACTGGCAAGCGGTGAATCCGAAACAGGAGGAAGATTAGAATTCATGTAGACGGTAAGAGGATAATAAAATCCTCTGTATTGTTTAATTAAATTATGACAATTATATGACAAAGGACTGTCATATGAAGCCAAATTTTCATATTTTTCTTACATTTTTTTGTATTTTTCAAAGAAAAAATCATCTAAATATTCATTTAAACCGTATAAAAACAATACTTTAAGTCAAAAAAATTTTACTCAGAACTATTTGTCTGATTTTGCAACAAACACAACGAAATATAAAACTTAGTTGTCATATTTCAAAATACATGTCGTCTTCTTAGGCATTATTCACCGAAATTATTGCAATTTCATGAAAGTTTTATGACATTTTCCATTTGAACCAATGAATCACCTCAAGCTAATGCTGAAAATACGCGCTTTTTCTGCGCTTCTGTTACAATGCCCCTGCTTTTTTATATTGATTATCTACTGGGGTTCCTTATGTCCACGCTTGCCACCCTAAAATCACTTCTTGCTCAACGCATTCTCATTATTGACGGTGCAATGGGAACGATGATCCAGCGCCATAAATTAGAAGAAGAAGATTATCGTGGTGAACGTTTTGCAGACTGGGCATCAGACCTAAAAGGCAATAACGACTTATTGGTTTTAACCCAACCCCAAATTATTCAAGGGATTCATGAAGCCTATTTAGATGCTGGTGCAGATATTATTGAAACCAACAGCTTTAATGGCACACGCGTTTCAATGTCTGACTATCACATGGAAGACCTCGTTCCAGAGATCAACCGTGAAGCAGCACGTCTAGCACGTGCGGCATGTGACAAATATTCAACCCCAGATAAACCACGCTTCGTTGCAGGTGTACTTGGCCCAACCTCGCGTACTTGTTCCATTTCACCCAATGTAAATGATCCTGCGTTCCGTAACATTACTTTTGATGAACTCAAAGAAAACTATATCGAAGCCACTCATGCCTTGATCGAAGGCGGTGCAGACATCATCTTGATTGAAACTGTGTTCGATACCTTGAACTGTAAAGCGGCGATCTTTGCAGTAAAAGAAGTATTTAAGCAACTTGGTCATGAACTTCCGTTAATGATCTCAGGCACGATTACCGATGCATCAGGTCGTACTTTAACAGGTCAAACCGCTGAAGCGTTCTGGAACTCGGTTCGCCACGGTGATTTACTCTCAATTGGTTTTAACTGTGCCTTGGGTGCGGATGCCATGCGTCCGCACGTGAAAACCATTGCGGATGTTGCTGATACTTTTGTCTCTGCCCATCCAAACGCGGGGTTACCAAATGCTTTTGGTGAATATGATGAAACACCAGAACAAACAGCAGCGTTCATCAAAGAATTTGCAGAAAGTGGTTTAATCAATATTACAGGTGGTTGCTGTGGTACCACGCCTGATCATATCCGTGCCATTTACAATGCGGTTAAAGATATAAAACCACGTCAGATTCCTGAAACAAAGCCTGCATGTCGTTTAAGTGGTTTAGAACCATTTAATATTTATGATGATTCATTGTTCGTCAATGTCGGTGAACGTACCAACGTCACGGGTTCAAAAAAATTCCTACGTCTCATCCGTGAAGAAAAATTTGCCGAAGCTTTAGAAGTAGCTCAGCAACAAGTGGAAGCTGGTGCACAGATCATCGATATCAACATGGATGAAGGAATGCTCGATTCGCAAAATGCGATGGTACATTTCTTAAATCTTGTGGCATCTGAGCCAGATATTTCTCGTGTACCGATCATGATTGACTCATCGAAATGGGAAATCATTGAAGCAGGCTTAAAATGTGTACAAGGTAAGCCTGTCGTGAACTCGATTTCCTTAAAAGAAGGTTATGATGAGTTTGTCGAAAAGGCTCGTCTATGCCGTCAGTACGGTGCTGCGATTATTGTCATGGCATTTGATGAAACAGGTCAGGCAGATACGGCTGCACGCAAACGTGAAATCTGTAAACGTTCTTATGATGTTTTGGTCAATGAGGTGGGCTTCCCTGCCGAAGATATTATTTTTGACCCGAACGTGTTTGCAGTCGCAACAGGGATTGAAGAACATAATAACTATGGCGTCGATTTTATTGAAGCCACAGGTTGGATCAAACAGAACCTACCGCATGCCATGATTTCAGGCGGTGTATCCAACGTATCCTTCTCATTCCGTGGTAATGAGCCTGTGCGTGAAGCGATTCACTCGGTATTCCTTTACCATGCCATCAAACAAGGCATGACCATGGGGATCGTGAACGCTGGTCAAATGGCGATTTATGACGATATTCCAAAAGAACTCAAAGATGCGGTTGAAGATGTTGTACTGAACCAAAACCAAGGTGAATCAGGTCAAAACGCCACAGAGAAACTGCTTGAAGTGGCAGAAAAATTCCGTGGTCATAGCGGTGCGCAACGTGAAGCTGAAAATCTTGAATGGCGCAATCAATCTGTTGAAAAGCGTCTTGAATATGCCTTAGTCAAAGGTATTACGACTTTTATTGATGAAGATACCGAAGAAGCCCGTTTAAAAGCCAAGCGTCCTCTTGATGTGATTGAAGGCGCATTGATGGATGGAATGAACGTGGTTGGCGACCTATTCGGTTCAGGTAAAATGTTTCTACCTCAAGTCGTGAAATCTGCACGTGTAATGAAGCAAGCTGTCGCTTGGCTGAATCCGTACATCGAAGCTGAAAAAACAGGAAGCCAGTCTAAAGGTCGTGTTCTCATGGCGACTGTAAAAGGTGACGTACACGATATTGGTAAAAATATTGTAGGCGTGGTCTTGGGCTGTAATGGTTATGACATTGTTGACCTTGGTGTGATGGTACCTGCGGAAAAAATCCTGCAAACCGCGATTGATGAGAAATGTGACATCATCGGTTTGTCTGGTTTGATCACCCCATCTTTGGATGAAATGGTGTTTGTTGCCAAAGAAATGCAACGTAAAGGCTTTAACATTCCTTTATTAATTGGTGGTGCAACCACTTCGAAAGCACACACTGCGGTGAAGATTGATCCACAATATTCAAATGATGCGGTGATCTATGTGGCCGATGCTTCACGTGCAGTGGGTGTTGCAACTACCCTGCTCTCGAAAGAAATGCGTGGCAACTTTATTGCAGAACATCGTGCTGAATATGCCAAGATTCGTGAGCGTTTAGCCAATAAGCAACCAAAAGCAGCCAAACTCAGCTATGCCGAATCGATTGAAAATGGCTTTAAAGTGGATGACAACTATGTGCCACCGATTCCAAATAGTTTAGGGACGCAAGTCATTACCAATTATCCATTGGCAACACTAGTTGAATATTTTGACTGGACACCATTCTTTATCTCTTGGAGCTTGGCAGGTAAATTCCCGAAAATCCTGACAGATGAAGTTGTTGGTGAAGCAGCCACTGATTTGTATAACCAAGCGCAAGCGATGCTGAAAGACATTATCGAGAATAATCGTTTTGATGCCCGTGCTGTATTTGGTCTATACCCTGCACAACGTACAGGCGCAGATACCGTCAGCGTGTTTGATGAAACGGGTCAAAAAGTTACGCATACTTTTGAACATATTCGTCAGCAATCTGACAAAGTCACAGGCAAACCAAATTTATCTTTAGCTGACTTTATTAGTACCTCGAAAGACAATACTGACTATCTCGGTGGTTTCACTGTATCGATCTTCGGTGCAGAGGAGTTGGCGAATGAATATAAAGCCAAAGGCGATGATTATTCAGCAATCTTGATTCAGTCTTTGGCCGATCGTTTTGCTGAAGCATTTGCCGAGCATTTGCATGAGCGTATTCGTAAAGAGTTCTGGGGCTATAAAGCCGATGAGACTTTGGGCAATGAAGAATTAATCAAAGAGAAGTATGTCGGTATTCGTCCTGCACCTGGTTACCCTGCTTGTCCTGAGCATTCTGAAAAAGCAGTGCTGTTTGACTGGTTAGGTTCGGAGGCGAAGATCGGTACGAAGTTGACTGAACACTTTGCGATGATGCCACCTTCTTCTGTCAGTGGTTTCTATTATTCGCATCCTGAAAGTGAATATTTTAACGTGGGCAAGATTTCTCAAGATCAGCTTGAGGATTATGCGAAACGTAAAGGTTGGACACTGGATGTAGCGAAGCGTTGGTTAGCGCCGAATTTAGATGATTCTATTTCTTAAAAATCACTGTAAGTCCCTCATTTATAAATGGGGGACTTTTCCCACAAATTTGAACCTAGAATTGAATTTGGGATACTTATTTCTTCGAAGAAGAACACTTCATCTAATGTTATTTAACTAGCTTTATTCCTAGCTTGATTAGTATAATAACCAACAAATGCTGCTTGTTTTATTAAAGATATATAACTCCAAAATACCTTTGAATCAGCAAAATAGTTAGGATAAGCTTCTCGTATCCCCCCCCACGGCATTAGAGGATACCAAAGCGACTACCCAACTTTTATTCTCAGCAAGAGTAGTTTCATACAGACTATACTTATTTGAAGCTTCAGCATATTCTGATTTCTCAAAATATTCCGTATCTAAATTTCCAGTTAAAACATTCAATCTCAATAATACATATCCTTGTTTTGCCTTACCTTGCAAAATAACTTTATCAATAGAATGTAATGATTGGGCATAATCTTGAAATAATTCTTCAATACTATAATTAGATCCAGCTAATGGTTGGGTAACAAAATTGTGGATTTTAACTGCTTCATCCATAATTTTGACATTATCTTTATGTTTAACAAAATCTATATATTCTTTAATTAGTATATTTTGACTGTTAGTTTTAAACCCTCTTAAATTTTCAATTATTTCAAACTGATTACTTACTAATTTAAAAAATAGATGCCATTCAGGTTTACCTTGATTTAATTTCAAATTTTGATGAGTAAATAAATCAATTATTTCTAGACTAGTAGCCCAACAATGCTGTAGTTGTGTCCTTAATTGAACTTCTATGTTTTTATCTTCACCCACATTGTTCTTAAATCTTCCAATAATATGAATACTTCTGTATCCATCTTCTTTTGGTTCTTTAATATAATTTTTAAATTTCAAACTACCTATTTCACTTAAAAAAATATTCTCTTTACATAATAAATTAAACAGTTGATTAACTTTACCATTATTAGCTAATACAACACGTATCCCACCTATATCTTGCATATTCTTAAGACTCATTTTGTTAAATCTTTTTAATTTTTTTATTATTGATTCTGTCCTTTTTATTCTCTTTGCAATAAAGGCTTTGTTATCGGCTTTCTCAACTTTTACTTTTAAAAATTTCTCTGCTTCATCTAATGCAGAAATATGACTATCACGCCAATCAGTTAATACAGTCATAGTTTGATGCAATAAATCAGCATCAGAATTTATTTCATAGCTAATTAAATCAAATCCCGCTTTTTCAACTTGTTTTTTTGTATATCTCATTAAAAGGTAAATCTCGTATTAATTTTATTGCATTATAATTAACAATAACTTAAATGCGAAGATACCTTCTAGAAAATTTACAATCAAGGATTTTTCTCTTTTTAAAGCTGAGAGACTACACTCCGCAAATGAGAATCTGACTTCAAAATAATCTCAACAATTTGATATATCTGCTTTACCACAGCATTAATCTCAGTCAAAATCTGAAGATTACCAAATCTCAGTGTCAGAAGTCCGAGTTCATTCAAAACATTTCAAATAAAAAATCTCTCAATTCTTCAGAACTGAGAGACCTAAATATAAATGAACTATTTAGCTTTGGTATTTGGCAAAAAGACCGTTGCAAAACCAAGTAAGGGTAAAAGAGAACATAAACCAAATACCCATTCGATTCCGTTCACATCAGCTAAATGTCCAAGCCCTGCTGCTGCAATACCACTTACACTAAACATCAAGCCAAACATTAAACCTGAAATCATCCCCACACGCCCCGGAACAGCTTCCTGAGCATAAACTACCATTGCAGCAAAAGCAGACGACAACACTAAACCTGTGATCACTGACAAAACAGTTGTCCAAAACAAGTTGGCATACGGCATCATTAGAGCAAATGGCGCCATCCCAACAAAAGACACCCAAATTACCGCTTTACGCCCAATTCGATCGCCAATCGGCCCACCTGCAAAAGTACCCAAAGCGACCGCTGCCAAAAATACAAACAAATGTAATTGAGCCGTTTGAAGACTAATGTGAAACTTATGAATCAAATAAAAAGTAAAATAGTTACTAATACTCGCGATATAAGTAAATTTAGCGAACATCAATACACTAATCGTAGTTAGAGCAATGATTAATTGGCGGCCATGCAACTTGGTTTGTGTTTGATTGACCTTGGCAGAAAATGAGTTTTTTGCATGGCTAATCGTCCAGCGACTTACTCCAAACAAGACCCAAATCGCTAATAGTGAAAATACCACCAACCATGCAACTGCATGTTGTCCAAAAGGTACAATAATTAAAGCAGCCAACAAAGGTCCAATTGCAGTGCCTGTATTACCGCCAACCTGAAAGGTCGATTGAGCTGTACCAAAACGTCCACCCGATGCCATTCTCGCCACACGCGAAGCTTCAGGATGAAAGGTTGCAGAACCTACACCAATCAATGCAGATGCCAGTAACAATATGGTAAAACTTGGAGAAAATGCGAGTAGTAAAATACCGCATAATGTGACCATCATTCCTAATGGTAAAAGATATGGTTTTGGATGTTTATCAGTATACAGTCCAATCCAAGGCTGAAGCAGTGAACCCGTAATCTGATACACAAAGGAAATCAGCCCGACTTGCGCAAAACTGAGTGCAAAGTTTGCTTTAAGCATAGGATAAATAGCGGGTAAAACTGCTTGAATTAAATCATTAAGTAAGTGTGCAAAAGCCACTGCACCAACGATCTTCATGATCATACCTTGCGGTTGCTCATTTGTAGCAGTATTTGCAATACCATCATTCAACTGTATTGAAGACGTCATATCCGAAAAACTCCAATATCTTTAGATAAGACGCTTATTGCAATTTGTCGTTTATAAGGCTATCTTCCAATAATCATCGTATAAATGACAAATTTTAGCTTAGATTATGCATGAATCTCTTATTCAGTCTGATCAATCTGAATTGGTCATTGGATTGTCGTCTGAACATACTTATCGTGAGATTACACCCACACATACCCATACTAGAGCACAATTTTTATATGCTTCAACGGGAAATATTCAGGTTTTCACACCTAATAATGTCTGGTTGGTTCCGCCGATGTGTGCGTTATGGATTCCAGCAAATGTTGAACACAGTGTCATTTCACTTAGTCACGTTAAGCTGAATACTGCACTCGTTGAAGTGAATGCTGCGGCATTAATGGGACAAAATTGTTTTATTATTCGCGTCAGTAATTTGTTGCATGAATTGTTGATTCGACTTAATCAAATCACACAAGTAAATGCGCCAAACCTTATTTCATCTCAGGATATTTCAGAAGCTTTACAAATTCTAATTTTTGAAGAAATTCATAGTGCCAATCTAATTCCCATTCAAATCCCTTGGCCCAAAGACAAACGTTTATTAAAAATCTGTCAAGCACTGTTACATTCACCGAAGCATTGCAAAGATTTGACTCATTGGGCTGATGAGATTGGGGCAAGTTCAAGAACCTTAATGCGTATGTTTCAAAAAGAAACAGGACTGTCTTATCGCGCATGGATTCAGCAAATGCATATTGCTCATGCACTGAGTAAGATTTCCAATGGCGAGTCAATCTCACAGATTTCCGAAGCACTTGGCTATAACAATCCAAGTGCATTTAGTGCGATGTTTAAACGACATTTAGGTAAAACACCACAGCAATTTCGAGGCAATAAAATAGATAAATAACTTTTCCTTTTATAATTCTTTGTGTTTTTCAATTAAATCCTCTAGATTTTGATAAACATGCAACACCCGATCTTTATGCGTTCGTGCATGATCCAAACGCTGTTCGGGGTCAACCAAAAGCAAGGTATGACCATCATCAATTAAACGATCAATCCCCTCTAAAAACATCCGTTTACCTACATCATGAATCAGTGAAATCTGGCTCAAATCAATCACGATTGTATTCTTATTCACAGGTTCACACTGCAAAGTCCGTAACAACATTTCCGCTTCAGTAAATTTCAATACACCGCGCAGCACATACACACTTAATGACGCATTTTTCCCTGTCAGATAATGGCTTTGTACAATGGTTTGTGCCGAAGATGTGCCTTCCATCAAATGTAAGCCCATGTCACGTGATAACCGTTCTAAAATATCAATACCACGAACACTATTACCGTGTTCATCTAACTTTGGTGAAAAAGCTGCAATACTGACCTGCCCCGGCAATACACCCAATATCCCACCTGCCACACCACTTTTGGCTGGGATACCAACCGTCGTGAGCCAATCACCAGCGGCATCATACATGCCGCAACTCATCATCACACTGAGGACTTGGCGTACCACTACACGATTCAATAATCGTTTACCTGTTTTAGGATCAACCCCACCATTGGCAAGAACACTCCCCATCCGTACAAGATCTTTCACCGTGACCAAAATCGAACATTGGCGAATATAACCATTCACAATATCCACTGGGTCAGTTTCTAAAATCCCGACGGTTCGCAACATATATCCTATCGAAAGATTTCGATAGGCAGTTTTTACCTCGGACTGATAGACAGCTTCATCAAAACGTAGTTCACGCCCAGCCAGTTCGCTCATAAACTCACGTAGAATTTCTGCGCCTTGTAGCCCTTCTTTGATTGGAATCAATGAATGTGTGGTGATTGCACCTGAGTTAATCATTGGGTTTTTTGGACGACGATCGTTCCCAAGTGAAATCTCATTGAATGCTTCGCCAGAAGGTTCAACACCTACTTTGTCTAATACTGCATCTATTCCAAGCTTTTGTCGCACATACGCATATGTAAAAGGTTTAGACATGGATTGAATCGTAAACTCGATCTCATCATCGCCCACCGAATAGATTTCACCATCTACAGTAGACAACGCCAAAGCCAACCGATTGGGATTGGCATTGGCTAACTCAGGAATATAATCGGCTAGACGACCGCTATTATCAGTATCACAGGCATCAATTACGTGTGCCAAATAATCAGGAAGTGGCGTTTTCATGGTTGTCTGCCTTTAAAGATTTAAAGTGTTCATATCAATTAAATTTTATAATACAGAGTACTGATAATATTCAAATTATAGCTTTTGTAATTTTTTTAATGTCTCAAGCAATTGCCAAGGCTCACCATATATTTTTAATGTCTAACCAATAAACCTAACTCACTCGTTCTACAAACAGTATCCCATCCAAATGATCCACCTCATGCTGAACAATTCGTGCGGGGAAACCCTCAAAATCCGTTTCAATCACTTCACCTTGCAAAGTGTAATAACGCACTTTTATTGCCTGAGCACGTTCAACCTGCCCACGCTCATTTGGTACGCTCAAACAACCTTCTTCACCCAAACAGGTACTTTGAGAAAACTCTAATATTTCAGGATTGACCATTACTACGGCATCCATTTCAGGTGCATCGGGATAACGTGGATTTGATCGCGAAGCAACGATGATCACACGTTTGGAAATATAAACTTGTGGCGCTGCAATTCCGACACCATTGCGCTCAAGCATGGTACAGTGCATTGCTGAAGCTAATTGCATTAACCATTCACTATTAAATTCACTTGCCGCGACAGGAGCAGCTTGAAGTTCTAAAACACTCTCACCCCGTTGTGCTACAGGTAAAATCACACTCATTAGATGACCTTATTATTTTTGACCAGATAGTGAATTACATACTATTTGATATTAGGTTGAGCTTCTATAATTTTCATTTAAGAATCTTGCCATAGTATATGCGCAATAAAAATAAGGTATGGCAAAACACAATGAACGCAACCCAACTTTTTCTAGGTGTTATCTTCGGGTCGATTGGCTTAGGCTATTTTATGTATGGCAAAAAACAAAAGATGACCGTGCCTTTAGTTTGTGGTTTAGTTCTGATGATTTACCCATACTTTATCGAGAGTACAGCGTTGCTAAGTGTCATTGGCGTGATTCTTTCAATCCTGCCCTATTTTCTGCGTTTCTAAAATAAAAAACTCCCCTTACGGAGAGTTTTCAATCTATTCAGAATTATAGGTTTTTCTTTAATTCTTCTTCTACAATTTCAATCTCTAGTTGGCTAAATTTACGAATTTCGCCTTCTGCATGCTTTTCAAGCATACCACCAATCAAAGGTACTTTAACTTTAACAGTCCAAGTCAGTGCAATGTCTACTTTTTCACTGTTTCCTGTCACCTTGCGTTCAGCTTTTGCTTCTAAAGGTAAGTTTGCGCCTAGCTCTACCGTTGATGTTAAATTTTTCAAATCGGTAATATCAGAACGTTTTAAACGAAATGCATTTTTTAATAATTTTTTAGCCACATCTGGGATATTTACATCAAGATTATATTCACGACGTAAGGTATAAATATCACCCTTTACAGCCGATTCAATAATTTCTAAGTTTTCACCTGGAATACGTTTACACACTGCTTCATGCAATGAAGTCATAGCAACTAATCTTGAAAAATCTTCAATTGAAACGCCATGAATTGTTTCATTTACCGTAAATTGATGTGCCATTTTTTAAATTTCCGTTTAGTTTTAATTAAGGTTTTATCATCGCAGAAAATTATATCATTCTCATTTCAATCACAGAATCTGAACACGTAAAAATTAATGACTGATCGGATTAATAATTTTTATTGTAATGATGTCTTATACCTAATTTTACCGTTACTCGTTCCATTCGGCTGATATAGAGATAGTGATTGCCATATTCGATGACTGCATAAAACTGCTCTGCACCATCATCCAATCCTGTGGCTGACCATGTTGTCCCTTGTGGAAATTCATCCAACCATACGGCTTTATAAAAATCTGAAACCGAATCAAATGCCAAATAAGCTTCTGGATCAGCCATAATTTTGGCAGCGACTTGATCAAATTTTTGTTGTTTGAATGCTTCTAAACTGAGTAACACGGATGTTCCTATGCCTATAAATATGAAGAAAAATTACAAAAATACAGAGATTCTCTTAGACCCATATTTTGCTGAGGGATTTCCTATATTTCTAGATTATTTTCAGCGTTATCATAGGTTTTAGATGATCGTCCCATTTGCTAGACAGAGTTCAATATGTTATCAACTTCTTATACTTTTATCTTTTACAACGATAAACTATAAGGAGTAAATATGTCTTATCAAAATATTTTAGTCGCGGTTGATGATTCTCCAATTTCTTATGCAGCAGTTGAACATACACTGTCTTTAGCAAAATTATCAGGGGCAAAAGTAACTGTACTCAGCGTGGTGGCTGTTGATCCATATGTCGGTGTTGATTTTTATCAAGTTGCACCAGCCATTACTGATCATTTTATGCAGGCTGAAGCGCATGCTAAAACCCAACTACAAGATATTGCTCAATCTTTCATTCGCGATGGAATTGAGGTTCAAACCAAAATTCAGCATGGTGCAGCGACTGAAGGAATTATTTTTGTCGCTGATGAAGTCGGTGCGGATCTGATTATTATGGGTTCACATGGTCGTACAGGTGTAAAACGCTTATTACTGGGTAGTGTAGCGCGTGCTGTTTTAACTGAATCCCATATTCCTGTGTTGATTGTGAAACAATAACGATTTGCTTGAATTGAAAAAACCTTGTGTCTCGATACAAGGTTTTTTATTGCCTAAAATTTATTGATATGACCGCCTTGCCCCCCATATTGATGATCTCCAACCCTATTCCATATATTTAAAAGATGTTTCACTCAAACTAAGGCATTGCATTCACTTTCCAATGAAAGCGAGAAGATGACCGTCAATAAAAACAGCATGTTTAAGAATAAGACACGGTTTTACAAGGATGATCAATATGAAACTCAACCCACTGGTGATTGCTCTGTGTGGAATGTGCATGAGTACATTTAACCACGCAGCAGCACTGGATCAATCGGGACAATCCATTCTTCCTTTTCTGGAAAATGGCAATTATGTCGAGATCAATGCCACAGCTGTTGATGCTGACATTTCAGGAAAAATTCGTAATCGTCCAGAACTGGTCAATGATCCGAACAATCTTAACTCCGGCAATATGGGCAATAGCTTTCAATATTATAGTGCCGCACTCAAGCTGCAACTGACTGATCGAATCAGCTTTGGTCTGCTCTACGACCAGCCTTTTGGTGCCGACATTAGCTATCCGATGCAATCGAATAATACCTTTTCGGACAATAAATTTACCCAGCAAGGTACATCGGTCAATGTTGATACTGAAAGCATTAGTATGATTTTGGGTGTCAATCCTTTTAGCAATTTTCAAGTCTATGGCGGTGCTGTCTATCAATCGGTCAAAGGTGATGTGGCACTTCGTGGCAACTCCTATGGCGAAGCCTTTAATGGCTATGATGCGAAATTTAAACAAAACCATGCTGTGGGCTGGCTGGCAGGTCTGAGTTATCAAATCCCAGATATTGCCTTGAAAGTAGCCGTGACCTATCGCTCTAAAATCGACCACGATATGCAAGTGACTGAAACTATGTTTGGTCAGCCTTTGGAAGTTACCGCAGCAAGTAAAACCAGCATTAGCACACCACAATCCGTCAATATTGATTTTCAAACAGGTGTCTATAAAGACACGCTCGCCTATGCCAATTTCCGTTGGGTCAATTGGAAAGAATTCCATATTCGTCCGACTCAGTTTGGTGCGATGACTGAATATCTGACGACCTTAATCAGTGGAGGAGCTTATACAGGTGGATTTGATCTAGACAGTTATCAAAAAGATCAATGGGCTACGACTTTGGGTCTCGGACATCAATTTACTGAACAATGGAGCGCATCTACTGAAGTGAGTTGGGACTCAGGTACAAGCAATCCTGCATCGACTTTAAATCCGACTAAAGGCGCTTGGGGCGTTGGCTTAGGTGTTCAGTTCAACCCTGCACCGAATTATTTTATTGCAGGTGGAATGAAATACTTCTGGTTAGGTGATGCGATTGCGGAAGATGGCACGTATTACATCCCAGTTGAAGGTGTTAAGTCGATCGCAGAACAAGCTGATTTTAAAAATAACAGCGCAATCGCCTACGGTCTAAAAATTGGCTATCGTTTTTAATGATTCGACTTAATCAATATGTTGTCTTGTAGCAACACTTTCCACTGTTCCGACTCAACGATTTCCTTGCATCAAAGAAACTGATTAAATTAGCATCTCGACCATGTTATTTTTACAGTTGATTTGATCGCTAGGAAAAATTCAATGAAAAAAATGTCTCTTATATTTTCTTTGCTGGCATATAACCTAGTTCATCCTTTAACCGCCTTTGCCAATTCAACCGAACCCAAAGAAACGATGGATATTTTTATTGGCACATTAACTGTTCAGGATAAAAAAGCCATTTTAACGCGATGCGATCTTACTCAGAATGAATATGTATTGAAAGATGCCGATTGGTCGAAGCAAAAGGCAGTATCAAGTTTTCTCTCCAAAGCCACGACACTCAAACAGCCGATTTATGCAGAAGTGATTGCGGCTTATAAAAGCGAAAAAGATACCAATATTCTATTGGTCGATTCCATTGAAAATTTGACTGAAGCGAAAAGCTGTCATTTGAGTGATTTATTTTAAAGTTCAGCTGCTCAACAGCCTTTCATTCACGGAAAGTTTGCCATGTCTCAAAAACATGTTGCTGATATAGTTTTAATTCTGAGAATTGAGGAATAATCGCTTCACTCTGCGTCGGTCTTAAAAACACAAAATCATCGACTTGAATATTACAATCCTTCGGTACATTCACCAACTCCTGATTACTACTTCGTCCATACAAAGCATGAGTATGTGCTTGATCAGGATAGATATAATCAGCAAGCCAATAGCCACCATAAATAAACAGTGCCTTATACTTATGTGGCAATTTATCCAATAAAGACATTGATGGTAGCTGGGTAAAAGGTAAAACTTTTAAGACTGGCGATGCAATCCATAAAGCAGGCTGTAAAGCCTTTAAAAAATCACTGTCAAAATCACTTGGTTTTAATAGCATTGAACCAAAAGACAAGTCATTGCAGACACTTTCAGTGGTATGAAAGCTAAAGGTTGGACTGCCACCACCATTAAAACAAAGCTCATCCCTCCACAACGTTGGGAACTGCTGTTTAATTAGCTTTTGGTAATCGGCATAGGTCTGCTGCGAGCTTTGATAAGCCAATTCAGGCTTTCTAATGATGGCTGGAATTTTAGTGACATGCGCATCATAGCCCATCAAACCAGAAAGCTTTAAATACTGGGGGTGCTGTTGAATCAACTTTAAAATTTCCGTCAATTGCTGTGCGGACTGTACTCCTCCTCGATGCAAACCAACATCAATTTCAATATTCACATCCAAGCACAGAGAATAGAGCTGAGCAATCTCAAGATATTGTTGTAAGCGTTGCTTGGTATCAATCAGCCACTGAATTTTGGCATTCGACCACTCTGCATGCTGATCAAAAAAATGACGTACAGCTTGAGCGGGCATCGGCTTACCCAACAAAATATCGGCTTCGGCAAAATTTTCTAAGATCGAAACAAGATGCGGTTGATGAAATACCATAAAGCGTTGTGTATTGATCTGTTCAGATAGCAACTTGAGCAAGTCTAGGCTCGCTAAAGATTTCACCACCAAACGGGCTTTTAAATGTGGTGCATGTGACAAGCGCAGTTGCACATGTTGGATATTTTGTTTTAACGCAGCCGCATCCACAATAAGTTGCGGAATCGCAATACCCTGTTTTTTGAGATCGAGATTGAGTTGTTTAAAATAATGATCCAACATGGCTATACCTTTTTTATTTAATCCTGATCCTAAAAAACCATCTTATACAACGGAATGTCGTCTACAAGCTGTAGCAAGCCAAAGCAACTAAAGCTTTGGCAAAGGCAAGCGTTTAAATACATCTTAGAAGCTTCAAACGTTTCTCAGGCCAAAATCAAAGTAAGTCTAGCTGAAAGCTTAACCCTTAATTGGATGAGAACTCGATATGATTCCGTTAAATACTTTTAACTCATAAAAAATCTATTTAACCTAAAAACAGCTTTTCCAGATAGGGGTTTAAAAACTTGGCTTCTGGGTCAAGCTGCTGACGCAACGCCATAAAATCATCCCACTTTGGATATAAAGCCCGAAGCTGTGTGCTGGCCATATGATGCATTTTACCCCAGTGCGGACGACCCTGATATTTTTGCAAGATTGGCTCAACCACATCAAAAATCAATCGTGGGTCTTGCTTATGATATTGATGCACTGAAATCGAAATCGAGTCCTGCTGATAAAAAGGACTGAGCCAAATATCATCACCCTTCACAAAGCGAAATTCGAGCGGAAAAAAGGTGGCGACTTTATACGTTCTTAAGGCATGCAATACTTCGTCTAAACAAGCAAGCCCTTGATCAACAGGAATCTGATATTCCATTTCATTAAATTTAGTATTTCGTGGTGTCGGAAAGATCTTGCTCGACCAATCGACATAGGTGGTCGGTTTGACAAAGATTCCCAAAAGTTTTTGTAAATAAGGATTCAGTGAAGGAAAGTTTTTGGTCAACTCAGAACATAAAGTCAGTAAAGTATCATCCGATGGAAAGTTCTCTTTGCGTGGCAAAACCTCGTCATCGGTCTCATCCAAGGTTTTCAGCATCAACTGCTTTTCATGGGAAAACACAAAGCACTCGATATGTCGATGCTGATGCTTCCATTGCTGAATATGCTGCTTCATGTCTTCTACAGGACAAAGTTGAATATGTTCTTTGAGTTTATAGCGTGGGCGATTTTGCATAGTGATCTTGGTTAAGATTCCCAAGCTACCCAAAGAAACCCGCCCTGCGGCAAAGATTTCAGGGTTCTCTGTGCGACTACATTTTAAAATTTCACCTGAAGCTGTCAATAACTCGAAAGCTTCCACATAGGCCGAAATACAATGCAGATCTGCCCCAGTCCCATGTGTGCCTGTGGAGACAGCCCCTGCAAGACTTTGCTGATCAATGTCCCCCTGATTCATCAAAGCCTGATTGATGGATTGCTGCTGTAAATGCTGATCTAAATCGTATAATCGTGTACCCGCATAAATATTGCTCTGACATCGTTCAAGATCAGTCGATGCAATGCCTGCAATATGATCTAAAGATACTAAGGTCGCATCGGTACACACCAACGGCGTAAAGGAATGCCCTGCACCGACTACCCGTATTTTTTGTTGTGCTTTAACAATGGACTGTAGCTGTTGCACATTGGCTGGTTGTAAAATCTGTTGTGGCTTGGCTTTTTGAAAGCCTGACCAGTTCGTCCAGATGCCTTGTGTTAAATTACTCATACCGCCTCTCCTTGGCTAACGGCAGTTTTTAAATTGCCATGATTAGTGCGTTTTGCGAGTTCGTTTTCTGGAATCGGCTGTGGTCG
Organism: Acinetobacter sp. LF10; assembly: GCF_048585715.1. NCBI lineage: Bacteria > Pseudomonadati > Pseudomonadota > Gammaproteobacteria > Moraxellales > Moraxellaceae > Acinetobacter > Acinetobacter sp. LF10. The sequence continues at coordinate 2,223,079 of NZ_CP184160.1, forward strand.
TGTTATTTCATCGTAATGACGTTTAGTTTTTTCTAATAATAATTGTTCTGCTAATTCTTTGAATTTGCTCTGACAAGCTGCCAATGTCCATTGACCAAATAAGGTATGCCCACCCTCATAAGCTTGCTGTTGGTATTCTTCATAGGTCGTGACATAACCCATATAATCATTACAGTACGATGCTAACCAAACGCTTTCAATTGAAGCATGTACGGCAAGTGTCTGTTTAACGGTGTCGACCACTCTTCGCCCTGCGATGGTGGTAAATTCTCCCGGACAGCAAATCAAAGCCAATTGACCTAATCGTACAATCTGTAAGGGAACTACACTTGGGACTAAAGGACTGTGCTGAATTGCACCAGCTTTGACTTGTCGGTTCATTTCTGCAATCAACGGATCAAGAATACTCGGCGGAAAACCAATCGGCTGACCTAGAATTTTTTTAGTACCCGCTTCCAGTAAGATCTGTTTTGGTCCTTGAGAGGCATACAGCTGTTGATATTCTGCAAAATCAGCTGCTTTGGGATGCTTAGTTTTTTGTTTGCGAAATTGATCGGCTAAAAACTGCATCCCTTTAATTAAAACTTTTGGCGCACCTAAACCATCGACAGGTGTTCCTGCAAAAAAAGCCGTACCATGGCAAGGCTGACTGGTCTTTGCATGCTTTTGACCCGCTGCAAACTCATCTGGAATCTCAATATTACTCAGGTCTACATAGGACATAACGGCATCAATCTTGCCTTCGACTTTCTGCAAATTTTTAGGAATATTTGATTGTAAGGCTGTCAAAGCCAATTCACTTTGATAACGCCCATTTTGTTGCGCGTATTGATATTCCTGTTCGCCTTTAATCTTATTGCGAATCTTGAGCTGATCTTTGCCATGAAAATGCGGTGATACATCGCCTGCGGTGGCTTGGGCAAAAATCGTGACTGGATTTTGAATCCCTTGCTCAATTAAAGCTTGTTCCGAAAATGCGGCTGCATAACCTTTATTATCACCATCATAGGCGTTTAAAGAATTTCCCAAACAGGTTGCATGTACCCCAAATAAGGAAATCAAGGACTGTAGATGTTGCTCACGATAGAAACCAATCAGCTGCATTTCTCGGTTCAAGGCTAAATGCGTTTCAGCTTCGGTACGTGGTTGAACTTCTGGATTCCGATTATAGGCTTTGATTGAACGATTCCATGCGACAGGTGTCTGTTCTGGAAAATGTTGAACCTCCAAGAAAATCTCGGTGTCTTGTTCAGAAACAATCGCATTTTGAATACTCTGTACAAGTGCCTCTACAATGGCATTTAAATGTTCAGGCACAAAACCCGGTGTCGGCATGTTGTATAAAGCTTCATGCCCACAACCGCCAGGCCCAGAATGGGTATGGGTTGCCATAAGGACCAATTGATTTTCATCAAATGGTGAATCTAGAATTTTTGTGAGTCGCGCTACTGTTTGGCTACGCATCGCATGGGTAATACAACCTACGTCCAGACAACAGATCAGAAGTCGATTGCCGTGTTGATCGACAATGCTCACACTACGTGCAAATAAAGCTGTGCGCTGCTCATAGGCACGATGAGACCATTGCCCATAACCAAACATGGCATAACCTTTCGGTGTTATTTTAATTTGCTGCTTATCCCAACCCACCTGATACATTGGTGCTTTCCTTTTTCAATTCTTTTTCTAACTGTGTTAAAGCATGTTGAAAGTTAATCAAAATTATGCGATACCCAACAGGGTTAAAGACACTTTTCTTTGGGGGGCAAAACGGACTTATGCCTATACGTAGCAGCGATAAAAATGATCAACAGCAATTTATTCCACCCACCATTCTGGCGAGCCTGATCCATTATGCAGAGCAGCAACAGTGGGATTATGCTGCATGGTTTCAGAATTCAGGTTTAGATATTGCACAAATACAGCAAACCCAAGGTGTGGTTCGTTTTAGCCAACTCTGTGATGTTGTTCGTCAAGCCATGACAGCTTATCAACAACCTAACCTAGGCTTAAAACTTGGCAGTAGCGAAGGTCTGATTTCGATGGGGATTTTGGGCTTTGCCATGCAATCCTGTAAAACCGTTGCAGATGCTTTAGACATTGCGCTGCGCTACCATCGGATTTCTGGCAGTGTCTTGAATATTAACTTTTCCATCCACGCTGATTTGTGTGAGCTGGAAGTCACTGAACCCTATCCCTGCAATGAACTGAAAGCCTTTTTCTATGATGAATTATTTAGCAGCATCATTACCTGTTTAAATGCAATGCTAGGTGATCATGAGGATGTCATCAGCCTTGAACTCAGCTATTTCCCAAGCGAATATCAACAACAATATAGCCATATCTTTGGTTGCCCGATACAATTTAACCGTGATAAAAATATCATGCGTTTTAGCACTAGCCTGTTGCAGCGCAGCTTAAAAAATTACAGCCCTGCCAACTACGCAACTGCTATCCAAATCTGTGAGCAGGCCTTAAAAGAAATCGACCAGCTCAATCAAGTCGGCTATGTACATTTACTCGATCATTTGATTGAACAACATTTACCTGAACGTTTCGAGATGCTGCAAGCTGCGGAACATTTACGTATCAGCGAACGGCATTTAAGACGGCAATTATTATTAGAAGGGCTGAGTTTTCAACAAATTCGGCAAAATGTGTTGGAGCGTAAAGCTAAGCAATTACTGGAACAGAACCTATCCATAAGTGAGATTAGCCTGCAATTAGGTTTTAGCGAATTACGTGAATTTCGACGTGCCTTTAAACGTTGGACGGGACAAGCGCCTTCGATCTATAAACAAGAGGCTCATTTCTAATTAAATAACACTTTGAAAATTTTGGATTAATTAGTGCTATCTACCATTTTATATAGAACTTTTCTCAGGAATCACTGGTGCTACAGGTCATCCCCAACCTGCGTGAGATTAATCAGATGCTATTTCTGCGATTAATTTAAAGAGATACCGAAAGAAGACAGGTTTTGTGGATGACAATGGTTTTGGTTACTTTTGCCGAAACAAAAGTAACTCCAGCTGAAGGCTTATCCAAGAATAAGATGAGATCTCTATAAGATTCCACAAAGACGATCGAACCGTAAAATAAAAAAGCTCAGGATTTACCCAAGCTTTCTAATCTAAATAAAGCCTTAACTTGCCGCTTGATAAAACGGCACATCACCATTAATCGTGGCACGATGCATAATTCGATGCGCATCACCATAATCAAATAAAGCCTTATGCTGCGTACAACGATTGTCCCAAATTGCCACATCACCTGCCTGCCACTGCCAACGCAAATGGAACTGCTGATTGGTGGCATGCGCAAATAAATACTGTAGCAATTCAGCACTTTCAGTCTCATCCAGCTCATTAATACGCGTGGTAAATCCTTCACTCACGAACAAAATCGGCTGACCCGTTACTGGATGCGTTCTCACTACAGGATGAACAACAGGAGGATTGCGCTTAAAGGTTTCTTCCAGTTTTTTACGCTCAACATCGTTATGCGCGAAACGCTCAATCGGGAAAGACTGACGAATGTCATGTGTTGCGGTTAAGCCTTTTAACTTTTGCTGTAAACCTTGATCCAATGCAGCAAATGCAGCTGCGCCACTCGACCAAAGCGTATCACCACCGACAGGTGGAATCTTGATGGCTTGTAATACACAACCCAATGGCGGTTTCTGGCTGAAAGTCACATCGGTGTGCCAAAGCTCATTGTCACGTAAGTCTTGTTTCCAACTGTCCAATACAATAATTTCAGGCACATTATCGATAGATGGATAGATGGGATGAATATGCAAAGAACCAAAACTACGTGCCAACTCAGCTTGGGCCTGAGGTGCAAGCTGCTGATTGCGGAAGAAAATCACATGATGATCCAGCAAAGCCTGTTGAATTTGTTGCGTAGTATTTTCATCAGCCGTGTTTAAGTCAACATCGTGAATAATTGCACCGATTGTTGGTTTAATAACTTCAATATTTAAGGTCATCTTCTACTACTCACACTTATAACTGTTGGCCATACCAAGGAGATAATTGCTTCTGTAACCAACGCAAAAACAATTCAAAACTAACCGCGACGATCGCAATCACAATAATGCCCAGCACCACGGTATCGGTGATCAGGAACTGTGCTGCAGACTGCACCATAAAACCAATACCTCGATCTGCTGCAACTAATTCCGACGCCACTAAAGTTGACCAGCCCACACCTAAACCAATACGAATACCCGTCAAAATATGCGGTAAGGCTGTCGGCAGAATCACATGCCAAAACACTTGTGATTGGCTTGCTCCTAAAGATAAGGCGGCACGTTCACGATTGAGCTGATGGCTGAGTACACCATGGGTGCTACTGATAATCACAGGTGCAAGAATCGAAAAGAAAATTAAAAGCACTTTGGTGGTTTCACCAATCCCAAACCAGATCACCAATAGTGGCAAATAGGCCAAGGGTGGAATTGGACGCAATAGCTCAACCAAAGGATCCAGTACTGCACGCACCCATTTGTTCAGCCCCATCCATAAACCTAAAGGCACACCAATGGCAATCGCGGCAACTAAAGCCAACAAAACACGAGAAATACTTGCTGCCAAATGTTGCCATAAGGTAGCTTTCATAAAACCTTGCTGGCTGACTTCAAGGAACTTCTGCCATACCGCTTGTGGGCTTGGCAAAAATAAACTCGGAACAATTTTTAATGCCGTGATCAAATACCAAATTACCAATACGCTCAAAACACTGGAAAGACTGAGTGCTAAACTACGATGATGAATAAAGAAAGCACCAATTGGACTAAAAATAGAACCCGACTGTGCTTGGTTTATCGATTGTAGTTCCTCGACCTTACTCACCTCATAGGCTGTATTCTTTGCTTGCCCTGTCATACAACCACCTCATGCCCTACCTGTTTCTGCACACGCAGGCGTTCAAACAATTGCTCGCGTAATTGAATAAATTTAGGATCAGATTTAATTGCACGGATCGATTCACCTTGCTTATAACGGTCAGCGAAATCCAGTTTTAAAGTTTCGACAATCTTACCTGGACGAGCCGTCATCAACACCAATTGATTACTCAGCAATAGTGCTTCTTCAATGTCATGGGTAATCAGGAAAAAGGATTTATTTTGCTCAATCCATAAATCCAAAACCAACTGCTGCATAGTTTCACGGGTAAAAGCATCAAGCGCAGCAAAAGGTTCATCCAGCAAAATGAATGCCGCATGGCTGATCAGGGCACGTGCAATACCAACGCGCTGTTTCATACCACCTGACAATTCCCAAATATTGGCTTTAGCTACATGACTCAAGCCAACAATTTTAAGAATTGCATCGACTTGCTGTTGAATGTCTTGCGCTTTCAAACCTTTGAGCTGCAAAGCAAAACCGATATTTTCAGAGACATTTAACCAAGGTAATAGCGCATGATCCTGAAATACCACCGCACGGCGTGCATCTGGCGCAGTCACCACTTCATGATCCAGTGTAATCTGCCCCGAACTTGGCTTTTGAAAACCCGCCAAAATATTCAGTAATGTTGTTTTACCACAACCAGACTCCCCCAAAATCACAGTCAAAGTGCCTTCTTCAACCTTCAGATTGATATCTTGTAATACAGGCACGGTCTGTTTTGGAAAGGTTAAATGAAGATGCTCGGCAGCTAATACGCTCATTTAGATCTCCTATGGCTGTAAGAATTGGGTTGTGACATTACCTTGATAATCAGGTTTTACTTGATCCACCTTGCCTTGGCTTTTGAGGAAAGTTGCTGTGTCGAAAATATTTTTGGCGAACTCACCCGCTAAAGTCGCGTGTTGTTGCTGACCATTCAGATAAATATTGCCTGACAACAGTAAGGGAATATCTTTCACATCAGAGCCTGTCAGCTGAGCAATTTTCTGGATATTGTCCGCATTTTGTTCAAATGCTTTTGGATCCTGCTGATACGCTTCAACTTGTTTCAAACTGGTTTTTACAAATGCTTTTAAGAACTCTGGATTTTTTTCAGCGAAGTCTTTACGAACCACCCATAAATCATAGGTTGGTGCGCCCCACTCGCCGACTTGTTTCGAATCTGTTAATACATGACCACTGGCTTTGACTTTGCTGAGTGCTGGTTCCCAAACATAAGTCGCATCAATATCACCACGCTCCCAAGCTGCTGTGATTTCAGGCGGACGTAAGTTAATAATCTTGACTTGGTTATCCGCAATATTCCAATGCTTGAGCGCTGACAATAAGCTGTAATGCGTGGTTGAAACGAATGGTACGGCAATGGTTTTACCAATCAAATCTTGAGGGGTTTTAATGCCTGATTTGTTACTCACCACCAATGCCTCTGAACCGCCTAATTTAGCCGTCACAAGAAAGACTTCAATTGGTAAATCACGACTTGCAGCAGCAGCCAGAGGACTAGAACCAATATTGCCGATCACCACATCACCCGAAGCTAATGCATTGACCACATCTGAACCTGCATCAAATTTGCGCCATTGAATTGCTTGATTACTATCACGTTCATAATCACCATTGGCTTGTGCAACCTTGGTTGGATCCACACCAGTTTGATAGGCAATCACCACTGCCTTGTTGCTTTTAGACTGAACAGGTGCAGCATCTTTTTGATTTTGATAGACAATAAAAGCAACAATCGCCACAAGGACGATCGTTGTAACAATTAGCGGCTTAGAGTTCTTGATGCCCATAATTAGATGATCTTTCAACAATATAGGCTTATGGTATGCGGCATGCTTTATGATTAAAAATAAGAAAAAGTGCGTTATTTATATTTTTTATCGATATAAACACTTTATTTTTATTATTTTGCAATCAGAAAAATTTATTAAAAGTCATTAATTTGAATTATTAAAGCAATTAAATATATAAAGAAATGAATTGGATTCATTTAGAATCGACAACTTCTTATGGTGTGCAATACAACTCGCGATATTCAGAAAATAAACGCTCTATCTGAGAATAATTATGCAGCAATCTGACCCAATAAAAGCTCTGGACTCTATCCCTTTTTGGCAAGCTTTTTTATTTTGGCTGAAATTAGGCTTTATTAGTTTTGGGGGGCCAGCAGGTCAAATTGCAGTGATGCACCAAGAATTGGTTGAAAAAAAGCGCTGGATTTCTGAAAAAAGATTCTTACATGCACTCAACTATTGCATGCTTTTACCTGGCCCTGAAGCACAACAACTCGCCATTTATATTGGTTGGTTGATGCATCGAACCGTAGGTGGCTTAGTTGCAGGTATTCTATTTGTTCTACCTTCTTTATTTATTCTGATTGCCCTGTCATGGATTTATGTTCAGTTTGGTGACGTGCCGATTATTGCTGGATTATTTTATGGCATCAAACCTGCGGTCACGGCGATTGTGTTTCATGCAACCTATCGCATTGGCAGTCGTTCACTCAAAAATAATTTCTTATATTTGATTGCCGCTGCTGCTTTTATCGCAATCTTCTTCAATGTTCCCTTTCCATTGATTGTATTGAGTGCTGCGATACTGGGCTATTTGCTGAGTAAAAAGCAACCGCATTTATTTGCAACTCAAAGCGCCCATCAAAGCAAGCAAAAACATTATGGTGCAGCCCTCATTGACGATGATACACCACCTCCCGCTCATGCTGTTTTCCGTTGGACTCAACTGACTAAAATCCTCGTTATTGCAGCATTATTATGGTGTATCCCAATCATCAGTTTAACCCTAAGCTTAGGATGGGAACATGCTTATACCCAAATGGCATGGTTCTTTACCAAAGCTGCATTACTGACATTTGGTGGAGCTTATGCCGTATTACCCTATGTTTATCAAGGTGCGGTGAATCACTATGCATGGCTCAGTCCAACCCAAATGATTGATGGATTAGCATTGGGTGAAAGTACCCCAGGCCCACTGATTATGGTGGTTGCATTCGTTGGGTTTTTAGGGGGCTTTAACCATGCCTTATTAGGTGCAGATCATCTGTTCTTGGCGGGTGCACTCGGTGCTGTCATTGTTACATGGTTTACTTTTTTATTTTCCTTTGTGTTCATTCTCGCAGGTGCTCCGATTATTGAATCCACTCATAATGAACTTAAATTTACTGCACCACTTACGGCAATTACCGCTGCTGTCGTGGGGGTTATTCTCAATCTGGCACTGTTCTTTAGTTATCATGTGTTATGGCCACAGGGTTTCGATCACGCTTTTAATTATGAAGCGGCAATCATCACAATTGCTGCAATGATTGCGCTGTTTAAATTCCAAATAAATGTGCTCTATGTGATTTTCGCTTCTGCACTTTGTGGTTTAGTTCTATACCTATTTGTATAAAAATCCTCACTAGAGTTGATGCATAAATCAACTCTAGTCATTCCAATCTATTGAATATGATGAATTTCCACCGATGCATGCACAATTTCCTCATGAATTGCCAATGCAGCTTTGACTTGATCAGGATTAAGATCAGACATCGTTGTTTCTAATCCAAGAATACAAGAAAATTTGCCTCTTCCAACCTTCCAAACATGTAAATCTGTAATCTCAACTTGTGGAAATTCAGCAATCACCTCTTTAATTTCTTGCACCACAGGATGCCCCATTTCAGCATCGATTAATGTTGTTCCTGTTTCTTGCATAAGTCCCCAAGACCATTTCGCAACCAATAATGCGCCAATAATTCCAAGCAAGGCATCTAAAAAATTCCAGCTAAAATATTTCGCAGCAAATAAAGCAATAATCGCAAGCACGGAAGTCACTGCATCCGCAACCACATGTAGAAATGCGGCTTTTTGATTTAAATCATGATGATGGTGATCATGTGGGTGATGATGATCGTCGTGATGGTGCTCATATGAATGGTGATGATGGTGTTCATGCCCACCCTCATGTAACAACCATGCACAAATCAGGTTGACGATCAGCCCAATGATTGCAATCGGAATGGCTTCATTGAAATGAATCGTGACAGGATTAAATAGTCGTTCGATGGACTGAATCCCCATCAATAAAGCAACGACCATCAGCAAAATCGCGCTGCTATACCCTGCGAGTATTTCTATTTTCCATGTCCCAAAACTAAAGCGTGGGTCATCGGCATAATGACGTGCCATTCGATAAGCAAAATAAGCTAGACCTAAAGCCAGCATATGCGAACTCATATGCCAACCATCAGCGAGCAATGCCATTGAGTTAAACAACCATCCCCCTAAGATTTCAAACACCATCATGATCGCGGTCAAGATTGTAGCGATGAGAATTCTTTTTTGTGCTAAAGGATTTCCTTGATCAAACTGATGAGAATGACGGCGTTCTAGGTTAGTATGCTGCATTTGTTTTAGCTTTAAAATATACTCCCCCCTAGTATATATTTTTTTGGAAAAAAAGTATGTCTCATCTACACCATGACAAGAAAATCTTAAATCGCGTGAAACGGATTCAAGGACAAATGACGGCGGTAGAAAAGTCCTTATTAAATCCTGAAAGTTCATGTATAGACGTATTACAGCAAGTTGCTGCGGTCAAAGGCGCAGTCAATGGTTTAATGAATCAACTGATGGAATTGCACTTGAAAGAGCATGTATTAAAAGATGTTGATCATGTCAATGATGAGGAAGTACAGAAATTTCTGGCTTTATTACAGCGCTATTTATAAATACCAGATCTCATGGGTGAGCTGCTCAATCTCAGATTTATCATGGCTGACATATAACATTGGAATGCCTAATTCCTGTTTGACTCTTTGAAAAAAAGGAATGATCTCTGCTTTATGTGCTGCATCCAATGCAGAAAGTGGCTCATCTAATAACAACAATTGTGGCGAATACAGCAGTGCTCGTCCCAATGCGACACGCTGTTTTTCCCCGCCAGATAGCTTGATGGGCATTCGCTCAATCAGATGTTCTAACTTGAGTAACTCAATAATATAGTCCGCTTCAAACTGACGTTGTTGCGGTTGAATATGCTTAAATCCAAACAATAGATTCTGCTTGACGTTTTTATGCGGGAATAACTGCGCATCCTGAAAGACAAGACCAATACGACGTTGTTGTGTACTCAGATTAATTTTCTGTGCCTGATCAAACCATGTTTGATTTTTAATTTTGATCCAACCTGCTTGCGGCGTAACTAAACCTGCAATGCTATGTAAGATCGTAGTTTTGCCTGAACCAGAAGCTCCAAATAAACCAATCACGGACTGATCAGACTGAAAGCGTTGATCAAGATCAAATTGCCCTTGTTTGAGCTGGATATAACAATCAATCATCGTTAATGCCCACACTTATTTTTTTGATAACGATTGAACCATTGCGCAAACCACAACGCAAAAAACGCCACAGACAAAGACAAGATAATCAATCGCCATACTGCTGCTTCAGTATCAGGCTGCTGCATCAGACTATACATCGCTAAAGGCAGTGTCCGTGTTTCACTGGCAATATTGCCGACAAAAGTAATGGTTGCACCAAACTCACCCAAGCTTCGGCAAAAACATAAAATGCTCCCCACCAAAATACCACTACTGGCAAGAGGTAATGTCACCTGCATAAATGCCCCGAAGGAAGATGCACCTAAGGTTTTTGCAGCCATTTCTAAACGCTGGTCGACCAGTTCAATGGAGAGTCGAATGGATTGTACCAATAAGGGAAAGCCCATCACCGCAGAAGACAACACAGCCCCTTTCCAATTAAAAGCAAACTCTAGACCCAAGGGTGCAAGGTATTGCCCCAAAAGTCCTCGATTGCCAAATAACTGCAATAGCAAATAACCTGGTACGACGGGAGGTAAAACCAAAGGTAAAAACACCACCGTTTCAAACAGAGATTTTCCCCAGAACTCTTTTCGAGCCAAAACCCAAGCAATCAAAATAGCAGGAATCAAACTAAAGATAAGACAGGTTGCTGCCACTTTACATGACAGCTTAAGTACATCGAGTTCTTCAGGAGTCAGCATGATGATTCAGTTACTTGAGTACGCTAAAACCATATTTTTTAAATACTGTCTTTGCCTGACTACTTTGTAAAAATTTATAGAATTTCATCGACTCAGCATTCTTCTTGACGAGGCCCAACGGATAAATAATCGGTGAATGCGTATTCTCAGGGAATATACCTGCGACGACCACATCTTTACTAATTGCAGCATCGGTTGCATACACAATACCCACCTGACATTCACCACGCGCTACAAAATTCAAAGCAGCTCGCACATCTTCTGTTTCCACCAAACGTGACTCAAGTTTATCCCACCATCCTAATGATGTAAGCGCTTGCTTTGCATACTTACCCACGGGCACACTTTTGGTATCGCCCGTACAGAGTTTACCTTGAATCACTTTATTCGGATCAACGTTTTTATCCATTTTTAATTTAATTGGGCGGTCTTTCGGGGTAATCACTACTAGATGATTACCCAGTAAATTCACGCGATCACTTGCTGAAACAAGCTGCTTATTCTGTAAATAATCCATCCATTGCACATCGGCTGAAATAAATACATCAGCTGGTGCACCTGCTTCAATCTGCTTAGCTAGCATTGAAGAACCCGCATACGAAGTCTTTACTTTAACTTTATTTTTTTGTTCGTAGATTGCATCTAATTCATTCACCGCATTGGTCAAACTTGCTGCGGCATAGACCGTTACAGACTCATTCGCAAAAACATTGCTACTAGAAAATACGCTACAACCAAAGATAGAACATAAAACACGGATCACTTTCATATTGATCGACATGCCACTTTTCCTCATAAATCGATATATTTTTAAAAACATATTGAAAGATAAAAATATGCTAAAAATAACAGAGATTAGGGCTTTGCTATTCTTAATGGTGTTATGAATCAAAATAAAATCTCGCAGCATGATGAAATTCCATTTCACCTAATGTGAGTTCATACCAGTTTGCTACAGAAATTAAAAAAACAGCTCAATCTAGTGCAACCCAAATTATGAAGCCTTTTCCCCTTTTGCAAAGATCGCATTTTAAAGATTCTAATTTTATTGAAATCAGAACGATAAAATATACTTCATACTTAACGATATATTCTCAAAAATATAGCGATAAGCAAAAGATTTCACTCCAAAAACACAAAAAATATCGTGAAATATGTTTCAGGAACGAATCAGACGAAAAATACTTTCTATATATTTCTAGAGTGTGGACATAGATATTTTTCAATCAGCATCAGGCAATAGCTATGCCAAAAAAATTAGATGATTAATGTAACTCACATAGAAACTGGCTGCTTTTCATTTATCATCACCTGCAACATGGACTAAATATTAATACTAAGTTCCTGACTCCAAGTCGACTCAGGTTGTTGATGAATATGCCAACAAAGATTTTGAACTGATGTCATCAATGCCTTATTTTGGCTATCCCAATCAGGCAGCATACAGTACGCAATATGAATCCCTTTCGGATGAAACTCTCTCGCCAACGATTGTGATAATGCTCGAACACCTGCAAACATGCTTTGACTCAGAAGATCGACATGTGCTGCCATCGTCGGTTGCCCTCCAAGAAAAATCAATGTCCCACCTTGCTGACGAAGCATCTGCTTGATCATGATTTGTGAAACACTGACGGCACTTAGTCCCGTATTTTGCCACTGCTGTTCAATCTGTTGAGTGAAGTCAGTTTCTTTTTGAGGATATGGATGAAAGCTAGGCTGAAATATACATAGTTCAATCTGATGTGCTTGCCATCGAATATGCTGCATCAAATCTTTTAAAGCCGCCTGATTGATTAAGTTCAAAGAGACAAACGTCAATTCAGAATTTTGAGATTCAATCTTTACCGATTTTTGCTTGGCATCATGTAAGACCTGATAAACATGTATTGCTTTATGCTTCTGCTGTTCGATACAAACTTGGCTAAGTGAATGGATGTCATCACCTATTAGGACAAAACAAGCTTGCTGTTTTGACTGCCGTTGAAACAATCGTGTGAATATTTTTTTCATCTTAGAATCGCTCCTGATACGGACGTAGATCCAATTCATGTGTCCACAAATCACTACTTTGTTGAAACAGCATCCAATAATTTTCAGCAATTGCTTCGATATTTAAACCACCCGTTCCACGCGTCAACCGAGCCAAACGCCCTAAGCCAAATAAAGCCTTATTGACACGATCACCATCGACCATGCCATCAACCACCACATGCGCCACATGAATATTTTGCGATTTATAGCATTGTGCAAGATTCAAAGCATATGATCTTAATGCTGACTTCCCCATGGTAAAAGCTGCGAAAAATGGTTTTCCTCGCATTGAGGCACTTGCTCCAGTAAAGATCAACGTGCCCTTTTGTTGCTGTTCAAAAATCTTTAGGCTACTTTGCGATACCCAATAGGCAGATAAAAAAGTAGAACGCCACATTTGCGTAAAAAACTGAAGCGACGTTTTTAGGAAAATTGAAGGAACATTACCACCGACATTATGAATCACTGCTGCAATCTGTTCATCTGAATGATTGATCGAGTCAAACAAAATCTGAATTTGGACAGGGTCTTCCGCATCTAAAGATTTCGCGATTGCCGTTCCACCATGTAATCGAATTTCAGCAGCGACATCTTCAACTTTTTGCAAAGTACGCCCGACCACATAGACTTTTAAACCTGCTTGTGCGAAACGTCGTGCCACTGCCGCACCAATGCCTTGCTGAGCGCCTACACCAATCACCACTGCACATGGTGTCGGATTGGTTAGTTTTAAGCTGTTACTTGGCACACTCATAATTGGACAATCCATTGTGCAATATGTGAATAGCTCTTAATTTTAGCACCCCATACTTTACTCGTCCGCACAATTTCCAAAAGCTGTGAACCAACTGCAATATCAGCTAGTGTTTGCACATCCCCAACGAGCCAACCTGTATTGCTTAAAACCAATTCGATGCGTTCTAAATGTCGTATAAACTCAGCTTCAATATCTGCTTTTGCCATACGTCCTGTACCTTGCATTTTTAGTTGCAAACTCAGCGCTGATTTTAGTAACGGTTTCATCAAAATAACTTCATGCTTAGGACGACCTTCAGCACTCATTGCCACAGCATGATTGAATGCTTCAGCATCACTCACGCGGAAATGAATTTCATAAAAATATAGCAGCTCATCCGCCCAATCTTCCCAAAGTTCAACATAGGCTTTTTGCAAAGGATCTACTGGATATAAACGAGGTAATTCAGGATAAGTCTCATCCAAATAACGAGCGATACGCGTACTGTCTTGAATCCGTTGACCATTAATATCCAATACAGGTACTTTACCGACTTTGCTCAACATCGGCACTTTCGCACCTAGAACCCCATTATAATTGACGGTTTCATAGGCAATGCCTTTGAACTTCAACATTCGAGCAACTTTTTGGCAGAACGGTGAAATTTCCCACTGATGTAAAACAACTGAATTTTTCATTCTTTTTTCCTGTCAATTATTGTGTTTCTTGCAAAATACTTCGGCGAGTCGGAAGCCAAAATACGATAAATAACACCAATATGCTCCAACCTAAAAGCAAATCGCCCAATAGATGTATTTTTTCATTCGGCATGACCAATGCCATTGCTGTCATTAATCCGAAATGACCAATATTTGCGATTGCGGTAAAATCCAAGAATGCGATATTTTTCTCAGGAAACTTGGCAATCTTGAGTAGAAACCATCCCCAAACAACATAAATAATCGAGATCATGGCTTCATAGTGTTCAGCATGTGGTTCTACACCGCCCCATCGAATTAAACGTAAAATCAGTCTTCCGACCTCATTTTTTAATAAATGATCAGTCCAACCAAATAGTATGGCGAATAAAGCAATACCAAAAAAAGAAATAAAACCCAATCCCATTAAAGTCATTACTTTATTGAAATGACGAGCGTAAAAATTGGTTTGCATCTTTCATCTCCAACAATTTATTTTAGTTTCGATTCAGAACCTACATACTGCCTAATACATTGATTAAGTACGGATCACCATATTGGTTGCTGTGGCATGGGCATATAATTTTCCTTCCTCATCACGCAGATAACCTTCAGAAATCACCAAATTGCGTCCAACATTAATCACTTTTCCTTCAGCAATGAGTTTTTTATTAAATGGCATTGGACGGCACATTTTGATGGCTAAATCCGTCGTACCATAACCCTCACCTGCTGCTAGCACAGTATGCGTTGCACAACCCGTCACCGAATCCAATACTGTTGCAGCAAAACCACCATGTACGCCCCCTAAAGGATTGGTATGTCGTTCATCTGCAATCGCAATAAATACAATCCGCCCATATTCAACTTCAGCAACACCCTCCATACCCATTGTTTTAGCAATTCCTGGTGGCGGCACTAAACCTTGTTGAAATGCCTGCATGATTTCTAAACCCGTCATTTGATTTGGAGTTTTCATCTGTTTGATCTCATTTTCTATGTGAAATAAAGTGTTTAAGCAATTTGCTTTGATCTACGCTGTGAAATGGATTGCACAAATTGCTGAATCTTTTCTGCAATCGGCTGTGGTTGACTTAGAATTCCCCAATGCCCTGCGCTCACTTTGGCATAGCGAATATCCTCAACCCACTCCTGCATCCCTTGACTCAACGATAAGGGTACAAACGGATCTTGATTCATCAACAACATCTGCACAGGAATGGTGGTACGACGACGTGAAGGATTTAAAAGTGGTTTTACTAAATTCTGACGATATAGCCCCAAACCGCTCTTTGCATTTCTCAGTTGTGTTGGGCTTGCTTCGACTGTGGTATTTTCTAAATAACCCACAAGCGTTGACCACAATTTATCTAAGCCTAAATGCCATGTCAGTTCTGGCAATATCGGCATCTGAAACATCGCCATATAGCCAGATGCGGTTATGCGCTTAGCGACATTAAAATAGCCTTGAAAATTTCGTCGAGCCAATTGACGCTGAAACCACCAACCCACATGATCCGCACTCGGTGCTAATGCGGTATAAGACGCAATTTGAGGCTTTAAACGATCCCCTAATACGGCTTCCCAAGCTTGTAAAGCACCCCAATCATGACCAACTAAATGAACAGCTTGATCTGGACTCATTGCTTGAATGACTTGGGATAAGTCTTGTACTAAATAATCAAATGCATAGCCTTGCGTGGTTTCAGGAATATCAGATAATCCTGTGCCTCTTACATCATAAGCAACCACATTGAAATCAACGGCTAAACGTTCGGCAACCAACTGCCAGACATCGGCAGCGTCAGGATAACCATGTACCAATACGATTGTTTCTCGATCCGCATCTAAACGCCCCCAATGATAAGCAGCTAAACAGATATTGCCTGAAAGCACATAATGCTTGGTTTTTTCAAAATGATTCATGACTGCACCTGTGTCAAAGTCTCTGCTTTTTGCTGATGAGCAAGTACACCCGCAGATTGAGCCAAATAGCTTTGCGCAAGCTCGGTTGAAGCTTCGTAGAACGGATGATAATTGGGTTTAAAGAACCGTAAACTGGTGGTAAAAAACCATACAGGACCGGGCATATAACCATTTAAATCCGAACGATGCCAAGCCTTCCAAAACGCAGGTCGCCATAAGCTTTTTTGCTGCTTCGGAATCAATGGATCATCTTGTGCAAGCTGAACCGTACCCGCTGCCATCAGGTAAGTAAAAATAGGTGCTGTCACTGCCATCACCGCAATACGCAATAGATAATTTCCAGAAATGTGCTGATAAACATCGTAAGCCACCGTGCGATGTTCAACTTCTTCGGCGCTATGCCAAGTGAATAAATCACTGACCACAGGATCACTCCCACGAGCTTCCCATTCGGAACGAGTCAAAACATATTCACCAATTGCGGAGGTAAAATGTTCTGCAGCAGCCACAAGCCCAACACGTGCATTCAGCCAAGGTCTTTGCCATGATTTCGGTAACTTAAACCCTAAAGGTTTGTCCGCTAATACATGATCAAACAGATTGACGACACGTTTATATTGCTGTTCTACATCAACGCCATAACGAACTAAATATGCGTCAATTGAGCTTTTATGTGCTTGAGAATGAATGGCTTCTTGTCGGATAAAAATTTTCGTATCTTCTCTTAGTTTTTCATCTTCAATCAATGGCAATGCTTTATTGAACATGCGGCAGAAAAAATACTCGCCACGAACCAAGGTAAAACTAAAATGATTAACACCATGACTGGCTAATGGATCTTGTGGAATCCAATGTAAGGGTGAATCATTCCATTCAAATTTCACTTGTCGAGGAATCATCGCCCAACTTGCTTTTGATGCTTGTGATTGCATGGTTTATTCCTCAAAGTTAAGCAGGTAAATGATTTTCGACTTGGGATAATCCAATTTTTACTTTGGTTTTTGCGACGATTTCAGACTCATCGCTGTCATTGGGATGAAAATTAAAACGGTAATAATCTAAAAATTTAGGAATGAAAACTTTATATTTTTCTCTGCCATGTTGTGCAAATTTAAGCCATGATTTTAAGTTTAATAATTGTTGATCACGCTTCAAAAGCACCACTTGATATGCCGTCGACATGACGGTAATCATGGCTAAACTAAAGGTAAAAATAGCAACTCGCGGAATATAAGCAGCCAATCCTTTGCCATATAAATATTCATACATATCATAGGCAACTGCTTTATGTTCTGTTTCCTCAACGCTGTGCCATAACCATAAATTACGGATGGTTTCATCGGTCATGAGTTCATTCACATCTTTCATCATTTCCACCACAAGAACGGCGGTGTAATGCTCCAAACCTACGGTAACCAATAAATTCCATTTTTTGGGAAAGGTTCGCTCAATCGCTTTCAGAATAATCCCTGTGGTTTTTTCTAATGATTCAGGATCTAAACCATACTGCTGCGCACTTCGATGAAATGCATGATGTTCTTTGGAATGCATGGCTTCCTGACCAATAAATGCACCAATATCACGATCTAACTGTTCATTATTTTTAATTCGATCTCGTAAGGCACGAACTGATCGCACAAAATAAGACTCTCCTTCTGGAAACAATGTAGACAAACCCGTGAAATAATGGGTAAACGCTGGCTCATTATTACACCAATACTTGGGCATATCCTGAAACTCATAATCCATACGACGTACTGGGAATGATGCAGGTGTTTTTTGCTTTGATTTTTCTTTCAACACTGACATAGACATAACTCACCTCAAGAATTCATCTTAAAATAGTAAGTTCCAAAAAGGAACTTATGCGAACAAAATAACTATGCTAAAATAGCTTGTCAATAAAGTAGATGTGATGGTGGCTAAAGTTGTCCTAAAATGACAGCTTGCTTCCTCTAAAGACAAACCGATGGTGTAAGCAATGAAATGGCATGAACTCGGCGAAATGAACTGTCCAATTGCAAGGACATTATCCATTTTTGGTGATCGTTGGACCTTGTTAATTATTCGTAATGCTTTTATGGCAACACGACGTTTTGATGACTTCCAAAAACAGTTGGGTATCACGCGACACTTGCTTACTGAGCGTATTAACCGCTTGGTTGAAAACAAGATTTTTGAAAAAGTGCTTTACCACGAAGCTCCCAAACGCTATGAATACAAACTGACAGAAAAAGGGTTAGCGCTTTATCCCATTATTGTTTCAATGAGTGTTTGGGGGAATTTATGGCAGAATGAAGATAAACAATTCCCAGAACTTCGCTACTTACACAAAAGCTGTGGCAATGTCATTCAACCAACGCTGAGCTGTAATTGTTGCGGTCAAAAATTAGATGCACGTTTGATGTCACCTGTTTATTTCACTGAGAATATTTCATAGTCTATATTCAAGTTTAGCTGTTGATTTAAATGCCCATATTGCTTAATTTAAAAGCTCTCAATCCAATACAATTAAAAAGAATTGCAGTATTCACAAGAACTTTACAACCGAAAAACTATATTCAAATTTTTAAGCGTGAAAGCTTATGCGCTATGGTTTAATTTTAGGTGATCAACTTTCTGAAGAAATCGCTACATTAAAACGACTTGATAAGCATGAAGATGTGATTTTAATGGCAGAACTGGTTGAAGAAACCACCTACGTAAAACATCATCCTCAGAAAATTGCACTCATTTTTAGTGCAATGCGGCATTTCGCCAAACATCTTAAACAACAAGGATGGACTGTTCGTTATCAAGTTTTTGACCGTTCAAAAATAACAAACAATTTTCTTCAATTTCTTAAATCTCAATTAGATAAACAAGATGCAAAAGGTTTAGTCATAACCGAATGTGGAGAATACCGCTTACAATATCAAATCGAAAATAGTTGGGAAAAAGAACTCAACATTCCCGTACAAATCCTTATAGACGATCGTTTTTTCTCTTCGATTCAAGCTTTTAAACAATGGAGTTCAACTACCAAAGTCCTACGGATGGAGTTTTTCTACCGAAAGTTAAGACAGCAAACAGGCTATTTGATGCAAGCGGATAAACCAATTGGAGGAAAATGGAATTTTGATAGTGATAATCGTCAAAAGTGGAATGGAACGCCCACTATCTCTCCTGCTTTATATTTTACTCGTGACCAGATTGATTTAGATGTGATCGCTTTAGTTAAAGCAGAGTTTCAAGATCATATTGGTCAAATTGATCATTTCAACTGGGCAACTACACGCCAACAAGCTCTTCAAGCCCTTGACCATTTTATCCAACATCAATTATTCCATTTTGGTCAATATCAAGATGCTATGGTCAACCAACAAGATTATATGTTCCATAGCCTCCTTTCTCCCTACCTAAACTGTGGATTACTGTCACCCAAAGAAGTTTGTGATGCTGCTGAATCAGCTTATTACAATAACCAAATTCCGTTGAACGCTGCTGAGGGTTTTATTCGACAAATACTAGGTTGGCGTGAATTTATTCGCGGCGTTTATTGGCTGTGCATGCCGAATTATCGTGATCTCAATAAATTAAATGCTGAAAGAGACTTGCCCAGCTATTTTTGGACTGCAGAAACAAAAATGCAATGTATGCATGAATGTTTAAGAAACTCTTTGGAAAATGCTTATGCTCACCATATTCAACGCTTGATGGTGATTGGTAATTTCACATTATTGAATGGCATCTCACCCAAGCAAGTCAATGAATGGTATTTGAGTGTCTATGCTGATGCATTTGAATGGGTACAACTTCCAAATACTCATGGAATGGTTTTATTTGCAGATGCTGGTCTTGTTGCAAGTAAACCTTATGCAGCATCAGGTAATTACATTCATAAAATGTCTAATTACTGTCAACACTGCCATTACAATGTAAAAACCAAAACTGATCATGATAGTTGCCCATTCAACAGTTTATATTGGGACTTTCTACATCGAAATCGAGTCTTTTTTAGTTCAAATCCGCGGATGACAATGATGTATAAGCAATGGGATAAATTAGAATTATCTGAACAAAATCGTATTTTAAAACGTGCCTCCCATCTTCAAAATCAAATCGAAGAACTCTAAAAATGCATAAAAAAATACATTTACCCGAGAAAGTTTGTCTAAATTGCCACCTCACATTTTCTTGGCGTAAAAAATGGGAAAGATGTTGGAATGAAGTTCAATATTGCTCTAAAAAATGTAAATCACAAGCTAAAACTAATAGTAAAAATCAGGTATCAAACTGAGATACCTGATTAAATGTCAAAAGATTATGGTGTCCGATGAGGAGTTTTGATGAGCTTGGATAAGTCGTAACCTTGTTGTTTAGCTGTTTCAAGGTATGAATTATAAGTAGCGTCATCAATTGTTGGTGTCTTAGAAAGAAGCCATAAATATTTCGTCGATGGCCCACCTACCAATGCAACTTTATATTCAGGATCTACGCGTAAAACCCAATAATCGCCTTTCGTAAATGGCAGCCAACGTAAACCTTTAGGTAAGAAACTAACTTTCAATTTACTATTCCCACTATTAGCAGGATAAGCCACACCTTGTGAACTATCCATTTGCCCTGTTTTAGTTCTACAGCTATTTAAAACCCCAATGGTTTTATCAGGATTAAGTGTATACACAGCAGTCGTATCACTTAGACAGTGTCGTTGAAAATACATTGGCAAATGAGCGATCTCGTACCATTTTCCAGCATATTGATTCACATCAATTTTATCAACAGCAGAGGGTTTTTCAGCATTTGCTTGCATTGGTATTACAACAGCAGTCATTGCAGCAGACAATATTGTCATGCCCAATAAAGTTTTAGCTTTCATTTTATCCTCTTGATTTTATCAAAATTAACTAAACAATTTATAGAGATAAAACCGTGAATAAAATGTGAGATTTACTCTTTATTACATTAAAAAACAATTATTTAACAACATCAATATTCAGTAAAAATACAGATATTTAATTTTCTAATATGCATCGATTGCGCTGAGATAAAAATTTATATTATTTCATTTAAACAGTCTGGGACATTTCTTGGTAGGTTTTTGGTAGGTAGGAAAAATTTTTAAGCCTTGCATACTGAGCCTACAGTGATGAGATCACTGAATAACAAACAATGGAATATGGAAGAAGGAATCGCTCCATGGCTTTTAAAAATATTGCAGATCAAACTAACGGTTTTTACATCCCTTGTGTATCTCTCTTTGGACCAGGCTGTGCAAAAGAAATCGGTGCGAAAGCACAGAATCTTGGTGCAAAAAAAGCACTGATCGTAACTGATCAAGGCTTATTTAAATTTGGTGTCGCAGACACAATCGCACAATTTTTAAAAGATGCAGGCGTTGACAGCCACATTTTCCCAGGCGCAGAACCCAACCCCACTGACATCAATGTACATAATGGTGTAGAAGCCTATAACGACAATAGCTGTGATTTTATTGTCTCTTTAGGTGGTGGTTCCTCACACGATTGTGCAAAAGGGATTGGGCTTGTTACAGCAGGTGGTGGTCATATCCGTGACTATGAAGGTATTGATAAAAGTACAGTACCAATGACCCCACTTATTGCGATTAATACCACTGCGGGTACTGCATCAGAAATGACTCGTTTCTGTATTATTACCAATACAGATACGCATGTGAAAATGGCAATTGTAGACTGGCGTTGTACTCCGCTCATCGCAATTGATGACCCTAAACTGATGGTGGCCAAACCTGCTGGTTTAACCGCTGCAACAGGAATGGATGCACTTACACATGCTGTTGAAGCTTATGTATCGACTGCGGCAAACCCGATTACTGATGCCTGTGCAGAAAAAGCGATTACCATGATTAGTCAATGGTTACGCCCTGCTGTCGCAAATGGTGAAAATATTGAAGCACGCGATGCGATGAGCTATGCACAATACCTTGCAGGTATGGCATTCAATAATGCATCTCTAGGCTATGTACATGCCATGGCTCACCAATTAGGCGGATTCTACAACCTACCGCATGGCGTATGTAATGCTGTACTCCTGCCTCATGTTTGTGAATTCAATTTAATTGCTTGCCAAGACCGTTATGCAAAAATTGCGGTGCTTATGGGTGTCAACACAGATGGACTCACCGAGACTGAAGCAGCATATGCAGCAATTAATGCGATTCGTGAACTTTCATCATCTATCAGCATTCCATCTGGTTTAACTGAACTTGGTGTGAAAACTGAAGACCTTGCAATTATGGCAGAGAATGCTCAAAAAGATGCATGTATGCTGACCAACCCTCGTAAAGCAACACATGCTCAAGTTGTTGAAATTTTTAAAGCAGCATTGTAATTATTCAAGCTTTCCCCGAAAAGTAAGCCGAATCTCTCCGACCGTCGGCTTACTTGATTTTGGGAATATCCCTGAAAAGGTATTCCCTTTTTTTTAACCAGCCCCACCAATATTTTAACCATTAGATATTTACATCGCTTTTATTCACAAAGTTTAGTTGACTTGCAAACTTAATCTCATCGCTCTCAAACGTTTAATCCAATACGTAAAAATGCTGCACACATAAACAAAAATTCACTGCTTTTAGTTTCTCTCGCTAGACTGAATATGAGAATGTCT
Organism: Acinetobacter sp. LF10; assembly: GCF_048585715.1. Classification (NCBI taxonomy): domain Bacteria; kingdom Pseudomonadati; phylum Pseudomonadota; class Gammaproteobacteria; order Moraxellales; family Moraxellaceae; genus Acinetobacter; species Acinetobacter sp. LF10. Next base: position 2,246,052 of record NZ_CP184160.1, read on the forward strand.
AGTTTTGAAATAGGTCTTGATGCTATTGAAAAATACACATTTAGAAAAATACTTGTGCTCTAAACGCAAACACTCAAATGTAAGTACTATAATTGCTATCTAATAACGCTTAGCCATACTTTTAGAGCCTCATAATTAAGTGATTTGACTCCAACAATATCAATTATCTGCACACTATTTATTCACAACAAGCAGTATGCTAAGGTGATATCACTAATCATTAAAAACAGTAGAATCAAATGAATAGAATAGTAATTTTTGATAAATTCAATGACCTAAAAAAAATCGCTGCACTCATGTTTCTTGCCCTGATGAGTAGCAGTACTACTTTTGCACAAGACGCCAAAACGGTGGTGTTATTAAATAACGTTAATATATTTAATGGTAAAGATAATAAAATTATAAAGGGCAATGTACTCATCGAAGGTAATTTAATCAAAAAAATTAGCGCTGATGCCATCATGACAAATCGCAGTGGACTGACCAAAATCATAGATGCCAAAGGCAAATACTTAATCCCTGGCTTAATTGATAACCATGCACACCTGATGTTCGACAGTATTCCTCAACAACAAGCATTACTCTCTGATTTTGCATTTATCAATTTATTCGCAGCAAAATCAGCCGAGAAACAATTATTAAGAGGTTTCACGACTGTTCGTGATTTGGGCGGCGGTGCGCTTTCTTTGGCAAAAGCGATAGATAACAATTTAGTCAATGGGCCAAGAGTCTTCGCAAGTGGTGCTTTTATTTCCCAAACGGGCGGTCATGGTGATTTTGGTTTCCCAACCGATGTTCCTCGCAAAATTGGAGAACTGTCTTATCAAGAACGGAATGGTATGGCAGCGATTGCAGATGGCGCAGATCAAGTCTTAATTCGTTCTAGAGAGCAACTACGACAAGGTGCAACCCAGCTCAAACTCATGGCAGGTGGAGGCGTTGCTTCCAACTATGACCCACTCGATGTATCTCAGTATACTGAAGTAGAGTTTAAAGCCGCTGTCGATGCAGCAGCTAATTGGGGAACTTATGTAACAGTGCATGCTTACACTCCCCATGCAGTGAAAACGGCAATTGATGCAGGGGTAAAATCTATCGAACATGGTCAATTACTCGATGATAAAACAGCAAAATTAATGGCAGAAAAAGGCGTTTGGTGGAGCCTACAACCTTTTCTAGATGATGAAGAAGCAATCCCTTTTCCTGAAGGCTCTGCCAATCGAAAAAAACAGCTAGAAATGACCCAAGGGACAGATAATGCGTATAATTTAGCAAAAAAATATCATGTGAAATTGGCTTGGGGTACAGATTGCTTGTTTGACCCATCTTTAGCAGCAAAACAAGGCAAACAACTGGCTAAAATGACAAGATGGTTCTCACCATACCAAGTGTTAAAAATGGCAACCTACGATAATGCTCAACTGCTCTATTTAAGCGGCAAAAGAAATCCTTATCAGGATGGAAAACTTGGTGAGATATCTGAAGGTGCGTATGCAGATCTCATCTTGGTAGAGGGTAATCCATTGGATAATATCAATTTAGTGGCTGATCCAGAAACCAATTTCAAGATCATTATGAAAGATGGAAAAATCTATAAAAACACATTAGAAAACTAAGTGTAGTTCATATTCACTGTAAAAATAGCGAGACTGCACCAATCATTCTCGCTATTTTTTTCTTAATATTCAGCATAGAAATGAAAAGATAGCATCTGCTTTATACCGTTATTTCAAATAAAAAATTAAGCATAAAAAGTACTGACATTTTGCCAGTTATTACGTTATCAGCATAAAAGTTGACTCATGATATTTTCATGCCGCATAACAGGTTACAAGCTTTTCCAATGACATCAATCATGAAAACATATGGAATTAAAAAACTATCCCTAGGATATATCTCTAAATTTATTTAAAGATTGATGTGCAGGATGGTCTAAGGGTAACAACTCAATTAAGCGTTCAACGGCGTCAATTGCTTCAGGAAAATGAGCAACATGTTTTAGCAATACATCAATTTCTTTGGTTTTAAAAATCATATCACTGAGACGTGATTCAAGACAATCTCGCCATGCGCACAGGAAAGGACTTTCTGTTTTTGATAGGAAAATACCCTTATACAATTGTAGTGCTGATGCAATGTAACCTGAATCGAGTGCCTGCTCGACATATAAGAAATCAGCCTCTACATTTGCCAGTAAACGATAAGGTCGTGAACCCAACATTCCGCCTAAAATATCACGTAATTGCGACATTTCAGCTTTCAAAGTTCCAACACTCACCTTACGTTCGCCATATAAAGCTTGATGCAAGTTTTCCAGATTCAAGCCATTTGGACAAAGTGCCAAGATTGCCAATATTTCGATCTGGCGTGGTGTTAGAACTAAAGATTTATTATTAAACATGACCTGCGGTGAAGTGAAAGCGCGAATATATAAACGCTGACGTTGCTGTTCAATCAGAGCAGTTTGAATAATAGATGCACAACGCTCAGCAGCCAATACACCGAGCGTATTGTGATTTTTCCAAGTTGTAGATAAATCCACGACACCTAACACTTGTTTGGAATATGGGTCAATCACTGGTGCAGCATAACAAACCCAGTCATGTACAGACTCCATATAATGCTCATTTGAAAACACACAACTAGATTGTTGAGTCTTTAAAGACAGCGCTAAGGCATTCGTCCCAACCTCTTCTTCTGCCCATTGACCGCCTGCAATAAAATGTACCTTTTCAGCGGCGCTTTGCATCTGCGTGCTCGATGCGGTCCAAATAATTGTACTCCCAACATCTCCAACGGCGATGACCATAGATGACTGTGCCGCAATATGACTGAGATCATTTGAACAAGCCTCTAATGCTAAATCTAAAGTCGTTTTTGCTTTCTTATGTTGTGCCAATAAAGGAGCTGCCAAGCGCTCCTTTGGAATAGCAGAAGATGCTGAGCGTTGCCAAGAACTGGCAATACTTTGTCCTAACATTTCAGCACTTTGCGGCGACAAACTATTGTGTCGCTTAAGTTGATCAATTGATGTTCGTTGTTGTAATAGGTCTCGTTTTGTAAACATTTGTGTATCCCTTACTAATGACCACGGTTTCCAACCTTTCTCCAACCTTCCCAGTTATATCCTAATCAAATAGCGTACAAAAGTACCTTATACCAAAGCTGTAGATGCTTAACAGATCAATTATAAGCAAAGGAATATATATATGCGTTATGTCGATCCTAATCAACCTGATTCAAAGGTTCAATTCAAAGCTCAATATGAGAACTTTATTGGCGGTCAATGGGTAGCACCTATAAAAGGAGAATACTTCGATAATGTCTCTCCTGTCGATGGCAAAGTATTTACAAAAATACCGCGTTCGTCAGCTGAAGATATCGAACTGGCATTAGATGCAGCACACAAAGCAAAAGCTGAGTGGAACAAAAGTTCACCAACCGTACGTTCAAATATTTTACTTAAAATCGCAGATAGACTAGAACAGAATCTAGAATATCTTGCAGTTGCAGAAACTTGGGATAATGGTAAACCTGTTCGAGAAACACTTGCTGCTGATATTCCATTGGCAATTGACCACTTCCGCTATTTTGCAGGCTGTATTCGCGCACAAGAAGGTGGCATTTCAGAAATCGATGAAGATACGATTGCTTACCATTTCCACGAGCCTTTAGGCGTTGTTGGTCAAATTATTCCGTGGAACTTTCCAATCCTTATGGCAGCATGGAAGCTTGCTCCAGCACTTGCCGCAGGTAACTGTATTGTCTTAAAACCAGCAGAACAAACACCTGTAGGCATTCTACTCGTTTTAGAGTTAATCCAAGATATTTTACCTGCTGGTGTATTAAACGTTGTGAATGGCTATGGTGCCGAAGTAGGTCGTCCACTTGCCACTAGTCCTCGTATTGCCAAAATTGCATTTACAGGTTCAACCCAAGTTGGGCAGTTAATCATGCAATATGCCACTGAAAACATTATTCCAGTGACTTTAGAATTAGGTGGAAAATCTCCAAATATCTTCTTTGAAGATGTGATGGATCAAGAGGATGATTTTCTTGATAAAGCACTTGAAGGCTTTGCAATGTTCGCACTCAACCAAGGCGAAGTTTGTACCTGTCCATCTCGTGCATTGGTTCAAGAAAGTATTGCGGATAAGTTCTTAGAAAAAGCCATTGAGCGTGTGAAACGTATCAAAGTTGGACATCCACTTGATACTGAAACAATGGTTGGTGCGCAAGCTTCACAAGAACAACAGGAAAAAATCCTACGTTGTATTAACACGGGTCGAGAAGAAGGTGCTGAACTTCTTACGGGTGGTGGTGCTAGACAAGAAGTAGGTGAAGGTTTCTATATCGAACCAACTGTCTTCAAAGGACACAACGCGATGCAGATCTTCCAAGAAGAAATTTTTGGACCAGTTCTATCTGTAACAACTTTCAAAGATTTTGATGAAGCCATCAAAATCGCAAACGACACCATCTATGGTTTAGGTGCTGGGGTTTGGGCTCGTTCTGCACATACTTCATACCGCGCTGGTCGAGCAGTTGAAGCAGGCCGTGTTTGGACAAACTGTTACCACATCTATCCTGCCCATGCTGCATTTGGTGGTTATAAAAAATCAGGCGTTGGTCGTGAAAACCACAGAATGATGTTAGATCACTATCAACAAACCAAAAATTTATTGGTGAGTTATTCAACCAAACCTGCTGGATTCTTCTAAAATATGAGTAGCGATTTTACCTATAAGTAAATATCCTAAATCAAATGAAAAGAGCAAGTACTACGGCACTTGCTCTTTTTTTGTCATCTCTATTTGAAGTTTTTTATATTTTATAAACAGCCAAATGATCATTTCCTAAAGTAAAAAAGACGAATCTCAACTCAAAGATTCTGAGTAAGGATTCGTCTTTTATGAAATATTAAATTGTACAGTTAAGCTTTGTTTTTATAAAACATATAGTAGCTTACATAGCAGGCAATCATAAATAAAACACAGCAGACAAAACCTACTTGCATTGAAGGGTCTGCCACCATACTAATACAAGTAATGACACAGAATACTCCACCTAGAATTGGTGTGAGTGGGAACAATGGTGCAGCAAATTTAAGGTCTTTGACAGTTTTACCTGATTTGATCCATTGTCTACGGAAGTTAAATTGGCTCACACAAATTGAGATCCAAACCACAACCATGGTAAAAGCAGCAACACCTAGTAAATTTTTGAAAATGGTTTCAGGCGCAAATTGTTCAGATAATAAACCAGGAATTGCACCAAACATCGTGACAATAATGGCAATAATTGGCGTACCTGAACGTGTCAATTTAGCAAACACTTTAGGAAGTTGATTCTGCGCTGACAATGACCACATCATTCGAGAAGCAGCAAATAAGCCTGAGTTGGCAGCCGATAAAAGTGCAGTAATAATCACAAAACGAATAATATCTTCTGCATATGGAATACCGATGTAATTAAATACCGTCACAAATGGACTATTACTTACGCCTTCTGCATTGAGTCCTGCCATTTCATAAGGCAGTAATGCACAAATCACCACAATCGTACCAACAAAGAAAATCAATAAACGCCAAATTGCAGCATTAATTGCTTTCGGTACAGTTTTAGCAGGGTCTTCTGCTTCCCCTGCGGCAACCCCAATCAGTTCTGTACCAGAGAATGCAAAATTAACGATCAGCATTGTGGCAAAAATTGGGTAAATACCATTTGGGAACCAACCATGCTCGGTCAATTTACTAAACAGCGGTGCTGACTCATGACCATGATAGGAGATCAAGCCAAAAATAGCGGCTAGGCCCAATGCAATAAAACAGATAATGGTGAGAACTTTAACCAAAGATAGCCAAAATTCCGACTCGGCAAATAACCGAGTGGAACTCACATTCAGCGTAAAGACCAGTGCTGCAAATAATAAGGTCCATGTCCACATGGATATGGAAGGAAACCACTCCTGCATGAGTAAAGCAGCAGCTGTGAATTCAGTACCTAATGTTGCAGTCCACGTCAACCAATACAACCATGTGATCATATAGCCCGTGCCTGGCCCAATATAGGTTCTGGCATATTCACCAAATGAACCCGAAACTGGCATCTGTACTGCCAATTCACCTAAACACAGCATGACCATGTAGGCAATGATACCACCAAGCAGGTAAGAGAGAATCGCACCAACGGGACCTGCCTGTGAAATCACATCACCTGAGCCTAAAAATAAGCCCGTTCCAATTGCACCACCTAATGAAATCATCACCAAATGACGTTTCGTCATGGCACGTTTTAGGGGCTTACCCACTTCCATATTGTTACTCATACACGATCACTCCAACTATCTTTTTATGACAACCTGTCCTTGCTTTCCACTTCATAAAAATGAATATCCAATGGATATTTTTTCCGATCTTTTGTTTTCTACTGAACATCCATATTCAAACTCCGTTTCAGTTCATTCCTTGTTTACATCTCATATAACCGTTCGATGTATCCTATTTAATTTCCTTTAAAACCAGTCCAGCTCTCAAGCCAATCTTCACATTTGGATTTGGAAATAAAACCCAAACTTGCTGATTATCCACGACATAATTGCCTGCTTGCTGAGTTGCAATCAACTCACCTTTCTGAAAGGTTGAGAAATTAGGTGCATCAGCACTTAATTGCAATTGGAAATCGTCACTCTGCTTTAGAACTGAGTCCACCACCTTAAATTGGCGAATAGTTGGCTTCTGTCTACATGGCAAAGCCTGCTCTGAAAGTACCGCACGTAAAACCTGATCTGTACTCGCAAATTCAGCTAAATCATTTTGACCAAAAGGCTTAGCTTTGCCTAACTCCAAGGTACTACTCGCTGCCTGAAAGCGTTCAGCAGTAAAATGAGTAAAGGTTTTTCCAACCGCATTGTGATAGACCAAAGCATCGAGATCCGCAGCATTTAAGCTTTGGATCAGGAAGTCATCATAGGGCTGTGTTTGATAGGGAAATAATGCAAATACAGGCAGTAATGAAGCACGAATAGCAGTATGTAAATCGTAATGATAACGCTGTGCTTCAGCACCACTTTGCTCAAAAAATTGGGCTGTTCGCTGTTCCAATTGAGCTGCACGTTCAGTTTCAGCATCTTGGCGTAAATGCTGATAAGCACCACAGAACATCCGATTCACATCATTTTCAAGATAACGTACACCTTTACGAATCGCTTCAGGATTACCTAAAACAAATAGTACACGCACCGCTAATTTTAAATGCTCAGCAAATAGGTCATTAATGATGTGAGACAATAATTCAATCGGTGCTGTTTCATTACCATGAATTCCAGCAGAAAGCACCATGGTTTTTCTATACGCTGTTTTAGGTGTACATTGCAGTAACCCTTCACCTAGCCATTGCCATGTAAACTCAACTGTTTCACCCTGCAGTTGCTCGGGTGTCTGTTGCGCTAAAGTCAACGCGAGTAGATCAACCATGTACTTTCATCCTTAAAAGCCTTTCTTTGCTGTTTTATCTTTGGAAGTGATAAACCGAGCCTAAATTTAAAATTTTGGTAAGTTCATCTAGCGCAGTACGGCTCTCAATCAATAGACTTGGATCAGCCAAATCATCCTGCGTTAACTCATCACGGTAATGCTGATCCACCCACTGATTCAATGTTTTGAACAAAGCATCATTCATAAACAAGTTCGGATTGACTGCATTCAGCTCAGCTTCATTTACAGCAACACGTAATCTTAAACATGCAGGCCCGCCGCCATTGCGCATACTTTCACGCAGATCAAATACTTTAATGTCGTCAATTGGTGTTCCCATTTGAATCATGTCATTTAAGTAACTCCAAACGGCTGAGTTCTGACGAGATTCTTCTGGTACAACAATGCTCATGCCACCATCAGCACGGGTTAAAATTTGACTGTTGAATAAATAAGTTGAAACTGCATCTTCAACCTTCACTCGACTTTCAGGGACTTCAATCGAAATAAAATCTTGCTCAATTTCAGCCATCTTGTGACGAATTTCATCTAAGGCTGCAGATTGATTTAAAAATGCATGTTGGTGATGGAACAACACCTGTTGGTTACTCACGGCGATCACATCATTATGAAATACGCCTTGATCAATCACGTCAGGATTTTGCTGAATAAATACAGTACGCTTTGCATCTAAACGATGTAAACGCGCAATCGCTTCACTCGCCTCACGCGTTTGACGTGCAGGGAATTTTTGTGGTGCAACCGTACCACCAAGTTGTTGTTGACCGTAAACAAAAACTTGCACGCCAGCCTGATCATAAGCACCGCCTAGACGATTATGATTGGCTGCACCTTCATCGCCAAATAAAGCAGCTTCTGGCAATGCTTCGTGATGCGCGAAATAGACATCATTCTTGAACATCGCTTGAAGAATACGAGTCGTTGTATGATGCTCAATTGATCGATGGAACTTATTATTTAGGTTTGCAGCAGTAAAATGCATCCGCCCGTCAGCACTGTCAGCCGATGGCGATACCGTACACGAGTTCGCGGTCCACATCGATGAAGCTGAACTCAATGATGATAATAAAGCAGGTGCCGTACGCATGGCTTGAGCAATTACATCAATATCACTACCTGTAAAGCCTAAACGACGCAATGTTGGCACATGCGGACGCTCTTGTGGTGCAAACACGCCTTGTTTAAGCCCTAAGTCTGCAAGGGCTTTCATTTTTTTCAAGCCTTGTTTTGCAGCAAGCTTAGGATTTGATGCGTTATTACGGTTTTTAGTTGAAGCCACATTACCAAATGATAAGCCCGCATAATGATGCGTAGGACCAACTAAACCATCAAAATTGATTTCATAACCAGACATTTTATTCTCCATGTGTCCCGATGCGATCCGTCTTAGAGCACAATGCCCGGTGATAATTTTGCAGGAAGCGTCACGTTATCACTTTCCAATGATGCCATTGGCCAAGCACTATAATCTGCTGCATAAAAGGCACTCGCTCGGTGATTACCAGAAGCGCCTACTCCACCAAATGGTGCTGCACTTGAAGCACCAGTCAATGGTTTATTCCAATTCACAATACCCGCACGTGCTTCAACTAACACACGATCAAATAAATCGCGATCAGGTGAAACCAAACCAACCGCCAAACCAAAGCGAGTGTTATTGGCGATGCTTAATGCTTCATCAAAAGTGTTGTAGCGATAAATCGTCGTCAATGGACCGAAGTATTCATCATCAGGAATACCATCGACCTGTGTTAAATCTAAAATACCTGCGGTCAACAATGAACTGTCTGCTTGTGGACGTGTCATTTCTAATAATGGTTTTGCGCCTAAAGCAATCAGTTTAGTTTGTGCTACTAACATTTGTTCAGCAGCACGAGAAGAAATCACACCACCCATAAATGGTTGTGGTTCAGCATTCCACTCACCAACAACTAGATTCTTCGCGACTTCCACAAAACGTTGAATGAAGGCATCACCATTCGCACCCTGCTTGACAATGATTCGGCGTGCACAAGTACAACGTTGTCCTGCCGAAACAAAAGCGGATTGAATAGCTAAATTCACGACCGCATCAATATTGCTTGCTTCATCAATAATGAGGGCATTATTGCCACCCATTTCCAAAGCAAGGATTTTTTCAGGTGTGCCCGCCATTTGCTTATGCAAGTGATAACCTGTATTCGCACTACCTGTGAACAACAAACCATCAATTTGTTCAGCCGCAGCAAGTGCCTCACCTGTACTACGCCCACCTTGTACGATATTCAATACGCCATTCGGCAAACCTGCTTGCTGCCATAACTTTGCCGTTTCTTCCGCAGTCCAAGGGGTGAGTTCACTTGGTTTAAACACTACGGTATTACCTGCAATCAATGCAGGAACAATATGACCATTTGGCAAATGGCCTGGGAAGTTATATGGACCAAATACAGCCAAAACACCATGTGGACGATGACGTAGTGAAGCAATACCATCTGGCATCCTAGTTTCACTGAAACCCGTACGTTGATCATAAGCACGAATTGAAATCGCGACTTTGCCAACCATCGATTGCACTTCGGTCAATGTTTCCCAAAGTGGTTTACTGGTTTCTTGGCTAATCACTTGAGCCAATTCATTTTTATTCTGCTCAAGTAGACTCGCAAAACGTTCAATAATTGCGATACGATCTTCTAAAGGCATACGTGCCCAAGCAGGAAATGCCTGACGAGCAGCAAGACATGCCTGCTCAACATCAGCTTGGCTGGCTTCATGACCTGCCCAAATTTGCTGATTGTTAACCGGGTTGGTTTTACTGAATGCGGTTCCTTGTCCTTGGATCCAAGCACCATTAATTAATAATGCACCTTGTGACATTAGTTCTTCTCCATTTTTTCTAATGCTAAAACACGTACTTGATCGTGTTCAGCAATATTCAGTGCTTGTGCTTGTGCTGCTGTCATCTGCAAAGTGTCACTTTCAGTGATTTTGTTATTGATCAACAACACGCAATAATCTTGGTATTGGTCATTCGCAACCAAAAAATGAGTTTCTGTCGTTTCAACTTGCTCAGTGATTTTAACGTTGAGCAAACGACTCTCTTTGACTGCACGTAGTTCAGCGATATTGGCTTCCAGTGTTGGCCCTGCATCAAAAATATCCACATAACCTTGATATTTAAGCCCTTCTGACATCAACACTTTTGCCGCAGGCAATGTGTGTGGATGTACTTCAGCAATCACAGCACGCGCTTCTGAGGTCAACAAATCAACGTAGACTGGAAATCTCGGCATGAGTTCTGCAATAAACGCTTTTTGTCCTACACCACTTAAATAATCCGCAGCTGCAAAATCCATATTGAAAAATAGATAACCGAGCGAATCCCAAAATGGTGATTGTCCATTTTGATCCGAGAAACCACGCATTTCAGCAATCAATCTTTCTTCAAAAAAAGAACGGAAGGCAGCAATAAACAGAAAACGTACTTTTGATAAAAATTTACCATTTTGGTTTTTGCGGTATTCAGGATCAAGGAACAAAGTGCAGAGTTCACTGCAACCAGTATGATCATTACTTAAAAAAAGAGTATCTAAAGTCTTATACACATTTAAGGCTTTAGAGGCATGCACCTGTTTTGCTACACGGAAGTTGTAAAATGGTTCTTTTAAACCAACTGCAACTTCAATCGCACTCACACCCACAATTTTGTGAATACTGGTATCTTCTAAAACAAACAAATAACTTGCCTCACACTTTTCGGTTAAACCCGCTAAAGTGTGAGTCGTACGTGTAATACGTTCAGCTAAAATTTCTTTGTTTTCTGGTAGGGAGGTCAAGCCAATGCCCGACTCTCCTGCTCTTTGCGCTAAACGATAAATATCATCTAAGTCCCGATGCGCTGCATGTCTAACAATCATCATGGTTAGATGCTCACAACAAGATTTAGAGGCGTGCTAAGGCACGAGCAAAACGATTTAAACCTTCGTCAATATCTTCCATTGGAATAATGAGTGAAGGAGTAAAGCGTACGACATCAGTACCTGCAACCAACGCCAACAAGCCTTCTTCACCCGCTAAGGTCACGATATTTTTTGCTTTGCCTGCATATTCATCTTTCAGTACGCAACCAATTAATAGACCTTGACCGCGGATTTCTTTGAATAAACCATATTCAGCATTGATTTTATTCAAAGCATCGATGAAATATTGATGACGTTCTTTAACGCCGTCTAAAACTTCTGGTGTATTGATAAATTCAAACACCGCACCAGCCACTGCACAAGCCAATGGATTACCACCATAAGTCGTACCGTGATCACCCACCGCATACATGTTGGCATAATGATCTGTAGTAATCATTGCACCAATTGGGAAACCACCACCTAAGGCTTTTGCCGTCGTTAAAATATCTGGAGTTACGCCAGTATTCATATAGGCATACAATGAGCCTGTACGACCAACGCCTGTTTGTACTTCATCAAAAATCAGCACAGCGCCTTTCTCATCGCACAACGCACGTAAGCCTTTCAAAAATTCGATGTCGGCTGGTAACACACCACCTTCACCTTGGATCGGTTCTACGATCACCGCACAGGTATTTTCAGTAATAATAGCTTTAGCAGCATCTAAATCATTAAATGCCGTATGCTCGATTCCACCCGGTAAAGGTGCAAAATCTTGAGAATATTTAGGTTGTCCACCTGCTGTTACGGTAAACAAAGTTCGACCGTGGAATGCATTTTTAAATGCAACAATATGATTTTTATTTGGATTACCACTGACTAAACCGACTTTACGTGCCAGTTTTAATGCTGCTTCGTTCGCTTCTGCACCAGAGTTACAGAAAAACACTTTGTCAGCGAATGTACTTTCAACCAATTGTTTTGCAAGGCGTAATACTGGCTCATTGGTATAACCATTACCAATATGCCAAAGTTTTTGAGCTTGTTCTGTTAAAGCATTCACCGCAACTGGATGTGCATGACCTAAAGCATTAACCGCAATACCACCTGCAAAATCAATATATTCTTTATCGTTTTGATCCCAAATACGAGAACCTTCGCCACGAACCAAAATGAAATTTGCTGGAGCAAAAACAGGCACCATCCAATCATTAAAATTGCTACGTGTAATTGCGACATCGCTCATTTTACTTACTCACTTCCTGTTTGGATATTCAGGCTTGTTGAACACTCAACAAGCCCTTTGCTTTAACTGTATGAATGGTTTTAACCAGGGAAAATACCGCGTTCTTTACGCGCTTTAAGGATACGTTCACACGCTAAAATATAAGCTGCAGTACGTAAGCTACATTCTTTCTGCGCTGCGGTATTCCACACATCACCCATTGCCTGAATCATTAATTTATCAAGACGCTCATTAATTTCATCTTCGCTCCAGAAATAACTCGCCATATCTTGAACCCACTCAAAATAACTGACCGTTACACCACCTGCGTTACAAATTACGTCAGGAACTACAGTAATGTTACGGCTAACGAATACATCATCTGCTTCTGGATAAGTTGGTCCGTTTGCACCTTCAAGCACAATTTTCGCTTTGAGTTTTTGTGCACGTTCAACCGTAATCTGACCTTCCAATGCTGCTGGAATCAGAATATCCATATCGACATCCCAGAATTCTTCATCCGAGATCACGGTGGCTTCAGCAAAACCTTTCACGCCACCCTGTTCAGCAACATGCTTTTGTAATGCTTTTACGTTAAAACCTTCAGAATTAAAAATTGTGCCTGTGTGATCTTGCACAGCAACAATTTTTGCACCTGCCTGATTAAACAAATAAGCAGCTTCATTACCTACGTTACCAAAACCTTGAACCGCAACTTTGCTACCTTCGATAGGTAATTTGATACGCTCTGCAACTTGCATACCTGTAACAAATACGCCACGACCTGTTGCACGAACACGGCCGAGTGAACCACCTAAATGCACAGGTTTTCCAGTTACAACACCAGTAACCGTATGACCTTTAATACTTGAATAAGTATCCATCATCCAACCCATGATATTGGCATTAGTACCAACATCAGGTGCAGGAATATCAATTTGTGGGCCGATAATTGGGCTAATTTCACTAGTAAAACGACGAGTTAAACGCTCTAATTCACGTGTTGAAAGTTCTTTAGGGTTAACACGAATACCACCTTTTGCGCCACCAAATGGGAGATTAAGCACCGCAGTTTTAATGGTCATCCATGCTGATAACGCCATGACCTCATTCAATTCAACATCTTGGTGATAACGAATACCACCCTTACCAGGACCACGAGAGAGATTGTGCTGTACGCGATAGCCTTCAAAATGACGAATTGTGCCATCATCCATCACGATTGGCACATCAACAATTAGCGTACGTTTTGGTCTTTTCAGTGTGTTGACAAAGTTGCTGAGGTCGGCATCCAAATAAGGTGCTACACGATCTACTTGAGTGAGAAAGGTTTGCCAAGCACTACCATTTTGAGCCGCATATGATAAAGACATCATCTTTTCCTTAATTAATCAATTGTCCCTGTTATCTACAGATTCCCTTACTGCAAAGGTTTCCGCTCACCCCATCGTTCCGTGTCAACATAGATCTCTTGATTCATTCGAAAAAAATGTTTGGGGCTTCGTATATTGATTATTATTAAGAATCAAATTGATTCACAAAATTCTTTATAATGATTAAAATGAATTAATTTTTATCAATTTGCTAATAGTAAGTATCAAAATGAACAATATTGATCATATTCTCTTAGGTTTACTCAAAGATAATGCTCGGATCTCAATTACAGATCTGGCTGCAAAAACACGTGTATCAAGAGCAACGGTACAAAAGCGAATTGAATATATGGAATCGACGGGCATCATCACGGGATATACTGTACGCTTCCGCCCTAATGTGGAGAAAAATATTATTCGGGCGTGGATGAATATCATGGTTGAGGGAACCAAAGCGCAAGCGGTTATTCGTGAATTACGCTTAGAATCGGCGGTTGAACGTCTGCATACTACAAACGGGAAATGGGATATTTTGGTTGAATTACAGTCCGACAGTTTAGAAAATTTTGACAAGGCACTCGAACGAATTCGAAATATTTCAGGTATTTACAATAGTGAAACCAGCATTTTACTTTCTACATATAAAACATAATGATAGATGATAATTCACCTTGAAATGAATTAACTAGGATGCTCACACAAATTAAATGAGCATCCTTAGATTGAAGAATAATTTAGTTTTTTTTCAAAGTTTTTTTGGTTAGAAAATCTAATGCTTGAGAATAATGCGTTGGTGTAATCCGCTGAATCAAATCTAAAATCTTGGCATCATTGCCAATTAATACTCGAGCTTTATCCTGTTTGACCGCCTCTAAAATGATTTTTGCAGCTTCTTCAGGTGGAGTTTTCAAAACTTTATTAAATGATCGACTAGCCTTTGCCGGATTCATACCCAAAGAACGGATACTGTCACTCATACGAGCACTATTAGCGATATTGGTTCGTATACCACCGGGATGAACACAGGTTGCACTCACCCCTTTATTTTGCATATTTAATTCTTGACGTAATGATTCAGTAAAACCACGCACTGCAAACTTTGTTGCGTTATAAGCACTTTGAGAAGGTTGCGCAGTGAGTCCAAATAAACTAGAAATATTAATAATATGCCCTTCACCACTTTGCTTTAAATAAGGCAAAAACTCTTTTGTGCCGTAGACAACACCCCAAAAATTAATATTAAAAATCCATTCCATTTCTTCATAGCTCATCCCTTCTACGGTACTTGCTAATGCAACGCCAGCATTGTTAAAAATCAAATTGATTTTGCCATGATCTTTGAAACTATTCTCCGCCCATTCACGTACAGCTTGCTGATGAGAAACATCTAGTTTGGTTAAAGTGACTTTCACAGGATACTGTTTTACTAAAGATAATGTTTCAGCTAAACCTTGATCATTCACATCACTTAAAGCTAAATCAGCGCCTTGCTGTGCTAATAAAATTGCAAGTTGTTGACCGATTCCAGAACCTGCACCCGTAATTGCAGCAACCTTTTGATTAAAACTTTTCATATGATGACTCTAATTTAATTGATAAAAATTGGCAGCGTTTTGTCTAAAAATGGAATACATCGCTTGATCACCATAAGGTGTAATCATTTCAATATAAGCTTGGATCAAATCACTTAGCGTTGCATTTGCTTTATCCATAGGAAAATTTGAAGCAAAAATGATTCGATCTGGACCAAATACCTGTATTGCATGCTGAATCAATGGTGTTAATAAATTCACCATTTCATAGACGGTTGCAGTACGGTATTGTTGATAAAATCGGTGTCCCAACACGGGCATCATCAGTCCAGAAATCTTGGCATAAACATTTTTTTGCTCAGCCAAAACTGCCAAATCATGCTGCCATTGCTGGAAAATTGCGGCACGTTGTGAAGGTGTTTGACCAGTTTTTTTGCCAATAGCACCAAAAAGCCCTGCGGGTGTTGCCAAATGATCAACGACTATAGCTGTTTGAGGAAATTGTTTCGCTAATTTTGTAAGTTCTGAAATTTGTGTTGAATAAGTCCACGCATCAAAAGATAAATCCATTTTGGCAAGTTGTTCAAAGCCTTTAAGGAATTTTTTAGACTGATATAAATGTGCTTGATCACACCAACGATAAATACCAGAATCCTCATGCCAAGAAGCCATTTTACGAATACCTCTAAATAGAGGGCTGGCATCTTGATGCGCTTTTAAAATCTGTTTAAATTTTCGATCTCGCGGGTCAGCAGTGGCAATAATTGCACCTAGCTTTAAATTTTGGTCTTTAAAATTTAATTGTTGAATCCATTTGGTTTCTTCGACAACACCAAAGCCTTTATGATGATGCCAATTTGCTTCGACATGTACTACGCTTTCAATCGCATGATGTCCCATATCTTCATGATAATTTTGAGGGAGATAAGGACTCAACGCATATTCAGTTAATCCTAGTGTGTCTAAAAGTGGTTTCGCTTTAACGAATCGCACAACTTTATCCATCACACGGGGATAATTCCCTAAAGCTTTAACCAACAAGGCAGCAGAATGTGGAGTATGGTATGGATCCCATTGATGGATATGCGGATCTATAATTGCAAAATCGAGTTTTTTCATTCCGATACTCTTTCTTATTTCAAAAGATGAACATGTGATGATCATCGTCCCAAATCATCATTTATTTAATTTTTAAAATACGGCTTATTTTTAGAGTACAGAACAAAAATCTATGAATAAAATGATTTATTCTAATGAGCAGCTATGAATATTATTCATTATTTTGAATGGCTGGATGAATATAACCCAAGCAGCATCCAGTAGATGTTGATCATTGTAGCGAAACAGACTCGCAGGCTTAAATTTGCTATATTAAATGAATAGCTGAACAATCCTATAAATCAGGCTTGAAGCTGATTTTAAAGAAAATATTCCCAAATAATATAGCCTAAACCAAAACCGATAAAAGCATAGAGTGTGATAATAAAAAACACAAAACTCGCATTATTTTTCTTTTTTAAAAAACTCATATTTAGCCCATTCATATCAACCTCGTTATACTTTGAATGAATACAGATGATAAAGGTAGATACAGATTTTATAAAAAAAATATAACAGATAGTTTTATGAGAGTAATAATAAGCTAAAAACCTGAAAGATCATTCAAGATCAGTCAGGTTTTGTCCTAGATTACAAAAGTACATTTACGTTTCAGCAATCAGACTAAATCTGGTTCAATCAAAAAGTAACTCGGCGATAATTTCGATATTCAGGTGTCCAAAAATTATCTTCAATCACATTTTTCAGCACATCATTGCTCATGGGTACTGCTAATCCATCTGCCATAGCAGCTTTTGCAACTTTAAAAGCAATGAATTTGGAGACTTGATGAATGTCATTAATATTTGGCAATAGATCTGCAGCTGCATTTTTTAAACGCGGTGAGCAATCTGCCAATGCTGTGCTTGCAGCCATCAACATTGCATCACTAATATGATTTGCACCACATGCAATCACACCCAAGCCTATTCCTGGGAAAATATAAGAATTATTACACTGAGCAATCGTATAAGTTTTACCTTGGAAATATACTGGTGCAAAAGGACTACCTGTCGCAACGATTGCAGCACCTTGCGTCCATTCAATAATATCTTTTGGCTGAGCTTCTACTTGAGAAGTCGGGTTAGATAATGGCAAAACAATCGGATGTTTATAATATTTAGCTAAAGTTTTAATCACTTCTTCACTAAATAAACCTGCTTGCCCTGATACACCAATCAGAATACTTGGTTTAGCATTTTTTACGACATCAAGTAGCGCAATCTCTTGTCCTGAATATTCCCATTCTGAAATTGCATTCACAGGTGTTGCGAGTTTTTGTTGAAAGTCGAGTAAATTGGGCTGTTGATCAGTCATTAAACCGAAGCGATCAACCATGAAAATACGTGAACGGGCTTCATGATCGCTCAAACCTTCATCCATCATTTGTCTAACGATATGCTCAGCAATACCACATCCTGCTGAACCAGCACCAACAAAAGTAATGGTTTGATCTTTGAGTTGTTTACCAAGTGCTCTAGATGCAGCAATTAGACTGGCAACTGTAACTGCTGCAGTTCCTTGAATGTCATCATTAAAGCAGCAAATTTTATCTCGATATTGAGTCAATAATGGCATTGCATTAATTTGGGCAAAATCTTCAAACTGTATCAACACATTCGGCCAACGTTCACGCACAGCAGAAATAATCTGTTCGACAAATTGGTAATATTGCTCCCCTCTGATTCGAGGTTGCTTCAATCCCATGTAAATTGGATCGTTGAGTAATTCTTGATTATTTGTACCAACATCTATCGTAATCGGTAACGTATAAGCAGGACTGATACCTCCACATGCGGTATATAGAGATAATTTTCCAATTGGAATTCCCATACCACCAATACCCTGATCACCTAAACCAAGAATACGCTCACCATCGGTAATGACAATCACTTTGACATTTTTCTTATTCACATTATGAATAATCTGATCAATGTATTGGCGTTCGCCATAGGAGATAAAAATTCCGCGATGGCGGCGATAAATATCCGAGAAACGCTGACATGCTTCCCCTACTGTTGGGGTATAAATAATCGGTAGCATTTCATCTAAATGCTGACTCAATAAATTATAAAAAAGTGTTTCATTTGTGTCTTGAATATTTCTTAAATAAATATGCTTATTCAAGTTATTGTCAAATGACAAGTACTGCTGATAAGAGCGTTGCGTTTGTTCTTCGATGTTTTCGATATTGTTAGGTATCAGTCCATGCAAGTTAAACTGCTCACGCTCTTCAGTCGAAAAAGCTGAACCTTTATTCAAGAGTGGAAGTTCTAAAAGAGCGTTCCCAGCATAGGGAATATATAAAGGTTTCTGGGTTTTACTAGGATTTGCGGGCATACCTTACTCTTTCGATGATCTATCAAATATCAAATTTTCTTTGCTCAAGATGGAATTAAAATCACCTTAAACGAAGTGCATAATTTACACCAATAGACACCTAAAGCTGCATATATCTCAGTATATAAAAGGTGATTGGTTATTTAGAAAATAAATACTCTGTTTAAATTATATCCATCCTGATCGTAACAATCGCAACAATTGGTATGTCACCTTAAGAGCGAAGGGCCAAAATGAAATCACTTAAGCAAACATCACCAGCATGCTGTGTAATGTTTGCTCAATCGTTTAATTAGTTATTTTCTTGTTCATATTCCTGAATCGCTTCTTTAGCAATTCGGAAACTATCTACGGCTGCCGGTACACCACAATAAATTGCGACTTGTAACAGCACTTCACGAATTTTTTCTTTAGGTACGCCATTTCGTAGAGCACCTTTGACATGAAGCTTTAATTCATGTGGACTATTAAGCGCAGAAATCATGGCAAGATTGATTAAGCTTCGCTCAGGCTTGCTCAATTCCTCTCGGCCCCAAACTGCACCCCAACAATACTCTGTGACTAACTCTTGTAAAGGTAAACTAAAATCATCGGCATTGTTGATCGAGTTATTCACATAAGCTTCGCCTAATACTTGTTTACGAATGGCTAAGCCTTTTTCAAATTTTTCATTACTCATGCATTCAATCCCCCAAATAAGGTGTATTTGATTTCTAGATAATCTTCGATCCCGTATTTTGAACCTTCACGACCTAAGCCCGACTGTTTGATTCCACCAAATGGTGCGACTTCATTGGAAATTAAGCCCTTATTGATTCCAACCATACCGTATTCAAGCAGCTCACTCATACGCCAAGCGCGTCCTAAATCTTTGGTGTAGCAATACGCCGCCAAACCAAACTCAGTCGCATTTGCCATTTGAATAGCTTGCTGTTCAGTTTCAAACTTAAATACAGCAGCCAATGGACCAAATGTTTCTTGAGTCGCTACATCCATCTCGGCGGTGACATCAGCAATGATCGTAGGTTGATAAAATAATTCACCTGCACTATGACGTTTACCACCAGCAACCAAACGACCTGCTTTGGCTAAGGCATCCGCAACATGGGCTTCAACCTTTTTCACTGCATTAGCATTAATTAATGGACCAATTTCACTCCCAACATCCAAACCATTGCCGATTGCAAAAGCATTGATCTTTTCACTTAATGCAGCAATGAATTTTTCGTAAATTCCTTCTTGAACAAGAAAGCGATTCACACAAACACAGGTTTGTCCTGCATTGCGATATTTAGCAATTAATGCCCCTTCAATTGCAGCATCCAAATCTGCATCATCAAAGACAATAAATGGTGCATTACCACCCAATTCTAGTGAAACTTTTTTCAAAGTTTGCGCTGAACGTTGATACAGTAATTTTCCAACAGGTGTCGAGCCTGTAAAAGTAAATTTCCGCACATCATCACTTTGAAAGATTGCATCGCCAATCGTGACCGCATCACCTGTAATGACAGTAAAAATCTCAGCAGGCACACCCGCTTGAATCGCTAAATCGACCAAAGCCAATGCCGTAAATGGGGTTTCTGGCGCAGGTTTAACGATACAAGGACAACCCGCAGCCAAAGCAGGTGCAACTTTACGAGTAATCATTGCCGCAGGGAAATTCCACGGCGTGATTGCTGCAACAACACCAATCGGTTGCTTGCTCACGATAATCCGTGCATCTGGATAAGGGCTGGGAACAATATCACCATAAACACGTTTTGCTTCTTCAGCAAACCATTCAACAAAGCTAGCAGCATATAAAATTTCACCTCTCGCTTCTGCTAAAGGTTTTCCTTGTTCACTCGTCAAAATAAATGCAAGTTGATCTGCATTTTCAACCATCAAATCGAACCATTTTTTTAAAATCGTTGAACGATCTTTGGCTGTTTTATTTTTCCATGCAGCCCAACCTGCAACTGCTACGTGAATTGCGCGTTCGGCTTCTGCCTTGCCCATATTCGGTACAGTACCAATCACTTCTTGTGTTGCAGGGTTATAAATATCAGAAGTTTGTTGATTATCGGCATCACACCATTGTCCAGCAACAAAGGCTTGTTGATGAAATAATGGCAATTGATTAAGTTGCATACTGATTATCCTATTTAGACTTCGGCATTAATACACAGAACATTTTACAAAACAGTATCAATGTTCTGGTATTAACTAAACCTGTATTATGGCATACCAAATAAATCTTGAAAAAAATTTTCGGTTGCCCGAATGTTATAGCTGATTTTAGAAGTAATAGAATAGCGTTAAGTTGAGTAACTTATTCCATTTACCATCATCCCCAACCGCCAGTGATTTTTCAGTACCACCAATGAAGGGATCATTTTGACTCATAATGTATTCTGCGACCAAAGAAATCTGTTTATGGTCGATTGAAACACCAAGGATATTACGGATTGAATCTTGAGAACCAACCAAATCCTTATTGTATCGACTGTGCATAAAATACGGCGTGATATTGCCAATTTGCTTAACATCTTTAAAAGTGTAGCCAAGATCAGCTGTATAGTAAGTCGCTTTGTTTGCAACATAATATTCGCTGTCATATGAACCCATCAAAGATGAAGTTGCATCAACGACGTCTTTATTACTGACATCATTTTTACCGCCTGTTAAGGTCAGACCTAGATTGCCATAATTGATTTTGCTAAATAATGCCCACGCATTACGTCGACCCGTTTGAGATGTGGTTTTATTGTCAATCTCTGAAGTCCAATATGAAGCACCGACCTGTGTAGTTAAACCTTTTACACCCAGATTAATATCTTGGGTAATACGTCCAACCCACATGTTTTTCTCTTCGATATCGCTTTTCGTAATGTCATCAGAACTTACATAGTTCGCACTATAGCGACCAGACTCTTTGGTTGTCCCTTGATAGTGTCCACCATCAATCGCAAAATATCCGAGATCAAATTTAGTCGCAGTTGGCAATTCAAAGTGATAGCTCAAACCTAAGTTATGCACATCTTCTAGCCCTGTTGTGGTATTGATACTGCCATATAGACTATTGTTCCAAAAACGTCCTGGACCAAATGGAACAGCTTGCATCCCTGCTATGACCTGATCAGTCTCATTTAAATGATAACCTGCATACGCATCAATTAAAGTTGAAAAATCGCAAAGTGTATCGTACTGATAACAACGATATTCAGCATGCCCAAATAGTTTGCCACGCTCATAATCGAGTTTTAATTGTGCAGCACTAAAACGAAGCTGATGCTCTGAAACAGGTTCACCATAATCTTTGTCTTGATAATTGGCACGTACGTAACCAGAAATCGTTAACTTGCCTGAGTCCGCATTGCTGTCACCAAAACTAATTCCAGCATAACTCGGTGTAATGATCGTGGTTAACGCCGTTGCAAACGCGAATTGTAAATAACTTTTTTTCATGTCGAAGATTCCTTTCTGACCACGTTTAATGTTGTGCTTTTACATTGAGTTCTGGACTATTACATTTGATCTTTTCAAGATTGAAGACGTAGTACACAACGGAACTCACCACCAATCCAATTACCCAAGAGATATCTACATCCTGAATGACGTTTGCGAATGGGCCTGTAAAAAAGGCATTGGTGAGGAAAGGAATTTGTATCACGATTCCAATGAAATAGGCCGTTAAAGCTTTGGCGTTAAACTTGCCGTAGATACCACCGTCTTGTGCAAAGATCGACTGAATGTCATAAGATTTCTTATTAATCACATAGAAATCCAATAGGTTAATCGATACCCAAGGCACTAAGATAAACAGTAAGGCAAAAATGACGTTTAGGAAGAAGCTAATAAAGTTGCTTGATGCCCAAAGTGCTGTAAATGTTGCAATAATTAAAACAATAATTGATAGAACAATACGAATATTTTTACTCGGTATCCATTGACCTGCAAAGGTTTGAATTGAAGTAATACACGATAAAACCGCACCATATAAATTCATGGCATTGTGACCTATGATATTACAAAGGAATAAAACCATCAGGATCGAACCGAAAACACCTGTACCCGATTTCACCGCTTCCATCGCATCGGTACCAGAACCAATACTCACCGCCACTGTACCAAATGCCATCGCAAAGATCGTTCCAAGCGAAGCGCCCAAGTAAGTAAAGATAAATGGTTTAAAAATCCCAATCGACTTAGGTAAATAACGTGAATAGTCGGAGGTGTAAGGTGAAAAACTAATTTGCCAAACGGCACATAAACCAAACATGGCAAACCAACCTTTTAGGTTAAATGAGCCTTTGGCAAGTATTTCAGCATTAATTTGTGGCAACATAATCAACAAGCCAATCAGCAATGAGCCGCCCATTAACCATGTGCCAATTTTATTAAAATTATGGATTAGATGATAACCCACTACCCCAATGGTCGTTGCTGCAATTGCACCAATCACGGTTGCTGTTGGCACAGGAATCGCGGGGATAACCGTATGTAAGGTTTTACCTGACAAAATAATGTTGGAAATAAAGAAACCGAGATAAATCAATGTTGTAAATAACACGACCAGTAAGGCACCATAACGCCCAAACTGTGCGCGACTTTGAATCATCTGCGGAATACCCACTTGTGGCCCTTGCGCAGAGGTCAACGCTAAAATGGCAGCACCAAAAAAATGGCCACAACAAATTGCCACTAATGCGCTCATCAGACTGAGGTTAAACGTTAACATCGACATTGCACCAGTAATTACAGCTAAGGGTGCAATATTGGTACAAAACCAGAGCGTGAATAGATCACGTACTTTTCCGTGGCGTTGAGATGGATCAACATAATCAATTGAATTGCTTTCAATGGCGAAAGCACTATTTTCATTTTGGCTCATATCCTTAATCTCTCTTTGAGGACTTCATTTTCCTCAATATCAAATATTTGTGAGAGTAAACTTAGGTTTCACAACCTGCCTAATCAGCGCCATATCCAGATGACCTGACCTATATTTCTCTTGTTTTACAGCGCAATCACATCAATTTTGGGTGATGAAATGACAAAAAAAGATCAAGCGAACCTTGTTGATGCTGTTTAAGCCCAACTAAAACGATCTTACTTATGCCGTGATCAGATTTATGTGATTTTGAAATTCAGCTTATTCATATTTTTTCATCCTTGAAATTTAAATCCTAATGACTGTTGTAATGCATTAACGCATCACAAAAGGATCATCAATCGGTTGATCAGATGTACGTAACCACACCGTTTTGGTGGTGGTATAGTCCAACACCGCATCTGAGCCAGCTTCACGACCATGTCCTGATAGACCATGACCACCAAAAGGTGCAAGTGGAGAAACCGCACGATAGGTATTCAACCAAACAATCCCTGAACGAATTGCTTTGGTCATCCGATGCGCGCGGCTTAAATTGTTGGTAAACACACCAGCTGCGAGCCCATAAGGCGTACTGTTGGCTTTTTGAATCGCGTCTGCTTCAGTACTAAAACTCACTACAGACAAGACAGGACCAAATAACTCGGTCATGACGCAATCAGCTTGTGGTACATCACTACAATCTAAAATTGTGGGTGGATAGTAATAACCTGCTCTTTCAAGCGTTTTCCCACCTGCCAATAATTTCGCACCTTGCTGAATCGAGCGAGCAACGACTTGCTCAATTTTTTCACGTTGGCGTAAGGTGCACAAAGGACCATATTCCGTTGCCATATCATCAGGCAAACCAATCTTGATACTTTGAACACGCTCAACCAAACGTTGAACAAATTCATCTTTGATACTGTCTTCTACCAGCAACCGTGAACCAGCAACACAGCTTTGACCTGTTGCTGCAAAAATAGCTGCGACTTGTGCATTTACTGCGCTCTGTAAATCAGCATCTGCAAATACAATAAAAGGAGATTTTCCACCTAACTCTAATGAGACTTTGGCAAGGTTCTCAGCAGAGTTGCGCACAATATGGCGTGCTGTTTCTGGACCACCAGTAAATGCCACATGAGCCACGTCTGGATGACTACTTAAAACTGCACCACATTCAGGGCCAAAACCTGTAATAACATTCACCACACCTGCTGGAAATCCTGCTTCGTGCACCAAACGCGCAAAAGCAAGTAAAGGGGCTGGTCCCTCTTCAGAGGCTTTCAGAACAATACTGCAACCTGCCGCCAATGCTGGACCAACTTTAACCGCAGACAAAAATAATTGGCTATTCCACGGAACAATCGCAGCAATGACACCCACAGGTTCACGGATCATCCATGCTTGCATATCTGGTTTATCAATCGGTAGATAGCTCCCTTCGAGCTTGTCTGCAATCCCTGCATAGTAACGATAATATTCCGCCACATAAGCAATTTGGCTTGACGTCTCACGAATGATCTTGCCTGTATCACTGGTTTCATATTGAGCCAGTTGCGGTGCAGCTTTTTCGATTAAATCAGCAAGTTTATATAACAACTTTCCACGCTGTGAGGCAGTTAAACCTGCCCAAGCTGTATCTTGCAGAGCCTGAGATGCCGCAGCAACTGCACGATTGACTTCATCTGTACGTGCTTCAGGCATTTGCGCCCAAACTTGCCCTGTCGCAGGATTGATGCTGTCAAATTGTGCAGCACCATCCTCGAATTGACCATTGATATACAACTGGAATTGAGAAGTCATGTCTTCTCTCCTATGCAAATGCAGGCATCACTTCGTTGATCATACGTTGTAACGATGCTTTTTTACGCTCAAAGCTCATTCCTGTATCGATCCAGAATGAATATTCGTTATAACCCATTGCTTCATAAGCTTTTAAGCGATCAATCACTTCTTGCGCCTGACCAATCACATTATTTTTACGCATGGCTTCTGGCGTATAAAATGGATGAGCTGCAATTTCTTCATCACTCAATGGTGCGATTAGACCTTGCGTAATTTCACGCTCATTTTTAAACCATGCGCCAAAATAGTTATAGAATGTATTGATTTCATCTGCTGCTAATTGAGCATCTTCTTCACTATCAGCCACATAGGTATGACGCAATAACATAATTTCAGGACGAGGAATATCAGCAAACTTTTCACACGCTGTATTGAAATGTCCCATCAACTTTTCGACTTCTTCATCACCAAAATGTAATGGTGTGACTTGTACATTACAGCCGTTCTGCACCGCAAATTCATGGCTATTTGGATCGCGTGCTGCTACCCAAATCGGTGGATACGGTTGTTGTAATGGTTGAGGTGCAGAAGTGGTTTTTGGGAACTGCCAAAACTCACCATTATGCTCATAATCGCCTTTCCACAGGTTTTTAATCGCGGGGATCATTTCACGTAAACGCTGACCCGCACTCCATGCATCCATACCAGGCACCATACGCTCATATTCAAATGAGTAAGCACCACGTGCAATCCCAATATCTAAACGACCATTGGTGATAATATCCGTCATAGCAGCTTCACCTGCCAATTTAATTGGATGCCAGAATGGCGCAACGACAGTTCCTGTACCCAAACGTACATTTTTGGTTTTATTCGCAATATCAACCAAGTTAATGAATGGATTAGGTGCAATCGTGAAATTCATCGCATGATGTTCACCGGTCCAAATCGCATGCATACCGCCTTGATCGGCAATTTGGCAAAGTTCAATCATTTCATCATAGAGCTGCTTCTGCGTTTGTTGATCAGAAACACGTTCCATGTGTACAAATAATGAAAAACGCATAGTTAAACTTCCTCTTTAACAATTTGACGAACCGTACCGCTAATTTGATTACCGTAATAGACACCATAAGTTTTAAGATGATTTTCTTTACGATAACGCATCAACATACTTTCTAAAGCGCTATCCACAAAAGTCAGTTGTTCTAAATCATTTAAATTAACAAATTGACCTTTGGTTGCATGTGCGATCGGGGTATTACATAAAAATGCAATATATTGCTGCTGGGTGGTCACATCATCATAGACAGAATAGATAAAGCTTGGTGAGGCTTCTGGCTGATAAGCTGCAAAGATTTTTTCCAGTGCTTTTTCTGCACCGTCTTTTTCAACCATCAAATGTGGCAATGTCCACTTTTGATCCTGTGTCTGTTCAAGCAAGATCTGATTTTCATGTCCAATCAATGCCATCATCATCACTTTCATACTCGAAATCACATCCGTAGATGATTTGGCAGGTGTAAAATAAGCTCCACGGTAATACCCTAAACCAGCAAAGCCTGCTGAGCCAAAATCTTCAACTCTACCAATTAAAATCGCATGATCACCTGCATCTACAACTTGATACGTCGTGCAATCAAACCAAGCACTGACTTGATCTATGACAGGGTTATGAGATGCGCTCTTGGTCCATGCTAAATTTTCAAATCGATCATCACTTGGGCGAGCAAAAGTATTCGAAATATCCTTTTGTTCTTCTGCCAAAATATTAATTGCAAAATGTGAAGCATTGGCAAAGTTATTATAATTGCTTGATGTCTTGGCAATGCTGACCAGCAGCAAAGCTGGGTCCAAAGACACCGAAGCAAAAGAGTTCGCAGTAAAGCCCAATGGTGTTCCATCATCTTTACAGGTGGTTACGACGGTTACGCCAGTCATAAATGAGCCAAAGGCATCACGTAATTCGCGTATTTTATTAACACTATCCATTTCACTCATTGTCATATTCCTTCATCAATGTGTGGCAATTTAGACTTGGGTTTCTAACCACGCCTGCATTGCAATATTTACTTGGTCTGGTGCAGTCAAATTCACCATATGACGCTCATTTTCAATCACAATAGCGGTGCCATTTCTCGCTTGGCTTGCCATTTGTACTGCCATTTCTGCTGTTGAATTTGGATCATCAGTTCCAGTTAAAACCAGTGCAGGACACTGAATTTTGCTCCAGTCATCTGCGTAAATTAGATCGCCATGTGCAAATGCCGCATACGCTGTGGTATATCCAGACAAGTCCACATTTTCCAACCAAGACTTGACTTTTCCAGCCGCAATTTGTTCTGCTTCACTGTTACCAAACCAGCGTTGTAGTGGTGTTTCAACGTCAATATGACCTGTTTTTAACTCTTCTGCACGATTCACAACAGCATCACGAGCTTGGCTTGTCCGCTTGTATACACCGTTCAACACCGCCATTCGTTTGACTAAATCAGGACGAGTTGCGCTTACTCCTGTCGTAATCAATGAACCCATCGAATGACCTGCCAAATTCACTGCACCTAAATTCAATGCTGTAATAAATTCGATCGCCCAATCAACAAATGCTTTTAAAGGTGCATCATCCGCAAGTTTTGTACTTTTTCCATGACCCGGCATATCCACCGAAATCACACGATAATCTTTCGAGAAATATTCGATTTGTGGATACCAAGCGGCTGCTTGCATACCTACACCATGGATGAGAACCAAAGGCTCTCCTTCTCCTTGCTCAAAATAATGAGCAATCCGATTATTTGACAGCTGCAGGGTTTTTGAGATCATGACCTAACTCTTCCAAATCTTGATAACGATCGCCAATACGATGATGTGGACGTCCACCTGTCGCTGCACCAATTACAATCACAATTTCATCGGCAGCAGGTGCATCTGGAATTGCAAATTGAAGAGTCAAATAATGAGAACGGCGGCCTTCATCATTTTTATCCATCATTGGAACAAGAATCGAAGCATTCGCTGGACCACGCGTATTATTAAAAGCGAGATAAGACTTAGCCCCGACCGCATTACGATATGTATTTCCAAAATGTAAGGTATGGATGAGGGCTGATGCATGCTCTAGCTCACCATTCAAACCTACGACCGCACTTTTACCAAATGCTTCTACCGCTTCACCTGAACCGACTTCATCAAGAATCAGTTGAGTTAAATGTTCACTTAGAATCGGAGCAATACGGCGAATCTCAGGTGTTAGGTTTTCGACATAACCCTGACCAGCCCATGGGTTTTTGATCACAGCAGCAGCAGCCACCATTTTTAGCGGTTTTGTTGCTTCTTTATCGCCATCGACATAAGTCGTTTCAACATGAAGAACTGTTTTACGGATTAGATTCATGGCATTTCCTTGCGTGTGAATTTATTTTTGCATTCGTATTATGGTATACCATAATACATAATGAAAAAAAAGCAAGAGTTTGGTATGCTAATTTTCGGCTAGAAACATGTAACAAAATTTTGACTTATTAAAATCAGGAAAGATTAATCATCTATGAATCTTAAAATTGAAAATCCACCTGTGACTTTACGTGAGCTTTGTTTGAATAAAGTACGTAACGCGATCATTACAGGCTATTTCCCTTCTGGAAAAAGATTAGTCGAAAGAAGCTTGTGCGAAGAATTAGGAGTAAGTCGCTCTGTTGTACGTGAAGTCATTCGTTATTTAGAAGCAGAAGGTTTAGTTGAAATTCTGCCAAATAAAGGCCCAATTGTTTCATTATTGGATTGGGAAATTGCATCGCAAATTTATGAAATTCGACTATTACTCGAACAAAGTGCCGTTGCAGATTGCACCCAAAACCTAACTGCTCAAACAACAGAAACGCTGAAAGTATTATTGATTGAACTTGAGCAAGCCTTTGCAGCAGATGACATTAATTTAATTATTTCTACCTCTTCAAAACTTTACGAAACTATTTTTACCACCGCAAAACATCATATTGCTTGGGAAGTAGTACAACGTTTGAATGGTCGGATTAGTCGTCTTCGTGCAATGACCATGAAATCGACGAAGCGAGAAATTTCTGGCTATCAACGTATTAAAAATATGTGTGAAGCAATTTATCTGCACCAAGATCCTGAAAAAGCAAAACAAGCCGTGGCTGAACATATTGCTGAAGCTGCTGCAGTTGCAAAAAATATTTTGAATGCTTAGTGCCTCAATCTGTAACTAAAATGGTTTTTTTAATTTAGAAATAAAAAGGATAAGGAAATGTCTGCTTACTGGATTGCACATGTCACCATTCACGATATGGAACAGTACAAAGAATATATGGCATTAGCTCCCTTAGCATTTGAAAAATATGGTGCTAAATTCCTTGCTAGAGGGGGAAAATCAATCTGTATGGAAGGTATACAGTTTCAACGCCATGTGATTATTGAATTCTCTGATTTGGCAACTGCACAAGCTTGTTATGATTCTGAAGAATATACTAAAGCAAGGCTTGCTCGTGAAAATTGTGCCGAAGTCATGATTAGTATTGTTGAAAGTCTAGATTGATCAAAGAAGAGGCAGCCGAGACCACTGCTGTCCCACAAATATCACAAGAAGAACCTCAATTGAGGTTCTTCTTGCTTATTCCACTTTTTGCCAACACACATCACTCGTATCATCGGCGACTGCTGTACCATGAATGATATGCATGATCATGGCATAGGCGATGCTGCCTTTAAATGGGATTTCTGGAAGTTGATCAAATTTAAAAAATTGAGCATCACTAAGCTCATCTTGCTGTAATTCAATTTCGCCCGCTTGATAATCTGCTTTAAATGCAACCATCAAATTGCTTGGAAATGGCCAAGGCTGACTTGCCAAATATTTTATATTTTTAATATGTAGGCCTACTTCCTCAAGTGTCTCACGTCGAACGGCATCTTCTAATGTTTCCCCTACCTCAACAAAACCAGCGATCAAACTATACATTTGCGTTTTATTTCGTGCATTTTTTGCGAGTAGAATTTCATTATCCCCACGTGTAATAATCGTAATGACACATGGATTCACTTTTGGATATTGTGTATAGCCACAACTTGAACAAACCATCGCAAACTGCTCAATGCTCTGGGTGGTTTTAGTTCCACATCGACCACAAAACTGATGATTACGTCGCCATTCAAGTAATTGTATAGCTCGACTTGCTTGCTCAAATTGCATCTTATTCCAAAACTGTACTAATTGACGAATCGGTACAAAATCGAATCCTTCAGGAATAGTTTCATTTTCACATAAATCTCGAGCAATCACTTTATGATCACTTGATAACGCCAGATCGTTATGCAATCTTTCGACTTGAGGAAGTTGGAAATCTTGATCCACTAAAAGCTGCTGTTGTTGAAAAATATAAGCAATTGATAAATTAGACATTACTTTACCTTAGTGATATGCAATTGATCTATATAAATAAAATCTATACTGTAGAATTAGTTATGAACGAAAACTTCTAATTTGTCACTGATCTTATTCAATGATGCTTGTATTGGCGTGTACAATAACCACGAGACACTTCAGGTGAACGTAACTGCAAATGTTTTGTCTTACGTCCACTTACTCTCTTCCGCCAAAGCTTAAAGCTATTGGTTTGTAAATGAAGCCGCATAAGTCGGATTACAGCTGATTCATTCAAACCATATTCACGTGAGATCGCTTCAAATGGGGTTCTGTCTTCCCAAGCCATTTCAATAATTCTAGATATATCACCATCGAGATATTGAGCTGTCTGAATCACAAAATCATCCTTACTTTTTAGAATTAAACTCAAAAATTCATGCAATAGATGACTATCAATCATCTGTTATCAGAATTTAAATATTTGGATGATATTAAGATGTTATAGATGAAAAATTTGTGATTTTTTAAGATGAAGTATTATAAGAAAATGATCTAAACAAGGGAGAAATTTAATCTCCCTTAAAACATAAGTGATTGATCTACAATTTTATATAATTCATTTTATACGATAGCGGTCTTTCTAGGATGTAAACTTGCTTAGGCTACTCAGAGATCAAAATTTTTTGACTTAAACAAACCATCGTAAACGGAACAGAATATTTACAGTATTGGATAATTAAAGTTAAGCAGATTAAAAAAAAGCCACATCTGGAAATGTGGCGAAAGGTGTAACTATACTTGTACGGCTTTACCGTATTTTTAAGTTAACTGAATTAGCTTAAATCAAACTGAATTTATCAAACTCAAGAAAGTTCTCTGGTCAGTAATGATCATATTAAGTAATAAGACATCTACGTTTTATATAGGATGCAATGGGGTTAAATTAGAGCAGAAAAAGAAGACACGGGTTACTAAGCCAAGAAAGCACTCGTCATCTTGGTCGGCCATTCAGACAGTACAATTCAGTACTAGTCTCACGAATTAGTTTTAAAATTTACTGTGAGATTAATGTCCTAGGCTGTGACATAAAACTACTACAGCAAGCAGCGAAACGATTACATCAAAAATTTGTCTACCACATTCATCACATTGGTTTAGATAAAATTTGGTGGTGTTTCAAAATGTATGCTGATCATTTTAACATCACTATACAAAACTGTGGTTAATGTAAAAGAATCCAAGATTAAAAGCTTTTACATGATTCAATACCTTCTTCGAAAAACAGCATGTTCTTCTTACTGCTCGCCTTATGCGGTGTCTTAATCGGCAGTTGTTTCCTTCTATCCCGACTGTATAATATTTCCCTTCTTGGTCCGGCTTAAAAATTTTGATGAAACTTTCCCAATGATCACTCGATATACAATCATAAGTAATACCCAGTTCTTCTAAACGGTTTTTTAGCCTTTGTGCTGTATGAGCATCTCTTCCTCCCCATACAAAAGCCACTATTTCTCCGCTACTTCTATCATAGACGTACTGTAGCCAATGCTTATCTTTCTTGTTGCCTACAAATGTCCAAAATTCATCAACTTCCAAGCATTTATAATGAGTTCTTTGAGGAATTATTTCATGATTTGATTGTGTAAGCGTTTTAAGTATCTTGCCAATACTAAACCTCGTAATCTTTGCAATATCCCGAATGCCACAACATCGCACAAGCATAAGCAAAATCAATTTGACCGCTTTTGAATGACAGCCTAAATACGTCAAATTATGGTCACCCACAAACTGCCTATTACATTCTTTACAACGATAGTTTTGCTTACCATCGTATTTAATGCCATTCTTCTTTATACTTGTACTCTGGCATCGAGGACAATGAAGTTCTATTTCGATTTTCACACATTTAAATATAGCTGAATTGTTCCTCCTTGCCTCCTTTTCTTATGAGCATACTTTTTAGAACCTATCCAATATTAATTTCATTCTTTTTTGGCAATTGGAAAAATAATTTGTTAAATTCTCCCCCATGAGAAAACCATATCCCAGCGACATTAGTCGAGAAGCCTTTAAAGAAATTGAACCGTTACTATTGAGCGGAAGAAAACAAACACGTCCAAGAGTCGTTGATGTCTATGAAGTGTTTTGCGCCTTGCTCTATATTCTAAAAAGTGGATGTCAATGGAGTATGCTTCCTCGAGACTTTCCACCTAAAAGCACTGTGCATTATTACTTCTCGATTTGGAATAGAAAACCATCAGAAACTGAACCTAGCATACTTGAGCAGGCTTTAAAAAAATGTGGTTGGCGAGGCCCGTATCAACAATGGACGGAAAGAACAAACGAGCTTTATCATCATTGATTCACAAAGTGTAAAAAACACAGATACCGCACGTAATAAAGGCTATGACGCTGGTAAAAGAGTTTCAGGGATTAAAAGACATATCATTGTTGATACTCAAGGTCTGCCTCATGGAATATTTATTACGACAGCAGATAAAACAGATCGTCAAGGTGCATTAGATGCCATAACTTTACATAGAGACACCTTACAAAATGTAGAGGTTGTACTTGTTGATGGTGGTTATACAGGCGAACCCTTTTCTTTGGCTGTTAATGATTTAATCAGAGCGCGAGTTGAAGTTGCTAAACGAAGTGAATTACATAAATTTGCAGTCATACCACAACGCTGGGTTGTGGAAAGATCATTTGCTTGGTTAGAAAAATGTAGAAGGCTTTGGAAAAACTGTGAAAAGCACCTAAATACGAGCCTGCAGTTCATTAATTTAGCCTTTTTAAGGCTACTTTTGCATAGAAAATATTCTGGATAGGTTCTTAGAACACCACCTAAAATTTTATGTATTCAAAGAACAATGACAGACCAATGTTAGGTCAATATTCTTGTTTAAGCTAAACCAAATGCAGAAATTAACTTCAATATTGATTTAAGTCAATTTCGCGATAGATACGAAAAGGATTCAATTCAACTTATCACCATTGCCAATGACCTGCTTGATAAACGCTTTGAACCATTCGCTAAAAGCAACAATCGTACTGATATCAATTTCAAGGAATGGAAAAGATTTTTTAAACATATGCTCTATCCTTTGAATCATTACTACTATGAATCAGAGCATATAAAACCATCATTTACCACAACTTTGCTATAAGTTGAAAACAATTACTAAATCAAGTTTCTAGTCAACCAACGGAATTTCAAACTTGGGAATATCAAATGTAATTAAATCCAAAGTTTGATGAGGTATAGGTTGAGGGGTAAAACCACAGATAAAAAATAAGCCCTTGTAATAACAAGGGCTTATTTCAATATTTGGCGGAAGCGGTGAGATTCGAACTCACGGAGGACTCACACCCTCGTCGGTTTTCAAGACCGGTGCATTAAACCGCTCTGCCACGCTTCCAATGGCGGCCATCATATAAATAAAAATTAGAATTGGCAAATCTTTTATTCAAAATAATCAATCAAATGCTCAAAATAAAATCAAAACAGTAAAAATTTAAACATTTTTAGATTTTTCATAGCAAATTGAGTTGATATACCACACTTTTTTTCCTAATGGAGTAATGACTTCCACCTCATCATCCACCTCTTTGCTCAATAATGCACGTGCCATTGGAGACTCAATCGAAATATGCTGGGGATGATGATCATAAATTTCATCTATCCCAACAATCCGTAATTTTTTTTGTTCTCCATCATCATTTTCAATCTCAACCCATGCCCCAAAATAAACTTTGCCCTCTTGCTCAGGCATATAATCGACAATTTTTAATTCTTCTAGACGTTTTCCTAAATACCGGACACGACGATCTATTTTTCTGAGTATTTGTTTATTGTATTGATAATCTGCATTTTCTGAACGATCCCCCAAACTTGCAGCCCAATTTACTTTTTTAGTAATTTCTGGTCGTTCGTCATGCCATAGTCTTTTCAACTCGGCAACCAATAAATCATGTCCAGTTCGCGTAATTAAGTTCGATTTCATGGGTTCAAATACGTTAAAACAACATTCTATTTACAAGTTTTTGCATTGTATTCCTTATTTTAGCATGACAACAGTGTATAAATTTTATTCTTTTTCAAATCATGCATTTGTGAGGTATTTCTCATTTTTTTATTGATCAAAATTTGACAATCCTTTTTTCGGCGCTTAATATGCGCCCCTAAGTTGATTTTGTTTGTTTTTTGTACACCTTGTGAATGATGTGTAACATGAACATCATTTCTCCCATTAATCCTATGTCATTTTGAATGGCGTCATGACTTGCCCACCCTTATTGAATTTATCAACTTTTAAAAGTTAAAGCTTTGTTTTGCTGAACTTTTTGGGCATAAATTACCTGTAGCGGAGACAACATGCACAGTAATTCAAGTTCTGGGTCGAGGCCTAGCCTTAACTCTTTATCTTCTAAACTTTCATTTCAAACGATGGTATTAGGAATTGCAATCCTTCCATTTAATAGTTTGAACGCAGAAAAATCACATCAATATAATACAGTTGTAACAACCAATACATTAACGGTAGTTGCTGTTGAAAACCCAACAACTGTATTTAAAGACGGGCAATTTTTGCATGGTTTTGGCTACGATTTAGCACGAAATTATGCCCAGAGTTTAAATGTCAAACTCGATTTTAAAACGGTTCCTGATAATGCAACTGCATTAAAATGGATTGCTCAAGGTAAAGCTAATCTTGCTATGACAACTGCAAATTTAGCGGCCATTGAAAGTAAACAACTTGTCTCTTTTTCTGCAAGTTGTGGTGATCAAGCTACTTTAAGTAAAAATGGATTAAATCCTCAGCTCAATTGGGTACTTAAGCAAGCTGATGATCCGTTAACGCTCACTGCAAGTGGATTTGTTTGTCAAAGCAAGCAGCTTGGTACAACCCAACAACTTGCTTCCTTTTATAATCGCAATGTGGTTAAACCTGAAGCATGGTCTACGATTCAAAAAGACCTGAATCAGCGTTTGCCAATTTATAAAGCAAGCTTTAAACAAAGTGCGTCTAAGTATAATTTAGATTGGCATTTGCTCGCTGCAATTGGCTATCAAGAGTCTTATCTTAAACCCACATCGGTTTCTCCCACTGGTGTACGCGGTTTGATGATGTTGACCAATAGCACCGCTCAAGCAATGGGTGTGAGCAACCGATCTGATCCAATACAAAGTATTCAAGGTGGTGCGAAATATTTTGATCTGATGCTAGATCAGTTTTCGAATGTCCCTTATCCAGACCGTAATTGGTATGCTTTGGTCGCCTATAACATGGGACCAGGTGCAGTCAATCAGATTCAAAACCGAATCAAAACCCAAGGAAAGAACCCAAATCAATGGGTAAATTTATATGATTATTTACAGCGTAACCAAGCGCGAAATGGTCGATATAAACAAGCAGTTCAATATGTAACACGTATTCGAACTTACTTAGAACATTTAAAGACCAACAGTCGTATTGATGTCTAAGTTGAAAATAAAAAAAGCTTACCTCTCGGTAAGCTTTTTTATGAGAAAAGGACTTAAGCAGTTTGCTCAAGTACTTTCTTGAATAAATCTTTTTGTTCTTGGCTTGGCTTCGCTGTTTGTAAAGCCATAAGTTGAGACATATCGCCTTGTACTTTGATCTTACCAGTCATAAACGCTTGCATCGCAGCAGCCATATCAAACTCTAAGAATACTTTACGTAATGTTTCAGCATCCATGTTTAAAGTTGTTTTAGCATTTGCAGACAAACCTTTTTGGATTTTACCAGCATCTAAAGCCAATTCGGTATTACCATCTGCATCTGTTACAACTAAATTAATCGCTAAATTCGCAAGTGTTGGTGGTAAATTTAAATCACCCGCTTCAGCAGTAAGTTTTTCAACAGTTGCAAACCAATCATCAGTTAAAAATGCAGCCATGATTATTCCTCAAATATATTTGTTCAATTTCTTGTGTCATCTATCCAGATAACATTAAATGAAGCAATTTGCTTGTGCCCTGTTATAGCACGTAATTTTTATTTTAGGCTATGGCTTTTTGTACGAAGAATTCACTTTTTCGCTCTTTTTTATAAAAAAAAAGACACTTAAATAAGTGCCTTTTCAAAAAGTTTTACATTTTATTCAGCAGCAAAACTCAAGTTCACTACATCAAGACGATTTTTCATCTCTTCAGGGTCTTTCATATCAAATTCACGTTGCCCATCTAAGGCTTCGAAATCAAACAATTCACGGTCAGCCAATTGTGAAGGCGATACATTCTGTAAGGCGCCAAAGATGCTATGTAAACGTTTTGGATGTTGTTTATCCCATTCACGTAGCATGTCATTAATAATTGCACGTTGTAAATTTTCTTGTGAACCACATAAGTTACATGGAATGATTGGGAACTTTCGTAGATCAGCATATTTAATAATGTCTTTTTCTTCGACATAAGCCAAAGGACGAATCAAGATATTCTTTTTATCTGAAGAAAGAAGTTTTGGTGGCATTGCTTTTAAGCTACCGCCATGGAATAAATTTAAAAAGAAAGTTGCCATAATGTCATCGCGGTGATGACCTAATGCAACTTTGGTTGCACCGATTTCTTGTGCGAAGCCATATAACGAACCACGGCGTAGGCGTGAACATACCGCACAGTAGGTTTTACCTTCAGGCGTTAGGCGTTTAGTTATCGTATAAGTGTCTTTTTCAAGAATGTAATATGGAATGTTATTTTCTTCCATATAACGTGGTAAAACATCTTCTGGGAACCCTGGTTGTTTTTGATCAAGATTCACAGCCACAACATCAAAGTTAATCGGCGCGATACGTTTAAACTGCAATAAAATATCAAGCAACGTGTAACTGTCTTTACCACCAGACACACAGACCATGACTTTGTCGCCATCTTCGATCATGTTGTAATCACGAATTGCATGCCCTACTTGACGACGAAGCTTTTTCAACAGGCGATAATATGCCGAACTCGTCGGAAGCTCAGGCTTAAAATTAAATCCTTGGTTGGACTCCACTGGCGCGTACATAGACGTGATTTACTCATAAACAAAAATACCGCGAGATTTTATCCGATTCCGAAAAGATGCGCACCTAAAGAATTTTTCAATTTCGTGCAATCGTCATATTTAAGTTTCATACTGGTAAAATTCTGACCGAATTATGTCAAAACGGTCTGGATTGCTTACATTTCAAACTTTTCCACAGTTTTCCACAAAAGCTGTGGATAAAATTGTGGATTTCTTCACTATTGACAAAGTATTTTTATGTGAGAACAAGGCTTACAATCAAATTGATCATTTTTTAACCAATGATTTTTATTCAATAAAAACAATGCTTTAAATATGTCAAGACTTAGATTTTAAAAAAAATAATTTAATTTTTTTTGCTGAACATTCGCACAAATCGACTTGCTTTTTGTAAGACAGTGGAAATAAAAAAATTGTAGCTAAAGTTTTTTTTATGCTTTTTTTTGTTACACTGCTGTGAAGAACTCATGCTCATCTTTTGTGAATATTATAATGATGGACAAAACAAAATATATTTTCGTCCTTTTTTTGGGGACAATCGGTTTTTTAAATACGACAGTATCTAGTTATGCTGGTCAAACCATTTATCAATTTAAAGATGATAATGGTACAACTTTACTGACCAATAAAAAGAAAGCTGAATACAATCACCTAAAAGTGATTAAAGCGACCTATTATCCTGATAGCAATATTCATAGCTATAGTAACTGGGGGGCAAGTGAAGCCTCTGTTCTACCAAGTTATAGTCGTAATAAAAATGCTTTTGATCAGATGATCCGTCAAGCATCGCAACAGCATGGCGTTTCAGAAGGTCTGATTAAAGCCGTTATGCATACTGAGTCAGGTTTTAATATTAATGCGCGATCCCCTGTCGGTGCTCAAGGATTAATGCAACTGATGCCTGCAACTGCACGTCGTTTTAATGTGAGTAATGCTTACGACCCTCAACAAAATATTTTTGGTGGTGCGAGATATCTAAGTTGGTTGTTAAAACGTTTTAATGGCAATACGCAACTTGCTATTGCTGCTTATAACGCTGGTGAAGGCAATATTGATAAATACGGTGGAATACCGCCATTTCGTGAAACACAAGATTATGTCCGTCGTGTCACAAGTCGTTTTCAAAATCTCTATTCATCAGGTCTAAGTTCAACTTCGAGTTCTAATAATGCAAACACTCAAGTGATTGCTCAATCGGCAAATTATACATCTTCAAATTCAGAAGCTATGTCCGCACCTAAACAATATAGCCGTCAAATTATCACATTGGCCGATGGTACTTTTACAGATGCACCAGCCACATATACCACAGCCAATGCAACTGCCTCTGCACGAATCCGAGTAAGTGATTAAACAAAGAAATCACTTATTCTCACATCATGATTTTATTTGTTTTTTTCAAATAAATTAGTCGTTTTCTTCTTCTTAAAACACTTCTATTGTTTTATTAGCTTAATGTATCTACGCTCATTTTTTGCTTGAATTTTTAGGGTTCGCCCTGCATATTAGCGTTATGATTTATAATTTGTAAATCAGATCAGTTTTTATTTATAAGAGGATTTTCTCAATGATGCGGATTGGTTTGTTCTTGCTGACCAACCTCGCGGTACTGGTTGTAGCTGGCATTATCTTGTCACTCTTCGGTGTCGGTAGTTACCATGGCGCGGGTGGCTTGAATCTAGGCAACCTTTTAGTCGTCTGTTTTGTCTTTGGTATGGTGGGTTCTTTAATTTCCTTATTCATGTCGAAGTGGATGGCGAAAAAAACCACTGGAACTGAATTAATTGACCCAAATGCTCCTCGTAGTC
The DNA here is from genome assembly GCF_048585715.1 of Acinetobacter sp. LF10. Classification (NCBI taxonomy): domain Bacteria; kingdom Pseudomonadati; phylum Pseudomonadota; class Gammaproteobacteria; order Moraxellales; family Moraxellaceae; genus Acinetobacter; species Acinetobacter sp. LF10. The sequence goes on from NZ_CP184160.1 coordinate 2,285,862, forward strand.
AAGCAGAAGCTTGGTTACTACAAGAAGTGGCACAACTTTCTCAACGTGCAGGTATTAAAATGCCTGAAGTGGGTATTTTCCCTTCTTACCAATCCAATGCATTTGCGACAGGTTGGAATAAAAATGATGCTTTAGTCTCTGTTTCGACAGGCTTACTTGAGCGTATGAACAAAGATGAACTTCGTGCTGTACTTGCGCACGAAATCGGTCACGTTGCCAACGGCGACATGGTGACCCTTGCATTGATTCAAGGTGTAGTGAACGCCTTTGTGATGTTCTTTGCACGTATTGCAGGTGACTTTATTGACCGTAATGTGTTCGGTCGTGAAGATGGTGAAGCACCTGGTCTTGCTTATTTTGCCATTACGATTGTACTCGACATCGTATTTGGTATTTTGGCCTCTGCGATTGTAATGTGGTTCTCTCGTCAACGTGAATATCGCGCAGACGAAGCTGGTGCACGTTTAGCAGGCAAACAAGCAATGATTTCTGCTCTACTTCGTTTACAAGCAGAGTCAGAAATGCCAGATCAAATGCCAAAAGAAATGAAAGCATTTGCAATTGCGGAAGGTAAGGAACAAGGCTTTAGCTTAGCGGCTTTATTCCAAACTCACCCAACCATTGAACAACGTGTTGCCGCTTTACAGCAATTAAATGTTCAATAATCAGTATCAGATAAATGATAAAGCCTCCGTTATGGAGGCTTTATTTTTGCTTAAAATCTAGTGTGTTTGAAAAGATTGATAAAACTGCCACAGATAACTAAAACCTGCCCAAACTGCAACAAGCAATAAAATTAGTACGGCAATACCCAATAAATCTGGGATACGTAACCAAATCCAACTTACGATCGGATTACGCCAGAAAGCTGAAGTTTTCTGCTTTTGTTCTAGGGATTCATGCAAGAATGGATGCACCACATGAATATCACTGTGCACTTGGTATTCCTCACGGATATGGTCATGTACGATTTCCAGTGTCTTGCGACTTGGACGAATAAATACGTCAAATAAGGTACCGACAATCGGTACAAAACCGACCAACATATCCATAATCGCCAGTTTGACCACCCCCTTCAGTTTATGCTGTGGTACACCGACCTCCCTCGCCTTTTTAAATGCATACAGGGTTAGAATAAAACCTGCGATATCACCTGCAAATGGAATGGTGCTCAGTGCAGCATCGGCTCCAACACCTTGTTTGGTGAACGGAATCCGAACCAAACTGTCCATGGTATTGGCAAATTTTGCTAAATCACGTTCAACAGCAATCGCTTGCTGCTGAGTTAATTTTTTTTGTTCTATTGGAGCAGTCATTCACTCAACCTAAAAACCATGTTTATGCTTGAGAATAAAGCAGATTTTCCGTTTTGTCGGTACAATTATTATTACCAATCAGAATAAAATCATTGAGGCGATAAATAAATACACCAATACTCCAGTTGCATCACAAATTGAAGTGACCAAGGGTGCCGAAGCACTGGCAGGGTCAAGTCCAGCCTTATTTAAAATAAATGGTAAGCTCATACCAATCAGACAACCCATGAGTACGATTCCCATCATACTCAGCGCCAAAACTAAAGCTACCATCTCATCGCCACGGAAATAACCCAGCAATGACACGGCAACCGCCATAGTTCCCCCTAAACATAAAGCGACCAAACTTTCCCGTCCGAGCAGATGGAACCAGTCTTTAAATTGCACATCACCTGTCGCTAAAGCACGCACCATAAGGGTCGATGATTGCGAACCAGCATTGCCTCCACTTCCCACCAATAATGGCAAAAAGAAAACCAATACCAGATTTTTCGCAATTACATCTTCATAGTGGGCAATACCAATCCCTGACAACAAGCTACCAAACACCAAGAAAACCAGCCAAAAAACACGCTTCTGATAAAGCTGCAAAATGGGTGCTGACTTAATACTAAGTTTAGATGATGCATTGACCGCACCAACTTTTAAGAAGTCTTCGGTGGCCTCTTCGCTGGCCACGTCCATCGCATCATCATAGGTCACAATTCCGACCATCATGTTTTGATGATCGATAATCGGCAGTGCTAATAAATCATAACGTGCAATGGTTTTTGCCACTTCATCTTGGTCTGTATCCACATAAGCGGTTAAGACATTGGTTTCCATGAGCTCATTAATATTTTGCTCTTCAGGCGCAAGTATCAGTTGCTTTAAAGATAAAACCCCGAGAATTTTGCGTGCTTCATCCAATACATAAGCGAAATAAATCATTTCGGTATCAGGAGCTTCGAGACGCAGCATTTTAATCGCATCATTGACCGTCATATTCGGTTTTAAAGTCGCATATTCCGAGCTCATGATTGAGCCTGCCGTTCCCTCTAAATAGGAAGATAGTTGACGTATATCTTCGCGTTCTGCTTGTGCCAAAGCAGGCAACAACGCATTTTGTTGTTCTTGATCCAAACATTTGAACACGTCCGCACGTTTATCCGAGGACATTTCGCCAATAATTTCAGCCAAAATATTTCTGGGCATGGCTTGGGCGAGTTTGACTTGTTCACTGGGAGGAAGATAGGAAAAGACATAGGCACGATCAGATAAATGTGTGAGCAGCAATTGACTTTGTTCAGCAGAAAGCTGTGTTAATACATCTGCAATATCGATGGCTTGAAAGGTTTTAACTGATGCAAGTGCAAGATCAATATGATTATTTTTGAGTGCGTCGCTTAATAAATATAAAAAGTTATTGTAGCTCATTTCTGCCTCTTCACTACAAATCATCTGCAATGAAAGGCCAAACGCAGCAAATTATTTTACTGTCGAATAAGAAGCTTCATTCAGATTTTGATGAATATAAAAATGTGTAATTTGGATTAAACTACAACTCTGCGTGTCCATTTAGGGCATTAAACCTAGTTAAACCGTTTATACGGCAGAGCCATACTACAAATATTTTTTTATATTCTCAACTTACACAACAAAAATGAACAATTCATGTCTTAAATGAATCCATGAATAATTCATTTCTATTGCTTGGCTTTCATTATTTTTATTTAAAAATTTCAATTTCTTCTTTAGGTTTAAAGATATTAGCAACAAGTACAAACATAAATGGAATAAATATCAGTACCAACACTGTCCCGAATATCACACCACCTAAAACACTGATACCAATTTCCTGACGGCTTACAGCCCCTGCTCCAAATGCAAAAACCAGTGGAATAACTCCCGCGCCAAATGCAAAAGACGTCATTAGAATAGGACGCAAACGCAGCCCTGCACCTTGTAGTGCTGCTTGAATGGCATTTTTTCCTTGTGTTTGTGCCATCGCTGCAAATTCAACAATCAAAATTGCATTTTTACAGGATAAGCCAATTGTTGTAAGTAAAGCGATCTGAAAGTAAACATCATTTGGTAAACCAAAAATATGGGCAAAAATAATACTACCGCCAATCCCTAAAGGAATTGCGGTCATCACAGCCATAGGAATACGCAGACTTTCATACAACGCGGCTAAACATAGAAAAATAAATGCAATAGAAATTAAATATAGCCAAATTGCTTGATTAGTCGATTGCTGCTCTTGATAAGAAAGCCCAGTCCATAGCAAACCTAAGCCCTCTTGTTGGCCCACCAACTGTTCAATATCTTTCATGGCTTGGCCTGAAGATTGACCACTGACAACGTTAGCTTGTAATTGCAAAGCACTGTATCCCATATAGCGTTGCACAATGCTTGGTGTCCCTCCCCATGATGTCGTTGAAAATGAACTAAAAGGAACCATTTGATTTTGATTATTACGTACTGACCAACTATATAAGTCTTCAGGCTTAGAACGAAATGGTGCATCACCTTGTAAAATAACTTGTTTAATTCGACCACGGTCAATAAAGTCATTCACATATGTCCCACCCCATGCGGTCGACAAAGTACTATTAATTTCATTTAGATTTAAACCATTTGCCATCGCTTGCTTATGGTCAATCTTCACATTCAAAGTAGCTTTACTATCAGTGGATTGTTTATCTAAGTTTTCAAAACTTGAATATTTTTGTCCCAACTGTTGCAGCTGTTTAAAACTTTGATCGAGGAATTGTTCACCTTGCCCATTGATATCCTGAATCCATAAATCCATTCCATCTGTTGCGCCTAATCCATTTACAGAAGCAGGCAATGTCACATTAATCTGTGCATCGGGAAATTGGCTAAAATATTTAAGTGCTCTCTTGCGAATAGCTTCAGCAGAGTTTTTCTTCCCAGTACGGTTGTCCCAATGATTTAATGAAACAAAGCCTTGTCCAAGATTTTGCCCCGTTCCAGAATTATTTCGTCCGTAACGAATAAGCACTAAATTGACATTTGCTTTTTCATTCTGAAGAAAATACTGACGAATTGCCTCACCGACCTCCTGGCTTTTTGAAAGTGGCGCACTATCCACTAATTTAAATTGAACACTTAATATCCCTTGGTCTTCTTTTGGTAAAAAACTACTTTGCAGACTGCTATAGAACAAAGCAAATACGGCAATTAATGCAATAAAAATCACAGATACAGAGATTTTATAACGAAGCATGCTTTGCACTAGAGATAAATACTTATTTTTAAGTGTGTCTATCCCGTTATTGAACCGAATCGCCCATGACTTAGGTTGATGGTTTGGCTTTAAAATCAAAGCACATAAAGCGGGTGTAAGCACCAAGGCGACTACTAAAGATAAGACCATCGCAGCAACCAAAGTGATTGAAAACTGACGATAGATAACCCCAATTGAACCAGCAAAGAAAGACATTGGAATAAAAACGGCTGTTAACACCATGGTAATTCCAATCAATGCACCGCTAATTTCTTGCATAGATTCAACGGCTGCTTGTTTGGGTGAAAAATGCTGCTCATGCATAAGCCGTTCAACATTTTCTACTACAACAATTGCATCATCAACCAACAAACCAATCGCAAGCACCAATGCAAAAAGAGTTAAGGTATTAATACTAAATCCAAGTAATTCAAGTACCGCAAAAGTCCCTAAAATCACGATCGGTACAGTAATACTTGGAATAAGCGTCGCACGCCAACTTTGAAGAAAAAGAAACATGACTAAAATAACTAAACCAATTGCTTCGACAAGTGTTTTAATCACCTCTTTAATAGATTCTTGTACAAAGGGAGTATTATCTCTTGGATAAACGATCTTATACCCTGTTGGAAGCTTGCTAGAGAGTTCATCTAAAGTTTGATGAATAAGTTTAGATGTTTGAATTGCGTTGGCACCCGAAGATAAAGAAATGCCAAGACCTGCAGCTGGATAACCATTGATCGTATTAAAAGATTGATAATTTTCTGCCCCTAATTCAATTCGAGCAATATCTTTTAATTGAACAAAACTTCCAGATACATCTGATTTCACAATAATTTGTTCAAAATCTTGAATCGTCTTTAAGCGAGAACCTGCTGTTACTTTTGCATTCAAGTATTGACCTTGAACAACAGGCAAATCTCCGATCGCACCTGCTGCAACCTGTGTATTTTGTGTAGTAATCGCGGTAACGACATCATTTGGAATTAAATTATATTGAGTCAATTTATTTGGATCTAGCCAAATTCGCATTGCATACTGCGATCCAAAAACATCTGTTTCACCGACGCCATCAATCCGATTTAAATTATCAAGGACATGCGTAGATAGATAATCAGACAACGCAATATTATTTGCTTGCCCAGTACTGTCATACAGTCCAATCACCATAAAGGTATCACCCAAGGACTTAGTGACATTTACTCCCTGCCGTTGTACCGCATCTGGGAGACGGCGTATCACGCCACTAATTTTATTTTGTACTTGAACCTGTGCTGTATCGGGATTTGTGCCATTTTCAAAACTAATCGTAATACGGCTACGACCAGCTGCATCGCTGGTTGAACTAAAGTACAGTAAATGGTCGAGCCCTTGGATTTGTTGCTCTAAAACTTGAGTTACACTTTGTTCAACTGTTTTGGCATCAGCGCCACTATAGTTAGTCGATACTGTAATTTTCGGTGGAGCAATATCAGGATAACGTTCAACTGGCAAATTCAGAATTGCGAGTATTCCTAATGCCATAACAATAATGGCAAGCACACCTGCGAAAATTGGACGCTCAATAAAAAATTTAGATAGCATGGCTGCTCATTCCATCGTGGAAACAGTCAATCTTTTCAAAAAGATAGGAAAATAGAGGCTCTTTCAATCTACGATCATTACCGAGGTTTCAAGGAAACACCATCCTTATTAACATATCATTGCAAAAAGCGAAAATTACGGAGAAATAATGGATTTTTTTATTGATCATCAGCATATTTCATCGAAAAAAAATGGGATCAAAAATTTAATTTACTATTCAATCAAATACTTCTTAATTTTAGATTGACACTCCACTTACTTAAACCGATAGTAGCACGCTCCCTGTTGCTCCCTTATTTTTCTAGGCATATATGAAGGCCAGTTTTAAACGTTTTAATATTCTGCTCCTAATTCTATTGCCTGCATTAATTACTGGGGGGATACTCAGTATTGCTGGTAATTTGTCTGATGGTCTAAGACTGGGATTTCTTTCTTTGCCAGGTGTAGGTTTAATTTGGCTTGCCATTAAAACACAAAAAAAATATTGGTATGGACTTACAGTTTTATGGTGGTTTGCGACTTGGCTTGATGTACTACTACGTTCGAGTACGTGGTTTTTATTTAATAGTGATAATGAAGCCTATTTTATTATTGAAGCAATTGCTAATACCAGTCAGCAGGAAACGCGGGAATTCATACAACTACACTTAAGCACAATCTTAAGTGTGATTTTTAGCCTACTTTGCTTGCTAATTATTTACAGTATTTCTACTTTCAAACTGATTAAAGCTCACCATCTTGATCAAATGTGGCAGAGTCGAATTTATCGTAGTTGTATCGTTTTACTTGTTTTATTAACAATAACAAGCTATTTAATGAAGCCATCACGTAAAGTTCATCCCATCATTTTTTGGTCAGACTATCAAACAAAACTTCAGGATTTTAAAAATAGAATTAAGCAACATCAAAATGTACACCGACAATGGGACATCAGTGCAAAACAAAATTTAACTCTGACAAAAAAACAGGTTGAGAAACAAACACATGTATTAGTTCTTTCAGAGAGTTTAACAAGTCTAAATTTAGGTGTTTGTGGTTATCAACGTGAGACGACTCCAGAATTAGCAAAAAAACTGGATGAGTTAAAAATCTTTTGTAATGCATTTTCACCTTCTCCTTCAACGATTAATGCACTACGTGTTTTATTGACTGAAAGTCCTGCATCTGCACATGATCAATATTCTTCAGAAAGCGTTTTAGCTTACGCTCGAGCAGCGGGCTATAAAATTTATTGGTTAAGCAATCAAGACGATAGTTATTTATCTTCATTATTTGGTTCTTATGCAGATAAGGCTGTTTATAAAAATACACGATCAGGAAGAAGTAGTAATTCATTAGATGAAAAGCTTATTCCCGTTTATCAACAAGCTCTTGCAGATCCAGATCCTAAAAAACTGATTATTCTTCATTTGATTGGTGCACATCCAAATTACCAAGAACGTTACCCATTAGCGTTTAATAAATTTACTGGAGACAGTAATGATGCTGTCGAACTCGACCTCAAGAATCGCAATATTGATCCTTGGGTTCGTTCACTACGCAATGATTATGATAATGCAGTGTTATATGAAGACTCCTTGCTTGCCAGATTTTTAGATGATCTAAAGGCTGATAATAATTCTGACTTTAGATCTTTTATGGTCGTTTCAGATCACGGAAATGAAGTTGGTCATGAAATTGACTATGCTGGTCACAGCCCAAATACAAAAGCAGGATACCAAGTTCCTGTGATTATGTGGTATGACAATATGCAAGTCACGGGTGTCAATAAAGACAAAATGCTCAATACAGCAGAACTCGATAACAATTTAATGCACATCATGGGACTTAAAAATAAAACTGCTTCACCGCAATCTTATTGGTTAGATCGTGATTATCGTTTTACGCCTGAAGTAAATTGGCCTTATTGGAAACAGAAGTCATAATCTTCCTCCATACCCCGCTTTATCAAAGCCTGAAATGAGATATTGAATTTCAAACATTCAGTTGAAAAAATTCATTATTTTCATAAAACGATCACTTAACTGTCATCCACTTGACAAATTTCCACGACAAACTAACGACTTTAATAAAAACATTTGAGCGTCATAATGTTAAAAAAAGCAGTTGTTTGTCTTAGCCTCATCAGCCTTGTGGGTTGTAATGATGACAATAATGATCAAAACAGTAGCACTCAATCGAGTTATCAATTACCGAAAATTTTGGTCATCGGACATCGTGGCGCAAGCGCACTTCGACCAGAACATACACTTGCATCCTATCAAAAAGCCATTGATGATGGTGCTGATTTTATTGAACCAGATTTGGTATCAAGCAAAGATGGCATATTGATTGCTCGCCATGAAAATGAGATCAGCGGCACAACCAATGTTGCAACGCTTCCTCAGTTTGCAGACCGTAAAAAAACCAAGACCATTGATGGCGTGAGTTTAACAGGTTGGTTTACTGAAGATTTTACTTTGGCCGAGCTAAAACAGCTCAAAGCACGTGAGCGTATTCCCCAGTATCGTGCTGCCAATACGCAATATAATGATCAATTTGAAATCCCGACACTCGATGAAATCATTGATTTAGCTGCAAAGCATTATCAAAAAACGGGCAAAATTATTGGTCTTTATCCAGAAACCAAACACCCGACCTATTTCCAAAAACAAAATTTGGCAATGGAAGATACTTTGTTAAAAACCTTATCCAAATACCAATATAGCCGGGATATTGCCCCTATTTATTTACAGTCTTTTGAAGTTGGAAATTTAAAATATTTAAAAAACCAACTCGATTTACATAAGAGTGTTAAGCATGCACAATTGATTCAGCTCTATGATTCGCCTGAAGCAAGACCAGCAGATTATGTTGCACAAAACAATCCTAAAACCTATGCAGATCTAGCAACGGCACAAGGCCTCAAAGATGTTTCGACCTACGCCAATGGTGTGGGTCCATGGAAAGTCTATGTCTTTAAAGATGCCGCAATGACACAGACCACCTCTTTTATCGCAGATGCCCATAAAGTCAATTTAAAAGTACATCCTTATACCTTCCGCCCTGAAAATAATTTCCTACCAGACAGCTTAAAATGTAGTAAGGATACGTCCAAAGCAGCCGAGCGTTGTGAGACAGGTTCAATCAAGGAAATGCAACTTTACTTCAAGGCTGGCGTAGATGGTGTATTCACGGATGACCCTGCGCTAGGTCGTCAAGCGGTACAAAGTTATCTCAGTACCTCTAAATAATCCAAGACTCCTAAATAAAGGCAGTTTGACTGCCTTTATTTATGTTTGAGACATCAACTGTTTCTGCTTAACTTGCTCCCATTGCCACCAACCATAAGCTGCTAACAAAACAAAAGCAGCATACAAACCTGCAGTTAAAAATAATTCTTTATAGATAAACATACCGACATAGACAATATCGACAAATACCCAAAGTACCCACGTTGCGATATGTTTACGACTCGTCCAATAGGTTGCCAATAAACTAAATGCAGCAAGTTGCGCATCTAGGATCGGTACAGCAGCATCGGTAAAATGTTTAAGTGTTAAACCAAATAATAATCCACCAATTGCTGCTAAACACATTTGCATCAATACCGTTTTGGCTGCAATTGGTTCGATCCGAATCTCATGGTCTTGGCGTTTACCTTTCAGCCAATAATAAAAACCATAGAAATTAATCAGCATAAATAAGAATTGTAAAATCGTTTCGCCGTATAATTTAAAGGTGAAAAAAAGGTAAGCATATAAAATAAATGCCAAAAAATTAAACCACCAACACCACATATTCCGTTTTATCGTGAGTGCAACACCGATCACACTAATAATAACGGCAATAATTTCTAAAGAAGACAAGAGCAAACTACTTTGAAAATCCGAATGACAACATTATGGAAATATTCTTTATTTAAGCAAGCCAAAAAATCTTGATCTGATGCGCTTCTATTCGCCATATTTTTAAAGCTTTAAAGCCAAAGGCTATTTTTCACTCAAGCCTTATGCTATAAAAATGTAAAGCTTATTTTAAAATTTCTCACATGTTGATTCGCAAGGTTTCACCCACTCGTCTTATTCACATTAAGGATTGCATTCCCGCCAATCCAATGTGGCGACGTGTCTGCATTTTTATGCACGGTGACTTTGCATATCTCTTTCATCCGATGACAATTTAACAAGCTCATCATTTGAAAAGTACAGGTCGCCTCAAGAGCGACCTTTTTTATTGCCTTCATTTTTAATTACTCAAATACAGCGTTGCAATCACAACGACAACAGGAGCATTTCCATGACACAGTTTCAGCAAAAGAATTTTATACAAACGACACAGATTCAACCGACTGTAGCCCCTACTCACCCTCGCCTAGCTACAGTCGGTCAATTTATTGCAGTTGTGCTGATCTGGTCATTTACACCATTAGCAGCCGTCTGGACTGTGCATGAAATTCATTGGGCTTGGGGTTTATTTCTTCGATTCAGCCTCGCCATTCCACTTGCGTTGCTTTGTCTGTTTTATTTCAGACTTAAACTTATCTTGAACTTTAAAGCCATGATGAGTTATGCGGCGGGTGCGCTTGGATTATTTGGTTCAATGGCTTTTTGCTATATGGGTGCAAGTAAAGTCTCATCAGGAATGATCTCGATTATTTATGGAACGGCACCTTTATGGTCTGGCTTGATTGCGGTTTTTATTTTAAAACGTGAGCATTTTCTAAAACGCCAATGGTATGGGCTAATAATTGCCATTTTAGGCTTATCTCTCACGCTGGGCATAGGTTCTGATCACATTCAAATGGATATCATTGGTGTTAGCTATGAAATTATTGCCGTCTTACTTTATGTGATCTCCATGTTTCTCGTTGCAAAAATTGGTGCGGAGATTCACCCAATTATTCAAACGACAGGATCAACGCTAATTTCATGGTTTGGCTATCTGTGTTTATTACCCTTCTTTATCGCTCAAGCACCAGTACAGTTTCCAAGTCTACAAGTCAGTCTTGCTTTGTTGTATAGCGCAGGATTTTCATCAGTTTTGGCGATGATTTTTTATTTCAATCTGATTCAAAAACTCAACCCAACCACAGTCATGTTAATTACAATTATCACCCCCGTATTGGCAAGTGTATGGGGCATATTTTTCAATCATGAACCACTGAACTCACACTTAATTTTAGGTTTAATTTTCTTGTGTGCAGGGTTATTCTTATATGCTTATCGCTCCAACTCACGTCAGATAAAATAGAATAAAACTGGTAGGTCGGTAAAATGACCTATCCTTTTATAGTCTCGGCGAGTTTGACACAGTAAACTACACACCATCCAGTTAGAATTTCCCACAGATTTGCTCAAGGATGAAAGAATCTATGCGTTCAAATATTTTATGGCTTTGCTTTGGCATTTTTTTGCTATTACAAGGTTGTGTCAATGCGACAATTCAACCTCAAAAAATTCAATCGCAACCAACAGAATTAAAACAACGTTATTTTCAAGCAAAAACAATCACATCCGATGGAACAATCATTGCCTTTACAGTGTATCAACCTCATTTAAAAGCAGGACAAATAGCTCCTTTGCTGCTACATACCCATGGTTTTGGTTTATCTCGCATGAAACGACCTGAACTCAGTCTGTACGGTTTTTTACTTCCGACTGGTCAAGTAGCCAAAACAGCGTGGAAAAATGGCTATTGGGTAATCAGTTATGATCAACGTGGTCATGGAAATAGTCAGGGTAAAATCCGCTTAACCGATCCCGAAAAAGAAGCTCAAGATGTGATTAGCATTATGAACTGGGCTGAAAAAAACTTACCACAACTGGCACAAAATCAAAATGGTGTTCGTACAGGCATGATTGGCGAATCTTATGCAGGCGGTGTGCAATATATTGCTTCTGCTTTAGACCCTCGCTTACAAGCAATTGTACCAATCACAACTTGGTACGATATCGTTGATAGCCTTGTACCCAATGGCGTTCCAAAAGGAGATTGGCTAAGTTTCTTAAATTTGATTGGGGATTGGTGGAATTGGAACAAATTTGATCCAGAACTTAAACAAGCTTATCAAGATACCCAACAAGGTCAGTTGAAACAATCAACTTATGATTTTCTAAAGACACATCAAGCCAGTTGGTTTTGTGAAAATGCTCAAGCGCCAAAAGCAGATGCGCTCATTATCCAAGGCTTTAGAGATGTATTATTTCCTTTTAATGAAGGCGTTAAAGCGGCTCAATGTATTCAGAAATCGCAGCATGAAGTCCATTTAATCGGCGTACAAGGCGGACATTTACAACCATTTGCACAGCGTTCCCCATTGGGTGATACTCCTTTTTGGTATATTGGGAAATCTGTTGCCTGTGGGAATCAAAAGCAATATAAATTACAAGACACGATCATGGGATGGTTTGATCAAAAACTCAAAGACCAAACTGCAACAATTGATTTACCAGAATTATGTGTCGACAAAAGTCCGGTCTATAAGTTCAAAGATTTGGATGCAACGACACATTACACGTTAAATAAAACTTGGATTGAACCTCAGAATTCGCAAGCTGTGTTTGTTCCGATCCATACAATAACTGAATTGGCACATCTCACAGGTACACCACAACTCACTTTAAAGATCGAAACGCCAAATAATAAAGTAGAACCAACACTATTTATTTCTATGGCCATTAAATCTGGAAAAACGGGTAAATATGCTATTTTAAATGATCAAACAAGAGCATTAAATCCAAGCAAAAAACATACTTTTGATCAAGTTATTTCTAATAAAAATTCAGCATCGAAAGGAAATCAAACTATTGAATTACCTAGTATTAATGGACGTTTAAATAAAGGCGATACTTTAGGCTTACTGATTCAGACCGAAAGTATTTATTATCAAAAAATTAAACAACCTAAAATTGAAGCATGGATTTCAGGTCAAATTACTTTACCTAAATTTTGGAGTGATATTTCAAATAAGGAATAATTATAATTTCTAAACATCGAGAGTGAATTTTACCACTCTCGATTTGCAATCAATTGTTCCATTTCAATCTCAAAATAACCTGCTTCTTGCACAATCATCATCATAGCTTCAGCAATGAAATCCGCAGCCGTATCATCTAAACTTGAATCTAAGTCTTCAAACTGGGGTTTCATCTCATTAATTGCGATCATTGTATGATGAGCAAAATGATATATTTCTGCTTCAGTTAAACCTGAACGACTCACTTTTTTGGAAAAGTGTTTAACCTGTTGTTTAACTTCGGCAACGAGAATATCAGGATAATATTCATCATCAAACATGGGGAGAAGGAGATCTTCGAACATAAATAAAATAATATGCCAATAAAACGCCATGCTTATAACATAATCTCATACAAATCACGATATTTAGACATAAAAAAAGCGATCTTTCCGACCGCTTTTTAAAAAGATAATTTAGTCTTTTTTAGCGCTTAAACTTCTTGCGATCTTGGCAAGCTCTATAAATTCCTCACGCATTTGGTAAGGATCTGGTTTTGCAGATTGCTGAGCTAACTGAATAATTTGATCCCAGCCCATAGCAGCATTGTATTGCCCACCTTTTAGCTGCTGGGCATAGGAAGCCACTGCAATGGCAAAACGCGTATCGCTATTGGCTTGAGCAAGCGTTTTACTTTCAGCTTTTACAGCTTGGTTTAAAAGAATGCTCTTCTCTTGATTTGGCAATTTATAGCGCAAATTTACAAACGCATATTCAGATTTTTTCGCTGCATCTGTTTTTGTCGATGCCTGATAACGTGAATCATTCAGCCAGCCTTGTTGTCCAACTGGAACGATTTCATAAATTGCTGTTACGTTATGCCCTGCTCCAATATCACCTGCATCAACTTTATCGTTATTAAAATCTTCCTGTTTCAACATACGGTTTTCATAGCCGACTAAGCGATATTCTTTTACCGTAGCAGGATTAAACTCCACCTGAATTTTGACATCCTGAGCAACCGTTGCAAGTGTCGATGAAAGCTGTCGTTCTACGACTTTTTTTGCTTCATTTTTATTATCGATATAGCTGTAATTTCCATCACCTGCATCCGCCAATTGTTCCATGAGCTGTTCATTGTAGTTTCCAGTACCAAAACCTAATGTTGTGAGGGAAATACCACTTTTACGTTTTTCAGCGACCATGCCTTTTAAAGTACTAAAGTCAGTAATACCAACATTAAAATCACCATCTGTCGCCAGTAAAATGCGGTTAATACCATTTTTCACAAAGGCTTTTTCTGCTTGCTTATAAGCCAGTTGAATCGCTTGTTCGCCTGCCGTTGCGCCACTTGCTTGTAATGTATTAATCACTGCTAGAATCTTATCTTTTTCATTACCTGCTGTCGGTTCTAATACCAATTTTTCGCCGCTCGCATAAGTAATGATGGTGACTTTATCTTGAGGTCGGAGTTGCTCAGTGAGTAAACGCAAAGTTTGTTTAACTAATAGAAGTTTATCTGCTGCATCCATACTGCCTGAAACATCAACCAAAAATACCAGATTGGCAGGCGGTAATTGTTTGGTGCTTAAATCTTTGGCTTGAATCCCAATTTTGATCAGTTTGGCATTTTCTTTCCACGGCGAGTCGACAGTTTCAGTACGGACTGAAAATGGATGTACATTATTTGGCTGCGGATACTGATAATCAAAATAATTAATCATTTCCTCAGCACGAACGGCGTCAACAGGTGGTAAACGTCCATCATTCAAGAAACGGCGTGTATTGGTATAACTACCTGTATCTACATCAATACTAAAGGTTGAAACTGCTTGATCTGCAACCCGATAAATAGGATTGACCTCATTCTTTTGATATTTTTCAGTATTCTGTTCTAGTCGCACTCTTTCTGGACTAGGCATTACTGCCATGTAAGCAGCAGGAGCAATCATCTTTCGAGTACTATCCGCTGCCATATTAGACATGACCAAAGACGCAGGAGCGACTACATGGCTACGTTCCTTTACTGGATTACCACAGGCGATCATCATGGAGGTTAGCAAGGTTAAAGTCAGTATTTTTGTAGATTGATGCATATTAAAATCCCCCAATTTTTATGTCTTTTAAATGAATGACAAGATTGAAGTGATTGTATGCAAAAAGATAAAGATACATCGTATTGGAATGTATCTTTATCTTCATTATTTCTCTGTAATTACTGAGCTAAACGCATCGCATTCCAAATTTTTATCGCATCATTAGTGGCTTTAACATCATGCACTCGAACAATACTAGCGCCTTGCTGAATACTCAGTAGATGCCCCATTACACTTCCAACGGCACGTTCCTGCGCAGGTACACCGTTTAGAGCTTCTCCAATAAAACGCTTACGCGACAACCCTGACAAGATCGGATACCCCATCCGATTCAGTTTCCAAAACTCATTCAGCAATTGAAAATTCTGTTGTGCATTCTTGGCAAAACCGAAACCTGGGTCGATAATAATATTTTCTTTGCTTACCCCGACCGCAATTGCTTGATTAAGCCGCTGCTGTAATTCATGAATCACATCTTCAGTCACATCCTGATATTGATCCAACTGATTCATATTGGTCGGTTCACCACGCATATGCATCAACACCACAGGAATATTTAATTCAGCCGCCGTTTCTAAAGCTTGTGGACGAGTTAAAGCACGAACATCATTCCAGATATGCGCACCTGCTTGCACGGCAGCTCGAATCACCTCAGGCTGACTGGTATCAATCGACATGATTACATCATAATTGGATAATGCTTCAACCACAGGAATGACACGCTGAATTTCTTCTTCTAGCTCTACAGGCGATGCATTTGGACGTGTAGATTCTCCACCAATATCAATAATCTTTGCCCCATCTTCAATCATTTGTAAGGCATGTTGAACTGCCTTATCTTTTTGATGGTGCTTTCCGCCATCACTAAATGAGTCAGGTGTTACATTAAGAATACCCATAATCTGTGGCTGGGATAAATCCAATGTAAAACGACCACACTGTAACTGACATTGTGGTAATGGCATCAACTGCATCAAGCTTCTCCATTTCTAATAACCTATATTTTAGCAATGATCAGTTGATCTAGGTGTTTCTTTATTTTCAATCTTTTTTGTCTGCTCAATTTTCATTATAGATTTTCAAAAATGAAAAAAAATTCATCCAAAAATTGATAATCCATATCAAGAATGAGTTTGTAATAACCTAGCTGTTTAGTTTCTTTCTGAAAAACATCAAGTTTGCAAATAAATATAGATTGAGAATAATCCTTATTTACTTCTTGTAAAATAGATTCTGTTTGGAATTGAAGTGACTTAAAGTCACATAATATATCTAGATCACTCAAAGTATTTTTTTGAAAAATTTTTTCTAAATATTTATAAGCCAAATTTTCAACTTTCAAAAATAATGCTGACGATCTTTCAACTCTGGCCATTTTAATTCACTCTTTTTATTAGGTCATAAAAAAGAGCCGCTCTTTAGCGACTCTCTTTAATTTCAACCATTAACCCATTGCTGGTAATGGTGGCGGTGTAGATGGACCATCTTTAGGAGGTTCAAATGCAGCCACTGGATTTTCAGCAATATAAACTTTGGGTGGTTGAGGCTCACGACCTTCCATAATGTCACGGATTTGGTCGCGATCAATGGTTTCCCAATCCATCAACGCTTTCACCATTGCATGTGCGATATCCTTATTATTTTCCAAGATATCACGAGCAACTTTATATTGTTCATCCAAGATACGACGTACTTCTTCATCAACTTTTTGCTGAGTTGCTTCAGAAATCGTACGGCTACCCACATTACCGAAGAAACCACTTTGGTTTTCGTCTTCATAAACCATGACACCAAGGCGATCTGACATACCGTACTTGGTTACCATTGCACGTGCCATTTTGGTTGCACGTTCAAAGTCGTTAGATGCACCTGTCGACATTTGGTTAATGAACACTTCTTCTGCAATACGACCACCAAACAGGATAGAAAGTTCATTCAACATCTTATCTTTATAGTGGCTAGTTTGGTCTTGCTCAGGCAACTGCCAAGTTACACCTAATGCCCAACCACGTGGCATAATTGTTACTTTATGCACTGGGTCTGTACCAGGTAAAATTTCAGCGACAATGGCATGTCCAGCTTCATGGTAAGCCGTCGCACGACGTTCTTCTTCACGAATCACCATCGATTTACGTTCTGGCCCCATGTATATCTTGTCTTTTGCATCTTCAAAGTCATGCATATCAACCGTGTTTTTATTACGGCGAGCAGCAAACAACGCAGCTTCGTTGACTAAGTTCGCAAGTTGCGCACCTGAGAATCCTGGAGTACCACGCGCAAGGACTTTAACATCTACACCTGTAACCGAAGGAAGTTTCTTCAAATGAACATTTAAAATCTGCTCACGACCACGGATGTCTGGTAAACCAACCATCACTTGGCGGTCAAAACGGCCTGGACGAAGTAATGCTTTATCAAGTACATCAACACGGTTAGTTGCTGCAATGACGATCACACCTTCATTACCTTCAAAACCATCCATCTCAACAAGCATTTGGTTTAGGGTTTGTTCACGCTCATCATGACCACCACCAGTGCCTGAACCACGATGACGACCAACAGCATCAATCTCATCGATGAAAATGATACAAGGTGCATGACGTTTAGCCTGTTCAAACATGTCACGAACACGTGAAGCACCGACACCAACAAACATTTCAACGAAGTCAGAACCTGAGATACTAAAGAATGGAACTTTAGCTTCACCAGCGATTGCTTTAGCCAATAATGTTTTACCAGTACCTGGAGGACCAACCATCAATACACCACGAGGAATGGTTGCACCAAGACGTTTGAACTTAGAAGGATCTTTCAAGAAGTCAACTATTTCAACTACTTCTTGCTTGGCTTCATCACAACCTGCAACATCAGTAAACGTAATCTTAATCTGATCTTCAGATAACATTTTCGCTTTTGACTTACCAAAACTCATTGGGCTGTTTTTACCACCAGCGCCCCCACCCATATTACGCATAAAGAACATGAATAATAAGATGATCAGTAATACAGGGAAGCTTGCAATGAGAAGTTGCATCAAAATGCCTTGACGTTGTGGCGCAGTACCTTCAACGACTACATTCTGTTTATTCAAGCTTGGAAGCAATTCAGTGTCTTCTACTTGTGGACGAACCGTTTCAAAAGAAGAACCATTGGTTTTTTCACCACTAATGTTTAAACCGTCAATTGTGACTTGTTTAATTTGCCCAGCATTTACCGCTGCAACGAAATCAGAATATTTCATCGCTGCAGGCTTATTGCGGTCACTGACGTTGCTAAAAATCAAAATCAGAACACCGAGTATGATGAGCCACAATACGGCATTCTTGAAGTAATCGCTCAAGGCTTTATTCCCATATCAATCTAATTTGATCATACCTAATCTTGGCTGACCTTCACAAAAACAGCAATGAATTTGCGTTGCAAAAAACTTAAAAGGTACAAAATGCACAATTTTTAACAACTTGGCAAGTACACTTTTATTGCAATGCCTTTTTACGACCTTGACCAATCAAAAAAACTTCTTTTGATCGAGCACGAGATGCCGCAGGTTTGGCTGTTTTTAATACATCAAAACTATCGACCACTTGTTTTCTAAACTCATCAAATCCTGAGCCTTGGAACACCTTAACAATAAACTGTCCATTTGGGCCTAAAACTTTTTGAGCAAAATCTAATGCCAACTCACATAAGTAAATCTGGCGTGGTTGATCGACAGCCCTATTACCTGATGTATTGGGGGCCATATCTGAAATTACAACGTCTACTTGACGCCCATTTAAAATATTTAACAATTTTTCGAAAACTTCTTCTTCTCGGAAGTCGCCTTGCAAAAATGTCACATCTGGAAGAGCGTCCATTGCGAGAATATCTGAAGCAATTACTAAACCATTTGATCCAACCAGTTTACCTGCAATTTGCGACCAACTTCCGGGTGCTGCACCGAGATCAACAATTGTCATGCCCGGTTTGATCATTTTATATTTTTCTTGGATTTCAAGTAACTTGTACGCTGCCCGTGCGCGATAACCCTCTTTTTGTGCTTTCTTTACAAAAGGATCATCCAAGTGCTCTCTCATCCACACACGGCTGCTTTTCGACAATTTTTGATTGGTAATGCGCGTCGCCATAACTCACTAAATTTCAAAAAACTTCTGATTGATCATTGTACGTGAAAATTACTCCCATTACAGTACGGTTGTAGTTCATTCACACGAACTTTTACAGATTTTTTCCGATTGCCATGATTGGCTATTTGCCTAATTTTCACATATTTGTTTCAAGTGCCTGTCTGCTAAATCTATCTTAGAAACGGGATGCAAGTTATACTAGGTCGTTTTCCCAATCAGGTATTTTTAATGGCGGCTTTATCTATCCATGAACGTAAGCGTTTACGTCAAATTGGCCACGCACTTAATCCAGTTGTAATGATTGGTGGCCAAGGTCTTACAGAAAACGTCATTGAAGAAACTCATCGCGCACTAAATGATCATGAACTCATTAAAGTGAAAATTGCAGGTGAAGATCGTGATGCACGTGCAGCAGTAATTGATGCGCTTGTTGAAGCAACAGGTGCTGAATCTGTACAAAAAATTGGTAAAATTGTTTTGCTTTATAAAAAAGCAGCAAAACAAAACCAGCATCTTTCTAATTTAGTTCGTTTTGCTCACTTAAGTAACAAGTAATCAAAATGGCAAGTTATGAACTTTCCGCTTTCGATCGCTTTAATGCTATTACTGTCGTTGGAGCAATTGAGCAACAAACACCAGCGACGTTAAATGTTGGTTTTTGGGTTCGTGATCCCAATCAGTTTCTGATTTACCCAGATCAAGTCAAGGCTCATCCTCGCCAAGACTTTTTATGGGAACAGACTTGTTTTGAGATTTTTATTGGTGTGAAAGATGAAGATTTTTATCGTGAAATCAATCTCTCTCCCTCTCAAGCTTGGCAAGCCTATCAATTTGAAGAATATCGCTTCCCTGAGAATATGCCGCCCGTTGCTGCATATGACATTGAATTGAACCATTTGCAACGCACACATTATGGTTTAAATGTCAGTCTAGATTTATCTCAATTTATGCAACAGAATAAATTGAAATGGTCTGACTTATATTTAGGTTTAAGTGCGGTTTTTAATACCACGCAAGGTAATCACTATTTTGCAATGCAACATAGTAGCCCACAAGCTGACTTTCATAATAAACGCGATTGGTTACATCAATTTTAATCATAAAAAAGCGAGAAATAAATTTCTCGCTTTTTTAGCTCTTCTATCTGCAATTAACTTGCGCGCACTTTATTCCAAGCTTCAACCGCTTGTTCTTTGGTACGCTTAAAGCTACCAACCAAAGTATCTTTATGCTTCACTGAAATTTGACTAATGTCATCTTTCAACTCTTTGCTGACCTTCGTTAAATCTTCAATTAAAGCATTTAACTCAGTTTTTAATGCATTGGTTAATTCAACTAAATTACCTTGTGATGAATTCAGTTGAGTTTTAATAACATCAATACGCTGCAAAATGTCTTGCTTAATTTGTGCAAGCTGATTTTGGATATTTTGGTTAAGTTCTTTCGCTTCCGCCTCAATTTTTTCTTGGGTTTCAGCCAATACTTCTTTCACTTGCTCTTGAGTCTCAGCAATCACTTCTTTCGCTTGTTCCTGAGTCTCAGCAATCACTTCTTTCGCCTTCGCTGTTTTTTCAGCTACAACTTCTTTCGCTTTTGCAGTTTTCTCAGCAACCACCTCTTTCACTTCTGCCGTCTTTTCCGCAACAGCTTCTTTGACTTCAGCGGTTTTCTCTGCAACAACTTCTTTTGCTTTCGCTGTTTTTTCAACCACAACTTCTTCAGTTGCTGGTGTAGTTTGATTATCAGCCATTGTGTTTCCCCTCTATATTGTTTGTTGATTTTTTGGCTAAATATAAGATAAAACGCTTTACTTGTAGACTATGAAAAAATTGTTAGACAATTTGCATAATATCTCATGATATAGATAGAAGAATGATTGATTTGGCAATAGACATAACAACAGTCAAACTTATAAAAGAAAAACTACAATTACTCGCTTTAACCAATAAAACAGATAGACTTTTGAACTACTCATGCGTATAATGCGCTGTTAAGTTACAAGCGAGCAGACTGGAAGGAGGGGCATGTTTTTAAAGACAGCCTACCTTTTTTTATGTCTTCTCGCTTTTTTACAGCCCTATTTTTGTGGTTTTAGTTCAGGAGCTTTGGTTTGAGCACCCCCGCCATTTTAGCCCTCGCAGATGGAACGATCTTTAAAGGAACGTCTATCGGTGCATCGGGAAGTACGACTGGTGAAGTCGTTTTTAATACAGCCATGACTGGCTACCAAGAAATTTTGACTGACCCAAGTTATGCGCAACAAATTGTGACGCTGACTTATCCCCATATTGGAAATACAGGCTGTAATAGCGAAGACGTTGAATCTGGTCGCATCCATAAAGTATGGGCGAACGGTTTAATTATTCGTGATCTTCCTTTATTACATAGTAATTTCCGTGCAGAACAATCACTCAGTGAATACTTGGAACAACATAATGTTGTTGCAATCGCTGATATTGATACGCGTAAATTGACACGTATTTTACGTGACAAAGGCGCGCAAAATGGTTGCATCCTTGCTGGTGAAAATATCACTGAAGAAGAAGCAATTGCAAAAGCACGTGCATTCGGTGGTTTAAATGGTTTAGACCTTGCAAAAGAATGCTGTGATCCTGAAGGCTTTGAATGGACTGAAGGTTCTTGGACTTTAGGTCAAGGTTTTAGCCAACCAGAATTTAAATTTCATGTTGTTGCATACGATTATGGTGTCAAAACCAACATCTTACGTATGCTTGCAGACCGTGGTTGTAAACTCACTGTTGTGCCTGCACAGACCCCTGCTGAGAAAGTTCTCGCTTTAAACCCAGATGGCGTGTTCTTGTCAAATGGTCCTGGTGATCCAGCAGCATGTGGCTATGCGATTGAAGCAGTAAAAACGATTGTTGAAACTACGACTTTACCTGTATTTGGTATTTGTTTAGGTCACCAAATTTTAGCACTTGCTTCTGGCGCGAAGACCATGAAAATGAATCATGGTCATCACGGTGCAAACCATCCTGTACAAAATCTTGAGAATGGTACAGTGATGATTACTTCTCAAAACCACGGCTTTGCTGTCGATGAGAGTACTTTACCTTCAAATTTAAAAGTAACGCATCGTTCGTTGTTTGATGGTACAAACCAAGGTATTCATCGCACTGACAAACCAGCATTCAGCTTCCAAGGTCACCCTGAAGCAAGCCCTGGTCCACATGACTGTGCTCCATTGTTCGATCATTTCATCGAACTTATTGAAGCATCTAAGAAGTAATTAAGGAGCGAATAATGCCTAAACGTACGGATATTAAAAGCATCTTAATTATTGGTGCAGGTCCAATTGTGATCGGTCAAGCATGTGAGTTTGACTACTCAGGTGCACAAGCATGTAAAGCACTTCGTGAAGAAGGTTATCGTGTTATTTTGGTGAACTCTAACCCAGCAACCATTATGACTGACCCTTCAATGGCGGATGCAACGTATATCGAGCCAATCACTTGGCAGACTGTTGCTCAAATCATTGAAAAAGAACGCCCAGATGCAGTCCTCCCAACCATGGGCGGTCAAACTGCATTGAACTGTGCGCTTGCATTAGATGCCAACGGTGTTTTAGAGAAATACAATGTTGAGTTGATTGGTGCATCAAAAGAAGCGATTGAAAAAGCAGAAGATCGTAAACTGTTTGACATCGCCATGCGTAAAATCGGTTTGGAATGTCCTCGTGCCGATGTTGCTGAAACCATGGAACATGCACTGGAAATTCAGTCACGTTTCGGCTTCCCAGTGATCATTCGTCCATCATTTACGATGGGTGGTTCTGGTGGTGGTATCGCATATAATAAAGAAGAATTTATTGAAATCTGTGAACGTGGTTTCGATCTTTCTCCAACCAAACAATTATTGATCGATGAATCTTTAATTGGTTGGAAAGAATACGAAATGGAAGTTGTTCGTGATAAAAACGACAACTGCATTATCGTTTGTGCGATCGAAAACTTTGACCCAATGGGCGTACACACTGGTGACTCAATCACAGTTGCTCCTGCTCAAACATTGACAGATAAAGAATATCAAATCATGCGTAATGCATCGGTTGCTGTTCTTCGTGAAATCGGTGTTGAAACAGGCGGTTCGAACGTTCAATTCGGTATTAACCCGAAAGACGGTCGTATGGTTGTGATCGAGATGAACCCTCGTGTTTCTCGTTCATCTGCGCTTGCATCTAAAGCAACAGGTTTCCCGATTGCGAAAATCGCGGCAAAACTTGCGGTTGGTTATACCCTTGATGAATTGAAAAATGACATCACAGGCGGTATCACACCTGCAAGCTTCGAACCAGCTATTGACTATGTTGTAACCAAGATTCCTCGCTTCAACTTCGAAAAATTCCCACAAGCTGAGCCTGTATTGACGACTCAGATGAAATCTGTGGGCGAAGTGATGGCAATTGGTCGTAACTTCCAAGAATCAGTACAAAAAGCACTTCGTGGTCTTGAAGTGGGTGTCAGTGGCTTTGATGAAAAAGTTGAAGTTGGTGCTGCTAATGCCAAAGAGATCATCTTAAAAGAGCTTAAAGTTCCTGGTCCTGAGCGTATTTGGTATGTCGCTGATGCATTCCGTCATGGTTTCTCATTAGATGACGTATTTGAAGCAACTAAGATCGACCGTTGGTTCTTGATCCAAATCGAAGACATCGTCAAAACTGAAGCTCAAGTAAAAACTTTAGGTTTTGGTGATTTAAACGCTGATAATATTCGCTCATTCAAACGCAAAGGTTTATCTGACCTTCGTATCGCTGACTTGATGGGTATTTCACAAAAGCAATTCCGTAAACAACGTTGGAACTTGGGTGTCTACCCAGTTTACAAGCGTGTTGATACTTGTGCTGCCGAATTCGAATCTGGCACAGCGTACATGTACTCAACTTACGATGAAGAATGTGAAGCGAATCCATCGAACCGTGACAAAATCATGGTGATTGGTGGTGGTCCAAACCGTATTGGTCAAGGTATCGAGTTTGATTACTGCTGTGTACATGCTGCGCTTGCAATGCGTGATGACGGTTATGAAACTATCATGGTGAACTGTAACCCTGAAACGGTTTCAACTGACTATGACACTTCAGATCGCTTGTACTTCGAACCTGTAACACTTGAAGATGTACTTGAAATCGTACGTACAGAGAAGCCTAAAGGCGTAATCGTACAGTACGGTGGTCAAACACCATTGAAATTGGCACGTGCTTTAGAAGAAGCAGGTACACCAATTATCGGTACATCTCCTGATGCAATTGACCGTGCAGAAGACCGTGAACGTTTCCAACAAATGATTCAACGTTTGCAACTTCGTCAACCGAACAACAGCATTGTAAAATCTGCTGAAGAAGGTATTTCAGAAGCAGCGAAAGTCGGTTATCCATTGGTTGTTCGCCCATCTTATGTATTGGGTGGTCGTGCAATGGAAATCGTCTATAACGAAGATGAACTTAAACGTTACCTTCGTGAAGCAGTTCAAGCATCGAATGAAGCCCCTGTCCTACTTGACCGTTTCCTAGATGATGCAACTGAAGTTGACGTAGACTGCGTATCTGATGGTAAAGACGTTGTGATTGGCGGTATCATGCAGCACATCGAACAAGCAGGGATTCACTCAGGTGACTCAGCATGTTCAATTCCTCCTTACTCACTTTCACAAGAAGTTCAGGATGAAATGCGTCGCCAAACTGTTGCAATGGCAAAAGAACTTGGCGTAATCGGCTTGATGAACGTTCAGTTTGCAGTAAAAGGCAACGACATTTATGTACTCGAAGTGAACCCACGTGCATCACGTACTGTTCCTTTCGTATCTAAGTGTATCGGTGAGTCTTTAGCAAAAGTTGCTGCACGTTGTATGGCTGGTCAATCTTTAGAATCTCAAGGATTCACCAAAGAAATCATCCCGACCCACTTTGCAGTAAAAGAAGCTGTATTCCCATTTGCTAAATTCCAAGGCGTTGATCCAATGCTTGGGCCTGAGATGAAGTCTACAGGTGAAGTCATGGGTGTAGGTCAAACATTCGGTGAAGCATTCTACAAAGCAGTACTTGGTTCAAACGAACGTTTACCTGGCTTACCAACTGAAGGTGAAGTGAAGCATGCTTTCTTATCTGTACGTGAATCAGACAAGAAATACATTGCCAACATTGCTAAACAGTTAATTGCTTATGGTTTCAAACTTGTTGCAACTAATGGCACACATCGTGTTCTGAAAGAAGCAGGCATTGAATGTGAAGCTGTCAACAAAGTCACTGAAGGTCGCCCACATATTGTAGACCGCTTGAAAAATGGTGAAATTCATCTTATTGTCAACACAACTGAAGGTAAACAGGCTCAATATGACTCTGCGATGATCCGTCGTGCTGCCCTTCAAGGCAAAGTGTATTACACTACGACGATTAATGGCGCAGAAGCTGTTTGCCAAGCATTTGCTGTGAAATTGCCAATGGATGTATACCGCTTGCAAGATTTACAAACTGTAGGTTAATTCTTTACCGATAAGTCCCGCCACCTTATCGGTGGCGGGCTTTTTCTTTTTTTTAATCCTGTATTTTCCCAACCAATTTAGAGGGACTGAAATGCAACGTTATCCTATGACTCCTGAAGGCAAGGTTGCCTTAGAGAAAGAATTACAACAGCTCAAAACAGTGGATCGCCCACGTATTATCCAAGCGATTGCGGAAGCTCGTGAGCACGGTGACTTGAAGGAAAATGCTGAATATCATGCTGCTCGTGAACAACAAGGTTTCTGCGAAGGTCGTATTCAGGATATCGAAGGTAAATTGGGCGCGGCTCAAGAGATTGATGTCAAAACCCTTGAACAAAATGGTCGTGTTGTGTTTGGTGTTACGGTAACGATTGAAAACCTAGACACTGAAGAGCGTAAGACCTATAAAATTGTAGGTGATGATGAGGCAGATTTTAAAATCAATAAAATCTCAGTGAACTCACCGATTGCCCGTGGTCTTTTAGGTAAAAGCGAAGGCGACGAAGCAAAAATTCAAACACCGCAAGGTGAAGTTGAATACGAAATCGTCAGTGTGGAATATCTTTAATATTCTAAACTGAATTAGCCCCTCTATTTGAGGGGTTTTTCTTCTCGGTTATTTTTCTTTTGTTAGCTTTTAAAAGCTTAGTATTCATTTTCACTCCTAAGAACCTATCCAGAATATTTTCTATGCAAAAGTAGCCTTAAAAAGGCTAAATTAATGAACTGCAGGCTCGTATTTAGGTGCTTTTCACAGTTTTTCCAAAGCCTTCTACATTTTTCTAACCAAGCAAATGATCTTTCCACAACCCAGCGTTGTGGTATGACTGCAAATTTATGTAATTCACTTCGTTTAGCAACTTCAACTCGCGCTCTGATTAAATCATTAACAGCCAAAGAAAAGGGTTCGCCTGTATAACCACCATCAACAAGTACAACCTCTACATTTTGTAAGGTGTCTCTATGTAAAGTTATGGCATCTAATGCACCTTGACGATCTGTTTTATCTGCTGTCGTAATAAATATTCCATGAGGCAGACCTTGAGTATCAACAATGATATGTCTTTTAATCCCTGAAACTCTTTTACCAGCGTCATAGCCTTTATTACGTGCGGTATCTGTGTTTTTTACACTTTGTGAATCAATGATGATAAAGCTCGTTTGTTCTTTCCGTCCATTGTTGATACGGGCCTCGCCAACCACATTTTTTTAAAGCCTGCTCAAGTATGCTAGGTTCAGTTTCTGATGGTTTTCTATTCCAAATCGAGAAGTAATAATGCACAGTGCTTTTAGGTGGAAAGTCTCGAGGAAGCATACTCCATTGACATCCACTTTTTAGAATATAGAGCAAGGCGCAAAACACTTCATAGACATCAACGACTCTTGGACGTGTTTGTTTTCTTCCGCTCAATAGTAACGGTTCAATTTCTTTAAAGGCTTCTCGACTAATGTCGCTGGGATATGGTTTTCTCATGGGGGAGAATTTAACAAATTATTTTTCCAATTGCCAAAAAAGAATGAAATTAATATTGGATAGGTTCTAAGAGTTTTAATCATAATCTATATTGCGAGATTTTAGAAATGAACGACTCTTTTCAATCTGTGGAATAAAAGAATCTTTCATTCCAACTCTTTCATCATCCATAAAGATGCAAAGGAAATATACCCAGTCGGTATCATCCATTCCTATTGCTTTATCAATGACTCGATCAAAAGAATCTTTTAGTTTATAAATATCTATCTCAGCTAAATATCCATACAAAATTCTAGAGCCAGGCCAATTTATATCCATAAAACCCTCTAATAACTGATCTAAGTTTTCTTCTATGATTTCTCGTGGAAGATATGGAATCATCATCGTTAAATTTTCCCATTCAGAACCACCATACGGTTGAATTAATGCAGAAAAATGTAACTCTTTACTTTTCAATTTTCCTTTAATTTCAAATACTAAATTAATTAAATCATGTATATATAAAGGTTTTTCACCAATAATTTTTAAAATTGAACTTTCATTTATTGGTTCAATCATTAACATTTATCCTTTTGTTATAAATCAGATATTATGTATTTATAAATGAATTCAGTTCAATATTTTTTATTCTTTTCCTTTAAACTCATAATTTTATTGCCAATAACATCGATTAAATTAAATATGCAAAATTTACTCAATTATATCTAAAATAAATTTTTAACCGATTGAATGGTTCTTTTTTTTCAAGAGCATCCTATTTCTAAATACAATAAAAATGAAATAAAGAAATGCAAGATCGACTGATCATTAGCATTATGTATGCGATCATTGGAATAATCCTATGGATTGCTGTTGTAATCGTATGAGCTTTCCATATCATTCTTATGACCAATCCAGTACGCTATATGCTATTCTAGACTTTGTATTTACAATCAAATTCAATGATTTTGTTTTAGAAATTTTTCTTTAACTAGCGTTCTCTCCTGATATAAAAGCTATAATAGCGCGGATTTCTTTTAGTATTTTGCCTTAGTTATGGATTCATTGATCAACTCCCCTGTTCAACATTGGTGTGAATTCGAATTTATTTCCAAAACAGTAAAAAATCCAAATATCCATATCAAAGGTAATTATTCTTATTATTCTGCTTATTGGGATCAGGGCTTTGAACGTTGTGTGGTACGTTATCTACATGACAAACCTGCTACATCTAAAAAACCAATTGATCAACTGTATATTGGCAATTTTGTCTGCTTTGGTGCTGAATGCGTGATTATGATGGGTGGCAATCAATTACACCGTCTTGATTGGATTTCGACCTTCCCTTTTGATACCCGTAGTTTCTTGCCTGCTGGTGATACTGTAATTGCTGATGGTTGCTGGATTGGTAGCCGCGCCATGATTATGCAGGGAGTAAAATTGGGTGAAGGTGCTATCGTGGCAACAGGTGCTGTGGTTACCCAAGATGTACCGCCTTATGCAATTGTTGCTGGTGTTCCAGCCAAAGTTATTAAATACCGCTTTGCCTCAGCTGATATAGAAAAATTGCTTTCACTTAAACTCTACGACCTAGACGAAAAGCAGATTTTAAAAATGCGTGAACAGTTGCAGGCTGATGATATTAATCAACTTTCTCAGTTTCTAAAAATTGATAAGAAATAGCTACTTAGTATAATTCTAATACTGCAGATTCTGAAATAAAGTTAACCATCTCCTGAATTTCACAATACTGCCCTACAAAATTATGTTTTGAATATTCAAAATTTTTCCATACAATTTTTAAAGGAGGCTGAACAGGTCTACTCATACTTCCATCTAAACAATCTCTTAATGCAGAAAAGTTAGCTCCCATATAACCTAGCACACCACACACTTCTTCACCAATATAGCAATACAAATCCAATTCAGATTTTATATAGTAGCCATCCAAAGTAATTTCTTTGACTTTTTCAGACTCATGATTTTCTAACCTAGCAAGAAAGAGAGCAATATGTAGCCAACATGTTTTCTCAAATAAATTCAAACTGAACCAATACTTTTCGCCACATTCATGATTTAAATATTTATAAATCAATTCTTTTCTTTTAAAAAAAGAGTCTAAATCAGAATATTCTTTATCACTATAAATTTTTTCTAATTCTTCCTTATTATCATAAATGACAAGATCATTTTCTTTATAAGCAAAATCAAAAGTAAAATATAGGCCATCCTTAATACTCTGACTCTTCCCCTCTTGATTTCAAGTTATTAAAATTCCGAAGTAATCATGTTTTTACTATGAATTAATAATTTTAAATCCATCATTTCTTGCAGAATAATTTCTGACAAACAATTTTTAAAAATAATCTTCTCACTATCATAATAAAAATCATCAACAATTAAAGTATAAATTACATGCTCTATTTCATTTTCAAAATCATGTTTAAAAAAAATTACTTTCATTTCTTGTTTGATCATTTAGCATCCAGAATTTTGTAAAAATTAACTATTCTTATATCTATATCAGATATATAAAATAAATTAGCAACTACCTTATGTAGGTTACTATTTAAATGTTTTTTTGAAAAATATTCCTATAAATTTACTAGGTTTTATTTCATGAAAAATACAGGTAATATAAAAACATAGATCCTAATTTTCACAAAAAACATAAGTTTATTTAATTTAAAATTGTAATAATAAGGAGTAATAACCATGTCTTATCAAAAAATCTTGGTTGCAATTGATGACTCTGAAATCTCCGATAATGTCATTCAACAAGCAGCTCAACTTGCAAAAGCCCTAAATAGTGAAATCACTGTGGTTGAAGTGATGACCTTAGACCCATATTTGGCAGATGCATACCTTAGACTCGGTCAAAGTAATGAATTGATTGAACGTGTTCGTAGCTATGTACAAGAAAATTTAACGAAAGCGGAAAAAAAATTTGAAGCTTTAGGACTGACAGTCGCAACTCAAGTGTTGGAAGGCTTCTCTGTAAATGGGGAAATTATCAGTGCTGCAAATAACTTAGGTGCTGATTTAATTATTATGGGATCACATGGTCGAACTGGTTTCAAAAAATTTATCTTAGGTAGCGTAGCTCAAAAAGTATTAGGTGAAAGCCATATCCCTGTTTTGGTTGTACGTTAAATCTTCTAATTTTTAGTTTAATACAACATCGTAACCCGCCTGAAACCTTAAGTTTCAAGCGGGTTATTTTGATTATTGAGTTTTTAATTCAATAGGTTTTGCTTTTTGTAAAACTTCTTTTGGTAACTCAGTCGTAGAAACGATTGTCAATGACTGTGTATTTGCTTGAATAGTTTCTTTCTTAAGATCATTCAGTACAACATTGGTATCTTTAGTACTTAAGCTATACATTGCACCTGTTGCAGGATCGATAATTAATAAACCTAATACCCCACCAAATAATAGATTCCCAACATACCAACCATTTACGTGCGCAGAAATATTAACAGTTTTGGTTTCATAACCTTCTTTTTCAAACACTACAGTGTATTTTTCAGGAACAAAGAAGCCTGAACTTCTTTTTAAACTTACAGTCGCAGGTGCTTGTCCTACATGAACTTTTTTACCAGCTTTATTTAAAATCGTAATATTACTTAATTCGGGTGTGCTCTCAAATGTCATTGTTTGAGTTCTTCCTGACATGATAGTTGCGCATCCAGATAAACTGAGAACAGCAATCCCACACATAACAGCTAATTTTTTCATTTAAGTACCAATTATACATATGTATTCTTTATGTACAATTATTGTAAAATAAAATAAAAACAACAGCAATGATATTTATACAAACCAGTCTGTTTATTTTTATATTAAGGCATCCAACCAAAGATTTTCAAATTAACCTTAGCATTGATTAAGTAAACTCCTTCTTGCTCCAACAAGCTTTGCTGTATGTTATTGCCATTTTCATCTATACGAATGACACTAATCTTTCCCTGTGAATTAATCACTCGATACCAAGGGATTTCACTGCTCTTATCTAAATGCTTCAAAACATAACCGACTAAACGTGCATGCTTAGGCAAACCTGCTAATTTTGCAATTTGACCATAGGTCGCTACTTTTCCATATGGAATCAAAGCGATAACCTCTAATATTTGTCGATGTAGTTCATTAGTATCTTGCATAAAAATAACCTATAAAAATCTGATACTATGATTAAAGCGACACTAAAAAGCTTAAACAAGAAATAAAATAACTTATGTATTTAGAGAATAAAAATGCAGCTAAAAACAGTTTTCTTCATCATATTTTATCTAAGCATCAATCTCTCTTGCTCAACTAAACAATCATCTCATGTTCAAATTACGCCTTATCGATACCCAATAGACTCAAAAGATCATCTACCAATCGTATACGTTAGTTTTATTTTTACCATCAATCGACCACAAGCTAAATTATTAGATACTCAACTACAAATGTATAAAGAACTAGAAATTTTAAATCATTACTTTGTAGATGAAAAAAATCAAAAAATATTTAAATTTAAAATTAATCACTACCTCTCATACCAAGACTTTACAAAGAAGAAATGCGATCTCACAAATCAATTAAATCAAGCTTCATCGCTAATCACTGAGAATCTCCCAAATGCTATAGACATTTGTTTCCCCCACAGAAAAAGTAAAGAGGTTCTATTTATTATTTATGATTCCTATACTGAGAAACTTAAATATAGTGATATCACCAGTTGGGGATTTAGAAATCAAGGTCGTCCATTTATATTGATTGATTGGGAACGTTTAAATTATCAAACTCAAGCAGCATCTATACATGAGATGGGCCATGCTTTTGGTTTGGGGCATGTTTGCGCGCCAGATGCAACAAAAACAACACCTACCAATATTATGACCAGTTACGATTGTAAACTCGGAAGTGGAGGTTTACGTAATTTAGGTTTCACCGCAGAACAACTCAGCATCATTTTAGATAATTATTATAAATATCCTTAGAAGTTCATCTCGATATAGTGCCCTAGATGGTCTTTCCCTTCGAAAAAGTCCTTTTGAGTCAGCCGTGTGGTCAAATTTTCTTTTGCCTGTTTAAACTGAATATCAGTCACTGCACAAGGCTGCCAAAAAGTTTCTAGGTTATTTGTATATATAGGATAAAGCTTTATTAGATTTTCGATTAGATTAATCTTGACAATGAGGCCATAGGCTAAAGCCTGATATTTTTCAAATTCCCCGTTACTATTAAATACCCCGTTTCCAATCCCCCAAATAACAGGTTTATGATTAATTTTTTGAATTGGTTGAATCGTATGCGCACCATGTCCAATCACCAAATCAACGCCTATTTTAGTCAAAATATCTGCCAATTTTTCTTGTTCAACTTGTGTTGTTTGGAAGTCTTGCCCCCAATGACAAATGACAATAATTTTATGCGTTGGATGGAACTGCCTATATTGCATGATCTGCTCAAACAAAATCGCATTTAAACAAGCCACACCTGCACGATCACCAAGTGCATAAAAATCATAATCTTGATAAGCACTCTCTCTATGCCAATACCCATTAAAAATAACAACATTTTGCTGTTGAGTTTGTATCTGAAAATATTGATGAGCTTGCTGCTGATTATTCCCTGCCCCAATCCAATTTATCTCACTTTGATCTAACACCGCTAAGCTATGAGTTAAGCTTTCAGTGCCATAATCTTTTAAATGATTGTTCCCAAGACACAGTGCATTGATATGAACACGCTTAAATTCAGTCAGTGTTTGCTGTGAGTCTGCACCCAAGATAAAATCTTTTTTTCCGTGTAAAGGCGAATATTCATCTAGGTTAAAGACAGCTTCAAAATTGGCAATATTAAGGTCATCTTCAGCAAAAAATTGTTTTATCCTTTCAAAAGAATGCTGATAACCATAACGTTGTAAAGCATCATCAATACCCTTTGCTTTTCTTCGTTTTGTATAGTATTCCCCAAAATAAGTATCGCCAATAATATTAATACAATGACTTTTCAAAGAGATTTGCTTTGCAGGCAGTAAACCTGAATTAAAATAATGATAATAAGGTGTTAAATGATCAATACGATGGATATCATCCAATAATTGAAAGATGCCAATATTCTGATTTTTATTACAATAAGTAAAATAATATTTTTTATGTTGGCTAGTTATACATAAAACAGCATCTAACTGATGACAGGTAAATAAAGAGCTAATTGGTCTAATTTTTTGACTACCAATACTCAGTTTTTTAATGAATACTTGTCGAATAAAATCAATCGGCATACTAAAAATAGCTCGGGCTACGACATATAAATTTTGAATCGTATTCGTAATATAAGTGTCAGAAGATATGTCTATCCCA
The DNA here is from genome assembly GCF_048585715.1 of Acinetobacter sp. LF10. Lineage (NCBI taxonomy): Bacteria > Pseudomonadati > Pseudomonadota > Gammaproteobacteria > Moraxellales > Moraxellaceae > Acinetobacter > Acinetobacter sp. LF10. The sequence continues at coordinate 2,319,458 of NZ_CP184160.1, forward strand.
AATGTCTTAGCTTTTGAAATAATTGTTTTCTGTGCTTGCCCTTCATCACCAAAGATATATTTAGCAATCATCAAACTGAGTTCGTAGCTCTGGGTAAAAACTAAATATTGTAGTAAAAATCCTAATTCATATGAATCTTCAACTTGAGTCAAATCAAGCGGATATAATTGAAACTGTTGTGAGATTGGAATTTTATTAGTCAATTTGAGTTCATTTTTTTGGATTTTTTCAAATATCAAAAGTAATAATACCCAGTGTGTACAATTCCCTTCAATTTGAGTGTGCCAAATAGCATGCTTAAAATTTTCTTGTCCGATTAGACTGATTATTTTTATTTCTTGAGGTACATCCATAATTTAGCCTCAATTATTCAATCTTGATAATGCTGAACATAAGCAACATAGCCTGAAAGATTATGCTCTTGATCATCAATGCGAATCCGAAAACGATCATGCCGAACATAAAAGGCATTTAAGATTTTATCTGGGCATGCCATGTACATTGCCACTTCAGGATAGAAAAAACCAGTACGCTGAAACTCAGTGCGAAACTCTATTAATTTTTTTAAATCTTCAAATTGCGATTTTGCAAATAACTCATGTAATTCTAAATTTCGCACCCGACATACCATTTGATAAGCAGCCATCATCATTTCTAATAAAGTTGCATATGCTGTTTTACGATTACGAATAAAAATCATATGTCTTAAATAATTATTGATCCCAAATTGAAAATATTTTTCTTCTGGACAAATTTTAGTGAGTTCATTGGTACAGTAACTTAACCAATGATCGTGATAACGCTCATATTTCTTTTCAATAAATTGTTCAAACATCAATTGAACAGTTTCTAATAGTCGCGGATCACTATCAAGCTGATACAACCGTAAAAGTGCGAGCGCAGCTTCACCATCATAATAAATGATGCGAAATTTTTCTTTGATTTCATAACTTGGAAAACTCAGCACATGAGTTGTTTTCCCTTGTTTATCGATCATAGATAATATGCCATTCGCCAAAGCCTTTGCATATTTTAAATAAGACTGATCCCCGAACATACTTTGATATTTGGTCAGCATTAAAATTGCTGCTGCATTTGCACCTAATTTAATTTCATCAAGTTGATTCAAATCAGCGCCATCTAACATGTAAGCGAGATCATCATCTTTTTCGACATAAAAATTTGTCAATGCATAATCAATTGCAGACTGAATTTTACTCATCACGTTTGGTTGTAAATCTAATGCCAAGGTCTCAATCAAAGCATAAGTCGTCGTACAATGTCGAATTGTGTTGTAGCTACGAATTTCTCGGTCATAAGCTGGAAAAAAACCGTAAATAAAGCGTCCATTCATTTGGATTTGTTGAGACAAAAACTCAGCATTTCCTTTAATCATTTTAGTTAAATGTTGTCGCTTAGATTCGGTTAAATAACGAACTCCATTTTCAGTAAAACACGTTTGTAATGGTAATAGTTGTCCATCTTCGTAAAACACAGCATGAGTATCAAATGTCCATATATCCTGAATTTCATTGATTTTTAGCGCAACATTGTTATCTTGATATTTTTTTATAATCGCAATATTGAGATTATTTTGATCAAAAAAATTGGGCGTGTCATAACTTAACCCTCGGATAATCGCTTTGCCATATAACTCTTGTTCTAAAAAACTAATCTTAAAATTCTCATCAAAACTGATGCCCTTACGATAATGATTATTATGAAATTGATTCTTTAATGTTTGCTCAATCCCATACCATGTTTCTTGTTGAATATTACATGCAATATCAAACTTTAATAATTCAGCTAATTTATTATTACTTGTGAACTGCCGATCGAGAAATTCAAAAAGTTCTTTTTCAAGAATCGGAAAGGTTGAAAACGATGAGTTCCAGACCTGACAGCGTTCTGTCTTTTCTCCATATGAATAGAAAAGTACCGTTTTATCTAAGTTTATATATTGTTGAACTTGTTTGATGTATCCAGTCAATTCGTATTTGAGCTTTTCAAGCTCTAAAGCTGTCACAATCGTCATAGTATGTATTGTTAGAATTTTTAATTATTTCAATCAAGATACCACATATTTTTATGCTTTTAACAAAATCAAAAAAGAGAACCCTAGGGTTCTCTTTTTTAGGAATTAGTGTTTAAAGAACATGGAGTTGATTATTCGCAATCAAATCATTCAATGTTGTATCGACATCAATGGTAAGCAATGTCACGCTACTGTGAGCAGCACCGCCTGCACCATCTCTATCAATGCTAATTGTTGTTGTAGTGCCATCTGAACTTACACTCACAAAACCTGCTAACGAAGCAGCACTTCCGTTTCCTGTATATCCAACTAGAAGGTTAGAAATATCGATAATATCGGCATTTGGATCTGTTGCAGTATTACCCTCATGAAAACCATTCCAAGTGTCATGACCATTACCACCTGCATTGTCAGCATTATTCAACACATTAAAGATTAATGTATCTGCACCACCCGTAGCACTTTCCAATACATCATTACCAGATGTACTCGTAACGATATCATTTGATGAGCTAAGATTGAAGTGTTGTCCTAAAGAGATGGTCAATGTTGATTGAACTTCAGTTCCATCAAAAGACACCAGTTTATAATCGATTACATCTGTTGCAGATGAAACCACAATGTCACGTTGATAATAATATGAACCATCACTGTACATGTACAATGTGCCTTCGCCCGTATCAATACTTTGACCAGCAGCTAACTCATATAACCCAGAAACAGGATTTAATACATATAACTGAGTACCGACTGTAACATCAGCAATACCGCCAAGTGTATCTCCTTCTAAGATGTTTCCATGTATCCAATCGACTGTAGGACTTGTATTGGTAAATTGATCAACATAAGTAATATTCACATCAGCATTTGTACCAATCAACATCACAGCACCACCAATTAATGGGGTTTGGATTCTTGTTTGTACACGATAGTTACCTGCGATCAAATTCAAACTTGATAGGTCTATCGATGCAATTTCACCTAATGCTAGAACAACACCAGTATGAACATCGGTGGTTACATTTACCCATGTTGCTGGACCTGTTTGTCTTTGTAGTGCTAAGGTTACATTGGCATTACCTAGGCCTAAGGCATTGACACTTAAGATTCCAGATGGGTCCATGCTATTGGTTAAGGTAAAGGCCCCACTTGTATAAGTTTGCGTTGTTGCAATAACACCTAGTGTGTTACCACTCGCATTAAAGAAGTTATTGTTGACCACATTTTGTACATCCACTAATGAAGCTGCTGTATCAGGATTTGCTTGTGGAGCAGGAATAACCGCATCTAACGATGGATCAATTGGGTCCCATGTGAAGCTCACATCATTAGAACCGATTTGAATATGTAATGATGCAGTGCTATCAGCTAACCCATTGGTAGGATCAGACAAGGTATAAGTGAAACTATCAACCTTACCAATGTTTGCAGGATTCACAACTGGTTGATAACTATAGCTACCATCAGAATTAATGGTCAATGTACCATAGTTGCCGACAATCACCGTTGGAACACCCACAGTCACATTCAAGCTATTACTATTGCCAACCTCAGAAGAAGCGATATGAGTCACTGTTGTGGTTGATGTAATGAAATCATGATCATAGTTCATACCATATAGCGCAGAATTATCATCTGACATCACATTACCTGTTATCGCTGCACCAGTAATAACTGGAGCTTGGGTAATATCACCATGATTTAAAGTAATGTCTGCAGTCACGCTACCTAGAGCAGTCAGTAAAGTATTACTTTCCATAAACAAGGTGTATGTGCCAGCAGCTAAGTTTTTAGCTTCGAACTGAACTGTTGAGCCAAAGATACCTAATAAATCAAGCAAACCGTTGTTAGAACTATCTGCAACTACAGTGCTAGAACCATCTGGGTTAGTTCGAGTCAGAACTACGTGAAGACCATCAAGTAGTGTTCCAATAGAACCAAAGTTCACAGAAATTACAGCGTCGGTCAGATTACCTGGATCAACCGTAAAGTTTGCCGAACCACTTGAGCTACCAATCACTAATCCACCAACACCCAATAACCAACTATAACTAATTGCATTATTGAGATTTTCAACTGTTACTGGATACTGATAATCAATCGAAGCCACATCAACATTACTGAATGCATCTAAAGGTAATGGATCATTAATGACTGCAGGTTGAGATGGGTCTGCTGCATTCCAAGTCATATCAATCGTATTACTATCAAGATGTACATAGAATGTTGCATCCGAAGTATCACCAGTTATTGGATCAAATAGTGTGTAGGTAAATTGATCAACTTGACCAAGACCAGCCATATTTGCAGTTGGTGTATAAGTATAGTCACCATTTGGATAGATCACTAAACTACCGTAAGTTCCAGTAATCGTTGTTCCTGCTGGATCGATTGCGATGCTATTTACTTCACTGATGACCGTATTTGTAGTGGCAATATCAATATCACCATTCGTATTTGGATCTGAAATTAGATTGCCATGTACGGCTACAGCTTCATAACTATCAATAATATGTGGATTATAAACATCCATCGTACCAGTCAGAGTACCACCGAGGCCAACTCCGATAAGTCCGTCATAAGCCATAAATGCTCGATATGAACCTTCAGTTAAACCACCTATTTGTGCTGCTGGTGTTGAACCTAGTAATGTCAGATCAATGAACGAAGCATTTGTTCCACCAGTTATGGATTCCCACTGACCAGTAATATCATTGTATTTTTGAACAACGACTGTGTAATCACCTAATGCAGAAGCACCAAGTAAAGTACTGAAGGTGAAAGTTGCAACCCCTTCTAAATTATCTGCGACCGAGAATTCAATGGCATCTGTTCCAAGTAATTGGAAGTCAAGCCCAGCCAATGAAACGAGCGCGAGATAAGAAGAAGAACCTAAAGCAGCATCATTTTCCACTAACAATGGTTGAGGATCTAATTTAGCTTCTATTAAGTTATCAGCAGCTCTAATTGAACCAAGATCAATGTAAAGCGTCGCTTGAGCCAGATCTCCTGTTGCAGAATCAAGTAAGGTGTAATTGAACTGTTCTGTTTGTCCAATACCTGCACCATTAGGAAGTGGTGTATAGATATAACTACCATCTTGGTAGAAGGTAATTGAACCATAATCACCCGAGATAGTCGTTCCTGCCGCGCCAATTGAAACACCATCTACACTAGTTACATAAGTCGTTGGTGTTACGATATCGACATCACCACTAGAGTTTACGTCAGTAATTACATTACCTTGTGCATCACCAAGTTCATATCCACCCATTTGGGTCAAGTCATAAACATCCATTGTGCCAGATAAAGTACCGAGTACACTTGCACCGAGTAACCCATCAAAAGTCATAAAAGCACGATATTGTCCTTCATCTAAACCTTCTAGGATGGCACCAGGTGTTGCACCTATACCTAATAAACTTAAACTAATCAGAGAAGCATCACTGTCTCCATGCAATGACTCCCATTGACCAGTTGTCGTATTATATTTTTGAACAACTAGAAGGTAATCAGATAACAAGCTCGCATCAATTAAGGAACTATAGGTAAATGTTGCTGTTCCTTCTTGATTTGCACCGACCGTGAAACCTACTGAATTTGCTCCAAGTTGAAGATCTAACCCAACCAATGAAGTAAGGATGAAATAGCTTGCACTTCCTAATGCTTGATCATTAACCACCAATAAAGGTTGTGGGCTGATCACAGCATTATCAAAATTATCAAATGCTGCTAATGGATTTGCATCGACCGCTAAAGTACCTGTATCTAACCCAACATTTCCTGCTGGATCAGTTGCGGTTACAGTGACCGTATAACCTCCATCAGCTAAGGATGGCAATGTATTGTCAGCTAATGTCCAAGTTCCATCACCATTGTTAGTCGCTGTGTAATTTATACCATTCACAGTGACAACAATTGTTGCTGTTGGATCATCAGTCGTACCTGTTAATTGAGGCGTAGCATCATTAGTCGTTAAATCATCAAAGGTTACGGTTGGTGCTGTCACATCAATCGTTAATGTGCCCGTATCTGTTCCGATGTTACCTGCAGTATCAGTAGCAGTTACAGTCACTGGATAAGCTGCAATCGCCAACAACGGTAAGCTGTTGTCTGCTAAGGTCCAAGTCCCATCACCGTTATTGGTGGCGGTGTAGTCGGTACCGTTCACGTTCACCACCACGGTCGCGGTTGGGTCATCTATGGTACCGCTAAGCGCTGGGGTTTGGTCATTGCTGCTGAGATCGGTCAAGGTCACCACAGGCGCTGTAGTGTCCACGGTATAGCTTTGGCTGTCGTTGACGCTGCTGCTGTTGCCCGCAACATCGGTGAAGCTGACATTGGCATCGACCGTCAAGTCGTTGTCATTGGCCAAGTCACTGCCGCTGACATCCACACTCCAAGTCCCTGCAACGGTGTCTACGGTTGCGGTGTAGTCATTGCCATTCACCGTCACGGTAACTACCGTACTGCTTGCATCCGCTGGGATTCCAGTGAGCACCCCGGTGAGGGTCACGGTCGCAGCGCCTGCCTCTGTGCTGTTCAGTACGTTATCCGCAGTGATCGCATCAATGCTAAACACTGTCGTAGTGGTGCTTGGTGGCGTTAAGTCTATGCTTAAGCTGCCGGTATCTGTACCCACATTGCCCGCTGTGTCTGTTGCCGTCACGGTGATTGGGTAGTTCGCTTCTGGCAAGCTTGGTAAGCTGTTGTCTGCTAAGGTCCAAGTCCCATCACCGTTATTGGTGGCGGTGTAGTCGGTACCGTTCACGTTCACCACCACGGTCGCGGTTGGGTCATCTATAGTACCGCTAAGCGCTGGGGTTTGGTCATTGCTGCTGAGATCGGTCAAGGTCACCACAGGCGCTGTAGTGTCCACAGTGTAGCTTTGGCTGTCGTTGACGCTGCTGCTGTTGCCCGCAACATCGGTGAAGCTGACATTGGCATCGACCGTCAAGTCGTTGTCATTGGCCAAGTCACTGCCGCTGACATCCACACTCCAAGTCCCTGCAACGGTGTCTACGGTTGCAGTGTAGTCATTGCCATTCACCGTTACGGTAACTACCGTACTGCTTGCATCCGCTGGGATTCCAGTGAGCACCCCGGTGAGGGTCACGGTCGCAGCGCCTGCCTCTGTGCTGTTAATCACATTGTCTGTAGTGATCGCATCAATGCTAAACACTGTCGTAGTGGTGCTTGGTGGCGTTAAGTCTATGCTTAAGCTGCCGGTATCTGTACCCACATTGCCCGCTGTGTCTGTTGCCGTCACGGTGATTGGGTAGTTCGCTTCTGGCAAGCTTGGTAAGCTGTTGTCTGCTAAGGTCCAAGTCCCATCACCGTTATTGGTGGCGGTGTAGTCGGTACCGTTCACGTTCACCACCACGGTCGCGGTTGGGTCATCTATGGTACCGCTAAGCGCTGGGGTTTGGTCATTGCTGCTGAGATCGGTCAAGGTCACCACAGGCGCTGTAGTGTCCACGGTATAGCTTTGGCTGTCGTTGACGCTGCTGCTGTTGCCCGCAACATCGGTGAAGCTGACATTGGCATCGACCGTCAAGTCGTTGTCATTGGCCAAGTCACTGCCGCTGACATCCACACTCCAAGTCCCTGCAACGGTGTCTACGGTTGCGGTGTAGTCATTGCCATTCACCGTCACGGTAACTACCGTACTGCTTGCATCCGCTGGGATTCCAGTGAGCACCCCGGTGAGGGTCACGGTCGCAGCGCCTGCCTCTGTGCTGTTAATCACATTGTCTGTAGTGATCGCATCAATGCTAAACACTGTCGTAGTGGTGCTTGGTGGCGTTAAGTCTATGCTTAAGCTGCCGGTATCTGTACCCACATTGCCCGCTGTGTCTGTTGCCGTCACGGTGATTGGGTAGTTCGCTTCTGGCAAGCTTGGTAAGCTGTTGTCTGCTAAGGTCCAAGTCCCATCACCGTTATTGGTGGCGGTGTAGTCGGTACCGTTCACGTTCACCACCACGGTCGCGGTTGGGTCATCTATGGTACCGCTAAGCGCTGGGGTTTGGTCATTGCTGCTGAGATCGGTCAAGGTCACCACAGGCGCTGTAGTGTCCACGGTATAGCTTTGGCTGTCGTTGACGCTGCTGCTGCTGTTGCCCGCAACATCGGTGAAGCTGACATTGGCATCGACCGTCAAGTCGTTGTCATTGGCCAAGTCACTGCCGCTGACATCCACACTCCAAGTCCCTGCAACGGTGTCTACGGTTGCAGTGTAGTCATTGCCATTCACCGTTACGGTAACTACCGTACTGCTTGCATCCGCTGGGATTCCAGTGAGCACCCCGGTGAGGGTCACGGTCGCAGCGCCTGCCTCTGTGCTGTTAATCACATTGTCTGTAGTGATCGCATCAATGCTAAACACTGTCGTAGTGGTGCTTGGTGGCGTTAAGTCTATGCTTAAGCTGCCGGTATCTGTACCCACATTGCCCGCTGTGTCTGTTGCCGTCACGGTGATTGGGTAGTTCGCTTCTGGCAAGCTTGGTAAGCTGTTGTCTGCTAAGGTCCAAGTCCCATCACCGTTATTGGTGGCGGTGTAGTCGGTACCGTTCACGTTCACCACCACGGTCGCGGTTGGGTCATCTATGGTACCGCTAAGCGCTGGGGTTTGGTCATTGCTGCTGAGATCGGTCAAGGTCACCACAGGCGCTGTAGTGTCCACAGTGTAGCTTTGGCTGTCGTTGACGCTGCTGCTGTTGCCCGCAACATCGGTGAAGCTGACATTGGCATCGACCGTCAAGTCGTTGTCATTGGCCAAGTCACTGCCGCTGACATCCACACTCCAAGTCCCTGCAACGGTGTCTACGGTTGCGGTGTAGTCATTGCCATTCACCGTCACGGTAACTACCGTACTGCTTGCATCCGCTGGGATTCCAGTGAGCACCCCGGTGAGGGTCACGGTCGCAGCGCCTGCCTCTGTGCTGTTAATCACATTGTCTGTAGTGATCGCATCAATGCTAAACACTGTCGTAGTGGTGCTTGGTGGCGTTAAGTCTATGCTTAAGCTGCCGGTATCTGTACCCACATTGCCCGCTGTGTCTGTTGCCGTCACGGTGATTGGGTAGTTCGCTTCTGGCAAGCTTGGTAAGCTGTTGTCTGCTAAGGTCCAAGTCCCATCACCGTTATTGGTGGCGGTGTAGTCGGTACCGTTCACGTTCACCACCACGGTCGCGGTTGGGTCATCTATGGTACCGCTAAGCGCTGGGGTTTGGTCATTGCTGCTGAGATCGGTCAAGGTCACCACAGGCGCTGTAGTGTCCACAGTGTAGCTTTGGCTGTCGTTGACGCTGCTGCTGTTGCCCGCAACATCGGTGAAGCTGACATTGGCATCGACCGTCAAGTCGTTGTCATTGACCAAGTCACTGCCGCTGACATCCACACTCCAAGTCCCTGCAACGGTGTCTACGGTTGCAGTGTAGTCATTGCCATTCACCGTCACGGTAACTACCGTACTGCTTGCATCCGCTGGGATTCCAGTGAGCACCCCGGTGAGGGTCACGGTCGCAGCGCCTGCCTCTGTGCTGTTCAGTACGTTATCCGCAGTGATCGCATCAATGCTAAACACTGTCGTAGTGGTGCTTGGTGGCGTTAAGTCTATGCTTAAGCTGCCGGTATCTGTACCCACATTGCCCGCTGTGTCTGTTGCCGTCACGGTGATTGGGTAGTTCGCTTCTGGCAAGCTTGGTAAGCTGTTGTCTGCTAAGGTCCAAGTCCCATCACCGTTATTGGTGGCGGTGTAGTCGGTACCGTTCACGTTCACCACCACGGTCGCGGTTGGGTCATCTATGGTACCGCTAAGCGCTGGGGTTTGGTCATTGCTGCTGAGATCGGTCAAGGTCACCACAGGCGCTGTAGTGTCCACAGTGTAGCTTTGGCTGTCGTTGACGCTGCTGCTGTTGCCCGCAACATCGGTGAAGCTGACATTGGCATCGACCGTCAAGTCGTTGTCATTGACCAAGTCACTGCCGCTGACATCCACACTCCAAGTCCCTGCAACGGTGTCTACGGTTGCAGTGTAGTCATTGCCATTCACCGTCACGGTAACTACCGTACTGCTTGCATCCGCTGGGATTCCAGTGAGCACCCCGGTGAGGGTCACGGTCGCAGCGCCTGCCTCTGTGCTGTTAATCACATTGTCTGTAGTGATCGCATCAATGCTAAACACTGTCGTAGTGGTGCTTGGTGGCGTTAAGTCTATGCTTAAGCTGCCGGTATCTGTACCCACATTGCCCGCTGTGTCTGTTGCCGTCACGGTGATTGGGTAGTTCGCTTCTGGCAAGCTTGGTAAGCTGTTGTCTGCTAAGGTCCAAGTCCCATCACCGTTATTGGTGGCGGTGTAGTCGGTACCGTTCACGTTCACCACCACGGTCGCGGTTGGGTCATCTATGGTACCGCTAAGCGCTGGGGTTTGGTCATTGCTGCTGAGATCGGTCAAGGTCACCACAGGCGCTGTAGTGTCCACGGTATAGCTTTGGCTGTCGTTGACGCTGCTGCTGTTGCCCGCAACATCGGTGAAGCTGACATTGGCATCGACCGTCAAGTCGTTGTCATTGGCCAAGTCACTGCCGCTGACATCCACACTCCAAGTCCCTGCAACGGTGTCTACGGTTGCGGTGTAGTCATTGCCATTCACCGTCACGGTAACTACCGTACTGCTTGCATCCGCTGGGATTCCAGTGAGCACCCCGGTGAGGGTCACGGTCGCAGCGCCTGCCTCTGTGCTGTTCAGTACGTTATCCGCAGTGATCGCATCAATGCTAAACACTGTCGTAGTGGTGCTTGGTGGCGTTAAGTCTATGCTTAAGCTGCCGGTATCTGTACCCACATTGCCCGCTGTGTCTGTTGCCGTCACGGTGATTGGGTAGTTCGCTTCTGGCAAGCTTGGTAAGCTGTTGTCTGCTAAGGTCCAAGTCCCATCACCGTTATTGGTGGCGGTGTAGTCGGTACCGTTCACGTTCACCACCACGGTCGCGGTTGGGTCATCTATGGTACCGCTAAGCGCTGGGGTTTGGTCATTGCTGCTGAGATCGGTCAAGGTCACCACAGGCGGAGTTAAATCAATTGTGATCGTACCTGTATCGGTACCGACATTGCCCGCTAAATCAGTCGCAGTCACAGTAACGCTATAGCTGCCTTCTGCCAATGCAGCCAAGCTATTGTCGGCTAAAGTCCAAGTGCCATTGCCATTGTTGGTGGCTGGGTAGTTCACGCCATCTACATTGACCACGATGGTTGCTGTTGGGTCATTCACTGTGCCCGTCAAAGCTGGGGTTGCATCATTGCTCAACACGTCATCGACATTCACCAAGGGTGCAGTGACATCACTCGATACGGTGCCGCTGGCTGGTGCTGAGGTATTGCCCGCTGGGTCTGTCGCAGTTGCGGTAACGGTTTCTCCGTTGGTTAATCCACCCGGATTCGGTACAGTCCACGCCCCAGTCACTGGATCAGTCGCTGCTTGGGCAGTGCTGCCATCTGGGAAAGTTACCGTTACAGTTGAACCCGGTTCTGCTGTACCGTTAATCGGATCTGTTGCATTGATTGGATCAAGGACTGGTGCATTCGGTGCAGTGGTATCAATCGTTAATACCGCGGTATCCGTTCCAACATTGCCGGCTGCATCGGTAGCCGTGACGGTAATGGTGTGCGGTCCATCCGCAAGGTTGGGCAAGCTATTGTCGGCTAAAGTCCAAGTGCCATTGCCATTGTTGGTGGCTGGGTAGTTCACGCCATCTACATTGACCACGATGGTTGCTGTTGGGTCATTCACTGTGCCCGTCAAAGCTGGGGTTGCATCATTGCTCAACACGTCATCGACATTCACCAAGGGTGCAGTGACATCACTCGATACGGTGCCGCTGGCTGGTGCTGAGGTATTGCCCGCTGGGTCTGTCGCAGTTGCGGTAACGGTTTCTCCGTTGGTTAATCCACCCGGATTCGGTACAGTCCACGCCCCAGTCACTGGATCAGTCGCTGCTTGGGCAGAGCTGCCATCTGGGAAAGTTACCGTTACAGTTGAACCCGGTTCTGCTGTACCGTTAATCGGATCTGTTGCATTGATTGGATCAAGGACTGGTGCATTCGGTGCAGTGGTATCAATCGTTAATACCGCGGTATCCGTTCCAACATTGCCGGCTGCATCGGTAGCCGTGACGGTAATGGTGTGCGGTCCATCCGCAAGGTTGGGCAAGCTATTGTCGGCTAAAGTCCAAGTGCCATTGCCATTGTTGGTGGCTGGATAATTCACACCATCTACATTGACCACGATGGTTGCTGTTGGGTCATTCACTGTGCCCGTCAAAGCTGGGGTTGCATCATTGCTCAACACGTCATCGACATTCACCAAGGGTGCAGTGACATCACTCGATACGGTGCCGCTGGCTGGTGCTGAGGTATTGCCCGCTGGGTCTGTCGCAGTTGCGGTAACGGTTTCTCCGTTGGTTAATCCACCCGGATTGGCTACAGTCCATGCCCCAGTCACTGGATCAGTCGCTGCTTGGGCAGTGCTGCCATCTGGGAAAGTTACCGTTACAGTTGAACCCGGTTCTGCTGTACCGTTAATCGGATCTGTTGCATTGATTGGATCAAGGACTGGTGTATTCGGTGCAGTGGTATCAATCGTTAATACCGCGGTATCCGTTCCAACATTGCCGGCTGCATCGGTAGCCGTGACGGTAATGGTGTGCGGTCCATCCGCAAGGTTGGGCAAGCTATTGTCGGCTAAAGTCCAAGTGCCATTGCCATTGTTGGTGGCTGGGTAGTTCACGCCATCTACATTGACCACGATGGTTGCTGTTGGGTCATTCACTGTGCCCGTCAAAGCTGGGGTTGCATCATTGCTCAACACGTCATCGACATTCACCAAGGGTGCAGTGACATCACTCGATACGGTGCCGCTGGCTGGTGCTGAGGTATTGCCCGCTGGGTCTGTCGCAGTTGCGGTAACTGTATCTCCGTTGGTTAATCCACCCGGATTGGCTACAGTCCATGCCCCAGTCACTGGATCAGTCGCTGCTTGGGCAGAGCTGCCATCTGGGAAAGTTACCGTTACAGTTGAACCCGGTTCTGCTGTACCGTTAATCGGATCTGTTGCATTGATTGGATCAAGGACTGGTGCATTCGGTGCAGTGGTATCAATCGTTAATACCGCGGTATCCGTTCCAACATTGCCGGCTGCATCGGTAGCCGTGACGGTAATGGTGTGCGGTCCATCCGCAAGGTTGGGCAAGCTATTGTCGGCTAAAGTCCAAGTGCCATTGCCATTGTTGGTGGCTGGGTAGTTCACGCCATCTACATTGACCACGATGGTTGCTGTTGGGTCATTCACTGTGCCCGTCAAAGCTGGGGTTGCATCATTGCTCAACACGTCATCGACATTCACCAAGGGTGCAGTGACATCACTCGATACGGTGCCGCTGGCTGGTGCTGAGGTATTGCCCGCTGGGTCTGTCGCAGTTGCGGTAACTGTATCTCCGTTGGTTAATCCACCCGGATTGGCTACAGTCCATGCCCCAGTCACTGGATCAGTCGCTGCTTGGGCAGTGCTGCCATCTGGGAAAGTTACCGTTACAGTTGAACCCGGTTCTGCTGTACCGTTAATCGGATCTGTTGCATTGATTGGATCAAGGACTGGTGTATTCGGTGCAGTGGTATCAATCGTTAATACCGCGGTATCCGTTCCAACATTGCCGGCTGCATCGGTAGCCGTGACGGTAATGGTGTGCGGTCCATCCGCAAGGTTGGGCAAGCTATTGTCGGCTAAAGTCCAAGTGCCATTGCCATTGTTGGTGGCTGGGTAGTTCACGCCATCTACATTGACCACGATGGTTGCTGTTGGGTCATTCACTGTGCCCGTCAAAGCTGGGGTTGCATCATTGCTCAACACGTCATCGACATTCACCAAGGGTGCAGTGACATCACTCGATACGGTGCCGCTGGCTGGTGCTGAGGTATTGCCCGCTGGGTCTGTCGCAGTTGCGGTAACGGTTTCTCCGTTGGTTAATCCACCCGGATTCGGTACAGTCCACGCCCCAGTCACTGGATCAGTCGCTGCTTGGGCAGAGCTGCCATCTGGGAAAGTTACCGTTACAGTTGAACCCGGTTCTGCTGTACCGTTAATCGGATCTGTTGCATTGATTGGATCAAGGACTGGTGCATTCGGTGCAGTGGTATCAATCGTTAATACCGCGGTATCCGTTCCAACATTGCCGGCTGCATCGGTAGCCGTGACGGTAATGGTGTGCGGTCCATCCGCAAGGTTGGGCAAGCTATTGTCGGCTAAAGTCCAAGTGCCATTGCCATTGTTGGTGGCTGGGTAGTTCACGCCATCTACATTGACCACGATGGTTGCTGTTGGGTCATTCACTGTGCCCGTCAAAGCTGGGGTTGCATCATTGCTCAACACGTCATCGACATTCACCAAGGGTGCAGTGACATCACTCGATACGGTGCCGCTGGCTGGTGCTGAGGTATTGCCCGCTGGGTCTGTCGCAGTTGCGGTAACTGTATCTCCGTTGGTTAATCCACCCGGATTGGCTACAGTCCATGCCCCAGTCACTGGATCAGTCGCTGCTTGGGCAGTGCTGCCATCTGGGAAAGTTACCGTTACAGTTGAACCCGGTTCTGCTGTACCGTTAATCGGATCTGTTGCATTGATTGGATCAAGGACTGGTGTATTCGGTGCAGTGGTATCAATCGTTAATACCGCGGTATCCGTTCCAACATTGCCGGCTGCATCGGTAGCCGTGACGGTAATGGTGTGCGGTCCATCCGCAAGGTTGGGCAAGCTATTGTCGGCTAAAGTCCAAGTGCCATTGCCATTGTTGGTGGCTGGGTAGTTCACGCCATCTACATTGACCACGATGGTTGCTGTTGGGTCATTCACTGTGCCCGTCAAAGCTGGGGTTGCATCATTGCTCAACACGTCATCGACATTCACCAAGGGTGCAGTGACATCACTCGATACGGTGCCGCTGGCTGGTGCTGAGGTATTGCCCGCTGGGTCTGTCGCAGTTGCGGTAACTGTATCTCCGTTGGTTAATCCACCCGGATTGGCTACAGTCCATGCCCCAGTCACTGGATCAGTCGCTGCTTGGGCAGTGCTGCCATCTGGGAAAGTTACCGTTACAGTTGAACCCGGTTCTGCTGTACCGTTAATCGGATCTGTTGCATTGATTGGATCAAGGACTGGTGTATTCGGTGCAGTGGTATCAATCGTTAATACCGCGGTATCCGTTCCAACATTGCCGGCTGCATCGGTAGCCGTGACGGTAATGGTGTGCGGTCCATCCGCAAGGTTGGGCAAGCTATTGTCGGCTAAAGTCCAAGTGCCATTGCCATTGTTGGTGGCTGGGTAGTTCACGCCATCTACATTGACCACGATGGTTGCTGTTGGGTCATTCACTGTGCCCGTCAAAGCTGGGGTTGCATCATTGCTCAACACGTCATCGACATTCACCAAGGGTGCAGTGACATCACTCGATACGGTGCCGCTGGCTGGTGCTGAGGTATTGCCCGCTGGGTCTGTCGCAGTTGCGGTAACGGTTTCTCCGTTGGTTAATCCACCCGGATTCGGTACAGTCCACGCCCCAGTCACTGGATCAGTCGCTGCTTGGGCAGAGCTGCCATCTGGGAAAGTTACCGTTACAGTTGAACCCGGTTCTGCTGTACCGTTAATCGGATCTGTTGCATTGATTGGATCAAGGACTGGTGCATTCGGTGCAGTGGTATCAATCGTTAATACCGCGGTATCCGTTCCAACATTGCCGGCTGCATCGGTAGCCGTGACGGTAATGGTGTGCGGTCCATCCGCAAGGTTGGGCAAGCTATTGTCGGCTAAAGTCCAAGTGCCATTGCCATTGTTGGTGGCTGGGTAGTTCACGCCATCTACATTGACCACGATGGTTGCTGTTGGGTCATTCACTGTGCCCGTCAAAGCTGGGGTTGCATCATTGCTCAACACGTCATCGACATTCACCAAGGGTGCAGTGACATCACTCGATACGGTGCCGCTGGCTGGTGCTGAGGTATTGCCCGCTGGGTCTGTCGCAGTTGCGGTAACGGTTTCTCCGTTGGTTAATCCACCCGGATTCGGTACAGTCCACGCCCCAGTCACTGGATCAGTCGCTGCTTGGGCAGAGCTGCCATCTGGGAAAGTTACCGTTACAGTTGAACCCGGTTCTGCTGTACCGTTAATCGGATCTGTTGCATTGATTGGATCAAGGACTGGTGTATTCGGTGCAGTGGTATCAATCGTTAATACCGCGGTATCCGTTCCAACATTGCCGGCTGCATCGGTAGCCGTGACGGTAATGGTGTGCGGTCCATCCGCAAGGTTGGGCAAGCTATTGTCGGCTAAAGTCCAAGTGCCATTGCCATTGTTGGTGGCTGGGTAGTTCACGCCATCTACATTGACCACGATGGTTGCTGTTGGGTCATTCACTGTGCCCGTCAAAGCTGGGGTTGCATCATTGCTCAACACGTCATCGACATTCACCAAGGGTGCAGTGACATCACTCGATACGGTGCCGCTGGCTGGTGCTGAGGTATTGCCCGCTGGGTCTGTCGCAGTTGCGGTAACGGTTTCTCCGTTGGTTAATCCACCCGGATTCGGTACAGTCCACGCCCCAGTCACTGGATCAGTCGCTGCTTGGGCAGAGCTGCCATCTGGGAAAGTTACCGTTACAGTTGAACCCGGTTCTGCTGTACCGTTAATCGGATCTGTTGCATTGATTGGATCAAGGACTGGTGCATTCGGTGCAGTGGTATCAATCGTTAATACCGCGGTATCCGTTCCAACATTGCCGGCTGCATCGGTAGCCGTGACGGTAATGGTGTGCGGTCCATCCGCAAGGTTGGGCAAGCTATTGTCGGCTAAAGTCCAAGTGCCATTGCCATTGTTGGTGGCTGGGTAGTTCACGCCATCTACATTGACCACGATGGTTGCTGTTGGGTCATTCACTGTGCCCGTCAAAGCTGGGGTTGCATCATTGCTCAACACGTCATCGACATTCACCAAGGGTGCAGTGACATCACTCGATACGGTGCCGCTGGCTGGTGCTGAGGTATTGCCCGCTGGGTCTGTCGCAGTTGCGGTAACGGTTTCTCCGTTGGTTAATCCACCCGGATTCGGTACAGTCCACGCCCCAGTCACTGGATCAGTCGCTGCTTGGGCAGAGCTGCCATCTGGGAAAGTTACCGTTACAGTTGAACCCGGTTCTGCTGTACCGTTAATCGGATCTGTTGCATTGATTGGATCAAGGACTGGTGTATTCGGTGCAGTGGTATCAATCGTTAATACCGCGGTATCCGTTCCAACATTGCCGGCTGCATCGGTAGCCGTGACGGTAATGGTGTGCGGTCCATCCGCAAGGTTGGGCAAGCTATTGTCGGCTAAAGTCCAAGTGCCATTGCCATTGTTGGTGGCTGGGTAGTTCACGCCATCTACATTGACCACGATGGTTGCTGTTGGGTCATTCACTGTGCCCGTCAAAGCTGGGGTTGCATCATTGCTCAACACGTCATCGACATTCACCAAGGGTGCAGTGACATCACTCGATACGGTGCCGCTGGCTGGTGCTGAGGTATTGCCCGCTGGGTCTGTCGCAGTTGCGGTAACGGTTTCTCCGTTGGTTAATCCACCCGGATTCGGTACAGTCCACGCCCCAGTCACTGGATCAGTCGCTGCTTGGGCAGAGCTGCCATCTGGGAAAGTTACCGTTACAGTTGAACCCGGTTCTGCTGTACCGTTAATCGGATCTGTTGCATTGATTGGATCAAGGACTGGTGCATTCGGTGCAGTGGTATCAATCGTTAATACCGCGGTATCCGTTCCAACATTGCCTGCTGCATCGGTAGCCGTGACGGTAATGGTGTGCGGTCCATCCGCAAGGTTGGGTAAGCTATTGTCTGCTAAAGTCCAAGTGCCATTGCCATTGTTGGTGGCTGGATAATTCACACCATCTACATTGACCACGATGGTTGCTGTTGGGTCATTCACTGTGCCCGTCAAAGCTGGGGTTGCATCATTGCTCAACACGTCATCGACATTCACCAAGGGTGCAGTGACATCACTCGATACGGTGCCGCTGGCTGGTGCTGAGGTATTGCCCGCTGGGTCTGTCGCAGTTGCTGTAACGGTATCTCCGTTATTTAAACCCGGATTTGGCACAGTCCAACTACCGTCTGGTCCCGCAACTACAACTGCTGTACCTCCACCCGGGAAAGTTACCGTTACGGTTGAACCCGGTTCTGCTGTACCGGTGATCGGATCTGTTGCATTGATTGGATTAATATCTGGTGCATTTGGTGCAGTCACATCCACACCATAGCTTTGGCTATCGTTAACTGTGCTGCTATTCCCTGCCGCATCTGTGAATTTCACAGTGGCATCAATAACTTTATCTCCATCTGCCAATAAGCCACTGCCCGGTACATTCACACTCCATGTACCATTCGCAGTGTTTACAGTCGCGTTATAACTGACACCATTCACAACCACCGTCACTACTGTAGTCGCTGCATCGGCGGGGATATTCGTTAACGTTCCCGTAATGGTGACATTACTTGATGATTCAGCAATATTGATCACATTGTCCACAGTGACTGGATTGATATTGAATCCAACATTATCTGTTACTGGGCTAAGCGTATCGACTATTTCTGTCGCTGGTTGTGATGGGTTTCCTGCTGGATCAGTCGCAGTTGCTGTAACGGTATCTCCGTTATTTAAACCCGGATTTGGCACAGTCCAACTACCGTCTGGTCCCGCAATTACAACTGCTGTACCTCCACCCGGGAAGGTCACGGTCACGGTTGAACCCGGTTCTGCTGTACCGGTGATCGGATCTGTTGCATTGATTGGATTAATATCTGGTGCATTTGGTGCAGTCACATCCACACCATAGCTTTGGCTATCGTTAACTGTGCTGCTATTCCCTGCCGCATCTGTGAATTTCACAGTGGCATCAATAACTTTATCTCCATCTGCCAATAAGCCACTGCCCGGTACATTCACACTCCATGTACCATTCGCAGTGTTTACAGTCGCGTTATAACTGACACCATTCACAACCACCGTCACTACTGTAGTCGCTGCATCGGCGGGGATATTCGTTAACGTTCCCGTAATGGTGACATTACTTGATGATTCAGCAATATTGATCACATTGTCCACAGTGACTGGATTGATATTGAATCCAACATTACTTGTATTCGGTGGCATAGTATCTGTAGGATTATTATTATTTCCACCACCGCCTGCAGCCGCAGCAATACCACCGGCTGCAAGAGGGATAGCCCATAACCAAGGGCTCAATCCGGCTTCATGATAAAGTAAGGGTTCAACAGATTGAATTGATTGAAAAACAAAATCTGAAACTGGCGCTTGTGCAACTTCAGGAACTGCTGCTGGTGTTTCTTCTAAATAAACTGCACCTTCATGGTCAGAATCACTATCTGCATCTGCATCACTATCTGCATCTGCATCATTTTCCGCATCTTTAAATCTTGCCCAAATGAGCTGACCATTTTCCCCTTGAAATACAAGGCTATTATCTAAGCTAGCACTCTCGCTGAAGAAATTTTGAATTACGATCATTTCTCCATTTTTTAATAGAACAACAGCATTCGTTCCATCTCTTTTCACTGCCGAAATATCAGTTGTAGGAATCTTAACTAATACAACTGTCGGCTCAGAAGATGATAGTGAAGCTGTTTTTGCCGTCGTATTTACAAGGATTTTATGACTTTCCTTGGAAATAATTTGTATTTCAGCCATGATTAAACTCCTTATTATAAGTTATTAATTTCCAACTAGTTTTTAATTAAGTTGTTACTTTAGATTTAAGTTATTGTTTCTAGCAACATACTTCACAACATTACTTTAAATCAAATATAAAAAATGTTAAATAGCTCACAAAAACCATGTATTAAACAATTACATTGACACAATTAATTACAGCAAAATAAACAATTGATTTTTAAATAAAAAATATTTAAAAAACCTTTTTAATAGTTATTAAAATTACATTTCTTAATAAATATATAAAATAATATTAATTAGTTCCTAAAAAGAACTTTAAGATCGGTTAAAATAATTTTTAGAAATTTTAAAACCATAATATAAAAAAGCCTTTAATATTAACTAAAGGCTTTTTATCAAAAGAATAAAATATAATATTAAAAATTATTGGGATTTTCTAAACGTCTTACTTCATCTCTTTTATTTGGGTGGTGAACTGTTGCCACACCATCATCCGATTTTTGATCTAATAGAATTTCTGGATTGTAAATTGTTATTATTTCTTTACCTAAAGCATCTTCATCAACGATATATTTAAAACCACGTCGGTTCATTTTATTACACATCTGTTAATAAAAACCTTTTAGCCCCTCTGTTTGCTCATTTGGATTATAATAAAAAGTATTCATGACAGCGGGTAAGCCTAAGCCACACACAACGCCAGATAAAAGTACACTAATAAAAGTATATCCAATTAAGATACTGCTATAAGGACTGAGCTGAGGAATGTTCGCAACAGCTAAAATTAAAGCCAATGAAATACCCCCACGGACGCCACCCCATGACAGAATAGTTAAACTACCATTGTAACTTTTGTATCGAAATGAAGGAAATAAAGCAAAAGCTGAGAAATTCGCTGCGAATCGTGAAAAATGAAGAATTAAGAAAGAAACAATTCCACCAATAATTAAATTTACACTTAAATCTAAAATAAATAATTCTAAACCAATCAATGTAAATAGAAATGAATTAATAATGCCTTCAACTGTATGCCAGAAATGATTTACTTCACGAATTTCACGTTGTTCACGGATTTCTTGCCATTTATTCCCAACAATTAAACCGCCAATTACACAAGCAATTGGCGCAGATGCATGCGCAAATAACGCAACTAGATATGAACCACTCGCAAGTAATGCAGTCGTTAAAATTAGCGACTCCATCTCATGCTTACCACGCAATAACCGCAAAATTCCAAAGCCAAATGCGAAACCAATAATCACTGCGACAAAAATTTCATATAATAATGTTTCAACAGTCGCAAGCAATGAGAAGTGCTCACCTTGTAAAACTTTCAGTAAAGTCATGAACAAAGCGATACACATCGCATCGTTAAATAAAGATTCACCTTCTAGTTTTACAATCAAGTGATGAGGTGCACGAATGGAACTTAATACGCCTTTAATTCCAATGGGATCGGTTGCTCCCAAAGCCGCGCCGAGGAGCAATAAAACTGAAATCGGAACAGGATAGCCCACTGCCCATTGGAAAAAATATAAAATTCCCGCATAAAAACCGGCACATAATACTAAAGCAATCGTTGCTAATATACTGATTGGCTTCCAGTAATTACGTAGATCTGAAATTTTAAACTTTAAAGCAGAAGACGTTAGGATAAAGCAAATTACACCATTAATTAAAAAATCATAAAAATCAATTTCGCGTACTGCGGCTTCAATATTATGAATATTAATCGTAATAAACTCATTTCCATTTAATAAGCTGGCTCCCCACTGTAAAATAAAGACAAAAATTGCTGACACAATTGGTACACCAATTGCCTGTGGGAATCCTAAAATTCTTTTATTAAAAATGGTCGTTGCAATGGATAATGCAAAAATTACGGTTAATGCCTGTAATAGAAAATAATTCCCCATACAACCTCTTACTTATTTTCAATAAGATACGTTACTTAAATTTTAAAATTTAATGCCGATAAAATTTATGAATGGAT
Source organism: Acinetobacter sp. LF10 (assembly GCF_048585715.1). Taxonomy (NCBI): domain Bacteria; kingdom Pseudomonadati; phylum Pseudomonadota; class Gammaproteobacteria; order Moraxellales; family Moraxellaceae; genus Acinetobacter; species Acinetobacter sp. LF10. Next base: position 2,341,268 of record NZ_CP184160.1, read on the forward strand.
TATTCTAAAACTGAGTGAAAAATTAGTGTCTATACAGCAATTTTTTTATTTCAAAAGAGATAACTTAGATGCAGTAATAAACCCATCATCCTCAAATCAGTATAGACAATATAATTTTACGTTAATTTTTCTTATACATCGTATATCTTACGTATAAAAATCAAGGACAAATATTCATCGTTTTTACTTAAAAGTATCACATTGATTGATATCTCCAGATTTCAGACCTTGCTGAAACCAGTGCGTTCGTTGTTCACTACTACCATGTGTAAAACTATCGGGAACAACCTGACCTGTAGCACTACGTTGTAAATAGTCATCGCCAATTTTCTCGGCAGCATCCATCGCTTCTTCAATATCACCCTGTTCTAAAAATTGAGTGCGCTGTTGATTCTGATGCGCCCAAATACCAGCAAAACAATCCGCCTGTAATTCTAAACGGACAGAAAGCTGATTTCCTTGTGTTTGGCTAGCTTGTGCACGTGCTTGCTGTACTTGACCAGAGATGCCCAATAGATTTTGAATATGATGCCCGACTTCATGCGCAATAACATAAGCCTGTGCAAAATCCCCTGCTTGATCTTGACGAGAAAGTTCTGTCTGATTCTGCTCACCAGAAATACCCATTTGCTGGCGCATATCTTTAAAGAAAGCAGTATCGATATAAACTTTTTGATCCGCAGGACAATAAAACGGCCCCATTGCTGCTTGTGCCCTACCACAAGCTGATTTATCGACACCGCTAAACAAAACTAAGCGTGGTGGCGTGTAAGTCATGCCAAGTTTTTGAAAAATCGGAGTCCAAGTATCTTCTGTATCCGCAAGAATAGTTCCAACAAAATCACTTGCCTCTTTCTGTTCAGCAGTTAAATTTTGTGGCGCAACACCCTCTTGCGAAGATTGGGCACTGGTAACCGCTTGAGTCGCTTGATAGGCTTGTTGTGGATCTACTCCAAAAAACTTCCACGCAACAAATGCAACGATCAAACCTATAATACTGATTCCACCTGCTTTTGCTCCGCCACCACCACGACGATCTTCAACATTGGTACTGACACGACGACCTTTCCAACGCATATTAACCTCACATATGATAATGATGGTGATTGAGCATTTTATTTATGCAGATGCTTTTGACCAAAATTTTTGAATAAGCATAACAACCATTAATACAACAGCACCTGCAATAAAGCCGATTCCTAGATTAATCAAAGTTGGTGTTAAGGCACCGATAATTGAACCAAAACTTGGAATCAACTCTAAATGGTCAACAGTTTTTTCAGTAAAATGATGTAATAAAGGAACTGTATGCGAAATAATTCCACCACCTACCAAAAACATTGCAACCGTTCCAACAATAGATAATGTTTTCATTAGAATAGGAGCAAATGCGAGTAGACCACGACCTATTTTATTTTTTAACAAAGATGCTTGTTGTGTTAAATATAAGCCTAAATCATCAATTTTCACAATCATTGCAACAAAACCATAAACACCTACGGTCATTACGATTGCAATCACACTTAATACAGTCACTTTAGTCATAAATGCTGCTGTTGCAACTGTACCTAACGAAATCACCACAATTTCAGCAGATAAAATAAAATCGGTACGAATCGCACCTTTTACTTTTTCTTTTTCAAACTTGTCTAAATCTATTTCGATCTGTTCCAAGCTTTCATTGGCTTCCTCAGCTGTTTTTGCTTTTTTATGCTGGAGCATGTGTACAACTTTTTCTACTCCTTCATAACATAGAAATAAGCCGCCAATCATTAATAAAGGATTGATTAACCAAGGTGCAACTACGCTAATCAGTAATGCTAATGGAACCAAGATAAGTTTATTAACGAAAGAACCTTTAGCTACGCCCCATACCACAGGCAACTCTCGATCTGCGCGTACGCCACTGACTTGCTGAGCGTTTAGCGCTAAATCATCACCCAACACCCCTGCTGTTTTTTTTGCAGCCATCTTACTCATGACTGCAACATCGTCTAAAATCGTTGCAATATCATCGAGTAATAACAATAAACCACTCGCCATTTTTATTTCCCAGTTTGTATTTATTTCGCTATTGTAGAATTCCTCAATAAATTCACAACATTATTTTAAGAAAAAGTTTAAGCAATCGCTGACGAAAAATTTTTATTTCCCGTACAATAATATCCATCTTTATATATATGAAACTACTGAATCTTGGAACATATCATGAGTAATGCTGATCAACGTCCAATCATCTTGACAGGCGACCGCCCTACTGGACAACTTCATCTTGGACACTTTGTTGGCTCATTACGCTCTCGTGTTGGTTTACAAGACAGTCATCATCAACACCTTTTATTAGCAGATGCTCAAGCACTGACAGATAATGCTGATAATCCAGATAAAGTTCGCAATAACATTCTTCAAGTTGCATTAGATTATTTAGCGGTTGGTATTGATCCAACGAAAACAACCATCTGTGTCCAATCATGCTTGCCTGCTCTCAATGAACTGACCATGCTCTATCTGAACTTTGTGACGGTTGCTCGTTTAGAACGCAATCCAACGATTAAGTCAGAAATTCAAATGCGTGGTTTTGAAAGAGATATTCCTGCTGGCTTTTTATGTTATCCAGTAGCTCAAGCAGCAGACATTACCGCATTTAAAGCGACTGTAGTACCTGTTGGCGAAGATCAAATCCCAATGATTGAACAAACCAATGAAGTTGTACGTCGTGTTAACCGCCAAATTGGTCATGACTTATTACCTGAATGTAAAGCATTATTATCAAATATGGGACGTTTACCTGGTTTTGATGGTAAAGCTAAAATGTCTAAATCACTCGGCAATACGATTGTCCTGAATGCTTCTGATAAAGATATTAAAAAAGCAGTCAATGCGATGTATACCGATCCAAATCACTTAAGAATTGAAGATCCAGGTCAAGTCGAAGGTAATATTGTATTTACTTACCTTGATGCGTTTGATCCAAATAAAGAAGAAATCGAAGAACTAAAAGCGCATTATCGTCGTGGTGGTTTAGGTGATGGTACGGTGAAAAAACGCCTAGAAGGTGTACTCAAAGAATTAATTTTACCGATTCGTGAACGCAGAGCTGAACTCGAAAAAGATCCTGATTATATTATGGACATTTTAAAACATGGCACAGATAAATGCCGTGACATTACTCAGCAAACATTAGATGAAGTGAAAAGTGGATTAGGTTTGTTTAAATTCTAATTTACGTTACTTTTATTGCAAAAAAGCCTAGTATTTAGGCTTTTTTCATGTAAATATCTTATTTAAATTTAGTTTTAGACCTCGGTAACAACCCGATAACTAACAATTTCTGTCACTTATTAACATCCATTAACACTAGTTTACATGAATACTTATGAACTATGTCAGGTTTTTTTGTACTATAGCCAAGTAGATTAGTAAACACTAATCTCATGACATTTCTCCTTTCAACCGAAACTGTCTTTGCAGATTCGTTGTTCAACGCAATGACCACCCCAATCATTGCGTTTTTTTTGTCTTTAATAATATTAATGATTTTGGTTGAAATTAAATCAAGTTACATTTAATCTTATAAATGATTTATTTTTATAAAAATTTTATTAATTATCTCTAAAAGAAATAAGAGTAATACAAATGATATGGGATTTATTAACACATCCATCAAACATTGTTTTTAGTATTTCATTAATGCTTTGCCTATTTATAGGTACTCTAGAATTAATTTTATTATTATTTGGCGGTAGTAGTAGTTTTATTGATCAATTTTTACCAGACAGTCTAGTTGATGTTGATCATGGTGATATTTCTATTGAACATACTGACGGTATTTTTACTCAGCTTTTAGAATGGCTTTATCTAGGAAAAGTTCCTCTTCTCATTTGGTTAATTATCTTTTTAACGGTCTACTCACTCACAGGTTTCATTATTCAGGATATTTTTTTCCACTTAACCGAGCATTATTTATCTGCTTGGATCATTGCTCCTATGTGTTTATTTTTATGTATGCCACTAGTGAGAACAAGTGCAGCATTGATCAGTAAAATTATTCCAAAAGATGAAACCACAGCTATTCATAGTGATGAGCTGATTGGTCGTACAGCACAAATTATTTTAGGACAAGCCAAACAAAACTCCCCTGCTCAAGCTAAGGTAAAAGATCAATTTGGTCAAACCCATTATGTCTTGGTTGAACCTGAGTTAGATATTATTTTTTATCAAGGTCAAGATGTGATTTTGACCCAAAGAACAAAAATTGGATTCCAAGCAATTAACGCTTAATTTGTATATTAATTTAATGAGGGATTTTAAATGTTGAATTCAGCATTGACTGAAATTTTAATCATCACAGGTATTATTTTTGCAGCACTCATTTTTATTGGCGTTGTGATTGCTCGCCTATATACCCGTTCCAGCAAAGAAGTGTCTTTTGTGCGGACAGGTTTTGGAGGTGAAAAAGTTATTCTAAATGGAGGAGCAATTGTCCTTCCTGTTTTACACGAGATTATTCCTGTGAACATGAACACGCTGCGCCTCGAAGTTAAACGTGCAGCAGATCAAGCCTTGATCACTCGTGATCGTATGCGTGTCGATGTCATGGCTGAATTCTATGTTCGAGTCAAACCTACTGGTGAATCAATTGCAACGGCAGCCCAAACATTGGGTCGAAAAACCATGTCACCTCAAGAATTGAAAGACTTGGTTGAAGGAAAATTTGTTGACTCTTTACGTGCTGTTGCTGCTGAGATGGCAATGGAAGAACTGCATGAAAAACGTGTGGACTTTGTACAGAAAGTTCAACAAGTCGTTTCTGAAGATTTATCTAAGAATGGTTTAGAACTGGAAACAGTCTCATTGACAGGTTTAGATCAGACTAGTTTTAAATTCTTTAATCCACAAAACGCCTTTGATGCAGAAGGTTTAACCAAGCTGACTGAAACTATTGAAGATCGTCGTAAAAAGCGTAACGACATTGAACAAGATGCTGATTTAGCAATTCGTGCAAAAAACTTACAAGCTGAGCGCGCACGTTTAGAAATCTCTCGTGAAGAAGAATACGCGAGATTACAACAAGAGCGTGAAATTTCAATTCGTAAAGCAGAACAAACTGCTGAAATCGCATCACAAGAAGCAGGTAAAAAACGTGAAGCTGAAGAAGCCCGTATCGCTGCGGAACGTGAAGTTGAGTTGAAACGTATCGCCTCTGCCCGTGATGTGGAAAATGAAAATATCCAAAAGGCACAATTGATTCAAAAGGCGCAGGTTGAACAAAAGAAAACCATTGAATTGGCTGAGCAAGATCGTGCCATTGCCATTGCGGAAAAATCTCGTGCTGAATCAGAAGCCAAAGCCCAAGCCGACAAAGCCCGTGCTGAAGCGGTTAAAGCAGAAGAAGAAGTTGTAACTGTACGCGAAACTCAACGTGCCGAACGTCAAAAAGCGGTTGAATTGGTTGCTGCTAAACAAACTGCCGAGAAAGAGGCAATTGCCATTACTGTTGCCGCCGATGCAGGTAAAAAAGCCGCTGCGGATGAAGCGGAAGCTGTTCGTATCGCTGCTGAAGCAGATGCTGAAAAAATTCGCTTAAAAGCGAAAGGTGAAGCCGATGCTAAAATCTTGCTTGCTCAAGCGTTGGAAAAACAATATCAGGTTGATGCAGAAGGTGCGCGTGCGGTGAATGAAGCCGCCAATACCCTTTCTGCTGAGCAAGTGGAAATGCAAGTTCGTTTGGCATTGTTAAAGCATTTACCAGAGATTATTCGTGAAAGTGTTAAACCAATGGAAAATATTGATGACATCAAGATTTTACAAGTGAATGGTTTAAGTAACTTTACAGGTGGCGGTGCCGTCGGTAGTGATACAGTTGAAAATGGTCAAACTTCTTTGTCTGATCAAGTGGTGAATAGCGCCCTACGCTACCGTTCACAGGCACCACTGATTGATAGCTTAATGAATGAATTAGGCTTACAAGGTGGTGATATCAATGGTTTGACTCAAGGGTTAAAACCCAAAGCTGAGTAATATAAATTTTTTGCAGAATTGTCTTGTCCCATTGCATTAAAATGGAACAAGACAAATTATTAAACACACTCAATCCCAGCCAATAAAGCAGACATAAAAGCACGTTTATCAATAATTTCATTATCGAATACAAGTTCAATACGATCAAAGAGCGCAATAAAGTCTTCACTAGAATCCAAAATTGTTGCATGGATTAGAGTGATCAGTCGTTGCTGTTCAACCTAAGAGTATGTATTTAACTCAGGAAAAAGTAACGCTTTTACAGCAGTAATAACATCCTCAGCATGGTTAACATCCAAACCATGCAGCTTTAAACAATCTTCATCGCTTACATAGTTTGCATCAAATACCTTGAGCAAACTAAGTAGATTAAATATTTCCTGTTTAGCTTTCATTATTTCACTTAAACTTCTAGTTAAATTGTAAATGCAATATCTTGATGGCTTACTTCTTTGACTTCCCAATTGTTAATTAATACTCCTAGCCCATGTTCTGGTTCCCATGAACATTCAAAAAGTAAACCAATAGCCTCTTCTTGTGGCTCTAATTCCCCAATGTAAATGCCAACAGAAGTTAGTAGCTCTTTAAGTTGGAATGTGTTTTCTACTGAGGGAACGAGATGGGCAAAATCTTCACCAAACTGATCTTTCAAATCCACCCAACAGTCGTGATAATAAGCCAATATGCTTTCAAAGACCTGTTTTTTCAGTTCTTTTTCTTTTTCAAAAAATTGATAAGCTAGATTTAATTGCCATTCTTCAATCACTCCACTTTCAGTAGGAATGGTTAAAGTGACTTCTTTTTCAAAAATTTCACTCACATAAGGAATGATATATCTACCATATTTATCTGGCTCAATTCCTTCCAGTGATATATCCATAATCGTTTCCATTTAACGTTCCAGAAATTAGATGTCTAATTTAAAATACTTCCTTACTAACATTTCAATTTTCTTAAAAAATATAAAAACATCAAATATCAACTTAATATATTGTTATCATTAAAGTTATATAATTAATACTATCCCATAATTTGGGCAAATGTGTCAGTAAATGCAACTCCATCCATTGAACTCACCACTACGCTGTGCCCCCAAAACATGCTCTCATCATCATAAAAAAAGTCAAACGTATTACCAGTTACATTAACCGCCAAAAGCGTCAGTTTTTGTATGAATTCGCTAGGTGTTAGTTTAGGATTGAAAATCTCCTTGAGCGTTCCATCTTCTTGCACCTCATCATATTCATTCCAGCCATCATTATATGTATCTGTCAAATCTTGTGCTGCAACCAACTTAGCTTTAGTATCAAACTCTTCCAGACACTTGACTAATGATGCCGCAACATAAACAGCCTCTTCAAAAGAAATCTCATCGGAGGTAATATTGATTTTAACTGTACTCCCGTAATACGGGATATGCACCTCACCACCATCTTCACCTAATACAATTTCACCAAGTATTTCATGCCTCATAACTAACTTTGCCCCATCCCATTGCTTGTAGCAATCTCTAAAAAGACTTATGCACAATAGATTAAACATTACCTCTGAATTCATAACAAGCATTACGCAACACAGCAATAATCTCCCAACAAAAAACCCCAATGTTTCCATCAGGGCTTTTCAGATTAAAAGCTAACGTATTACGCTAAACCTTTCTCTTTTAAAACTTGCAACATAGTAGAACCAAGCTCAGCTGGGCTACGCGTGTAAGCCATTCCCGCTCTTTCAAATGCAGCGAATTTCTCTTCAGCAGTACCTTGACCACCAGAAATGATCGCACCTGCATGACCCATACGCTTACCTTTAGGCGCAGTTACACCAGCGATGTAACCTACGACAGGCTTAGTCACGTTAGATTTGATAAATTCAGCAGCTTCTTCTTCCGCTGTACCACCGATCTCACCGATCATGATGATTGCATCAGTATCTGGATCGTCTTGGAACAATTGAAGTGCTTCAATCTGGTTCATACCTGGGATTGGGTCACCACCAATACCGATACAAGTAGACTGACCTAAACCAAGCTTAGTTGTTTGAGCAACCGCTTCATAAGTCAATGTACCTGAACGTGAGATGATACCAATACGACCTGGTTGGTGAATGTGACCAGGCATAATACCAATCTTACATTCACCCGGAGTGATCACGCCTGGGCAGTTAGGACCAACTAAACGAGTACCGTTACCGTTAGTTTCTAAGTAGCGTTTCGCTTTAAGCATGTCGATGGTTGGAACACCTTCAGTGATCACAACGATTAAACCAACACCTGAGTCAACCGCTTCAACAATTGAGTCTAAAACAAATGGAGCTGGTACGTAGATCACAGTTGCATCAGCATGTGTTTCACGAACAGCATCTTTCATCGTGTTGAATACAGGCAGTTCAAGATGAGTCGTGCCACCTTTACCTGGAGTCACACCACCAACAACTTTTGTACCGTAATCTAAAGCTTGTGCAGAGTGGAAAGTACCGTTTTTACCAGTAAAACCTTGTACCAATACTTTAGTGTCTTTATTAATTAATACGCTCATGATTGATACTCCTTAAGCTTTCACTGCAGCTACAACTTTTTCTGCGGCATCAGATAAACCATTCGCAGAAATTAATTTCAAACCAGATTCATCAAGTAACTTCGCACCTAACTCAGCATTGTTCCCTTCTAAGCGAACAACAACAGGCACAGTAACGTTTACTTCTTGAACCGCTGCAATAATTGCTTCAGCAATCATGTCACAACGTACAATACCACCAAAGATATTGATTAAAACACCTTGTACAGACGTATCCGCAAGGATGATTTTGAACGCTTCAATTACACGCTCTTTGGTTGCACCGCCACCAACGTCAAGGAAGTTTGCAGGCTGACCACCATAAAGTTTGATGATGTCCATCGTTGCCATTGCAAGGCCAGCACCATTCACCATACAACCAATGTTACCTTCTAGAGCAACATAGTTAAGATCAAATTCAGATGCTTTTAATTCACGCTCATTCTCTTGAGATTTATCACGTAAAGCAGCAACTTCTGGTAAACGGTATAGCGCATTCGAGTCGATCCCTACTTTGGCATCAACACATAAGATTTCGCCATTCTCACGAACAGAAAGTGGGTTAATTTCAAATAAAGCAAAATCATTTTCGACGAAAGCGTCATAAGCAGCCGTCATGATTTTCACAAACTGACCAACTTGTTTATCTTTTAATGCTAATGCAAATGCAACTTCACGTGCTTGGAAGGGTTGTAAACCAACTAACGGATCAACTTCAACTTTAATAATTTTTTCAGGTGTTTCTTCTGCAACCTTCTCGATTTCTACGCCACCTTCAGTAGAAGCCATGAACGTAATACGACGACTAGAACGATCTACCACTGCACCTAAATACAACTCACGTTCAACGGGATAAACATCTTCTGCAACAATAATACTATTTACTGGCTGACCATTTGCATCTGTTTGATATGTTACAAGACGCGTACCAATAATATTGTTTGCAAATTCGATAACATCTTCTTTTGATTTCGCAACTTTTACACCGCCAGCCTTACCACGACCACCAGCATGAACTTGTGCTTTCATTACAGCAAATTTACCACCAAGCTGTTCAAACGCAGCAACGGCTTCATCTGCATTTGTTGCCAAGATACCTTCCTGTACTGGCATACCATATTTTTTCAATAATGCTTTAGCTTGATATTCATGTAAGTTCATTCAGTTACCTACCATGTTGTTTATAGTGTCATTCATATAGTCTAGAAATATTATTAATTATAGACTGTTATAAGTTATATTAAATGATGGTTCTTATATCAACCATCATTAATTAAAAAGTGTGGCGAACCACACTTATTTTGTTATTTACGTTTACGTTGAATCGCGTGGATGGCACGACCATCAACAGCAAGCGCGGCTTCATGGACAACTTCTGAGAATGTTGGATGACCAAAAGTCATTAATTGTAGGTCTTCAATTGAAGATACAAATTCAAGTGCGATCATACCTTGATGTACGATATCAGATGCATTTGGACCTACAACGTGCATACCTAATAAACGGTCAGTTTTTGCATCAGCAACGAACTTCACAAAACCAGCAGTATCACCAGCAGCCAACGCACGACCATTCACCGCAAATGGGAATTGACCTGCTTTAACTTCGTGACCTTTTTCAGCAGCTTGTTCTTCAGTTAAACCAACCCAAGCAGCTTCTGGGTGTGTGTAAATAACGCTGATGATGGTGTCATAGTTCACTTGAGCAGCATGACCGTGTATACGTTCAACAGCCATTACGCCCTCTTCCATTGCTTTATGTGCAAGCATTGGACCGCGTACTAAGTCACCAATTGCGTAAACACCTTCTACAGATGTTTGGCATTGATCATTTACATCAACCAAACCACGTTCAGTCAATTTAATGCCAGAATCTTCTGCCAATAAACCTTCTGCATACGCTTTACGGCCTACACAAACGATTAACTTGTCAAAAACTTGTTCTTTGTCTTCACCAGCTTGGTTGTATTTAACAGTCACTTCACGACCATTAATTTCACTACCAGAAACTTTTGCACCGATACGGATCTCTAAACCTTGTTTCTTCAAGATTTTTTGATATTCCTTCGCCAATACTTTGTCTGCCATTGGTAAGAATGCATCTAATGCTTCAAACACAACAACTTCTGATCCAAGACGACGCCATACCGAACCAAGTTCTAAACCGATAACACCTGCACCAATCACACCAAGACGTTTAGGAACTTCTGGGAATTTTAATGCACCAGTAGAATCAACAATTAAGTCTTCATCAACAGGTGCTACTGGAATATTTACAGGTACAGAACCAGTCGCAAGGATGACGTACTTTGGTTCTAAAACCTGTACATCACCTTCAAACGGTGTGAATTCTACTTTTTTACCTGCGAGTAATTTACCAGTACCTTGTAACCACTCGATACCATTACCTTTAAGTAATTGAGCAACACCACCCGTCAATTGATCTACAACTTTGTCTTTACGTGCCAACAAAGTGTCTAAATCAAATTTAACTTCACCTGTCGTGATCCCGTGTTCAGCAAGCTCATGAATTGTTGCTTCGTAACGGTGAGAAGAATCAAGCAATGCTTTAGAAGGGATACAACCCACATTTAAACATGTACCACCCAAAGATGGCTTACCGTTGTGAATACGTTTTTCGATACAAGCGACTTTGAAACCAAGTTGAGCTGCACGAATCGCTGCTTCATAACCACCAGGTCCACCGCCAATGACAACAAGATCAAACTGTTGAGACATTTTTCTATTCCTTAAATCTCCCCCTAACCCTCTCTTTGCAAAGAGGAGAAATACCGTGACTGGTAGTCCCCCTTTATCAAAGGGGGATTTAGGGGGATTTAAATATGTTAAAGATCAAGAATGAGTTTAGCTGGTTCTTCTAACAATTCTTTAATTGTTACCAAGAAACCTACAGCTTCTTTACCATCGATTAAACGGTGGTCATAAGAAAGTGCTAAGTACATCATTGGCAAGATTTCAACTTGACCATTTACCGCCATAGGACGTTCTTGGATTTTGTGCATACCCAAAATTGCCGTTTGTGGTGTATTTAAAATCGGTGTAGATAACAATGAACCGAAAGTACCACCATTAGTAATCGTGAACGTACCGCCAGACATTTCTTCAATCGACAATTTACCTTCACGCGCTTTAGCAGCATAAGCCCCAATACCGTTTTCAACTTCAGCGTAGTTCATACGATCTGTATCACGAAGAATTGGTACAACTAAACCACGGTCAGAAGAAACTGCTACACCGATGTCATAGAAACCGTGATAAACAATATCATCACCATCAATAGATGCGTTTACAGCTGGATAGCGTTTCAATGCTTCAGTTGCCGCTTTAACGAAGAAAGACATAAAGCCTAAACGCGCACCATGACGTTTTTCGAAAGCATCTTTATATTGCTTACGCATTTCCATGATTGGCTTCATGTTAACTTCGTTGAACGTTGTTAACATTGCAGTTTGTTGTGTCGCAGCCAATAAACGCTCAGCAACACGCTTACGTAAACGTGTCATCGGAACACGTTTCTCGATACGCTCGCCTACAGCAACGCTTAATGGTTGAACGGATGCAGCAGGTTTAGCTTGATGGCTCGCAACATCTTCTTTAGTGATGCGACCACCACGGCCTGTACCTTGAACGTCAGCAGCATTGATACCAGTTTCAGATAATGCTTTACGAACTGCAGGCGCTTGGTTTTGATCAACTGCTTGAGTTGATGCAGCTGCTGGCGCAGATGCAACTGGAGCAGCCGCGGCTGGTGCAGCAGCTTCAGGAGCAGCGGCAGCAACAGTACCAGCTTCGAATTGAGCAATCACTTCGTCAGAAAGAACGGTATCGCCTTCACCTTTGATGATTGCAACTAAGCTACCATCAGCTGGAGCAACCACTTCTAAAACAACTTTATCGGTTTCAATGTCACAGATCACTTCATCACGTGATACAGGTTCACCTACTTTCTTATGCCAAGTTGCGATCGTACCGTCAGCAACTGACTCTGGAAATACCGGTGCTTTAATTTCGGTTGCCATTATTTAGAATCTCCTGATTGTTCAACTTCAATCGCAAGTGCGTCATTGATAAGCTGAGCTTGTTGTTTTGCATGCAAGTATGGCGAGCCACAAGCAGGTGCGGCAGATGCGTCACGACCAGCATAGCTAATACGAATTTGTTTACCTGATTTAAGAACGTCTTCATATAAACGAGGAACGATAAATAACCAAGCACCTTGGTTCTTCGGCTCTTCTTGTGCCCAAACAAGCTCTTGAATGTTTGGATACTGAGCCATAACCTCAGCTAAGCGTTGTTCTGGGTATGGATACAATTGTTCGATACGAACGATCGCAATATGGTTTAGACCAAGCTCACGACGTTTTTCGAGTAAATCGTAATAAACCTTACCACCACAAAGAACTAAACGAGTCACATCAGCTTTATTGATTTGATCAACTTCATCAATCACGGTTTGGAATGAACCGTTTGCTAATTCATCTAAAGTTGAAGTCGCAAGTTTATGACGAAGTAATGATTTTGGTGACATTACGATCATTGGCTTACGAATCGGACGAACCGCTTGACGACGCAATGCATGGAAAATCTGCGCTGGTGTTGTCGGTGTCATCACTTGCATATTGTCTTCAGCGCAAAGCTGTAAGAAACGCTCTAAACGAGCAGATGAGTGTTCTGGACCTTGACCTTCATAACCATGTGGTAACAACATTGTTAAACCACACACACGCTCCCATTTGGTTTCACCCGAAGCGATAAACTGGTCAATCACGACTTGCGCACAGTTTGCGAAGTCACCAAATTGCGCTTCCCAAACAATTAAGCTTTTTGGCAATGTCGTTGAGTAACCATATTCAAATGCAAGCACTGCTTCTTCTGACAATAAAGAATCATAGACCGCAGTACGTGGTTGATTTTCTTTAATGTGGCAAAGTGGAATATAAACAGAACCATCAACTTGGTTGTGCAATTTAGCATGACGATGTGAGAACGTACCACGACCCACGTCTTCACCTGTGATACGGACTAGGAAACCATCATCAAGCAAAGTTGCATAAGCTAAAGTTTCAGCTGCACCCCAGTTAAGTGGCATTTCACCTGTTTGCATCTTCACGCGATCTTCGATCACTTTCTGAACTTGACGTTGTAGTACAAAACCTTCTGGTAATGTATTCATCGTTTTACCAAGTTCTTTCAAACGTTCGATATCAACAGTCGTATCCCAAATATCGGTATATTCATGACCTAAGTATGGTGTCCAATCCACAAACATCTTTTTGTTTGGTTCAGTCACCAAAGCATTTGCAACGTGATTACCTGCTTCTAAATCAGAACGATAACCTTCCACCATTGCATCTGCACTAGCACGGTCAAGTACTTTTTCTTGAACCAATTGATCTGCATACAAGGTACGTGTTGTCGCTTTCTTGTTGATCACTTGATACATCAAAGGCTGAGTTGCAGATGGTTCATCTGCTTCGTTATGACCACGACGACGGTAGCAGAACAAGTCTAAGATCACGTCTTTACGGAAAGTATGACGGAAATCATGTGCAAGCTGAGTTACGAAAATCACAGCTTCAGGATCATCACCATTCACATGGAAAATCGGCGCCTGAATCATCTTCGCAACGTCAGTACAATACTCTGTAGAACGTGTATCACGCGGATCAGAAGTTGTGAAGCCCACTTGGTTATTGATCACGATGTGAACGGTACCGCCCACTGTGTAACCACGTGTTTGTGACATTTGGAAGGTTTCTTGGTTTACACCTTGACCCGCAAATGCAGCATCACCATGTACAATCACTGGAAGAACGTCATCGCCGCCAATATCTTTACGACGAACTTGACGTGCACGAACCGAACCTTCAACTACAGGCCCAACGATCTCTAAGTGTGATGGGTTAAACGCCAATGCTAAGTGAACTTCGCCACCCGGAGTCATTACGTTTGAAGAGAAACCTTGGTGATACTTAACGTCACCAGAACCTTTTTTATGTAGGCTCTTGCCTTCAAATTCACCAAAAAGATCCGCTGGGTTTTTACCCATGATGTTCACAAGAAGGTTGAGACGACCACGGTGTGGCATACCAATCACAACTTCTTTACAACCAACACTGCCTGCACGTTGAATGATTTCATTCATCATTGGAATAAAAGACTCACCGCCTTCCACACCAAAACGTTTCGCACCAACAAATTTATTACCAAGATATTTCTCTAAGCCTTCCGCAGCGGTTAAACGCTCCAAGAAACCTTTTTTCTGATCATTGGTGTAATTGAATTTACCGCGAGCACCTTCCAAACGTTGTTGAATCCAACGCTTTTCTTTTGTATCAACGATATGCATGTATTCTGCACCGATTGAAGAGCAGTAAATTGCTTCCATGGATTCAACCATTTCAGACAATGTCGCTTCTGCTTTGCCAATCGCGAGGTTACCTGTATTAAATACAGTATCTAAATCAGATTTAGTTAAACCGTGTGCAGATAAATCAAGATCTGGAACTTCTTCGCGTTTCGCAAGACCTAATGGATCAAGTTTGGCTTTTTGATGACCACGGTTACGATAAGCAGCAATCAGTTGTAATACACCAATTTGACGACGCTCATGTTCTGTACTTACAGTGCTTTGTACAACAGGTTGAACTCGGTTTGAATTACGACCCAAAAGGAGGAATTGCTCGCGCACACTACCGTGTGGTTGATCACCTTTAGGGTATTTATCGAAATATTCACGCCAATCCTCTGACACTGAGGTTGGAGAAGTTAGGTACTGTTCGTAAAGCTCTTCAATATACGCTGCACTATCAGCGGAAAGTTCAGTGTCAAGACGCAGTGCGTCAGCAACTTCTTGCATTTTTGGACCCATTTCCTATTGCAAAAAATAATACAGGTTGCCTTTTAAGCACACCCATGATTCATAGTATCAAATTGGTAACATGACACTACTACTCAAGATCATCCAACCTTGAGACATTATCACTACACATCAGGAGTATTCCTTTTGATGTAATAAATGAGCTATGCACTTTCAATTCAAAGCACATAACTCATCCTTATACTCGATGAAATCGAGCAATTTTTTGCAAACCATTTTAGAAAAATTAACAAAAATATTAACTTTTCTAAATTGACTTTAACCCAAACTATATCCATACAATTGGTAAGCATTAGAGTGATATAACATCAGGAATATGCTTATTTTTTGCTTCAGGTCGTGGCGGAAATCGTACCATGTTCTCATGTACGAATTGATTTTTTTGACACATACCATCTATAAAGCAGCGAAATACACATTCTTAATTATATTCTAATATACCCCCCTTTTTATAATAGTTGCACCTTTATCGACCAAAGTTAAAGATTTTCTACAATTCTTGCACAAACATTATGCAGAGCGCCTAAAAATAGATCATTCATTTTTCTTATTAATCCAACTCATTTTTCTTAAGCTCAAAATTTATAAATTTTCAAGACTCAATAATATTTTTTAAGAACTCGATAATAAACCTTGCAAGCCCACCAACATAGAAAACTATTTAACCAAAATAAAAAAGGGAGCTTTTAAAAGCTCCCTTTTCACATGTCAGAAAACTGTATTAACCAGCTTGGTCTAACAACATATTACGAATGTGACCAATTGCCTTCGTCGGGTTTAAACCTTTAGGACATACAGACACACAGTTCATGATCCCTTTGCAACGGAACAAAGAGAATGGGTCGTCTAAACGAGCCAAACGCTCTTGTGTTGCCGTATCACGAGAGTCAATGATAAAGCGATATGCATTTAACAATGCAGATGGTCCGAGGAACTTATCAGGATTCCACCAAAATGATGGGCATGATGTTGAACAACATGCACAAAGAATACATTCATACAGACCATCCAAGTGTTCACGTTCTGCTTGAGATTGTAAACGCTCTTTCGCTGGTGCTGGCTGATTGTTAATCAAGAACGGTTGGATTTTGTCATATTGATCGTAGAATTGATTCATATCTACAACCAAATCTTTTACCACTGGTAAACCTGGTAAAGGACGAATCACAATCTTCTCTGGTAAATCGTTCAAGTTCCACAAGCACGCTAAACCATTTTTACCATTGATGTTCACACCATCCGAACCACAAATACCTTCGCGGCAAGAGCGACGGAATGTTAATGACTCATCTTGCACTTTCAACGCAAGTAACGCGTCAAGCAACATACGGTGCTTATCGGTTAACTCAAGTTTGAAAGTTTGCATGTACGGCGCTTTATCCTTATCAGGATCATAGCGGTAGATTTCGAATGTACGAGTGCCTCTACTCATCTTTGTTCTCCCGATTAGAATGTACGTGGTTTAGGTTCAATTGCTTCAACCGTTAACGGGCTGAAACGTACCGGCTTATATTCAAGACGGTTGTCTGATGAATACCATAAAGTATGCTTCATCCATTCATCATCACGACGACCGTAAGAATAAGTTGGATGATCAGGTGCTAACTCATAGTCAACAACTGTATGTGCACCACGACATTCTTTACGTGCAGCAGCAGAAATCAAAGTCGCTTTCGCAACTTCATATAAGTTTTCAACTTCTAATGCTTCAACACGTGCAGTGTTAAATACTTTAGATTTATCTTTCAAATGAATATTACGAACACGTGGTTCAATCGCAAGAATTTCTTTTACACCTTTATCAAGCAATGCTTGAGTACGGAATACACCTGCGTGATCTTGTACGATGTCACGGATTGCATCAGCAACTTCTTGTGCATTCTCGCCCGTAGTTGAATCATCTAACTTACGAATACGCCCTAAAGTATTTGCTAATACATCAGTTGGAAGCGGTTGGTAATCATCACCGTGATGTTTAGTCACGTAATCAATGATGTGTTCACCAGCAGCTTTACCAAATACTACAAGGTCAAGCAATGAGTTAGTACCTAAACGGTTTGCACCATGTACAGATACACAAGAACATTCGCCAATTGCATAGAAACCTTTCACAGGTTTTACGTAATCGCGCGTACCTTTATAGGTATATTCTTTCGTGTCTTTATCATAATGCGCAGAGAATTCACCCTCTTCCACACCATGAGGCACAACCACTTGACCATGAATATTGGTTGGAATACCACCCATTTGATAATGGATCGTAGGTACAACTGGAATTGGCTCTTTCGTACAGTCAACGTTTGCGAACTTCTTACCAATCTCAAATACAGATGGTAGACGTTTCATAATCGTTTCAGCACCCAAATGCGTCATATCTAACAAGATATAATCCGCCTTAGGACCACAACCACGACCTTCTTTAATTTCTTGGTCCATAGAACGTGATACGAAGTCACGTGGTGCCAAGTCTTTTAAAGTTGGTGCATAACGTTCCATGAATGGTTCGCCGTCTTTGTTACGAAGGATACCACCTTCACCACGACAACCTTCAGTTAACAATACGCCTGCGCCTGCAACACCCGTTGGGTGGAATTGCCAGAATTCCATATCTTGTAATGGAATACCTGCACGAGCAGCCATACCAAGACCATCACCCGTATTGATATACGCATTGGTAGATGCACGGTAAACACGACCCGCACCACCTGTAGCAAATAGAGTCGCTTTTGCTTGGAATACTGCAATATTACCTGTTTCTTGGTCAATTGCGGTCACACCAAGAACATCACCCGCTTCGTTACGGATTAAGTCTAATGCAATCCATTCAACGTAAAACTGAGTACCCATTTTTACGTTGCTTTGATACAAAGTATGAAGTAGCGCATGACCTGTACGGTCAGCAGCAGCACACGCACGTGGAACTGCTTTTTCACCATAGTTTGCTGAGTGACCACCAAATGGACGTTGATAAATCGTACCATCTTCGTTACGGTCAAACGGCATACCTAAGTGTTCAAGCTCGTAAACAACTTTTGGCGCTTCACGGGTCATAAACTCGATTGCGTCCTGATCGCCTAACCAGTCAGAACCTTTAACCGTGTCATAGAAGTGATAATGCCAGTTATCTTCTTGCATGTTACCTAACGACGCACCGATACCACCTTGGGCAGCAACTGTGTGCGAACGTGTTGGGAATACTTTGGTCAATACAGCAACTTTTAAGCCAGCTTGAGCAAGTTGGTAAGAAGCACGCATACCTGAACCACCACCACCAACGATCACAGCGTCAAATGATAAGGTCTGAATATTCGAATAATTTTCTTTAGAGATAATCGCCATGTTCTATTCCTATCAATTTGCCCAGAAAATCTGGATACCCCAGATTGCGTACACAAACACTGAAATAATGACAGCAGAAGTCAATACAAGGCGTAAACCTGAAGCCGAAGGCCCCATTTGACGAGTCGTTACATAATCAGTAAAGACTTGCCACATACCAATCCAAGCATGAGCAACAAGTGACAATACGGCCAATAAAGAGAAAATCTTCATTGGTAGAGTCAACATAAAGCCAGCCCACTGTTCGTAACCAAATCCGCTATTACACAAGATCCAACCGAACATCACCACAGTATAGGCAGCTAAAACCACAGCACTAACACGCTGGATATACCAATCGCGAGAACCTGAACCTGTTAAACCTGTAGCACTTTTCATCAGAACATAATCCATACAAATGCCGCGAGAATACCGATCGCAGACAAGATCAATGAAATAGTAGCTGCAATACGACCGCTTTGAAGTTCCTCAGCAAAACCAAGGTCAGCAAGTAAATGCTTTACCCCAGCAATGAAGTGAAAAATTAAGCCAGCTACAAATACCCATACGATGAAACGTACACAGATATTTCCGAAAACGACATTTTTAACGTAGTCAAATCCTTCTGGTGAAGATAAAGATTTATCCAAAATCCATAAAAGAACAGCGACTAATAAGAAAACGATTACACCTGATAAACGGTGTAGAATTGATGCAATAGCCACGGGTGAGCGTAAATTTACCGCTAACACCTGACCCATGGACAAATTGACAGGTCTGTTGCTTTTCACAGCGGGCATCCTGTAGGTAGAAACTCCATCCGGAGTTTGTTTGAATTAATTCAAAGGAAAGCTGGCATAGTCAGGCAAGCATAATGCACGCCTAACCTATATAACGACAACGAATTATAAAACGTGAAATATCAAAATACAAACAATCAGTTTTCGCTTTAGTCGAAAATTCAATGAAATAAGAATCATTCACATTTAATGCATATATAAGCTGCGCTGGAAACCGCAATAGAACCCAATATATTACTGTTATATAAAAATAAAACATGAGTTATTATTTTTTAGTTTACTAAATTTTTTGTCAAAATTATTTCTAATATATTTCAATAATACTCCGCTAAATGTCTAAAAATTAATCAAAAACTACAATCTTAAATATAGGCGAAAATAATACCCCTCATTTATATATTAAATATCAGGGATCAATAATCTGTTTCCTCATACTAGATACTCACAAAAAATAAGCTATTTTTTATACAATTAATCGCACCATAATGAATCAATTATGACTCGATATATAAAACTTTTAATCTATTTTTTAATGGATAGTTAATTCTAAACCCTGAGATATATAGGCTTTTGAATTATGGTAAGTATTTATTTTTTAAGCACCAAAATATAACTCGGATAAAAATTTACTTACAATTGTACTGGTGCTTCATTTTTTTTATGCACCTCAAACCTGATTTGACATATTATACTCGACCGATGCTGTGATTTTACTCAATTTTTTCTTTGATACTGAATGACTAATTGACTGCAATAACGTTATTTTTTATCCCTAAGTATAATTGACAAAATTTTAGTAGCCACTAATCTTATAGCAAATTTTGACACCGTCTGATTCGCATACGACAAGATTAGGATTTCGAGTCAGATAATCATTCACCAGGACAGGAGATCTTTGAATGTCTGCAGCAACTGGCAAAAAAGCCGTATTACAGCTTGATGGCAAAGAAATTGAATTACCAATTTACAGCGGTACATTGGGCCCAGATGTAATTGACGTTAAAGATGTATTGGCATCTGGTCATTTTACTTTCGATCCTGGTTTTATGGCGACAGCTGCTTGCGAATCTAAGATCACATTCATTGATGGTGACAAAGGTGTGTTATTACACCGTGGCTATCCGATTGATCAATTAGCGACTCAAGCAGACTATTTAGAAACTTGCTACTTATTATTAAATGGCGAGCTTCCAAATGCTGAACAGAAAGCAGAGTTTGATGCTAAAGTTCGCAACCACACTATGGTTCATGACCAAGTAAGCCGTTTCTTTAATGGTTTCCGTCGTGATGCTCACCCTATGGCAATCATGGTTGGTGTAGTAGGTGCATTATCTGCGTTTTATCACAACGGTTTAGACATCGAAGATGTTAACCATCGTGAAATTACTGCAATTCGCTTAATCGCGAAAATCCCTACGCTTGCAGCGTGGAGCTATAAGTACACTGTAGGTCAACCATTCATTTACCCACGTAATGACTTAGGTTATGCAGAAAACTTCTTGCACATGATGTTTGCAACTCCTGCTGATCGTGACTACAAAGTAAATCCTGTTCTTGCACGTGCAATGGATCGTATCTTTACGCTTCATGCTGACCACGAGCAAAATGCATCTACTTCTACAGTTCGTCTTGCTGGTTCTACTGGTGCGAACCCATATGCGTGTATCTCTGCTGGTATCTCTGCACTTTGGGGACCTGCTCACGGTGGTGCAAACGAAGCTGTACTTAAAATGTTAGATGAAATTGGTAGCGTAGAAAACGTTGCTGAATTCATGGAAAAAGTGAAGAGCAAAGAAGTTAAACTCATGGGCTTCGGTCACCGTGTTT
Source organism: Acinetobacter sp. LF10 (assembly GCF_048585715.1). NCBI lineage: Bacteria > Pseudomonadati > Pseudomonadota > Gammaproteobacteria > Moraxellales > Moraxellaceae > Acinetobacter > Acinetobacter sp. LF10. The sequence goes on from NZ_CP184160.1 coordinate 2,362,686, forward strand.
ACAAAAACTTCGATCCACGTGCGAAAGTCATGAAACAAACTTGTGACGAAGTACTTGAAGCTTTAGGTATCCAAGATCCACAACTTGCTCTTGCAATGGAACTTGAAAGAATTGCGCTTTCTGATGAATACTTCATCAAGCGTAACTTGTATCCAAACGTAGACTTCTATTCAGGTATCATCTTAAAAGCGATTGGTATCCCAACAGAAATGTTTACTGTAATCTTCGCGCTTGCACGTACAGTTGGTTGGATCAGCCACTGGTTAGAAATGCACAGCGGTCCTTACAAGATCGGTCGTCCACGTCAGCTTTACACAGGCTCGACTCAACGCGACATCCAACGTTAATTTTATTTTTAAAATTAATGTTAAAAAAGCTGCCAAATGGCAGCTTTTTTATTAGAAACAGTATTCATCAAAATGAATTAACGCCCCCAATCTACATCTTTTGCATATGGTTCAACCATTTTAATACGCTTCACATTTTCTTTCTCAATTTGAGTTAGACGTGTATCCACATTGGTATAGCAAGGCATATACCAATCATATTGCGAAAATGTAGTTGCCCAATTTTTGTTCTGAAAAGCATAACCATGACGTGCATAAATTTCATTACGCATATATTGCAACTGCCCTAGAGGCACTTGTAAATCAGCATCTTTCAACAAACGCACAGAAGCATCAGGAAACTCACCTTGCCCTTTTGCATATTTACATTGCTGCGCATTTAAACTAAAAAATTTCGGTTTCACCGTTTTCGTTGTAGACAACCACTGAGCTTCAATCGGTGAAGTATTACCCTTATATTCTAAAATAAACTGACCAACACTTACCCCCTGTCCAATTTCATTTAAAGTCAAAGTGTGATTCAAGTCAGTTTGCTGAATTTTCCCTTTAAAATTTAGTTGCTTACCATTTAACAGACTATAACCTGTAATATCACTGCCTTTTTGCTGCATGAACAAAGAAATTTTTTGCTCATCGTTATATAACCCTGTCCATGAAGGTGCTATTTGAGGGGATTGTGCTAAAGTCAGCGTAGTGCTTGATAAAATAGCAATCGCAATTAATAATTGTTTAGGCTTATTCATTTTAATGCTCTCATCTAAAAAAACTATTTCAATTATTTTGCTTGCACAGCATATCAGTGATCAATATTTATGTGGAAAATACTCAACCGATTCTCTCAATTGATCATCATATTAGTTTTTGGCTATCTATCTTGGTTAATGCTTAAAATCTGCCTGAATTATTTCCCTTGGTCGGATAGCACCAATTTTTTAGTTCTAAAGCAAGATGTCGTACACACTCAGCCTTGGCGCTTTGCATTTCAAACTCATGTTATCACTAGCAGCTTGGTATTATTGGCAGGTTTTACCCAATTCTCACATTCAATTCGTAATAACACACCACGTTTACATCGCTGTGCAGGCTGGCTTTATATTGTTGCAACACTTGGAGCCGCCTTGCCTAGCGGCTTCATTCTTGCAATCTCAGCAAATGGCGGTTTTAGTACCCAAATTTGCTTTGTGATTCTAGGATTATTATGGGGAACAAGTACCCTATTTGCACTTTATTATGCTTTTGAAAAAAAATGGATTGCACATCGTAACTGGATGATTCGGAGCTTTGCTTTAGCCTTATCTGCATTAAGCTTAAGAACATGGAAACTTGCACTTTACCAAATTCAACCCTATTGGGATTGGCTTACACCAATCCACATTTATCAGCTTGAAGCATGGTTAGGCTGGACGATCAATCTATTAATCGCTGAAATCATTATTTACAGATTGAGTATTCAGAAGAAAAATATTTAAATTTCATCTTCTTCTAATGCACGCAGTAAATTATTACTAATTCCATCTGCACGCAACCATGCTAACTCATAACTCGCCTTTGCTAACGCAAGCACTCGCCGTTCAAACTCATCCCAAATGGGTTTGACTTGTGAATCATTAATGCCTAACCCACTATCATGTGCCAAATGCTTATTCTTCTCGCAAATTTTCAAAGCATGATACAACTTCCGCCCTGTAGTGGCTGTCTCTAAGACACGAATATGTTTACTGTGAATAAAACCTTCAATATGTTGAAGATTGGCGTGAGGTAGCAAAGGCACCAAAATTTGATTCAGCTGCGCATCTAAGCGCTTCCACACCATGAGCCTTTGCTCTGGCGTATAAGTATTCCATTGAATCACTTCATGATTGAAACGGCGACAACCACGACAAACTAAATCACCAAATACCGTTGAGCAACGTCCCGCACAAGGGGTCAATGATGGAATTCGACGATCGTTACTCAAAACCAACTCCTTTAAAACCATATTTGTTTTATGGCTTTCTCGCTTATTTTCAGATTTCGCGCTAAAATGTGCGCCTTATTTTTCTATCTTAATACATTTGGAGTTATCCATGAACGCTACTGTAGAACAGCTTGCACCTGTAGAACAGCAAGCGACCAATAATTGGGTTGTTGCGGCACTATATCAATTTAAAGAAGTTTCAGATGCAGCTGACCTGCAACAACGTCTTTTGAACTTAGTGAAGAGCATCAATTTATGTGGAACTCTGATTGTAGCGTCTGAAGGAATTAATGGAACTGTTGCTGGCGACCGTACCGCGATTGATACCGTTCATCAATTCCTTTTAAACGAAGGGTTTAATGCAATGGAATATAAAGAGTCTGAAAGCTCTGAGAAACCATTTCGTAAAATGAAAATTAAACTTAAAAAAGAAATTGTCACTTTAGGTGTCGAAGTTAAGCCACGTGATTTAGTGGGCCACTATCTTGATCCTAAAGAATGGAACGATTTAATTAGTCGTGATGATGTGATCTTAATTGACACGCGTAATGACTATGAATACAAAGCTGGTACATTTAAAGGCGCGATTGATCCGAAAACTGAAAGTTTCCGTGAATTTCCTGAATATGTAAAACAAAACCTTGAACAACATAAAGACAAAAAAATTGCGATGTTCTGTACAGGCGGTATTCGTTGCGAGAAATCAACGTCTCTACTTCTACAAGAAGGTTTCAATGAAGTTTATCACCTCAAAGGCGGTATTTTAAAATATCTAGAAGAAACCCCTGCCGAAGAAAGTATGTGGGAAGGTGAATGCTTCGTATTTGATGGTCGTACGGCGGTGACTCACGGCGTTGAAGAAGGTGAAAATATTAAGTGTCACGCTTGTGGATGGCCACTTACTAAAGTTGAAGCTGAATTACCAAGCTATGAACACGGCGTGTCTTGTGTTTACTGTATTGATAAAACTACAGATAAACAAAAAGCAGGCTTCCGTATGCGTCAGTCACAAATTGCAGCAGCTAAACGCAAGCGTCTATAAATAAGTATAAACATTTAATAAAAAGCCTTAGCTCAAACTAAGGCTTTTTTTATTTTAATCATCAAGATTATTAACCAATACATTATTGAGAGTTATTTAGACAACCATTATTCTACCCTAACTCACAAATCACATTTAGGCGCTATGGGACTGGAAGACTGGGTATTATCCATCATGGAGAAACTAGGATACTTGGGTATCGCATTTTTAATGTTTCTTGATAATATTTTCCCACCGATTCCATCCGAAATCATTATGCCATCCGCAGGCTATACTGCGGCAAAAGGTGAACTGACTTTAATCGGAGTGATTATTGCTGGTAGTATCGGCTCACTTCTAGCCGCGGCATTACTGTATTGGATTGGTAGAAAGATTCCGCAACACCACCTTTTTACTCTTGTCGAACGCTACGGAAAATACCTGCGTATTAGTGTTGCCGATCTTGAAAAATCATTAGTTTGGTTTGAAAAATATGGGCATAGGATCGTTTTTTTTGGTCGTATGGTACCTGCAGTTCGCTCTTTAATTAGTATCCCAGCAGGTATGAGCAAAATGCCTTTTAGTAAGTTCATGGCTTACAGTGCTGCAGGTACAATTCTTTGGACCTCTCTTCTTGCCTATGTTGGTTATCATTTTAGTGAAAATCCAGCATTGATGAGTGCTATTACACAACGTATTGGCACTATTATTTTAGTTATTGCAATAGCATACGTAGTTTGGTTCTTAATCAAGAAATTCTATTTATCAAAAAAATAGTAGATGACATTTTCAACTCTATTTAAATGAATACTGAGGTTCAAATAATGCAACATGATTTTTGGCATGACAAATGGCAAAACAATAATATTGGTTTTCATCAAGACCAACCTCACGCCCTACTCACCCAATATTTTAGATCATTAGATTTAAAGCCTCATGCTCGTATTTTTGTTCCACTTTGTGGTAAAAGTTTAGATATAAGCTGGCTAATAAATCAGGGTTATCAAATAGTTGGTATTGATCTTAGCCCTATTGCAATCCAAGATCTTATTTCAAATTTAGAGTTGAGTTTTAAAGAGACGGAATCAGGTGAATTGACTCACTATCAACATCCTCAAATTGAATTATTCGTTGGTGATTTTTTTCAATTAACAGCACAACAACTTGGGGATATAGATGCTGTTTATGATCGAGCTGCTCTAATCGCTCTTCCACCACAAATGCGAAGCCAATATACACAACATTTGTTAGACATTACAAAACAAGCACCTCAGCTATTAATTAGCCTTGAATATGATCAAAACCTACTTCAAGGACCGCCGTTTTCCGTTCCTGAACATGAATTAACTGAGCATTATGCAACGCATTACCAAATTAAATTATTGGAAACGATAACAGAGAATCTTAAGGGTAAAGTAATCGCCCATGAAAATGCTTGGTCTCTGAGTAAATCACCACAAATAAACTAAATAGTGCAGACGCATATCAAAGGATTGAAAGTGATCTCGACTTGATGCTTCCTCAATCACAAAAACCTTAACTCCCAAACGAGATATAAAAAACGTCCTCTAAAGGACGTTTAATATTTAATTTGGTGTCAAATTATGCATTACTTTTGTAACTACATAAGATGTAGCATCACGCAGGCGTATGGTACATGAGATAAATTTCGTTCAAATTATCAGGAATTTCTTCCGCTAATTCATCCATCAATTGACCATTACGACGGAAAGACTCCATTTGAGGATCTTCTTCATCAATGCCACTAAACACCATAATTGGTAAAGTTAAATCAACCAATTGTTCTTCAAACTCTGGAGCAAACCATGCCTCTTCATTCAAGAACATTGCATCAACAAAACCAACGCTCCAATCACCTAAACTTGAATCAACATCTGCTTCTTCAATTTCAAAAGGGAATTCAATTCCGTTTTCATTGGCTAAATCTTGACGAATAGACTCTAACCAAGCTTTGATTTGTTCAATGATTTCACTAGGAACTTTCTTTTGGTTACTCTCAAAAAGCTCATCCAACCAACGATCAAATTTTGGACCAACCGCGATAGCACACAAAAAGCCATGAGTCGCTGCAAAATCTAAACCGTGCTCATTTTGATCACCGTCAAGAAAATTACTCAATAAGTCTAAATCTAATGTGCTCATTTTATGATCCAAATTTTAAATACATCGGCAACAGCATAACATTTTCAAACATAAAGTCTTAGCAATTTCGCTTCACTTTAGTCATCCAAATCATCGTCGTCGAAATCATAATCGAAATCTTTTAATTCTCGTTCTAAACGGCGTTGAGCGAGTAGATCATCAATCAAACGGCGCTTTTCTAATGATTCTTTGGCACTGATTTTGCCTGATGACTCATCAAAACCAACATCATCCTCACCGTAGTTATCATCATCTAATTCGAAATCTGTAGAAGACACTAACAGTACCTCTAAATGAAAAAATATAAATGGGTCTAGCCGCTATTTATCGGTCTTATCCAACCTTGTCAAGTTTTATTTGATTTTTTCACTATAAAATGGTGTTTTGTACTTTTTTTCATCGTTTTTTTTGTGTATTTATATTCTAACAATTGTAAAAATGAAAAAATTCTTGAATAGGAATTCTCTGCTTGAAAAATTATGACACACCCCCATATTTAAGAAACTACAGTTCAATCCAACCTATTTTTTATTTAAAGCGAGCGGATCAAATCAAAAACATTCCTCGTGAATTGTGCTATCATGCACGGTTTTTCACCGCCACAGATTCAACAAAAGAGTAAGCAAAGATGAGCGATATGAATTCCCCTACTTCGCAAGTAGCGGCTCTGATTAGCCGAGGCAAAGAACAAGGTTACTTAACTTACGCTGAGGTTAACGATCATCTACCAGACTCAATTACGGAAAGTGAGCAGATTGAAGACATCATCCAGATGCTTCAAGACGTTGGTATTCCAGTGCATGAACGTGCACCAGAAACTGATGACACCATGTTTGGTGAATCTACTGAAGCTGCAGACGAAGTCGCTGAAGAAGAAGCTGCTGCCGTATTAGCATCGGTTGAAAGTGAGCCTGGTCGTACCACTGACCCTGTACGTATGTACATGCGTGAAATGGGGACAGTTGAACTTTTAACACGTGAAGGCGAAATTAGCATTGCAAAACGTATCGAAGAAGGTATTCGTGACGTTTTACATTCAATTGCTTATTGGCCAAATGCTGTTGAAGTCGTTTTACAAGAATATAATGACTTTTTAACAGGTGAGCGTCGTCTTGCCGATATTCTTTCTGGCTACTTAGACCCAGAAACTGATGATGACATTCCAGAAGTACTGGAAGAAGAAGCAGAACTTGAAGAAGCTGAAAGCGCTTCACCTGCGACAAAAGATGTAAAACTTGATGATGATGACGAAGACGAAGAATCTGAAGGTGATGATGATTCTGAAGGTGAATCTGGACCTGACCCTGAAATTGCTAAAGTTCGTTTTTCTGAACTAGAAGCTGCTTGGAATGATACAAAAGCAATTGTAGCAAAACATGGTCGCAATAGTGACGAAGCAAAAGCTGCACTAGAAGCTTTAGCTGCAGTCTTTATGATGTTCAAATTCACACCACGTTTATTTGACATCATTTCAGAAATGATTCGCGGCACACATGAACAAATTCGTACCAATGAACGTGAAATCATGCGTTATGCAGTGCGTCGTGGTCGTATGGATCGTAATCAATTCCGTACAACCTTCCCTGAACAAGAGTCAAATCCAGCTTGGTTAGATGAACAAATCGCGAAAGCCCCTGCTGAAACCAAAGCACATTTAGAAAAAGTGCGCCCTGACGTATTGGCATTCCAACAGAAGATTGCCGATATTGAGAAAGACCTTGGTTTGAACGTAAAAGATATCAAAGATATCTCTAAACGTATGGCAGTTGGTGAAGCGAAAGCACGTCGTGCCAAGAAAGAAATGGTTGAAGCAAACTTACGTTTGGTTATTTCGATTGCGAAGAAATACACCAACCGTGGCTTACAGTTCCTTGATTTGATTCAAGAAGGTAACATCGGTTTGATGAAGGCTGTAGACAAGTTTGAATATCGTCGTGGTTATAAATTCTCGACTTATGCAACTTGGTGGATTCGTCAGGCGATTACTCGTTCAATTGCCGATCAAGCGCGTACTATTCGTATTCCAGTCCACATGATTGAAACGATTAACAAGATCAATCGTGTATCACGTCAACTTCTTCAAGAAATGGGACGTGAACCGACACCTGAAGAATTAGGTGAGCGTCTTGAAATGGACGAGGTTAAGGTTCGTAAAGTACTTAAAATCGCAAAAGAACCGATTTCGATGGAAACACCGATCGGTGATGATGAAGATTCGCATCTTGGTGACTTCATTGAGGACTCAAACATCACATCTCCAGTCGATGCTGCGACCTCAGAAGGTTTAAAAGAAGCGACACGTGAAGTGCTTGAAAACTTAACAGAACGTGAAGCTAAAGTATTAAAAATGCGTTTTGGTATCGATATGCCAACTGACCATACTTTAGAAGAAGTGGGTAAACAGTTTGACGTAACACGTGAACGTATCCGTCAGATTGAAGCGAAAGCGTTACGTAAACTTCGCCACCCTTCTCGCTCTGAACATTTACGTTCATTCTTGGAAAATGACTAATTGATGGGAAGTTTTGAGTGATGGCGTAAGCTCTTAATCGAGACTTGAAATTAAACACTCTATCCCCATCTAGTTATTAGATCATAAGCGCCTGCACTGATGCAGGCGTTTCAAATTAAAGAGGTTGCTCATGTTAGACCGCACTCCTTCTCGTGAATTGCAAGAACATCTTTGGGTTTTCCCGATGGACTATCCAATCAAATTGATTGGTAATGCAGGGGATGAACTTCGAGTGGCTGTTGTTGATATTTTGCAGAAGCACTTCCCTGAATTCGATGGTGGTACAGTAAAAGTACAACCTTCACGTACAGGTAAATACCATTCTTTGACTGCACAATTACGCTTCGAAGAATTAGAACAAGTTCATGCGCTATATGCTGATCTTGCAGCCTGTCCTTTAATTAAGACAGCGCTTTAAATAAGAAATCCAAAATACGAAAGTGTTTTGGATTTTTTTTAATAAAAAATAACGTACGTCTTTTAGATCACCCTTATTTATCCAACTTAAATAACTACATAATTCAATCATTTACCCCTTCAAAGCTGCCAAGGAAATTTTATTGTAATGAGCTCTGTAAAACCTACTTTAATCATTCGTTGTTTCAATGATCTACAAGACTACACAGCTCATTTTGAGGCAATGAAAGACTTCACAACCAATCGTGATGAAACCACACCCGATGAAGTTTGGTTATTACAACATCAAGATGTTTTGACTCAAGGGCAAGCAGGCAAAGCTGAACATATCCTTACGCACAGCAGCCTTCCAGTTGTCCATACGGATCGTGGTGGTCAAGTGACTTGGCACGGCAAAGGTCAACTGGTCGCATATTTTTTGATTGATCTAAACCGCCTAAAATGGCATGTCCGTACATTAGTCAGCTTTGCTGAGCAGGTCATGATCGATATACTCAAACAATACAATATCGAGGCTTACGCTAAGCCTGATGCACCAGGTGTCTATGTTGGTGGTCGTAAAATCGGATCTTTAGGTTTTAAAATTCGCCGTGGTCGTAGTTACCACGGTTTAGCCTTAAATATTGATTGTGATTTAACAGGCTTCCAAACCATTAATCCCTGTGGATACGCAGGTTTAGAAATGGTACGCTTGCAAGACTTGCTTGAAGATTACCCAAGCTTTGAGCAACTTTGTCATGATTTTATTAGCTATTTACAAAATACGAATTTCTTTCATGACCTTGTAGTCAAATCTGAATAAACTACTTTTAAATTCCAAAGAAATAAATTAGAGTAATTACTCTAAATTTGCTTTTGCATAATTTTAACAAGGGATACGCGAGTGATTTCGACCAAAGCAGTGAAGCCCACTTTGCAATTTGCCTACGTAAAACTCATGATGGATGTCGTCGGTCGTGGTTTAGTAATGGCAAGCCAAGTGGATGACGAAGTACAACAGGAAGTCTCTAAATTTCCAGTTGGCTTTATACTTTCAATGAATGTTTTCCCAAATGGTCCTGCATTTATTGCACGAGTGACCGAAGAAAAACAATTGGAGCTTTTACCTAATTATAAAGGCAAACCAGATTTAACAATTACTTTTAAACATTTAACACATGCTTTCCTTGTATTTTCTTTCCAAGAAAGTACTGCTCAAGCATTTGCTAACGACCGTATGATCGCTGATGGTGATGTTTCAAGCGCCATTCGATTAGTTCGTTGTTTAAATAAAATGGAAGCGTTAATTCTACCTAAATTGATTGCATCACTTGCTGTGAAACGTTATCCAGCTGAATTAACATTCAAAGAAAAATTCACTGGCGCAAAAAATATCTACCTCAAAGTCGCACAATCATATTTCAAACGGAGCGCATAACATGGCTAAGCCTTATTACGAATTTTTCTGTCCTGTAAAAGTAATTGCTGGTAATGCTGCGTTAGAGCACATCCCTTTTGAACTTGCGACTCTTGGCGCAAAACGCCCAATGATCATTACCGATAAAGGCGTACGTGCAAATGGTCTGCTCAGCCCAATTGAAGCTGCTTTTAGCACAACAGATGCTGTAATTGGTGCAATTTTTGATGACGTTCCACCTGATTCAAGCTTGGAAGTAGTACGTGCAGCAGCACAACTGTATCGTGAAAAAAAATGTGATGCGATTATTGCGATTGGTGGTGGTTCGGTTATTGATACATCGAAAGCAACTAATATTTTAGTTTCAGAAGGTGGCGATGATTTATTACAATACTCAGGTGCGCATAACCTACCAAAACCATTAAAACCATTCTTCGTCATTCCGACAACGTCTGGTACAGGTTCTGAAGCAACTATGGTTGCTGTCGTTTCTGATACGCAAAAAAATGTCAAACTTGCGTTTGCTTCTTACTACCTCATGCCACATGCTGCAATTCTTGATCCGCGCATGACACAAACATTACCTCCACACTTAACCGCAATGACAGGTATGGATGCACTAACTCACTGTGTTGAAGCTTATACATGCTTAGCAGCGAATCCATTAAGCGATGCTTATGCAAGTGCTGGTATCAAGAAAATTAGTGAAAACTTATTCAAAGTTTTAGACAACCCAAGTGATGCACAAGGTCGTTTAGAGCTTGCTCAAGCATCAACAATGGCTGGGATTGCATTCTCGAACTCAATGGTGGGCTTGGTACACTCACTCGGTCATGCCTTAGGTGCTGTTGCTCACCTACCCCATGGTCTTTGCATGAACTTATTCTTGCCATATGTGCTTGAATACAACAAAGAAGTCAATGGCGCCAAGATTGGTGAATTATTATTGCCACTTGCTGGTGCAGATATTTATGCACAAACGCCTGCAAACTTACGTGCAGATAAAGCCATTGCAACAATCTTAACCATGCGTGATCGTTTATTCTCGCTGACTAAACTTCCTCGTACTTTACGTGAAACAGGTAAAGTGACTGAAGCTCAATTAGATGAAGTTGCTGAAAAAGCATTGAATGATGGCTCAATCATCTACAATCCAAAAGAAGCAAATTTAGAAGATCTTCGTGCAATTTTGCAAAAAGCATGGTAATTCATTAAGTTAAATAAATAATTTAATGTATCAAGCCCCGATATCAATCTGTTATCGGGGCTTTTATATTTTGAATGAATCTTTATTCATCTATTTGTCTACCTATTTGGCAAAAAAATTGCTAAAACAAGCATAAAAGTACTGACAATTTATAACAAACTACGATAAATTGGCGCACTTCTATTTTCTGTAGCAGGGATCATTTTCGTCTCAAATGATCCTTAAACCATAGCTGATCCTTGATCAACGATTATGAGGATAACGCCGTTGACAAATACTTCTGGGACTCCATCGGTAGCTAAACTACAAAAAACGCTTGGTCTCTGGCACATTATCATTATTGGCTTAGCCTATATTCAACCGATGACCTTGTTTGACACTTTCGGTCTGGTATCAGAAGAAAGCCATCATCATGTTCCAACCTCTTATATTGTGGCATTGATTGCGATTTTGTTTACATCGCTAAGCTATGGGCACATGATTCGCCGCTATCCATCTTCAGGATCGGCTTATACGTACGCACAAAAATCAATCCATCCCAATGTTGGCTTTATGGTGGGCTGGTCTTCTTGGCTTGATTATTTACTATCGCCAATGGTAAATATTATCTTGGCAGGAATTTATCTTGAAGCCTTATTTCCAAATGTAAATCATTGGATTTGGGTAATTGTATTAACAGCCTTTATGACTGGTATCAATTTACGTGGCGCTCGTTTTGTTGCAAACTTTAATAGTCTGATTGTTTTAGTGCAACTGATTGTCATTGGGGTGTTTACGTACTTAGTCTATAGCAAATTACAAATGGGCTATAATGCTGAAGGCCCAATTACTGCAGAAACACGCTATCAACTTTGGAGCTTACAACCGTTCTGGAATGAGCTAACCTCTATTGGTGCGTTAATTACAGGTGCGACTTTACTGTGCTTTTCATTTACAGGTTTTGATTCTCTAAGCTCTCTTGCAGAAGAAACCAAAGATACTGAAAAGACCTTACCAAAAGCGATTTTCTTGACAGCATTATTCGCAGGTGTAATTTTTATTATCAGCACCTACTTTATGCAAATCTATTTCCCTAATGATCCAAAGAGCTATTTCCAAGATGTCGCTGCAACACAGCCAGATATTTTATTATTGGTGGGTGGTTCGCTGTTCCAGTCTTACGTTTTAGCGTTTGCAATTGTGACTGTCATGGCATCTGGTATTTCGGCTCATGCCGGCGTATCTCGTTTAATGTATGTAATGGGACGAGATGGTGTCATTAATAAGAAAATCTTTGGTCATATTAGCCCAAAGAACTTCACCCCTTCTTATAACATTATCATTGTCGGTATTGTCGCCTTAGCTGCTGGACGCATGAGTTTGGATATTGTGATTTCAATGATCAGCTTTGGTGCTTTGATTGCATTTACTTTTGTAAATCTCTCAGTAATTTCTCGCTATGCACTGCGTGATGGTCGAACCAAAAATATCAAAGATATCTTCAACTTTGTTATTATTCCATTGCTAGGCTTTCTGAGCGTTTTTGCAATGTGGTTAGAAATTGAAGAGACCGCGCTGAAATATGGTTTATGGTGGGCAATGTTTGGTGTTTTATATTTAGGCTATAAAACCAAAGGCTTTAAATATAATGCCCCTCAACACAATGAACACGAATAAAATCATCTAAATCTAAAAAGGCGCTAAATGCGCCTTTTTATTAACTCAAAAACTTAGCTGTGCAGTTTTTCAACAATTGATTTAACACGTTCCGCATACAGCTTCGCTGTTTCTAAGTCCCCTGTTGGAATCTCATCTACACTCGCATCAGAAGGTGATTGAACCAGTAAACCAACAGAACCGCCTAAATTATTCACATCTTCGCGTTTTGCAGCTTTGGTATTGGCTGGAAGTAAACCTAAACTCACCCAAATACCACCATGCTGAGAAGCTAAGGTTTGTAATTGAATCAACGTCACTTGTTTATCACCATTTAAACTCGCACTGTTTGTAAAGCCTGCAAAAACTTTATCTTGCCAACCACGTGTGAACCATACCTTTGAGGAAGCATCAGCAAATTTCTTAAATTGCCAAGGTGCTGTTCCCATGTATGTTGGAGCACCAAATACAATCGCTTGGGCATCATTTAACGTTTGCCAATCTTGTTCTGTAATTTCACCATTCTGATCAATTTCAATTAATGTAGCATCAATCGGTTGTGCAAAAGTTTGTGCAATTACTTTGGTGTGACCATAACCAGAGAAATAAACCACTGCAATTTTTGTCATGAGATTATCCAAAATTTTTAAAAAGTTCGATTTAATGATATATTTTAGAAACTAGGTGTCAATTAGTTACCAATCGGTAACTAGGGGCTTTCGATCGAGAAAATGAAGGGTTTAAATATGAATCAAGCATTAAAATATAATATTTATCAACAACATTGCCCTGCTCGTTTATTTTTTGAAAAAATTGCAGATAAATGGGTTTTGTTGATCATCAATATACTTGCAAGAGAAACTCAGCATTTTAATTTACTCAAAAAAAGTATTCAGGGTATTTCCCCAAAAGTGCTTTCACAAAAACTAAAAATGTTAGAACGAGATGGATTTATTACAAGACAAGTACAAGATACTGCACCCATTCGTGTTGATTACTCATTAACCCCACTCGGCTTAGAAGTCGCAAAAATGGCATATCAATTAAAAGACTGGGCAGAAAGTAATATTGAACAAGTCATTTATGCACAGCAACGTTTTGATGCAATACAAGAACAATAATTCTAATCATTCAGTGAGGTGTGTATGTATCCACAGCCTTTAATTGCAGTAGCTGATGTCGAAAAAAACAGTCAGTGGTATCAAACAATACTTGGTTTAGAAAGCGGACATGGTGGCAGAGAATATGAACAATTGTTGTTTGAGCAGCGTGTGGTGTTACAACTGCACCAATGGCAAGCTCATGACCAGTCATATATCGGTGACCCCAAACGGCTGATTGAAAATGGGGTTTTATTGCGATTTGAAAGCACTTAGATTGATGAGATTGTTCAAAAATTACAAACTCATCAAATCGAAATTTTAGAAGGACCAAAATACAACTCTAACGCACACCATCGAGAGATTTGGTTTAAAGATCTGAATGGTTATACCTTAGTTGTTGCAAGTCCGTATGGTGATCTCTAACCAAAGGAATTAAAGTTGTTTAAAACCCTGTTGTCTCCAAGCTTCATAGACGATTACCGCAGTCGCATTAGAAAGGTTTAAGCTTCTTGAGTTCTCAGCCATCGGCAAACGAATCCATTGTTCTTGCGGAAACATGAGACGGACTTGCTCAGGCAAACCCCTTGTTTCAGGTCCCATCAGCAAAGCGACAGGACGATTAAGATCAACGGTGTGCGGTGTCGCTGTACCTTTAGTAGTCAGTGGAAAAACATGCTCAACACCTTTGGTTTTTAAATCGGCAAGACAGAGTTCGATATTATCCCAAATTTGCATTCTTGCCCATTCGTGGTAATCCAAACCTGCTCGCTTCAATTTCTTATCGTCTAGTTCAAAACCTAAAGGTCTCACTAAATGCAATTGAGCACCTGTATTGGCACACAAACGAATAATATTACCTGTGTTTGCAGGTATTTCTGGTTCGTATAGGACAACATGAATCACAAATTTTCTCTACTATTTAAATTCTCCAAATCTATTTATTAAAATAGATCTGGAATGATGACAACGCCATAATGGAATTTTATTGCCATTTTAACTGTTCACGCAGACTGACCACTTCACCAATAATGGTTAAAGTCGGTGCTACGATATGATGCTCAGATACTTTGGTCGCTATATCCGCTAAAGTTCCAACAACCACATTTTGATCTGGCGTAGTACCTTTGGAAATAAGCGCAACTGGCATATTTGGACGCTGACCATGAGCAATCAGTTGCTCACAAATGCGTTCTAAACCGACTAAGCCCATGTATAACACCAAAGTTTGGTTTTCATAGACTAGCTCTTTCCAAGGAAGTTCTGGTGATCCTTCTTTAAGGTGTCCTGTTAAAAAACGTACGCTTTGCGCGTAATCACGATGCGTGAGTGGAATACCTGCATAAGCAGAACACCCAGACGCCGCTGTAATACCTGGCACAACTTGAAATGTAACATCAGCTTCAACTAATTCTTGAATCTCTTCGCCACCACGCCCAAAAATAAATGGATCACCACCTTTTAAGCGGCAAACACGCTTACCCTTTTGCGCATATTCAACCAACAAAGCATTAATACCATCTTGTGGGACTGAATGATTAGAACGTGCTTTACCGACATAAATTTTTTCAGCATCACGGCGGCACAATTCTAAGATCGGTGCAGAAACCAAACGATCATAAATCACCACATCAGCTTGTTGCATCAAACGTAATGCTTTTAAAGTCAGCAACTCTGGATCACCGGGACCCGCACCCACTAAATAGACTTCACCTTTCGGTGCAGTCCATTCTGTTAAGGCTTGTTCAATTAAATTATTTGCCACCTCAAGATTGTCATTAAAGACTTGTTCTTTTAGTGGGCTTGCATATAAGTTTTCCCAAAAGATACGACGCTCATCTGGATTCGCAATTTTTTCTTTAACCTGTTTACGCCATTGACCAGAAAACTCAGCTAATTTACCCATACCATGTGGAATAGAACTTTCTAACTGTGTACGAATTTGACGTGATAAAACAGGCGAAGCTCCATTTGAAGCCACAGAAATAACGAGTGGTGACCGATCAATAATTGCAGGCACCATAAAACGACAATTTGGAATATCATCCACGCTATTGACGAGAAGATTACGTATCTCACATTGCTCAAAGACAGCTTTATTCACATCAGGCTGATCTGTCGCTGCAATCACTAGGCGATAAGGCGTTGCTAAAATATTTACAGAAAAAGGCGCTTGGATATATTGCCCCAGTGACTTCTCAACTAATTGTTGCAAATCAGGCTCAATCTCTGGTGCAATCACATCAATAATCGCACCAGCTTTGACTAACAAGTTTGCTTTGCGATAGGCAATATGCCCACCACCCACAATCAGACAACGTTGCTGCTGCAACTTTAAAGAGATTGGGAAAATTTCCACGATACGCCTCTATATTTTTTAGATCTGATTGAGTTAAAGCAAAAACTATGCACAAATTCGATGCATTTTAGTCGATATAACTAATACCGCCCATATATGGACGTAAAACTTCAGGAATTTCGATTGAACCATCAGCACGTTGATAGTTTTCCATCACTGCAAGCAAAGTACGACCTACAGCTAAACCTGAACCATTCAACGTATGCACTAATTCGATCTTCTTCTGATCTACGCGGTAGCGTGCTTTCATACGTCGTGCTTGGAAATCGCCCATGTTTGAGCAACTTGAGATTTCACGATAGGTATTTTGGCTTGGCACCCATACTTCTAAGTCATAAGTTTTGGTTGCACCAAAACCCATATCACCACCACAGAGCAAAATCTTACGATATGGCAAACCAAGTGCTTGCAAAATGCCCTCTGCATGTGCAGTTAGGTCTTCAAGTGCCTGCATTGAGTGCTCTGGTTTTGAAATTTGCACCATTTCGACCTTATCGAACTGATGTTGACGAATCAAACCACGCGTATCACGACCATAAGAACCTGCTTCACTACGGAAACATGGTGTATGTGCTGCATATTTCAGTGGCAAACGATCTGCATCTAAAATTTCATCACGCACAAAGTTGGTGACTGGCACTTCAGCAGTTGGAATCAGGTAATATTCTTTTTCACCTTGCAACTTGAATAAATCTTCTTCAAACTTTGGTAATTGACCTGTACCACGCAAGCTATCCGCATTGACCAAATACGGTACATACGCTTCGGTATAACCATTTTTAAGCGTATGTGTATCTAACATAAACTGGGTCAACGCACGTTGTAGACGTGCCAAAGGACCTTTAAGTACGCTGAAACGTGAACCTGTTAATTTAGTTGCTGTTTCAAACTCAAGACCGCCCATCCACTCGCCAAGATCGGTATGATCTTTGATTTCAAAATCAAATTGACGTGGTGTGCCCCACTTTAAGATTTCTAAGTTATCACTTTCATCTTTACCTTCTGGAACAGATTCATCAGGTAAGTTTGGAATCGCCAGTGATTTTTGCTCTAGTTCAGTTTGCAACTCAGCAAGCGCAACTTCAGCAGCTTTGATTTCATCTCCAATGGCAGCCATACGTGCCATAATTTCAGATGCATCTCCGCCCGACTTTTTGATTTGACCAACTTGTTTTGCACCAGCGTTACGTTCAGCCTGTAAATTTTCAGCTTTGGATTGTAAATCTTTACGGCGAACTTCTAAATCAGCCCACTCTTGTGCATTAAGCTGAATACCACGTTTTGCTAAAGCAGCATTGACTGCTTCAATATTATTTCTGAGTAATTTTGGGTCGATCATAATCAATCATGAATAGAGAAAAAACTGGCTATAGTGTAAGGCTTTAACCTAAAAAAATACAGCGATTGGCAATAAACTATCAGCATCTATAAACAATGTTTAGATGCTGACTAACAACTAATTTGGCTCTTTAGGTAAGCTTGGTAAATATTCAGCTTTAATGAATTGCTTCGCTTCATAATATGGCAAGGTCAACTCACTCATCCCTTCCGCATAAGAAGCCAATTCATACAGCGGATAAACAAATACAATTCCATTCACGCCATAGTAATAGTTATCACTGACTTGCAATTGATCTTTCTTAATTTGGTGACCATCTAACCAGTTTTGATTAGCTGCATATAACTCATCACGAAGTTTTTGATTCATATTCGCTTTGATTAGCTCACTTACGGTGATGTGTTTCTTATTGGATAAATCAAAATTCACAAATTCTTGATGCGACATACCATGCGCTGCACCCGCAGAATAGGAATAAGTCTGCATCGCAAAAGTCGCTAAATTATAATTCTGCCCCACGAAACGCACATAGGTGCTGCTTTCACTAAGCGATGGTTGATCAGCAGGCACTTTTACTTTTTGATCAGCAAGATTAGAAAATGCATTTGGCTCTGCTTTTTTCATACGATTGAGAAAATATTCATCAATCCATTTTTGATTGGTTTCAACATTTTGTAAATTATACTTGGTACAACCATCTTCTAAACAGACTTTTTGTTTGGGTATTTTGACTGCAATAACTTTCGCTTGAATGAGTGGAATATCTACTTTGTCCTTTTCATTAGTTGTATCTTTTTTAGGTTGGCAACCTGTTAATGCAATAATCGTCAGGATAGGAAGAAGCGGAATAATTTTTGATAATTGTGTAAAGTTCATCGTCATGCAAGTCTCTGATGTTTTTCTTAACTATACAAAGCCTTGCCTATAGATGAAATTAAGAAATGTATCTACATTTCACCTCAAAGAGCCACAGTAATGGCAGCCCTTTGAGTATTTAGAATATTACTGATCAATAATATCCGTACCTTTCGGTGGCGTGAAATTAAATACTGATGCAGGAATAGTTGGATTAACTTTTACATTAGTAAAGCGAACATTTGTTGTTTGACCTAAAGAATCTTGTAAGACCATTAAGTTAGGTGCCTTATTTGCACCAAAACTAATCGTTAAACTTTGGAATGCTCCATCCTCTTGTTTTGGATACAAAGTATAATAAAGCTTACTACGATCAGGCTGCGTTACGCGATAAGATTGCATAATCTGATTGGTATTCCCAGACAGTAAAAGCGCTGGGGTATTCGCAATTTGATCATCCAAGCTTTGACGTACTGCTTGTTGAAGATCAGGATCATAAATCCAGACTACTTTACCTGTGGTCACAATCGTTTGTTTAGCAGGACTTGTGGTTTCCCAATAAAACTTTCCAGGTCGTTCAACTTTCATTGAACCTTTAAAAGTCTGATTCATATGTTGTGCAGTTAAACCTTTTTTCTGAACTGCTTTATTACTCGCAGCTACTTTGGTACTTTGTTCAAAATCTGCTGTGAATCTTTGTAAGCCAGAGAGTTGTTGAACCAAACTATTCGTCGCCTGCTGAGTCGATGCAGCCACGGGTGCAGCAAATACCTGACTACTCACAACAGGAGCAAGTGTAGCTACACTTAAAGTTGTTGCATAAGCGATTTTTTTTACGAAATTCATAAAATGAACCTTCTATCAGATTTTTACTGTTATGACGACATCTTACTGTTTTTGATCATTTAAAAAATGAAGAAAAGCATTGGTTTTGTGTAATTCGTGTCGCAAAGTTCTGCATTATGTATGAAGTTACAGCCTTTATGTAGAAATTGTAATAATAAAAGTGCTTAGCGATAAAGATTAAAGAAGCGTACATTTTTAATGATTGTGTCTGAAATAAGAAACTGTTTATCAACAGCATGCTAGACGAAAAATTAGATTTTGTTAGTCTACTATAAGCTCCATTTAGAAGTATAACGAATGAAAAGCCTTGCCTTTATTCACCGTAATGATACCCGCTTTGCCATCGGTGACTTTTATCCTGCTCTTTCCGTATTTTCCTATCAAGAGTTAGGTAATACTACTTCACCTTTTTTACTCTTAGATCATCTTGGCCCTGGTATTTTAGAACCTAAAAGTAATAAAAAAGGTGTCCACGAACACCCTCATCGTGGTTTTGAAACCGTGACCTTTGTTTTTGCTGGGGAATTAGAGCATCAAGATTCAATTGGGCATGGGGGGATTATTAAACAAGGTGATGTGCAGTGGATGACAGCTGCCTCTGGGGTACAGCATATTGAACATTTCAGCCCAGAGTTCAGAGAGCAAGGCGGCTATTTTGAAATGGTGCAATTATGGGTCAATTTACCAGCTAAAGATAAAATGTCACGCCCTCGCTATCAAAGCTTATCGAATAATACGATTCCAAAAATATTATTAGAACACGATGCTGGTTATGTCCGTATTGTTGCAGGGCAATTTGAAAATATTCAAGGTATTGCTCAAACCTTTAGTCCAATGAATGTATTTGATGTTCATCTAAATAAAGGACATCAAATTATTCTGCCAGCAGCTCATGGAGATACAACATTAGTTTATTTACGTCGCGGTAAGGCGCAATTTGCTGAAGATGAAGACCTTTTAGAGGAACAAGCCATCGCGATGATGTCTAGTTTTGAGACCGATGTTTCAATCACCGCTTTAGAAAATTGCGACATCTTATTTCTATCTGCTCCACCTTTACAGGAACCTGTTAATGGGCATGGTTTTTTCGTAATGAATAGTTATGAAGAAATTCTACAAGCCTATGAAGACTTAAAAATGGGTGTGTTTGGCAAGTACTGAACTAATGATCTATTTCAAAATGAAGAGCAATAAAAAACCCGCTAAAAGCGGGTTTTTTTTGAACCATTAAAGCTTAAGCTTCAACAGTTACATAGCGACGGCCAAATTGACCTTTCACTTCAAATTTTACTACGCCGTCAGCAGTAGCAAATAAAGTATGGTCACGACCCATACCAACATTTGCACCAGCGTGGAATTCTGTACCACGTTGACGAACGATGATGTTACCAGCAGTTACAGTTTGACCACCGTAAACTTTAACACCTAACATCTTAGGATTCGAATCACGACCGTTCTTCGTCGATCCACCGGCTTTTTTAGTTGCCATGTCTATTTACTCCTGAGTTAGCCTGCGATACCAGTAATTTTCAACTCGGTAAACCATTGACGGTGACCTTGTTGCTTACGGTAGTGTTTACGACGACGCATTTTGATGATGCGGATTTTGTCGTGACGACCATGGCCAACTACTTCTGCAGTTACTTTTGCGCCAGCTACTACTGGAGCACCGATTTGAATGCTGTCACCGTTAACAACCATCAATACGTCATCAAACGTAATAGTTGAACCAGTTTCTGCTTTCAACAATTCTACTTTAAGGGTTTCACCCTCAACAACACGGTGCTGTTTACCACCGCTTTGGATTACTGCGTACATAATGTACTCCAACATGCCCGTGTCGTCGTGTCGATAAAGGGATATACCGAGCTTAAAACGAACGCCACTGGGGTTATACAAGGGGACAAATTTTAAGTGAAAACTGATCAAACAACAAGTCATTTTGCACAAATGCAAAGATATTGATAAGTTGCTTGGATTTTTTAATGAAATCAATTAGATTGATGTCGGCTTGTTTTGATTGATTCTGATCAAAATTTGAAATACATTTTTTAAAACAAATTGCGACAATAACAAACTGTGTTTTTACAAAGTCATAAGTAGAGTGATAACGGTTGGTAGAGAATTTCTTTTTTTGCCTAAATTAAAACCAAAAAACTCACCGTCTTGTTGTAAATCACAGATTACATGACTTGTATAACTGTTTAGCAATAAATTAATTGATACACTTGGCAACATTATCCACCTATACGAGGTTTTCCTTCATATGGTTATCGATTTCAAGCAAGACATTCTCTCCCCTGTTGCGACAGATTTTGCTGCGATGGATCACCTTATCAATGAAGGTATAAGTTCTAAAGTTGGTCTTGTTATGTCTGTCAGTAAACATGTGGTTGAAGCTGGCGGTAAACGCATGCGCCCAATCATGTGCTTACTTGCCGCTCGTGCTTGTAATATCGCAAATATGGAACAAGCTCAACACTTAGCTGCCATTATCGAAATGCTGCATACAGCGACCTTGGTGCATGATGATGTCGTTGATGAATCCAACTTACGCCGTGGTCGCCCAACCGCAAATGCCACTTGGAATAACCAAACTGCGGTTTTAGTCGGTGACTTTTTAATTGCACGTGCTTTTGATTTATTGGTCGACCTCGGCAACATGACTTTATTGAAAGATTTCTCAGCTGGAACATGTGAAATTGCTGAAGGTGAAGTCCTTCAACTACAATCACAACATCAACCTGATACCACTGAAGAAACCTATCTCAGAATTATTCACGGTAAAACTTCGCGTTTATTTGAGCTTGCAACAGAAGGTGCAGCAATTTTAGCTGGCACTGAAGAATATCGAGAGCCTTTGCGTCGTTTTGCTGGTCATTTTGGTAATGCCTTCCAAATTATTGATGATATTTTGGACTACACCTCTGATGCCGACACATTAGGTAAAAATATTGGTGATGATTTAATGGAAGGTAAACCGACTTTACCGTTAATTTCAGCATTAGCTCATTCAACTGGAGATGATCATGCGATTATTCGTCGCAGTATCGCGACAGGTGGTATCGAGCATTTGGACAAAGTCATTGAAATTGTTCACAACTCAGGCGGCTTAGACTACTGTCAAAAACGTGCCCAACAAGAAACGGATGCAGCTTTAGAGGCGCTTAAAGCGCTACCAGATAATGAATATCGCCAAGCACTGATTAATTTGACCTTAATGGCCTTACATCGACTTCAATAATTTTATGAGTGCCTATGCATTTAACTTTATCTGATTTATTTTTAAAAATGCAGGAACAGCTTGATCAAAACCAAGCTGTTTTAGATGAAAATATTATCATCGAATTAATTAACTGCTTACGACCAAAGAATCCAAAGGATGCGGACGAAGTTAAACAACAGATTCAGGGCTTCATCAAAATATTATTATTGACGCCGACGTCTGCACTCCTATTACAAAATTTCTTACTCAAACTGATTAGCCAATACAAACAGATTAGCTTGTATGCTGATAGTGGTATTCTTTCATTAGATGGCTTTTGGAATCAGCTGAGTCAACGCCTTGGCGCGCACTTTCTTCCATTGGTTGAAGATGGTCAGCAGTTAAAGACTCTTATTAGGAAAGTATTTCACCAAGAAACAGATAGTCAATGGCTTGATCTGATTGAGAATCAAGACTGGATCACTTTATTTAATCTGTTAGCCGAAAACCAAAGTAATACGATTGAAAAACAAATTTCTAAAAATGAGTTAATCAAAGCGATTACCGTTTTGTCTTATCGAATCAGCGGTATAGGTTTATATCCTGAATTTATTAATGCTCAGCCAGATATTATTGAATATGAATCTCCCTTCTTAGTTCAAAATCGAGAAATTGTTGAGTTCATCGAAAAATATAAAAAACAAATTGATGATCAAGATGCTGTTGTTGTAATGCCACCACCTGATGCATCTCAGGCATTCGTGATGCTAGATCAATGTCGTGAAGTTGTGCTCAAAATTCGCCGTGCAACTAAACGTATTGGTGTGAGTGTTAGCTTAACCTATTTATTGTCTCTACTTGAGCAAGCAATTGATCGTATTGAACTTTTATTGAGCTTATTGGCAAGTAAAAATGAGGTACGCTATCTTGCACTGGGTGAATTACTCACTGACTTAACCAAAGCACATTATGATGAAAAAAGTGTTCGTCATTTACTCAGTTCAACCAGTGAACTGATTGCATTACAGGTCACTGAAAATGCGAGTAAAACAGGTGAACATTATGTAAGCACTGATAAAGCTGGCTTTTTGGGTATGTATAAAGCAGCAGCTGGTGCTGGTGCAATTATCGCAACGATGGCCACTTTAAAGATTTTGACTGCTCGTTTAGTGCTCGCACCTTTTACACATGCATTTTTATATAGTATGAATTATGCATTAGGCTTCATGCTTATCCATGTCTTACACTTTACCGTTGCGACTAAGCAACCCGCGATGACAGCGGCAGCACTTGCTGCAACAGTACAACATCAGAAAGGCAGTAAAACAGCTCAAATTGCTGAATTGGCTGCTCTGATTATCAACATTATTCGAACTCAATTTATTGCTATCCTCGGTAACATTTCGATTGCTATACCAGTAGCAGCTTTAATTACTTTTTTATGGCAATACAATCTACATGAACCTTTGCTTTCATCAACAAAAGCAAGCAAAACCTTACATGATCTAAATCCGTTTACTTCGTTAGCTGTACCCCATGCTGCAATTGCTGGAATATGCTTATTTTTCTCAGGACTACTTGCAGGCTACTTCGATAATTTGGCGATCTACCGAAAGGTTGGTCCTCGCTTAAAACAACACCAGCGTTTGAAACGCTGGATGGGACAACAGCGTTTAGATAAATTTGCCAATTATATTGAAACCAATCTTGGGGCTTTGGCTGGTAATTTTCTTTTTGGCATCATGCTTGGCAGTATGGGGACGATTGGTTTTATTCTTGGTTTACCTTTAGATATTCGACATATTGCCTTTGCCTCTGCCAATTTTATTCAAGGTCTTATGACCATCGGTAGCCCTGATATTGGTTTAATCATCGTGTCTTTTTTAGGGGTTATGCTAATCGGCCTGACTAACTTATTTGTCAGCTTTACCTTGACAATTATTGTTGCACTTCGTGCCCGCCGCGTCCGCTTCGCTCAATGGAAACCACTCGCAAAATTAGTGATGACTCATTTCTTAACTCGACCAAGTGACTTTTTTTGGCCCCCTAGCCAACCTGTACACTTAGAAGAACAAAATAAAACTGAGCAAAAAATGAGACATTAATCGAATTTTGTTATGTTTTTTTAATGAAGCTTATAAAAATATGAAAATGAAATTATCATAAAATTTCAAGACTTGACCAAAAGTGTACTCACGAGTACACTTTAAAACATTCGATAACCCTGAACAATGGTTAAGCAAAAAATGAGGTTCGCATGCCGTACCTACTGCTTTGTATTGGTTGCTTTTTTTTAGGATTGGGTGTGATTGGGTTCATTTTTCCAAACACATCAAATCTAGACCTTTTTAGTGTTCAAGCTTTTTTTGAACACCGTTCATTGATGCTTAACAACGTGACAATTCTACTTTCTCTGTTAGGTGGGATGCCATTTTTATTATTTTTAACCACTTTTTTGTGTCTTTATCAAACTTGGATTAAAAACTATAAGAATGTGATTTTTATCACTTTGAGTGTGGGTGGAAGTATTGTGATTGGTTGGCTTCTGAAATGGAGTATTGATCGACCAAGACCCTTGGAGTTTTATCACTTAGTTCAAAGCTATGGCGCATCATTCCCAAGTGCCCATAGCCTTTATGCAGCAACCCTTGCGAGTTTAATGATGTTATTGCTTCAGCAACATAAATATCGCACGAGTGTCATTTTAGTATCTACGTTATGGTTTATTTTCATGGGGATATCTAGAGTTTACGCGGGGGTTCACTTTCCGACTGACGTACTTACGGGTTGGGGAATTGGATTGGTTTGGACTTCATTGCTTTGGTTTTGGCTGTATCAAAGCAATTTCAGCAATAATTTGTTTTTAGATAAGAAATCTAAATTGAGGTGGAATAATGATGTCGGCTAAGCTTTGGGCACCTGCCCTGACTGCTTGCGCATTAGCAACAAGCATTGCGCTTGTTGGTTGTAGCAAAGATCCTAAAAATGCACAGCAAACTGCTGCTGCACAAAAAATGCCACCTCCAGAAGTCGGTGTCATCGTTGCACAACCACAAAGCGTTGAACAAAACGTTGAACTTTCGGGTCGAACATCTGCATATCAAATTTCAGAAGTTCGTCCACAAACAGGCGGTGTCATTTTAAAGCGTTTATTTGCTGAAGGCAGTTATGTACAAGCAGGTCAAGCACTCTATGAAATTGATGCGAATACAAATCGTGCAACTGCTGATAGTGCTCGAGCAACTTTATTGCGTCAGCAAGCAAATCTAAATGCGCTACGTGTGAAAGAAGGTCGTTATCGTCAATTGGTTGGAACTAATGCTGTTTCTAAACAAGAATATGATGATATCAATGCTCAAGTTCAACTCGCTGAAGCAGATGTCGCAGCATCACAAGCAGCGCTTAAAAATGCTGAAATTAATTTAGGTTACTCAACTGTTCGAGCACCTATTTCAGGACAATCGAGTCGTTCATCAGTTACCTCTGGTGCTTTAGTTACAGCAAATCAAGCAGATCCATTAGTGACAATTCAACAACTTGACCCAATCTATGTTGATATCAATCAATCAAGTGCTGAACTATTGCGTCTGCGCCAGCAACTTAGCAAAGGTAGTTTAGACAATAGCAACAATACTCGGGTCAAAATTACACTTGAAGATGGTTCAGATTATCCATTAGAAGGACAACTTGCATTCTCTGGCGCTAGTGTTAACCCAGAAACTGGTACAGTGACTTTACGTGCGGTATTCCCAAACCCAAATCATCTGTTATTACCAGGTATGTATGCAACTGCAAAAATTTCTCAAGCAGTTCTACCGAATGCTTACTTGATTCCTCAAGCGGCTGTAACACGTTTACCAACAGGTCAAGCAATCGCACTGATCGTAAATGCGAAAGGTGCAATTGAAACTCGCCCTATCACAACAGTCGGCGTAAAAGGTCAAGATTGGATTGTGACTGAAGGCCTAAAAGTTGGTGATAAAGTTGTAGTCGATGGCGTTGCTAAGGTCAAAGAAGGGCAGGAAGTTTCTGCTAAGCCTTATCAACCACAAGCAAAAGCACAACAAGATCAGAATGCTGCTCCTCAGGCAAGCGAACAAAAGCAAGTCAATTCACCAAAAGCTGAACAAAAAGCTACTTCACAAGCTTAAGGGGTAGATTGCATGGCTCAATTTTTTATCCATCGCCCGATTTTTGCATGGGTGATTGCGTTGGTCATTATGTTGGCGGGTATCCTCACGCTGACAAAAATGCCCGTTGCGCAATATCCAACAATTGCTCCCCCCACGGTAACGATTTCCGCAACTTATCCTGGGGCATCTGCTGAAACAGTTGAAAATACAGTTACCCAAATCATCGAACAACAAATGAATGGTTTGGATGGCTTACGTTATATTTCTTCAAACAGTGCAGGTAATGGTCAAGCATCTATCAATTTAAACTTTGAACAAGGTATTGATCCAGATATTGCTCAAGTTCAAGTTCAAAACAAACTTCAATCAGCTACAGCACTATTACCTGAAGATGTACAACGTCAAGGGGTACGAGTGACTAAGTCTGGTGCAAGTTTTATGCAAGTTGTTGCATTTTACTCGCCAGATGGCAGCTTAACTGGATCAGATATTAAAGACTATGTAAACTCAAACATCTCTGAACCACTTAGTCGTGTTGCAGGTGTCGGTGAAGTCACTGTATTTGGTGGTTCTTATGCAATGCGTATCTGGTTAGATCCAGCGAAACTGACTAGCTTTAATCTCACACCTTCAGATGTTGCTGCGGCTATACGTTCCCAAAACGCTCAAGTTGCAGTAGGTCAATTAGGTGGTGCTCCAGCAGTTCAGGGTCAAATTTTAAATGCGACTGTCAATGCACAAAGTATGTTGCAAACACCTGAGCAATTTAGAAATATTTTCCTTAAAAACACTGCAGATGGTGCACAAGTTCGTTTGAGTGATGTGGCACGTGTTGAATTAGGCTCGGATAATTATCAATTCGATTCTAAGTTCAATGGTAATCCTGCGGGTGGTGTTGCAATCAAACTTGCAACAGGAGCAAATGCACTTGATACAGCAAAAGCTGTTGAGAAACGTTTATCAGAGCTTCGTAATAACTATCCAACAGGTTTAAAAGACAAACTTGCGTATGACACAACACCCTTTGTTAAACTTTCGATTGAAAGTGTAGTTCATACGCTGATTGAAGCAGTTATTCTTGTATTTATTGTGATGTTCCTGTTCTTACAGAACTGGCGCGCAACCATTATTCCAACGCTTGCTGTACCCGTGGTGGTATTGGGAACATTTGCTGTCATTAATATCTTTGGCTTTTCGATCAATACGCTCACCATGTTCGCAATGGTACTTGCCATCGGTCTATTAGTTGATGATGCGATTGTCGTCGTCGAGAACGTCGAACGTGTGATGCAAGAAGAGCACTTAGAACCTGTACCTGCAACTGAAAAGTCAATGAGTCAGATTTCTGGTGCTTTAATTGGTATTACCAGTGTATTAACAGCGGTATTCGTACCAATGGCATTTTTTGGTGGTACAACTGGGGTTATTTATCGCCAGTTCTCAATCACTTTAGTCACTGCAATGATTTTATCTTTAATCGTTGCATTAACCTTTACCCCTGCCCTTTGTGCAACGTTGTTAAAACAACACGATCCAAACAAGCCAGAAAGCAACAATATTTTTGCACGCTTCTTTCGTTGGTTTAACCGTAGCTTCGATAAACTATCAGTGAAATATCAAGGTGGTGTCAATCGTATGACACACCATAAGATTTTCTCTGGGATCATTTATATCGTAGTGATTGCTGGTTTGGTTGGTCTATACAAAGTGTTGCCATCTTCTTTCTTACCAGAAGAAGACCAAGGCGTAGTTATGACTTTAGTTCAGTTGCCGCCAAGCGCTAGCTTAGAACGTACTGATAAAGTTATTACCACAATGACCGATTACTTCCTGCATAAGGAAAAAGATCATGTTGATTCGATCTTTACCGTTTCTGGTTTCTCGTTCACTGGGGTCGGTCAAAATGCGGGTCTCGCCTTCATTAAATTGAAGGACTGGAGCGAACGTACCACACCTAAATCACAAATTGGTGCGATTATTCAGCGTGGTATGGCACTCAATATGATTGTAAAAGATGCTTCTTACATCATGCCATTACAATTGCCTGCTATGCCAGAATTAGGCGTATCATCAGGATTTAATATCCAGTTGAAAGATGTCAGTGGTCAAGGCCATGAAAAACTGATTGCGGCAAGAAATGCAATTTTAGGTATGGCATCACAAGACAAACGTCTTGCAGGTGTTCGTCCGAACGGTCAAGAAGATACACCTCAATACAAAATCACTGTTGATCAAGCGCAAGCTGGCGCAATGGGTGTCAGTATTAGTGATATTAACAGCACCATGAGCATGGCTTGGGGTGGCTCTTATATCAATGATTTTGTTGACCGTGGTCGTGTCAAAAAAGTTTATGTCCAAGGTGAAGCAGATACTCGCATGATGCCCGAAGACCTAAACAAATGGTATGTACGCAATAACAAAGGCCAAATGGTTCCATTCTCAGCATTTGCTAAAGGCGAATGGACGTATGGTTCACCACGTTTAGAACGTTATAACGGCGTATCATCTGTCAACATTCAAGGTACACCTGCACAAGGTGTCAGCTCTGGTGATGCAATGTTGGCAATGGAAGAAATCATTGGAAAGTTACCATCAATGGGCTTACAAGGTTTCGACTATGAATGGACAGGTTTATCTTTAGAAGAACGTGATTCTGGTAATCAGACACTTCCTTTACTGATTCTTTCGTTATTGATCGTCTTCCTATGTCTTTCTGCATTATATGAAAGTTGGGCAATTCCGATTTCTGTATTATTGGTTGTACCTTTAGGTATTATCGGTGCCTTTACATTGACATGGTTGGGTATGGTGATTAAGGGCGATCCAAACCTGTCCTTTAATATTTACTTCCAAGTCGCGATCGTAGCAGTCATAGGTCTTTCTGCCAAAAATGCAATTTTAATTGTAGAATTTGCTAAAGAATTGCAGGAGCAAGGTGAAGATCTATTTGATGCAACCTTACATGCTGCAAAAATGCGTTTACGTCCAATTATCATGACTACACTTGCTTTTGGTTTTGGTGTTTTACCATTAGCGTTAGCAAGCGGTGCTGGTGCTGGTAGTCAGCACTCAGTCGGTTATGGTGTACTTGGTGGTGTAATTTCTTCAACACTTTTAGGTATCTTCTTCATCCCTGTGTTCTTCGTGTGGATTCGTAGTATCTTTAAGTACAAACCTAAAACTTTAAATACTCAGGAGCATTGATCGTGATGCAAACTGTTTGGTCTATTTCCAGTCGTGGCATTGCAATCTCTGCACTCGCGCTCTCTTTGGCTGCCTGCCAAAGTATGCGCGGGCCAGAGCCTGTTGTGAACACAAATACTCCTGAAAGCTACGCGTCTTATGGTAATGCTTCTGGAAAATCAATTGCTGAACAAGGTTATAAAGACTTTTTTGCTGACCAACGTTTATTACAGGTCATTGATTTGGCTCTTGCTAATAACCGCGATTTACGTACTGCTGCATTGAATATCCAAAAAGCTCAACAGCAATATCAAATCTCAGAAAATAATCAATTGCCAACAATCGGAGCAAGCGGTAGTGCTGTGCGCCAAGTCAGCCCTTCTCGTGATCCGAATAATCCTTATTCAACTTATCAAGTTGGTTTAGGTCTCACCTCTTATGAGCTTGATTTCTGGGGACGCGTACGCAGCTTAAAAGATGCGGCTTTAGACAGTTATCTTGCAACTCAAAGTTCACGTGATGCAACGCAAATCAGTTTAATCAGCCAAGTCACTCAAGCTTGGTTGAATTATTCATTTGCCAGCGCACAACTCAAACTCGCAGATCAAACCCTCAAAGCGCAACAAGATTCATTTAATTTGAATAAAAAACGTTTTGATGTGGGCATCGATAGTGAAATTCCTGTGCGTCAGGCACAAATTTCAGTTGAAACTGCGCGTAATGACGTTGCTAACTACAAAACACAAATTGCTCAAGCGCAGAACTTGTTAAACTTGCTTGTTGGTCAGCCTGTTCCTCAGAACTTGCTGCCTCAACAACAAGTGACTCGTATCACTCAGCAAAATGCGTTAAGTGCAGGCTTACCAAGTGATTTGTTAAATAATCGTCCTGACGTGAAAGCTGCCGAATATCAACTCAGTGCTGCTGGTGCGAATATTGGTGCAGCAAAAGCACAATTATTCCCAACCATTAGTTTGACTGGTTCGGCAGGTTATGCATCAACTGACTTGAGTGATTTATTCAAATCAGGAAATGCGTTATGGTCTATTGGACCAAGTATTAACATGCCAATCTTTGATTGGGGTACACGCAAAGCGAATGTGAAGATTTCTGAAACGGATCAAAAAATTGCACTTGCTAACTATGAAAAGTCAGTACAGTCTGCTTTCCGTGAAGTGAATGATGCACTTGCAACGCGTGCCAATATTGGTGATCGTTTAACAGCTCAACGTCGTTTAGTTGAAGCAACAAATACGACTTATAAACTTTCTAATGCTCGCTTCCGTGCAGGTATTGATAGTTACCTAACCGTATTAGATGCGCAACGTTCAGCATATTCGGCTGAGCAAGGTTTATTGTTGTTACAACAAGCGAACTTAAATAGCCAAGTGGAACTCTATAAAACGCTTGGTGGTGGTTTAAAAGCCAATACAAGTGAAACTGTAAATCCACAACCTTCTAGCGCACAAATTCACGCCGCTCAATAATTTTGATTATTTTCGGTTTAAAAGCTCACTTCGGTGAGCTTTTTTTATTGCAACACATGCAAATTTTTCTTATCTTCAAAGATAGCATATCAATGATTTAGACAAATACTATGTTATTAAGCAGTTTAGAA
Source organism: Acinetobacter sp. LF10 (assembly GCF_048585715.1). Taxonomy (NCBI): domain Bacteria; kingdom Pseudomonadati; phylum Pseudomonadota; class Gammaproteobacteria; order Moraxellales; family Moraxellaceae; genus Acinetobacter; species Acinetobacter sp. LF10. The sequence goes on from NZ_CP184160.1 coordinate 2,393,979, forward strand.
TCTATGCCTGGGCATACTATTTTACGTCAGTTAGATGTTGTTTATGGCAGCACCGTTCGTAGTAAACACGTTGGTCGTGACCTAATGGCTGGTTTGAAAAACATCGTGGGTGGTGAACTGACAGGTTATACAGAATTACTTGAAGAATCTCGTCAAGAAGCAACTCAACGAATGATTGATAAAGCGCGAAGTTTGGGTGCAAATGCTGTTGTCGGAATCCGCTTCTCGACCTCAAATATCGCTCAAGGTGCATCTGAACTCTTTGTCTATGGAACAGCGGTCGTCGTCCAGCCGATTACACCAAAACTTCCTGATCCATTTAACGCTTAGGCATGTCTATGAGTGGATTAATTTTTCAGATCATTCTTTTTCTGATTCTATTTTCAGTCGGTTGGGGATTTGGTCGTCATATCGAACAAAAACATTTACGTGAACTAGATGAAAAAGAAAAACAATTTGCCCATATTCGGATTGATACCAATCGATTTGTTGAAACATCAGCAAAGGGGCAATTGGTGAGTAGCAATGTCGTCATCTCACATGATTACTTTAAATATGTACTTGCCAATATTCAGAATTTTTTCGGTGGTCGCCTGACCAGTTATGAAAGTGTAGTTGAACGCGCACGTCGTGAAGCCATGCTTCGCCTCAAGCAAGAAGCAGATCGAATAGGCGCAAACCATATTATGGGAGTTCGTCTCAGTACCACAGAATTAGGTATGCAGGGTGGTATGGTTGAAGTATTTGCTTATGGTACCGCGATTTTAAATAAATAAACTGGCTTCAGGATTCTGTGCTAATGCTTGCTTAATAATATCTGCTGTTTTGTATCGGACAAACTCTAGAGCCATACCATTTTGTTGCACTGCTTTTAAACAAATTTCTTGAGTTTGTTGTTTCACACAAGAGAGTAACAAACCATTTAGAGAAACTGCTTCCAAACAAATTAAGTCTGTTTGCTCACGAACATATTCAAAACCATTACCATAATGATTTTGTATACAAAACAAACAAATTTCTTCAGTTTGCTCATGGACATATTGCAAGTAAAATTCATCTTGAGCAACTGCTATTCGACATAGATCGGGCGTTTGCTGTTTAACAAAATATAAAGCTAGACCAAAACATTCAACAGCTGCATAACAAATTTCTTCAGTCTGTTCAGGCACAAACTCAAGTGCACTACCTGTTTTTTTTACGGCAATTAAACAAAGCTGCTCAGTACGATTAGGGATAAACTGTAATAAATGACCATCATATTTAACAGCTGTGAATGCCATTTCATCATCAATAAATTGGGCAAAACATATAGCTTCTGGATTTTGGAAAATCGCAGCTCGACAAATCTCCAAACTTTGTATTTTGACAAACTCTAATGCCAACCCATCATTAGCAACGGCTTCAAGTACAAGCGCTTTGGTCTGTTGATCTATATATTCTAAAACCAAACCATTTTGTTGGACTGCAAGCAATAACATTTCAGTGCTAATATTTTTTACATATTTAATCGCATAGCCTGTTTGTGCAAGTGCAACTTTACAAATATCACTTGTTTGATATGGAACAAATTGTAAAGCCATACCATTTTGCTGAACTGCAACTAAACTAAGTGCTTCTGTCCTTTGCTCTACTGGGATTAAACCCAAGGCATAACCATCTGCTTTTACAGCAGCATATAAAACGTCATTAGTTGGATCAGATAGAAATTGTAAAGCTAAGTAATTCTGTTGAACTGCTATAATTTGCATCTCTAAGTCTGGCTGCACCACAAATTGTATTGCTCTACCGTCGAATTGTAACTGGTTAATAATTTCATTACGTTTTTGAGACATTAATAAACCTTTTAAAATATTCACTCCGCAAAAATCGCTTGCCAATAATGATAGGTTTTCTCTTCACCATTCTCTAACTTAAACTCGTATGACATCTGACGCGTCTCAATAATTTCAAACTCAACAGGATGTTTGAATAAACCGCCTGCATAAGCAAAGGTATGATATTCACCATTCTCACCACAGAGATCAACTTCACTTGGTATTCGTGCAATCAGTTCAGCATCAATATCTTGACCAATAAACGACTCATCGAGCTTACTGGCATCAGTCACAATAATTTTAGTTTTAATGCCTGAATCCAAAAAATTCTGCATCACTTCGTTCGAATTAAGATTCCAGATCGGTTCAACGACTTCAATCCCTAAAGGATGCAAACGATCTTCTCGATATTTGCGTACATCGCTCAGGTAAATATCACCAAAGATAAAATGCTCGACACCTTGCGCTTTAAAATGATTGGCAGCATCTAACATACACTGCTCATACACAGGCAGATTTTTGGGTAAAAATACAGGATAAAGTGGAATCCCAATACTTTCAGCTTGCTTCATCAATAATAAAAATGGAATCGCATGCATGGAAGACAATTCAGTTTCTTCATTTATTGTAGTTAATAAGGCAACTACCTCAAATTCATCCTGTTGTAATACTTTATACAATGCCAAAGATGAATCTTTACCACCACTCCAATTGAAAACGGCTTTCTTGCGCTTATTCACACTCATTTCACTTTCATTTTGCGAATCATCTTATACAACAAGTTTGGTGATAATCGAGAGACCAACACACCCAATTGTTCTTTTTTCCCACCAACAACAATATATTCATCTCCCGCCATCAAAGATTCAACGACACGTTCTGCAAATACATCTGCTTCTAAACCATTTTCAATCGCTTCATCTTGATGCCCTTGCGGTTTACCCTCACCATTTAAAGCATTAAATGAAACATTGGTTTTAATAAAACCAGGGAAAACCACTGAAACCGCTATTCCCTCTTTGGCGACTTCCGCACGTAAACTATTGGCCCACATGTGAATTGCAGCCTTAGCCGCAGAATAAGTCGCGCGATATTGGGTTCCTAAAAGACCCGCCACACTCGAAATAAACACTACCCGACCTGATTTTTGTTTGAGCAAAGTTGGTAATACGGTTTTGGTAAAGAACACTTGTGAGAAATAATCCACCTCCATGATAGCACGTTCAGTGTGCATACTCGTTTCTTCAATCAACGCGCGCTGACTCAAGCCTGCATTATTAATCAGCCAATCAATACGTCCTTTGGTTGCGAGAACTTGTTCATGTGCATGGCGGACTTGCGCTTCATCGGTAATATCAGCAGCGATTGAAAGATGCTGTTCAGGCTTAAGTAAACCCACTCGAACCGATTCCAACTCATCATAACGGCGTGATGTCAGTACAACTTGAGCACCTTGTAAAGCGCACTCTCGTGCCAAAGCTTTACCTAAGCCCGAAGATGCACCTGTAATCCATACGACTTTATTTTCAAGACTTTTAAGTTTCGCCATGTCATATATCTCCTTTATTTATGCAGGGTGACGCATAAATTTAAGAAAGTAATCTACATAAGTTGCCGCAACCTGTTGATCAAGTTGAGTACCTAATTTCTCTAAACGCTTATACCCTAAATGAGTCGTCATATTAATTACGCCATTTAAAGTTTTATCCACTACGAAATTAAATTTTAAGCTCTTTTTAGGCTCACGAATTAAATGAGTTACTCCAACATCAATCACTTCTGTCAGTAATTTAAGTGAATTCGCAATTTCCCGACTTTCCCCTTCAGCTAATTTTTGACTCGAAGCTTTAACCTGTTGAGTCAACTGTTGCTCAATCGGATACGTCATATATACCGACTCATCTTCAACTCGAATTGTTTTAGATAAATATTCAACCAATGGAACTAGACGATCATTCCCAAAGAATGACACTGACCATGGCATATATTTTCGGATTACTTCTAAAATCTGCTGAATCACTTTTTCAGATTCACCTGTGAGTGAGTGATGTTGATTGTCTTGTAATAGCACCATAAAAACTTGTTCAATCACTTCACATGCAATTTCAGATAAAACTGCCCCCAAAGCATTTGCTTGGCTTTCTTTACTACCTTGTAAGAGCTGCGTACGAATATGAGCAAATCGCGCGTATGTATCGGCATGAATATTTAAAAAAACGTCAGTTTTCATTCTAATAACCCTATTCTAGATTCCATAAAATAAGGGCTTATTAAATAAGCCCTTATTCACCCTTAGATTCTGTTTTTCTTTCATTTTTGGCTTTTCAAGTGCTGAATTTACCACATTCTATTCACGATCAACATGCATAAATGCCAAAAAGTGATTAACGCAATCTGATGCAGTATTTAGATCTACTTGGTTACTCATTTTCTCTAAACGCTTATAACTGAGTTGTGCCGTTATATGAATCACCCCATTTAAAGTTTTATCCACCACCTTATTGAAATTTAGGCATTTTTTTGGTTCACGAATTAGATTAGTTACACCTAAGTCTATAATCTGAATCAACGTATGAAACACATCAGCCATATCATTGATTTCGTTGTTTTTGATCTGTGCAACTAATGCGTGTGCCTGTTGTACTAGGTTTCGATCAATCGGATAAGATACATAAACTTGCTGATCATGATATTTAATCATATTAGAAAAATAGTTCACAAAAGGACAAAGCCGTTCATTACCAAATAGTGCGATTGACCAAGGCATATATCGACGTACTGCACCAATAATTTGTTGAATTACTTTTTCAGATTCAGTCTTATATTTCTGCGATATCGCTGTAGGTTGAGTATTTTGAATCAATAATACTGAAAAAACTTGTTCTACGATGTCACAAGCAATTTCTGAAAGTACTTCAACTAGAACTCTAGATTGACTCGCACTCGTTCCATCATTGAGTTACTGATGAATCGTCTCAAACTTATCATAAGTTACTTCATTGATTTTTAATAGAATTGAATAACTCATCGTAACCGTCCTGTTTTAAGTTTTAATATTTTTATATCGTTGTTTTATGCTTAAACATTTTTAATTATGTGATGTAACACACATAAATCTAACTTTTTTCAAGAAAAAAACAACTGTTTTCATCGACTTTTTTTGATGAAAATATTCATCATTTTTTTGCTACAATAGATCTAATTTTTTATTCAATTTTAATCTTCTGTACTATGACTGACGCTCAATCTGCTCAAAATATTGCAACTACTTACGATCCAACTGAGATCGAAAAGAAGTGGTACCAAATCTGGGAACAACAAGGTTATTTCAAACCCTCAGGTCAAGGTGAATCATTCTGTATCATGATTCCACCACCGAACGTCACGGGCAGCTTGCACATGGGTCATGGTTTTAACAATGCCATCATGGATGCTTTGACTCGCTATAACCGTATGTCTGGTAAAAATACCTTATGGCAACCGGGTACTGACCATGCTGGTATTGCAACACAAATGGTGGTAGAACGTCAGCTTGGCGCACAAAACATCAGCCGTCATGACTTAGGTCGTGAAAAGTTCATTGAAAAGATTTGGGAATGGAAAGAACAATCTGGTGGGACGATTACTCGTCAAATTCGCCGTTTAGGTTCTTCTGTTGACTGGTCACGTGAACGCTTCACCATGGATGAAGGCTTATCCAATGCGGTGAAAGAAGTCTTCGTTAAACTGCATGAAGATGGCTTAATTTACCGCGGTAAACGTTTGGTAAACTGGGATCCTAAATTACAAACTGCCCTTTCTGATCTTGAAGTTGAATCAGACAAAGAAGAAGCAGGCTCATTGTGGCACTTCAAATACTTCTTTGAAGACAAATCACTCCGCACGCACGATGGTAAAGATCACATTGTTGTCGCAACCACACGTCCTGAAACTTTATTAGGCGATACTGCCGTTGCTGTTGCACTTGATGATGAACGCTATTCACACCTTGTAGGTCAAAACATTATCCTGCCAATTACAGGTCGTGCAGTTCCAATTGTTAAAGATGAATATGTTGATAAAGAATTCGGTACAGGCTGTGTGAAAATCACCCCTGCACATGACTTCAATGACTATGAAGTCGGTAAGCGTTGTGAATTGCCAATTATCAACATCTTCAACAAAAATGCGGAAGTATTGGCTGAGTTTGAATACATCGCTAAAGCAGGCGAGCAAATTTCTAAAACCATCGCTGCACCAGCAGACTACATTGGTTTAGAGCGTTTTGCTGCACGTAAACAATTGGTTGAACAAGCTGAAGCTGAAGGCTGGTTAGATCAAATTCAACCGTATACGCTTAAACCACCTCGCGGTGACCGTTCAGGTGTGATCGTTGAGCCATTATTGACTGACCAATGGTATGTCAAAATTGCACCACTTGCTGAGCCAGCGATTAAAGCGGTGAAAGATGGTGACATCAAATTTGTACCTGAGCAGTACAGCAACATGTACATGGCGTGGATGAACAACATTCAAGACTGGTGTATTTCACGTCAGCTTTGGTGGGGTCATCGTATTCCAGCTTGGTACGATGCTGAAGGTAATGTATTCGTTGGTCGTGACGAAGCAGAAGTTCGTGCCAATAATAACATTCCTGCTGATGTTGCATTGAGTCAAGATGAAGATGTATTGGATACATGGTTCTCTTCTGCGCTTTGGACATTTTCAACTTTGGGTTGGACTGGCGACAAAGCAAAAGATGCTGAAAACTATTTCCTCAATACCTTCCACCCGACTGATGTGTTGGTGACAGGTTTTGACATTATCTTCTTCTGGGTTGCACGCATGATCATGATGACCATGCACTTCATGAAAAATGAAGATGGTACGTCACAAGTTCCGTTCAAAACTGTGTATGTACATGGTTTAGTTCGTGATGGCGAAGGTCAGAAGATGTCTAAGTCGAAAGGTAACGTACTTGACCCACTCGACTTGATTGATGGTGTAGATCTTGAGACTTTAGTACAAAAACGTACGACGGGTTTGATGAACCCGAAACAAGCAGCGAAGATTGAAAAATCAACCCGTAAAGAATTCCCAGAAGGTATTCAGGCTTACGGTACAGACGCCGTTCGATTCACCTTCTGTGCACTCGCGAACACGGGTCGCGACATCAAATTCGATATGAAGCGTGTTGAAGGTTACCGTAACTTCTGTAACAAAATCTGGAACGCAACCCGTTTCGTATTAATGAATGTTGAAGGTCAAACCGTTGGTCAAACTGCTCGCCCTGATCTTTGGGAGTTACCAGAGCAATGGATTATCAGCCGTTTGCAAAAAGCGGAAGCTGCGGTTCAACAAGCCTTTGCAACCTATCGCTTAGATTTAGCTGCACAAGCGATCTACGACTTTATTTGGAATGAATACTGCGACTGGTATGTAGAATTGACCAAGCCAGTATTGAACGATGCTGAAGTATCTGAAGAGCGTAAAGCGGAAGTTCGTCGTGTGTTATTGGCTGTGATGGAAGCGTCTTTACGTTTAGCTCACCCGATTATGCCGTACTTGACTGAAGAAATTTGGCAAACGCTTGCGCCAATGCTCGGCATTAAAGGCAAAACGATTATGACTGCGGCATATCCTGTGCCTGCTCAAGAGAAAATCAATGAGCAAGCTGAAGCGGACATGCAATGGTTACAAGGCTTGATTGGTGCGGTACGTAACATCCGTGGTGAAATGGGCTTAGGTAATGCACGTTTATTGCCAGTATTGCTTCAAAACACAACGGACGCTGAAAAAGCACAGATCACACGTATTGAAGCGTTGTTCAAAGCTTTAGCGAAAGTAGAAAGCATTACTTTCTTGGCTGATGCTGAGCAACCGCCATTGTCTTCTTCTTCTGTTGTGGGTCATGTGTCTGTATTTGTTCCAATGAAAGGTTTAATTGACCCGAAAGCGGAACTCGGTCGCCTACAAAAAGACTTAGACAAAGTGCAAAAGCAACATGATCAAATTGCAACTAAATTGGGCAACGAAGGTTTTGTGGCAAAAGCACCAGCAGCAGTTGTTGAGGGTGAGAAAGTGAAATTGGCTGAGTTTGCTGACCAGTTAGTGAAGATTAAAGCGAATATGGAGCAAATTGCCGCATTATAAAATAATAAGGGGCTATTTTAGCCCCTTTTATTTAGGAATTTTCAGATGAGTGTTTATTTTGAATTAGCCTGTATAACTTGTAATACCTATATCAATTTAGGTAATTATTGTTCTATGGGATTTTCTTATGGTAACACCCAATTATATGCATTTTTAGATCAACATATTCACTCTACTTGTGAGCTATTAGTATGTCGTGACGATCATGACTCAGCATGGTATGATATTAAATATAATCAAAATAATTTAGATCAAGATTATGAAGATCAAATTAACACTTCATTACAAAATCACTTTTTAAAAATACCAAAAAATAGCGGTATTAGAATTTACAACCAATTAGCTTATTTCATTGAAATATATCAGAATCAACTAGACGATTTAGAAAACATAGCTGAATTTATAATCAACACATCTTGCTTAAAAAATAAAGAACTAAAAATAGAAAATGTAAATTGCTTACCAATATTAAATGCTCAGTTTATCCCACTTGATCGATATGAGGATAGCTTTGAGCTAGGCTGTATAGAATGCAAAAAATTTATTGATATTGGTACTACTGCTACGTGGATGGTTAATGGCTTTGAAGATTATGATTTATTATATACATTTTTAGCAGAGCATAAAAATTGCTCATCAAAAGTTTACATTTCAACAAATTATAGTTCGAATAAACCATGGAACCGTGCTGAAAACCATCTGCCTAACCAATTTCATTGTCATCCAGAATGGACTTGGGACACTCGCTCATTAAACCCTAAAGCGATTTGTTGCTATCAAAGTTCAATTTCTCAGTTTTCCGATACAGTCACCCAAGTCTTAACTTTAAGAAGTGATATGATAGAACTGATTACTATTTCAAAAGATTCTATCGAAAAACTAGAAACCATATCAGATTGGCTATACAATCATAAAGATCATTATATTGAGATTTCATAACCTAAATCCTTTCCACCCCCAAATTAATACCTTTTTAAGTTGATATTTCAAAAATATAAATCAGTGCTATATCAAATTAAAAATAATATCTATTCCAAAAAAATTTCCATGCATCCCACTAAATACCTAATTCTTTATGCCAACTAACATCACATCTTCTTTCCAGATTTTCCTCTTTTAAAAACTCTGCATATTTACTCAACTTAAGGAGTAATTTCTTTCTAGGTTTTATATCTAACCAATCTTTTACATCCAAGAAAATATCATTATCAATATCCCAGATTTGTTTATAATGAATATCAATTTTCTTTTGCCCATTAACGAAAAGTTGAAAAGTATTTTTTAGAAATCCATCTTTTTGACTTACTGTTAAGCTCTCATCATCTAAACGATACAATGCTCTATCAAATAGAAAGTAAACAAAATCGCCACAACCCAAAATTGCTACTAATTTCCTCTGTTTATCAACTTCAGCATAAAGGCCATATCCATTTGATGCACGCTGATTTTTTGATATATTCGATTGATCTAATTCTCTATTTTCAAAGTTAAAAGAATAAAGTTTGTCTTCATGATCAATGCTTAAAAATATTATTGGATTATTTTCCATTCGTTAATATCCGAATAAATTTAATATTCCTATATTGCTTAACTCTATTAATACTACAAGTAATAGGCTTGCTAACATAGATTTAATATATGATATTCCCTCTCCTCTTAGGAGATGAGGAACGATTGTAGTTCCGCAAGGGAGAGGTGCTTTTACTTTTCAAATGAACACAAATATTCCACAAATTACCCAAAACTGATTCAGTATTCTTCAACACATCATTGTTCCAATACCGTACCACACTTAAACCCAAAGCCTCTAAAAACTTGGTTCGCTCAAAATCATAAGCTCGACCATCATCTGTATTATGTTGACTACCATCCAACTCAATCACTAAACCCAATTCATGGCAATAAAAATCCACAATATACGGTGCAATTACATGCTGTCTGCGAAATTTGAGATTCATAAATCGTTTAGCGCGGAGTAATTGCCACATCAGGTGTTCTGCATCAGTGGCATTAGTCCGCATGGTCTTGGCGAATTCTAATAATTGTGGGTCTATTTTCATTTTTTATTTTCCATTTTAATAACCCTCACCCCAGCCCTCTCCCTAAGGGAGAGGGAGTGTCCTTTGTGAATTTGATAGTTATTCGATACGCAATAAAGTTCCCTCTCCTTTCAGGAGAGGGCTAGGGAGAGGTATTTTAAAAAAAGCTTACAATGCCCCATGCCCCAACAACATCTCTACCCCACTCACTTTTTTCATATGCTTTAAACGCTCTTTTTCCCACTTCAACTGCTGCTTTAACTCAGCACAATCCGCATCTATAGCTTTATACACATCACTTATATGCATATGTTCCGCTTTTATTTTCTTCGCCAACTGAAAAGAATCCAAAATCTCATCAATTTGACTTTCAAGCTGCTGACTTTGTGCATCCAAAGCCAGTTTATAAAACTTCACTTGCTCCGCAGATAACTCTTTAGCTCCAACACCTTTATTCTGTTCAAGCTGTAACTGGAGTTTCAACAAATAAAATAAATCCTGCCGTTCATAAGCCTGACTCGCATGTTGGAACAACTCGGTTTTTTCTTCTTTCTTAGTCTCGTCTTGCTCACGGTCAGGGTGAATCATCGCAGCAATCTTTAAATATACTGTTTTGAGTGACTGTGCTGCCATTTGCTCAGCTTGTTCACGTTTCTGCTGTTGTCTAAGTTGTTTGGCTTGCTCTCGTGCCTGTTGCTGCTCAGCAGCATATTGCTCAAAGTCATCTTCTTCTAATTCTATATTTTGATCAAAATTTTCATTAAGTTCGAACTTAACTGACTGTACTTTTTTATTCTTTTTCGATGATTGATGTGTATGTTGCTGATAAAAAGTATCAATCTGCTGTATCAGCTTTAACTGCTCATCTTTCAACATTTTGGAGCGCTTTAAAAATTGGGCAAGTTGGGAAATTTTTTCATCGAGTTGCTGCATATCTGCTTTGGAAAATTCATGGCTGTGTAGCAGATTCCAAAGTTGATCTAACTGCTGAAACAAGATTTCATGTAATTCGCTATATACTGGCAGCAGTTTGTGGCGAGTATGTTTTTGAATTTCAGCTTGGGCATTTTGCCATGTCGCAAGACTAACTTTTTGCTGTTCGATTTTATCAATCAAGCGATTCAGTTTTTTCTGCTGTGGTGACTGTTCAGCCCTTTGCTGTAAGCTAACTTTGAGATCAAAGGACATACTCATCTGCCTGAAAAATAAAAAGTGTAGCAATAATCAGATAAGGAAGGTAGTAAATCACCCTTTGAATATAATCACGTAGGGGCATCGTATTGCCGCTCAGATTTACACCAACATGCCTAGATCGTGCGATTTAGCTCTTAGCGACAATAAAAACGTCCTGTTTTCACACAAAATGCACCACTTATCACCAAAATTACAATTTAATTTCTAAATTGGTGCATTTTTTGCATTATATTTTCCATTAAATTGAGCTATTTCAGAATAGCTTGGGGTTTTAGATTTACTAAATCCATTTTGGTGCAAAAAACGAATCAATTATTTGCATAAAATATGGTTTAGCACTTTTTTTGAGCATTAATATGCAAAACGTAGATCTATTTTTCTTACTGCTCGGTGCAGTACTCGTATTAGCAATGCATGCAGGCTTTGCATTTTTAGAGCTTGGCACCGTACGCCACAAAAACCAAGTGAATGCGCTCAGTAAAATCCTTACTGATTTTGCAATTTCAGCAATCGCTTACTTTTTTGTGGGTTACTGGATTGCCTATGGACAAAACTTTTTCCATGCAGGCAGTGCTTTAACAGCAGATCATGGTTATAACTTGATGCGCTGTTTCTTCTTACTCACCTTCGCAGCAGCGATTCCAGCAATTATTTCTGGCGGCATCGCAGAACGTGCCAAAATGCGTTCACAAGCAATCGCTACTTTAATTTTGGTTGCTTTAATCTATCCTTTCTTCGAAGGTATGATTTGGAATGGCAACTACGGCTTTCAAAAATGGTTAGAGACCTCTTTTGGTGCAAGTTTCCATGACTTTGCAGGTTCAGTCGTTGTGCATGCAATGGGTGGCTGGATTGCATTAGCTGCAGTGATTTTACTTGGCGCGCGTCATGGTCGTTATAAGCATGATGGTCGTGTGAGTGCACATCCACCTTCATCGATTCCATTCCTTGCTTTAGGCTCATGGATTTTAATTGTCGGCTGGTTTGGCTTTAATGTCATGAGCGCACAGCGCGTTGATGCCATTTCAGGATTAGTTGCGATTAACTCACTCATGGCAATGGTTGGCGGTACATTGACTGCAAACTTTATGGGTAAAGATGACCCTGGTTTCTTACACAATGGCCCACTTGCAGGTTTAGTTGCAATCTGTGCAGGCTCGGATATTGTGCATCCAATTGGTGCATTACTAATTGGTAGTGCCGCAGGCGGTATGTTTGTTTATCTATTTACTTATACTCAGAACAAACTCAAAATCGACGATGTGCTTGGTGTATGGCCTTTGCATGGTGTGTGTGGTGCTTTCGGGGGTATCGCAGCAGGTATTTTTGGTCAACAAGCATTAGGTGGTTTAGGCGGTGTATCTATTATTTCGCAAATCATTGGAACTGGCTTAGGTATTATCATTGCACTTGTTGGTGGTTTTGTAATCTATGGTATTTTGAAAGCCACAATTGGTATTCGCCTCTCTCAAGAAGATGAATATCGTGGTGCAGACCTTTCGATTCACAAGATTTCAGCCAATTCAGAAGAATCAATGTTCTAAACTGTAATGTTTAAAGCGGCAATCAAGCCGCTTTTTTTATGGATATTTAAGAGACAATTAAGCTTTAAAATATTAAATAGCAGCATGATTTTTCCGCCCAAACTGCATGCGCTATGATCTTCAAAACCCGCTTTTTTTTACTCACAAGCTCTTTATTGTGCATCAGTTTTTTTATCCTGTTATTTCTGTTTCCCGTTGGCGGAGCAATAGATCTATATTTGATTCAACCATGGGTCGGAACTTTTGGTGAGTTTGCTTTGAAAGGCGATTGGTATCTTGCAAAGCTAAATCATACTTATGTCAAAAAAGTTTTAACTATTGTCTATGTAAGCTTTTTCCTACTGTGGATCGCTTCTTTTAAAATAGAAAAATTCAAAGCGAAACGTTGGCAGTATGGCTATATGTTTTGGGTCAGTATGTTATGTACATGCATTATTGGTCTAATGAAAGCACAAGCTGCTCACGCTTGCCCATGGGATATGACCCATAAGACTGTCACAGGTTTTATTTGGGATTTTTCAGCAACTGCTGGACATTGTTTTCCAGGTGGTCATGCAAGTACAGGTTTTGCCTTAGTTACAGGCTATTTTCTTTATCGCCTCGATCAGCGTAAAAGAGCTTGGTTTTATTTATTTGCAGGTGTATTACTTGGCTTCGCAATGGGCTGGGCACAAATGATGCGTGGTGCACATTTCCTCAGTCATAATTTATGGACAGCTTGGATTTGCTTTGCTATCAATGTTGTGGTTTATATGATCACGTATAAACGTCATTTAGCTCATGCAGCGGCTAATTCTGTAACGCAAATGAGTCCTGATATGATAAAGTGAAGCTCTACTCGCATGGGCTTCATGCATGATCACGATATTCACTTAGGTACTGTTTGCTGCTGATGGATGACTTTCAAAATTTCTTAGAAACTACTTTAACTAAGCAACAATCTTCCATTCAAGCCTATGATCTAGGTTCTCATAAAGTATGGTTAAAGAAAGCATCTGAACGTCACGGTTTATGGCTTTACACGCCATTGAAGTGGTTAGCAAAAATATTTAATTTAGGCGCAATTACTCCAGTTCCAAATCAAGGTGGTTCTGCTGCAATTGAATGTGAATACAATCGGATTCAAACACTCAAATCTTTAGGTGTTTCCACATCGAATGTTCTTGCTGTTTCAAAAAAAGGAATTTTGCTTGAAGACATCGGATCACAACATCAACGTAGCGTCTCACAACTAGATCAAGCATTGGCTTGTCAAAAAGATATTCTTTCAAAATCATTATTATTTAGCCAAGCTATTCAAGCTATTCAAGCTATTCATACTAAACAAGGCTATTTAAGCGAAGCATTCGCTCGCAACATTCTTGTCGACCAAAATAATCAGTTTAGTTTTATTGATTTTGAAACTGACCCGCATGAAGTCCTGAGTTTACATGATTGTTTTGTTCGTGACTGGTTGCTATTTATTTTCTCTACAGCCTATCATTTTGAATTTGAACAATTAGCTGATGCTAGCCAAATCCTTTATCGTGCATTACTTGCCGAACCACAAGTATATAGTGACATTTGTAAAGTTGGGAAACGCTTAAAATGGGTTCTGAATTTTAATATTAGCAAAGTGGGCAATGATGGCAAACGTATCCAAAAATGCGTTTTATTCTTACGTTATTTGAAAGAGCAATCAGAAAAAAATACGTAATTTTCAAATAGTCCTTCAATACAAATGCAGTGCTTAATGTCACGATTAAAGTTTTTTAGGTAAGCGAACTAAAACTGAGAGTCCTCCTAGATCAAGACTTCGAGATAGGACTAGGCTTCCCCCCAGTCGCTGCGTGGCTTTATCGACAATTGAAAGTCCGAGACCACTGCCCACTTCTAAATGATGGTGCACTCGATAAAAACGTTTTAGAACTTTATCGTATTGTTCAGCATCAATACCGACACCGCTATCTTCAATTTGAATACAAGCAAAATCGTCACTGTCACTGTAAACCGAAATGTTAATAATGCCTTGATCTGGCGTGTACTTAATCGCGTTATCAATCAGATTAAAAATAATTGAATGTACAGTTGATTCAAGGCTTTGCATTTCTATCAAATCGTTACGCTCAAAACCCAAATCAATTTCTTTCTGCATAGCCAGATTAACAAGTTGTTCAACACAATTTAGTGCGACATCATTAAGACAAAATTGCGTATTCGGTTCTATCAGACTTAATGCAACATCTTGCTTTGCTAAAGCTAAAAGCTGCGTCACCAAATGCTGAATACGTGCCAAGCCTTTACTCAAATTTTGCAAAGCTTCATGTTCAGGAAATTGGCTAATCAGGATCTTGGTCTGTAAATTGAGTGCAGTGACAGGTGTTCGTAATTCATGTGCAGCATCTGCTATAAACTGCTTTTGTTCGGTTTGAGCATGTTGAATTCGTTCGAATAAATGATTCATTTCTTCGATCGTTGGGATCAACTCTTGAGGATAATGATTGCCATCTATGGGGGCTAAACCTTCTGAATCACGTCGCTTTAATTCTGTTTTGAAATCGTCGAGAGGTTTTAAACTCAAACGAATGATAAAGGCTAAAACTACAATCGCAAAAGGCAATAAAATGATATAGGGAACAAACATACTCCCTGCCAATTCCCAAGCAAATGATTGGCGAACATCTTCCTGCTGACTAACTTGTATTTGATAGTCTTTTAAAGGAATGACATAGACACGCCATTTGCCTTGTGGCGTTTCTTGGCTATAAAAACCTGCCTGTTTTACAGGCGGAATGAGTAAGTGTGTTTGATGCCATAAATGACTTTGATCTTTATAAGCCCAAATATCAACCAGCAAATCTTCTTCGTGATATGTGCGATGCAGTTCAACTTTACTCGCAACACTCGTTAAAGGCTGAGCTGTCGAACGTTCAGCCATATATTGCATTTGTGTATCAAGAATCTCATCAACTTCATGTAAAGCTGTTTTATAAGCGGTAAAGATTAATAAACATCCAAGCAGTAAACTAAAGACCGAAGTTCCCCAAATCAGTCTTTTTTTCAGCGAGTATTGCTTAGATATTTTCATAAATATTTATGATTGTCCCAGTCGGTAACCCAAACCACGGATGGTTCGAATAAAATCTTTACCTAGTTTTGCACGTAAGTGATGTACATAAACCTCTATGGTATTACTGGTCACCTCACTATCAAAATCATAAAGCTTATCTTCAAGATTTGCTTTGGAGAAGATTTTATTTGGATGGCTCACAAGCGGAATTAAAATTGCCCATTCACGGTTTGATAACTCAATCTGTTGTCCTTTGAAGGTCGCCAAATGCTGCTCGACATCAAGAACCAAATCACCATTTTTCAATAACTGCGATTGATTTTTAAGTTGTGCTGTTTCTGCATGACCCCGACGCAATAGTGCATTAATTCGTGCCAATAACTCATCGAACTCATAAGGTTTAATTAGGTAGTCATCCGCACCTTGATTCAATCCATCGACACGGTTTTGCAGTTGATCTCTGGCTGAAATGATCAATACTGGAAGTACACTACGTTGACGGATTTGTCTCAATACCTGCATACCATCCATCATGGGTAAACCTAAATCAAGCAAAACTAAATCAAAATTATGCTTTGCTAATAAGGACAGCCCATCTACGCCATTATTGACCCACTCTACCTCGAATTGATGGTAGCGCAACAGAGTCAATGTTGACTCTGCAATCATAAAATCATCTTCGATCATCAAGATTTTGGTCATGACTTTATCTCACCTTATGGGTTGGAACATGTCGCTAACATGTCATTTTTAGGGTCAATCACCTTGGTTTTGACATCAAGTAAACTCAACATCGTTGGAAACAAATTGTCTTGACTCAATTCACTCTTATTTTGCTTCGCTAAACATTTCATTTGTTCTGGAGCTTGTTTTTTCCAAAGATCAGAGAACCACATAAACATTGGAACATGGGTTTGTTGAGTCGGGGCAATTGCATAGGGTGCTCCATGTAAATACATGCCACTTTCACCTGTTGATTCACCGTGATCCGATAAATACCACAAGCCTGCTTCGTGCTGTGTTTGACCTTTTAACGTTTCAATCAATGAGTCCAAAACATAATCCGTATAAAGCAAGGTATTATCATAACTATTCACAAGTGCATCACGCGAACAACCTTGAATCGCATTGGTATCACAGGTCGGTTTAAAAACTTTAAATTCTGCTGGAATACGTTTGTAATAGGCTGGACCATGGCTACCCATTTGATGTAGTACCACTAAGCGTGGACGCGTATCATCTTTAGGAATTGTTGCAAGATATGCTTTCAAGCTATCAATTAAAATATCATCAAAACACTCTTCATCTTTACACCATTTCTTTTGAATTGGCTCTGGAATCTTAAATTGTTCAACTCGATCACAAGTTCCCTTACAACCAGAATTATTATCAATCCATGTCACTTGATAACCTGCACGTTTTGCAATATCGAGTAGACCTTCACGATGACTTGCAAGTCGTTCATCATATTCTTTACGTGGCATACCAGAGAACATGCATGGTACGGAGACAGCTGTCGCTGTGCCACAAGAACTCACTTGAGCAAAATTAATTAAATCCTGTTTCGCAAGCTTCGGATTGGTATTCTTAGCGTAACCATTCAAAGAAAAGTTTTCTGCACGTGCCGTCTCACCCACCACTAAAACCATCAATTTGGGTAAAGCAGCAACATTTGCTTTCTGCATTGAAGCATCTTCACCATAAGTCAATAATGGTAAGTTTTCTTTAGGTGCTTTCTTCTTATAATATGAAGCAAATGAAGCAATCATATTTTGCGGTGAGATCATTCCCTTCAAATCACGGTTTTCACGGAATATCGCTGCAAAATCAACGTAAAAAACAAACAATAATCCACCAACCAAAGCCAATGAAACAATTGAAGCAATCACTTTTTTTACAATTTGACGCAGGATTGGTTCAGGCTTTAACTTCACCATCAAAATTGCAATGATGGGAAGCACTGTCATTCCTAATGTCCATACAACCAAATGCCAAGACCATGTATCACGTGCTTCAGCAACATCTGTTTGCATTAAATTTTGCACTTGATCTGATGTAATTAAAACACCAAGTGTATTCACAGTATATGAAGCAAAGCCACCAATAAAAACTAAAGCGATGGCTATTGGTTTTGCTGTCCATTTCCAGTTAAAAAGCTCAAAAATAAAATGATAAGCTGCAACAACTACAATGACGGATGCTGCGACAAACATTCCCGCTTTTATGCCAGTATAAGGCGTAAGCGATTGGATTTTTTCATAAAAAGCAAAGTTAAGAAAAATACCTAACCATATTGCAAGCAATAGATTAAATGCAAACAAGGATATCGATTTGGTCTTGAGTTTCTGTAGGAACATGATCTTCACAGTCTGAAAATAGATTTCTTAACTTGCTTAAGATAAGAATAAAAACTTAAAAATGACTTAAACTAAATAATTGAGAGTTAACAAAACAATGGATCTATATCTAGGCATCAAAGCATATGTCAAAATAATTCATTCCAAAACAATGAATTCCATTTACTTTTCATCTAACAGTTGTCTTAATGTTATTGTCGAAAATCATTTTATTCAGTTAAATGATTATATTACAACATAATAAAATAGAAATAAAAAACACCCCCTAAGTCAAACTTAGGGGGTGTTTTTAGATACGAGATATTAGAATTTAAATTCTAAACCTAATCCTGCTACAGGTTGCTTATCTTTTTTGTCCGCTTGTTCAAGCGTTAGATAACCCGCATAACCGTATGTTTTAACTTGTTTGCTAAATGCATAGTCAGCACCAGCAATCACTTGTTTGGCTTTAAAATCTGCCGTGTTGTTTTTAAAACTGGTATCATTTTGGCTATATTGACCTTTTACCGTCCAATTTTTTGCTTGCGGAATATTATATTCAGCACCAATTAACCAACCTTGAGTATCATCAATATTTTCAGATCCGGCAGCGTTACCTTCAGCCTTTTCGACCTCTGAAGTTTGGTAAAGTGCTTTTAATGCTAAGCCTTCAACAGGATTTAAACGACCAATTGCACGAACTGTATTTGCAGCAGCAAAGACTGAACTTGCATAAGTACGTTTACTATTAATTGGATCTATTGTTGTTCCCACATCAGGATCAGATGCATTTAAAAAGCCACGACCTAAGAAGTTACTTGGAATTGCTTTGTCATAACCAATACCCGCCACGAGTAATGGATTTTCATAAGTAACAGATGCAGACCATGCATCACCTAAGCCACGACCAGCAACTTTCGCACCACCACTTGTCGCTTTGATGCCAGATGATTCACCCGTAGCAAGTAATGCGTTAAATTTAAATGCACCATCTAGTAATTTAACGGCTGGAGATTCATAAATCACCGTATTATCGATACGGTTTTCGCCAGTGAAAATACCACCAATATCAGCTTTATTCCCTACATAGTTATTGAATGTATCAACGACACTTGATAATTGCTTTACAGGCGTATCATGCTTACCAATCTTAACTGTACCTAATTGGCTGTCTTTTAAACCAATAAAACGGTTACGTTGGCTCCAATCAGTGGTGTCACCATCAGCACTTAAACCCCATTCTGCAGCATATACAGCGCTTAAACGATCGGTTAGTTTTTCATCACCCTTAATTCCAATAAACGAACTATTTGAGCTAATCTCCCAGACATCTTTATTTCCAATCGTTGCATTTTTTTCTGGTAAATAATCAACACTGGCATCAATTTCACCATAGATTGTTGGTGCTGCAAATGTTGAAGTTGCGAGTAAACCAAGCACTGCTGCTGTTACAATTTTGATTTTCATTGTTTACGTCCTAGCTAAATTTGTAACAAATCCTACACATTAACTTTATATGACAAAACGATTAAAATCTTATTTATTTATTCTATTTTCGACTAAAGTTTAATTTTTACACACATCAATTACACTTTATGAATTCTATAAAAAATATTTTTTTATTAATAAATTTCAATGAATTAAACAATATTCTCAAAAACACTATTCTATAAAAAATACTTAAACGCAATCACGAGACTTTGAGTTAAAACAATAAACTTTGCGGATGAACCAATATAAAAACCATCATTTATATTTCAAAATTAAGAAATATTAAAAGAAATTTGTAATAAAAATTTGTTTTCATCTTGTATTTTCTTTCCAATAGAAAATCGGGAATAGACTCAAAATAGCAATCATACAAATCAAACATAAGTAACGATAATATCCAATTGCATCAGCCAAAATTCCACTTCCTAAGTAGAGTAAACCACTCATCGTAGCCATAATTGATACCTGAAAAGTAAAATCTGTACCTGCAAATGCTTTGCGACTGTACTGCATAATCAAAGTTAAGATGACCACCAATAACATTGCTGAACATGCATCTTCAAATGCATTGACGATATATAACCAAAATGGCGTAATCTGCTGATTAGTTTCATAGCCATAAGCAATGCCAGTATAAGCAACTAAACTGATAATCTTCAGAATTGAGAAAGTAATTAAACATCGTATTCTGGAAAAATGTTTTAATAAAAGCCCAGCAACACCTGCTCCTAGTAGCGCCGCCATGGCACCAAAAATAGTAATAAAAACGCCTATTTGGGTGTAATTTAGACCCATATCGACCATCAAAGGTTTTAATAATGGTCCTGCCAAACCATCAGCAACTTTAAAGCTCAATAAGACTATCAACCACGTTTTTAACTCTTGAGAAGATGTAAAATAAGTAAGATATTTTTTAATTGATTGGCTAAATGAAATCGAAGAAGTTGTCTGCGCGCTATTTGTAAAATCATGCCTAGGCTCTCGATAAAACAAAATAGGTATGGTATTCAAAAAGACCAACATGGCTAAGATAAGAAAGGTCTTTTGCCAATTTAACCAATCTAAACACCAAAGCACTACTCCACCACCAACAATAAATCCTAAACGTGAACCAATCACTTGAAATGTATTGCCCCAATGCTGTTGATCCTGTTTGAGTAAATTGACAGCTAAAGCATCAGTGGCAATATCTTGTGTCGCACCAGTGAAATTCATTAAAAAAAGTAGAGCAAAGAAAATAAATAAATAACTGGGTTGATCAAGTGCTTGAATAGGGAAAAATGACAAAATAACCAAAATAAAAACACTCGATAATTGCATCGGAATAATCCAACTACGGTAGTGCCCTAAACGAGAAAGCGCAAAACGGTCAACATAAGTTGCCCAAAAGATTTTGATCGACCAAGGCAGCATCAGTAAACCAAAACCACCGATATGTGCTAAAGAGACACCTTGTGCTCTTAAAATTACGGGTAAGGCATGGGTCATGAAACCTACTGGTAATCCCTGTGCCCAATATAGAGAAAACAATAAAATGTAAATCTGTCGAAGATTAAGCATTTAGAGTTTTCCAGAGCAATAAAAGAGAGAACTCAAGTATCCAATCCTTTCATTGATCTGGCAATAAAATCTTAGTTTTTGCCAATGCGAGACCTGTCATGAGCGTTTAACATAAATGGTAGTTGTCATCGTATTTACAGATTTATGCCACAATATTTTCCTGACTTACCTCCGTTAGTTCCGCAACGTGGAACGGTTTTCAGTCGTACTTTGTGTAGAAAACTGTTTTTAGGACAAGGTTGGACTGTGGTTGGAGAAATTCCAAACTTACCCAAAGCAGTTGCTATCATTTCTCCACACACTTCAAATATTGATGGTTGGTATGGTTTCTTAGCGATTGGTGGGCTCGGTTTAAAAATTACAGTTTTGGGAAAAGATACTTTATTTAAACCACCGTTTAAGCCGCTTCTAGATTGGGTAGGACTCATTCCTGTTCATCGTGATAGTACCAATGGTCTCACTGAACAAGTGGTCGCGACTATTCACAAATATGACAAAATTTGGGTTGGTATGGCGCCCGAGGGAACGCGAAAAAAAGCTGAAAAAATAAAAAGTGGTTTTTATCATATAGCTCATGCAGCAGGAATACCCATTGTGATGTTTGCTTTCGACTACGATCGCAAAACCATTTATAGCTTAGGAGCATTTACACCAACAGGTCACTATCAAAATGACCTTGAACAGATTATGCAGCGTTATGTTGGTCATTTTTCTCCAAAGAATCCTGCTTGGCTAGCAGAACCATTACAAAAACTTGTGAAAAAGGACTAGAAAATTGGGGGTAAATCTGCTCTGATGTGCCCATCTTTTTGTCTATTTTATCTCCACTTCATATGAAAATTGCTCGACTGTCTTGCTTGGCTTTATTCAGCTTAGCTTTATTTGGTTGTGATCAAACTGTAAAAAATGCTCCCCCTACAACTTCGATTAAAGCTCGTGAACCTGTTATCGCTTTGGCTTTAGGTGGAGGTGGTGCAAAAGGCTTTGCGCATATTGGTGTCATTAAAGTTTTAGAATCTCATGGCATTAAAGCTAAGATTGTCACTGGAACAAGTGCGGGTAGCTTTGTTGGAAGTATTTATGCAAGTGGGCAAACCCCTTATCAAATGCAAAATCTCGCATTAAAACTTCAAGAATCTGATTTGCGTGATCTTACCATCAATAGTCAAGGCATTATCCTTGGGCAAAAACTGCAAAACTATGTCAATACTCAAGTTGGTAACAAACCCATTGAAAAATTTCCAATTCGCTTTGCTGCGGTCGCCACTCGTTTAGACAATGGTAAAAAAGCTGAGTTTATTAAAGGAAATGCAGGTCAAGCCGTACGGGCCTCTTGCAGTATTCCCAATGTCTTTGTCCCTGCGGTGATTGGGAATACGAAATATGTAGATGGTGGTTTAGTCAGTCCAATTCCTGTCAAAACTGCCAAAGATATGGGTGCTGATATTGTGATTGCAGTCGATATATCTGCGCGTCCAACAGGTGATAAACCATTAAGCATGTGGGGTTTATTGGATCAGACCATTAATATTATGGGGCAACAAAGTATTAATGAAGAATTGAGCCAAGCAAGTGTTGTAATTCAACCGAAAGTCGGTCATTTGGGTGTACTTGATCTGAAATCGAGTAATCAAGCAATTTTAGAAGGTGAAAAATCGGCCCAAGCGAAAATCACATCAATCCAAAATGCAATTGCAACGTTTAAGAAATCTCCTGCTGCATTCAAACCTGCACCAAAAGCTAAATTCTAATCATTACCTTCAGGGGGTTGCTGCAATTTTATAATAATCATCAGCCCCAATATCTAAAAAAACAATCTTTGTATATTCATAAACATAATGATCTGCTAAAGTGCCAAAGTGAATGTTTTTTCACCTAACTCAGTTTAATGATGCGAGCAAATCTATGGAATTTGTAGTTGAACCTTGGCACTGGTTTGTATTAGGAATTTTGCTGATCCTTTCAGAGTTGATTTTGACCGCTTTTGCTGCGTTATGGTTTGGCGTAGCCGCAATTATGGTCTGCATTTTATTATGGCTTTTCCCAATGATGGGCTTTACCACCCAAGTGGTCACATGGGGAATTTTATCCATTTTATGTACGATTCTTTGGTTCAAGTTTATCAAACCACTTTCAATTGATAAAACTAAAGCAGGTCTAGCGCGTGAATCAACAATAGGTCAAGTGGGTATGGTGATTAAAACTGGACTTGATCATGGACAAATCGTTGTACGTTTTCCCATGCCTATTTTAGGTTCTGATGAATGGAATTGCCGTTCTACAGCTCCAATACAAGTTGGTGATCGTGTCCGAGTAATTGATATTTTAGGTAATGATTTAGTCGTTCAACCACATAGCAACTCATAAACATAAAGAGGGTTTCCAATGCCTGTCGGTACTATTGTTGTCTTAGCACTTTTAGCTTTTATTGGCACAACTATTTTTAAAGGGGTACGTATTGTTCCTCAAGGGTATAAATGGATTGTGCAACGTCTAGGTAAATACCATACCACCCTAAACCCAGGTCTGAACTTTGTTATTCCTTATATCGATGAAGTGGCGTATAAAATTACAACGAAAGATATTGTGTTAGATATTCCATCACAAGAAGTGATTACTCGAGACAATGCTGTTTTAGTAATGAATGCAGTCGCTTATATCAATCTAACAACTCCAGAAAAAGCCGTGTATGGAATTGAAAATTATACATGGGCGATTCAAAACCTAGTGCAAACTTCATTACGTTCGATCGTCGGCGAAATGGATTTAGATGATGCTTTATCATCTCGTGACCACATTAAGGCAAAATTAAAAGCTGCCATTTCTGATGATATTTCAGATTGGGGCATCACCCTTAAAACAGTTGAAATTCAAGATATTCAACCATCTCACACCATGCAAGCTGCGATGGAAGCACAAGCAGCGGCTGAACGTCAACGTCGTGCAACGGTGACGAAAGCAGATGGTGAAAAACAAGCTGCAATTTTAGAGGCGGATGGTCGTTTAGAAGCTTCCCGTCGTGATGCAGAAGCTCAGGTAGTCCTTGCTGAATCTTCACAACGTGCGATTGAAATGATCACCACTGCTGTAGGTGATAAAGAAATTCCTGTTGCTTATTTATTGGGTGAGCAATATGTGAAAGCAATGCAGGATCTATCTAAATCAAGCAATGCAAAAACTGTGGTACTCCCATCGGATGTACTTAATGCTATCCGTGGAATTATGGGGAAACATTAATTTTAATAACTCAAATGTGTTACTGTTTGTAGTAGCACATTTGATCACATAAAAATTTTAAGCTCATGATTTATATTATAGGTTTAATCCTAAGTTTCATTTATTGTGGGCAAATTTTATCCTCAGAAATACAGTCTCGTAATACTTGTCATATGAAAAATGGTGACAAACCAAATGCATTTGTTACCATTTTTCCAGCTATTCCCTTTTTCCAAATTATATTTTTAATAATCAGTTGGCTATTAAATTATTTTTTCGATCCAATTGCGATCAAAGTTTTATGTACCTTATTTATCTTCCAATTTATTTTTTGGGTTATCAATTTTAAAAAGAAATCAAAAGAGCGAATAAAGAGTTGAGTATAACTGTACTTAAATTCATGATTTCAAAAAAATTATTGATTAATCAATTTTCGATCTTTGACTGGTCGCTGTTTTACGATCAAATCATAAGAATCTTGAATGAGATCCTGAACTAAATCAGCTGTGATATCTGAATTACTGGCAATCGAAATCCAATGCTTTTTATTCATATGATAACCCGCTGAAATTGAGGCATAGAGTTCTTGATATTCTAGACTTTTTTCAGGCTTACATTTTACAGTGATGATCAATTTTCCTGAGTAAGAACCAATCAACATAAACATCTTGTCAAAAATTTTAAATACTTCACAATCTGGGCCAAAAGGTTGTGACTGGATCGAAAAAGCAAGTTTTTGTCCATACTCCAGTGCCAATTGTTCTAGTTGATCTTCATTCATAAACCGTATCCTATTTCATTTTTATGGGTATACAGTCCTAGCTTAGATTAACTTTGACGTGCTAACAAGAATTGTGAAATCTCAACTAATTCTTTGGCATCATCGCCAAAATATGCCAATGCTTCAAAGGCTTGATCATGTAAATTTTGGGCATAAGCTTGAGCCTGTTGCAAACCCATCAAGGCGGGATAAGTAGATTTTTGTACTTGCTCGTCTTTACCCGCAGTTTTACCTAAAATTTCAGTGCTCGCGGTAACATCAAGAATGTCATCTTGTACTTGAAAAGCTAAACCAATGGTTTGCCCAAATTGACGCAATTTAGGAATTGCTTGATCTGTCCCATTAAAGATGGTCACAGCACCCATCATAATCGCGGCTTGAATCAACGCACCCGTTTTATTACGGTGAATATTTTCTAATTCAGTTTGATCGACTTGTTTGCCTTCAGCCTGCAAATCCAAGACCTGACCACTTACCATTCTCGAACTGGCTGTCGCTAAAATCTGCATTTGTTTCAAGACAACTGCTGCATCTGTGCCCTGTCCCTGTTCATCAAACAAACGGCTTCCCAAAATCTCAAATGCCATTGACTGCAAAATATCGCCTGCCAATAATGCTGTATTCTCACCAAATGCGACATGACATGTTGGCTGACCACGGCGAAGCAAATCATTGTCCATACATGGCAAATCATCATGCGCCAACGAATAACAGTGAATTAACTCAACCGCAACAGCAGCACGACGTGCCGCCGAAAAATTGTGGTTCGACTGTAACGAAGCTGCTGCGTAGCATAACGCTGGACGGACACGTTTCCCCCCCAACATCACCGCATGATGAACCGCTGACTTTAAAGGTTCTGGAATGGAAAATGCAGCCAATGCTGTCAATAAATCTTGTTGAATACGTTGTTGGGCTTGTTGTAGAACATCCGCATTAACTTGAGAAATAGATGACACGATTGCCTCGGGAAATTTTAATGAAAGGGTCAACTGGCAAAAACTTGTCAGAATGACAACATCATAACATTATTTATTTAGAGAAATTGTTTTTGTGTTTTGAATAACTTCAAAATAATAAAGCCTTCAAATGAAGGCTTTATTCACGGGATTAAATTAGCATTTAGAAAGTATCACCTGGTACACGAACCCAACCTTCCATCAAAACACGTGCACTACGACTCATGATTGCTTTCTTCACAGCCCACTTCCCATCAATTAACTCGGCTTGAGCACCGACACGCAAAGTGCCAGATGGATGACCAAAACGAACTGCTTCACGTTCGCCCCCCCCTGCTGCTAAATTCACTAAAGTACCCGGAATGGCTGCTGCCGTTCCAATCGCCACGGCTGCTGTACCCATCATGGCGTGATGTAACTTACCCATAGACAATGCACGTACCAATAAATCAACATCTGTTACTTCAACAGTTTTTCCACTTGAAGAAGTATAGCTTTTAGGTTCTGAAACAAAAGCGATTTTAGGCGTATGCTGACGTGCTGCTGCTTCTGAAATATCTTTGATCAAACCCATATGAACTGCACCATGTGCGCGAATTTTTTCAAAACGCGCTAAGGCTGCGGCATCCCCATTAATACGATCTTGTAATTCTGTTCCTTGATAGCCAATATCTTCAGCATTCAAGAAAATCGTTGGAATGCCTGCATTAATAAATGTCGCTTGGAATGTTCCAACATCAGGCACAACCAATTGATCAACAACATTTCCTGTAGGAAACATATCCCCACCCTCTTCGCCATCATCAGCGGGGTCTAAAAATTCAATTTGAACTTCTGCTGCAGGGAAAGTCACTCCATCTAATTCAAAATCACCTGTTTCTTGAACCTGACCATTGGTTACTGGGACGTGTGCAATAATGGTTTTTTGAATATTCTTTTGCCAGATGCGTACCGTACAAATCCCATTTTCAGGAATACGATCTGCATCGACCAAACCATTAGAAATAGCAAATGAACCGACTGCTGCAGTCAAGTTGCCACAGTTACCACTCCAATCTACGAAAGCTTGATCAATAGAAACTTGTCCAAATAAATAGTCAACATCGTGCTCTGGCTCTGCACTTTTTGCCAAGATCACTGTTTTACTGGTACTTGAAGTTGCACCGCCCATACCATCAATTTGTTTACCATAAGGATCTGGACTTCCTATGACACGTAGCAAGAGCAAGTCACGTGCTTTTCCAGCAACTTGTGCGGCTTCAGGTAAATCATTGAGATTGAAAAAGACACCTTTACTCGTGCCACCACGCATGTAGGTTGCAGGGACTTTAATTTGTGGTACTGAACTCATGTCAATTTCATCCTTTTATCATGTTCTTAGTGCAAGTGAATGTGAGCTTAAAGTATCGTAGAGTCATCTGAAATGCCATACGACTATACGATTAAAGCAAAACGGAATAGATAAAGCACATCGTGTATATTGAGTAAAGTTGAATAACTTAACAATGGCATGAAAATAAACAACTGCTGTTTAAAAAACAAAAGTCTGATTTAAATGTCTAAAATACCACCACCATATAGTTTACTATTCGTTCAAATATAGGATTTTAAATAACTTTTAAAAACTACTTTCCAGTCATAGCCAAGCTGTACTTTTACTAGGCTAAAACTTTGCAATCTATTAGAATATTCGAATTATTCCTCGTCGAGCTCAGTCCTTTGAACAACGATTCCTCTCAACTTCAGCGTGGACTTAAAAACCGCCATATTCAGCTCATCGCGATGGGTGGAGCTATTGGTACGGGCTTATTTTTAGGTTCTGCACAAGTCATCCAGTCTGCTGGACCATCCATTATTTTAGGTTATGCAATTGGCGGTCTAATTGCATTTCTCATCATGCGTCAACTCGGTGAAATGATTGTCGAAGAACCTGTCGCGGGTTCATTTAGTCATTTTGCTTATCAATATTGGGGGAAGTTTCCAGGATTCTTATCAGGTTGGAATTATTGGGTACTATATATCCTTGTTGCGATGAGTGAACTGACTGCGGTTGCAAAATACATTAACTACTGGTGGCCTCATATTGCGGCTTGGCAATCAGTGTTATTTTTCTTTGTGATTATTACGGCAATTAATCTAACTAACGTTAAATTCTATGGTGAATCAGAGTTTTGGTTAGCTATCATTAAAGTCACAGCTGTTGTGGCCATGATTTTATTTGGTTTATTCTTGCTTTTCACTGCTGATGCAAACTCAACCGCATCGTTTAGCAACCTTTGGACACATGGTGGATTTTTCCCAAATGGTTTCGATGGTTTGTTCTATATGCTTGCCTTTATTATGTTTGCCTTTGGCGGAATCGAATTGATTGGTATGGCTGCGGCAGAAGCCAATGAGCCAAAGAAAACAATACCTAAAGCGATTAACCAAGTTGTAGTACGTATTTTAGTTTTCTATATTGGCTCTTTAACAATCCTATTATCACTTGTGCCTTGGAACCAACTTGATTTAGGTGGTTTAGACAAGAGCCCATTTGTGATGATTTTTAGTCAAATGGGAATTGGTTGGGCAGCTCATTTACTTAACTTTATTATCTTAACAGCGGCTTTATCTGTATATAACAGCGGTATGTTTGCCAATAGCCGTATGCTTTTCGGTTTAGCACAACAAGGAAATGCGCCTAAAGTTTTCGCTAAAGTAAATAAACAAGGTGTCCCGATTCCTGCTGTTTTATTATCTGCTTTATTGATTTTTGGTTGCGTACTGTTGAACTATTTTGTTCCAGAAGATGCCTTAGGTCATTTGATGTATGTGGTGGTTGGTGCTCTAGTGCTTAACTGGGCAATGATCAGCTTAACTCATTTAAAATTCAAAGCGATGGTGAAGCAAAAGAATTTAAAAACCAGTTTCCCTGCGTTATGGTCACCAATCAGTAACTACTTAGTCTTAGTTTTCATTGCAGTCGTGCTGTACATCATGTGGCAACAAGGTTTCAAAGAATCTGTGCTGATGATTCCGATCTGGATTGTATTAATGTTTGTGCTATATAAAGCTTTAAAGCTTAAAGCTAAAGACTAAATATCTGATCAAATTCATCAAAAAGTGGTTGCTTAGGCAATCACTTTTTTGTTTATAATCATAAAATTATGCGCTTATAGCTTAACTGGATAGAGCAGTTGCCTCCTAAGCGACCGACGTGGGTTCGAGTCCCGCTGAGCGCACCATTTCACTGTCTATTTTTGTATTTAATAGAATATTCAAAATAAATAAATATATAAATATCAATATATTATTAAAAACATAAGTAATGTTTGTCTCTATTAGTCTACAAAGATCTAAGTTCCTTTACGGTAACTTATACGGTAAACTCATCTTACCGTATTAACTAATACCGCAAAAATGCCAAAAGTTGTTGTGCCCCTTACTGATACTAAAATCAAAAAGACTAAAGCTGATCCTGAGAACATACAAAAACTGTCAGATGGGAAAGGCTTATTTTTAATGATTACCAAGAATGGAGAGAAGTTTTGGCGTTTTGACTATGCTCGCCCTTATACAAAAAAACGTAATTCTATAAGCTTTGGTAACTACCCTATCATTAGTCTGGCAGAAGCTAGACAACGACGTGATGAAGCACGTACTTTACTTGCCCAAAATATAGACCCTCAAGTAGAGAAGCTAAGAGTTGAGAATGAGATACTAAATGCAAATAAGAATACCTTCTCAATCATAGCTCAAGAATGGGCAACAAAACAGAATTTTGCTGAAGCTACAGTTAAAGGACAGCAACGGTTATTTGATGTCATCTTTAAGCGTATTGGTAAAGTGCCTATCCATGAGTTAAAGCCAATGGATATTTTAAAGATATGCCGTATTTATGAAAAAGAAGGCAAGCATGAAACCGCAAAGAAAGTAAAAACTAAATGTGGTCAAATTTTTCGCTATGCTGTTTCTCTCGGGCTATGCGAACGAGATGTTACACAGGATTTAAGAGGTGTTTTGACTGTACCTGAAACCAAACACATGGCTGCGATCACTAATCCAGATCAATTCGCAAAACTCCTAAATGACTTAGATCATTATGATGGTTCAATCATCACTCAATATGCTTTACGCATTGCCCCCTTGGTCTTCGTTCGCCCAGGCGAATTACGTCATGCAAAATGGGCTGATATCGACTTAGAGAAAGGGCGATGGGAATATACTCCACCTAAAACCAAGAAAAAAACAGGTGTATCTCACATTGTTCCTTTATCCGCTCAAGTCATTCAAATGCTTAAAGAGCTTGCCGAAATTACTCAGGCAAATAGTGAGTATGTTTTTCCTGCTCTAACCTCGTGGGAACGTCCAATGTCTGAGAATACAATTAATCAGGCTTTACGTCGCTTAGGCTATACATCAGAAGAAGCATGCGGACATGGTTTTCGAGCATCAGCTAGGACTATTTTGGAAGAAGTACTTGAATACCCTGTTGAATGGATTGAGCAACAACTAGCTCATAAAGTCAGAGATATGCACGGTACAGCTTATAATCGTACCAAGCACTTAGACAAGCGTACTGAAATGATGCAGGCTTGGGCGAATTATTGTGATGATATTAAAAATACAGCGATTCAATCGTGATAAGCTTGTAATTGTCGCTACTTAAACTCCAACCTAGTATTTATCTCAAAACTAAATTACTGTTTAATATAAGATAGGGGCTTAGGAAGTTAAAGAGGGTTGTTACGGAGTATTTTAAGCAAATCGAGGTATAAATTACCATGGCGATGATTGAAACGATATTCCGTTTCTTTAAGATGCAAATAAAACATCTTCTTGTCAATTCCATTAAATTTACTGAGCCGCTTTTTCGCATAGCCCCAAAAGGATTCTATACCGTTAATATGACGTTCCCCACAAGCAAATTCATTGTCACCGTGATTTACTCTTAAGTGCTTGTCAAAGCCAATATCAACTAAACCATCATACCCCCTCCATCCATCTGTATTGATGACTGAATCAAGTTCTATATGCCCACGGATAATCCCTTGCAGCGTAGCTTTTGAGCAATCTGGTACAATTTCCGTGTACACATTTCCATCCCGTTTGAGCAACCCAAATACAATGGTTTTTCCTGATGCCCCACGACCTCGCTTACCACGAACACGACGAGCACCAAAGTAAGATTCATCCAGTTCAACAATGCCATTGAAGGGAGATATTTCTTCACATTGGACAGCAATCTTTTTACGCAATTTGATATAAATTGTATTGATGGAGCGAACAGAAATATTGGTAAGTTTAGCGGTATCAGATGCAGTAAAATCCATGGCAAAAAAGCGAATGATTTGCCTGAATTTTGCTTCTGCGATTCTTGAACGGGAATAGTATCTATTTTTTGCTTTCATATAAGGAAGTTACCATACTTTTTAATATGCTTAACTTCCTAAGCCCCTAAGATATTAGCTCTTAACCCCCAAAAATTTATTACTCCTTATCAACCACGATCAGAAATGTAGGCCATTATTTTTTCTGGATTTTCTAAATCATAAGGAATCGCTCTCAAAAATGCTTTGTCGCTTTGCACATTAAACTTAAAACATAGTTCATTATTAAATTTATTCGAATATTGAGGATAAATTAAAATGACTTCACTCGTATGTTCTAAATAATAATAACTATAAGCGAACATTTGCTGAATATCGCTATCCTTGAAGCCGAAACGCTCACCTCGTTTATTCTGATCTAATAACTTCCACTTAGTATCTAAAATAATCTTCTGCTTCGTTTGCTTATGCTGAATATGAATATCTGGCCGAAGTTTAAAAATAGGCTTATCTTCATGTAGACAAATATATTGACTAGACAATTGGGTCTTAATTTCCCAACTTTTTAAATTTCGACGTAAATGATAAGCGACATAATGCTCAAACAATCTTTCCATTGGGAACAATAGGCTCATTCCACGCCAACCACCTTGAGTAGATACAGGCATATATTCACTTAAAATCAGCTCAGTCCAAGGTTTTATATCTGCATATAGTACGAGTAAACGCCCTGACTGCCACTGTTTAAAATCTTGAGCAATATTTTGACTCTTTGGAATTTCTCCAGTCATTAAGCGAAGTTCTTGAGCAAGTTTCCAATTTTTAGAACTTCGTGTTTTTTTACAGACTACTTCTAAGGCTGTTTTAATTAACCTATTTTCAGGGCGATCAACTTCATAGATGTCGTGCTCAATCGGGAAAATATGCATTCTTGCTGGGGATTGCCGCATATGTTTCACATGCTGTAATTGCCCTCTCAAGTACTTTTGCTCTTCTTGCACACGTTGATAATCAAAGCGTAAACCGCGTTGAATTAGTTTTTCAAAATTACAAAGAAACTGATCTATGATCCACTCATGTATAGGCTGTTTAAAACGGCTTAAATTTGCCTCCCCAGCATCCCGATATGGTAAATGCAAAGATACCCTAAGCATCTTTTTTAAAAGCTCACGTTCTTTTGCAATCACCGTTTCAATAGATTCACTAAGCTCTATATCAACATGCTTCGGTAATATTTCAATACGCGTACCACATTTGGTTTCGATAACTCCGACATATTGATCTAATCTGAGTTTCCTACGCCCAGCTAATTCAAATACCTTTGCACCATGTCGGGAAAATGATGCTGAGAGTTCACATAAATGATCAAAAGCAGACGCAGAAATATAAGCATGGTCTATCGTTGATTCAGGGCATCCAGTATATGCAACACTAAGATATGCATATTCTCTGACGGTTATCAGATCAGACATATTTGCCCCTATCAATACTGAATAATCTTTGCAAAACTTTCAATAGACGTGAATGATGTCGGGACCAACTCCCAAGTTTTTTTATCTTCAAAGTAACCTAAATCTTCAGAATCTACATTCGGAAATATTGCTGATTTTTCTACAGGTTTTGGCTTAAGCATTCCATTACCATTTAAAACTAAATTGATCTTTGCCCAGTCATCAAAGAAATACTCCTGAAGCTGAGGGATAATTTTTTGCTTAAAAATATGGGCTAAATTTTCAAGTGTCGGTTGTTCTTTCAAAACCATAAAGTTAGCGTGACCAATACAATGATCTCGATCAATTAAGATTTCGATTCGTTGGTTGATGACTGTTAATAATCGTTCAATATCTACACCCTCAACACTCACATCTTTCAATAGATTTGGTTGAGGTGGCATCTCAATAAAAGTGAATCGACGACGTAAAGCAATATCTAAACCTGTTAAAGAGCGGTCAGAAGAGTTCATCGTACCAATAAGGTACAGATTGTTTGGAACAGTAAGCTCATATTTAGAATATGGCAATGTAACAGATAGCTGTTCTTCTGCCCCCTGACGCTTCGACTCTTCAATTAAGGTAATGAGTTCACCAAAAATACGAGAAATATTACCTCTGTTGATTTCGTCGATGATCAGCACGAACTTCTTATCATTGTCTTCCTTTTGGTGACTATCTAAAAGATTTTTAAGTTTGGTAAGATTTATTGCATTCGCCAAGTTGTAAATTGTTTGTTGCGAAAGAACTTTATCAAATAGTTGTTCTACATTTAGGCTCGGTTTGAACAATTTAAGCCATTTAACTGATTTCTTTTGAACGTATCTAGGTGCATCATCACTATCAGGTAATAGTTCATAATTACCACTTATTTCACCAATAGCTCTGAATTTATAGTTCCCATCAGAAATGATGATTAAGTCACCAACTTTTGTTTTGTTTTTAAAATCATTTACAAATCTTGAAGCTGAAGGATATTTTTTACGATAATCCTCATAACCATTTTCATCCATAATCTCTTCAACTTGCTTACGGTTAGTAGCACCAGAAAAGTTTATGTCATCTCCCCATCCAAGAAGTACACAATGATTTTTGACGCAGTAATCGAAGATATCCTCATCCTCTCCTGCTCTTCCTAAAGACATTTTCCATATTTCATTTGCACTAGGATCAAAATTGTTCTTTTGGCTTTCTAAAATTACTTTTGATTGAGCAGTATCACACAACGATTTAAATACCCCAGAAACTACAGGATATTCGATATTTTTTTTACCCTCATTATCTTCTACTGTTTCAGCTCGAATGCCCTCTACAAAATCCTCGTAACTAAAACTCTGATGAAAAGTTACAAACTTAATCTGTCCTTTATTCTTATACTCATCAAATCTATTTTTTAGATATTCACGCTCTTCTTTTTCCAAATCTTGTAGGGACTTATCTTCAATAATCGAAAGTGCATGATTGATTGTATTAAAAGTTTTCCCAGTCCCAGCAGCACCAAACAAGATACGATTTAATGGTTGTAATATCTTATTCGACATTTCTTTATTTACCTTTGAATTACTGTTATCTATTGATTGGTGTGTATCCAATTCATACCATTCACAAAATTTTTCTAAATCGCTTAGACTGTTTATCTCAATATAATAAGCTTTATTACCTTTAGACAAGCTAGTGGCATGGGATTTTAAACCATCATGACGCCCTTCGTTTTCATCATATTTACCGAATATTTTCGAATTATTATCAATAAACTTAAATTGAAAGTATTGGTTGTCTTCTGGGTCTACACCTAAAAACAAAGAAGGTTTAGAATTTTCTAAAATCAAAGCTAACTCTCTATTAGAATTATTTCTAAATCCAACTATTTTCTTGGTTGCTTCCTTAGTTTTCTGATATTTTGTTTTTAAAAAATTGTAAGCTTCTAAAGTTGTAAAATAGTCTTCTACTTCATAATTTACAGGGTATAAATCTTCACCTGAATAATCTAAGTCTAACTCCTCAGTGAATGTCTTTACCTGATCTAGCCAGTCCTTCAAATTTAATTCTTTTTGTACAGATTGATCATATCCTTGTGGTAGGACATCCTCATCAACATGTAATAATCTATATGTTTGATCTGTAATGTACAGTATAAAATTTCCATTCTTTTCCAAATGAAGTACAAATAAGAAATCTTCAACTCTCTTCGCTTGAATCTTCTTTCTTCCAAACCCTAAATATCCATATTTAGATGAACCTGCATGATAAATATCTATTTCAGGAAATACTTGCTTAATTTCCGATAACAACTCCCAAAACCATTTTTTTTGTTCTTGAGATAAAAGTGCAACATACTCACTAATACGAGGCAAATTAAATTTTTGCTTAAACTCTTCTAATTCCATGAATTAAATAACCTTATGCTTTATCTATTATCATCTTGTTTTTTGCTGGCTTACTAACACATCATAAATAATATTGGCAAACTGCTTCATTTTGGCTGGATCACTCATCAGCTGTGTCATTTGTTCAGTATGCGCAGTATTACTATCAAGTACCGCATCATCTAAAGCACTATCAAACTCCCCCAACATCGCTTGTTCACGGGTATTGTTTTGAATCTGCTTCATCATTTTGGTGTTTTCAGACATCTTGTCTGCCACGGTGTAGACATAATTAATCATGTCCTGATCTGTCAGCTTATCGGTAATAAAAACATCATTTACACGCTGTAAGATGACCGATAAAAAATCCTCTTGTTTATTTTTTGCTTTTGCCGAACCGAGATCATTGGCTGGTTCTAATTTATGTTCAGTACTATCCGCTTTAAGTTGAATATCCTGTTGACGGATTTTAGAGAGCCTATAATGACTCATTGCTACATTACTCAAATCAATCACATCTTCATCTGCCGCTTGCTCACGTAATAACGGCCGCAAAGTACGGGCGAACAAACTGATTTTTTCGAGTTCTTTATCATCATATTCCACAATTTGTGACATAAACTCATAAAAACGACTAAAACTACCTAAATCCTTTTTAAAGATTTCTAGTGCATCACGTGCCTTTTTCGCTTCTGCAAATTCATTTTCAGCATTTGCAATCAACACAGGCTCACCTGTTCGTTTGGTAATTTCCAAACGATTCTTGGTCACGTCATAATCATTGATTGCTTGAGAATAGCGTTGCTGCCAACGTTGCATCGCTGGTTTACAGATATTGGCAAGTACTGCATTAGATTTATTTTTGCTATAGAAAGCATCAACAAATTGCTCGACTTCAGTCATGAGAAAAATGCGTGCAGCTTTCAACTTTTCAGCAAGGTCATAGACAATATCAGGATTAGAAACATCTGCCAGTTCAGCTGTTTGGTAGTAAGGCTGGAATGCATCCAAGATTTCTTGTGGTTCGTTAAAGAAATCTAGAACAAATGTGCCTGATTCTGCTTTGCCAGGATAAGTTCGGTTTAAACGCGATAAGGTTTGCACGCACTCAACACCACCGAGTTTTTTATCGACGTACATAGCACACAATTTTGGTTGGTCGAAACCTGTTTGAAATTTATTGGCAACGATCATCACTTGAAAGTCATCGCTATCAAATGCCTTACGCATTTCACGCCCTTTCAAGTTTGGATTCATATTACTTTCAGTAAACTTCTGCCCGACCAAATGGCTGCTGTCTGCATCATGATCAGCAAATTCGACTTCACCTGAAAATGCTACCATTGCTTGGATATTGGCATATTTCTGTTCTGCCACATATTTATCAAAAGCCTGCTTATAGCGTACCGCTTCTTTTCGTGAACTGGTAACGACCATGGCTTTAGCTTGACCACCTAATAAGCCCATCACATTCTTTTTAAAATGCTCAATAATTACACGCACTTTTTGCGAGATATTGTGGTCATGCAGTCGCACCCATTGATTGAGCTTAATCTTGGCTTTTTTGGCATCGACCTGATCATCTTTTTCCTCAATCTTCTGTTTAAGCTTATAAATCACTTTATAGTTGGTATAATTTTTTAAGACATCCAAAATAAAACCTTCTTCAATCGCTTGGCGCATTGAATAGACATGATAGGCTTCAGGCTTATTGGTCTTGGATGGAGGTAGTTCAGGATTCGGCAAACGACCAAACAGTTGTAATGTCTTATCTTTTGGGGTTGCCGTAAAGGCGTAGAAACTTAAATTCTGGCTGCCTTTACGTGAAGCCATGACCGCATCTAGTATATCTTCCGATGTAAGTTGATCATCTTCATCACGCTCCTCAAGCATCAGCGTTTCTTTGAGCTGTCGTGCAGTTGAGCCACTTTGCGAAGAATGTGCTTCATCCGCAATTACCGCATATTTACGCTCTTTTAAGCTGGTACTGTTTTCAATTGCTTTAAGTACATGAGGAAAAGTCTGAATGGTGACAATAATAATCGGCTGTGCCATTTCCAATGCTTTTGCCAATTTTTCAGATTTAGAACCATCGCCCTCTTTATTATTAATTCGTCCGACCACACCATTAGCATGTTCAAACTGATAAATCGTATCTTGTAGTTGCGCATCCAGAATGGTTCGATCTGTCACTACAATAACCGAATCAAACATCTTGTTATTGTTGGCATCGTATAGGCTAGATAGTTGATGTGCTGTCCATGCAATTGAATTGGACTTACCTGAACCCGCACTGTGTTGAATCAGATATTTTTGTCCCGTTCCTTCTGCCAAAGAGTCTTCAACCAATTTGGTCACCACTTTCCATTGGTGATAACGTGGGAAAATCAGGCTTTCTTTTTTATATTTACGCCCTTCCCAATCCTCTTTTTCTTCAATCTGTAAGTGAATAAAATTACCAATAATATTCAGTAAGCTGTCTGGGGTTAGAACTTCATTCCACAAATAACCTGTGGCGTATTCATTCACATCTTCAGGGACATCATTGCCTGCACCCTGTTCTTTAGTACCTTTGTTAAATGGCAAGAAATAGGTATTGTCGCCATTGAGATGGGTTGCCATATAGACTTCATACTGGCTCACCGCAAAATGTACCAATGCGCCACGTTTAAAAGTCAATAACGGTTCTGGCTTATTAGTTTTAGGGTCTTTGGGCAGGCGTGTTTTTTTGTACTGTGCCATGGCATTTTGTACGGCTTGTTTAAACTCTGACTTGAGTTCTAGCGTTGCCACAGGAAAGCCATTAATAAACAGGACTAAATCAATGCGCCATTTTTTGGCTTGTTTACCTGTTGCTTCGAGTTCGGCTTTGTTGGCGTATGGGCTATACACCAACTCAGGTACGACACGACAAATATTCTGTTTATAGATTTCATTTAGTTCAGGGTTTAGACCATGTTCAGGTTTAAACTGGCAAAATGAAAAACGTGTACCACGGGTTTTTAGCCCATGACGTAATACACCCAACGTACCATAACTACGAGATTCAATATCGGTGGCATTAATATCCGCCTTTTTAAGCTGCGCCACCACAGTATCTAAAAAATGGCGTTCAGTATCATTGGGGAAAATGCTTTTAAATTTCTGCCATTCTTTGTCTTGAGTCTTTTGTACAAAATCCAGAACATCTTGTTCATATAAGGCTTTTTCACGGTGATAGCCTTGCGGTGAACCGACCTGCCAACCGTGGCTTTGCATTTGCGTAATAATGTCTTGTTGGAAAACCGTTTCTAACGTTACATCCGATCTCATTTTTCCCATCACCCCTTTAAATTCTAAATATCTTTTCTATTATTTTATCTGCCAGATTGGATAACTTTGCCAATCTTCAGGAAAGCCCATAAATGCTTTTGATATGTTGTTATGCGACAACAAAAGGTCTATCAAACGCTGCCGCCATGTATGTTGTAGCGTAATTTTATCCATAAAGTACAGTAGAAAAACCAAGCTATTATAAAGTTTACGATCTGCCGAGGTCTTTTGATCAAAATTGCACTGCTGCGCTAAGCCCAAAGGTTTATTTCGAGGTTTCGCAATGGTTTTGGTAAATTTACGATTCCATAGCCGCGAGTGATGTGCACAAGTATTTCGCAAATATACGAGATGCTGTAATAAACCTTCAAATTGCTTTTCATCGCAATCAAAGTGACTCGAAATTGCTGTACGTGTTTGTTTGGGAGCAAGTGACTGATACCATTTGGAAAGCTGACCAAAACTCATCACTTCACAAGTTGCCCAAATCGGTGGTAGCTCTGGATCATCATAAGTACGTTGATAATGCTCGATAAACACTTCATCAGCTCGGTCTATTTCGCCCTCTAACGACTCTAATAATTTCTCCCATCTACGCAGCGGTTTAAAATATTGCGGATGCATAAATGCATGTGCGCCATGCTTATGGGCAAGCTCATAGGCAAATTGGGTACGAATTGCTACTTCAATCCGTTCGATTGCATCGAGTACCAATAGTCTGAGTTCACGGTCAAAAACATAAATTTCCCACACTTGTTCAAAATGCGTGTTTTCTTGAAAACAGTGGGGTGAATGGGTCTGTTCAAAGGGTAGCCAATAAGCACCCAAACGGTAGTAATTGACTTGGGCTAAGTGGAAAATTGCTTTTTGTTCATCAGAAACGACCATACCACGAGATTTTAAAATCTCCAGTTGCTCGGAAAATGTTTTAGGCAGTTTATTAAATGGTTTCATACAGCATTACCTGCATATTGAGGTAATTGCGTGTATGTAGAGCTATTATTATATTTTGGTACAGCAGAAAAAAGTAACCCGACAGTTTGAGGATGCAATTGCTTGCCTAGCCTTGTCGGGTGTTGTTGGGCATATTGTGCAATTTTATGCGTTTTTATGCAATGGCTTTTTGTTCGCATTTGCGACCAGTTTTGTATAGGATGAGTGGAGAGCATCATGCGCTTAACTCCATGTTATCTTGATTATTATTTTTATTTGGATTTTGCCAATTACGAACATCAACTTTGCCAGTCACGGCTGCTGAGATAAGGGCTGTTCGGCGTTCTTGAATCAGTTTAATTGTGACCATAGATTTATCAATTAACCTATCAATTTCTTTTAATTTGTAGTCTAAATAAATCACAATATCATTTTGTTCTTTTAAAGGTGGTAGAACTACTTTCCAGGCCTTAATATGACTTTGCGATACCTTAGCCATTGTCATACTGGAGCCTCTCGCATCTAACTCAATTTGTGTTCTACCACTGTTTGATAATAGCCAATAACACAAAAATTCCTTCTTTATATCAGATATGGTATTTAAACGATAAATCAGATCACACATCATTGTTGGCGATGTAGGCTCTGTATTAACAACACATGCATCGGCAACTAATTGAGGTGTATTTGCACGTGTTACAAGTAAATCTCCCAAATGAACAATGTATTTAGTTTCTAACTGACTTTTATAATCGAGGGTCTTCGACTCATTAGGAAAAAATTTACCTTTTTTTACTGCACTAATCTTCAAAACACCATATTCATCATCCTGCGGTGTTTGGTTTTGGGCAACAGGACTACTACCCTGTTCTATAAAGTTTAAAATTCTCTGAATGTTAAAAATTTTCCAATGCTCAGGCACTTCCCCTAACCATTCCACACCTGAATCTTTCATCGGTGCATTCAGATTTAAACCTTTAGTTACCGCATGACTAATAACTGCTTGACGTTTTTCTTTCAGCAGTTCAATTAGTTTTTCTTGTTTGGCAATGAGGGTGTCAATTTTTGCAGTTTCATTATCTAAAAACTCACCTATCTTTTTTTGTTCTATATTAGTAGGTAAATAAAAATAACAATTAGCAATATCTGAAAAGTTAACAGTTTGCCTTACACCAGCCCC
Organism: Acinetobacter sp. LF10; assembly: GCF_048585715.1. Classification (NCBI taxonomy): domain Bacteria; kingdom Pseudomonadati; phylum Pseudomonadota; class Gammaproteobacteria; order Moraxellales; family Moraxellaceae; genus Acinetobacter; species Acinetobacter sp. LF10. The sequence goes on from NZ_CP184160.1 coordinate 2,434,684, forward strand.
CAATGTTTTCATATGAGATACATCAAATTCATGAAGTAACCATCGAACATATTTTTTATCTAAAGACTTATTGCAATGTAAAACAATATAGCCTGTACTAACCACGACGTTTATTTTTGACAAAGCTGTTCTTAAACTTTTTAAGTCATAATTTAAATTAAGTGGATTAATTAAAAACTCATCTTTTAAAACTTCTTGATAGCTTGCTTTGGTGTCAGGTGAAAGATTGTCTTCATTTTTATATACAACCTCACCAAAACTAATTGAACCTGCTGGCAAATCACAGTTTGAAGTTTTTAATTTTTCAGTAAGTAGCCATTTAAAACGTTCGGATGTCCAATGTGATGGTACATTTCCCATCCATACAATTTCTGAATCTTTATATTCAGCATATTTCTGATACTTAGCCATTAAGAATGCACCTCTTGTAAAAGCTGCATAATTTCACGGCTCACAGCATCTAAATCAGCATCAATCTCTGCTAAATCACGTGGCGGTTGGTACACATAAAAATGACGGTTAAACGGAATTTCATAACCGACTATGCCAATTTCAGCGTCCTGAGCATCACGTTTATCAGCATTGATCCATGCATCAGGCACATGCGGTTGTACTTCACGCTTAAAGTAAGTCTCAATTAAATCCGTGGTGCTTATGTCTGGATCAAGTGCAATGTTTTCCGCATCACGCAAGTCGCCATCTTGTTCAAATTCAACTACCTGACCTTTATATTCAAAATGACCATAGAGTGGATTCGAAGTTGTCTTCAATACTTTCTTTACCACTGGCTGTGCTTCAGGGTTTTTCCAAGACACTACATTCAAAAGTAATTTTTGCTCTTTCGAATCTAATGTGATCCCAAGATTCTTAATTGATCTTTTAAGTACAAGAGAGAACTCGTTCATATCATCAAATTGTTTAAGTCCAATTTCTTCCTGAATCATTTTTGCTTTGATGAACAAGCTTTTTTGATCAATCCATAAATCCTTGGACAAAATATTCTTTACATCTTTCTCTTTAATATCAGGATAATTTGCTTTTATGAAAGCTCTCGCTTCGGCTTCTACATCCGAGAAATCACCATAACTTTGATCATTCCAAGACTGACCAAACTCAACAAATAGCGTCTCCATAATGACGTCTAGGAATTTTGATGAAAATTTTAGACGATTAATCCGCGCATCAGACAATTGCGCTGATAAACGTAACGGACGTTCAATGGTGACGCGACGGTAACCAAATTCATAACTGTTAAAAATTTTGCTTGAGAATGGCTTCTGCTGTTCACTTTCACCATCTAAAGTCAGCGTATCTACTGCTTCAAAAGCGCCATAGTTTTGGGTAATGGTCTTAATTTCTGCATCAGTCAGGTAATTACGCTTAGAGCCAAGCGACTTACGCATTTTCGAACTAAGATTCGCTGCATTAATTAAATGTACTTTGCCTTTACGCTCAGCGTCTTTCTTATTACTGAGTACCCAAACATAGGTCGCAATACCTGTGTTATAGAACATATCAGTAGGTAGAGCGATAATCGCTTCAAGCAAATCCGCTTCTAAGATATAACGACGGATTTCACTTTCACCACTACCTGCACTACCCGTAAATAACGGTGAACCGTTTAGAATAATACCAATACGACTGCCTTGACCTGTGCCATCAATATCACGCATTTTACTGATCAAATGCATCAGGAATAATAGTGAGCCATCAGAGACACGCGGCAAGCCTGCACCAAAACGACCATTAAAGCCCTTTTGTTCGTGTTCGTCTTTAATCTCTTGTTCGATTTTTTTCCAGTCCACACCAAATGGTGGATTGGACAGCATATAATCAAACTTTTCATAGGCAAGCTGGTCATTAGACAATGTATTGCCTAACTTGATACGGCTGACATCCTGCCCTTTAATCAACATATCCGCTTTACAAATAGCGTAGGATTCTGGGTTCAATTCCTGACCAAACACACGCATCACCGCTTCTGGATTATGCTCATAGACATATTCCGTACCTGATGACAGGAAACCGCCTGTCCCAGCAGTAGGATCATAAATGGTTCGAATCACACCTTCTTTGTTTAAGGCATCATCATCTTGGCTAAAAATCAAACCTGTGGTAAGTCGTACAATATCTCGCGGGGTAAAGTGTTCCCCTGCGGTTTCATTTGAGCTTTCAGCGAAACGACGAATCAACTCTTCAAATACCAAGCCCATGTCATGGTTAGAAATACTTTGTGGACTTAAATCTGTGCTCGCAAATTTTTGCACGACCTTATAAAGTAAATTGGCATCATCCAATAAACCTGTAAATTCATCGAACTTAAAGTGTTCGAATATTTCACGGGCATCTTTTGAAAAGTGCTGGATGTAGTTACTGATATTCGCTCGAATATTTTTTTGCCCAAGGCTACTTAAATCAAGCTCTGAAGTATTAAAAAAAGATAAGCTCTCTGTTGCCTTCAATAACATTTTTTCTTTTGCTTCTTCTGGCAAAGGCATCGCCTTCACTTTCTCATTCGCCTCCAGTACCTTTGCTTTACTCGGTTCAAATACGCACTCTAAACGACGAAGTAAAGTGAATGGTAAAATCACACGCCCGTATTGAGATTGTTTAAAGTCACCACGAAGTAGATCTGCGACAGACCAAATGAAAGCTGCAACTTGAGAAAAATTGTTATTTGTCATTGAAATATACCGCTTGCTTTACAGCTTGAAACTGAAAATTTATGCGTCTAATTGTGCCTGATTTACAATGGGTTTTACCACCCGTAAAATAAGTTAAAAATTAACTAATTCGTATAATTTCCACCTTAATGACATCAGAAGGTGAACTTGCCATAAGCTCAATTAATCATAACTTTTATGGTCGTAAAGACTTTTCATCTGATCTAAAAAATCTTTACTCCATCTCTTCAGAACTTATTCCATTAAATTTTTTTAATAATTTGATCTATCATGCACTCAAGTTAACTTGATAAAAGTCTTTCCTTTTCAATAGACTTAATTGCTTATTATCTACTGGGCGCTCTAATAGTTCAGGTATTATTGGGCTTTTAAATAAAGTAATTGCCTGATTCTCAATATTTTCTAAAAAAGGAACATCCGCCTTTTTTATACGGTACTCATTAACGGCCTTATCTGTTTCATTTAAAAAGTTACGATACTTATTTAGTAATGTTTGATAAATTTTACTGCTATCCTCCAATAAAACTTGTGAAAACTCATTTTGACCTAATCGCTGAGATAATAGGAATTCAAAATGCATACCTAAAGGCAATAATTCAAGGATTTGCTGCACAAAATTTACAATATTTATTACATGATATTTGTCATTTATCTTTTTCTCCTCAATCAGCCCTATTAAGCTTTTAATAAAAAAAATCAAATGTTTCTTTAATTGTATAGATGTTGACAATGTATTATTTGCTATAGGTAAAATCTTATTTAAATCAACATGTTTCTGCAATAACAAACCAAAATTATGCAATAAGGCAAGATATTCACTTGCTTTGTCTGCGTAAAAAACTAAGCTTTGCTCTTTAACACTATCCGCAATCTGAACAACAACTTTCTGTACATTCTCTATTTTATTTGCCAATACTTGAGTTTGAATAGCCATTGCAACCATCAAAGTACCTGTTGCTAAAGCTTGAGCAGCAACAACAGTATTTTGCAATCCGTTCATCACACTCAAAAATGATTCTTCAGTTACTAATTGTGTAAACTTAATCGGTAAGTGTATTACTGTACCTGTTTTACCACTTCCAGCAGCCCAATAAACAACTCCCTCAAATTGATTCATTGTACCGTTATTTAATCCCTCTAAAACTTCCAAAGGGATTCTTGAAAGATCGAATGTAAATGTTTCTGTTAACATTGAAAATTACCTAAAATTTATTATGTTTTGAACAAGTTGATTGATAATTTTGTCTTAGCATCGCAATGATACAAACTGCGGGTATTGTTACTCTATATGCTGCTCCACTTGCCATATAAGCTGCGGAGGCTACACCAACAATAGGGTTTAACCTTGCTAATCCTAAAGAAATCAATGAACCAGCTCCATTTTTTATTGTTTCAACAGGCTTATCAGATAAAGAAGACAAACCTAAATAACCCTTTTCTTTTAATGTATTATGAATAAAATCAAGATCATCTAGTGTTGTAACGCGTCTAAAAAGCGTTCGTAATATACGCTCTTCTATTTGTTCAATTGATGTATCTTCCTTATGGTAATCCGCACCTACTTTATCTGCGACATTCTCTAAAATCTGAGCATATAAAACACCTTTTCCCCTAAAAAAATTAGTTACAGTATCCCCACCAAACAATTGCAATTCTGCTGCAATCGCTTTCCAACTATTAGTATAAGCCAAGTCTTCTGTTTCATATTTTTTCTTATTTTTATTAATTGTTACCTTAAGTTCTCCAGTCCACTGCTCCCGCCCTTCACTATCTTCTATCATTGTATTTGCTAAAAGCTTTCTTTGTACACGACAAATTTCACAGAACCCTTATCCTATCAGGATTCTGCTTTCTTAAAATTGCCAAAATTTCCTTAAACTCTTCTTTTTTCCCAAAACCAATTAAACGCTGAATCGCCATTTGAACATAGTCTAAACCATAGCGAAATAAACTCATTGAGAGTCGTCCATGCTTCTTTATTATTATCGCTTTTTTTTGATTATGTTGCCATTCACCCGTTAAGTAACACCAACAGAAGCTTATAGCTAACACCGCAATCAATTTTTTCACTCGTCTAGGGTCTGTCAAGCGCGTATTTTCAAGATTAAACCCGCGTCCTTTGAGACAACTGAATAAGGTTTCAATTTCCCAGCGTAATGCATAATCCTGAATAGCATTGGCATTAAACTGAGGAGAAACGACGAGTAAAAGCTCTCCATTTTCTAACTGTAGTGCACTTATATATAGTTTCACCCGACCAACCAAAATCCGTCGTTTACGACATTCAATTTGACCAACTTTAAGATGGCGAAATAAATCACTAATTTTATGATTCTTTCCTAAATGATTGGTGACAATGAAGTTTTTTTAACACGAATGCAGAAGTTGATGTCTTGTTCAATTAACCATGTAAACCACTGCTCACCGATAAACTCTCTGTCTGCGAACACATTCACAATACGGTCTTTACCAAAAATGGCTATAAAGCGTTGAATCAAAGCAATACGCTCTTTCGTATCTGAATTTCCACGTTTATTAAGCAATGTCCAAAGGATAGGTATCGCTATTCCACGATAAACGATTGCGAGCATCAGGATATTAATATTTCGTTTTCCCCATTTCCAATTGGTTCTATCTAAAGTCAGTTGCACTTGGTCGAATGAAAACATATTGAAAATCAACTGAGAAATTTGACGATAATCAAAATACTGACCTGCAAAGAAGCGCTGCATACGTCGATAAAATGATTGTGGTAAGCACTTGATGGGCAAGGCTTTAGATGCAGAAGAAAGATTACATGTTTGCTTTAAAATGATCACAAGCATGATGAGCGCAAAGCACTTTAAATGTGACTTGTTCCATTTTAGAGATTTGTTTAAGATAAGATATAACTCATTGAGATGTGTCATAGTATTCGTCGTTAGAAAACAATTATTGTGACATTATTTCAATGAGTTATCTATTTTTGTCGTGTACAGAGAAAAGCTTTAAAGATTTGGCATCTAAATACTGTAAGAATGCTAAATCAGGATCACTTGTAAATTTTGAATCTTTTGCCATAATTTCACCAGCATATTTATACTAATATCAATAATATAAGATAATAAAAAAATTTAATCACTAAAAATAAAAAAATAAGGAGGCTCTCGCCTCCCGCTTATTTTCGACTAGCTAACTTGGTCTCAATCCATTGATTAATTTCTCTTGCTGACCAAGCGACACGATTAACAGATAACTTTACTGGTTTAGGAAAAGTCTCATCGTAACGTGGAGATTTTGAGTTCATCATTAGATAAATTGTTGGTCGGCTTAAGCCTGTAATTTCGCACACTTGCGAAATTTTAAGCAATTGATTCATTTGAAAAGTTTGACCTGTGAACGCATTCATGATGTTTTTCTCCCAATCAATGATGCGAGCGCAATTTCGCTCAAATAATAGAGCTCGCTGTAAGAAAAAACGTCCTGCTTCCACCTAATCAATTCAAAGCCTGAACCGATTGCTGCAAGCCTTTCTGAATATCCTGAACATGGGTTAGGTCATGCGTTTGTTGAGACTGTTCTGGTCTTGATTCATCACTATAAAACTCCTCAACAATATCCAGCCCCTCCTCACCTCCCACCTCAAAGCTAGCATTGCCATAGCCCTGCCGTGCCACATGATCTAAAGCTTCCTGATAAAACCCTGCTGCCTTACTTGTTTCATCAATCTGTTTGGCTGACGTAATTGCCTCCTGTAAATTGATTCCATCACGTAAAGTTAAATCCACGTAATAGATCGGAGTACGATAACTTTGCGTGGTGCTTTTACCTCGTAAAGTCAATTGCAATGGCAGGCATGAAAGTAAATCACCTGAAGCAGCATGGTAATAACGTAATCGTGCAGCCAAGGTACGAATGCTATTAAAGCCTGTGGTTCTAAAGATGAAAGTGCCAAACTCATCCGATTCATCTAAATTCACATACAGCCGCCCATAAGGTTTACACAACCCACCCTGTGCCAATGGACAAAGATCAGGTGATGGACATGGATGCTGTTCAATACCATTTTGTCCCAGTCGCTGACAGGTTTCTCCATTACCTGAGCAGATTAAGCGTCCAGTTTGGCGGTCAAATAGGCTGTACTCTGCCCGTAGATTCAGTTCAGGATCGTTAAAGATCATGCGTACTGGAATGGTTCTGAGTTTCTGGTTTTGTGCTTTGGCACGTAACTGTTCATCCAGTGGATGTTTCACCCAGCCATCCTTATTCTGGATTTGGCTGGTAATGGTAAATTGGTCATCTTTTTCAGGGAGTCGTTTTCCATTCTTTTCGACAATTTTGCCGATGCTGATACGACCTAAAACAGGTGGCGTAATTGCGAGACCTTTAATCATGGTCATTTCCTTTAAATAAAAATTGGGCATAAAAAAATCCCACACCTGTTGAGGTATGGGATCAGTTGGTTGAGGTGTTAGTTAAATTGAAATGGGTTACTTGGGTATCAGCCCTATCCACCATGCGGATAAATCTGAAATCTTCGTGTTCCCACTTTGGTTTGTGGAAACTGCTGTAGATATTCAGGGTGCTGTTTTAGTAAGGATTTACTGTCTAGGCTGATTGAGTCTTGTGATTTCTTCCATGTGACTGAACCACCTGTAAACACTGCTCGCTCTGCCTCTTTCATCATCATTTGTAGTTGATGTTTGAGTTCATCGAAATACTGTTGGTGTTGTTCAACCTTATGTCGCTCCTCTAATAATTGGTTAAATAGATAGTTGGCTTGTTCATTTTGAGTGAGGTCTTCTACGGTTAATGGCACTTGCTCTGGATACAGTTGCTGCAAGGCTTTGGCTGCTGAATCCGAGGCATCGACACTTGGTGGAATACCTGTTTCGACACATTGCCAAAAGTGTCGTTCGGCATTAATGATGTGCTGAATCACGGTTTCATTACGGGTCACTTTATAGATTTTAGTTTCATGTCCACAGATCAAGGCACAGATATGCGCGGCTTGTTTACCTGTCACTGCCAGTTGATGTTGCACTTGGCAAAGAACATAAAGCGGTACACCATCTCGCCAGAGTTTTGAACCATATTCTCCAACGGTTTTACATTCCAAGATTTGAACTTCGTCATTGCTCACCACGGCATAATCCAAATTCGCCAACATAAAGTGTTTGTCTTCATCTGGATGTTGCAGCACTGCATTAACCCGACGCACTTTGTGATTGGTGTGCATGCTGTAGTATTCAGCCACCAAGGGCTCTAACTTCTTGCCCCAATATAAAGGTGCATAACCTGCACTTTCGTCCTCAATATTTTGTTGCATCCGTCCTGTTTTAATCATCCACAGTTCCAGCATCGACATATACGGATTCAGTCCACAGGCGGTAGCGGCATCACTGCTGCCAATCCCCTGTTTTCTGACCTCTAGCCATTGCTGATAATTCATCTGCTTGGTATTGGCGAGACGTTTGGCTACTGGAGCTTTGGTTTTTCGTGGCTGCGTATTCAGTCGGTCTCGTTTGGTTCGGGTTCCTACCTCAACCTGTTGAGTCAGTGAGTTTTGAGTGGTTGGATTCAGGTTTGGTGAATACGGCTGTAGCGGTGGATGATTTAAGGTATTTTGAATTTGAGTATGACTATTCATTAGAAATATTCCTGTATCGGTTAAATCGTAAAAGCTGAATTTTGGGCATAAAAAAAGCCGCATCTGAGGGTGCGGCTAAAGGTGTTGCTGTGCTTATACGGTGTTACCGTATGCTTAGGCTAAATAGATGAGCTTAAATAAAACTGAATGAATGGTGTGCTTTTATTAACCCACCATTCTTAATGCCTGTTCCAAACCTCGTTGCTTGATCGCTGCACCTGCTCCAAACCATGCTGAATCGAGTCGGTGATCGGTACTCATCGCTCGACGTTCATGGTCAGTAAACTCAGTTATTGCGCACAGTAAACCATAAGCCGTGTCTTTAGCAGAACTGAGTTCTGCCCCTCGTCCATGTCCGTTAAACATGGTCATGACTTTTGACATCGCACGTCCATTCGGTTCAGTTTTATTGTCGGCTTTGGATGGGCTTGTTTGATTTGGCATAGCAGCATTTCGATAGAATTGAATAATGCTTTCATCTTGTTCCACCGCGCTCAAGTTAGTGTTATTAAACACGGCATCAAAATAGGCTGCTGCTTCCTGTTGGGTGACTTTACGTTGACTGAGTTGCTTCATTTCATACATGTGTTCATCCCATGCACGAACTGAAATCCCCAGTTGCTGTTTGACTTTCTCAGCATCAAACTTGGTACTATGCGGCACTTTCACTACGCCTGCACTGGTGTTTTGCCCTTTAAGGGCAATGGCTAAAGTGTTATTACACACCACGCGGATCGAAGTGAATTGGGCTGTGGTAGCTAATGTACCATCACAGGCTGTCGCTAAAAGAATATAGCCATTACTGACATCCTTACCTTTTAAGGCAGATGTTTGTCCTGTCCGTGCCAATGCCCAGAATTTCTTACCGCCTTTGAGTACCCCCGCTGTTTCCAGTTCAAAGCCTGATTGTTCGGTTAGGTCTTTATAAAAATGCAGGATTTCCATCGGCTGGACTTCCTGAAAGCGCTGACTCACCACCGATAACGGTGCATGGGTATCAGAACGATACAGTACACGCTGTTCTTCAAAGGGCATGATGATGCTTTGTCCCTTTTCATTCTGTGCCATGTAACTGACATCGGAGGATTCGATGCGCCAGTCCATGCCTGCCTGTTGTGCCCAAACCTCGATGGGTTGGTTTGGGGTAAGTTCATTACCTAAACCATGCCAAGGAGTTTGTCCAACGAATGCCATGGTTTCAACTAAATGTGCCATAAGAATAATTCCTGTATCAATTTGAATGGATAAAAGGGTTCGATTTAAATTTTCATAAATGCTTAATTGCGTAAATTTGGGCTAAAGCTACGGTCACAGAGATTGCAGTAATACTGTCTGCGATAAGTTGGGTGTAGCGGTTGTTGCTGTTCATCTTCAGTGATCAGCATCCAGATACCGCCTATTAGCACTCCAACGATTGCGCCTGCAATCGGAGGAATATTCAGACTTTTAGAAACACTCACGCCTAATGTGGCAAGTGCCATTGGTGACATCACACTATTGGAAATAGGGCTATTAGTTGAAGTAGTGGGTAAATGTTGCGGGGATTGCAGTTGTACCGTCTCTCGGGACTGGCAATAAGGACATGGCAAACTCATCTGAAGAATTCCTGTAATAAAAATGAGCGAAATAAAAAAGCCTGCTGGGGAAGCAGGCAAAATGATTGCGATGTAGCTGAAGCATGTATTGGTGTGGTCTCGAATGGAGAAACACCGTTCTCATTTAGATGCTATGTATTTGTATTTTTTTAGAATGGTTTTTTTATCATCAGTTTTAGGCAATTTTTGAATGATGATTAAACAGATCAATTGACCTGTTTTTTAGCAGCGATTATGATGCAAGGGCTGACCTACATTGTCAGTCGGTTTTAGCAGACCGCAGATCCAGCACGATATATGAAAGTAATTTTGTATGTTGTGGGAACCCTCGTGTCCCCCTTTTTTTCTATGGTAGGGCGAGAGGGGGACGCCTCGTGCGTGCTGGTTCCTTGGATCCCAGTCTGCTAACCCCCTTTCGTTCTGCCACCATTATTTAGCAGTGATGTAGCAGAACTTCTTGTAATTCCAAGGAGTCAACCATGACACATTTTACTGTGCTGTATTCCCGTGCACTTTCTCCGCCTCTTCGGCATTTCATTCCGATTCATTTATCGCACTCTTTCGCTGTGTCCTGACTGATTCAAGGCATCAATTAACTACTGCATCCATTTTGGTCAGTGGCGTTTTGTGCTGGATAAAAATCATGGAATTCATCGCACAGCTTATTTGGCTTGTCCTTATTGTGCTCAGTAACAGCATCGCTAGAGCCTATGACAGCCAAACAGAATGTATTTGAAATTACAGTCAATTTCATAATTCATTTTAAAAACTTAAAAAATATTGGATGGGGAAATAATAGGATGAAATACATTTCAATTGCGCTGCTCAGCAGCCTTGCGTTGGTCGGCTGTTCAAAACCACAACAAGATGATGTAGAGAATAAAGAACTTACTCAAAAAATCGAAAACATGTCATTGAATGATGCTGCCCCTGCACAGGCTGTTTCGTCCCCCTTGATTATCGCTCGCAATAAAATTACACCTCCGCTAACAAAGACTGGGGAAAACTTTCAGGAACTCATCAAAGATGAAGGGTATTTTTCCTTTTATCCACCGTATAAAACCATCGCTGGTTTGCAGATGTTTGCTGAAAATTCGGATGTGGCTGACTATTGTGCAAACTGCGTGCATTTCCAGACCGTTCTCAATGATTTAAGAAATGTGCTGGCGTTAAATAACAATCAAGTTTTAGTGATTGGACATACAGGTCGACAGTTTCCTGCATTTACTTTTGCTTTAGGTGATGATTATTCTTTGCGTGCAGCTCATGATACAGCCATCAATTATATAAGATCGACAATGCAGGTCATTCCACCACAAAAAGATCAATTTGAAAGTACCGAACAATATCAACAACGTATTCAGACACTTCAAAAAGAAATGGATACTAAAAATGCCCATCTAAATTATGACTTGAAGCTTTTAGAATTCAGTTTAAATGCCACGTCTGGTCAAAGTCAGTTTATGCCGAGCGTCTATACACCGAATGATCGACCAAATGGTCCGATTGATAATTTTGTTTATTACGATGCTGACTCGAAACAATTACATTTTGAGAATATGAATTTTGCCTCTGATCTTATTGTGAATTTCACAGCCCCATCCACGCCAGAGTTAGCACAAAATATTATTACGGCTGGTGGACAAAAGTATTTCGGTTACATTTTTAACTTTAATAAGAATAAATTAGAGTTAGATAGCTTAGTCATTTATAAAGCCAAGAATATTCAAGTTGATTCACTAAATGAGCCGATCGCAATCCTTGAACCAAGTACCATGTCCTTTCAACGCAAACATTTCAACGGCATAGAAAATGCACCATTAAAGAAATTTGATGTGTCACTGAAAAAGCCAATTCCTTTTGATTTCACTCTGGATAACTACACGCCGATCGAGAAGGTATTTAAAAAGATCGATGAGTAATTCCCACTTTTATAAAAAGTAAAAAATTGATTGACCAAACCATTAAATACACAGAGTTGGGCTTTCGCCCAACCCTGTAGATCACAATATTCGATTAAATATAGGCGTGTGTAATGAATTTTATTCCATCTATTGTTTTATCCAGTATGTTGTTGCTGACTTTAACCGCATGTAATTCAGGCAATGATGCATCAAAACCTAAAGACACTCAAACAAGCGAGCATAGCAATGCTGATGCGACTGAAACGCCCCCTCAATCCGAAGATGATTTTCCAGCCGTAGATAAATCCTTTTTAGAAGATGAGCCATATAACGCCGAGGAAGTGACTGAACCCACGGTGCAGGAACAGTTTGAAGTCCGTGTCCGTCGTGAAGAATCACAATACTCCATGACAGGTTATACTGATTTATTAAACATCATGTCCTTAAACGATGCGCCAACCACCATCACAGGCGTTTTAATTAATCGTGGCAATTGTAGAAGCAAAGGCACTTATGATTACCAAAATATGCGTTATGGGTCAGTAGCAAAGGTCTATCTTGGTTGTTCGGCTGAATATGTGCGTGAAGTGACCATCACCACCAACAGTGGTTTGACCTATACCTATAATTTTTAGATATTCAACTTCTAGATCAAGTGGCGTATTTTTCCACTGAAATTAATAATGGTCTAAGCGGATTATTCTTAGACCATTGTTCGATGACAACTCTATCGCTTTTACTGAATAAAACTACTTCAGCTTTAAAGGAATACGTTCACAATTAAACGTCTTGCCACGAGTTAGCATCACCCTTAAATAATGATTTTTACTATTCGCATTGAAATCACTCTTCAGCAATTGCAGGATCCGTTGAATCTGCCTGTCATCTTGGCAATTCACTGACCATCCTTTTTTAGCTTGCTCTTCAATGTAGACTTCACCAAAACCATTACTGAGTTCTTCACACTTTGCTATCAGTTTATTGGCATGGTCAGATAAAGTCGTATCCTGTGCCTGCCCAGCATAAATAAAGTAGATCTGAAGGTAGTAGCCCTGTTCAGGATGATGTTTTATCTTCCAAATCACTGAATGGATGCAACGGAATACGTTGCTCTCCCTTGCCCTGACCTCTCTTAATATGGCATTGACATAACACTCAAAACCGTTAAATCCTACTAATGACGATACGCTTTCCCTGATACTAAATCGTATTGGAAAGATCATTAAGCAATCTGTGTTTTGAATGATATCCAATAAGAAGCGTTCGACCTTTTTCGTTTCAGCCTTATTCTGTTTTTGGTCGTATTGATGACCGTCCTGTATCCGTTCAAACTGCGACTGGATATCAGCAATCATCGACTCAATTACATGATCGGGCAGATCATAAATATTTTCATACAATCTATATTTATTTGCTTGAAACAAGGCTCGTTCAATCAGCTTAAAAATAATGATGGAATCAACATAGTCATAACCAGCAATAAAAAAGCGTCTAGACTTGATAATTAGAGGAACAATTTGTTGCTTAAATTGTTCACAACTGATTTGGTCATCCACCACATCCTTAATAAATTTTTCAATTTCACAAAAGGTTTGAGCTTCGTTGTAGGTCGTCATGAGAAAACACATCCTAGGTTATTTGTTCATATCACTAGGAGTGCTGTAAATCTTTAATGGAGATGATTACTAACATTGAAGTTGTTGCATGGTATTTGCTACACCTCGACGCCAAGCAACATCAAACTGCCCAATACCAAAAGTCCGCATAAACGGTACTTTAGCTAAAAGCCACTGTTCAGACTTTTCAGGGTTGACCAGATACATTGCTGCATTCAATGCATTGGATACCTCATCTAAATTGTTCCGATGAATCAGCCCAACACCCAAACGACCCAATTTTTCATAATGTGCTTTGATTTCTGACGTATTACAGTTATAGAAAATCCCCTGTTGCCGAGTGATCTCTTTCCATAATTGTCCAACTTGATCAGCAAGATACCAGTCACTCTGACGCTTAGATGGATCATAGATCAGTAATAAATGGCAGTGATAGCCTTTATCAGCACCCTGCTCTAATGCCCATGCGTATCCCTGTAAGCCATAGAAGCATGTATCTTTATTGGCAATTCGATTGAGTAAAACACTAAGAACAGATTTGACCTGTTCAATGTTAATTAAATGCCTGTATTCCATTGCATAGGACAAATCCACTCGAACAAATAGCAGTTGAGAATAATGATTTAATAGTTGTTGTAAGTACTGCGATAAGGATGCTCTATTAGCAACTTCTAATTGAGCTTGATAGTACTGTTCATGAAAGTGGCATGGTTGATACTGAAGTAAACACATTTGAAGAATTGAGATTTGCTGTTCATCCAACTGCTCCAAGCTAAGTGGCTTGGATGCACCAACGAAGCACTCAATCCATTGCATGCACTGAATAAAACATTCGATTGTTTTGGCATATACCAAATGCGGTTGATAGATTGGCTTAAAGGCATGATAAAGTGCATTCAAACTCAATAAGAACTCTTGTTGAGAGAGTGGATAAAAACAAACCTGTTTAACAAACTGATCAATTGCATGGGTTAGGCTTGCTTCATTCCAAGTTACTGTAGTCATGTAGGATACTCATCTGATTGGATTCATATCACCGACTGATCTGTAATTTTTAAATTCTGCCTCATATATATGAGTGAAGAACCATAAAACATAAATAATTGATATTTAATAATAACTACTTATAATAACTTTAAAAACCAGCTAAGGTTGATCACTAATCTGGCAATACATTCTGGCTGCTTACCCGTACTGGCTTAATGAATTTCTCAAACAGAGCTGAGCTAATGTTAGTTTCTTCATCAGAACCAAGCATTAAGTTATTTTTTGTCTTTACCACTGAGCCTTTTATAAGAACTTTTTTAATTTCTTTATTTGGTCTCGGCTGAAAAATTTCTTTATAACATAAGTATTTGATGACCGTATTTTTGAACAATCTCTGTTTCTTCTTATCCGTAGCACCAATTACAACGTAATTTGAATTAAATTCTGGTTGAGATAAAAATATCTCAATCGACTTCGAACTATTGATAATATCTTGAGGCTCACAATTAATTTTAGTTTGTATGTGTTTATAAAGAAATCTATCCCAATACTCTACTATAGATTCCCCTACTTTATCGAGTTGCTTAATTTTTGTTCTGGGAAAGAAAAATAATACATCAGCAAATATCCTATTTTCATAACCGATATTCCAGCTTCCTAAATATCCTACGCCCATCGAAAGCGGCTTGGATCGTTTAGCAAAACGTACAAAACTGGTAAAAAGCTTGGAAAACTCCTCTTGAAGTAAGCCACTGCTGTATTTTTCCAATCTAAATTGCACCCTATACACCACTAGATCTTGCGTAAACAGATGATCGATATAATCAGTTGCTGTTACATAACGTCTCGCACAGATTTTGTGCTGAACAATATTTGCCTCAACTTTATTAAAATTTTGAGAAACTTGATTGGTCCGTATCTGAAGCCTACCATCCTGAAAAGTCTGCACTTGATATCTTTTTTTCAATGCTAGACTTTTAATATTTAACTCATCGATTTTTTGTAAATCTAAATTAAACTTATCACCATCTTGTATTTTTGAAAAAAATGATCTGATTTGTATCGAAGTACTTGTAAGGAATAGGCTCGTCATACCATCAGATGAGTAGTCGAATAATCTCTTAATTTTTTCTTGCTCATCAAGTAGACTGAAATATTGTTGGCAAGATCTAGTAATCGAATAAGTCAGCTCATCCGTAGTTAACGGATTAAACTCATTCCATTGACGTGGGAAATCAAAAAGACCTCCATTAGAAACCAATAAGTTTTCAATAAAAATCTCTAGGTGTATCCCAACCTCAGCCAAGTCTGTAAATCTTGTATCCGATTTTGCGTATTCCTTATAAACAAGTTCGGTAACTTTTATTCGTTCAATTGCATCCCGACTAAGATTTTGGTATTGCCAGACTTTCTGTGGATTCTTGCCTTCAATGAGTTTTTGCCAAAACTCGATATGCTTACGGTATGCTTCATGAGGATCAAAAGGCACAGATCGATCTTGCTTTCCAAAAGTACCATTAATTGGTAAAGATTCATTTTTGCTATCTTTATAGTCTAGCTTTACGATTCTATCGATATAAGCATAGTAACCCAAAATCCAAGATTTGAACTGCTGGATAAGTTCCTGCTGATGAGATGAAATTTTTGAGAAATCCTGCTTAGTGATTTTCTTGGATTCTGCTAACCAGTCGCTAATCTCTACGCCTGTTTCAAACTTATCTCGTATAATTTTTTCTTTTAGTTGCTCGATTTTAGCCTTTGTGCTTAGCTTTCCTTCCCCCTCAAAGAATAAGATGCAATGTAAATTCAAGCCATGCTGATGATCATTTTCATATTTAAAAAACCCATGTAAAAAATCAGGGAAGTCATTCAAATAATGATGAATTTTACCCGCATACCCCCAATTAATACGTCTAAAATCTTCATCAAAGTTTTCGTAATTATCTGTATGATTGTTTTTAAGTCGAATATCTAGACATAAAATTCTTATATTTTGATGATATGCAATGATTTCATCAAAGCAACTACATAGCCTATATAACTCACTTACACATATTTTATCATCAGCAACTCCATTCCAAGAAATGCTTCTATTACTCCCCTTAACCCAATTCATTAGTTTTCTTATTTGTATAGGAGAAAAATTTTGCTTAGGCGATTTATCCAAAAAATACGAGCTTTCACTACCTTTTATTTTTACTAAAAACTCAAATAGCCCTGAGGGAATAACATCCTGACCTAACTTATAACCCAATCTTGGAATGAACATTGGCAAGGTCTTAAGCTGATCAAAATATTGATAAGCATCCTTACCAAAATCACCATCCTCATTTCTATGATTCAGCTCGAATTCTTTTAATACCGAACTTTTTTCACCTAAAACATCCTCTATAAATTTGGAGTAATTTTCCAAGACATCAACGGACTCCTTAAAAAAGGTCGTTCTATCCCGTTCTTCTTGTGACAATTCTGCATATGAGTGATGAGTCCGCAGTCTGAGTAGCTTAAACACATCCATTTTATTAATATGCATCTTAAATTCAAAAAAAATAACAATAAACTATTGAATATACAATTATTAAAAATAAAAAACAATGAATTAAAATCCTATTAATCACATTATATCATCTCAAAAAAAATATATTTTATTCTTACTAATTACACATATGCCTAGTTTTTCCTTGAGTTTAAAATTCAGCAAAAAGACAATAGCACTGAACTAAAGAAAGTTTGGATTGACAGATCAAGGAATGCGGGAATTAGGCTTATAATTAGTTTACAGTTTGACTTTTGAAACAAAGCGAAGAAAAGTTCAATTCATCTTTAGGCATTAGCTACTCCAAAGATAACCAGTCCATTTAAAAATTATTTTTTGTTATAATGATTTCAATCAAGCTAATAATTATTTACCAAATTAAGGCTTCGAGAAAAGACTAGTGGATGATCATATTGTTTTTACGGTAAATAATGCGGTAACAGACCATTACCGTATAAATAATTATCAAATAATTCAAATAAATAAACTTATAGTTCGAGTCCCGCTGAGCGCACCATTTAGATAATTGAGATATAAACGATAGTATCCTTGAATAAGTTAATAATAATTTGATTTTAAAATGAATATTTAATTAGCTAACAACACTTTCGCTTTGGTGAGTAAATCTTGTTGGTTTATCTCAGACGGATGAAAACTAGCTTTATAGAATGCTAAATAATCAGGTAGTAAACGCCACGTCATTTGAGTCAGTCCTAAAAGCGTTTGAGCATTTTTCAAAAGTTGTGCTGGGGAATACAAGGTATTTTTGCGGTCTTGCCAGGCAAGATGACTGGTCATCACAATAGTGCTAGTTATAAATCCGACAGTAATGGTTCGCATACTTCTACGGCGCTGCGCTAGATTAGCAAAAACTTGCTGATATACATCAAAAGCTACATGCTTATGCTCAATTTCTTCAACAGCATGCCAAATCCATAGATTCTTCATTTTTTCTGATAAACCTTTAAACATGACATTTGGATACTGAAGCATATAACCAGCCATCATTGCCGTAAAATGCTCAAGTGCGACTGTTGCAGCCAATTGACGGCGTTGGCTCAGAGTCCGTAAGCGAATCATTTCCTGCTCATAAGCCTTTTCAAATTTTTTTAAATGATATTCACTGCTTTGCACCAGTTGATTAAACTGCTCATGAGCGCGGGCATGATGTGCCTCTTGACCAATAAAACCCGAAATATCTTTTTGTAATTGTTCATCATGAATTTGATCACGCACATTACGAACAGTTTCTACAAAAAAACGTTCTCCCTGTGGAAAGCTCATAGATAGTGCTGTGAGAAAATGTGACATAAGCGTAGATTCAGTATAGTGCGCTTTGATTTTCTCAGGTTTAAACTGCGTTTGGCGCACCGTAATTGTATTATGTGACATTATGGCTTTCCTTCCCCTAAAACTAAAGCGCAAACAGCTTTAACTACATTAACAAGACCATCAAGAAATTATATATTCAACAGCAAGCCGACAAGAGCTACATCATCTCTTGAACAAGCTTAGATATAAATTTCTACTTAGTTCTAAATTGGAACTGTGATTAAATTATAATCTACTATTCATGCTGTCAATTTGTTTTTCATGTATTTTCTCAATTTGTCCTATAAAGATATATTGTGACCTTAAAGCGGTTATTTGCTAAATCAAGGCTAGATAAAACAATAGATGTCTAAGAACCTATCCAGAATATTTTCTATGCAAAAGTAGCCTTAAAAAGGCTAAATTAATGAACTGCAGGCTCGTATTTAGGTGCTTTTCACAGTTTTTCCAAAGCCTTCTACATTTTTCTAACCAAGCAAATGATCTTTCCACAACCCAGCGTTGTGGTATGACTGCAAATTTATGTAATTCACTTCGTTTAGCAACTTCAACTCGCGCTCTGATTAAATCATTAACAGCCAAAGAAAAGGGTTCGCCTGTATAACCACCATCAACAAGTACAACCTCTACATTTTGTAAGGTGTCTCTATGTAAAGTTATGGCATCTAATGCACCTTGACGATCTGTTTTATCTGCTGTCGTAATAAATATTCCATGAGGCAGACCTTGAGTATCAACAATGATATGTCTTTTAATCCCTGAAACTCTTTTACCAGCGTCATAGCCTTTATTACGTGCGGTATCTGTGTTTTTTACACTTTGTGAATCAATGATGATAAAGCTCGTTTGTTCTTTCCGTCCATTGTTGATACGGGCCTCGCCAACCACATTTTTTTAAAGCCTGCTCAAGTATGCTAGGTTCAGTTTCTGATGGTTTTCTATTCCAAATCGAGAAGTAATAATGCACAGTGCTTTTAGGTGGAAAGTCTCGAGGAAGCATACTCCATTGACATCCACTTTTTAGAATATAGAGCAAGGCGCAAAACACTTCATAGACATCAACGACTCTTGGACGTGTTTGTTTTCTTCCGCTCAATAGTAACGGTTCAATTTCTTTAAAGGCTTCTCGACTAATGTCGCTGGGATATGGTTTTCTCATGGGGGAGAATTTAACAAATTATTTTTCCAATTGCCAAAAAAGAATGAAATTAATATTGGATAGGTTCTAAATATCCCAAGACTTTTCAATTGATGTGATTTGACTATGAACGCTTTGGTATTCTGCTTGTTTTACTGTGCACCATAATTCCATAAATTCTTTACCTAAATATTCTGCAAGTATCTTGTTATTTTTAAATAATTTTAAAGCTTCCATTTGCTCAATTGGCAATAAATAATGTTTAGATTTAAACGTAACTTGATGGATTTGTTTCGGTACTTCTAACTGGTGTGTTAAACCATAAAGTGTGCCAATCAAAATCATGGCAATGGTAAGATAAGGATTACAATCTGCTCCAGCCACACGGTATTCCAATCTTTGATTTTCTTGATCAGAGCACGGTATTCGAATAGCGACATTACGGTTATTCAATCCCCAACTCGCTTCTAAAGGAACATGATGACCTTTTTTAAAGCGTCTAAAAGAGTTTAAATTGGGTGCTAAAATTGCCATCGAACTTGGCATTAACCATAACAAACCACTGATGACTTTTAAAAGATCTTGAGATAACTCATCTTTCAGAGGACTAAAAATATTGTTTTGATCTTGATCAAGCAAACTCATATGAAAATGCATGCCACTGCCTGCTTTTAACAAATCTGGCTTTGCTAGAAAATTTGCGCGAAATCCGTGTTTATGTGCAATTTGTTTAATGGTTCGTTTTAATAACATAATCTGATCACATAACTTTAAAAGATCACATGTGTGTTGTAGATTAAGCTCATATTGCCCTGAAGATGCTTCAGAAATAATTCCTGTAATTATAATATTCTGTAGTTTAGCGATAGCTTCAATCTCATCTAAAATTTGTTGATGTGTATCAGAGAGATGAATATCAAAACATTGCGTTATTAATTCTTGAACTTCTTGTTCCCCACTCAACGGCTGCAAATAAAATTCTATTTCTGCTGCAATACATGGGTGATAATTTTTTTCATGTAATTGTTGGAGTATTCTTTTTAAAATATTACGAGGTTCAATTAAACACTCTTGATGGCGATCATCTTTCATGGTCAATAACAATTGAGCATTGGTTTCAGGCTCAATGGCACAAGGTTGCAATGAACCTAGGATAGGCTGGCACAAATGATCTGGTTCACCAATAAATTTACCCAATCCTGTTTCTTCTATCACATTTCCATTTAGACTCATCGCATAAATAGAAAGGGGTAAATAACATGCTTTCACCAATTGTGTTAAGCATTTGACATCAATTCTTTTACCTCGTAGATGTCCATTCAAATCATACAAATAAATATCAATATGTTGTGTATTTGGATACTTTTCTAAATAATGATCTACTTCCTCTAAAAATAATCCCTTATCAAGCAGAATATTTTCAGATTTTTGCTCATTTAATTGATTAATCGCATTATTCAAATTTAATAGCTGATTCAACTCTACAAAGACAGCATTCATAAATTAAACCAAGTTCATATTGTTATGAATAGGATAATTTATGCTTATAAATATGTAACGTTAAGATAATATAAACATATCTAAGCTCAGTATAAATTTAACGTAAAATTCAAGTCGTCATTTAAAATTAAGTTAGGCATCATAAGCACTGACCGATGTAATTTTACGAATTCTAACAGTCAATTCCTTCACGATATAATTGACAGATACAACCAACATCAAACCAATAATAAAAGATCCAATGATATCAAATGGAAAATGAACCCCAACATAAATCCTTGATAAACCAACGACCATACCGACAAAAATACCGAATATACCAATCTTCTTAAAACCTGCTAACCAGTATGAAAAAGCAATGATCGCAATGGTTAAGGTATGCTGACTGGGAAATGATGAACTTGGACCATGCCCAATAAGTTGATGACCTAATCCTATTTCAAACGGACGAGGATGATGGTAGAAAATTTCAGCTAAATCACTCAGGATCAAAGAAAGCAGTACAATTAAAAGTGTTTTAGCGAATAAATAATTATAGATTTTCCATTGGTAAACCAATAAAAATAAAAGAAAACATATAAAAACTGTATTTAAGTCATGTGCTGTAAATATAGCAACTCTATCCACAATCGCATTCTGAGTCGCAAACGAGTTTATGCAATCAAACAAGTAAATGTTTAAGCTTTCAAATATCATTGCATATTTATCTTTTTAGATTCGCTCACCGCAATATATAAGCGAATCATGAAAGAATGATTAAATCTCTATCAAAATTAATTTTAAATAACGTCTAGTTCTTTGCATTTCACTAAGCAAACTTTTTACGATATTGATTAGGTGAAATTCCCGTCCAATGACAATACGCTTTCCTAAAGTTTGAAGTATCTGAAAAACCAAGTCTTTCGGCAATTTCATCCATACTCAATGTCGTTGCAGCCAAATACTCATCAGCAAGACGTGTTCTCGTGCTATCCAAAATCTCTTGGTAAGTCACGTTCAGATCGGCTAAACGGCGATATAAAGTTCTTTTAGATAAATGTAATTGATCTGCCATCTGTTGAGCAGTTGGAAAATTCCCAACACTGTCCAAGAAAATCAGACGAATCGTTTTGATCAGTTCAGATTCTTCATCATTTTCATTTCCCAACATCCGCTCACAAAAAGACTGGCACATATCCGCAGTAATCGGATTTGCATTTGGACAAGGCGCATCTAACCATGCTAAATCGAAATGCCATTGCATCACCTCTGCATCGAATTCCACAACACAACCAAACACTTTTTGGTATTCATCTGCATATTCAGGGGCAGGATAAGGCAGTAATAACCTTTTAGCTTGAAATGGCGCTTCAAGTACGCACTGAATTAAGGTCTGCATTGAACTAAACCAGAACTCGCAAATTAATGGCAATAAATGTCCTAAAGCAATAATTTCCTTAGCTTCAAAAATTGCAGCATCATTTTGTATATAAAATGATTTTTGTAATACTGGACTGGCTAATTTGATATGACGAATGCCAAGTTCGACGGCTTGTTGAAAGTTACGAGAGGAGTACAGTGCATAACCATACACCCCGAAATCTGATAATTTTTGTTTTTGCCCTGCCCTAAGCCCGATCAATGGATCTTTAGACAAAGATTGGATATTTTGAAATAGCTTCAACTTTTGATATTGAGATATTGTTGTGGTCGCACTTGTCAGCGCATCATGCGCAATACCCGTACCGTCCAACATCTGAGCGATGGAATATCCTTGTTTTTGCATTTCATCATACAAACTGCTTAAACCAAGTATAGGCGTGCCTTGACCGAATAGCGTATGATCATAACGAGCTTCAATATAAATATTTTGCTCAATATTCTGTTTAGGCATTTTTACGTTATCCGTTGGGTCAGTAGATAATGGCACTAAATTACTTTTTGTTGTCTCAATTTAACATCGACTAAAAATTCAATCAATCATAAAGTCTATTTCTACCAATAAGCATGGAAGGAGCAACAATGACACTTTCTCATTCGCAGGAATTTAGCGACTCGGCAACTAAACATATGCACATGGTATTCGCCCAACAACGTGCTGCTTTCGATGCGAATCCTTATCCTGATCTCGATGCTCGACGTACAAAATTATTCAAACTTAAAAAACAAATTATTCGTTATCAAGACGTGATTGCAAACGCTATCAATAGCGATTTTAGTTCCCGATCGGTAGATGAATCAAAATTATTGGACTTATTAGGTTCTGTTTTGGAAGCAGAACATGCCATTCGACATTTACGTAAATGGATGCGACCGAGTAAGCGTAGTACTGAATTACTGTTTTTATCAAACCGTCTGGCTGTCCAATATCAACCGAAAGGTGTGGTCGGCGTGATTGTGCCTTGGAATTTCCCTGTTTATTTGGCGTTGGGTCCATTAGTTGCTGCAATCGCTGCGGGCAATCGAGTCATGATTAAACTGCCCGAAATTACGCCTGCCACTAATGCAGTACTTAGACGTATGCTGGCTGAAGTTTTTACTGAAGATGAAGTTTGTATTTTCGGTGAAGAAATTCTTAATCCTGCACAATTCACATCATTGCCTTTTAACCATATTGTATTTACAGGTTCACCTGCGATTGGTCGAGTGGTGATGCGTGCAGCAGCAGAAAACCTAACACCTGTCACATTAGAATTAGGCGGTAAATCCCCTGCGCTTGTCAGTCGAAATTATCCCTTAGCCGATGCAGCTAAACGTATATTGCATGGTAAGGCAACCAACTGTGGGCAAATCTGCGTTGCACCTGACTATGCGCTTGTGCCGAAAGAGCAAGTGAATCAATTTGCAGAAGAATGCAAAAAGAATTTTACGGCGATGTATGGCAGTAATATCAGCAATAATTCTAACTATACATCTATCGTCAATGATCGCCATTTCAGACGTTTATTAGAAATCCTAGACGATGCAAAAGCCAAAGGTGCTCAAATTATTGCCTGTGCCGAATATGATCGTGACAAAGATGCGCGTCGTATGCCTGTACATATTGTACTGAATTGCACCCCCGATATGCGTATTCTAAAAGAAGAGCTGTTTGGCCCAGTATTGCCTGTAGTTGCTTACGATAGCCTTGATGATGCAATTGCCTATATCAAAGCAGGTGAACGACCTTTAGCACTCTATTGTTTTACCCATGATTCAACCGAACGAGACTACATCTTAAAACAAACTCATTCAGGTGGTGTCACGATTAATGATTGGGGTTGGCATGTGGTCAATCATGATGCACCTTTTGGTGGTATTGGTAACTCTGGTATGGGAACTTATCACGGTGAGGAAGGCTTCCGTGAGCTATCACATGCAAAAACGGTTTTTGCTCGTCATCGCTTCTTCCCAACGCAATTATTCTATCCACCTTACGGCACTTGGGTACAAAAACTTGCTTTGAGTTTCTTTTTGAAAAAAGGCGACCCAAACTTAAAATAAACGGTTTATTCATCAGAAAGAGAGTTTTACAAACTCTCTTTTTATTTTCAATTTAGGATTGTCCTTGGAAACGTAACCCCACGCCTGCAATGGTAAAAATATATTTTGGAGTAACCGCAGAATCTCCAATTTTGCTGCGAAGTTTTTTCACCAAGATTCGAAGATAATGGGTATCTTCTTCATGGCTAATGCCCCATAACTCGGTCATAATTTGTTTTTGCGTAACAATCTTACCTTGATGACGAATCAATAGTGCTAATAGTTGAAATTCTTTTTTGGTGAGAACAATTTCTTCATTCGCGAATCTCACCACATGTTCAGCCACGTCCACAGATAATTGACCATCATCAAATACAATATTCTGTTCAGACTGTTGTGGTTTATTGCGAAACATCACTCGAATACGGGCACATAATTCCTGAATGCTAAACGGTTTAGTGACATAGTCGTTTGCACCTGCATCGAGCAATTTAATTTTTTGATTTTCATCAGGACGGGCAGATAACACGATCACAGGAATATCTGACCATTGCCTCATCTCGGTCAATACTTCCTGTCCTTCCATATCTGGCAAACCCAAATCTAAAATCAGCAAATCCGCACCTCGTGTTGCCAAAATTTCTAAGCCTTTCATGCCATTTTCAGCAACATGCACCTGATAACCTTGCGCACGTAAAGCAATGTCTAAAAATTTTCGAATTTGAGGTTCATCATCAATAATTAAAATTGAAGCATTCGGATGGGTTGTTTGCGGCATAAATAATAATTTTAATCCTGATGTAACGGTAATCGTATGCGAATTAAGGTGCCTTGACCATCTGTTCCAGCAAAAGCTTCAATACTGCCCATATGTGCGCCAATAATGGCTTTGACAATCGCCAACCCTAAACCTGTTCCTGTTTTACCGCGATCGCCGCGTTGCATGGTGTAGAACATATCAAAGATTTGTTCACGTTCATGTTCAGGAATGCCGATCCCCTGATCGATA
Source organism: Acinetobacter sp. LF10 (assembly GCF_048585715.1). Lineage (NCBI taxonomy): Bacteria > Pseudomonadati > Pseudomonadota > Gammaproteobacteria > Moraxellales > Moraxellaceae > Acinetobacter > Acinetobacter sp. LF10. Next base: position 2,460,055 of record NZ_CP184160.1, read on the forward strand.
ATGTCAATTTGTAAGAAGTGTTCCTCTTGCTGAATCTTTATTTCAATTGGAACATTCTCTGGTGAAAACTTGGCAGCATTTTCTAAAACATTAAAAATGGCTTGTTCAATCAAAGCAGGATGCACATACAATTGCGGAAGTTCTTCCGCCAAAGCAACCTCGATTTTCACCTCAGGCTGATAGCGTTTAAGCCGTTGAGTTGCCGAGCCAATCAGTTCATCCACCCCGATCCAAGCACGACTTAAAGTCAAACCCTGATGACCTAATCGAGTCATATCCAACAGGTTTTGAATATAACGATCCAGTCGTTCCCCTTCAATGTGAATAGTGTCTAATAATTCATACCGATCGCTTTCAGGTATCTGTTCACCATAATATTTGAGCGTATCTGCTGAACCAATCATCGCGGCTAAGGGTGAACGTAAATCATGCGAGACCGAAGAAAGCAAAGCTGAACGCAGCTTTTCCGTTTCAGCCACTACTCTAGAATTTTCTAATTGTAACGAGAGCTGAACCCGAGCAACAGTTTGCGCAATGTCTTCAATCATCAACTCAGTTAAACGTTGCAATTCAAAACTGATGGTTTGAGCATTTTGATGAAAGCGAATTGCAATCACGCCATATTCTTTCACCAAATTTAACGGAATAAACCACCAATCAGAATTGGTCAACGTATTGGTAAAACGTCCACAGGGTTTCGCATTCTTCTGCGTCCAATCTGCGGCAATTTGATCTTTTTCATTTAAGACAGATGGATCACCTAAAGACTGATTTTCAACTTTTAACCAGACCGTGGCATTTAATGAGGTTTCTAAATGTTGTTTAGCTACGCTTAACACCTGTTCAATATCTACACAGGTCGATAGCTTGCGCTCTAATTCTTGTAACTGTAACGACACTGAATTTGCAGCACGTAGGCTAAGCACCTGAGCGCGTAATTGGTTGGCTAAACGCCCGACCAATAAAGCTGAGACAATGAACGTGATAATGGTAATCACCCCACGTTCAGCACTAATCATAAAGGTAAAGCGAGGCTCGATAAAAAAGTAGTTATAGAGTAAAAAACAGACGAATACGCTGATAATCGTAATCAACATGCGGGCACGTATCGCAACCAATAATACAGTCACAATAAAAATCAAGGCTAAATCACTATACCCAATAAAATGATCACTGATTGCAGCCACAATCAGTCCCAGTAATACAATGATAATACTTTCAAGCACTTCACGTTGATTAAATGCCAAGCCTTGTTCTAGCCAAGATGAATGCGCCACATCTGTCTGCAAACGCTTTTCATTATTTTTGGCTTTTAAAGGCTGAACAAAGGTGATTTCAAAGGGATGCTGTTTCTCTAACAGTTGATCGGCAATATGATGTGAAAATAGGCGCTGCCATAACGATTTTTGAGGGCTTTTACCAAGTAAAATATTCGATGCACCATAATCATAAGCCGCTTGTAAAATAGTCGATGCAATATGATTACTATAGAGTAAATAAGTGTCTGCACCGAGCTTACGCGCTAGATTAAAGGCTTTAGTCACTGCAAAAGCTTGGGTCGTTTCAACCTTACTTTTTTGAATCGAAATGACGCTCCACGTTGCATTGCGCCTTTCCGCAATCCGATGGGCGCGGCGTATCAAATCTTCAGAGAATTCAGAACCATCTATCGCCAACATCACATGATTTTGAATCGGAATAATCTGCCCTTGCGCAACAAATTTTTCTCGATAATCAATATCGACCTGCCCTGCAACAGTTTGAATTGCCAGATCACGTAAAGCTGTCAAATTCGCAGCTTTAAAAAAACCTTGTAATGCATGGGGTGCAACATCGGCGAAATAAATCTTGCCATGATTCATCCGTTCTAATAGTTCGGGAACAGGTAAATCAACCAGTCGAATATCTTTCAAACGTTTAAGTAGTGCATCGGGGACAGTTTCAGTGACCCGAATCCCCGTAATTTGAAAAACCACATCATTCAAACTTTCCAAATGCTGAATATTTAAGGTGCTATAGACATCAATACCTGCATCCAACAACTCATTAACATCTTGCCAACGATATTCATGCCGACTATTGGGTACATTACGATGGGCCAATTCATCAACAAGCACAATTTGAGGCTTTAATTTAAGAATTTGGTCGAGATCCATCTCATCCAACATTCGCCCCTGATATTCCACAGACTTTCTTGCAATAACATTCAGCCCTTGAATCAAAGCTTCAGTGTCAGATCGACCGTGGGTTTCCACCACGCCAACCACCACATGCTGCCCTTGCTGCATCAGTTCATGCGCTCGGGTCAGCATGGCATAGGTTTTCCCTACCCCAGGTGCTGCACCCAAGAAAATAGTCAAACGTCCAGATTGTTCACGTTGACTATGTGCTAACCATGCATCTGCTTTGTTATTACGGTCGATCTGCATAATTACGCTCTATCAACGTATGGTCGATGACAATTGATCTAAGGCTAAATTTAGCTGTAGCACATTGACCCGCGCTTGCCCATAGACGCCGAATTGTGCAGGCTGAATTTGTTGTTGTACCAAATCACGCACTCGCTGCTCAGATAAATGACGTTGCTGTGCCACGCGTTTCACCTGTAATAAAGCACTTTCAGGTGAAATATCTGGGTCGATTCCGCTTCCTGATGCCGTCACCATCTCATTCGGCACGTGTTGCTCAGTAATATGATTATTCTGGGCAAATTGCACTGTTCGCTCTTTAATTTGTTTTTGTAAATCAAGATTAGAGATTGCTAAATTACTGCCTGCCATGCCATCGACATTGTAACTTACCGCACTTGGTCGTCCATGAAAATATTGTTCACTAACAAAGTTTTGTCCTACCAAGCTTGAACCCACAATTCTGTCATCAAGTTTGATTAAACTGCCATTGGCCTGCTCAGGGAAAAGCAACTGAGCTACAGAGACACTAGCCGTAGCGTACAACATGCCTGCAATGAAAAAACCAACCAAGATCAAACCCAGACTCGGACGTAGGACTGAATGTCCTTGACTAGATAATGCCAAGTCCTGTTGATTCAATTGTTCATGACTCAATAAAGTATTCATTTCCAACTCCTAAATCCACAAGGACACAACAAGATCAATCAGCTTGATCACAATAAACGGAAAGATCACCCCACCTACACCGTAAATCAGCATATTACGGCGTAACAATTGCAGCGCACTGGCAGGTTTGAATTGAACGCCTTTGAGTGCCAATGGAATCAACATTGGAATAATCAAGGCATTAAAGATCAAAGCGGAAATCACCGCACTACTTGGACTACTAAGCTGTAAAACATTCAGTACCCCTAGTTGTGGAATCGCCACGGCAAACAAGGCTGGTAAGATCACAAAATATTTAGATACGTCATTTGCCAAAGAAAAAGTGGTTAATGCTCCACGAGTAATCAATTGCTGCTTGCCAATTTCGACCACATCCAGCAATTTGGTCGGATCGGAATCCAAGTCCACCATATTGCCTGCTTCTTTGGCAGCCTGAGTACCTGAATTCATGGCTAAACCAATATCTGCCTGCGCCAAGGCTGGTGCATCATTGGTACCATCACCCACCATTGCGACCAATTTCCCTGCTGCTTGCTCATTACGAATACACGCCAATTTGTCCTCAGGTCTCGCTTCTGCAATATAGTCATCCACCCCTGCTTCAGCCGCAATCGCAGCCGCGGTTAATGGATTGTCTCCTGTGACCATAATGGTTTTGATGCCCATCTCACGTAACAGTGCAAAGCGCTCTTTAATGCCTTGTTTAATCACATCTGAAAGTTCAATCACGCCTAAAATATTATGATTCGAAGCCACCACAAGCGGTGTCGCACCTTTAGAAGCCACTTGCTCTACACGAGTTTTCAGTTCAATATTGTCTTTGATTTCTTGATGGGTAAAGTTAAGAATCGCGTCCACAGCACCTTTACGAATCTTTTGCCCTGTCGCTAAGTCCACACCCGATAAACGAGTTGATGCACTAAACTGAATGAACTCGGCATCTTTTGGCTCTTGAACGCTTTCGCCTAGTTCCTTACCTAAAGCCACCACCGACTTCCCTTCAGGGGTTGGGTCAGCAAAAGAAGTGAGCATTGCCGCTTGGCGTAACTCACTTGGTGTCACACCAGCCAATGGATAGAAAGCAGTGGCTTGACGGTCGCCATAGGTGATCGTGCCAGTTTTATCCAACAACAACACATCAATATCACCCGCAACTTCAACCGCTTTCCCTGATTTTGCTAAGACATTGGCTTTTAAAGCACGGTTCATCCCTGCGATACCGATTGCAGGCAGCAAGCCTCCGATTGTAGTTGGAATCAAACAGACCAACAGTGCAATTAGCAAGACCATACTAATTTTGATCCCGACCATTGAGCCAATCACAGGTAAAGTCAACACAACCACAATAAAGGTGATGGTCATAATATTGAGCAAAATACTCAATGCGATCTCATTTGGTGTCTTTTGACGGTTGGCACCTTCCACCAAGGCAATCATACGGTCTAAAAAGCTATGCCCTGCCTCATTACTAACTCGAATAATAATTTCATCTGACAAGACTTTAGTTCCGCCAATCACGCCTGAACGATCGGTATTGGCTTCACGCAGTACGGGCGCAGATTCACCTGTAACGGCTGATTCATTGATGGTCGCAAAACCCTGAATAATTTCCCCATCCGCAGGAACAATTTCACCTGCTTTAACAATGACAAGATCATCCTTTTTCAGTAAATTTGCAGAAATCACTGTAGGTACGGCATTTAAATCGAGAATACGATTTGCAGTTAAATTTTCACGCGCCTGACGTAATGATGCTGCTTGTCCCCGACCTTTGGCTTCTGCAACCGCTTCGGCATAATTGGCGAATAAGACCGTGACCAATAGAATCAAGCTTAGGACTAAACCAAAACCTAAGCTGTTACTCCCCATCAAAGTGGCAACAAGGGTTAAAACTGTTCCTACCCACACACAGGCCATCACTGGATTTTTAAATGCGTGTTGAGGCAGCAATTTATGGAAAGTTTGCTGAATAATTTCTTTATTCAAGATATCCATCTGTTGTGTCGCATTTGAATGTTTCATTGTGCTTGCTCCACGCTTAAACTTTTATCGATAAATAGTCAGCAATTGGCCCAATCACCAACACTGGCATGAATTGCAATAAGGTGAGAATCAACACGATCCCGATTAAGGTCAGTGCAAATGTCGGTGACTCAATATGTAAAGAACCTTTGCTTTCGGCTGCTTGCGGTTTGGTTGCTAAACTGACTGCAATTAAGACTGGAATGATCAACACGCTATAACGCCCTGCCAATAAAGCGACACTGGCACTCAGATTCCACCATACAATGTTATCGCCTAAGCCTTCAAAACCCGAACCATTATTGGCGTAGGCAGAGACATACTCATAAAACACTTGGCTAATACCATGAAACGCTGGATTTGAAGTCCCTGTCATGGATGGAAAGGCAATGGCGATGGCCGTCAAACCCAGAATCACCACAGGTTGTAATAAAATCACCAGTGCCAATAACTTAATTTCAGTCACTTCAACTTTTCGGCCAAACAGTTCAGGGGTACGTCCTGTCATCAAACCTGCAATAAATACCGCCAGAAATAGATAAATAAAGAACTGTAATAGACCGCAACCAATCCCGCCCCAAATGGCATTGATCAGCATATTGCACAGTTCAACCAATCCCGTCAGTGGTGAAGCCGAATCATGCATCATATTCACAGAGCCGTTATTCACTTGTGTAGTCAAACTCCCCCATAGTGCGGATGCCTCAGCACCGAAACGCATTTCCTTCCCTTCCATCAAAGCAGTATTTGGAGTGAGCGAAGATTTTTCAGCCCACAGGGTCAATAGCGTTGAAGAAAGTGACATCAACAACATGCTGCCAAAAATCATCCACATCAGTTTTTTGCGTTGAATAAAACGCCCAACCATAAATACGGCTGACAATGGGATCAGTAAGATCGCGATCATCTCAATCACATTGGAGAATGGTGTTGGATTTTCTAAAGGCACAGTACTGTTTGGTCCATACCAGCCACCGCCATTACTGCCCAGCTGTTTAATCGCCACCATCGGTGCAACAGGACCGAGCGGAATATGCTGAGTTTTGACTTCTGTGCTTTGCTCTAAAATTTGCGCTGTTGGCCCAGCAGATAAGGTTGCTGGCACACCTTGAAAGGTCAGTAGCAAAGAAAAAATAAATCCTAGAGGAATGAAGAATCGAAATAAGGGACGGATGATATCCATCCAATAATTGCCCAGATTAATACGATTCCATTTGTTTTGTTCTGAGTCTTCTGCTTGAGCGGATTGTAAAAATAATGCTCTTAACATAGCCACCAATAAGGCAAGCCCCATAATCGGCGACAAATATTGCAACCCCACAATCACGGTCATTTGTGACAAATAGGACAGTTGAACCTGTCCTGAATAATGTTGCTGATTGGTATTGGTCAGAAATGAAATGGTGGTATGTAAAGCCAAGTCCCCATTCATATTCGGGATATGATCAGGATTCAATGGTAGCCATGCCTGTGTCATTAAAATAGTGACACTCGCCCCAAGCAGTAGCACATTACTCAGAACAAAAGCACCTAGATATTGCCGCCAGTTCATGCCCACTTGCTTCACATTGAGAACAGCGTAGATCGGTTGTTCAATCCACTTAAACAAGCGGTCACTCTTCATTGGTTTGGTTTGCATCACATCCGCAAGATAGTGTCCTAGCGGATAAGCCAACAGCACTGAAAGGATAAATACTGAAATAAATTCCCACATAGCAAATGCCATTTAAAATAGGTCATCATTAGTATGGAAATTGAGGGCGTAAATTCTCTATATTGAAAAAACCACTGGACGTAAATTTTGCGTAAAATTATTCTTAAATTCTGCTCAGTATTGTCAAAAAGTGCTTTAAAGAAAAATTATGGAGAAAAATTTCTCAATTTTTACAAAAAACCTTTGACCTTATAAAGTTTTTTTTTTGAAAAAATGCAAAAAAACAATACGCTAATTTTTAGTTAATAATCTATATTTTTCATTATATTACCAGTAAATATAGAAATATACACTAACATAAATAGCATTATTTTTATCCTGTTTCATGTCATCAATCGTACTGGGTAGTTCATTTAGAATATTTACTCTTATTTTAATTATGGTATTTTTGTTACATGAAGTTATATCAAATCTATTTCAATGCATGATTTGACAAGCCAATCATAGCTTCTCTACCTAAAAAATCTTGAAGTTCAAGGAAAGATTTAAAATGAAATTAAAACATCTTAGCACTGCCATGATTTTAGCGACGCTGCCTGCAACTGGAGTATTTGCAGCAGCATTAGATCGTTCAGGTCAGTCTGTGTCTGCTTTTTTACAACCAGGTAACTATTTTGAAGCTGGTATTTCGGTTCTAGATCCAACAGTAAAAGGTCAATCTACAGCTGCAACTGGTAGTCAAAATATTAGTGACATGGGTGAAGACTATCAATTTTACAATGCTGCTCTCAAGTTACAATTAACGGATTATTTATCATTCGGTTTGATTTATGATCAACCATTTGGTGCAGATGCTGAATATCACGATTCAACTTTATTTACTAATACTGCAGGCAATACAAAAGTTGAAGTTGACACACAAAACATCTCTATGCTTTTTGGTGTTCAACCGATTAAGAACGTTAATCTTTATGCAGGTGGCGTATACCAAACTGTAAAAGGTGGTGTTCAATTACGTGGTGCTGGTTATGGCGGGATAAATGCTTTTGGTGGCTACAATGCTGATATTCCAGAAGATTCTGCTGCTGGTTGGCTAGTTGGAGCAGCTTATCAAATTCCTGAAATTGCTTTAAAAGCAGCAGTAACATATCGCTCTGAGATCAAACATAAAGTTAATATTGATGAATCATCTGTTGGTGCCATCGCACCTGGCTCATTAGCACCTATTTTAAACAATCCTGCTGTTGTTCCCGGAAATGCAGCGACAGGTTCTACAGATATCACTACGCCTCAATCTGTAAACTTAGATCTTCAAACAGGTATTATGGCGAACACTGTTGCATTCGCAAATGTTCGTTGGGTAAATTGGAAAGACTTCGCAATCCGTCCTTATGCTTTCGGTATCGCATCTAATATTGCTGGCGCTAATCCTGCTATTAATAAGCCGAACGGCTTTGACTTAGTTGCTTATACAGATGATCAATGGTCTGTAAATGCAGGTGTTGGTCGTAAACTTAGTGAACAATGGGCTGGTAATGTTTCTGTAGGTTGGGATTCTGGTGCAGGAAATCCTATTACAACACTTGGTCCAACAGAAGGTTATTGGAATCTTGGTGTAGGTGTTCAATTTAGTCCAGCAGCTAACTACTTTATCTCTGGTGGTGTGAAATACTTCTGGCTGGGTGATGCTAAAGCTCAATCTGGTGCTCAATTTAACACCGATAGCTATCTTGCTGACTTCACTGATAACCATGCAATCGCATATGGTATGAAAATCGGTTACCGTTTCTAATCAATATATCGAATAAAAAAGACCATCATTTGATGGTCTTTTTTATTGCTATGCTAAGAACTGGATAGCTTCAAGAATTTATTACAGATTATTCTTAAAATATAGAAAAACATGATTAATCAAAGTATTAAAAAAAATACTAACTAGTATATAACATTACACTTCTCAAGAAATTTTCATGACTTTATCAGTTCATTTATGGACATTTGTAAAATATTTTGAGCCATAAAAATTATGTTACTTTTCGCAACATTCTTGTTACAAAGTGATATGAGAGAAAATATCAATGAAGCTTAATGCGATTCAGCACGCTCTTTTACTTAGCTTACTCCCAACCACTTCAGCTTTTGCAGCAGCTTTAGACCGTTCAGGTCAATCTATTGCCCCTTTTTTACAAGCAGGCAACTATTTTGAAGCAGGTGTCTCAGTTCTTGATCCAAATGTATCAGGAAAAGATACTTCACAAAATGAGACAGGTAATATGGCAGGTAATTATTACTCGCCAAATGCTGCTTTAAAAATTCAGGCAACCGAAAAATTCTCTATTGGTCTTATTTATGACCAACCTTATGGGGCTGATGCAGAGTACAAAAGCAAAAGTAACTTTATCGAAAGCCGCCCTTTTCCATTTAAAGGTGGTACTTCAGTTACAGTTGATACTGAAGATTTGAATTTAATTTTAGGTTATCAACCAACCCTAAACTGGAACATATATGCAGGCGCAGTTTATCAAACACTAGATGCAACGGTATTATTACGTGGTGAAAGTTATAGTGCGTACAGTGGTTATGATTTCAAAACTGGACGTGATGAAGCTGTAGGTTGGTTAGTAGGTGTCGCTTATCAAATTCCAGAAATTGCACTCAAAACATCTTTAACTTACCGTGCAAAAATCAAGCATGAAATGAATGCATATGAGAATCATGGATTTGCAGGTTTTACAAACAGTCCTGTTTTTGATGCGATGTTAAATCAAATTAACAATGCTCAAGGTACAACTGAAATCACGACACCTCAGTCCGTTAATCTCGATTTTCAAACGGGAATTATGGAAAATACTGTCGCGTTCGCAAACGTTCGTTGGGTAAACTGGAAAGACTTTGCGATTCGTCCATATAAATTTGGAGCCGCTTCAGTTCTACCTCCTATCGTTAATAAGACTGGTAAAAAAGACGGCTTTGATCTAGTGGCTTATACTGACGACCAATATTCTGTAACTGCTGGCGTAGGCCGTAAACTTAATGATCATTGGGCTGGTAATGTTTCTGTAGGTTGGGATTCTGGTGCAGGTAACCCAGTTACAACACTCGGGCCAACTGAAGGTTATTGGAATGTTGGTGTTGGTGTTCAATATAGCCCTGCTCCGAATTACTTTATTGCTGGTGGTGTAAAGTATTTCTGGTTAGGAGATGCTAAAGCTCAATCAGGTTCTCAATTTAATACGCCGAACTACGTAGCTGAGTTTGAAAATAATGATGCGATCGCTTATGGTTTGAAAATTGGTTATAAATTCTAATAAATAGCAAAAGATAAAAGGCGCTTCTAAGCGCCTTTTATTTTTAAATTTCCTTTATCTTTCATAAAAAGCTTAGAAATTTTGATTATTCTGGAATATTACGCTGTGAAACAGAACGAATCGCCTGTTTTAGTGCCTCATAACCATGGAGTGGCTGGAACTGAGGGAATTCAGCAATCACATTTGCTGGCGCATCAAATAAGAAACCATGATCCGCTTCACCCAACATGGTCGTATCATTATAAGAATCACCTGCCGCAATTACACGGAAATTTAAACCATGTAATGCTTTTACCGCTTGACGTTTCTGATCAGGCTGGCGTAATTTATACGCCGTAATCATACCATTCTCATCTGTCTCAAGTTTGTGACAGAAAATCGTTGGCCAACCCAGTTGTTTCATCAACGGATGCGCGAATTCATAAAACGTATCTGATAAAATAATCAGTTGAAAATGTGTACGTACCCATTCAACAAATTCTTTCGCACCTTCAAATGGCCCCATATCAGCAATCACAGCTTGGATATCATTTAAACCCAAACCATGCTCTTTTAAAATATTTAAACGTTGAGTCATCAAAACATCATAATCTGGAATATCACGCGTTGTTGCTTCTAATTCTTTAATCCCTGTTTTCTTAGCAAAGTTGATCCAGATTTCAGGTACAAGTACCCCTTCAAGGTCTAGGCATACGATTTCCATGAATGCATCCAATGTTGATTAAAAATTGCTGTATCATACCATTAAGATTTTCATTTTTTGCGCTGTTGTTAAATAAAACGATTTTATTCTGCAAGATTAAAATCGAAGACAAGCAAATGGCTTTGCTTAGAATGATTTACAATTGTGCCCAAGCCTTTCGCCAGGAACACCTATGACTGTTATTCCGACTATTGACCTTGTAGATGCGCTTGCTGCTGAATATGCAGATAAATCGCCACGAGAAATTTTAGAACTTGCTTTAAATCAAGAAGGTGAAATTGCCATTTCATTTTCAGGTGCAGAAGATGTTGTATTAATTGATATTGCTTCTCGTATTGGTAAACCATTCCGTGTATTTAGTTTAGATACAGGGCGTTTACATGCAGAAACCTATCAGTTTATTGAAACTGTGCGTAAACATTACAATATTAAGATCGAAATTTGCTTCCCTGAATCCACTGCTGTACAGCAGTTGGTAAATGAAAAGGGGTTGTTTAGCTTTTTTGAAGATGGTCATCAGGAATGCTGTGGTGTTCGTAAAGTACAACCTTTACGTAAAAAACTGGCAACCTTAGATGGCTGGATTACAGGTCAACGTAAAGACCAAAGTCCAGGCACACGTAACGAGATTCCAGTGGTTCAAGCGGATGTTGGCTTTTCTGGTGAAGGCAAACAACTGATTAAATACAATCCCCTTGCTAACTGGAGCAGCGCGGATGTATGGAGTTATATTCGTATGATGGAAATTCCATATAACCCTTTACATGAGCGTGGCTTTATTTCAATTGGTTGTGAACCCTGTACCCGTGCTGTGCTGCCAAATCAACATGAACGTGAAGGTCGTTGGTGGTGGGAAGAAGCAACCCATAAAGAATGTGGCTTACATTCTGGCAATCTAAAAAAATAATACATAGCAGATTTGGTATATAAAAACCACTGATTCATCAGTGGTTTTATTTTTTCTGACTCCCCTGTACAAAGTCATATTTTAACCAGACTAAACCGTATATACTTCGCACAACGGTTCAATAATTCTAATAAGAATTATAGGGTCTGCTGACATTTCACAGATGCTTGCGACAGAGGACTTTTTTTAGACGATACAAGGCATGACTTATGAGATTTAGCTATTCTAAATGAATAAGGCATAACACAGTAGCGGCAAAAAATGTCCCTGTCCTGAAGGGTTATGGCTAAAACTACCCCAAACTTCGTTATGAAACTTGACAAGGGTATCGCCATTGCCTGCATTTCATGCCTCGTTTGTGTGGTTTTAGCCTATAACGCAAGGCATGGTTGAAACGTCATCAGACCCTACAAGTATCTTATAAAAATTCAATGAGAGGCTATATCTGCTATGCGCCCATTACACCCTATTGATTTTATTTTTCTATCATTAGAGAAAAGACAGCAACCTATGCATGTAGGTGGCTTATTTTTATTCGAAATTCCAGAGAATGCATCGCCGACTTTCGTGCATGATCTTGTTCAGGATATTCGTCAGTCGAAAAGTATTCCTGTTGCACCATTTAACAATCAGCTCACAGGACTCTTCTGGGGAGAAGACCATGAGTTCGATATTGACCATCATTTCCGTCATATCGCATTACCAAACCCTGGCCGTATTCGTGAATTATTAGTTTATATTTCACAACAGCATAGCTCATTGATTGACCGTGCTAAACCATTATGGACTTGCGATATTATTGAAGGCATTGAAGGCAATCGTTTTGCAATGTATTTCAAAATTCACCATGCGATGGTGGATGGTGTTGCTGGAATGCGATTGATCGAAAAATCACTCTCCAAAGACCCAAATGAAAAGCATGTCGTACCATTATGGTGTGTCGAAGGAAAGCGTACTAAACGCTTAAAAGCACCTAAAGCCCCTACTGTAAGTAAAATCAGAGGAGTTTTGGATACGATTAAATCACAGTGTGAAGTCGCACCTAAAGTGATGCAGGAACTTTCACAAACCTTATTTAAGGAAATCGGGAAAAATCCTGATTATGTCTCAACATTTCAAGCACCACCATCGATCTTAAACCAACGTGTGAGTTCTTCTCGCCGTTTTGCTGCACAATCTTTTGAGTTGGAACGTTTCCGCCTTATCGCTAAAACACTTGGTGTAACACTCAATGACGTGGTATTAGCAGTTTGCTCTGGTGCATTACGTGAATATCTGATCAATCAAAATAGTTTGCCAAAAAAACCTTTGATTGCGATGGTTCCTGCTTCATTGCGTACTGATGATTCTGATTTCAGCAATCGTATTACCATGATTTTGGCAAACTTAGCCACTCATATTGCAGACCCAATTGAACGTTTAGAAATTATTCGCCGTAGCGTCCAGAATTCAAAGCAGCGTTTTAGCCGCATGACTGCAAATGAAATCCTAAACTATAGTGCATTGGTATATGGACCAGCAGGCTTAAACATCGCTTCAGGAATGTTACCGAAACGTCAGGCATTTAACTTGGTGATTTCGAATGTACCAGGTCCACGCGAGCCGTTATATTGGAATGGTGCAAAACTTGATGCGCTCTACCCTGCTTCAATCGTCATGGATGGTCAAGCACTGAATATCACCATGACCAGCTATTTAGATAAATTGGAAGTTGGTCTACTTGCTTGTCGTAATACAGTGCCAAAAATGCAAACTCTTCTCGCTCATCTAGAAGATGAAATTCAACGCTTTGAACAAGCAATTGAGAATTTACCACAACAGAAAGTTGTGAATTAAAAAATTCGCTAAAAAATTAAGGGGCTTTCAATAGCCCCTTATTTTTTAATTGTACGACAACGCTGTAATAGTTGATGGCAGGCTAAACGGATCATTGCCGTAGTAATTTGAACCTCTTTACCTTGGCTATCAACCATATAACATGTATTGACTGGATTACTGTCTAAAACATGCTTAAAACCGTGATTCACTAATCTTTCGCTCACATTCATAATTATATACCTCATATTATTTGCTAAGGTACTCAAGATACCTATGGCTCATTCTATGGTTCTAGTATTTAAAATTCATGATAGAAAGTAAAATTTCAGTTGTAACAAGGATTAAGCGAAATTTTGTTACAACTTTAACTCAAAATGATATCGTATTGCTCTTGCGTATATAAATTTTCAACTTGGAATTTAATCACTCGGCTAATGAAATGCTCTAAATCTGCAACTGCTGGGGCTTCTGCCGTTAATAAGCGATCAATCACTGCTGGATGTGCAACGACAGTAAAGCCACTCTTGGAATCAAATGCACGGGCATAACGCAAAATTTCTCGAAATATCTCGTAACATACTGTCTCTGCTGTCTTTACATATCCACGTCCCTGACAAGTTGGGCATGATTCACATAATAAATGCTCTAAAGACTCACGTGTACGTTTACGTGTCATTTCAACCAAGCCTAACTCTGAAACTTGGGTGATTTTTGTTTTGGCATGATCACGTTCAAGCATACGTTCAAACTGACGCATGACCTCTTGTCGATGCTCAAGCTCTTGCATGTCAATAAAATCAATAATGATAATGCCACCCAAATTACGTAGACGGAGTTGTCTCGCAATAACTTGTGTCGCCTCCATATTGGTTTTAAATACCGTATCTTCTAAACTACGACCGCCGACATAAGAGCCAGTATTCACATCAATCGTGGTCATTGCTTCAGTCTGATCTATCATCAGATAGCCACCTGACTTAAGTGCGACACGGGTCTGCAACGCTTTTTGAATATCTTCTTCAACATTATACAAATCAAAAAGTGGCTTTTCGCCCGGATAATGAATCAGACGATTTTCAATTGTAGGAACAAACTCCTGCACAAACTCACTTAACTTGGCATGAATCTCACGAGAATCGACATAAATTTTTGCCGTTTCATCACTGGCTAAATCACGGACAATTCGTTGTGGTAAAGGCAATTCTTCAAAAATAAGTTCAGGTGTAGAAACTTCTTTTTGCTTACGTTGAATATATTCCCAAAGCTTACTCAAATAACACATATCTTGTGCGATCGCCGATTCGTCCACACCTTCCGCTGCGGTACGAACAATCACACTACCCGGTAAGCTGTGTTCAGTCTGAATGCGTTCAATCATACTACGGAGACGATCACGCTCTTCTTCTGATTCAATGCGTTGTGATACACCGATATGATTGCCATAAGGCATTAACACAAGATAGCGCGATGGGATTGAAAGATCTGTGCTTAGACGCGCACCTTTGGTTCCCAACATGTCTTTCATCACTTGAACCGTCAACATCTGTCCCGGATGCAAAAGCTCAAAAACATTTGGAGTGGGTTGCGAACGTGACCAGACCATATCATTGATATGTAAAAAAGCAGTCCGAGACAATCCAATATCAACAAAAGCAGCTTGCATACCCGGCAGTACACGTACCACTTTACCTTTATAAATATTACCCACTAAACCACGTTTTACAGTACGCTCAACAAATAATTCATTGACCGTACCATTTTCAATTAAAGCCACACGACACTCCATCGGTGTGACGTTAATTAGCAATTCTTCTGCCATAATCCACTCAAAATTTTATAAAAATTCTTATATCCGAAAGTGTCTACTTTAAATTTTAACGCTTTCTAATAACAGTGCTGTTTCGTACAACGGTAAACCAACCACATTACTATAACTTCCCCGAATTTGGGGAATATATTGAGCTGCGATCCCTTGGATCGCATACGCCCCTGCTTTTCCAACAGGTTCACCTGTTGCCCAATATTTTTCCATTTCGGTATGACTTAACTGTTGCAACTCGACTTGAGTTCTAACCACTTTACTTAAGCATTGGACAGAGCTTGCCACACAAATTCCAGAGTACACATCATGCCATTGCCCTGACAACTGCGTCCAAATTTCAAACGCATGTTGCTTTGATTCTGGCTTACCAATGATTTTTCCTGCAAAACTTAAACTGGTATCAGCAGCAATCACAGTCGCTTTGGGAAACAGATTTAAAACAACCTGAGCTTTTGCTGTTGCCAATCGTTCCACATATTGCACAACCGTTTCACCAAGCAATACGGTTTCATCGATATCTGGACTATATATTTCAAAGTCCAAACCTAACTGTTGTAGCAGTTCTTTACGACGAGGTGAACTCGAAGCTAAAATTATACGCGCCATTTTTTTAAGCAGTAATAAACCATCGGCCATCCTATCACGCTAGTAACAAGCGGTTGCCAATGTCGCGCTATTGAAAAATGTGTACTCGATATTGTTTGACTCATCCACAAAAAGGTTAAGTGTGCAATAATTGCAAGTACAGCGATTACCCATGAGTTCGCAAAAGTTAAAATTCGACGTTCACGAATAAAATAACGCGTACCAAACGTAATCAAAACAAAACTTAGTGCATTTAAACCCAAAGGCGCATCTAACAATAAATCAGTGAAAATCCCCACTCCAAAGGCGAACCAAACCCCGCACCAACTAGGTTGATAAAGAATCCAGAACAGCATGGTCATCAGCATAATTGATGGTCGCCATCCTGAAGCTTCGTAAGCAATTGGATAAACTAAAAGAATAGACCCGATAATAATTGAGATGATAATCATCCAAAGTGGATCTTTGCGTTTTTCAAAACTTAATCTAGCGATCGGCATAAGGTTGCTCCTGCGCTAAAGATTCTGAAAATAACACTACCACATGATGACCACTGGCAAGTTGTGCCGCAGGAATAACATCAATTTCCGCAAACTCACCTGAAGTATGACGGCTAACCTTAGAAACAGTACCTACCAAATAGCCAGCAGGAAAATGCTCCCCCAAACCCGAACTAAATACTTTATCGCCCGCTTGGATGTTGGCGCTCGTCGGAACATATTCCATTTTTAGGCGGCCTAAATCACCTGTTCCAGATACAATGGCACGCATTCCTGTACGTTCTAAACGCACAGACAGCGAATGTTCTTTATCAGATAACAACATGATACGGGCACTATGCGGGTACACATTAATCAGTTGTCCCATAATCCCTTTATCATCGAGAACAGTTTGCCCAACTTTTAAGTGATCCACAGAGCCACGGTTAATGATAATAATATGGCGTAATGGGTCGGCATCTGTTCCAATCACTTCTGCAATTTGCATACGACCATCGATAATCAATGGCGTATCCAAAAGCCCCCTTAAACGGTTATTTTCCGCGGAGAGTTCTGAAAGTTTTTGGAGTCGAACTTGAGCTTGAAGGAGTTCAGCCTGCATTGCGGTATTTTCACGGCGCAATTGAGTTTCAGATTTGGTTTGTTGGTTCAGCCATTCTCGCGACAATACAGGATAACTTGCCAGCGCATAAATTGGATTATACGCTGCATACAAGACATCTCTTGCAGGTTGAATCACATAAGGCATGCGCCAATCAAAGAAAAGCACCACCAAACATGAAATAACCGCAATAATAAATGAGCGAAAAGATGGCGGTTGTCTTGAAAAAAGATTCGGTTGCACCGCCTAGTCCTTATGATTTAGCCAACAAAAAGCATGTCATGGTTCGGATTATCAAAGAACTCTAAGACTTTACCGCCACCACGCGTGACACAAGTTAGAGGGTCATCTGCAACAATCACAGGTAGACCTGTTTCTTGCGCAAGCAGTTTATCAAGGTTACGTAATAATGCGCCGCCACCAGTCAACACAATACCGCGCTCTGCAATATCCGAAGAAAGTTCAGGTGGAGTTTGTTCTAAAGCAGATTTTACTGCGCTCACGATGCTTTGTAATGGATCTGCAATCGCCTGTGAAATTTCATCAGAAGTGACTGTAATCGCACGTGGCACACCTTCTGCCAAATTACGACCGCGCACTTCAATCTGAAGCGTTTTGCCATCAGTCACAGCCATACCCACTTCTTTCTTAATGGTTTCTGCTGTAGTTTCCCCAATCACGCAACCGTGTGCTTTACGAACGTAATTGATAATTTGCTCATCAAATACATCACCACCGATACGTAATGAATCGGCATAGACACAACCTTGTAATGAAATGATTGCAATTTCAGTGGTACCACCACCTACATCCACGACCATTGAACCACATGCTTGCTCAACAGGCATACCTGCGCCAATTGCAGCAGCCATTGGTTCTTCAATCAAACGTACATCACGTGCGCCTGCATTAAATACAGCTTCACGAATCGCACGGCGTTCAACTAAAGTTGATTTACATGGGACACACACCACAACACGCGGCGCTGGTGGAAATAAACGCTTTTCATGTACTTTACCGATAAACTGATTCAACATGGTCTCAGTGACTTCAAAATCGGCAATCACACCGTCTTTCATCGGACGAATCGCTGAAATATTCGCTGGTGTACGACCTAACATTTGTTTAGCATCTAGACCAACAGCAGCAACAATTTTTTGCGAACCGCTATGACGAATCGCCACAACAGTCGGTTCATTTAATATAATGCCACGGCCTGGTGCATAAATAAGTGTATTTGCCGTACCTAAATCAATGGCTAAATCCGGCGAAAACAAGCCAATTAGTCGTTTTAGAATCACGGGGGCGTTCTCAATTAAACTTTGTATGGATGCAAGGTGGCAACTTTAACGAAATGTGATGCTTTGAACAAGTCAATCGCTTATTATAACGCACGATATTTTGCAATTTTTTGATACTGAATTAGGTAAAGTTATGTCTACATCATCAGATGCTCAGCAGACAACGGACTTAAATGCACAGACCGTTTCAGCGATTGCACATCTTGCTCGCTTGTCTCTAAACGACACGCAATCTACTGAATATGCTCAAAGTTTAAATAAAATTCTTGGCATGATGGAAAGCCTAAAAGGCATTAATACCGATAATGTTGAGCCTTTGAAAAGTCCTTTTGATAATCCGCAACCTTTACGTGCTGATATTGTAAGTGAAAGCAACCATCGTGATGAATATCAAGCGGTCGCTCCTGCAACAGAAGCAGGCTTGTACCTTGTACCTCGCGTAATTGAATAATTTCTATTCGATTAGTCAATATTTTATATTTAGAATGTAAAGAAATTTTTCATATGACAGATTTACATCGCTTATCAATCCGTGAACTCTCTGAAGGGCTAAAACAAGCTCAATTTTCATCACGTGAATTGACCGAACATTATTTAAAACGTATTGCTCAAATTGACCCGAAAGTAAAAAGTTATGTAACAGTGACAGCAGAGCAAGCACTTGTTGAAGCTGATGCTGCTGATGCTGCACTCAAAGCAGGTCATGCACATGCACTTGCGGGTATTCCACTTGCGCATAAAGACATTTTTTGTACCCAAGGCATTAAAACCACTGCCGGTTCAAAAATGTTGGATAACTTCATTTCACCTTACGATGCGACCGTCGTTGCCAAAGCCAAAGCTGCGGGTCTCGTGACTTTAGGTAAGGTGAATATGGATGAATTCGCAATGGGTTCAACCTCTGAAAGTTCATATTTTGGCGCGACAGGTAACCCGTGGGCATTAGATCATGTTCCGGGCGGTTCATCAGGTGGCTCTGCTGCTGCTGTAGCAGCAGATTTGGCTCCGATTGCAACAGGAACTGATACAGGTGGCTCAATTCGTCAACCTGCTTCATTCTGCGGCTTAACTGGCTTAAAACCGACCTATGGTCGTGTCTCTCGATTCGGGATGATTGCCTACGCATCATCGCTTGATCAGGGTGGTCCAATGGCACGTTCTGCGGAAGACTGTGCTTACTTGATGAATGTGATTGCAGGTCATGATACCAAAGACTCGACTTCGGTGAATAAAGATGTTGACGATTACGTTGCTAACTTGAATGGCACAACAGTCAAAGGCTTACGCATTGGTATTCCAAAGCAATACTTTAATGTGGCTGGTTTAGACGCAGATGTGAAAGCACGTGTTGAAGAATCGTTGAAAAAGCTTGAAGAGATGGGTGCAATCTTGGTTGAGATTGATCTCAACATGACTGAAGCTTATGTGCCAACTTACTACTTGATTGCACCTGCGGAAGCGTCTTCGAACCTGTCACGTTTTGACGGTGTACGCTATGGCTACCGTTGTGAAAATCCAGTGGATTTAATGGACTTGTACAAACGCTCACGTTCAGAAGGTTTTGGTGCTGAAGTACAACGTCGTATCCTGATCGGTACTTATGCCCTTTCTGCGGGTTACTACGATGCCTACTATGTCAAAGCACAAAAAGTACGTCGTTTGATTCAGCAAGATTTCTTGAAAGCGTTTGAAAATGTCGATGTGATTGCAGCGCCATCTGCACCAACGACTGCGTACAAAATCGGTGCCAACCTCAGCCCGACTGAAATGTACTTAGGCGATATTTATACGCTTGCTGTGAACTTGGCAGGTCTACCAGCCATCAACGCACCTGTGGGCTTTGATAAAGACAGCTTACCTGTGGGCTTACAGTTGATTGGTAACTACTGGTCAGAATCACAATTACTTTCGATTGTGCATCAATATCAACAAAATACAGACTGGCATACCAAACGTGCGGCAATTGCTGAGGAGAATGCATAATGGCTGAAGCTCAAAAGTTAAAGTTAATTGACGGTTGGGAAGTCGTTATCGGGATTGAGATCCACACGCAATTGGCGACTAAGTCTAAAATCTTCTCTGGTTCATCGACTGAATTTGGTCAAGACCCAAATACACAAGCCAGCCTTGTTGATTTAGCCATGCCGGGCGTATTACCAGTATTGAATGCTGAAGTGGTTGATCTTGCAATTCGCTTTGGTTTGGGGATTGATGCTTATATCGACCAAGCTTCGGTATTTGCACGTAAAAACTACTTCTACCCAGATTCGCCAAAAGGCTATCAGATCAGCCAGATGGACAATCCGATTGTCGGCTTGGGTCATATCGACATCCAACTTGATGATGGCACTGTGAAGCGTATTGGCGTGACTCGTGCCCATCTTGAAGAAGATGCAGGTAAATCGATCCATGACCAGTTCGAAGGTATGTCGGGTATCGACTTAAACCGTGCGGGCACACCATTGCTTGAAATCGTATCTGAACCAGATATGCGTTCGGTTGAAGAAGCGGTTGCCTATATCAAGTCGATTCACACTCTTGTGCGTTGGTTAGGTATTTCTGATGGTAACATGGCAGAAGGTTCATTCCGTGCCGACTGTAACGTGTCATTACGTCGTCCGGGTCAACCATTCGGTACGCGTTGCGAGTTGAAAAACCTCAACTCATTCCGTTTCATTGAGCAAGCGATCAACGTTGAAATTCAACGACAAATGGATATTTTGGAAGATGGTGGCAAGATCGACCAAGAAACCCGTTTGTTCGATCCAAATAAGATGGAAACCCGTTCAATGCGCTCGAAAGAAGAAGCAAACGACTATCGCTACTTCCCTGACCCTGACTTGTTACCAGTGATCATTTCAAATGAGCAAATCGAAGCGGCACGTGCTGCCCTGCCAGAATTGCCTAAAGCGCGCCGTGCGCGTTTTATCGCTGATTTTGCTGTGACTGAGTATGATGCGCATGTATTGACGCTGTCACGTGAAATGGCGGACTTCTACGAAGCAGTTGTAGCTGCTGCGGGCGGTGCGAAGCAAGGTAAAGTCTCTGCAAACTGGGTAATGGGTGAATTCTCAGGTGCTTTAAACAAAGCAGGCCTAGAATTGGCAGACTCTCCTGTTTCTGCTGAGCAATTGGGTGGTATGATCGCACGTATCGTGGATAACACCATTAACGGTAAAATTGCGAAGCAAGTGTTTGGCTTTATGTGGGAAGCAGAGGGTAAATCTGCTGATGACATTATTGCTGAAAAAGGCTTGAAGCAAGAAACCGATACAGGTGCCATTGAAGCGATTATCAAAGACGTGCTTGCAGCCAATGAAAAAATGGTTGAAGAGTACAAGTCTGGTAAAGAAAAAGCTTTTAACGGTCTGGTTGGTCAAGTCATGAAAGCTGCAAAAGGTAAAGCCAACCCAGCTCAAGTGAATGAATTAATGAAGAAATTGATTGGCTAAACTAGTCTAATTTCTAACAAAACCCGCTTTAGAGCGGGTTTTTTATATTTTTAATTTATTACGATCATCATCAATATAAGACATTGTAATATCAATCAGACAATCAATTAATTCTTCAAAAGTAAAACCCATATTTTGAGATGAAAAGAAATTCATTGTCAGTGCCACACTGGAATTAATTAAAACATAAACCATCAATTTCAGATTTTTTATTCTGAGCACTTCAGGATGTTTCACCGCGTATTCAATCGCTAATGTATTGATTGCCTTCACTGCTTTTACATGACTGGCTTCGGTACTATATTTGCTCGAAACACTGAGCCAATAAAAATATTTATTCTCATCTGCTGCTAAGAACTCACCAATATGTAAAAAAATTGATCGAATCGCTTCGGGAATTTCCATTTCCTGAATGCTTGGAATGACCTCGTAAATCACTTTGGCAAGCTCAGCAATAAAGTGTTGTTGCATCTCTACAAACAAGGCTTCTTTGTTTTTAAAATATTCATAAAAACTTCCAGAACCAACTCCCGCAATCTCACAGACTTTCAACACGGTAGTATGATCTAATCCATTATTTTTTACTGATATAAATCCTGCATCAACTATAGACCTATAAGTATTTTTAGACCTACTTTGTTTTGGTTTTCTTATAGTTACCATTATAAAAATCTCATCCTTAAATCCGTCTTTTTTCCGTATAAATTCACTGATAGATTCTATATACATACTAAATTTTGTTCAAATTATCTTCTACAGATGACAAGGAAAAAAAGATGAATATATCAGTACAATCTCTACAACGAATCGTCCGTCGTAATGTGATTATTCCTTTAGACAAAAACAAAAAATTTACTTTTTACTATGAAGATAATTCTGTTGTGACCTCTCTGTTTGTGGTTTTATCTGCGATGTTTCCACCAGGTGAAATGTTCTTCATCGAGAGCGTGCGTAATGTTCGTGATCAAACTACGGATGAAAAGTTACTCGAAGATATTCGTAATTTTATTGCACAAGAAGCTTTTCATAGTCGAGAACATAAATCCCTGAATGAGCATCTGATTCAATCAAATTATCCAGAGGTAGTCGAAATCGAAGCCTTAACCAAAGCAAGATTGGATAAATTTCGTAAACTTCCCAAAGTTGAGCAATTAGCGGCTACTGTAGTGATGGAACATTTCACTGCTACACTTGCTCGCCTACTGTTAACTGATCCATTAATCAAACAGAAAACCACTCAAGAAAGTCGAAATCTTTGGGAATGGCATGCGCTGGAAGAACTGGAACATAAATCTGTTGCTTTTGATGCGCTGAAAGCGATTGGTGGTAATACGGTTAGAAATAGAAAAATTGCTTTGATTCGAGTGGCTCGATTTATTGCTCCAATCACCTTTCATTATTGGATTCAGATTTTAAAACGTAAGGATATTAAGTTTTCAACCAAAGAACTGAAAGATGCATTTTATTTGGCATTCGGTGGTGTGAATCGTTTAGGTATTTTCTCTCGCACGTTTATAGAAATGCTTGATGTCAGAGATCAACATTTCGATCCACTGGATATGCAGACAGAACAACTAGAAGCTGAATACCGTGATAAGCTATTTGGAGAAAATGGCATTTTAAAAAGTGCACTTAAAAGCTAAGTAGTTTTGAAATAGAAAAAACTTAAATAAGCTCGTCTTTCATTCAAGGGTAAGTCAACGCAGCTTAAGCGAATGAGTTAATTGATTGGATAAAGTGATCTCATTTCGAAAGAAAGACCGCTTTAGAGCGGGTTTTCTTTAAGCTCAATTAAATTATTGGAAAAGGAATTAATTATTAAATAATAGTTTAGACCACCAATTTGAACCTCAATACCACTTATTGAGACATACCAGCTACAAATTTGTCTTTGCATTTCTTGCCCCTGATAGCTACCCCACCATGCTAGTTGAAAATTAACTCGATCCCAGTCTAGATATATTTTCAAATCAATATTTTTATTTTCAACAAAATTTTCCCCATGAAATTTTTTCATCAAATAATTGTTAATATAAAGCTTGTAGTTCTGAATTTTCTTCTCAAAAAAAATATTTAAAAAAACTTTTTCCTTAAATTCTTTATAATAAATAGACTGATCAAAAATTCTTTCATCATATGTTGTGAGACATTCAAGCAACCCTAGATTTAAATCTTTTTCATGATCAACAATATAAAATGGCATGTGTTCTAAAAAATTATAGTTTTCTAGAAAACCTTTATATTCTTTAAAATTTTCATGGCAGTTTACAGCCAACAATTGAAGTAATTTTGTTGAAATACTTGCTCTCAAAATATTGGAATATGCTTTTTTAATCTTTTGTTCCTCTTCTTTGTTATCTAAAGAGATCCTATTCTCGATGTTCTTAAAAATTTGATAAAGACAAATAAAATACTGTGAAAGTTCAGCATTTTTTAATATTTCGTCTCTTCTTCTGGAATGGCCTTTATCTCTGCTACTGAACTGGCATCTAAAAACATCATAATAAATTTCATTTATTTTTATCTGTCCATAATCACCTGTTTTATATAATATTTCCTCAATTCTTTTTAGATTATGAAATAACCCCCAAAATATTGCATCAAACTGTTGATTACTTAGTAACTCATTACTATTTCTTAGCTCTTTTTTACTGACGTCTAAAGTATTAGAAGTTACTCTCCATGTTCCAAATAAAAGTAAAACACTAATCAGACCTATAATTGGATTAATTGTACCTCCAATAAAATCACCAAAAGTCCCCCAATCACCTATTTGACTTTCTTGCAAATCCTCCTTAATCAACTCAATTTTTACATATGAATTTTCTTCTTGATTAGATTGTTTTTTTTGACTCTCTGATTCATTTTTCGAATAATCTTTTAATTGAATAACCCCATCTTTAATATCCATGTTTTCTTTTAAATAAGGAAAATACAGAGAGTTCCATAAGAAAAATAGTATAAAAAAAATAAATACACTCGGTAAAAACCATTTACATATATCAATTTCCAATTTTGTCTGTTTTTTAATCCAAGTACATAGATTCTTTAACGAGATAATTTTTCGATATATAAAATTGCACTTAGCTTCGGCCCACCATAAAACAATAGTGATAAGGAATAAGCATGACAAAACAAAATAAAGCATAAATTTAAAGTATTCTTATAAAATTCAGCGCATTATCACATAGAAATCTAGATTTAAAAACAACATGACGATCAAAAAATTATGAATCTTCTCAAAATAAAAGTCTTAGGAACGAATTCAGAAATTAAATTGATTCTGTGTTTATAACTGCTTAAATTATTGAAATTCTCTCTCCTTTTTTAGGTAAGGGCTAGAGAGAAATACTATCTCAACACACCCAACTTATTCCAAATATCAGGCGTTAAAAAAGTCGTAACCAATTTATTTAAATCAATATAACGCAACGTCCCTTGCAACTGCTGTCTGACCGCAGGGTCTTTGACAATATCCTCACCCGCACTCTGACCTAACTGCTGAAAAGCCTGTCCAACTGCTTGAATTCCTTCAGCCTGAATCACTGCTTTGGTCTGCGTCGAACACTGCTCCACAATCACACGTTGTAAAACCTGTGCCAATTTCTGATCTAACTGGTTCTTTTGCTCAGGCGTAACATTACTAAAAGACTTTAAATCAGGATGTGCAGCCAAAGCACTAAAAGTCCATTGCAAAACTGTGGTCTTATCCGCAGCGGTCGTGGCTTTCACCAAGCAGTCACTCAATTGATCAACCGTTGGACCTGCTATAGCTATTTGCGTTGTCCCCAACACAGCCGCAGCCATGATCACAGAACGACTCAAATGAGAAAATTTACGGCGAGAAAAAATATAAACAGGAGACATGAGCACAGTTCCAAAACGCAATCTGTCTCTTTGTACCACGCACTATGCAAATCATCTGTTATGACGCTGTAAATTGCGTAAGCCCAACGCCTTAAAACTTTGGCAAAATGTAAAACTCGAACTTAGCCCTGTCCTTGATAATCCCAATTTGCAGGAATATTTGGCTGTTTGGGTGCTTTATTTAGATCAATATTCAGATTGCGACTACCCTTAAATGATTTCTCACCCGAATCTGATGCTGGTGATACTTCTAAACTGTAACGATAACGGAATTGCCACAACATCGGCTTGATCGGACGAATATCCAGACTCAAACGATCTTCATCATGGCACTTGCCTTTAGAACTTTCATAATCTTGTTCAGAGAAACATGCCCGAATCATACGATTAAAACTAAACGGATAATTTTCAATAAAACGATGTGTCTGACCTGAATCCTTTAACTCGTAAAAGCTGGCACGTTCAATTCCTGCACCACCACCCGAATACATTTCTGAAAAGGTATCAATCACGGCAATCGCATAACGATTTTGATCCATAGGGAATAGCTTAGGAAAAACATATTGCCCCGATCTTGCCATTTCATCCACAGGAGATAATTGAATATGCCACTGTTGCAACAATTTAAATCCAGTGGTCGAGATGCCAATTTGAGCAACATTTCCATCTGACAATAACCATAAACTTTGGTCAGTGGTTTTTAAACTACGCCATTGCGCACGCTGCTGACATAAGTCTTTCACCTGTTCACATAGCTGTGTCTGTTCCGTTTGGCTGAGTTGCCCTTTTTTAAACTCTAATATCTGCAATGGCGCAGCAAAAATTGAGGAACTAAAACAACTGAATGAAACTGTTAAAATCAGCCCACGTAAATGAATTTTATTATTCAGCATGATATTTCCTTAGGCTATTTTTATATATTCAAAATGCTATTTTACAACTGCTTCGATTTTATCAAGCTCCCATACTCCCCCCGCAGCAAGCCCTTTACACATACCTGTCCACATATCTTTGGTATGTACAAATTTCTGACCATCCCAGACCCATTCATCACTCGACCAACAATCTCCTATGCCACGACCTTTTTGTGCACTACTCATCATCCCTGAACCAAAGTCAGAGGCATGTTCCATCACCAAAGTCGCTTTTCCTGTTAATGATTGATCGAGTACCCACGCACCATAGCCCTCGTTATAGGCTGCTCGCCAACACAAAGTCATCGCCAATACTTTATTGTTACTTAACTTATAAAGCTCGATTGGTTGCGATTCTGTTCCATCACCATTATAGATGCCCTCACAGAATCCCTCCTCTTTGGGGATCGGTTGTGCTGCCATCAAACGTTGATATACAGATTGATACTGTTTCGTTTTAGGTTGTAAGGTTAGATAAGGTTTATCGGCTGTTTTCACCTGTTTCACAACAAGTTTAGGTTGAGCAGCCAGAACCTTAGATTCATCAGTACTGCCTTTTTTAATTAATGCACCCACTGTACCAACACGTTTTTGAAAATCATCCATCTTCAACAGAACAGCAGTCATTCCTGTATCAGAGATTTGCCATTGGACATTTGAATTTTTAAAGACAATATCTGTCTTTTGTTTCGCTTGTTGCAGCAATCCATTGACCTGATTTGTAGAAAGTTTCCCCATGATTGGGAACTCAGTGCCATCAACAGCAACTTGTCCCAAATCTTTTCCATTCACATAAAAATGAATATTTTTAAGTTTCACGGCTGAAAATGATTGCTCCTCAAAATTTGCAAGCGCGAACTCGGCACTGACTGTTTGCTTTGCTCCAGCTTTGCGCGTTAATAACACCGATGCAGGTTCATTTTGCCCGTCTTCATTTTGATAACCCGCAGCGCGGCATGTCCCCGTATTGCTACAATAAATTTCCCAGTCTTGGTGTGAAAATGAAATGCCTTTGATCTCTTGTGCGAAGCTAGTAGAACTTAGTGCCATAAAGCAGCAAACTGAAACTATATTCTTTACTGGTATCATCCTGTATTACTCATATTTATTATCAAACTTGAAAACAGTTTAAAGGGCTGATCTACACTTGTCATATGTCATTTTATTGCAGAAGATACTAGCTTAAAACAAACTGAGTTTGGTCAAATTTAAAAATGAAAAGAACAATTTTATTTCCCACGATTTTAATAAGTATGTTCTCCTCAGCCACTCATGCTGAAATTACGGTATTTAAAGCAAATTTCCCTCAGTTTTCAAATAGTGCAAAAGAACGAAAAGCAGAAAATCAAATTTACCCTCTCGGTGAAGTTTCTTTTGCAAATGATGTTCGAGTGCCTTTTTACGGGGTAACTGCACTCAACCCTGTGGAAAATGGTTTATTAAAAGATTTTAAACAATGTTCAGCGAAAAGCTGCCATTTCGACTTTAAACTGGATGCCATACAAGCGAAACATCTTAAATTATTGGCTATCCCTGAAATTGGTATCGTTTTAGTACCCAAAGACTGGAAAGATATTCAAGCAAGTGCAGGAGCGAATGGTACTGGATCTGCCTTAATTATGAGTCAAAATCAAAAACAAGCAATTCAGCTTTATGATTCATCATTTTGTGTAGGTTGCGGCATGCCAAACGCGACGCTTTATTTTCCGCATCTTTTAAAACAAAGTGTGGAATATGAATACGGCGGTTATCAAGATCCGCTTAAATTACTGAAGATCGTACACCCTTCAAAACAAGTCGCATTCTTTAGTTATCAAATTCCTAAGCTGAATAACAGAACACATGGCATTGCTAAATATCAGGATGAAGACACGTTTAACTTTAGAGAAATCAAAGTCACTTTAGACAAATCACAACAACACGTGGTTGGAACGATTCTAAATTTCTACAATACGACCCATTAATAAAAAGATGGGCATAAAAAAACCTGCTATGTGCAGGCTTTTTTATTAATGAATGACTTAATCTTTATCAAGAATAGATTCAAACGCTTTTAAACGTTTTCGAATCGATAACAGTTCAATAATCGTTTTCCATGAACTAACAAGATACTGGAAAGATGTCCCAACTTGTATAAAGACACCACGAATCTGATTAATTAAACCGAGTGTTAATAATCCCCCCGCAATTGCAGGAAATAAGACGACTAAACTATAGAGCACATCGAGTTGACCATACCATGAGGCTGTTAAATTAAAATACGTATAGTGAAAATATAATCGAAAATAGTTTTTGCGAACACGTCCAAAAAGCTCTTTTAACGTTGCAGGTTGTGCACGATCAGCATGATCTTCACCATAAACTAATTCTTTACGATATGCTGCTTCAACCTTTTGATTATTAAACTGTAGTCCTGGTAATTTAACACCTACCACCATGAGTAAAACTGTACCGAAGATTGCCCATGTAATGGCAGCCCAGACCAAAGAATATTGTAACTCTCCAACCAATGGAATCACAGGAACATGTTTTGAAAGCTGAAATAATAAGGGTAAAAAAGCAATCAGTGTCATCACAGACTTTACAAACTCAACCCCTAAATCTTCCACAATCGTAGCAAACCGCATGGTATCTTCCTGCACACGTTGCGCTGCCCCTTCTACATGACGTAACTGCTGCCAGTGTTCAGTATAATATTCATTCATTGCTGTCCGCCAACGGAATACATAATGACTGGTAAAAAAAGAATTTACGACGGCAAGAGTAATTGCAACCATTGCAATATATAGAAACACCATTGATTCTCTATATAAATCAGCAATATTCCCACCACCATTGGTCAACATTCTCTGAATCAAATCCCAGAATGGAACATACCAAGCATTGACAGCAACACTCACCTGTACTGCAAACCAGATATTAAACAATATGAATGCAGATCCCAATATTGACCAGTTTTGCCACTTGTTATCAGAAAAAAACCGCCAGAACCCTGCAAATAACCCTGTAGCAACTATAAACCACAAATAGAACCAGAGTGATGAAGATTCCCAAAAACGGCTAACCCCGACCGAAAGTTCAGCATCAGCATAACCTTTAGGAAAACCAAGATATTCACCCCAACTATGACCACCTGTATACCACAGCAGCATATTCAGAGCTAACCACACAACGACTGAAATAAAGAACAAGCGTGGGTTAGGAAAAAAAGATTTAAACATCGCGTTTAACAATCCTTGTATTGTTGCTATTGACGTTAGAACGTCATCCTATAATTTCAAACTTAAATTTGTCTGATAAAAAAGTTTAATGAATGGTAGTTATTTACCTGTTTTCTCAATTTTTTGATAGCTTTTTGTATCGTATTTACAATTTGTTTAATTAACATCGACTGGATAGACGAACTTAAATCTTATCGTTGTCTATCCTTAATTTAATATTTTGCGGAAACTATGGCTCAAGGCTACTCATTTTCAAAGCTAAATCCTGTTGATTTAAATCAACTTGCTTTGTTTTGCTTTTAATTACCCATTGAATGTGAGCCAATTTTTCTTTTGCTGCATCAACACCCGCCTGCATGGTCATTTCACGACCTTTGATATCAAAGATATGCGCTTTTTCACGTAGATCAGGCTGAATGACAATATCTGCATTTTTCAATTCTTCTTCAGCTAAACGTCCTTGCATAATGTTGATATTTTGGTTGAATAGCCCCCAAACATTACTGGTTTCGGTATGAATAGGTTGTGCCAAAATATCCACTGCAATCACCACATCTGCGCCTAAATCTCGTGCAACCTGTACAGGAACGGGACTGACTAGGCCACCATCAACATATTCCACATTACGGATCTTGGTTGGTACAAACATACTCGGAATCGAAGCAGATGCGCGTACTGCTTGGCCTGTATTACCATAATTGAATACAGTTTTGGTGCCGTCTTTTAGTTCCGTTGCAACCACATACATCGGGATTTTTAACTTCTGTAAAGGAATGTTTTGGACTTGCTCATTCACATAGTCCTCAACTTTTTTACCATCAAAGAAACCTTTTAAACTAACATTCACTTCTCTTACATCGGTAGCCTTAAGTTTAAGTGCAATATCTCTCAACTCTGCTGCGGATTTACCACTTGCATAAATTGAACCTACAATACTGCCTGCACTTGTACCTACAATAAAATCAGGGCGAATACCTTGCTGTTCCAACACTTCAAGTACGCCGATATGAGCATATCCACGTGCCCCACCACTGCCAAGTACTAACGCAACAACAGGTCTTTTTTCTTGTTGTTTAATATGTGCAAAAGGCTGAACAACTGCTTGTACTTGGGCATCTTCAATTAAAGGTTTTAAATGCGAAGTCGTTTGACAACCCGCCAAAATCACCATTGAAAGTCCAAGCGTCAATAATTTAAGCTGTTTCATATGCTGTCTTGCCATATCTACGTGGTTCTATCTTTTAATTTTAACGCCATTATTGGTGAAATGCTGTATCAATTTTTATGTATATATCCACAATATATTCATAAAAAAAGCCCCTCGAAAGGAGCTTTAATTTGATGAAATAAGCCTTTATAAATCCAATAACTTACCAGATATCAGAATCTACTTTTTTCTTCAATTCTGGATAATTATCAATCTTAAATTCAGGCTCTTTAATCCCTTTTTTAAGCTGAGAGATATAATCCTTCAATAAAATCAATGCTATCGGAGTCAGCAATAGAATTGCAACCAAGTTAATGGTCGCCATCAATCCCATCGATAAATCTGCCATAGACCAAACCAATGGAACGCTAGTGATTGCACCGAAGTACACCATAACCAATACTAAAATACGGAAAACAAGCATAATTTTAGGATTGTTATTGATGAACTGCACGTTACTTTCCGCGTATGCATAGTTACCAATAATCGAGGTAAAGGCAAATAAGAACAGAATAATAGCGAGGAAACCACCACCCCAACTGCCAATCTGACTCTCAAGCGCTTTTTGCGTTAAGGTTACACCCTCAAAACCAGCTTCGTGATACATGCCTGACACCATAATGATAATCGCAGTACATGAACACACAACGAAGGTATCTACAAAGACACCTAGCATTTGCACTAAACCTTGGTTTACTGGATGTTTTACATCTGATGCAGCAGCAGCATTTGGTGCTGAACCCATACCTGCCTCATTTGAGAACAAACCACGTTTAATCCCCATCATCATTGCCATAGAAATCATAGCACCGAAGAAACCTCCAGCTGCTGCTTCAAACTCAAAAGCTTTTGTGAAAATAAGTTTAAAGATTCCTGGCAACATTGGTAGATTGATGATGGCGATGTACAAAGCCACGATAATGTAAAGTAATGCCATGAATGGCACGATACCTTCAGCAACTTTTGCGATACGTTTAATACCACCAAAAATAATCAACGCTGTCATTATCACTAATCCAATGCCAACCCATGAGATTTCTAGATCTAAACCACCCAAACCTAAAGTTAGATTGGCTTTATCCCATCCCCACGCATGAGAAGTTGCACCAATAATCGCATTCGCCTGAACAGCATTAAACACAAACCCATAAGCTAAAATGAGGGAAAGCGCGAAAACAATCCCTAACCATTTTTGTTTTAAACCTTGAGTAATGTAATACGCAGGTCCACCACGGAATAGTTTATTTTGATGATCTCGCACCTTAAATAACTGTGCAAGCGATGACTCCACAAATGCAGAACTCATACCTAAGAATGCAGTAAACCACATCCAAAACACCGCACCTGGACCGCCTATCGCAATCGCAATCGCAACACCAGCAACATTACCCACCCCTACACGACTTGCCAGTCCTGTAACAAATGCCTGAAACGGTGTGATCCCATGCTCGTCCACACATTCTTTACGGCTGCCTTTCATGACTTTGATACTATGAAAGAACAATCTAATCTGTACTGCTTTCGTTGCAACAGTATAGAAAATCCCTACTGCCAGTAGAAAAATGACCAGAAAGTCCCATAAAGGATCATTAAAAAAATTTACCCAAGCCATCAGGGTGTCATTTAATTTTTCATTCATCACTTATTCGCTTTTAAATATTTTATGTACGCCCGTACATATACGATAACAATGGATGAACCAAAAAAGCCCCACATGGGGCTTTTGATCCGACTTAGGCAAAGAATTTCAAAATTAATTGAATTACTGTTGCATTAATTAAATCAACAAAGAACGCACCACAAAGCGGAACAATTAAAAATGCTTTATGTGATGGTCCATACATGTTGGTAATTGCTTGCATGTTAGCAACAGCTGTTGGCGTTGCTCCCATACCGAAACCACAGTGACCAGCAGCAAGAACTGCTGCATCATAATTTTTGCCCATGACACGGAAAGTAATAAATGCTGCATACAACGCCATGGTAATGGTTTGCGCACCCAAAATTACAACCAGCGGGCCAGCCAAATCGGCTAATTGCCACAACTTTAATGACAACAATGCCATCGCTAAATAAAGTGACAAAGATGCATTACCAAACACATCGATTGCACGATCAAAAATATCAACTTTTAATACGCTTTCTAAAATATTACGCAGGATGACACCACCACCCAATGCCCATACAAAGGTTGGTAACTCAAACCATGTGCCTTTGCTATAACCTGTCATAAACTCAGCAAATGCTAGACACGCCGCAAACATACCCAATGTGGTAATCGCATTATCGGCCGTGATTAAACGCACTTGATGTGGATTTTCAAATGGTGCGAGTTCGTCAGGGTGTTGATCTAAATGGGTATCACGATTCTTAATCGCAGTGGATGATTGTTCTTGAGCGAGGCTATAACGATTGATTAATAATTTTGCAAGTGGCCCACCAATGATGCCGCCAATGATCAAACCAAAAGTTGCACTTGCCATACCTAACGCTAATGCACCCTGAATTCCATGTTGGCTTTCAAGAATTTCACCCCATGCCCCTGCTGTACCGTGTCCACCTGTTAAAGTAATTGAACCTGCAATCAACCCGACCAAAGGATCAATACCTAAAAGCGTTGCGAGGCTCATACCGACAGCATTTTGAATCACGATAAACGAAGCAACACAGACTAGAAAAATAACCAGTCCTAGTCCACCTTCTTTTAACTTCATAAAATTGGCACTCAAACCAATTGAAGCAAAGAAAATCAGCATAAAACTCGTTTGTAATTGGCTACTAAAAACAATGCTATAACCCCACATTGAATGTACCAATAACGAAACAACAGCTGCAACCAAACCACCAGCTACAGGTTCAGGAATATTGTAACGACGCAAGAAATCAATTTGATTGACAAGAAAACGCCCTAACAGCAGCACAATGACGGCTGAAATCAGGGTATAAAAACCATTAAAAGTAAATTCCATATCTTCTTCCGTTTATTTTATTAGTCTTTTAGACGGTTTTTCCATCGTGTAGCTAATAAAATAGTAACTCTCAAAATGAGTGAAAACTCAATCAACTTAATAAAAAGCATACAGTTCTTTGTAAGAACTCAACCAAATGAAGCGATTGGTTTCCACGGATGATTACGTTTATAGGATTAGGCTAGAAGTTGTAGCGAGCCATTGCGCCTACGCGGTTATCCTTACCTTTTAGACCATTAAAAGTTTTACGTTCACCATAGATATACTCCAAACCAAATGTAATCGGAGTAACTGGTGAATACATGATGTTCCACCAACCTTGTTGTAAGGTTTTGTTCTGCGTTGTATCCGCAAATGCTTGTTGTGCAAATTGATTATTATCTTTTGCAAACATTGCACCATACGCTAAAGTACTACGCAATTTAGGGCTAACTTGATAAGTTGTACCAACGGTGAGTGCATCAAACTCATTCAGATTCAACTCAAAACTATTGGGATTTACATTAAAAGCATTATTGGTATAGAGCAAAAACTTACTATCACCTTTCACATGCGAATAATCGATCATCGCTTGTAAAGAATCAGAGAATTTATACTTGCTTCCTACCGCAACTCCCCAACCCAAATCAGCATCATCAGCACTCAATTGTTTATTATTTTGATCATAATTTGCCTTACTACGTGCCTCTGTCACTAACACACGAGCAGACATTGTTCCTTTGCCATCATCAAAATCATATTTTAACTTTGAGGTTAAAGCTGGCGCTCGGTTGTCGTCATTGCCTTTTTCTAAAGCAAGCATATAACTGATGTCTGGATTAAATTTTCCGCTATAGCGAACCATCGGAGTACGATAAGTACCGACTCCTAAAGGAGAATTGAAATCAATCATTTCTGGCTGTAAATCTGTCGCCAAGAACGTAGATGTAGTTTGACCAAATAACCAATTGTTTAAAGTCATATACGCATGACGAATACGAATCGTATCGTTACTACTACCACCACGAAAATCAACTTCTAATTTCCCACCAACATCCGCTTCTTGAATGGGTGCTTTAAAGTCGAGACCTAATCGTGTCACCGTCGCAGTGCTATAAAAACGATCACTATTTTTTTCATTTCCCTCAAGATCAACTTTATTGATTCGGTTGAAAATGCCATCGCCGCCTTTGGCTTGATACGATGCATCACCACGTAAAAAACCATATAACTGAACTTGTGCGCCTGAAGCAGAATTAAAACTTAAAGCTGATGGTTGAGAAGATGCTTCCGTATGCTTTGGCATGTTTTGGTTCTGCGCAGCCACAGATGTTTGTGTAGCTTGTTGAGGCATCTCATTTTTTTGTTTTGACTGTGGAACATATTGTTCCAATAAAGCTCTTAATTCTTTTACTTCATCTCGAAGTTGTTGAATTTGTTCTTGTTCGCTAGCAGCCTGCGCATTGTTCATCATGAAGACAGCAATGGTAAACGCCAATCCCTGAACTATGAACGGCTTACGGATGAGAGGTAAACTCATGAGAAGCTCCTGTATTCGTGTATATTTCAACATTTTCCATAAGCATAAAATTGGGTAAATAAATATGCTTATCATAGAAAACTTCCCTCACCTTCTTGGTCAGAAAAGCCTAATCAATTTTTAAAAAGGGCGTATTATGCATAAATTTAGATTATTGTGTGTATTTTTTTATTCCAATCATCATAACGATTTCAGCGTGTATCAATAAATACTATTTCTATTTCATTGTGTTACAAATATATTTCTTTTTCACATAAACATAACAAATTAAAAATTTTATGGATAATCTCATCTCGTTAATCTTTACTCGACTATTTTTTAATCAAATCTCAATCTACGACTAAAAATCCATCCTCAAATCTATCTTATTACTTTATAGTCTCACCACATGAGAAAGAGCAATAAGCTTAGGAACCTTAAGATGAACATGTAACAAATCCGCTATGTGGATGATGCGATTACAACCCGTCATTCTGTACGTGCATTTTTAGATACGCCAGTTGCAACAGAGACAATCAAAGATATTTTAAATGTTGCCGCTCGTGCGCCATCAGGTACGAATACTCAACCATGGAAAGTCTATGTGGTAACAGGCCAAAAACGCGCCGAGATGATTGAGCGAGTTTGTGCTGCTCAACAAGCACTTTTTCAACAACCAGAACTCGCTGAAGAATATCAAGAAACTTTCGCCTACTACCCTGAAACATGGATTTCACCATTTATTGATCGTCGTCGTGAAAATGGCTGGGGACTATATGGTTTGCTAGGTATTCAAAAAGGCGAAAAAGAAAAAATGGCTGCGCAACAATTGCGTAACTATCAATTGTTTGATGCGCCTGTCGCACTTTATTTTACAGTCAATAAAGCAATGGGAATTGGTTCAAAAATGGATATTTCCATGATGATCCAAAATGTAATGATTGCGGCAAAAGCACGTGGTTTAGATACTTGCCCACAAGCCGCATGGAATCATTTTCACCCCATCGTTTTAGATGTTTTGGGTGCTCCAGAAAATGAAGAGTTGGTTTGTACAATTGCCTTGGGATATGCTGATCCTGATCATATCGTCAATACCTTCATTACTCCCCGCGAACCCGTTGAAAACTTTACAGTATTTTTAGACCAGTAAATTGTTTAAATAACAGTATCTCTATGCAGAGGTACTGTTTTGTAGCTGTTTTCCAACTTTTAAAATTGCAAACAAACCTGCGCTAGTAAACATCAACATCATAATGCCCATATTGAGGCTCGCTTTCCATAACAAGAAATTTAAAATCACACCACCCAACAAACCACATGCAAACTGCATACTCCCCATAATCGCACTCGCAGTTCCAGCACGCGCACCCTGCTTAGACATCGCCAAAGCCATTGCATTAGGACCAGTTAATCCAATACCAGACACAACTAAAAAAAGACCAGACATTAATAACCACAATGGTGCATTCGCCATCAGCCCTGCACTGATGACAACAACTGCTCCAAAGCATTGAATCGAACCACCTAATCGTAACCGC
The DNA here is from genome assembly GCF_048585715.1 of Acinetobacter sp. LF10. NCBI lineage: Bacteria > Pseudomonadati > Pseudomonadota > Gammaproteobacteria > Moraxellales > Moraxellaceae > Acinetobacter > Acinetobacter sp. LF10. The sequence continues at coordinate 2,497,019 of NZ_CP184160.1, forward strand.
TGAAAAATACCCATTCGAGTATTTAAGTGCTTATTGATTGAAGACATCAACATAATCCCAGCTGCATTAAATGCAAATGCATAAGAAAACTGTTGCTGAGACAATCCATACTGCCCCATAAAAACGGCTGAAGCAGAGCTGATATAACAGAATAATGCTGCGCCAGTTAAACAACCTGCAAACATTGGTACTCTAAAGCTGTCATCTTTTAGAATTGCAGCATAAAGTGTGGTGACTTGATAAGTCGATAATTTTAAACGGCGTTCAATAGGTAATGATTCTTTAAAGAAGAAATGTATACACAACCAGCAGATCACACCAATCATTGCCAGCGTCAGAAAAATAGCCTGCCATGGGAAAAATGTCAGAATCCATGCACCAAACATCGGGGCTAGAATAGGCGCAAGCCCCATTACGATCATCATGCTTGAAAAGGCTTGAGCTGAACCTTGCATGTCTAAGCGATCACGTATAGCTGCTCTCGCAATCACAACACCAACACAACCACCTAAAGCCTGAAAAATTCGTGCAGCAATCAAAGCCCATTCATTTGTTGTAAACGCACAAGCCAAACTTGCAATCACATAAAGGCTAAGCCCAAAATATAAGGGGGGTTTACGCCCAATACGATCACTCACAGGTCCGTAAATTAATTGGCCTATGGCTAAACCAAAAAAGTAAGCAGGTAATGTATTTGCAATCATTTGGGTACTTACCCCAAACTCATTTGCCATTTGGGGCAATGCGGGTAAATACATATCAATTGACAATGGACCGAGTGCTGTCAACAAAGCAAGTAACAAAATCCATGCTGTTGAATACTGACGCTGATTCGATTGTTCTACCTGCATAATCCTCTACTTTTCAAGTTTATTTATTTTTCTAAGCTTAGCATCCTCACCATATTTGTGCATAATATTAGCGTCTACTGATACCTGAAAATGTTAACAGGCATGACCATAAATTGATTGCCGAATATAAAAGGACAACCATTGAATCCTTGGCTCGCACGTTTAAAACAAACTACTTATAACACCACGTTAATGTATAACGTGCGTATGCTGATTGCTTTCGCAGGAACAGCATTCGTTCCTTATCTTTTAAATTTTCAACTTGCGACGATTCCACTGACTTTAGGCGTTGTTGCCGCAGCAATTAGTGATATTGATGATCGCTTTTCTGTCCGTATTCAGAACCAGATTTATACCTATATTGGATTTTTTATCACAGCTGCATCGGTTCAATTGTTATTCCCCTACCCAATTATTTTTGCAGTTGGATTAATTGTTTCCTGTATTGGATGGATTTTATTAGGCTCTTTGGGGCGGCGTTATGCGACCATCGCTTACGGATGTTTAGTGATTTCTGTCTATACCATGCTCGGTGTACACTTATTTGAACAATGGTATTTACAACCAGCATTCTTAGTTTTGGGAGCCGCTTGGTATGGATTACTTTCAACAATCAGTTTCTTGCTTTTCCCTGTACGAAAAGTACAAGACCAACTTTATGCATCCTATAATGCTTTAGGTAGTTTTTTATTTGCTAAATCAAACTTATTTGATGTGGACATGACTCCATCCAGTTATCAACAAAGTATGATTGATATTGCATTAGAAAATGGCAAATTGGTGGCTATTTTTAATGATATGCGAATGTCACTGTTAACCCGCTTAAAAGGTGACCGTGGTCAGAAAGATACACGTCGCAGTCTACAATACTATTTTGTCGCACAAGATATTCATGAACGTGCAGACTCCGCACATATTGATTATCAAAAGCTAGCGAAAGTATTTCAACACAGCGATATCTTATTCCGTTTTCAACGTATTCTCATGATTCAGGGTAAAGCCTGTCAGGATTTAGCCCAATCAATTTTAAGCCGTACTTCTTACGTGCATAACAAACGCTTTAAACACAGCTTTGAAAATTTAAGAGTTTCCTTAGAAAAATTAAGAGAAGATGGACTTTATGATCAAGTTCGCATCAATGCATTATTTGCACTCTATCAAAATCTTAAATCGATTGATGCACAATTACAGAATTTAGAAACGGAAAGAAATCTAAAATTAATCAATGCACAACAAGCAGAAAATCAATTAAAAGATGATGATCTAAAAGGTTGGAATGATATTCTAGTCCGTGTTAAACAACATTTAACCCCTGAGTCTGTGCTATTTCGCCATGCAGTTAGACTTTCAATCGTCTTGTTTATTGGTTATGTCTTTATTCAAGTAACCCATATTGCTTACGGTTACTGGATTTTGCTCACAGCATTGTTTGTTTGCCAACCTAACTTTAATGCCACCAAACGCCGCTTATATTTGCGAATTGTTGGAACGTTGATAGGCATTATTGTGGGGCTAACCATCATCTATTTTATTCCTTCGGTTGAAGGGCAACTGGTGATGTTAGTTCTCAGTGGCGTATTATTTTTAGAGCTTCGTAGTAAACAGTATGCTCAAGCGACAGCTTTTATCACGATTCTCGCTTTAATTAACTTTAATCTAGATGGTTCTGCATTTGCGGCAGGATTCCCACGCTTTATTGATACCTTGATCGGCTGTGCCTTGGCATGGTTTGGGGTCAGTTTCATATGGCCCGATTGGAAATTCCGTAGGCTACCTCGCTCGATCCAACGTTCTTTACAAGCCCAATGTACCTACTTAGCAGAAGTAATTCAGCAATATCATCAAGGTCGTAATAATGCATTAAATTATCGTGTAGTTCGGCGCGCTGCGCACAATACTGATGCAGAAGTTGCTTCTCTCATTTCCACACTTGCCACAGAACCCAATATTGAAGCTACTCAGAAAACTTTGGCTTTTGAGTTTCTATGTTTAAGTCATACTTTTTTAAGTTATATCGCTGCACTAGGCGCTCATCGTGAACAAATTCAAGATCAAGAGATTTTAACACTGCTCGATCAAGCATTGGATGATATTCAAGGTGCTCTGCTCAGAGATGAAGTCCCTGATTTATCAGCACAAAATATGATGCAAACTATACGAGAGCATTTAAATCGCAATGATGAAAACAATCAAAAATCCTTGATCATTTTGCAACAACTTTCGCTCATGCTGAGTATTTTAACTCGTTTAAGTATGCTCAAACAGAGTTTAAGCCATGAACCAAATGAAGATGGCACTGAGTTTGCATCTCTCTAATGTATCAGCCATTGGCATAATATCTTTGAGTGCCAATTGGTGTTAAACTTAACCCAGTTCTAAACTTATTTTTTAAACTATGACCGCCAAAACGCTATACGCTTATACGCTACAACCTGTTCCTTACGAAGTTTCTGAAGTTGAACAACGTCAAGCTCAACTGATGATTTGGCGTAGTACCAATAAATTCAGTAAAAAAGCATGGATGATTATGATTGCACTTGTGGTGCTTTCATTGGTTTCAGCAGGACTCATTAAATATTATTCGACTTATTCAACCGTCCTATGTTGGATCGTGATGATCGGTGTGATCCTCTTTTATCTTGTAAAAAAATTTGGTCTTGAATGGTACGTAAAACGTAAAATGAATGAGTTCCCTGTTCAAGAAATTAAAGGAATTCGTTTAGGTGTGCAACCACATGGTATTGTGATGCGCCAAAAGATGGGACTTCAAGAAGGCACCGCAACGATTGGTTGGAAAGACATTTACGAATGGTACAGTTCTCCTGATTTTATTTTGGTGAATTTCAAGGTAAAAACACCAAAAGGTGAAGAACAACAAGGTGCATATATTTTACCAAAACGTATGGACTCAAAGAATTTCCCGTTCACAACCATACGCAAACATTTAAATGAAACGGTAGGCGCAGCTAAATCAATCTAACCCATTATTCATACAAAGACCTCTCTTGATGAGAGGTTTTTTTAACCGTATTAATTTAATGATAATAATAATCAATATTCCCCACAACATACATATTATCGCCCTATTGTTCAGTTATAATTTTTAAATGAATCTCCTTTTCTTCTTATTTTCTGACCATGTCTAAAAAAGTCTTCTTCCAAATCCATTGGTTTTTAGGGATCACAGCAGGTCTCATTCTCTCTTTAATGGGCGTGACGGGTGCAATCTATTCTTATGATCAACAAATTTTAAAGTGGCTGAATCAAGACAGCTATGTTGTTAAAGTCGCTCAAACGCCTAAACTCACCCCTGCCCAACTGTATCAACATTTCAGTCGACAACAGCCTGAGATTGAAATAAATAGCATTACGATTGCATCAGATCCGACAATATCTTCAACCGTCAATATTAAAAAAGAAGGTGCTCGTCGTGGTTATAACATGATGGTTAATCCATACACAGCCGAAGTATTACCTGACATTAAGGGGCGTGATACGCTGCAATTTATTCAGCGTTTACATCGTAATTTAACCGCAGGTGAATTTGGGGCACAAATTACTGGCGCATCAACGTTGATGCTGATTTTCTTTGTATTGAGTGGCATCTATCTGCGCTTTCCAAAGAAACACTCCTTTAAACAATGGTTTTTTATTAAACCTAAACTCAAAGGTCGCAATTTTATTTGGGACTTACATGCTGTCGTTGGAACATGGATGGTTATGTTCTACTTATTATTCGCATGTACGGGCTTATACTGGTCTTATGATTGGTGGCGTGCAGGCATGTTCAACGTCATGGGCGTAGAACAACCGCAACGGAATCAACAAAATAATGAACATGGCAAAGATAAACAACCCGAACTGCAAAAGCAGCAGCTCAACACCATCCTGACCCAAACATGGAACGGTGTAAATGCACAAATTGGGCGTGAATATTCAAGCCTTACCTTAAATATTCCAAAGCATGATGATGCCAAAGTTGAACTCTCTTTTGTCGATGCAACGCCACAACATGAACGTGCGCGTAACCAAGCGATCTATAACTATCAAGATAATAAATTCGAAAAATTTGAACTGTATGAACAGAAAAAACTCAATGAAAAAATCATGAGCAGTATGCTACCTGTACATCGAGGTAGTTTTTTTGGCTCAACTTATCAATTTATTGCGATGTTGGCTTCATTGGCAATGCCTTTATTTTTTATAACAGGTTGGATGCTTTATCTTAAACGACGTAAGCAAAAAAAATTAACCCTTGCTGCACGTCAATCACTCAATCCACAGCAAATTGATCCAAATACCAAGCCTTGGTTGATTACTTATGCATCGCAAACAGGTGTAGCAGAACAACTCGCTTGGCTTACAGCAACGAGCTTACAAGAAGCACAACAACCAACGACCGTAAAACCAATTCAGCAACTGACTGAACAAGACCTACAACAAGCACAACAAGTTTTATTACTCATCAGTACCTATGGAACAGGCGAAGCACCCGACTTAGCAACAAGTTTCAGTAAAAAACTGATGCAGCAGCACCTTGACCTAAGTCAAATACAATATGCAGTCTTAGCACTCGGATCTAAAGAATATCCTGATAGTTATTGCAGCTTCGGCTATGCAGTAGATAAATGGTTAAAACAAAGCAATGCACAACCATTATTCGATTTAATCGAAGTAGATAATGCCAACACCAATGATATTCAGCGTTGGAATCAAGCATTATCTAATGTGACCAAGCATGAACTTAATGCCATGAATATCGACAAAGTGTTTGATCAATGGACATTAAGCCAACGCCATATTCTAAATCCAAATAGCTTAGGAGAAGCTGCTTATCATATTGAGTTAACAGCTCCTCATGATATCACTTGGCATGCAGGAGATATTGCCGAGATTCAATCAGGGAACAGTGTTAAAGAGATTCAAAACTTTTTGATTAAATACAAAATCTCATCCCAAACAATTGTTGAGTCATTGAATCAAAACATTGAACAGGCACTTTGGGATAAAAATTTAAGAGTTGATCTCAATGCTTTTAGCAACTTAGAAGAATTACTCAAGCAATTACCCGTACTACCAACACGTGAATATTCAATTGCAAGTATTCCAGCACAGCAATGCCTGCGACTGGTAGTACGTCAAAAGCGTGATGAGAATGCTCAATTAGGTTTAGGTTCAGGCTGGTTAACTGAATTTTCACAACTCAAAGACTCTATTTCCTTACGGATTCGCACTAACGAATCTTTCCATCTGATTGACGATAACCGTCCAATTATCTGTATCGGTAACGGCACAGGAATTGCAGGTTTGATGAGTTTATTACAGCAACGTAATCGACAAAACTATACGGCAAACTGGCTTATCTTTGGCGAACGCCAACGTGAACATGATTTCTTTTATCAAGAGACCATCCAAGCTTGGCTAAATATGGGCACACTACAACGTTTAGACCTCGCCTTTTCTCGTGATCAGGAACAACGCATCTATGTCCAAGATGTATTACGCAACAAGGCTAAAGAGCTGAGCAAATGGGTTGAGCAAGGTGCTGTCATTTATGTCTGTGGTAGTATCGAAGGTATGGCAACAGGTGTCGATCAAGCTTTAACAGATATTCTCAGCGAAGAAAAAATGAATCAACTCAGGCAGGCTGGACGTTATCGTCGAGACGTTTATTAATCCAACTTAAGTGTTAGTATTAAAAAACGAGTGCATCGGCACTCGTTTTTTTCATCAAACCATAAGAGAATTTGCCTTTCTTAGAATTTTGCATACACTGAGCACGATTCAAATTGACTACAATTAAGATTATGCAAATAAGTTCATGGGTTCGTCTTGTTTTAGCCCTTATCGGTTCAGTTCTACTCTTAGATGGCGCTATTCTGATCGCCTTTAAAAAGATTCATATTGGAACAATACTACCGCTACTACTTGGGCTATTTTTTTGCCTCTATGCTTATTTCTATTATTATATCGAGCGTTTCTTCTTCTATCATTTCCGTCTGCATTCGATTTGGCGCTTCGGCTGGTTGTGTTTCTGGATTTGGGTCGTCAGCTTAGGCTATTTTTTTAATTACATTTCAGACAACAATGCCAAAACTCAAAATATCCCTACGGTTAAAGCCATTATTGTATTAGGCAGTGGTGTTCAAAATGGACAACCTTCTGCAACATTGGCGAAACGCTTAGACCGTGCTGCTCCTGTAGCTTTAGCACAACCTTATGCCAAATTAGTCATGACAGGTGGTATTGATTTTGGTGAAACTGATAGTGAAGCGATTGTCATGTCACGTTATGTACAGCAGCACTATCATATTCCTGCCTCACAGATCATCTTGGAAGATAAAAGCACGAGTACTGAGCTAAATCTTAGAAATAGCCAACCCTTATTACAGGCACAGCAGATTAACATTCAGCAAGCGATTGCGATTGTAACCAGCGATTTCCACACATTACGCGCTGCCGCCATTGCAAAGAAACAAGGTTATCGTAATATCATTATGCTTGGCGCAACGACACCAGTGACGACACGCTATAATGCATGGTTGAGAGAATACTTTGCTTACGCCAGCGGTTGGCTTCTGAATGAATATTGATTGGGGTTGTCTCCCAATCAATTTATCTCATTTAATTGTGTAGACGAATATCTCTAGGCAAGGGTAACTTTAACTCAGCAAATACATCTGGTCGTTGTAAATAAATTTGGTAAAGAAAGTTTTTAATATCCAATAAAAAAGTATCAGGTGAAACCAATAGATTGTTACCCTCTGGGGTAAGGTCTAAAGATAGAATTGTATTATTTTCTTTTAAAAAAGGAATCATCTTTTCAATAAAAACCCAAAGTGACACTTCCTGAATCTCGTATTTAGCCCAATTATCTTTAATCAGTAATTTTGCCAAACCTTTATTTTGCCAAATCGATAATGCGTGTTGACCAGATGGGGTTGAACATAAGGCCCACCCATCATGATAAAGCGCAATAACTTGCCGTTGTATAATAATATTTTGAATAAATTGACGATAAATATCTTTTGGTGAGGAACTAGAATTTGTTGTTTGTGATTTCGACGCAGCCTTGCGTTGATATGGATTTTTCATAAAATATTCAATATTAGAATCATTATTGACGCTAATAATAAAATAATTCTATATAAATTACAAGGATTTGAACTAGAAGAGAAATTATGGTGGGCGCTGACGGGATCGAACCGCCGACATTCTGCTTGTAAGGCAGACGCTCTACCAACTGAGCTAAGCGCCCTGAGGAATAAAAATTGATTGAATATCAATTTTTATGACGCAAGACAAACGGAGTGCGTAGTGTCTTACATTATCACTCTCTTGAACAGGGAATCAAGAGAATGGCGCAGCGGACGGGGCTCGAACCCGCGACCCTCGGCGTGACAGGCCGATATTCTAACCAACTGAACTACCGCTGCACTACTTACTTCCATTAAGAAGTATATGTCACTAACTATGGTGGGCGCTGACGGGATCGAACCGCCGACATTCTGCTTGTAAGGCAGAAGCTCTACCAACTGAGCTAAGCGCCCTGAGCGAGGTAACAAATTTAAAGCAATGCTTTAAATATTGTTTAAGTATCAAAGAATCTAGACTCTAATTTACTTAACTCTATCTATTCTTGCAATCTTAAAGTGGCGCAGCGGACGGGGCTCGAACCCGCGACCCTCGGCGTGACAGGCCGATATTCTAACCAACTGAACTACCGCTGCACAATAATTTTGCAATTATAGGGTAAAACGATTTAAAACTTAAGTGGCGCAGCGGACGGGGCTCGAACCCGCGACCCTCGGCGTGACAGGCCGATATTCTAACCAACTGAACTACCGCTGCACTTGAGTTTTAACGTAAAGGCTTGGTGGGCGCTGACGGGATCGAACCGCCGACATTCTGCTTGTAAGGCAGACGCTCTACCAACTGAGCTAAGCGCCCTTAACGTCTTCATCGTTTGTGAGGTGCATTATAGAGAATCTTTACAGCCTGTCAAACGCTTTTGCCATTCTTTTCTGAAAAAAGCGTACGAATGATTAAAAAATAAGTAATTCATTGAAAAAATCAAGATTTTCGTATTTTATTTAAGCACTTATTCATATTTTCATCCTTCATTTTCTAAAGTATGTTCTGAAATATAAACCAATGCCTGCTCAGAAATCAGCTCAAATAACTCAATAATCTCATCATTCTTCATCCGAATACAGCCATGTGACATCGGAATGCCCATCGGTTCTGTATCAGGCGTGCCATGAATATAGATATATCGTTTAAATGTATCGCAACCATTTCCATGATTGAATCCATCTTCTAAACCATCCAACCATAAAATTCGTGACAAAATCCAATCACGTTGTGGAAATTGCTGTGCGAGTTGTTGGTTATACACTTCCCCTGTCGACTGACGTGCAATAAATACCGTATTTTTCTTTAGATCTGCCCCAATCTTTTGTGCGACTTGATGCCAACCTCTTGGCGTCTTACCGCTATTCTCTTGCTCGCCAATACCATTCTTGCCGGAAGAGATCACATAAAATTTATTGTGCTTTGGCAAACGTAGAATTTGTTGTGCTAAATCTATGACGATGTCTGCCTGATCAAGGGTATAAGTCATTTTTATCTCAACAGATGATAGAACACAGTTATTTCAACATAGACCAAAAGCTTTTTCTTGTATTTTTCGGTAGTTTTGATTGTTGATTGATTTTAAATATAAAAAACAAAACAGCATAATAAGGTCAAACATGCTGTTTTAGATCAGCAAAAAGTGGCACTTTAATCAATTCTCAGCCCCAAGGATTGCTTTTCTTAAGGTTATCATCTTGCGTATCAGGAATATATTCCGCAAGAGTGTTACTTTTCTTAATGCATTTACTCGAACATAGTTCTCGTCTTGCGCTCGGACAAAGCGTTGCTTTGTTTATCCTCGCTCAGGCTCGGGTCTTAACCACAACCACACAGCAACAATAAGCATAGTGAGATCTGTAAAAATTTTGACAAGGAATGGTGCCTTGGTAAACAGCATTAAAACACCGCTGATTAGCATCATAATACTGGCTATCCATTTTGCTTTACGCGGTACTGTCCCATTTTCACGCCAATTGCGTAAGGTTGGTCCGTATTTAGGATGATTCAAGAGCCAAGCATCCATTTCAGGCCATCCTTTCGATGCAGCCCATGCTGCAAGAATTAAAAATACAGTGGTTGGCATGCCTGGTAAAATTGCTCCAATGATTCCTAAAATGATAAAAATCACAACTAAACTACGCCAGAACAATGTTTTCATTGAGTAATTAACCAACACATGTTTACAACCATGCTAGTATAAATTGTTTTTATTGCTCTTTCTTAAACTTAACTTATTATTTCCATGATTGAGTAACAGCATGTCTAGCCTAATGAGTACGACCATTTTTTTTGAACCTTGGTTGCAGTTTAAGAATCCTATAGTACGTCATTTGGCTTTTTGCATCGCGAGTCCAAATATTCTAGCTCGAATCCCGCCAGATTTAGAGATAAAATATACTTTTGAGCTCCATTCTGATCAAATCTGGCAAAGTCATTATGAACGTTACGAAAAACGCTTAAAACAACTTGATCAACATCCGCAATCCCTCATTGATTTTCTTGCAAGACTCAAGAGTACTCGCCTTGGGCTACGATTCGAGAACTTACTTTGGTTTTGGTTATTAGATGATGAGTATCATCCCTATCAACTTTTAGGTCATAGCATTCAAAAAATTGCAGGATCGGTTACGCTAGGTGAACTAGATTTCGTCATTTTAAATCAAGACACGCAAGAAACTGAACACTGGGAAGTTGCGCTAAAGTATTACCTAGGCGAAAGTAACTTAGACTTAGCGCAATGGTATGGGTTAAATCGAGAAGACACATTACAAAGAAAATTGAAGCACTTCACTCAACGTCAATTTCAATTTACGGATGCAAATCATCATCAGATTCAACGAAAATTTGCAGTTATGAAAGGGCAATTATATTTACCAACTGATTTGAATCAGTTTGCACTCCCTAACTGGGTCAACTCGTCCCGACGTCTGGGATTATGGGGAACTAATATTCCCACAACAGATTACTATCGATTACAACGTCATGAATGGTTATGTCCTAATCAGCAAGCATCCTCAAAAAATGCAACATGGTGGACAAATGGTCTTTATTATCATGATACACCTAGTCCCTCTTTTTATATGTTTCGCCAACCCTCTTTATTATTCATTAGGTCTTCTTCATCAGATTATTTTTTATAAAGTAACATTTTATAACACTTCTACTATCAAACCATTATGTTTATTTTCTGCATTTTTTCTTAGCCTCTAAGAACATCATAATTACATTTAAACGGAGAAGATGATGAAAAAAATCTTAGTTGCTTCAATCATGGCTACTTTTGTTTTAACTGGTTGTAATACATTTAAGGGTTTTGGGCAGGATGTATCTAAAGCAGGTGACAAAGTTACTCAAACTGCTGAAAAAACTCAGGATAAAATGTAATTTTAGTGAATACCCTTCGCAAAACCTTATCTAAACATAGATAAGGTTTATTTTTGCATACCTTTCTCTATCATATTCCCCTATTATATCGGTTCAGATTTCACCAGATTTAACCACATCTCGCATGAACCATTCCGATACTCTTGAACTTAGTTTACAGCTCCTACGCCAACCTTCTGTTACCCCTGTTGACCATGATTGTCAAAATATTATGGCCGAGCGTTTAGCAAAAATTGGCTTTAATATCGAAAACATGCGTTTTGAAGATGTTGATAACTTATGGGCACGCAGAGGCACTACAGCACCTGTTTTTTGTTTTGCAGGTCATACAGATGTCGTTCCTACAGGCCATTTAGATGCTTGGAATTCAGATCCATTTTTACCAAGTATCCGTGATGGTAAATTATATGGTCGTGGTTCAGCAGATATGAAAACAGCACTGGCTGCAATGGTGGTTGCATCTGAACGTTTTGTTGCGAAGCATCCGAACCATAAAGGTTCTATTGCATTTTTGATTACATCTGATGAAGAAGGTCCTTCAATCAACGGAACAGTGAAGGTCATTGAAACTTTAGAAGCACGTAACGAAAAAATGAACTGGTGCTTGGTAGGCGAACCATCGAGCACACATCAATTAGGCGATATCGTCAAAAATGGTCGTCGTGGCTCTTTGAATGCTATTTTGACTGTTCATGGCAAACAAGGACATGTGGCCTACCCTCATTTAGCAGAAAATCCTATTCATTCAGCATCGAAGGCTTTAACTGAACTGTGCGATACTGTTTGGGATAATGGTAATGAATATTTCCCTGCGACCTCTTTCCAAATTTCAAATATACAAGCTGGAACAGGTGCAACCAACGTAATCCCAGGCACACTAAAAGTTACTTTTAACTTTCGCTACTCAACTGAAGTGACAGCTGAAATTCTCAAACAACGCGTACTTGAGACTTTGGATAAATATAATTTAACTTATGATATTCAGTGGACACTATCAGGTTTACCATTCCTCACCCCTGTTGGTGAATTAGTGAATGCTGCAAAAACAGCGATCAAAAATGTGACTGGTGTTGAAACTGTTCTATCAACAAGTGGTGGAACGTCAGATGGTCGCTTTATTGCACCTACGGGCGCTCAAGTTCTAGAATTAGGCGTATTAAATGCAACAATCCATCAAATCAATGAGCATGTAAATGTCGATGATTTAGAGCCACTTGCTGAGATTTATGAGCAAATTTTAGTTGAATTACTTGCTTAACATACAAGTTGAGGCAATAAAAAAGGAACTCTTTTGAGTTCCTTTTTTATTTATAACCCTAGTTGGGTTTGAATATTTTGTAGATGAGGGACATAAAACTGTTTTTCCCCAATCTTGACATATTTAAATACGTTATTGTCATCAATGTCTTTTTCTTCATCTACAATTTCAGAAATACGTAAACGAATAGATTCAGGCATTTCATTACAAACCAAAGCAAATCGTTCTGAAACGTCATCACCTTCAACTACCAACGCTACCCCATTTTTATTTGCTGGATCATTTACAGCATAAATAGGAAGCTTGAGATCATGCCATTCAACATGATCAATATTGGTTTGTGTATCCATAGCTGATAACACGATATTCTGTGGTAGCAGCATCGGAACTTTTTCATGACATTTAATAATATAAGCGTCAATAAACCCTGTTGATACCGTAATTAAATGTTGTAACTCTTGTTGGTCAATTTGCCCCAAACCTGAGCTTGCGCTTTTTTTTACCATTAATTTTTACCTCATGAGCGCACTGTTAGTAAACTTTCAATATTTTCCAAGAGTGTTTCTTCTTGGAATGGTTTACCCATATATTGACTTACACCAAGTGATAAAGCACGTTCACGATGCTTTTCACCCGTACGTGATGTAATCATGATAATTGGTAAATCGCGATGTAATTCATGATGTCGAACAAGGTTTGTTACTTCGAAACCATCCATGCGTGGCATTTCAATATCAAGTAACATCAAATCTGGCTTAATGGTTTCAAGCTGCTCAATCGCATCCACACCATCTTTCGCAGTCACAACATCATAACCTTGACGCTCTAATAGACGCGAAGTTACCTTACGTACAGTTACTGAGTCATCGACGATCATAATCAAGCGACGTTCATCATAACGCTGTTTGGTATAAGTTTCATCAGCCTGTTTACTACGTGCTGTAGACTGTGCTTGTCGAGCAATATTTTGACCATCTAAGATCAAACATACCTGACCATCACCCATAATCGTCGCACCAGCAATCACCCCGATGCTTGAGAACTGTTGTCCAATAGGTTTTACAACAATTTGTCCACGAGAACCAATTAACTGATCAACAAGTAATGCTGTCGTTTGTCCCTGTGCACCTTTAACCAACAATACAGGCAATGAGTGAACAACCCCATGCAAACGAGGAATCGGCTGCCCAGCAACAAACTCAGATAAATAACGTAAACGATAGCTTTCTTGATCGATCTTGAAATAATCGTCTTTACTTTCAAAGTATTGTTCTAATGCTGCAGGTGAAATACGAACAATACGGTCAATTTGTGCAAGTGGGAAGGCAAACTGTTGATCGCCCGCTTTTACCATCAAGGCATCACTTACAGCTACTGTAGTCGGTACTCGAATGGTAAATGTTGTTCCTTTACCTAAAACAGAGTTCACACTCACATGACCGCCAAGCGCTTTAATATCGCTCTGAACTACATCTAGACCAACACCACGCCCAGAAATTTGTGTAACTTGTGCAGCCGTACTAAAACCTGGATGGAAGATAAATTGCAGAATTTCTTCATGTTCAAGTTTCTGCTCTTTAGTCATTAAACCTGTTTGAATCGCTTTATCTTTAATGCGATTCACATCGATACCTTTACCATCGTCACTAAATGTCACAACAATATCAGTACCCTGACGACCAATGTCTAAAACGATATGTCCAGTTTCTGGTTTCTTCGCTTGTAAACGTTGCTCTCTGTCTTCAATACCGTGGTCAATCGCGTTACGCAACATATGTTCAAATGGCGCAACCAATTTTTCCAAAATACTACGGTCTAATTCACCCTCAGTATTGTTAACAATTAATTCTGTTGGTCGGTTTAAAGTCGATGCTGTTTGACGAACAATACGTTGTAAACGTGGCAATAATCGAGAGAATGGTACCAATCGGGTACGCATCAAACTTTCTTGAATTTCTGCTTGAATACGAGATTGTTGTAATAACAAGCCTTCAGTATCACGGATCTTCTCAGAAAGCGTGGTCTTAAAGTCAACCAAGTCCGAAGCGGATTCCGCAAGAGATTTTGACAACTGATTTAAAGATGAATATTGGTCCATCTCTAATGGGTCAAAATCTGCGTAGCGAGAGTTCTCACCACCATGACGTGCAATAATTTGACTTTCTAACTCACCTTCCATTCGGCGTAACTGATCTGCCAAACGTTTGATCGCGAGCTCCATCTCCGTTAACGTACCACCCAATTGACCAAGGTCCATTTCGATACGCGAACGGTTAATCGCATTCTCACCTGACAAGTCAATCATTTTCTCAATGACGTCAGCAGAGACACGAATCATCTCATTATTTTGTTCAATACGTTCGGTTGTTTCCCATTCACCTAACATTGATGGAGGTTCAGTACCATCACCTTGAACAAACTCCATTGTATATTCTGGAGTGAAAATATCTTTAGCTGAGAGCTTTTGTGGAAGTTGTGCTGAAACATCAACAAACTCCATATTCTCTAAACTTTGTTTTAAGCCGTCAAAGTTTGCATACTGACGTTTGAAAATCGCATCACTCAACCAAGCCAATGCTGTATTGAGAAGATTATCGTAAACATTTGAATTGAAATGATGTACACCAAACTGTTCAAATGCATTCTCGAGATGATAAGCAACAATCGCAATTGCATCTAACTCAGCCATACGTGCACCACCTTTTAAACTGTGGGCATTACGTTGTAACTGTAAGAGCAAACTACGATTACCACGTTGATCAAACCATTGTCTTAATAGACCTTTGGCTTGTTCAAGTAATTCTTCCGCTTCTTCTAAGAATGTTTGCTCAACAAGAGAACGAACATCATCATCAAGGGCAACTTCACGAACAATTTCAGCATTTGAAGTATCTTCTAGAACTTCTTGAGCTTCGACCAATGAGAATTCATCAATTGATAAGTCCGTGAGATCATCCGTTTCGATCACAGCGGCAACATGATTTTCGGCTACAGGCTCAAAAGTAACAGGTGATGACGAAGTAAAATCAATAGATTGATCTGCTTGCTGAAGCAACTGAAGTACGTGTGTAGCTGGATAATCGACTTGTTTATCACGAATAGTTTGAATTCGATCTGCAATATCATCTTGTACTGCACGAATGACTGCGATTAATTGTGGGTTCGGTTGTAACTGCTGATTGATTAATTTCTCATAAATTGTTTCCAATTCATGTGCAATTAAACCAATATGACCTGCTTGAATCATATTTGAACCACCTTTTAAGGTGTGCAAATATCTCATCAAGTTTTTCAATGCACCTACATTTTGTTGATCAGCTGTCCATGTATTTAGATCAGCATCAATACCAGCCAATAACTCATCAGCTTCTTCAAGGAAGATATCTAACAAGTCTGGATCAAAGTCACGATTTGAATCACTTGATTGCAAGCTTTGTTTATCTAAAGCGAATTGTGCAGCTAAATCACCCACATCAACAGCATGATGTGTTTCAGTTCTTAACGTATTTACAAAAACAGTCGAATCAACCGTGGTTTCCACTGTGGCTGTATTCAAACTATCCAATTCTTCAACGTCATCAACAGGAATAACCATTGATGCAACACTTGCTGAATCTTGGTTTGCTAATACACTCAACGCATGTGTAGCTGGATAATCGACTTGTTTATCACGAATAGTTTGAATTCGATCTGCAATATCATCTTGTACTGCACGAATGACTGCGATTAATTGTGGGTTCGGTTGTAACTGCTGATTGATTAATTTCTCATAAATTGTTTCCAATTCATGTGCAATTAAACCAATATGACCTGCTTGAATCATATTTGAACCACCTTTTAAGGTGTGCAAATATCTCATCAAGTTTTTCAATGCACCTACATTTTGTTGATCAGCTGTCCATGTATTTAGATCAGCATCAATACCAGCCAATAACTCATCAGCTTCTTCAAGGAAGATATCTAACAAGTCTGGATCAAAGTCACGATTTGAATCACTTGATTGCAAGCTTTGTTTATCTAAAGCGAATTGTGCAGCTAAATCACTCACATCAACTTTGTTACTAGACGGCTCAAATTCAGCAATCGGTGCTTCAACTAAACCTGCTTTTTGCTCAGTTACAGGCGCTTCCAAGAACTCAATATTTTGCTGTGTAAATAAACTCAATTCATTTAATATAAGTTCATGTGCCTTTGTCAAAGTCACACGCTGCCCTGCAGCCAAGGTATCAAACAATTGAATGAACTGTTGATGTACCTGATAATACAGCTCAAAAGCATAATCAAGATTCAGTAAATCTGGCTTAAATAACAAATCTTGATAACTAGAACGTAACAAACTTGTATATTGATACATACCAATCGTCGCATGATGATGGGTATGTTCTAATAAAGTTTCAGTTTGCTGACTTAACAGTTGAATATATTGAGGAAATTCAGTACGTGCACGCTTCTCAAAATCAAACTCAACGTCAAGAAGATCATTAATATTCAATTCTAGTAATTGTGAAACTAAACCTTGTGGACGTAAAGATTCGCCTTGTTTTTCTTCTAATTGGAAATCGTAACTATCCCATGCAACATTGAAAGTATTATAAATTTCTTCAAATTTCTGTTGCGAACCTTGGTGTTTCAACGTGTGCAAATAGTCACGAACAAACTGTGCATAGTGTGTCAAAAGTGCCGTTTCATCAGAACTTGAATCAAGCTCTTCTTGCAATAATGTTTTGAATAAATTTTCAACTTTCGAACTTGCTTCAAACACATGCTCAACATGCGCCATAGCAGAACTGCCACGTAGAGTATGAAGCGCTCGAATTAGCGTATTATAATTATCATTTGTCGGACGATCATTTAGTAAAAATTGATCGATCGTAGTCAAATGATCTTCTGCTTCTTCCAAGAAAATCGATAATGTTTCTTTGATTAACGCTTCATCATCTAGTGGATGACCTATAAATACAGATTCTGAATCTGCGACATCAACAGTCTTCTCTTCTACGACAGTATCCACATTTACGGATATCAATTCGAGACCAGTTTCAGCGTTATCATTCAGCATATTCGATAATTGTAATAACTCAGCTAGCGCTGGTTCTATACTAAGTTGCTGCTGTAGTTGCTGACCTAATAAAACCAAAGGTTTTAAATCTATCTGATGTTTTTGAACCAATTTAAAATCATGTACAAGTTTAAAGCGGTAGATATTAAAAACCGCTTTTACATAATGTTGAATATCTGAATTCAACAACACTGTCCCTGCAAGTACTCGATTTAAAGTATCTTCAACCGTCCACGCCAATTCACCTGAAGATTTGGCGCCAACCATCCTTCCAGAACCTTTTAAGGTATGGAAATGTCGGCGAATATCTGTAAGCACATCTTGTTGATTTGGCTGTTCAATCCATTGACCGATTAATGGCTCTAATTCAACAAAGATTTCATCTAATTCTTCAATAAAAATTTCAAGAATTTCTGCATCTTGCTCAAGATAACTATCTTCAGGAAGCGTCATCGTTTCAACTAACGTTTTTAATATTTCTTTCATAGCGGCTTCTTTCGTTTTTATCCACTAATTGTGGCTAAAAATTACGTGTATCTATCACACAAGATGTAGCTCCATGTTAGTCATCATCTTGTAGAGATATTCTACATCTCTTCAAAAAAGGGAAAGGACAGATATGCTCTGCCTCCCCTTTGCTGCTTATTCAGGTAGCTTAAAGTCAGTTACAGATTCACGTAATGATTCAGCCATATTTGCCAATTCAGAAACCGAACGAGCTGTATCAAACGTTGCTGTCGTCGTTTGTGACGTAATTTCTTGTACAACATTCATCGTTGTTGCAATGTGACTTGCTGATGCAGACTGAAGTTTTGCTGCATCAGAAATGCTCGCAATTAATTTAGCCAAATCACCAGATACCGTTTGAATCTCATCAAGTGCAATACCCGCATCTTTTGCCAAGTTCGCACCACGAACAACTTCTGATGTCGTTCGTTCCATTGAAATAACGGCTTCGTTCGTATCTGTTTGAATGGTTTTTACTAAGCTTTCAATCTGTTTCGTTGCTGATGCAGAACGTTCTGCAAGACGTTGTACTTCATCGGCTACGACTGCGAAACCACGACCTGCTTCACCCGCCATGGATGCTTGAATCGCTGCGTTTAATGCCAAGATGTTGGTTTGGTCGGCAATATCATTAATTAAGGATACGATGTTACCAATTTCTTGAGAAGACTCACCCAAACGCTTAATACGCTTTGAAGTTTCTTGAATTTGTTCACGAATGTTATCCATACCTTCGATCGAGCGGTTTACAACTTCTGCTCCATTCGATGCAATTTGTACAGAACGTTGTGCTACTTCAGCAGACTCGGATGCATTCGAAGATACTTGGTCAATCGACAATGCCATTTCGTTCATCGCTGCTGATGCACCCGCAATTTCTTGCGCCTGATGTTCAGAAGCTTCTGCTAATTGGTTGGTAATATCTTGAGTATCTTGAGTATAACGAGCAACTTCTTGAGATGTTTCAGTGATTCGAGATACAAGGTCACGTAATTGATCAATTGCGAAGTTAATCGAGTCGGCAATCGCACCAGTAAAATCTTCTGATACTGTTGCATATGAACGTAAATCACCATCTGCTAAGTCGGCAATTTCATCGAGTAAACGTAAAATTGCATTTTGGTTACGGTCATATTCATCTTGTAGACGAGTTACACGTTCTTTATCTGTATTACTACGTAAAGCAAGTAATTGTAGTGCAGAGAAAATCAATAGACCTAACGCACCAATTAATACGACACCCGCAATAACGTTACCCCAACCACCCTCTGCTTTGTTAGATAAATCGTTTAATGACTTTAATAAGGCATCAGATTGAGAAAAGATTTGCGAAGATGCTTGGCGTACACGAACAATTTGGTTTGCGTTTTGTAATACTGTTGCTGCCGCTGATTTCAATACCGCATCATAATCAGATTTAATACTATCTACAGACTCACGTAAATCAGGAGAAGCAATACGATCTACACCAAGTTCTGTACTACCATTTAATTGTGCATTTAAATAAACACCAAAGGTATCAATATCTGCTCCAAAGTCGTTTGCCGAAACGTTTGAGTTATCGGTACCAACTAAAACAGAGTTAATCGAACGTAAAATACGTTCAGCAATAAACACTTGGTTTTTTGTGATAATTACCTGACTACTTGACATGTTCTCACGAACCATCTGATCAACCATCAAGTTATATTCAGCCTGAATTTCAGGAATCGTTTCACTGATCGAAATGTTTGTATCGTATAATTGATTAATGACTTTTTGTTGCGAAGCAATTAACTCAATGTTCTTAGAAACACTCGTCCAAAGTGCATTTGCTTTTTTGTACTCTTCTGAACCAGTACCATATACACTTTCAACCGTCTCTAAGTTCTCAGCAAAACGCTTTTCAGATTCAACTAAGCTTTTCATTGCTTCAGGTGTACCAGATGCCGTTGCCTCGGTTGCCTGACGAGAAATCATCTGAGATAACAAGCGTAACTCACCCAAACTACGAGTTAACTGGTTATGACGAGGAACACTCACGAATAAATAAATTAAGAGGATAACTGCAAGAGCTAAAGCACCAATCGCACGGTATAGAATTGGTTTCGACTTTTCAGTTTCACCAAATAAGCGAGAAAACTGATCAATTTGCGTTCGAGCATTCTCTAAAAATGCACCACCATTCTTAAGACCAGTACTATCACCACTACTACCATTTTTCTTTTTAAGTTTAAAGCCCATGTCAGCTTCTCCCCTGAATACGCGTTTATTTTCCGTAGCGTATCAAATTAGTTTATAAATTTTATTGATGCATTCATATATTGAGGATTTTGCAACAACCGACTCAGTAAAAACACATGCCATTGCTGATTATGTTGATGGAAGTATCCCTGACAATAATCTTTCAATTTATTATCTAGATCAGCACTTTGTGAAAAGAAACTCTTTTTATTAAAGTGCTGAATCCCAAGAACTTGGTCGACAACCAAGCCAACATAATGGTCTTGATGGCTAATGCATATTACTTTTTGTGTTGGTGAAAACTGACTCCGTTGTCCTGAAATAAAATGTGTTAAATCAGAAACTGAAAGCAATCGACCACGAATATTTGCCAAACCACGTACCCATGCCTGAGTATTAGGAACAGGGGCATATTTTGGAGGATAAATCACCTCCGAAATTTCCCCTAATGGTGCAACAAAATATTGCCCTAACATCTCAAATGCGATACCAGACCAACGGCTGACTTCATTTTGAGTTGAAGCATATTGTTTGTTGCCTCGCTTGGATAAGCGAAGCAATTCGATAAATCCATTTGCTGCCATACCCTATCCCGTATTGAGTAATGAAAAGGCTCGTACGAATTAACTTAATAATTGTTTAATCACATCAATTAGCTGTTGCTCATCAATCGGCTTGGTCAAATAATCACAAGCACCTTGACGCTTACCCCAAACACGATCTGTTGCCTGATCTTTGGTACTTACGATCACAACAGGAATATGCTGCGTGTCTTTACCTTTGCTAATTTGGCGTGTCGCTTGGAAACCATTCATTCCTGGCATTACCACATCCATTAATACGAGATCTGGTAGTTCTGCTTGGGCCATTGTGACACCGTCAGCGCCATTGGTTGCTTCTAAAACTTCATAACCGTGCTTAGTCAAAATTTCTCTAAAGCGAAATGTTTCAGTAGGTGAATCATCTACAATAAGTATACGAGCCATTTTTTCCTCAATTTAAATTTTATGCGCTAACGTGATTACGAATCGCATTTAACAGCTCATCTTTACTAAATGGCTTAGTTAAATATTCATCAGAACCCACAACACGCCCTTTAGCCTGATCAAACAAACCGTCTTTGCTTGACAACATAATCACTGGGATATTTTGATAATTTAAAGAATTTTTAATCAGTGCACAGGTTTGATAACCATCTAAACGAGGCATCATGATATCGACGAACACGATATCAGGATTTGCTTCTGCAATTTTTGATAATGCTTCAAAACCATCAACAGCGGTGATCACCTCACAACCTTCTCGTTGTAAAAGCGTTTCAGCTGTACGACGAATCGTTTTTGAATCGTCAATCACCATTACCTTCAAATTTTGAAATTTATCTTCCATTTAATTGTCCTGCCCCATTCACTCAATACAAATTATGGTTGGTTTAATTTGTTTTATACAGATCAGTTGATATTTTTAACATATCTTTACTTGCATTATCAATGAGGTTTTTTGAACCAACCTGTCAGTTTTTGATAACAATAACAAATTGCTCACACTTTTCGTCAAATTCCTAAATTTTTTGTATACTAACTATTTTTAATTGTCTAAATAGCTACTAATATACAACTGATTATTATTTAAAAATAAGTGATTTAGTTAACTTTTTCCGGGGAATGTAATGACTGGTTCGTTAAAGTGCGGTTTCGGCATTAGCCACTTTACAACGATTGCTCGTAATTACATTTGCGCGTTTTTTTTATTGATTTTTTGCAGTTCAAGTTTTGCAGCTACAGAGCAGCCTAGAGCTGTATGGTATCGTTATTATGATAAAAATGGTGTGGCTAATGTGAGCACATCAGTTACGCCTGAACATATTCGTTATGGTTATGAAGCACTTGATCGTAATATGCAAGTGATCAAACGCAACCGTGCTTATAACGCAACAGTAGATGTACAACAATCTTCTCGTCGCGAATCTATGGCACGTCAACGCGAACAAGATATGAGATTAAAACGTGCTTATGGAAATACAAAAATAGCGGCAACAAAAAGAGATCAAATTTTGGCTAATTTGAAAAAGCAACTTAATTATCAACAAGAACAATTACAACAGCTACAACAAGACAAAATTGGATTTAAGCGACAAGAGATGGAATATCATCGTAAGGGAGAAACGCTCCCCGCTCAACTCAAAAACAATTTGGACAATAATGCCAAGAATATTGAAAATGTAAAAAGAACAGTAGAAAGTTTACGTAATGCATATCATAAAACTGAAACAGATTATGTTGATATTATTAACCGTTTAAAAAATATTGAACAAGAAACACAATAGACTTAAAATTTTTCTTGCATGGTCTCTCAAAAATATTAAATCTAACTTTTCATAGTTTTAATTCATTCAGCTTGCTTTAGATTACACGAAATTCAATGATTCATGTCATAATGCCAATTGCTTAAAACTGAGTAGATGATTTTGCTCGTTTGAGTATTTCTAAATAACACTTAACTTTAGGACAGTTTCCATGCGCGCAAGCCGCTTTTTATTTGCAACGTTAAGAGAAACCCCAAATGATGCTGAAGTCATTTCGCACCAGCTCATGTTACGTGCGGGGATGATTCGTAAATTAGCTTCTGGTTTATACTCTTGGTTGCCCATGGGAACACGTGTTTTAAAGAAAGTAGATGCGATTGTTCGCGAAGAAATGAACCGTTCAGGCGCATTAGAAGTATTTATGCCTGTCACTCAACCTGCTGCGCTTTGGGAAGAATCTGGTCGTTTTGAACAATACGGTCCAGAATTACTTCGTTTCAAAGATCGTCATGATAATCCATTCGTGCTTGGTCCTACTCATGAAGAAGTCATTACAGATTTGGCACGTAATGAGCTGAAAAGTTATAAGCAATTACCGGTAAATTTCTATCAAATCCAGACTAAATTCCGTGATGAAATTCGTCCACGTTTCGGTGTAATGCGATCTCGTGAATTTATTATGAAAGATGCTTATTCTTTCCATGCAACTCAAGCATCGCTACAAGAAACCTATGATGTCATGTATGACACCTATAGCCGTATTTTTACACGCCTTGGGCTAGATTTTCGTCCAGTACAGGCAGACACAGGTTCTATTGGTGGTTCTGCTTCACACGAGTTTCATGTACTTGCTGCAAGTGGCGAAGATGATATCGCATTTTCCACTGAATCTGATTATGCCGCTAACGTTGAAATGGCAGAAGCATTGTTAGTCGGTGAGCGTGCTGCGCCTGCTCAAACAATGACCTTAGTCGATACACCAAATCAGAAAACAATTGCCGATGTTTGCAAATTTTTAAACAGTGATGCAAAACTATCTGTAAAAGCTTTACTTGTACAAGGTCAAACAGATGAAATTGGCAATACACCAGTTGTTGCTCTATTCTTACGTGGTGATCACGAATTAAATGATATTAAAGCTGAAAAGCATCCTTTAATTGCTGCACCTTTAGCATTTGCAACTGAAGCACAATTAGAACAACACGGTTTAACAGCAGGTTTCTGCGGTCCACAAGGTTTAGTTGAAAAAGGCTTAACCGTGATTGTGGATCGTGCTGCATCCGTATTATCTGACTTTGTTGCTGGTGCAAATGAAGTCGATAAACATGCGACAGGTGTGAACTGGGAGCGTGATGCAAAATTCACCGAAGTTTATGATTTACGTAATGTTGTTGAAGGCGACCCTTCTCCAGATGGTAAAGGTACACTTCAAATCAAACGTGGTATTGAAGTCGGTCATATTTTCCAACTCGGTACAAAATACTCAGAAGCTTTAGGGTGTAAAGTACTCGGTGAAGATGGCAAACCATTCACTGTTACAATGGGATGTTATGGAATTGGTGTAACACGTGTAGTTGCAGCGGCAATTGAACAAAATTTTGATGACAAAGGAATTATTTGGCCTCAAGCGATTGCTCCATTCGACATTGCGATTGTGCCAATGAATGCGCATAAATCACCTCGCACCCTTGAAGCAGCTGAAGCGCTTTATGCTGAATTACAGGCTCAAGGCTATGATGTATTGCTTGATGATCGTAATGAACGCCCAGGAGTAAAATTCTCTGATCTTGAATTAATGGGTATTCCTCATCGTATTGTCATCGGTGAAAAAGGTCTTGATGCAGGCACTTTTGAGTACAAAGGTCGTCGCGATCTTGAAGCAAGCAATTTAGGTAAAGATGAACTCTTAGCTAAACTTGTAGGCTAATCTTTATCCTAGTAATAAAAAAGCCGTTTAATAATAAACGGCTTTTTTATTGAAAGCTTAAGCTGTTAGATCTTTGATTGTTTCTGAAGAGCCGTTATTTTTAACAGATTCTATCCCTTTATCACGAGATTGTTCAGTTGCATAAAGCTGACTTGTACCAATCACCTGATGATTAGCCGCCTTTAAATTAAAATAAGCTTTATCATTTTTTGAGGTTAGTTTTTCATAGCGCGCTTCATCTGAACTATTTTTTTGAACGGATGCAATCCCATTTAAAGCGGATGCTTTGGTTTTGTAAAGTTCACTATTCAAAATAGCTTCACCATTCCCAGCCTTAAGTACAAAACGATATTGACCATCACTTGCTTGATTTACCTCAAACCATCCTGCCATAAATACCTCTTTTATTTGAGTTGTTTTGATTGTTATAGCTTTATTTATAGATTATTTTTTATACCAATAGAAAATGATTTATTGTTCACTTTTGGTAAGTTTTTTAGTCGCAAAGGGGCACTGACATACCCCCTTAAATGATTTGAACTAAATCTTTTTTACAAACTCAGATTTCAATTTCATTGCACCGATCCCATCGATTTTACAATCAATATTATGTCCATCATTCGCATCGAGTAATAAACGGATACTTTTCACTTTCGTTCCAACTTTAACTACAGATGATGAGCCTTTGATTTTTAAATCCTTTATGACAGTGACGCTATCACCATCAACTAAAATATTACCGTTAGCATCTTTAATAATCTCTTGTTGTTCTGAAGCAGATGTCTCCCCTTCTTTCCATTCATGTGAACATTCAGGGCAGATCAATAAGTCGCCATCTTGGTAAGTATATTCTGATTGGCATTTTGGGCAGTGTGGGAAAGACATAAAAACATCTCAAAACCACTATTATGATCGATAGATGCATTTTTTCAAAATTTAAGCTTGAATAGCTTATCCAATTAAGTAATTTTTAAGTACTAGGGCATGATTAAACTTAGGATCTTTAGCTGCGTAAATGAGTGTTACTTGCTGTTGCTGTGCCATGTCTCTAAGCTGATTTACATAAGGGTTTTCTTTAAGCTCTCCATAATACCCTTCCTGAAAACTCAGCAAATGTCCAACCTTATGACAAAACGCTTTTCTCAATTCAGCTGAGGGGGCAATATCTTTAAGCCATAAATCTAAATGTGCCTGCTGTTTCGATATTCCCATTGGCCATAATCGATCTACTAATATACGCTGTCCATCAGTCGCTTCTAAAAGATCATAAATACGTTTAATCTCAATTTTCACATCAGCCTACCCCACATCTCACAATTTTTTCAGCTTTCCATTGAAATATCAACAACCTGCCCTTTTGAATCAAAACTAACGCAGATAACGTAATTTGTGATCTCATCTGGTAAGGTGAAATCTAAAATTTCATAACTTTCCAGATCACCATCATCCCATCGTGAATCTAATACCAGTAACCCTAAAATTTGCAATAAATTAGGTTTTGATGTGTCAAAATATTTTTCCCAATATTCAGGTTCAACTTCTTCAAGATGATGTTGAATAAATAACTCCACACTATCTTCTGCTTGTTGATTTTCTAAAGCTTCGCGCATGGCAATACGAGCTAATTGTTCTCTATGTTCAAGAATTTCTTCAGACATAATATTCCCCAATATGATTAAATATTAAAAATTTAGCTAGTTTGAATTAAGCTAAAGAGTTGTTATTCATTTGGAATTTCAGCTTGAATCAGTAACCCCAATAAATAAAGAGATTCCTGCCAACCTAAATAACACGCTTCAATAGGAATAATATCAGGTATTCCCTCTTGAATAATATGCACTTCGGTTCCTACTGACACCGATTTTAATTTTATTGTGACCTGAATTTCACCTAGTAAATTAGGATCATCGAACTTATCGGTATAGCGTAATAATTCATTCGGAATAAGCTCAATGTACGTCCCTCCAAATGAATGAATTTGTCCAGTTGAAAAGTTAGTAAATGACATTTTGTATGCTCCACCCTCTTGCGGGTCTAAGTGATGGATTTTGGCGGTAAATCCATGAGGTGGCATCCACTTTACCAAGGCATCTGGATCGAGAAAGGCTTTAAAAACACGAGCTGGTGGTGCATTAAATACATGATGTAGTTGTACTGTTCCGCTCATTATTATTCTCCGACTAAGTTATTTTTAACTCGTGCATCTATCATAGCGATTTAGTGATGAAATACTATTCCTTCAATCGCTCAATTGAACCCGAATATCTAGAATCTAAAGCTGCTTTTTTGTAAAAAATGGCGCAAAATAGCACTCCATATTTAGTGATAAGAACGCAGCTTTAGGATTAATCTATGAGTCAGCTTGCTTTTACTGCTTTTAGCTTAAATGGTGTAGATGCGCAAAAATTTCTACAGGGTCAAGTGACTATTCATGTAGAACGTCTCCCTGAAAATGAAAATCGCTATACCGCTATTTGTGACTTAAAAGGACGTATTCATTTTGGGCTATGGATTAAAAGATTAAATCCAGAAAGTTTTGAACTTGTAACCACCCAAGATCAAGCCGAAGAGTTTTCCAAACACATTAAAAAGTTTGGTGCTTTTTCAAAAATGAAATTAGAAGAAATAGGATCTGTTTTTCCTTCATTAAATGGCATTCAGACTGAATTTTCTTCTGTAGAGACAGACATCGATGGTTGGCAAATTCAAGCGATTCAGTCAGGTCAAGCATGGATTAGTCAAAGTACAGAACACCTATTTCAACCACAAGAACTACGTTTGCATCAACGTGATGGTGTACATTTTGATAAAGGCTGTTATTTAGGTCAGGAAATTGTGGCACGTCTATGGTTTAAAGCAAAACCCAAACATTGGTTACATTTAATCCAAGCCAAAGATACTGTTCCTTCTCCTGCTAGCCAGCTAAGTAAAGATGTTGAGATTGTGAATAGTGCTGCATTTGAAGATGGCTATATCGCACTTGTAATTGCAAAACCAGCAGCTTTAGAAGAACTTGGTGTAAAGGTTTTAGATTTACCTGAAGTATTAAATGGTGATGTAGCACGACCACAATAATCATTTTAAACAAAAGCCCTTTTACTAGGGCTTTTTAATTATAAATAAGATCCTTTAATTAAAATTAAGCATATACTCTTATTTAAAACAAATACTTTTTTATTTTATTCAATTTATCGGAATTAGCTGTGCTCAAGTCTACATTACTTTTTATGATTACAATGTCTACCGCTTTATTTAATATGCAATCTAGTTTTGCTAACACAGAAAAAATTAATCAAAGAATCCAAAGCCTCCCTAATGAATTAAAACCAGAATTTATAGATAAAACACCTATTCCAAATCTTTATACTCTTTCAAACATCAGAGGCTCTATATGGATAGATGATTCTGGTCGATATTTAATTTCTGGAGACATTATTGATCTTGAAAATATGCACAACATAGCGGACTTCAACTATCAAAAGCATTATGCAATTAACCCCAAACAACTACCCACTGCAAATGCATTAAAAGAGATCAAAGGAAATGGTGAAAGAGTTTTATATGTTTTTGCCGATCCAGATTGTCCTGCTTGTCAGGCCTTACAAGGTATTCTTGAAGAGGTGGATAACATAACGATCTATACATTCCCTATGGGTTTAACACATCTACACCCCTCAGCGATTGAAACATCTAAGAATATTTGGTGCTCAAAAGATCCGATTAAAGCATGGAAAACCTATTTATTAGATGGCGATAAACCTAATCAAAGAAATAATTCATGTGATCAGCCTATAGATCAAAATATGATAATGACTAAAAAATATCGGATTAATTTGACACCAACGATATTTAATTCTAAAGGTCATAGAATTGTGGGAGTACCTGAACTCGAAAGTTTAGAAGATTTTATTAATAACACTAATCATTAATTTGGTACTGAATTGAATACTCTCTTTATTTGCAGTCGCAATCAATGGCGCAGTCCAACAGCCGAACGTATTTTCGCAAACGGGTATGGTCTACATACCCGTTCAGCAGGAACCAGTCGCAATGCTAAACATACGATTTCAATCAAAGATATTCTATGGGCTGAACAAATTTTTGTGATGGAATCTCGACACAAACAACAGATTAAAGAACAATTTTTCAAACAGCTACCACATAAGAAAGTGTTCGTGCTCGATATACCAGATGAATATCACTATATGGATCCCGAGCTGATTGAATTACTGCAATTGGCAATACGACCATATTTAAAATAAATTCTGATTTCACTTCTTGTCGAAAATATAAATGAGCGCTATTGTTCGACTATTCTCAACAATATCTCTGTCAAATGAAAATAACCATCAAAACTTGGCTATCAGCCTTATCACTGAGTCTATTAAGCTTACAAATAACACATGCTGATAGCAAAACCTTAGAACAAAACTTTAAACAAAATTATCCAGATATCCCCGTTACTTCAGTCACCTCATCTCCATTAAATGGAATTTATGAAGTCTATGTGTCTGGCAAGATTATCTATACAGATGAAAATGCTAAATATCTTTTCTTTGGCAATTTACTCGATGTAAAAAATCAGAAAAACCTAACAGAAGATCGTATTTCTGAACTGAGTAAAATTGATGTAAAACAACTTCCTCTCAAGCAAGCGATTAAGCACATTAAAGGTAAAGGCGAACGTACTTTATATGTCTTTACTGATCCCGATTGCCCATATTGTCAAAAACTTGAACAATACATGATCTCTATCGATAATGTAACGGTCTACATTTTTTTATTCCCACTTAAGAAACTGCATCCACAAGCTGAAACTGCAGCAAATAAAATTTGGTGTGCAAAAAACCAATACGAGGCTTGGGAAGATTACATGCTACATCGTAAGCTAGCCCAAAATTCAGGTACATGTGAAACACCTGTACAGAAAAATATTGCTTTAGGACAAAATCTAGAAATTAGTGGGACACCTACAATCTTCCTTGAAAATGGCACTAGAGTCGCAGGCTTACCACAAAATGCTCAACAAATTGAACAACTTTTATTAGAAGCACAAACTAAAAAATAGTATCTGATTAAGTGGTGGCTTTTCAGTTGACTGGCAAGCCACCACTTACAACATAAGATTCTGATTTATATTAAATAATATAAAAATTAAAATAAATTAATTAAGCAAGATTTATACAAAATCTATATTTACATTTCACACCAAACTTTTATGATGAAGGCATTAAAAACTGCCATGTAATGGATTAAAGCAGATATCTGTGAAAGGAATAAATAAAATGAAAAAGTTGCTGATTGCCAGCTTAATTCTTGTTACAAGTCATTCAACATTTGCGGCTGATAGTAAAATAACTGCAAAACCAGATGCATTTGCTCAAGCAACTAAACTATACGAAGCAAAAAACTACCCTGCTGCATTTCAAGAAATGCAACGTCTCGCTGATACAGGTAATGCCCAAGCAATTTATAACCTAGGTTATATGACTCAAGTTGGTCAAGGCACAGTAAAGGATGAAAAGAAAGCCGTACAACATTATCAAGATGCATCAAATAAAGGCTTTGCTCAAGCCAGTTATACATTAGCACAGGCTTATCATAAAGGTGATTTGGGCATCACTAAAAATAATCAAAAATATAAAGAGTATTTAGATAAAGCGTCGAAACAAGGCTCTGATGAAGCCATTGTTGAAACTGCAAAAATTTTATTTGAGCAAGGCAAACCTGAATACGATCAGATCGCTGTTCAGAAACTATTACCATTGCTACGGAAAGATTATTATCCAGCAAAACATCTCAAGACAATCTACGATTTGAGTGTTGGCGTTAAAAATAAAAATCCTGTTATGCAATCACAGGCGATTGATAGCATCAAAGATTTAGCTAAAAAAGGTTATGCACCATCTTTAATGGTTCTCGGTAATATGTTAGCAAATGGAGGTATTGTTGACCAAGATTTAGAGCAGGCAAAAAATATTTTTGCTCGCTTAGCAGCAGCTAACTATCCAAATGCGAAGGAATCGTTGGCTAAAGTTGAAGAAGCAATTGCTGCAAAAAAAGCAGCTTCAGTAAAAACAAAGAACTAATAATCAATTCAGCAGCACTCCCACCCTAAAGAGTGCTGCTTTTTATTTAAAATTGTTTGCTTAACTTAATCCCAGCACTCCAATTTCGTCCATCCGCAGGTTCAAAGAAACGATTATTTCCTTCATTCACAATCACTGAACCGATATATTTTTTATTAAATAAATTATCTATACGGGTAAATCCATTTAAACTCCAATCCGTATAGCGAAATATATATCCTGTATAAGCCGATGTGATTGTATAACTCTCTGCTGCATCACCATTCATATCATTCACATAAACTTTATCCATGAATTGGGTATCGAATCCAGCATAAAAACCCTGTTCTGGTTTCCAAGAAAAACCAATGAAAGCTTGGTTCTTTGCAATGCCAGGAATGGCATTGCCTTCAGGGATTTGAGCAACTTTTCCAATCGTGGGTACTGTAGAGTCAAAAGTTGCATCTAAATAGGCATAACTTGCATTAAGAACTAAATCTTTCCAAAACTTTTTATTCCATGCAAATTCAACGCCCTTACGTAAAGTCTTTTCAGCATTACAAAAGGTTGCTCGCCCACCTATATTTTCTGCAGCGACAATATCGTCTTTGGTCTGAATATAGAATGTTGCCAAATTAAAATCACCAAATACATTTGATGATTTTAAGCCTAGCTCATAATTATCACTTTTAGAGGGTTTTAAATCTAAGCTACTTGCTCCACCTTGTGCAGGATAAGCGATCTCCGTAAACGTCGGTACGGTTCAGTATGAAAATTCCTTGTTTCACAGAATTTAAAGGCAAGCTTTTTAAAGTAAGTATTTCATTATTTTATAATTAGATTAGATCTTTAACCTTAGCTAAAAAAACCAAAAATCAATTTTAATGATGATTAGCTAATCAAATTAAATATCGTCATAATTGTAAGTTAAACATTTGCCCTCATTGTATTGTTGTTGAAACAACTTGAGCTCACTATGCCCGAACTTCCTGAAGTTGAAACCACAAAAACCAGTTTACTGCCGCTTTTAGAGCAACGTGTACAAGCTGTAAGAGTACACAATCCTAGTTTGCGCTGGCCTATCCCTGATGATCTTGAAAAATTAATTGGTCAACGTTTAATTCAACTCAAACGTCGTTCCAAATATATTTTGGCTGAATTCGAACAAGATCAAATGCTTTGGCACTTAGGTATGTCAGGAAGCTTTCGCCTATGTCAATCCAGTGATGAATTAAAAAAGCATGATCATCTTGTAATCGAATTTGAAGATCAACAACTCCGCTACCATGACCCACGGCGCTTTGGGTGTATCCTGTGGTTAGATGAAACCAATCAAAGTAAATTGATTGATACGCTAGGCCCAGAACCATTAACTGAAGATTTTAATCCAACATATTTGCATGAAAAATTAGCTAAAAAAAATGTCGGCATCAAAATTGCTTTAATGGATAACCATGTAGTGGTTGGTGTGGGCAATATTTATGCAACTGAAAGTTTATTCAACATCGGGGTTCATCCTGCACAACCTGCTTCGACGCTGAGCAAAGCACAAGTGGAAAAGTTAGTCATCGAAGTAAAACGCATCTTAAAACAAGCAATTGATTTAGGTGGTTCAACTTTACGTGATTATAGTAATGCCATGGGTGAAAATGGCTATTTTCAGCAGACCCTTTTAGCTTATGGTCGCGCAGGTGAAATGTGTGTTAATTGTGAAACTACATTAGAAAACTTAAAGTTAGGTCAACGCGCTAGTGTATTTTGTCCACAATGCCAGCCTTTGAAACCAAGCAAAGTATAGATCATTTAAGATACAATCAAGGAGAACAACCTTATGCAAACTGCAATTGTTCGACATATTCTCGTCAAAGATAAAGACTTAGCCGAACAGCTAAAAAAACGAATTCAGTCTGGTGCTGATTTTAGCAAAATCGCCAAACAATACTCTACTTGCAACTCAGCTAAACGTGGAGGCGAACTCGGTGAAGTGAAAAAGGGGCAATTAGTCCCTGTTATTGATAAATTAGTTTTTACAGCAGCAGAACGAATCTTACACGGCCCGATCAAAAGCCAATTTGGTTTTCACTTAATTGAAGTGAAATTTCGCATGGATGGCTTAAGATAATAGTTTGAGCTTAATTATTTTAAGCTCTCTCCTCTTCTCAGTTATTTTAATTCTTGCGGTTTCATCACATAAGTCCATGCATCTATTTTTTCTCCAGATTCCAAGATAACCTCAGCAATAACTCGCTCATATTGGAATCCTTCAAACTCATCTAACATTTGCCAGTTTTGTTCTAATTTTTCCGTGCTGAATAAATATCCCATGATTAATGGATCTTGTTCAGCTAAAACTAAGGCTGGTAAACCTTTGTCTGGCCCCCAATCTAAAATATGAATTGTGCCGTGTACCGATGCTTTTTGCCAATCTCCACCGATTCCACCCAAAATATGCGCATTTTCTCGGTTTGGGCAAAGTGTGCCATAGACAAATAGTTGGTTCATGATTGCTGTTCCATTCAAATATGCACAATATTTTAAAGTCAAATCTTGCAATTTTCCATGTAAAAGCTTGCGTTCCAAATATGGAATTATCTATTTCCAATAAAAAACGGCATTTTTAAATGCCGTTTTTTATGAAAATAATAAGTACTTATTTTTTCAAAGAGTCTCTAATTTCACGTAATAATTGAATATCTTCAGGTGTAGGCGCTGGTGCTGCTGGCGCTGCTTCTTCTTGTTTACGCATACGATTCATTACTTTCACCATAAGAAACACAACCCATGCCAAAATAATGAAATTAATAAAGATGGTTAAGAAATTACCATAGGTTAAAACATTGACACCTGCTTTCGTTAATTGATCTAAAGACTGTAAATTATTTGGATTGTCTCCTAGCACAATAAACTTCTGCGTAAAATCAACACCCCCGCCAGTAATAACTGAAATAAGTGGCATGATGATATCTTTCACCAATGAATCAATTATTTTACCAAATGCACCACCAATGATGACACCAATGGCAAGATCCATCATATTGCCTTTGATGGCAAATTCTTTAAATTCTTGAATAATACTCATTTATAACTCTCCAGAGTTGAACTTAGTTGCATCCTGTTTTTGCATTGTTTATTACGCAGTTGCAGCGATCCACATAATGTTGATAATTTAATATTTTTACAAAAAAAAGAAAGTTATTTCACACTTTAACAACACTTTTTTATTTTAATAAAAATATATGTTTAAGCATGTCCCTACCCTGAAATTTATGCAATAAAAAACCGCTAAATAAATTTAGCGGTTTTTTCATTTTTCAGTGAAGAAAAATTATTTATCACGGTTACGCTTACGTTCGTTTTCAGTTAAGTAACGTTTACGAATACGAATCGATTTTGGTGTTACTTCAACTAACTCATCATCTTCAATGAATTCAAGTGCTTGTTCAAGCGTGTATTCAATTGCCGGTGTTAAAGTTAAAGCTTCATCAGTACCTGATGCACGTACGTTAGTTAACTGTTTCGCTTTAGTTGGGTTAACAGTCATATCGTCTGAACGAGAGTTGATACCGATGATCATACCTTCGTAAACTTCTAACTGTGGTTTAGCAAATAAGCGACCACGGTCTTGCAGTGTGAACAGTGCATAGCCCAAGCAAACGCCTTGAACCATTGAAATCAACACACCATTTTGACGTTTCGCAACAGTACCTTGTTTAGCCGGACCGTAATGCGAGAAGCTTGATGTCATAATCCCTGTACCAGAAGTCATGGTTAAGAATTCTGAACGGAATCCAATTAAACCACGTGATGGAACAGTCGCTTCAATACGCATACGACCTTTACCATCAACTTCCATATTGGTCATTTCACCTTTACGGAAGCCCATTTGCTCCATTACAGCACCTTGATGTTGATCTTCAACATCAAACGTTACGTTTTCGTATGGTTCTTGCTTCTCACCATCAATTTCTTTCATGATTACTTGTGGACGAGAAACACCCATCTCAAAGCCTTCACGACGCATTGTTTCAATCAATACTGAAAGGTGAAGTTCACCACGACCAGAAACTTTGAAACGGTCAGGACTATCAGTATCTTCAACACGTAATGCTACGTTATGAATCAACTCACGCTCTAAACGTTCACGAATATTACGTGAAGTTACGAATTTACCTTCTTTACCAGCAAACGGTGAATTGTTTACTTGGAATGTCATCGAAACTGTAGGTTCATCTACAGACAATGGCGGTAAAGCTTCAACTGCTTTCGGATCACAAATTGTGTCAGAAATATTGAGTGCATCAATACCTGTGATACATACGATATCGCCTGCAGATGCTTCTTCAACATCAATACGTTCTAAACCGTGGTAACCCATGATTTTTAAGATACGACCGTTACGTGTCTTACCTTCTTTATCAATTACAGTTACTTGCGTGTTTAATTTTACTGAACCACGTTGAATACGACCCACACCGATTACACCAACGAAACTGTTATAGTCAAGTGATGAAATCTGCATTTGGAATGGACCATCAACATCAACTGCTGGCGGTTCTACGATATCTACGATCGTTTGGAACAATGGTGTCATATCTTCCGCTAATTCTTCAGGAGAAGGACCAGCTACACCACGTAAACCAGAGGCGTAAACGATTGGGAAATCTAACTGTTCATCAGTTGCACCCAAGTTATCAAACAAGTCAAATACTTGATCGATTACCCAGTCACAACGTGCACTTGGCTTATCAACTTTGTTGATAATTACGATTGGCTTCAACCCACGCGCAAACGCTTTTTGCGTTACGAAACGAGTTTGTGGCATTGGACCTTCTTGAGAGTCAACAAGAAGCAATACGCAGTCAACCATCGACATTACACGTTCAACTTCACCACCGAAGTCCGCATGTCCCGGGGTGTCTACAATATTGATGCGGTATTCAGTGTTTGTACGTGCATCTAACCATTTGATTGCAGTGTTTTTTGCAAGAATGGTAATACCACGTTCACTTTCAAGCGCATTCGAGTCCATGACACGCTCAATCTCACCTGCACGGTCACCCAAAGCACCAGATTGTTGAAGTAATTTATCGACAAGCGTGGTTTTACCGTGGTCGACGTGCGCAATAATTGCGATATTGCGGAGATTCTTAATATCAGACATAGAATTCGATACGCTTAAAATTTGAGGGCAGATTATATAGAAAAATCCTAAACTTTAGTAGTGACAGTTTGTTGACATGAAACTTTTTTTCGGACGAACTGTTTCAGAATCGTTGGTAAAGTAGGCTAACTCTATTAGAATATTCCACTATTGCTTATCGCTTTTCTTATACTCCCATGTCAAATTCTCAGCCCCAACAGCCACTTGATCTCGTCTACGGACTCAATGATCGCCCAAAACCGTTCATCGCATTTTTAGCGGCTTTACAACATCTTTTAGCAATTTTAGTCCCAATTGTTACTCCAGGATTGTTAAATTGCTTAGCGCTTGGTGTATCTCGTGAAGACACCAATATGATCCTGTCGATGTCTCTGATCATCTCAGGAATTGCAACCTTTTTACAGTGTAAAAAAGTTGGTCCTTTCGGTGCAGGACTGCTCATTGTTCAAGGGACAAGTTTTAATTTTATCGGTCCAATCATTGGTATTGGTAGTGCTATGGTTGCTGCAGGTACGCCTGTTGAGCAAGTGATGGCTGCTATTTTCGGTGTCGTAATTGCAGGTTCATTTATTGAAATGGGCGTGTCTCGGATTCTACCTTGGGTAAAACAATTAATTACCCCTTTAGTTACAGGTATCGTTGTTCTCTTAATTGGTTTAACACTGATTAAAGAAGGTCTGATTAGCATGGGAGGCGGTTATATGGCCATGCAAGATCATACTTTTGCCAATACAGACAATCTGATCATGTCCTGTACAGTACTGGCAGTCATTATTCTATTGAATCGTGTTCAAATTATTTGGGTAAAAAGTTCAGCAATTTTAATCGCATTGGTGATTGGTTACATTCTTGCAGGCTTTATAGGTCATTTAAACTTTTCCGTATTGCAAGATGCACCATTAATTCAGATTCCTACGCCGATGCACTTTGGATTAAGCTTCTCTTGGAGCTTATTCATTCCAATGGCATTCATCTATCTCGTCACTTCACTCGAAGCGATTGGTGATGTCACAGCAACTAGTAAGATTTCAAATCAGCCTGTCGATGGCCCAATGTGGATGCAACGCATTAAAGGTGGTGTACTTGTGAATGGTGCTAACTCATTTTTAGCTGGTATCTTCAACACCTTCCCAAGTTCAGTGTTTGCACAAAATAATGGTGTGATTCAACTCACTGGTGTGGCAAGTCGTTATGTCGGGATCTGGATTGCAATCTTATTGATCATTTTAGGTCTCTTCCCTGCTGTTGCCGCAGTCATTCAAGCTGTTCCCCAAGCAGTGCTAGGTGGTGCGGTAATGGTAATGTTTGGTGCGGTGGCTGCATCTGGTATCAATATTCTGTCAAGTATTCATCTTGACCGCCGCGCTTTGCTGATTATTGCGATTTCTCTTGCATTAGGTTTAGGTGTAGCACAAGTTCCACAAATCCTTGAACATCTTCCTGAATTATTCAAAAACATTTTCAGCTCAGGTGTTGCAACGGGTGGTATTGCAGCGTTGATTTTAAATATTGTTTTACCTGAAACTCAAAAATAGTCTTTTAACCATCGTAATTGTCCAGTTTCACCACTGGGCTTTATTTGTGATGAGAGATCAAAATGGATCCACGTAGTGAAGTCGTTATACGACAACAAGATTATTTAAATGGGCAAATCTTACTGATTAATGCGCCCAATGATCAACTCGCCAAAAATTTACCTCACCAAGTACAAGCGTCTGTCTGGACTTGGAATTATGCTGATCATCAAGGTTTTCAAAGCACTGGTATAAATTCATATTTCTCAGTTGAGTTTCCACAAGCAAGTTTTGATCAGGTTGTTATTTTCGTTCCCAAATCTAAAGAGTTATTGAATTATATTCTTCATGTCGTGGTTAGCCAGTTAACACTCGGTCAAAGCGTATTTCTAGTGGGTGAAAAAAAAGGCGGTGTTGAACGTGCTGCAAAACAACTCCTGCAATATGGTAAAGCCTTTAAAATTGATAGTGCACGCCACTGTCAATTTTGGCACATGAAAATTGAAAAGAGAGAAATACACAAACCACTTGACCATTGGTTAAAAAACTATATTGTGCAAATTAATCAAGAACAGCTCAAAATCTGTGCTTTACCGGGTGTATTTAGTCAAGATCATTTAGATGTCGGAACAGCCGTATTACTCCCTTACCTGAGCCAAGTAAAATCAGGTAAGATTGTCGACTTTGGTTGCGGTGCTGGAATTATTAGTGCTTATTTAGCCAAAATAAATCCAAACCAGCACATTTTTGCACTTGATGTTGATGCATTTGCATTACGGTCTACTGAGTTCACTTTTCAAAAAAATGATCTGAACTTAGCACAGCTACATCTACAGCCTGTCACAAGTTTTGTTGATGCGCCTAAAGATCTAGATGCCATCGTAAGTAATCCACCTTTTCATCAAGGCATTCATACTAATTACGATGCAAGTGAAGAGCTCTGCCAATTGGCGAAAAAGCATCTGAAGAGCTCAGGTGAACTATGGATAGTGGCGAATCGTTTTCTAAATTATCCACTTCTGATAGAGCAGAGCTTTGGTCAATGTCTTGTGAAAGCAGATCAACAGGGATTCAAAGTATTATATGCCTGTGCAAACAGGGTCAGCTGATACTTTATCTATGGTTGCGGAAGAGAATATTTTTTAGGCGGTATAAGGCATGGGTGATGAAATTTAGTGATTCTAAATAAATCAGCCATAACGCTATAGCGGCAAAAAATATTCCTACCCCGAAGAGTTATGGTTGAAATTCCCTCACTCTTCGTTATGAAACTTAGTAATAGGGTCGCTATTACTTTCGTTTCATGCCTTGATTGATGAAATTTTAGCCTATAACGCAACCCAGATATAAAGTGTCAACAGACCCTTATACAGTTTAAGGAATTTTTATGAGCGATACATCTGCTCCTCAACACCTTCAGCGTCAGCTCGGAGCACGTCACCTGAATATGATTGCCATTGGTGGATCTATTGGTACAGGCTTATTCCTTGCCTCGGGTTCGACCATTGCAACAGCAGGTCCTGGTGGTGCATTATTGGCCTATGCCCTCATTGGGATCATGATTTATTTCTTGATGACCAGTTTAGGCGAACTAGCCACACATAATCCAACCTCTGGCGCATTCTTTACCTATGGCAATCGCTATGTCGAAGATGGTTTCGGCTTTGCCTTAGGTTGGAACTATTGGTATAACTGGGCAATCACTGTTGCTTTTGAACTGGTCGCAGTTCAATTCATCATGAAATTTTGGTTCCCCGATATTCCAGGGTTCTACTGGAGTGCAATCTTCCTTGCGATTATTTTTGCGATTAATGCATTGACGGTAAAAGGCTTTGGTGAAAGTGAATTCTTATTTTCTTTGATTAAAGTGATTGCAATCATTGTGTTTATTATCATCGGTATCTGGATGATTGCTAAAATTATGATGACACCGAATGTATCAACCTTTCAACACTGGCATTATAAAGATGCACCGTTTGTTGGCGGCTTACAAGCCCTGATTGGTGTTGCCATGATCGCTGGGTTTTCCTTCCAAGGAACTGAAATGGTTGGTGTTGCAGCAGGTGAATCTAAAGATCCAAAGAAAACGATTCCTTTAGCCATTAAACAAATCTTCTGGCGTATTTTACTGTTTTATATCTTATGTATTTTTATCATTGGTACATTGGTGAGCTATGATGATCCGCTTCTATTAAAAGCTGCACAAAGTGAAGATATTGCACTCTCACCATTTACCTTACTTTATGAAAAAGCAGGCTTTGCCTTTGCTGCAAGCTTGATGAATGCAGTTATTCTCAGTGCGATTTTATCTGCAGGTAACTCTGGAATGTACTCATCTACACGTATGCTGTTCGATATGGCAAAAGAAGGACGAGCGCCAAAATGGTTCTCAAAACTTGATGCTCGTGGTGTACCCATGAATGCACTTTATGCAACCACTGCCGTTGCTGCTCTGTGCTTTTTGACCACATTTATCGGCGAAAAACAAGTATTTAACTGGTTATTAAATATGTCTGGGATGTGTGGTTTTATCGTTTGGTTAGGAATTGCAATTTCACATTATCGTTTCCGTAAAGGTTATATTGCTCAAGGTTATAAATTAGAAGATTTGGCTTACCGTGCCAAGTTTTTCCCATTTGCGCCATGGTTTGCCTTTATTCTGTGTTCAATCATTATTTTAGGACAAAACTATCAAGCTGTGCTAGGTGGTAAAGTTGATTGGTTAGGCTTAGTTTCAACCTATATCAGTATCCCATTATTTTTGGCGATCTGGTTGGGCTATAAATGGAAGCACAAAACTAAGTTGATTGCATATAAAGACATGAACGTGAAAGAAGGCGAATAAAAAACCAAAAATTCACTTGACCCTTAACTAAATATCAGTAGAATTAGTAGCTCATATTTTCAGCTGCACTATTATATAGGAGTACGACATGATGCCAGCACTACAAGGAACAACACTCTAAGATTTGGCATTGTCGACTCACGGACAAGTGTACAAATCCAATCATCACTTGTCCGAATGCTCTACTTAACCTAGCATTCGCTAGGTTTTTTTATGCCTATTCGGACGCAATATTAAAATACCCGAGAAAAGAAAATGGGCATACAAAAAATACTTAATGCTGATGCTGAATATGGCGTTCCAGTAAAAATATTCACGACTGATATTGATAGCGACAGCATTGAACAGCTAAAAAAAATGGCACAACTGCAATTTGTTTATTCACATATTGCTGTTATGCCTGATGTACATGTTGGCAAAGGT
This sequence comes from Acinetobacter sp. LF10, assembly GCF_048585715.1. NCBI lineage: Bacteria > Pseudomonadati > Pseudomonadota > Gammaproteobacteria > Moraxellales > Moraxellaceae > Acinetobacter > Acinetobacter sp. LF10. Next base: position 2,537,681 of record NZ_CP184160.1, read on the forward strand.
GCAACTGTAGGCAGCGTCATCCTCACAAAAAATGCAATTATTCCAGCTGCTGTCGGTGTTGATATTGGTTGCGGCATGAATGCAATTCGACTCAATCTCAAAGCATCACAGTTGCCAGATAATCTCGCACCTTTACGTCATGCAATTGAACGTAAAGTCCCTGTGGGTTTTGAGTTACATAAACAAATTAAGGCGAAAGCCTCAAGTATTATTCCACTGGAAAAACGCTTGCAACCCATCATCAAAAAGCATTCTGGACTGGTTCGGATGCTGCGAAAATTTGATGCGACATGGCAAAAACAACTCGGTACCTTAGGCGGTGGCAATCACTTTATCGAACTCTGCCTTGATGAAAACCAAGATGTTTGGGTCATGCTCCATTCAGGCAGCCGCGGCTTAGGCAATGTAATTGGGACTTATTTTATTGAACTGGCAAAGAAAGAAGCTCAACACCGTTTTGGACATGTGCCAGATAAAGATTTGAGCTATTTTGCTGAAGGTTCAAATAGCTTTGATGACTATGTTGAAGCAGTTGAATGGGCACAAGAATACGCTTTTGAAAATCGGCGTGAAATGATGCGCTTGATTTTAGAGGCTATTCGCCCTCTACTTCCCCCCTTTCAAATGACCAAAGAAGCAATTAATTGCCACCACAATTATGTCAGTCGAGAAAATCATTTTGGCGAAGACCTTCTGATCACACGTAAAGGTGCAATTCGAGCAGGTTTGGATGAATTTGGAATTATTCCTGGCTCAATGGGGGCACGCTCTTATATCGTGAGAGGCAAAGCCAATCCCGAATCCTTTTGCTCATGTTCACATGGTGCAGGACGAAAAATGAGCCGTAGTAAAGCCAAATTACTCTTTGGTCAAGAGGATTTGATTCAGCAGACCCAAGGTATTGAATGTCGTAAAGACAGTGGTGTAATTGACGAAATACCAAGTGCATATAAAGATATTGATCAAGTCATGGCAAACCAATCAGATTTAATCGAAATCGTGCACACCCTTAAACAAGTTCTATGTATAAAAGGTTAAATAGATGAAACTTAAAGCAATGCCTAAAATCAAAGTTCGTAATCCTGTTGCACTCTCCCCTTTACTACAAAAAGGAGGAATCCATGAAACGGAAAAACCTAGAGCTCAACACCGTCGTGAAAGACAAAATACCAAACAACAGCTTAGAAAAGAAGTTTGGTAAATTCTAGAAAATATTAATCAAACACATCAGTCAAATCATTTTGCAGGAGTAATCAAAATGTTTATATATTCAAATCACTTGTATACAAACCCATATAAAAAAGCGACTCATCAGAGTCGCTTTTTTATTCAGTTCAAAAACTCAAATTATTGAGCTTGTTGACCTGGTTGTACTAGAACAGTACGGCTACCAGTGATCGCAGCAAATACGCGACGGTTCATAGCACGACCTTCTTTAGTTTTGTTGTCAGCAATCGGTTGATCCCAAGCAAAACCTTGAGTCGTCAAACGAGTTGCATTCACGTTGTATTCATTTACAAGTGCAGACTTAACAGAGTTAGCACGCGCTAAAGATAAACGTTCGTTTAACTTACGTGGACCAGTGTTGTCAGTGTGACCTTCAATACGTGCAGTCGCATTCGGATATTCAGCTAATTTCTCAGCTACTTTCGCGATTTCAGACTTGTATTGTGGCTTGATGTCAGACTTGTTCGTATCAAAGAATACGCGAAGTTCCATGTTAAGATCTTCAGTCAACTCTTGTGGTTGTGGAGCAACTGGAGCAACTGGAGTTGGTTCAACTGGAGCAACTTCTACAACTGGAGCAGCTGGCTTCAAATGACCACCAAGAACGACATTTAAACCAGCAAGTGCTGTATAGTTCCAGAAGTTTTCATCGATGTTATAAGTACCACGAGCTTCTGTACGAAGAGATAAAGCATCATTTAAACGCCAGAAAGCACCAAAACCTGCATTACCTAAAGTACCTTCTTCTTTGTCACCACGAACACCGCGGTTAACATCATCAAAAGTATATTTATAATGACCAGCACCTAACAATACATATGGCTTAATTTTGCTGTCATAGTTTTTAGTGATTAAATCAGAAGTAACATAGAAGTTACCATTGATTTGCTGTTGTTTGTATTCAGCATTAGGACTAACTGCGTCTACATCACCTTTCACTTGGTTATATTCAGTTTCAAAACCTAACCATGGAGTCAATTCAACACCAATAGCAGCCCCAACGAATAAATCGTCTTGGATTTCAGGGCCATGTGTTAAATTTTCTGTGCTGTTGTTGTGCTTAGAATCTTGGAATGTGTAACCAAGCATTAATGGAGTTACTGTTACACCCGCATTAGCAGCAGCTAAAGGAGCAGCAACAAGCATAGCAAGTGCAATACGACTCAATTTCATGGATATCCTCCAGAGATAACAATTGTTTGTTGTTCAAGCTTAGCCTATGAGTTTTGGCCCTGCGAACATAAAAATGTTTACAGTATTATTTTTAAGCTATTCACTTCACTTTGAATCATACAAACACTTGATGAATTTTCCAAGTGCTTGATAACTTTAACCCCGCAAATTATTGACAAAATTTCTTACAATTTCCGTTGTAGTTCAGTAAATTTTCAATTCAACTTTAAAGTTCGAATAGCTTATTGTTCGCTTTCTTCAATTTTAGCAGTATTTGCTTGATGAAGTAATGGTTAGTTTTTCTAATACTAAACTTAATTTAATAAATACAGTAATTACTTAACACTTTGTTAATAAAAAAATTACAAAATTATCAAAAGGTAAAAAAATGTTAAAAGTTAGAGGATTCACTCTGAGTGAATTAATGGTCACACTTGCTATTTGTGCGATTCTAGCGTGCCTCAGTTTACCTTATTTGAATCAATTATTGATTTCAAATGAAGTAAATCATATGAAAAGAACACTCACAATTTACATACAAAAATCCAAATCTGACGCACAGATTCATCATACAAATGTGACTTTGTGTGCAAGTAAAGACTTAACTAGCTGTGATTCTGATTGGAACAGTGGACTAATTGGGTTTCTTGATTTAAATGCTAATCGGCAACGTGATTCAAATGATCCTTTATTGTATTCCACAGCATTTAATTATAAGTATGGGAGATTAGATTGGAGAGGTACATTAAGAATAAATTCACTTACATTCCAAGGTGATACAGGGCTCCCGAGAGGCTCAAATGGAAGCTTCTTTTATTGTATGAATGATTCTAATCAGCACACTCAACTCATTCTCAGCAATATGGGACAAATACGTAGTAAGGAAATTACCACGTGTTAAAAACTCTTCAGTCTAGCTTAAACGACGTAAAATACTTTATTCGCATGCTTTTTTTAATATACTGCATAGGTTTTGAACATTCTCTGCAAATTATAAGTCTGGAGACACACAATGACTGACATCGTAATTGTCAATGGCGCTCGTACAGCAATGGGCGGCTTCCAAGGCGCATTATCAAGCGCAACTGCACCAGAATTAGGTGCAATCACAATCAAAGAAGCAATTGCTCGTTCTGGTCTACAGCCAACTGACGTAGAAGAAGTGATCATGGGTTGTGTTTTACCAGCAGGTTTAAAACAAGGTCCAGCTCGCCAAGCTATGCGTAAAGCAGGTTTGCCTGATTCAACTGGTGCAGTAACCATTAACAAACTTTGTGGTTCAGGCATGAAAGCTGTGATGCAAGCTGCGGATATGATCAAAGCTGGTAGTGCTGAGATCGTCGTTGCGGGTGGTATGGAATCCATGACCAATGCTCCTTATGTTTTACCTAAAGCACGTGCAGGTTATCGCATGGGTCATGGTGAAATTAAGGATCATATGTTCCTTGATGGTTTAGAAGATGCAGAAACTGGTCGTTTGATGGGATCATTTGCACAAGATATGGCAAATAAACGTAGCTATACACGTGAACAAATGGATGATTTCGCTATACGTTCTCTACAACGTGCACAGAAAGCAATTACTGAAGGTTATTTCAAAGATGAAATCGTTCCAGTAACTGTGTCTAGCCGTAAAGGTGATGTTGTTGTTGATCAAGATGAACAACCTTTAAGTGCAAAAATTGATAAAATTCCATCGCTAAAACCTGCTTTTGCAAAAGACGGTACAATTACTGCGGCAAATGCGAGTTCAATTTCTGATGGTGCATCTGCGCTTGTATTAACCTCAAGTGATGTTGCTGCTCAACGCGGTTTACAGCCTTTAGCGAAAATTATTGCAACCGCATCAAATTCTCAACATCCTTCTGAATTTACGATTGCTCCTGTAGGGGCAATTGAAAAAGTTTTGAAAAAAGCTGGTTGGGATGCACAAGATGTTGATCTTTGGGAAATCAATGAAGCTTTTGCAATGGTTACAATGTGCCCAATTGATGACTTCAAATTAGATGCAGAAAAAGTGAACATCAATGGTGGTGCTTGTGCACTTGGTCATCCTGTTGGCTCTACGGGGTCACGTATCATTCTTACATTAATTCATGCACTTAAACGCACTGGTGGTAAAAAAGGTGTTGCGGCGCTTTGTATTGGTGGTGGTGAAGCAACAGCAGTTGCAATTGAATTGATCTAAACATTAATTCGATTAACTAAAAATCCTGCCAAGTGCAGGATTTTTTATTTTCATAATTACAAAAAATAATGCACCTGTTATTAAAATCCCGATAAGTTATGCACTGTATAAAAAAACAACAAGGAGTTCCCTCATGCAGCTCAACCATTATCTAAATTTTAAAGGACAAGCTGAACAAGCATTTATTTTTTATCAATCTGTTTTTGGCGGTGAATTCACAATAATCAGTCGCTATGGTGATATGCCACCTACAGAAGGGGTTATGTTATCAGAAGCAGATAAATGCTTAATTCTGCATGTTTCCTTACCTATTAATGAATATACCGTACTCATGGGTTCAGACGTTAATGATCAGTTCTGCTCTCCGAATAGTGTTTTCACCCAAGGCAACAATCATTATATTTCAATCAATATTGAACACGATGAAATGGAGGCACGACGTTTATTCAACCAGCTTTCTGTACGTGGTCATATTGAAATGCAATTAGAAAAAACCTTTTGGGGCGCACTGTATGGTGCTTTCACTGATCAGTTCGGAATCAAATGGATGGTCAATTGTCAGCTTGAAGAATAAGATAATTTTGTTGATGCAATATAAAGCCTATATTGCATCAACCACATCATTCACTTAAAGACTTCCGAGTATTTTCTTGACGTCTACATCTTCAAAAATCTCAGAATATTGCTTCATAAAAACTGGCAATTGCTGTTTCATTTGGTCTTTCTGAATCACTGTCCATCGTGGCGGATAGATTTCATAACTTAGAAACTGTAGACGGCATCGTAAATGATAATAAAAATCCTGCTGATCTTTTTCTGTCTGTATATATTCTTGTTGAGTAACAAACCAATATAGCTGATCCCATAAACTATAGCCTTGTGTTAAATCGAGTCTCTGCTGTAATGACAGATTATCTTTAACTAAAGATAAGTACTGTTTGAGTTCATCCAAAGTTGGTTGAGTATCACTACATACCTTTGCTTTAATAAAGTTGTGCGGTAATAACTTCTGTTGGGTTAATGCAAAATAATCTAAATACTGGTGAAATTGAATAAACTTTTGCTTTAACGCAAACAAAACCAAAGCATTCGCAATCGGTTTAATTTCAATTTTTTCAATGATCTCAAAAAACTGTGCTTGCTCCCCTTTAAATAAAACCCATTGATATGCTCGAATTTTCACCTGCTGTGGACTGAGCAACTCGATCGGATACTGATTAAAATAATTTTCAAAATCAAAATTTTGTTGTCTTAATGCAAAATAAGCATAATCCATAACGGATAAAAAACGACTATGCCATAATTCAATAATATCATCAGTATTTAAAATTTTTCTTTGATATAAAACATCAAATAAATAATATTGAACATCTCTAAATTGACTATGTTTTAATTCAAATAATAATGTTTGGTCTGATTCATTTTGAGCAATATGATCTAACCAAAATTTACGCACGATTTGATCTTTCGCAATTTTAGATAATTCAAGTAATTGCTCCTGCTTAATCCATTGATTTTCTACAATATAATTCAATAGTACACGAGGTAATTGACCTTGTTCAGAAATAACGGTGCGCTGCAAATAATCTTTATTTTTCGCTACAGTATTCAGTAATAAATTTTCAATTTCAGGGACAGTACGTACACGTTGTTGTACTGCAGCAATCTGTAAAAAATGATCTATACACAATTGAGTAAATTCAGGACGCTGACTCCAACATTGAATATGTTGTGCTGCCAACTCTCGATTGATTTCCACATAATCACTTAAACGAAATAATAAGGCAGGAAACAGTTCTTGTTCGTAGCAATCCTTTAAATGTTCTAATGTTCGTTGTCGCGCATAACCATCATAATCTCTCAGTAACCATATCAACTCATCCAAACTCTTTCTAATAAATGGAATGTCTACGATTTCTGGTTCAGGCTGAGGAATATTCGATATACGTGTTTGTTCAAGCGCTTGGCGTTCTGCCAATATTTCGGCTGTATTTATATATGGCTCAGATGAACAAAATATCTTTTTTAAAAATTTAAACATGTTCTTTCTAAATAAATGTTTTAATTTTTTATAACAAATTTAAAAATAGCTGTCATTCTATATTCATTATTAAACATCAATATTTGAATACTGGGCAATAATCATTAATCCTATTGTAATAAATCCAATCCCAACCCACCCTGCTACATCAATATGCTGTCCTAAAAAAACTTTTGCTAAAGCAGCTGTCGCAATAACACCTAGTCCAGACCAAAGCACATATAAAATCCCAGCCTGCATATATTTCAATGCAATCGCAGCACAAGTAAAAGAAACAAGATATAAAACCAAGGCGATTCCTTGATCGAGCTTATTCACTAATCCATTTGCTTTGGCAGAATAAAAAGTTGAGAGTACATCCGTTGCGATGGCGAAAAGCAGCCAAATCACCCCAGGATTTATTTTTGTAATAAAGGTCAGCATTGTTATTCTTCAATCTATATTAATACGCAATAAAAAAGCTGAACCTGAGTTCAGCCTTTTTAATTAAATAAGCTTAAGCACCTGTTTGGTAACTTGCTTGTGGCACAGCCGTGGATGCTTGATAAGGATTGGTAAAATCTTGAAGTCCAGCAGCGGCTTCATGAATGTCTTTACCTTCTTTAACCACAAAACTATCAAAGCCAGAACGTTTTAAATAATTCAAAACATCCTTGAAGATATCACCAACAGCACGTAACTCGCCTTGATAACCTTGACGGCGTAATAATGCTGCAAATGAATAACCACGTCCATCATTGAAACCAGCAAACTCTATGAAGATTGTATCCAACTCATTCAATGGAAATTGATGAGTTTCAGGTGAATCATTGACAGTAATGTATAACGCTTTTTTAGCTTGTACATTTGCCAACTGATCAAGTTGAGCAGTTGTTACAACCACATCACCTTGTGGAATCACGCCATCTTCAGCAATCACTTGATAAGTATTATCAGCAATCGTGCCATCTTTGAACAGCACTTGTAGCGATGTATTAAGCATAAGCACGCTCCTTAAATGGTTGGATACCTACACGGCGATACGTATCAATGAAACGCTCACCTTCAGTGCGTAGATCAAGGTAAGTATTGAGGATTTCTTCAATGACATCAGGTACTGCATCAGCAGCAAAAGATGGTCCTAAGATATCACCGATAGATGCATCATGATTCGCGTTGCCACCTAGCGTGATTTGATAGAATTCTGCACCTTTTTTATCTACACCAAGGATACCAATGTTACCCACATGGTGATGACCACAAGCATTCATACAGCCTGAGATATTCAGATCAAGTTCACCAAGATTATAGATGGTATCTAAATCATCAAAACGACGGCTAATCGCTTCTGAAATTGGAATTGATTTGGCATTTGCCAATGAACAGAAATCACCGCCTGGACAGCAAATAATATCGGTAATAAAACCAATATGCGCACGTGCCATATTGTTCTGTTCTAAGGTTTGCCACAATTCAAATAAATCTTTTTGTGGGACATCCACTAGTGAAATATTTTGTTCATGTGTGGTACGGAACTCACCAAAAGTATACTTATCCGCTAAATCCGCAATTAAGTTCATTTCTTCAGTGGTGACATCGCCTGGAGCTACCCCTGCACGTTTCAAAGAAATCGTCACAATACGATAACCTTTGACTTTATGTGCATTGGTATTCACGTTGAACCATTGTTTGAATTTAGGATATTCAGCAAACAATGCTGTGAAATCTTGATCTTCTAAATCTTGATAATCAAATGGAGTGAATTCTTCATCTAATTTTTTCAAGATCTCAGGCTGAATCTTCAATGCTTCACGTGTGTGTTCAAATTCGGCTTCAACTTTTTCAGCAAATACTTGTGGCGTTAATGCTTTTACCAAAATTTTGATACGTGCTTTGTATTTGTTGTCACGACGACCATGCAAGTTATACACACGTAAGGTCGCTTCTAAATAAGCAATCAAATCTTCACGTGGTAAGAACTCACGGATTATACTACCAATAATTGGAGTACGACCTAGACCACCACCCGCCATGATTTTATAACCGATTTCGCCTGCTTCATTGCGAACGATATAAACACCAATATCATGGAATGCAGTTGCAGCACGATCTGTTTCTTCTAAAGCAGAAACTGCAATCTTGAACTTACGTGGTAAGAATGCAAATTCAGGGTGGAACGTACTCCACTGACGAATTAATTCACATGTTGGACGTGGGTCAGCAATTTCACCTGCAACCACACCTGCAAATTGGTCAGTCGTTGTATTACGAATACAGTTACCAGAGGTTTGTACGGCATGCATTTGTACTGTTGCTAGCTCAGCAAGAATATCAGGTACATTTTCTAAAGCAGGCCAGTTCAACTGAATATTTTGACGAGTTGAAACGTGGGCATAACCACGATCATATTCAGTCGCAATTTCAGCAATTTTTCTAAGTTGTTTAGTATTCATCAAGCCATACGGCACAGCGATACGGAGCATAGGTGCATAACGTTGCACGTACAGACCATTTTGCAAACGTAATGGACGATATTCGTCTTCGGTCAATTTTCCTGCTAAATAGCGTTCTGTTTGATCGCGAAACTGGGCAACACGTTGGTTAATCAGTTGTTGATCGAAATCCGTATATAAATACATGGCGTATGGCTAGTCATTCATTATAAAGGCGACTAGCATAGCGAGCTTTTATTCATCAACAAAATGCTTTTTTTGCATATTTAATAACGATTTTATTGATAAGCCTATCTAATTGCCACAAATAGAAAAAGCTCAGATAAATCTGAGCTTTTACAATCATTTTCTAAATGAAATTAGTTCTTATCTGGCAATGTGTAAGCGACTAAATAATCACTCATTTTAGTCCCAAATGAACCATGCCCACCCGCAGGTAAACGTGCTTCCCATAACTTATCGCTATTTGAAACATTGAATGCACGAAGATAATTATCTTGGGTTGCTGCAACGAACATCACTGCGCCTTAGTATCTTACCAACCTAGAATTTTATTGAGATCGAAGTGTGTGCCTAAAGCCAATTGCCCAGTAAATTCATTACCGTGACTAGAAGACTGTTTAGCATCTAAAACTCCTGCAAATTCACCTGTGTAATCCGCAGAAAAGCGATAACCCTATTCTTGTAACGCAGTGCGTTGACCGTTCCAATCACCAAACAACCACTGACCCTTTGGATCAAATGCTGAAGTTGCTTGAGCATGTTGTACAACTAAACTTAATGATAGAAAGGATAAACAAGAAACAATCTGAACGTGAGAGATTGTCATGTTTATGTAACCTTTTATATTCTTATTTATAAAAGGTTACTCTGATTTTTTTGATAACAATTTATTTAAAACGTTAACAAACTGTACGACATCTTAACAATCAGTGATAAATATCACATATTATCTACCACTTACCCTCACCTAGACCCTGACCAATAAAGGCATATTTAATTTGTGAACGTGAGAATTTAATTGGACATGCCAATTGCGCTTCGGTTTGTTCACTATTTTCAGATAATGGTACATCCACAACCCAACCACGTTGTTCAGCAATTGGAGAAACCAATGCTTCGTCAAGGCTCAAAACAGGTTCCACACAAATATCTAAGGTTTTAAAAAGTTGCTGCCATACTACAAAATCTTGGGTTTTAAACTTTTCTTGTAATGCTTGTTTCACCGCTTGGCGGTCTTCTGCATCAAATGATGTGCCTTTGGCAAGAAGTAATGGTAATTCTAAAGCCGCAGCCAAACCTGCCATAAATTGTGGTTCTAAACTACCGACTGAGAAATAACGCCCATCTTGAGTCTCATAATAATCATAGAAACTTGCACCATTGAGCATACCCGTTTCAGGGGCTTGTGGTGTTTGCCCTGCCAAACTTGCAGAAGCAGCCATACTATTTAAACTTGCCACACAATCTGTCATGGAAATATCAATATATTGTCCAAGACCACTACGTTGACGCTCAACAACCGCAGCTAAGATACCAATCACCGCATGCAAAGAGCCACCTGCCACATCCGCAATTTGAATTCCAAGTGGTGGTGGGCCACTATCTTGACGACCACTATGACCAGAAACACCCGCAAGTGCCAAATAGTTAATGTCATGTCCTGCCCGATCTTTATAACTTCCCGTTTGACCATAACCCGTAATCGAGCAATAGATGAGACGCGGATTAATCTCTGCCAAAGTCTCATAGTCCAAACCTAAACGGCGCATGACATCAGGACGGAATTGTTCAAGCACAATATCAAACTCAGAAATTTTATTTTTGATCAGTTCAATATTACTTGGATCTTTTAGATCAAGTGCAATCGACTGTTTATTTCGATTCAGATAACTGTGCGCAGTGGCTTGCCCATTGGCATAGGGTGGCATAATTCTCACGAGATCTGGACGCGTTGGTGATTCAACATGGATCACTTCTGCACCCATGTCAGCAAGATACATACTTGCAAATGGTCCAGGTAATAAAGTAGAAAAATCGAGGACTTTCAATCCTTTTAAAGCAGATGGCATAATAATTTTTACTCAATTTGTTTAAATTTTCTTTTATACTAGGTACTGATAAACACAAAAACAATGTCATGTTCAGCCATTTACCTTGATAGTTTCGGCAATTTAACATGTACGTATTGAGCAATTATTTTTCTTGTCAATTGCCCAATTTGATATTTTAGACGGTTATTTAGGTCAATTATCGTGAATAGTAAAGAAACTGAAGGATTCAATATGAGCCGTGATACGATCAGCATCCACTTCGTGAATGCGGCTTTAACAGGTGTGAAACGCCTAGGCATGGACGTTGAAACATTACTTTCACATGTCGGCATAGAAGCAGAACTGTTACGTCAGCCAAAAGCGCGTATCTCTCCCGAACAATATACCCGCTTTGTTAAAATGTTATGGATGGTCACTCAAGACGAACATGTGGGTTTTGATGTACAACCCCGCCGTTTAGGTACATTTGCCATCATGTGCCAATTGATCATCCACTCCAAGACGCTTGGGCAAGCACTCGAACTTTCCTCACAATTTTACAAATTATTCGGTGATGAATGGTCTGTAAGTTTAGAGCGCGATAAACACGAAGCTCGTTTAGTGCCTCACATTCCTAAAGCGCTTGACCCTGATCATTTCATTACTGAAAGCATGCTGATGATTTGGCATGGACTTGCTTCATGGTTAATCGAACGCCGACTACCTTTGGAACGTGTACATTTTGGCTATGAACGCCCTAACCACGCCGATGAATATGATGCGCTATTTTTTGCGCCTGTGATGCAATTCGATGCACCACGTACAGAAATCACTTTTGCTGCTGATTATCTCGATTTACCGATACGCCAAGATGACAAAACCTTAGAAGAATTCTTAAAAGCTGCGCCTGCACAATTATTGGTAAAATTTAAGAATACCAACTCCCTAACTTCACGTATTCGTGATGTGTTGAAAAGCCAAATTGGCGAAGAAATGCCAACACTGAATGATGTTGCATCAATGTTGTATTTATCACCACAAACGTTGCGCCGTCGTTTAGCTGCGGAAGGAAAAAGCTATCAAGGTGTGAAGGATGCGTTACGTCGTGATGCTGCAATTCACTTATTACTCACCCCTAATCTCACCCTTGAAGATGTCGCTCAACAAGTCGGCTTCAGCGAAACCAGTACCTTCCACCGTGCCTTTAAAAAATGGACGGGAGTTACGCCTGGTTTATATCGCCAACTGCATGGACAGCATTTGTAAATCAAATGTTCTACTAGATAGTCTGAAAACTCAGGCTATCTATTCTGATGATTGAGCAAATAACCATTGCTCTATCCCTTTGGGATAAACAGGAAATCGGCTAAATTCGATCTGCTCTCGGCTCAGCCATTGCGCAATGTATGTGAAGCCATTGGTTTCGTGACCCTGTATCTCGGCTTCGTTATATAATGCGGAGTCCACAAATTCAGCATCATATACAAAAACAATTTCATGCCCTTGTTGACCATCAAAACTGAATAGATTTTCCAGTACGCAAATAAGTTTAGGCTGAGCAATCTGTTGCTGAATTTCTTCTAGAACTTCTCTTTCAATCGCTTGTACAGAAGTTTCGCCAAACTCTATTCCACCGCCAATTGGTCTGAAAAAATATTCATCCTTATTAGGATCATAGCCTTTGGCAAGTAGTACCTTATCCCCATAACGAAATAAGCAAAGGGCTTTTGCTCCTATACGTGTCATTGTACAACCTTAATTTGCTGTAAAAATTCTGCTGCTTGTTTCGGTGAAGTTAGATGAATAAATTGAATATGTTGATACTTTTGATCCTGCATCATCATTTGATATTTTGTTTTATTTCTAGGATATTGCTGAATCAACCAAATAAAAATTGATTGTTTAGAAAACAATAGCTTTAAACTCTCCCGATTATTAGAGTTTTCCCATAATTTTCTTTGGCTTATAAGATTGAATAAACTCCGTTTCATTAAATGAAAAAAATTTCTAGAAAACGAGTAATCCAACCAAACTATGGTATCTATTTTCACCAATTTTAACGACATAGTACGAGTATAATTACCATCCAATACCCAACCACCTGGAGTACGATCCATTTTATTTTTTAATTTTTCAAAAAACACCTCATCCGTTGGTTCTTGCCAATCGTCTAGCCAAAACAAATCATCCATTTCGATGTATTGTAATTGTTGCTTTTGGGCCAACAGACGAGCAAATGTCGATTTACCTGAACCAGTCGTACCAATGACATTGATAAACTTCATTTTTTATGAGCACACTAAAAATGGCAGACAAGTTTAACGAACTTGCATCTGCCCGTGAAGGATCAGATGCAAGTTATTCAAATTATTATCTTTCTCGTGCAGCTTGAATAAGTTTCCCTGCATTTTCACCTGCCACTTGCCAAGTCAGACAACGTACACTACCTCCCATTGGACAAACACTTTCCGCATTGATCGGAATCACTTTCTTCGAGGTATTTTGCTTAATAATACTCAATGCTTTTTGGTCATGTGGCATATTAAAAGTCGGTACATAAATATTGTTATGCGTGACCGTGGCATTCAGATTCACGCCACATGCCGATTCAAAACCATCCCACTGACCTTTTGGATTGGTCTTATACTCAACAGGCACTTCCACAATTTTTGCACTTGGAAATGAAGTTTTCAACTCATCCATCACCGTTGTTCTAAATGATGGTGTTTTTGAATAATCATTCACAAGCAACGTGTTTTTATCAACCCAACTCACCATCCCATCTGAATGTGCAAGTACCTCTTCATCGGGTTCTAGGATGGCAACTTCTTTCGCACCTAAAACCATTTTTAATTCTTGTTTCGCCTCATCATAACTCAGCTCATTATCTTCCATAAAACGAGTAGTGGTGATCACTCGACCTGCATAATCATCAACCAGATTGCCGCCATCAATCATCAGATCAGTTTTCGCTCTTTGAATTTGATAACGGCCTGCAAAACGACTAAAACTTTTCTGCACTGCTTTACTTTGCTTCTCACTCATCGAAGCCCATGTATAGATAAATTGTACAGGTTTAATTGGATTGACTGTGGTGAAGTCACGCATCCAAATATCTCGTACATCATCCACCAATAAAATGTCTTCAGGAACTTTACCCGTGAAATAAGGCTTAGTATCTTCATCGACCAAAATCACCACATTATCATTGCCGAGAATGGATTGAGCATAATTAATTTGAAAGTCCACAATCCGTTGAAAAGCGGGTTTATAGTAAAGATCATGGATAGAGGGTGCAGACAAAACTAAAAGCATTTTGTCATCAGCGGGCTGATTTGAGTAAGTTTGGCTCACTTTATTTTTATCCTCTACTACTTTGTTATTTTCAATATTCCGTCCAGATGAATCGCATCCACAAAATGGCAGCATGAATGCTATCAGGGCATAGTAAGACTTTGGTTTTATCATGTGCTTTCGCCCATCTTTTCTATCAATCATTTCCAAACATTAGTCTAATCGAAGATGTCGCTAGACATGTAAAAGAGCACCAAAGTTAACAATTTGATGGATCACTTGCTTAACCCATCAAATTGGCGAAAAACATCAAACTTGCCAATGTTTATCATCATTGCACTGCCACTTAAATTGAGTACACTCGAAGCACAATGATTTTTAATTTAAGGCAATACAAGGAACAGCTATGAGCGAGGCCTATATTATTGATGCCATTCGCACACCACGCGGAAAAGGAAAAAAAGACGGCTCATTACATGAAGTAAAACCAATTACTTTACTCACAACATTATTGAATGAATTACAACAACGTCACCAACTCGATACCTCTAAAGTCGATGATATCGTTTTAGGTTGTGTTACACCAATTGGTGATCAAGGTGGCGATATTGCCAAAACTGCTGCGATTGCCGCAGGTTGGAATGATGATGTTGCGGGTGTACAAATCAACCGTTTCTGTGCTTCCGGTTTAGAAGCAGTAAACTTGGCGGCACAAAAAGTTCGCTCAGGCTGGGAAGATGTTGTGGTTGCTGGCGGTGTAGAGTCCATGTCGCGTATCCCGATGGGTTCAGATGGTGGACCGTGGGCGCTTGATCCTGAAACCAACTTAAAATCTTCTTTTGTGCCACAGGGTGTGGGTGCAGACTTGATTGCAACCTTGGATGGTTATAGTCGTGCAGATGTCGATGCTTTTGCAGTTGGCTCACAACAAAAGGCTGCTGCTGCTCAAGCAAATGGTTATTTCGATAAATCAGTTGTGCCTGTGAAAGATCATGCAGGTGTAACAATCCTAGAAAAAGACGAATTTATCAAAGGAACGACCACTGTTGAAGGTTTGGCAAAACTGAATGCTAGCTTTGAAATGATGGGTCAAATGGGCTTCGATGCTATTGCTTTACAGAAGTATCCTGAAGCGCAAAAAATTAACCATGTGCATCATGCAGGCAACTCATCAGGCATCGTCGATGGTGCTGCGGTGGTGTTATTGGCTTCTGAAAAAGCAGTCAAAGAACAAGGTTTGAAACCACGTGCAAAAGTACTTGCAACTGCATTGGTGGGTACTGACCCAACCATTATGTTGACTGGTCCTGCTCCTGCTACACGTAAAGCATTAGAAAAAGCAGGCTTAAGCATCGACGATATTGATTTATTTGAAGTGAATGAAGCTTTTGCTGCTGTGGTGATGCGTTTTATCACTGAATTGAAAGTTCCTGCCGAGAAAGTCAATGTCAATGGTGGTGCAATTGCGATGGGACATCCTTTAGGCGCAACGGGCGCTATGATTCTAGGTACGTTATTGGATGAATTAGAACGTCAAGGCAAGAAGCGTGGTCTAGCAACATTATGTGTGGGTGGTGGTATGGGCATCGCTACCATTATCGAGTTGGTGTAAATCACTCAAAACCTCCCTGAAATATGAGACTCGGAAACGTCATTCGCAACCTGCATAGTATCTACAATATATTGTTTCTGCGATAAATTGTATAAATGAAAGAATTGAACAGGTTTTGCGAATGACAATGGTTTTGCCTACTTTTGACGAAACAAAAGTAGGTCGAACCGAAGGTTTATCCTAAAACTAGATGAGAGCTTAACAAGACGCTGCGATGCTTATATTTACTTATGCAGGTCACTTACGATTAAGCTCATAAAATATTGGACGATGATGTATGAGCGCTATTAAATACGAAAAAAACGCTGACAATATTGTAATTCTTACCCTTGATTCATCGGGTCAATCTGCAAATACCATGAATGCAGAATTTCGTGACTCACTCAATGAAATCAGCCAAAAGCTGAAAGCTGAAACTGATCTAAAAGGCATTATTTTCCGTTCTGCGAAGAAAACCTTCTTCGCTGGTGGTGACTTGGATGAACTGATTCAAGTGCAACCTGAACATGCGACTGAATTTTTCAAAATGATTGAAAAACTCAAAGGTGACTTACGCACGATCGAAACTTTAGGCGTACCTGTCGTTGCCGCTTTAAACGGTACAGCACTTGGTGGTGGTTGGGAAATCGCTTTAGGTTGCCATTATCGTATTGCGATTAATGATCCAAAAACCAAGTTTGGTTTACCTGAAGTGACTTTGGGCTTACTCCCAGGCGGTGGTGGTATCGTCCGTATGGTACGTTTGCTTGGCTTACAAAATGCATTCCCGTTCCTCATGGAAGGTAAGCAATTTGGTGTCGATAAAGCAAAATCACTGGGTTTGGTACATGACACGGCTGAGAATGAACAAGAGCTTTTAGAAAAAGCGATTGCTTGGGTGAAAGCTAATCCGAAATCACAGCAACCATATGATGTGAAAGGCTACAAAATCCCAGGTGGCAGTCCAAGCACTCCTGCGGTTGCACAAGTGCTTGCGATCGCCCCTGCCATGCTGCGTGACAAAACCAAAGGCTGTTACCCTGCGCCTGAAGCAATTATGGCTGCCGCAGTTGAAGGTGCGCAAGTCGATGTGGATACCGCTTTACGTATCGAGTCACGTTACTTCACTCAACTGACTGTCGGTCAAGTTTCTAAAAACATGATCGGTACATTTTGGCATGGTCTCAATGCTATTAAATCAGGTGCCAGCCGCCCTGCTGATGTTGCAAAATGGCAAGTCACCAAAGTCGGAGTGCTGGGTGCAGGCATGATGGGTGCAGGGATTGCCTACTCAACCGCAATCAAAGGTATTCCTGTCGTACTCAAAGATGTGTCTGTGGAAAATGCAGAAAAAGGCAAAGCTTATTCACAAAAACTTCTTGATAAGCGTGTTTCACAAGGTCGTATGTCAGCGGAAAAACGCGATCAAGTGTTAGCAATGATTACTGCAACAGCGGATGCGGCAGATTTGCAAGGCTGTGACTTAATCATTGAAGCAGTATTTGAGAATCAAGAACTCAAAGCTAAAGTGACTCAAGAAGCTGAACAATATTTAGTTGAAGGTGGTATTTTTGCTTCAAATACCTCAACTTTACCAATCACAGGTTTGGCAACTGCAAGTAAAGATACCAAGAACTTTATTGGCCTACATTTCTTTAGCCCTGTAGACAAAATGCAATTGGTAGAAATCATCAAAGGTAAAGAGACTTCTGCTGAAACATTGGCTAAAGCCTATGACTTTGTTCAGCAAATTGCCAAGACTCCAATTGTTGTCAATGATAGCCGTGGCTTCTTTACCAGCCGTGTCTTTGGTACGTTCATTCAAGAAGGTATGCGTCTTCTTGCCGAAGGTGTTCATCCAGCGAAAATCGAAATGGCAGCGCTCAAAGCAGGTATGCCTGTGGGGCCTCTTGCGATTCAGGATGAGGTTTCTTTAACTCTCACTGAGCATGTTGCAAGCGAAACCCGCAAAGCGCTACAAGCTGAAGGGAACGACTTACCAAAAACCCCTGTAGATGAAGTGGTTCACACCATGATTCACGAGCTGAATCGTAAAGGTAAAGCAGCAGGTGCAGGCTTCTACGACTACCCAGAAAATGGCAAAAAACATTTATGGGATGGACTCAGCCGTTGGAGCAAAGACAATCAGATTCCTGAACAGGACATCATTGATCGCTTCTTGTTTGTGCAGGCACTCGATACCTTACGCTGTTATGAAGAAGGTGTTTTGGAGTCTGTCATTGATGCCAATGTCGGCTCGATTTTCGGAATCGGTTTTGCGCCGTGGACAGGTGGTGCGATTCAGTTCTTGAATCAAAATGGCGTTGCGAAATCGCTACAACGAGCAGAGGAATTAGCAGCTAAGTACGGTGAACGTTTTACAGCACCTAAGTTACTCAGAAAACATGCTGAATCAGGTGAAATATTTAAATAGTATGACGCTTTTACACTAAGCTGTTTGTATTTCCTCCCTCTTTGATCAAAGAGGGAGGAATATTTATTTTAGACTTTTAAAAATTAAGGTTTAACCTAAGAACCAAACTCTTTGAGGCTCAGGTCTTTCGACCACTTTTTTAGGTTGTTCCGCTGCGGCAACAGGCGCTTTCACGATATTAAAAGACCGTGTTAAATGATTTACATGACTTTGCAGTTCGGTATCATCAACTGTTTTTGCATAATCAATTAGGTGCTGAGCATACTCTTGATTTTCTACCATATAAAGAACATCAACCACACGCCCTGTTACTCGTCTTAAACGTACATAAAATTGTGTAACAGCTGCAAAAACATCCGTATCTGTTGAATCCAAAATCATTTTTTTCTCCATCATATTTTGTTTTTCATCAATCTTGTTATGACCTTCAAAGTAGACCATTATCCTGATACTGCTCAGCTTCTTATCTACCTTGAAAGAATCTGTCTTCATTGGATTGAATACTCTTCCTATTTTAACAATCTCATAATGCAATCCATATTCGACAAAAGTCGATTTTTAGCAGAGTAATTAACATCTACACAATCAGTTGATAATATTTTTATGTTATAAGGCTATTTATTTTCTCTCTTTAGGAAAAATCCTATGTCTGAAAAACTCTGTCCAGAAACCTCCCCTTGGGGGTGGAAAGCACTCATTATCACATGTATTTTAAGTTTTCTTTTTATGGTGATTTTTTACTTGGCAATGAATAACGAACCAGATTATATGCCAATGAATCAGAAGAAAGCAGCAGCTCAATCTGAAATGTCAGAGTCATCGATGACAACCGAAACAATGCATGCTGAGCATGAACATCATCACTAAAATATTATTGTCGATCATGATGAATCCGTGTTAAACAGGGATTTATCATGTTATTCGAGATTTTCAATGCTTCACCAAAATCGTCAGGCACTGGTTGTTGAAGGTGGTGGAATGCGTGGTGCATTTACCAGCGGTGTCTTAGATGCATTTTTACAGCAACAATTTAATCCTTTTGACCTTTGTGTTGGTGTTTCTTCTGGTTCAACCAATGTCGCAAATTACTTAGCTGCTCAGCAAGGTCGTACTTTGCAAATTTATTTAGACCACTCACTTCGTTCTGAATTTATTCAATATGGTCGTTTCTTTAAAGGTGGCGATTTACTGGATTTAAAATGGATGTGGGATGTAGTTGAAAAAGAATATCCTTTAAATCAGACACATCTATTTGAAAATCATCCTGAATTTTATATGGTGCTCACCCATGCAATTTCAGGCGAAGCTACTTATATCAAGGCATCTAAAGACAATATTCTAGATGGATTAAGAGCATCTAGTTCGATTCCAGTTTTGACACGTCAAGCAGTTGACGTATTTGGTGAACCCTATTTTGATGGTGGTGTTGCAGATGCCCTACCCGTACATTGGGCAGCTCAACAACATGATGTTTCAAAACTCATGGTACTGCGAACACGTCCTCAAAATTATTATAAAGCTAGCAGCAAAGGTGATCAGTTACTCGCTAAATATATGTTTCAACAAAAGCGTGGTTTTGCAAAAAGCTTACTTTCAAGAACTCGACGTTACAATGATTCTGTACAATTTGCACGTTCAGCATTAGGACAAAAAATCCTTGAAGTTTGTCCACCTGATTTAAAAAACATGGCTGGTCGACTTTCTAAAAATAAAGCAAAAATCCGCTATAGCTATGATGTCGGGATCGAAACCGGCTTAAAAGCAATTGAAGATTGGAAAAATCTTTAAATAAAGTAACAACCAAGTCTTGAATGACCCAAATTTAAGACTTGGCTTTCCCACCCACTTGATCAAATCATTTACTTTCTGTGATTTTTTATCTTAGATGGAATTCAAAGCACTGACTTTTGTAAATCCATGCTTTTAATTCAGTCAAAATATAAATGGATAAACGCCACTCAAATGAATCAGAAAGCCATATAATATTTAAGGTTTTATTAATTTTATTGATTAATGCTACAACCTTAAAATTTTAATTTTTGGAATTTATGATGAGCAACCAACCATCACCACAAAAAAACTCAAATGAAGAAACGGTATTAGGATGGAAGTTTGTCATCATTGTCGGTGTACTAAGTACGATTTTTCTCAGCTTTTTCTATCTAGCGATGTCTCAAGAGCCTGATTATATGCCGGGTGCGCAACGTAAAGCCCAACAACAAAAAGAGCTTGCTCAACATGAACCTGCTTCTGCTGCATCAGAAGTTATTGAGGATAAGCAACAAAAGTAGCATCAGAATATGGGCTTACATGATCTTGATCACACTCCATAGATAAGCCCTTTCAACACGATTTTCATTTATAAAGTATTTAGATTCATCGTCATTTCAATATGCGGAATTCCGCACTCATCATATTCATCACCTTGCACGATAAAACCAAGCTGTTGATAAAATGAAACTGCATGGATTTGTGAGGAAAGTCGCAGATGAGATCGAGCCTGTTGTTGTGCATAGGCAATAATCTCTAGCATGATCATTCGTCCAATGCCTTGCCCCCGATAGGCTTTAACAACAGCCACTCGCCCTACACTGTGATTCTGCAACAAACGTCCTGTGGCAATCGGCTGATCTTGATCATAAATCACAAAATGTTGTGAAATGGCATCGTGATCATCCCATTCCTCTGCTTCAGGAATCTGTTGTTCAACAATAAAAACCTGTGTTCGGATCAATTTGGCATCTTGCTGTAATTGATCCCAACGTCCCTGTTTAAAATGATACATCTTATTCTCAGAGTCGATTAACACTTACAGCCCAAATTTTCGATCGGCATTTGATCTTGCAACAATAATTCTAGACTTTGTTTTTCAATGCCATACATCGCTTTTAAAGCTTGGATTTGCTGCATGATCTGAGGATCTGGTTGCTGAAGTTCTTTACGTTTGGTCGCCAAAATCATTTTATTTTTACTGGTATGCTCCAAAGCCACAAACTCAAAGACTTTTGTTTCATAGCCATACGCTTTCAGTAATAAAGCACGTAAGGTATCGGTCAACATTTCCGCTTGTTGCCCTGCATGGATACCAAATTGCAGCATCGGTTGTAATACTTCTGGGCTGTGCAATTGGGGACGCAGCTCTTTATGACAACATGGCGCACACATAATCATGGATGCATTGAGGCGAATACCCGTATGAATCGCAAAATCCGTGGCGATATCACATGCATGTAGTGCAATCATCACATCCAATTTCTCAGGCTGATAGCTACGTACATCACCTTCAAAGAAATCGAGATGATTAAAGCCTACCTGATCGGCAACATTTTGGCAGAACTCAACCAAGTTTGAACGTAATTCAACTCCCGTAATCAACGGTGTTTTCTGTTGTGCTTGTAAATAATCATACAACGCAAAGGTTAAATAGCCTTTACCTGAACCAAAATCGACAATATTCAATTCTTGTTGTGATGCATCAATCTGCTCATACGCATGCGAAAAAATTTCAATAAATTTATTAATCTGTTTCCATTTCCGCGCCATACTTGGGACAATCTGCCCTTTTTCATCAGCGATACCCAAATGTTTTAAAAATGGACTGTGCTGCTGTACATAGCGTTGCTTTTCACGATCATGTTGTTGCTTTTCAACTTTAAGTGTTGTGGCTTGCTTTTTTTGGCGATTCAACATGGCTTTCTTTTTATTCTTCTTGAGCTGAATATCTTGATCTAAGCTAAATAAATTGGCTTGCTTAGACAATTGCAAAAGCTCGGCAATTTTTTCCAAGCCCTCCGCAATGGTATAATTTTTGGTAATATCTTGGGTCGTATAATGGTACAAACAAGAGAGTGTTGCCTGTCCTTGCAATGCAATCACCCGAAAAGTCATCTTTTCTAATTCTACCTGTTCACCTTTGTATTGACTGATGATCAGCCGATCAAAGCCTTTATTTTCAATAGATTGCTGAATATCCAAGAAAAACTGCTGTTCTTGTTCAAAAGAAAAGTTTGGCGCAAACATAATGAAAACCTAGCAAATAGAAACTAAATTCTAAAGCGTCTTACTTTAAAAGGGAAATTGCATTACGATACAGTTGTATTTTTATGCAAACTATAAATCTGATGACTGCAAATACCCTCTTAAGCTATGACCCCAAAGAAGAACTCATTAATGCCTATAGTCATGGTATTGGGGCGGTATTAGCACTGGTTGCCTCTATTTTACTGATTATTAAAGGGCAAGATTTAGCACTAGGGCAATGGATCAGTTTATGGGTCTATGGATTTAGCTTAGTCTTATTACTCAGTAGTTCAATGCTCTATCACTTTGCTCAAGATCAACGCAAACGCTATTGGTATAAAAAATTAGATCATACTGCAATTTATTATCTGATTGCAGGGACATATACCCCCTTTCTCAGTATCGCAATTCCAACTGCCAAAGCACACTATTTACTGATCGCTTTATGGGTGATTGCACTGATTGGCACGCTGTTTAAGCTCGTTTTTATCCATCGCTTTCAAAAAGTTTCATTGGCAGCTTATCTCTTGATGGGATGGCTAGCGGTTTTGGTCATGGATGATATGCAACGTTATCTCTCTAAAGATGCGGTACAACTCTTGATTGCAGGTGGACTCGCCTACACTGTCGGCACATTGTTTTATGCGTTAAAAAAGGTAAGATATACCCACGCAATTTGGCATGTTTTTGTGCTATTAGGGGCAGGTTTACACTTTTTAGCGATCTATTGTTATGTATTATAAGGTAATACATCACATCAGGTTTGTTAAGTAAACCCCGCATTTGAAAGGGCTTTTCAAGGTCGTGATCGCTCTGCATCTTGAATAAATAAAATTAAGGTTATGTATGTCGTCAAGTACTACGACAGTCACTACAACAGTGGCTAGCAACTCAAAAGTACGGGTATTATTTGCCAGCCTTGTGGGCACTACGATTGAGTTTTTTGACTTTTATATCTATGCCACTGCCGCTGTACTGATTTTTCCACATCTCTTTTTCCCTGAAAGTAGCGATAGCGCTGCGGTACTCAAATCACTGGCAACTTTTGCCATCGCCTTTATTGCTCGTCCAATTGGTGCAGCAATTTTTGGGCATTTAGGTGATCGAATTGGGCGTAAAGCAACATTGGTTGCAGCCCTACTCACCATGGGAATTTCAACCGTGTGTATTGGGCTATTGCCAACCTATGCACAAATTGGACTTGCAGCACCACTACTGCTCGCCTTATGTCGTTTAGGGCAAGGTTTAGGTCTGGGTGGTGAATGGAGTGGTGCTGTTTTACTTGCCACTGAGAATGCCCCTGAAGGCAAACGTGCTTGGTATGGCATGTTTCCACAATTAGGAGCCCCTATTGGCTTTATCCTTGCAACAGGCTCATTTCTATTACTGAATGCCTTTATGTCCGAGCAAGATTTTATGGCTTGGGGATGGCGTATTCCATTTATTTCCAGTGCTGTATTGGTTCTTGTTGGTCTCTACATTCGTTTGAAACTGCATGAAACACCAGCCTTTCAAAAGGTGCTAAATAAGCAAAAAGAAGTCAATGTGCCATTTAAAGAAGTCATGACCAAGCATCTACCGATGTTAATTCTCGGTACGATTGCGGCAATCTGTACTTTTGTGGTGTTTTATCTCACGACAGTATTCGCTCTAACATGGGGAACAACTCAATTAGGCTATACACGAGGTGAGTTTTTGCAACTACAACTGGTTGCAACCTTATGTTTTGCAGCCTTTATTCCTGTCTCAGCAATCTTAGCAGAGAAGTTTGGACGTAAAACTACATCAATCGCTGTCTGCGTATTATCAGCACTATTTGGCTTATGCTTCGCTCCATTGCTTGGTTCGGGTAGCCCGATATTGGTCTTCTTGTTCTTATGTATCGGACTCTCGATTATGGGGCTCACCTATGGGCCTATTGGAACCGTGCTTTCAGAGATTTTTCCAATCTCAGTCCGTTATACGGGTTCAGCATTAACTTTTAATTTAGCGGGTATTTTTGGCGCATCCTTTGCACCATATATCGCCACTAAACTTGCAGAAAGTTATGGTCTAGGCGCTGTAGGCTTATATCTTAGTTTAGCGTCAATTTTATCTTTGATTGCATTTTTACTGATTCGTGAAACCAAAAATGATGATGTAAATAACCAAATTTAATCACACCTCTTATTCTCGGATGATTTACTTAATTAATCATCCGAAAACCATTTATCGGGCAATCTCAAGCCTTTTACACTTGGTCTAACAACATTCTGCAAAATATTTTTTATGCTAAAATAGCTCCCTCCTATTTTTTAGACGACTGTATTTATGTACGCAGTGATTATCGTTGCCGTATTTTTAGTCAGCTTCCTATACACTTATTATCGTGGCAAGGAACGATTAAAAGCATCTCGACAATTATTCGACCATTCTACATTCCTAGCACCAGTGAACATGTTTATGACTGGTTTCTCTAAACTGCCAAACCAACCGTTCTTTGATGTGGCACAGTTCCCAGAACTGAAACCATTACAAGATAACTGGCAAGTGATTCGAGAAGAAGCGATCCAACTTCAAAATCAAATTAAAGCTTCAGAAAAAAATAATGATGCTGGTTTTAATACTTTTTTTAAACGTGGCTGGAAACGCTTTTATCTGAAATGGTATCAAGATAGCCACCCATCAGCACAACAACTCTGCCCTAAAACAGTCGCTCTGTTGGAAAGTATTCCTTCAGTAAAAGCAGCCATGTTTACTGAACTACCATCTGGGAGTTATCTTGGTAAACATCGTGACCCTTATGCGGGTTCTGTCCGCTACCACTTAGGTTTAGTCACCCCGAATAGCGATGATTGCTTTATTGAAGTCGATCAAGAGCGTTATTCTTGGAGAGATGGCGAAGCAACTGTTTTTGATGAAACTTATGTCCATTGGGCACATAATCAAACTGATGAAACTCGTATCATCCTGTTCTGTGATATTGAACGCCCGATGAAATGGGGTTGGGCGCAGAAAATAAATCATTGGTTTGGACGCAATGTCATGTCTGCTGCAAGCTCACCCAATGATGATCAAGATAAAACGGGGTTCATTAACCGTATCTTTAAATATGGTTATGCAGTTCACCATTATGGTCGTGGATTAAAAGAGCGTAATCGCCGCTTGTACTATGTTTCTAAATGGCTCTTATTCGGTATTATTATTGGCTTAATTCTACTTCCAAGTTTTTTATAATCAGATTTTTACATAAAAAAAGAGATGCTAAGCATCTCTTTTTTTTGATATTAAATATTTATTTAGGTGCTTGAACACTGGCTGTTTGTACCGCAGCTTCGCCAATCAGCGCAACTTTGGCTTTTTCTTGGCTTCTTGCCGACAATGCTGGATTTGATGCCACGATACGATTGATATTGGCAGAATTTGCAGGGGCAATTGCCGCTGTTTGCAACACAATTGGGCGATTACCTGTATCACCTAAAGTATAGCGAATACCTGTGCGTGGACTAATGACGGTAGTCACTTCACGTTTCACTTGAGCTTCAGCAGTAGTCGCTCCTTTTGCTGCAAGAACTTTATCGACCGTAGTCGTTTGAGGAACGTTGTCTGCAAGTGCAACGCCAGATAATGCAGCACTCGCTAAAATTAAAAGTTGTAATGGCTTTTTCATTGTCTTCCCGCTTTTAATGCGAATCCAATCAAGGAGGATAATTCTCATAATAAAACTACAAAGTTGCTCTAGACACAAGTTACTTCTCGTAAAAAAGCAGAGCGAATGCTCTGCCTTTCATTTGAATATAAACTAAGTCAAAATTTTAAATCTTACCGTGGCATTGTTTATATTTTAAACCTGAACCACATGGACATGGCGCATTACGGCTTTCTGGTACTGGAAATACTGCATTTCCAGATAAGCTACCACTCTCTTCAGAAATCGTCACTTCACCAGTTAAACCATCAACATCATCATGTTCAAAAGAAAGACGCATAGATTCAGCTTGACGTTGTTGTTGAGCTTCTAATTCAGCTAACTCTTCTGCTGTCGGTACGTGAACGCGGGATAGATCAGTTACAACATCTGATTTAATAATACCCAGCATATTCACAAACAAATTAAACGCTTCTTTCTTATACTCTTGCTCAGGATTTTTCTGAGCATAACCACGTAAATGGATGCCTTGACGTAGATAATCCATCGCAGCTAAATGATCTTTCCAATGACGATCAAGTGAGTTCAACATAAAGTGACGTTCAAGCATTGCAGCAGACTCATCACCCATTTGCTCACGGCGTTGACGATAACGTGCAATTACTTCATCAGAAATACGTGCGACCAAGCCTTCCTCGTCTAAACGACGATCTTGATCAAGCCATTGCTGAACAGGAAGCTCAATACCTAGATCTGTACGTAGTGCATTTTCTAGACCTTGAATATCCCATTGATCATGAATTGATTCAGGTGGGATAAAGTTAGCAATCACCCCTTTAATAACTTCATGATGCATTTCTTCGATATAGTCTTGTAAGGTACTTTCTGCCAAGACTTCATCACGTTGAGTATAAATAATCTTACGTTGTTCGTTATTGACATCATCGTACTTCAATAAGTTTTTACGAATATCAAAGTTACGTGCCTCAACTTTACGTTGTGCATTTTCAATCGAGCGGCTCACCATTTTATGTTCAATGGCTTCATTTTCTTGTAGGCCCATTGCACGCATCATGGCAACCACACGATCACCCGCAAAGATACGCATCAAATCATCTTCAAGTGATAAATAGAAGCGTGATACACCTGGGTCACCTTGACGACCTGCACGACCACGAAGCTGGTTATCAATACGGCGTGATTCATGACGTTCAGAACCGATGATATGTAAACCACCAGAACTTAAAACATCTTCGTGGTCTTTTTCCCACTGCGCCTGTAAACGAGTTTCATCTTCAGATGTTGGATTTTCAATTTTGGCAAGTTTCGCTTTCCAGTTACCACCGAGCAAAATATCCGTACCACGACCCGCCATATTGGTTGCAATCGTGACAGCATTTGGGCTACCAGCTTGTGCAATAATATCTGCTTCACGCTCATGTTGTTTTGCGTTTAAAACTTCATGATGGATGCCTGCTTGCAGCAATTTTGAAGATAAAATTTCACTGGCTTCAATCGTCGCAGTACCAATCAAAATAGGTGCAACACCTTTCTGACGAATATTGCTGATCTCTTCAATGATGGCATTGTATTTACCATTACGATTCAAATAAATTAAATCGTTATGATCTTGACGTACCATCGGACGATGGGTTGGAATTAACACCACATCTAAGCCATAAATTTCTTTCATTTCCGCAGCTTCAGTATCAGCAGTACCTGTCATCCCTGAAAGCTTTTTATACAGACGGAAATAGTTTTGGAATGTTGTGGTTGCCAATGTCTGGTTTTCTGGTTGAATTTCCATGTTTTCTTTGGCTTCAACCGCTTGGTGCAGACCTTCAGACCAACGACGACCTGGCATAGTACGACCAGTACTTTCATCCACAATAATGACTTCTTCTTTTTGAGTCTGTGGATTTACGCCAATAATATAATGTACGTTCTTTTGATATAAGTAATGCGCGCGAATTGCAGCAGTCACATGGTGAACCAAATTCAAGTTGGTTGCTGAATAAAGGCTTTCACCTTCAGCCAACAATCCCATACGAATTAATTCTTGTTCAACAGTCTCGTAACCGACTTCCGTCATTTCAACTGAACGTTGTTTCTCATCTACCCAGAAATGCCCACCATCAGCTACTTTTTCTTCTTTCTGTGGGCGTAATGTTGGAGGGATACTGTTAATCAGCTGATAAAGATGAGATGAATCTTCACTTTGTCCAGAAATGATGAGTGGTGTACGTGCTTCATCAATCAAGATTGAGTCAACTTCATCGATGATCGCATAGCTTAAGCCACGTTGTTTTTTCTCTTGTAGAGAAAATACCATGTTGTCACGTAGATAATCGAAACCAAATTCGTTGTTGGTACCGTAAGTAATATCGGCGAAATAAGCTTCAGCTTTTTCGGCTGGCATTTGCATTGAATAAATCACGCCAATGCTGAGACCTAAAAATTCAAATAACGGACGATTCAGCTCAGCATCACGTTGTGCCAAGTAATCATTCACCGTAATCACATGAACGCCTTGACCACTCAATGCATTGAGATAGCATGCCAAAGTACCCATGAGGGTTTTACCCTCACCTGTACGCATTTCAGCAATTTTACCTTCATGTAAGGTAATACCACCGATCAACTGCACATCATAGTGACGCATACCCATGACACGTTTCGCTGCTTCACGGCAAACCGCAAAGGCTTCAGGCATCAATTTATCTAAACTTTCACCGTTATTAAAACGCTGTTTGAATTCTGGAGTTTTTGCAGAGAGGTCTGCATCGCTAAGAGCAGATATCGTCGGTTCAAGCGCATTAATTTGTTCAACAATTTTACGCATGCGTTTGAGCTCACGCTCATTTTTTGTACCGAAGATACCTCCGATCAGACTTGCCAACATGAATAAACTCTCTAATCCTGTTTGTTTAAATAAGTAATTTTTTCTTAGGTGTTATTATGGAGTCAGAAATAAGAACTACAAGGGCTTTGCATCCAAACAGGTAAAAAAACTGCGAGGCGACTCTGACATCACACAACTAAGCAGCGTTAATGTAGCAAATTTGCATTTAACTTACACGGCTTTACATGTGAATTTATGATCAATTTTTTAGCTTCACTTCATTCTATTATCTTAAATCTTCATAACAAAATGAAAAAACAATAATTTTATTTATAACGTGATTCCTGCATATTGAATATACACAGAAAACATTAAGAATATATTGAGGATGAATCATGACACTTCGTTTAGGCGACATTGCCCCCAATTTCCAACAAGACTCAAGTGATGGCTCTATTGATTTTTATGAATTTTTAGACAGTGATTGGGGGATTTTATTTTCACATCCAGCGGATTTCACCCCAGTTTGTACCACTGAGCTTGGTTTTACCGCTAAACTGAAAGATGAATTTGCAAAGCGTGGCGTAAAGGCAATTGCACTTTCTGTTGATGATGCTGAATCTCATAAAAGCTGGATTCAAGATATTAATGAAACACAAAATACTACCGTTAATTTCCCAATTATTGCCGATAAAGACCGTAAAGTTTCTGAGTTGTACGGCTTCATTCATCCGAATGCCAGTGAAACCTTAACGGTACGTTCGTTAGTGATCATTGACCCCAATAAAAAAGTCCGCTTAATTATTACCTACCCTGCGTCAACAGGTCGTAACTTTAATGAAGTACTGCGTGTTGTTGATTCATTACAGTTGACCGATAAACATAAAGTGGCAACACCTGCCAATTGGCAACATGGCGAAGATGTCGTCATTGTACCGTCGTTGAAAGATGAAGAGGAAATTAAACAACGTTTTCCTCAAGGCTATACCGCAGTGAAACCTTATTTACGCCTAACACCACAACCTGAGCAAGATTGAAGCCGACTAAAGGCTTCAAGCGCAGCGCAAGACAAACGAAGTGCGTCGTACACAAAACGAGCAACGCTCGTTACGAACGCAAGTCGAACAGCGATGCTGTGAGTTAAAAGATTGAAGCCGACTAAAGACTTCAATCACAGCACAAGACAAACGAAGTACGTCGTATTGAAACGATCCCTTAGATTCAATCAAATTTAGGGGATTTTTAATCTTGGTATTTTCACATCAATACGTTATAAAAATAATTATCTTCAAAATAGAATAACAATCACGATGATCTATAACATCCATCATCTCCATTGCGGAAGCTTCTGCCCTGTTTGTGCGCCCCTATTTGGACAGAAAGGCTGGAAAGCACATCTAGTTTGTCATTGCCTACTTATTGAAACTGATCGAGGTCTGGTTTTAATTGATACAGGCTTAGGTACACAGGACTATTTGCACACTGAACAACGTCTAGGTTCATTACTGACTCAATTTGGTTCGATTGTGCCCAATCTCAAATTAAGTGCCATCGAACAAATTCAAAAATTAGGTTTACGCCCTGAAGATGTGCAACATATCTTTGTCACACATCTTGATTTTGATCATGCAGGTGGTATCTCAGATTTTCCTAATGCAACCGTGCATATTTTAGCTTCTGAGTTTAATGCAACGCAATCGCTCTCTGCTAAAGGAAAGCTCCGCTATAAAACAGAACAATTTAAACAACATCGCCATTGGAATTTTGCCGAACATACAGATGGTGAGGCGTGGTTTAATCTACAAAAAGTCCAAGGTCTTCCTTTTTTCCAAGATGAAATATTGATGATTCCATTGATTGGTCATACTGCTGGACATTGTGGTATTGCAATTAAAAAAGCTGAAGGCTGGATTTTATTTTGTGGCGATGCGTATTACACCCATTTAGAACTCAATCCAAAAAACAAATTGAGAGCCTTAGATCTTACTGAACGTTTATTGGCAGAAGATAATCGACAAAGGTTACATAACCTTAAACAGTTACAATATCTTGCTCAACATGAACCGAGTATTGAGTTAATTTGTGCGCATGATCCTGTTGAATTTGATCGTTATCAATAATATGAAAAAAGTGCTTACCACCGTTGTTCTTTTATCAACGCTTAATGTTTCAGGGTGTATGCAGCATTCGAGTTTAGAAAAAGACCAACGTCCTCAAAATTGGGGAACTCTTATTTCTAACAGCCATAATTTTTATCAAATTAGTTCAGATGTTTTTCGTAGCGAACAGCCGAATATTGATTTGATCCCAAGCCTTGAAGCTCATCAAATTAATACGATTATCAATTTGAGAGCTAGAAATGAAGATGCCAAAGTTTTAAAAGATCAGCCTTTTAATATGGTACACATTCCAATCAATACTTGGGCAATCAATCGTAAAGACTTGTTAGAAGCAATGCGTGTTATTCAAACTGCTAAACAACAAAACCAGAAAATCTTAGTGCATTGCTATCATGGCTCAGATCGAACTGGTGCCACAATTGCGATGTATCGAATTATTTTTGAGCATTGGGCAATTGAAGATGCGGTTAAAGAAATGAAACAAGGAGGCTACGGCTATCATATCATTTGGAAAAATATTGATCAGCTCTTTACCCCTGAAAATGTAAAATGGATTCAACAACAACTTTCGAATCCAGCACCTATTTAGTTTGCGAGATGAGCTTTAGATTAAATCCAATTTTTAGAGAGATAGATGTTGGACGTGTAAGATCTGTTTCTTTAATTTTTGGATTTTATACATTTTTTATTGGGCTTTAAAAACCCTAATTTTATAAGTTGAATGGTAAGCCAAGAAATACGAACTAACTTGAAGAATTTGCAAAAACAGAGTTACTAAGTAATATTTTAAAAACTTCAGAATCACCACCATCGCTATCCGTGACCAATAAAAATACTTCACCATCGGATGTTGATTCTAGCCAAGTAATCCCTTCTACTTTAATAGCAAGAGTTTGTCCTTTCGTATCTTGAATCAAATGCTTATATAACGTTTCACCCTCAGGTGAGATCAGTAAAATAAAACTGCCTAGCACCGTGCCATCATCATACGTATTTAATGTTTGCTCAACCGCAGCGGTGGCGATAATTAGATTTTTCTCCACCAGAAAATAAGCATCAGAAATACCACTTGCTGCCCCTTCAAGCTCTGGTAATGTCAGATTGAATGAATTTTTCAGCGCACTTTCTAATGATTTTCCATTTTGAAGTTTTATTAAATCAAAGACTAAAACACCATGAAAGCGATTAATATTGCCACGTTGAAAAATGTATAAATTGTTTTGATCTGAACAAACTGCTTCTATATTGAGATCAGTGCCACCTGTCAACGCCAAACAATGTTCTAAAAAATGGTAATCAGCGGCATCTAGCAAAATTCTAATTTGATGATTGACTGGATTATACAATAATGCCTTTTTTCGATTTTCTGTAGAACCCGACCCCATAACTAATAGCTGGGGTTGTCCATCAAAAATGATCAAGCTTAACGCTTCAAAGTCTGGCTTAGCTTCTTTACTAAATGCACTCAGTGATATTTGCTTAGATGATTCAAATAATGGAATTTTTTCAAAAACAGTCGCACGACTGATATTATTTTTTTGATTAGTTTTGAGTAAGTAACCCACATCATCTCCAACCAAGTAGAGATCATTTCCCACACAAGCCGCGCCAGAAAGCGCACTAACGTTAGAATCCTCTGAAAATATAAAGTGTTCTAAGATCTTAAAGCCGCTACTCATTTTGTACTCACTGCCTGTAGAAGATAGAACACTTGTAATAAGATCAAAACCAGACGCTTTCCAGTTTTGATCTCGTCGCCTATCTTTTGTTATCGCTGATCAAGCGGAACCCAATCAATTACCCAAGCGGATTTCATGTTTAGACTTTCATCAGAGGTAATTTTCTTACGTGCTGCATCTGCAACATCTCGGTCCTTCGATGGCCCAACCATGATACGAACTCCTTTTGAAGTCGGGCTTGTTGTAACCTTATAGCCTTTAGCACGCAATTTAGATACAACTGCATCTGCATTGGCTTGGTTGGCAGCCAATGCCACTTGTACCATCCACTTTTTATCTCCATTTTCCATGAGATCACGAGCCTTTTCAGCTTCGGCTTTTTTCTCAGCGTCAGCTTTACGCTTTTTCTCGTCAGCCGCTTTTTTATCAGCTTCTAGTTTATGCTTTTTCTCGTCAGCCGCTTTTTTATCAGCTTCTGCTTTACGTTTATCTTCGGCAACTTTCTTATCTGCCTCAGCTTTACGCTTTTCTTCTAACGCTTTTTTATCTGCTTCAGCTTTACGTTTATCTTCCTCAGCCTTTTTTTCAGTTTCAGCCTTACGCTTCTCTTCGGCTAACTTTTTTTCAGCGTCTACCTTACGTTTATCCTCAACTAACTTTTTTTCGGTCTCCATTTTCTGCTGATCTACTTTTTGTTGTTCAGCTTTTTTCTTTTCTTCAACAAGCCGTTGTGCTTTGGCTTTATCATCTTCGC
Organism: Acinetobacter sp. LF10; assembly: GCF_048585715.1. NCBI lineage: Bacteria > Pseudomonadati > Pseudomonadota > Gammaproteobacteria > Moraxellales > Moraxellaceae > Acinetobacter > Acinetobacter sp. LF10. The sequence continues at coordinate 2,571,137 of NZ_CP184160.1, forward strand.
CAAGCTCTGGAGGAATGTTATCAGAGCTTTCCTGTTCGGCTGTACGGCGTGCATTAATTGCAGCATATTCTTCCGCAGCCTTGCGTGCCGCAGCTGCTTCTGCTTCTTGCTGCATTTTTAGAAAATCAGCTGCACGTGCTTCTTGTTCAGCAACGGCTTTCTCACGAGAACGGCGTTGTTCTTCAAGCAATCTTTTTTCTGTCTCGACATCTACGGCTAATGGTTGTAATGAAACCATTTCACCTTCTTGGGTCGATTGAGCTGTTTGAGTTTTAGGTTCTGTTTTAGGAATTGGGTGTGCAATTGCCGTTTGTGTTTTGTCATGTCCTATTTCGTCATTACCTTTAAGGAGTAATGCTGCCAATAAAACACCTCCACCCAATAGAACAACGCCTCCCATCCAGCGTTGTTTGTTATTCATTGACATTGTTCTAAATACTCCCAAACCGCTTCTAAGGTATGAAACGATCCACAGACTAAAATCAGCTGATTGTTATTACTTTGCTTCAGCACATCTTCAAAGGCTTGCTGGATATTACCGTACTCATGTACTTGTTGACCTTGTAATGCATCATGCAACTGCGACAACACTGCTGCTCTAGGTACATTTAAAGGAGCAATAAACCAATCTTTTACGGTTGTTTTAAGTAAATCAGTGACAGATGAAATATCCTTATCTGCCAGCATTGAAAATACTGCGACAACATCTGTGTACTGTTTATTGTATTTTAAGAATTTTCGCAACTGATTCAATAGAAATTCGACACCATGTGGATTATGTCCAGCATCAAAAATAACTGTTTTATCTTGAATTTGCCGTATTTCAAAACGACCTTGCAAACGTGCTTGCTGAATACCTGTTGCAATCGCTGCCTGAGAGACCTCAATACCACTCACCAGTACCGCTGCAACAGCAGTCGAAATATTATCTAATGCAAGCTGACCGATTGGCAGTTTTAACGTTGTGCCAGAGGATGCAAATGACCATGTTTGACCATCGTCATTAAGTTGATAAAAATAATCTCGATTCAGCGCATATAGATCTGCTTGAGTTTCAGCTACTTTAGCTTGAATCGCTTGGGGTAATTGTTGTTGACCCGCAAATACCACTGGAATATTCGGACGAATAATCCCTGCTTTCTCAAAGGCGATTTTTTCTATCGTGTCACCTAACCAATCGACATGATCTAAACCAATATTGGTAATCACAGCAATATCAGGATCAATCACATTCACGACATCCAGACGACCACCTAAGCCAACCTCAAGTACCCAGACATCACATTGTTTTAGTTTAAAAATAAGAAAAGCAGCCAAAGTGGTTGCTTCAAAGAAAGAGAGTGATAAACCACATTCTCGACGGGCTTGATCCACCAACACAAAGGCATCAACTAAGCTTTGATCATCAACTTCCAATCCTGCAAGTTTTACCCGCTCATTAAAACGATAAATATGCGGTGATTGGTACAAACCGACTTTATAGCCTTGCGCATTTAAAATTGCAGCCAAAGTCGTTGTGGTTGAGCCTTTGCCATTGGTTCCTGCCACAGTAAAAACTTTTGCTTGAGGTTGCATAACTCCCAACTTTTCAGCAACGGGAATTACGCGCTCTAAACCTAAATCAATGCCTGTAACATGAACATGGCCCCAATAATCGAGCCATGTTATTAATGTATCTGTAGAATGTGGTGCGTCCAGTTTCAAGGTAAATTCATCAGTTTAGCTACGAGTCGATATACAGTATCACGTAATGCATGACGATGAACAATTTGATCGACCACGCCATGATCAAGCAAATATTCTGCACGTTGGAACGGTTCTTCCAACTTCTCGCGAACTGTTTGTTCAATGACGCGTTTACCTGCAAAACCAATCATCGCTTTCGGTTCAGCAATATGTACGTCACCTAACATTGCTAATGATGCGGTTACACCTCCATAAACGGGATGAGTCAATACAACAAGATATGGAACACGAGCTTCTTTCATTTTTTGAATCGCAGCAGAGGTACGTGCCATTTGCATTAAAGACAACATGCCTTCTTGCATACGAGCACCACCTGAAGCAGCAAAACAAATTAACGGTTGATGTAGTTGAATTGCTCGTTCTGCCGCTTGGATAAAACGATCCCCAACAACAGTACCCATTGAACCACCCATAAAATCGAACTCAAATGCGCAAGCCACCAAGTCCAAACCTTTCAATGAACCTTGCATTACAACTAATGCTTCAGTTTCACCTGTTTTATCTTGTGCTTCACGCATACGCTCTGGATAAGGTCTGCTATCCACAAACTTCAATGGATCTTTCGCGCTAAATTCTTGACCTAACTCTGCATTGACTTGATCAAAGAACCAATTCAAACGATCACGTGCACGCATACGCAAATGCTCATCGCATTGTGGGCATACATAGGCATTAAATGACATTGCCGTACGTGTTACTAAGGCATGACATTCAGGACATTCAATGGTTGGTTCCGTAAATGTTGCTTTGAATGTTTGTTGTTCATTCGCAACTTGAATACCAGGAACTTGACGCTCTGTCCAAGGCGTTGATGGGTTCAGAACCTTCCCTGCTGTTAACTCTTGACTCATACTAACTCATCGAGCGCGGCTCGAAGCTCCTTCACTTTATTCACCGTCTGTTGCACAGCTTCGTCTGCTGGCAATGTCGCAAAAGATTTAACGAAAGCACTTCCTACGATTACGGCATCAGCAACTTGACCCATTGCTTTTGCAGAAGCTGCATCACTAATCCCAAAACCAACCCCAACAGGAACGTTGGTCATGCTCTTAATTTTCGCAATACGAGCTGCTGCTTCAGAGGTATCTAGTGTTGCTGCACCTGTCACACCTTTTAACGACACATAGTAAACAAAGCCACTGGCTTGATTTACAACATGCTGAATACGTTTATCAGTTGATGTTGGTGCGAGTAAGAAAATTTGATCCATCTCATTTTGTTTTAAGACATCACCAAATTGCTTTGATTCTTCAGGCGGTAAGTCCACCAAAAGTACACCATCAACACCACAATCTTTCGCATAAGCAACAAACTTTTCATAACCAATCACTTCAACAGGGTTTAAATACCCCATTAAAACAACGGGTGTCGTTTGATCTTTTTCGCGAAATTCTTTCACCATATTCAAAGCATCGAGTGTGCTCGTTCCACCTGCTAAAGCACGTTCAGCAGCTAAGGCAATCACTGGACCATCCGCCATTGGGTCTGAGAATGGCAAACCCAACTCAACCACATCAACACCTGCTTCAACCATCTGGTGAAGCAATGGAACCGTGACTTGTGGATGCGGATCTCCTGCCATAACATAAGAAACAAGCGCTTTACGGTGCTGAGATTTAAGCTGTTCAAAACGAGTGGCAAGACGTGACATAGGATTATGCTTTCCTTGATTTATATAAATTGAGGAGTTGTTTGTAGTCATACAATAACACTGCATTGTAACGCTATTTTTTGTTCATTGAACAGAGTTTGACGTGATTGCAACAGTGAATGTTGCTACTTACAACTGCCCTGCTACATTTATCTATATTTTCAGCTTTTTCTCAATGATCAAAGCTTCCTAATTTTAGCTTCATCGAGGCTGATTTTAGAAATGAGCTCAGCTCCTTTATACTACCCGCAATTTTTAAGTTTTCTTTTTATTTTTATGTCTGCCCACACTCAGAAAAAAGTACAAAGCAATGCCCTTGCTTTGCTACCACTATTGGTATTTTTGATCATCTTTCTCGGGAGTGGTCTCTATCATTCGATGATCGGGACAGAATTTGCATTCTATCAAGTCAAAGCACCTATCGCAGCAATTCCAGCCGTTATTCTGGCATTACTACTTTATAAACAAAAACTAAATACGGCGATTGAAGAGTTCCTACAAGGCGCTAGCCATCCAAATTTGATTTTAATGTTTATGGTATTTATGTTGGCAGGTGCTTTTGCCAGTGTATCCAGTGCGATTGGTAGCGTGGATGCGACAGTACAGTTGGGACTTTCACTGATTTCGCCTGAATTTGTGTTACCCATGTTATTTATTATTGCTGCATTTATTGCAACAGCAATGGGAACATCTATGGGCACCATCGCAGCTTGTGCACCAATTGCATTCGGTTTTTCCCAAGCAACAGAGATAGCACCTCTCTATGCCATAGGTGCAGTCGTGGGAGGTGCAATGTTTGGTGATAATTTATCCATGATCTCTGACACTACGATTGCGGCAACACGTAGCCAAAATGTTGAACTTCGAGATAAATTTAGAGTTAATGTCTGGATTGCATTCCCCGCGGCTATCATTACTTTAATGGTTTATATTTCAATGAGCCATCAAGCAGAAGCCATTCAAGCAAAGCCTTATGATTTATTGCTTATTTTGCCTTATTTAGCTGTTTTTTTTCTTGCCTTTACACGATTGCACGTACTTGCTGTATTAATGATTGGTGTTATTTTGTCAGGTGTGATTGGTCTTATTGAAAAACCTGAATTTGATTTATTAAAACTCAATAACTCAATTTATGATGGCTTTGTTGGCATGTTTGAGGTGGCATTACTTTCCATGTTGCTAGGTGGTTTGTCTACTCTGATGCAAAAAGAAGGCGGTTTGCAATGGCTTATTCAACGTATTTATACGATTACGCGTCTATTCAAATTTGGCAAACAGCGTGCAGGTGAATTAGGCATTAGTTTTCTGGTCATATTCTCAAATTTATTTGTCGCCAATAATACCGTTGCGATTATTTTATCTGGAGATATGGCACGTGAAGTAGCAAAAGAATATGGTGTTGCCCCTAAGCGAAGTGCAGCTTTACTTGATATTTTTTCTTGTGTGGTTCAAGGGATTATCCCCTACGGCGCACAATTGCTGTTGGCCTGTTCGATTGCCAAACTCTCACCCGTTGAATTGATTGGCAATATTTATTATTGCTGGATTCTTGCGATTTGCGCAGTCCTTGCCATTGTCTTTAATTATCCACGTTTAAAAACACGCTAAAAGTAATCCATAAATCTCTTTAGTTTGCTTTAAAGTTAAAGAGATTTTAAAAATTGCTTGGGTGTAATGCCTGTCCAGCGTTTGAACGCTCGCCCAAACGCACTTTGATCTGCATAATTCAAGCGTTCAGCAATTTCAGAGAATGATTTCCCTTGTTGCAAATACAGTTTACTTTGTTCCAAACGATACTGATCTAAAATATCTTGAAAATTAAGCTGATAGGTTTTGAGTTGGCGTTGTAATGTTCGTTCTGAACAATGCAAACGCTTTGCCACATAGCTGAGCAGTAGTTCTTCTTGCTGCAAAAGCCCTTGTTCAATATGCGTTTGTATTTTTTGACGGAACTGTTGTTGCTGAATCTCAAAAGAAGTAATGCTATTCAGTGATTGCTGAGCTTGAGTAGAGAGTACATAGTTTAATTGTTGGTCTGCCGCGATACTTTTTGCTTTTAAAATTTGATTTGAAAAGCGAATGGCATATTGCCCAGCTTGAATTTGAATCGGACAGCCATAAAATTTTTCAAAGTGATATAAAGCTGTATGTGGTGCGTAACCAAATTGAATCATCTGTGGCGGAACGAGGGCATCTTGCACAATTGACTGCGCAATTTTAAAGATCAGCGCTAAATTCAGCTCATACATTTCCCGATAATCACTATAAGATGCTCCCCAAACAATTTGAATATATTCAGAAAACTGCTGAACATTCAGTTGTTCTAAATTGGTCTGTTTAAAAACCAAAGAATAATAACGTTGTAAAAGCTGTAACGCCTGTTGCAGATCTAAACTGGTTGAAGCCAAATATCCCATTAAACCCAAATCTTGCAAATTGGCATGTTCAGCCAATACTAATGTAATCGGTCGAGGGAAATAAGCTTGTGCCGATTGCAAAAGCAATGCATAACGTTCGACATCAAAATCATGCTCATCTGGATTTTCCAAGCAAGTATGAAAAGCTTGCCAAAGCTCAGGCGCAACAACTTTAGACAAATCAATTTGTTCTTGTTGTAAAACACGATTAAATAATCGCAGGTATCCAATAATAATTTTAACTGACATATGCCGATCTCATCCTGATCTGTCGTTATTTGTATAAAACTTGGCTGTAACTGTCAAAACATTTCATCGAACTTTTTTCATACTGAGTTTAAGAAAAGACAAGGAATGGTAAAAATGAATGCACACGTTTCCTATCAAGTTGAACCTGTTGTAAGAACAAAATTAGATTTTCATTTAGATCAGGCACCACGTTTTTGGTTTGGTGGTGATCCGTTCCGTACTCGTATGTTTGATGCGTTGAGCCTAACTTTCCCTGATGGCGAACGCTATTTTATTGAATGTGTGCGTTTATTCCGCGACAAAATTAATGATCCTGATTTGCAAGAACGTGTGGCTGATTTTATCCGTCAGGAAGCACAGCATGGTATTGCACATGACAAAATGAATCAGATCATGAAAGAGCAAGGTATGCCTGTAGATCAATTCACTGCTCGGTTGAAAAAGATTTTTAGATTTGAATTAAAAAACCGTTCAGCTCAATACAACATTGCCATGACCGCAGCCGCAGAGCATTTAACCGCATTAATGGCAGATACCTTTTACAGTAAAAAGGAAACTTTAGCGGAAGCCGATCCTTTTGTTCGTGCGTTATTTGCTTGGCATGCGATTGAAGAAATGGAACATCGTGATGTGGCTTTTGATGTGATGCGCGAAGTCGGTGAAGTACCTGAAGCAACACGTCGCTTTGCACTCGTTTTCACTACCGTGATGATGTTTGGCTTTACCTTATATCGTACTGATGTGATGCTCAAAACCGATGGTTTTAACCTAAGACAACGTTTTGACATGGCACGTAAAGGTTTGCCTTGGTTCTTTGGTCGTAATGGTATTTTGACTGCGAAAAGATCTCAATACAGTGATTGGTTTAAAAAGGACTTCCATCCAAATCAACATCCTGTTATTCGTCAATACGATGTCTGGATTGATACTTTAGCCAAGACCAATGATCCTATTGCTGCGGGTGAAGCTTTTTGGCAAGCGGGGCTTTAGTCCACTTTAAATAAAAATCTTCTGAGACGTTCCACTGCGATTGATCTGCTATGCAGTGGAATGTTGCGGAATAATACCCTTATGGTTAGCATCTGATTGATAAAAAATATCTTAAAGACCCAACCCAATTAACTAAAAAAACCCTTACTCTATTTTCTTCACGATGGAGTACCAAACTGGCTTGAGCAAATTAAACAAATCTCATTTAAAATCATATCATCAACCAGTTTGACATTACGCCCTACAAGAGCGCTACGAGGTATATTCCTCATGGTTAATATTTAACTCACCTACAATTGCACTTGCTTATACGTTTGCTCTTTTGGTGAAAAAAGATATAACTTGTTCATTTTATACCTAAAAAAATACCTATCTTTATTAAAAAAACCAGCTTTAATGTATTTATTCCTGAACTCCTTATTATTTAAATTAAAATAATAATTATATTCCACCTCCTTATCAACAATAGAGATCATAAACCCATCTCCTTTTACCTTATCAGTAAATAAATCATTTAGTTTTACGTCTAATTTAGAATTTGGAGCTACTTTAATAAAAGCACCATCATCCTCATGGATATATATATTATAATTAGATTTATTTTCCAACTGCACATATTCCAAAGAATCCATACAGCCAGTTAGTAAAATAGTGATCAAAAATACCATATATTTCATTATATCCTCCATCCCTATCTACTATACTGTAGGATACCAACTACTTGATTTTATATCTTTTATCCAATCAACCTAGATATAAAATATTAAACAGACTCATATTCTAATAATCACCACTTTGCATAATGCTGTTCTAACAACCCATATTCGTTGTTCAATAACACCAATTCAACATTTTCATGTTCAATCGTACCACTGACTTTCGCTTGCCATTGATTAAACTGGCTGCCAATCAAGCGTAGGTTAATATTCTCAAAACGACACCACCCAGTTTCAACTAGCAAATTTAATCGCTCATCTAAAGAACGAATTGACCAACAATTTTCATTTTGTTGCTCAAATAAAATATCAGTGAGTGGATATAAACGACCATCGACCCACAACGCATTTTCATTACCAAAACTTTCATTCACACCTGAAGCTAAATTCAAGCCAATACGGCGATCATTTGCATCACGGAACTGACAAGATAACCAAAACCAAGCCGTTTCAGGTCGTAAAAAACCACAGGTATCATCGAGTGCAGCGAGACTATGCGCATTAAATTCGATCTGCTGTTGATCTGGGCTAATGAAAAAGCCTTCTACTGCCAAAGTGGTTTGTTTTTGTGTATATGTCCAACCATTAATCCCAGTTGGGCTACATAAACTGAGTGCATCCGTACCTGCACAGAAAATCCGTGCTTTCAGTTGCACTTCACCATGTTTGGTCACTTGGAGATAACGCACACCATTGGCGTGTTGCATATCAAATTGATAAGCCGATTTTTTAAAATAGCTTTGACTAAATAAAGGTTGTTCATCGAGTTGAGTTTTCAACGCCAATGGCTGAATCGCATTCCATTCGATTACTTTTTCAGAAAGGTGATCATAAACATAGAAAAAGCCATGCCCTGCCCATGATAGATCGACAATCGCAATACCAATACTGTAATGCTCATGTTGTAAACCACAAAACTTAAATTTTTTATACTTAAGTTGCTTACGCCAACCTTTTAGCACCTGACCATAAGGTGTTTTATAAATATAGTCATCTAGATTAATTTTTGAGGGTATCTGATCAAAACGCCCATAACGAGGCTGACCATTCTCTTGTATTAATTTCACAATATTCCCCAAAATAGATTAACGTGCATGGACTGTTCTGACCTGATTTTTACCATTATGTTTGGCTTCATATAATGCTTTATCTGCTTGTTCAAATAAACGCATATAATCAAAACCGCTATGAACTGTACTACTTACCCCAAAGCAAGCTTGAACATAAATAAATTCCGTTTCATTAACTTCAATTGCACTTTGCTCTAATGCTTTACGACAGACTTCTGCTACGGCAACCGCATTTTCAATTAAAGTAAATGGCAATAAAATAACAAACTCCTCACCACCATAACGTCCAATCACATCACTAGCTCGCAAATTTCTTCTTAATATATCGGCAACATGCCTTAAAACCAAATCACCTTGATGATGTCCATATTGATCATTAATTTTTTTAAAATTATCAATATCGACCATAATTAATGATGTTTCACGATGAGTAATTTTTGCCTGCTGCATCTGTAAATCAATAATTTGATTCACCCCACGACGATTAAGCAGACTCGTTAATTCATCAGTGCAACTCAGTTTTTCTATTTTTGAGTTATATCTACGCCAACGCTCTACACTAATATCAAATAAAGTAATCGTAAATGCTGCATATAATGTTGTATAAAACATGGAATAAATGATCTGAGCATTTTGCACATCTTTATGCATCAAGGTATAAGGTTTATACGCAATTGCATAATCCAAATACCCAGCAACCGTTAGTCCTGCTAAAAGATAATATACAATGATGTAAGAAATTAGACCGAAATAAACAACAAAACGAGGAAATAACAATAATGCCGTGAAGGCAATCCCCATAAAAATAATTCCATTAAGAATATTGAGCAAACCAATACCAATCGGCAAGCCTAACAATGAAAATGGGTAGTAAACAGATAAAAATAATACATAATACATATGGGTATTTGGCTTATTTTTAATAAAAAAGCCAAACAGAATTAAAAATGCATTTAAAAAAAATATACTAGGATACAACCACTGAAATTTAGTTAATAACTCAGTATTTGCTAAAGGATGATACATATATTTTATTTGCATAAAATAGATGATCACAGCAGTAAAACTAGCATAAAGTAATATAGATTGGGATTTTTTAACTAAATCCCAATCCAAAATGACAAGAAAAACTTTACTTATATATTTGGGTAAGGAGTATTTCATCCCCTACAATCCTGTATGATTATTATCGTGTTATACGTCCATGTATAGCTAGTCAGCGCATAAAAATCAATGCTGCTTTAGCACACTATTTATTCAATAATATCACACAATATTCAGTTTTATAAGTCGACCATCGGAATACCATCAATTTTAGCAACGGTCATCAAGTCTTTATCGCCACGACCTGAAACCGTTGCAATAATGATTTGATCTTTCGACATCGTTGGCGCAAGTTTAGTGACATAAGCCATCGCATGTGAACTTTCAAGTGCCGGAATGATGCCTTCAATCTGAGTTAAATCACGGAAGCCTTGTAAGGCTTCATCATCTTTAATCGGAACATATTCAACGCGTTTCATATCTTTCAAGAAACTGTGTTCTGGTCCGACACCTGGATAATCCAAACCTGCTGAAATACTGTGTGTTTCAATGATTTGACCTTGTGCATCAGACATAAGGTAAGTACGGTTACCATGCAATACACCAACATGACCTGCATTCAATGGAGCAGAATGTTTGCCTGTTTCAATACCGTAACCAGCAGCTTCAACGCCATACATTTTGACATCTTGATCATTCAGGAATGGATAGAACAAGCCCATCGCATTTGAACCACCACCGACACAAGCAACCAAGGCATCAGGAAGACGACCTGCTTGCTCAAGGATTTGGCGACGCGCTTCGCGTCCAATAATCGACTGGAAATCACGTACAAGCTGTGGATATGGGTGTGGCCCAGCAACCGTACCAATGACATAATAAGTCGTATCGACATTGGTTACCCAATCACGCATCGCTTCATTCAATGCATCTTTTAATGTTTTTGAACCGCTTTGCACAGGAACTACCGTCGCCCCAAGCAAACGCATACGATATACATTCATCGCTTGACGCTTTACGTCTTCAGCACCCATGTACACCACACATTCCATACCCAAACGTGCTGCAATGGTAGCCGTCGCCACACCGTGCTGACCTGCTCCTGTTTCTGCAATGATACGTTTTTTACCCGATAGTTTTGCCAATAACGCTTGACCAATGGTGTTGTTGACCTTGTGTGAACCTGTATGGTTCAAGTCTTCACGTTTCAGGTAAATTTGCGCACCGCCGAGGTGCTGAGACCATCGCTCAGCATGATAAAGAGGACTAGGACGACCAACATAGTACGCGAGATCACGGTCAAACTCTGCTAAAAACTGAGCATCATTTTTCATACGACCATAAAGACTTTCTAAGTCTTCAAGTGCAGCCATAAGCGTTTCTGACACAAAACGCCCACCATGAATACCAAAATGCCCCTGAGCATCTGGAAACTGGGTGTAGTCAATCGCCTGATTTTGTTGACTAAGGTTTTGCTGATCCACGTTGGACTCCTTGCATAAATTTTTCAATGAGTTGTTGGTCTTTTATACCTTTAGCGGACTCTACGCCTCCGCTGACATCCACAGCAAAAGCTGCTGTAGTATCAATAGCGTCACTCACATTTTCAGGGGTTAAGCCCCCTGCCAAGATTAGTGGAATATCAAGTTTTGGAAATTTTTTCCAATCGAAACAGTGGCCTGTTCCACCTTTTAAATCAGGATGCCACGCATCAAGTAGAACCGCACTGGCTCCCACAGCTTGATAGCGTTGAATTTCGGTCAAAATGTCTAAATCGGGTTTAACCTGAATGGCTTTATACCAACGGCGTTTGCAATACAACGCAATTTGTTGGCATTGTTCAGGTGTTTCATCACCATGTAGTTGTAATACATCCAACGGAACTGAATCAAGCACTGTTTGGATTTCTTCTGCGCTTGCATTTACAAATAAACCAACCAACTGAACATAAGCAGGTACTGAGCTTGCCAAGATTTGCGCTTGTTCAATACTGACATGACGTGGGCTTGGGGGAAAGAATACAAAACCAATTGCATCTGCTCCTGCTTGCACAACAGCATCAATATCTTGAGTCCGAGTGATTCCACAAATTTTGGCACGAGTTCGGAGTTGGGTTTGGCGCATTTGATGTCCAATCTGAGATGGCTATTTACTACTCTTACATTGTAAAGCAATTTGACATACTTTGGTCAAAGTTCATTTCCAAATGCAATTGTTTAAAAAACGTGAACACTCTATACTTCGCGTCATCTCGCAACAAGTCTAAAGCAAATTCTTTTGCTTATAGGGAAGTTGGTGTAAGTCCAACACTGCCCTCGCAACGGTAACACCGAATTATTAATCTTAGCTAAGCGCCAAATCACTGCATCTGAATGATGTGGGAAGATGATTAATAGCATCACCATTGTGATGATATAGTGAAGTCCGGAGACCTGCTTGTTGTTTATTTCCACTTTAACATTCACGACGGGTGAATGTATGGAGCGACATCATGTCTACTATTTTTCAACCGACACGCTTAGTTGGTGCTATCGCTATTGCGATGGGGTTTTCTTCAACTACTTTTGCTCAAGATCAATCAAGTACTAAAACTGCGACGCTAGATACGATTGTTGTAACGGCATCTCGTACTGAACAAAAAGTCAGTGAAGTTCCTGCTCGAATCAATATTATTGAACCAAAGATTCTAGAACAATCTCCAATTGCCTCTTTACCACAATTACTCCAAACCGATGCTTCGATCAACATGGTACAAAGCGGCGGATATGGACAAATGGCATCTATCTTTTTACGTGGTGGTAATTCAAACCAAACGCTTGTTTTAAGAGATAGCGTCCGTCTAAATTCAAATACTTCTGGTACAGCATCATTACCATTTATTGATACAACTGATATTAAGCAGATCGAAGTATTAAAAGGTCCTGCATCAGTTTTATATGGTACTGATGCAATCTCAGGTGTAGTTCAATTGATTTCTAAAACACCAGAGAAAAGCGCTGCTTTTGTAACAGGTGAAATTGGTGAAAATAAAACTTATAAATCTGTAGTCGGTGCAGATCTGGCTGAAAATGGTTTCTATGCACAGATTCGTGGTCAACGCCTTGAAACTGATGGAACACCTGTCAAAGATATAAAAAATGCAGCCGATGCCTCATTTGATCAAAAAGGCTATAGCGCAAAAATTGGTGTAGAAAAAGAACAGTACGCAGCTTCTGTTGATTATAGTGAGAACCAAGGTTATAGCGATTACGATAGCTCTGGCAAACTCGTTTCTCAAGATTTTAAAAATGAAATCATTAACATTAAAGGACGTTTAAATATTCTTGAGAATTTAGCTCTACATGCCCGTTTTTCTCAATTCAAAGATGAAATAGATCAAAATAATTCAACAGATTTTGTCCATAGTAAAACGCAAGAATCTGAAATCTATGGTCAATGGGGCTTTACACCAAATCAAAAGCTTCTAGTTGGTGCAACACATCGAAATATTGATGGTGATGTGATCTCCTATGGAACACCATATCAAGAAGATATTGATTCAACAGGTTATTATATCCAACACAAATATGATCAAGCAGGATTAAACACTCAGGTTGGTATCCGTGTAGAAGACAATGAAAAATTCGGCACACATACTGTTGCTCAAGGATCTGCTCGTTATCAAGTGCTACCTTTAACCAGTGTTTATGCAAATATCGGTTCAGCATTTAAAGCACCAACTTTAAATGATATGTATGCTTTTGGTGGAAATCCTGACCTTAAACCAGAAGAAAGCTTGTCTTATGAAATCGGTCTAGACCAAAAACTGGCTTACAATATTTCAACAGGTTTATCTCTTTATACAACAGAAGTAGATAACCTGATTGCTTTTGATGGCGTTCTGAATCAAATGAGTAACGTTGAAAAAGCTAAAATGGAGGGTAGTGAGCTATATGTGAAATGGCAAGGTGAAAACCTATTTACAAATTTAAGTTATAACTATGTTCGCGCTAAAGACAAGAAAAATGATGAAGATTTAAGTCGTCGCCCTCGTCAGAAAATTTCCTTGACTGCTGGTTGGGCAGATGAACAATATACTTTCTCGACCACAATGTTAGCGAATGGTGATTATGACAACAGTGCCTTTGACAATGTTCAAATCCCTGGACACTTCCGTGTAGATATGCATGGACAATATAAAGTGAATAAAAATGTAGATGTTTTTGCGAACATTCAAAATGTCGGCGATTCAAAATATCGTACAGCCTATGGTAGCGGTAGTTACTACATCAACGGTGGTCGCCAAGCTTCTGTAGGTGTCACTCTTCGTTATTAATCGTGCAATCTAGACAATAAAAATATTTTCTTAACTCCAATTTCGGGGTAATGTTCTGACCGACATTATCCCCTTTTTATTTATAGGACAGCTTGATGGGACATCGTTTAAGTAAAATCTATACGCGCACAGGCGATTCAGGTACAACAGGTCTTGGGGATGGCTCACGTGTCGCTAAAGATGACTTACGAATTAATGCGCTAGGTGATGTAGATGAACTCAATGCCACGATTGGCGTGCTTCGCGCACAAATCAGCACATCTCAAATTGGAAACAAAGCTGATTGGGATAAAAGTTTAAGCTTGATTCAACATTGGCTGTTCGATTTAGGCGGTGAAGTTTGTATTCCCAACTACCACTTACTCCAACCGATTTGTATCGAGTTTCTCGAAAAAGAAATTGATCACATGAATGAATCTCTGCCAATGCTCAAAGAGTTTATCTTGCCTTCGGGTAGCCTAGCATGTAGTTATGCACATCAAGCTCGTGCTGTATGCCGCCGCGCAGAACGCACTTTAATGTCAGTGCACAATCGTGATCAAAATATTCAATCTACTGCATTACAACTCTTGAACCGTTTATCCGACTGGTTATTTGTTGCCTCACGTGCTTTGCAACGTGCAGAAGGCGGTAGTGAAGTGCTTTGGCAAAAAAACATTAATGATAGTATTGATCAAGCATAATTATTTTAAGGTAATCAAAATGCGAATCATTGGTCATCGTGGTGCACGAGGCGAAGCTCCTGAAAATACGTTAGGAGGCTTCCGTTACTTGCATGATTTAGGTGTACGTGCAGTTGAGTTTGATGTGCGTCAACTCAAAGATGACCAATTGGTTGTGATTCATGATGATGATTTTGTTCGTACTACGGGTAAATCACGTCATGTTGAAAGCTGTAATTTATCTGAAGCTCAGCAATTTGATCATCGCCATCAATGGCAGGCGTGGGGATTTGAAGAATACACTCCTAGCCTGCCCCAAGTAATGGGTTGTTTAACTGATTTTGAACATATTGAAGTTGAAATTAAAGCAGTTGCAGATGAAGCAGCGGCTGAGCGTTTAATTCTGCAATTACATCAAGATTTACTCGACTTTGAACAGGCTGCTACGATTACCAGTTTTGATGTGAAAATTTTAGCGGCATTGCAACAACATCAAAGTCATTTTAAACGTGGCTTGTTAGTTGAAATTCCGATTGGGGAATATGCCATCGAACTCGCACATCAATACGGATGCTGCCAAATTGGTTGGAAAGATCAACTGGCAACCGATCAAATCATTGAGTTTACACAGCAAGCCGAACTTGCTGTGAGTGTTTGGACAGTTAATGACGTTGAACGTGCCAAACATCTACAACAATTGGGCATTCAAGGGTTAATCACTGATTTCCCGAGCACCATGTTGCAACATCTAACTTTATAAAAGTATGGAATTTATTCCGGCAACTAATTTTATTTTTTAGATTGCGCCTGAATTAAACGCTGTCCTTTTGCATCTAATAAATACAAATTCGTCCCTTCAATTTGAAAACGTTCAATCCGCTGCATCGCATCCATCAGATCTGCTTCTTGTGCTAATGCTTTATCACAACTAAAGTGCTGCGCTCTCACATCAAAATTCATTTTCCTTTGGCTAAGATCATATTGATACGTCCCATAAATAATATTGCAGCCTGTATGACCTGAAACGGTTTTAGCAATAGAATTCAGCGAAAAACTTGGATATTGATTGAAGAATAAAGCACGTTTATTTTGAATCATGGTAATTTGCCAACTTACATCTTGAACGCCATCGTTACTCTTGCGAATTTGCATGGGTGGCAATTGATTTACACGCTTTGGCTGTAGGCTATTTTTGTTGACTTTAGTTGGTTGGCTTTGACATGCAACAAGCATGAAAGCAACAGATAATATTAAAGTTTTGTGAAAAAACTTATTCAAAGAATAAATTGTATTTTTCACGCTTATTTGTTCTGACATTGATTTATTTCGCCTTTTAATTTATTGATTAATTCAACAAACGAATTCTGTTACTGTTCTTTCAGTACAACTGTAGAATAATACTAGTGTTATCTAATATGAGCATGCTAATATCGAGCATAAAATAGCAATATATCGTCATGATTGGTTTTGCTATCTCGTTTGGTTTTTATATCTTGTGTAAACAAGGTTTTTAGGAGCGCTGACGGATATGACTTCCGCCCCACTCAAGAAAGCACCCATTAATTGGATTGCAATTTTCGCATTGGTATTTTTACCAGTTGTTGCACTCATTTCGATTCCAATTTATACCTATTATCATGACTTTAGTATGGGCGCATGGATTAGCATGTTTGTCTTACTAGGTGTAAGCAGTTTAGGTATCACTGCTGGCTATCATCGCTTATGGGCACACCGTGCTTATGAAGCAACCCTACCTTTAAAAATCATTCTTATGATTATGGGTACTTTTGCGGTTCAAAATAGTATCTTATTTTGGGCTTCAGGTCACCGTACCCATCATCGTCATGTTGACGATGTAGACCAAGATCCATATTCGATTAATAATGGTTTCTGGTACGCACATATGGGTTGGATGTTACGTAACTATCCTGCCGCTGAGCCAGATTATAAAAATGCGCCTGATTTGTTGAATGACAAATTAGTCATGTTCCAAGATAAATATTATGTTCCCTTAGTCATTGCTGTTCATGCAGGTATTTTATTACCGATTGGATGGTTAGTGAATGATATTTGGGGCGTGTTGCTTTTAGGCGGTTTAGTTCGTCTATTCCTCAGCCACCATGTCACTTTCTTCATTAACTCACTCTGTCATATGTGGGGTAAACGCCCTTATACTGACGAAAATACTGCACGTGATAATTTCATCTTAGCCATCCTCACTTGGGGCGAGGGTTATCATAACTATCACCATATTTTCCAATACGATTATCGTAACGGCGTAAAATGGTGGCAATATGACCCTACCAAATGGCTAATTTGGACAAGTTCAAAGTTAGGCTTAGCGAAAAACTTACGTCGTATTCCAAGCTTTAATATCCAAAAAGCAGAGCTTGCGATGAAGTTTAAATATGCTGAACAAGACCTCGCAATTTATGGCCACGATGTGAACACTGATATTGCTCAGATGAAACAACGTATTGCTCAAGAATATGAAGCTTTTACATTGACTCTAAACGATTGGGCGAAGTTAAAAGAGCAAGAACTACAAGCAAAAAAAGCGGCAATGGCTGAAAAAATCCATCAAATGGATCATAAACTTAAAGTTGATTTCCAACTGCTTGAACATCGCCTTGCACACCATCGTGAATGTCTAGAAACTTTAGTGCGTAATATCAAAAAAGCACCAGTTTCAGAATAAAAAATACTCAATAAAATGGTCTCTTTAGAGGCCATTTTTTATGCCTATTTAAAGACTCAGTTCATAATCACAATTCACTATTTTAGACTTATCTTTGTTATAGTCATCATTCAGCTTCTTGCCATGATATTGACCTATGCATTTCAATCCTCGCTATTCATCTCTCAATTCAAAGCTTTATCACCAGCAACAGCCCAGCCCTTTACGTGGTGCAAAGGCAGGTCACTTTAACGAAGCGTTAGCTGATGAATTGCAATGGAGTGATGAAGACAAAGCCAATTGGGTCGAGATTTGTAGTGGGCAAAAAACTTTTGCTAAATTCACGCCATTAGCAATGGTGTATGCAGGTCATCAATTTGGTCAATGGGCAGGTCAATTAGGGGATGGGCGTGGTTTATTGATTGGACAAATTCTAAATCAACATGGACAAACCATTGATCTACATCTGAAAGGTGCAGGTTCAACGCCCTACTCTCGTATGGGTGATGGTCGTGCGGTACTGCGCTCAGTGATTCGTGAATATCTAGCAGGTCATGCACTGAATGCGCTTGGCGTAGCATCTAGTCATGCAGTCGGTTTCACTACATCAGCACAAGGCGTACAGCGTGAGACTTTAGAACTTGGCGCAATGCTATTACGCACTTCGGATTGTCATATCCGTTTCGGGCATTTTGAGTGGATCAATCAATATGCACCTGAACTTTTAACTGAATTTACGCAAAAGTGTATCGAATGGCATTATCCAGAATGCCTAGAAGCTGAGAACCCTGTTCTGGGTTTCGCTAAAGCTGTCATTGAACGTACAGCAATCATGATCGCCAAATGGCAATTAGTCGGTTTTGCGCATGGTGTAATGAATACCGATAATTTAAATATTACAGGCTCAACCTTAGATTTTGGTCCTTATGGATTTATGGAACGCTTTCGACCAAACTGGATTAATAACCACTCCGATTACCAAGGTCGTTATACCTATCAAAACCAACCAAGTATTGGACATTGGAATTTGTGGACATGGTTAAACAATCTCATATCGTTAGCCACACCTGAGCATAAAGAACAATTCAAACAAGATTTAGCGACTTGCTTAGAACAATTTGAACCAATCTTTTTACATCATTATGGTCAAGGACTCTGCGAGAAGATGGGACTCCCCCATTTTCATAAAGACAGTTTAGATTGTAGTTTTGCATTCTTGCGAATTTTGCAAGCGGAACAACTCGACTATACGCAAAGTTTTATTCGCCTACAGAACAAGGAATATAAAACACTCCGTGATGATTGCTTAGATCTACGTCAGTTTGATGCTTTTCTCCATCAATATCAGGAAATTCGCAAAACTCAAGATACAGATGAGTTAGATCGAGTTATGCAAAGCGCTAATCCTCATTATATTTTACGCAATCACATGGCACAAAAAGCGATTGAACAAGCTGAACGTGGTGATTTTAGTGAAGTTGATCGTTTATTTAAGCTACTCAATCAGCCTTATCAAAAACAGCCTGATTTGGAAACTGAACAAGATACTGCACCTTTACCAAGTGATGTGCCTGAGGTGATGGTAAGTTGTTCATCTTAATTCCGAATAATTTTGATTTACTTAGTGCCGCTATCGCGGTTCAGGTAAGTTGTTTATCTAAAATAGATTGATAAAGCACATCACCCTTACTCAGAATTCATCAGAAATTACCCACAATTTCTGTGGATAATGTTGTGGTTATCCACAGGATAAAGTAAAACTACTTACTCATCAGGATATTCAAAACGATAACCTACGCCATAAACCGCCTGAATCCATTCATGACGATTACCTGTTTCGGCAGCTTCAGTAATTTTCCGACGAAGATTTTTAATATGACTGTCAATTACACGATCTGCCACATCAAAACTATCTGGGTTAATATGATCTAATAATTGGGCACGTGAATAGACTTGACCGAGATGCTCCAAAAATAATTCCAATAAACGGAATTCAGTCGGTGTTAAAGTTAATGCTTTTTGTTGATACCAAATACGTTGCTGTGCTTTATCGATACGAAATAAATCATTTTGATCAGGTTCTGCCTTACGCTCTAAACGACGCAAAACAGCTTGTACACGTGCAACCAACTCTTTCGGACTAAATGGTTTACAAATATAGTCATCTGCTCCCATATTTAAACCTAAAACACGATCAATTTCTTCAGTACGCGCAGTTACCATAATAATCGGTAAATCAGATTGTTCACGTACTTTACGGCAAATGGTTAAACCATCCATACGAGGAACCATCAAGTCTAAAATCATGAGACTAGGTTTACGTTGTTGAAACTGGGTATAAGCATCCTGACCATCATGAAACATACTGACTTCAAAACCAGCCGCCTCTAAATAATCACGAACCAACTGCGCTAGTTCAACTTCATCTTCAACCAACATAATATGCTTCATGGTTTTCATCCTATCCATCGTCCTCAAGCAAAGAGGATCAAAAAAGTTATTTAATTAATTTTGGGAAAGTCAGCACACAACGCAATCCACCTAAAGGTGAATGATTAAAAGTAAGTGAACCACCTAAAGCCTGCGCAAGTTTACAAGACAAAGCCAAACCTAAACCCGTTCCGCCAGTGCTACGTGTGCGTGAATCATCCACACGATAGAAACGCTCGCCTAAACGCGCCAACTGCTCATCACTTACCCCAAATGGGCTATCATCCACATACAATATCCATTCATGCTCATTTTGTTGAGTATGAATCTGTATTTTTCCACCTTGTTCTGTGTAACGTACACAATTTCCAAGCAAGTTAACAATGATCTGTTTAAAACGATCTCGATCTAAAGATAGGCTTATTCCTTCGCCTGAGAGTGAAACATCAAACTGCTTTTGTTCAAATGTAGGTTTAAAATTCTCAACTTCTTGCAGTACGACATCCCATGGATTGACTTCAGCAAAATAGCATTTCAACTGCTGCGCATCTGCCTGTGCTAAATCAGCCAAATCTTGTGTTAGCTTCTTTAAACTACTCACTTGACGCATCATTGCATCAAGATGCTCGGGTGTTGCTTTACGAATTCCATCCTGCATTGCTTCAATCTGTGCTTGTAACACAGCCAAAGGCGTTTTTAATTCGTGAGAAGTATCTGCGACCCATTGACGGCGAGACTCTTCATGCTGATGCAAAATATCAGCCAAATGATTCAGTTGATTCGATAAATCTCCCAATTCATCATTTCGCTTAATCACAACCTGATGTTGGTAATTTCCACGCGTTAATTCCAAAGTCGCATTGAGCAAACGTTGAATTGGCTTTTTAAAATAAGTTGCCATCAATAATGCCGCCACCAGACTAGAAAGCACGGTTAAGGCATAAACTAAAAGTAAATAACGCTTTTGATTACTAAAGAAATTAATACTCGATGCATCATCTTGATCCAATACGGGTTTTAAGCCGAGATAACCCACAACTTTTTGATCGACCAGAATTGGACGGTAGGCTATTTGATCAGTTGCAGGTTCACCCACAATAAATTGGTGTTTTTCATCATATAAAGACAGTCTTGAACTTAAACCTAAACGATCTGGAATTGATACAAAACGCTTTTTAACGTGTTCAGATGATGAACTAGATTTGGTCTGTTGCTTGTCATCTTTCGCATCTTTCTTTAACCGAAATTGGCTCGGACTCAAAGGAAAACGTAAGCCTTCAAAGGGTTGATATTCTGAGGGTAAATTTTGTTTAAGAATCTTTAATTCTTCATCGTTAAAAATCTGACGATTTTTTATTTCGGTGTTGTTTTGAGCTAAAGTGGGGGAAAGCGTTAATAAGGTATGGTCATTAAAATAACGTTGTTGTAAGGCAATATCATACTGACGGCGCAACCACCACTGAGACAAACGATCATAATCGTCAGGTGCTGCGTTCCCTTCAATTTGTAAAATCTGCGCCTGAATGGCATTCCCCCAGTCATGATAAACCGTATAAACATTACCTAGATTCGCAATCAAACGATCTAATTTTTGCATTTCCACATCAGCAACATAACGTGCGAAGTTCTTTTGCATGGTCCAATGCAATACTCCTAAACTGATTGTTGCAATCACTAAGGTAGTCAGTAATACCGTTAAAAATAAACGTATGGCTAAAGGCATGCGACGAACATTCAAAAGCGAAATCTCAATAGTGTTCTATTTGTGGATTGTAACCAACATGGTTCAAAAAAACTCTCCATTCTTTCTTCATCTTTATTATCTAATCTTTAACAATCGAATCTTAACTGACTAGGCATGATAAAATAATGAACAAGACAAAAATCGTATTAATGACAACGCTTCTCGGTTCTGTTTTAGGTTTGGCTGCCTGCCAAGTAACACCTTCAGAACAAGCAATGAATCATGACCGCCACCACCACGAAATGCAACGTCAACCGCTAACCCATGAACAACGTGCAGAATGGCAAGCTAAACGCGAACAACGTGAAGAACAACGAGAACAAATGCGTGAAGAACATCGACTACAGAGAGCACAGATTGAGAAAGCCTGTCAGGGTAAACGCATCGGTGAGCGTGTGAATGTTCAGTGGAATAATCGTGTAATTGAAGGTACTTGTGACGTTCGCTTTACACCAGAAAAATCACAATTCAAACGTTAAACCTATGTAAGAACATAATATTATTTCGTTATCTAGGCGCTTCAAGCGCCTTTTATTTATTTGCCGAATCAATTATTTTTAATTACACAGCTGCTTACGATTTTTTGCATATTATTACGAGCGAATTCAACGCAAACTGCCTACAATCAATACGCTTTAAAATAATTTAAGCATTATCTTTGACTTTACAGTCACTAAGAAATGCCCTGTTAAAGCTTGTACGGAACTATAACTTGTTGCACGATTAGCAACACAAAATGATACCCTTTGGGTATATTTACTATTGACTAAGATTATAACTCTGGTTTAACCAGTATTGAGGAAAATGCTATGCCACAATACAAAGCACCCTTACGTGATATGCAGTTCGTATTGCACGAATTATTAAATGCTGAAGCACATTACGCAAAACTTCCTGCATTTCAAGGCACCGTAAGCCGCGAATTGGTTGATCAATATTTAGAAGCAGCAGCTGATTTCTGTGAGAATGAACTTTCTCCTATCAACCAATCAGGCGATCGTGAAGGTTGTACTTGGAATGACGGTGTTGTTACTACGCCTACAGGCTTTAAAGAAGCGTATCAAAAATATATCGAACTTGGTTTCCCATCTCTTTCTGCTGATGAAGAATTTGGCGGTCAAGCATTACCAAACTCTCTAGGAATCACAATTTCTGAGATGGTTGGTACAGCCAACTGGTCTTGGGGTATGTACCCAGGTCTTTCTCATGGTGCTGTTCGTACAATTGAACACCATGGTTCTGATGAACAAAAAGCGACGTATATGCCAAACCTTGTATCAGGTGTTTGGACAGGTACAATGTGCTTAACTGAATCTCATGCAGGTTCAGACTTAGGTATTACCCGAACCAAAGCTGAACCAAATGATGATGGTAGCTATGCAATTTCTGGCGAGAAAATCTTTATCTCTGCTGGTGAACATGACATGGCTGAAAACATCATCCATATCGTACTTGCTCGTTTACCTGGCGCACCTAAAGGTACTAAAGGTATTTCGCTGTTCATCGTACCGAAATTCAATGTAAATGCAGATGGCTCTATCGGTGAGCGCAATACTGTTCGCTGCGGTTCGATCGAACACAAAATGGGTATTCATGGTAACGCAACTTGTGTGATCAACTTTGATAAAGCAAAAGGTTACTTGATCGGACCAGAAAACCGCGGCCTAAACTGCATGTTCACATTCATGAATACTGCACGTATTGGTACAGCCGTTCAAGGTCTTGCTGCATCTGAAGGTTCTTTCCAAGGTGCTTTAGCATATGCGAAAGATCGTTTGGCAATGCGTTCACTTTCAGGTCCTAAAGCACCTGAAAAAGAAGCAGATCCAATTATTGTTCACCCTGCTGTTCGTAATATGCTTTTAACTCAAAAAGCATTTGCTGAAGGTGGTCGTGCACTTGTTTACTTATTGGCTCAGTATGCAGATATCGTTGAAAAAGGCGAAACTGAAGAAGAGCGTAAGTTTGCTGACAACATCTTATCTTTGTTAACGCCAATTGCTAAAGCATTCTTAACTGAAACTGGTTATGAATCTGCAAACCACGGTGTGCAAGTATTTGGTGGTCACGGATTTATTTCTGAGCACGGTATGGAGCAAATCGTACGTGATACACGTATTGCTTGCTTATACGAAGGAACAACTGAAATTCAAGCACTTGATCTTTTAGGTCGTAAAGTATTGCAAACTCAAGGTGCAATGTTGAAAGACTTCACCAAGATCATCCATAAATTTGTTGAAGCAAACAAAGACAATGTTGCAATGCAAGAATTCCTTGCACCATTGGCTGCTGCAAACAAAGAATGGGGCGATATCACGATGCAAATCGGTATGCGTGCAATGCAAAACCCTGATGAAGTTGGCGCAGCTGCGGTTGACTACATGTACTTCTCTGGTTATGTAACACTTGCATTCCTATGGGCACGTATGGCACTTGTTGCTCAAGAGAAATTGGCTGAAGGTTCAACAGAAGTTGACTTCTACAATGCGAAAGTAGCAACTGCTCGCTTCTACTTCAAGAAGATCTTGCCACGTGTTCGCTCGCACGTAGATGTACTTTCAACTGGTGTTGCACCATTGTTTGAACTTGATGCGGAACACTTCGCGTTCTAATCATAGATTAGAATGAGATGCAACGTTCATCACAGAAAAAGGACTGGTCAGTTTTGACCGTCCTTTTTTTGTTTAATCAATGCTAAATTTACACTATTCAATTTATTTGTTCGTTTTATTTGATCACTTTGCACATGACCTGTGCGTAAAAAGGAACGATTATGCCAATTTACAATGCACCTTTAGCAGACATGAAATTCATCTTAAATGATGTATTTAAAGCTGAACAATTTTGGCAGTCTAATGAGAATCTTGCTCATGTAGATGCTGCAACAGCTGAAGCAATTTTAGAAGAAATGGCTAAATTTGCTCAAAACGTAACTCACCCACTTAACCGTACTGGTGATGAAGAAGGTGCGCGTTGGGTTAACGGTGAAGTTTTCACGCCAGCAGGTTTTAAAGAAGCATTCCGTCAATACGCCGAAGGTGGTTGGATTGGCTTAGGTGCTGATGAAGAATGGGGCGGTCAAGGCATGCCAAAAATGCTGACAGTATTGTCAGATGAAATGCTCTTTGCCACCAACCCATCATTCTTGTTGTATCCACTACTGTCTGTCGGTGCAGGCATGGCGTTAAGCAGTTATGCATCACAAGAACAGAAAGAAACGTATTTACCTAAAATCTACTCTGGCGAATGGTCAGGTACCATGTGCTTAACTGAACCGCATGCAGGTACAGATTTAGGGATTATTAAAACTAAAGCTGAACGTAACGAAGATGGTACTTATAACATTACAGGTACTAAGATCTTCATTACAGGTGGTGATCACGATCTCGCTGAAAACATCATTCACTTAGTTCTTGCAAAAACACCTGATGCACCTGCGGGTTCACGTGGTATTTCTTTATTCATCGTACCGAAATACATTGTAAATGCAGATGGTTCTTTAGGTGAGCGTAACCCTGTTGGCCCTGGTTCAATCGAACATAAAATGGGGATCAAGGCATCTGCAACTTGTGTCATGAATTTTGATGCTGCAAAAGGTTATCTCGTTGGTAAAGAAAACGAAGGTCTTGCAGCAATGTTCGTAATGATGAACTACGAACGTTTATCAATGGGTATCCAAGGTCTTGGTGCTTCTGAATTTGCTTACCAAAATGCAGCTCAATATGCGACTGATCGTTTACAAGGTCGTAGTGCTTCTGGTGTTAAATCTCCAAGCAAACCTGCGGATAGCATCTTAGTTCACGGTGATGTTCGTCGTATGTTATTGAATGTACGTGCAAATAATGAAGCATCTCGTGCATTTGCAGTATATGTAGGTCAACAGCTTGATATCACTAAATTCTCTACTGATGCAGAAGCAGTGAAAAAAGCCAATGACCGTGTTGCGCTGTTAACACCAATTGCAAAAGCTTACCTCACAGATACTGCATTCCAAGCAACTTTAGATGCGCAAATGGTATTTGGTGGCCACGGTTATATTCGTGAATGGGGTATGGAACAGTGCATCCGTGATCTTCGTATTTCTCAAATTTACGAAGGAACAAACGGCGTTCAATCTCAAGACTTAATTGGTCGTAAAACGATTAAGTGTGGTGGTGCTTTCATCGCTGAATATATCACTGAGATTCGTGATTTTGCCAATGCATTAGACACTGACTTAAACTTCATTAAAGATGCGACTTTAGATGCTGCAACTGAAATCGAAGCAATCACTCAGTTCATCATTGAACAAGCGGCTGAAAATGTAGAGTTCCCGAACTCTACTGCAGTAGATTACTTAAGCGCAGTTGGTCTACTTAGCTTTGCTTATATGTTTGCTAAGATTGCTGCTGCTGCAAAAGACAAGTCTGGTGACTTCTACCAAAACAAACTTGCTTTGGCACAGTACTTTGTTGACCGTATTTTGCCAGAACTTGATTCTCGCCTTGCGAAGATCAAAGCAGGTTCTGACTTAATCATGAACTTCAGCGAAGATTATTTCACAAACCAAGCTTAATTCTAGTTCGGTTTTAAAAACTGCCTAAATCAGTTGGTTTAGGCAGTTTTTTTATGGCTATAATAAAATCAGCATAAAACTTGCATAACATTTTAATGATCATGTTGAGAATATAAGTCGGTATGTCAAACTCCAAAGATAAACTCGAAAATTTACAACGTTTATTTGACCGTCTAGGTCATTATGCGGTTGAAGCCTTTCACTATTTAGCTCTGTTTATTATTGGCTGTATGATTGCTTGGTCAGCAGTACATACCGTCATTGAAATTTTGACGGTTAAACAATACGCTACCATTGATGACATCCTATTGTTGTTTATCTATTTAGAACTAGGGGCAATGGTTGGTATCTACTTTAAAACCAATCACATGCCTGTACGCTTCCTCATCTATGTGGCAATTACTGCACTAACTCGTTTACTGATTGCTGATATTCAACACAATCATAAAGCCTCTATGGATTTGGTCATCATTACGGGCTCTATTCTGATCTTAGCTTTGGCAATTTGGGTGGTACGTTTTGCTTCATGGAACTACCCATCTGTTATCCGAGGTAAAGACCATGAACAACAACTCCCTGCAAATAAAACACCAAGACCACAAGATGATGAACTAGCATAAATAAAAAAGCAGGCGAGATGCCTGTTTTTTATTACTTAGTTTAAGCCACTCTCAACACGCGATATTTCGAGTCGACTAAAACATATTTACCTTGTACCTGCATCCAGTTATAGCCGCGTGGTGGTTCATACAAACGGTGAATCCGATAGTTAGAAATCACATAGCGGTTACTACGGAATTCTGACGGTAAACGCTCGCCACGTTTAAGGCTGATACGTTGACCATAATGATGACCACGGTCGCCATTTGACCAGCGTGGTTGTTCACGATGATCGTAACGGTGATCATAGCGATCTTTATGATCTTGATTCCAACGATTTGAATCTGCCATTGCTGAAGCAGATACACCAAGTATCATCGTTGATACCAATAACACGACTGTCTTCTTCATTGTTTGATCCTCTGTTTTTCGATCTAAAATTAGATTAAGAAAAACTCAAGGAGAAAGCATGAATAAAACCCACGACATTGCAAAGCTTTGTAATGAAAGCCAAGAAATTATGGAGATTTCTATTTTGAATAAAATTCAAAAAAACATTTAAAATCAGCGAATAATTTCAATCCTAAAATTATCATCTGTCACTAAAAGATAACGACCATCAACGATCACCCAGTGCCGACCTCTTGGTGGTTCACGCAATGAATATGAATCCCAATCTCGAATCACATAACGCTCACTTCGAAATTCACTAGGTAACTCATTTCCAACCACAAAAGACTCACGGCGATAGCTATGCTCATATTGAGTTTCGGGATAGTATTCAATACGAACACTGGGTCGATGGCTCGGATAAGGATAATAATTATTTTGATTCGGTTGATAATAATAGCCTTTCGGCGGTGCAGTCGGCGTGTAGCGCTGATTTGAAAATGCAAAAGGATCTTGTGCGGGTGGCTGATAAGTAGGTGTTTGGGGATATGAACGTCGTTCGACACCACTATACCCTCCCCATGTATTATCGGCATAACTCATGATAGGGAGATAGCCCAAAAGACCTGCCAAGCCATAAATATACAATTTAGATTGCTTCATCCTTATCGCCCTAGATTATCAGAGTATTTTTATATTTTAGAATAAAAACTAAGCATGACTGTTGTAATAATATTTTTTCAGATCAATTGTTCTTTTCCCTCGACCGATTACATCGGCATATACATCCAAAGAGATATGTTAAAATAACTTTTTTGGTTTTGAGACAACATCTGTGGCTGAAATGAATTTTGATCGTCTTTATCAATTCTTCTGTAAAGTGCCAAGTGTGCAAGAGGCTCGTATCGTTGCACATGGTACAGATGGTCAACATGCGTGGTGGTTTAAATTTAATATTGATGTTGCTCATCCACTTGCATGGCAAACCGTTCAAGAACTTGGTCATGTGCTCAACTATTTGTCTACCAATGAGCGCTTACCCACTCAATTCTTCCCTGTCTCTCCTCCTCCTTATATGAATGGTGAAGCGAAAGACTTTTTAGCTTGGGTAATTCAATGTAATCATCCTGAATTTAATCCTGATACAGTGTGCGATTGGTTAGAAGCTCGTCTGCCTAACCCAGTCGAGGATAAAACTCAGTGGAAAATCAAAACAGATTTAAGTGAACTGGATCAGATGGCTGATAAAGATTTAGATCAGTTGATTCCACCAAATCCGCAATAAAAAAGAGGCTTAAAGCCTCTTTCTTTTAGAAAGTAGATAAACCCGACCATTCCATAAAGCGATAGAGCCAGTATTTCACGTTTGACTCATCCGCATATTTTGCATAATCAACCGTGATCTGACGACCGTTTGCATTAGTCCATGACGAGTTAAAATAAGTTGTTGCATCTTGAAACACAGGCGCTTGAACGGAACCAATGACACGCATATCCGTTTCAAGATTATAATTTTTAAGATTTCGTGCAGTAAAGTTTGCTGAACCAAGCATCAGCTCCGCTTGTTGAGCATTATATTTCAACAGCATTTTACTGTGACACTGTTCACCACGCGTATCACACCAACGAATTGGAATCCCTGCGGCATTGAGTTCTGAAGCTACTTGACGGTTTGGAATACCATTCTTTTGACGACCAAATGCATCTTTATTTGGATCAAGCATGATACGGATACTTACACCACGCTGTTTAGCCTGTTTTAATGCCTCAATAATATTTCGCTCCGACAGATAGAACATAGCTATGTCCAAATGCTCTTCACTTTTTGCAGATTGAATCATCTTCAACACAGCGTCATAAATGGCTTTTTCAGTCAGTAGCTGTACCTGTGGCAAGCTTTTATCTTCAGCCAATCCCCCCATGATCACAAATGGGCTTGAACCTTGTGACATATTGGCAACGGTTTGCTCAGTTTGTAATACATCAATCGCGGTTGGGCCATCCACGATCAGTGCAACATTACTATGATGTGAACTTCCATCATGAGGATTCGCTGAGGTCACTAAACTCTTCCAACCTTGAGCCGTATCTACCACCAAGGTTTTACGATGATTGGCTTTAAAATTGAGTAACTCCAAATAACTCCGTATTGTTACTTTATCTTTTCCAAAAGGATTATTTAGCCAACCGCCTTCTGGATTATTGCCTAAATTTTGACAGCAGATATACCAAAAACCCGACCACAATGGATTTGAAGCACGCAAAGGTTTTAAATCTGTTTCAATAACATCTACACCTGCTTGGCGAAGCTGACGATAGTGCTGAGGCGTTATACCACCATAAACTGAATTAATTGGATCGGTAATCACCACAATTTGAACTGTCGGATAAAGCTTCCGTTTCAGAATCAGTGCATCTGTTAATTGCTGCGTCAATGGAAATTGCTTAACCTTAGACGCACCCACTTCCTGATTAAATAAGAACATATCCAACACAATCGTGGTCTGTGCTTCATCAATCAATTGAAAAATTTCTTTGAAAATGTGTTGATCAACTTGCTGTTGACCTTGTGCATCAAGATAGGTCTGATCGGCCAAAAATTTCACATTGGCATGGCGAAGTTGCCCCGTAAAATCCAGTCCTTTTGGGAGTGGTTTTACAGTGTGATAAATTGCAGAAGCAATATACCCAATCGCAAAAATACTCAATATGACTGCCATGTAACGTCGACCTGACCAGTTTAATTTTTGATGAATTCTTTGGAAGATACGCATATAAACAGAAAAAGCCCTAGCCTAATGGACTAAGGCTAGAGCTTATACTTTGATTTTTCAATAAGATTTGAGTGACAAATTAGAAACTAAAATTCACACCAACTGTAAAGTTACGTCCAACTTGTGGAATCGTCGATAAGAACGATGCATGTTGATAAACCTGATCATCCAGCAAGTTATTAGCATTTAGGAATACACGATAATCACCGACATTGCCATAATTACTTGAATACGCCACACCCAAATTTAACATGTTATAACTTTGTGTATCTGTTTCATAAGCAGCGATCTTATCTTGTTGGAATACATGATAATACTCAGCTGAACCGCTAAAACCATCGCCAAAGTCTGCATTCACTTTTGTACCTAAACGGCCCGCTGGTACACGTGGTGCATTGTCATTGTCGATCTTGCCGCGTACATAATCACCAAATGCACTGAGTTTATAAATTGAAGAGACTTGATAACCTACTTCTGCTTCAGCACCGTAGAACTTGGCTTTATCTTGTGCATACTGAACCAAACGAAAATCTTTATAACGATCTAAGGTTTGGGCATAGATGTAGTCGTCAAACCAGTTGTGGTAGACATGTACATGGTAATCAAACTTGTTATCATCGTAATGAAAACCAAGTTCGACATTATTTGACTGCTCTTTTTTAAGCTGATCATTCCCTAGTTCATAGGTATTGGTGGCGAAATGGCCTCCATTGGCATATAACTCTTGTGCTAAAGGTAAACGCTCTTGGTGTGACGTAACCAAAGAAAGTTTGTAGTTCGGTGCAAACTCCCAATTGGCGGCACCAGAAACAGAAAAGGCTGAACCGTCGAAATCTTTTTTCGTTGCATCATCAATATTAATTTTTTGCTGTTCTGCACGAGCAGCTAATTCAACATGCACATCATTAAATTGCGCATGTTCTAATGCAAACACGCTCCATTTTTTAGTGGTGTTTGGTGCTAAAAATGCCTCTTCACCTGTAAGTTTTAATTTTTGTTGTCCATATTGTGTACCAATGACCCCTTCCCATGCACCCAGCGGGTTGTGTACTAACTCTAAGCGTCCATCATAACCTTTATTTTTAAAACGAGTCGCGATGCTCTCTTCTTCAATCTCATCATGTTGATAATCGGTATAACTGGCTTGCGCACGTAAAGTTTTAAAACCTGCAAATGGATTATCTAACTCAGTACGAACATCATAACGCTCCGATTTTAAATCAATCCAAGGACCTGCATCATGTGCATGCTCATGTTCCTCATGGTCATGATCATGTCCATCATCTGGATCGTGATCACCACAATGTAAATGTGGTCTACCACTCAAATGTGCATCGCAGCTTTCATATTCATGGCTATGTCCAGGCAAGCCATACTGATCCTGACGATTGCTATATGAAATTCCCGTAAAGCCACGATCATAAATCCAAGACAAACCAACATTCACCGTTTCACCTTTGGCAAAAGTATTATCGACTCGACGTTCTTTTTCGCCTTCATGGAAATAATCAGATGCAATATAATCATTGGCTTCACGTTTGAGCCCTTCAACACGTAATGCCACTTGATCACCTAAGCCAACAGTAACACCCGTGCTTGCTAATTTTTCATCACTACCCGTGTTATAGCGTAGCCCAACATTTCCCTCATAACCATTTTCTGGCATCTGTGTCGGAATTTTGCTGTCTGTGACATTAACTAAACCACCTACAGTACCAGCACCGTACAATAAAGTAGATGGTCCTTGAATAACTTCTATTTTCTTTGCTAATAATGGATCAACCGTGACCGCATGGTCGGGCGATAATGTTGAGACATCAATATTTTCAGAGGCATTTTGTAAAACTTTGACTCGGGCACCATCTTGTCCACGAATGACAGGTCGACTTGAGCCAGCGCCAAACTGATTGGTATGTACACCAACCTCACCGCTCAAAGCATCTCCTAAAGTTGCACTTCTTTCAGCTAAATCCTTTTGTTCAATTACATGATCTGCGACAGCAAAATCGGCCGCATTTCGCTCTAAAGGGTGCGCTTTAATTTCAATCGTAGCAAGTTGTTGAACCTTTGCTTGTTCTTCTGCAAAGGTAGCGCTGCTCGCTACTGCTAGAATAGATAAAGTCAAAATATTTTTAGGAAATGACATGCCACGTCTCAAATTAGCTTAAACATAATTTGTTATATTATAACGTTTCAATCATTTTGCAATAAAAAACATCTCAACAAAAAACATTTGCTACACTGCTGATCCATTATTCAATATTTATAACGCTCCAAGAATATGCCATTTACTCTTTCTCACGCTGTTCTTGCACCACCTCTATCAAAATTGAGTAAAGGTCATTTGCCTGTCGCAGCGCTTGCAATCGGCTGTATGACCCCAGACCTGCATCGTTTATTTACTCAAGAAACAATTGCATTAACACATCAGTGGTCTGGCATATTACTCCCCAATCTTCCGATTGGATTATTCTTTTGTGTATTGTGGTATTTGATCTATCGACCTGTTAGTTATCGCTTTTTGGGTATAAAAGACCCCATAAAGATTAGCAATTTTGATGATGCAGTGGGCTTTATTCTTATGAATTGCTTTGCGATTATTCTAGGCACAGCAACACATTTAATCTGGGATGGATTAACCCATCTGGACTTTCGGACCTTCGCTTTTAAAGATTTACTCGCACAAGATATTTCTCTCTTTGGTTTGCATTATCCATTACATTTCATTTTGCAGATTGGTTCATCCATTTTTGCCTTACCTTTTATCTTCTGGATGTGCAAAAGCTATTACATCAAACATAAACTAGCTCAACCTGTACCGATTAAAATCAAAGGATTTATCACGACAAGCTTAATCATTTCAACAGTTGCTGGATTGTTGTCGATTTGGGACTATAGTCGTCATATTTCATCAGAACTCTGGTACACCGAACGATATTTTTTTATTGGTAAATCAATTAACGAATTTACTCAAACAGCACTTTGTGTTTTTACAGCAGCATGTCTGTTGCTACTATTATTTGATCGAAAAGGTCAAACAAGATCGTTTTTTTAAAAAAGCGTCGCTTTAAAATTCTGTTGAAAACATTAAGACTTGAGACAATATGTTCAACAAGGCATAATCTCCCCTTCATTGGTGATGCGCTGTTTACGCATTCACCTTCTAGCCAATATAGTTTGGATAAATAATTCAATATGATGCGCACTCATTACTGTGGCTCTTTAACTGAAGCCCAAATCGATCAAACAGTTACTTTATGCGGATGGGTTCATCGTCGCCGTGACCATGGTGGTGTAATTTTCCTTGATATGCGTGACCGTGATGGTTTAGTTCAAGTCGTAATTGATCCTGATACACCAGAAGCTTTCTCAACTGCGGATAAAGCACGCTCTGAATTTGTGTTAAAAATTACAGGTCGTGTACGTCGTCGCTATGAAGGTACTGAAAATGCCAACATGGTGAGTGGTCAAATCGAAGTTTTAGCGAAAGAAATCGAAGTTTTAGCTGCTTCTGAAACACCTCCATTCCCATTAAATGACGAAAATACTAATATTTCAGAAGAAATTCGTTTGAAATACCGTTTCTTGGACATTCGTCGTCCAGAAATGTTAGATCGTTTACGCTTCCGCTCTAAAGTTACAAACTTAATTCGTAACTATTTCGAAGATCACGGTTTCCTTGACGTTGAAACACCGATCTTGACTCGTGCAACACCTGAAGGCGCACGTGATTATTTAGTTCCAAGTCGTGTTTCAAATGGCAGCTTCTACGCGCTTCCACAATCACCGCAATTGTTCAAACAGTTGTTGATGGTCGGTGGTATTGATCGTTATTACCAAATCGCGAAATGTTTCCGTGACGAAGATTTACGTGCGGATCGTCAGCCTGAATTTACTCAAATCGACGTTGAAACATCGTTCATGAGTGACGATGACATCATGGATTTAATGGAAGGCTTAACGGTTAAGATGTTCAACGAATTATTGAATGTAAAATTCGATAAATTTGAACGTATGACCTATAACGATGCAATGCGCGACTATGCTTCTGACAAACCAGATATGCGTATTCCATTGAAACTTGTTGACGTTGCAGACTTAATGCAAGACGTTGAGTTCAAAGTATTCGCTGGTCCTGCAAAAGATCCTAAAGGTCGTATTGTCGCTTTACGCGTTCCTGGCGCGGGTTCATTGCCACGTAGTGCGATCGACGAATATACTAAATTCGTAGGTATCTACGGTGCGAAAGGTTTGGCTTACATCAAAGTCAATGAACTTGAAAAAGGCATCGAAGGTTTACAATCACCTATCGTTAAATTCATCGAGCCAATCGTACTTGATCTACTCAAACGTGTTGGTGCTGAAAATGGCGACATCGTATTCTTCGGTGCGGATAAAGCTAAAGTTGTAAATGATGCGATGGGTGCACTTCGTGTAAAAATCGGTCATGACTTGAATCTTTCAACTTGTGAGTGGGCACCACTTTGGGTTGTTGATTTCCCAATGTTCGAAGAAACTGATGATGGCAAATGGACTTCTGTTCATCACCCATTCACACTACCAAAATCAAGTGTTGAAGATGTGAAGAACAATCCAGGCGCTGCTCTATCAGTTGCATATGACATGGTATTGAATGGTACAGAAGTTGGCGGTGGTTCACTGCGTATCTATACTTTAGAGATGCAAAAAGCAATCTTTGAAGCATTAGGTATTGGTGAAGAAGAAGCAGAGGAAAAATTCAGCTTCTTACTCAATGCATTACGCTACGGTGCTCCTCCTCATGGTGGTTTAGCATTTGGTCTTGACCGTTTGATCATGTTAATGACAGGTGCATCGTCGATTCGTGATGTGATTGCATTCCCGAAAACCAAGACGGCTGAATGTCCATTAACTCAAGCGCCAGCGCCTGTTGAAGCGAATCAATTACGTGACCTCGGTATTCGTTTACGTGAAAAAGCAAAAGCTGAAGAAAAGTAATTTTTTCAATTGATTGCTGAATAAAACCCTGCTTAATGCAGGGTTTTTTTATATTACATGGTTTTACTTTGCGATCATGCAGCGTAATGGCATAATAAGCTGCTTTTTTATTGAGAGGTCAGTCTTATGGCAATGCGTCCTGATGTACGTCGACACACAATTGTGATTATTGTGTTTTCACTTGCTCAATGGTTTTTTATGCGTTACATCTTGGCAAATGAACTTTTCAATATGACCACCAATCAACGTATTTTATATTTCTGCGTCAGTAGTCTTGTAGGTGCGTTATTGATTTTTGTAGCACTGATTTATATGGTGCTCAAAGGCAATACAGATAAGTAAGATTAATTGCGATGTCGTTTTACAGTACTTTACTCCGTATTCTCCCTCTAACATTTTTGCGTAGTATTGCAAAAGTGGCTGCCTACTTTATCAATCAAAATCCTGATAAAAGTATGCTTTGGAAAACCATAATTAATATTGGTTTAGCCTACCCAACACTTTCTTCCGAGCAAAAAGAACAGCTTGCTCGAGAAAGTGTGACCAAGCAATGTTTGAGTTATATTGAATCAGGGAAATGCTGGGCAATGCCTCCTGAATGGAGCATTCAGCAAATTCGTACTGTACATAATTTAGAAGTATTAACAAATGCTTTAAGTAATCCGCGTGGTGCTTTGATTATTACTCCGCATTTGGGTACATGGGAAATGATGAATGCATGGGTCAATCAATATGGTAAACCTACCATTATGTACAAACCCATGAAAGATTCAGGATTTAATGCATTTGCTTTGCATGCTCGCCAACGGTTAAATGCCACCTTAGTTCCAACGGATGCAAATGGTGTAAAAGCCTTGTTTAAGAATCTAAAACAAGGTGGTTTTAGCGTAATTTTACCTGATCATGTCCCTCAACCTTCAGGCGGGGTTGTCGTTCCTTTTTTTGG
The DNA here is from genome assembly GCF_048585715.1 of Acinetobacter sp. LF10. Taxonomy (NCBI): domain Bacteria; kingdom Pseudomonadati; phylum Pseudomonadota; class Gammaproteobacteria; order Moraxellales; family Moraxellaceae; genus Acinetobacter; species Acinetobacter sp. LF10. The sequence continues at coordinate 2,607,090 of NZ_CP184160.1, forward strand.
AATTCCCTGTTTAACCAGTACACTTGCAAGCAAAATGGCGCAAAAAACGCAATGTCGTCTGGTGGGATTAAGCTGTTTCCGTCGTGAAGATGGTGAAGGATTTGAGGTGTATTGCGATGATTTGAATGATCCTCAACTCTATGATCGTGATATCGAAATCGCAACAACAGCGCTTAACAAAGCCGTTGAGAACATGATCAACCGCTTTCCTGCTGAATATATGTGGGGATATAAGCGGTTTAGAGGGGCTGATCATACAACGTTTTATGAGTGACTATTTTTTATTTTATCGATAAACAATATAAATTTTAGAAAGTAACTTTTTAAATAATTTATGAATTTAACCATTTAAATTATTGAAGGAAAATATTTTATGCGGATTATAGTTACAGGTGGGGCTGGATTTATTGGTTCAAGTGTCATACGTCACATTATTAAAAATACAAATGATGAAGTTCTTAATATAGACAAACTTACATATGCGGGTAATCTAGAATCACTAAAAGAAATTGATCAGAATCCACGCTATCAATTTCAACAAGTTGATATTTGTGATGCTTCAAAACTAGAACAGATTTTTGAACAGTTTCAACCTGATGCAGTCATGCATTTAGCTGCCGAGTCACATGTTGACCGTTCTATAGATGGGCCAAGTACATTTATTCAAACCAATATTGTGGGCACATACACCTTATTAGAAGCAGCACGTAAATATTGGCAGCGATTAGACGAAATTAAAAAAGTAAATTTTCGCTTTCACCATATTTCAACAGATGAAGTTTATGGCGATTTGGATGGGACTACGGATTTATTTACTGAAGCAACTCCATACGCACCAAGCTCACCTTATTCAGCAAGTAAAGCCAGTTCAGATCACTTAGTTCGGGCTTGGCAGCGTACTTATGGCCTACCCACTATTGTAACAAATTGCTCTAATAATTATGGTCCATATCACTTTCCTGAGAAATTAATTCCTTTAGTGATTCTGAATGCCTTAGATAGTAAAGCACTCCCTATCTATGGAACTGGTAATCAAATCCGTGATTGGTTATTCGTTGAAGATCATGCAAGAGCCTTATATCAAGTTGTCACTCAAGGTTCGGTTGGAGAAACTTACAATATCGGTGGGCATAATGAAAAACAGAATATTGAAGTGGTGAAAACAATTTGCAGAATTCTGGATCAATTAAGACCACAAAATAATGCTCAACCTTATGAAAACTTAATTACTTTTGTAAAAGACCGTCCAGGACATGATTTACGTTATGCAATTGATGCCTCAAAAATAGAAAATGAACTTGGCTGGAAACCTTTAGAGACATTTGAAACAGGTATTCGTAAAACAATTGAATGGTATTTAAATAATTTAGAATGGTGTCGCCACGTTCAAGATGGCAGCTATCAACGTGAAAGATTAGGGGTAAATCTATAATGTCGACGAAAGGTATTATTCTTGCTGGCGGTTCAGGTACTCGTCTCTACCCAATTACCAAAGGCGTTTCTAAACAGTTACTCCCAATTTACGATAAACCGATGGTGTACTATCCACTTTCAGTATTAATGTTGGCAGGTATTCGTGAAGTTCTCATTATTAGTACACCTGATGATATTGACGGATTCAAACGCTTACTTGGTGAAGGTTCTCAATTAGGGATTGAACTGAGTTATGCAATTCAACCTAACCCAGATGGCCTCGCCCAAGCCTTCATTATTGGTGAACAATTTATTGGTAAAAGTAATGTATGCCTTGTTCTTGGCGACAATATTTTTTATGGTCAGGGCTTTACACCGATGTTACGTCAAGCAGTTGCTCGTCAAAAAGGTGCGACCGTCTTTGGATATCAAGTTAAAGACCCTGAACGTTTTGGTGTGGTTGAGTTTGATGAACAAAAACGTGCCGTTTCTCTGGAAGAAAAACCTAAACAGCCAAAATCACATTTTGCTGTAACTGGTCTATATTTCTATGATAATGATGTTGTGGAAATCGCAAAACAAGTTAAACCATCTGAACGTGGTGAATTAGAAATCACGACTGTGAATCAAATGTACTTAGAGCGCGGCGACTTAAATGTTGAGTTACTTGGTCGAGGTTTTGCTTGGCTCGACACAGGCACACATGAAAGCTTACTTGAAGCAGCACAATTTGTCGAAACCATTGAAAAACGTCAAGGCTATAAAGTGGCATGCCTTGAAGAGATTGCCTTTAATAATGGCTGGTTAAGCAAAGAACAAGTTCTACAAATCGGCCAAAGTATGAATAAAAATGATTATGGTCAATATTTGATTTCTTTGGTGAATGAAATATGAGCTTAAAGAAACTAATTGATTTACCAAACTTAGGTGATGAGCGTGGAGGGTTGGTTGCGATTGAAGCCAATCAGCACATCCCTTTTGATATTAAACGTATTTATTATATTTTTGCTGCATCTAAGGATAAGCCTAGAGGATTCCATGCACATAAAGATTTAAAACAGCTTGCAATTTGTCTGCATGGGCAATGCCGCTTCATTCTAGATGATGGGCACAATAAAGAAGAAGTTATACTCAACTCAGCAACGCAAGGCCTGATCATCGAAAGTATGACTTGGCGTGAAATGCATGACTTTTCAGAAGATTGTGTATTATTAGTGTTAGCAAGTGAACATTATGACGAAAGCGATTATATCCGAAGTTATGATGAATTTCTCAGCGTTATAAATCGTCCATTTATCCATCCTTTATCCGATGTACACAGCACCCACATCGGTCAGAATACACGAGTTTGGCAATATAGTGTGATTCTAAAAAATGCAGTGATTGGTGCTGGATGTAATATTTGTGCCCATACATTAATCGAGAATGATGTCCAAATCGGTGACAATGTCACCATAAAATCAGGTGTCTACATCTGGGATGGCATTACCCTAGAAGATAATGTGTTTATTGGTCCATGCGTCACTTTTACCAATGACAAAAAGCCACGATCTAAACAGTATCCTGAAAGTTTTGCCAAAACTATTGTGGAACAAGGTGCAAGTATTGGAGCAAATGCTACGATTCTACCTGGTGTTCGTATTGGAGCAAATGCATTAATTGGCGCTGGAGCTGTAGTGACTAAGGATGTTCCAGAAAATGCAATTATGGTCGGTAATCCAGCAAAACTTAAAGGTTATATTGAGCAATGATCCCTTTTCTTGATCTAAAAAATGTTAATCAACAATATCGTGAACAATTGATTGAGGCTTGTGCTCGGGTAGTCGACTCTGGCTGGTATATTGGCGGTAAAGAACTTGAAAAATTTGAGCTCAACTTCGCCAAATTTTGTGGTACGAAATACGCTATTGGCGTCGCGAATGGTTTAGATGCTCTTATTTTGACATTAAAAGCTTGGAAAGAGTTAGGTAAATTAAAAGCTGGTGATGAAGTTATTGTTCCTTCAAACACTTATATTGCCAGTATTTTAGCCATTAGCGCTAATCAGCTTAAACCTGTCCTTATTGAGCCTGATCCAGATACTTTTAATCTTGATCCTACAAAAATTGAAGCAGCTATCACAAATAAGACAAAAGTTATTTTACCAGTTCATCTATATGGTCAGCTTGCAGCAATGCCTGAAATTATGCAAATTGCAGATCAATATGATTTGTTAGTTTTAGAGGATTCTGCTCAAAGCCATGGTGCAGAAGTTAAAGGTAGAAAAGCTGGGAATTGGGGACATGCATCCGGATTTAGTTTTTATCCTGGTAAAAACCTTGGTGCATTAGGTGATGCTGGCGCAATAACAACGAATGATCTAGAGCTTGCCAATATGCTTAGAGCATTACGCAATTATGGTTCACATGAAAAATATAAAAATCTTGTACAAGGTGTAAATAGTCGTTTAGATGAAATTCAAGCCGCTATCTTGGATATTAAACTTAAATTTCTAGATCAAGAGACTTTACACCGTCGTAAGATTGCAGCACTTTATTTAGAAAGTATTAATAATTCTTTAATTCAACTTCCTAAAACGCAAATTAATGCTTTAGATGATAAGCAACATGTTTGGCATTTATTTGTGATTCGAACCGAACATCGTGAAGCTTTACAAAAGCACTTAACTGAACATGGTATACAAACTTTGATTCACTACCCTATTCCCCCACATAAGCAACAAGCTTATGAGGAATTGAACAACTCAAGCTTTCCAATTTCAGAAAAAATTCATTCTGAAGTATTGAGTCTACCTATGGGCCCCACCCTTAGCTTAACGGATGCTCAATTCATCATAGATGTCTGTAATGGATTTAAATTATCATGACATCAATGAATACCACGCCTTTAGTAACAATTGCTATTCCTTGTTATAACCATGAGCAATATGTTCAAGATAGTATCCAAAGTATTATTGATCAATCTTATTCAAACATTGAACTAATTATTATAGATGATGGTTCTAAAGATAACTCTGTATTAAAAATACAAGAATTAATTTCAATTTGTACAAATAGATTTAGTCGATTTGAATTTAGATATAGAGAGAATAAGGGGTTATGTAATACTCTAAATGAAGCATTAAAATGGGCAAATGGAGAATATTTTTGCACATTAGCTTCTGATGATATGATTCAACCTGAAAAAATTGAATTACAAATTCAGGCTTTGCATGAATATCCTGAAGCTATTGCTTGCTTTGGAGGTGTAAATATTATAGATAAACATAACAAGATTATAGACCAACGTGTCAGAAGTTTTAAAAAAACTTGCTTTAGTGAGATCTTTTTAAATCAGCATGATCTACCTGCTTCGTCGCAAATGATAGATACTGCAACTCTTCAAAAGGTAGGTGGATTTAATCCTCAAACAAAAATTGAAGATTGGGATCTATTATTACGTCTATCGAACTTGGACAAAGAAATTATCTACATCCCTTATCCGCTTGTAAATTATAGATCTCATGAAGAAAATATGAGTAAAAATCAAGATATGATGTATGAAGAAATGTTAAAAATCGCAATGCAATATCGAGATCATAAATTATATCCATCCGCTGTTTATACCATACAAAAAATAATAAAAATTAGGCCACTAAGAAAAGAAAGTACTATCAAATCATTAATGCTTCGTTGTAAATATTATTTGATTTATCTCCAAAATAGATATTTTTCAAAACAAAGTTAATCTATAGCAATATTCTTGACAATTTTTGCAGGTATACCTGCAAAAATTGTCAATGGCGACACATCTTTCACAACAATTGCGCGATTTGCAATGAGTGCACCTTGATCAATCATTACACCTTTCAGTATTTTCACATCAGATCCAATAAAACATCATCTCCAATTTCTACTGGTAAGCATTCATAATTCCCATTGGTTCTATTATTAATAGCCAAGCCATGAAAATCTGAGTCAGTGACGAAAAAATTAGTACGGTAATCCCCCCTAAAAATAAAAGGATTTAAAAGTAGAATTTTCTCTTAAGATACAAGCAGTAGTATTTCAAGCTTCTATACACGCCTCTCCATTAAGACAATATGGAGATGGAAAACGCCTAACTCTAGATTCTAAGCAAAATATCTCCAGTTCCGATAAATTGTGTAGCTTGTAATATTTCCCCCGTAAATTTCAATTTACGAATATTAGAAAATATTTTCTATAGAACTATATTCTTAATTTAGTATTGCAATACATAAATTTCATGAGATCACCTTAGTTCAAACTAAATATTATCTTTTAAATAATTATAAAAAGAGTTCTGGGGCGAATTAGCAATATATGTCATTTTATGAATATTAATTAGACTAAGAATTCTATTAAATTCAGTCTGATCATAAAAATTATTGGCTTTAGATTGTAATAAATGGGGCAAAGTATCGTCTAAAACTATAGATTGTTGATCTGAAAAATACTTATTTATTAAAACATCAAATAAAATTTGGAAGAAAAAGTAATGAGGAATATTATTTTGCGTTTTCCAAAAATTCAACAATAGATCTAAACATGTATGTATAACAATATTTCCTTTTTTCCCAACAATAAAACTATTTAGAACATTAATACGGTGATTAATATCCCAACCAAAGTAATCAGAATTATACTCAGACCAATAACGTTGATTTTTAGCTTCTGATGATCTTTGAAACATAAAAAAATCAGAATTAGCAATATTTTCTTTAATTGGAGACGTTAACATAATAGTTGCATCCAACCAAATACCCCCATAAACATCAAGTAATGCTAATCGAATTAAATCCGCAAAAAAAGCATGTTTAAATTCAGGGTTCTGTTTCTTTAAATATACAAAGTCAGGCAAATCCAAATAATCATTTATATTACTATCATCCAATCGGATAATTTTATAATCAGCACAGTATTTATCTACTGATTTAAAGCATAAATTAACAATTTCAGGTAGATGACCGTGATTAACACCTTGGGCCCAATATTGCCAAATTATTTTTTGATCCAGAAAGGCCTTCTTTGGTTTTAGTTGAAAATGCTCAACTTTATTATCTTGATACAGATTAATTATTTTCTCCCAAGCATCAGCCACTGATGCTTGTTTAGATCGGTCTGCTATCAGATTATATTTCTTTCTTAATTTTTTTGGGATGAATCCAAAGTACAAAATTCGCCAAGGCTTTTTATGCAACTTATAGATTAAACGAACAAAATCAGTCTCATAAGAAAAGAGATTTGATAAATTGTTTGAATCTAACTTTGTAGAATTTTGATTGTTTTGTGTTTGCATTTTCCCATTCTACCTGACTAATTTTATACTCACTCTCACCACGTAAATATGCATGTCCGCCAAATCGATAATGTGATTTGTCTAGGAATACTACTTTTGATGTTTTTTTCCAGTATTCATACTCACCACGACTAAAAATAGGTGGTAAAATTTTTACATCATCACGGTTTAATGCATATTTATTTAAATGACTTTCATCATGCCATAACGCAATAACGTCTTTCTCTAAATCAGATTTTATATTCTGATTTAATTTTTCACACATTTCTAAGTATGCTGATGTCCTTCCCCCATTAATCCCACCCATAAAATAATATTGACCTTGACCGTTTGGAATATAGGCTGAAGATTCAGGATTTCTATCATATGTAAATTTACGTTTGGATAAATGAAACATATGTGGCTGATGAGCAAATACTAACTTTTGATCTTCTCTTAATGGTAGTAGATCATCCGAAGTGATTTCAGATACTATTTCAGAATTTCCATTAAAGAAAAATACATAATCAAATGCTTCTAGCTGATCCTTAATCGACAAAAAAATATCAAAGCGCATTAATGTATCATAAGGCCAGCCTAATTTATTTTGCTGTATACAAGTAACATTACCTTTACTTTTACAAGCAATATCCTCTGAATTATCTGTAAAAACAAAATAATGCTTTAAACAGTTATTTAATAAATTTTTCTCAGCAGATTCATAGAAATATTTCCAAAAAACAGTGTATCGTCCAGTTGCGATGTATAAGACGGCTACAGTTTTTTGATTAATATCATTCATAATTATATTTCTCATTATTTAAACTTAATAGTTTTATAAGCAATAATGCTAAATAATTGCATATATATTCGATAAATTTCTAATTTTATTTTAGACCACCCTTTCTTTTTATTATTTTTCATTCTTTGTTGACGCTCATTATATAAATCACTAACCAAAGAGGTTTTGCTCTTTTCAGGATATAAAATCATTTCCTGAATACATAGCGCTGGATTCATTTGATAAATATTATTTTTTTTATTTAAAATATACTGATTAAACATCAATTGATCCAAAGGTATTAATTCAATAGATTGAATGTATTCTAAATATTCTTTTGCACCTTTTATAGAAAGTATATAACCAGCCGTACCTAAATTACAGCTTTTTAATTTAGATATAGACCGACTCCCCTTTTTCAATTGGATATATGGTTTCCCGATCAAAACACGCTCATTAAATGCTTCAATCTTTATTATATTCCAATCTGGATCAATCCAGTCATGACTATTCAAATAAAAACTTGCATCATCACCTAAATAGATATCATCTTCAAAAATTGCCATATAACTAATATTTTCATCGAGCATTTTTTGCCAAAGCGCAACGTGGCTCATAAAACATGCTAATTCAGTTTTCGCTAAAAATTTTTCATTTACATTTAATTTTAATTTATCAGCCATGGTTGCCGCTAAATCTGGCGTTAATGCGTTAAAAAATTGATATTCAACTTGATGATGACTAAATTGATTTTCAATATGCTGTCTTCGATCTGTGGCTGTTTTTAAACTTATGACATAATTTTTCATCGTAAAATAACCTAACAAATCTCCAGCATTATTGTAGATGCAGTGTATTCAATATCATTTGAGTATACAATGAATTCGTCCTACAATCACAAATATCTACAATCATATTGGCTATGAACTGTTCTGGAGAATGATCGTTGAAAGCACAAGATATTACACTTTGCCTTACTATTGGCCGACGCCCAGAACTATTACGTCAAACTCTCGAAAGCCTATTCAACCAGATTAGTTTTGAACATATTATTGCAATCAATGATTTTCGTGATGAGGAAACCAATCAAGTTTTTCGAGAACTATGTCCTACAGGGATACTGATTAATCTTGCAGAACAAGTTGGACATCACAAAGCCGTGGATGTAATGTATGCTCAAGTTAAGACGAACTACATTTTTCATTGTGAAGATGATTGGCTATTTGATCAACCTATTCAAATTGAAGAATATATAAATATTTTAAAAAATGACTCTTCAGCAACCTCTATTGTATTAAGAAAGTTATCTGACTTTTCTTTTACAGAGGAAGAATTTAATAAGATCCAATTTATTCAAAATAGTGATATAACTACTGCAAAACTTACTAAACTGCATGATCAATGGCACGGTTTCACTTTTAACCCCCATATTTCACCGATTACTATGTGGAAAGCAACACAAGGATTTAAAAACTTTAAAAAAGAACGACATATTTCACGTTGGTTCCGAAAAAGAAACCAATATAATCTTTTCTTAAAAAATGGTGTGTGTCACCATATTGGCTGGGAAAATAGCTTAGCGAATCCACCTAAAATAACATGGTGGCAAAAAACTAAAGCAAAAATTTTTGGTTAATCAAATCGCTTAGGTTCAACCTTAATTTCTCTTTTGACAGCACCTTTACACATAAATAAGAGATAATAATAGCCCAAAATAATTTGAGCTATTATTCTTCTGTATTTAAATTGAATTTTTTCTATTACAGATAATTCAAAAGAAACTGTATTTTTAACTTGCCCGATAATTGAATGCATATCGTCCATCGGCTTGACACCATAAATTTCACATTTATCGCTCTGAAGTAAAACTGCTGGCTCAATTTGATAAGCTTCTAATGATCTACAACTATAAATAAACTCATCAGCTAAACCAACTGCTCTCTTTTCCATGAAATCTAGAAGTTTTTTTGCACCACTTGGGTACAGAATATATCCCCCTGTTCCACTTCTATCTTGATATAAACTAAATAATCGAAAATGATCATCAGTTAAATCAAATGTAGCAGATTTTGCAATTAACTTTTTACGTCCATGCACCTCTAAATTTATAAAATCGATATTTTCCAAATTAGTTACTACATTAATAATTTGTTTAAATTCTCGTACTAAAACAGCATCGTCCTCTAAAACAACACAAGGTTCATTTAATGTAACAACGTACTCCCATGCTTTTTTGTGACTCAAAAAACAAGCTAACTCAGATTGTTTCATTGGTCTTTGACCATTGAAAGCTAATTTTTGATAATCACCTTTGCTAAAATCAGCAATTGAAACTGCAGGTAAACGCTCAAATACAACTTTTAATTTATCAAATTGTTCATTTTGCTGCTGTAAACGATCTTTGGAACCATCTAAATTGATCATTAAAACTTTCATTTTTAATACCCTAATTCATTTCTCTAAAAGTTTTTTACATGCATTCCATTTATTCATCCACATCCGTTTCTGGCGAGGAAAAAAACGATCTGCACGTAAACTCTTTTGCTGATTTATTAAGGTTCCAGCATCAATATCACTCTCCGAACCATTTTGTAGTACTAATGCAGGGTAAACTGATAAGCCTTTACCATTTTTACTTAGCCATGCTTGTAACTCTACATCAATGGGCATAAAAATAGGCTGATCATTAATCTTTTCTAAAAAATCCTGTGCACCTTTTCTTGACCAAATTAATCCTATAGCTAATATTGGAAAATAATAAGCATTTAATAGCTCATAGTTACCGAATTCAGCAATTTTAGATGTTAGTTTTTTCTTTTTTGCACCTAGGTTAATAACATTCCAATCTGTATATTTATTATTTTCCAGCCATTTTATAATTTCTATAACTTTTTGATTAAAATCCTCATTTAATCTTAAATCATCTTCTAAAATGACACCATAATCTGAACCAGACAATAAAAAATTTTCAATTGCTTTTTTATGACTTAAATAACAACCTATTTCAGCACCTATTAAATCTCTTCCAGTAAAAATATGAGATCTTTTACTATCATAATTTGAATATGAGGAAAGTTCGAGTTTACGTCCATCAACAGCTGAAATACGAGTATAATTAATTTTTTGTTTACTCAATTCTGTATCTGCTTTATCTAAACGTTCTACACTTGAATCCAAATTAATTAAATAAAAAGAAATTTTCACGATTTGACCTAATATATTAATAAATGTACAGATTATCTAATTACTGCCAAGCATCTTTAATCCAGTCAGAGGGCAATACATAACGATACCATTTACCACCACCACCATTTACGGCATCGGGCGGATTAATTTCGCCATGGAAAATAATAATTTTTGCACCTTTCGGTTTTACTGGCGGCTTCACATATGCTAATGGAATCTTTTGTAAACAATGATATTTATAACTTTTACACCAATCTTCGTTCCAATAACTCAAAGTTCCATGTGCATCAACGAACCATGATAAATAAGCTTGCTCATTACGAAACTTTTGACGAATCTCATCAAAATGCTCACGGAAATACGGTAAAATTTCAGGAAAACTACCTAATTTAAACCGATAAACAGAACTATTGCCCGTGATACGCCAAGGTCGCTTCCAATCATGAATAATTAAAAACTCGCCTTTCTCTTGAAAAAAGCAGTCAATATTATCCACAATCACAACATCAAGGTCTAAGAATAAAGCATTACCTTTTAAACCATATAAATCTGGTTCAAAAGTGGAAAGTTTGTTCCAACCACGTTCTGGGCTACCCGCAGGCAAATCCAAAGGCGGTATCGGAAAGCACTGCACATTTGGATCAATACCCTCGCTACGATCTGTCAAACAAACCATTTTAAAGGGTAAAGTCAGATGACGTTTGACCATGTTATAGAGACGATTAACATATTCTGGACCGTACTTCGTTCCCCATTTCATGCACAAAATAATATTGTCTTCATGAGTTGCTGAATCTTGTTGAATGTCTGCCATCTGATAACCTTAATGCCTTAGATATTATTTTCGCGTTGCGATTTTCGTACCAAGCGTTTTAAAACAATATGCACTGAATATTGGGCTATCTTAGCATAGGCATTATCAAAAAAATTATTATTAATTCACCAAACCAGGAGGATTGTTTATAGTTTTGTTTAACAATTACAGCTCTAATTTATTCCAAATAAATCTCGTGTATATATTTTTTCCATGACATCACTAAACATCGGTACCATACGATTGACAATAATCAAATCAGAGATTGCTTTAAATTTTTGTAGACTCGACACCAAAGGATGACCGAGGTACGCTTTTGCACCCAATGTTGGTTCATAGATCACGATTTGGATTCCCGCATCAGCCAAACCACTCAGCACATCATGTACAGCAGATTCTCTAAAATTATCTGAGTCGGCTTTCATGGTCAGTCGATAAATACCAACACAAGTGACATTCCGACTCAGAATATCTTCAATAATCGCTTGCTTACGAGTCTGGTTAGAACGGATAATTGCCGAAATCAACTCTTGTGGTGTGTCATGATAATTGGCTAAAAGCTGCTTGGTATCTTTTGGCAAACAATAACCGCCATAACCAAAGGATGGATTGTTATAGTGATCACCAATACGTTGATCTAATCCTACCCCTTTAATTATATCTAAAGCACTCAACTTATTTTTTAGACAATAGGTATCCAACTCATTAAAAAAAGCCACTCGCATCGCCAAATAAGTATTTGAAAACAGCTTAATTGCTTCTGCTTCCGTTGAGTCAACACATAACAGTACCGCATCTTTTTTTATGGTTGCTTTCAAGTAAAGCTTGGCAATTTTCTCAGCTCTCTTTGACTTTTCCCCTACAATAATCCGTGACGGATATAAATTATCTTGTAAAGCTTGCCCCTCTCTTAGAAATTCAGGAGAAAAAATCAGATTTTTTAACGCAAGTTTTTTAGAAAGTTCCTTGGTATAGCCGACTGGAACTGTAGATTTGATCAGCATCAACGCTTTAGGATTTATTTTTTGAATATCATGAATAACGGTTTCAATACTCGATGTATCGAAGTAATTTGTTTCAGGGTTGTAGTTGGTGGGTGTTGCGATAATGACCAATTTAGCATATTGATACGCCTGTTCTTGATCACAAGTCGCTTCAAGATTAGATTCAGATAAATAGCTTTGAATACAGGTATCACTCATCGGGGATACGCGCTGATTAATGTTCTTTACGCGTGTTTTATCAATATCGAAGACCATCACATCATGTTGTTTTGAAAATAATAAAGCATTGGATAAGCCGACATAACCTGCACCTACGACAGTAATTTTCATTGCTTCTCTATTGTTTTAATTGCACTTAAAGTTCACCGTAATCAAGTTCAATGAAAGATTGATGATGATTTAGTTGCAATCTATTGACAGCTCAGCAATAAAAAAGCGAAGCCTGAGCTTCGCTTAATTGATCTGGTTTGATCTTATTTTACGTAAGTCAACCAATGTGCATATTTATCGTTACGACCTTGTACTGCATCAAAGAAGGTTTTTTGAATAACAGTGGTAATCGGGCCACGTGAACCACAACCGATTTCACGATCATCATATTCACGAATTGGCGTTACTTCCGCAGCAGTACCGGTAAAGAATGCTTCATCAGCGATGTAAAACTCATCACGTGTGATACGACGCTCAACAACTTCATAACCAAGGTCTTTAGCAATGGTAATTACGGTTTGACGGGTAATCCCTTCTAACGCACCGCCTGCCAAGTCAGGTGTATGCAAAACACCATCTTTGATTAAGAATACGTTTTCGCCTGCACCTTGACAAACAAAGCCTTGAGGGTCAAGTAACATTGCTTCGTCATAACCTGAACGCGCAACTTCTTGGTGTGCCAAAATCGATACGGTATAGTTACCACATGCTTTTGCTTTACACATCGTCACGTTTGGATGGTGGTGCGTAAATGATGATGTTTTAACACGAATACCACGTGCCATCGCTTCTTCACCAAGGTATGCACCCCATGACCAAGCCGCTACAGCAGCATGGATGGTATTGTCTGTTGCAGCAATTCCTAGTTTCTCAGAGCCAATCCAAATGAGAGGACGCAAATAAGCTGATACCAATTTATTTTCACGCACGACATCAATTTGTGCCTGCTCTAAAGTCGCTTGATCAAATGGTACATTCATTTGATAAATTTTTGCTGAATTTAATAAGCGTTTAGTGTGGTCTTGCAAACGGAAGATTGCTGTACCATTTGGGGTTTCATAAGCACGGACGCCTTCAAAAACACCCATACTGTAATGTAATGTGTGTGTTAAGACGTGAATTTTTGCATCACGCCAATCAACTAATTTTCCATCTTGCCAAATAAAACCATCACGATCAGCCAAATTCATGGCACATACTCCAAATTTTTACACAATCATTCACTTTCCAATGCTATTGCAGTTGGATCAATTAACCTTTGCCATAACTTGCAAACGATCTCTCGGGTATCGTGCCAATCCGCAGCATTGACTTGCATAGATTGATTTGCAAGCGCTAAACGGTGGCTCTCAGCTCGTTCACGGAGATAAGCATGGATGAGTGCTGTGGCATCTTCACTGGATAAGCAGCCTGCTCGAGCAGCATCTTCAAGAATTCTTACGTTATCAGAATAATGGGCGAGATCTGGATTCGTCCCGCCCCATGCAAGCACTGCATACTGTGCCATAAATTCGATGTCAACGATACCACCTGCATCCTGTTTTAAATGAAAAATGCCATGTTTTTTTTGTTCAGAAGACGATCCTAAATGGTCTTTCATTTTTTGACGCATTTTCAGCACTTCATCACGTACAACATTTTCATCACGGGTTTGGGTCAAAATTTGGCAACGGATTTTTTCAAACTGCTGACATAATTCTGCCTCACCTGCGATTGAGCGCGCACGAACTAAGGCTTGATGTTCCCATAACCACGCACTTTTTTGTTGGTATTGTTCATAGGCTTTTAAGCTAGTGACTAACATGCCTGCTTCACCCGATGGACGTAATCGAGTGTCAATTTCATAAACTCGCCCATCTAAGGTTTGTGTCGTCATCAAAGACATAAACTTTTGTGCCACACGAATTGCAAACTCAGCTCCGCTAATGCCTTTACGACCATCAGTTTCACTATGCTCTTCAAAAGCATGGATAAAAACCAGATCTAGGTCTGAACCATAACCTAATTCGATTCCTCCAAGCTTGCCATATCCAATCACGGCGAAGCCTTTGTTATCTAAACTGCAGCGCTGACCATTATTCCCCAAAGGATAGCCATGGCGCTCGGCAACCGCTTCATAAGCTAAATTAAGAGTCGCTTGGACGCTAACTTCAGCAATATCCGTCAATGCATCTGACACTTTCATTAATGGACTTTCAGCTAAGACATCGCTTGCAGCAACAGTTAAAACATTGCTCTTTTTAAATAGACGCAAAACCCGCATTTGATCTTCAACTTGATCAATTTCGATGCGCAATAATTGTTGACGTAATGAATCTTCTAAGTCTTTACGCTGCGGTAAACCAAAATCCATCGATAGAAATTCATCTAATAGCACTGGATATTGTGCTAACTCTTCACAAATCCACGGACTAACCGTCGCCATCTTAACTAATCTTTGTAAAGCACCACGGCTTTCCATGAGCATGACCAAATACACAGTACGGCGAAGTACAGATTCAATCAAAGGCATTAATCGCAACAAAGCAACTTGTGACTGATCTGACTGTAAAATCGCTTCGATCAAGTGTGGCCAGAATTTCTTTAAGCGCTCTAAAGCACTCGCTGGAATTTTTCTTAGTGCTTGTCCATGCCAAAAGTTTTGAATTAGATTCTTTGCACCATCATCCAATACAGTATTCAGTTTTTGCTCAAGTTGAACAAAGTCATCTACAGGCTCAGCAAATTCCTTTTCCTGAATAAGTTGTTTAAACTGAACTTTAACTTTGTCGCGTTTTTGATTCAAAACCGCTAAGAAAGCAGACCAATCGTTAAATCCTAAAGTATCTAACATGCGTTGTCTTAATTCAGGTTCTGTCGGCAGAGATTGGGTTTGCTGGTCATTGAGTGCTTGAATCGCGTGCTCAATCCGTCTTAGAAATAAATAAGCATCTTCAAGATCAATTACAGCCTGTTGGTCAAGTAATTGAGCATTTCCCAAATGATGTAGACTTACCAAACATTGACGATCTTGTAATTCACGTTTCGAGCCTCCGTAAATTAACTGAAAAACTTGAACAATAAATTCAATTTCACGGATGCCACCCGCACCCAATTTAATATCATCTTCAATATTACGGCGCATGACTTCACGCTCAATCATCGCTTTCATTTCACGCATCGCAGCGAAAGCAGAATAATCGACATAACGGCGAAAAACGAATGGACGCGACATTTCCATGAGTTCTGCGCCAGCTTTCTCACCTGTAATCACACGTGCTTTAATCCAAGCATAACGTTCCCATTCACGCCCATGCTGACTTAAATATTTTTCTAACCCGCTGTGGCTAATCGCTAAAGCTGAACCATCGCCCCACGGACGTAAGCGCATATCGACACGGAATACAAAACCATCTGCAGTAATGTGATCAAGCAGATAAATCAGCTTCTGCCCCCATAGAATGCAGAACTGCTGTACATCAATAGATTTACGACCATTGGTTTCACCTTGCTCATCAAAGGCAAAAATTAGATCAATATCACTGGAAAGATTGAGTTCCTGCGCCCCCAGTTTCCCCATACCAATCACGATCAAATCTTGAAGCTGACCTGAATAACCCATTGGTTCGCCATGTTTGGCTAAGAGAGGCGGTAATGCAAAAGCCTTTGCAGCGCAAATACTGGCATCAGCAAAATCTGAAAGTTCACGTGTTAATGTCACCACATTGGTCAGTTGATTAGCATCTTGCCAAATCCAACGAAACATCAACTTGGCACGCAAAGCACGTAATGCTTTCATCCAAGCGTGCTCATCTGTTACATCGGCAACAGCTTGTTGAACTTTTTCATGAATACTTTCAGTAGAAAGTGATTGGAGAAATTGATCTTCGCAATAATCTTGTTCTAATTGTATTTGATATAAATTTAAAACTTGTTCAGCATATTGACTGGCGACTAAAGTTTTCTGTAGCTGTTCGGCATTCATAAAAAGGCTCGACTGATGTCATCTAGATTAGTTATATCAGTTACAAGCTTATCTTTAAAATCTCTTTAGGCTAATTTCGCTTTACTTTTATGCTGTTCTACACATAAATCTATTGGTTCATTTGCAGCAGGCAATACAACTTTAAAGATTGTGCCCTCACCCTCATTCGAGCTAACACTAATTTCACCATGATTTAGATCAACGAATCGTTTACATAAGCTCAACCCTAAACCAGCACCCTTTTCTCCAGCAGTGCCTTTAAAGCTCATTTTAACGCGAGGTTGGAACAAATCTTTGATTTGCTCTTGGGTCATGCCCAGACCCGTATCTTTAACATAAACCTCAATATAAGTCCCTTTGTTTTGTGCTTGGATATAGACTTTCCCAGAGCCATCAACATCAGTAAATTTCAGCGCATTCGAGACTAAATTTTGAATGACCGAAGTGATCATATTCATATCAGCATAAACTTTAAGATTTTCATCAACTTCATTGATCAACTGGATATTTTTCTTGATCGCTAGTGTTTTTAAAACATCTGTAACAATATTGGTAATCTGTCGTAGCTTAAAATTCATCGGGTGGTAAACAAAGCGCCCACCTTCAGCCATCGACCAATTTAATAAACTTTCCAACAAGTTATAGGTCGACTGAGAAGTATCGTAAAGATAGTCCGCTATATTCTGAATGCTAGATTCATCCAAAGTGTCACGCTCTTTTGCCAATATTTCAGAGAAACCTAATAGACCATGAAATGGTGCTCGTAGATCATGAGATATTATCGAAAAGAATTTAGTTTTACTAAAGTTTAATGCAGCTTCTTGCTCGTATAGTTCTTTCAATTCGTCATGATTGACCTTTAACTCCAGTTTCTGCATAAAACTCATACAGTGCTCTTGAAGTAATTGTTTTTGTAATTCGCTGAAATCTTGTGCAACATCATCAAATAAAACCAGATACCCTAATGAAGTTTGATCTGGATGCCTTAAGTGTATTGCAATTGCAGTTTGTATTTTACGTTTGAATGGCGCTAGAAAGGCCAATAAACTCTGATACTGATATTGAGGGTGTTGTTGATCGATCAAATCACAATTTACAAATAATGTATTTAGACTTTTACTAATTTTTGAAATATCAATTGCTTGCAAATTTTCTGCACAACAATGCCAAAGGTAGGGTTCCTGATGGAATGCGAGCAAAGCAGTATCTACTTGCATCAATTTACGGTTAAACTGTAAAAATTGTTCAAGTAAATTTTGCTCAGAATTCAAGCCTAAAGAAAGCGAAATTTTACAAGCACTTAACTTATCGGCTTGCTCTAATTCTAATAATTGAATAGCCATGCTCGCCTCTCGTATATTATCGTTATACGGTTATTTACAAATCACTAAGAAAAATGTCAAAACCATCACTTACTCTTAACAAACTTTAACATAAAAGGCAATCCATTATGGAACCAATTCGCAACAAAACGTGAACTTTCATGAAATTTAAACTTAAATTAAATTTCAAGATAAGGGTTAGTTTCTAGGGACATACTGTACTTTTAAGTCATCATAAATCTCAATCAATGCATCCACGCTCAAAAATAATATTCCTGAAATAAAAGCTACGAAAATTCCAATAATAAGTGCCGCCAATATTGCTTTTTAAAGAAGCCAAGAATCAACATTAAACGCTTTAGAAACAATTATGATTTAGAATATCTAAAGAATTCAAAATTATAAATGCTTCTAATATAAAATCTAAGATTCAACTCCATGTTATCCTTTATTGTTAATAACATAATTTTTAATTAAAAAATTATAAGCATTAAAAAACCCCAAGCCTTTAGTACTAGCTTGGGGTTTTTGAATCTTGGTCCCGAGGGTCGGACTCGAACCGACACGTCATCTCTGACAGCGGATTTTGAGTCCGCCGCGTCTACCAATTTCACCACCTCGGGAAGAGTGCGATGCTTTGTGTTGCGTATCATAACCTGTTTGATTTTATTGTCAAACACTAACTATCGCTTATTGCTCACTTTTAAATCACTCAGATATTTTTCTGCTTATAAACACGTGAACTCAGCGATAAAATACAAAAAAGACTATACTACACCCAATTTTTTGCAATGTTTTAGATGTATGCAACTCTCCGACTTTTCATTTGATCTTCCTGATGAACTTATTGCTCGCTACCCACTAGATAGTCGTAGCGCATCTCGCCTACTCCATATTGATACTCAAGGTCAGTATCACGATCATGTTTTCACCGATATTATTGATTTACTTGAAGAAGGTGATTTGCTGGTACTGAATGATACTAAAGTCATGAAAGCACGCTTAAAAGGCAAACGCGCTACAGGTGGCGCAATCGAAGTACTGGTTGAGCGCATGCTGGACACCCACACCGCACATTGCCATATCAAATCAAGTAACTCACCTAAAGCAGGCGCAGAACTGTATATCGGTGAAGATGCCGTTCCTGTCACCGTACAAGGTCGCCATGAAAATCTGTTTGTGGTGAAGTTTTCACAACCAATTTTGTCGGTACTGGATCAATACGGTCAACTCCCTATTCCACCATATTTCAACCGTGAAGCCGAAGAGATTGATACTGAGCGTTATCAAACTGTATTTCATGATCCTGAAAAAATTGCCAGTGTTGCTGCCCCGACTGCAAGCTTACATTTCGACCAAGACTTATTAGAAAAGTTAGCCGCTAAAGGCGTGCAAAAAACGTTTGTGACTTTGCATGTGGGCGCAGGAACTTTTATGCCTGTTCGTACCACGGACATTAGCAACCACATTATGCACAGTGAATGGTGTGACGTACCACAAGCCACGATTGATCTCATCTTAGAGACCAAGGCACGTGGTAATAAAGTGATTGCGGTGGGAACAACTGCGACCCGTGCCTTAGAGAGTGCTGCACAGGCCAATCAAGGACAAATTGCAGCTTGGACAGGTGATACGCAAATCTTTATTTATCCAGGTTATCAATTCTGTATCGTAGATCGTTTGATTACTAATTTCCATTTACCAGAATCAACTTTGCTGATGCTAGTTTCTGCATTATCAAATCGAGACCACATTTTAGCGGCTTATCAACATGCTGTTGAACAACGCTATCGTTTCTTTAGCTATGGTGATGCTATGCTAGTGGATAAATTAAACAACTGATTTAAATAGAACAATGCCGATCGATACTGTAGAACAAGCCTTACATATAAGACGAAAAAAAAATGCGCAGGTTTTCCGCAATATTGCTCGGCTTTGGGATATAGGGCAAAAATCACATAGTGATCAAGATTTGCTGGATGCTTTACATCCGTGGCGTGATGATCATAGCTTATGCTTTTTTAATGTATTGCCTTTTATTTTAGGCATTGTGAGCGTCTGCACATTAGTATTTGGCTATTTTTTTCACCCACATATTCAGTATATCTTTAGCCTTCTCGCTGCCTTTTTGACTGGCTTTTTAGCGTATTTACTGTATGAGCCGAAAGAGCCACTCACACAGGTCATTACATATCTCGAACAACGCATGACCGTCTTACGCTATGGTCTGCAATTTCAACAGCTACCCGCTTATTTACCCATTCAAGCACAACCATTATTGGTGATCAGTAAATTAAAGCAATTCTTTCCATTGTTTAATCGTGGCACTGAATCTAACGAAATCACCCAATTTGCTTCAACTACATGGCATGATGGTACGACAGAACATCAAGTTTTATTGTTTCAATATCACTATGTCAGTGAACTACCCATTTTTCAGGAAGAAAATAGCAATCAGAAAATTGCCAAAGAAATTCACAAAGATCTATGGGGCGCTTTTATTTTTCAAATACCTGCTTCAGGAATCGCAGTCAGCAATAAACGTTCACGTTTTTTTGAACCATATACCAGTTCATGGCAAAGCAGCGATATTTTAATTAATCAAGAATTGAATATTTTTGGGGTCGATCAACATCAGTTGGCAAAAGAAATTAGCCCGAGTTTGACCTTAAAGCTACATGATTTTTTTCAACATTTTACTGGTGATTTAATTTATCATCATGAAGAGCAAATTTTGTGTTACCTCGGCGAACAAAACCTTTTCCAAACCGCCAGTAAACGTAGTGAAATCCATGATATTTCAGCATTACGTGGACATTTACGTACCATGACCATGCCGCAATATCAAAAGTTTCAACAGCTCATGCTGAATTTAATTAGCTAATCATTTAGCGATAACAATAAGGGGAATAGCGATGACAGGTTTACTGATTTTTTTGGGAATTTTTGTGGTGCTGATCGTATGGGGCGTTTCTATTCGCAACAACATCGTACGGTATTTTAATGCCACCAAACGGGCATGGTCAGAAGTTGCTAACTTTGAGCGTCAAAAAGTAAAGACTTTAGAGGCATTGGAAGCAACATTAGATCAATATACTCAGTTTGAAAAATCAACTTTGGAAAAAGTAACTGAATTACGCCAACAAATTCTGAATCTGAATGTCAATGATACCGATATTTCTCAATTACAACAGATTGAGAAAATGAGTAAGGAACTGATTCGTAGCCTCAATGTAGTGGTGGAAAACTATCCTGAACTGAAAGCTGATGCACTGTATAGCAAAATGATGGATGATATTCAGGAGCAAAACGAAAATGTTGGTGCAGCAATCACGATCTTTAACCGCAATGTTGAGTTATTTAATAACCAAATCGAAGTATTCCCAAATAACTTGATTAACACCCTAACCTTATCTAAAAAAGCCATTCGCCCATTTAAGGATAATCTTGCAACTGAAAATTTTGACTATAAACCGAATTTTTAAATATCAAACAAAGCCCTCCTCTTATCGTCATAAGGTATTCGCTATCGTGAAGCGGCATGGATGCCGCTGGTAGGGCTGCTGTATATGGATATACCGTCAGCCCTACAAAGGATTTTTGTTACTTTTCATCCTTGAAAAGTAAGGTCTACCTATACAAAAGATATCTTTTCTTGGAAAAATATTGAGGTTATGCCTTTTTTTAATTATCGGAAAGAAAATTAAAATTTTATCAATTTCATTTCTAGCTACATTTAGTAGTAGAACTACACGCCATAATCAAGGAAAATAGCCGCTTTTGATCAGCGAACTGTTTTTTCGCCTTGATGGATAGTGTCATGAAATTTGAAAAATTAGGTCAGTCGGGACGTGCCCGTCGTGGTCGACTTACGTTAGAGCATGGTGTGGTTGAAACACCTGTGTTTATGCCAGTGGGTACTTACGGTACGGTTAAGGGTATGTTACCTCGTGACATTGAAGAAATTCAGGCACAAATTATCTTAGGTAACACCTTCCATTTATATTTACGTCCAGGCTTGGAAGTGATTAAAGAGCATGGCGGTTTACACGAGTTTATCCAATGGGATAAACCAATTTTAACCGATTCAGGCGGTTTCCAAGTATTTAGCTTGGGTGCAATGCGTAAAATCAAAGAAGAAGGTGTTACCTTCCGCTCTCCTATTGATGGCTCAAAAGTGTTTTTGTCTCCAGAAATTTCAATGGAGATTCAACATGTACTCAATTCAGATATCGTGATGATCTTTGATGAATGTACCCCTTACCCTGCAACACATGAAGAAGCGCAAAAATCTTTGCAACTGTCTTTACGTTGGGCAAAACGTTGTAAAACCCACCACCATGATGAGCTTAAGAATAAAAATGCCTTATTCGGTATTATTCAAGGCGGTATGTATGAAGATCTTCGTGATGAATCACTTAAAGGTTTATTAGAAGTTGGCTTTGATGGCTATGCAATTGGTGGCTTATCGGTGGGTGAACCCAAAGATGAAATGATCAAAGTACTTGATTATTTACCAAACAAAATGCCACAGGACAAACCACGTTATTTGATGGGTGTTGGTAAACCAGAAGACATCGTTGAGGCAGTTCGCCGTGGTGTCGATATGTTCGACTGCGTCATGCCAACCCGTAATGCACGTAATGGTCATTATTTTGTCACGGATGGTCTGGTAAGAATCCGTAATAGTAAATATCGCCATGATAAAGGACCTTTAGACCCTCATTGTGATTGCTACACTTGTAAAAACTTTACGCGTGCCTATTTATATCATTTAGAGAAGTGTGGTGAGATGTTGGCATCAATGCTCGGCACTATCCATAACTTGCGTTACTACCAACGCCTCACACAAGGGATGCGTGATGCATTGGATAATGGCACATTTGATGAATATGTTCAGGACTTTTATGCACGTCGTGGCTTAGACGTTCCAGCGTGCCCTGAAGACTAATGTGAATGAATTGCATCAAGATTTGCGCCTGATCGCAAGACAAGGTACATTGCAAAACGAATTGGGATTTATTATTAATTTTTGACTTTTTAATTTTAGGAAATCGAAATGAGCTTTTTAATTTCTACTGCTCACGCTGCTCCTGCGGCAGCTCAACCTGCTGGCGGTATGGCAATGCAATTTGTCATGATTGCAGTATTTATCGCAATTTTCTACTTTTTGATCTGGAGACCTCAAGCGAAACGTGCCAAAGAACACCGTTCTTTAATCGAAAGCTTAGGTGTGGGCAGTGAAATCGTATTTGCTGGCGGTTTGATGGGAAAAATCACCAAACTTGATGGTGACTTTGCAGTAGTTGAACTCAGCCGTGGTGTCGATGTAAAAATTCAACGTGCGAGTGTCATTTCAGTATTACCTGAAGGCACACTAAATAACCTTTAATCATAAGATAGTCGTGCCTCAGCACGACTTTTTCATTTAAGAAGAAAGCGAATGCGTTACCCTGCATGGAAATATTTACTGATCCTTGTGGTACTTGTGATCAGTACGTTATATGCACTTCCTAGTTTGTATCCAGATGAACCTGCTGTCCAAATTTCAGGCGCGAAAGCAGGCACAAAAATAGATCAAACCATTGTGCAAAAAGCGGAGCAGATTTTAAAAACTGCCAACATTAGCAGTCACGACAATAGCTTCACCAATAATGCGGCATTATTACGATTAAACTCTTCAGAAGCACAGTTAAAAGCCAAAGAAGTGTTGCGCCGTGACTTAGGTGATGACTATGTGGTTGCACTCAACCTTGCACCAACAACACCAGAATGGTTGCGAAAGATTGGGGCTAAACCGATGAAACTCGGTTTGGACTTACGTGGCGGTGTACATTTCTTGCTTGAAGTCGACATGGATAAAGCGATTGGTCAGCGTATGGAAACATCTGCGACTGATTTGCGTCGTCAATTTCGTGACAACAAAATTAAATTTAATAACCTTGCTTTAAGTAATAACACCATTACGATCCAATTTGCTGACAATGCAGATCGTGATGCCGCGGCAGATTTTTTACGTCGTAACGGTAATGAGTTTACTCAACAAGCCGTTGCAACGACATCTGGCGCGACTCTAAAACTGAATTATACAGATACTCGTCGTCAAGAAATTCAGTCTTATGCAGTCAACCAAAACTTAACTACATTACGTAATCGTATTAACGAACTTGGTGTAGCAGAAGCATTGGTACAAACGCAAGGTAGTAACCGTATCGTGGTTGAGCTACCGGGTGTCCAAGATACTGCTGAAGCAAAACGTGTATTAGGTCGTACCGCGAACTTAGAATTCCGTTTAGTTGCTGACAGTAATGATCAATATATTGATCAATACACTGGCAAATATAATGGTCAACCACTTCCACCGGGTACTGAGGTTTTTGCTTACCAATCTCTAGACAGCGGTCGTCAACTTCTTTTACAACGTAATCGTATTTTGACAGGTGAGCGTGTTCAAAATGCAAGCTCTGGTTTTAGTCAAGATTCTGGCGGTGCTGAAGTAAATATCACCCTAGATACCGCTGGTGGTAAGCTGATGGCTGATGCGACGCGTGGTGCTGTAGGCAAGCGTATGGCGGTATTGTTTATTGAAAATAAACAAAAAATCTCTTACGTTGCCGATCCAAATACAGGTGCACAAACTGAGGTTCGTACACCATATACAGAATCTGTGGTCATCAATGCGGCAACCATTCAAGCTGTATTGGGCTCACAATTCCGTATCACGGGTCTTGACTCACCTCAAGAAGCTGCTGAACTTGCATTAATGCTACGTGCTGGTGCATTGGCTGCGCCAATGTACTTTGTTGAAGAGCGTGTCGTTGGTCCAAGTCTTGGTCAAGAGAATATTGATAAGGGTGTGTTATCAACTCAAATCGGTTTCTTACTCGTTGCGATTTGGATGATCGTATTCTTCCGTCTCTTTGGCTTAATCGCAAACTTTGCCTTGGTGTTCAACCTTGCCATGATTTTGACTTTCATGTCATGGATTGGTGCTTCCCTCACCTTACCAGGTATTGCGGGGATCGTCATTGGTATTGGTATGGCAGTCGATGCCAACGTACTAATCTGCGAACGTATCCGAGAAGAAATGCTCTGGGGTGCATCACCGAAACAAGCCATTATCGCGGGTTATGATCGGGCCTATAACACCATTTTTGACTCGAACTTAACCACTTTCATCGTGGCATTTATCTTGTTTGCGATTGGTACTGGCCCAATCAAAGGCTTTGCGGTTACCTTGATGATCGGTATCGTATGTTCAATGTTTACTGCGATTACTGTGACACGTGCTGTCGTACAGCTCATTTATGGCAAACGCCGTAATTTGACTAAGTTGAGTATTTAAGGAGATTCACATGACTGATCTGACTCAACAAGACTCAAAACAATACGGTCGCCCAGATGATCTAAAAATCATTCCATTTATGAAGATTGCTAAGCCTGCTGCAATCTTCTCAATCTTGATTACCCTTGCGAGTGTTTTCTTTATTGTGACCAAAGGCTTAAACCTCGGTTTGGACTTTACAGGTGGTGTGTCTGCCGAGTTGAACTATAAACAAGCAGTTCAACCAGCTCAAGTTGCTCAAGCACTCGATAAAGCAGGCTTTAAAGATGCCGTTGTACAAACATTAGGAAGTAATAAAGACCTGATTGTACGTATGCCAGTGCAAGAAGATCTTAAAGTTGAAGATCTAAACGATACCATCACTAAAGCAGTCCAATTGCCAAATAACCAAGCAGAAGTTCATAAAGTTGACTCTGTTGGCGGTCAAGTAGGTAATGAGCTTTATATCCGCTCTGCAGGTGCGCTTGCACTTGCTTTGATCTTAATGCTGATCTACGTCACCATTCGTTTCGAGTTTAAACTTGCAATGGGTGCCGTAATTTCATTATTTCACGATATTGTAATTATCATCGGAACGTTTGCATTGTTCCAATGGCAATTTGATTTAACCGTGCTTGCAGCAATACTTGCGGTAATGGGTTTCTCACTCAACGATAATATCGTTGTATCGGATCGTATCCGTGAGAACTTCCGTAAAATTCGTGGAGCAACACCACGTGAAATTGTAGATATCGCATTAACAGAGACCTTGCGTCGTACAATCCATACCTCAATGACTCTATTACTTGTGGTTCTTGCCATGATGTTCTGGGGAGGTGATGGTTTACATTGGTTCTCAATTGCTATGTGTGTAGGTGTCTTTATCGGTACGTACTCATCTATTTATATTGGTACTGCATTTGCTTTATGGCGTGGTTTAAATCGTCAAGATTTTATTGTCCAAGTTAAACCTGAATTTGATGAAGAAGAAATTCCTTAAATCTAAATCATCGTAAAGTTCAAATCAAAAAAGCCAGCATAATGCTGGCTTTTTTGATTAAGATTAGAGCATGGGGTTGTACGTTCTTCATTTATCAATGTTGAATAATTTGAATCTGTGGAAACTGAAATCCGCGACAAGACTGCTCTGCACGCCATGCGATAGTCAGCACGATCTTCTGATTTAAAACAAAATTTTGATAAGCAAATGTTCCAATCAAAGGATGAGTACACATTCCACCATCATTTGATGGATGAACTTGTGTATTTAGACTATTTAAATCCAGTCTAATTCCAAAACCTGATGCCTTTAAAACCGCCTCTTTAGTGGTCCATACACGTAGCCAATATTCCGGATCTTGATCTTGTTGCTGCCAAGTTTGATATTCTTCAGGATGAAAGGCATGTTGAGCCAAGGCATCAAAACGGACTTTACGATCCAGCTCTTCCACATCAACACCAATCTCTTTCATACGTTCACTCATCGCCAAAGCATAGTATTGCTGACTATGTGAATGGTTAAATTCCAAGGTATGAGAGCTTAAAAATGGCTTGCCATATTCATGTTTTGAAAACTGTAAATCCTTAGTTAAACAATTTAATTGATCTGCCAAAAGTTGATTGCGATAGGCTTTGATCTGTTGTTTTTGATAATCATTAAACGATCTAAAATCTGAGAAATCTGCTTTATCTCGTTCAAGAAGTGAAGCCAATGCTTGAACATGGATCTGAATAATTCGTGCAGCCATCCCTATCATCTCTTATAAAAAAAGCCCAACGTAACGTTTGGGCTTTTGATATCAAAATCAGCTTAACGCTTGAATTTTTTCTCAGCCTTTTTAAACTTCTGTACATAACGACGTTTACGTGCTGCAACACGCTCATCAACTTGAGATTTACGACCTTCAAATGGGTTTTCTGAGGTTTTAAAATCAATACGCACAGGTGTACCTTCAAGCTTGTACACTTTACGGAACACATTTTCCAAATAGCGACGGTAATCAGCAGGGGTTTTATCCACTTTGTTACCGTGAACCACGATTGTTGGTGGATTTTGTCCGCCCATATGTGCATAACGCATTTTAATACGCTTACCACTAATCATAGGTGGTTGATGCGCGTCAGTCGCGTCATTCAAAATCTGCGTTAATTTTGCTGGTGAAACTTTTAAATGCGATGAATCATAAGCACGATGGATAGTTGGGTATAAATCACCCACACCAGTTCCATGTAATGCAGAGATTAAATGTACTTTCGCCCAAGGAATAAAGTCAAAACGACGATCAACATCAAGCTTACATTGCTTACGATCATATTCGGTCATGTTGTCCCATTTATTAATGGCAATCACCATGGCACGACCAGCTTCTAATGCATAACCAATTAAATGTAGATCTTGCTCAACGACCCCTTCACGCGCATCGAGCACAACAACAATCACGTGAGCATCTTTGATCGCTTGTAATGTTTTCACGATTGAGAACTTCTCAATCATTTCATCAACTTTACCTTTACGACGTACGCCAGCGGTATCAATCAACGTATATTGACGACCATCACGCTCATAAGGAATATAAATTGAGTCACGCGTAGTACCAGGCTGGTCAAATGCAACTACACGCTCTTCGCCAAGCAAGCGGTTGACTAAAGTCGACTTACCCACGTTTGGACGACCAATAATCGCCAAACGCAAACCTGTATTTTTGTTATGTTCTTCAGGATTTTCATCTTCTGGCACTTCAGCTAATACTTCCTCAAGCATTTGCTGTACACCACGACCATGGCTGGCTGCAACTTGAATAGGTTCTCCCATACCAAGTTTATAGAATTCAACTAGCGCGGCTTCTGCATGAACACCATCAACCTTATTGGCAACTAAATAGACTTTCTTACCTAAGGTACGTAATTCACGAGCAATCTGTTCATCTGATGCCAACAAACCTGCACGCGCATCCACAACAAAAACAATAATGTCTGCTTCATGGATGGCAGTTTTTGACTGCTCCGCCATGTATGAGTCAATACCACCTTCATTCTCACCAATACCGCCCGTATCAACGACAATAAATGATTTATTTTGATACACCGCATCGCCATATTTGCGGTCACGAGTTAAACCAGCGAAGTCAGCAACCAAAGCATCACGACTTTTAGTGATTTGGTTAAATAGCGTTGATTTTCCGACGTTTGGACGACCAATAAGCGCGATAACGGGTTTCATAAATTAACCTTAATTCAGACGAGCCATCGTTGATGACATCGTATCAGAAACAGTATGGAAGATTTTGGTGATCAAATAATCACAATAAAAATTCGGGGTTTTGTTCAAACAAATACCCCGATCATTCTTTTATTAGCATTTGCTAATTAAACATTTTACCACAAGCTAAGGCAAAATTAACGATTCTGCCAAATGCTTAATGCACCTTTTCGAGTTGCAACGTAAAGCTGATTATCAATTACACGCAGTGAACGGACTTCACCACTGGTTTTCGCACGACCAATCAACTTCCCTGTATTTGGATCAATCAAATGAATAACTCCATCTAAATCGCCAACCACAAGGTTCTGTCCAAGCATCACAGGATTACTCAATTGACGGTTAAGTAATTCCTCATTCTGCCAAAGAAGTTCGCCTGTCGCTAAATTATAAGCTTTCAATTTTCCATCTGCAGTCGAGATAAAAACTTTATCACCTGAAACTTCAGCGCTATTGGTACTACTTGCTTCCTCACTCCACACCACACGCTGTGTTGCAAGATCAGTAGTTGTGACTTGTCCTTGGAAACTGGTTGTTACCAGATATTGGCCTGCAACAACTGGGTCACCGACAACATCAATCAGACGTTGAATATCCGAACGACCATCACTTACTGCAACTCGACGTTGGAAACGCGGCACGCCACTAATTACATCCAATGCATAAACATAAGCATTCGCGGATGCAACAACAACAGTGCGTTCATCTAAACGAACGGGTGCAGGTTGACCACGTAAACTAAACTGAACATTTGGTAATTTATATGCCCACACCTGCTGTCCAGTAACAGCATCATGCGCAAATACAGTCCCGTCATTTGCAATCGTAATAACCCGTCCCGATTGAATGAGTGAAGGAGACAAAATCGCACCAGATAATTTGGCAGACCATTTTTGGCTACCAGTAGCCTGATCTAAAGCAAATAACTCACCTTTACGATTACCAATAATGACAATACCCTCACCCGCTTCTACACCGGCAGTGAGTTCTTGCTTAGTAACCTTACTTTTCCAAAGACGCTGCTTATCTTTATAAGCAGAAACCTGACCATCTGGATCAATCGCAAAAATTACACCGTTATCTGTATCTAACTGCAAGCGCAAAGCTTCTGCTGCATTTGTTGACGAAACACTTTGAGAAAAGACCAGATTTAAGCCTTGCTGTTGCGTAATTTTTGGCAACGGATTCGGTTTCACTTCTTTTACTTTATTGGTTGAACATCCAATTAATAAAGCTGAAGCAATTGCAATTGCCAAAGGTAATTTTAGTTTGTTCTGCATTAAGACTCATCCACTTTGGTATCTAAGATCGGGCGCTCAATTTCAGGATCATCTACTAAAATACCAACGCTTTCGAGTTTAATTTGTAAAAGCTGACGCTCTTGTTTACGTTCAATAAGGCTATCCCAAGCACTTTGATATGCTTTTCGCGCCGATGCAGTATCTTTCTTTGCAACAAAAATATCACCACGTAACTCTTCTGCAGTTGCTTTAAACGCTGGTTCAGTCACGTTTGATAAGGTTTTCAGCGCCTCATCATATTTCTTTTGTGCTAATTGTGAATCCGCTAAACGTATTTTTACAATTTGCAGCAAACCCGCATCTTTAACTTTTGAGTTTTCAACTTTCTTTAATGCTTTTTCAGCTGCAGCATAGTCTTGTTTATCATAAGCAAGCTTCGCCAAGATAAATTGGGTCTGAATCGCCTGAACCGAGTTAGCATCATCTTTCACAATTTTATCTGCTGCTTCAGATACTGTAGCGAAAGCATTTGGTTGACCTGATGCAGCCTTAGCTTCGTCCATCAATTTTTGTACTTTCGCCGTTTGGCTCTGTGCCTCAGCTAAATTTTTCTTTTGCCAATATTCCCATCCGAAAAAGGCAATCAAGGCAATCAGAATCCCGCTAATCATGGCAGAACCATATTTTTTGCCAAAAGACTTTAATTGGTCGAGCTGTTCTTCATCACTTAAACTCATGTGATTGTCCTTTCCCTAAATATTGTGCAATTTATTGTTTAAATTTTTCGATAAAAAAAGATGTCAGCTCAGTTAAAGCGACCTGCGCCTGCTCACCCGTTGCTAGCTTTTTGACCAAAAGCTGTTGTGATTCCCACTCGCGCTCACCCAAAATCACTGCATAGATTGCACCCGATTGATCAGCCTTTTTCATTTGGCTTTTCATACTGCCTTGTGAACCTGTTTTCAGACGAATTGAGCTGTTTGCTGCTTCTAACTGGTCACGGATTTGTTCTGCTAATACTAAAGCTTTAGCTTGAAATGCAGGCTCAGCCAATAAGAAAACTTCACAATCACGTACTTCTTGGGCTTGTTCAACCTGCTCAAGCAACAACAGTAAACGTTCCATACCCATTGCAAAACCAACTGCAGGTACAGATTGATCTGCTTTACCTTTCAGTTGTCCTACCAAGCCATCGTAACGACCGCCTGCACAAACCGTTCCTTGTGAACCCAACATGGTTGTCGTCCATTCAAATACAGTTTTGTTGTAGTAGTCCAAACCACGCACTAACTTCTGATTAATTACAAACTCAACGCCTGCATCAGTGAGGTACTGTTGTAACTGTTGGAAATGATTGATCGAATCTTCTTTTAAGAAATCATGCAACTTTGGTGCATTTTCTAAAATCTTTTGTGTTGATTCAATTTTAGAGTCTAAAATACGTAATGGATTAGTACTTAAACGGCGTTGTGAGTCTTCATCTAATGCATCTTTGTGCTGATTTAAAAACTCAACCAAAGCAGCACGATATTCCGCACGCTCATCCGTCTCACCTAAAGTATTGAGTTCTAGACGAACATTTGCTGCTACACCCATACGTTTCCATAGGCGAGCCGTCATTAAAATGATTTCTGCATCAATATCTGGCGTTGCCACACCAAAAGTTTCAACACCAAATTGATGGAACTGGCGATAGCGACCTTTTTGTGGCTTTTCATAGCGGAACATTGGACCCACATACCAAACACGCGGTGTTGCGCCACGCAATAAGTTATGTTCCAACATCGCACGCACACATCCAGCCGTACCTTCTGGACGCAAAGTTAGCGATTCAGGCGGAGTACCTTTATCAAAAAAGGTATACATTTCCTTTTCAACGATATCGGTTGCATCACCAATGGCACGCTTAAACAAACCCGTTTGTTCAACGATCGGTAAACGGATTTGTTGATAGCCATAAGCATCCATTAAAGATGCTAATTGTTGTTCCAGACTTCTCCAAGCAGCAGTTTGTGTTGGAAGGGTGTCATTAAAACCTTTGATCGCGACAATTGAACTCATGATGAACTACGAATAATTTCTTTAGATTTAGCTTCTTCAAGCTCTTGAACACGTTGACGAACCATTGTTTCAATTTCATCAACCAACTGATTTGTGTCAATTAAATGACTTTTTTCACCATTACGATAGACCAGTGAACGTGGTGATGCGCCAACGATACCGATATCCGCCTCTTTAGCTTCACCAGGACCATTCACTTTACATCCAATCACAGATAAATCCATCGGTGTACGGATATCTTCTAAACGCTCTTCCAAAGCCTGCATCACTTGAATCACATTAAATTCCTGACGTGAACAGCTTGGGCAAGCAATAAAGTTAATCCCATTTGAGCGTAAGCCCAACGATTTTAAAATATCAAAACCGATTTTAATTTCATCCTCAGGTTCAGCCGCGAGCGAAATACGCATGGTATCGCCAATGCCTTCCATCAACAGTCCGCCCAGGGCAATTGCTGATTTGACTGTACCCGTACGGTAAATACCTGCTTCAGTCACACCAAGATGCAGTGGATTATCTATCTGTTGAGACAGCAAACGATAGGCGTCCATGGTTAAAAACACGTTTGATGCTTTGACGCTGACTTTGAACTCATGAAAATCTAAACGATCTAGAATATCAATATGACGCATTGCAGATTCAAGCAAAGCTTGTCCTGTTGGCTCACCATATTTCACTTGTAAATCTTTTTCCAATGATCCTGCATTCACACCGATACGAATGGAAATACCATGATGTTTTGCCGCAGCAACAACTTCACGTACTTTCTGATCCGAACCAATATTGCCTGGATTAATGCGCAAACAATCTGCGCCATAGTCCGCAACTGCTAAAGCAATACGATGATCAAAGTGAATATCGGCAACTAATGGTACAGAGACTCGTTTTCGAATTGCCCCAAAAGCTTCTGCTGCTTCCATTGACGGTACAGAAACACGCATGATATCCGCACCTGCATCTGCACAGCGCTGGATTTGCGCTACAGTTGCATCCACATCACAGGTTTCAGTATTGGTCATACTTTGAACACTGATCGGGGCATCACCACCGACATACACTGAACCAACACGAATTTTACGTGTCGGACGGCGTTTAATTGGATTCACAATCATCGTATAGCTCTACTCTTTGGCATTAACGAGACAAACGGAATTCTGCTTTTCCATTAACCGTATATGGAGACAAAGATATTTGCTCCTGATTCAAGGTCAAGGATACAGCTGTTGCATCATCTAAACGAATTTGGAATGGTGATTCACCACTCAAAGTTAACGTAGATGCTTGACGACCTGTTGCCAATACTTTACCTGTTGCATCAACAATATGCACAGATGTTGGTCGACTAAAGTTCAAAACTAACTGATCGCCAGAAGTTGGGTTCGTTGTGGTTCCCATCGGTATAATTTCGACATCAGAACTTTTTGCTTTAGGCGCTTCAACTTCATCATCTTTGTGGCTAGATGTCCAATTTTGTACAGCCATCACTGCCAACCAACCCAAAACTAAAACAGCAGCTAAAATAGCAATACGCTTCAACCATTTACGGTTACGTACACTTTTCGAACCAGATAGTTTACCCATGATCTTGATAGGAGAATTATTCAAGGCATGGTTTGCTTTAAGGCCAGTATCATTAACATAAATTTCATCAAAACGCTGAATAATCACACTTGCGTCTGCATGTAAATATTTTGCATAAGCTCGATAGTAACCTTTGATAAAGGTCGCCTCAGGTAATGATTTATAATCATCTTGCTCTAATGCCGTTAATGTTTTAACGGGCATATTCAATACGCTTGCAATTTCTTCAAGTTCTTTCTTTTGTGCAATACGAATTTGACGCAAATACTCACCAGGTCGTTGAATATTTCCTAACGTTGACGATGGCGAGGTTGAGCCAGTTGGCTGATGTGAATTTGGATTTATTTCCATACGGCCTCAGTACTGTACTGTAATTGCAAATAACGTTGATATTCTGGACTATCAGGAAATAATGCTCGTAATTGATTCACTAACACTTGCATTCCTAATTGATCCGCACTCGATCGAGCAATGCGTATACCAATCCAAAGTGCACGCGCACCTTGGTTTTTTTGCCCCACATTACGAACATACTGTTCGTATAGTTGCGATGCATCTCTATTATTCTGTTGCAAATAGAAAATTTCTGCCAACTCTAACATTGAAATAGTTGCGTTACGATTTGCTTGTAGCGCTTGTTTGAATGCTTTTTCAGCATTCGCAACATCGCCTAACTTTAAATAGATTCGCCCTAAGTTTTCCAACGATTGAAATCGCTGTTCATAACCTAAGGTTGCACCTGCACGGGTAAATTGCTCAATCGCTTCATTATAACGTTGCATTTGATACAAATATGTACCGTAATTATTACGAGCTTGTGCATTATCTGGTTCTGAAGAAATCGCACGCTTAAAATAAGCATCTGCTTTTTCCATATTGGACTTACTGCCTTCTTGTTGCAGTAGAATCCCCATCATCATATTGGCGTTTGCATCACGCGAATCAATATTTAAAGCTTGATCAAGAGAACGTTTAGCGGAATCCAAATCACCTGTACGAATATATTCAGCAGCCAGTTGAGAACGAACTTGCACTGCCTTTTCTGGATCTTTTTTTAATCCTGTAGCAGATTGGCAAGCAGTTAACCCTAGTACTGTAAACACAACAGTTGGCACTATAATCGTTTTTAGTCGAGTTGTATTCAACGCTATATCCCCAAGTTTTATCCTTGTGTGCGCAAAATTTCTTGTCGTTGCGCCACTTTCTTCTTCCACTGTTCCGCACGACGCGTACGGTCAGCAACCTGTCCTACCAATTGACCACATGCAGCATCGATATCATCGCCACGTGTCTGACGAATCGTACACACAAATCCGGCGTCAGACAAAGTTTTTTGGAATGCAATAATTCGATTACGACTTGAACGCCCATAAGGTGCATGTGGAAATGGATTAAATGGAATCAGATTGATTTTACTTGGCAAGTTTTTCAATAATTTTAATAACTGTTGTGCATGCTCAGGGTGATCATTTACACCCTCCAACATCACATATTCAATCGTGACATGGCGACGTGAGCTTTCATTACCATCTTTAGCTAAATAACGTTGGCACGCAGCAATAAGTTGCTGTAATGGATATTTTTTATTAATTGGAACAAGTTCATTACGAAGTTCATCATTTGGTGCATGCAGTGAAATTGCCAATGCAACATCAATATCTTGTGCCAATTGGTCAATTTTCGGAACAACACCAGATGTTGATAAGGTCACACGGCGTTTAGACATTCCGTAGGCAAAATCATCTAACATTAACTGCATTGAGCTGAGTACTGCATCGTAATTAAGTAAAGGTTCACCCATACCCATCATGACCACATTGGTCACGGTACGTTCTCGCTCAGCAACAGGCACATCTTCCATATAAGAATAATTTGCCATCCATAACTGACCGATGATTTCTGCTGGCGTCAGATCACGCTGAAAACCTTGCTTACCCGTCGAACAGAATGAACAATCCAGTGCACAACCCACTTGTGATGAAATACACAAGGTTTTACGTGCACCTGTTTTATCTTCTGCAGGAATCAGTACCGTCTCGACTAAAGAGCCTTCACCTTCACCAACACGGAACACCCACTTACGCGTACCATCTTTAGAATAATTACGGTGTACCACTTCAGGCGCTTTAACTTCACAAATCTTTTCTAATTTTTCACGTAACTTGCCTGAAATATTACTCATCTCAGCAAAATCAGTGACGAAAAACTGATGTATCCATTTCATGACTTGACTCGCACGAAACTTCTTTTCGCCTAAGTCTTCAAAGAACTTTTCTAATTCAGCTCTAGACATGCCAAGTAAATTTACTTTCTTATCGGCAGCTTGAACGACAGACGTAGTTAAAGACTGTTGTTTTTCATCGACATTCTCAGATGAAACGACCACTACAGAACTCATGTATATTTACCTAAACGATATCAGCGCTAGAAAATGCTGTGCAGTTTTCACACAACTCAATCTATAAAAAATAAAAAACCAGATAAGTAGTATACCACTTATCTGGCTTGAATACTTTGGATTAACGAGTGCGTGGGCAGATCTCGTTATCAGCAAAGAAGTAAGCGATTTCACGCTCAGCAGAAGCAACTGAGTCAGAACCGTGAGCAGCATTTTCATCGATGCTTACAGCGAAGTCAGCGCGAATTGTACCTGGAGCCGCTTCTTTAGGGTTTGTAGCACCTAAGATTTCACGGTGAGCAAGAACTGCGTTTTCGCCTTCAAGAACTGAAACAACAACTGGACCAGAAGTCATGAATGCAACTAAGTCACCAAAGAAACCACGTTCTTTGTGCTCAGCATAGAAACCTTCAGCATCAGCTTGAGAAAGGTGTTTCATTTTAGTCGCAACAATTTTTAAACCCGCTTTTTCAAAACGAGCAAAAATGTCACCAATGTGGTTTTTAGAAACTGCATCTGGTTTTACGATAGATAAAGTACGTTCAATCGCCATGATTGACTCCTATTTATGGTGTAAACTAAAAAATTTGCCGCATTATACCGATGTCATCGCTAATAATCAGCTTGAATCTGTAAAAGTTCAGTGATTTCTGATGTTTTTTTAACGAACTTCATCCAACCAAGCCATTTGAATCGCTTCAAGCAAACCTTCAGTCGACTTATTTGGGTCATCATTAAAGTCTGGTAAAGCACAAACCCAAGCATGTAAATCAGTAAAACGAATCCATTGAGGATCTACATCTGGGTGTGCTTCAGTAAGTTCGATTGCGATATCAATCGTATCTGTCCAACGTAAGCCCATTTGATAACCTAATTAACAGTTTGTGATTGAGCGTACTTTAACAAATCCCAAGATTTAAAAAATAGTCTTCTATCATTAAAACCCGTTAAATTATTTAAAGAATGATATTGAAGCTTGGTGCCAACAAAATAATACAGCTAGCAACGGATGCACCAATCACAGCACCCACAATCACATCACTTGGATAATGTAATCCTAAAATCATGCGGGACAATGCAACCAGAATCGTAAATGGCAACATCAAAATTAATAACAACGGTTGGATATAGCCTAATGTAATGGTAACCATGACCGCATGCAAAGTATGACCTGATGGGAAACTAAAATGATCCAATGGTCGCTCGCCCAGTACAATCACTTGGTGAACTTGATAAGGGCGTGGTCGAGTCGTTTTATGTTTTAAAAACTTATAAATCCCTGTACCAACAGAACCTGCAACGAGCAAATATAGAATTTGCAAACCGTATGCCAAACCTTGTGCGATCCATACTGATAACAACATGGCATACCAAAATGGTCCATCACCCAAACGACTAATCGTTTTAAAAAATAAGGCAATGCGTTGTGACTGGGAGAGATGATTAAGGTATACACACCCTTTTAGATCTAAATCGAGCATTTTTATTTTTGCATTTTGAAATTTCATACTTTTCTCCTTTCTGAGGATACTTTAGGTAGAGTTCATAAGAGGTTCCTTCACTACCTGATAAAGTGCTTGTTCTAATTGTTGTACAGGAAACTGCCAACTGGTTTCTTGCACACTTTCACTCGCCATTTGCCCCATTTGCCTCAATTGTGGCAATTCAGGAAGATCGCAAATGGATTGAATTAATGCATCAGTCTGTCCGAGTGGCGTCAACCACCCTGTCACGCCTTGCTTAACATGCTGATGCGCGCACACATAATCATAGGCAATCACAGGTAAACCACTCGCTATTGCCTCTAAAACCACATTACCAAAAGTGTCTGCTTGGCTTGCAAAGGTAAATACATCTGCGCTTGCGTAAGCCATTGCAAGTTCACGACCGCTCAGGCTTCCTGTAAAAATCACATCATGAGATGTTGTCAATTTGCTCAACCGAACGCGATCAGGCCCATCCCCGACAATCAAAAACTTAATATTTGTACCTTGTTGTGCCTGTAATGCATGGAAGCCTTTGATTAATACATCCACTTCCTTTTCTGGTGATAAACGTCCGACATACAGCATTACACGGGTATCAGCATCTACACCCCATTGTTGGCGTAATTGCTGTGAACGATGTTTTGGGGAAAACTTCGCAGTATCAACACCCCGTCCAACAACAACTAAAGGACAAGTCACACCAAATCCACGTAGTGCTTGTTCCGTGTATTGACTGGGTACACACGTGACATCTGTACTATTATGGAACCATGTTAAGTAACGTTGAATCGGTTTGACTAAAAAAGCCAAGTCAAAGAAACGGCTAAAATCTTGGAAAGCTGAATGGAATCCACTCGATACTGCGATTTTTTTTGACTTTGCAGCTTGTAGCGCTGTTAAACCTAATGGACCTTCAGTCACTATATGCACCACGTCAGGTGCGAACTGTTCAAATGCTTTAGAGACTTTAAGATATTGTGGCCAACCAAATTGAACACTTGGGTATTTTGGAATAGGCTGAGACATCACCAAGCATTCTTGTTCAGGCAAAAATTCTGTACAAATCGCTTTTTGTATAGGTCTGACCAATAGAATTTTATGTCCAAGCCGCTGTAGCCCCTGACATAATTGCATCATAGATAATGCTACACCATTAATTTCAGGTGGCCATGTTTCAGTGACGATTGCAATTCTTAAACGTGGACGAACTAAATCACGAAGTTCAGCCAATTCATTTTGTTTATTTTTAAGTTGTTTCCTTTTAAAATAAAACTTAAAACTTTCTGGAAACGGTTCTTGCTTTAATAGAGATGTCGCGTATGTACTTTGCATATCGCCATCCATTTGTGTCGTTATTTTCATGCTTTTAGCTTATAAGTATTTTTTGACACTTTAATGATCAGCACATGACAGTTTCATGAATCAAATGATATGATTTATTGCTTTCGGCAAAAATAAAAAGATTTTAAAATCATGCAAATATTAAAAGCTCAGTCACGTTCTGAATTAGCAGACCGCCTTCGCCCCACTATTAAATATAAAAGCAAAGCTCTTGTTGCTTATTTTGTATTTTTTATCACTTTTTGTCTTTTGTTTATAGTCTTTCTCTATCTGTTAGGCTGGGTAAGAGGTCAACCCTATCAACTACATTGGGGCTATTTTGCTTTGATCTGTATTTATGCAATTACATTTCCAATGGGATATAAATTCAGCGATTATCGCATCCCCTTTTTTTCATTTGAAAAATATTTTATTGACCCAGCATTAGTTCAGGATTTAAACAAACGAGAATATATAAAAGCAACAGCAACAATTATTGATGTTCAAATTCCATCAAAACAGTTTTTTAAACCTACATTGCATACTTTAACCCTACAATTGGACGAAACAAATGAAGTCATCACGGATACGTCTGTTCATTTAAATCTATTATTTAGAAATATTTATTTTACCAATTCAAATTACACTCAATTTTATGCTGATCCAGCATGGATTGGTACAAAAGTAGAATTTTGTTTTTTACCCAAATCTAAGCGCATCATTCAATTGATTGCGGATACTGATCAACATGATTTTCAAGATTTGACCACTGAATCTGTTAATAAACTCACATTACATACAGTTCCCTCTCGTTTCACCCAAGAGTTGTTTGCGGTTCAAAGTATTGAAGCTATACGCTCAACAAACAGTACATGGCAATATGAATTAATCATCACAACAATATTTCACAATCAATATCATATCCCTGCTAACAGTCAGGGCTTTGCTAAACTAGAACAGATACTCTCAAATCGAATTGATTTTTTAAAATACCGTCAGTTTAAGCAAAACTCATCAATCAGGTCGGAAGTTGTTTATCGACCTAAAATAATTAAACCTCAACAGTTTCTACACAAAATTATGTCAATACCCTATAAAGTTTTTCTTTAAACCAAAGGATTATCAACCGCAAATAACTGTTGATCTTCTAAACGATAGGCCACCAATTGTTGCCCCCAAACACAACCACCATCGACATTTTGAATTTTCTGGCTAATGGTTTTACCCTGCAACGCAGCCCAATGCCCAAAGATCAGTTGATGGGTTTGGGCTGCTTGGCTTTCAAACTCAAACCATGGCTTAAACCCTGTTGGCATCGGTGCGTCTAACGCATCTTTAAATTCAAACTCTAGCCGCCCATCAACATCCGTCAAACGCATACGTGTTAAATAGTTGGTGATACAACGTAAACGAGCTGAGCCTGTTAAATCATCCGACCACAAATCAGGTTGAGCACCATACATTTCAACCAAAAATGCATCTAAAACAGATAAATCCTCATGTCCTACCGCGTGTTGAACTTCCTGAGCAAGCGCAATAGTTTTTTCTGCATTCCAAATACATGGAACACCTGCATGGGTAATCAAAGTTTGTTCATTTGGGGTTAGGCTTAACGGCTGTTTACGCAGCCAATCAATCAACTCATCGCCATCAATCGCATCGATCACGTCCTGAGTACGATCTTTGGCTTTGGCTTTCTTAAATCCACGGGCGCAAGCAATCAAGGTCAGGTCATGATTACCCAGTACAGTTGCAGCAGCGCCACGATCAGCCAGTTTTTTAATAAAGCGCAATGCACCGACCGAATTTTCGCCACGTGCAACCAAATCACCCGCAAACCATAAAAAGTCTTGGTCTGGGTCAAAACGTATTTCTTTCAATAATGCTTTTAATGCCTCGAAACAGCCTTGCACATCACCAATGACATAGTTATAGCGTTTAGACATTAAGACACCATCTGATCAGAAAGTGCGACAAAATCAGCCAAACTCAAGGTTTCTGGTCGTGCCATCGGATCAACACCAGCTTTTTCAAAACCATCTTCAGCCAACATACCTTTTAAGCTATTGCGTAAAGTTTTACGACGCTGGGTAAAAACATGTCCAACCAAGCGAGCTAATGCCTTTTCATCTTTTGCTACGATCGGTTTAACGTCATAAGGTTCCAAACGAAATACGGCTGATGTCACTTTTGGTGGCGGATTAAATGAACCTGGTGGCACTTCAAATAAGAAAGTTGGTTTACAGTAATACTGGATCATCACCGATAAACGACCATATTCTTTCGTATTGGGTACAGCCGTAATACGATCAACCACTTCCTTTTGCAACATGAAATGCATGTCTTTAACTTTGTCGCCAAACTCCAAGAGATGGAACAACAAAGGCGTAGAAATGTTATAAGGCAGATTACCAACGACACGAAGTGGATGACCGTCTTGAAATAATTGCGTGAAATCGTATTTTAATGCATCAGCTTCGATAATGGTTAGACGTTCAGGATGTGGCACACGACCTGGTAAACCTGCTGCTAAATCACGGTCAAGTTCAACCACAGTCAGAGCGTCACACTCGCCAATTAAAGGTGAAGTCAATGCGGCTAAACCCGGTCCGATTTCGACAATATTCTCGCCCGCACGCGGATTCACTGAACGTACAATTTTGGCAATCACACGTTGATCATGTAAAAAGTTTTGACCAAAACGTTTTCGAGCCTGATGCCCTTCATCTTTAGGGTTTAGGGCATTAATTTGATACATAATAATTCCAACGTGAATAATTTACCCGCCCATTACTGACGGGCTAAATCAAGTGCTAAATCCACTGCAACATGCAAACTTGATGCTTTTGCCTGTCCAGTGCCTGCAAGAGAAAGTGCTGTACCATGATCGACCGAAGTTCGAATAAATGGCAAGCCTAATGTAATGTTTACTGCTTCACCAAAGCCTTGTGATTTTAACACAGGTAAACCTTGATCGTGATACATTGCTAAAACAGCATCCGCATCTTTTAGATTTTCTGGGGTAAATAAGGTATCTGCAGGCAAACAGAGACTCATCCCTATACCTTGTGCACGATAGCTTTCTAGCACTGGATTAATCACGTCGATTTCTTCTCGACCTAAATAACCATCTTCACCTGCATGTGGATTTAAGCCACAGACTAGAATGCGTGGTTGTGCGATTTTAAATTTGCTTTTTAAGTCTTGAATCAGAATATCAATCACTTGATGCAAACGCTCTTTAGTAATCGCATCAGGTACATCCCGCAACGGTAAATGTGTGGTTGCCAACGCAACACGCAATGTTTTAGTCGCCAACATCATTACCACACGATCCACACTTGCAAACTCTTGGTAATACTCAGTATGTCCACTAAATAGAATGCCTGCATTATTAATAATCGACTTTTGCACTGGCGCTGTAGCAACCCCTACACTCCGCCCTGACAAGGCATAGTCAGCTGAACGGCGTAATTGCTCTAACACATAAGCTGCATTGGCTGAATCTAACTGACCTAGAATAACAGGTTTTGCTAAAGGCACATGCTCAACGAAAAGCTGCCCTGCTAAATTCGACTTTTTCTCGCCTTGAAATGGAATGAGTTCAACATCAATATTTAACTGTTTGGCGCGCTGTTGCAACATCTGGATATCAGCCAGAATAACGATCGGTCGCTCATCAACACGGTTTGCTAGACTTAGACAAATATCTGGTCCAATTCCAGCTGGCTCGCCAGAAGTGACATACAAAGGCAACATGACTCACCAATTCTAATTTAAGTATTACATTATAGTTTACCGAAAGTTTTTTATTTAGAAAGTTTTGCAAATGTATACCCATAAGATTGGCTAAATATCCAATAGACAAACCAACACCAATAAAAAACAATCCACTAAACATATAAGCAAAAGTTTTTGAAAAAATATGAAGTAAAATTTACAAGCTGACAAACAATAAATTTATTTTTATCAACAAATACAACAACATAAACTATAAAAATAAAATTTAAATACGAATAAAGAAAATAAATAGGAATAACATTAGAGCGATTAGATGCCCAACATAACGCTGATGAAGCACTTGAAATAATTATTCATCAAATTCTACTCTCGCTCAGCACGCCCCTCCTACATAAGAAACAATAAACAAAGAGAATAAAATTAAAATACTGAACAATTTAAAATTTTTAAGGCTTTTTCGTTTTAGGCAAATTTTCAGGCACTAGATTAGAAGGCACAAATTCAACTTGACGAGTCCACGGGTTAATTTTTGGTTGTACCTTTTTCTCAGGTTGAACAACCGCTATCTCTTGTTTCTTTTCTACCGCAACAACCACAGCACTACTCGGCTTCTCTACAAATGGATTTGCAATCGGCTCTTTTTTGTCTATAGGTTGCGGCTGCTGTACGAGTTGTGGTTCTTTCTTCTCTGGTAATGGAGCTGTATTTACTGGATGAGAAGTATAAGGAGAAGCGATTGCACCTTGTTTTACCACAGTCTGCGATGATTGTTGATGTACTTGAGGATTTGGCTGAACCGACGAACTTGGTGATTGAGCTAAAGGGTTCGTCTGATCATCAGGAATTTCAATCGCTTTCATTTCAGCAGTCACCATCATGGCGGGATCAACATGCTCGCCACGACTTTCCAAGACTTCAACTTTACGACTTTCCCCCTCTTTAGGTTGAAATTCTGAATAATTGGTCACACTCCCCTGATCGACCCATTTATATAAACGTCGTGCGTTCGCTTGTGTAGAACTAACACCTATTAATATGACAACTACAACAATTTTTGTAGAAAACGATAAATTCATCAAATTCCCCAAAAGAAGAGGTAAATACTTCTATTTATTTCAAATAATTGATTCAAAAATAATAGGTCAAATACCACCGCCTCTCAAGCCAAAAAATGTAGCTCAAAATTAACGGTTATATAGTTACAAAATCAGTCACATTGCAGCAAAATATGACATTAACAATGAATTGTTCTTGTATGGTTTTAGAAATTCATATAGAATTCGGTCTCCTTTTGTTTGGGCGATTCCTTGCTCAAACCAACTATAATAGGTAGTGGTTAATGAAAACTCTCAGCGCTAAGCCTGCTGAAGTTCAACACGACTGGTATGTTGTTGATGCTTCTGGCAAAACTTTAGGTCGCCTTGCGACTGAAATCGCTCGTCGTTTACGCGGTAAGCACAAAACTTCTTATACTCCTCACGTTGACACTGGTGACTACATCGTTGTGATCAATGCTGAACACGTTCAAGTGACTGGTAATAAATCACTTGATAAGAAATACTATCGCCATACTGGTTTCCCTGGTGGTATCCGTGAGACTAACTTTGAAAAGTTAATCGCTCACAAACCTGAAGCAGTTTTAGAAAAAGCTGTTAAAGGTATGTTACCAAAAGGTCCTCTTGGTTATGCAATGATCAAAAAAATGAAAGTGTACGCTGGTAGCGAGCATCCTCATACTGCTCAACAGCCACAAGTTTTGGACATCTAAGGGATACAGCACATGGCTACTAATTATGGTACAGGTCGCCGTAAGACCGCAACTGCACGTGTTTTCTTATCAGCTGGTACAGGCAAACTCGTAATCAACAATCG
Source organism: Acinetobacter sp. LF10 (assembly GCF_048585715.1). Classification (NCBI taxonomy): domain Bacteria; kingdom Pseudomonadati; phylum Pseudomonadota; class Gammaproteobacteria; order Moraxellales; family Moraxellaceae; genus Acinetobacter; species Acinetobacter sp. LF10. The sequence continues at coordinate 2,651,345 of NZ_CP184160.1, forward strand.
TACTTTAGAGCAATATTTCGGTCGTGAAACTGCTCGTATGGTTGTACGTCAGCCTTTAGAGCTTTTAGAAGTTACTGAAAAATTTGACCTTTACATCACTGTTAAAGGTGGTGGTATTGGTGGTCAAGCTGGCGCTATCCGTCACGGTATTACTCGTGCATTGATCGCTGCTGACGAAACTTTAAAACCTGCTCTTCGTCAAGCTGGTTTCGTTACTCGTGATGCTCGTGAAGTTGAACGTAAGAAACTTGGTTTACGTAAAGCTCGTAAACGTCCTCAATTCTCTAAACGTTAATCGTTTTACGAATTGGACAAAAAACCTCGGATTTATCCGAGGTTTTTTTATTGACCTAATCATCATATTAAATTTCTACATAAATCTCATAAACACACTTCAATTGATCATGTTGCCCAGTCTGCTCATCTATACTTTTCAATTCTTCAATATAGTATGAGATGTGAATTTCCTTTCCGACTCGATAATATTTTTTTTGCGACTTAACATTTAGATGCATCCATTCCATAAAAATCTCATTCGACCCATCGACTTTGATATCAATAACATTTGGTTTACGGCATCCATCCATATTATTGGTTGCATAAACTCTTACAATACGCCCCATAATTGTCTGTCGTGGAATCACACCCTTCTTGAGATTAGATATCCACACGTCGGAACCAAATAAACCAAAAGTGCCTTTTAAGCCCACGTCAGGAAATTCAGGATCCAATGTTAATTCTTGGGCACCTTTCACATATTCAGGATCCTGCTCAATACAGGGAATAGCTGAATACAGTTGTTTTATTGTTTTTGACATGTTTTTAATTGGCATAAAATTTATCTGAGTATAATTTTTTATCACTCAAAATTATAGATCAAAGAGATATAGTCAAACCACTTTATTATCCATACATGATTCGAAAAAAACTCGAAATAACTCATCGACTGAGTTGTATTAGTTTTATAATGATTTGACTATATCATTAAAGTCCCAGTGATTTTACTGCTCAGTTTTAGTATTCTATCCGATTGACTCAGCTCAATTTTGGTAAATGAACATCGAAAATACGCCTATTCAAGGCATTACGCTTTACAGTCATGCAGATGATTTCCGCTCACACTGGATTCGTTTCTTATTAGCAGAAAAACAAATTAAATATCAGCTCATTATCACTGATCATGAAGATGAAGATTTGGCTGATCTCAACCCTTACAATCAACTTCCTATGTTGATTGAACAAAATCTAAAACTTTTTTCAACAAATATCATTAGTGAATATCTGGATGATCGCTATCGTCAAAATAAGCTTTATGCGGATGCTCCAATGGCCAGAGCGGAGCAACGTCAATATATTTGGCGTTTTGAACAAGATTGGTTCAAGCTTGCAGATCAAATGCTTAGACATGCCGATACGCTGAACCCGCAAGAAAAACAAAAAGCCCAGAAAGAACTTAGAGATACGCTTATTTCACTTACCCCATTATTTCAACATTTTCCTTTTTTTATGTCTGAGACATTTTCAATCTTAGATTGTGTACTGGCACCAATTTTTCTCAGATTAAAAAGTATGGGAATTGAACTTCCACCGCAACATTGCCGACCTATTTTTTTATATTGTCATCGTGTTTTCAGTCGCCCATCTTTCATTAAATCAATGACAGCTCAAGAAAAAAACAGCTACAATGATTTAATTCCTATGATTAAATAAGCTTGTAAATTATGTCAGATCAATTAAATGTTACGCCCACACGCCCTTATCTTGCACGTGCCATTTATGAATGGATTTGTGATAACCAATTGACGCCTTATTTACTCGTTGATGCAACACAACAACACACAGATGTTCCTCAACAATTTGTAAAAGATGGACAAATCGTTTTAAATCTAGCACCACATGCAATCCATCAATTTCATATGGATAATGATGCTATTTCATTTTCTGCTCGTTTCGGTGGGGTCGCAAAAGATATTTATGTACCTATTCGCGCTGTTTTAGGGCTCTATGCTAGAGAAAATGGACAAGGTTTATTTTTTGATCCAAGCGAATATGGTGATATTCAAGAGACTATAGAAACTCCAATAGAAGATAAAAAGCAAGAAGCCGAACCAAATAAGAAAAAACCTTCTCTCAGGATTCTAGATTAAAAGCGAGGAAATGCACGATGGCATTTGACTTAGTTCAATACTTTTCTGAACAAATTAAACTCCAAAAACCACAGCTCTTTGATCAATACTCATCAAAAGAAAGACTTTATTTTATTGATGAAGTGAATATGCTTGCTCTTGGACAGTTGGTCAGTCTTTGGAAAAAAGATAATAAAAAACTTTATCAGGAAATAAAAGCATCTGATCCCCTTTATATCCAAGGAATAGCTAGACATCTTACAACCTCTGCATATAATCAATCCGCTTTAAGCGCTTCTGAGTTAGAGTCAAGTATTTCAGAAATACTCACTTTACAATTCGTAGAATTAAATCAATTAGACCAAACAGGTAGCTTTGGTCAAACAGGTTTAAGTGAGCTTCTCTTAGGTCAAATAGAACATCTATCTGGACAAGCAGAAGATTGGGTTTGGTCAACCAACCAACTCACTGAACTTTTAGGTTCAAAACCAGTCATACAGCAAGAAGTTTCTCTAGAGACAACGATACAGGAATTTAATCAAATGGTACATCAAGCACAACATACTGAAGAAATTTCAACTCCAGAACCAACTACACCGACATGGTCTTTTATTATTGCACCTATAACAGCACTTATTATTTTATTATTTTTATATTGCAGCTACATTCAGCTGACGACTATTTAAACATATTAAAAATGATAAAGAAAGTATATTACTTTCTTTATCAAGTACTTAAATATATTTAAATCATACTAAAATAACAGAAACTATATAATTATAAAGATTTACATTTATTTACAATCAAAAAAATAATTTAAATCACCCTATTTTTGTGACAAAAATCACTTTTTTTGTTTAAAATATAGTTTTATATACGTTTTTGATTTATTTTTTTGACAAAAACTGTCATTTATTACCAATTGTATTATTTTAAGTCTGTTTAAGTATTATTGATTTAATAAAAGAGTTTCCTATAATGAGATCAACTGCTTTTGAAAAATAATCTAAAACAAAAGCAGGGAATATAAATTCATAAACAAAGATGCATAAGTAGAGATAATATCATGGCTAAAATTTCACTAGAAAGCTTGACAAATATTGATGGTTTTGTGGCAGCGGCATTAGTAGACACTGAAAGTGGCTTAGCGCTTGCAACTCAAGGTGGGGGCGCAATTGACTTAGAATTAGCAGCAGCAGGTAACACTGAAGTGGTTCGCGCAAAACGTCGTGTTGCAAACTCACTCAAACTTAATGATGATATTGAAGATATTCTAATTACACTTGGTAAAGCATATCACCTAATTCGACCATTAGAGAGTAACGGAAATTTATTTCTTTACCTTGTATTAGATCGTAGCAAATCAAACTTAGCAATGGCACGCCACGAATTAAAAACGTTCGAAAAAGAATTAGACTTTGCTTAATTAAAATCTTAAGTTTTTTTAAATTAGACTTCTTATATTTATTTTAATTATAAAAATTAGAATTATATAAGAGGTCTTTTATTATTCTTAAGTAAAAGTATAATTTCGTTCAATGCAATATTTTATAAAACATTAAAGTGATACTATGAATGGACATTGCATTAATATCGCAATTTCAGGTATAAGTTTAAAAGTTTCAGATGAACTAAAAATAGAACTTAGAAAAACAATACCTAATGAGTTTGGCATCAACTGGATCAATATTTCAGACCCAAATCTCGATTTATTATTAATAAATGAAAACTTTTTTGATACTGAAGGTATCCAACGTATTATTCAACAAAAACAATTACCATGTTTAAAAATTTCTAAGGGGCAAGGTTCTTGCCAAATCGACGAGGACAACACACTCTACCTTCCCTTTCAACAAACCGATGCCTTAAAGAATTGGATACAACTTAGATTGCTAAGTTATATTTCTAATCAACAACCTAAAAATGATTTTCTACCTAATCACAACCCTGTAAGTGAAAAGTTTTTAAAGGATATGCTAAACCCTGAAAATGCTCGTCTTCATCTTTTTGATGATCATGGGACTTTAGCGATCATTGATACGCGTAGTCAGATTGCATGGTTAGAACCAACTCGCATACACACGCAAACCAATCATAGCTTTAAATATGAATTTGCGACCACTTTTGATTGCACAAAAGTTTCTCGTAAAGTTGAATATGACTTACAGGATTGGTTATGGAATTTATTTTGGCATTCTTTAGATTTTCAAAGACTTGCGCCGAATGAAAATGAATATTTTAAAATTGAACATTGGCCTCAACCTAGTCAAAGTACGGATCGAAAAATTATACTTTTGCTTTCAGCATGTTTTATACAAGGAGCTCAACTTTCACAAGTGGCAACGCAATTAAAAATCCCAATTCAAACGGTTCAACAATTTATTGCTGCCTGCATCATTTCAAATAATGGAGACATTATTCCAGCAACAGAAAGTCATTATTTGAAATCAGAAGCAGCCGAACAGCCTGTTGAAGAACACAACTTTTTTAATAAATTTTTCGGCAAAATTAGACGCCGATTTGGGCTTTAAGGAATTATATGATTTTACAACAATATAAGATTGTATTTGCTGGAAGTATGGGTGCTGGAAAAACTGAAGCGATAAGATCACTTTCTGAAGTTCCAGTACTCGCAACTGAGGCATTCAATACAGATAGCCAGGCTCATAATAAAATGCAAACTACGGTTGGCATTGATTATGGTGAAATTACCTTAGATGATGGTGTCAAAATCGGACTATATGGCACACCAGGTCAAACCCGTTTTGATTTTATATGGCCAGTGATTTGCCAAGGTGCTCTTGGTGTTATTATTTTAATAGATCATAATAGTAAACTCCCACTTGATGAACTTGAAGGGTATTTAGATACATTTAAAGACTATACAAAAAATATATCAATTGGTATTACTCATATTGATGAGAACAAAGGTCAAACAACTTCAATTTATAGAGATTGGTTGATTCAAAATGAATATCAATACCCTTTGTTTTTTATCGATGCCCGAAAACAAGAACACATATTGCTGATGGTTGAATCCTTAATTGCAGCATTGGAAGTCAATCTCAAAGCAACGAACTAAATGACTTAATAACTTTAATAAAGAGAAAAATTATGTTCAGTATCCCAAGCCAACAACGCACTGCGCCAAAAGAACTCATTCAATTAGCAAAAACACAGGCGAATGACATTTTAACGAATATCCGTGGTATTGATTACATTATGCTTTGTTCTACGGATGGCTTTGAATTGGCATCAATCTATAAAAAGAATCCTTATAACAGCACCAAGTTAGCTGCTGTAAGTAGTTCAATTTTAGCAATGGTTAGTGCATTTTTAAATGAAATTCAATTGAATGGATGTCAGAGTATCACGCTTGATGCTGAAAATGGTAAAGCAATCCTGACTTCGATTCCTGCACCACACCATCCAATGGTGATGGTGACATTAAGTAATAAAGATGTTCTTTTAGGACAGTTACTTTATAGCTTAAAGCAGGCTAGTGCAGCAATTATGGATGCAGATCAAGCTTAATTTTTCTTCTAAAAAATCTGAAAGTGAGATGCACTTTCAGATTTTTATTTTCAAAATCGAAAATACTTGCCTCACTCGCCTACTCTATCCATATGATTAAAAAATACCATTGATAAATTTATGCATTCACTTGCTTAATTTTTAATTATATATTTTTATAAAAATTTTTTTCATAGAGATAAAAAATACTATTTTTTCAATAAATAAAAAAATAGCACCAAAATAAATCATTTTTTTAAGCACTTATTTGATAAAAATCACATTTATATAATTTAAAATGAATCAATTATCAATAAGTTCAGATAAATGGTTGGTTTTTTACATGCGTTGGCAATATATTTTCATTATTATAAATTTCGAACAAATAACAATCATTAAATTTTCGAAAATGAATGTTTTATAATTATTGATTGTCCTTTGTTCATTTATCATTATGCACTATGGAGAGATGTATTATGGGGCTGAGAAGCTTAAAGTTTGGCGCAGGGTTTGCACTACTTTTAGGAGGTCTTGCTTCGCAAGATGCAGTTGCTGATTCTTATGTATTTGTAACCAATACCACACCACAAACTGTTTCTGTTCAAATTAATCAAACAGGGACACATATTTTACAACAAGGAAATGAATGGGCACAGGAAGCAACACAAATTGCCCCATACGAAACTAAACGCGTACTTCGTATCAATCGCTATACGGGTCTAAAATCAGGAAAAACCTATAATTTCGATACAGTTGTAAGTACAGGTAATTCACAAGTCACGTTGAAACAAACAATGACGGGAACTTGGTCAGGTAGTACGATTAAGCATGGTATTCAAACGGCGACCACCACATCTCCTTGGTATTCAGACCGTGATATTCATCGAATCAATACAACTTACGCTGGTTTATCTGCACAAGCCGCAGTAAAAGCTGAATATACTGGAGGCTATGATGATTTCCATTACACCATTCATCAAAATACAGTACAAGAACCTGTTTCAAGCAACGCCAATGAACTAAAAGTACTGACTTATAATGTATATGCTCTGCCAATGGTTGCAAGCAAGATCAGTGAACGTTTGGCTGAGTTACCAAATCATTTAAATGGCTATGATGTGATTATGATGCAAGAAGCTTTTGCTTCTTCTCGTACAGGTATGCTGAATCAATTAGCACAACAATATCCATATCAAACTCATATCCCTGTTGGTTCAGGTTATAACTTATTTGATAGTGGTCTCGTCATCGTCAGTCGTTATCCAATCGTCAAAACTGCACAATTGATCTATCCAGATTGTACAGGAACGGATTGTTTTGCTGATAAAGGCGTGTTGTATGCTGAAATCATTAAAAATGGTAAAGCCTATCATGTGACTTCAACACACACTGCATCATTTGATACCGATGAAGCACGTGCCCTTCGCCAAGTCCAATTCAAGCAAATTCGCCAGTTAGTCAATCAACAAAATATTCCAAGTTTTGATGCAGTGTTGATGGGCGGTGATTTCAATGTCAATAAACTGTTATGGCCTCAAGATTACCAAAATATGCTGACTAATCTCAACGCAACAGCAGCTCCAAGTACAGGTTATACCGCATCGACATTTGATCCACGTGTCAATAAATTAGCAGGTGCGGCTGGTTCAGGTGGCACTGCCGTTGAATATTTAGATTATGTGGTGGCTTCAAATACACATCGCCAACCTACACAATCTCGTAACGATGTGCGTATTTTACGTACCACAGCAGATCCTTTGTATATGACTTGGGATCTCTCAGACCATTTCCCAGTCATGGGACAATTTAATTACAGTCCATAACAACGGAACGCTGTATGAACAAAAGACTATTGCTGACAATTATTATTGTTTTAGTGGTCTTGGTCGGAATTGTAGTTTGGAAGAGCACCGCCTCTTCCGCTGCAATTCAGCAAACCAAATCCACCTCATCATCTGAAAATTCATCTATACAGATGAACGATCCAAATATCTCAAATAAAAATAAGGATGAATTGCTGCAAGACGCTTTATTAAAGCAACTGAAAGTATTACAGCAGCAGCCTGGCAATATCACAGAATTCCTTAATAATTTTAAGGAGAATTGTACAGTGACTGATTGTAATGCAGCTTTAGCAAAAGCCTTAGCGAATTACCCTGATCAGAAATTTGCGCATTTGGTTGAAAATTTATTAAAGCGTATGCCGCAATATGAGCAACAAATGCAGAGTACGGTCTTATCGACTTCTTTATCGCCTAAACAACGTTTCGAAGCATTGTGGAAACTCAGAGAACAGACTTTAGGGCAAGCCGAAGCGATGCTTGGTTTTGGGCAAGAACGTCATTATGCAGACTATCGTTTTGCCTATAATGATTTGGCTCAGAATCAAAGATTGAGTGCGGAACAGCGTCTAAAAGCTTTTGAGGAATTACAGCGTCAATATCCTGATGCAACGAAACAGGAAAGCAAAATGGGGCTTTATGAACAAGCGATTCAATTACTGAATCAAAGTTCAAATAATCCTGCTGAGATTGCAAGTTTGAAACAGAAATTGCAGCAGCAGTATTTAACCGAACAAGAACGACAAGATATTCAACTTCGTGATCAACGTGAAGTTCAACAGCAGCAGCAGGTCAACCAATATCAGCAAGCCGTGCAACAGCTCCAACAAGAAATGCAGCCATTAAAATTGCAGCTTTCTGATGCAGAATGGCAAAAACAATATGAAACCCGTTTGCAAGATTTACGTCTCAAAATGTTTTCTTAATCATCATTTTTAAAACCATCTGTATCATGAACACGGATGGTTGAATATACGTTTTAATCAAATATTGTGGTATTTATAAGAAGGAAAACTAAGATTATTGATGGAAATCAAAGGAATGAACTATCCAAAATTTCAACATGACTTAAATATTGCACTGGAATCAGAAATCTTAGGAGAATTAATTTTTCTGAATGCTGCTCAACATGCTCGTTCCATAGAACAACAGCAAAAATGGAAAAGATTGGCACAACTGGAAACTCAAACGCTTCAACGGCTGAAGAATTTCTTAGCGCAACAGGGTCACACTGCTTCAATTCGACCACACATTAAGTTGCAAGCGAAAGTATCAGGTATCGCGATGGCAAAGCTTCCTTGGAAAGTTGCGATGCATTTACTCAAACAAGGTACAAAACCTTTTATGGAAACGTTTGAGCGAATGCATCAACATGCTGACGCAACGACTCAAGAATTTCTTCGATACTTATGGGTACATGAACAAGCATTAGCTGAATTTGCAACCCAAGAATTAAAGGGAAATTCCTCACACTCACTCGTCGCGGTTGAAAAGCTATTAAAAAGCTAGGCGTAGATCCTAGCTTTTTAATTTACACATTTTTATGCAATCGCGACATTTAACAGTAATTGTCGTTTTTTCACTTGTTGACCGACTTGACCAATCAGCTCATCCACCACGCCGTCAACATCCGACTTGATTTGTTGCTGGATTTTCATGGCCTCCAAGATCAATAAGGTTTGTCCCTTAACAACTGTGTCTCCAGCATTAACCAATAGATTCACAATCGCCCCATCCATCGGCGCACGGATTTTACCATCCCCTACCACTTCAGCAGCTTCAGGTGCGGCATAGGTGATATTTTCAATCACTAAATTACCATTCGCTGTATCTAAATAGAGTTGATTTTTATCAAGTACATAACTCAACTTTCGACGCACACCATCAACGTTATAAATGATCTGAGTATCAGTTATTTCTACAACCTGAATCGTACAGTGTTGATCACATAATCGCACGGTGACTTGCTGTTGATCCATTTCGACTTGTAGTGACAGTTGTTGATCTGCACATTTCAATTTTAATGGTAGTGGCGTTGCAATACCTGTTTGCCATGCCGTTTTTGAAGCCTTGTATTGCGCAAATAGTGTTGCTGCAATCGCTAGACTTTCAAGAGTTGGAACTTGTTGATGTAGGCTGACGTCATCCTGAAAATGCTGCTGGATAAATGCAGTATTGGTATCACCCGCCACAATAATCGGATGACGCAATAAATTTACCAAAAATTGTTTATTGCTATTTACACCAAGCAATACACAATCATCAACAGCACGCGCCAATAGACGAATGGCATCTTCACGGGTTTTACCATAGGCAATCACCTTCGCCACCATTGGATCGTAGAATGGGCTAATTTCGCCCGCCTCTAACATGCCATGATCAATACGGACATTCGGCAACGCCGCAGGCTGCCAACGTAATACTTTTCCCGTTTGTGGTAAGAAATCCTGACGTGGATCTTCTGCATATAAGCGCACTTCGATCGCATGTCCATTTAAACTAAGTTCATGTTGATGCAATGGCAAAGTTTCACCATTAGCGACACGGAGTTGCCACTCGACCAAATCTAGTCCCGTAATCATTTCTGTCACAGGATGCTCAACTTGCAAACGAGTATTCATTTCAAGGAAATAAAACTCACCTGATTGATCAAGTAAAAATTCAACTGTACCTGCGCCGATATAATCACAGGATTTTGCCGCTGCAACGGCTGCTTCTCCCATTTTTTGGCGTAATTCAGGTATCATCACTGGACAAGGTGCTTCTTCCACCACTTTTTGATGACGGCGTTGAATTGAACAATCTCGTTCAAATAGATAAACATAGTTACCATGCGTATCACCAAAGACTTGGATTTCCACATGACGAGGAGCAATTACCGCTTTTTCAATGATCAGCTCACCTGAACCGAAGGCATTTTCAGCCTCTGAGCGTGCGGTTTTTAAAGCTTCGAACAAATCAACAGACTGATGCACCAAACGCATACCACGTCCACCACCACCAGCAGATGCTTTGACCATCAATGGAAAACCAATTTTTTCCGCTTGCTCAGCCAAGTATTCAATATCTTGTTGATCACCCTCATAACCAGGTACACATGGCACACCTGCCTCAATCATGGCAATTTTAGATAAGCGCTTGCTGCCCATTAAATGAATCGCAGCGGCGTTTGGCCCAATAAAGGTGATACCGTTGTCGCTACAAGCTTGGGCAAAATCGGTATTTTCAGACAAGAAACCATAACCAGGATGGACCGCATCTGCGCCTGTCTTTTTGCAGGCTTGAATAATATTGGTGATCGACAGATAGGATTCTGAAACTTTGGACGCACCGATGTAAACTGCTTCATCTGCAACCTTAACATGGCGGGCATTGGCATCTGCATCCGAATACACGGCTACCGTCTGATAACCCATCGCTTTGGCCGTTTGCATCACACGAACTGCGATTTCACCACGATTTGCGACTAAAACTTTTGAAAATTTCATTTTTAAATCTCCCCTAGCCCCTCTTTAACAAAGAGGAGAACAATGGTACTTAATCAAATCCCTATTGTGGGAGATCTCAGTTAAACCAACTCGGATTACGTTTTTGAATAAATGCCATCGTGCCTTCTTGACCTTCTACGCCGCCAACCGCTTGAGCAAACTGCTGTGCAGCATCATCAAGTAAAGAATCTAGAGGCTCATTTAACGTCCGATGTAGCAATGCTTTGGTATTTCGAGATGCCAACGGCGCAGCACGTTTGATCTGTTGAATAGTATCCGTAAGCAATTGCTCAAGCTCAATATCATCACGCACAACTTCGTGTATCACACCTAACTTCTGTGCAGTCTCACCATTAAAACGTGAACCTAACAATGCCAAACGACGCGCTTGGGTCAACCCAATCCGTTTCACTACGAACGGTGCAATTTGTGCAGGTAATACCCCAAGACCTGTTTCAGGTAGACCAAATTGAGCATTATCACGGCTAATCGCAACATCCGAGACACAGGCTAAGCCAAAACCACCGCCGAGCACTGCCCCTTCTAAAATTGCAACAACCGTTTGCGGAGCTTGATCAACTTGCTCAATCATCGCACCAAAACGGCGGTTAAAATCCACATAGGGTTGCAAGCTACCTACATTGGCTGCTTCGACACGCAATGCCGCCATGTCCTTAATATCACCACCTGCACAGAAATGCCCGCCTTGACCACGCAAAATTACCGCACGAATAGACACATCATCAGCAATAACAGCAAAGACCTGTTGAATCGCATTGACCATGTTTAGACTCATGGCATTACGGCTTTCAGGTCGATTCAGCCACAGCGTTAAAATACTGCCTTGTTGTTCAAGCTGGATACTTTCATCTACTTGTAAATCAGTAAGAGAAGTTGAAAGTGTCATTTTTCTTCTCCTATCTTATTTCTGTTTCTTCGGCAAAATATCCATCAATTTACAGATGATCCCGAGCATGATTTCGTCTGCACCACCGCCAATCGAGCCAAGACGACCATCACGATACAACTGTGATGCGGGGTTCTCCCACATAAAGCCATTTCCACCCCAATATTGTAGGCAGCTATCAGCGACTTCTCGAGTTAAGCGGCCTGCTTTGAGCTTTGCCATCGAAGCCATCATGGTGACATTTTCACCTGCAATATGTTGTTCACATGCTTGATAAGTGAGTGCTTTTAGCGCTTCAACTTCAGTCATCAATTCAGCAAAACGGAAATGTACATATTGGTTATTGATGAGTGGCTGACCAAATGTCGTCCGTTCTTTAGTGTAATCAATGGTTTGTTGAATCACATTTTCCAAACCACCGACAGCATTTGCACATGCCCACATACGTTCTTCCTGAAACTGCATCATCTGCATCATGAAGCCCATACCCTCAGCACCTACAAGATTGCGCTGTGGTACACGTACGTTATCGAAATAAACTTGAGCCGTTGTGGTGGAGCGCATTCCTAGCTTATTCAATGGTTCTGAGAAACTAATGCCTGCGGTTTTAGCAGGAACAATAATCATTGATTTATTGACATGCGGTTTGTCATCAGAGGTATTGGCAAGTAAGCAGAAGAAGTCCGCTTGCAGTGAATTGGTAATCCACATTTTGCTGCCATTAATCACATAATCATCGCCATCTTTTTTTGCTGTGGTTTTGACTGCTGCAACATCTGAACCTGCATGTACTTCTGAAACTGCAATTGATGCAACATATTCACCACGAATCGCAGGATTCAGAAACTCTTCTCTCAGTTCCTTACTACCAAAACGAGCAAGTGCGGGTGTTGCCATATCAGTTTGCACACCAATCGCCAACGGTACACCACCACATGCTGCACGCCCTAATTCTTCTGCCACCACAAGGTTATACGAATAATCTAAACCCAAGCCGCCATTTTCTTCGGGCTTACAAATACCTAGCAAACCTAAATCTGCCATTTTCTTAAAGACTTCATGAATCGGAAAGCGTCCTGCTGCTTCCCACTCAGGAATGAATGGATTAAGTTCGTTTTCTACAAACTGACGTGCGGTACGGCGTAATGCTTCATGCTCTGCGGTAAATTTCATTATTTTTTTCCTTAAATTTAATCTCCCCTAACCCCTCTTTGAAAAAGAGGGGAACTCCTCCCTTTTAAAGGGAGGTCGGGAGGGATTTTTAAAATCTAGACACACCAAAACGAGTTGGATTTAACTCACGTTGCTGTGCTTCATAAATGGTTTGTAACAAGAAGATCAATACTTTACGCGTGTCTCGTGGGTCAATGATGCCATCGTCATGCAACATCGCTGTATTAAATAAAGCGGTCGATTGCTGTTCCAATTTCATCGAAGTACTTTGTTCTAGAAAATCCAACATCTGTGGATTCGGTTCCATGCCTGAAGCTTTCTGTTTACCCTCAGCTACGATACGTAACACTTTTCCTGCCTGTGCTGAACCCATCACCGCCACATGTGAATTTGGCCATGCAAAGATAAAGTTAGGCGACAAACTACGGCCACACATGGCGTAGTTACCTGCTCCATAAGAACCAGCAACAATGATCGAGATTTTAGGTACAGTCGCGTTGGCAACTGCTTGGATCAGCTTAGAACCATGCTTAATAATGCCGTTTTGTTCAGCATCCGTTCCGACCATAAAACCCGTGGTGTTATGCAAGAATAAAAGTGGACGTTGGGTTTGTTCACAAAGATGAATAAACTGTGTGGCTTTCACTGCACCTTGTGGTGTGATTGGTCCATTATTGGTGATAATTCCAATATGTACCCCACCCATTTTTGCCCAACCGCAAACAGTAAGCGCATCATATTCTTGTTTGAATTCTAAAAAATCTGAATCATCAATAATCCGCGCCACGATTTCTTTCATATCCAAAGGTTGCTTTGGATCTTGCGGAATAATACCTAACAATTCCTCGGCTGAGTAACGAGGTTCTTTATAATCCTGATCGAGACTTTTGGTTTGTTCTTTCCAGTTCAAATGCTCAAAAATTTCACGAGCAATACGAATGCCATCAGCATCATTTTCAGCTAAATATTCAGCTACACCAGAAACCTGAGTATGCATTTCAGCACCACCGAGTTCCTCAGCCGTTGCCACTTCACCTGTTGCTGCTAACAATAATGGTGGACCAGCCAATAACATTTCTGTTTGCTTACGGACGGCAATCACATAGTCAGATAGACCTGGTTGATATGCACCACCTGCGGTGGCATTACCATGCACAACTGATATTTGTGGAATCCCTGCCGCAGACATTCGTGCCTGATTGGCAAAAGTCATCCCACCATAAGTAAACACTTCTGCTGCATAATTTAAATTTGCGCCACCACTTTCGGTCAATGTCACAATCGGCAACTTTTGCTCAAGCGCAATCTTTTGTAAGCGTAAGGTTTTTTGTACACCCATCGGTGACATGGTGCCACCTTTGATTGCACTATTACTGGCAGTGACCAAAGCACGAACACCACTGACAAAACCAATTCCCGCAATAATACCCCCACCCGCTTCAGAGCCATCTTTATCATCATGCATGTTGTAGCCAACGAGACTACATAACTCCACAAAAGGTGAATCAGCATCGAGTAGTAACCGCACACGTTCGTGTGGAAGAATTTTGCCTTTCTTATCAAACTTCGGTTTTGCTGCATAAGACTTATCAATGCCTTTTTGCTGTACGGCACGCACCTCTGCAATTTGGCTTAATAAAGCATCTCTATTTTGTTGATATTGTTCACTACCGACTGCAATTTCAGATTGAAGAATAGTCATGATTTAATCCTTATTTGCATCTTGCGCTTGGGCAGATTGTTGCTCTGCTTTTTCAATCTGATCTTTGAGTACATCGGGAATAAATGCACGATGGAAGCCATTAAAAGACTGGCTATTCGTTGCATCTGCTAGCGGATACATTCGTGTTCCTTGAGAAGCAGCGCCATCAACTCTTAATGTCACTCCAGAAACAAATGCAGCAGCATCAGAGAGTAAATAACAAATCGCTGAAGAAATTTCCGACTCTGTCCCCATCCGTTTTAAGGGCACATTACCTGCCAAACTTGGAATAATAAATTTGGCAAAGTCACCACTGTAGTTATCCATACCAGAAGAAATAATCCAACCCGGTGCGACACAATTGACCCGAACGCCTGAACGCCCCCACTCAACTGAAGCGGTTTTAGTCAGGTTATCCACACCTGAACGTGCTGCACCAGAATGCCCCATTCCTGGCATACCGCCCCACATATCGGCAGCCATATTGACAATACTACCGCCGTGTTTTGCCATCCATTGATTATAGGCTTCACGCATCAGGTAAAAAGTTGAATGCAGGTTATTACGTACTACAGCATCAAAGCCATTGGCAGAAATACTTTCAAGTGCAGATGGAAATTGCCCCCCTGCGTTATTCACTAAACCATCCAGTTTGCTGAACTTTTCAATCACTTCAGCAATCATGTTTTTGACTTGTTCTTCATCACGGTTATCACAGACGATGAAATGGACTTTGCCACCATCTTCTAAAATTTCTTGGCTAACTTTTTCTAACTTTTCAATTTTGCGGCCAGTGATCACCACCTGAGCGCCTAAAGAAGCCAATTCGTGTGCGGTACAACGGCCAATACCCGAACCTCCGCCTGTCACGATAATCACTTTGTCAGTAAATGCATCTGCCCTGAAAATTGATTGGTAAGCCATTTTGATAAGATCCATTCATGTATTATTTTTGAATGCCTATACACTACCAAGCAAGTGCTTGGTTTGTAAAGTACATATTGTGACTTAGCGTAGAAGTCGTAGTATTTTAAGTAATTGATTATTTTTGATGCTAAGATATTGTTCAATCTAAGATTTTTAAAATTTAAAAACTCACAATGAATACAAGTTATTATCAAAGTTCGATAGATTCTTTTTTAAACGAAAATAAAAATACAATTTTTGGACAACTGGCACGCCATCATCAACATGATTTAGAAGATTTGCAGAAAAATGCTTGGCTAGAACAAATTGAATTTCTACAACAAGAGCTTAATGATGTTTGTGGACATTTATATTTCGAGTTTTCTATCCCCAGAATGGGAAAACGAGTAGATAACATTTTAATTATTAATAATTTGATTTTCGTAATCGAGTTCAAAGTAGGTGACAGAAGTTATTCAAACTATGCTCAGAATCAAACAATCGACTATTGCCTCGACTTACAGAATTTTCATGAAGGCAGCTATAATAAAACGATTGTCCCCATTCTTATTGCTACAAATGCTCCAAGTAAACCCTCTAATATCAATGATTCATTGAACCTGACAACTTGCATTTTATGTAATAAAGAAAATTTCAAAGAGATATTGCTTCAAATTTTAGACCAAGCAAAAACTACGGAAAGCTTAGATATTCATAGTTGGGAAAATAGCGTTTATAAGCCGACACCAACGATTATTGAAGCTGCTCAAGCCTTATACAAAGGCCATAGTGTCAAAGAAATTTCCAGGAATGATGCAGGTACAATTAACCTAGCCAATACCTCTCATTTAATAAATAAAATTATCGAAGACTCTAAAACCCAACATAAAAAATCAATCTGCTTTTTGACAGGTGTTCCCGGGGCTGGGAAAACTCTTGCGGGTCTAAATATCGCGAATGAGCGACTTAAAGCAGATGAATCAGAACATTCAGTATTTTTATCTGGCAATGGTCCGTTAGTAGATGTGTTGAGAGAAGCTCTAACCAGGGACTCTGTAGAATCTGCTAAAATAAGGGGCCAGAAAATTTCACGTACAGAGGCTGAACGGAAAGCAAAAGCTTTTATTCAAAATATTCATCATTTTAGAGATGATAATTTAAGAACAGATAATGCCCCGATTGAAAAAGTTGTTGTTTTCGATGAAGCACAAAGAGCTTGGCAGAAAGAACAGGTCTCTAAGTTCATGCAGCAGAAAAAAGGAATCCCAAACTTTGATATGTCTGAACCCGAATATTTAATCAGTGTGATGAATCGACATGATGATTGGTGCACAATTATATGTTTAATCGGCGGTGGTCAAGAAATTAATACTGGTGAAGCTGGTGTCTCAGAGTGGATCAAGTCGCTAAAAACAAAATATCAAGCTTGGAATATTTATTACTCCGATAAGATTTTGGCTGAACCAAATACCTACCTAAATGATTTAGATTTATCAAATTGGGTCAGAGAACACGGGCATCAAAGAAGTGATCTACATTTATCGACATCTATCCGCTCATTTCGAAGTGAAAAAGTTGCGTCATTAATCCAATCTATTTTAGATAATCAAAATGATCAAGCTTCTAAAATTTATCAAGAAATTAAACATAATTATCCAGTTAAAGTCACTAGAGACTTAGCCAAGGCAAAAACCTGGTTAAGAAATCAAGCTAGAGGTACTGAGCGAATTGGGCTTATCGCAAGTTCAGGCGCTAAAAGACTAAAAGCAGAAGGCATCTATGTTAAGAATGATATATCTCCAACTGATTGGTTTCTAAATCATCAGGATGATACTCGATCCTCTTATTACTTAGAGGATATTGCAACTGAGTTCGATATCCAAGGGCTTGAAATCGACTATACTTGCGTAACTTGGGATATTAATCTTTATTATGATGAAGGTTGGCAATTTCAAAACTTTAAAGGCTCAAAGTGGCAAAACATTAAGAAAGATGCTACGAAAAGTTATCTTCTTAATGCTTATAGAGTGCTATTAACCCGAGCCCGACAAGGTATGATTATTTTTATTCCGGCTGTAGATGGAACAGACCCTACAAGACCTCAAAAACACTATGACTCAATCTATAACTATCTCATTTCTTGTGGACTAGACATACTATAAAAAGACATACTGATTTCGCTTGCAGTGTCTCATGCAAGCGAAAATGTAGGCTAAGCGAATGTGATCAAACTATTAGTTTTCTAGGTACCTTCACTGGCATATCCAATAATTGCTGTGCAAATGCCTTACCTTGTGGATCAATCCGCAGACTGGCAATCCCACCACCACCTAATGCATTTTCAAGCATAAAGTTCAGTGCATGCATGGCTGGCAGTTCATAACGAATGACTTTTGATTTGTCTGGATCAAGTACATGCTGCATATAATCAGCAACATTTTTCTCAGTTAATGCTGCTCGAATCCAAGGTAAATACTCAGTCTTTCGGGCAATCACCCCGATATTACTGTGATTGCCTTTGTCGCCACTGCGCGCATGTGCCACCTCGATCAAAGGCACTTCAATTTCATCACCTTGATAGATTGCAACTTCACCCACTGAATGCAGGTTAATATCTTGTGGAGTTAAGCCAGTTGGAATCTCAACAGCATGACGTTGCCCTGCAAAATCGACCTCAACCTTGATTTGATCTTTATCAATAAGGAAAGAGAAAAGCTTCACTACTGCCGAAGCTTTAGGACGACCACCAACAATCCCCGCCAATGCAGGTGCCATACCTGTGGAGGCTTGTGCAATTTCCGAGGCAAAGAACATACAAGCTTCTTTAAACATATGTTTCACAGCAATTTTGACGACCACCTCACGACTATCTTTCACTCTGGCATGCGGGCCATAAGTACTTTCGATACCCAGAATTTCAATTGATTTTTCACTAAATGGAGGAACAGAACGTAAAGCCAATACACGCTCACATTTATTGATAATGGCATTGGCAATGGTTTGTGCTTTCTCTGGTGCTTCTCGACCTGCGATCAAGAAACTGACTAAAACACGATAACCATCGGCATAAGTGGCGCTGACTTTGTATTGCTGCGTTGGTGCACGACCTTTTGCACCTATCACTTTTACTCGATCTTCACCGACTTGCTCTAAATGAACTTGACTAAAATCAGCCGTCACATCAGGAAGTAAATAAGCTTGAGGATTACCAATCTCATAAACAATTTGTTCTGCGACTGTTGCTGTTGAAACCAAACCACCTGTACCTTGTGGTTTAGTCACGATGAAAGAAGAATCCGCACTGACTTCCACGATTGGGAAACCCATATTGTCAAAGCCCTGTACTAAGCGCCAATCCGTAAAATTACCGCCTGTACATTGAGCACCACATTCAATCACATGCCCTGCCAATGAGCCTTGAGCCAACTTATCATAATCATCGAGTGACCATTTATATTCATGCAGTAATGGTGCAAGTACCACAGCCGAATCAACCACTCGACCTGTAATCACAATATCCGCACCTAAATCCAAGGCATCACGGATCGCAACCGCCCCTAAATAGGCATTACTGCTGGCTACATGATGTGGTAAAGCCTCACCATTAAACATTTCCTGAACATTTTGTTTCAGTAACTCAGCATGTTGAGGTAATACATCATCCCCAAGTACCACAGCAACTTTTAAATCTAATCCTTTTTCATCAATGATTTTTTGTAAAGCATCACGACAAGCGAGAGGATTAACACCCCCAGCATTACTAATGACTTTGATTTTTTTCTCAGCAATTTTCTTAATCAGTGGCGACATCACACGGCTAACAAAATCTAAAGCATAACCATGATCTGGATCGGTCATCATTGCCTTTGCCATGATCGACATAGTAATTTCTGACAAATAATCAAAGACTAAATAATCAATATCACTCAGATGCACCAACTGAAAAGCGGCTGTGTTGGTATCCCCCCAGAAACCTGATGCACACCCAATTTTGATTAGCTTCTGATCATCCTGCTTGACACTTGTCATGAGTTTTCTCATTTTTATTTCTAAGTTGCTCCAACATTACCAAGCAAGTGCTTGGTTTGTAAAGTGCATAATGATATGCTGTATTGACAAAAACAGAAAAAATCAAGCAAATGCTTGTTATAAAAAGATAAGACAATTCATGAAATGAATTTTGTTACAATGCTCACCAAATTTAATAGGATAGACGGACTGGCATGATCGCAACTTCAATTGAGCAAATACCTAAAATTGTATGTTTTGACGATAGTCCACGTGGGCGTTTATTGCTGGGTGCTGCTTATCTATTTTATAAACAAGGTTATGACAAAACCACGGTTCGACAACTTGGTGAATTTATTGGTATTCAGTCAGGTAGTCTTTTCCATCATTTCAAAAGCAAAGATGACATTTTAGCGACTGTCATGGAACAAACCATTATTTATAACTTTGCCCGCTTAAAAGAAGCAGCCGAACGTTCAAATGAGCCAGAACAACAATTACGTGATTTAATCAAAGCTGAACTGATTTCGATTACTGGGGATACAGGTGCAGCAATGGCCGTATTAGTCCATGAATGGTTTGCCCTATCTAAAGAGAAGCAAGACTATCTTTTAAAGATGCGTAATGAATATGAGCAAGTTTGGCTGAATGTGATTGAAAAATTACGTGCTCAAGGAAAAGTTAAACATGATGCATTTATTTGGCGTCGATTAGTTGGTGGTTCTATTTCTTGGTCGGTCACGTGGTATAACCCAGATGGTAAAGTCAAAGTTGATGAACTGACTGAAATGGTTTGGGAGATGGCACTGAAATAATGAATAATTTCCTCTTATATTTTTGAGCAAAATATATGCAACGAACATTTATAATCTTACTTTCCAGCCTAATACTCGGTTGTACAGATGATATCGTTACAACCAAATTTACAGATTTGCGGCATGCGAAAGTTGAACATGCTTTTGAACGCGGTTGGTTACCTCCAATTTTACCGCCCAGTACAAAAAATATTGTTGAAACAAATGATCTAGACTTGAATAAAGGTAACGGCTCTTTTACTTTTTCACCAACAGACCTAAAGTATTTTAGCGATCAAGGTGCAATTCCAATTAAAATAAGTACTGTAAATCATGGTACAAAAAAGGAAATGCAGGATCAGGGGTTTCAAATTTTCGTATATGCTAAAGATTCATCACTTTGGTATATAGCAGTTCATCCAGAAGGGAAAGGAAACTATTGGATTGAGTTAATAAGATAGTCTCCCAAATATAAATATCTGTAACCAGACTGTTTACTAATCAAGTCTTTGATAATTTCTTCAGCGCTACCGCCACTTATATATTCAAACTATCAGCAATACATGGTTAAAATAATTCAGTTAAATGATGACTTTTACTTTAATAAAACAAACGACACAACTTAACGCCTAACCATTTTCATCTATTCTCGTTCAAATTAAAAACTGCTATTCTGCTAAACATGAAACGATTATAAGAATCATTAAAATGAATCCAGTCCAACATGCCAATATTTCGGTGAAACGTCGCGGGGGCGAGCTTGAAGATTATATTGATATTCATGCGCTCATCGACAGCACTAAAATGCTCTGTACCGACAATCGCCATCGTATCCTGCATACTTTTTGGGGCGTTCAAGAGGTGATCATTCCGATTTTTGGACATCACTTTGAAAATAGTGCGGGAAATAGCATTGAAGTTAAAGACCTTTGTGAAAAGGATCATCTGTTAGTGGATTTCCATCACCGCTTTATTCCAACGATAGGAGACTTCGTTGCTGCAATGCAGGATATTCCGACTGATGGACTGGCTAAACGCCTCGAAAAATTCCATTCAGATGTGATTGATGACCCAAAGCTATCAGCAACACTACTCTCTCCATTATCAGTGACAGGACAACTAAAATCTTTACTGATCACTCACAATAGTTGGTTTATCAATACCATTCTTCCCATGATGGGAAAAAGCGAAGCTAAATTTATTGATTTTGATATTAGTCCAGACTTTTTTTTCAATCCAATGCGTTTTGAACTCTGGATGGACAATGGGATGGCCGTCCCGCCAAGTGCAGCCAAACTACAAGACTTAAAAATGAAAATCGCTTAATTTTAAGGGGAAATAAAAATGAGCAATATCCAATACGTGATTCGTCAAAATGACTTTGCATATAATGATGAATGGCATCTGACCAATTGTGTTTCAACTGGGGCGATCAAGCAGATTTATACAGATAAAGCTGAAGCTGAAAAGGCATACAAATCATTAGTCGTTGAAGGCTTATACTATGATGAATTATGTAACTATGATATTGGCAACGGTGAAGCAGATGATGAAATCTACGAAAAACTTGAAGCTTTAATTTTAGAAAAAACAGGAAAAACTTTTAATATAGATGATGGTGAAATTCCTAAATTGAATGAAGATGATGCTTTTGAATTTGCTAAAATCTCAGGTATTGTCTGGTACCAATTATTGGAAGTTGATGCATCACAACCCTGCTATGTGCTTTGGATCAACTCTGAAGAAGACTATTTTAGTGGCTATGAAACTGGTAGCATCATTTCAAGTCAAGATGAAAACTTTGGTGATGTTTCTTGGGAGTCCAATATTTATGCGATGGACTATGAGTTTGAAGCTTTGATGGACAAACCACTTGCAGAATTAAGCGATAGTCCACTGTTATTCAAACAATTTATCGAACAAACTCCAGATATTCGTTACGATGCTGAAAAAGACAGCATTGAGGGTATTGCCCTAGATAATATAAAATTTATCGATATAAAAACTTTGAACTCATTTTTGAAACAACCTATATTTGAAATCCGCCAAATCTCTTTAGAAGAATTAGCTGAACTCGAATAAATTTGAAAATAAAAAGTGCGGAAATTAACCGCACTTTTTATTCGCCATGAAGGTATTAATAGCCTAACTGCTTACTAATCAAATCCTTCATGATTTCTTCAGCACCACCGCCAATCATATTCACTTTCACTTCACGATAAATTCGTTCGGACTTGGTTCCACGCATAAAACCCATTCCACCCAAAGTTTGCACAGCAGCATCCGCACAAAATTGCATGGTACGTGTCGCTACATTTTTTGACATCGAAATTTGTGCAATGAGGTCTGCCCCTTGCTATGCGCATCGACCAATAACATAGAAATCCCTTTGGCACCTTGGGCATTCTGATCCGTCTTTACAGCAACCGTATAATAATCAGCACGAATCCCTGAGGTAATAAAGGTCTTTTCACCATTCAAAATATAATGATCTCCTTCTCGAACTGCTTTGGTTTTAATTGCAGCTACATCAGAACCGCCACTAGGCTCTGTAATTGCCAAGGCTGAGATTTTTTCACCTGCAATAATCCGCGGCATAACTTCATCACGAATCTCAGGTCGAGCAAAATGATGAATGGGTGGTGTTCCAATACTATGAATCATAAGCGAAATATGTACGCCACCAGATCCAGCTTTTGCCATCTCAATTGCTGCCAACATGACATAAAATGCGTCTGCATCAGGAATACCACCATGTTCAGCATCATAACCTAAGCCCATTAAACCGATATTTGCAGCCTTTTGATAAAGTTCTCGTGGAAATGATCCTGCTTCATCCCATTCATTCACATAAGGTGAAATTTCTTTCTCTACAAAACGTTTGACACTGTCTGCAAAAGCCCGATGTTCAGATGTGTAATAAATCGGGTTAAGTGATAAACCATCCATGCTATTTTTCCTAAATTATTATTTAACTAATTGTTCTTTTATAAATACAGCTTTAGACCAATCTCATAATGATCTAAAGCCTTAAAATTTCGCTTAATAACCGAGTTGGCGGCTGGCAAGGTCTTTCATAATTTCCTCTGCACCACCACCAATCATGTTCACTTTCACTTCACGATAGATACGTTCAGATTTTGTACCACGCATAAAGCCCATCCCTCCTAGAGTCTGCACTGCGGCATCAGCACAGAATTGCATGGTTTGTGTAGCCACATTCTTGAGCATACAAATCTGAGCAATCAGTTCATTACCCTGCAATTCTGGTTTTCCTAAACGATAGGCTGTATCTTCCAATAACGCACGAGTTGAAGTTAAACGTGTCGCCATATCTACTAGCTTATGACGAACAACTTGATGATCAATCAAACGCTTACCAAATGTTTGTCTCTGCTTTGCCCAATCCAAAGCCTCCTCATAGCAAACCAACGCATAACCATAGCTACTGGCTGCAAGAAAAAATCGCTCCATGTTAAAGTTGTTCATGATGACGAAGAAACCCATATTTTCGGCACCAAGTAAATTTTTGGCTGGCACTCGTACATCATCAAAGTGCAAATGCGCTGTATCCGATGCCCACCAACCCATTTTATCTAGCTTTGATTTTGTAATGCCTTCACTATGCGCATCAATCAACAGCATTGAAATACCATTAGCACCCTTCGCATCGGGATCAGTTCTTACTGCAACAGAATAGTAATCCGCACGAATACCCGATGTAATAAAGGTCTTTTCACCACTGACAATATAATCGTCACCATCCCGAACCGCTTTGGTTTTTAAAGCTGCTACATCAGAACCTCCACTCGGTTCAGTAATTGCCAATGCTGAGATTTTCTCTCCAGATAAAATTTTTGGTAATACTTCAGCTTTTACTTCTTCTTGAGCAAAATGCTGAATTGGTGGTGTCCCAATCGTATGTGAAAGCAATGATGCCGCCAATCCACCTGACGCACACTTCGCTAATTCAACAGAGGCAAGTAAAGTATAAAATGCATCCGTTCCCGCAATACCACCATAATTTTCATCGAAGCCAACACCGAGCAAGCCTATATCAGCTGCCTTTTTATAAAGCTCACGAGGAAAGGTTTCCGCTTCGTCCCATTCATTGATAAAAGGACTAATTTCCTTTTCAGTAAAGCGCCTAACACTCTCAGCAAAGGCTAAATGTTGCTCAGTGTAATATAAAGGATTGAGTAGCATGCTTACTTCCTAGTAATTATTGATCATTGTTTTCGAGTATTTAGTGAGAACTAAGGTATCAAAACCATAAAAACCAAGCAAGCGCTTGGCATAATTTAAAATTAAAAAATTTTAAAAGCTTGATATAAAATACAAAATTATATTTTTAGTCGGCCACGAAAACCACGAGTCGCATAATAAGACTGTGCACCATTGTGGTAAGTAAAAACTTGTCCATAACAACAATCACAAAAAATAGCTCCTCCTTTTTCCCGAATATCATCTGGCGTTTTCACCCAACTCGAAGTCTTTAAATCAAAATATTCAACAGACTGTAATTGTTTATATTGCTCTTCTGTTAGCAATTCAATTCCTATTGTCTCTGTAACCTCAACTGCATTGTTTTCTGGCTTATGTTCTTTACGTGCATCCAAAGCAGCACGATCATAACAAAGGCTTCTACGCCCTTTTGGTGTTTCTACAGCACAATCATAAAAGACAATTTCTGATAATTTTGAGTCAAACGAAACGATATCTAGCTCTCTGCCTGTCTCTTCCATTTGATTCAACCCCCATAGCTTTTGAGGTTTCTGTTTCAACTGATCTTCAATATCCACCCAATTTAAAGCTTGATGCCGATACATATTTTCTTCAAAACGTTTTTTAGGATCTCGAACAACACCATCATCTGTTCAGCATTTAATTGCTTTTTCTTGGTCATTTTTATTCTCTAAATTTAAGCGTTAAACCGAACGACCATCAAAATGATTAATTTTAATACTTTCTAAATCTTTGATACATCTGATATTAATGGCATACATCTAATTGGCTTTTGGGTCAATACCAGTTGCATAAGGATGGATATTGTAGATCTTACAAAAATGATGGTCGATCACATGCTTATTAAATTGGTAACGAGTTAAAATATCTTCTTGAACTGAGATATCAATTTTATCTGTCGGTAAGAACCACAATAAAGAACCTTTTCTTTGGCAGATCGAGCAGTTACACGACATTGCTTCAGTCAAATCACCTTGTGCAACAAAAGTGATTTTTCCACAATGACAACTTCCTTTATATTCCATCTTATTGTCCTTTTTCTTTGTACACGACAAATTTCACAGAACCCTTATCCTATCAGGATTCTGCTTTCTTAAAATTGCCAAAATTTCCTTAAACTCTTCTTTTTTCCCAAAACCAATTAAACGCTGAATCGCCATTTGAACATAGTCTAAACCATAGCGAAATAAACTCATTGAGAGTCGTCCATGCTTCTTTATTATTATCGCTTTTTTTTGATTATGTTGCCATTCACCCGTTAAGTAACACCAACAGAAGCTTATAGCTAACACCGCAATCAATTTTTTCACTCGTCTAGGGTCTGTCAAGCGCGTATTTTCAAGATTAAACCCGCGTCCTTTGAGACAACTGAATAAGGTTTCAATTTCCCAGCGTAATGCATAATCCTGAATAGCATTGGCATTAAACTGAGGAGAAACGACGAGTAAAAGCTCTCCATTTTCTAACTGTAGTGCACTTATATATAGTTTCACCCGACCAACCAAAATCCGTCGTTTACGACATTCAATTTGACCAACTTTAAGATGGCGAAATAAATCACTAATTTTATGATTCTTTCCTAAATGATTGGTGACAATGAAGTTTTTTTAACACGAATGCAGAAGTTGATGTCTTGTTCAATTAACCATGTAAACCACTGCTCACCGATAAACTCTCTGTCTGCGAACACATTCACAATACGGTCTTTACCAAAAATGGCTATAAAGCGTTGAATCAAAGCAATACGCTCTTTCGTATCTGAATTTCCACGTTTATTAAGCAATGTCCAAAGGATAGGTATCGCTATTCCACGATAAACGATTGCGAGCATCAGGATATTAATATTTCGTTTTCCCCATTTCCAATTGGTTCTATCTAAAGTCAGTTGCACTTGGTCGAATGAAAACATATTGAAAATCAACTGAGAAATTTGACGATAATCAAAATACTGACCTGCAAAGAAGCGCTGCATACGTCGATAAAATGATTGTGGTAAGCACTTGATGGGCAAGGCTTTAGATGCAGAAGAAAGATTACATGTTTGCTTTAAAATGATCACAAGCATGATGAGCGCAAAGCACTTTAAATGTGACTTGTTCCATTTTAGAGATTTGTTTAAGATAAGATATAACTCATTGAGATGTGTCATAGTATTCGTCGTTAGAAAACAATTATTGTGACATTATTTCAATGAGTTATCTATTTTTGTCGTGTACAGAGGTCCTTTTTATAATGTTCTACTGTATTAAACAAAGCTGGTTAAATGATGTCCACTTAATTTAGTTATTTCTTTAGCAATACGAAAATGTAAGTTGATGCCGCCATTTATATTCCAATCGAGCTAAAGCACCAACAAAGACAGCCTCTCCAGCAATATGGATCACTGCAAAGATTGTCATTTCCTGCCAGAATCGCCAAAGCATAACCAGACAAGCCAAGAGCCAGATGCTATTTGCAATCACCAAAATATTGATGAGGAACAGTGCGCGTTTTTTATAATTGGCGAGTGTAAATGAATAACATGCGTATAAGAGATTCACGCAACCCACAAAAAAATAAACCCTTTGAGTAAATGATAAAGTTGACTTAACCATGGTGCAGCAAGCAATACAATCAGCCCAGCAAATGCAGCCGCAGTGCAATCTACCCATAAAATATTTTTCTGAATATTTATAACTTCAATGCTCTTTTTATTTTAATTTGAGCATATACAGATCATTGGTGATTTAAAACATCTTGCTGATTTGCTATACGACATTAACTCCAGAAATGCTGGCACTGCCGACACTTCATTCCATTTTTATAAGAAAAGAGCGGAAAACTCAACAATAGGAAAACCACATAAGCGGGGCGTTTACTTTCTGTATAAGGTTGTATATCGGTACTGCCACACTTAGGACAGCTTTCACTTGCTCCAAATTGTTGTTCTACTTCTTGGCTAAAATCTTGAGCCAGTAATGCTTTAGCCTCTTCTGCATAGCTTTCAGGAACTAACAGTCGAACACCACCTAAAGCATTGGAGTAAAGCCAATCCATATTAATAGTATGTTCATTTTCAATACGTGCTGGAATTTCAGCTGCTTCTAACTGAGTTTTAGCAATTTGAGCTTCATATGGAAATGAAAAGCTTTGTACTACGATCCAAGTCATATCAGAAAGTTCTTAAATAAAGACCAGTATATAAAACTCTGGATGATAAAAAACACCCCTCAACCGTCAGGTTAAGGGGTGTTTATTATTTAAAAGCTGGCGATGACTTACTCTCACATGGCAAACGCCACACTACCATCAGCGCTAAGAGGTTTCACTTCTGAGTTCGGGAAGGGATCAGGTGGTTCACTCTTGCTATTGTCGCCAGCAAACTGTTTATGGATACTTGCTTTGGTCTTATCTATGCCAAGGCTTTTTCCAAATGAGTTATTAACGGATTAGATATTGAGTCTAACTTTGTGTTCAGCATTTTAACTAGTTTTCACACTAAATCAAGTTATGTATTGAATTTATCTTGAATACAACAACTGTTTGGGTGTTGTATAGTCAAGCCTCACGAGCAATTAGTATTGGTCAGCTTCACACGTCACCGTGCTTCCACACCCAACCTATCAACGTCCTAGTCTCGAACGGCTCTTTAGAGGAATAAATTCCTAGGGAAATCTTATCTTGAGGTAGGCTTCCCGCTTAGATGCTTTCAGCGGTTATCCCTTCCGAACATAGCTACCCGGCGATGCGACTGGCGTCACAACCGGTACACCAGAGGTTCGTCCACTCTGGTCCTCTCGTACTAGGAGCAGATCCTCTCAAATTTCCAGCGCCCACGGTAGATAGGGACCGAACTGTCTCACGACGTTCTAAACCCAGCTCGCGTACCTCTTTAAATGGCGAACAGCCATACCCTTGGGACCTGCTTCAGCCCCAGGATGAGATGAGCCGACATCGAGGTGCCAAACACCGCCGTCGATATGAACTCTTGGGCGGTATCAGCCTGTTATCCCCAGAGTACCTTTTATCCGTTGAGCGATGGCCCTTCCATACAGAACCACCGGATCACTAAGACCTACTTTCGTACCTGCTCGACTTGTGGGTCTCGCAGTTAAGCGCGCTTTTGCCTTTATACTCTACGCGTGATTTCCGACCACGCTGAGCGCACCTTCGTACTCCTCCGTTACTCTTTAGGAGGAGACCGCCCCAGTCAAACTACCCACCAGACATGGTCCTCGCCCCGGATTACGGGGCAGAGTTAGAACCTCAACATTACCAGGGTGGTATTTCAAGGACGGCTCCATTGGAACTAGCGTTCCAACTTCAAAGCCTCCCACCTATCCTACACAAGTAAGGTCAAAGTTCAATGTCAAGCTGCAGTAAAGGTTCACGGGGTCTTTCCGTCTAGCCGCGGGTACACTGCATCTTCACAGCGATTTCGATTTCACTGAGCCTCTGCTGGAGACAGCGCCGCCATCATTATGCCATTCGTGCAGGTCGGAACTTACCCGACAAGGAATTTCGCTACCTTAGGACCGTTATAGTTACGGCCGCCGTTTACTGGGGCTTCGATCAAGAGCTTCGCTTACGCTAACCCCATCAATTAACCTTCCAGCACCGGGCAGGCATCACACCCTATACGTCCACTTTCGTGTTTGCAGAGTGCTATGTTTTTAATAAACAGTTGCAGCGGCCTGGTTTCTGTGGCTGCCAATAGCTCAGGGAGCAAGTCCCATCACCGTCAGCAGCGTACCTTCTCCCGAAGTTACGGTACCATTTTGCCTAGTTCCTTCAGCAGAGTTCTCTCAAGCGCTTTGGTCTACTCGACCTGACCACCTGTGTCGGTTTCGGGTACGATTCCTGTGTAACTGAAGCTTAGAGACTTTTCCTGGAAGCATGGTATCAGCCACTTCACTGTACAAGTACAGCTTGCTATCAGTTCTCAGCATAGAGTACCCCGGATTTGCCTAAGATACATGCCTACAACCTTCCACCTGGACAACCAACGCCAGGCTGACTTAACCTTCTCCGTCCTCTCATCGCATTACACAGAAGTATTGGAATATTAACCAATTTCCCATCGACTACGCCTCTCGGCCTCGCCTTAGGGGTCGACTCACCCAGCCCCGATTAACGTTGGACTGGAACCCTTGGTCTTTCAGCGAACGGGTTTTTCACCCGTTTTGTCGTTACTCACGTCAGCATTCGCACTTCTGATACCTCCAGCATACTTCTCAATACACCTTCATCGGCTTACAGAACGCTCCCCTACCACTTGACTAATGTCAAATCCGCAGCTTCGGCACATAGTTTTAGCCCCGTTACATCTTCCGCGCAGGCCGACTCGACTAGTGAGCTATTACGCTTTCTTTAAAGGGTGGCTGCTTCTAAGCCAACCTCCTAGCTGTCTATGCCTTCCCACATCGTTTCCCACTTAACTATGATTTTGGGGCCTTAGCTGGCGGTCTGGATTGTTTTCCTCTTGACTACGGACGTTAGCACCCGCAGTCTGTCTCCCGGATAGTACTCATTGGTATTCGGAGTTTGCATCGGTTTGGTAAGTCGGGATGACCCCCTAGCCGAAACAGTGCTCTACCCCCAATGGTATTCGTCCGAGGCGCTACCTAAATAGCTTTCGGGGAGAACCAGCTATCACCAGGCTTGATTAGCCTTTCACCCCTATCCACAAGTCATCCCCTGGCTTTTCAACGACAGTGGGTTCGGTCCTCCAGTTAGTGTTACCCAACCTTCAACCTGCTCATGGATAGATCGCCTGGTTTCGGGTCTATACCCAGCAACTAAACGCCCTATTAAGACTCGATTTCTCTACGGCTCCCCTATTCGGTTAACCTTGCTACTGAATATAAGTCGCTGACCCATTATACAAAAGGTACGCAGTCACCGAACTAGTCGGCTCCCACTGCTTGTATGCATGCGGTTTCAGGATCTATTTCACTCCCCTCACAGGGGTTCTTTTCGCCTTTCCCTCACGGTACTGGTTCACTATCGGTCAGTCAGGAGTATTTAGCCTTGGAGGATGGTCCCCCCATATTCAGACAAGGTTTCACGTGCCTCGCCCTACTCGTCATCATTGTGTGTGCCCTTTCGTGTACGGGAATATCACCCTCTACGTTCGCACTTCCCAGAGCGTTCCACTAAAACACACACAACTTAATGGGCTGCTCCCCGTTCGCTCGCCGCTACTAAGGGAATCTCAATTGATTTCTTTTCCTAAGGGTACTGAGATGTTTCACTTCCCCTCGTTCGCTTCATAAGCCTATGTATTCAGCTTATGATACCCGCCTTATAGCGGGTGGGTTCCCCCATTCAGAAATCTCCGGATCAAAGGATATTTGCCGCCTCCCCGGAGCTTATCGCAGGCTATTACGTCTTTCATCGCCTCTGACTGCCAAGGCATCCACCACATGCACTTAATTACTTGACTATACAACCCCAAACAGTCGTTAACACATACAAGTCAGTGTTAGCGTTGCAAACTTAATTGCTACTATTCGTTGTCTGTGAACTTAATCACCATACAGCTTCAATCTAAATTCATATACCAAAACGCTTGATTCAGTGTTTTTGCTAGTTCTCAGATTAAATATTAATTTAACAATTACTTGTTATCTTCCTATTTAATCGAGTTTGAACAATTTATTTCAGACTCAAATTCTAATCTGTTAATGATTAACTACAGCCTCGTCAGCTTGCAGTAAACTGTGATAAATCACAGAGATTAATAAACCAGTCAAATTAGACTGTATTCACTAAACTCTATAATCTTCTTAGCTTGTACTCTGTAAAGTACATGGTGGAGACTAGGAGAGTCGAACTCCTGACCTCCTGCGTGCAAAGCAGGCGCTCTACCAACTAAGCTAAGTCCCCAGCTTATCACTTAATGAACGATATATCTTTCAGATTTGGTGGGTCTGACAAGACTTGAACTTGTGACCCCACGCTTATCAAGCGTGTGCTCTAACCAACTGAGCTACAGACCCTCAGATACATCTTCGAAGAACAACTTGTTGTGGATTCTTACCGATCGTCAATCTTTCGTTAAGGAGGTGATCCAGCCGCAGGTTCCCCTACGGCTACCTTGTTACGACTTCACCCCAGTCATCGGCCACACCGTGGTAAGCGTCCTCCTTGCGGTTAGACTACCTACTTCTGGTGCAACAAACTCCCATGGTGTGACGGGCGGTGTGTACAAGGCCCGGGAACGTATTCACCGCGGCATTCTGATCCGCGATTACTAGCGATTCCGACTTCATGGAGTCGAGTTGCAGACTCCAATCCGGACTACGATCGGCTTTTTGAGATTAGCATCCTATCGCTAGGTAGCAACCCTTTGTACCGACCATTGTAGCACGTGTGTAGCCCTGGCCGTAAGGGCCATGATGACTTGACGTCGTCCCCGCCTTCCTCCAGTTTGTCACTGGCAGTATCCTTAAAGTTCCCATCCGAAATGCTGGCAAGTAAGGAAAAGGGTTGCGCTCGTTGCGGGACTTAACCCAACATCTCACGACACGAGCTGACGACAGCCATGCAGCACCTGTATCTAGATTCCCGAAGGCACCAATCCATCTCTGGAAAGTTTCTAGTATGTCAAGGCCAGGTAAGGTTCTTCGCGTTGCATCGAATTAAACCACATGCTCCACCGCTTGTGCGGGCCCCCGTCAATTCATTTGAGTTTTAGTCTTGCGACCGTACTCCCCAGGCGGTCTACTTATCGCGTTAGCTGCGCCACTAAAGCCTCAAAGGCCCCAACGGCTAGTAGACATCGTTTACGGCATGGACTACCAGGGTATCTAATCCTGTTTGCTCCCCATGCTTTCGTACCTCAGCGTCAGTATTAGGCCAGATGGCTGCCTTCGCCATCGGTATTCCTCCAGATCTCTACGCATTTCACCGCTACACCTGGAATTCTACCATCCTCTCCCATACTCTAGCTGACCAGTATCGAATGCAATTCCTAAGTTAAGCTCAGGGATTTCACATCCGACTTAATCAGCCGCCTACGCACGCTTTACGCCCAGTAAATCCGATTAACGCTCGCACCCTCTGTATTACCGCGGCTGCTGGCACAGAGTTAGCCGGTGCTTATTCTGCGAGTAACGTCCACTATCCAGTAGTATTAATACTAGTAGCCTCCTCCTCGCTTAAAGTGCTTTACAACCAAAAGGCCTTCTTCACACACGCGGCATGGCTGGATCAGGCTTCCGCCCATTGTCCAATATTCCCCACTGCTGCCTCCCGTAGGAGTCTGGGCCGTGTCTCAGTCCCAGTGTGGCGGATCATCCTCTCAGACCCGCTACAGATCGTCGCCTTGGTAGGCCTTTACCCCACCAACTAGCTAATCCGACTTAGGCTCATCATTTAGCGCAAGGTCCGAAGATCCCCTGCTTTCTCCCGTAGGACGTATGCGGTATTAGCATTCCTTTCGGAATGTTGTCCCCCACTAAATGGCAGATTCCTAAGCATTACTCACCCGTCCGCCGCTAAGATAAGGTGCAAGCACCTCATCTCCGCTCGACTTGCATGTGTTAAGCCTGCCGCCAGCGTTCAATCTGAGCCATGATCAAACTCTTCAGTTTAAAATCATTAGTAGCTTATGGCTACAAATCTTGGCTCATCAATTTTCTGACTAAAAATTCGCTCAAATAAACTTCGAGAAATTTCTACCATTCAATCAATGAAATATTTTCGATTGATCAACCAGTAAAAATCCACACAAGTTGTTCTTCTATTCTCTTAATGATCTTCTCGATGATTCGTCATCATCAAGCTAGGTCGGCTATGTTACTCTAATCTAAACTAAAGTCAACAGGTAATTTCGATATTTTTAAAACCTATCAATCAACCCAAGAATCCAACCCTTCTAGCCAAATCCTTGTTTCTCAACAAGTTTTTATCTGCATCACCGCCGATGGATGTGCATTCTACAGCATTTCACATCAGGTGCAAGCACTTTTAGAAAATTTATTTCACTTATCGCATCAACCGATCATTTTTTACACAAATAAGGCTGAAAATGTGCGATTTGGTCGATTATTTGCTCAGTTTTATTTTTTTCTTGCCAGTGTAGAGGTCTGCAATCGATATATTCACAGTATCCAGTGCCCTCATAACGTTCATTGTTCCAGAAGAGTTGATAGTGAAAGCTGCCCACATAACCTGCTGCCAAACCAAATTTATAATCACCTCGACTTTGTGC
Organism: Acinetobacter sp. LF10; assembly: GCF_048585715.1. Taxonomy (NCBI): domain Bacteria; kingdom Pseudomonadati; phylum Pseudomonadota; class Gammaproteobacteria; order Moraxellales; family Moraxellaceae; genus Acinetobacter; species Acinetobacter sp. LF10. The sequence goes on from NZ_CP184160.1 coordinate 2,685,244, forward strand.
TGTTAGTTGAAAGACAACCGCATCCTTTTCTGAATATTGCCAAATGAATTCCCTAGGTAAATACATATCACGACCATTAGGTGTCTGAACTTTTGGATAAACACGGCTGACATCAAAAATGACTTCATCATCATAAAGTCGAGATTGCTGTTCATTCGACTGAATTTCAATGCGAGAAAAAATAATGCTATTCCACTGATTTCTGAGTTCGGACAAAATAATTTGCAAATCTGCATTAATCTGAATGATTTGATAGGTAAAAAAATGGAAAGCTATAAAAGGCAAATAAATGGCTCTAGCATGTTTTAAAATACCCTGTGCTTCAATTTGATACTTTTGTTTTTTATAGGTGATTTCCCCTTCACATTGGCAACGCACATACCAATAATCGCCAACTCCCCATTGTAAAGCTGAATGATTTTCTATTTCAGAACCAATATTCACTTTGAGTTGACAACTGAGCTCCTCATCATCACGCTTAAAATAATAATTTGGGAAATCAACTTGGATTTGATCTACATCTAAAAACTGATAACGGTCTTGTTCTAATTGACAATGCTCTTTGGCACTATAACTTTTGAGATGCCCAACAGTTGATACACTACTACTGACCAAAACTGTCGCAGTATCAATTGCCGTCGTAGTAATAGCACTGGCGTTATAACAAATCGGAATGCGAGGTTGACCGATTAGACTAATAAAATTTAAGTAATGAAAGGGCTCAGGTAAATTCGGCAGAATTAAAGCTTGATAAACAATTTTAAATAAGCCTTTTGGCGGATAAAATGTTAAAGCTTCTGACTTATTGAGGTTCAGCCGCTTTAATTGATTGTTATTCATCAATATTGGCATACTGAACCTCTCTTTTCTAAGTTATTATTTTTGCTTCATTCTTTTTTGCAAATAAAGTCGTTACAAAGCCTGAAAGTACATAAATAATGCATACAATCAAGATTCCTACTGGAATGTTGTACGTGATTGCGGCAAAAATCAAGACCACAGGTAGCATCACAACAAAAGGTACACGTTTACGATCCATTTGTTTAAATGAATAGTATTTGATATTTGAAATCATAAGTAAACCAACACCAACCATCACAACGGAGTTGATTACTTGAATCACAATATCTTTTAAATCAAAAACAAATGGGAAATCACGACCGACCCACACCACTGAAATCACAGTAACAGCAGCTAATGGGCTCGCAATTCCAATAAAGTAACGCTTATCCACCACACCAATTTGTACATTGAAACGTGCTAAACGAAATGCAGCACACGCGGTATAAATAAAACAGCAGGCTAAACCGATACGTCCAAGGTCATGTAAACTCCAGCTATACATCAGAATCGCTGGTGCAACACCAAAAGCTAATAAGTCAGAAAGTGAATCATACTGCTCACCAAATGCACTTTGTGCACCGATTGCGCGTGCAACTCGACCATCTAATCCATCAAGTAATGCAGCTAAAAAGATTGCGTAAATCGCCTGATTAAAATTGCCATTCATACTCGCAATAATGGAGTAAAAACCAGAAAGTAATGCTGCTGTAGTAATAAGATTAGGCCATAAATAAATACCACGGCGTTTTACTTTTTGCCCTTCATGCGTTTGTTCTTCTTCTTCTACTTCAAAGGTGATGCCATCAAAAGAATGATCTTCTTTATTTAAATCAGCATCAGGTTTAAGAGAATTTGTCATTATTTTCAATTCCTCGAGAATATTTTGACTTCTTTAGTGGCGAGATGGGTTATTCACCCACCAACCAACGCACAGCGGCATGACCACCATTTTCACTCATACGTAAATGCGGAAATAGCCATTGTAAGGCTTGGTCTGCATCTTCAGAGAATTTCCAAGGCGGGTTAATCACAAGTAGACCACAACCATTCAAGCCAACTGGCGTGTCATCAGGCCAAACACAAATTTCACAAATTAATTGGCGACGAATTCCTGTTTTGAACATTTTCTTTTCAAAACGTTCAATCATGGCGCGATCTTTGATTGGATACCACACTGCAAATACACCCGTCGGCCATTTTTTATGAGCGGCTTGAAGTATTTCAACCAATTGCGGAAAATCTTTACGCTCGATTTCGTATGGTGGGTCAATCATGACCAATCCACGTTTTTCTTTAGGCGGAATAACACCCATCAGACCTTCATAAAAATCACGCTCATGCAAGCCTGCACGTTTATCGCGAATATTAAAATACAATTGTTGAAACACATCACGCTGCATTTCAAATATAGTTGCTTTATCAATATCACGCATGCCTTCAAGCGCAAACCAAGGTGAACCTGGATAAGCGCCTTTACCTGAACCTGCACGCATATCTTCAACAATTTTAAGATATTGTTTTATGCCTTCAGGTGCATTACGTTTAATCGAATCATCAAGCTTGACCAAACGGTGGATACCCGTTAAAAACTCACCTGATTTTTGTGCTTCAGACGTAGATAAATCATATTTACCTGCACCACCATGGGTATCGATATATCGATAAGGTTTATCTTTAGCATTTAAACGAGCGAGCAGTTGAAGCAAAAGTACATGCTTCATAACATCGGCAAAGTTACCCGCATGGAAATGGTGACGGTAATTCATGTTGACAATTATTCCTCAATTCAAAGGATAGTTTAACATGAAAGAAAAAAGTATTCTTTAGCGTTGATGTGATCATCTAAAATTGCACTGTAATCAACTTATTAATGAACTGGAGTTCTATGCAACAAACCTCTTTCACAAGTTCATGGAACTTAAATCAAATTTTAGATGATTTAAATGAATTTGGTTTTGCTCTAATTGATGATGTCTACTCGGCTGAATATGTGGAATCTCTAGTACAAGAATGTAGCACCCATCTTGCTGAATTCAGAGCAGCAGGAGTACAAAACGGCGTTGTCAGTCATATCCGTAGTGACCATATTCTATGGATTGATGGTCAGTTACCGATTGCCCAACAGCATATCCAAGCTTTAGAAGAGTTCTCACAAGCGTTAAATCAGGCGTTTTATCTTGGGATTAAAGAAGTAGAAGCACATTTTGCCTGCTACAACGCGGGTGAATTTTATGCTTTACATCGTGATAATCCTCAACAAAAAAATGACCGAATGATTTCGACCGTTTTTTATCTACATAAAGATTGGCAGGAAGATTGGGGTGGACAATTACGCTTACAGGACAAAAAAGATCAGTGGCATATTATTCAACCAATATCAAACCGCCTTGCAATTTTCCAAAGTGACTTATTGCACGAAGTTCTGCTTTCTAAACAACAACGTCTATCGATTACTGCATGGTTACGCAGTGGAGGCTCAATCTGGAATCAGGGCCAAGCCCTTTAAATTCCTGAAAACAGCCTTATATAACTAGGCATAACTGATGATTCTGGATCAATACATGTCAAATGAGACGAAACAAGTCATTGCACGAATTGGTGAAACTGACCAACTCTTTTTAGAGAACAACCGTCCTGAACTTGCTTTAGAGCGTGCTGACCTGCGTTTACAGCTGGTCGTACTCAGCCATGTACGTCAGGAACAATTACACTTCTTACAGGAAGCAATCGTACTGTTGGAACAAGCACGAATTGAATACGACGAAATGCCATTAAGCTTGTATTTGAATTTGTCTTTATGTTTAGCTAAAGCATATATGATTTACTTCGAGCTCACTAAAGAGCAGCGTTTTGCTTTAATTACACAGCAAATTCTTAAACCTTTGGCATATACAGAACACCTAGAGATTTATTTCTTCTTGGCTTACGCTTCAGCTGCGAAGCAAGAACCAGCATTAACACGGTATTGGCTAACGAAATACGTATCTTGCTTAGAACATGATTTAGAGTTATTGCAGCTTCATCCTGCTTTTGGTGAAGTCCGCAAAGAAGAATGGTTTAGTACCCTATTACGCAATAAAGCTCACTGATGTGAGCTTTATTTTTATTGAATCATTACTTGGTACTGTCTACATGCAACTGTTGATTCAGTTCATCAATCACAATGGCCCATTCATCATCTTTGCCCCAATGACTTTTTAGAAAATCTCGCTGACCCGCGCTCCAGAACTCAGCTTCATGCAATTTCTGATCAGCACTAAGCTGATGCGTTTTCACAAAACTTTCAATTGCAGCATCATCTGCCCCAAGCCCTAATTGTTCAAATAAAAGCTCCAATGTCGGTTGTTGTTCAAACATTATTATTCTCCAAGACAAGTTACTTAATAGAAATAATTTAACAGTAATACTGCTAACATACAGAAAGATGCCTATATTTTCTTGTTGTTTTTTGTGTGTTCTTAGCATAAAAAAAGCACCTTATGAAAGGTGCTTTTTCAATCTATCAAACTGATAAATTAGTTCAACATGTCTGCAATTGCAGCACGTTCTTCTTCAAGTTCATTTAACGTGAAGTTGATACGCTCACGGCTGAACTCGTCGATTTCTAAACCTTGAACGATTTTGTATTCACCGTTTTCAGTTGTTACAGGGAAACCAAACATAACGCCTTCTGGAATACCATAAGAACCGTCAGAAGGAATACCCATAGTTACCCATTGACCATTTGTACCTAATGCCCAATCACGCATATGGTCGATTGCAGCATTTGCAGCAGAAGCAGCAGAAGACAAACCACGCGCTTCGATGATCGCAGCACCACGTTTACCAACTGTAGGAAGGAATACATCTTTATTCCATTCTGCATCGTTGATTTTGTCTTTTAAGCTTTCGCCATTTGCAGTTGCAAAACGGTAGTCAGCATACATTGTTGGAGAGTGGTTACCCCAAACGGTCATTGTTTCGATATCAGAAACAGCAACACCCGCTTTTTGAGCAAGTTGAGTTAACGCACGGTTGTGGTCAAGACGTAACATTGCTGTAAAGTTTTTCGCTGGAAGATCTGGAGCAGATTTCATTGCAATATAAGCATTTGTATTTGCAGGGTTACCTACAACCAATACTTTAACATCACGGCTTGCAACTTCGTTAAGTGCTTGACCTTGACCAATAAAGATTTCGCCATTTACTTTTAATAAGTCAGCACGTTCCATACCAGGACCGCGTGGACGTGAACCAACTAATAAAGCATAGTCAGCATCTTTAAATGCAACTTTAGGATCATCAGTCCCGATCATGCCTGCCAATAAAGGGAAAGCACAGTCATCAAGTTCCATCATTACGCCTTTAAGCGCTTGTTGAGCTTTCTCAAAAGGAACTTCAAGCAATTGTAAAATTACAGGTTGATCTTTACCTAACATTTCACCGCTTGCGATACGGAATAATAAGCTATAACCAATTTGACCTGCAGCGCCTGTAACGGCAACACGAACGGGTTGCTTCATGTGATATTCTCCAATGAGATGCGTTTGCACAATTGAACGCTAAAGTGGTTCAATCGAATTATCATAAACGGCAAATATTGTACTCTAAAGCAAACACAGATGCATTTAAAAGAGAATGGATTTCAACAAAAGTCTGATAGAAAATACAAATTAATTGAAGAAAAAGCTTAATAACTGCCTTTAATTGTAAATTCATTTGGACATCCCGTCACAATATGACTTGCACATTGTTTGTATTGCCCATTTTTTTGATAACACACCCGAATCTCAGTCAAAATAGAATCAAATTTTGAAGACTGACAAGTAAAGCGAATTCCTGTAGGAGGTAATGAGGGGTTTAGTTTCATGAATTGTTGTCGAAGGTTTTCTTTTTGAACTTCAATGGTATTCGGACTCGTTAAATCAGCAGGTACTTTTAAGCGCTCAGCAAAATTAATAATCGTTCTAAAATATTGACTAGCATTCATCGACATACATCCTCCAACATCTTTCCAAAGTTGCACACGTGCATTTTCATCGGGCATTACACGCGCCACAACTTTAGCTTGCAAGGGAGATAATTTCGCAGAAGTTTTAGTGGAACAATCCCGATTTAAAGGAACTTCTGGCAATAAGCTTGCGATAGTAAGAGAATAACCCTCTAAACATTTACGCTGTTTTTGTCTTGATGAATCAAAGGAACAAGCTGCGGGAGTCATTTGAACATGCATCACATAACCCGAAATATCAGGGTTCTCTGCAGCATGTAACGGAGCAGCAAGTGACATAACCAAGTAACAGATCAAGATCTGCAATGATCGAACTAACCGTCCCTTGAATAAATTCATAAATTTCATCAAATATAAAAACTTCATTATTTCAAATTAAATGTCTTTGCTTCTTTAAGGTTCATTGCGCACTGGTATTGTCCCCATCCTTTTTTCTAAGGATTGCGCGCCTAACCCTAACACAACACCATAATGCGTCGCATTGGTCATCACATGTTTGACGTAATCACGTGTTTCCAACAATGGAATAGTTTCTGTGTATTGATCAGCCGCCATGGTTTGAAAATCTGGCTGCCATCGTTTTGCACGATTTGGGCCAGCATTGTAACCTGCTGTTGCTAATACAGCATTGCCACTCAGCTGGCTTTGAATCATTGACAGATAGTATGTCCCATAACGAATATTGATATTCATTTCACTGAGAGCCGCTGGGTTATAAGTTTCACCCATTTGTCGTGCAACTAACTTTGCAGTATTCGGCATAATTTGCATTAAACCACCTGCACCCACATGTGAACGTGCTGATGTAACAAACCGACTTTCTTGGCGCATTAAACCATATGCCCAAGCTGGATCAATACCAGCATTGTAACTGTGACTCGTGACATTACTACGGTGTGGTGTTGTATAACGGTAAGTATCATTATGGCGCGAGGTTGTACGGTCTGCGGCATAGATTGCTCGGTCATACCAACCAATATCATGCGCTTGCTTAGCGGCAGCTAAAAGTAAACCATCATCATGCTGCAAATACGCTTGGCGGACTGCCCAATTCCATTCGCGATTAATGTAATTTGCTGGTGCATCAATATTTTTTAACGCGAATGCACGTTTAAAGTGGATATTTTGGTTTAAACGTTGAATATCTTGTGAACTTGGTTGCTCGTTATAAGGCTGATGATTATAACGTTCACCTAAACGATCTTTGGCTAGCAAGTTATGATAATCATCTCCACTTTGTGCCAGCTTACGGTAAATCTGTTGAGCAGCTTGCTTTGAAGGAGCATCTGAGCGCTGCTCAGACGCACGAGCAAGCCAGTACTGCCAACGATCTTCTTGTTTCTGCGTGATTGACATCGCATCAATTGCACGAATTAAACTTTCCCAAGCACCAAAACGAATCGCTTGGCGCGCATAAATTTCTGCTTCTTCTGGACTAAACGGATAACCATAACTTTGATCATAGGCATTTAACACTTCTCGGTTAAAGCCATTCTTCATGACCGTCGTTCCACCCACATAACCTATCGTACGATATAAATATTTTTGTACAGATTGAGGAGTATCTTGTGCAACACGCTGAATATTTCCTAAAGCATTGGTGAAATCACTGTCTGCGACACGTCCCAATGCAAAAATTAGATATGCATAATCAGTATCGCTAGCTTTAGGAGCATTCCATAAATATGCCAATGGATTCGCTTGGATCTGATTCAACTGAGCCAAGGACAAATCCAGACCTATAGTTTGAGCAGTCGCAATCGCTAAACCAGATTGACCTGCTCTTAGTTGTCCCCAAAGTCGTTGTTGACGATCTTGAGCAGTCATCAGAGGACTAGATAACATCAGTCGCCCTAAACCATTACACGATTCAGGCTGTGTACTTGTCGTTAACCAAATATCTTTATATTCAGCAAAAACCAGACTATCACCCGTTTTGGCACGGACTTGTGCAACCGCACAACTCTCTTCTTGGTCAGGATTAGTGACATAGCTGAGTACAGGTTTTACTTCATTAAAACTGGCTTGTTTTACTTTTTCCTCGACATAATCTGCTGCTAATTTTTCAGCCATCGCTGATTGCGGATAACGTTGCGCAAAAGCGATAATTGAAGATGCGGGTTGTAATCCAAGATTGTTATTGAGTTTCCAATATTCTGGATAATAGCCTAGCGCATCATTTTGCATTTCATATTGGTATTGATCGAGCAATGCAACATTGCCAGAACTTGCAGCACGTAGAGCATCATTAAATTGTTCGTCTAGAGCATATACTGATGAGCAGATCACCACACCTCCCATCGCAACAAGTCGACGGAAGCTTTTCTTATTATTCACTTTATTGCTAACCATTGTTATAAATTGGGGATGTTTATTCATCTTCATCAATACGTTTGCTCAATTTTGCCCGCCATTATAGTGTAATAAGTCTAAGTTCCAACTATTGTTGTGTTATGTAACTTACTGATTCATATTCATTAAAATTTATCCATTTTTATTCACAAACTGTCCATTTTTGTCAGTTTTTTATTCTCTGCGTTCTTGTAAAAATACTGCTATAATCCGCGGTTTGTTTAAATCCACCTTGTTTAGGAGCCTGCATGACGGTTCAAACATTCATTCCAAGTGCTGTAAAAGCTGCTTCAGAAAACACTGTTACCCAGCCAACGCACACCACTGATGTTTCAATTAAAAAGTTATATATTGAAACGCAAGGGTGTCAGATGAATGAGTATGACAGTCATCGTATGGCAGACTTATTGGGTGATTCACATGGTTATGTACTCACCGACAATCCAAATGATGCAGACATTCTGCTCATGAACACCTGCTCAATTCGCGAAAAAGCACAAGAAAAAGTGTTCAGTGGCTTAGGTCGCTGGCGTAAGCTGAAAGAACAAAATCCTGATCTGGTGATTGGTGTCGGTGGCTGCGTTGCCTCTCAAGAAGGTGACAACATTCAAAAACGTGCACCATACGTCGATATGGTATTTGGTCCACAAACCTTGCATCGTTTGCCACAAATGTTGGATCAACATCAAGCTCAAGTTGAAAAGCCAAAGAAAGAAAAAATCAAGCTGGTTGATATTTCTTTCCCAGATATTGAAAAGTTCGACTTTTTGCCTGAGCCACGTGTGGAAGGCTTTAAAGCATTCGTTTCAATCATGGAAGGTTGTTCGAAATACTGTTCATTCTGTGTCGTACCTTATACTCGTGGTGAAGAGGTTTCTCGTCCACTCGATGATGTATTGGCTGAAATCGCGGGCTTAGCTGAAAAAGGCGTGCGTGAGATCAGCTTGCTTGGTCAAAACGTGAATGGCTATCGTGGTGAAACGTTTGAAGGTGAAATTTGCACTTTCCCTGAACTGCTGCGTTTAGTTGCAGAAATTCCGGGTATTGGACGTTTACGCTATACAACTTCTCATCCGCTTGAATTTTCTGATGATTTAATTCAATGCTATCGTGATTTACCACAAATGGTTTCACATTTACATCTGCCAGTACAAAGTGGTTCAAACGATGTACTGCAAGCCATGAAACGTAACCACACCATTGATGTCTACATCGATAAAATTGCCAAATTACGTAAAGTCCGCCCAGATATGCATTTATCGAGCGACTTTATTATTGGTTTCCCAGGTGAAACAGATCAGCATTTTGCTGAAACCTTACAGTTCATTAAAGATTTAGATTTCGATCATTCTTATAGTTTTGTGTACTCAAAACGTCCAGGTACACCAGCTTCTGACCTACCTGATAGCACCCCTGAACAAGTCAAAAAAGATCGTTTAGCACAAGTACAGCAAGTGATCAAACAATCTAGTATTGATAAAACAGATGCCATGCTCGGCAAGATTGAACGTGTGCTGATTGAGAAAGTTTCGGATAAAGATCCAAATGTATTGGTTGGCACAGCAGACAATACTCGTTTGGTTACATTTATCGGTGATGCGACATGGGTTGGACGTTTCGCAGAGATCGAGATCACTGAAATTAAAACTTTAAATTTAGTTTATGGTGAACTCTTGAATCTTGAACCTGACGTGGCGTAATGTAAGGGTATTCTTACAAGTCAACAAAAAGGGTTTCTCTTGACTGCAGCGATTCGACGTACAGTAACGTTCCCTGAAATTTCCATGGAACGTTTGAAAAGCATGCTCGGTGCGTATAACGGGCATTTAAAACAAATCGAACAACGTTTAGATGTCAAAATTACTCACCGAGGCGATGCCTTTTATCTAGACGGTGATATAGAAACAGTTGAAAGAGCCGAAGCACTATTGCAACGGCTTTATCAAGAATCAGAAATTTCCTCACAAATCAGTGCCGATGTTTTACATTTGATGATCCAAGGTTCACAGACAGATCGTGATTTCATGGATGATTCGGAACAAGAACATACAGGCTTAGATAGCGTTTGGTTACAGACCCGCAAAGGGCGAATCAATCCTCGTGGTGCCAATCAAAAGCGTTATGTACAACGTATTTTACAAAGTGATATTTCCTTCGGTATTGGCCCAGCAGGGACAGGTAAAACCTATCTAGCAGTTGCTGCTGCTGTTGATATGTTAGAACGTAATGAAATCCAACGAATCTTACTGGTTCGTCCTGCGGTTGAAGCTGGCGAGAAACTTGGTTTTCTACCGGGTGACTTGACCCAAAAAATCGATCCCTACTTACGCCCACTTTACGATGCTCTATATGAAATGCTGGGTTTTGAAAAAGTGGCCAAACTGATTGAACGCCAAGTGATTGAGGTTGCTCCGCTTGCCTACATGCGTGGACGCACGCTGAACCATTCATTCGTCATTTTAGATGAAGCACAAAACACCACACCAGAACAGATGAAAATGTTCCTTACCCGTTTAGGTTTTGGTTCACGTGCCGTGATTACAGGTGACGTTACACAGGTTGACTTACCGCGTGGGCAACAATCGGGCTTAGCACAAGCATTACGTGTACTGGAAAATGTTCATGAAATTCATATCACCCGTTTCCATTCACGTGATGTGGTTCGACACCAATTGGTACAAAAAATTGTTGAAGCTTACGAAGGTTGGGACAGTGAACAGCAACGCCTGTCTGCTCAAGCTCGTGCTGAACGCAAAGCCAAACAAGAAGCACTGATTGCAGAAAATGATTCTGCGGCAGATGCACAACACATTTAAAAATCCCCCTCACTCCCCTTTTTATAAAGTAGTGCTGGCAAGTTCTTATAGAACCTCTCTCTAAGTCTCTCTCCTAAAAGGAGAGAGACTTTTACGAATCCAATGATTATATGATTCGTGATGTTCCCTCTCCTACAAGGATAGGGTTAGGGAGAGGTCTGAAATTAAGCAAACTTAGAACTTGATAACCTTACTTTTTATAAAGAGGGACGATTTTAAGGATCTATTTTGAAAATCAATTTAAGTCTTCAGCAAGACTTTCAAGCGAATGAATTACCACTAAAACGTGGTCAAATTAAAAAGCAGATTGAAACCACACTCCGTCATGTCGGTTTCGACGTAGACTGCGAAATCGGAATTGCCTGCGTCGACCTCGCAGAAAGCCATGAGCTGAATCTGCAATATCGTGAAAAAGATAAACCGACCAATGTGTTATCTTTCCCAAGCGACATTCCTGAAGAAATGCTCAACTTACTGGATGCTGAACCTTTAGGTGACTTGGTGATTTGTATCCCTGTGGTTTTACAAGAAGCCTCTGAACAGCAAAAAACACCTATTGATCATTTCACCCATTTACTGGTTCATGGCGTTTTACATTTACTTGGCTACGATCATGAAACCAGTGAAGCTGAAGCTGAAGAAATGGAAGCCTTAGAAATTGAGATTCTAAAAAAACTAGGGATCGCCAACCCTTATCAAGCAGATGAAAGCTAATTTAAGACACTATGTATATCGTTATTTTTAAAGCTACGATCAAACAACTTGATGCAACTTACTCTGAAATGGCACAGAAGCTGAGAAATAAAGCCTTGAGTCAATTTAACTGTGTCAAATTTGAAGTGTGTAGTGAAAATGGTTTTGAAATCGCGTTGTCTTACTGGAACAGTCTTGAAGATATCAAGCAGTGGCAACGCGATGCAGAACATTTAGTTGCTCAGCGTTTGGGCAAAGAAAAATGGTATCAGGATTTTAGTGTGGAAATCTGCACAGTTGAACGTGCTTATTCAAATCAAAATAGCTTGTGAATAGATGCAAACTTATCCACATCTTCAATAAAAAACGGCTGAATTCAGCCGTTTTTTTATTTCTCAAGATAATTAGAATTGGTAGCGTAGCGTCAAAGTCACGTTACGAGGTGAACCATAGACCATACTGTTACTCCCAATACCCGTATAATATTTTTTATCAAATATATTATTCAAGTTAACCTGCGCTTTGATATTTGAATCAATATCATAGCCCACCATTAAGTTTACTAAAGCATATGCATCTTGGCTAATACGTTGACTGCCTTCTCCAGTATAAAATTTGCTCTTATAGTTTAGCCCACCACCAACACTCCATTTATCGAGCGTATATTTGGTAAAGAGATTGGCACTGGTTCTTGAAGACATAGTTTGAACTTCTTCACCTTTTGCATCTTTGGCATTGAAATGTGCAACACCAAAACTCAGGTTCCAGTTATCTCTAATTTCCCCATCTAATTCAAACTCAACCCCTTTACTTTCAACACCATCCACACTGCGATAAGCTTTTTCATTGGTAGGGTTACCATTTGCATCGGGTACAAAAACACCATTAATCTCTTCTGCAACATTATCTTGTTGAGTTTTAAATACTGATAGAGCTGCATTCAGCTTCCCATCCAAAAACTCGCCTTTTAAACCAGTTTCATAGCTTTCACCTTCTCTTGGATCAAGGTATTGGCGATTAACATCTCTTTTATCTTCTGGCTTAAAGATACTGGTATAACTTGTATACCAAGAATAATTATCAAGGAAATCAAAAACTAAACCTGCATACGGCGTGACTTCATTATTAAATTCTCGATTGCCTACACCATCGTCACTTTCATATTTCCAATTAGATACACGAACACCTGTAATTAACTTCAATGGCTCTAATAAGCTAAACTTGCCTGCAAGATAAGCACCTGTTTGTGTGGTCTTATTTGGAGGTTGATACAAGTTATTATTCTGAATTGCGCCAATTAATGGAATATTTGGATGATCAAAATCGAGTACAGCACCTGATCCAATCGGCGGCGTTCCTGAATACCACTTATCTTTCTTGCTTTGGTTATACATAAAACCTGCAACAATTTCCTGCTTTACCCCCCCCAGCATAAAAGGTGCTGAGAGATAGGTATCAATATTATTTTCTTTGGTCTTTGTTATATCTGACCAAGTCATCAATGAACCAAAACCCGTATTGGTTGCTTTATCTACTCGCCCAGAGTTTGGAACAACGTTTCCGTCACTGTCATAACTTGAACCTAGATATAATAAAGCCGTGTCTTGTTTTACTTCGCGGTAAGCGTAGTTCACATTCAAATTGATATCGTTAAATAGATTCTGCTTCAATGTCGCAAAAGCCGTGGTGGTATCCGTATCCCAAAACGTCCAATCAGAAGAAACTGTTTTCGAACGGTCAAAATTAGTTCGTGTACCATCGGTATAGAAAGCTGGTAACCCTCCCCAACGTACACCATCCCTCTCTAGGTTTTGATAACCAGCACCTACAGAAACATAGGTTTTATCCGTGATATCAGCATCAACCACCACATAAGCAACATTATTAGTTTTTTCGTAGCGATCCATATACGAATCCGTATCCTCGTGCTTCACGACGACACGACCACGGACACTGCCATCGGCATTTAATGGTGTGGAAATATCTGCTGAACTTGACCATGCATTCCATGAGCCCAAAGAAGTGCTGACATTCCCTGTCAACTCTTTCGCATTAGCATGTTTTCGAATCATGTTAATTGCAATTGCAGGATTCCCAGCACCTGTCATCAAACCATTTGCGCCTTTCACCAGTTCAACCCGATCGTACATGGTTAAATCAGGATCATTGGCTTCCATTCCAACATTGCTTGGAACACCATCAAACAGATAATAGTCAACATCAAAACCACGTGCTGTTGGGTACTGACGTTCATCCCACTGGTTCACAGTCACGCCTGTGACGTTATTTAACAAGTCCTGAAACGATGTAATATTTGCATCATCCAAATACTCACGGGTGAGAACTTTGACCGATTGTGGTGTTTCTCTAAGCGATAAATTGAGTTTGGTCGACGTATTGGTACTTTTAGCTGTATAACTTTTCTTTCCTTCAGTTACAGCAAAAGCCCCTTCTTCTGCTTTGATGGTAATCGTTGGCAATTTTGCATTTTCTTTAGCTTCTTCTTCTGCAAAAGCCAATGAAGGTAACAGGATCGCAGCCATTGCCAATACCAGTGGGCGGGCTTTAAACAGGTTTAAAGTTGGAGGTTGATGCATGAAATATGTCCTTATTGCAAGGGAACGGTCTTGAAAACATGCATCTCATTCCCCCGATAAATTTAAAGAAGGATGCATTCATTTTCAAAAGGAGAATTAGCTCAAAATATAATGCAAATGATAATTGTTTTTGTTATCAATTCAAGCTCTAACGATTAAACTCAATTATTTGTTTTTTATCTAATAATCTAAATTATATGTTTTTCTAAAAATTAATACATTGATTTTTATTATTTTATTTATTTTTATAAAATACAACAAAAAAGAAGTACACTCTTTTAATGTACTTCAAATTCCGCATCGACAGGATCAAAGCGCCATGTTCGAATAATTCGTAATTCAGAAATGTCCTTTTTCATATTGTTATCAAAGGGTCCAAAAGGTGCTCCACGGCGCACCGAAGCTTTTGCCGCTTCATCTAAAATGGGATGTCCAGAACTTTCTATAAGACGAATTGCTCGAATTCCACCTTCGGCATTCAGAATGACCATTAAACGCACTTCACCCGATAAATGTCGTTGTTTCGCTTCATCTGGATAATAACGATTACCATATAGTTCAACTTTCTGACGAAATTTATCAAGATAAGCTGCTGATGCATCTTGTTTTGCCTGAATCCCATCTACTGTTTTAATACGTTGTTTACGACTAAAATTTTGCTGATGTTGTAAATATTGTGCTTCCAAGCTCGCAACCATCGCGGCTTTGGCTTGAAATTGACTCTGTAACTCATCTAAGGTTTTTTTACGTTCAGTTTGCTCTGCTTGCTTCTGCCAGCTTAAAACCGTCATGAGCACTTTTTCTTCAAATTTTAATTCTCGTTTTTGCTGGACTTTCTCTAAACTCTCGAGCTCTGACTCTCCTGTTGTCGCATCTGCTTCCATCGGAGCTGGCATATCACTCGACATACGATGTGCTTCACGAAAATCACCTGAACCTTTTTGATCAGCTTGCGCCAAGAAGTCGGCATCTTTGACTTTTTCTTGACTTGTACGAACCGTAACTGCGATTTCTTTGGTTGATGTATCTGTAGGTGATGGCATTGCGAACTGAATTGCAAGCACAGCACCATGTAGAAGCATCGCTAACGCAACTGCCCCGATAAAAATTGGATCTTGCCACCAGTAAGGGGACAGTACTGAACGAAAATTTCTTTTATTCCACATGGCATTCAAGCGACAAAATATGTCTCATCCCCAACAGCAATCACCGTATAAAACCAAACTAATATTCAAAATATTAAAAAAATGTGATCCACTTATAGTCACAGTGTTTCCGTACCATCATTTTATGAAAATGTATCAATTAATTTTGCTACACTGCAAGTCAGAAATTTATTTTTATTTTTTAGCTAATACAAAGATCGTGGTATTGCCGTCAGATTTATTGATGATTGAGTTCGGTTAGAAACATCAAAAAATCTATAATCAATTCACTTTCTGGAACAACTTTTATGCAAACGCTAATTTCATCCGTTGTTAAACGTCTACGTAAAGTTTACCAAAAAGCAGAAGAATTCATTGAAGAAGAAAGAGAATTTGCACTTTCACAAGTTTTTGTCAATGCGACAATGGAGCGTTATGTCACAGAAAAAGTTGGAATTATTCAAGACCTACACGCTGATCTATATGATGGATGGCTACGTTTATATGCCACGATTGATGTCAAAGGGCTGCATACCACCTTATCCGTTGATTTAAAACTTATTCAAATGGAAATGAATAAAGATGTTCAACTGATGGTATTCGAACAAATTAGTAATACACAAGTGATTGAAGCATCATTTAAGAATATTTTCCAAAAATGGGGATTTTATATTGCGATTTGGTATTACCAAAAATTTCGTGATGAAGATCCTCTAGGAAAAATCTTAGAGCATTTTGAAGTTGTTTCAGTCAAAGATGAATTGCTTTATTTAGATTTAAATCGCTGGTTTAAAAAGAAAGCAAGTATTATTGAAACACTGAGTAAAGTTCATGTGAACCGCGCGAGAGTCCGTCCAGCCGAACTGATTGTTTGGGGGAACGTCAATTTGGCTGCCATTTTGTATCCGCCAAATGAAGATGACTTTGATGAAGAAGGATTAGATGACACAGAAGTCACGCCAATTCAGCAAAAAGACACTAGAAAATAATCGTATTGAACAGGGTGGTATGAATTTAAGATTTATGCCACTTACTCAAATACCATCATGATTTATACGAAAAATTAACAAGCATTGAGTAAAAAACCTGATTTTTTCTTCATAATCTACAGGCATAATAATCACAAATCTTAATGATAAATGAATGATTGCTCATTGATGATCATTCAAAGGATATATAGCGTGATGACAAAGAAATTATTGAAAGTAGTGAGTATTACGTCGGCTGCCCTGTTCAGTGTCAGCATGTCTAGCCATGCTCTAGCAATGGCACCTTTCCAAGCAAGCTATCAATTTAGCTACAACAACAAAAACCTCGGTTCAGCGACACGTACACTTTCGCAACAAGGAAATAATTGGACCTATCAGTTTAGTGCAAAAGCAGGCGGAATTGCTTCAGCCTCGGAAACAAGTCAATTTAGTTTTGCGGATAATAAAATTACTTCACAAAAATTTAGCCGTAGCAGTAAAATTTTAATTCACAACAACACCATGAGTATTAACTTTAATCCAAACACTAAAGTTGTGAATACGAAAAAAGATGACACCGCCCGCTCATTCCCATGGCAAGCAGGTGCGTTAGATGAGTTGAATGCTGAATTGCAAATCCGTGAGGATTTAAAAAGTAATTCACTTAGAACCAAATATTTAATTGCTGATGCAAAAGCCTTAGATGAACGCCGTTTTGTTAAGCAAGGCACTGAAAACATCAAAACCAATTATGGGACGTTCAGTACCATTAAAGTCGTTATGCAACACGATAAACCAGAACGTAATACCGTATTTTGGTTAGCACCAAAACTGGATTATCTCCCTGTAAAAATGGCACATAATGATGGGAAATCTTCTTATGGCTTATTATTAACAGGCTATTCAGGTAAAACCAACTAACCATCTGGTCAATTTTAACTTGCAATTTTTTAGATGCTTTTTAAAATATGCCTTTGCTTGAATAAGCATCCGTTTAGAGGATTCTCCCGTGTACGCTTTAGAACAGAAAATCTTAAATGAAGGTATCGTTCTATCTGATCAGGTTTTGAAAGTCGATGCTTTCTTAAATCACCAAATTGACCCTGTGTTAATGCAACAGATTGGTAAAGAGTTTGCTGCCCGCTTTAAAGATGCTGGCATTACTAAAATTATTACCATCGAAGCATCAGGGATCGCACCTGCGATCATGACAGGTTTAGAACTCGGTGTTCCTGTGATTTTTGCTCGAAAATACCAGTCATTAACACTCAAAGATGATCTTTACCGTTCTAAAGTGTTCTCGTTCACCAAACAAACTGAAAGCACCATTGCGATTTCAAACAAGCATCTTAACGCAACAGATAAGGCGCTTGTGATTGATGATTTCTTGGCCAATGGTCAAGCGGCATTAGGTTTAATCGACTTGATTCATCAGGCAAATGCTGAAGTTGTTGGTGTAGGTATCGTGATTGAAAAGTCATTCCAACCTGGTCGTGATGTATTACTTGAAAAAGGCTATCGTGTTGAGTCTTTAGCACGTGTTGAGTCTTTGACTGATGGCAAAGTTACTTTCATCAGTGAATAAGTTTTTAAAATAAAAAAGCGGATGAGTGATCATCCGCTTTTTTATTTAGTAACAATCCCAGTTATACAATACTTTAGAAAAATC
Organism: Acinetobacter sp. LF10; assembly: GCF_048585715.1. Lineage (NCBI taxonomy): Bacteria > Pseudomonadati > Pseudomonadota > Gammaproteobacteria > Moraxellales > Moraxellaceae > Acinetobacter > Acinetobacter sp. LF10. Next base: position 2,703,317 of record NZ_CP184160.1, read on the forward strand.
TCGCTTCTTTAAGTCTTCAGGGTGAATAAAGAAATTCCCAACACCTGAATCTCCCCACATAATCTCATTCTCTGCATCTTCGCTATCCAACTGAAATAGTAGAATATAATCCTGAATATTTGCATTATATTGACGTGGATCAGTTTGGGTAAAAAATGGATAACCGCCTAAACGGTGCCCACTTGCAGATAAAAGTTCATGATAAGGTTCAATGAAATCATTTTCAAAATCACCACCCTCAAATTGATCTTCAAAACCATAAAGGTCTTCAGTCCCTAAGATTTTCGGCGCAAAAGCGAAATCACCCAAACTGATTGGTTGCTTGGTTAAGGTAAATTCAATCGAGTATTGTCCAGTAAAAGGTAAATAATCCTCTTCGCCCAACTCAAACTCAGAAAAGTCCTGTTTTAATTGTGATGCATCCTCAATCACTTGATCAAAGTACAAAACCCTAAAACCAGATTGCTGCTGTTGGTCGTCGAAATTCATCCCGTACAAATCATCTGCAGCAATATAGAACTGTAAAATTCCCTTGTCTGGGAAATTAGGTAAACTTGGAATTTCCGCAAAATTAAACTGAGCCAATAAAGCAAGAGGATTACCATTAGAATCTAAAGGATAAGCAGTATCCAAAGGTAAGTACGGTTCTCCCCCAATCTTACTTTGCCATACAGTCAAGGCATCGTTTGAACTGAGCTGTAAAGTTACTGTTGGCAAAATAGTAGCTGAAATTTTTTCTAAGAATGGCTGCAAACTGTTCGGCAAACTTTCTGGTTTAAAATTCATTGTATTCATTACCCATGTCGTTATTTATAGAATCTAATATAAAACAATCGGCTATACTCGAACAGAGCATAAAGATTCGACTGCGACAATCAATGTCGCCAAATTGAAAAGATATTTATCACATAAATTCTGATAAAATCAGCGCGTTCAAAAGCAAAGATAGGCGTGAAGATGCAAACATACCTGAACCTCTTACAACATATCCTCGACAATGGTGGCGATAAAGGCGATCGTACAGGTACGGGTACACGTTCAGTATTTGGTCATCAAATGCGTTTTGATCTTTCTAAAGGTTTTCCACTATTAACGACCAAGAAAGTACACTTTCGCTCTATCGTGATTGAACTACTATGGTTCCTGAAAGGTGATACCAACGTTCAATATCTCAAAGATAATAAAGTCAGCATTTGGGATGAATGGGCAACCGCGGAACAAACTGCACGTTTTGGTCGCCCTGAGGGTGAACTTGGTCCTGTTTACGGGCATCAATGGCGCAACTTTGGCGCAACCCAAAATGAAGATGGTAGCTATCAGCAAAATGGTTTTGATCAGATCCAATGGCTTGTGAATGAAATTAAAACTAATCCAAATTCACGTCGTTTGATCGTTTCAGGTTGGAACCCAAATGAAGCTGCTAAAGTTGCTTTACCACCTTGCCATACCCTGTTTCAGTTTTTCGTACAAGATAACAAACTGTCATGCCAACTGTATCAACGAAGTGCTGATGTATTTCTTGGTGTGCCATTTAATATTGCCAGTTATGCCCTACTTACACATATGATTGCTCAAGTTTGCGGCTTAGGTGTAGGTGACTTTGTTTGGACAGGCGGTGATACTCATTTATATGCCAATCACTTTGAGCAAGCACAATTACAACTTACCCGTGAGCCTCTGCCTTTGTGTCAATTAAAGCTCAATCCTGAGATCACTGATATTTTTGACTTCAAATTTGAGGATATCGAAATTATTGGCTATGAGTCATACCCTGCTATTAAAGCACCCGTCGCAGTTTAAATAGATCAGAGAGAATACAAAATGGCATGGCAAGGTCTTGAAGTTGTACACGTAGTCGCAATGGATAAAAATAACTGTATTGGCAAGGGCAATGCTTTACCGTGGCATATCTCCGCTGATCTCAAACACTTTAAGGCAATTACCCAAGGTGGTGTTGTGATCATGGGGCGTAAAACCTTAGAGTCAATGGGACGCGCACTTCCAAATCGTGTGAATTGGGTCATCACGCGTGATTTAGATTGGCAATTTGAGGGTGTTAAAGTAGCACATAGTATTGAAGATGCTTTAACTCATGCACTTACAGACGTACAACACTCTGAAAAAGCATCTTTATTTATTATTGGAGGTGGAGAGATTTTTACTCAAACCCTTGCGATTGCCGATCGTCTTGAATTAACCCATGTTGATTTAGATGTACAAGGCGATGCACATTATCCAAAAATCTCTGAGGATTTTCGCAAAGTAAACTCAGAACAACACATTGATGAAAAATCAAATATTGCTTTCGAGTTTGCGACCTACCAAAAATAAAAAATGGATCGCGCGTCATCATGCATAATATTGGATCACGTGAGTTTTTACTGGCGTTAGGCATTGGGCTATTACATAGTTTTTTTGCCTTATTTGTGATCCTCTCCAGTATCTGGTTATGTCTGGCATTCTGGATTCAACATCCTTTTGGAACAATCTTTAGCCGAATCATTATCATTTTTTGGGCACTGTTTGCACTCAGCCTACTTGGTGTTTATGTCAGTGGGCATATTTTTAGTCGCCGCACTGATATTTTAATTTACTGTGTTGCCTTTGCCTGTTCACTGGTCTGGTATTTTTCATTAGAGGCTCGCCAAGATCGTGACTGGAACCCTGAAGTCGCTGAGCAGCTTACTTACCAAAAGCAAGGCAATCTAGTACAGCTACATAATGTGCGTAATTTTAATTGGCATAAAGACGGCACTTATGACATTCGCTGGGAAAATCGTACAATTGACCTAGATAAAATTACAGGCGTCAATGTCATCACATCCTACTGGATGGGACCTCAAATCGCGCATACGTTGGTGAGTTTCGATTTCTCAGATCAAAAACCTTTGGTTTTTTCTATCGAGATTCGCAAAGAAAAAGGAGAAGAATTTTCCGCGATTGGTGGCTTTTTCCGTAAATATGAACTCAATTTAGTGGCTTCTGATGAAAAAGATTTGATTTATACGCGAAGTAATATTCGTCATGAACAAGTTTATTTATTTCCAATAAGAATGCCTCAAACCGAACGTAAAGCGTTATTTATCGAATATCTACATAAAGCAGATGAATTACGTGCTGAAGCAAAATGGTACAACACGCTTACAAGTAATTGTACAACGCTCGTTTTTGACATGATCCAAGCGATCAACCCACAAACTTTACCTAAAGATTATCGTTTACTGGCTTCAGGCTATTTACCCAACTATCTTTTTGATCTAAAAGCACTTAATCAAAATTATAGTATGAAAGAATGGTATCAATTGGCATGGATTAATACACGTGCTGAAAAATATGAACAACAACCAGATCAATCCAGTGAATATTTTTCGAAAATCATTCGACATGGATTACCAAAAGCAAATTAGTCCATTTCGCTTTTTTAACAAAACAATACTCAATCTCCTTCTATAGTCCATCTTGATTGATTTAAATCAATCAAGATATATGCATTCACTTGATGATCACGAATCCACAATAGCACTCGCAAATTATTGCAAGATCGTGGATAGAAATGCCACATCATGAATACATAGGAAAATATGCTAAGGCTTAGGTGAATTTTTATGAAATTTATAAGGGATACTGAATCAGTTATTTGATTTTGTGACATAAAAAGCTAAATCTCTGATTGATAATGGGCTTTTACTTTTCAGTGACTTCGTATACTTTATTAGTATTCTTAGAATTAAAAATTGGGAAAATTTATGCAACAAGCATTATTCGGTGGTGGTTGCTTTTGGTGTGTAGAAGCTGTTTTTCTACAACTAAAAGGCGTCGAAAAAGTTGTGAGTGGTTATGCTGGTGGTATCGTTCACAATCCAAGTTATGATCAAGTTTGCCAAGGTAATACTCAACATGCAGAAGTTGTATTGATTGACTTTGATGAACAGCAAATCAATTATACTCAACTTCTAAATGTTTTCTTTACCACCCACGATCCAACTACGTTAAACCGCCAAGGTAATGATATTGGCACTCAATACCGTTCTGTTGTCTATTATTTTAATGATGAACAAAAGCAGCAAGCGGAGAAAATTATTCAAGATTTAGAAAATGATGGTCTCAATATCGTAACTGAACTTAGCCCAGCACCAACATTTTACCCTGCTGAAGAATACCATCAAAATTTTTATGCCCGTAATCCATCACAAGGTTACTGCAATTTTAGCATTCCCCCAAAACTGTCAAAATTACGTTCAAAATATCTCGAACTACTCAAAACAGAGTAAGCATAAAAAAAGCAACTCACTGAGTTGCTTTTTTTATGAAACAAATTTTAGTTTTCACTCACAAATGCAATATCACTCAGCCCTGCTTCACTCGCCCGTGACATGACTTGCGCTACTGTGTCGTATTTTGATTCTTTATCAGCACGTAACTGTACTGTCGGTTTTGTTTCTGCTTTTCCTGCTTCTTGGAAACGCGTCTGTAACTCATCCAAACTAATAATTTGAGCATCCCATGCCACTTCACCTTTTTCATTAATACTGATGGTGATTGCTTTTGGTGGTGGATCTACAATGTCAGCGGTCGTTTTTGGTAAAGCTAATGGAATTGATGGGTTAGCAACCGTTGCTGTGACTAAAAAGATAATCATCAATACCAACATAATGTCGATCAGAGGAATGAGATTCATCTCATTCATGCCACTGTCGTGGTCTTCACCCAATTGAAAGCCCATCTTAAGCTTGACCTCCAACTAAACTTTGTTGAGTCGCTTTAGTTTCTGTCTTTACAGGTGTTTCTTGCTGCAACATCGTATCAATTAACAAGCTATGTGCTTGATCTTGTAAATCATGCGCTAAACCACGATTAAAACGTACACAAATGTTGTAAGCCAATACCGCAGGAATCGCCACAGATAAACCCAAGCCAGTCATGATCAATGCTTCACCAACAGGAGTTGCAACTTGAGCTAAACCCGCCTGACCACTTGTACCTACCGCAACCAATGCATGGAAAATACCCCAAACTGTACCAAATAAACCCACAAATGGCGCAAGTGAAGCAATCGTTCCAAGAACAGATACACCTTTTTCTGCTTGAGATTTTTCTGCCGAAATTTGGCGAAGCAATACTTGTTCAGCAACTGCTTTACGTTGTTCAAATGATAAAGGCTGTAACTTCGCTTTAAGTGTCGCCAAAGCTTGAACAAGTTGACCATACGCCTGTTGCTTTAATTGGCGTGTTCCTAATAGACGTAGAATAAAGATCGTCCACGTTGCAATAGACATTGCTAAAAGGATGAAATACAGTGTTTTACTTACTGCATCTGCATGTTGCCAATAAACTGAAAAGTTCATATACGAACTCCTGATTTAATCTGTCACTAGGACGCAAATTTATTAAGGATTAAACTCAAACGGCTGCTCTGTTTTGATTGGATAAGCAATACCATTTTCCATATACGGTTTAAATTTCGAACTTCGTATCGCACGCAAAGTTTTTTCATCAATATTAGGCAAACCACTACTACGTGTAATACGTACATTCGTGATTTTGCCTTTCTCATCAGCCTCAATATACACACTAATTAAACGAGTTTGATTCTCTAAATCTTTAGGTGTAAATGATACTTTTGGAGATCGACTCCACTGAATACCTGACCCACCAATTGAAACTCGTTTTGGCGAAGAATCAGCAGCTGGCTGTGCTTTTGGCACCTCTGGTTGTACAACAGGCTGTGGTTTTTCCACTGGCTTTTCTGTCACAGTTGTATTAACAACCTTCGTTTCAACTTTGGATTCGACTTTAGGTTCAGTCTTTTGCACTACTTTTTTTGGTGTTTCTGCTTTGACCTGTTGTACTTTTTCAACTTTTTTTGGTGGCGGAGGGAGTTGTTTTTCAACGATTTTAACCTCTTTCACTTCTTTTTTAGGTTCAGGCTTCGGTTTTTCCTTCGGCTTAGGTAATTCTGGTTTAGGTGGTTCCGTAATTTTAACGAACTTGACCTTAAGTGGTTCTTTCTCAATTGGTTTCAACTTAATCGGTTTCATGTGGTTAAGTGTCCACAAAACGCCTACGTGTCCAATCACAACCGCAACTAAGGCAGTGATGATTTTATTTTTCATCGAGTGTGGCATGTTGAATATCGCAGGAGATTGACTCATAAGAATCTAAGTACCTATATAGATGGTGACGTTTTACAAAGTAAAAACGATTTCACGCATCGGATAGAACAATAAAAGTGGCATAATAATAAATGAGAAGTGTTTTCATTTGCAACTGGTTTTTTGTGAATCATGCTCAACAAATTGATAAATATACACTTAATAAAATAAAATGTTATAACATAGCAATATCAATGTAAAAAAAGCATGCTTTAAAGCATGCTTTTTTAAAAATTCTATTTGATTTAGAAAACAACCGTTTTATTACCATCCACAATAATACGATCTTCCAAATGCCATTTTACAGCGCGAGCCAATACGTTACGTTCAACATCTTCACCTAGCTCACGTAATTGCTCTACATTGTAATCGTGGCTAACACGTTCAACATCTTGCTCAATAATTGGACCTTGATCAAGATCAGCAGTCACATAATGTGCTGTTGCACCAATCAATTTCACCCCTTTCTCATACGCTTGCTTATATGGATTTGCACCAACGAAAGCAGGTAAGAATGAATGATGAATATTGATAATCTTCATTTCCCACTTGGCAACAAAGTCTTCACTCAAAATCTGCATATAACGCGCCAAGATCAATAGATCATTGCCCTGCATCATGTCATTAATTTGTGCATAAGCTTCGACTTTATTGTCTTTATTGACTGGTACTACATGGAATGGAATACCAAAATTTTCAACTGATTCACGCAAATCTGGATGGTTTGAGATGACTTGGGTAATTTCACATGGCAATGAGCCACGTGCATGGCGCCATAATAATTCCAATAAAGCATGGTCCACTTTAGAAACGAGAATACCCACTTTCTTTAGTTCACCCACAAAAGTCAATTTCCATTGCATTTCATAACGTTCAGCAACGTTGGCAGCAAAGGTTTGCATCAATGCTTCTTTACGAGAATGTAAATGATCAAGTTCAAACTCAACACGCATGAAATAACGTCCGCCTTGAGCTTCTGTAGCATACTGATCAAGTGCGGTAATATTTGCTCCCTGATGATACAAAAAGCTCGATACGGCTTGCACGATTCCTGGCTTGTCTTCGCAAGTAATCAATAATCGTGCAGTGTGGGCGGTCGTCGTGTTCATGTGGTTAATATCACTTATTGGAATCAAAATTAAAAATCAAGCCGAGCATTCTAGCTCTTTTTTGCTTGTGACTAAATACCTATCACTTATTCATCACTATCATTTTTCAGATTAGATAAACTCGCAAATAAGTCAGATGGGCCTAAAGACTTTAATAATTGTTCATACGTTTGACGACTTTCACCCATTAAATACGGGCCTTCCAAGAACACCATTTGTCGTAAAGCTTGCCATACCCATTTTTCTTCCAAATGGTTGTTATCACTGATATGCCCTGACATATACAAAAAGTTAGTCCAGTTGGTGAGTACAATCCACAAGTTGATAATCAACGCTTCAATTTCCGAATCGGTCATTTTCATCAAACCAGCATCCACAAAGGCACGATAAATTTTTTGCCCTTGCTGCATCACCTGCCCCGCAAAACGCGGATATATTTTTCTGAAGTCTTCATTATTTTCAACAAGGTGATAAACATCACGGTGAATAAAGCGATAAGCCCACAATTGATTGCTTAACACTTGAAAATAACTAATTTTATCATTGGCATTTAAAGGTCGATCTGTTGGTAATGCCAGCATTTCCAAGGTTTCAGCCTGATACTGCTGTGCTAATTCTTTAATAATTTCCTGTTTATTACGGAAGTGATAGTACAGATTGCCTGGGCTAATTCCGAGTTCAGCAGCAATATGATTGGTTGTGACCGAACGTTCTCCACGCTCATTAAACAACTGCAAACTGATTTGCAGAATTCTATCTTTTGTTTTATTCGGTTTAGCGTGCGACATTGAGTTTAACCATCTATAACATTATCAATAGGTTATAAAACAAACCTATAAAGCGACTTGACACTTTAGAGTATTTACTCTAAAAATTAAAAAATAATAAGCTTTCTTTTGGTCCACTCCTATGAACAGTCAAACAAAAACAACCGCTATGACACCTCATGTTGATGTGAAACGGCTACATGATTTGCTTGAACAGCAAAAAGCAGCTTACCAACGCCATCCTGTGCCAAGCGCCAAAGAACGTATTGAACGCTTAGCTCGACTTAAAAATATCTTGGTAAAATATCAAGATCAATTTGCTAACGCAATTAGTCAAGATTATGGCAATCGTGCCATTATGGAAACCAAAATTGGCGAAGTTCTAACATGTTTAGAACATATCAAATACTATAGCAAGAACTTAACTGAGTGGATGAAACCCTCTAAGCGCCATATCAGCATGTTACACCAACCTGCAAAAGGCTGGGTACAATATCAACCATTAGGTGTCATCGGAGTCATTGCTCCGTGGAACTATCCATTATTGCTCTCTGTTGGTCCACTGATCTGCGCATTAGCTGCGGGTAATCATGCCATGATCAAGATTTCGAGTGCATCTTCTCAGTTTGGTGCTGTATTGGAAAATGCACTTGCTGAAGTGTTCCCTCAAGAACTGGTTACGGTTGTCAATGGTGGTGGCGCAATTTCAGATGCATTCAGCCACTTAGCATTTGATAAATTAATTTTTACAGGTTCAACGTCTGTCGGCAAAACCGTGATGGCAGCAGCATCACAGAACTTAGTCCCTGTGATTTTAGAGTTAGGTGGAAAATCGCCTGCTCTTGTACATTCGGCAATGAATATTCGTGATGTGGCACAACGGATCGCGGTAGGTAAACTTTGGAATGCAGGGCAAACTTGTGTTGCGCCAGACTATATGTTTATTCCGAAGGGTAAAACAGCGGAATTCACCAAGCATTACAATGACTTTGTCAACACGATGTATCCAACCCTACGTGATAACAAAGACTACACTTCAATTGTGAACGATAAACAATACAATCGCTTACAAGGCTATTTAGAAGATGCACGTGAGCAACGTGCAACGATTGTAGAGTTGAATACCAAGAAAGAATCATTAACTGAAGTTCGTAAAATTGCGCCAACCTTACTTACAGGCGTAACCACTGAAATGGAAATTATGAAGAATGAGATCTTTGGTCCAATTCTTCCTATTTTAGAATATGAACATATTGAAGATGCTATTCAGTTCATTAATAGTCGACCACGTCCACTGGCATTCTACTATTTTGATATTGACATGGCTCGTGCTGATTATGTTGCAGGACGTACCCATTCAGGGCATTTTGGTATTAACCAAACCCTCACTCATGTAGCGCAAGATGATCTCCCATTTGGTGGTATTGGTGCATCGGGTATGGGCAAATATCATGGTAAAGAAGGCTTCTTCAGCTTCTCTCATGAGCGCTCTATGATGTCAAACCCTGTAAGCCCTAAACTCTACAGTTTAAAATTCATTCTACCACCGTACAACAAACCAACACATAAACTGCTTTTGAAAACACTATTCCGCTAAGCTGATCAAGGCATGATCTATCACACCAGATCATGTCCTGTTTTTACCAAATTCGCTTGTCTTTTAATCGTATTTTTGGTATAAAACGCCCCTTGAATGATTTCATCCGTTTACTTGAATGGCTAGTTGCACGAAACGGTGCTATATAAACTAGCAATGGAGTTCACCATGTCTAAGGTTTGCCAAGTTACCGGCAAGCGTCCTATCGTTGGTAACAACGTATCGCACGCAAACAACAAAACCAAACGCCGGTTCGAGCCGAACCTGCACCACCACCGTTTTTGGTTAGAAAGCGAAAAGCGTTTTGTACGTCTTCGTTTAACCACTAAAGGTATGCGTATTATTGATAAATTGGGTATTGAGAAAGTTGTTGCTGATCTCCGTGCTCAAGGTCAAAAGATCTAAGGAGTCTGAACAATGCGTGATAAAATCCGCCTCGTTTCTACAGCTGGTACAGGTTATTTCTATACCACTACTAAGAACAAACGTACTATGCCGGAAAAAATGGAAATCAAAAAATTTGATCCAAAAATCCGTCAACACGTAATCTTCAAAGAAGCTAAAATTAAATAATTTTAGTTTTCTTAAAAAAACGACTTCAACTGAAGTCGTTTTTTTTGCTAAACAAAATGTTTTAGCTAAAATAAAATGAATCACTATCTCATAATTTTTTTTGATAAATAAAAAAATTGTCATCAACAAATCCGATTTTACTTGTTACAATTTATTCGCTGTTTTCTTGGCATGTTTTATGCTGAATTATTTGTACCTTAACCGCAATGATTAAGGAGTTTCAATGCCTCATGATGTTGATTTAATTATATTACTTGCCGTCGGTTTCGGTATAGCACTTATTTTTGGCTATATAGCCGCACGTTTACGTCTACCACCATTAATTGGTTATTTGGTAGCAGGTATTATTATAAGCCCTAACACCCCAGGTATCGTGGCAGATATACATCTCGCCAATCAACTTGCCGAACTCGGGGTAATGTTCTTAATGTTTGGCGTAGGGATGCATTTTTCCCTCAATGATCTATTACAAGTCCGCCGTATTGCGTTACCAGGTGCAATTCTACAAATCGCCGTCGCAACTTTACTTGGTATCGGTGTGTCTATGTTTTGGGGCTGGAGTTTTGGTTCAGCACTCATTTTTGGTTTAAGTCTTTCTTGTGCCAGTACTGTTGTTTTACTTAAAGCCTTAGGTGATCGCGGTCTACTCGACTCTGTAAACGGTAAAATTGCTGTGGGTTGGCTGTTAGTTGAAGACCTCGTTATGGTCTTGGTCTTGGTACTGTTACCTGCAACAGCTGTTTTACTTGGCGGACATCCATTAGCGGGGGCTGACCCATCTCAAAATATTTGGATTACTATTGGACTGACATTACTGAAAGTAACAGGCTTTATTGCCTTTATGCTGATTATTGGTAAACGTCTCATACCGATGATTATGCAACGTGTTGCTCGTTTAGGTTCACGCGAGTTATTCACGCTCACAGTCGTTGCGTCAGCTGTTTCAGTTGCTTATGGTTCTTATGCTGTTTTCGGCGTTTCTATGGCATTAGGTGCATTCTTTGCAGGCATGGTGGTGAAGGAATCTGATTTTAGTCATAGAGCAGAAGAAGAGACGCTTTCATTACGTGAAATCTTTGCGATCTTATTTTTTGTTTCAGTGGGAATGTTATTCGATCCAAAAATCTTGATTGAACAACCTTTACATATTTTAGCTGTCGTTGCCATTATCATGATTGGTAAGACTTTAGCAGCGATGGCTTTAGTTTTATTCTTCCGCTACCCAATTAATACAGCTCTCACTGTAGGCGCTAGTTTGGCACAAATTGGTGAGTTTTCATTCATTTTAGCAACATTAGGCTTGTCACTCGGTCTACTCACCCTAGATGCACAAAACTTGATTCTTGCTGGCGCATTATTTTCAATAACTTTAAATTCATTTGTATTTTCAGCGATTGAACCCGCTCAACGCTGGATACGAGAACGCTCACATTTAGCTCGCTTATTAGAACGCAGTAGCGACCCGCTTGCCATGCTTCCAGATGAAGTTGATCAAGCTTATTTACGTGATCAGGTAGTGATCATTGGCTATGGTGGTGTAGGACGCCGCATTAGTGAAAACCTGATGCAACAGAATATCAAGGTCGTGATTGCTGAAGAAAATCGTGAGATTGTTGAAAAACTGCGTGCCCAAGGAATGGCTGCTGTAAGCGGTGAAGCGACTGAACCTTATGTACTCATACAAGCCCATATTCAACATGCTCGTTTATTGGTTATTTCCCCTATGGATATTTTAGATATTCATCGTATTGTCGATATTGCAAAGCAATTGAATCCTGAGATTCAGGTCTTGATCTGTGCTGAAAGCAAGGAAGAGGCTGCTGTTATTCGCGATGAAAATATTGGTGAAGTTTTCTATGCGAAAGAAGAAATGGCGAAGAATATGAGCCATCATATCTTGAACCAAATTGAGCTTGCTCATCAAAGTACGTTACATTAACAATCTATTTTCAAATTAAAGCATCTAATACCAATTATTCAGATAGTTGGTATTTTTATCTTTTAAATTTCAGTCTTATGATTTAAAGCTAAAATCCACATACTTAATAACATTTAACCCTCGTATTTGCTAAACGCTTTTGAAAGCTGGCGAAGTGTTTTGATTTGTTTGCCATAACGGCGACAAGAACGACAAGCAAATAAATGTAATTGTAGATTGCTCTGCTCTATAAACTGAAGTGGTCTATCCTGTTTCTCGGATATTAACTGTGTTGCTTGTCGGCAAGTTAGCATGAGCAATCCTCCTTAAGTAACCATTTATTTTCTAGACATTCACGTAATCTAGTTCGGCTTCTATACATCAAGACATTAAAATTTGAGACAGTAATCTCTAGCCTTTCGCAAATTTCATCTGAACTGAGTTCATTTACTTCTCGTAACATAAACACCTGCGCATATTTAGCAGGCAAATGATTCAAACAAGCATCAAAAACAATCCAAAAATCTTGCTGTTCCATCATTTCTTCAGGGCTTTGCCACGCTTTAGGTGCTTGATATTTATGCCAGTGGCCCGAAGCATCAAATAACTCGTCGATACTCAACTCATTATCTTGTTCATCAAATAATTCAGTCATCGTCACCAATCGAGACTTTTGTCGGATCAGATCAATGATCTTATTTTTTAAAATCGCAAAAACCCACGTTTTAAACGCCGCTCTTCCTGAAAAAGAGTCTAGATGTTGCAAAGCACTCACTAATGCTTCTTGAACCACATCTTCAGCTTGCTGAAATGAGGACAGTTGTAAAACAGTAAACTTCAACATCTGTTGTCTTAAATCCATTAGAAATTCAGGATTTTCAAGCTGATGCAATATCTCTTGATTATTATTCAATTCAGCCTCAGACATGATCACTTCCTATTACTGTTCTGAGAATGATTTAACAAACCTAAATTCGTGAGTGTTGCTGCCAACTGATGCAGTTGTATTGTAATCTCTTGCTCAGAAAAAGTTGGTGCAATTAATTTAATTAAGTCATGAAGCTCAAGCTCTGAGTATATCTTTAGGTTCATTTGCTCAATCAACATCGCAAATAAGGGAGACAATCTTTCCAAACAAATCTTATCCTGATGGTCTCGCCAAACCATAATTGCGCTTGGCATTACTTCAATATCTGTCAGCGTTGTATCAACCGTCCAAGCATAAACAGGATATTGATAGACCAAGATCCACACTTTATGTCTGAGTTGCCAACTTGTCTTTTCAACAATGTTAATGTCTTCAATTTCAAGCGTATCTAAATACAACTCCAGCCACTCAAACTGTAACAACTCTTCTAGCCAAGGATATTGGCTTAAAACTGGATGTCGGTTTTCAGTCAAATAATCTCTAAATTGCAACGAAATATCATTATAGAAAGGTGACTGGCATTTAGCTTTTTGAAAAAATTCTTCCAATAAAAGCTGCCATTGATCCGCAGGTAAAATAGAACGAGCTATGGGATAAACTAAATTTATAAATGAACACATATTGTTGAACAATAAATCTCGATAAATCTGCATTCGCTCAAGATCACATATTTTAGTGTGTTCAGCATTTGGTACACGAATCCAATTACAGAATTGCTGCTGAGTGGTTTGGAAAGTGCTTTCTTTGAGCACCATAACCGTTCTCCTGTTGCTGCATCGTTTTAATTGTTGTCAATTCTTGCTGTAATTGTTGCCATGATGGAATATTAAAATCTCTTTCCAACAAGGTTGGTTTAACGCCACAATGTTGATAACTAAATTGCAATAGCTGCCATACAGGATCACAAATTTCGGCACCATGCGTATCAATCAATAAGCTTTCATTCATTTGTTCATGCCCAGCAATATGCATATAACGTATGCGTTCTTTAGGCATCGCTTGGATAAAGCCATGAGCATCACTGCCATGATTGATACTATTCACATAGACATTATTAACATCAAGTAATAATTCACAATCTGCTTGCTCAAGTACTTCACAAACAAACTCAGCCTCACTCATTTCTGCATTTGGCATTAAATAGGTAGATACATTTTCAATAACGAGGCGCTGCCCTAAAATGTCTTGAACACGTAAGATACGCTCAGCGACATATTTGACCGCAGCTTCAGTCATCGGTATCGGTAATAGATCATATAAATACCCCCCATCAGAGGTATAACTGAGATGCTCAGAATAGATGGAAACTTGATACTGCTTTAAAAATGCTTTGATCTGTTGAATAAATTCAATATTTAAAGGATGAGGTCCCCCAATAGAAAGGGACAGACCATGACACACCAAAGGTGATTTTTCAGTACATTGAGCCAACAACTTGGCATGTCGCCCACCAAAACCCATCCAATTTTCTGGTGCAACTTCAATAAAGTCTGGATGTGATTCCGCATTTAAAAAGGTATCAATAAAATCACGCCTTAAGCCTAAACCAACACCATTCAATGCAGTCATGCTGTTTTCCTTTTTGAATTGATACCGACAATTTGAAATATATCGGTATCATTCGGCTGATCTAAACTATTTAGCACCACACTTGCCATCTGCAACTTTTTTATCTGCACCACATTTTGCATCAGCAGTTTTCTTAGCTGCCCCACACTTCCCTTCTGCTGATTTTTTATTTGCCCCACATTTTGCATCAGCAGACTTTTGTTGTTGTTTTGCCTTATTTGCACCACATTTGGCTTCGCCACATTTCCCATCAGCAGCTTTCGATGCATGAGACTCAGTTGTAGTCGTGGTTGGTGCAGCAGATACGTGAGTGATGCCTACAGCAGATAAAGCCAATAATGCAGCGACTGATGTGATTGAGTTTAATTTATTCATTTTTGTATTCCTTGTAAGATAATTGCTCGGTTTGTACGGAGGTACATTAAGTTAGACGGAGTAAAAGACGATTTATTACAGATCAAATGAAAAAAATATGTAAGAAGTTCCATGTTCATCCGACTAATAACTATTCAACAGTACTCAATGTGAAATTCCCATGAAAAACTTTATTTATTTTCTAACACAACATTATCAAAAAATTTCTCACTGTATAAAACATTTCGATGGAATTGCTGCACTAGCACTCAGATTATATTTAGTCCCCATTTTTTGGATGGCAGGAAGCAATAAACTCATGCATTTCCAAGACACGATTGAATGGTTTGGTAATCCTGATTGGGGGCTCGGTCTACCATTCCCGACATTGATGGCAGCTCTAGCAACCTCAACAGAATTGGCTGGTGCAGTATTATTAGGATTAGGTTTATTCACTCGCTTTATCAGTATTCCACTCATCATCACAATGTTGGTAGCAATTGTAACAGTCCACTTACCCAATGGTTGGCAAGCCATTGCCGATCCAAATGCACCATTTGCAAATGCCCAAGTTCTCGCATCCGCTGAGAAGTTAGAAAAAGCCCATGAGATTTTACAAAACTATGGTAACTATGATTGGCTCACTGCCAGCGGATCATTTGTCATTTTAAATAATGGTGTTGAATTCGCAGTGACCTATTTAGTGATGTTACTCGCTTTAATCTTTATCGGTGGTGGGCGTTATATCAGTTTAGATTTCTGGATGAAATATCATTTAACCAAACGCTTATAAGCCCTATGAAAGGCTTAGAATATTCAATTGATTTCATGTATTCGAATATTCTAAGCCACAGAGCTTATTTATGTTTCCAAGGTACTGCTGGTGAGCCAATCCATGCTGATTTGGCAGGAATATTTTCACCTTTCATCACTAAAGTTAATGGTCCTAACACCGCATGATGACTGACATTGGCATTATATAAAATGATACTTCTCGCATTCACGACCACATCACTTCCAACATTTACTTGACCGATCTTCATAATACGATCTTCAAATAAATGTGTCTGTGGACCTGAAAAACTATTAAATTCAGCGCGATCTCCAATATCAACACAGTCGAATTCTGTAATATCTGCAGTATCCATATAAACGTCTTTCCCTATTCGAACCCCCAAAATACGCAAAAAGAATGGCAGCATTGGTGTTCCTCTTAAATAATTCAGGAAATTTGGAATCGCGACTGATTCATATAAACTTGTAATTCCTTCACTTAACCAAACAAACATAGTCCACATTGGCGCTGAACGAGCTTGGTAGCGTCCAATTAAAATCCACTTCAATAAAGCCACGATGATAAAGCAACCCACACCATATAATAAGCCTGCGAGAGTTAAAGCCAATAATCCCATTGGAATCGTATAGTTATTAATGACATCTATCACTTCTAGCACAATCATATACCCCACACCAATCGCAAGCGCTGCGGGTAATACAATCCGTAGACCCTCAATAAAAGCACGCATGGAACGGCGTTTGTGACTCGGTTTAAAAGTAAGATGATCTGGGTATTTCTCTGCGGCTTCTCGTGCTGGTAGAAGTAGCGCTGGAGAACCCAACCAAATTTGTCCTGAATACATTTCTCGATTATCTGGCGTTTTAGACTGCACACCAATTAAAATATTATCAGGTAATACCGTACCATCTGCGATATAAGCGCTGTTCCCAACAAAACTACGATGACCAATTTTTGTTGATTTTAATGACATCCAACCGCCTTTGATCTCCTCATCACCCAACATCACCGCATCAGCAATAAAACTTTCTTCACCCAAGCTGAGCATTTCAGGAATAACGCCTATTGCGGTTGATATTTCAGTATTTTTACCAACCTTTGCGCCTAACATACGAAACCAAGTTGGTGCATAAATTGTTGCAAATAGACCATGTAGCGTTTGTAAACTGGTTTCTAAAATTTGGGCTGCGAACCACTTCCGATAATACGTAGCACCATGAATCGCATAAGTACCCACCTCTAAACGAGGTAATACTATTTTACGTAAAGCTGAAGAAATCAAGGCGGTAATGATCATCATCATCGCACTCGCAGGAATGGCCAATAGGAAATAATAAAGCGCTGTTTGAATATGGTTGTTCGGGTCAATATTGAAAACATTCACATCTAACCAATCAACCAATAAGAAACTCGGAAAGATTGGAATAAAGAAAATACAAGCGATAATTAATGCACTCACTCCATAGTAAACATATTCTGAAACTTTACGCATTAAAGAAAGTTTTGGGCGCGGTGCCAATTGTTCTAACTGATCCACATGACCAATCTTCTTCGCAGGCGTGCCATCCCAAATTTCACCAGCAGGCACAGTCGTATCATATTCAATCGCAGTCAAAGCATTGACATGAGCAGTTTGTTCTAACACAGTATTTTCTTCTAATATCGCATAAGAACCCACATAACTATCACGTTTCAAATGAATTGAACCTAAGACCAAATGCCCATGTTCAACTTTAGCATTCTCTAAATTCACCTGAGAACCAATACTGACACCATCTTCAATCGTCAATAAAGATGGCATACGAATATGCACTGAACTAATTGAAACATCATGTCCAATTTTCGCCCCAAGTGCTTTGAGATATAAATTCAGTAAAGTTGAACCTGATAAGAGATAAACAGGTGAAATACTACTCATCCGATCAGCCAACCACCAACGGAAATAAGTCATTCCCCATAACGGATAACGACCCGCATCCACGCGAAACATTAGCGCCCGTTTAACCGTGATAGAAAGGGCAAAACTAGCAATAATGACACTGACATAAACCAATAAAGAAAGCAAAATTGCAGAAGGAATACTGTCTCGTGCGCCGCCAGTAAAATAATGATAGGTAAAGAATGGAGCGAGCCATTGCATAATGTTAATTGAAATCAACACTGGAATTGTGACTACCTGCGCAATACCGCAGAGCCATTTATAGGTTTGATTCCGTGGATTGTCTTGACCAATTTGGCTATCAAATAATGATGGTTCAGGTTGCTCAAGCATCAAGGCAGCAATTGCTCCCACTCTCCGTGCTTGGTATAAACTTTGAATCGTGAGGTGACTATATTCAGGATGTTCACGTAAATTTGAAATTAAAACTGCAGCTAATAAAGAATGTCCACCCAAATCATCAAAGAAATCGGCATCCAATTTAATCGGAAGATTCGGAAACAGTCGATTTAAGATTTCAAATAAAATTTCTTCAGCTTCATTTTGAGGTTGATCTGATTCACTCCGATCGACCACACTTGTTAAAGGTCTTGCTTTTAGTGCTTTTCGATCAATTTTCCCAGAAAGTAGTCTCGGTACTTCTTCAATAATTTCAAAACGATTAGGTACCATGTATGGCGGTAAGCGCTGACCAAGATGATGCCGAAGCTGTTTAATTTCTATGGATTGTTTTGCATCAATTTCTGCGGCTATAAAGGCGATCAACTGATCAATACCATCTTCATTACGTAAAATGACAGCAGCTGTGCCAATACCATCGAGATCACATAATGCAGCTTCGATTTCGCCAAGTTCTACGCGGAAACCTCGAATTTTTACTTGATCATCCGCACGTCCTAAACAATGCACTTGACCAAATTCATCGATTTTAGCTAAGTCACCCGTCCGATATAAACTTTCTTCATCAGGACTCGTTGCCCATGGATTCTGAATAAACTTATCCGCTGTTAGATCTGGGCGACCTAAATAACCTTGTGCCACGCTTGGCCCAAAGATACACAATTCTCCCGTTTCGCCTTGTGCCAATAGCTCTCGATCAGCATTAATCACCAACATACCGTAGTTAGGTAATGGTTTGCCAATCGTGACAGGCTTACCCTGCTGTAACAATTCAAGACTCGCAGAGACTGTGGTTTCTGTCGGTCCGTAAGTATTAAACATTTGATGGTGTGGCAATGCCCAACGCTCAACCAATGAGTCTGGACACATTTCCCCTCCTAAATTGATGATGCGTAAATTAGCAACATCTTCAGGGAACAAAGCGAGCAAAGTTGGTACAGCATGCAAAACGCTAATTTGCTCTTGTTGCAAGGTTTTACATAACCGTTCTGGATCACTAACCAAAGATTTTGGTGCAATCCATAAAGTTGCTCCAACCAAATAAGACAACCAGATTTCCTCGAAAGACATATCAAATGCAACTGAGAAGCCTTGATAAACTTTGTCTTGTTCTTGGATACCTAAAATACTGTTTTCACTGCGCAGAAAATGACAAATATTCTTCTGAGTAATGACAATACCTTTGGGTTTTCCTGTTGAGCCTGAAGTATAAATAATATAAGCAGGTTGCTCAGGAGTCGATTTTGCCAACTCGACAGTTTCATGTAGCGTTTTTTGTAGTTCGGTATTGGTCCATTTGCTTTGTGGCACTTCCAACACGTGCTCATACCACTCATCAGTGGTAATCATTCCTACAGCCGCTGCATCTTCAAGACAAACTGCGATTCGATCTGCGGGGGTATCCATGTCAAATGGTAGCCAAGCAGCACCACTTAAGCAGATTGCTAATTGAGACTTTAATAATTCAATACCACGTGGCAACCACAATCCAACGATTTCGCCAGCTTTAACGCCTTTGATGGTTAAATGTTTGGCCATAAGTTGAGCTTGCTGATATAACTCACCATAGCTAATCGTTTGATCTGCTTCGATTAAAGCTATTTTTTCTGGTAGGCGTTGTGCTGTCTGAATAAAAATATCGGTTAAAACTTCATTCTGCAAAAACTCAGGGTGGTGTTTACCACGAATAATATTTTTTGCGTTCATCACACATTGGTTCATTTTTATACTCTCTTTAATGTTCTGATTTCGCTAGAATTTAGACCTATCTTAATTTCTGCTTACGAATCAAATTTAGTCGTTATGCTGTAAGTTAAAGAGCTGAACTTAAAAACAGATTAAATTGAACTCATGAGAAAAGTGAATATAAGTAACGAAGTGGACAAAAAGAGATTTTAAAATATGGAAATATAATTAAATCAAAATATTAAAAATGAAAAACTGAACAACATTTAAACAAATACTCTTCACAGAAAATAAATCATACAATTATTTCTAAATCCACAAAATGCTATGGTAAATTTCCTATGGTTTAAACACGGTCGTTATTTAGGGAAGCGATCACAATGTATCGCTCGTTTTTCACACAAGTCATCTATCAATTTATAGATCTACAGCTTGTACAGTAATCGGTTGCTTTGATTTTGAAATAAATCGTTCAGTCAAAATATTGACGCTGAATACAATTAGAAAAGCCACAATAAAAGAACCTAATACATCAAAAGGAAAATGAACTCCCATATAAATCCTTGACCATCCTACAACCAAACTTACAAATAATCCGAAAACACCAATTTGACGATACTCAGACATCAGAAATGAAAATGCGATAATTGCAACAGTGAGTGTATGTTGGCTAGGCATAGACGAACTGGAACTGTGGTGAATCAAGGTGTGCCCTAGTCCAAGATCGAAAGGTCTAGGATGATGATAAAATGCGTGTAATAACTTCACAACAAATGAAGATAGAACGACCATTACTACGGTTTTAAAATACTGAAATTGATATTTTTTATCCTTAAATAGCAATAAAACCGTTAGAAAAATCAGAAAAGTCCCTATCAGATTATATGATGAGAACATAGCGACTTTCGCAAAAAATGAGTTTTCTATAGCACCAGAATTAATCCAGTTAAATATACGAATATTGATCTCTTCAATAGACATTGCCTATCAATCCATAAGGGCTTTATGCGAGATAGACTAAAAACACGAACTTAAACCAAAATTAAGTCTTATCAAATAGATGAAAATAGAAGCTACGCCCACCCTAGACACAATTAACAGAATTAAAGACGCTCTAATTAGTTAACACCTGAACGATGCTAAATAGCATTTAAAAAAATCTCAACGGGTGTGCGGCATCAATACCGTCCGAAATGTATAGATTAAATATTTGTGGTAGTATTGCGCGCGATTGGAAATCTCTTAATCAAGCTAGAAGAGTTTCGT
Source organism: Acinetobacter sp. LF10 (assembly GCF_048585715.1). Taxonomy (NCBI): domain Bacteria; kingdom Pseudomonadati; phylum Pseudomonadota; class Gammaproteobacteria; order Moraxellales; family Moraxellaceae; genus Acinetobacter; species Acinetobacter sp. LF10. The sequence continues at coordinate 2,724,370 of NZ_CP184160.1, forward strand.
TCTTTGATGCTCACTCTCAATGTATCCCAATATTTAGTCATAGCGTCTGTTCGATCAGATCAATCGGTTGCGTTTTGCCTAAAAATGTTTGGACATACATCAGTGATGAATTCTTGCTTTAAGTTTATTTCCCACTATTTGTCATAAATAGTCTATTTTCTAATCCGCTCCATCATTTCATTAGTTGTTTAACACTGAATAAAGGCATGATTTTTTATGAATATTGAAAAAACTCAGACACCACGAATCAGTGTTGCCCCGATGATGGATTGGACAAGTGAAATTTTCTTTAAAAAATAAATCAAAAACTTATCAAAAAAATTTAAATTTTTAGGCGTAAAATAGGCGCAAATAACGTCCATATTTTGTCCAATTTTAAGTACCTATTATTTTTATTTCAATTGGTTATTTTTCATCCAAATCAGTGGCTCATTTGGGATTGAGCCGCCTATTGAGTCGCCTAGCTTCATAAACTCAATCTATATCTTTGCTTCGGACTTTTTGGTTTGTCTGGAATGGTACATTCAACCAGCCCTGCCACTATTGCTGGATTAAGGTAATTCTGTTGGATAGTGGAATAAGCCCAGTAAAGACATTAATTCTATCAAACTATATTCTCTCTGCTCCATAACCACAATCTAACGTTGAGCATGATCACCAGCTTGTACGGTAGCTTGATCGGTATCATGTACGGTGACTTGATCGGTTGCTGATGAATTCTAAAATGACATCAAAAATCATTTTTCAATCCAAGCCCTTAATAAGGAGCAGAACAACCTACTCCTTAACCTTATATCAACTTGTCCAAGCATTAGATAACATTTCAGCCTGCTTCATAACTAACTCAATAGCCTCTGCCGCTTTGTCAGGTGGATACTTCCATCGCTGTAAAGTACGACGTACCAAGATTTTAAGCTGAGCACGTACACTATCTCGAACTTGCCAATCCACAGTTGTCGATTTACGTAATTTCTCAGTGATTTCACGTGCAATTTTTTTCAACGTATCATCACCCAATTCACGCACCGCACTTTCATTATTTGCTAAAGCATCATAGAAAGCGATTTCATCAGGGTTCAAACCTAGCGAAGCTTCACGTTCCATTTCAGCTTGGAACTCTTTCGCCATCTGGATCAACTCCTCAATCACTTGGGAGGTCTCAATCGCACGGTTGTTATATTTCCTTAAAGTTTCCTGCAAACGATCAGAGAAACGTTTTTCCTGTACGAGATTATTCCGTGTTTTTGCCTTGATACCATCATTCAATAATTTTTCTAATAATTCGACCGCCAAGTTACGATATGGCATTTGTCGAACATCTTCTAAAAATTCATCTGACAGTAAACCAATATTTGGTTTATCTAAACCACATAGCGCAAATACATCTGCCACACCATCAGCAACAACAGCATTATCCAGAATTTGTTTAAGCGTACTATCCTTTTCTGCTTGCGATAATTTACGATCCACAGAAGTATGCTTACTAATGACTGCTTTAATGGCTGAATAAAACGCAATTTCCTTATGCAATGTCTTGGCTTCATCCAACGTACCACACAATGAAAAGGCTTTATTGACTGCAAGTACTAAATCCAAGAAGCGTTTTTTGCCATCTTTCAAACTCAGCACATAGTTAGCTGCTGGGATAATCAATCGATGTGCTTGTGTTTCATAACTGCTTAAATCCAACCCAGTTTGGTCAGTGGTCTTGGCAAACATCCCACGAATGGCATCCATTTTTTCAGCAAGCACGGCATAGGCTTCTTCCGCACGTAAGGTTGGCTCACCTTTTCCTTTGGCATCAGTATAAGTTTTTAATGCCTGCTTTAACTCATTGGCAATCCCAATATAATCAACAACCAAACCACCTTGCTTGTCTTTAAAGACACGGTTGACTCGTGCAATCGCCTGCATCAAGTTATGACCCTTCATTGGTTTGTCGATATACATGGTATGGGTACACGGTGCATCAAAACCTGTCAGCCACATATCCCGTACAATCACCAACTGCAAAGGGTCATTCACATCTTTAAAACGTTTCTCTAAGCTTTTCTTCACTTGCTTATTGTAAATATGAGGCTGTAGCAATGGCTTATCCGATGCTGAACCCGTCATCACAATTTTGATTTTTCCTTTTTTCGGGTCATCATCATGCCAATCTGGGCGCAAAGCAATAATTTCATTATACAAATGCACACAGATTTCACGGCTCATAGTCACAATCATACCTTTGCCTGCTGTGGCTTCGGTACGAGCTTCAAAGTGTGTCACCAAATCCACAGCAATCTGTTTCAGGCGTGGTGTTGCACCAACCAACTTCTCTAATCGACTCCATTCACCCTTTGTCTTTTCACGACTACCGACATCTTCCTCATCTTCTACCACTTCATCAACTTGATCAGAGAGTTCCTCGATTTCAGCCTTATTAATATCCAATTTTGCCAAACGGGATTCATAATAGATCGGCACAGTTGCGCCGTCCTCTACCGCATCTTGGATATCGTAAATTGAAACATAATCGCCAAAAACGGCTCGAGTATCTTTATCTTCACTGGAAATTGGCGTACCTGTAAAGCCAATGAATGCCGCATTCGCTAAAGCATCACGCATGTGCTTGGCATAGCCAAATTTATAAGTCCCATCATTCGATAGTTTGGCTTTGAGTCCATATTGGCTACGATGGGCTTCATCAGACATCACCACAATATTGTGTCGACCATTCAGCAATGGATGTTCAGTTTCTCCATCAAGCAAAGCAAACTTTTGTACCGTGGTAAAGATAATTCCGCCTGATTCACGTTCAGCAAGGAGTTGTCTCAGCTCATCACGATTATTGGCCTGTACTGGCGTTTGCTTTAATAATTCTTGTGCCTGACTAAAGGTTTCAAATAGTTGTCCATCCAAGTCATTACGGTCAGTCACAATCAATAAGGTAGGATTCTGCATGGCGGGTTGTTGTAAAAGTTTACCTGCATAGCAACACATTGAAATACTTTTACCTGAACCTTGGGTATGCCAAACCACGCCTGCTTTTTTATTACCAATTGGATTAGCTGCGGCAATAGTGGCTTGAATAGCTTCACGCACTGCATGAAACTGGTGATAACCCGCAATTTTTTTAATGATTCGTTCACCATCAATTTCAAATAAAATAAAGAAACGGATGTAATCGAGGAATAACTCACGATCAAAGAAACCTCGAATAACCGTTTCGAGTTCCCATTCTAACTGTGGTTTATCATCTTCATTTTTAATGGTACGCCACGGCAAAAAGCGTTCCTGATTCGCCGTCAGTGAACCGACACGGGCTGTTACACCATCACTGACTACCAATGCTTCGTTAAAAACAAACAAATCAGAAACTTCTTCTTTATAGGTTTGTAATTGATTAAACGCATCCCAAATATCTGCATTTTCATCGGTAGGGCTTTTTAACTCTAATACTGCAAACGGAATACCGTTGATAAAGCAGATAATATCAGGTCGTCTGGGTTGCTTTGTACCTTGAATGGTGAATTGATTGATGGCGACAAAGCGATTTTGATACACATGATTAAAATCGACCAAAAACGCATGGTCATTCACCCAGTCATCTTCTTTTTTATAACTGACGGGCACACCTTCCAGTAACATGTGGTGAAAAGCACGGTTATTGGTGATTAAATCCAGACTTTCAGGTTTACTGAGTTTCTGTAAAACCTGCTCAAAACAGCTCACTGGCAAATGTGGATTTAAGCGTTCAAAGGCGGTTTGCAAGTCCGCTTCAATAAGAACTTGCTTATAGTCTTTACGTAAAGGATTGTTACTGTCAGGTGCAATATCGACACCATGAACAACTTCCCAGCCATTTTCAGAGAACCAGTCTAGGCATAGGTTTTCGAGTTGTGTTTCATTCATTTTTATTTCCTACACCTTTGCCCGACCATTTGCACAATCAATCGCAAAACTTAACAATTGTTCTAATTGAATATGATTTTGCGAACCATCCACATTCCAAGCGACTTGATACCAGATAGGTTTAATATTTGCTCCAGAAATTAAAGTTTCTTTGTGAACTTTAGCTCCCCCGTCAACTTCAGGTAAAAATGCAAAATGATTTGGTATATCAAATACATTAGAGTTTACAACATCTAAAAACAATTCTAATGTTCTATCTTGTTCTAAACTACACCCAATAAATACCAAAGAATGGCTAATAAAAATTTGTCTTAAAACTTTAGCTAAGGGTTTAGTATAATCTAAACAGCCATGACCATAAGCATCGTCATATTGCTGCTTCGAAAAAATATATGTTTCATTGGCATCAAATGTACCATGAAGTTTTAAAATACAACGGGAGCCCTGAACAAGTTTGGATGCAAAACTACTATGTAGTTGTATACCATGCATAAAACCCTGAAACGGTTTATGTCTCACTTCAAAAACAGTTTCTAGTAATTTGTCAAAGTTAGTTGTTATTACACATCCATCGGTGAGTTGTGGTACTAATTCAAGAATTCCTTTTAGAAGCCGATGTTCTGCGCCATCAAATTTAGAGTTAATCGTATTGTCTACAATTACTTTATTATGTTCATATAGTTTCTGAACAGTCGCTATATAATCTTTTTGAGCAAATAATTCTTTAATTTCGTTTAAACTGTTATTTATAGGTTTGCCTGCTTTCTCTTCGGATGCTGAAATTCCCTCTAATTTTTTTATAATGTCGTGAATCGCTTCGCCCCACAAAGGATAATTATAAGGTTTAGAGACACCTGCACCTATAAATGGAGCTACTCTTTTTTTCTTTAATACATCGACAAATCTATTAAAAATATTAATTTGGTCTGATTCATGCAGATAATCTTTGATCGCTGAATGTTGGTCTAGAATCTCTTGCCCCATCCAACGCCCTAATTCATCAAGATAAGCTGTAGGATCATGCCAAAATAAAATATCACTTGGATCAACAAAATATTCATTCGCTTCATCTTGCATGGTGGTTAAACCATGAAAACCAATAGGAGATTCTCCATTTAAGGCTTGATGAAATTCAGCATTATTTTTATCTAAGACGTCTTTCAAACTTGTTTTGAATTTTTGAACAGTAGCAGCCAATCCCTCCAATTCTTTAGTCATCAATCGTCTCCTGTAAAACCTAAAAGATCAATCTCACCCGACAACAACTTTGGTAATAAAGTATCTCTTAAATTAATTAAATTATGATTTTCTTTTGCCTTTGAGCTAATTTCATCATAAAGCGGTTTAACTATTTTCGTATAACCAGCAACTATTTTTTCATCGGGACAAATAAAATCGATTTCTCTAAAATTTTTCTTACTTATTTCCTGAAATGTTGTACCTGATGCTCGTCCTTTAATTTCGGACATATTAGCTTCACACCACTGAATCAAATATTCAGCCGAATATTTTGTATTTGGTAAAATTGCTATATAACCTTGGTTAATAGCTACTTCAATTTTCGCCAAAGCCAAATAACCAACTGGCGCACGAGATGACATCAATACAGTATCTTTTGGCAATAAACCTGAGCTGATTTTCTTTAGCCCAGCATCAGTTATTTTTCTGTCTGTATTTAACAAAATTTTATTGGTTAAATTGGATAAATCTTTAGGTGTTGTCCAATTGTGTTCTCCATTATCCCAAAATTCAGCATTTTTAGTTGATGGTGTTGCTCCACCTACTGTTTGAATTTGATCACCAACTGTCGAGACTCCCCACCCCTTCGGTACTTCCCCCAATTCACTTTCAACCAACTCATCAGGAAACAGTGCAGCAGTTGCGTGTAACTCTGCAAAATCTTCTTTAACCATTTGTTCAAGTTCGGCTTCACTTTTTCCACTAATCGCACACATCGCAGCACGTTCAGGGTCTTGCCCTGTTTGTTTTGCTGCAATTTTGGCACGCACAGGTTCAAAGTCGATAAACCAACTTTTAAAAATGGCTTGAGCAATAGATTCTAGGGTTTGGTTGATTTGGTTGTTGAGGTGGATTTTATCATCTAGGTCAGAAAGGATTTTTCCAATACATTTTTGCTCTGCAATTGGAGGAATAGGTAAAATAATTTTTCTAAGCTCTGACTGCTTAATTCCCTTAACAGTTGAACCAGTCGCTCTTGCTTCTAATTGATTTTGTACAAAATCAGATTGCATTAAAAATAATAAAAAATCATTCTCTAAGAAATCAACTTTTCCACGTAAAGTAACTATTCTCTGTGCTAAAGCAACATTTGCATTCTTAATTTGTGCAACTTCACCTAATGGTGCTTCTGTCGTTACAACAATATCACTTACTTGAGGAATACCTCTGACCATCCAGCTTTCATAATCCTCATCAGCAATAAATTCATCCATTGGCAATATTCGACCAGATTTGACAACCTTAGCGGTAATCAAGGGAATACCCTTATCCACTTTTTTGGGCGTTTTTCCCCTGTAATCGATTAAGGCATCTAAAGCATCTTCTAAAACTACTTGTTTCCAATTTTTAGGAAAATCAATGCTCACACCTCACCCCCAAACTCTTTCTTAATCGCCCAATAGCCACGAGTTCCACCGATACGCTCAAGCCAGCCTGCATCTTTTAAATGATTCAGATGCTTTTGTAAGGCAGATTGATTAATACCAAGTTGTTCTGCCAAAGAACGATAAGAAACTTTCGGATTACGCTGAATTAAAACTAAAATTTCCTGTTGGCGTTCAGTGAGTTGGCTTACTTCGATTGCACCACCTAAATCATCTATTACACCACTTGAATGATCAATTGCACCACCTATTGCACCACCTTCCAAATCAATCACAGGACGATATAACTTCACATCAAAAAAATCACCTGTTTCCACAAATTCAGGTGTTAGCAAACTCTCTGCTTCACACATTTGCTTGATCCTTTGCAGACCACTGCCCCAATGCTCAATATAACCTAGCTCTCGAAACACACGAGCCAATACCCGATTCCGAATTTCCGAACGCCCCTGTAACAAGTCCGCTTCGGTTAAACCATTTGGTAATCCACCTGGGGAGACGATATTGACCAAATCATCATACACAGCGACTTTGATATTCCGCCCAAAGTTACTGTAATCACGATGTACATAGGCATTGACTAAAGCTTCACGAATGGCATTTTCTGGAATTTCTAAATAGTCATAACGCTTTAAGCCACGAATTTCTGCACGTAGTGACAAATGATTTTTAATAAAAATTTCGGCTTGCTCAATTTGTGCAAACAAGTCACCTGTATATTCTTTACGATCTAAAAACACACTCATATTGGTGCCTTTAAATCGGGCACATTGGGTCATCACATGCTCATATTGACCGAGTAAGATCAATAAACCGTGACTGGCATAACGCTGTCCCTGCTCTTCAATCACTAACTTTAGATTCAACATCTTTTCTAAAGTCAGTGTCTTATCAGCAGCTTTGAACGCTGCTTCCAAAACCGTTAAATCGAGCTTTTTCAATGGATATTGATAATTGGCTAAGGCATCAAAACTTACATTCAGCCGTTGCAATTCCAGTTGTTGAATATGCTCAGGCGATGCCACACGGTTACTTGCACCTAGACGGATATATGTGCCTTGCTCACGTCCTACAGATTTAAGGTAATACGGAAATAAACTACCTCGTGCGACCTCCACAACCAATAGCTCAACACCATCTATATTCTCAATATAGATTTGTGCTGCAAGTTGTGGGGCACACAACTCATAAATCATCGAAGTGATTTTATCTTGCAACTCGAAAATATCATCTTGAATCCCAACCAACTGCCGATCATCAGTGACACCAACGATCAACTTACCGCCACTACCGTTTGCAAAAGCAATTAATGTTTTAGCGATCTGCTGTCCTTTCGGTAACTGCTGTTTAAACTCTAGCGTTTTGCTTTCGCCTTTTTGAATCTCAAGCAGCAACTGTTGATCAGAACTCATAACCTAAGCCTTTTAAATTCTTTTTGATTTCAATTTCCAGTACAGCACTTTCAGCAAATTGCTGTTTCAGTTGTCCTGTTAAGCGTGTCATCTTCTCAGCAAAAGGTTCTCCATCATCTTCCTGCTCGACTGCACCTACATAACGCCCTGGGGTCAGTACATAATCATGCTTTTGAATATCTTTTAACTCAGCCGAGAAACAAAAGCCTTTTTCATCGTGATAAGCTTCACCTTCAAAATTTTCTCCTTGTTGCCAAGCATGTAAAGCATCGGTAATTTTGGCAATGTCTGCATCGGTAAAGTCACGCAGTACACGATCTTTCATATAGCCCAAGTTGCGAGCATCAATAAATAAAGTCTTGCCTTCACGATTGGCTTTCTTTTTATCTAAGGACAAACCATTCTTTTTGTCCTTGGTCAAAAACCAAATACAGGCAGGGATTTGCGTATTGGTAAACAGTTGCCCTGGCAATGCAACGATACATTCCACCAAATCTGCTTCAATCAGATTTTTACGAATTTCACCTTCATTGTTGGTATTGGAACTCATCGAACCATTGGCAAGTAAAAGTGCCATACTGCCTGTTGGTGAGAGATGGTGCAGCATGTGCTGCATCCAAGCAAAGTTGGCATTACCCTGTGGCGGTGTGCCATATTTCCAACGTACATCACTTTCCAGTGAAGCGTGCCACCAATCCTTAATATTGAATGGTGGATTTGCCATGACAAAATCAGCACGTAAGTCTGGATGCTGATCATCTAAAAATGTATCGGCATTCTTTTTACCAAAGTTAAAATCAATGCCACGAATTGCCATATTCATGGCAGCAAGTTTCCAAGTAGTTGGGTTGCTTTCTTGTCCGTAAATCGAAATATGCTTTTTCTGTTCAGATGCTTTGTAATGCTTTTCCTGTGCATGTTGTTCGATGAACTTTTCACTGGAAACAAAGAAGCCACCTGAACCCATTGCAGGATCGTAAACACGACCTTTATAAGGTTGCAGCATTTCTACAATCAAGGTCACGATACTTTTAGGTGTGTAATACTGCCCGCCTTGTTTACCTTCAGCTAAAGCAAACTGCCCTAAAAAGTATTCATAGACATGCCCAAGAATATCTTTGCTATGCAGACTCAGTTTTTCGCCGTTGTATTCAGGTTTAATAAAACTGGTATCTGAAAAAGTATTGATCAAATCAAGTAATTTGTCATTGTCGAGCTGATACTGACCTATTCGATTCAAAATGCCTTTTAGTTTGGGATTGGCTTTCTCAATTTCATCAAAAGCATTATCGACCAACCAAGAAACAGAGCGCAATTTTACATCTTGCCCTTGCTCATCCTGCCAAATAATCGAGCCAATCGCTAAGGCTGCGGTATTTTGGAGGGTGATCCAACGTGCTGCTTTAGGCACCCAAAACACATTTTTTTCTTGATAATAATCAATAATTTCTAATTCATCAGCGATTGCTTGTTGATATTCTTCTTCTGTGTCGTATTGATCACGAGGCATGTAATAGATGTTGTGATCATCCGCTTGTGCAAATAAATCCTTGAGTTCAGACTGACGTTCATCAAAAGCATCTGATACATATTTTAGGAAAATTAATCCAAGCACAATATGCTTGTAGTTGGCAGCATCTAAACTACTACGTAATTTATCAGCGGCTTTCCAAAGCTTATCATCCAAGTCATTTAGAAACTTTTGTTCCAATGAGTTCATTCTTTATCCTCGATCAATGGTCAACCGCTGTGGTTTTATACTTAATGTTCAATAGTTTATTACGTTAGCACATCTAAGACGAATGAAAAGTCGTGTACTACACAAAAAATAAAGATAGATACTATTTTATATTTTAATCCCCTACCAAAGTACAAAGCTAGGCACCCTTGGATAGGTACGACTATATATGTCGCTGACAGGTATAATAACTTGTAATTAACCAAAAAAATAAGAGAACTATAATTCTCTTATTTTATCTCATTGATATTATTAGCTTGGTACTCATTACAAAACCGAGTTCTGTATTTTTCTGCCAATTGGTTTGGGCTAATTTACAGCCCTTACACTTTGTCTCAGACTCTGTTTTATCTCCGTGGCATCATTGACCGCTTGAGCAATCGATGCTGCTGATACGACATCAGACCTCACCTCAACAGCATTTTGCTGATCACTATAAAACTCCTCAACAATATCCAGTCCCTCTTCACCGCCAACCTCAAAACTGGCATTAGCATAGCCCTGTCGTGCCACATGATCCAGCGCCTCCTGATAAAATCCTGCTGCCTTGCTCTGTTCATCGATCTGTTTGGCTGAGCTAATCGCATCTTTTAGATTTGTGCCATCACGTAAAGTTAAATCCACATAATAAATTGGAGTGCGGTAACTCTGTGTTGTGCTTTTACCTCGTAAAGTCAGTTGCAATGGTAAACATGAAAGCAAGTCACCTGATGCCGCACTGTAATAACGTAGTCGTGCTGCCAGAGTACGGATGCTATTAAAGCCTGTGGTTCTAAAGATAAATGTACCAAACTCATCGGATTCATCTAAATTGACGTAGAGTCTGCCATAGGGTTTACATAATCCACCTTGCGCCAATGGACATAAGTCAGGAGATGGGCATGGATGTTGTTCAATACCGTTTTGTCCGAGTCGCTGGCAGGTTTCTCCATTACCTGAACAGATTAAACGTCCTGTTTGTCGATCAAATAGGCTGTACTCTGCCCGTAGATTCAGTTCAGGATCATTAAAAATCATGCGAACTGGAATGCTTCTAAGTTTTTGGTTCGGTGCTTTGGCTCGTAGCTGTTCATCTAATGGATGCCGAACCCATCCATCTTTTCCTTGAATTTGGCTGGTAATCGTAAATTGATCATCCTTTTCAGGCAGACGTTTCCCATTCTTTTCGACAATTTTGCCAATACTGATACGACCCAACACAGGTGGGGTAATAGCTAAACCTTTAATCATGGTGATGTCCTCTATATAGAAGTTTAAAATTTTGGGCATAAAAAATCCCATACCTGTTGCGGTATGGGATCGGTTGGTTTTGGTGTTAGTTGATTTGATACGTTTGTTTGAGAAATAAATGCTGGATATGCGTTTCTGCCTTATCCACCATTCGGATAAATCTGAAATCTTCGTGTTCCCACTTTTGTCTGTGGAAACTGCTGTAGATATTCAGGGTGCTGTTTAAGCAGGGATTTACTGTCTAGGCTGATGGAATCCTGTGATTTCTTCCATGTCACTGATCCCCCTGTAAACACTGCTCGTTCTGCTTCTTTCATCATCATTTGTAGTTGATGTTTGAGTTCATCGAAATACTGTTGGTGTTGTTCAACCTTATGTCGCTCTTCTAACAGTTGGTTAAATAAGTAGTTGGCTTGTTCGTTTTGGCTGAGGTCTTCTACCTGTAATGGAATCTGTGCTGGATAAAGTTGTTGCAAGGCTTTGGCTGCTGAATCCGAGGCATCGACACTCGGCGGAATATCCGATTCCACACATTGCCAGAAGTGTCGTTCAGCATTAATGATGTGCTGAATCACGGTTTCATTACGGGTCACTTTAAAGATTTTGCTTTCATGCCCACAAACCAAGGCACAGATATGCGCGGCTTGTTTACCTGTGACTGCAAGTTGATGTTGCACTTGGCAGAGGACATAAAGCGGTACGCCATCCCGCCAGAGTTTTGAGCCATATTCCCCTACGGTTTTGCACTCCAAGATTTGAACTTCGCTATTTCCCACCACGGCATAATCCAAATTGGCGAGCATAAAGTGTTTATCTTCATCAGGGTGTTGTAACACTGCATTGACTCGACGCACCTTATTATTGGTGTGCATGCTGTAGTATTCAGCCACCAATGGTTCGAGTTGCTTACCCCAATATAAAGGTGCGTAGCCTGCACTTTCGTCCTCGATGTTTTGTTGCATCCGACCTGTTTTAATCATCCACAGTTCCAGCATTGACATATACGGATTGAGTCCACAAGCGGTGGCTGCATCACTACTACCAATGCCCTGTTTTCTGACTTCGAGCCATTGTTGGTAATTCATCTGTTTGGTGTTGGCAAGTCGTTTGGCGGTGAGTGGCTTGGTTTTGCGTGGCTGTTTGTTTGGTCGGTCTCGTTTGGTTCGAGTTCCTACTTCAACCTGCTGAGTCGGTAAGTTTTGGATGGTTGGATTCAGGTTGAGTGAATACGGCTGTAGCGGTGGATGATTTAAGGCATTTTGAATTTGAGTATGACTATTCATTGCAATTATTCCTGTATGAGTAAAATCGTAAAAGCTGAATTTTGGGCATAAAAAAAGCCGCATCTGAGGGTGCGGCTAAAGGTGTTGCTGTGCTTGTACGGTGTTACCGTATTCTTAGGCTAAATGGATGAGCTTAAATAAAACTGAATGAATGGTATGCTTTTCTTAACTAACCATTCTCAATGCCTGTTCTAAACCACGTTGCTTGATTACTGCCCCTGCACCAAACCAAGCTGAATCAAGTCTGTGATCAGTACTCATAGCACGACGTTCGTGGTCGGTGAATTCCGTAATTGCGCACAGTAAACCATAAGCCGTATCTTTCGCTGAGCTGAGTTCTGCTCCTCGCCCATGTCCATTGAACATGGTCATCACTTTAGACATGGCTCGCCCATTCGGTTCTGTTTTATTGTCGGCTTTGGTTGTTGTGTTGATGCCTTGATTCGGCATGGCTGCATTGCGATAGAATTGAATAATGCTTTCATCCTGTTCCGCACTACTCAAGTTGGTGTTGTTAAATACCGCATCAAAGTAGGCTGCCGCTTCTTGCTGTGTCACTTTACGTTGACTCAGTTGCTTCATTTCATACATGTGCTCATCCCATGCACGAACTGAAATACCGAGTTGCTGTTTAACTTTATCCGCATCGAACTTGGTACTGTGTGGGACTTTAACCACACCTGAACTATTATTCTGTCCTTTGAGTGCAATGGCTAAGGTGTTGTTACACACCACGCGAATAGAAGTGAATTGAGCAGTGGTGGCGAGTGTGCCATCACAAGCCGTGGCAAGAAGAATATAGCCATTACTGACATCCTTACCCTTTAGAGCGGTGCTTTGTCCTGTCTTCGCCAATGCCCAGAATTTCTTACCGCCTTTGAGTACCCCTGCGGTTTCCAGTTCAAAGCCTGATTGCTGCGTCAGGTCTTTATAGAAGTGTAGGATTTCCATGGGTTGGACTTCCTGAAAGCGTTGACTCACCACAGATAAAGGCTCGTGCGTGTCTGAGCGATACAACACTCGTTGCTCTTGATAAGGCAAGATCAGGTTTTGTTGTTTATGGTTTTTAGCCATATAACTGACATCCGAGGATTCAATCCGCCAGTCCATGCCTGCCTGTTTTGCCCAGACCTCAATCGGTTGGTTTGGGGTCAGTTGGTTGCCTAAGCCATGCCAAGGGGTTTGTCCAACAAATGCCATTGTTTCAACTAAATGCGCCATAGAAATAATTCCTCTATAAAAGTAAAAATGTTTAAAAATAAAATTGAGTGAAGTCAGGTTGTATAAATCGACGATTGGGTAATGAAGCTTAAGCAGCCACTGCAAAGTCCTGTCCGCATTGCAGACAGCGGTAATGTTGAGCGGATTTATAATGGCGATAGAAATAATGCTGACTGACTATGATCAGTGTTCCACCGACCACTACCCCAATCAGCCCACCGATATACGGAGGGATACCTGCTTCTTTTGCCAGTTTGATACCCAGTGCAGCCATCGCAGGCGGGGAAAATGCGTCTAGGATTTTTTCAAAATACTGTGGACCATTCGGTTGGGATTCTCTAAGAATCACCTGTTCTGAATGGCAATAAGGACAATGTACGGTGCTCATCACGAAAGTCCTGTCAGTGGAGGTGAATATTGATTTTGATGTCCGAATCTTGAGATTTTCAGGCATAAAAAAACCATGCCCGTATTGGGCATGGTCTGTGTCTTTGTAGTGCGTTGGTTCAGTCTATATTTGGGTTTTAGCCTGCTTATTTAAAGCTATAACTTGCTGCACCTTGATCAGTCTCAATATCAACCTTCACCACAGCATCGTAGGAACATCGCAAGTAAAGCTGTAGGGATTGTCCAATCTGGAAATAGGCAGGTAGCTTGATTGGATCATTGTATCGACCTGTATAACTACAGCGCCCATTATTTACATCGACTTTATTTAGTGTGATCGGTTCAGAATCCAGTGAACGTAATGTCAGAATCACATAGGTACGGTCATACAATCCCCCTTGACTGTATTCAGTATTAAGGTTGACTTCCATGCGATCAGGGTTAAAACCTGAACCACATCCAGTCAACATCAGTGGTAGGGTAATTAAGGCAGGTAGTATCAATTTCATTAATCGTTTCACAATTATTTTTCCTTATTCGGTTTAGCTTCTTGAATGTTAATCAGCACCACATCAGCTTGTGTCTTGGCTGGGTACTGGGTCTTCACAGAGGTAATATGTATTTGAAATTTCTTTATTTTGATTCAATATTCCCTGCTATAAATGCTGGGAATTGCGCAAGAATGCTTGTGGCAGTTGCTTGATCAACATTTAAAGCGGTACTGATCTGAAAGAAATGGTTCCGTGCTGTTTCAACTTCAAAGTTCCTTTTTTCCATCAACATCAACACTTCCTCAAGCAGGTTGTGACATAGTTGGGGTGGCAGGCTGTTTTGAATCGCAGTGACTTCATCAAGGAGGTCAAAAAAATCAAACTGCTGATCTTGTTGCATCAATCGTTCTAGAAATGCCTGATCCTGTGGATTGACAAATTCACGGTCGAATAACTGTTGCATCAACGCCCTCACCTGATTGCTCCACTCACCTCGCCAGCCCAATAATAAATAGGCATACAGTTTGATGATCGGTTGTAAGTTTGGGATCGTTGTGGCTTGGCTTTGTTGATATTGTTGCTGCGTAGATGCAGATGACAATGAATCAGTCTGGGCTTTCTGAAGCGCACAATATTGGTTTAGAAAATCTGCCAATAGCCGTAGCCCTGCTTTTTCAGGCTGAGCCAAGGTCACTTTAACTGTGCCATTGATCACCAACTGTTTACTGAGCATTCCCATTGAATAACCTACAGATGTAATAGCTTTCATTGGATAGGTATTTGCATTGGCAAAGGCTTCCTTGAAATAGATGCCTTGGGTAGTGAGACACAATCCATTCTTGCCATGACCAAATATGGTTTCATCCACCAAGATCAATACCTGTTCAGGTTTGGTTTGGGGAGGTAGATAACTCATCGCCCCCAGGATCTTGTTCATGGGAATTTGGGGTGCCAAGAAAATGGCAGGATCAGCCTGTAATAGATCCAGTTGCGGAAACTGTTGTTTAAATTGATTAAAGTCCATCATTATTTTTTCACTCTTGGGCAAGTTAAGGCTTTAATCAAAAAATAAATTTCAATAATTGGAACGGCTACATCAGGGCACGACCGAATAGATAGGCTGCAATTGGACCGCTGTCTTCAATACGCCATAACAGACTGAACCAATACAACACCGCGATACTGAGGTAAGGGATTACAAATTCTTTTTTCATGTTTGGTTATTCTCTTCATCTTTGTGATGGCGCTTAGTTCGATGCAAGCAATTGCCAGCCTGTCTCTGAGTCATAGGGACGTAAATCTACGACCTGATCTTTGAGAAAGGATTGCTTATATTCACCATCAAAGCGTTCAACCGTGATCTGACAGCGATAGAGATCGTATTTGGAACTTGTCCCTTCTTGCCCTGCAAACAGATTCCCGACCTGACATTGCTGTAACTTGATCTGAATCACTGAAGCATCTTGAGCATGTAAGAGCTGAAGCACCGCATCTGCTTTGGGAAGTTCAGTTGGCATATCCTTATTGCCACATCCATACAGGCTGCCAAGGAACAACAGACCACACAAAAATTGGATGTTTAGAACGGATTTATTTTTAAAGAGCTCTAACATTTACAGTGCCCCCTCAACATCACTTGCCCCAGCATTTAGGCTAAGTTGTGTCAGTTCTTCTTCAGTTGGTGGTCGAACTTCGAGTTCAGGCTCAGGTGGTTGCTGTTCAGGATTACGGTAATGCTTAAGACCAAACTGGAAAGGCAGTTTTTGGTTGAGTGGGTATGGCTGTTCAGCATTGAGATTCTTGTTTGACTCATCTGCATTTAATGGACGCGTGCTCAAATACAGTTGTGAGGGATTGATGGTGGCTAGACGTAGGTAGCGATCATCATTGTTATTGTGCTGATATAGGATGGCTTGTTCTAAAACCAATTGCCCTTGCTGCATACTCAAGATAAAACCGAGATAATTCCGCTTGTCTCGTTCATCACGTAGATTGCCTAGGATTATTTCAGCATCTTTGGGTGATGCACTAAATACTAGATTGAGCTTAGATACGGTTGAATCGTAGTAGCCCGCAGGGTTGCTAATGGATACCTGCACTTGTATATGCATCACCTGTCGATCCGCATCATACTGGGCTGAATCCTCGCTGGATGGGTTGAGTACATTAATGGGGATTGGATAAGCCAAATAATTTAAGGCATCTTCCAGTCGTCCAAGATCAACATTGAGATTGGCTGTGGCTTTTTTTAAAGTGCCTTGTTCTGCCTGAGTGCGTTGCTGGTATTGCTCAGTCGTTTCAAATTCGCCTTTGCTCTCTCCTGCAATTGGAGTCTTCAACATTCGGGCATGGTTAATCACCAAATCGTTGGCACTGGCAAATAAGTCATTGTTTGGAAATTCCAGTAAGGATTGCTGACTTGTTTTTTCTACCCCCAAGACCAAGATTTGATTCGGTTTGAGTTGCAGTTTGTCTCGGAATTGTAGCAATGCAGATCGATTGCCTGCTTGGCTATGCAGATAGTCACGGAAGCCTGAGACATCGGCTTCGGGCAGTTGTTGTAGATTGATAAATGGTTGTAATGCTTTGGCTTCGACCAGAACTGGTCGATGTGTTGGTTCAAGTCGTTGGCTGAGTGCTGCATTTTCGTCAGGGCGTAAAACTTCAGTGGAAGCATTTTTATTTCCACAGCCGATCAGTAAAAATGATCCGAGCACACAGACAAACAGAGGATGGATATCCTTCATTTGTTTACCCCAGATAAAATTATTGTTTTATGTATGCTGTTATTGGTCTAGTGATGACAAAGCCACACACAGCACTGGGTTATAGAGAAGAACGGGAAATTAAGAATTTGTAGACGCATGATGTCAACTCCTTGGAATCAAAAAAGAAGTTCTACCGAATCACTGTCAATTGATTATGGTGGCAGAACAAAAAGGGGGTTGACAGACTAGGATCCAAGGAACTAGCACGCGTAAAGCGTCCCCCTTCTTGCCCTACCATAAAGAAAAAAGGGGACACAAGGGTGCTAACGATTTATAGAAATCTATAAACCGCCATGGATCTCGGTCTGTCAAAACCGACTGGCAATGTAGGCCAGCATCGAAAGGATAGCCCCCACTCTGTCTGCCGTCAAGCCAACTATATTAAATAAAATTCTATATTTATTAAAAATTAAACATATAAATTAAGATTAAAGAAGACCTTCAAATAAAAAGTTTTTGCTTTAGCAAAGGTCAAACTTAAATATGGATTTTAAAATTCATTGACCCTTTTTTTAAATAGTCATAAAAATTCTATCAACTGGACTTTAAGAAAAATAAATCATGTATCTTATTACCATCTAGATGATATATTTATCGAATAAATTTTTGTTATTAAGCAGATCTTCTGCTAAAGAACCTCGCTTAAAAGTTATCACTTTAATGAATTTTTTACTATTTAGGAGTAAAAGTAACCAAACACAAGCTTATCAGACTAAATTTTAAAAATCATTTTAAATTCAATACGAAACTATTAAGTCTGTGCTCTAGAAAGTGGCAAGTCCGTTATTGTTCCTATACGGTTTCTTATAATTTTTATATGGTGCGTTCCATTAAGGAATAAAGGTATGACTTCTGAAAATAATTTTGTGCCCTCACAAGCTGAGCTTATTAAAATAATAGAAAGTTACGTGATCTTCAATATCACTAACTCCTTTACCTCTCCTCATCGTTTCAATCCAAAAATCTATAAAGCAATAGATGAGATAACGCTTAAAGCAGCTATCTATCAATTACACGATGCAGGTGATTTCAGAGAACCCGAAGAACAAAGAATTAAAAGATTAGATAATAAACCTATTGTGATTCGTTCTGCTGAAGAATCAATGAGTGGATTTAATGATCAATATGAGAAAGACTTGTCTCATTATAAACCCACTCATTATCATGAAGTACTTACATCCATTCGTCATTTTTGGAATGCATTTGAATTAAAAAATGAAAAGAAAACCAACATTTTTTTCAATGAAACTCTTTCAATTTATGCTAAGCATTCTGATTGCAATAATCCAAAGATTTTTTTATTTGAATTAAAGAGTTTTCTCGAAAAGAAAATTGGCTTGGAAAAATTAACTGAACTCACAGAAGAGAGAAACGTCTCTAACACAATAGCTTCATCAAATTTAGCACGATGGCTAAACTTGTTGGACAAGAAAGAATTAAAAAAATTGCTCGTTCTCATAGAAAAGAAAAGCTTATTAAGTTATGAAGAAATGCAAGACATGTATGGTCTATTAGATTTGTATTCTCGAATTCAGAAAAAACATGCGAGATCTACTACTGATTACAGCTTCAATCGAATTTTTAAACAGCCTTTCTTTGATTTCGTAGAAAATTTCATAAGAACAAACAAAAATAAGTTTTATAGAGTCGGAGACTTACACAAACACCTTAATGAGTGTTGCCACCCAATTATAAAAAAAAATATTAAAAGCGAAATAGAACGGTTAGAACAAATAGAAAAAAATATTGGTGTAAATATAAAAAATACAAATGAGTTAATTTCACTTAATCAAAAAGATAGAACATCTCCCTTACAGTCTCACCCAATATTGAATATTTTTGAACCTACTCCCTCTCATCATATTGATGAGTTAAAAAATATTCTCAGATCGCAAAATTATCAATTAGAAAATTTGATAGATACAAGGATAAATTTAGAGAATCAATATAAAAAATTCGACAATGGAATTGATATTGTTAACGATGCAGGGGAAATCATTGGATGTGAAATCCGAGAAGTGAGAAGTCGCCAATGGTTAGAAGATAGGCCTGATTTAGCGCAACAATTAAAAGAGCTATTTATTATAAAAAAATCAAAAATTTAAGTTTTTTTCGCCGTGGGCGAAATTTTCACTATCACTTTTTTATTATTTTTGTTCCTACCGCAACCAAAGCGGTTTGTTTAACCACATTAAACGTAGGTAGGATCTATGAATACGTTATTAACACAACATCAAATGATTAGATGTCCTGAGCTTGAACAGCTCACAGGTCTTTCACGATCATCAATCTATGATCGCCTTAATCCGAAGTCTGATCGTTATGATTCATCTTTTCCCAAACAAATCAAACTTGGACATTCTACTCGCTGGAGATTGAGTGAAGTTCTTGAGTGGATTGAATCCAAAGCAGCATTACGAAATTAGCCTGATTCGGTGAGCTAACTCTGTGTTTTAACACTTCCAAAATCTCGCGCTGTTCTGCAGCTTTTGGGCTTTAGCTTAACAATGATCTCGTGATACTGAATAAAGGTCTTATATCATTTATGTTTAAATAATATTTAATATATTAATTAAATATACTAAATAACAACCAACTGATGTGCTGGTTATCGATTAATACCTATTCAGTCACTCACTGATTGGTAGATGCAATGTGTACTTGATCTCACGGTATCCCTGCTCTCCAATCCGTCATACGTCATCAACATATACTCCTTTGTGGACACTGCCTTAAACAGTGTCTTAGGAAAAGCTATGCCTAATTTCTGTGCTGATCATGCGACTCTCCTAATAGAGGAACATACGATGAATATTAAACGTAACCCTAAAATCAAACTGAATCAAACTCAACCCGCTCATGAGCCTTTAGCTCATCTAGCTTTGCTCAATCAAATCGAAGAAGATCAGCAATTCGTCACTTATAGCGATGATGCCCAACAAGCACTCATCCAATGCCATTCTGATTATTGGACTGGGCAAATCATCAAAGCCGTTGAAATAGTTTTTAAATGGCAAAATCGTGAGGACGATGTGATTCGTATCAGAGAGCATCATCTTTCTCCTCACAAAGTTGTCCACCGCTTGGAATGCGACCAAGACACCCAAATACTTCTCAGACATTTAAGTGAACTTATGTATTACATTTTGCCTGCTTTCTTGATTGGTGGTGTTGAATGGTCTGCTTTTGAGTCAGCCCGCAGCCAACTCACAGCAGAAGAAATTGAAGTCATTCATCGGGGTGGAAAATCTATACATCCCGAAGATCAAAGTGGCTTAGAGTGCTACGTAAAACTCGTAAACCAATTTGCTCATTCAATTCGTCGTTATATGAGCGATCCCATAATCAAGCGTAAGCTTCGGGACCGTGCCGCAAATTGTCAAGAAAATAAAGTACGCTGTATTGAGCTTACTCAATCGATTTTTGACAACTACTCCAAAGTATTGGTTTTACGCATGGACTTTGCACTTAAACGCGATCCAGAAACTTTACTCAAAAATTTTTATCGTATAGATGAAATTCATTCGAAAGATGACCTTGCCTACCTCAAAGAGTGTATTCAGAAGCTACTTGAAATGAAACGCTACAATCACATTCTCAAGGAGGTGATTGGTTATATCTTCCGTTTTGAGTATTCAGTACGCACAGGCTTCCACATACATGGCTACCTATACTTCAATGGGAACAAACATCGTGAAGACATTACGCTTGCGCAGGGAATTGCCGAAATCTGGAATGAAGACATTACCAAGGGACAAGGGACAACTTATATCTGCAATATGAAGAAAGATTCATACCGTCGTTGTGCCATAGGCATGATTCATCATTCAGACAAAGTAAAACAGGAATACTTATTTCAAACTTTTGATTACATCTGTAAAGCCGATCAGTTCTTCATCTTTTCAAATCTCAAAGGTGCCCGACGTTTTCAGTCTAGTGAAATTCTTGGAGAAAAGTCCAAGCTGGGTCGCCCACGTAAAACATCACAATCACAAGACGATAAATCTTCCGTGAATAAAAAAAGCGGAGGTAAATAATATGTTTAAGAAAAATGATGCTCCGCTGCTACATTCAGCGTATATGAGCAAAATTGCTAGAATCACTCAACCACACCCAAGCCCAGTTGAGATCGGACAAATTATTAACGAATTATCGAAAGTTCGTTTGCCCAGTCAACCTGTGTTCCCAGCGTACCGTTTGCCCCCTCAAACTTTACCTGAAAATGTAGATAAACTAATAAAGTCAATACAATGGGTACATCACTTACCATGGGTGAATGGTGTCATGAAAGTAATGCTACACCCCCAACTAAATCTCGGAATTGGATTAGCAAAGCGACATGGGTTAATTGATCAACAGCACTCTTGGAAAACTGATCCTATAAGAGGCTCTAATTTCATTCGTGAATTTCAAGATATTCTGCTAACTCATCATTTTAAAGAGTTAAAAGAAGGTTGGGATGATGCTCATAAGTTTAGTGATCAAGAGCTTAACGATGCCCTAAAAGCAGTCCAGAAAGAATCAAATGGGTTCGCATTCTATGAGTTCATATCCGTAATGGATTCATCTTACCTGCATTCTCCTCAATTAGATCAATTTATTGAGGATGTAAAAACTGGCTTCATCAATAATCTGGATAGTGAGCAATTACTGGCGGTTCTTTTGAAAAAAGAACCATTACCCAATAGACAGATGAAATTACGATTCATCATTCTTTTCAAACGTGATTTCTTGGACAGTCCTGCGCACCTGACAGACTTAAGTTTTTTTGAAAAAATAAAACTATCTGTTGAACAAACTCACGGTTACCAAATCTTCTATGACCCATCGCTGTTAAATGGCTATATGCAGAGTAACCTTTTTCACAAAAAAACTCAGTCATTCAAAGAGCAGATAAAGCAATTGAGAATTTACCTTACAGGGACTGATGCTCTATACAGGATTGGGAGTGTAGAACCGACATTTAGTGTTTTGTATACGAAAGTCAAAGTTCAAAGTTTGGAGGGTTTGTAAGATGGGTGCATTCCAGCTTAATACAGCTGACTATCTATTTATGAAATATCGTTCAATGACAGTTCTGCTAGATGAGATAGTACGAGACTACTACCCTCACCTCAGCAAAATAAAAGTCCTAGAAAAAGCGCGTAATCAGGAATTTCCTTTTTCTTGCTTTAAATTGGATAAAAGTCAAAAGGCGCCATATTTTGTTCACATCCAAGACCTAGCAAAGGTCTTGGAGCAACGATATACATTAGCTCATAAGGATCACGTTACTCTTCACCTATAAAGGGTAATACTTCTGCTAGCTCTATCGTCTTTTTCCGTTTCTTAACAGAAACATATCTTTCCAAACTTCCCCACGAATCATGCAGGCTTACCCGCTGAATCTGGGGAATGGTAAAGCCCTGTTCTGCAAGACGTGTACACCCCTCATGCCTTAAATCATGAAATCGTAAATCGTCAATACCCAGTAATTTACAGGCATTTCTAAACTCACCACCGATGGTTCTAGGGCTAAGTGGTATCAATAAATCCTTATCGTATCCCCTTTTAAGCATACGTTTCCTGACATCTTTACGTTGCAAAAGCTCAATCATCTTTCGACATGGTTCAAGGACATTAAACTCTTTATGATTTCCTTTGGAGCCCTTGGGATTCTTTAGGTCTCTAACTTTCCAAACTTCATTATCCACATCATGATCAGCCAGAAGCATCTCTGTGATTTCCGCCTCACGACGACATGAAAATATAGCAAACCACATGATCAAGTGCATGGGATAACTATATACAGGGTTCTGCCATTTTCGATAAAAGTACTCAGTCAGTTTTTTTAACTCCGCCGTGGTCGGCAATCTGTCACGCTTGCCACTGGAGGAAATTTGCCTTGTTTTTCTTAGTTGAGCTGTAGCCTTATCAAAGCCAGCCAAATCCACATTCACATCCCACATGACTGAGGCATGGGACAATACACCACGAATATGTAATAGCTCATGTTGCAAGGTGCTGGTTGCAATTGGCTTTAAATCCAGTTTGTCATAGCCATTCTTACGCAAAGCAACATGATCTGAAATATCTGCTGGTTTTATTTTTGTGATAATATGCTGCGCTATTGGAAATTTCTGAATTAGGCGAAGACAGTAGGTTTTAGTACGACCATATTCATTGCCAACTTCATCAAGATATTTCTCTATGGCATTGGCTAAAGTGATGTTGGTCACATCCGATCTGCCTAATAGAATCTCTGGATTTTCTTCGATTTCCTCTTCACGCATTGCTAACCATTTTTGGGCAAGTCGCATTGAACTAAACGTTTTACTCTCTTTGAAATTTGCAAGGCCTTTACGGCTTATTCTAATTTCAGCTCGAAAACGTATTGTTCCATCCGCCAATTTGCGTTGTGAAATTGTCCCCATAATTTACGCCTTATCTCTTTCCAAAGACCATAATGGCGTAATTTGGTGTAAATTTCAAAAATAATGGTGCGAAATGAGGCGTAAAAAATCGAAATAGTCCAAAATATGCAACACTGTAAAGGTATGTTTTTTAATATGAATATCAAAAAAACCATTGAAAGTACGAAAGAACCTCGCATCAGTGTTGCCCCGATGATGGATTGGACCACAAAAGACTATCGTTTCTTTGCCCGTTTATTTAATCCCAATGTCGTGTTGTATACCGAAATGGTCACTACAGGCGCGATTATTTACGGTGGTGCTAATCGCCATCTCGATTTCAATCAGCAAGAGCATCCAATTGTGCTACAACTTGGCGGCTCAAATCCACAAGAGCTTGCTACCTGCACCAAAATGGCCGAAGACTGGGGTTATAACGAAGTTAATCTGAATGTCGGCTGTCCAAGTGATCGCGTGCAAAACAATAAAATTGGGGCTTGCTTAATGGCTGAACCCAATTTAGTTGCAGAATGTATTCATAGTATGCAAAAAGCAGTATCGATTCCTGTAACTGTAAAGCATCGTATCGGGATTGATGACATGCAATCTTACGAAGAAATGCTGCATTTTGTTGATACGGTGGCATCAACAGGCTGCACACATTTTATTGTACATGCACGTATTGCGATCTTGCAGGGCTTATCGCCGAAAGAGAATCGCGAAGTTCCACCATTACGCTATGAAGATGTCTATCGTTTAAAGCAAGAACGCCTACATCTAACCATTGAGATTAATGGCGGTATCAAGACCTTTGAAGAAACACAACAACATTTACAGCATGTTGATGGAGTCATGATTGGTCGTGAGGCATATCATAATCCGTACTTATTGGCGGAGATGGGTGACCTTTGGAATTTGGAAGCACCTAATCGTTTTGAGATCATGCAGCACATGATGCCTTATATTCATCAACGCGTTGCTGAAGGTGCTCCACTTTCGATTATCACTCGCCATATTCTAGGTTTATTTCAAAATCTACCAGGCGCACGTAAATGGCGTCAGGCTCTCAGTGGTGGAAATGCCAAAACGATTGCTGACATTGAAAATGCAATCATCAATATCCAAACAGCGATGCAACGTACTGAAGATTACGTTCGAGAACATCAAAGTTAATTTGATGTTCTACGCATAACTTTTGCACATCGGAATATAGCGTAATCCGAAATTTTCATAAACGGGCTGTGCATAACAACTAGAATTCACAGTAATTTTTGAATGTTGCTGAGAAAGTTTATCTTCTAAAAACATCCAAAGCTGACGACCTATTCCTTGCTGTTGTGAATCCTGCTTAACAAAGAAATGAATCAAATGAGAAGGTTGTTTATAAGCAATCACACCAATAATGGATAACTCTTTCTCGAAAACAAAATATTCAATGCTTTGCATTTCAAGTAATTTCTTAATCATATCCTGACTAAATTTTGCTTCACCCTCTGCATTCAGTGCAAAATCTTTTATATATGGCTGAATTAATTCTACTATTTGCTTGATATCTGTTGCTTGTGCTGGACGTATCACTTGTTATTCTTTCCATTTTTCACTTTAATAAACAATAGTTTATTATTTTTTAAATCACAAAGCTTTGTTTCTTTGAATCAGCGCTTGCGTATATTTTTCAATCAAAAAAGAAATATAATCTTACAAATCATTTTATTCAAACTAATTAACAACTAAATTCATGATAATAAAAAAGATTCTTTATGTGATTTTTACGCTAAGTTCCTCACAACACCCTCGAAAAGTTACATTATTACATTGCAAATAAGTTTTTTTAAGATTTATCGCTTAATATCTGCGAGCCACGGAATTTGGCGACCGTTTTAAAGTTGTTTTAGGATTGGTTGAGATTGAACTATGATTTATGATGCACCCTCATTAGATTCGATGATGCATGCACAGACTCAAAATGCAGTCATTATGCTCAGAGAAACTCCCGCAGATATTACACCGCCATACGCATTATCCAAGAATTCGCAGCAAATTAACTTACAGAAGTTTTCAGATAAACTTTCTCGTGTTTCCTCATTTCATAGTTCAGCAAAGTGTGCCAAATCAATTCGTATCGCATTACAAACAGCGGGCGCGAAAATTGCACAACATCCTATAGCAGCCTCAGATTGGGGTGGAACGCTACAAAAGATTGGCTATAAGCAAATAGACCCTGCTTTTGATAACCCAATGCCAGGTGATATTTATATTATTCATCGCACCAAAAAACATGTGTATGGTCATATTGCTGGTTTTACAGGCTCACAATGGGTTTCTGATTTTAAGCAGACTAGCTATGACGTTTATAAAGACAAAAACGTCACTTATACTTATTACCGCCTTGGTTAATAAAAGACTGAATCAAAGCCTAAACGAACATTATGTTTTAGGCTTTTTAGCATCTAATTTTTTCAGCACTTCAGCCACCGCCACCATCGCAAAGCTTGAAGTCACCACCACCGCAGAACCATAGCCGCCACAGCGCAGACCCGCACTTGGACAAACATCTGCACTGGAAAATGGGTTATCGATCGAATACACGCAAGTGATTCCGAATTTCTCTTTTGGTTTTTTACAAATCCCTTTTGAACGCAGTTGCGTGCGTAACTTTGCCAACATTGGATCTTGTTCGGTCTTGGACAAATCTGCCACGCGAATCTTCAGTGGATCGAGTTTTCCTCCTGCACCACCCGAAACAATTAACGGGATTTTGTTAAAACGACAATGCAGCATTAAGGCAAGTTTGGCTTTGACGTCATCAATGCAATCCAGAACAATGCTGGGTACTGGATTTAAAATCTCTTTGACATTATCAGGCGTCAGATAGTCATCAATCACATTCACTTTCATGCGTGGATTGATCTGGCGACAACGCTCCGCCATCACTTCGATTTTTTCTTGTCCGAGTGTCGAACTCATCGCAGGTAATTGACGGTTAATATTCGATGCTGCTACCACATCCATATCGACCAAAGTCAACTCACCGATCCCTGTACGTGCCAGTGCCTCAACCGCCCAACTGCCAACGCCACCAATTCCAATCACCATGACATGACTTTGTTCATAATGCGAAAATGCATTTTCTCCATAAATTTTGGCAACACCAGCAAAACGGCGCTCATATTCATCATTTACAGGAACATCGGTCATCACAGTCGTGGTCTATCTTTTAAATCAAAGCACTATTTTACCGTGTTTAACTGGTTTTAGGTTAACCCGCTGAAACTTTACTTGAAGGTTGATCTCGGCGAATTAAAATCACCAACAAGATAAAAACGATCAGACTCATGCATAGAGCCAACAGGTTTGCATTGATCCATCCGAGACTACTCAAAATCGGTGCAGGTAAAAATGCCCCTAAGGTCGCAAATAAGGCAATTCCTGTTTCATTGATGCCTTGGACACGATGTTTTTGCTGCTCGTTAAGACCTGCTAACAAGGTTGATGCACCTGAATAAGCAAAATTCCAGCCCACGCCCAACACGATCAAGGCAGCATTAATATAGATGCCGACCTGTCCAAACATTGGAATTAAAGACGATAACATCAACAAAGCAAAACCAACATAAATCGTGGTGTATGTGCCCCATTTTTGAATCAGTTTAGAGACAAAGAAGGATGGAATAAACATCGCCAATACATGTAGCTGAATCGATATCGAAGCATAATGAAATGAGTGATGCTCCTTGAGATGCAAGGAGGACATAATCATCATGACATTCATAATATAGTAGGCAAATGCACCGCTGATTACGGCAGCAATAATTAAAGTGCTTGGCAGTTTGCTACGCTGGGTTGGTTCAATCAGCACTTGCTGTATCTGCTGGCGTTGGAATTTTTTGTTCCATAGATACAAGATCGGAGAAAGCAACAAGGCTAAGACACTAAAGATGAAATAGATCGCAGTGAAATCGGGTAAACCTGCTACCTGCTGAAATTGGATTGCCAACATGGGTGCAATAACCGCAGCAACCACACCACCCGAAATGACCATCGCGGTGGCTTTCGGAATTAAATCTGTTGCTAGCCGATCAGAAGCAGCAAAGCGATAAAAATTCGCAGTTGAGATAAATAAACCCAGTGAAAAATGGCTCAGGCATAATAGATAAAACTGTTGCTGCTGTAGAGCCAGATAGCCCCAAATACCGGCCAAGAATAGGCAGACACAACCAAATTGAAATACCACATGCCGACCAAACTTTTTCATTAAAAAAGAAAAAATAAAGGTGGTCAGTAACATCGCTAAAAACTGCAAACCATACGGAACCGTAGCCAAAGCCTGTGTTGGCGCTAATTTCAATCCCACAATTGCAGCTACAGTAACAGACAGAACAGCAGCAATTAAGTTAAATGCCTGCGCAGCCAAAAGGTAATAAACATAGCGTGGTAACTGATTCAAAGCCTTTATCCAATTTAATCGGGCTTGACTACCTTAACGCTGAATGCTTGAAATTCAAACAAAAAAAGATGAAAGACCAGCTTTCATCTTTGATTTAAGAGTGTGTTTCTTTATGCAGCAATCAGATTGCGTAATACATAATGCAAGATACCGCCTGCTTTAAAGTATTCCACCTCATTCAAGGTATCAATGCGGCATAACACTTTGAATTGGTCTTGACTGCCATCTTCTCGTAGCACCTGAATATCTAGCGTTTGATGTGGTTGGATATCATCAGATAGGCCATGAATCGACAGTACTTCACGGCCAGTGAGGTTCAAGGATTGACGGGTTTGACCATCTATAAACTGCAATGGAAATACGCCCATGCCGACCAAATTAGAACGGTGAATCCGTTCAAAACTTTCAGCAATGACCGCTTTAACACCTAAGAGATTAGTCCCTTTTGCAGCCCAATCTCGTGACGAACCTGTGCCATATTCCTTACCTGCAATAATCAGCAACGGTGTTTTCTGTTGCTGGTACAGCATGGATGCATCATAAATCCCCAGCTTTTCACCTGTTGGAATGAAAATGGTACTTCCACCTTCTTCACCACCCAGCATTTCGTTCTTAATTCGGATATTGGCAAAAGTTCCGCGCATCATCACTTCATGATTACCACGTCGAGAACCATAAGAGTTGAAATCTTTCGGTTCAACTCCCTGCTGCTGTAAATAACGTCCTGCTGGGCTATCTTTTTTGATATTCCCTGCTGGAGAGATATGATCGGTGGTGACTGAATCGCCCAATACCGCCAAGATGCGTGCCTGTTCAATATTGCGAATGGCCTTCGGAGGCTGATTAATTTCTTCAAAAAATGGCGGATGTCGAATATAAGTCGAATTATCCTGCCACGCATAAGTTTGGCTTTGTGGAATCTGGATCGCCTGCCAAGTTGCATCACCATCAAACACCGCTGCATATTCTTTATGGAACATGTCAGTATTCACTTTTTGCAGTACTTGATCAATTTCAAACTGACTTGGCCAAATGTCTTTCAAATAAACATCTTGTCCATTTTGGTCTTGCCCAATCGGTTGTGTGGTTAGATCAGTTCTGATATTCCCTGCTAAACCATAAGCCACGACCAAAGGTGGAGACGCCAACCAGTTGGTTTTTACCAATGGATGGACACGTCCCTCAAAGTTACGATTGCCTGAAAGTACGGAAGCAACATTTAAGTCATGGCATTGAATCGCTTCTTCGATGGGTTCAGGTAAAGGCCCTGAGTTACCAATACAGGTGGTACAACCATAACCAACCAAATTATAACCCAACTCATCCAAATACGGCGTTACACCTGCAGCAGCTAAATAATCAGTGACCACTTTAGAACCCGGCGCCAATGAACTTTTCACCCATGGTTTACGTTGCAGACCTTTTTCAATTGCTTTTTTAGCCAATAGCCCCGCAGCTAACATCACACTTGGATTAGAGGTATTGGTACATGAAGTAATCGCGGAAATCACCACATCGCCATGATTCAATGGATAAGATTTACCTTCAATGCTGCAAGAGGGTTCTTCATGCGCTAAATTCGCTTTCTTGGCTTCAACAGCCGTACCTCCGCCGCCTTCATTCTCTAAACGTTCTTTGGCTTCTTTCGCAGGTTTTAAATTCAGCTCCATCAATGCATTAAATGTTTTCGGAACATCACCCAACAAAACCCGATCTTGTGGACGTTTTGGCCCAGCCAGACTGGCTTGTACGGTACTCATATCCAGACTCAAGGTATCGGTAAATACAGGTTCATCGCCTGCATGACGCCACAAGCCTTGTTGTTTACTATAGGCTTCGACTAAATCGATACGTTCTTGTTTACGACCAGTTAGGGCTAAATACCCCAATGTCACGTCATCAATCGGGAAGAAACCACAGGTTGCTCCATATTCAGGTGCCATATTGGCAATGGTCGCACGGTCAGCCAATGGTAAATCAGCCAATCCATCACCATAAAATTCAACGAATTTACCCACCACGCCTTTTTGACGCAGCATTTGGGTAATGGTCAGAACCAAATCGGTCGCAGTAATACCTTCATTCAACTTGCCTGTGAGTTTGAATCCAATCACTTCTGGAATCAACATGGATACAGGCTGCCCGAGCATTGCTGCTTCGGCTTCAATACCCCCCACACCCCAGCCTAAAACCCCTAGTCCATTGATCATAGTGGTATGTGAATCTGTTCCAACTAAGGTATCTGGAAAGGCAAACACCTGACCTTCATCATCACCTAACCAGACAGCTTGCGCTAAATATTCTAAATTGACTTGGTGGCAAATCCCTGTACCAGGTGGCACCACACTAAAATTATTAAAGGCAGATTGTCCCCAACGCAGGAATTGATAACGCTCACCATTCCGTTGCATTTCAATTTCAACATTCTCGGCAAACGCATTTTCATCAGCAAAATGATCCACCATCACCGAATGGTCAATCACCAGATCCACAGGAGATAAAGGATTAATCAGATTGGGGTCACCGCCAGCCTGTGCCATTGCGGCACGCATCGCAGCCAGATCGACCACTGCTGGAACACCCGTAAAATCCTGCATCAGTACCCGTGCAGGTCGATATTGAATTTCTTGATCTGAACTTTTGGTTTTCTGCCAATCGACCAAGGCCTGAATATGCTGCACTTTTACACTTTTTTGGTCTTCAAAACGAAGTAAATTTTCGAGTAAAACTTTTAAAGACTTTGGCAATTTATCAATATTGCCAAGTGTTTCGGTTGCTCTAGCTAAACTATAAATTTGGTAGGATGTCGAACCAACGGTGAGTGTCTGTAATGCATTAAAACTATTGATTTTGCTATATCTAGCCATTCGGTTACCCTCCCAGTATTGGCGAGTTTATTTATTATGATGTTCTTCCTTTAATGTAAGCCTGTTTAGAAAAGAGTGTGTTCCCTTTTGGTTATCTTATTTTTAACGAGATTATTTGCTTATTCTCTTAAAATTTAAGTCGCAACGCAGTCAGTGAATTTTGCCAAAGTTGTGCAGCCAGCTGTAATTCAGGCTGGTTAAGGGACTGAGCCAAACTCTCCAGCACATAAGGTAAATTCACAGGGGTATTACGGGTACGATGCTCGCTCGAAGTTTGGCAACACAACGGTGTCATATCTGGACAATCGGTTTCGATCACCAGATTTTCACTGCCTATCGCTTGTAGCACTTGATGCAGCTTTTTGGCATTCGGATTGGTGATTTGTCCTGTCACCCCAATTGCAAAGCCCAATTTAACCAAGGCTTTGGCTTCTTCGACACCACCACTAAACGCATGGGCAATGCCACCCAATTTGAATTTTTGTGTTTTTAAAATGGCAATCGTTTCTGCATGCGCCTTACGGATATGCAATAACACAGGCTTTTGATATTGTGTTGCCAATGCCAATTGCTCACTAAAATAGTGCTGTTGCTTGGCAAACAGTTCGGGTTGTTTATGTTGTTTTAAAAAAGTATCTAAACCGATTTCACCTACAGCCACACAATCATGCTGCTGTAGGACTTGCTCAAGCCGCTGTAAATGTTCTGGCTGATGTTGTTCAATATAAAATGGATGTAAGCCAGGCGCCAGATAAGAACATGGCACATTTTCCCAAGCGTGTAATTGTTGATGGGTGTGGATCAGTTCATTGAATCGTGATTCAACAAAACCGATTAGCACTAAAGCATCGACACCCACCCGTCTTGCTTGTTCGGCTAGATGTTGCCGATCATGATCAAAATCGGCAACATCAAAATGGGTATGGGTATCGAACAGTTGCATTAACTTTGACTTGGCGTACTTGCAGCAGGGGTAGACGCTGCTGGCGTATCAATTTTTGGCAAATATTCAGGTTTTAAAACACCCTGCAATTCACTAAATGGAATCACTAACCGCGGTAAACCGACCACATAAGGACCAATCTCATATTCGCCATATTGCAGAATTAAACCCTGTTCACCCAATAAGAAATTATCAGTGACTTGGAATGGCCAAGCCTGTTCATATTCTTTTGGATCAGTTGCTAGTTTTGAATCGACAATCCACATTTTAAAGGCTTCGTGCGCCAGTTTGTCTAAAGTTGCTTTTTGCTTCGGTAATAATAGGTCATGCAATTGAATCTGTTTTTGGTTCGCTAAATCAAAGTTATAGTAGCGTTGTGAGGTTGAACCATGCGCTCCACCCAAATAACTGCTGCTATTTAACACTACAGTTGCCAGCTTGCCTTTCGGTTGCAAAATTTTAGGCTTAATCATCAGACTGATCTGATGACTACTACTGAGCGCTTTTAACTCTTCATCAATCTTTACAAAAGCATTCGCATAGGCTTGTGCTTGAGTATCTAAACCTGTTTTTTGTTCAGCCGTTTTGGGTGCGGATGCTGCTGCGGTATCAGCATCAACGACATCGAGCATTTTACTCAGTTGATTGAGAATCTGTTGATCCAGTAACTGATCAATAAATGGGAAATTACTTTGTAATCGTTCAACTGTGAAATCTGGACAAGTATTGCCTTTACATTCAGGTAAATTTACCTGCAATTTCACGGTTTCACCACGCAGAATTGGCTCAGCAGTTTGCTGTACCACTGGCGGATCTGTCGGTTTATCCTGTGATTCTTTCGGCTCTGATTTCGGCTGGCAAGCAGCAAGCAAAATCGCACCTGCAAGAATGCTATATTTATAAAATGCTTTCATTTAAAACCTATCAGTATTGTTATTACACAAGATTTTTAAATGCTATCGAAGTTAAAGCAAAACCGCTATAAGCGCATGCAATTTCTATACGAAACTCAAGCAAGTAGATTAAAACATTTGCTGATAAATTTCAGGTTGTAGCATCTGTTTGCTTTGTTCGGTCGTTAAATAAATATCTAACTGCGGTGCATCTTTACTTATTTCATTGGCACGATAATGCAAACCGATTCCTTCTCCATCGAAGAACCAATCTGCCTGCCCCCAATACAGTTTTTTAGGAACTTGTTTCTTCACTTCTGTACTTTGTTTTTCAATCCATTGTTGATAGTGTGCTTGAATAATATTATTTAATTCATTTTGCTGATTTTTCTGTATCACATCGAGTATTGTTAGATTTTTCTGTAACTTACGATCAGCAACGAAAAAGTAAAATCTGTCTTTAACCGCAATATCTTCTTGCTGTGTATCAACGCCAATTTGCAACAACACATACTGATTACGCTGTGAAGCAATACGTGTCGTTAAGCGCAGCTCATACGCTTTATTTTTAGAATATTTATCTTGCCATTCATCTGACTTTTTCACATAAGCATTCACGGCTTGCTGTAAGGTTAAATTCTTGTTTTGCTCAATTTGTTGTTGAATCACATTGGCCTGATTTTTTGCAATCCATGTGTTAAGCCACGCATCTTGGGTTTTGATAGTTTGAATATCAACATCAATACAGTTCTTCTTTTCACAGAACGGTAAGGCATAATCGGCTTTGGCTTCTTGCATATTGAGGTATGGCAGGACTTCGGCTTTTTCAGTATGAGTTGATACTTGATTTTTGTTTTGAGCTGTATCAGTCTCATTGTTTTTAGGATGATCGCATGCCGTTAAAGCCATCATTCCAATCATTATACTGACAGCAAAAAGTGGTTTTAAAGTATTCATCTCATCATCCTTTATTTTAATCCCTCCCTTACGCTGCTACAACCGCAGCTCACCCTTTATAAAAGGGAGGAGCATCACGAATCTAAATAGTTATAGAACTCATGAAAAAGTCCCTCTTTTATAAAGATGGGTGAGGAGCGTTAAAGCTACGCAAGGGAGATTCTAGTGTTCTCGTGTGTTACGGAACTGAATATCTGGCCAGCGTTCTTGCATTAACTGCAAGTTTACACGGCTTGGTGCAAGATAAGTCAGATGACCACCGCCATCTACCGATAACTGATCATGCGCTTTTTTCTTGAACTCATTGAGAATTTTTTCATCATCACAATGGACCCAACGTACCGTATGAACACTGACAGGCTCATAAATACAGTCAACTTTATATTCTTCTTTCAAACGATAAGCGACCACATCAAACTGTAACACACCGACTGCACCGACAATCAAATCATTACTAATTTGAGGCATAAATACCTGTGTTGCACCTTCTTCAGATAACTCTTTCAAACCTTTTTGCAATTGCTTAGATTTGAGCGGATCACGTAAACGAACTCGGCGGAACATTTCAGGTGCAAAGTGTGGGATACCTGTGAAATGTAATTTTTCACCACTGGTAAATGTATCGCCGATCTGAATCGTACCATGGTTATGCAAACCGATAATGTCTCCAGGCCAAGCTTCTTCCAAATGTTCACGTTCACCCGCAAGGAAGGTTAATGCATCGCTAATACGTACATCTTTACCGATACGCACATGATTCATTTTCAAGCCTTTTTCATATTTACCTGAGCAAATACGCATAAAGGCAATACGGTCACGATGTTTCGGATCCATATTGGCTTGAATTTTAAAAACAAAACCAGTGAAACCCTCTTCATTGGCATCTACTGTACGTTCTTGTGTTGGGTGTGCTTTTGGTTCTGGCGCCCAATTGATAAATGCATCAAGCACATGATCTACTGCAAAGTTTCCTAAGGCCGTACCAAAAAGTACTGGCGTTTGTTTACCTTGTAAAAATAATTCACGATCAAGTGGTTCATTGGCCATTTGAACTAACTCAAGTGATTCTTCAAAAGAAGCCCAAGCTAATTCACCCACTTTTTCACGAATATCAGCATGATCATAACCATCACGCACCTCAATGTCAGTAATCGTCGAGCCAAAACCTGCTTTATAAACATATAACTTGTTTTCAAGTAGGTTATAAACCCCTGCAAAGTCACGCCCCATGCCTAAAGGCCATGTAATTGGGACACAGCGAATATTCAAAACGTTTTCAATTTCGTCAAGCAATTCTAGAGGCTCGCGAATTTCACGGTCCATCTTGTTGACGAAGGAAATGATCGGTGTGTCACGCATTCGACACACTTCCATTAATTTAATGGTTCGTTCTTCGACACCCTTAGCACCATCAATCACCATTAATGCAGAATCCACTGCAGTCAAAGTACGATAGGTATCTTCAGAGAAGTCTTCGTGCCCCGGTGTATCAAGTAAGTTGATAGTGTGACTTTTAAAAGGGAATTGCATGACAGAAGTGGTAATCGAAATTCCACGCTCTTTTTCCATTTCCATCCAGTCAGATGTCGCAGCACGATCCGACTTACGACTTTTAACCATCCCAGCAACCTGAATAGCTTTGCCCCATAACAGAAGCTTTTCGGTCATCGTGGTTTTACCCGCATCCGGGTGGGAAATGATCGCAAAGGTACGTCGTTGGGCAACTTGTGCCGCTAATTCGTCTTTAAAACTCATGAGAAAAATCTTCAATATGTACACAGTTACGTACACATGACTCGATATGTACCATAACTGAAAAGTGAGAATTCGAAATTGGCACAATTGTAGCAGATTTAGTGAACTTGTTTATTGATTGTTGATATGTACCAAGTTATCCACACAAAGCTTTATTTGTTAACAACCGAATGGCTTTGTTGTACAAAGCTATTCTTGAAGGCTTCATCAGCAATATAATTTCTAGATGAAGAAGTCTGCACCTAAAATCTACCGTACAACCAATTGGTCCTCGTATAACCAAGCTTTAATCAAGCGAGGAAATATTTCAATCTGGTTTGATCCTAAGACCCAATGGTATGCACAGCCACAAGGCAAATACGGACGAAATCAAACTTATTCCGATACAGCGATTCAATGCTGTTTAATGATCAAATCTCTATTCCGTCTTTCTTTACGCATGGTCACAGGCTTTGCTCAAAGCCTGATTAAACGCTGTAGTTTGAATTGGACAGCACCAGATTACTCCACCCTCTGTAGACGACAACAGCATATTGATATTGCGATAAGCTATCAGAAAAGTCGTGATGGGTTACACCTACTCGTCGACTCTACAGGGTTAAAATTTTTAGGTGAAGGCGAACGGAAGCGTAAGAAACATCAGCCTGAATATCGTCGCTAATGGCGCAAACTTCATATCAAATACGAGCATTCCAGCTCACAACAAACAATGTGAGTAATTCACAGGTGCTTGATGATTTGCTTGATCAAATTCCGTTGGATGAACGAATTGATTCAGTCGATACAAATGGTGCTTATGACACAAAGCACTGCCGACACGTCATTTTAGATTGAGAGGCACATGCAGTCATTCCACCTAGGAAGAATGTAAAGCTTTGGAAAGATAAGAAATTGAGATATTTAGAGAGAGGAATGAATTATTAAAAACAGTCAAACGGCTAGGTAGGTCACTTTGGAAAAAATGGTCTGGTTATCATCATCGAAGTTTAGTGGAAACCAAAATGCATTGCATCAAATTATTAGGTGATAAATTAACAGCAAGGAGTTTTCCTAGTCAGGTGAATGAGATTTATGCACGTGTAGCAGTTTTGAATAAATTCACAGTATTTGGTCGACCACATACCCAAGTTGTGACTTGAATTTAGCTCAATTACGGTAGCATTGTCTTTCAAACCTTTGTGCAACAAAGCCTATGTACGACGACAACTTATTTGTACATAAGGCCTAGACCTAAGTTCTCTCTTCTTTTACCTCCTATCCGACAAATAGTTGACTTATCAATTGAATTTGGGATTAAGAATCATTACTATTCTCACAATTTTTCTCATATCTGAGTGAACGATTATGTCTTTTATCAAATCACGTAAGAAATTAGTATCTTCCGCAATTGCATCTTCACTATCTGTGATTGCAGTACCAGCCATCGCTCAAGATCAGCCAGTACAACTCCCAACGATTCATACGCAAGCACAACAAGAACAAGGTTTAAAAGTAGACCAATCATCTAATAGTAAATTCGTTGCTCCTCTTTTAGATACCCCAAAATCAGTTTCAGTTATTTCAAAACAATTGATTGCGGATACCCAAGTAACGACTTTAAGCGATGCACTTCGTACAGTTCCAGGGATTACTTTAGGTGCTGGTGAAGGTGGTAACCCAAATGGTGACCGTCCATTCATTCGTGGCTATAACTCAGAAAGTTCAATGTATGTAGACGGTGTCCGCAACGCAACTTCTCAAAACCGCGAAATGTTTGCTGTTGAACAAGTTGAAGTCACCAAAGGTTCTGCTTCCTCTTTAGGTGGTGCTGGTTCTGTTGGTGGTAGTGTGAATATGATTTCTAAGGTTGCTAAAAAAGGCGATGCTTTAGAAGGCTCGATCTCAGGGGGTACAGATAATTATGCACGTATCACTTTAGACGGAAATAAAGATTTCGGTAATGGTATCGCAGCACGTGTCGTTGTGATGGGTCATCAAAACGAAAAAGCAGGTCAACAAGATGGTGCTGAATATAAACGTGCAGGTATTGCACCAAGCATTACCTTTGGTCTAGATGGTGATACAAGAGCAACTCTAAGCTATTACTATTTAAAATCCGATGATACGCCTGACTCTGGAGTACCTTATAATTATGATGCTATAAAAAAAGCAACAGTAGGCAAACCAGTAAATGTTAAACAAGGTATTTATTATGGTTTACATAGTCGCGATTTCCAAAAACAAGAAAATCAAATTGGTACTATTAAAGTAGAACATGATTTAACAGACAACCTAACGCTAAGTAATACGGCTGTTTTTAACAAATCAACTAATGACTACCTTTGGACTCAACCAGATGATTCTAAAGGTAATGTATTAAATGATAAAGTTTGGCGTCGCATTAACTCACGTATTACCGATACTGATATTTTTACTGATCAGCTTTCTTTAACTGGTCGATTTAATACTGGTGCAATCAAGCATAAATTTAGTACTGGCGCGGAATATAGCGATCAAAAATCAGATAAAGGTAGCTATACAACAAAGTACCCAGGTTATACAGGAACAACAACAGGTGGTTTTAATAGTGATTGCAAAATCAATGATGCATGGTGTACATCTTTAACAAACCCTAACTCAAAAGATGAATGGTTAGGTTCTATTATTGCAAACCGTAATACAACAACGACCACAACTAAAGTTACATCTATCTACTTATTAGATAATATTGAATTTAGCCCACAATGGTTACTTGACTTGGGCGCACGTTGGGATAAGTTCGATACCAAACAAGTAACTAATGCAACTGGTGCGAAGATTGAAAACAAGAAAGATTTTTTTACGTATCAAGCTGGTATCACTTTTAAACCTGTTGAAAATGGTTCGATTTATACAAGCTATGCAACATCAGCTAACCCTGTAGGTGTTGATGGTGGTGATGGTTCTGAAGCTATCGGCCAAGCATATATGGATTTGAAGCCTGAAGAAGCACGTACCATTGAATTAGGAACGAAATGGGATCTTCTCAGTGATCGTTTAAACCTGACAGCTGCAATATTCCGTACCGAAAAGCAAAATACACGTATTCAACTTGATGCTGGTACTTATACGAATGGTGGTGAAAGTAAAGTTGATGGTATTGAACTTACCGCAACTGGTAAAATCACTGACAAATGGGACATTACTGCTGGATATTCTTATTTAGACAGTGAAATGACCAATCCAGGCCCATCATGCACCCGTACTGGTGTATGTACTTATCCAAACCCAGCTCAAGGCAAACAATTACCAAACGTTCCAAAAAATAGCGCGACGCTTTGGACAACTTATAAAGTATCACCTCAACTAAGCCTAGGTGCTGGTGCATTAGGTATGGATAAAGTTTATGGTGATACAGCTAATACTAAATATGTGTCTGGTTATGTTCGCTATGATGCAATGGCACGTTATAACGTAAACAAGAATGTTGATTTACAGTTAAATGTAAATAATTTATCTGATAAACGTTATTTCACTAAAGCTTATCAATCACACTATGCAACTGAAGCAGAAGGACGTAGTGCAGTATTATCAATTAACTTCAAATACTAAAACCTAAAAAGTCCATCGTTTAACGATGGACTTTAATGAAAAAATAGCCTCATGATGAGGCTATTTTTTTAATCACCATATAATGGATAAACATTATAAATTGCGTTGATTGACACGTTTCGATAACGCTTCAGCAGATTCTTTTCGTTCAGAATAACGGTCTGTGAAATACTGACTCTGCCCTCGCGTCAATAGCGTGAATTTATACAGTTCTTCCATCACATCCACGATACGATCATAGTAAGACGATGCTTTCATACGACCATCTTCTTCAAATTCTAAAAATGCTTTTGGAATTGAAGACTGATTCGGGATGGTAATCATGCGCATCCAACGTCCTAAAATACGCATTTGATTGACACTGTTAAAGGACTGCGAGCCACCACTGACTTGCATCAACGCCAAAGTTTTACCTTGTGTTGCGCGAATCGCACCACCTGCCAGTGGAATCCAATCAATTTGCGATTTGAAGATGGAACTCATCGAACCATGACGTTCAGGCGAACACCACACCATGCCCTCTGACCATGCTAACAACTCATGTAATTCTTTGGCTTTTGGGTGTTCCATATCCGCATCTTCTGGTAAGGGTAAACCTTTAGGATGAAAGATTTTTACTTCCGCCCCAAAATGCTCCAAGATGCGCCCTGCTTCCATCACGGCTAAACGACTATACGAACGCTCACGGTTAGAGCCGTACAGCAATAAAATACGTGGTGCATGATTCAAGGCTTGTGCTTGCACTTTTTCTAAAGTGGGTTGATCAAGCAAATTCATATCTACATTTGGAAGAGTCATCACAATTACACCGACTTAAAATACTTTTTTCTGAGCCATAAAGACACACTGACCAAAGCAATCAGCACAGGCACTTCAACCAATGGGCCAATCACTGTGGTAAATGCCACAGGTGAAGCTAAACCAAAGGTTGCAATAGCGACCGCTAATGCCAATTCAAAGTTATTCCCAGCAGCAGTAAACGAAATTGCGGTGGTTTTAGGATAATCATTGCCCATCCATTTACTCATAAAGAAGCTGATGAAGAACATCACAATAAAGTAGATGGTCAAGGGAATTGCTATACGAATCACATCGAAAGGCAAGCTCACGACATCAGCACCTTTTAGGCTAAACATCGCAACGATCGTAAACAGTAATGCCAACAAACTTAAAGGACTGATCTTCGGCAAAAAGACATCTTGATACCAAGCGAGACCTTTGGCTTTCA
Source organism: Acinetobacter sp. LF10 (assembly GCF_048585715.1). Taxonomy (NCBI): domain Bacteria; kingdom Pseudomonadati; phylum Pseudomonadota; class Gammaproteobacteria; order Moraxellales; family Moraxellaceae; genus Acinetobacter; species Acinetobacter sp. LF10. Next base: position 2,764,473 of record NZ_CP184160.1, read on the forward strand.
CTAAAATCAATCGCGTCATGAAACCAAGAAAAAAAGGAATGCCCAAGTAAACCAGCACCGCATGGGTAATCGTCCAAAAATCTACATGAATGACTTGTCCTGCAATACCCAAATAAGGTGGCAAGAAAGTGAGGAATAGCCAAGCATAACTACTAAAGAATAAAATCTGGAAAATACTGTTAAAAGCCACCAATGCCGCAACATATTGGTTATCACCACAGGCTAAGCCATTCCACACCAAAACCATCGCAATACAGCGTGCTAAGCCAATCAGAATTAAACCTGTCATGTATTCTGGATAGCTGTGTAGAAAAATAATCGCTAATACAAACATCAAAACAGGCGCAATAATCCAGTTCTGAACCAAAGATAAAGTTAAGGTTTTTTTATCTTTAAATACCTGTGGCAAAGCCGCATAGTCAACCTTTGCTAAGGGTGGATACATCATCAAAATCAAGCCAATCGCAATTGGAATATTGACGGAATCCACACTCATTTTGTCTAAAGCAACAGAAGCTTGAGGTAAAAACACACCGATCGCAATTCCCATCCCCATGGCAATAAAAATCCATAGGGTTAAGTTACGATCTAGAAATGACAATCTTTGCTGAGCCATGATGTTCTCATTCAATATCTGAAATGTGATTGATTGCAGCAATCAATTCAGGACGAGACATCTTGGCGGTATCCAATGCAAATAGAGCATCTAAACGGCGGTTGATATGATCTACAGTCACTTGGAATGCTTGTAATTTTTCTGGTTTAGGTAAATCTAAATGTGAAGGATCAGCCAAGCCCCAATGTGCTTTGATTGCACCACCTAAATAAAGAGGGCAAGCTTCCTTAGCCGCAGAATCACAGACCGTAATCACCACATCCGCTTGATATTGTTCACAATCATCAATGGTTTTACTCCACAAACCATCGGTTGAAAGGCTTAATTTTTCAAGCGTTTCAATCGTCAATGGGTGAACCTGTCCAGAAGGCTTACTGCCTGCGCTATATGCTTTCCAATTTTCAGGTGCACGACTGTTAAAAAGTACTTCGGACAAAATGCTGCGACAACTATTTCCAGTACATAGGAAAATAAATTTCATGCGGTATTACTCACAATAACTTTTAATTTGGAGAGGCTGGGATTGGCTACTTGCGAAGCTTTGTTCACGTACCAAGATATTGAGTAGTTCATGACACCAAGCAGGTAATTGTGGATTAATGCTGTAGTAGACCCACTGGCTTTGTCGCCTATCTTGCAATAAACCTGATGAACGTAATAAAGCTAAATGTCTAGAAATCTTGGGTTGACTGAGTTGTAACTTCTCAGTCAAATCACAAACGCATAACTCTTTGTGCTCGGCAACTAAAGTGACGATATTGAGCCGTGTTTCATCTGATAAGCATTTAAAAAAATTAACTCGATCCATCTTCACTTCCCATCTGCTTATTTGAATATGCAGATCATCATATATAAAACCTAAATTTTTAATTTACTCTTTTTCCATTTTCATCAATCACCTGCTCACCATCCTCTTTGGTAAAAGCACCCTGCTGTGCCAATGGCAAAATATCCAAGACAGCTTCGGATGGACGACTCAAGCGAGTTCCTAACGCCGTCACCACAAATGGTCGATTAATCAAAATAGGATGCTCAAGCATAAAACTGATTAGTTGCTCATCCGTCCAATCTTCACGATCCAGTTCTAGATCACGATAAGGATCTACATTTTTACGAATCGCTGCTCTGACCGTTAAATTGGCATCTTGAATCAGTTGAATCAACTCACTACGCGTAGGCGGTGTAATCAAATATTCAATAACATTTGGCTCAATGCCTGCATTACGAATCAAAGCCAATGTGTTACGTGAAGTTCCACATGCTGGATTGTGATAAATCGTCACATCTGATGAAGTTGTCATCGAATTAAGCCTTTATTGCTATCTTTTGATTCTTTATATATGAATTAACATATATATGCAATTCCACATATTAATAAACTGAAGAAATGAGATGAGTCGATAAACTCATTTTCTCAGCTTTTTAGCAGAGCTTAATCCTCCATATTCGGGGTTATTGTCTTAAGTTGATCATTTTGGAATATAAGTTAAGCAAATGAGTCACTGAGCTTAGGGACTTTTTCTTCTAATATGCGGCTACACAGTTGTAACCATAGAGTTCTTGCACGATGACTCAATTGCCTAAAGTTAAAAATACCTTTGTTAACGCTAAAACAGCCCAATCAATCTTAAAAACGCGTGCGGGTAAGCAAGCTGCACAAGTATTTTCAAATGCGGCAGATCGTTTCTTGAGGGGACATCAACTGGCATTGTCAGGAAAGACACCTTTTGAAGTCGTTTATGAACGTGAAATTATTAGCTTACGGTTTTACAAGGCAGATGTAGAATCAGGTGAAAATAAACACCGTGTACCACTCGTTATTATTCCCCCATTAGCAGCGAATACCTTAGTGTTCGATTTGTTTCCTGATCGTAGTCTCATTCGTTACTTTCAAAGCCAAGGTTTTGATGTCTATATGATTGACTGGGGCACACCAAGCCGTAAACAAGCTAGATATAATTTCGGTACATATATCAAAATTTTTATGCCCGACTTTATCAGCAAAATTCGTGAACATAGCGGACAACAACAACTATCACTGTATGGCTGGAGTCTCGGTGGAGCTATCTCACTTTGCTATACCTCATTATTTAAAGACAAAAATATTAAGAATTTAATGATTTTGGCATCACCAATTAACACTCATCAATCAGGTTATATTGGCAAGCTTTATCAAAAGTTAAACACACCAGCACAATGGGTGCGGACCAATACTAATTTCCGAATCCGTCAAATTCCGAGCCGCTATTTCCATATTCATGGTTGGCAAAATACGCTTGGATTTAAGCTCACAGATCCAGTAGGTAATTTTAAAAATTATTGGCAATTACTGAAAAATTTGAACGATCGACAGTTTGTCATTAATCACGCAACATCAAGTTCGTTTGTTGACAATATGCTCGCCTATCCTGGCGGTGTAATGCGCGATATTATTTTACGCTTCTGGATTGATAACGAACTTTCGACAGGTCTCGTTAAATTTGGAGATCAAACTGCTGATTTTAAAGATATTGAATGTTCAGTACTTGCGATTGGTGGGGATACTGACATTATTGTGACTGCTGAAGCTGTACGACCATTAATGGATTTGATCAGTAGCCAAGATAAAACCTTTGAAATTGTCTCTGGTGGTCATATGGGTTTGGTTTCAGGTAGCCAAGCACCACAAGCAGTTTGGCCTGTAGTTAGCGCATGGTTACAACAGCGCTCAAATTAAGTGCTTATAATTGCTAAAATAATCAAGGCTGTGAATCTCTTTTACTTGAAAAGATATGAGCAGCCTTTTTCGTGAATAGATGATATAGATATCGTTAAATCAAAATAAATTAAGCAAAGTTGTGACGATTCAACACTAAATTTTCAACATTTACAGGTATACCCAATAAATAACCTTGTAATTGATTGCATCCTAAATTCGTTAAAATATCAGCTTGTTGCTGTGTTTCTACACCTTCAGCGGTGACGATTAAGCCTAACTTAGCGGCAAGATGAATGATACTTTCTAAAATTGCTTCTTCTTTCGAGTTTGGTTGTAAATCTATGAGAAAACCGCGATCAATTTTAAGTTCATCAACAGGCAGATCTTTTAAATATAAAAAGCTTGAGTAACCAGTTCCAAAATCATCAATGGCGATCCGAATACCCAACTTACGCAAACGTTCTAAAGTACGAATACTTGAATCAATATGATGCATTGCTGTTGATTCAGTGATTTCTAAAATAAGATTGTGGGGTTGAATTTGATATTGTTCTAAGAGCTGTTCTAATACGCTAAAAAGTTTTTTATTTTCAAATTGTAATGCAGATAAGTTGACGGCAATCGGGTAGAACGGACTATTACTTCGTTCCCATTTTTGAATCTGCTGACAAGCTTGCTCCAATGCCCAATAGCCCATTGGAATAATTAACCCTGTTTTTTCAGCACCTTCAATAAACATTTGAGGAGTCAACAAACCTAAACTTGGATGCTTCCAGCGAATGAGCGCTTCAACACCACAAACTTGATAATTCGCAGTGAATTTAGGCTGATAAAATAAAACAAATTGCTGCTCATCTACCGCTTTATACAAATCATTAATTAATTTGGATTGACTACGGACATCTTGCTGATCTGTAACGGAATGGAAAACCGTAAACGTATTCCGCCCCTGTTCTTTAGAGGCCAACATTGCTACATCTGCATTAATTAATAAGTCCTGAACATTCGTACCGTGCTCAGGATACATCGCGATTCCCAAACTTGCAGAAATATTAATTTCTTTTGTCGCGATCAGATATGCTTCTTGAATAAAATGCAGAACTTCTTCTGCCAGTAACATCGCTTCATTAAGATCAGTGTTTTCAGAGACCAGTACAAACTCATCACCACCAATACGAAATAGCTTATGGCTTGAACTTAATTTTTCATGTAACCGATTAGCCATTTGAATTAAAAGTTGATCACCAATATGGTGTCCAAAAGCATCATTTACCGATTTAAAGCGATCTAAATCTACATATAAAAATGCTGCTTTTTCTTCTCGTAAACGATGATGGCTGAAGATTACTTCTGCATAATCTGTCAAATATAATCGATTCGGCAACTTTGTTAATGAATCATGTAGTGACTGAGTTGCTAATTCTTTATTTATTCTAACTAATTGTTGATTACGCTCTTCTAATCGGGCTTCTAAAACTGCGACAGCAAAACCAGCGACAAACACTAAACTGGTAATAAAAATAATGGTAAATAATAAAACGGCTTGCTCTGTTTGTGCTGAACCAAGTGCTTCCACAAATCCTGTATCAAAATAAGTGGCTGCCATACCCGTGTAATGCATACCTACAATACTAAAAGCCATCAATATTGCAACGACAGCCTTTAATGCAGTTTTATATTTAACAGCGGTTTTATATTTAAAAACGAATAAACAGCTCAAACCAGAACCACATACAGCGATGAGTACTGAACAAATCACGAGTAATGGATCATATCTCAATTGATGGTGCTCAACTGAAAGCGCCAACATCCCCGTGTAATGCATTCCAGATATCCCTAGCCCTAAGAATAATGCACCTAAAATCAGACGTGGCATAGGTAAAGTAGGTCTAGTCGTTAGCCAAACAGCAAATACCGAAGCAGTTGCGCCTATCAAATATGAAAGCACAGTCAAACTAATATCAAAATGATAGCCTTCAGGCAAATGGCTCGCAAGCATTCCAATAAAATGCATTGCCCATATTGCCAAGCCTAAAGTCAACCCACTCGTTACTAAAATGCTTTTCTCAAACTTTTTATAAGCAGCTTTAAAAACGAGTTCTTCCATTGAAACTGCAGCATAACAAGTCGCTACTGCAACCAAAATGGAAACGATGACCCATGTGCTATCGTAATCAACGTGAACCATAAAGGACTTCCATGATTATTCAGTACTTTTTTTTATTTGTTGAGCGAATTGCTCGAAATCAGAACGATCCTTAACACTCAAAAAAGATACAAATTGTGTATTCATAAACTTTCCTTAACAATAACATCATCTAGCATAAGGTCAAGTCTTTTTCATTTTATAAATCAATAGAATAAAAACATGTAATCATTTCAAACCAATGAAAAGACTTGCTTTTTTATTGTACTTTTTTACCGAAAGACCAATTTATTTTTGCTAGGTGTTTTAGTATTTAAGTAGTTACTTCTTATTTGTTTTAAACTGCACGATGAACTTAAGTCTCATTGCAGTTTTGTTGTTTTTGTCATGTATTAAGTACGATGTAAACTGCTTATTTGAGATACATATTAAGCCTTTTTTAATTTTTATACTGTTATAACTCTGTTATCAGCAGCATTAAAAAACTTCATTTATCAACAAGAGGGTTCTTTTAACTCAGAGATAAAACTTAGTTTTCTCTTTGTCTCCGATTTTGTTCGCTTGAATCCTGAGTAGGGTCTCCTACGCAAGGAGCAGGGAAATAGAAAAGCATCGCTTTTCCCCTGTGCAAGAGTAGAGCTATGTTTAACCAATGCGTAACATTAGAATAATCCAATAAAAAACCCTTGTAAAAACAAGGGTTTTTTTAAAGATTAAACTAGAACTTAGTTTTTCTCTTTATCAACGATCTTGTTCGCTTGAATCCAAGGCATCATCGCACGTAACTTATTACCCGTTACTTCGATACCATGCGCAGCGTTTTGACGACGACGAGCAGTCATAGATGGGTAATTTAACGCACCTTCTTGAATGAACATTTTTGCATATTCACCAGATTGGATACGTTTCAATGCATTACGCATTGCTTCACGAGACTGTTCGTTGATTACTTCAGTACCAGTCACATATTCACCGTACTCAGCATTGTTAGAAACTGAGTAGTTCATGTCAGCGATACCGCCTTCGAACATTAAGTCAACGATTAACTTAAGTTCATGTAAGCATTCGAAGTAAGCCATTTCTGGTGCATAACCAGCTTCAACTAAAGTTTCGAAGCCCATTTTAACCAATTCAACCGCACCACCACAAAGAACTGCTTGCTCACCGAATAAGTCAGTTTCAGTTTCTTCACGGAAAGAAGTTTCGATGATACCTGTACGACCACCACCTACACCTGAAGCGTAAGAAAGCGCTACGTTACGTGCATTACCAGAAGCATCTTGGTGAATTGCGATTAAGTCAGGAACACCTGAACCACGTTGATATTCAGAACGTACAGTATGACCTGGTGCTTTTGGAGCAACCATGATTACGTCTAAATCTTTACGTGGAACAACTTGGTTATAAAGAATAGAGAAACCATGAGCAAATGCTAAAGTCGCGCCTTCTTTAATATTCGGCTCAATCACATCACGATAAAGTTGAGATTGGAACTCATCTGGAGTCAAAATCATCACTAAGTCAGCTTGAGCAACAGCCGCTGGAACTTCAGATACTTTAAGACCAGAATTTTCAGCTTTTTTCCAAGAAGTAGAACCTGCACGTAAACCAACAGTTACGTCAACGCCAGAGTCTTTCAAGTTAAGTGCGTGAGCATGACCTTGTGAACCATAACCAATGATTGCAACTTTTTTGCCTTGGATGATTGATAAGTCACAGTCTTTATCGTAAAAAATTTGCATCTGTTTTCTCCGCTAAAATTTTTGTCATTTCCCTTGTTTTACAAGGATAGATCCTTTGAAACTTCCCAATTCTTGCATTTCTATATGAAGAATTGGGGAAGCGATTAAATACTTAAAACTTTTTCACCACGTGCGATACCAGACACACCAGAACGTACAACTTCTAGAATGGTATTTTCAGCAAGTGCATCAATAAAACCATCAATCTTTTCAGTTGTACCTGCGATCTGAATCGTATAAGTGGTTGGTGTTACATCAACGATTTGGGCACGGAAAATATCAGCTGTACGCTTAATTTCCGCACGAGCGGCACCTAAAGCTTTCACTTTAATCAACATAAGCTCGCGCTCAATATGTGCACCTTCTGACAAATCAACCACCTTAACCACTTCAACTAATTTATTCAGTTGTTTTGTGATCTGCTCGATTTTGTGATCATCGCCATAAGTTGTCAGCGTCAAACGAGATAAAGTTTCATCTTCAGTTGGCGCAACGTTTAAAGTCTCAATGTTGTAACCACGTTGAGAGAATAAACCGACCAAACGAGAAAGCGCGCCTGCTTCATTTTCTACAAGTACAGAGATAATGTGTCTCATGCCGTGCGCTCCCCTTTACCTAACCACATATCTTTCATCGACTGACCTGCAATCAACATTGGATAAACATGTTCTGTACGATCAACCATGACATTAATGAATACACATTTATCATTAATTGCCATTGCTTCAGCCAGTTTAGATTCCAATTCATCTGCATGATTGATTTGAATACCTACATGACCATAAGCTTCCATCAATTTTGCAAAATCAGGTAAAGAATCTACATAAGAGCTTGAATGACGCCCTTCATAGTTCATGTCTTGCCACTGCTTCACCATGCCTAAAGCTTGGTTATTCAAGCAAAGAATTTTTACATTTAAGCCATATTGCTTACATGTTGATAATTCTTGGATACACATCTGAATTGATGCTTCACCTGTAATACACACGACTTGTTGATCTGGGAATGCAAGCTTCGCTGCCATTGCATACGGTAAACCAACACCCATCGTGCCTAGACCACCCGAGTTAATCCATTGGCGTGGACGTTTGTATTTGTAGTAGTTTGCACCAAACATTTGGTGCTGACCTACGTCAGACGTAATGATCGCTTCACCATTGGTCACACGATCAAGCGCTTCCACCACTTGTTGTGGTTTCATTTCACCATTTTGAGCTGCTTCATAGCGTAAGCCATGAACTTTACGCCACTCATTAATCTGAGACCACCATTCAGCAATTGCTTCAGGATTTGGCTTAGACACATTCATTTGTTTAAGCTGAGCTAACATTTCTTGAAGAACTGGCTCAACGGCACCCACAATTGGAATGTGCGCCATGATCGTCTTAGAAATTGTTGCTGGGTCTACATCAATATGAATTACTTTCGCATTGAGACAGAATTTTGCAGGGTTATTAGTCACGCGGTCATCAAAACGTGCACCAATGGCCAAAATCACGTCTGCATTATGCATTGCCATATTGGCTTCATAAGTACCATGCATCCCTAACATACCCACAAATTGTGGATCATTACCTGGGAAAGCACCTAAGCCCATCAATGTATTGGTTACTGGATAGCCTAATAAATGCGCAAGTTCAGTCAATAGTGCAGAAGCATTACCTTGAACAACACCACCGCCCGTATAAATCATTGGCCGTTTAGCAGTGATCAGCTCATCAATTGCTTTGCGAATTTGACCTGAATGTCCACGTGAAGGCGGTTGATATGAACGCATCTTCACTTTTTCAGGATATTCGTAGGCAAATTTTTCTGCTGGATTGGTGGCATCCTTAGGAATATCAACAACCACTGGACCTGGACGGCCAGAAGCTGCGATATAGAATGCTTTCTTAATAATTGCAGGAATTTCGCTGGCATGACGCACTTGGAAACTGTGTTTTACGATTGGACGAGAAATACCAACCATATCTGTTTCTTGGAATGCATCTTCACCAATTAGGTGACTTGCAACTTGTCCTGACAAAATCACCATTGGGATTGAGTCCATATAGGCAGTTGCAATAGGAGTAACAGTATTTGTTGCACCTGGACCAGAAGTCACAAGAACAACACCTGTTTTACCAGTTACGCGCGAGTATGCATCTGCCATATGACCAGCAGCTTGCTCATGACGTACAAGGTAATGATTAATTTTGTCTTGTTGAAAAAGCGCATCATAAATATGTAAAACTGCGCCGCCTGGATAACCAAAAACATGCTCTACGCCTTCGTCCGCAAGCGCACGAACGAGCATTTCACCACCAGATAAAAGTTCCAACGTGATTCACCCTAGTGTTAGTACAATTTATGGGAGACATAAATTGTATTTTCATTCATTAACTTATGCACTTTTCTAAGTGTGCGTATTCTACTCGTTTTTGCTGCAATAGGAAAAATTTTCTGACTCATCAGCCGTATAAGCTGTTATTACATCTCGAATCAAAACATGTTGGGATAAACATATTTCAAAAAATCATTCTCTCGGCTAGAAAGAATGTCCATTGCAAACCATGACATTTATTCGAAGGGTGATCAAATAAGCGCATATAAAACTAAGCAAGCATTTTTGTTGCTTTCATACACAAAGTCAAGAATAAAGAAAAGGTTTTTTTAGAATAATTTTTAGCTGTTGTTTTTTTAATCTCTCAGTTCAAGGTGATTTATCGATCCAAATGCCCATTTATCAAAAAACTATTTTCTTTTTATACAAAAATAGGCATTGTGATTGGCTAATTCAAACATTTTGATCGAATATAGACGGAATTCTTTTGGGGAGATCAAATTATGAAACCATCATATTTAAAAACAAGCTTATACGCTGCCGCAACTACAACTCTGCTTCTTTTTTCTAGCCAAAATTATGCTCAGCAGTACTACAAATGGATGGATGCTAATGGTTCAACCCATTACACCACAACACCTCCACCAAAAGGAGCAAAACGATTAGATAAAATTTCCACTTATGGAAGTAGCACTCAAAATACAAACCCACCGAAAGCACAGCAACCTCAAAACGAAAATCAACCATCTGAAAGTCAACCCAATCAAAATATGACTCGACCACCAATAGATGAAATACCTCAAGCTCCTGCTGCTGCACCACCTATTCAAACACCTGTCACAGCGCCAGTGAGAGTAAAACCAAATCTTTAGACTGTTTTAGTCGGTTCAAACAAGGTGACTATTTTAGATTTGCCACCTTGTTTGGGTAAAATAAAAATATTATTAAAAAACAAATTAATATATCAATACTGTTTCAATATTTACAGATTATTATGAGGGCTGTATTGAAAGCATCTTCATCTAAAAAAGAGAGCCTTTAACAAATTCAAAGATACTCACTTTTTAAAAATACCCCAACTGGTTTCCACTCGCATCATTTAGAAGATAAAATCCTCAGCTAAAAACTGACATCCCGCCCTATTTTGCGCTATGCTGTGCAGCAATCTTAACTTTAATTTTTGTTGTATCGCATATCCCTATGACGACTTCTCACATTGACTCCGAATATCAAGCAAGTGCCATTGAGCCTCAAGTTCAACAAGACTGGGACAATCGCAAAGTTTTTAAAGTTGCAGACACTGTAGAGGGTAAACATCGCTATATCCTGTCGATGTTCCCTTATCCGAGTGGCAAACTGCACATGGGGCATGTGCGTAACTACACCATTGGTGACGTGATCAGCCGTTTTTATCGTTTAAAAGGTGAAACGGTATTACAACCTATGGGTTGGGATGCGTTTGGTTTACCAGCTGAAAATGCAGCAATAGCCCATCAAGTTGCACCTGCAAAATGGACTTTTGAAAATATTGCCTACATGCGTGACCAATTAAAAAAGTTGGGCTTGTCTGTGGATTGGGATCGCGAATTTGCGACCTGTACACCAGAATACTATCACTGGGAACAATGGTTATTTGTTCAGCTTTATAAGAAAGGCTTGATCTATCGTAAGCTTTCAACCGTAAACTGGGACCCAGTTGACCAAACTGTACTTGCGAATGAACAAGTTGAAAATGGTCGTGGTTGGCGTTCAGGCGCATTGGTTGAAAAACGTGATATCCCAATGTACTACTTCCGCATTACCGACTATGCACAAGAATTATTAGACGATTTAGACACCTTAAAAGACGGCTGGCCACAACAAGTTTTGACCATGCAACGTAACTGGATTGGTCGTTCTACAGGGATGGACATTACTTTCCCTTCTGCAAATACTGAAATTTATGCTGATAGTTTAACTGTTTATACCACGCGTGCTGATACCTTAATGGGTGTGACGTATGTTGCGGTTGCAGCAGAACATCCAATGGCACTTAAAGCAGCAGAAAATAATCCTGAACTTGCGGCATTTATTGAAGAATGCCGTATGGGTTCTGTTGCAGAAGCTGACTTGGCAGTTGCTGAAAAGAAAGGTATGGCAACTGGCTTATATGTGAAGCACCCAGTGACAGGTGAAGACCTTCCTGTTTGGATTGCCAATTACGTGTTGATGTCATACGGTTCAGGTGCGGTGATGGCTGTTCCTGCACATGACGAGCGTGATTTTGAATTTGCTAACAAATTCAACTTAGCCATCAAGCAAGTGATTGATGCCAAAGGCACAGACGATGCTGAATACTCAGCAACTGAATGGCAAGAATGGTATGGCTCTAAAGAAGGCAAACTGGTTAATTCAGGCGAGTTTGATGGTTTAGATTTCCAAGCCGCTTATGATGCGTTCCTTGCTAAATTGGAACCACAGACTTTAGCAAATTCTAAAGTTCAATTCCGTTTACGTGACTGGGGTGTTTCTCGTCAGCGTTACTGGGGATGTCCAATTCCAATGATCAACTGCAATACTTGTGGTCAAGTGCCAGTACCAGAAGATCAATTGCCTGTGGTATTACCGACTGACGTCGTACCAGATGGTTCTGGTAATCCATTGAACAAAATGCCTGAATTCTATGAAACCAAATGTCCAAGCTGTGGTGGCGATGCTCGTCGTGAAACAGATACCTTAGATACCTTTGTAGAATCATCTTGGTACTATGCTCGCTATGCATCTCCAGACTTTACAGGTGGTATGGTAAAACCTGAAGCGGCGCAAAGCTGGCTTCCTGTGAATCAATATATCGGTGGTGTAGAGCACGCAATTCTGCACTTACTTTATGCACGTTTCTTCCATAAATTGATGCGTGATGAAGGCGTAGTACAAGGCAATGAACCATTCACCAACTTGCTCACCCAAGGCATGGTGTTGGCAGACACCTTCTACCGTGAAGCAGAGAGTGGCAAAAAAACTTGGTTTAACCCTGCTGATATCGAATTAGAACGTGACGAAAAAGGTCGCATTCTATCTGCGAAATATTCAGGTGATGGTCAGGAAGTTGTGATCGGCGGACAAGAAAAAATGTCTAAGTCGAAAAACAATGGTATTGATCCACAAGCCATTATTGATCAATACGGCGCAGATACTGCTCGTGTCTTCATGATGTTTGCTGCACCACCTGATCAATCATTAGAATGGTCAGATGCAGGTGTTGAAGGCGCAAACCGTTTCTTGAAACGTGTCTGGCGTTTAGCAGCGGGTTTCCTTGAAAAAGGCAATCAGGCGACTGCAATTGATACAGTAAACCTATCGAAAGATGCGCAAGATTTACGTCGCAAAACCCATGAAACCATCCAAAAAGTGGGTGATGACATCGAACGTCGTCATGCGTTCAATACTTCTATTGCAGCATTGATGGAATTATTGAATGCGACCAACAAATTTGAAGCAAAAGATGACAATGATGTAGCTGTTACACGTGAAGCAATTACAACTTTATTGACTTTACTTGCACCATTTGCACCACATTTAAGTCAAACACTTTTAGCACAATTTAGTATTGATATTAATACGACACTGTTCCCACAAGTGGATGAATCAGCGTTAACCCGTAATACGCAAACGATTGTTGTACAAGTGAATGGTAAACTTCGTGGTAAGTTAGACGTCGCAGTCGATATCTCTAAAGATGAGTTATTGGCTTTAGCAAAAGCACTGCCAGAAGTGCAACAATTCTTAACTGGTCCAACCAAGAAAGAAATTGTCGTTCCGAATAAACTTGTTAATTTAGTGGTTTAATTTTCTGCTTAGACTCCCTCTCCTCTCAGGAGAGGGCTAGGGAGAGGTTATTAGCGTCATCCTAACCCTTCTTTAAAAAGAGGGGGGATTAAAAGCAATAAACAAAACCTCATCAAAGCCCGCTGTTATTCAACGGGCTTTGATTCTAAAATGTGGTCAATTTATCAAGATTAAATCTTCCATATTTGTTGGAATATCATAAGGACAAAGCATGCATTTAGTTCAACGTGTTGCAGCAGTTGTATTAACTTTAGGTCTAAGTGCAGGCTTAGTTGGCTGTGGCTTTCATTTAAAGGGAAGCTATCCAACGGCAACACCATTGGTTTATAACAAACTCACTTTGGTTTTACCTGACAATACCGATGAACTCGAAAATCGTTTAAGTATCTATCTTAGTGCTACAGGCGTACAACTCAGTAATGCCAATGATGCCTATGTACTTCGTATTTTAGATTACACGCCTCGTCGCCAGTTATTGAATGGTAAATTGACTGAAGTGCTATTGCGTTTAACCGTGACTTTCCAAATCGAAGATCGCCAAGGTAATAAAATTACTGAACCACGCACACTCACCGCATCACGTACTTACCAATATGATGTGGCAACAGTAAACACCGATAACCAACAAGAAGCTTATTTGAATCGCATCGTGATTGATGATATTGCTCAGCAAGTGACACGTCAGATTGCAGCCAATCGTTTACCCAAAGCTCAACCATAATTACTTTTTATGAAGTTAGATTATGTTCAAGCATTAAAACGTATCAATGAAGCCCGTGGTGCATGGATCATTCATGGGCAAGAACCTTTGCTTGAGCAAAATCTACTTGATGCATTCCGTAAAAGTTGGCAACAACAAGAAGTTGAACGTCAGCGTCATGACATTAGCAGTGTTAATGACTGGAAGAATGTCTTTAATGCGCTGAATAGTTTATCGCTATTTTCACAACAACTCGCCATTGAAGTACATGGCAATATCAAGCCTGATGCCAACGGCCTAAAACTGCTGAAAAACTATATTCAACATAATGAACATAACTTATTGCTGATCGTTTTGCCTAAACAAGACAGCAGCAGTTTAAAGTCTGCCTTTTTCCAAGTCGTGGAGGCCAATGGTGTTGTAGTTTCTTTGACCGCAACCTATCCACAAGACCGACAAAAAATCTTAAATTTAGAAGCAGAAAAATTAGGCATTCAGCTGAATCATGATGCTTGGCAATGGCTGATGCAGCACCATGAACATAATCTATTGGCTGCGAAAAACAGCCTAATGCGTGTGGCAGATACCTTTCCTGATATACAAAAAATTCAGATTGAACAGCTATATGCTTGTTTGCAAGATCAGTCACGTTATACAACTTATGATCTGAGCGATGCACTACTTGCTGGTAACTTGGCGCAATCCATTAAGATTTATCAATATTTAATTGCGGCTGGTGAACCTGACAGTCTAATTTTGTGGACATTAAATAAAGAAATGCGTCTTTTGATGCAACTCTTTGAGCAGCCCCATAATGCGATACAAATTGGTATTTGGAAAACTAAAGTATCACAATATCAACAAGCTTTACGTCGGCTGAATCCAAGACAGTTCTTGCTTTGGCCTGAACTGTTGTTACGCATTGATGCTGCAATTAAAGGGATGTCTAAAGAAAACTCAGAGCATCTTATGCTACAGGCGGTCGGAGAGTTATGTGGCAACCGCCTGTTTCCATCATAATTTTAGCTAAATATACGAGAGAACCAGCTCTTTCCTTTGGTTTGTTCTTGGGTGCGTAAATATCGAATCATATTATCACGCACAGCATCGACATAATCCTGATCATCATGCTGTATATGATTAATCAACCATTTTGAGAGTAATCGATATAAATCATTTTCAACTGCTTCCCCTTTTTCAAAGCGTTGACGATAATCATTCAGTCTTTTGACAAATAAATCATGTATACCTTTATGCGAAGGTAAATATTGATAATTAACCTGCATTAATAAGTTTTCTTCAAAGCTAAAATGTGATTGCGTGTAATCAATTAGATCTTCCAATACTTCTTGAATCTTGGAGCGATGACCACTCACCCGAATTTCTTCTAATCTATTGATATAATCTAATATTTGGCGATGCTGATGATCAATTACATCGATACCAATATTAAAGCTTTCTTGCCATTCCATTTTATTTCCCCTGTGAATTTTCCTATCAAATCACTTGTACTTATTTGCATATTTTTTATGACTTTATTACTTAGATTAAAACCATAAAAAAAATATGGCATTAGATCTTACAATTTTTACAATCTTAAATCCATAAAAAAATTAAGGTTTTATTAAATTTATTTACCTCATATTAAAAATAAATATAAGAAATTGAAATTTATAATTATTATTTTAAAAAAACTATCCTAATAAAAATATAGGGGGTGAATTAGAGACCTAACTCATTTTGAATGAATGATATAATTCAACCTACTTTAAATACATAAACGTGATCTTTTCTGAATCAAGATCGTCTCATCTATAGAACTCAATAGGTCATCAATCACCGTTAGATCAATCATCAGCAGTAAGTCAAAATTCACTCAATATTTCTCAATTTTTAGGGTAAATTATGCTGAGATCATCTCAATAAAATATAATGACATAGGATAAGAATACTGATCATGCAGCAGCTCAGCCCCATCGAAATTGGAAGAATTAAAAGTTTATTCTCAAAAGCCGATAGCCTAATTATCAGTGCGGGTGCAGGTATGGGCGTTGATTCAGGTCTGCCCGACTTTCGAGGCAATCAAGGCATGTGGCGAGCTTATCCAGAACTCGGTAAACAACGTATCGACTTTACCGAAATAGCCAATCCAGCAGCATTTAAATTTCAGCCACATTTAGCATGGGGTTTTTATGGACATCGTTTGGCACTATATCGTCAAACCATGCCACATCAAGGTTTTAATTTACTCAAACAACTGGCTGAAAGGTTAGCACTACCCTACTTTATATTTACTTCGAATGTTGATGGGCAGTTTCAAAAAGCAGGTTTTGATCCAAACCAAATTTATGAGTGTCATGGCTCTATCCACCATCTTCAATGCTCAGAACCTTGCCAACTCAAAACATGGTCAGCAAATGAATTAACGCCTGAGATTGATCATCAAAATTGTCAATGGCTAGGAAAACTTCCACTATGTCCACATTGTGGAACGTTATCCCGTCCAAATATTCTGATGTTTAATGATTATGCTTGGGTCAGCCAAAGACATACTCAACAAGCAAGACGCTTAGAAATTTTTTTAGAAGCCCACAATCACCCTATCGTCATTGAAATAGGTGCAGGTACAGCGATTCCAACAGTCCGTTATTTTAGTGAGCGTTTCGCACCACAACTCATCCGAATCAATCCTCGTGAAGCAATGCTTCCATCCAAGGGAGGAGTCTCAATCGCAGAAAATGCAGTCATTGGTATTCAAAATATTTATCAGATTCTAATCAAATAATTCCAATAAAATTTGATAATAATTATCATTCTAGATTAAAAATATCCACGTTTTATCCTTATTTCGCTTTTATACTGGTTTGAGTTTCTAAATCTCGATCTGTTGCCATGCCAAAAACAAGTTCTAAAAAAATACCATTCAGTAAAATAATAATGATCGCTATCGGTGTCGCGATTATTGCAGCCGTTGCATGGTTTTTCTTTAAACCTAAAGATCAAGCACCACAATATATTAGTGCTGAAGTCTCTAAAGGTGATATTGAAAATTCGGTATTGGCAACAGGTGTGCTTGAAGCAACCAAAATGGTCAGCGTCGGCGCACAGGTTTCAGGTCAAGTGAAAAAAATGTATGTACAGTTAGGCGATCAAGTCAAACAAGGTCAACTGATTGCACAAATTGACTCGATTCGCCAAGAAAATGAGTTGAAAACAGCCAAAGCCAGTATTCAAAATCAACAGGCTCAATTGGCGGTACAACAGGCCAATCTAGCCAAAGTTGAAGCTGAATATAAACGTCAACAAGCCATGTTTAGCCAAGATGCAACTTCACGTGCAGAACTTGAAACAGCACTAGCGAACTTTAAAACAGCACAAGCTCAAATTGCAGCAATCAATGCGCAAATTGAACAATCTCGTTTAACCCTCGCAACTGCGCAAGAGAATTTGGGTTATACCCGTATTGTTGCTCCGATGGATGGGACAGTGGTTGCCATTGTGACCGAAGAAGGTCAAACGGTGAATGCCAATCAAACAGCACCAACGATTGTGAAATTGGCAAAGCTCGACAACATGACCATCAAAGCCCAAATTTCTGAAGCCGATGTGATGAAGGTTGAAAAAGGTCAAACGGTTTACTTCACCACATTAGGCAATAGCGATAAAAAACATTACGCACAGCTACGTCAAGTTGAGCCTGCACCAAACTCAATTAACACCGAAACAACCAATACCAGTTCATCTTCATCAAGCACAGCCGTGTATTATAATGCTTTGTTTGATGTTCCAAATGAAGACGGTAAGTTACGTATTGATATGACTGCACAGGTCTATATTGTTTTAGCTGAAGCGAAAAATGTGCTGACGATCCCTGCTGCTGCGATACAAACCAAACGTTCAAACAAAAAAGACAATAGCAATAATTCAACGGCGACAAATCAAGCGAAAACTACCAATACTCAAAAAATACAACAACCGAAACGTCTCGATTTAACTGAAGCTGAAAAAGCCTTGATTGCTCAAGGTAAAGCATCCACAGGCATCGTACGAATCTTACAAGCAGACGGGACTGCTCAACCTCAACCTGTGTTAATCGGCCTTAACAATCGTGTGACTGCACAAGTGCTTAGAGGTTTGAAACAAGGCGATCAAGTGGTGATTGCAGATGCAACTGATAGCTCAAACGAATCAGCAAAACGTAGCAATCAACGTGCAATGAGAATGTAATATGACCCAAGATCAAATACGTTCTTCACAACCATTACTTGAAGTCAGCAACCTCACTCGTGAATTTCCCGCGGGCGAAGGAACAGTACAAATCCTCAAAGGCATTAATTTAAAAATTTATGCCGGTGAACTGGTTGCAATCGTCGGGCAATCAGGCTCAGGTAAATCGACCCTCATGAATATCTTGGGGTGTCTCGATAAACCAACGGCAGGCAGCTATCAAGTCAGTGGTCGAGAAACACGTCTACTCGAAGCAGATGAACTAGCACAACTTCGCCGTGAATATTTTGGCTTTATTTTCCAACGTTATCATTTACTCGGTGATTTAAGCGCCGCAGGTAATGTCGAAGTTCCTGCGATTTATGCAGGCGTAGACAGCCAACTTCGCCAACAGCGTTCGGCTGAGCTACTCTCAGAACTAGGACTTGAAGAACGCTTACATCATCGACCAAGCCAGCTATCTGGTGGTCAGCAACAACGTGTGTCGATTGCACGTGCGCTGATGAATGGTGGTGATGTGATTCTTGCCGATGAACCCACAGGTGCATTAGATAAGAATAGCGGTGTCGAAGTGATGCGCATTTTGCGTGAGCTGAATGCCAAAGGCCATACCATTATTCTGGTCACGCACGATCTCAATGTTGCCAAAAATGCGACCCGTATTATCGAGATCAGTGATGGTAATATTATTTCAGACCGTGCCAACGTACCTGAAAATGCAGATACCGATTTAGAACATCAAACCCTGCAACGCTCATCACAAAAGAAAACCTCGGCTTGGCGGTCTTTTTTCGATCGTCTCGGTGAAGCATTCCGTATGGCACTGCTTGCCATGAATGCCCACCGTATGCGGACTTTCTTGACCATGCTTGGGATTATTATCGGGATCGCATCCGTGGTCTCGGTGGTTGCGCTTGGGAATGGCTCACAAAAGCAGATTTTAGAAAATATCAGTAGTTTAGGCACTAACACCATTAGCGTTTATCAGGGTCGTGGCTTTGGTGACAATTCACGTGCCTCCCAAGTGAAAACACTAGTGCCTGCCGATGCGGATGCGCTAGCTGAACAACCTTATGTCGATGGGGTCAGTCCATCCGCCAATACCAGTGTGACGCTACGCTACAAAGATACCGAAGCATCGGCAACCGTAAATGGTGTCAGTGCTGATTTTTTCTATGTCAAAGGCATGACCTTTAAGTCGGGACAAGCTTTCGATAAAGACAGCGTCACACAACGTGCGCAAGATGTGGTGATTGATACCAATACTGAAAAGACTTTCTTTGCAGATGGTACTAATCCTGTTGGTCAAGTACTGCTGTTAGGTAGCGTACCAAGTCGAATCATCGGCGTGATTGATGCTCAACAAGGCTTCATGGGTAGTTCTGACAGTTTGAATGTTTATTTACCTTATTCAACAGTGATGAGTCGCATGTTGGGGCAATCCAATGTTCGTAGCATCATTGTTCGCATTAAAGATGAATATCCAAGTAGTGCGGCTGAAAATGCAATTCTAACCTTGCTGGAACAGCGTCACGGCGCACAAGATGTTTTCACTCAGAACTCTGACAGTATCCGTGAAACCATCCAGCAAACCACAGCCACAATGACCCTGTTAATTTCTGCAATCGCCGTGATTTCTCTTGTGGTTGGTGGAATTGGCGTGATGAACATTATGTTGGTCTCTGTGACTGAACGAACCCAAGAGATTGGGGTACGTATGGCGGTTGGCGCACGACAAAGCGATATTTTGCAGCAATTCCTGATTGAAGCAATTCTGGTCTGCTTATTGGGCGGTGTACTCGGTGTGCTGCTTTCTTTAGGGATTGGGCAAATTATTGGACACTTTGCCAAAGGCATCATTGAGATGAGTTATTCAACCACCTCAATCATAGCGGCTTTTGTCTGTTCTAGTCTGATCGGTATTGTATTTGGCTTCTTGCCAGCACGAAATGCAGCACAACTCGACCCAGTTGCTGCTTTAGCGAGAGAATAAAAATCTCCCCCTACCCCCTCTTTTTAAAAGGAGATTGGGAAGGATTTTTAAGAATAGATCAAGACGATAATATTTTTCAAATTATTAAAGGAATGACGATCAATGTTATTCAAACAACATAAAATCGCACTTGCACTTTGTCTCAGCACAACACTCGTTGGCTGTTCTGCTGTCGTCAAAACGCCCTATAACGCCCCAACAGCCCAAGTGCCACAACAGTTCCAATATGATACGCAAAAAAATAAGAATGTGAATCTCACCGATCAATGGTGGACGCTATTTAATGATGCTCAACTGAATCAATTGGTCGATCAAGTGTTGGCTAAAAATAGTGACTTAAGTGTTGCAGGAATTACCCTTCAACAGGCTCGACTACAAGCAGGCTTGGCTGAAAATAAACAAGGCATTCGTACCAGTTCGAGTGTTTCCACAGGTCATAACTATGACCTCCGTTCAGGCAATGGAAATGATCGTGGTTTATCGAACAGTGTTGGCGTTAGCTATGAACTCGATTTATTTGGCAAGCTCGCCAATCAAACCGAAGCAAGCCGTTGGGAAGCCTTAGCCAGTGAACAAGACTTGCAAGCCACCGCACAAAGTCTGGTTGGTACCACAGCAAAGCTATATTGGCAACTTGGCTATCTGAACGAACGCTATCAAACCATTCAGCAAAACTTGGCTTCGACCCAAAAGATTTATGCTTTGGTACAGTCGCAATATAAAGCGGGTGCGGTTTCAGGTTTAGATTTAACACAAGCGGAACAATCGGTACAAAGCCAAAAAGCCAGTTTAAGCCAAATTGAGCAGCTTCGTGTTGAAACGCGTACTGCGATTGCTGTATTGCTACATGAACCTGTTCAACAACTGAATATTCAAGAGCCTACACAACTACCTCGCAATACTCTGCCGAATATCGCGGTTGGACTCCCTGCTGATATTTTATCGCGTCGCCCTGACTTACAAGCTTCTGAATTACGCTTGCGTAAGACTTTAGCCAATAAAGATGCGACCAAAGCCAGTTACTACCCTTCGATTAATCTCACAGGTAATCTAGGTTCTTCGAGCACTTCATTGACACAACTGTTAAAGAACCCTGCTTTAACTTTAGGTGCGAGTTTAAGCCTACCCTTTCTTCAATATAATGATATGAAGAAAGAGATTGCGATTAGTGATCTTGAGTATGAAAAATCCATTACTCAATATCGCCAAACGCTGTACCAAGCTTTTGCCGATGTAGAAAATGCCTTGTCGAATCGCACTCAACTGAATCAGCAAGTAGAATTGCAACAACGCAATGTCGAACTTGCGAATAAGACCGAAAGATTGACCGAAGTTCGTTATCGCAATGGTGCAATCACATTAAAGAGCTTACTCGATGCGCAAGAGACTACACGTAATGCACGACTCAGCTTAGTTGAAACCAAGCAGAGTCAATACAATGCTTATGTGACTTTAATGCAAGCACTAGGAGGAAGTCCTGTGAAAGAACTACCTGAGCAATAACACACGAGTTGCTATTGTTTACTCACTTACAGTTTTTGGCTCATTTTTAATGAGCTGAGAACTTTCGATTTTACTCATCAACCGCTTTATATTGATTTAACTATTACGGTTTTATATGCTGATCAAAATATAATTATACTGGGTAAGCACAGAATTGCTTATATGGCATCTTAATTTTGGTTATGCGTCAAATATGCCTTGTAACTATAATTATGCAATTCATAAAAAGGAGAATTCATGGCAATTTTTGACCTGTTTTCAAAGAGGCAAAAAGCCTTGAGGGGAGACGTACCAGATGTTTACACCTACGATAACTTACCAAGTGCTTTGAGAGTGCAAATCGTTCATATTTGGTCAGATGCACTTGGAAGTAATGAAAACTACTACGAAAGTTACGGGTGTGGCCCTCAAGTCAAATCCGCATATAAGTTTATCGTGGATACTCTTTGCAGAGAGTATGGAATGTTTCAGCTTCCCACAGCAGAAAAGCATGGCCAGAGAATGTACATAAATGAACTGGCAAATTATTTGTTGCAGGTTGACGATGTCGAAAAGCAATTAGATGTAGTCGAATTAAGCTTTAGGTATATTGATCGACTTACTCGAAACTATGAATACCTGCATAAACAAAATGCTTCGAAAAGCGTTGATGATGCAATTGAAGAACTGAACGCTAGATTCAAAGAACATGGAATAGGCTTTCAGTTCATCGAAGGAGAAATTGTTAGAACCTATCCAGAATATTTTCTATGCAAAAGTAGCCTTAAAAAGGCTAAATTAATGAACTGCAGGCTCGTATTTAGGTGCTTTTCACAGTTTTTCCAAAGCCTTCTACATTTTTCTAACCAAGCAAATGATCTTTCCACAACCCAGCGTTGTGGTATGACTGCAAATTTATGTAATTCACTTCGTTTAGCAACTTCAACTCGCGCTCTGATTAAATCATTAACAGCCAAAGAAAAGGGTTCGCCTGTATAACCACCATCAACAAGTACAACCTCTACATTTTGTAAGGTGTCTCTATGTAAAGTTATGGCATCTAATGCACCTTGACGATCTGTTTTATCTGCTGTCGTAATAAATATTCCATGAGGCAGACCTTGAGTATCAACAATGATATGTCTTTTAATCCCTGAAACTCTTTTACCAGCGTCATAGCCTTTATTACGTGCGGTATCTGTGTTTTTTACACTTTGTGAATCAATGATGATAAAGCTCGTTTGTTCTTTCCGTCCATTGTTGATACGGGCCTCGCCAACCACATTTTTTTAAAGCCTGCTCAAGTATGCTAGGTTCAGTTTCTGATGGTTTTCTATTCCAAATCGAGAAGTAATAATGCACAGTGCTTTTAGGTGGAAAGTCTCGAGGAAGCATACTCCATTGACATCCACTTTTTAGAATATAGAGCAAGGCGCAAAACACTTCATAGACATCAACGACTCTTGGACGTGTTTGTTTTCTTCCGCTCAATAGTAACGGTTCAATTTCTTTAAAGGCTTCTCGACTAATGTCGCTGGGATATGGTTTTCTCATGGGGGAGAATTTAACAAATTATTTTTCCAATTGCCAAAAAAGAATGAAATTAATATTGGATAGGTTCTTAGAGTTGATTCTGAGCTGCTTCACTCAGAAGCAGTAAAACCAGCTTTGAGACTTCTAAATGAGAAAAACTATCAAGGTGCGCAGCAAGAGTTTCTAAGTGCTTATGAGCATTACAGACACGGTAAAAATAAAGAAGCACTCAACGATTGTTTGAAATCGTTTGAAAGCACTATGAAAGCTATATGTAATAAAAGAAATTGGTCATACCAGCCTAATGCTACAGCAAAGACTTTGATTCAAGTGTGTTTTGATAATGATCTCGTCCCATCTTTTTGGCAGCAGCAATTAAATTCATTGCGTAGCATGTTGGAAAGCAGTATTCCCACTGGACGAAACAAATTGAGTGGTCACGGGCAAGGAACAAGTCCAACAACTGTGCCAGATTATCTAGTTGCATATATGCTGCACATGACGGCCTCAACATTGGTGTTCTTAACTACCGCAGAGAAAAACCTTGCATAACAAGGTGCTGCTAGGGGCAAACTTGCGCTCTGGTTCGCCCCAGAGCACTGCGTTATAATTTACTCCCTCCTAAAAAAAGCCGCTATAAAAGCGGCTTTATTAAATAATTAGATTAATCTAATTATTCATCATCCATCATTGACTGGCTCATACCAACCGTATTAAAGCCACCATCAACATAAAGGATTTCACCCGTAATACCAGAAGCCCATGGTGAGCAAAGGAATAATGCTGCATTACCCACTTCTTCAATCGTCACATTACGTTGTAATGGAGCGATTTTTTCATTGGCATCCAACATTTTACGGAATGATTTAATACCAGAAGCTGCCAAAGTACGGATTGGACCCGCAGAGATCGCATTCACACGAATCCCCTCTTTACCCAAGCTTAGTGCTAAATAACGCACACCCGCTTCTAACGATGCTTTTGCCATGCCCATCACGTTATAGTTTGGCATCACACGCTCAGAACCTTGATAAGTCAAGGTTAATAAACAACCTTTACGTGCTTGTAATAATGGTTTAGCCGCACGAGCCATCGCAACAAAGCTATACGCGCTAATGTCATGTGCAATTTTAAAACCGTCACGATCCGTCACGTCGGTAAAGTCACCATCTAGCGTATGTGCAGGTGCAAAACCAATCGAATGCACAACACCATCTAAACTATCCCAGTGTTTTGCTAACTCAACAAAAGTATTGTCAATTTCGGCATCAATTGCTACATCACAAGGGAAAACGAGGGTTGAACCAAACTGTGCTGCAAAGTCATCAACACGCTTTTTTAGTTTTTCATTTGGATAAGTAAATGCTAACTCTGCGCCTTCGCGGTGTAATGCTGCCGCAATACCGAAAGCAATTGATAATTTACTTGCAATACCAGCAATTAAAAAACGCTTACCAGCTAAAAGTCCTTGTGACATCTTATTCTCACTCGAAAAATTTTCACCACATCATGCCAACATTCCAGATTTTTCGGAATTGCATAATCCACCTTTTTACAATCTTGCATAAAAAAATCGCCTGATAAAAGGCGATTTATATTTTATTTCAGTTTTGACTTAGTCATCACCTTGAATCAGGCTCAATAAACGCATGAATGAATAATACATCCACACTAAAGTCGCAAGTAAAGCAATCGCACAGACCCATTCAAATGCTTTAGGAGCGCGTTGTTCAGCTGCATTTTCAATAAGATCAAAATCTAAAATCAGATTAAGTGATGCAATTACTGCAACAAATGCAGCAAAACCAATACCTAACCAATTGCTTTCAAAAATATAAGGAATACTTGAACCGAAGATCAAACTCAAAACAATTTGAACAACGAAAACCAGAGCAATCGCGACAGAAGCCGAAATAACGACAGCCTTAAATTTTTCAGTCGCACGAATAATTTGGAATTTATATAACGCAAATAAAACTAAGGTTGTAACAAAGGTCGCAAGCAAAGCTTGTAAAGGAACACCAGGAAATTTCAACTGAAAAATAAAAGACACACCACCTAAAAATGCGCCTTCAAATAAAGCATAAGGAATTGCTAAAGCTGGTGCAGTATTTGACTTAAACGTGGTAATCAAAGCGAGAATAAGACCACCAATTGCACCAATGATTGTTGCAGCATAAGCAATTGAAAGATTAGCAGTGATTGCACAATAGAAAAATAGTGCCATTCCCAATGCGGCTGCAATCACTGTCAATACCACTGACTTTTGAATCGCACCTTGAATGGTCATAGGCTCGGATAAATTACTATAGGTTTCAACCCGAGTTAAAATTGGATTATTACTTTGCATGTAAGCTCTCTTTTTATAGTAAGCAAATAAAAATTGAGTTTATGATATTTTTTATTCAATCCCAATATTTTTTACATTTAATAAAGCTTTAATTTTTTTGCAATTTATTGATAGCTAATCCATTAAAAATATATGAAACAAAGTACTTGATTGCAAAATTAAAGCACATTTTATGGCTATAACTTTCATTTCGTAGCGAGAACCATAAGCTTTTATTTACAATCTAGATCTCTTTATACCAAGTGAATTAATTGTAATAAAATCTGAAAATCTGTATTCATCTAAGTCACATAAGCAATAAAAAAAGGAGTCGCATTTTAGGACTCCTTTTTAAATCATTTTTAGATTAGAGTGAAATATTACAGTCCTTTTAGCTAAAGTGCTGCGGTTGCTCATCAATAACTTCTGCTTGTAACTGATTCATCTGTTTTTCCAACAAACCAAATAAAGCGGCTTGGATCATATGCTGTGCAACGGTTGGTGTCTGATCACCCAAAATCTTTTTAACATCTTCACTAAATTGAATTTTAACCAAAGGCTCTGCTTCCGAACCTGCATTACGCAAGGCAAGCTCTCCGCCTTCAAGTTGAACTAACTCGAGAACGGCTTCTTGGCTACCAAATAACTCTTTTAACTGTTGCATTGACATACAATTACTCCATGTTTCTACATGGTGGCAAAGCGCTACTGCTCTTTGCAATCTCACGTCTTATTTATATAAGTGCTATTCACTCATATTTCAAGTCTATGTTCTACTCGAATTAAAACTCAACCATTTCATTACGAAAACCATCTATCAAATGGCTTAAATCTCTATGCCATTCTCGTAATATTTTCGCATCGGGTAACCATGCTTGCGGGCTTTGAGTCACCTTAATAATCAAATTCGATGAGGTCTCATTTTCAGGCTCTGGTGCTGTTGGTTCTGGTGCATACTGACATAAACGATACGCACGTTTGAGTTCTGCAATAAAACCATCTTTAGCAAGTTGCTGTAATACTGAAACTTCTGGTGAGACTTGTCCTTTAACTGCCATCTGCTCTTCAATCGACTTAAAGGTCGGTTGCAAATCATTTAAACGATAATAGCGTACCAATTCTTGTAAAAACGCTAAAATTGCCCCGTGTAAATGAAATACTGCTGCCTCACGATATGCCTGCGCTTGTTGAATATGGTCTGTTTGCTCAGCTTGTTGACATGCAAGTCGGGCAAAATACAATTTTTGATTGGTACGATCAGCATGGTAGCGAGCAACACGAGACATAATAAATCCCTTTTTCAGTTCATTTAAATCAAGACTGATTGTAAAGCGAATTGATGCTGAAACAAATAGCACTCACAATATCAATTCAATACGATAAAGTTTACGTTTTGCTATTGTATGTAGTGGTTGGGCGAAAGGGCGAATATTACTGATGAGCCAAGCAAAATAGCCTTAAGTCCAATAAGAGGCACATGCAATTTCCACTTCATGTGCTTGCCAAGGACGTACCACTTCGATATCAACCAAAGCAACCGCCCTCCCCATTTCTTCATCCCCATCCTTTGTTAAAAAATTCAAATTTTCAACAATGACCAGATTTTTCAGTGGCAACATTTCAGGTTGCCATGAGCGAACTTCAAGCGTTTTAATTTTCTTGGCTATTCGCTCGGCATTTGGCGCAACAATTGATAAAGCTTGATATTGCTTTGACACGAGGAGTTAAGCTTTATCTTCTGCTACTTTTACTTTAATGCCAGAACTTTTGACTTTTAAAGTATTTAGTCCTTTAACTGCCTTAATTGCTTCACGTGGATTTGGCATTTCAACAAAACCAAAACCTTTCGATTTACCCGTTGCTTCGTCTTTGACCACGACACAAGACTCAACTTTTCCATATGCTTTGAATAAGTCGAGAATTTCCGCATCAGTCACATTACGGTCTAAATTACGAACTAAAATTTTCATGCTAAAACCTAAAAGATGATTCATTGTAGAATCAATGAATCAAAAGAAATTGAATCTGCCTAGTTTAATCGAAATCAATCCCAAAACCTAAATTGATTGCAGCCGTGCGAGAACGATTGCTTTGGCCATAGCCACGTGGAATATCTCGATGAATCTGAACATCGACTAAATGTTGAGGTAAATCATTGAGGAAGTAACTTTCTATTTTTCTTCCTAGCTCATCATATTGATCTTGTGACCATAAATTTAAATTCTGTTTGGTCAAAATCAATTCATCTTCTGCACGTGTTAAGGCCACATACAGCACACGACGCTCTTCTTCAACATCATCAAAATCGCCTTGTGCACGTGCATGAGGATATTGATTTGGAGAAACATGTGGCACATAACAGACTTTTTGTTCAGCACCCTTGGCTGAATGGATGGTAATCAGCGTCACTAAATCTTGGTCAGGCGTTTTATCAATTTCTGAGATAGAAATTGGATCAAGTACGTATTCCTCTAAGAACTCCCCAAGAGCACTGTGTTTACGTGCCAATTGCTTGACCAAATCAAAGTCTTTAACACGGCGTGACCAATCTTTAGTTTTATAGTTATTTTCCAGCTGTTCATTTAGCGCATCCAGTGCAAGGCCTATACAAGCTTCAACATGCTGCTGCAATACATCGAGCTGCATCAAAATTAAAATCGCCTGTTGTGGTACTTTGCCATGTCGCTCTAAACGTTGGCAACGGGCTTCGATATCAGGCAGTTGAATCAGTTCTTGCGCCAATTTACTCGCACCCACATCACCCACGCCATCCCAAAGCGTCAGGAAGCGCATCCACGCTAAATCATCCTGAGGGTTAACACTCACCCGCAGTAAGCTCAATACATCTTTAACATGCGCAGATTCCAGCAGTTTTACCCCACCAACAAAACGATAAGGGATATTGGCTGCAATCAAAGCACCTTCCAAATAACGCCCACTAAAACCTGAGCGCAGCAACACCATATGTTCTGCCCAAGCCGCACCTTGCATATGACGACGATTCAAGTCCTGAATAATCCAATTGGCTTCTTCAAACTCATTGCTCAAGATATGCAGTTGTGGCTTTAACCCTTTGCCCCGATAAGCCTGTAGATGCTTGTCATATTCAATTTGGCTCTGCTCCAGCAGCCAATTGGATAAATCTAAAATACCTTGGGTCGAACGATAATTCATTTCCAAAGTCAGCACGTCTGCATCGGGTACACGTTTTTTAAAATGATGAATATTTTCAAAATCTGCGCCACGAAAGCCATAAATGGATTGTGCATCATCCCCTACGCAAAATAGTTTCACCTTGCCAACTAAAGGCTGAAGCAAAGCCCATTGCAGTGGATTGGTATCCTGCATTTCATCAACCAATAAGGCAGAACAAAAACCAGTGACCCACTTCACTAACTCTGGTGAACTTTGCAAATGCACGGCAACAATAGATAGGATGTCATCATAATCTAGAAAATTACGTTCTTGCTTGCGTTGCTCATAGGCTTTCATCAATTCAGCAATTTGAGCTTTATACTCAAGCGCTTGGGGTAACTGCTCAACCAATGCATCTGACAATTTGGTTTTGGTATTACGCGCATAGGAATAGAGATCACACAATTCTGCAGCCTTCGGCAACACATTGCCCTTGTCTTTACCCCGTAACAGACGGAACATCAGCAACTGATCATCTCGATCAATAATACTGAATTGGCTCAGCCCAAAAGCACGTGGATTACGGCGCAATAGATACATACAAAAAGTATGAAAGGTTGATGCACGTAAACCTTTGGCCTGTGCGCCCATATGTTGTTCAACACGCGTGACGATTTCACTTGCTGAACGTCGGGTAAAAGTTAGAATCTGAATTTGTTGTGCTGGCAAACCTTGATCAATTAAATATGCTGCTCTTGCCACGATGGTTTTGGTTTTACCACAACCTGCTCCAGCCAAGACCAAACAATTTTGTGCCGTGGTTGTGGCTGCTTGTTTTTGTTGTGGATTCAGTTCATCAATTAGCTTGGCAAGCGTCATACAATCGGTCAATTAAAAACGAAATGCTATTCTAGCAGACTCAAGCGATTGAAATGTTTTCTGCTACAAAAACAAAAAAGAGCATGTGTATTACATGCTCTTAGTTTTAACTTGATCGCTTAAACTGTGGTTGAGCTATGTGGTAACTGTTTAATTGCACCAGCAAAAGTTAAATAATTAATCCCTTGGAATAAAATATCAATTGCAAGGAATATCCCCAACACCCAAAACGGTGAATCAGGTGATGATAAAATCAGAACCCCAGTTAATAAAGTCAAGATGCCTGAAAACAGTACCCAACCCCAACCAGAAATCGGTCTAAGAATAAATGCATTTGCAGTTCGGATCACCCCTGCAATAATAAGCGCAATCGCTAAGAAGCTGGTTAAGACCACCGCAGTAATCACAGGTGTGGTAAAAGCAAAGTAACCAGCGGCTAGATATAGCACACTAAACAAAGCCCACAACCAACGTGTGCCCCCTTTAAATACCATAAATGCGGCAATAAAATGTAAAATGCCACCAAGCATCATTAAGACACCAAATAAAAGTACAGCAGATAAAGTTGCGAATGGTAAAGCTGCTAAAAGAATTAAACCGAAAACAACCAATAACACACCCAATAACAGATACCATTTACGGTCAGCGTGGAGCTGATTACGAATCAAATCATTACCCACGGTTTTCATCATTATTTACTCTTTTATCATCAATGTTCTATTTATATTTTGAGCGTCTTTGAAATGTTTTTCTGTATAAGGCATGTTGATAATTAATGATGGAATGTCAGAAAAACATGTGTTTTATTTCATTATTTTTCTTTTAGTAAGTTATGCGATCCCATGTGGGTAAAGTTAAACTTATCCACAATTTATTTGATCCAGCCGATTTCTTTTGCAGTCAGCACACTGATCACGGTTTGTTCTAAATCATTTGGCATTTTACTTTTATGTTCTGATAAAGCAATTCTACCGCCCATAATTTCAGCTTCAGTCTGTGGATAGAGCGGCTGTTTATCTGCCTGTGCATAGCCAATCGGAAAAATAGGTTCACCATTGGCTACGTTATATTTATCGGTCGCGCCAAAACCGTGCAATAACTCATGCACCAACACTACATTATTTTGCTGTGTCTGTTTAGCTGAGGCAAACAGATTGACTGAACCAATTCGTCCACGTTCCAGCGCAGTTGAGTGCTTGAGTTCCCGACTCTGCTTCGGATCATAGTAATTTAGATACAGGGTTAAACTTGGTGATCCATCAACCGACTCATGCTGTTTCCATGCATAAAATCGGAACGTGAGACTCCATAGAATATTATCCAGAATATTCGCCTGCTCAGACATTTTCGGCGGGGTTTGTTTTAATTCGCGTCCAATCTGGATCATAAAATCACTACTTTGCCCTCGATATTGCTGGCTATTTTTTTCTAAATATTGCTTGACCTCGGAAAAGTTATCTTGCTGTAATTGTTGAATATACTGCTGTGTTGTAGCTAAACCATCGGCATTAATCGGATGCAACAATACATTAATCGGCTGATTCCAATCCTGATTTTGATCACGATAAGTATTGATCGCAACAATTAACAACACCAGCAATAAGCATGCAACTCGGATATTTTTCCACATGAACTTCTTCCCCAACCCAAAGTCATTATTATTTTTCTTTACTCAATAAAAAATGCCAGCAATTGCCAGCATTTTCTTAACACTTAAATCACTAAGCTTCTACCCATTTCCCATCTTGGAACACTAGACTCCACTTGGTTTGCTTGCCTTCAGCGGTTTCAGAACCTACATACTGTGCTTGGTTCTTACGGCTGAATTTCACTACCGTTGGATTACCTTCTGGATCGACATCTGGTGCTTCTAACAAGAACTGATATTTCGGATCAAGCTGCTCAGCAACACTACGTAATTCAGCCACTTTCGGTGCACGTGTTTCACGAATTTTCGGAAATTTGCTGGCTGCTAAGAACAGACCTGCCGCACCATCACGTAACACGAAGAAATCATCATGCTTGGCTGAACGTAAGTGTTCCATTTTGATTGGATCAACACGCGGCGGTGCTGGTTGACCGCTCTTTAATACTTTACGGGTATTGTCACAGCTTGAACAAGCGAAGTACGGACCAAAACGACCTGTCTTTAACTGCATATCACCATCACATTTATCACATGGAATGGTCGGACCATCATAGCCCTTGATCTTGAACTCACCTTCTTCAACTTCGTAGCCATCGCAATCTGGGTTATTACCACAGACATGCAATTTACGACCACCATCGACCACATAGCTGTCCATTGCGGTACCGCACTTAGGACAACGATGTTTCGACATCAAATCAGCAGTTTCAGCCCCATCATCATCAGA
Source organism: Acinetobacter sp. LF10 (assembly GCF_048585715.1). Classification (NCBI taxonomy): domain Bacteria; kingdom Pseudomonadati; phylum Pseudomonadota; class Gammaproteobacteria; order Moraxellales; family Moraxellaceae; genus Acinetobacter; species Acinetobacter sp. LF10. The sequence continues at coordinate 2,796,476 of NZ_CP184160.1, forward strand.
CAAGGCTGCCAAAGACTCCACTGGCGTTAAGTTAAGTGTGCCTTTACAACGCTCTTTCGGTGGCAGGTTATAACCCGAGCAACCCAAGAATACCCCTGTCGTCCCCGTACGCACTTGCATTGGGCGTGAACATTCAGGACAAGGCACATCAGGCACTTCGACAGGTTGATTACGGCGCATACCGCTTTCACCCTGTGCATTGGTCAAACGCTTTTTAAAGTCACCATAGAAGGTATCGAGTAACTCTTTCCAGTTCCGCTCACCCATAGCGACACGGTCTAACTGGCCTTCTAAATCAGCGGTAAAGGCATAATTCATCAGGTTATTAAAACTTTCATCCAGACGATCGGTGACAATCTCCCCCATCTTCTCAGCAAAGAGACGGCGGTTTTCCAGTTTGACATAGCCACGTTCTTGAATGGTCGAGATAATCGCAGCATAAGTCGATGGACGACCAATACCTTTTTTCTCTAATTCTTTGACCAAAGACGCTTCTGTAAAGCGTGCAGGTGGTTTGGTAAAATGCTGGCTTGGATCAAGCTTTTCTAACTTAAGCACTTCACCCACTTTCACTGCAGGCAATAAAATATCATCGTCCGATTTATTGGCACCACGCACACGGGTAAAGCCATCAAATACCAAAGTACGGCCTTTCGCCTTTAACTCAACATTTGACGCTTCAACAGTCAAGGTTGATGATAAGTATTCTGCTGGCGTCATTTGACAAGCCACAAACTGACGCCAAATCAAATCATATAAACGCTGCGCATCACGCTCAACCCCAGCCAGCTTATCCCCCGTCAAAGCAACATCAGATGGACGAATCGCTTCGTGGGCTTCTTGTGCCCCCGCTTTATTGCCATAACGGTTTGGTTTGGCTGGTAAATATTTATCACCAAAGTTTTGCTGAATATGATTACGCACCATATTCACTGCGTCATCGCTCAAGAAGGTTGAGTCGGTACGCATATAGGTAATAAAACCACCCTCATACAAACGCTGCGCCAACATCATGGTTTTCTTTACAGAGAAACCTAAACGTGTACTCGCTGCTTGTTGTAAGGTTGAGGTGATATACGGTGCACTTGGATTAACTTTGGTTGGCTTATCTTCGCGTAACGCAACTTTATATTCAGCATCTTTTAATACGCTCAATAGCGCATCAGTTTCTGCTTTATTTTTCAGTTTAAGGGTTTTGCCTGCTTGCTTAACCGCTTCGAGACGAATGTCATCTTTCTTGGAAATGGTATCCGCAAACACTTGCCAGTATTCTTCTGGAATAAAGGCACGAATTTCACGCTCACGCTCAACCACCAGTTTCACTGCAACCGATTGCACACGACCAGCCGATAAACCACGGGCAATCTTTTCCCACAGTAATGGCGACACCATAAAGCCCACCACACGGTCAAGGAAACGACGTGCTTGTTGTGCATTAACACGGTTTAAATCGAGGCGTGTCGGCTGTTTAAAGGCTTCCTGAATGGCATTCTTGGTAATTTCGTTAAACACCACACGGTGATAACGACTGTCATCGCCACCAATCACTTCTCTTAAATGCCAAGCAATGGCTTCCCCTTCTCTATCCAAATCCGTTGCGAGATAGATAGCGTCAGCATCTTTGGCGAGTTTTTTAAGTTCGGCAACCACATGTTCTTTGCCTGGAAGCACTTCATAATGGGCAATCCAATCATGTTCTGGATCGACACCCATACGATTAATCAGTGCAGACTGAGCTTTTTCAGCTTTCTGTTGATCTGTGAGTTTGGCACGGGTTACCGGCTTCTTTTCTGTAGATTTCGCCCCGCCTCCTGTCGGTAAGTCACGCACATGACCCACCGATGACTTCACCACATATTGTGAACCCAAATATTTATTAATTGTTTTCGCTTTTGCAGGCGACTCCACAATCACTAAGGCACGTTTCTTTGCAGCAGATGCGGGAGCTGCTGTGCTTTCTGAAGCAGAGCGTGGAGTATTCGCCATAATAAATCGTTTTTCCTATAATTAATCAAATAATTAGCGCTGAGCTAATTCATGTAAATATGCTTTCATTGCTTCAAGCTGAGTGGCTCTTAAATCAGTTTCTTCATCCCAATATAGCCCGACACAGTTCGCCTGCATATCAATAGCATAAACTCCTGTTAATGCAATGGGTGAATCATTAAATTTCTGATCCCCTTGAACAACTTGAAGTTTGCCATCCACGACTCTTGCACGCATTAAAGCTAAACGACCTTCTGGAATCAGTACACTATAATAAGCCACCATACTGGCACGCTTTTCAGAAGCCATTGGAATTTTTGTCCAGTCAGGTGCGACGATTAAACGTGGATGTAATCCCATTTTCCGAGCCTGATCACGCATCATACCTAACGCTTTTTCTCGAGGACTCACACGCAGACCAAAAATTGAGCCTAATACAAATAATACAATCGCAACTGTAATCCAAATTCCAACATTACTCATAAACTAGCCCAAAACTTTCTTTTATTAGCGTTACATAACTTGAATCAAAAACGCAAGTTTTCCTTGCTATTCTATTCAGAATAAGAAGTTAAACCTGACGATATAATCGTAATTTCACGTTGTTATTCTGAAATTTAAAAATATTTTTCCCTAAGAGCATGACTAAGTTTTAACTCAGATCCTTATTAGACCTCTTGCAAAAGTCAAAAAATAATCAGATGTAAGTATTGATTTTATTAAGTTTGATCAATTCTAAAATCATTGAAAATAGCACTTACGCAAGAGGTCTAATCAATAATGCGGTGGTTTATTACTCATTGGATCAAAAGGCGCAATCCCTTCCGATAAATCTGATGATTCAACTCGACGATATAAGAGTTGCATTTGTTTTTTTAAAATTGCAATTTCTTGAGTCTGAATCGCAAGCTGTTCATTCAATTGTTCAACTAAATCGTCTAAAAATGCAATTCGGACTTGCAAATCTTCAATGGGTGCGGACAATGACGCGTGATCATCACAATTTTGTTGTTTAGTCATTTCAGACCTCATCTGAGCTTTTAGGAAACATTATGGCCTATATTACTTTAAGGGATGTCCACCTCGCATTTGGTGGGCCTGCCCTACTCGATGGCGCACACTTTAACCTAGAACGTGGCGAACGAGTCTGTTTAATCGGTCGTAATGGTGAAGGTAAGTCTACTTTACTTAAACTGATTGAGGGAAGCTTATTGCCTGATACAGGTGAAGTTTCAATTCAAAATGGTTTAACTGTTTCAATGTTAGCCCAAGATGTACCAATGGACTCAGGTAAAGTGGCTGATATCGTGGCAGATGGCGCAGGTGAAGCGGCGGCTGTACTTAAAGCGTATCACGAGGCAAGTGATGCTTGTGTGTTGGGTGATATGGAAGCCTGTGATCATATGGGAATGTTACAACACAAGCTTGATCAGCTTGATGGTTGGGCATTAGAAAATAAAGTAAATTCGATTCTCAGTAAAATGGGACTTGATCCAAATGCCGATCTTGCAGATTTATCGGGTGGTCGTAAACGTCGCGTATTATTGGCGCGTGCCTTACTGACTCAACCAGATGTACTATTACTCGATGAGCCGACTAACCATTTAGATGTTGAAAGTATTGAATGGCTAGAGAAATTCCTGCTTGATCAAAATAATCTAACCTTATTATTTATCTCACATGACCGTTCATTTGTAGACAGCATTGCAACCCGTATTGTTGAACTAGATCGTGGTATTTTACGTAGCTATGAAGGTAACTATTCACGCTATTTAGATCTTAAAGCACAGCAAATGGAAGCAGAAGAAAAACAAAATGCTTTATTTGATAAAAAATTAGCTGAAGAAGAAGCATGGATTCGTCAAGGCATCAAGGCTCGTCGTACACGTAATGAAGGTCGTGTTCGTGCACTAAAAGATTTACGTGAGCAATCTAAAGCTCGTCGCTCGCAACAAGGCAAAGTCAGCATGGCGACCCAAGATGCCAATCGTTCAGGTAAATTGGTATTTGAAATTGAACATTTAAGTGTCACCTTTGGTGATAATGCGCCGATTATCAAAGATTTCTCAGCACTGGTTCTTCGTGGAGATCGTATCGGTTTAGTGGGCGATAATGGTGTCGGTAAAACCACACTGATTAAAGCTATTTTGGGTGAAATCGAACACGCAGGTTCAGTTAAAACAGGTACTCAATTAGAAGTTGCTTATTTTGATCAACTACGTAACGCCTTAGACCTTGAAAAAACAGTGATGGCCAACGTTTCTGAAGGTTCTGATTTTGTTGATGTAAATGGTAACCGTCGTCATATCTATAGTTATTTACAAGACTTTTTATTCTCACCAGAGCGTGCACGTACACCAGTGAAAGCACTGTCGGGTGGTGAGAGAAACCGTATCTTATTGGCAAAACTGTTATTGAAACCATCGAACTTAATCGTGATGGATGAGCCTACCAATGACTTAGATATGGTGACACTTGAGTTGCTTGAAGAGATGTTATCTGAGTATAAAGGCACTTTGTTATTGATCTCACATGACCGTGCCTTTATGGATAATGTCGTGACTTCAACGTGGGTTTTTGACGGCAAAGGTAATATTGATGAATACGTTGGTGGTTATCAAGATTACTTAGAACAACGCCCAGATGACAAAGTTGTCGATCAAAAAAGTGATGTTAAGAAAGCGCAAGCCAAAGCAGAAGCGGCTGCCGCCGCGGCATCAGCGCCTAAAAAAGTCAAACTCAGTTATAAAGACCAACGTGAGTTAGAACAACTTCCTGCTGAAATGGAAAAACTTGAAAAAGAACAAGCAGAACTTTCAGCAAAGCTTGCAGATGGTTCTTGGTTTGTCTCTGACGCTAATGCTGCAACTTTGGCGAGTCAACGTTTAGCAGAAATTGAAGAATCTTTGCTTGAGAAGTTGGAACGTTGGGACATCTTAGAAAATATGTCGAAAGGCAATTAATCAGATGATGAGCATCTATCCATAAATGATAGATGCTCTATTAAAATCCAATGAGTGCTTAGATTTCAAAATCATCTTTTAATGAATGATAAATATTAAAATTTTCATCATCAAAACAAACAAAAATTACTTCTTGGACTGACTGACTTTGTTTTAACTCGTCATTAATCACTGTAAAAGCGATTTGAGCAGCACGCTGTTTAGGAAACCGATAAATTCCTGTTGAAATATTTGGAAAGGCGATTGTTTTTAAACCCAGATGATCAGCGAGTTTAAAACTATTACGATAAGCATTTTCTAATAAAATTGGTTCGTTTTTCTCACCATTTAACCATGTTGGTCCAACAGTATGAATCACATATTTTGCTGGTAGATTCCCCGCGGTGGTCATGACCGCTTCGCCAACTGCACAACCACCTTGCTTGGCACGAATCTTTTGACAATCTGCCAAAATCGCTACACCACCACGACGATGAATTGCACCATCTACACCTCCACCACCTAATAGTGAAGTATTGGCCGCATTAACAATTGCATCTACCGTGATTTGGGTAATATCTCCTTTCATTATTTTTATACTTTTCAAAATCTTCTCCTCTTTATCAGAGCTGTTTAATGGCTGATTTACGCTACAACAACTGCGGTTTTATTTAACATTTAAATTACTAAACCGACTTCATGCTACACTGCTTCAAAATTCAACGTTATTCATATTTCGAGTTTATGAGTCAAAAGCAGTCTTATATCCCTGGCGAGTTTCAATGGGAATTTTTACTCCCTAAGTATTGGAAAATCTGGATCGCCATCACTTTTCTCATGCTCTTAGCAATCTTACCTTGGGCAATTCAATGGCGCTTGGCACATGGTTTAGCCTCATTATGCTGGCACTTGCTCAAATCACGTCGAAAAACCACAATCAGAAATCTGGAAGTTTGCTTCCCTGAATGGTCTCCTGTTGAGGTTGAAGTACAAGCAAAACAAGTGTTTGTCGACATGATGTTGGGTGTATTTGAAACATTAAATGCTTGGTATTGTCCAAATTGGTTTAAAGGACGCCATAGTATTGAAGGTCTAGAGCACATCAACTCAGCCAAAGCACAAGGCAAAAGTATCTTATTGCTAGGTACACACAGTACTTTATTGGATGCAGGTGGTTATATTTGTGCTCAATATTTTGAGCCTGATGTGGTCTATCGTCCACAGAATAATCCGATGTTGGATATGCTGATTTATCGTTGTCGCGCAACCATTTATCAACAGCAAATTGATCATGATGATATGCGTGGCTTGGTTCGTCGCTTAAAAGATGGCGGTGCGATTTGGTATAGTCCAGACCAAGATTTTGGCTTAAAACAAGGTGTCATGGCGCCTTTTTTCGGTGTTCCTGCTGCCACTGTTACTGCACATCGTCGTCTATTAAAAATCTCCAAATCTGTTGCAATCCCGCTTTATTTTTATCGTTATGGTGATGTTCGTAATCCACAATACAAAGTTCTGATTGAGCCTATTGTTGAAAATATGCCCAGTGAAAATGAACTCGATGATGCAATTCGGGTGAATAGAATCATTGAGGCTCAATTGCGTATCGCACCAACTCAATGGATGTGGTTTCACCGTAGATTCAAAACCCGAGCAGAAGGTTACGAGAAAATTTATTAATAATTAGAGAAAATTAAAACCCGAGTTTCGCATCCTGCAAAACTCGGGTAAATGAGGTTGTGCTTTCACATCATTTTTTATTATCTTGCTTCCATCTCATGCATCATATCCATAATACGTTTTTCCATTTCAGCGTCGCTATCCTTAATCGGAAATCCTTTCCTGCATCCTTGTGCTGATGTATTTAGAATAAACCTTTTGATCAAACTCGACTATTCGCCGTAGACTTAAATCAATGTACGATATTGCTTACATCACGATATTTGCCATTTCATTCTATTGAGTCACTTATAAGGCTGAGCCAATTCATCAACAACTTGCTTGTGCTCTTGTTCTGCTTTTTCTATACCATCCCGAATCGCTTCTTCAGCCTCTTGCTCATCTTCAGCGCTTTGTTCTAGTTCTTCCTGCTGTTGCTCAAAAATACGACCCGTCTGTAAAACGACATATATTGGAAAATGATCAGAACCTATATGAGATAATCGTTTCATTTCCACTAAGCCAAAGTCGGTACTATGAAAGATATGGTCTAAAGACCAACGTAAAAGTCGATAGTCTGCGTGAAAAGTATTCATGAAATAGCGACCTACCCGTGGATCTAGCAAGCCACTGATTCGTTGAAATAATCGCGTGGTGCGTGACCATGCCACATCATTAAGATCTCCCATGACAATACAACTTTCATCTAAATCTTTAATTCGATCACCAACCATTAAAAGTTCAGCATCTCTTAGAGTTGAATCTTTGGCTTCAGTTGGGCTTGGTGGTTTAGGGTGCAAACAATATAACTGTACTTGGATACCTGAACGTAATGTTACCGAGGCGTGTATAGATGGAATTTCATCGCTTAAAATAAATTTAATTTCAGAATCATCTAAACGTAAACGGCTATACAAATGCATGCCATATAAATTATCCAATGGCACTGCAACACGGTAAGGATATTGTTTTTCTATAGGCTGTAATGCATCTTGCCAGTTTTGATCCGACTCTAATGTCAGTACTAGATCTGGTTGTAAATCATCAATATGTTTCAACAATAAATCATATTGATGATTAGGTGTAAGCACATTAGCAACCAACAAAGAAATTTGCTGCTCTGGATTTAATTGCCCTTGTTTCACCTGCTGAACTTGTTTACGCCATATTGGCGTGTAAGGCAAAACCATTTTTAATTGGAATGCGACCGCTGCGATAAGCCCCAAAAGTAGTACTTCTCGCGTTAAAGTCCATTCTGTTTGCATAAATAACAAACCCAATAGGGCGATTATTCCTATTGCCAATATTTGCAAACGAGGAAAATCTGCACCGCGAAACCACCATTCATCACGAGGAATCAAAGACCACAGGCTCAGCCAAATAACCAGTACCGCACAAAATTCGATCCATATCATGTTAATTGTACTCTTAGGGTTATCTTGGATTTTTTAAAGAAGTTATAGCTTTATCAATTTTTTATCTAATACAAACAAGTTATTCCACTCAATAAAATTATCGTTTTATTTACGTAAAGCTTGCAGTTGTGGTCGCTTTTGATACACTCAAACCCCTTTAAAGTTTTTTACATACCGAGGCACAATGACATGAAAGTAGGTCTGGTCGGTTGGCGTGGGATGGTTGGTTCTGTCCTCATGCAACGTATGGTTGAAGAGAATGATTTTGCTCACATTGAGCCATTCTATTTTTCTACCAGTAATGCAGGTGGCGAAGCACCTTCATTTGGTGGTAAGACTGCACCAGCACTTATGGATGCGTCAGATATTAACAGTCTGAAGCAAATGGATGTCATTTTAACCTGTCAAGGTGGTGATTATACATCTGAAATTTTCCCTAAGCTAAAAGCTGAAGGTTGGGATGGTTACTGGATTGATGCAGCATCTACACTACGTATGGCAGATGATGCGATCATCGTACTTGATCCGGTCAATTTAAACGTGATTAAAGATGGTTTAGTCAACGGCACTAAAACTTTCGTTGGCGGTAACTGTACCGTTTCTTTAATGTTGATGGGTTTAGGTTCTCTGTTCCAAAATAATTTAGTGGAATGGGCAACTTCGATGACTTATCAAGCAGCTTCTGGTGCGGGCGCGCAAAACATGCGTGAATTGATCACTGGTATGGGTTATTTATATAACAATACTAAAACGTTATTGGATGATCCAAAATCTGCAATTCTTGATATTGACCGTCAAATTGCCGAGTTGCAACGTGGTGAAGGTTTTCCAAAATCTAACTTTGGTGTGCCATTAGCGGGTTCATTGATCCCATATATCGATAAACAGCTTGAAAGTGGTCAATCAAAAGAGGAATGGAAAGGTCAGGTTGAAACCAACAAGATCTTAGGCAATCAACAGATTGTTCCTATTGATGGTCATTGTGTTCGTATTGGTGCAATGCGTTGTCACTCTCAAGCCATTACTTTGAAGTTGAAAAAAGATGTTGCGCTTGATGAAATCGAAGACATGATTCGTCAATCAAGCCAATGGGCGAAAGTGGTTCCAAATACCCGTGAAGCCTCTATGACTGACCTTACTCCTGTTGCTGTAACTGGTACTTTAACTGTTCCAGTTGGTCGTTTACGTAAGCTCAATATGGGTAAAGAGTATTTAGGCGCATTCACTGTGGGTGACCAATTACTTTGGGGTGCTGCTGAACCTTTACGTCGTATGCTTCGTATTTTGGTTGAATACAAGAACGCTTAAGCAAAAACATTTAAAAAACAAAAGCCGATCACATTTGATCGGCTTTTGTTTTTTATCAAACATGAATATTTTACAATTCATTTACATCACGGTAATGTATACTTTTGAATTGACTAAAACATCACTTTTTCATGGATCGAGATGACTGTTTATAACAAATTAAAAGTTGCCATTTTAGCCATCATTTCTTCGCAACACCTTTATGCGATTACACTCGATCCATTGCAAATCCAATCTGCACCTGGTGAATTACTCTACGCAGAAATGAGTTTTCATCAAGCCGATCCTACCGCAAAATTAGATGTAGGTTTAGCAACACCTGAAGATCTTTTAATGATGGGTGCTGCTCATCAGCCTCCGAGTGGCCTAAATTTTTATACACGCCGTAATTCACAAGGTGAAGGGGTGATTGTGATTACCTCTACACGTCCAATGACAGACAGTGAACTTAATATTATTCTTAAAATACAAGAAAGTGGTGCAGCACATTTAAAGCATATTAAGCAGCCTATAGGACAAAGTTCAAGAGCGATATCCGCTAAAGCAGCTGCAAATGAAAAAACGCTTTCACCTAAATATATTGTCAGTGAAAAAGATATTGCACTCAATTTGCCCGAAAGCACTCGCTTCAGTTCACCAATTGCAACAAATGCAAAAGAGCTTAATTTAAAGCAAGAAAATTTATTAAATGTCTCCTCAGCTTTACCACCAATATTAAATAGCTCACAATCAAAGCAAAGCTCTCCAGTAGCAATATCTGTTGTTACAACGCCGATACCAAGCCAAAATCAGGACACTGCAACTGCAAAAATTAACCCTAGAATCGAAACAAATAATATAAATACGACTGCACCAGTAAAAATTGAATCAAATCCAACGCCTACCATGACTAAACAGCCTATTGTTCAAGTCGCAGCTCAGCCAGTTCAAACTGCGAGCCAACCACCTACACCAATCGAAAAAGAATCAAAACCACTCGACAAAAAACCAGTTGAACCACAAGAAAAAATTAAGAAACAACAACCTACGCAAGATACACAACAAGTTAAAAAGAAAGTACCAGCCACAAATAGCAACTCCATGACTGCATCTAATAACTCAGCTCAACAGCATGTCGTGCAGCGTAACGAATCTTTATGGAGTATTGCGCAACAAATCGCATCACAAACACAACAGCCTGTTGCTAAAGTTATGAATCAGATCAAAGCACAGAATAAGCATGCTTTTATTGGTGGTAATGCAAATCGTTTAAGACAAGGGTCTCGCTTAAATTTCAATCTAAATACAACACTATCCCGTCAAAATACAGCAATAAATCAAATAGCAGCACAAGCAACACATCCTCGATCAGGTCAAGCCAAATATCGCCTACAGCAAGCTGAAATGTCACTAGTCGCTGAAAGTAACCAAGATTCAAGCAATGGAAGTGCGAAAAAAGACACATTACAGCAAAAAACCAGTGCAGATTTATCATTAAAAGTTATGACAGCACGAGAAAAAACCGTTACATTACAAAGAAACGTAACACAGTTAGAATTGGCATTACGTAACAAGGAACAACGTATTCAGCTATTAAATGCTCGGCTTGCAGAGTTACAAGATCAGTTGAAAGTGCAGCAGGAAACTAAAAAGCCAACACGCTAGGTTACGAGAAGATTCTCATAAATTTGCACCAAAGCGGCTCTATCTTTAAGGGGTATAGATCATGTCAACTATAATAATTGTACTGCTAATCGTTGCATTAGTTGTTGCAATCGTTTTAAAAAAACGCAGTGACAACCAAAATACTGCAACACCTAAAAAAGGTGCTACAGCAAAATCAGCGAAAAAAGCAGCGACAACTAAAACTTCACGTACGACATTAGCACGTGAAGAACAGGAATCTGTTCCAGCCGCCGCAACCGCGATTCCAGAGTCTTTACGCCAGAAAATTGAACAGCAAATTCAAAGTGGCAATTTTCAAGGCGCGGAAGCACAAATCAATCAGATTTTAAAACAAGATAACTCCCAACATGAGTTATATTTATTTCTCCTTGATATTCACTTAGCTCAAAAAGATGATTTTGCAATTGATCAATTGATCAAACATATTCATGCTTTGAAACTTGATGATATTGCTGAAGCTGCTGAAGCAAAGCAACGTGAATATGAAAAAAATAAACAACCTGATGCAATTGAGTTCAATTCAGGCTCAAGCCATTTCCAGCAAACCAGTACATCAGATAGTTTAGCAACAGAGCAAAACAACGCAGATTTTGACGCATTAGCGGCATCAAAAACGTCACAATCATTTGATGACTTACAATCTGGATATGTTGCACCAGCAGAAGAAGTTAAACCAGTTGAACCAGTCCCAGAAGTTCAGCCATTAGATTTTAATTTTTCCTTTGAGAAAAAGGAAACAACCGAAGCTACGCCAACAATCGAGCAACAAGAGAATAAAGAGCCTGCTCCTTTAGAATTCTCATTCAATTTAGATGCTGCACCTGCAACTCCTCCTGTAGTTGAAGAAGCAAAGCCTGAATTAGATTTCAATTTTTCAAACTTAGAAGTTACAGAACAAAAAACTGAAGCAGCACCAACGTTAGATTTTAGTTTTGAACCGACAGAAAACAAGCAAGTTGAAGTTACAGAAACAGTTACGGAATCAGTTGTTGAACTTGAACCTGTTCAAACCACGCCTCAAACTACATCTGTTGCAATCAACGACCCTCTTGTACAATCATTTCCTGATTTACAACAACTTGATGAAGCACAGCTCAATCTAGAACTTGCTGAGCAATATATTGAATTGGGCGCTTATGATTCTGCACGTGAATTATTAAAAAATAGCCCGTCATTTAATGCAGAGCAACAACAACATTCACAAAGTTTACTGAATAAAATAGCTTCCTGAATTTGATCGGTCTAATATAAGCAGTCTCTCAGACTGCTTTTTTTATGATGAAAAAAATCGCTTTAATTTATATGGGTGGGACGTTTGGTTGCGTTGGTGAACCATTGATGCCGATGCCAGAACAGGATTTTCTACCTTTACTAGCTAAGATCATTCCACATCATTTACAGGTCGAATGTTTCGCTGCGCCTAGTATCAAAGACAGTAGTGCCTGCACCGCAACGGATTGGCTAAAGTTGGTACAACAAATCCAGCAATTGCAACTCAATGGTTTTCAACATTTTGTCATTATTCATGGGACAGACACTTTAAGTTACGCTGCAGCAACACTTGCTCGTTTCTTGGGACATTCTTGTCATGCCATCATTACAGGTAGCCAATATCCATTATTGAATGTTGAAGGCAATGATACCCGTGAATTTACAGATGCCACAGGCAACCTATATTTGGCATTAGAGCAAGTCCTCTCTTTGCCAACTGGTGTTTATCTGGCATTCCATGAACAAGTTTTTCACGCACAAACGACCTTAAAAGCACATACCACTGAGTTGGATGCTTTCGTCGGTGTTAAAGCAGATCAAAGTTGTCAAACCACAGCAGATTTTCTTGTTGTTCAAAATGAATATATTCAGCAAGCAACTGAACTCAGCATCTTAAATTTGATGTTGCAGCCGATTGCAAAAGAACAACTCATTCTACAGTTAAAAAATATTCTGCTTAACCCACCAAATTTCTTGATTCTACAAGGATTTGGCACAGGCAATATTGCAGTAAATGACGAAATTCTGATGTTGTTTGAGCAACTGTATCAAAAAAAATGTCTGCCTATTATCAGCACCCAAGTGACCTTTGGGCAACTAGATCAACGTTATGCCGTCAGTTCATGGATTCAATCTGCCAAAGTTTTAATCAATGATTGCCATAGCCATGCTGATTTATATGCAAAAGTCTTGCAAATCTATTTAAAATATCCGAGCCACGAACAATGGTTCGCGAATTGGCATCAGCATTAATATTTGAGGTTAAAACATGCAACGTTATGCAATCGGTATTGAATTTTGTGGCACGCAATACCGTGGTTGGCAAACTCAGCAGGCTGGTGTTGTAACTGTTCAAGAAACCATCGAGAAAGTGCTGAGCCGTATTGCCAATGAGCCCATTATTTTGCATGGTGCTGGCCGTACGGATGCGGGTGTGCATGCAACCAATATGGTGGCTCATTTCGACACCGAAGCCATTCGCCCAGAACAAGGTTGGATTCGTGGTGCCAATAGTCAACTTCCAAAAGATATTTCAATTCAATGGATTAAACGCATGGATGAGAATTTCCATGCACGGTTCAAAGCGATTGCTCGACGTTATCGCTATGTCGTCTATAACGCACCCACCCGTCCTGCACTATTGTATAAACAAGTCACTCATCTTTATCAAAAATTAGATGTACCGAAGATGATTGTCGCTGCATCCAAATTTGAGGGAACGCATAACTTTGAGACTTTCCGAGCTGCTGCATGTCAATCCAACCAACCCATACGTCATGTAAAACACTGTCGTCTATTTGAACATGGACGCTATTTAGTATTAGATATTCAAGCCGATGGATTTTTACATCATATGGTACGGAATATCATGGGATGCCTGCTTGAGATTGGGCAAGGTATGTACGATATTGATCATATCGATACCATGTTTGCCGCAGAAGACCGTACCGCTGCAGGCATTACCGCCCCACCTGATGGTTTATATTTTATTCAGTCCTATTATCCTGATGAGTTTGATTTACCACAGCTGCCTTTAGGTCCCCAATGGTTAAATCTGCCTAAATAAAAAAAGCCTTATCGAGAGATAAGGCTTTTTTCTTAGAAAAATTAGCGCTGTTTACGCTTACGATATTCGACAGGGGTTTCATTCGTCCAACGCTTAAATGCACGATAGAACGTACTTGGTTCAGAAAAACCCGTTAAATACACAATTCTTTCTACACTTTCATTGGTATTCGCCAATAATTTCTTCGCTAGACGGCAACGATAATCTGAAAGGATTTGCTGGAAGCTCGTATTCGCCTCGCTAAGCTGTGTTCTTAAGCGGCGTGGCGTGATGCTTAATTGAGCTGCAACTGTTTCTAACGTAGTTTCACCACTTTCTAAAGTTGAACCAATCGCGCGGCGAACTTCACCAACCAAATCATACCGCGCAAGCTCTTGTAGTTTCTCAATCGCTAGTTGTTCATGTAATTGTAATAGTTCTGGTTCAGCTTGCCACAAGGGGTAATCAAGCACTGCCACATCAAAATAAAGACGTGTCGCTTTTTGTCCTAAACTAACAGGACAACCATATACTCGGAAATATTCATCATCATCAGCACCATCACTAAAATTAAAGTCGATGTAAATTGGCTGAAACTGACCTTCAGTAATAAATTTAAAGAAACGTAAGATGCCTGACATAGCACATTCAGAGAAATGGCGATTGACTAAATTATCTGACCAAAACTGTTCACCGTTGGTGAGATAACAACGACCATCTTCAACTACGAGTTTTGCATCAAAAGCATCACTGATCAGACGCTGATAAGCTAAAGCTCGTTTCAGGCCCTCACCAAATGTTTCACTACTAATAAATAGATGCTCAATCACCTGACCACGATAGAGTGGTAAATGCTCACCTAAATGCAATCCAATATCAGGATCATTGCTGACTTCCTGTGCAGCAATCCAAAATGCATTTTGCGCACTTAATGGCGTTCTGGCATTGGTATCAATTTGATTTAGCGCTACCCCTGCTTTTGTTAGAATCTCTTCAGTTGGCAATCCTGCTTTACGAATTGCCTGATAACCAAAGCGCAATACAACTGATGCATCTGTTAACTGACCCACTCAGTGCCCTTCCCTGTAGATACGTTCTTGTAACAATAACAACAATTTTAGATTAACGTTGATTGACCAAACTGACAACAATATTCTGCTTCTTTTGTTAAAAAAAATTGTCAATTGTCCGACAGTTTTTATGAATAAAGATCTAAAAGGTTTACATACGCTTCACCTTGTAAAATTCAAATAAATTGACTATAATTTGCCCCTTTCCAATTTGATCATCAGGTAGGCTATGGCCAATAAAGAGGAACTCATTGAGTTCGAAGGCGTTGTCACCGAAACGCTTCCTAATACGATGTTCCGTGTACGTTTAGAAAACGGTCACGAAGTTATTGCTCACATTTCTGGTAAAATGCGCAAACACTATATCCGTATTTTGACGGGCGACAGTGTAAAAGTAGAAATGACACCTTATGACTTAACAAAGGGTCGTATCACTTATCGCGCGCGCTAAGAGATTCGTGAATGCAAAAAAGCCACATTTTGTTTGTGGCTTTTTTTATGCTTGATTCTTATTACTCACTCAAACGTGTTGTTTTACACCCTACCGTTTGACACTCACGCAATCTTTCCTCTAACCAATGATTACGCTCTTGTGTCGTCGTAAGTCTACATTGCACGCTTACGCTATTTTTTTGATCATCAGTACATTCTGCATCTCGATGATGAATCCATGCGAGCTGAGACTTTTTAAGAATCTTTTGTTGTGTCTCATCGAGTTGGTGACGTAATTGCTGGTAATTTTTATTTAAATCAGCATCAGCACTCGCATAAATTTTATTCGTGCAATAAATATCATCATACGTATTGCGTGCCTTATCACAATTATCTGCATGACTGAATGTTGCTAAAATGCCACACATCAGTCCAAATATAAATTTGTGCATCAAGTTTTCTCAATCGCTTAATATGCTATCTATCTAAGCATATTTGAACTCAATTGAATATTGCCTAAAAATAGACTAGTTTGTATATTTTTATCAATTCACACAAATGAACTCGACACCAACATAATTTAAGGATTGAATAAAAATAGATGAGAGGATAAGGATTGATCAAAATTAAAATTTAAGTATTTGTTATTTATAATTATATTATCTTTATAAGCATGTACCACAGCATACCAAAATCGAACCAGCCTACCTGATTATTTACAACTTTTTATTGGGCAATCTGCAACCATAATCCAACAGCAGTTCGATTTAAAACCTCTAGGTTTTCAGACTATCGCCCAACCAATCAAACAAAGCAATCAGCTGATTTACACTGTCATTCACCCAATTCCTATTGCTCAATCGGCTGAACTTAGTGTTCAAAATATACCAATTCAAAGTGCTGGCAATACAGATAGTACTTATGATCTCAATTTAAAATGTCACATCATTTTTGAGCTAGACCAACAGCAAATTGCTCACTCTATTCGCTATGAAGGCAAGGCTTGTTAGTTCGCCCATATACATTAAGTTATAAAAAAACGCAGCCTAAGCTGCGTTTTTAATTGGCTATAATTCTTAGTTAAGTGCTGAAACTACAGCTTCGCCCATAGCATCTGTACCAACTTTTGTCATGCCTTCAGACATAATATCCGCTGTACGTAAACCTTGATCTAATACTTGACCTACAGCATCTTCAATTGCTTTTGCTGCAGTTTCTTCACGGAAGGTATAACGTAACATCATCGCAACTGAAAGAATAGTTGCCAATGGATTAGCAACATTTTGACCAGCAATATCTGGTGCAGAACCATGACATGGCTCATACATGCCTTTGCCATTTTCATCTAAAGATGCAGAAGGCAACATGCCGATCGAACCTGTCAACATTGCTGCTTCATCCGATAAGATATCACCAAATAAATTACCTGTAACGATCACATCAAACTGCTTTGGTGCACGCACTAACTGCATCGCAGCATTGTCAACATACATATGTGAGAGTTGAATATTTGAATATTGTGCTTGCTGTAAATCAGTAACCGTTTGCTTCCACAATTCAGTCACTTCCAATACATTGGCTTTATCAACCGAGCATACTTTGCCACCGCGCAAGCCTGCTAGCTCGAATGCAACTTTGGCGATACGCTTGATTTCACTTTCAGAATAAACGTCGGTGTTATAACCTTGTTTCTCACCATTTTCTAATTCACGAATACCACGTGGTTGGCCAAAATAGATCCCCCCTGTTAATTCACGAACAATGAGGATATCCAAACCAGCAACGATTTCTGGCTTCAAACTTGAAGCATCAGCCAATTGCGGATAAAGAATCGCAGGACGTAGATTAGCAAATAAGTTCAATTCACTACGAATTTTCAATAAACCACGTTCTGGACGAATCGAACGTTCAATGGTATCCCACTTAGGACCACCAACCGCACCCAATAAAATAGCATCTGCATTTTTTGCTTGTTCGCTTGTTACAGTTGGATACGGTTCACCGTGAGCATCAATTGCTGCACCACCCAGTAAACCTTGTTCCCATGTCAAACCTAAATTAAATTTTTGATTCACCTTAGTTAGTACTTGCTCAGCTGCACCAACAATCTCAGGACCGATACCATCGCCTGCTAAAATTAAAATATGTTTAGACATTTATTCTTCCAGTTTCATATATGCAGCGTTCATACTGCAAGCCGATTAAATTTTTTTCTCAACAAACTCACCCAAACCTGTGCTCACATCATATGGGCGACAGAATCGACGAATCGTATGCTGTTCTTGTTGCAAATCTACACATAAAGGTTCAGGTATAGAAACATTGAGTAAACTACCCGAACGATATGCACGGTCTCGGTACATTTTAAAGGTATAGCTTTGATGCGGCTTGAACGCATGAATCACATGGAAGGTTTCAGCTCGGTCTGGTGAAATAGGATAAAAGCGAATGACTACTTCATATTGTTTGGCTGGGACATTTAAGTAGACTTGTTGATTTCTACTAAAAACCGAACCATGCAATCGTACAATCCCTCGCTCCATCGCCTGTTGGCTAATACGGTGCGATTTGGCATCGATCACGGCAATATCATTGATTCGTTCAAACTCACAATTTTCGACGCCAGAACAATACAAAGTTGCATTTTCCGCTTTATTGCCTACTGTATTTTGGGCAATACGAACCTGATCAACCATATTCGTAGAATTCTGACATGCGGTTAATGTCATACCAACACCTAAACACAGCAAAATACTGCGAGCGAGTCTTCTTTTCATTGTTCAAGCCCAGTCCTATATCATGCAAACATGCAAGCGAATATATCTACTCGCATGTTAACAAGACTTCCATGTCTGCGCTATGGCTATATTTAAAATGTACTAAAACATTAAGCTATGCTTATATTGATGAAATATAAATAAAACTTAAGCTTCTATCTCTTGAAACACCCAAGGACGTACTTGTTTTGCCTTGGCTTCAAAAGCGCGAATATCATCTGCCACTTGTAAAGTTAAGCCAATATCATCCAAACCATTTAATAAGCAGTGCTTACGGAATGGGTCAATTTCAAATTTAAATGCTTCACCTGTTGGCGTGCGCACTTCTTGTGCTTCTAAATCAATCGTAAGCTGATAGCCGTCTTCAGCACATTCTTTGAATAACTGATCCACGATCTCTTCAGATAAGATCACAGGCAACATGCCATTTTTAAAGCAGTTATTAAAGAAAATATCTGCAAAGCTTGGAGCAATCACCGTACGGAAACCATACTCATTCAAAGCCCAAGGTGCATGCTCACGGCTAGAGCCACAACCAAAGTTCGTGCGTGCCAATAAAATCGTTGAACCTTGATAACGCGGTTTATTCAACACAAATTCACGGTTAATTGGACGTTTGCTAATATCTTGCCCTAAATAGCCTTCATCTAAATAACGCAATTCATCAAATAAGTTATCGCCAAAACCTGTGCGTTTAATTGACTTCAAAAACTGCTTTGGAATGATTAAGTCGGTATCAACATTGGCACGATCTAAAGGTGCAACAATACCTTGTTCTACAGTGTATTTTTTCATGATCTTGCTCCTTTAGAATGAACGTACATCAACAAAATGACCTGCAATTGCAGCCGCTGCAGCCATTGCTGGGCTCACTAAATGTGTACGACCACCGTTACCCTGACGACCTTCAAAATTACGATTCGAAGTAGATGCACAATGTTCACCTGGTTGTAATTTATCAGCGTTCATTGCTAAGCACATCGAACAACCCGGTTCGCGCCATTCAAAACCTGCTTCTAAGAAAATTTGATCCAAACCTTCTTGTTCAGCTTGTTGCTTCACCAAACCTGAACCCGGGACAATCATCGCCTGTTTAATACTAGATGCAACTTTACGCCCTTTCACGACATCTGCCGCAGCACGAATATCTTCGATACGAGAATTGGTACATGAACCAATAAAGACACGATCCAATTGAATATCAGACAATGCTTGACCAGCAGTTAAACCCATATATTGATAAGCACGTGTCCAGTCATTACGTTGCACATCATCTTTGGCTTGTTCTAAAGTTGGTACAGCTTGTGAAACTGGAATCACCATTTCAGGAGAAGTTCCCCAAGACACTTGTGGTTCAATCTCTGCACCATTTAAGACGACAACCGCATCAAATACTGCATCTTCATCCGAATGTAAGGTATTCCAGTATTCTACGGCTTGATCCCACTGCTCACCTTTCGGTGCATAGTTACGATCTTTCACATAAGCAATGGTTTTGTCATCAACAGCAACCATACCTACGCGAGCACCCGCTTCGATTGCCATGTTACATACGGTCATACGACCTTCAATCGACATATCACGGAACACTTGACCGCCAAACTCGATGGCATAGCCTGTACCACCAGCTGTTCCAATCTTGCCAATAATCGCCAACACTACATCTTTCGATGTCACGCCATTGCCTAACACGCCATCAACACGAACCAACATGTTTTTTGATTTTTTCTGTACTAAACACTGCGTTGCCAACACATGCTCAACTTCAGAAGTTCCAATACCATGCGCTAAACAACCAAAAGCACCATGTGTCGCAGTGTGTGAATCGCCACATACCACGGTCATACCCGGCAAAGTTAAACCCTGCTCTGGCCCTACCACGTGGGCGATACCTTGACGAATATCATTAATACCAAATTCAGTGATATTAAAGGTCTTACAGTTATCATCTAAAGTTTGAACTTGGATACGAGACGTATCATCTTCGATTCCAGCAATGCCTTGCTCACGCTCTTTTTTAGAAGTTGGAACGTTATGGTCAGGTGTTGCGACATTGGCACTTAAACGCCATGGCTGACGATCAGCAAGTTGTAAGCCTTCAAATGCTTGAGGACTAGTCACTTCATGTAATAAATGACGATCAATATAAATCAAGCTTGAACCATCATCACGTTGCTTAACTAAATGGTCATCCCACAATTTGTCATATAATGTCTTGCCTGCCATGTCGTCGCTCTCCAACGTGCTTGTCATAGGACTGGGTAACTAAATCTTAAATTTATTATAGCAATGCTTTCACATAAATCTAATTTATCATTTTTATTAGTTATCAAACTTTTTGGAATGATTTTATTGATAAATTTTAATGTGCTTTATATAGATCAACCATTAGATAAAATGCACATGCGTCTATAATAACTCATAAAAATAGTTAACCCCGAAATAACTAACTTTGTATAATCCTTCAGAAATTTATAAAACAACTTACGCTTTCAGGATACAAAATCAATGCAAAAACTTATACTCCCATCTTTTCTTATATTTGTAGCCCTATCGACTGGATGTGCAAGCACCCAAACTCAAAAACTTAATATAAATGCTGTAAAAGCATCAAATCCCACATCCGTGATTATCTCTAAACGAGAGAAACCATATTTCTTAGCAACTACGGCATTAAATGTACAGTTTGGTCTTCTTGGAGTAGCTGCTCAGATATCTAGTGGCAATAAGATCATTAATGAAAATCAAGTAGAAGATCCTGCGATCTATATCGCCAATGAACTAGCAAAAACACTAGAGAATCAGCTAGGAATAACGCATATCACAACAAGCACATCTATGACGAATACGAATAATGTTAAAACACTTGCTGAACAATACAAAGGTGCAGATATTTTATTAGATGTTCAAACAACCTACTGGCAGTCTATTTACTACACTTCAGATTGGAATAACTATCGAGTTTTATACGCTGCAAAACTAAGACTAATTGATACCAAAAGTCAAAAAGTCCTTGCTGAGAGCAGTTGTTCAAAAAACCAAGATGACAAAAAAAATTCACCATCTTATGACCAGTTAATTGCAAATAATGCTGCTGTATTAAAAGCTGCACTTAAATCACATGCAGATGAATGTATCAGCGAGTTTAAAACAAATGCTTTAAGCTCAATCTAAAATTTCATATTAAAACTAACCCAAAACACGCGTTTGGGTTAGCCTGTTACAAGTAGAATTAAATTTTCCTTAATATAAATGGTTTTCCATATTCATTTTTTATAAGACGACTCAACAAGGAATTGCTAAATATGGGTATTTATAAATATTACCTCTCTTGATGCATTCGTAAAAGTCATGGAAACAGGTTTGATCTCCATTACAACAGAAAAACTGTTTATTCCCCAGTTTACGGTTACTAAACGTATTCATAGTTTAGAAGCATACTCTGGTGCAAAATTATTTGAATCTGCAAGTCTAGGCACGTAATCCACTCTCTATTGCCTAATAGGTAAAGTTTAACAGAATAAACAAGGTGAAATTCAGCTTATCCACTCTCCCACTTCAAATGAAAGATCTAATCTTTCACCATAAGTATTTAGTGACTCATCTCGTTATTTATAAATCCAATCATCATAAATCGAAATTTCCTTTTTACATTTCAAATGATAATGATTATTATTTATATAAATAAAATTTATTTGGTGAGCATCATGTCAAACATCCAGCAATTTGTACTCAACAATCAACGAACGTTAAAGAAAACCTTGAGTTACTATATTCTCCATATTAGTGTTGCCATGTTGGTCGCCTATGCCATTACAGGAAACTTGCTCATGTCTGCAACCTTGAGCTTACTTGAACCGACCGTACAGGCATTTGCTTTTTTCTTCCATGAAAAGATTTGGAATCGTTTTTAGTTGAATCTCACTCAATAACGACTTACCTTAAATTTTAGAATGCTCTTGGATAAATCAATATGAATCTCGCTGCTTTTGAAGCATTTGTCAAAGTCATGGAAACCAGTTCAATTTCTTTAGCAGCTGAACAACTTTTTATTACTCAACCTGCGGTAACCAAACGCATTCATACGCTTGAAGAATATTTTGGAGTAAAACTATTTGAATCCGCAGGACGCGGTATTCAACCGACCCATGCAGCACATTCTTTATTACCGAAAGTGAGAACATGGCTCAATGAACTGGGCGAAATTCACCATACTCTCAGCCATGAGCAGAATCAGGTACAGGGTCGTTTAAAAATTGGGACGAGCCATCATATTGGACTACATCATTTGGCAGAACCATTGAAGAACTTTGTGCAATGTTTTCCACAAGTCAGGTTAGATGTGCATTTCGTTGATTCAGAGCAAGCCCATGAACTAGTTTTAGCAGGTGAACTCGAATTGGCATTTTTAACTTTGCCGCCAGTTGGAGATGATCGCCTCAACTATTTGACAATATGGAATGACCCTTTGGTTTTTGTCGCATCACCCTTTCATCCATTGGCTCAACAAACACAACTCACATTAGAAGATTTAATCGCTTATCCAAGCCTCTTACCCGCCGCACATACCTATACCAGTCAGATCACATTGGCTGAATTTGAAAAAAAAGGCTTAAAACCTAAAATCAGCATGAGCAACAATCCTTTAGAATCAATCAGGATGTTAGTTTCTATTGGTTTAGGTTGGTCGGTATTACCTAAAACATTGGTGAATCAAGATTTAAAACAACTTGATCTGAATCTCGATATGCAACGCCAACTGGGTATGGTGTGGCATCCTGCACGGATTCAATCTAAAGCGGCGGAAGAATTAATTAATATGATGCAACTTGGCTAGGCTAGCTAAAGCTAAGTTAATCACCGCCTCCGCCACAACTGCTACAGCTACTGCCACAACTGGATGAAGATGATGATTGATCTTGCATATATTTTGCAAAATCTTTGGTCATTTGCGCCAGTTCAAACGATTGTCCATTTTCCCAACCCAACACCTGATCAACCGTAAATAGTCGTGGCAATTGCATTGTATTGCTTGGATTATATCCATGTAACATACAGCTATATTTCCAAGCTTCAAATAATTGCTTTGCTTGTTCTTCTGGTCTCGTTGTTCCGTCATAAGGGCTATGATTCAACGTTCGACCTATGGTTTGCTCACATAATTGCTGATATTGGATCGGATATTGCAACATCACATGCCATAAAGCATCGACTGCATGTGATGGCATGGCATAGGCTTGTTTTTGCATCACATGTAATGCTAAGTAATCTTTAAATCCAAGTTCAATCAGTCGACGTTGTTTTAAGCTCAGTTCGGGATACTGTTGTTTTAATTTATTCCAAAACATCGGATCAATTTTGAGTTGCTCAATCCTCTCTAATTTGTCTCGTCTCGTTCGAGCAATTAGCGCCTGATTCACAACAATCACGGTCCAAATGAATGGAATTAACACCCAAGCCGTAAAAAATTGCTGTTGCCAGCTATACATGACCAATAAGACTAAGATGGGTAACATGATCCAGCGTGTTTTGATCGTAGGTTGCTGGCGTTTTAATTTGAGTAATGCATCAAGCATATTGGAAGTCTGTTCTTCCTGATTTGTTTTTATTTTCATACTGTCATCTTAAGAACAAAAGATGACAGTTATATGACATTAAAACCTCCCAATAATTATGGGAGGCATCGATGATATAGATTATCCTATTTTTAACAAACGGCGAATTTGTTGCGTCACTTGATCCACATCTAATTGCTGATTTGGAAGTGTCATTGTCAATAGCTGATCTGAACGCAAGGTTCGATCCACTTCTAACATCACATGCGTTTGATGTGCTTCTGCAACAAATGACACTTCAACCTCATTAAAGCCACTAAAAAGATGTGAAGAAACAAACTCTAATTCTTGGTAGCAACCAATCGTTGATCGAAAATTACGTGCCGTGAGTTGTCCTTTTTCTACATCTACACTCGATAAGACAAAGCCACATTGTTGCATTGCTTGTAAAAACACTTGCATGGTTGGTGTTGGTAACACGCTTAAATAATCACGATCAGTTGCATCTAGTCCCCAATCAACATCCATATGTGTATTGATCCAAACGCGAGTCCCATTACGGCGACAAGATACCTCTGTTATCGGCGTCTCCTCAGGTAACTGCATCGTAAATGGAATATGATGGGATTGATGTGCAGCTAATAAAAAATTTGAACTGATTAACCACTGATCCAAGATCAAAGGCTGATTAAATTCATGATCTCCTGACTCAACTTCGGCGATGGTCATCAATTGTAAATACAAACTATTGATTTCTTTATCAGATGAGCCGCCTTTAAAACTAATTTCCCCTTCTAATGTTCCACCCGCTTGTAAAGTTGGATTATGCAAACGTGTTTCCACAGTCACACCTTGCACACCCAAACCTGACATAATTTTATTAAACATCTTCTTAAACCTTTTAAATTATTTCGATAAATCTATAACTGGCTACTTATTTTTAAAGTGCTTCATCCCCAGCGATTTGAAGCTTGCCATCTGCTATCTCGTTCATAAATTGCTGATAATCATTCAAATTGCGCTCTGCATATTGTGTTGCATACTGTTGTAAGACTTCTACAATGGTGCTTCCCTCACCGAGATAACCCATCAAAACATCAGCATTTCCTGCTTTTGCATGCGCATGCGCTAAAGCTAAGCCACAACTTTCGGCATATTCATAAAAATAGTCATCATCCATATCCGCTAAATCAACTGAGATTTTCATATCACGGAGCTGACGCACATGGAAATGTTTTTCTAAGGTAGAAAAACCGAGGAAAATGTCGCTTGCCGCTTGCATCAACTGCTGACCATGTATGACACGCTCACCTTCATGTTTCACTTTTTCAAGGAATAAAGGGCTCAAGATTGAAGGATTAGCTTCTTTCATTTGCAAGATCAAAGGCTCTCGATCTGCATCCTGAAATAAAGCAATCGCCGATCGTGTTCCAACACTCCCCACCCCAACCACTTTGAGTGCAACGTCTGTACGTTGATAACGATCAAGTAAAATTTGTCGATCAAATTTCAATGAATCTCGATAACATGAAAAGAATTGATCAAGATTGTGGGCAAAAGGTTCATTTGTCTGAGGGTGCCATAAAAGTGGTTTGTCATCAATAAAATGCCTAAAACCTGTATCCTCATTTTTTTCAGTTAACTTTGGCAAAACCGAATGTGCATTTCTCTTTTGTGCTGAATCAAGATGCTTCTCTCTTTTCTTTCTGAGCTTTCGGCATTCCGTATTCTCTAGTAATGTCGTGGCATCGACCTTGTCATACCAAACTTGTAGCGGTGATAATTCAGTATTTTGCAGTAGATGTTGGCGATAACTATTCAGCATGGTTTTAATGGCTTTTAAACCCACTTTATCAGCAAGATCAATATCACGTGCTGCAATCACAAAACTGGTTGCTAAACGTTTTAAATCCCACTCAAATGGCGCAACTAAAGTTTCGTCAAAATCATTAATTCCAAATAACAGATTACGTTCAGGGCTAGCAAAACCACCAAAATTGCTTAAATGACAATCCCCACAAATTTGCTGGAATAAACCTGAGTTAAACTGCTCCCATGCTTGATCAAACAACATTAAAGAAGGCATACCACGATAATAGGTAAATGGAGAAACACTCATACGCTTGGCACGAATTGGTTTAAGTTGCTCTAAACGTCCTTGGTTACTCCAATCATAGATATTTAAAGCCGTTAGACCTTTAGGTCGTTGCGATAGTTGTGACAACTGTTCACGTGAAACTTTTTGACGTTGCGCTTTTCCTAATTTAAAACCTTCGGTTTTTGTCAGTAACTTACCTTGATAACTATGCCGAGTAAGATCGATGCAGTCTTCTGTCCAAAGTTGTTTTGGCAGTTTAATTTGTTGTTTTTTCATAACACCCCCGACATAAATTCAGTAGTGTTATAACAATAAATTGAATGGATCAGATAAATAATTTTTATTTTTCACTCAATTTATGATTTTTGTCATGTGCATTTTGTTTTTGCACATACTTTTTTGCTGCATAATAAATCAGCATTGCAAAAGGTAAAATTAAAAATAATGCGCCGACACCAAAAACAATATAAGCAAAATAAACATTGGCGATGAGAAAAAAAGCGCCGTATGGTAGAAGTTGTCCCACCAATTCACCAAAAAATGCTGCGCAAACCTGTTTACATTTTGGCTGTTTGCTAGGTTCGTTTTCCTGTGGATGATCTTTCATTTTTTATATCCAATACATTGTTCTTATTTACTATATTAAACATATCGAACAGCTCAATATGTTTAACATTTTTTATATTCTTCGCTTAAATCGACCAGTCTTGAATATCCCAATCTTGATCTTGCGCCAATTTTTCTAAACGATCATCAGGATTCACTGCAATTGCATGAGTTGCATATTCAAGCAGGAAACGATCATTGATTGAATCTGAATACGCCCAAGACTCATCAACTGCTCTTCCCTGTAACCATTGATCTAAACGAGCAAGCTTACCTTTCTGATAACAAGGTAAACCTGTCACCTTACCCGTATACTTCCCATCAAGAACTTCGGCATTGGTGGCAATAATTTCAGTAATACCAAATTCACGAAAAATCGGAGCCGTAATAAAATCACTGGTTGCAGTAATCCCAACAATCGCATGACCTAAATCTTGATGCTTTTTAATTGCATCAAAACCTTTCGGACGCATTTGGGGACGAATCACTTTTTGCATAAACAACTGGTGTAGTTCAGTTAAATAAGTATTGTCATGCTTGGTCAAAAATTCAAAGACAAATTCATTATAGGCAATCGGATCAAGTTGTCCTGCCTTATAGTCCTCGTAGAATTTATCATTCATTTGACGATGATGAACTGGATCAACCAAACCTTCATTCACTAAAAACTCACCCCATGAGTGGTCAGAATCGGTATTTAACAGGGTGTGATCTAAATCAAACAAAGCCAATTTCATATAAATACTCATTTAAATGCAAATTAAAGAAAAAAAACGTAAATCTATTTCCGTAAGTCACTAAAAATTCGTTAAGATCATAGCAATTTTAAACATTTTACTTTGACCTTTTTCGAGTTGGACGTGAAGAGTGACTGTCCCCGAGATCAAAGTCAACGATATAGACAAAATTTAGGTAGCCAAATGATCGACTCAGAAGGTTTCCGACCCAACGTCGGGATCATTTTGGCAAACGATGATGGACAAGTCTTATGGGCAAAGCGCATTGGTCACAATGCCTGGCAATTTCCACAAGGAGGGATCCAGTTTGGAGAAACCCCTGAACAGGCACTTTATCGTGAACTGAGAGAAGAAGTCGGTTTATTGCCCGAACACGTCCAAATAGTAGCGCAGACTAAAAGTTGGCTGCGTTATCGTTTGCCACATCGGTACATTCGGTCAGATTCTGATCCGGTATGTATTGGACAAAAGCAAAAGTGGTTTTTACTGAAATTAACGGCATCGCCGCATCATATTCAGTTAAATCTATCAGACCCACCCGAGTTCGATCAATGGCAATGGGTGAGTTACTGGTATCCATTAGGTCAAGTAGTGAACTTCAAAAGAGATGTTTACCGCAGAGCCATGATGGAATTGTGTTTACAATTACCGTAGCGTTAATCGTCAACAAATCATCACTTTAAGCAATGATTTTTGATCATAGAGCTGTTATAACTAGACCGATAACGATTTATAAATTGGAGTAAACATCCATGTCAAACATGCAACTCGACACGCTTAGACGCATTGTGCAAGAAATTAATGCGTCCGTCAGTTTGCATGATTCTTTGGACATTATGGTCAATCATGTAGCTGAAGCGATGCATGTAGATGTATGCTCCATTTATTTATTGGATGAACGAAACAAACGCTATGTGCTCATGGCTTCAAAGGGTTTAAAACCTGAAGCTGTTGGACACGTTTCTTTGAGTGTTGGTGAAGGCCTCGTCGGTTTAGTCGGTAAACGTGAAGAAATTGTAAACCTAGATAACGCACCTAAGCATGAACGCTTTGCTTATTTGCCCGAAACAGGTGAAGAGCTATTTAACTCATTTCTTGGCGTACCCGTGATGTATCGCCGTAAAGTGATGGGCGTTTTAGTTGTTCAAAATAAAGAGTCTCAAGACTTTAGTGAAGCGGCTGAATCATTTTTGGTCACCTTATGTGCGCAACTCTCAGGGGTAATTGCCCATGCGCATGCGGTCGGAAATATTGATGTTTTCCGCAAACCGACCAGTGGTTCATCTTACAAAACATTCCAAGGGGTTTCAGGTGCTGGAGGGATTGCATTAGGTCGTGCCATCGTGCTCTATCCCCCAGCCGATCTTGCTGCAATTCCCGATCGTGAGGCTGAAGATATCAGTGATGAACTTGACCTATTAGATCAAGCGATTGCAGCAGTACGTTTAGATATCCAATCTCTAGATGAGAAAATGCAAGATTCATTGATGTCAGAAGAACGCGCATTATTTAGCGTATTTTTACGAATGTTAGATGAAAATGTATTGCCAAGTGAAATCAAAGATCATATTCGTGCAGGTAGTTGGGCACAAGGTGCGGTTCGTAAAGTCATTGATAAGCATGTAGCGCTTTTTGCACAAATGGAAGATGATTACTTACGTGAACGCGTCTCTGATCTCAAAGACCTCGGTCGCCGTATTTTAGCCTGCTTACAAGAAAATGATTCGAGTCACCGTGAACTTAGCCCAGACAGTATTTTAATTGGTGAGGAAATTAGCACGGCGGCTTTAGTTGAACTTCCTGTTGATAAAATCGCTGCGATTGTGACTTCTGAAGGTGCAGCGAATTCACATATGGTGATCGTTGCACGTGCGTTAGGTATTCCAACTGTTGTCGGTGTGACTGAGTTACCCATCACCACGCTTGATGACATTGAAATGATTGTCGATGCTTATCAAGGGCGTATCTTTGTTAATCCACCACGTCGTTTGCGTCAACGTTATAAAGAAGTCCAGAAAGAAGAAGAACAAATCGCAAAAGATTTAAAGCAATACGAAACCAAGGATGCAATTACACCTGATGGTGTTTCTATTCCGTTGTTCGTCAATACAGGTTTGATGATTGATGTGGTTCGTGGGGTGCAACGTGGTGCAAAAGGCGTTGGTTTATATCGTAGTGAAATTCCGTTCATGCTACGCGAACGCTTCCCAGGTGAAGAAGAACAACGTGCCATCTATCGTCAGCAGTTGAGCCATTTTGCCAATAAGCCCGTGATTATGCGAACTCTCGATATCGGTGCTGATAAAGATTTGCCTTATTTTAGTATTGAAGAGGAAAACTCGGCATTAGGTTGGCGTGGTCTTCGCTTTACTCTGGATCATCCTGAAATTTTCTCAGCGCAAATTCGTGCGATGCTAAAAGCCAGTATTGGTTTAAATAATTTACATATCTTATTACCCATGGTCACCAGCGTCAGTGAAGTTGAGGAAGTTCTTTATTTATTAGAACGTGACTGGATTGCTGTTCAAGAAGAAGAGCAAGTCAAAATCACTAAGCCTAAAATTGGGATCATGGTTGAAGTACCGAGTGTACTTTTACAAATTGGTGAGTTTGCGGAGCTGGTCGACTTCTTTTCAGTTGGTTCAAATGACTTAACCCAATATTTATTGGCTGTTGATCGTAACAATCCTCATGTTGCTAACGTATATTCGCACTTTCATCCGTCTGTATTACGTGCTTTAAACCGTTTGGTAGAAGATTGCCATATCTATCAAAAACCAGTCAGTGTCTGTGGTGAAATGGCAGGAGATCCATTATCTGCCATTCTACTGATGGCGATGGGTTTCAATACACTTTCCATGAGTTCTAGCAATATATTAAGAGTTCGTAAAGCGATTTGTCATGTCCCAATGAGTGATGCAAAACAACTCTTAGATGATGTTTTACACATGAATAACCCTCTGGTCATCAAAAGTTGGCTTGAACACTACTTTAAAACTCATGGCCTTGCAGATATGGTCAAATCAAATCGTTTAGTCAGTTAACATGATTGTAGAAAATAAAAAAGCGATCATCATTTAGTTGATCGCTTTTTTATTTTTCAGTATTTATTAATTCTGTCGTAAATAGATCTGTTGTTTGGTTTTATTCAGGCTAACCGCTGGGAATTTACGATCATAATCAATTGCAATCAGATCTTTACCAGTTAAATTTTTAACATCAGGTTCCCATGTAATATAGTAATTCAATTCTGTATTATCTCGAACTGATGGCTGAATAGTTTGACGATGATTTGCAGGAATATTCAAATCAACTGTAAAAGGCACCTGAGATACTTGTATTTTCTTTTGTGTGATTAAGGTCGCTGGAACATCTGCCATACGGTTTTCAACCGCATATAAACGAACCGTACCTTGTTGTTGCACAACGTTATAAGTACCTTGTCCCACAAATTCAACACTGAGTGATTGAGCTGCATCCGCTTTAGTTTGATCTGACTGCGGCATAATAGATGTACATCCTGCTAAGACGGTTAAAGATAGCCCTAAACCGAGCACTAATTTCTTCATTTGTTTTAATCTCTGCAAAATTAAGCTCAAAATAACATAGCAAATTTTAATATCATGGGGTTTTACATATCTCCAACCGAGTTTATGTTCTTAGATATCAAAACTGAATATAAAAACAGGTACTAAATCGGCTCATTTACGTCAAAAAAGATTAAACGAACGCATTCTCAAATGGCTATTTTTAGGTGATTTTACATAACTCCAACATGGCAAAGATGTCTCTGAATGAAAGAAATTAATCAAAGCTTGTTTCTGAATGTCAGCTTTTTTCCTACTTCTAGTTAAAACCTAGCAATCCAGTAAGTCTTTATTTTTCCATTATCTTTTATCTATTCTTAACAAATTTCATATCTACAAAAACTCAGTTGATCTTTAAGCTTTAAACAGCTTCAATCGGATAAAGCATTTATGACATCAACTTTAATCCATTGGAAAAAAAACTTTCATCAACCTAGAGTAAAAATACAAAGGATGTAAACCTCATCATTAAAAATCAATTTAGGCATCTTCATTTTTGATACCCATTTTGTAGCTGATACGGTTAAACATTCATATCTTTGAACGGTCAAACAGTTCGGATGACCCAGCTCACAGGTCATCTTGATGGAGATAGAACATGAGCCAAGACGATAAAAAATGTCCTTATAGCCACTTAACCACTGATTTTGGTGCACCCGTGGTGGATAATCAAAATAGTATGACAGCAGGTGCTCGGGGTCCTTTATTAGCCCAAGATTTATGGCTAAATGAAAAACTTGCCAACTTTGTCCGTGAAGTGATTCCTGAACGTCGTATGCACGCTAAAGGTTCTGGTGCATTCGGTACATTTACAGTTACCCATGATATTACTCAATATACTCGCGCTAAAATCTTTAGCGAAATTGGCAAAAAAACAGAAATGTTTGCTCGTTTTACCACTGTTGCAGGTGAACGTGGCGCAGCAGATGCTGAACGAGATATCCGTGGTTTTGCCTTAAAATTTTATACTGAAGAAGGTAACTGGGATATGGTGGGTAATAATACCCCTGTATTTTTCTTACGTGATCCACGCAAATTCCCAGATCTCAACAAAGCAGTAAAACGCGACCCAAAAACCAATCTCCGTAGTGCCACCAATAACTGGGATTTCTGGACGTTATTGCCAGAAGCCCTGCATCAAGTCACGATTGTAATGTCAGATCGCGGTATCCCTGCTAGCTACCGACATATGCATGGTTTTAGTAGTCATACCTATAGTTTCATTAATGCAGCCAATGAACGTTTCTGGGTGAAATTCCACTTTAGAACGCAACAAGGAATTAAAAACCTAACCGATGCAGAAGCAGGTGAATTGGTCGGTCAAGACCGTGAAAGCCATCAACGCGATTTATTCGATGCCATCGAACGTCAAGACTATCCAAAATGGACGCTTTTCGTACAAGTCATGCCAGAGCAAGATGCAGAGAAAGTGCCATATCATCCATTCGATTTAACTAAAGTTTGGCCTCATGGCGACTATCCACTGATTGAAGTTGGTGAGTTTGAACTCAATCGCAACTCTGAAAACTTCTTCCTAGATGTTGAACAGTCGGCTTTTGCACCAAGTAACTTAGTGCCAGGTATTAGCGTTTCACCTGACCGTATGTTACAGGCACGTCTATTTAACTATGCGGATGCGCAACGTTACCGTTTAGGTGTGAACTATCAACAAATTCCAGTGAATGCTGCTCGCTGCCCTGTTCACAGTAATCACCGCGATGGTCAAGGTCGCATTGATGCCAACTATGGTGGTTTACCACATTATGAACCCAACAGCTTCGGCCAATGGCAAGAACAGCCGCAGTACAAAGAACCACCATTGGAAATCAATGGCGATGCAGATTTCTGGGATTATCGTGAAGATGATCATGACTATTTCAGTCAGCCTCGTGCTTTGTTTGAATTGATGACATCTGAACAGCAAGATGCCTTATTTGGCAATACTGCACGCGCGATGGGCGACGCGTTGGACTTTATCAAGTATCGTCATATCCGCAATTGCTATACATGTCACCCTGCTTATGGTGAAGGTGTTGCAAAAGCACTTGGTATGACTGTTGCTGATGCGCAAGCTGCCCGTGAGACTGACCCTGCTCGTCACTTACCAAGCTTTCTTTAAACCCTAAAACATCCAAATAAAAAGCTATCTTCGGATGGCTTTTTTTATGAACTTGGGTAACAATTTAGTCAATTTCTTAAGAAAAATAATCATGTCAAAACAATTAGATCAACTCATCCAAAGCTATAATCTGATCTTATTCGATGCGAAATGTGTTCTTTGCTCAGCATGGGCAAATTTTATGATCAAGCATGATCCACGTTATCAATTCAAACTCGTTTCTGTGCAATCAGATTTGGGGCAACAGATCTTAAAAAAATATCATTTTCCAACTGACTATTTTGAAACCATGCTCTTACTTGAGAAGGGACAATTATTCACTGAATCAACGGCTTTCTTACGTGTGATGGAATCCCTTGATTTTCCTTACAATACATTACGATATGGCAAGTTTGTTCCAAAATTTGTACGTGACTTTACTTATCGACGTATTGCCCTTAATCGTTATCAACTTTTTGGTAAGACTGAAGATTGTTATGTGATTCAAGCGAGTGATAAACAGCATTTCTTATTGGATGATGTTTTAAGATGAGAAATGCTGAACTTACAATTGCACAGATTTTAAAATTCTGTCAGCTGATTATTGCCTTTCTTTGGATTTATCAAGGTTTAATTCCTAAATTAATTTTTCAGGTAGAGGGTGAACAATACGTTTGGCAACAATTACATATTCCTGATGTGTATATACCATGGTTAGTCTCGCTTTCAGGGATTGGCGAGATCATTTTTGGTATTCTCTTTCTGTTTATAAGACATCAATATTTGCACTGGCTCAGCATTTTGAGTTTAGTTGGGTTATTTATTTTGATTCTATTCATTTACCCAAATCAAATTTACCAAGCATTTAATCCCGTCGTGATGAATATTGCATTAGGGAGTCTTTCGCTGATTTCAATCTGGTGTCTCAACGCAAAGACTCACACTAAGCCCGAATGAAATGTCCTTCACGAATACAATAAAATGGATTGACTAATTTAGATGAGGATTTCATTGCTTGTTGTAACTCATGTTCAGGAGCATTGCGGTCTTCATCAGTAAGTTGGAAAGTACGAAAATGAATGGCCAATGAACGATGCGCATGTAAATCTAAATGAGCGTGAAAAGCATCTTGTGGATTCATATGCACATATCGCATTAACTTTCGTGGCTCATAAGCACCTATGGGTAATAATGCAATACGTGCATCACCATAGCGTTCATGAATTTTTTTGAAATGCCCTGCGTAACCTGTATCACCCGCAAAGAAGCAATGTCCTGTCTTTGCTAGAAGCGAAAAACCACCCCACAAAGCTCTATTTTGATCCCGTGCTCCACGTCCAGAAGCATGTTGTGCTGGGGTATAGGCTATCTTGATTTCGTCATGAAAAGGAATTTCTTGCCACCAATCCATTTCAATCACATGTAAATGTTTTGCTAAGTAGTAACCATTACCTAAACCCGTATAAATCGGCATTTTAAATTTCTGATGCAGCCACTCCAACGTAGCCAAGTCCATGTGGTCATAATGATTATGGCTTAATAGTACTGCATGAATCGTTGGAAGCTTTTCTAAAGCGATCCCTGCTGGGCAAACTCGTTGCGGGCCTTGACCTTGCTTTGGGCTAACATAGTCACACCAAACAGGATCGGTTAAGAAGTTGTAAGGGCCTATTTGGATCAGAACCGTTGCATGTCCTACAAACCAAATCTGCCAATTATTTAAATCTGCGTGTGGTCTATTCTGTGGTAACTCAAGCATTTGATTACGCAAATTAGCTTCATGCGCACGATCAACATTCCAAGTATAAGATTTTCGTGTCGCTAGCCATTTAAATAAACCCTTACGATCAAAAGGCGTGAGCGGTTTTTCCAAGTTATAAAAGCGATCAATGCCACAATGGTCAGAAGACTCATGCGGAAATGGAGGTTTTCCCCAAGTATGGCTCAAGCAAGATTTGGTCGGCAATTGATAGGTTAATGTCGGCTTATCTTTCATGTACTTCTTCTTTGCTGGAATTAAATCGCACAAAATTCCGATAGAATTGGGATAATGAGCAGTCCTTTACTCTAACTTTTAAAATCAATCTAATTGTATGATTTTTTTAGAGGGTTTAACCACCTCTCAACAATCGAACTTGATCCTAACATAAGCTTGTTAGTTATGCTGATTTTATCTAGTCGAGTCAATACAATTTTAGGGTACATATCAAACTTTTCCACTATTTAGCTTATATAGTTTTTTTATTTTTCTAATACATTTTTTATATTTTAAGATAAAGTATATTGTTTACAAAAACAGCTATTATATAATGGACATCGAGAAGTACTTTCTAACACCCATACTTTACAATAATAGTAAGACATATTTGGATCAGTCTAATGGAATTACGTCATTTACGCTACTTCATTACGGTTGCAGAAGAGCTTAGTTTCAGCAAGGCTGCACTAAAGTTACATACAGCTCAACCCTCTTTAAGCCAACAAATCAAAGACTTAGAGGATGATATTGGTGTTCAATTATTTTATCGCACCAAACGTAAAGTTGAATTAACTGAGGAAGGTCTGGTTTTTTTAGAACAAGCACGCTTAACCTTAACCCAAGCGGACAAAGCCATTACTATGGCGCGACAAGTTGCGGCAGCAAAAGTACAATGCCTAAGAATCGGATTTGTACCTTCTGCTGAAATTAGAATTTTTCCCTACATTTTCCCTAGGTTACGTATAAAAACCCCTAAACTGCAAATCAACACATTAAACTTAAAAGAAAGTGATCAAATCGCAGAATTAAAAAAAGGTGATTTAGACATTATTTTTATTAATCAAGACTTTCAAAATGAATATTTTGCCAGTCAATTGGTTTTGAAAGAACCGTTAATTTTTATCTTGCCGAAACAGCATCCTTTAGTGGAGTTTAATGCATTAAATATTGAACAACTGAATGGATTGGAACTGACCATTCTATCACATAAAATTTCTCAACCATTGGCTCAAACGATTCTGAAATACAGCGATCAGCATCGAATTAAATTTAAATCGGTCAACGAAACCAACACGATCGCTGAATGTATTCAAGCAGTACATAGTGGTTTGAGTTGCGCGATTTTACCTTCTTATATGCAAGCACTTGCGACGGATCAAATCGTTGTTCGCCCATTAAACTACCCTCTGCCGAGTCTCGATGTATTTATGAGTTTCCATCGAACCTCACCAAGCCAAGCAGCAGAACAATTTTTGGAAGAAATTAGACAAGTTTTCGAGCTAGAACAGTTAGCACTTTATGCAAGCTAAGAAAAAAGCCGATTTAAATCGGCTTTTTATTTGTCTACTTAGGCTGGATCACTAAAAAACGCTACAAATTTTTGATAACTTTCACGCTGTTTTACATTTTCTAAATATTGTTCTATTACGGGATGAGTCTGTATTTGACCAATTTTCAACTGCCAAAATAACATTGCTGCAACCATCACATCTGCTGTGGTAAATTGTTGCCCACATAAATATGGATCAGCCTCATTTAAGCCCTGAATAAAGGCATGATAAGCTTCTTCATAATCACCATAACCAACAAACATTTTCTGATCAGATTTTATCTCTACACCCAACATTTTGTTGGTCGATGCTGCTTCCCAAGGTCCAGAAATAAACATAAGCCAACGATAGTACAACCCTCGCTTAGGATCATTGAGTGCTGGTGCTAAGCCCTTATCCGCGAACTTATCTGTCAAATATGCACACACTGCTCCAAGCTCATAAATCACTATATTTCCATCGACTAGAACAGGAACTTTTCCAAAAGGGTTTATTTTTAAATATTCTGGTGCCTTCATTTCTGTCTGGTAAGCCACTTCTATTCGCTCACAGGCAACCCCCAGTTCTATGAGCAACCAATCAACAACCATACCGCGAGACTGAGTATTTGTATAAAATTTAAGTGCCATTTTTCATATTTCCTTGTTTATTGGTGTTATTAAAATTTAATCGTTCTTATTGTCAGTTTTTGTCAGTAGTCGAACGGCATACTTCCTGAGTCCACCATTGTTGAAAAAGTTGTTGTTTGAATTGTGGATAGAGCTCTTGGCTTAAACCTAGATTTTGCATACGATCAAGTCGAAAATTTCGAAAAGCATTGCGTAATTCACACCAAGCAGCGAGCACAATCTTGTCATTAAAATACCCAAGTGCAAACGGCCAAACGGTTCTCGCACTGGTACGTTGCTGTTCATCAACATAATCAAAGAAAATTTTAACTTGAGATCGAATCGATACTCTGACTTGCTCAACCAATATTTGATTGACAGGTAGCCATACGTTAAAGGCTCTTAATGTGGTTTGCTGCAATAAATTTTGCCGATGTTCAGGTAATACCGCATTTAATTTTGCTAACACTGAAATTGATGCTTCATTCAAAGCTTGGTCAGGAATACTTTTGAGCCAATATAGGGCTAAAAACATGGCTTCAATTTCATTTTCATTCAAGGTCATTGGAGGAAGCAAAAAATCTTCTTTAAGCTGAAACCCCAATCCTGCCGCTGCATCAATTTGAACGCCTTGTTCACGCAAAGTTTCTATATCACGATAAACGCTACGCTGACTAATCTGCAAACGCTCAGCCAAAACTTGTGCGGTGACTGGATAACGATATTGTCGAAGTAGTTGTAATAAATTCAGTAATCGAATAGAACGACTCATGCTATCCCTATTGTTATTATTGATGATGAGAAAATCAGCTTTCTCACCATCTTATCTTTGCAAATAATGTGAATCGCTTAACTTTCAGTAATCGCTGCGCGTTCCAATATACTTTGCAAATAAGCATGTAAATCCTGCACATTATGAGCAATCGTTAAAGGCTGGTATTGTTGCAAAGTTTCAATACTATGCACCCCATAGCTGACGCCAATACGTGGCATATTCAGATTTTCTGCCATTTCTAAATCGTAACTGGTATCCCCCACCATAATGGCGCATTCAACTGCTACATCCAACTCAGCAAGAATCTCCTGCAACATCAATGGATCAGGTTTAGACTTGGTCTCACTAGCTGCACGGGTAATATCAAAAATCTGATGACTATTGGTTTGACTTAATACACGATCTAAACCTTTACGACTTTTACCCGTCGCAACTGCAAGCTTGATCCCTTGTTGTTTTAAGTCAGCCAACAACTCTGCCACACCACTAAACCATGCATCGCCTTTTGAGTTTGCAACATAATGATCTGCATAGCATTGCAAAATATCTTGCTGCAAATCTGGAACCTGCGGAAATAAGATTTGCATCACTTCAGGTAAACCCAAGCCAATGATACTTTTTGCAGCTTCATTCGTTAAAGGCTGCTCAAACTGCTGCGCCGCATATTGCAAACTCGCCACGATTTGTCCAACCGAATCGAATAAAGTGCCATCCCAATCAAAAATCACCAATTCGATATTTTGACTCATTTCTGCTTTCTCAATTCATTGATCACTTGTTGCATATCTTCTGGCATTGGCGCTTCAATGCTTGGATAGTTTGGAATGTCTAAACGCATGGCATGTAGGCATAAACGACGTGCTTCAGGACCTTTATAGTCTGTATTGTGTCCGTATTTATCATCACCAACTAAAGGATGACCAATACTTAAACCATGTACACGGATTTGATGGGTACGTCCCGAAAGCGGTGACGCATGCACCAAAGTCGCTGTCTTAAAACGTTCAACCACTTTCCAGTCAGTCTTACTCGGCTTACCGTCTTTGGTCACACGGACACGACGTTCGCCATTCGCCAGTTCATAACGCAATAAGGGCGCATCAATCAATTGCTGATCCAAACTGACTTGTCCTTTGACAATCGCCGCATACGTTTTTTGAATTTTATGCTCGCGTAGTAAATCCTGAAGCAGTTTTAAGGTACTACGTTTCTTACTGATCATAACCAAGCCCGAAGTATCTCGGTCAATACGATGGATCAGTTCCAAATATTTTTTACCTGTCGCAGCACGCAAGGCTTCGATTAAACCATATGCCACACCACTGCCACCATGGACGGCAATACCAGACGGTTTATTCACGACCAATAAGCCTTCATCTTCGTAAACCACACGACTAAGCAGGCTTTGCGCCACGCCATCACTCACTGGTGCCGCGCTTTCATCCTTTTGTTCATAACGAATTGGTGCGACACGAATCTGATCGCCAATATTCAAACGTGTTTCCGCTTTTATTCTTTTTTTGTTTACACGTACTTGTCCTTCACGAATCAAACGGTAGATTCGACTCTTCGGTACACCTTTTAATCGGGTAAATAAAAAATTATCTATTCGCTGCCCGTCTTGATGCTCATCCACGTCAAACCAAGTGACACTTTGCCATTGTTGTGTAGAATTCATACGCTCGATTAATCCAAGATTTGCTAAATATGATTAAAAATTGATCATTTAGCTAAGTTATTTCACAAGAAACCTAAACTTAGCCCATAGGCAGATGCCGCAAGGTTTGATATATTCAGCGCACGGATACCACCGTAAGTGAGCATCAGATCAGAAATTTTATTTAGATAAAATTTTAAATCGACGAGATATTCACCAACAACTCGGATAGGTCCTAAAGAATTATGCCGACGCCGAAGGCTTATTATATCGGCAAAATGGCAAACTGTTGCGTTTAATTGTGCATCAGCACATACAGTTTGTTCAGAAAAAATATGTTGCCAACAAATTTGTTGGTTATTAAACGTAAACTGATCCACATCAGACAATTTGCTCCCTGATGTCGCATTCAGGCTAAAGCGTTGATGCATTGGAACTGCTAAGCAGAGATACGATGATCATTCCGTATCACGAGACTTCCAGATGGATCGACTTCAATGCTTAATGACAGTGAAAGTCACCATCCAATGCACCGCTCACCCGCCAGTGAAGCGTCTAGGAACTTTGATTATGCTGGGTCTAACGATATTTCACAGATGCAAAACATGGATGAAATATCATTAGGCTGAAGATTAAGGCACTATTGCTGACATCGAAATAAACGTATCAAAGCACAAACTGAATATTTACAGTCAGTGGTTTCAGAGCATCATATACAAAGCTGCTTCTGAATCTTGATCGCGCCAATTTGATGTTTGCTCAAAAGTATCGGGCTAGTTGTTTGTGTGCATCACTATTAGGTGTCACACCCATGAAACGTATGTTGATTAATGCAACCCACGCCGAAGAAGTTCGCGTTGCACTGATTACTGGTAATCGTCTTTACGATTTCGATTTAGAAAATCGTACTCGTGAACAAAAAAAATCAAATATTTATAAAGGTCATGTCACTCGCGTTGAACCTTCTTTAGAAGCAGTTTTCGTTGAGTACGGCGCACAGCGTCAAGGCTTTTTATCTATGCGAGAAATTGCAAACTCGTATTTCAAAGCAGATCCTCGTCAAACTTCAAATATTCGTGAACTCATCACTGAAGGCACAGAATTATTGGTTCAAGTTGAAAAAGAAGAGCGTGGCAACAAAGGTGCTGCGCTTTCTACTTTTATTTCTCTTGCAGGTCGTTATTTAGTACTTATGCCTAACAACCCGAAAGGTGGCGGTATTAGCCGTCAGATTTCAGGTTCTGTGCGCGAAGAACTCAAAGAAATTCTATCTTCTTTAAATGTACCTCGTGGCATGAGCGTCATTGTTCGTACTGCGGGTATTGGTCGTACACAAGAAGAATTGCAACTTGATTTGCAACATTTACTTGACCTTTGGGCTCAAATCCAAGGTTCAGCAGGTTCTGGCCCATCACCAATGTTAGTTCACCAAGAAGCAGGTGTAGTGACACGTGCGATCCGTGATTATTTACGTGATGATGTTGCAGAAATCCTGATTGATAGTGAACAAGCCTACAACGAAGCGTATAACTTCGTAAAAGCAGTGATGCCACGTCAGTTAGACAAATTAAAAACTTATACCTTGAATGAGCCTTTATTTGCTCATTTCGGCATTGAAAGCCAAATCCAAACCGCTTATGAACGTGAAGTTAAACTTCCATCTGGCGGTTCTATCGTGATTGATCAAACTGAAGCTTTGGTTTCAATCGATATTAACTCGGCGAAATCAACGCGTGGTCATGATGTCGAAGAAACGGCTCTAAATACCAATTTAGAAGCAGCAGAAGAAATCGCACGCCAACTTCGTTTACGTGATATCGGTGGTTTAGTGGTCATCGACTTCATTGACATGACTAAAGACCGCAACCAACGTATGGTTGAAGCGAAACTACGTGAAGCGACACAAAGTGATCGCGCGCGTATTCAGTTCGGTCAACTGTCACGTTTTGGACTCATGGAAATGAGTCGTCAACGTTTACGTCCTTCTTTGGAAGAAGCAACAGGTTATGTCTGCCCACGCTGTCATGGCACAGGTATGGTACGCGACTTACGTTCGCTGTCACTTTCAATCATGCGTAAAGTGGAAGAAATTGCTTTGCGCGAGCGTCAAGGTGAAGTTCAAGTTGAAGTTCCAGTTGAAATCGCAGCATTCTTATTAAATGAAAAGCGTCACAGTCTGGTATATCTTGAGCAAACATCAAATGTTCGTGTGACCATATTGCCTCACCCGCACTTAGAAACCCCACATTATCAAATCCAGTACAATCCTGATGGCTTTGCACCATCAAGCTATGAACGTACCGAAGCAACACGTTCAAGCGAAAAAGAACTCGGCTATGAGTCTTCTGACTGGCATTTAGAAGAAGCAGAGCACACGCATGCTGCACCTGCACAAAACAATGCCGCAGCGCAGCAAAAGAAAGCTGCACAACAGCAAGCAGCTCAACCTAAACAAACACAACAAGCAGTTGCACAAAAGTCAGCTAGTCCTTGTGCTTGGTTAGAAAATTTATTTGTTCAAAAGCAAGCGCAAACCACTGATCAATCACGTTCAGCACAAAATGCAGCAGCATCAATTGAACAAATGATTAATAACGGTGCGGTAAGCCGTGGTCAATTTGGTCAGGTCAAACCTGTTACAACGACTGAAGCAGTCGCACCCGTTGCAAATAATGCTTATATTTCACAATCACCAGTGAAACAAGAAGCACGTGAATCATTTGAGAAGGATGAGAAATCTCATCGCCCAAATCAATCGCAAAATCCGAAGAAACGTAAGCATAAAGAACAACGTGAACATCATTCACATGCACATGAGCAACAAAATCAAGTGCAGGAAGAAAATGTTCAAGCTTCTTCTCGTCAAGAGCAACCATCACGCCAAGAGCAACGTGAGTTAAAGCGTCAGCAAAAACGCCAACAACCACAAGAACATCAAAACCAACAGCAACATCATGATGCTGTACATGGTAATGATACAAACGCGTTACCACGTCGTGATCGTAATAACCAACAGCGTCCAAATCGACCAAACCGTCATCGTGACCAAAGTGTTTTAAATGAAACTGCTGCGGTTACACCTGAAACTGTAGTGAATCCTCAACAAATTAAAGTTGATGTGATTGATGCACCTCGCGCAGAACCAATGAACACAGCATTGATCGTAAATATTGATCAAGGTCAGAGTGAAATTGTTGCATTAAACCAACAACAGGCTAATCCAGTTACAAAAACTGAAACAGCACCTGTTGCTGTAGAGCAAGCTGAAGTCCTTGAACCTGTTCAAACAGAACAAGTGGCTACAGAAGTTGAAGAAGTGACATCAACTGAAGCTGCTCCAGCACCTGTAAAACGTGCTAGCAATGATCCACGTTCACGTCGTCGTCATCGTGATTCGCAATCATCGCCTAAAGCCATTGTGCCTAAAGTTGTACCGTCACAAATTCCAACGTTAGCTCAGTACACGATGAGTAGTCTGATTCGTCATGTATATGGTGAAGACTGTACTATTTTGATTGAGCAATTCGGCTTAGTGACAACATTTAATCGTGCATTACAGAAGTTTGCTGAGCAATATGCAAACACTTTAGTGGTTGAAGCTGTTACTGAAGAAAAACGTCCCGTAACCCGTGATGCTGAACTTCCAACTCAAAAGCAAACTGAAGAAGTTGAACCTGCACCTGTATTGGCACTAACTCCACCTGAAGCACCTGCTACTCGTGTTGCAAATGATCCTCGCGAACGTCGTCGCTTGGCTAAACTTGCAGCTGAACAAGCTAAGGAAGCTCATATCGCTGCAAATACGACTGCTGCACCTGTTGAAAGTACTGAATCGAAAGAAGAAGTGCCAGAAACAGTCGTTCATATTATTGCAGATGAAACAGTAGCGACCACACCAGCGCAACAACCACTAGAACTAGACAGCACTGATGTTACGCCAGCAGAAGCCGCACCAGTTGAAGTTTCTGAGCCAGTAACATCGACTGAAACAGCTGAAGTTGAAATTGTAGCTGAAACGGTTTCTGAAACGACTGAAACTGTTCAAGCGGTTGAAAAAGCTGAGCCAACTGAAGCAGAACTAGAGGATGAAGCAGCGAAGGCAGAAAAGGAAAAATCTAGCCGCCCTCGTCGCCCTCGTGGAAGACCACCTAAAAAGAGCACAACTGGCAATGAATAATTTGCTAAATTGCACTCAATAAGGCAAAGCCTAGTCATTTCGATGACTAGGCTTTTTTGTTATTTTGTCAGATTAGGTTGATTGCTCTAGGAACTTACCAGTAAAAATAGCATTAACAACAATGATGTTAATGGTTGTGTTCTAACAGATAGCCATTTTTGGACTAATCGAAAAATAAAACAGGATTGATATGAGCCAAACTACGCAGACCGATATTATTACCCTTAGTGATGTCGCTACTAGACTTCCAAACTTCATCACCAAAGTACCTCATATTCTCAATGGACTTAAACAAGCATATATACGAACGCCAACTTCACCTGCTGGTTTAGGCATTGCCTTTGAAAAAGCAGTCAAGCGTAACCCTCAAGGCATCGCTCTGTTATTTGAAGATCAAAGTTACAGCTACCAAGCACTGAATGAATGGGCAAACCAAATTGCGCATTACTATTTATCGCTTGGCGCTAAAAAAGGTGATGTAATTGCAGTGATGGTTGAAAACCGTCCTGAACTGATTGCTACGATTGTTGCTTTAGCTAAAATTGGTGTCACGATCGCACTCGTAAACACATCACAAGTCGGTAAGGTCCTTGCTCATAGCATTAATTTGGTTAATCCAATTGCAGTGATTGCAGGTGAAGAAGTCCGTGCTGCGATTGATGAAGCTCGCCCAGAATTAAAAGTGCCACAAGATCGTTTCCACTGGTTTGCTGATCTAGAAACACGAAAAAATGCAGGCATTGCACCTAAAAGTTATGTCAATCTGGCGCAACAAATTGATCAATTTCCTAAATTCAATCCATCTACCACACGTACAGTAACGGGTAAAGATGGTTTATTTTATATTTATACCTCTGGTACAACGGGCCTACCAAAAGCTGTTATTTTCACACACAGCCGTTGGACTCTAGCTTACGGCACGTATGGACATATCCTTAACCTCGGTAAAAATGATGTGATGTACGTTACCTTACCGCTTTACCATGCAACGGGAGTGGTGGTGTGCTGGTGTGG
The DNA here is from genome assembly GCF_048585715.1 of Acinetobacter sp. LF10. NCBI lineage: Bacteria > Pseudomonadati > Pseudomonadota > Gammaproteobacteria > Moraxellales > Moraxellaceae > Acinetobacter > Acinetobacter sp. LF10. The sequence continues at coordinate 2,840,988 of NZ_CP184160.1, forward strand.
TGTAATTGCAGGTAGTGCAACGCTTGCTGTACGTCGTAAATACTCGACCAGTGCATTTTGGAAAGATGTTCAAAAGTTCAATGCTTCGGCAATTGGCTATGTTGGTGAACTCTGCCGTTACTTAATTGATGCACCAGTCACCGAACAAGATCGCGCTCACCGTGTCACCAAAATGATTGGTAACGGGATGCGTCCAAATATTTGGGGTAAGTTCAAAGAACGATTTGGTGTAGAAGAAGTACTTGAACTTTATGCATCAAGTGAAGGTAATGTAGGTTTTAGTAATATCTTTAACTTTGACAATACAGTTGGCTTCTCTCCTACTCCATATGCAATTGTTGAATTCGATAAAGAAAAGAATGAGTTGGTTCGCGATAAGAAAGGCAACTGTAAAAAAGTCAAAACAGGTGAAGTCGGCTTACTCGTCGGTAAGATCACTAGCCGATCACCCTTCGATGGCTATACAGACCCAGAGAAGAACAAATCTGTTATTTTAAAAGATGTGTTTAACAAGGGCGACTCATACTTCAATACTGGAGACTTGGTTCGTGATATCGGCTTCCGTCATGCGCAGTTTGTAGACCGTTTAGGCGATACTTTCCGTTGGAAAGGTGAAAACGTTTCTACAACTGAAGTTGAAAACATGGTCTGCGAATATGACAAAATTGTAGAGGCAGTGGTGTATGGTGTTGAAATTCCAAATACCAATGGTCGTGCAGGTATGGCAGCAATCACGTTGGTCGATGGCGCAGAACTCAATGATGCTGATCTAAGCGCTATGGTGAATGTATTTAAAAAATGCTTACCATCTTATGCAATTCCAGTATTTTTACGCATTCAAGCAAAAGTTGAAACCACTGGTACATTTAAATACCAAAAGAATAAACTTAAAGAAGATAGCTTTAACCCAAGCAAAACATCTGAACGTTTATTGGTTTTATTACCAGGTACAAACAGCTATAGTGATGTAAATACTGAAATCTTTGATAACATTCAAAGCTATCAGTACCGTTTCTAGTTTATTTTTTAGCTAAACAAGAGGAAATCGTGCTTTTTATAAACAATCATGCAGATGTTTTTAAATTTCCTCTTGTGTTAGCTGAATAAGTTGCTAGAATACGCAACATCAAAACGAGATGGGTCGTTAGCTCAGCTGGTAGAGCAGCGGACTTTTAATCCGTTGGTCCCGCGTTCGAATCGCGGACGACCCACCATTTAATGTTTTGAACCCTTATCGGGTCGTTAGCTCAGCTGGTAGAGCAGCGGACTTTTAATCCGTTGGTCCCGCGTTCGAATCGCGGACGACCCACCAAATTCTAAAAAGCCCCATCATGAATGATGGGGCTTTTTATTTTGTGCTAAATACCTTTCTAAAAGATGACAACAATATTTACTTACTTTAAGCGTCCTTGCTCAAAGTAAGCTTGTACTTAAATTACAAAAAACTTTCCAACACCGAATTTAAAAAGATATGTCCCTGCTCTGTGCAAGCAATTCGATTTACATCATCGACCAAAAGTTTTTTGTCACGTAATTGATTCAGCGTCTCACTGATATCTTGTAAATCAAGCCCTGTGCGTTGAGTATAAAATTTCGCATCTACCCCATCATTTAAACGCAAAACATTCATCATAAATTCAAATGGCAATTCATCTGCATCAATACGTTTCATTTGTACATGATCAGCAGGCACTTTGGCTAAATAATCTTTCGGCAAACGGGTTTTCTGAAAACGATAAATACCATCAGGGCGTGTTACCTTACCGTGCGCACCTGCACCAATCGCTAAATAATCACCAAATTTCCAATAATTCAAATTATGTGCTGAGGGTTTTTCTTTACGCCATGCTGAGACTTCGTAATTGATATAACCATTCGCTTTTAAATAAGCCTCACCCAATTCTTGGATATGTTCTAAAACTTCATCTTGTGGCAATACGGGTTGGGTTCTAAAGAACACCGTATTTGGCTCAATGGTCAGTTGATACCAACTAATATGTGTTGCACCCTGTTCTACAGCTAATCTAAGGTCATTTAAAGCCTGTTCTTGCGTTTGCTGTGGTAAACCATGCATGAGATCAACATTAACGCGCTCAAAGCCTGCTTGACGCGCTTGTTGGATTGCATCTAAAGCATTATTCGCTGTATGAATACGACCCAGTCGCTGTAAATGCTCAGGATCAAAACTTTGTACACCTAATGATAAACGGTTGATGCCAACGGCAAGATAATCCGCAAATGGATCATGTTCAACCGTTCCAGGATTGGCTTCCAATGTGATTTCACAATCTACTTCAAAGTCTAATCGCGCATTTAATTGACTAAATAACCACTGATAACCTTGTGCTGAAATTAAAGACGGTGTTCCACCACCAATAAATACGCTATGAATTGACCGACCTTGCGCCATTTCAATTTGAGTCTCAAAATCAGCCACCAGTGCCTCAAGATATTGTTGCTCTAAATCCACAGACAATCCCCCATCAGGAACAGCATGTGAATTGAAGTCACAATAAGGGCACTTACGCACACACCAAGGCATATGGATATAAAGTGAAAGTGGAATATTTGCTGGATTTAAATGACTCAAAATGGAAGCTCAACAACAGAACCCTTTTATTTTAACATGACTCTATCAATCCGCTTATTATCATCACCTCGCTATTCGGTTAGACTGAGACAATGAAGAACAATTAGATTGATAAAATGATCAAAATTACCAGCCAATTGCTATTTATTCTTCCTCTTGCATTAGGTGTTGGTATTGCAATGGCATTTCAAACTGCAATTAATTCACAACTTAGAGAACATTTGCACTCACCTCTTCAAGCTGCCTTACTCTCTTTTTTGGTAGGGACAATTGTGCTTGCATGTATGGTTTATTTTCAAAGCACAGCAAAACCAAGCTTAGGGGAACTGGCTCAAATTCCATGGTTTCTGTGGATTGGTGGCTGCCTTGGGGTTTATGCCATCAGCATGAGCATTTATACTGCACCCAAACTAGGATTATTGACTTTTTCAGGCTTAGTTATTTTCGGCCAATTGACCATTTCAATGTTACTTGACCATTTCGGCTGGTTAGGTACAGAAAAAACACCTGTCAATTGGCAACGTCTTGTCGGCAGTATTGTCATTTTTATTGGTGTTATATTCACTCTACAACGCTAATTCTCCCTCAATTCAATAAGAGTATTTTTTGTGTCTCACGCGACAACCAAGCGGTTTGAACTTAAGCAATTATTTCATTTAATGTTTCCGATCTTGATCACCCAATTTGCTCAAGCTGGGCTTGGTCTTATTGATACCATCATGGCAGGTCATCTTTCTGCTGCTGATTTGGCAGCCATTGCTGTCGGTGTTGGTTTATGGATTCCAATTATGTTGTTATTTGCAGGAATCATGATCGCAACAACACCTTTAGTCGCTGAAGCACGCGGTGCAAGAACACCAGAGAAAATTCCGACTATTGCACGTCAATCCTTATGGGTCGCGGTCATCCTCGGCATCGTTGCTATGTTGATTTTGCAATGTATGCCGATGTTTTTACCCCTCTTTGGAGTACCTGAAAGTTTATTACCCAAAGCAAGCCTGTTTTTACATGCGATTGGCTTTGGTATGCCTGCGGTAATGATGTATGCAGCATTGCGCAGTTATTCAGAAGCCTTAGGGCATCCACGACCTGTGACTGCAATTAGCTTAATTGCATTATTGGTATTGATTCCACTGAACTTTATTTTTATGTATGGCTTTGGACCTATTCCAGCCTTAGGCAGTGCAGGCTGTGGTTTTGCAACCGCAATCCTACAATGGCTGATGTTTATTACACTCGCGGTTTATATTTCAAAAGCCAAGGCTTATCAACAAGCGCCCATTTTCACACAATGGGAAAAAATTGACCCTGTATGGGTAAAACGCATCTTAAAGCTGGGTCTACCGATTGGTCTAGCTGTATTTTTTGAGGTGAGTATTTTCAGTACAGGCGCGATTGTGCTGAGTCCACTCGGTGAAAATGCGATTGCGGCGCATCAGATTGCAATTTCTGTGACTTCACAATTATTTATGATCCCATTATCTCTTGCCATTGCACTCACGATTCGTGTAGGTACTTATTATGGAGAGAAAAATTGGTATGCGATGCGCCAAGTTCAAAAAGTGGGGTTGATTAGTGCAACCGTTTTTGCTGCTTTGACCATGACACTGATTGCTGTAGCGCGCCCCTATATCGTGGCAATCTATACCAATGATATTCACGTTATCCCAGTCGCCATGTACTTGCTCTGGTTTGCGATGGCATATCAATTGATGGATGCATGGCAAGTCAGTGCCGCAGGCTGTTTACGGGGTATGCAAGACACCCAAGCACCGATGTGGATTACCTTAATGGCATATTGGGTGATTGCTTTCCCAATTGGTTTATATCTTGCACGTTACACAGTTTGGGGTGTTGCAGGCGTTTGGCTCGGATTGATTATCGGTTTAAGCATCGCCTGTATATTCTTGATTGGTCGTTTATATTTAAACAATAAACGATTAGCACAAATGATCAGTGCTAAGTTATAAGAGAATCAAGAAAATTTACGAGGGGGAACATCGTTCACCCTTACCACCCTAATGAATAGACTAACAAAACGACATTCTTTACATGATTGATCGCATTTAAAATTGATCTTTGAGTAATAACCAATCAGCCCAGTCAACGCCACTTACTCGGATATGATTACCCATGCTTTTACTTAAAACGGCACTGGGATCATCATTAATATTGCCATAGATACTCCAACCACTCCCTAAGCGTTGACCAAGTGCAATTATTTCCAACACAAGTTCCGACCAAGAATAGTTTTCGTCATGTGCAAGTTCCAACGTTGCCATGTAACCGCCTTTATTATATTTTTCAATCTTTAAGCTTATTGGTACTCTTTCAAATACATCTATACATTTCTGTATGATCTTTTGAGCAGAACGTTCTGATGTCGCATTTAAATGTAATTTCCATATGGATTTTGGCATTTTATCTCATAGACCTAGAGCTAAATATTTTAACTATATCCGATTATATTCTTACATCACTTAACATTATTTGTTATAGGCAATTTAAGTTTTGTCACCTATGATCAGGGTATCACTTTGAAACTGAATCGAATGAGGTCAAGCGAATATGGCAAAACATGCAAGCTCTCCCAGTAGACGTTTTTTAAAACTGGCTGGTATGACCGCAAGTATTGCCAGTAAAAGCGTTGCCAACTCCATTCGTAATCTCACCGCAGATGAAGAACAAAAAGACGCAGCACGCAGCCAATTGTTCCAAGACATCGGTCTACAAATTGCCGATACATTGGGTGAAATGAAAGGTGCTGTGATGAAAGTCGGGCAAATTGCCTCACAGTATAAAGATATCTTTCCACCTGAAGTCGCCAAAGCAATTGCCAAACTACAACGCCAAGCCCCTGCCATGCCTTTTGCTGCGATCCAACAACAAGTTGAAAAAGAACTGGGAAAGCCCTTAAACCAAATTTTTAGCTCTTTTGAAACCGAACCATTTGCAGCAGCTTCGATTGGTCAAGTACATCGTGCGGTACTTCCAAATGGGCAAGCAGTTGTGGTGAAAGTACAATATCCAGGGGTTGACCAAGCCTGTGAAAGTGACTTAAAGCAAGTCCGCCTCGCATTGCGCTTAATGGGCGTACTTAAGATTGATAAGAAGCTACAAGATCAACTATTTCAAGAAATTCAGGACAGCCTTTCTGCTGAATTGAACTATGAAATCGAAGCACAAAATCTTGAAGTCTTTAAAATCTTCCATGAGAAATTAGATGCTCAAGTCATCATCCCAACTGTTTATAAAGACTACTCATCTCGTCGCGTACTGACGCTCAGTCTTGAACAAGGCGATTCGATTGAAACCGCAAGTACATGGTCAGTTGAAACCCGTAATCAAATCGGTCGTCGTTTGATTCGCGCTTTAGGACAAGAAATGTTTTTCTTGAAGCGTTTTCATTGTGATCCTCATCCGGGCAACTTCGCTTTCCGTGAAGATGGCAGTGTGATTATTTATGATTACGGTAGCGTCAAAACACTATCCTCTGAAATCATTCAACACTTTAAAGCATTGGTCAATGCAGCTCGCCAAGAGGATATTGCTCAGGTTGAGGATTTATTGGTTGCACTGCATTCGATTGCTGAAAAGCAGAAATTTCCAACAGAACTGTATACGCAATGGATTGAAATCCTATTGCGCCCATTAAGCACGCATTATGACTTTGCCGAAAATTCATCGCATCACGATGGAATGCGACTTGTTAAAAAATCGCTTAAATATTGGGATGTATTTAAACCCTCCCCAGATACACTTATGGTCAACCGTACGATTTCAGGACATTACTGGAACTTGATTCACCTTAAAGTTCACGACAACTTAAATGATTTATTTGAAGAGCTTGTTCCAAATTACTAAAAACCACCCCCTTTATTTTGAATAAAGGGGGTGAAATATTTTACCTACAATTTATAGATCACTCACTTGAAAGCAGTAGAATTGACTCCATATATTGTTATGTTATAACATACCCTAAAAATAGGAGTCATTTAAAATGCGTAAAGATATCCATCCTGCTTATCAACAAGTCTTGTTTCATGATACCAATGCTGATGCCTACTTTTTAATTGGTAGCACACTACAGACCAAACAAAGCAAAGAATATCAAGGAAAAGTCTATCCATACGTTACCCTAGATATTTCAAGTGCATCGCATCCGTTTTATACAGGTGAAGTACGCCAAGCAAGTAATGAAGGTCGTGTTGCCAGCTTTAACAAACGCTTTGCACGTTTTAATCGCAAAGGTTAATCTTGTTTTAAGTTTCATTCATTAAGCTATTAATATTGGAAGTCTAAGGTTATATCTCCTCCGCTTAGACTTCTTTTTTTATGTCTAGATTCTATAGATCCTAGCGATCAGTTGATTTACCCACCATGCCAAACTCAATCGGTGTTTTCACATAAAATAAAGAAATCTCTTTACTATTCAGATAACTCAATAATTCGATTGCCTGTTCAGAGCTTACTGCAAATTGAATTTGTATAGGTCGATCCGCTAATTCAAAGAAACGAGCAGAATGAAATAAACCCTGATAATCAACACCTTCCAAACCCGCTAATACTGTCGCCCCACGCAAATTCATTTGACTTGCGACTGCCAACAGCCATTCGCTAATCGGTTTTCCCTAAACATTATGGTTTTGTGTCGTATAAAAAGTAATTAAAAATCCATTCATTTCATCACTCCTTGGCTATCTATGTAGCACTAAGCCATTGATGCAGGCTCATACCTAAGATGGTAAACAGCAATGATCCAAGCACATGAATCAAAATCGCAGCACAGGCATAACCCAATTTACCACTTTGTAATAAGGTAATAATCTCAGCCGAAAATGTTGAGAACGTGGTCAATGCACCACAAAAGCCCGTGATCACGAACAGTTTGTAATTGGGACTCAATGAGCTTTGAGAAAAATAGGAAATTGCAAAACCAATAATAAAGCCACCAACAAAGTTGACGGTGACCGTTCCTAAAGGAATATTGGGAAAAATAGGATTCAGCTTTAAACCCAAAAACCAACGTAACCATGCACCGAGTACCGAACCTAAAGCAATCGAAAGTAATGGATAATACATAACTTACTCCAAACCTGAGGTTGGAGGTAAACAGACATTAAACATAGATTGATAAATATTTTTCTGAAAATTTGTCATCTGCGAACTCCAAAAATGAGAACAGAGCACGCACAAACCTACGCCCCCTGTTCAGGGTAACGTAGGCATCATTAGCCAAAACGGCGGTTTGTAATAGGAGGAATGCCATCTCCTTTGCTCTAAAATAACATAATTTTTAGACAACTCAACTGCTGTGTATAAACACAAAGTTATCCACAATTTATTGAGATTCTGGCAATACTTTTTCTCCCACCACATAAAAATCCAGTTTAGGAACCACAAAAGTGAAAGCTGCGGCATCATCATCTAAACCAAATTGTTGCAACAATTGAGGAGCCTGTAATTTATCAATCTCAGCAGCCTGAATTTGTTGAAATTGCACAGGCATGTTGATATCCCCTTGCGACATCCGAGTCGGTTGGTCAATCCATTCAGCCCACGCATGATCTTGATCCACCAAAAATTGAACGGCCTCCTCCCATGAGGAAAATAAGCTTTGCCAAGCCGCAGTTAAACGTTTCTGCGTGGTGATGTGTATATCACTACTAAAAGAATAATCTTCATCCATACGAATACAAGTATGAATCACGTTTTCATCTCGTTGATGCTGAAAATGTGATGCATATTGTGCAGGCATCACATCACTGGCGAGGCGACCACCGATCGCATACAAAGCTTGATCAACGATCACTTGTTCAAAGATTACGGTCTTGGGCTTTGATTCATTTAAATAAAAGCGCCAATTACTTTGCCGAGGTGAAGGCATTAGTTGGCGTAGTATTCCAAGAAAAGTAAAGCCAAAATGCTGGTGCTGATAAGTTAAAATAGTAAAGATGGTTTTGCCCTGCTTTTCCCACAACACAACAGGATCTGGATAACGCTGGCGAACTTGCTCAACATCCACCAACCAAGACAAATAAACCACATTGCTCACCTGACTTTGTAAATGCATAAAAGGAAGTGTGCGCATCATCATACGACGGAGTTGCAAGATAAAACGACAACTTAATATCGGCGCGAAAAATCGCAATACAGACCTTGATGAGGACCACTTTAAACGGTGTCTATTCATTATTATTTAAAAGATTCATGCTCGCTTTGAGCATAAACTGCCAAGATTACAACGTCCAGTTCAAATGCGATGCTGTATTTTAAATGTTATGATGCCCGCATTACTTCATCAAACATGGAATTTTGAAATGGCTCAAAGCTTATTGGCACAACTTAAAGATGGTTCAGCAAAGTTTGCAGACGTATTGGCATTTATTGAAGCGCGTTATCAACATACGCCAACAGCCTTTCAAAATGGCGCACAATCAAATGCTGAAACCGAAAACCAAGGCAGCGCAAAAGTACTCAGCTTTGCTCAAATCGAAGGCTTAAATCAAGCGGATACGCTCAGTTTATTTGCGGAACATTATGCATCTGTATTGGCGACACCTGAAGCAACAGATCATCAAAATATTCGTCAGTTTATGCAAAATGGTTGGGATGGCGTGAAGTTTGAAGGTAAAGCACTGACTGCAAAATAAGATAAAGGAGGTCTTTAACCTCCTTTTTTATCATCATTTTCTATTGTAATGTTGGGTCTAACTAATTTAGATAAATCTGTCGTTAAACTATAAAAATCGCCACCCATTTTCCCAACACTATCGAGTTGCTGTTGATCAATCATCTGTCCATCCCATAACCTATCATCAACATAAATCGATTTGACATCCAGCAATACGACTGTACCTCCAGATGCTAAGCTACTGAATTGAATGACTTCTCTTAATTCGCATTCATATCGCACTGGTGCATATTTTACTGCCAAGGCTGCGACTGCATGGCTCGGTTCAAACTCAATCTCAGCAAAATCAAACTCACTTTGCTCTGGTGGCAATAAAGCACAAGATAAATTCATCTGTTCAAGTAGTTGTGAATTTACAATATGAATCGCACATTGTTGAGTCTCGATTAAATTTCTCAAAGTGTCTTTATCTTGCCCATTTCTTGGATTGACTTGTGAATACCAAAGGATGGGAGGATTACAACTCGCAACGTTAAAGAATGAATAAGGGGCTATATTGGCCACGCCACTAGCAGAGATTGTACTGATCCATGCGATGGGTCTAGGCGTAATTCCCCCAACCAACAAACGATAGATCTGATTGGCATCTAACTCAGAGGTTTCAAAAATCATGATGCTTGCACTACCTACTTATGGACGTTCAGTATATTGTGGTAAATCATCTGTAATGCAGTCCCATTCTGCTTTTGACGCCGCGAAAATATGCATGCTTGGTTTTTGCTGTAAAGGTGTATCTAATGTACCAATTCTTAAACGATACAATTCTGGCTGCGCATCACGTGAGCTAATGAGTGGTGAACCACATTCGCCACAAAACCAGCGATAAACACCTGAAACAGCAAATTTTTTAACGAGGTGTTCACCTTGTACAATTTTAAAATCTCTACTACTAATCGGTGCATTAGTGGCATAAGCCGTCCCGTTAGCTTTACGGCAACGCTGACAATGGCACTGAACTATCTCACCAATTTCACCCTGAATTTCGTAGCGAATGCCCTGACATAAACAACTCCCTTGATATACTGGCGATTGTTCAGACATACCATCATGCATCCTATATTGATTAACTACTCAAAACTAACACTATTCACATATCAAACAAAGTACAAAAAAGCGTATTTATATGCTTAAAAAATGTTGTACGCCTTGCCCTGCTGCTCGCCCTGTGGCAAAACAAGCCGTCAGCAAATATCCGCCTGTTGGTGCATCCCAGTCCAGCATTTCGCCACAGCAAAACACATAAGGATTAGATTTCAATTGCAATTGTGGAGATAAAACATCTTGCTTGACCCCGCCCGCACAGCTAATTGCCTCTTCGATTGGACGGAAGCCATCTAAAGAAATACTGAGATGTTTGATCTGCTGCACTATTTGCTTGGCATCTGACCATAAGCTTTTATCAACGATTTCCCGAAGCAGATTAATTTTGACCTGATCCAACCCTGCTTTACGCCAAAGATTGGTGAGAGACTGCTTTTTATTGGCTTGTAGCTTCTTTTCTAATTGTTCAATACTGATATCTGGAAGTAAGTCTAGGTGAAGTTTTAGGTTTTTCTTTTGGCTCAGCTGTGTTCTTAAATCACGCCCCAGCTTATAAATCACACCACTCTCAAAACCATAATGCGTAATGATGATATCGCCATGTGTCTTTCGCTCAGATGTAACCCACGCATCAACTCGTTTGAGTGGCTGACCAAAACAATCTTGCATAAACGGCGACCATTGTTTCAAAACCCCAGCATTGCTAGCCTGAAATGGTTCAATCTCATCGGAAGGAAGCCATTGCTGCCAAGCGCCATCACTGCCTAATTGTGACCATGACACTGCTCCACAGGCCAACACAATCGCATCATAAGTTGCACTAAATTGCTGAGTCTGATTCTCTATCGTGAGTTGATTGTTGGATAAATCCACACAACGATGACGATAATGAAATTTTACGCCATCATTCATCAATCGCTTTAACCAAGCACGAAGTAAGGGGGCTGCTTTCATTTCTACAGGAAACACACGCCCCGAACTTCCCACATAGGCATCAATACCCAGACCTCGCATCCAGTTTTGAATCCATTGAGCATCCCATTGTTTCACCCACGGGCTCAACCAATCCACACGATCATAGCGCTGTACAAAAGTCTCTACAGGTTCAGCATGTGAGATATTTAAACCCGTTTTTCCCGCCATAAGAAACTTACGGGCAGCCGAAGGCTTTTGTTCAAACACATCAATTTGATAGTTGTATTGACTCAACACTTCAGCAGCCATCAAGCCCGCTGGACCTGCACCAATAATCGCAATGCGTTTAGACATCAAGGTTCTCTTGAATATTCTGCCCTTGCAAAGGTGCAAAATCATCAAAACGGGTTCTATAGCCTTCTGGTTTTCGAATGATCAGTTGTTGGCACAACTCGCCACGTTCTAAGTACTTAATTTCAAAATGAGTACGTGCAGAATCTGCTGCAATTTTTTGTTTTTCATACGGTAATTTCCACAGCTCAAGCAACTGCTGTTCTGCTTCATCAATATATTCAGGAATATTGCTTGCGAGCGTAATAGACCCATTGGGCTGAAGACGAGAAAGTAGGAACTCAAAGAATGGCATATTCAGCCAACGTTGTGCAGGATTATGCGGTTCTGGATTTGGATAGAGAATAAAAAATTGTTCGACCTGTGCAGGATATAAGGCATGCACAATCCAAGGTAAAGCATCGGCATGAATCGGATTGAGATATTCACGCGATTCTAGTTGATGCTGTTTTTGCATAGCCAGAAATTTTTCTTTGGTTCGTTCAATCGCATACAACGTGGTGTGTAGATTTTGCCCTGTAAACAACAAGGCATGTTTGCCTTTTCCAGCACCAATTTCGACACAAATCGGCGTATTAGGAATGGCAATAAAATCACGAGGGGCTTGCATACGTTGTGCTTGAAATTGACGAATCGACATAATCTCATCAAACTATCTAGAAATCGGCATAAGTCTAACAACTCACTTTACTTTTGCCTAATCTATTTGTTTTATGTTTTAGGAATTTTCTATGCCACGTACATTTCCCTGTCCTCGTTGTGGTGAAGCCAGCACTTGGGAAGCTAATGAATTTCGTCCTTTTTGCTCAGAGCGTTGTAAATTGATCGACCTAGGTGCTTGGGCAAGTGATGAATATAAATTACCGACTCAAGATGCTCCTCAAGCAGGCTTACAACGCCAAGAAGATGATTATGAGGACTAACCTGCTTTGCTTGCAACAAATGGGTTAAATTGCTTTTCATAACCAATAGTACTGATAGGTCCATGACCTGAAATAAACTGAGTTTCATCAGGCAAACTAAAACATTCACGTTGAATTGAATCCAGTAATTGCTGATGATTACCTTTTGGAAAATCAGTACGCCCAATCGAACCTTTGAACAATACATCACCGGTCCAGAGCAAACCATGTTTGGCATTATAGAACATCACATGACCTGGGGTATGACCTGGTGCAAAACGGACTTCAAATTCATCTTCACCTAGTTTCAACGTTTCGCCCCCCTCTAACCACTGATCAACTTTGACAGGTTGTGGGATCGGGAAACCATAGCGTGCTGAGACTTCTTGGATCATATCAAGCCAAAACTGATCTTCTTTATGCGGCCCAATCACTGGAATATTCCATGTCTTAGCCAGTTCACCTACCGCACCTGCATGATCAAGATGCCCATGTGTTAACCAAAGTGCTTTAACATTTAAACCGAGTGCTTCTACTTGTTGTTTAAGTACAGCAGCATCACCACCTGCATCAATCAAAACAGCATCTTTACTTTCACTATCCCAAAGAATAGAACAATTTTGGGCAAATGCAGTAACGGGTACAATTTTGACTTGCAACATAAAAAACCTCTGGCGAAATAAAACGTCAATTTAACGATGGGCTAAGGTATGAGTGAGAGCGTCAAGATTAGCCTGAACCAGACTAGCAAGCAAATCAATATGCGCTTGATCGCTGTTCAAAGCAGGAATATAAGCATATTCCCCACCACCCGCATGTTGAAACAGTTCTTTATTCTGGATGGCCAACTCTTCCAATGTTTCTAAACAATCCGCCGAAAATGCAGGGCTCAACACTTGCACTGATTTAACTTTTTGCTCACCCCATTGCTGTAAAATCACATCTGTATATGGCTTAACCCATTCCTGCTTACCAAAGCGAGATTGGAAACTAATAGCCCATTCTCCTTCATTTAAATGCAAGGCTTCAGCGACGAGTTTCGCTGTCATACGACAACGATCAGCGTAGGGATCACCCTTATCCGCATACGGCTGCGGAATACCATGAAAAGACATCAATAATTTTTCAGGTTTACCATATTTGGCTTGATAAGCGACAACACTATCCGCCAATGCCTGAATAAACATGGGATGTTGATAATAATCTTTGATTAACGTCAGACCGGGTAAATGGCGTTGTTTAGGAATCCATTTTGCAAAAGCATCATAAAGGGGTGCTGTTGATGTTGCGGAATACTGCGGGAATAAAGGTAAAAGGATAACGTGCTCTTGTGGATTTTTTTCAAGTTGCTCAAAAACACCATATATGCTGGGTTGCCCATAGGTCATAGCAGGAACAACCGTCAAGTCAAAATGCTGATTTTCCGATTGTAAGCGTTGCTTCACCAATTCAGTTTGCTCAAGCACAATTTCTCGCATTGGTGAATCTTTTGACCATACGGAAGCATAAGCTTCAGCCACTCTTTTAGGACGGAATGTCAATACAAATAAATGTAAAATAATCCACCAAATCGGTTTCGGGATTTCAATTACACGTGTATCGGATAAAAATTGTTTTAAAAATCGACGTACTGCTGGCACAGTGGCTTCGTCTGGCGTACCTAAATTTGCTAAAACCACAGTCACTTTTGGTTTTGGTGTAGCTGACATAGATCGCTTCCGCTATAGCTGAATTTCTTCAATTACTTTAGCAGCTTTATGATTATTTTTTAAATTGAATTAATGCATAGTCTTAAATTGAAAAACCCGATTACTATCCAAAATATTACTTTCTAATAACTTCTGCCCTTTTGAGGTCAATTGCCATAACATCCGTTGACGATCATCACGGCCAGTTGGAATGATCCATTCATTTTGACGCATTTGTGTTTTAATTTCATGGAGTGCACGAATATTGATTTGCGCGCGAGAAACAGCATGCGCTCTTGGCATTTCTACACGTGCATCATCGAGACCTGTTTCATTTAAATATTCATTCATACGTTTAGAAAAATATTCTTCAGGTGTAGGAATTACAAATGAGGCACCTAAGACATTCAGTAATTGTGCCCATGTCATTTTACGGAATGGTTTAACTTCTTTGAAATTACCATCTTGATAAGCATGCATACGATATTCAAATGAATAAATCTCATGCATTGATACCTTTGGAACAGTTGCAATCGGATCGACTTCTCGACTTCCAACTTCAGTTTCAAGTTGTTTTACTTTTGCACGCAAACTGTCAATTTCATCTTGTAAAACTTGGGTATTTTGCGGACGCACCCAACCGACTACAGGATAACGTTCTAACATTTGCGGCATATTCGAACGTACCGCAAGTTCTAAATCACGCAAAGTCCGATAAGTAAAAACTTGATCAACTTCATGTTGAAGCTGTTTTCTAAACTCTTTGAATTTTTCTCTTAATTCTAATTTATGATCATGTAATACAGCATCACGTGATTCAGGATCTTCATGCATGAATACAATCACGGGTTTCTGCTTCGTCATGGCGTAAATATATTCCAAATGCATGTAACCAACACCTGAAACGGATTGTTCGCCATACTGGCTACCTAATAAGATTACGACGTAATCACAGTCATCTATTTGACGACGAGCAATAGAGGTACTTAATGGTGTGCGCTGTTCTAAGCCCCACGAAAAGAACCCCATCCCAACCAAAGTTTGAGTCAAGACTGCTCGCTCTGGTTGCATTTCATTGCCAGACGTAGAAATAAACACTTGATAACGGGTATCTTGCATAGGCTAAGCCTCAATTCACTGATCAATAATTTTAAGCTATTTTGCTTAAATTTTATTAATAGATAACCTAGATAAAACCACAAATATGATTAGATTTTACGCAATTAAGCAGTAATTTCATCCAAATTGCGAATCGTCCATGTTATTTGTTCTGGTACTAGATGTTTGAGCACTAATGATAACTCAATCGCATTATTACCACTGACATAACATTCAATACGTGTAATATTATGACTTATTTTGTCACATAATAACCTATTTTTTATCAAAATGTATGCTGTTTGTCGTGCAACCGCTTGCCCAGAGTCAATTAACTTTAACTTTTCACCAAAAACCTGACGAATCGCATCTTTAAGGAAGGGATAATGGGTACAACCCAACACTAAAAAGTCCGCACCTTGAGCAACAACAGGCTGTAAAATCTCTTGCAATACATTCAAACAACCTTGACTCATTTGCTGGCCTGACTCTACAAAAGGTACAAGTTTTAAACTGGTTACAGCGAGAACTTTCACCCCAGCAGGTTCAGCAAATTTGAGCATGACATCTTTAATCAATTGACCACGAAAAGTTGCTGGTGTTGCTAACACTGCTACAACTTTAGATTGGGTTTGGATCACAGCAGGCTTCAACGCAGGAACTAAACCTACGATTGGAAAACGTTCGCCATAATAATCTCGCAAATAATCCAAACTAAAAGCTGAAGCAGTGTTACAAGCGACAACTGCAATTTTGCAACCTTGTCGATACAACCACTCAATTGCTTGAGCAGTAAGCTTGCGAATCTCTTGATCTGAACGCGCACCATAGGGAACATGTGCTGTATCTGCATAATAAAGAATGCGTTCATTCGGTAAATGTTGTGCAATTTCTTGTGCAATCGATAATCCACCAATACCCGAATCAAAAACCCCAATTGGCGCATCAGCAGATGCGTGTGGCATAGGATCCAATAAGAGAGGCATAGGTTGAACAGCTGTCATACACACGTGAGCACTAATTTATCTAATCTTTTAAGCTTAAACCTCAGGTGCTCAAATGCAAGATCAAATCACCACTTTTTAACGTTAAAACAGCCTCACCTTGAGCATTTTCAGACAAAGAACCATAGTTCACGAGATGATAAAAACTTTGTCTCTGGATTAAAGCATTGATACCGAAACGTATATGTACATATGGGCGTAATTCACCTGCATATTCACGCATAAAAATAGGGTGTGTTTCATCCAGAATCACGACGTCCTGATTGGTTGTAGAGACTTGCAAATAAGATTTTCCATCGATTTCAATTTGATCCACATGATTGATTAATAAAGGCTCATCTTCCACCTCAATTTCAATCTGCTCTACAGGTGTTTTAAGATAAAATTTATCCTCTTCTTTCCAAAGCACTTTAGTAAACAAATCCAATAGCGCCTGCCGCTTGATCAATTGACCTTCGTGCCACCATTCGCCATTGGCTTTTACTTTCAAATCCATTTTGCCACAATGCTTTGGATGCCATTGGTCTAAAGGTGGAATTGAC
Organism: Acinetobacter sp. LF10; assembly: GCF_048585715.1. Lineage (NCBI taxonomy): Bacteria > Pseudomonadati > Pseudomonadota > Gammaproteobacteria > Moraxellales > Moraxellaceae > Acinetobacter > Acinetobacter sp. LF10. The sequence goes on from NZ_CP184160.1 coordinate 2,857,813, forward strand.
CTTTTGTGACTTTGCTGTACATCTTTTAAGTATTGTGAAATGTTCATTAAGTTTCTATCATCAGGAAACACGATTTTTCCCTGATTTTCTAAAGGGTTTTGTGAAGAATCATTTTCATTTATCATAGTTTATGCCTTGCTGACGAGAAAATATGACCGCTCAGCCAATTGGCGAGCCCAAGGTTTAAAACTATACTATCCCAAACGTTTGCAAGCACAATAGTAGCATTTGTGTTTGGCAATTCAGAACACTCATGGCAGCACCGAATCGCAATATTACGGTTGCCACCCTTAAAAATATGAGGAGTCCTACATGGAACACATCGAACGTGAAGCGATGGAGTTTGACGTAGTGATCGTAGGCGCAGGGCCTGCGGGTTTATCTGCTGCGATTAAAATTCGTCAATTAGCGATTGAAAACAACCTACCTGATCTTTCAGTGTGTGTTGTTGAAAAAGGCTCTGAAGTAGGTGCGCATATCCTTTCTGGTGCTGTACTTGAACCACGTGCCATGAATGAATTGTTCCCGAACTGGAAAGAAGAAGGTGCGCCACTCAATGTACCTGTAACGGGCGACGAAACCTATTTCTTACTTTCTGATACGAAAGCACAAAAAATGCCGTATTGGATGGTACCAAAATCAATGCACAACGAAGGGAACTATGTCATTTCCCTCGGTAACGTTGTGCGTTGGTTAGGTCAAAAAGCTGAAGAATTAGAAGTTTCGATCTTCCCAGGTTTTGCTGCTTCTGAAGTGCTTTACCATGAAGATGGTACTGTGAAAGGGATTCAAACAGGTGATATGGGGATTGGCAAAAATGGTGAGCCAACACATAACTTCACGCCTGGTTATGAACTCCATGCAAAATATACGCTATTTGCTGAAGGCTGCCGTGGTCACCTCGGTAAGCGCCTAATTGCAAAATATAATCTTGATAAAGATGCTGATCCGCAACATTACGGTATTGGTATTAAAGAACTTTGGGAAATCGACCCAGCGAAACACAAACCAGGTCTAGTCATGCATGGTGCGGGTTGGCCTTTATCTGAAACAGGTTCTGCGGGTGGTTGGTGGTTATACCACGCTGAAAACAACCAAGTGACTTTGGGTATGATTGTGGATTTATCTTATGAAAATCCAAATATGTATCCATTCATGGAAATGCAACGTTGGAAAACTCACCCAACCATTAAGCAATTCCTTGAAGGTGGTAAACGCATTTCTTACGGCGCACGTGCAGTTGTAAAAGGTGGCTTTAACTCTTTACCTAAACTGACTTTCCCAGGCGGTTGCTTAATTGGTGATGATGCTGGTTTCTTGAACTTTTCAAAAATCAAAGGCTCTCACACTGCAATGAAATCAGGTATGTTGTGTGGTGAGGCTGTTTTTGAAGCAATCGCTGCTGGCGTAGAAAAAGGTGGTGATCTTGCAATTGCTCGTGTCCTTGAAGGTGACGATCATTTTGCTAAAGAGTTAACTGCTTATACAGATAAGTACAATAATTCTTGGTTAAAAGAAGAGTTATATCAAGCACGTAACTTTGGTCCAGCAATGCACAAGTTTGGTACTTGGATTGGTGGCGCATTTAACTTTATCGATCAAAATATCCTTAAAGTCCCATTTACGTTACACGATTTAAAACAAGACTTTGCTGCGCTTAAAACTGTAGATGCATCAACGTTCAAACCAAACTATCCAAAACCAGATGGTAAGTTGACCTTTGACCGTTTATCTTCAGTCTTCGTGTCGAATACAGTACATGAAGAAAACCAGCCTGCTCACTTAAAGCTAACCGATCCATCAGTGCCAGTGAATGTAAACTTACCGAAATGGGATGAGCCTGCTCAACGCTACTGCCCTGCTGGTGTTTATGAAATCATGGAAAATGATGATGGTTCTAAGCGCTTCCAGATTAACGCAGCAAACTGCGTACACTGTAAGACTTGTGATATTAAAGACCCTTCACAAAACATTACGTGGGTAACGCCTGAAGGCGGCGGCGGACCGAACTACCCGAATATGTAATTAGTATCCAAACATGTAATCTATTACATAGTCATTACTCAAAGCCCTGATTGAAAGATTGGGGCTTTGTTACTTTTAACATTCAAGCTAAAATCAATGCAATTTTTTCTTTTTATGGATATAAAGGAAAGGTGTTTAAGCAACTCAAACATCAGAATATTCAATGGCGTGAAATTACTGAGATAGCCAAGTTGGAAAATTTGCTTAAAAATAGCCTGATCAAGGAAGCATAATAAATATATCACCCTGTCCCAAAATGTCAGAGCTTATTCATAGCATGACTATATATTGGCCAATAAAAACTCATAAGTGGGGCTTCCATATTGCCAAAGATGACCAAACTCTCTCCAGTAAACAAATGCCTGATCTTTCCCACCCACAGTGATATATCCCTCCTCAAATTCAGCAGGTTTAGGATGACGTTTTTTCTTGAGTTCTCGAGCAACCAGTGGAAAAGCGGCTTTTGCTTCAGAAAATGTGGCTTTAGCTCTATCGATATCTTGCTGCATTAATGCAAACAATACTTTTCCATATAAAAATTCAGGGCTATGGTCTTCTGGATACTTGGTATCCAGCCATTGCAATTTTAATTTATTCTCTGTTTCAAGAAAGCGTTTTAATAACAGATAGCGTGCTCCCTGATTATCATTTGGGGATATCTTCACTAATCTTGTAAAAATCTGCTCCGCTTCAACAGCCATCGGTGTATCAGCCATGTGTAAAGCTAAATTAAAGCAAGCCCTTAAAAATGGGCGGTTCTCAATAAAGCCCCATTCCAATAAATCTTTATCCCAGTTAAATGTAGTGGGAAATGCTGCCAGTCCAATACGATGAGCCTCACGCAAAGCGAGATAAGATTCCATTTTTCGACTAGAATATTCATAAACCAACCCAAGATGAACCCAAGCATCAATATGTTGGGGATACTCAGAAAGTAGCCTAGTTAGAGTCAACTCTGATGCAAGTAAACTGCCTTGAGACAAGTACTCCAATGCTTCATCAAATTGCTGCTCTATATCCTTATCAATCAAAGTTTCAAAAACCCACATGTGTTTTTCAAACTGTTTTAATTTCACTGAACCATTTCCTCAAATTTAATTCAATATCCAGACTACCCTTTCTGCACTAAATATCGATATTCAGTATTACTGTTTTCATCCAGACTTTCTTCTTTTAATACCAACTCATGCCCAAGATGCATACAGAACTTTGGAATATCCCATGATGTTGATGGATCTGTAGCTAAGACTTCAACAATATCGCCCGACTTGGCTTTGCGAATGGCTTGATGCAACATCATTACAGGCTCAGGACAACGTAAACCTCTAGTATTAAGTTGAACAGTGGGAAGTTGAGGTCGTTCGGACATCATCATACTCATATATTTTAATATTCACATTTTAACATAAAGTAAGTCGATAAAAATTATCAACAGCTTTTTGAAAAACTGTACATTTTTCGCATCGTTTTATTGATGCATATCCGCTTTTTCTTCGGTATGATGAAAATCATCTAATTGATATAGAGAGTCTTTAGGAAAGATCATGGTCGAGGAATCCAGTCCGTCGTGGGGTATGCGTGGCTTAAGAAAATGGTTAGGTACTGCACCTGAAACCCGCGATGAATTACTCAAGTTAGTTCAAGACTCACGCCGCTTTTTAGAGCCAGATACCGTTGCTATGCTTGAGGGTGTACTTGATCTCCCAGCAACAAAGATTCGAGAAGTAATGACGCCACGCACAGCGATTATCAGCTTACAAGAGGATGATCAACTGTTAGATATTTTGGATGTACTGATTGATTCTGCACATTCACGCTTCCCTGTGTTTTCAGCAGATCAAAGCGATAATGTGGTCGGTATTTTATTAGCGAAAGACCTTTTACCTTTCCTAACCGAGCGTAATGTCAAAGTTGATATTCATTCACTGATGCGCCAACCTGTCTTCGTGCCTGAAAGTGCTCGTTCAGATCAAGTCTTGCGTATGTTAAAAAATACACAAACACATATTGCAATTGTCATCGATGAATATGGTTCAACTTCTGGCCTAGTCACCCTTGAAGACATTCTCGAAGAGATCGTCGGTGAAATTGAAGATGAACACGATATTGCCGATGAAGAAGCGCTATATATCGTACCTGACAATGATCCAACTACAGCCAATACATGGGTTGTGCAGGCACTTACACCAATTGAACATTTCAACACAATTTTAGATGCAGATTTTTCTGATGATGAAGTTGAAACTATGGGCGGTTTACTGCTGCAAGAGATTGGTTTAGTGAGCGATTTACAAGGTCAAACCATTGAGCTTGGAGATTGGCAATTTACCATTATTGAAGCAGATGCACGCACTATTCATCTGATTCGAGCTGTACGTCAATGAGAGCCTATTTTGAAAAGCTGTTAAAAACTTCTCAACCGCAAAAACAGTTACCCTTTATTTTTCCCCTTTTGATTGCACTCATTTCAGGTGCAATCTTTAGTTTAGCTTTAGCACCTTATTATTTTTGGTGGCTGGCGATTCTATCACCAGCTCTGTTATATGCTGTATTACGTCAACGTAGCCCACGCCAAGCTTTTGCGCTAGGTTGGGCCTATGGTTTTGGTTTATGGTTTGTCGGTGCGTTCTGGCTCTACACCTCTATCCATACTTATGGTGATACCAATGCATTTTTAAGCATTTTGATGATTGCATTTATGGCGGCAGCCATGGGTTTATTTACAGCTTTTCAAACATGGCTGTACCGTCGCTTTTTCCCAGAAACACCGTTAACCTTCGCCCCACTTTGGGTGTTATTTGAGTGGGCGAAAACTTGGGTATTCACAGGTTTTCCATGGTTATTTGCAGGCTATGCTTTCACTGAACGCTTACTCGATGGCTATGCCCCTTTATTCGGTGTCTATGCAGTTTCTTTCGTCGTCATAGTATTGGCTTGTGCATTAGTCGAAATTTTAAATCGTCGCTGGTTTTGGGCTATTCCTTCTGCACTACTGATAGTGGGTGCATGGGGTGCTGGGTTGATTCAATTTGTGCATCCTAAAGCAGCTAAACCTCTGAGTGTTTCACTGATTCAAGGGAATATTCCACAAGACCTGAAATGGTTGACTGAGTATCAAATTAAAACTTTAGAAATCTATGCCACTTTAACCCGTGCGGAATGGGGGCGTGATCTGATCGTTTGGCCTGAATCATCTATTCCCTTATTTCAAACGGATATTCCAGACTTTTTAAAAGCAATGGATATTCAAGCAAAAATGGCAGATAGCGCTTGGGTGACTGGAATCCCTTATTGGGATATGCCAAAGTCTCAACAAGTGGGTGAACCCTTGTATTACAACAGTATTATGGCATCAGGCAGTGATTCGCATGGCTTGTATAAAAAACAACGTCTTGTTCCATTTGGCGAATATATTCCTCTTTCAGGAATGCTCAAATGGGTTTTACCTGCGATGCAAAATGATATTAGTATGAGTGGTTTTTCACGTGGGGAATCCAATCAAAAGCCTCTAACCATCAAAGGACATGCGCTTGCAGCAGCCATTTGTTATGAAGTCGCTTATCCTAATCTGACCCGTCGTAATGCGATGAATAGTGACTTTTTAATTACTGTTTCAAATGATGCTTGGTTTACAGGTACAGCAGGTCCTTGGCAACATTTACAAATGGTACAAATGCGTGCCAAAGAAAATGGTCGTTGGTTTATTCGCGCGACTAATACGGGTGTAACTGCATTTATTGATCACAATGGGCACATTGTGAAACAAGCTCCTTTAGATCAGGAATTTGTATTACGTGGTGATTTACCTGCCATGCAAGGACAAACGTTATACAACCGTTTAAGTGATTATCCAATCTTGATTTTCTCACTATTATTGTTAGTAATGGGATGGATTTATCGCCCACGTAAAGTTGATATTTCGTTTAAATCACGGCGGTAATTGTTTAATAAATTAAGATAAGCATTTGGATGAATAATAGATTTAAGTGCTTGTTTTATTAATATTTTTACAGAATAAATCTAAAGAAAAGACTTTTTCTAAGTACAGGTCTCCTTAAATGGTTCAGCCACGATTTGAAACTGATCTTCATATACAACATACCCTGGTCGTTCTGTACTCAAGATTTCTACATTAATCCCATGCGCTCGAAGAAGATAAGTAACTTCATACATTTTTGATATATGTTCATCAGCTGTGTCTTTAAACCAACTAAGAGCAACATTCTTCGCATGGGGTTTAGATGATCGAGCAAAGCTATCTGGTTTCTTTAGATTTTTTCTAAACCAATCATATATTTCATCATAATAAGTTTGTTCATAATCATACAATTCACCAGACTCTTCTAAATCTGACATTGCTTGAAACAAGCCCTGCCTCTTATTTGAACCCTCATCCTTTACATGAATAATAAAACGGATAAACATCATATACCCTAACTAAAATTATTTACATCAAAGTACCATAGATACTTGCACCGATAAATAAGCCACGAGACTCGATAAAAACAGCATCGGAATATAGCGATAGGCTTTAAATACAAGCTGCTCATATTTAGAAATCAGCTCATGGTTATCCCAGACACTGGTTTTTAAGGCACTTAAAAAACACAATACAAACCATGCGCTCAACATACTCAGTGCAAAGAAGCCGATCATGATTTGGCTACTACCCTCAGTCGTTTGCCATAAGGACAAAGCACCTTCACTCATCGGTAATAGGCTTAAAATAAACAACACAGATTTCAGCATTGCCCAATGAAACTGATTGAGTTCATCCAACATAAAGAATGCTTTCATCTGATTTCTCCACATCTTATTTTTCAAAGGCTTGAATTTATTATGCAAAGCTTTGATCTAAAGAAATAGTCTATTTTTCTGCATAATTTCTTTTTGTTGTAACTATCAAATATGGGAATAATTCTTATTATAACTCTCACATATTCAATATTTTATTCATTTTATATTTTTCAAATAGTTATGCTATTTTATTTAATTAAGAAATATTATCACTTCACTTTCTATTTATTTAATTCAAAAGTGAAGTGATATTTTATTCAAACATTATGGCTGATAATAAATATCCGCATCATTGCCTTCGCCACCTTCTTTACCATCCGCGCCAAACGAATATAAATCAAATGAACGACCTTCACGACCTGGAATCACATATTGAACATCATTTTCCCAACTGTCTTTTGGATAACCACCTTTAACATAACCACCTGGCAACCAGTTTTTAGCGGCCGCAGGTTTGTTGACCAAAGCATCTAAACCACCATCTTGCATGGATGGGTAACGACCATTATCCAATTTATACTGATCCAAAGCGCCAGCAACACCTTTTAGCGTAATACTCGTCGTATCAACTTTGGCTTTTTCACTTCTGCCCATTACGCTAGGAACAACTAAAGCGGCCAAAACACCTAAAATTACAATAACAACCATCACTTCAATGAGTGTAAATCCTGAGACCCGATTAAACCGAGCAACGCTCGGTCGGGTCGCAAGACGAGAAGCTATGCTTCGAGTGGCAGGATTAAGATTATACTCGAACTCTGAGTTGCAAGATTCCGCAAGGGTAGAAGCATTCAAGCTACGTCCAGCATTTTGTTTATCTATTAAATTATTCATATTCATCTCTTACATCTTACTCATCAGATCATATTGTTCATATTAATAATTGGCAACATTACCGCAATCACAATCACCAATACAATTGCTGCCATAAAAATCAGCATCAAAGGCTCGAGTAAAGCCAATAAAGTTGAGATAAACGTTGTCACCTCACGATCTTGCATGGTTGAAGCTCGATCTAACATTCGATCTAATTCACCAGAAGCTTCACCACTTCGAATCATTTGTACCATCATTGGGGGAAAATAACCGCAACGCTCCAATTGTGTTGCCAAATTACCACCTTCTGTTACACGCTCCATCGCCACTTCAATCGCATCACGAATCACCCAGTTATTACTGACTTCAGCGCCAATGCGTAAGGCTTCAACCAAAGGCACCCCTGAACGAGTCAAAATAGACAAAGTACTGGCAAAACGTGCTGCATTTATACCACGCGAAAGTTTACCAAATAGTGGCAATCTGAGTGTTAATCGGTCAAACGCATAATGCCCTGCGGTTGTTCTTAGAAAGCGGGTAAATAGAATGATCGCAATAAAAGCGAGAATCAGCATAGCAATCCAAGTATGCCGAATAAAAGCACTGGCTTTCATGAGCGCTACGGTAATCCAAGGCAAGGCTTCTTTACTTTGCTCAAAAGTCTTGACAATTTCAGGCACGACATAGGTCATTAGACCCATGACAATTCCGAAAGACATCAACATCAGTACGATCGGATAAATCATCGCACCCTGAATTTTCTTTTGCATGGCAAAACGATTTTCGGTGTAATCCGAAAGCTGATCTAGAATCAGATCAAGATGACCTGAACGCTCACCCGCAGCAACCGTTGCAATATACAGCTCAGGAAATCGCCCCGACTGCTGCATACTTTTCGCCAGTGAGTGTCCTTCCAAAACCTTGGATCGTACGGCGATTAATAAATTTTGGACATGTGATTTTTCACTTTGTTTACTCACTGCACGCAGTGCTTCTTCAAGTGGAATTCCTGCAGCGACCAAGACTGAAAGCTGACGGGTCATCAGGGCAAGATCATAGGCGCTAAAGCTTTTTTTAAACCATGAGCGTTGTTGCTGTTTGTCTTTTTGCTCAACAGCATCAACCGCAATCGGTGTCCATGCTTTATCGCGTAACTGTTGACGAATTTGGCGTGCGGAATCCCCTTCCAGCACACCTTTATGTTGCTTTCCAGAGGCATCAAGCGCGGTAAATTGATAAGCAGGCATGGTTCTGTTCTAATTGTCCCAAAATAGTTGTTGTTACAGTTGCATCCGTGTTTGAAATGAAACCTGATACTTTCACAAGAAATTCATCGACATAACACTTTGCACTTTAGCATAATTCCATGACATGCAGTCATGCCATTTTACTCATGAATGAAGCCTATATGCCTAGCCAAAATTCTAACGCTATTTTGTACCGTATTCGAGTTGCAATACCCGTTTATGTGTATGACACGTTTGACTATACGGTCAGTGCTGAGCAATACGATCAAGCACAGGTTGGCGCACGTGTTGCGATTTCATTTGGACAGCAAAATCTGATTGGAATCATTACTGAAAAAGTTGATCCCAATGACCTATTCACAGGGCAATTCAAACTTAAGGCCATCACAGAATTACTCGATCAGGAATCAATTCTAGATCAACAAGTTTTAACTTTGTTGACATGGTCAGCCCAATATTACCAATTCCCGATTGGTGAAGTGATGCAAAGTGCCCTGCCCAGCTTATTAAGACAAGGGCGCGCCTTAGACATTCTGTTTCATTTATGGAAAATCATCCCATACGATGACCCAAATGCCTTATTAAAACGCTCTCAAAAACAATATGATGCCTATCAGGTTTTAAAGCTTCATCCACATGGTTCTACGGAGAATGTGCTCAATCTTAGTGGTGTAGAAACCTCAACTTTAAAGGCATTAGAAAAAAAGGGCTTGGTTGAATGTTGTCTAGAACCGCATGATTTCACCCCAACGCCTGTGCAGCTGGCTCAAGTGCCTTTGACACCAAACAAAGATCAAAAGAAAGCCATTCAACAGATCCTCAAAGCACAGCATCACTATCAAGCATTTTTACTCGATGGTTTGACTGGTAGTGGCAAAACTGAAGTCTATTTGCAAGTCATGCATGAGGTGCTAAAACAAGGCAAACAAATATTGGTACTGGTACCTGAAATTGGCCTAACCCCACAAACGGTCGCCCGTTTTAAATCACGGTTTCATTGCGATGTGGCTTTACTGCACTCAGGCTTAAATGACTCAAAACGTTTACAAGCATGGCAACATGCACAAACGGGCAAAGCTTCCATTATTATTGGCACACGTTCAGCAATCTATACCCCACTGCCGCATTTGGGCTTAATCATTCTAGATGAGGAACATGATCTTTCGTATAAGCAGCAAGAAGGTTTCCGTTACCATACCCGTGATGTGGCGTTGTATCGTGGTCACTTGCAAGGCTGTCCCGTCATTCTCGGTTCAGCCACCCCAAGTATCGACAGTTATCATTTGGTAGAATCGGGCAAGTTACATCTACTTGAGTTGAATCAGCGTGCGGGCATCGCTGTACTGCCGAAAATGTATGTGGTGGATTTAAAAATCGCAAAAAAGAAGCACGGACTCAGCCAAACACTCATCGAACAAATCAAGCATACGTTAGAACGTAAAGAACAAGTACTGATCTTTTTAAATCGACGCGGTTATGCGCCAATTCTGATGTGTGAAAGCTGTGGCTGGCAAGCCAACTGCCCACACTGTGATGCGCACTTTACCCTACATTCACAGCCTTATCATTATTTACATTGCCATCATTGCGGTACCATCAATCGTCTGCCCGATCATTGTCCTGCATGTCAGAAACAAAGCTTAAAAACTATTGGAGCAGGAACAGCAAAACTTGAAGAACATTTACAGGAGCTGTTCCCACATCATGAAGTGATTCGGGTCGATCGTGACAGCACCAGTCGAGTCGGTAGCTGGCAAAAAATCTATGATCGCATTCAGCAAAATAAACCGAGCATTTTGTTGGGCACACAAATGCTGGCAAAAGGTCATCATTTTCCGCATGTTACCCTTGTTGCGATTTTAGATATTGATGCAGGACTGCTCAGTGTTGATCCACGTGCACCTGAGCGAACCGCACAGCTGATTGTGCAGGTCGCTGGCCGTGCTGGTCGTGGTGAGCATAAAGGCAGTGTTTATTTGCAAAGTTTGCGTCCAGATCATCCGATGCTGACCACATTGATTGAACATGATTATCGTACTGTCGCCAAACAAATGCTAGCTGATCGCAAAGTTGCCCTGCTACCGCCTTATCGTTATGCAGTATTGGTTCGGGTTGAATCTAAAGATCGCGACTATAGCCAACAATTTTTAGCTGATATTGCCCAACAATTGAGAGTGATAGCAGGCGATATCGTGGATATTTGGGGGCCCATTCCCGCACCGATGGAACGTAAAGCTGGTCGTTATCGCGCGCATATGGTGATTTTATCAACTGATCGCGCCAAGCTGCACTTTTATTTACGTCAATGGTGGCAACAAGTGGTACATTTACCACGTCAGCATTTGCTCAGACTCTCGATAGATGTTGATCCACAAGAGTTTAGTTAAAGCTAAACGTCCGTTGATTCAAATGACCAAGGGCGTTTCCGAATATCATCTTTGCAGATCATATTTTTACAGGCGCTTCATTTGAGTTAGTCTAAATAAAATAGAAAAATTGAGGCATTCAATGTCTTTACTGCTCCCGATTATTTTTTTACTGGCTGCGGCTTTAATTTTTGTTCCTTTGACAAAACGCTATGCCTCCACCACTGTTTTAGGTTATCTGATTGCAGGGATTTTGCTTAGTTCAAGCGTTTCTGGTTTGATTGAAGATCCTAAACTGATTAATCAACTGCTGCATTTCGGTATGATTGCCGTGATGTTCTTTATTGGCTTTGCTTTTCGCCCGCTACAACTGTGGGGAGAACGCAGAGGCATCTTAAAAAATAGTGGCCTACAATACTTCATCATCACGATCCTTCTAGTTGGAGCATGTTTCTTACTGGTTAATCAAGTGTTGCACAGTCTGATTCTCGGATGTACTTTAGCACTCTCCGCGTTGATTCTTCCACAACAACTACTCCAACAAAAACAACAGAGCAACCATAAATTAGAACAAGCTACTTTAGCCACCTTACAATTTCAGGCTTTTATTACCGTCATTCTGATTGCACTCTTTCCTTTACTAGAAGATACAGCCTCTACTCGACATGGAATCGCCTATTTTGCAGCGCTCATCGCTACGATTTCAGGCCTATTTTTAGCCAATCGTTATTTAGTTCGTCCTATATTTCGTTTCTTGGCGCATAAAAACAGTCTTCATCTCATTCCTGTACTCAGCATATTCATCCTGCTTTCAGTCATCCTGATTATGGATATTTTAAATCTTCATATTTTGATTGCTGCATTTTTAGCTGGACTTTTACTTGCTGAGAGTGAATTTAAAGTTGAGGTGGAACGTATTGTCGAACCCTTTAAAGATGCGGCGACAGGCTTGTTTTTTCTGGCGATTGGCTTAGGTCTTTCATTGACACCTTTAAGCCAATCTCCACTCTTGATTCTAGGTTTAATCTTTGCACTGGTCTTAATTAAAGCAGTTGTGATAGGTGCGATCAGCTATTATCAACAACGCAATACCAAATTTAGTACCTTATTTGCCGTAAGCTTGGCACAAAGTGGTGAATTTAGTTTTATTCTGCTCAAGCTAGCTGAAAGCGAAAATTTACTGAGTACAGAATTATTAGCACCGACATTTCTCATTATCTTGGGTTCGATGCTATTCACACCTTTACTTTACGCCCTGTTTAATCGGAAAATTTTACCGATGCTGCAAAAAAATAAAGTCGCTGTGGCTGATGCTGATATCCCACAACATCCAATCCTCATTATTGGATTCGGCCGTTTTGGGCAAGTCATTGCACGTGCTTTACATGCGCAAGGGAAACACTTTAACGTGATTGATAGCAACCAACCTGATGCTGATTTTATTGAACAATATGGACATCGTTTTATTGATGCCGATGTTACACAAATCGAAAACCTACGGGCTACAGGTATTGAATACTGCAAGTTACTGATTATTGCGATTGATGATGTCGAGGACAGCATGAATCTAGCACGACATCTGCGTTTAAATTATCCAGAGTTAACCATTTTGGTTCGTGCTCGAGATCGTCATCATGCACGATTACTTCATGATTTAGGGATTTCACAGATTTGGCGTGAAACCTACGCATCTGCGTTAAGTATGGCGCAGCAAGCCTTAGTTGAAACAGGTCTTTGCGAAAATGAAGCACAAAATTTGATGATGCATTTTAAACAAGAAGATGAACGGCTTATCCAGCAACATTGGAATTCTAATCAACAAGAGATCATTAAAAATCATCCAAGTGCTATTGCCGAGCTTGAGTATTTATTTGCAAATACAAAAACTTTGATTTTAGATCGTGCGAGCAATGATCAAAACACACAAAGTGATGCAAAATCACTCAATGAAACATCTTGAGTTTTGGCAAACTGACACCATTATTGACTGCATAACCATGCACCTCTTTATAAAGTCTGAAGTGCGTTACAAAGCAAAGCGTTGCTTTGCGCTCCCTCGAAGGAGCACTGGAGAAAAATATGTCTGATTTACGCCAACGCTTTTTTATCGAAGACTGCCCTGTTCGTGGTGAAGTGGTTCATTTGGAAGAAGCACTACAAACCATTTTGGCGCAACGTGAATATATGCCTGCGGTACAAAGTCTCTTAGGTGAAATGCTGAGTGCAACCGCCTTACTTGCAAGTACACTCAAGATTCGTGGTCGTATTAGCTTACAAATTCAAGCAAGTGGAACATTTAAATGGGCTATGGCTGAATGCAATCACTTAGGTGAAGTTCGTGCGCTCGCAGATTACGAAGAAGATCCGCGCTTCGCAGAAGGTAAAGATAGTCGTACCGTGCTTGCTGCCCTGACCAACCCTGTGCTGTTCATCAATATTGAACCTGAACACGGCGAACGCTACCAAGGTATCGTACCATTTGATCAACCGACATTAGCAGGTTGCTTAACGCAATATTATGATTTGTCTGCACAGATTCCAACACATATTGTATTGGCAACTAATGGTCAACGTTCAGGTGGTTTATTAATCCAACTACTCCCTCGTAATAACGAAGAAGAACAAAAGTTGGTTGATGAAGACTTGTGGCCTCGTTTGACCATGTTGACTGAAACCCTTAAACCCGAGGAATTGACGGATCTTTCAGCCAATGAAATTCTCTATCGTTTGTATAACGAAGAAGAAGTTCGTCTACCTGAAGTTGAGCAGTTAAAGTTCGGTTGTACTTGTTCGAAGGAACGTTGTGCCCACGCTTTGATTCAAATCGGTGTGGATGCAGTTCATGAAACACTAGAAGCACAAAACCCGATCCAAATGGATTGCCAATTCTGTAATGCACGTTATGAGTTTAGTGCAGAAGAAGCTTTAGGCTTATTTGGTGAACATTTAAGTTAATTGAAAAGTAAAATAAAAAAAGACGGGCTTCCGTCTTTTTTTATTTTGTATTAAGGTCTATCAGATAGAGCAATTTTCAAATCTCCCAATAACATAGACCTTAATTTTGACTTATGAATTACTTTGAATATTTCTTATTTATTATTAGCGTTATTGTCTTGATTGCTACCCCAGGCCCCGTAATGATCTTAGTGGCGAGCGCTGGTCTGAAAGGGGGTTATAAAAAAGCATTAGAAACTATTTTTGGTACCAATTTCGCTTCTTTAATCCTGATTTTTATTTCTGTACTCATTCTCAAAGGCTTTCTCACCATTGATGAGAACTATCTAAAAGCCATTCGTATATTAGGTTGCCTTTATATTGCCTATCTAGGCTATAGCATTATTAAAGAAGTGCTTCAGGCACCACATCCAACTGCCATTCAAACCTTATCCACACAAAGCGGAGGCTTTAAAAAAGGCTTTCTAGTGGGAATTTCCAATCCAAAAGATATTATTTTCTTTTCAGCTTTTTTCCCACAGTTTATTAACATCTCACCGAATATCAATTTCAGTTTAAGCTTACTTACGGTCACATGGATCATTTTGGACTTCTTAACCTTGTCTTTAGTGTATCTGTTCTTCAGTCGTCTCTCTCAAAGCAGAATCTATCCAAAGATTCTAGGTCTGTGTGGTGCTCTGCTCGTGTTGATTGCACTCTATGGGCTGATTGAAACCTTTATCTAAAGTGATCTTAGAAAACCGAAAGTACCGATACGTACTCTAAGCTTTTAGCTAAACAAAACAACTCTTATACAATCGAATCCATTGAAATCTCTTGGATTCGTTTCATAATGAAAGAAACAGCTCATTATTATATTTAAGATCATGGCAAAAAATTATTATGAAGAGCTAGGTGTTTCAAGAGATGCCTCAGCAGATGAAATTAAAAAAGCTTATCGAAAACTAGCACGTAAATATCATCCTGATGTGAGCAAAGAAACCGATGCGGAAGCTAAAATGCAGGCGATTAATGTCGCCTATGACACCTTGAGTGACGCTACAAAAAAAACTGAATACGATCAGATGTTAGATCATCCACAAGGTTTTTCTAATTTTGGACAAGGCAATCCAAATGGGTTTGACGGCTCACAGTTCTATCGCCAAAGCTCAGGTGAAGGCGCTGACTTTAGTGGCTTTGAGGATTTATTTGGTCGATTTGGCTCAGGTTTTGGTGGCGGGCAACAACGTTCGCAACGTCAACAACGCAGCTATCGGGGTGAGGATCAACATGCCAGTATCCAAGTCGATTTAGATATTGCCTATCACGGTTCAACAGAGCAAATTACGCTTCAAATTCCAACCTACAATGTTTATGGTGAACCTGAAGTACAGCGAAAAACTTTGCAGGTTAAGATTCCAAAAGGAATGAAAGAAGGTCAGCAAATTCGCTTAAATGGTCAAGGACAAAGTGGTATCAATGGCGGTGAAAATGGTGATCTTTATATTGAAATCCAATATAAAGATACCGACCGCATTCGTATTGAAGGGACTGATGTCTATCAAACTATTGATGTGAGTCCGTGGGAAGCTGCTCTAGGACAAAGCATTGAAGTCAATACTCCCGCAGGACAACTCAAGGTCAATTTACCTAAAAACGCTAAGAATGGACAACAACTACGTCTCAAAGATAAAGGGATACCAAACAAAATCGCAGGGCATTTATATCTAATTATTAATATTGTTTTACCACCAACACACAGTGAGCAAGAGCAACAGGCTTATCAACAGTTTGCAAATGCTTTTGCTTCATTCAGACCTCGTGCCTCATAAGGAGTAAGATCATGACAACTATTCAATACAAAGAAATTCAATATGATGGTCACTGCCAAGTTGAAATTATTGATGAACAATTGGCACTTGATCTCGAACACTTTGCAGAAGCATGTGGCCAAAGTACAGATTGGGTTTTAAAACTGATTGATTATGAAATTTTACAAATCCAAGTCGATCCACAAAGTTATCAGTTTATCGGTGAAGATGTAGCCCGAGCACGTCGAGCTTATCGTTTACAACGTGACTTCGATGCTAGCTTATCAGCAGTTGCGGTGATGTTGGATCTGATTGATGAAGTACAGCAACTGCGCAAACAGCTCAAACATTTTCACTAAGGTAACATCCATATATATGACTAAACGCTTTATTTAAGTTTAGTCATTTTTTCTACTTCTTTGAGTGTTTGCTTAATTGGTTCATAGTCTAAGAACCAAAGTAAATTTACATTTCGTTGTTTATGCTGTTGTGCCAATAAATCAATTACGCTCCGTTCACCACGCCCTACTAGATGTTGCTGGTAAAAATAGTACAACAGTGCCACCGTGCTCATTAACATGACTGCAAGCATAATCCAAAAACCAACAGGTGACTTTAACCCTGGGATAAATTCAAAATTCATCCCATAAATCCCTGTTAATAAGGTCAACGGGGCAAATATTGCCGTAATAATTGCTAAAATACGCATATTTTCATTGGTTTGATTCGCAATAGCTGAAAAATGTAAATCAATGGCCGATTGAATCGCATTTCTTAAACGCAAGGTATGTTTTTGAACACGCTCTATATGGCTCATTAAATCATTGAGACGAACCAAGAGAATGTCTTGATTCTTATGCTTATGCTCCCCCATCACATGATGATAATTATCAACTAACTCATCTCGAAACTCCTGTAAGGTCTCTATTTGTTCCTCACATAAATTTTCGATTTGTTGGAATGCCATATCTTCATGAAAGAGTTGATGCCACTGTTTAAAACGGCGGTTGCCCTGCAAAAGTTGCTGTTGCCAATATTCAACACGACGTGTCAGTGGTGTACGCAAATTCAAATAGCCATCAATCATGCTGTTCAGCAAACGTAAGCATAAATCGGCAGGTGTGCTGGCTAATTTTCTCGGTTTATTTTGTTCAGCAATCGGACGACCCATAATTACTTGAATACGTTGAATATAGCTTTCGATTGCTTTATTGCCCTGCTCCCTCACACTCACCAAAATATTCGGCGTTAGGATAAAACTCATCGGTGTAGTCGCTAGGCCAAAAATACTTTCATGAGATTCTAAAGCATTGTCACTTTCATAAATTTGATCGTCTGGACTGATCAATTTCCGCAATACTAATAGGTCATATTCTTCAACTGTATCAAAAGCACAAGGATGTTCAATATTGAGCAAATCACGCATATGAAATTCGTTAAGCACTACACCCGTATGCTCATAAATATTTTTTTGCCAAGAATCGGTATGATTAACCAAATCCTGTCTCAAACTATCAACCCACAAAAACTCAAGCGTATGTTCTGTTTGTTGTTCCACGCTAATAAAAATCGTATTTTCACTGTTATGACGATAAAAATAATAAAGCTGCATAGAGTCGAGATAAGTTTGAAAATCTATAGAAATGCTGCCATGAAGCACAATAAAAAGCTATGTTTATTCTATTATCAAAATCAAATGACATGAAAAAGCCTCGTATGCGAGGCATCGAGGCTTTTTCAAATTAGGCGGTATTAAACTTCTTTGTTTAGTACCACGCCATGTTTTAAGGCTTGGTCGAGTTGCTCTTTATCTAATGCCTTATCCCATTTTGCAACAACAATTGTTGCGCAAGCATTACCAACTAAATTGGTTAAAGCACGGCATTCAGACATAAAACGGTCAATACCAAGGATCAACGCCATCCCCGCAACTGGAATCGCAGGAACAACCGAAAGCGTTGCTGCCAAAGTAATAAAGCCTGCGCCCGTAATCCCCGCAGCCCCTTTAGAACTGAGCATAGCCACCAATAAAATTGTCACTTGTTGAGTGAGTGTCAATTCAATATTACATGCTTGTGCAATGAATAATGCAGCTAATGTCATGTAAATATTAGTACCATCTAAGTTGAATGAATACCCTGTCGGAATTACTAAACCCACAACCGATTTTTCACAGCCTGCTTTTTCCATTTTCGCCATCAATGATGGGAGTGCTGCTTCTGATGAACTTGTACCAAGAACCAACCACAGTTCATCTTTGATATAACGAATCAGGTCGATAATCGAAAAACCGTTATATCGAGCGACTGCACCCAAGATAACGATAACGAAAAGTAATGCGGTGATGTAGAAGGTTGCGATTAATAACATCAAGTTCCCAATTGAACTAATCCCATAAGCACCAATGGTAAATGCCATCGCACCAAATGCACCAATAGGTGCAAACTTCATTAACATACCCACTAGAGTGAATACAGGATTGGTTAATTGTTGCAAGAAATCAGTAATTGGACGGCCTAAATCGCCTGATTTAGCAAGTGCCAAACCAAATAAGACTGCGACAAACAAAACTTGAAGAATTTGACCTGATACAAATGGACTCACCAATGTATCTGGAATGATATTCATCAAGAAACCTGTAATAGTTGATTCATGTGCTTTAGCTGCATATTCATCAACTTTAGTACTGTGTAATGTACTTGGATCAATATTTAAACCATGACCAGGTTCAATTAAATTACCAACAATCAGACCAATGATCAGCGCAAGTGTTGAAAAGGTCAGGAAGTAAATCATTGCCTTACCTGTAACACGACCCACACTGCCAAGATTTTTCATCCCTGCAATACCAGTCACGACAGTCAAGAAAATCACAGGCGCAATAATCATTTTCACCATTTTAATAAAAGCTTCACCAAGCGGCTTTAAGCTTTCACCAAACTCAGGAAAGAAATGACCTAATAGTATCCCCGCAACAATTGCGAAGATCACTTGTACATAAAGAATTTGATAAAACTTGGGTTTCTTTGGTGGCTGCTGGTCATCTTGACCTGCGGCTACATGGTCGACGTGCATGTGCGATATTCCTTCATATTGGGATAACAAATAGACTTCCGACTGTCTATCTAAAACCTTATAAACACAGGCAGGAGCGGAAATTTGGGGAATTCTACGTTAATTGTAATCCTCACAATTTAAGCACTCGACTAATGTCTAATATAAAATAATTTTATGTTTATTGTTTCGCCAATTTATATTTATAGTTTTCATCTAGTTAATAAAAAAGCGCATTGTAAAAACAATGCGCTTTTTTTAAGCAAAAGTATTGCTATTATTGAGCTTGCTCAATATCTTTCATTGTCAACTTAATACGACCACGATTATCGACATCAGCAACTTGTACTTTTAGTTCCTGACCTTCTTTTAACACGTCGGTCACATTCGCAATACGCTCATTTGAGATTTGTGAAATGTGAAGTAAACCATCCGTACCAGGCATGATATTTACGAACGCACCAAATTCAACGATACGAATCACTTTACCGTCGTAGATTTTTCCTGGCTCAACTTCAGCAGTCAGTGCTTGGATTTTTGCAATCGCAGCACGAGCAGCAGCTTTAGTTTCACCAAATACACGAACTGTACCATTGTCTTCGATATCAATCGCAGCTTTGGTCTCTTCTGTAATGGCACGAATGGTAGCACCACCTTTACCAATCACATCACGAATCTTATCTGGATTGATGTTAATCACTTCGAAAGTCGGCGCATTCGCACTGATTTCTGCACGCGCACGTGAAATGACTTTATTCATTTCATTCAGGATATGCATACGACCAGCAAAAGCTTGGTTTAATGCAACTTCCATGATCTCTTCAGTAATCCCTTCGATCTTGATGTCCATTTGAAGCGCAGTAATACCATTTGCAGAACCTGCTACTTTAAAGTCCATGTCACCAAGGTGGTCTTCGTCACCTAAGATGTCTGAAAGAACTGCAAAACGCTCACCTTCTTTTACTAAGCCCATTGCAATACCTGCAACTGGTGCTTTAAGCGGAACACCTGCATCCATAAGTGCAAGAGATGCACCACAAACAGACGCCATAGAAGATGAACCGTTTGATTCAGTAATATCAGATACGATACGAAGTACGTAAGGGAAACGATCAACAGGTGGAAGAACCGCTTGTACACCACGACGTGCTAAACGACCGTGTCCAATTTCGCGACGCTTAGGACCTGATTCACGACCCGTTTCACCTACAGAGTAAGCTGGGAAGTTATAATGCAACATGAAGTTGTCAGTTTTCGTACCCGCTAAGGTATCAACCATCAATGCATCACGTGTGTTACCTAAAGTTGCAGTTACAAGTGCTTGTGTTTCGCCACGTGTAAACAATGCTGAACCATGAGCACGACCTAATACACCCACTTGAACGTCGATACCACGAACTGTTTTGGTGTCACGACCATCAATACGTGGCTTACCAGACAAGATGTTGTCACGTACGGTACGGTATTTAAGATCTTCGAATAAGAAATCAACTTCATCAGCGATGCCATCAACATCTTCTTCAGGAACGAATTGCGCTTTTG
The DNA here is from genome assembly GCF_048585715.1 of Acinetobacter sp. LF10. Classification (NCBI taxonomy): domain Bacteria; kingdom Pseudomonadati; phylum Pseudomonadota; class Gammaproteobacteria; order Moraxellales; family Moraxellaceae; genus Acinetobacter; species Acinetobacter sp. LF10. The sequence goes on from NZ_CP184160.1 coordinate 2,878,405, forward strand.
CTTCTGCATAAAGTGCATCTAAAGCTGCATAACGTTCTTGTTTTACCGCAATCGTATACGCTTCTGAAATTTTTGCTTCAAATGCTTCTTTTAATTTAGCACGTAATTCTTCATTGTGCGTTGGAGCAACCCACTCAGATTCTTTCGCGCCAACTGCAGCAGCAAATTCTTTGATTGCTTGTACAGCAATTTGCATTTCGTCATGACCGAAAAGTACTGCGCCTAACATTTGGTCTTCTGAAAGTTCTTTCGCTTCAGATTCAACCATTAACACTGCTGATTCTGTACCTGCAACGACAAGATCAAGATCAGATTGTGCAAGTTGTTCTAACGTTGGGTTAAGAACATATTCACCATTGATCAAACCAACACGTGCACCACCAATTGGACCACGGAAAGGTGTGCCCGCAATCGACAATGCAGCAGATGTACCTAACATCGCAGCAATATCAGCATCCATTGTTTTGTCAGAAGAAACAACTGTTGCTGTGACTTGGATTTCGTTGAAATAACCTTCTGGGAACAATGGACGAATCGGACGGTCAATCAAACGAGAAATTAAAGTTTCAGCTTCAGACGCACGACCTTCGCGCTTGCCATAACCACCAGGGATACGACCCGCCGCATATTGTTTTTCTTGATAGTTAACAGTTAACGGGAAAAAGTCTTGACCCGCTTTTGCTTTTGGCTGTGCAACAACCGCAACAAGCACAGTTACACCACCCATGGTGATTAAAACTGTATTTGCTTGACGTGCAACACGACCCGTTTCTAAAACAACTTGGTGCTGACCAAATTGGAATTCTTTACGAACGATATTAAACATTGACATGTATTATATTTTCCTAGTTTTATTCTAGTGAGACCCCTAAGGTTTGGCATTCAGACTACAACTCATGTGTAGATAAATGACAAAGCTTAGAAGCCATCGCACTAGATCAAAATTTTTACATAAAAGTTAAACACAAAGAAGGAGCGAACAAGCGCCCCTTCTAAAATCACCTAAACCAAATCAGGTGAAACTCTCTTTTCAGCGATAAAGCATTGCAACATGCGAAATAGCGAAAACAAAGTAAAATCGAATTAACGACGTAAACCTAATGCGCCGATCAAAGCAACATAACGACCGTGATCTTTACCATTTAAATAGTCAAGTAATTTACGACGTTGGTTAACCATACGAATCAAACCACGACGGCTGTGGTGGTCATGTTTGTGTTCTTTAAAGTGACCTTGCAAATCATTGATTTGAGCAGTCAATAAAGCAACTTGTACTTCAGGTGAACCAGTGTCGTTTTCTGCACGAGCAAATTTAGCAATGATCTCTGCGCGATCTGCGTTAGTTAAAGCCATTCGATTTCTCCGAGATGCTTAAAAAATAAAATGATAATGATCAGTTGCAAGCAACTGACTGCCGTGCATCACTACAGCAAGTCGCCTATTTTAAGTGATCTATCACCATATTGCAAAAATGTTTTAACTTTGCTGGCATTTCGGCAGCTGACAGCATTGAACAAAATAGGCACACTATCGTATATCTGTTTTCAATTTATGACAGAGACGAAAGAAAACGAAAATATTGCGAGGGAATCGTGAAAATTTTATCAACCAATACTTGTTATGTACCAAATGACTTAAATCAAGTGATTCGCTCAAAAGATGAAGTTGCAGCTGAATTGGGTGGAATGACTGAAAAGCAGATTCAAAAGATCTGGAATAGCGTTGAATGCCTGTATAAAACAGGAAACTATCCACTTGTTACATTATGTTTGCGACGTCAAGGACAAATCTTACTGAACCGCAGTATTGGTTATGCACAGGGTAACTCTCCAGATGGCTTAGCCGCGGATGCAAAAATTGGTACGCCTGATACGCCTGTATGTTTGTTCTCTGCATCAAAAATGGTTACAGCAATGCTGATCCATATGTTGGATGAGCGCGGTGATTTAAATCTGCTCGATCCGATTAGCTACTATATTCCTGAATATGGGGTCAATGGTAAACGTCGTGCGACTATTTTCCATTTGCTTTCTCACCGTGGCGGGATTCCACGTATTGATACAGAAGTCACACCAGAACTTTTATTTAACCAAGAAGAAATCTTAAAAGTACTTTGCGCAGCTAAACCTGTTTCGCCATCAGGGACACATCTTGCTTATCACGCTGTTACCGCTGGTTATATCCTAGGTGAAATCGTTCAGCGTGTAACTGGACAAAGCGTACGTGAGTTTTTGGCTGAAAATATTGAAAAACCAATGGGGCTAGATTATTTCAACTATGGTTTGAAACCAGAATATCGAGACAATGTTGCACTAAACTATGCCACAGGAATTCACCCAAGCTTAGGTACAGACCATTATCTTAATCATGTACTCGGTGGTGGTTTACAACTTGCAGTGGATGTCACCAATGATACTCGTTTCATGGATACTATTTGTCCTGCTGGAAACATTTATACCAGTGCTGAACAAGTTGGTCGCTTTTTTGAAATGTTACTCAGCGGTGGTGAATATCAGGGTAAAGAAATCATGAGCGCAAAAACTGTATTTCGCTCAACCCTACCAACATCAGGAACAAGCCTAGACCGTACTCTACTCGCCCCAATGCGTTATGCGTTAGGTCCAATGCTTGGTAGTAATCCAGTCGGTTTATTTGGTCCAATGACTGGTCAGGCTTTTGGGCACATTGGTTTTTCTAATATTTTATGTTGGGCAGATCCAGAGCGTGATGTTAGTGTATCGTTGCTTACCACAGGAAAATCTGTCGTTGGGACACACCTCCCTGCTCTTGCCAAAACATTATATCAAATCTCAACAAACTGCCCTAAGATTCCAAAGAATCAACGTCGTTCATTATTTGCAACAGATCGACACGAAGCAGACATCGTCTAATTCATTTGATCGCAGCAAAAAAAAAGAGCCCAAGTCAGACTTGGGCTTTTGCGCGTTATTCAAGGTTCTTTTCAGTTTTCTATTATTATTCTTTATGTTTCTTATTAAGCTACTTTCAGACCCTCTGAACGTATTTTACACATCACTTTTTATGTTTTTGCTTTGAGTGTGTATCTTCTTTATACGGACTATTCTGTCAGAACTAATTATGGAGAAAAATAGCATTTTTCTTATCTCTATGTAAGCAAAAACGTACAGGTCTGTATAACATTTAACTTAATAATACAGGAAAATTGTCAAACAATCATATTTTTAATTTAAACTTTTGGTTCTCTGTACACGACAAAAATAGATAACTCATTGAAATAATGTCACAATAATTGTTTTCTAACGACGAATACTATGACACATCTCAATGAGTTATATCTTATCTTAAACAAATCTCTAAAATGGAACAAGTCACATTTAAAGTGCTTTGCGCTCATCATGCTTGTGATCATTTTAAAGCAAACATGTAATCTTTCTTCTGCATCTAAAGCCTTGCCCATCAAGTGCTTACCACAATCATTTTATCGACGTATGCAGCGCTTCTTTGCAGGTCAGTATTTTGATTATCGTCAAATTTCTCAGTTGATTTTCAATATGTTTTCATTCGACCAAGTGCAACTGACTTTAGATAGAACCAATTGGAAATGGGGAAAACGAAATATTAATATCCTGATGCTCGCAATCGTTTATCGTGGAATAGCGATACCTATCCTTTGGACATTGCTTAATAAACGTGGAAATTCAGATACGAAAGAGCGTATTGCTTTGATTCAACGCTTTATAGCCATTTTTGGTAAAGACCGTATTGTGAATGTGTTCGCAGACAGAGAGTTTATCGGTGAGCAGTGGTTTACATGGTTAATTGAACAAGACATCAACTTCTGCATTCGTGTTAAAAAAACTTCATTGTCACCAATCATTTAGGAAAGAATCATAAAATTAGTGATTTATTTCGCCATCTTAAAGTTGGTCAAATTGAATGTCGTAAACGACGGATTTTGGTTGGTCGGGTGAAACTATATATAAGTGCACTACAGTTAGAAAATGGAGAGCTTTTACTCGTCGTTTCTCCTCAGTTTAATGCCAATGCTATTCAGGATTATGCATTACGCTGGGAAATTGAAACCTTATTCAGTTGTCTCAAAGGACGCGGGTTTAATCTTGAAAATACGCGCTTGACAGACCCTAGACGAGTGAAAAAATTGATTGCGGTGTTAGCTATAAGCTTCTGTTGGTGTTACTTAACGGGTGAATGGCAACATAATCAAAAAAAAGCGATAATAATAAAGAAGCATGGACGACTCTCAATGAGTTTATTTCGCTATGGTTTAGACTATGTTCAAATGGCGATTCAGCGTTTAATTGGTTTTGGGAAAAAAGAAGAGTTTAAGGAAATTTTGGCAATTTTAAGAAAGCAGAATCCTGATAGGATAAGGGTTCTGTGAAATTTGTCGTGTACAAAGCTTTTGGTTAAAAGCTTTTATAGAAAAATTAATGTTTACTTCACACAGTCAGAGGTAGATATTCTTCATTAAAATCATTTTGATTAAAATAAATACAATAACTATCATGATGTTAGTAAGATTAAAAATAAAAAAGCCCTGTAGTCTCTCCCAAAACTACAAGGCTTAGCGGCTGTAAGTTTCCTCTTTTATCACTTACCTCACTGTAAGTTCGCTGTCTCATTGACTTTATTATTATATTTGTGCGATTTACCTAGCTTTCCTTGCTAGGCTCTTTGTGTGTACATGATCTCAAAAACAGTTATTTCACTCTAGCGACAATATCTCGAATTCGTGTAAGCTTTTACTTACAAAACAGTGAATTTTAAAGAATAAGTTCATAATCACCCTAAATTGATCTTTTGCACTAAACCACTACGACGAACGGTTCTAGTAATCAATGACTGTTGTAATGCCTTCCGATCAGACAGAATACTCACTACTTTTTTAGCACGTGTCACTGCGGTATAAATCAATTCCTGACTCAATAGTTTCTCGGCATGTGCATCTAAAACAATCGCAGTATGGGTAAATTCCGAACCTTGTGATTTATGAATGGTTAAAGCAAAAGCGGTTTGCATACTGCGTGGGAGTCGGTGCGCTGCAATCCATTTATTTAAGCTCGGGAAAAAGACTTCGAATTGTTGTGACTGGGTGCGATGCTTAAAACAGATGCCGATATCACCATTAGAAATTCCAAGCTGATAGTCATTATAGGTCATCATGACAGGACGTCCGATATACCAGTCTCCAACAGCGATTTGTTTGAGTTGCTGATTGAGCCAATGCCCCGCATAACGATTCAGTTGCTCAATCCCCAATGACCCATGTCGAACTGCCGTTAAGATTCGATAATCATCAAAGGCTTGAACCACATGCTGGATTTGCTCAGCAGACTCATCTGCCTGTATATAATGTTTTAAAGCCTCGATATAGCCGTGAAATCCTGCCATTAGCTTCTGCTGATAAGGCTCAACATCAACCTGCTGTTGCTCGGGTAAATATTCCAGCTGAATCAGGTCTGGCATATCCTTACTCAAGGAAATTGTTTGCAAAGGTGCAGCAGGAACAATGTCCATCTCTAGTTTTGATAAGACTAAATCGGGATCGCTTAGATCTTGCTGGGCCTGAATAAATCGTGCGAATTGCCCAATCTTGGCTTCACCAGAGAAACGGCGGCTAGTCTGTAGCTGGACTCGGTTTTCAGCCAATCCCTGTACTTGCTGTAAATCAGCCAAAACCGAGCCGACATCAACCGAAGCCAACTGATTGGCATCACCGAGCAAAATAACTCGGCATTGATCTGGAACTGCCTCGAATAACAGGGTTGCCAAATTCAAATCCAGCATGGAGGCTTCATCCACCACAATCACGTCATATGGCAGAGGTTGTTTGAGATGAAAGCGTGGTATTTGTCGATTGCCCATGCCCAGTAAACGGTGCAAGGTCTGTGTGGTTTGATTACGCAACTCATCGGTGATGAGCCCTGATTGCAATAATTTTGGATCATTAAAAGAGTTTTGTAATGCTTCCTGCATACGCTGTGCGGCTTTGCCTGTCGGTGCTGCCATGGCAATACGAATATCAAGTATGGTCTGGTTGAGGGCTGCAATAATACGTGCCAAAGTATAGGTTTTACCTGTCCCTGGCCCGCCGGTAATAATGCTCAGACCTTGTTGCAACACCATTTTCAGTGCAGCCTGCTGGTGTTCATCACTGAGTAAGTCTTGATAATGTTCGGTATCAACAACCTGAATCGTTTGTCGCTTTAATCGACAAATCTGCTGTGCAAGGCGTTGCTCTAAGTACCAATATCGGTATAATGCCAAGCCCTGCTGATCATAGACACATGGGGCAACCTGTGTGGTTGCGATTTCGCTAGAAACAGCCAAATCACCCAATGCTTCAAGCTGTGTCGTATCGACTTCGATACAACTGTCACCTTGCAAGCTGGCTTCAACCAATTGCTGTAAAATATGCGCAGCGTTAACTGCTTGAGCAGAGTGAGAAAAGGGTGCTTGTGTGAGGTAGTTACTCCACATATTCAACCAAGTCATTTGTTCTGACTGACCACTGATTAGCTTGTCCACAGAGTTATCCTCAAACTTACCCACACGATTGTCCACAAGGTTATAAACACTCTTATCCACATGATAAGTTTTTGTTTAATCTAAAATCATCTATTTTATCTACACTATTTTTCCTACTTTATCCTCAGCGAAATATCCAAGAATCGCATCTAAGCGTAAAATAAACTCATCCTCAGGTTTCCAGTAAAAATAACCCTGCTGCGTCTGCCCATTCATGCCGCGCAAATACAAATAAGATGCGCCACCCAAATGCAGTTGCATATCATAATCCTGCAATTTGACTGACAGATAACGATGCAATGCCACTAAATATAAAGCGGCTTGTAACCAATAGCTCGACAGCGACATACTTTCTGCAATCTGAGCAGGCTGATAATCCAGTTGCGCTGCCCCCAAATAATTACTCTTATAATCGGCAATATGGTAACGCTGTCCATCGAAGTAGACTAAATCGATTGAACCATTTAAATAACGGGCAGATTTAGCTTCAAGTAACTCAGGCATTTCGATGCCATATTCCTCAAATAGCTGCTGTACACGCTGCATCGCCAGCACTCGATCAGATAACGCCAAATAAAATGGACATTCCGACAGATATTGTCCTGCAACTAATTGCTTTAACTGAAAACCCTGATTCAGTGGCGTGTGTAATACTTCACTAAGCCAATCAGCAATCCATTGATAGAGTTGCTGCTCAGCATTTTCTTGTTCAGGGAAATGCTGTTGATATTGAAATAGTAGCTCTGACCATAAACTTTGATAGGTATTTTTAAAACGACGGCGAATTTCTTCTACCCACATGTGGGGTTGCTGAAAATCAATCTGCTCAAAAATCTCATGTAAGAAATTGCCCGCCAAAGTCCCTTTCGGGAAATACTGTTTAATCCAGGCAATCGGCTGGGACGTGGTTTTATTTTCCAATTCTGCAAGATTCAACTCATCTTCTGCTTGCTCAAAATCGGTATCGATATTAGCCAAGCGATCAGCCCGAGTCGCTTTGTGCTTTAAATGTTGTGCCAAATAGCTAAAACTGGTTTTTCCGCGTGCATAAAAACGTTGTGTCGGCAATGCTTGGGCCAACAGTACGCGCTGTTGTTGAGTTTGTTGCATCTGTAAGGCTTGTGGTCGCGCTAAGATCAGCGCAGCATCGGCACTATAGGGATGTTGAAAGTTATCGCCCTGATTCTTCCAAAAAGCCAAACCTGAAAACTTATTCTTATCGCCTTTTTCCGGTTCAAACACAGCATAAACACGGTGACTGGCACGTGTTAGTGCAACATACCACAAACGATTTTGTTCCGCTAAAGCGCGTTGCTGATGTTGATCCAGCTCAGTTTGCTGTAAAAAATTTTTATCCGCCACGGCTACCACCCGTTGCGTCCGTATTTGGCCTGTCTCAGGCAACTGGATTTCAGTGGTAGAAAAATTCAGTGTTTTCTGTACTTCAGTAAAGGCCTTATTCGCCCCCAGTAAAAAGACGATTTTAAACTCTAAGCCTTTGGACTGATGAATGGTCATCAGTTGCACACCCGCCTCACTGGACAGCTTGTGCTCAAGCTCCCAATCGCGATCACTTGGTGAATTTAATTGTTTTAAATACCAGTGATACAGGTTTTGCATCCCTTGTACATGTTCACTGTGCTGACTCAAGAGATCTGTGAGGTGGCGTAGGTTCACCACGGCACGTTCATTGTCTTTACTTTGTGTAGCCACCAGTTGCTGCCAAAGACCAAACTGATTTAGGCAACGCTGCCATGCCGATAAAAAGCCCTGATTCAGCCACATTTCGCGTATGTCATCAAACTGCTGAATATAATCACTCAAGCCTGCTGCACTTTGTTCTAAGGCCAACAGTCGAGCCAGATCAAAGCCAAATAAACGGCTGAGCAAAGCCCGTTTGAGCTTGGCTTCGTCATAAGGATGAAGCAACGCCGTCAATAAGGCCCCCACATCCTGTGCAATGGGGGAATCAAACACACTACGTTTCGACGGTCGGTTGACCCGAATTCCCATACGTTCCAATACATATTGCACTTCATCCAGTTGGCGATGGCTACGCGAAAGAATAGCAATATCATCTTCATCAATCGCAGTCGGGACATCACCTTCTAAGTACAATTGCTTTAAATACGATTGATTGAGTAAGTGCTGAATCTGCCACGCCACTTGTGTGGCCTGTTCATTGCCCTCTTGCAAATGCAACCAGCGTAAAGGCATTGGATTGGGTTGGGCATTTTCAATCAAGGCAGGGTGCGGACGTGAACCCGATTGAATCGGGTCATAGCTGACCTGCTCACCAAAATCGATCTGGCGCTGAAATAGCACATCCACCACTTCAACCAGCTCTTTCACCGAACGGTGGTTATGTACCAACTTATACTCACGCCCCTGTTTGGCCATAATATCCTGATAGGCATTCAGGAAGGTCAACATATCTCCGCCACGGAAACCATAAATCGCCTGCTTACGGTCGCCCACCATAATCATGCAGCCTTTTTGGTAACGCTGCGGATGGCGCCAGATACTGGCCAACATATCGTCTTGGTCTTGGTTGCTATCCTGAAACTCATCCACCAGAATCAATGGATAGCGTGACTGTACAAATACCGCAAAAGATTGTCCTTGCTCACCTTTTAAAGCTTCAGACAACGTCTTAATTTGCTGAGCAAAGGTGGTCTCCCCTTTTTGCTGTAACATTTGCGGCAAACGCTTTTTGACTTCAACACACAAATAAGCTTTTAAATAGACCTGTAACTGCTCAAATTCTTGCTGAGTCTGCTGTACAGCTTGAAACAGCTTTTGCAGTTGCAGCACGCATGGATGTTGATAGAAGCCTTCGGCAATTTCCGCAGGACATTTCTTAAAAATTTTTTGTGCTTCGAGTTTGTCTAAAAACTTAAATACCGCATCACGTGCATCGGCAAAATAGGCATCAAAGATCTGTATATTCTCAGGACTGTTGAGTGCAGTTAATAATGGTGGCAAGGATTCTGTAAACAGTTTATGAAAGGCATTGTTACGGAAAGAAGCACCATTGATATGTGCATAATAGGCGCCCTCTAACTGAAAGTATTCAGCCAAGCTGCTCAGGTCAATCTGCTGCGCTTGCTGTTGCCACTGCTGCAACTGATCCAACTCAATTTCAGGCATGACAGGCAGTTTAAATTGTGCCGAACTAAAATTCAGCGAGCTTTCCACCATCCCGACAAAATGATCGACACTCTTCAGTCCACCCACGCTATACATCGCATTGATCACTTGCTGGGGTTGGGTCTGAATCCATTCCCGCAACACATCATGAATCAATTGACGGGTATAACTTTTAGCATCCTCTGTGATTTCTGCGCGTTCAATTTTGCCACTTTCAAAGGCAAACTCTCGCAATAGCTTTTGGCTAAAACTATCCAAGGTTCCAACAAATAATTCATCCAATTGATCGATGACCAATTTTAGCCGTTCACAGGCATAGGCAATTCGTGGCGCAAAGTTTTGTAAGACCTGTTGTTTTAAGGGATCAGACTCTTGTAATGCTTTGGCATGAATATCTTGTTCTAATACATCACGAAAAGGCTCCAAAAACTCAAGGATTTCGACCAGACGCAAACGAATACGCGTTTTGAGTTCTGCGGCTGCGGCACGGGTAAAGGTAGTGGCAATCACCTGATTGGGTAGATATTTTTCTAAGAAAATCCGCACCATCAAACTAGAAAGTGTATAGGTTTTCCCCGTTCCTGCTGAGGCTTCGATTAAATGCAGCCCTTCAAATTGAATATCACTAATCGGCTGATAAGACACTGGGTACTTTGAGTTCATGTCTTACTCCACCCGTAAAAATTCAAAAATCGGTTGATACAAATCATAAGAATAATGATCACAGGCATATTGTAATAAAGCGGTTGCATCTTGTTCCTGCAAAATGAATTGCCAATCACGGTGCAATTTACAAGCTTCATTCTGGGTCATATCAAAACCCGAGAAATCCCCCGTATCATTCCAGTCCTTCAATACTTGCTTTTGACTCTCTTCAGTTAACACCTGAGTTGAATCCAGCTCAATCCACTCATATTGCTTGCCTTTTTCCAAAGGCTTTAATACTAAGGCCGCAGGCAAAACCACAGGCTGCTGCTGTGCATCGTGCCAAAGCTGTAACCATGCATTTAAATAATGTTGTGCCTGTTGTGAATTTAATCCTTCACAAATCACCGTCTGATCGCTAAACACCACAATTCGGCGCTTCGTTGTGACAGTCTCACTATTCAATACCGCCAACCAAAGCAAGTATTCCAGCCAGACTTTGGCAAAGCGCTTGGCACGTGCACTGGAAGCATCCAAACTGACCCAATCTTGGCTCAGTTGCTTCGGGGTCACACAGGCGATTTGTAATTGTTTCGAGACCCGCCAAACCCGTTGCGTGGTTTCAGTCGGCGCTGGGGCATACTGCTGCAAGCGCTCCAGCAAACGCTGCTGCTCTAAACGACTTTGCTGCCAAGCACTGTGCTGAACTTTGCCAACGGGCAACTGATCTTGCAACAGACTTGGAGAGAGCTGGTCATCCTGCTGCTGTAAAAAATGCCGAATGGCATATTTACCGAGACCATCGAGTAATAATGGTTCAGCTTGATCAAGCGATGCTTGTGCAGTTAAATTTTCCACACCTAAGGTCTTTAAATACAACCGTGCAGGGAAACTAATATCCTGAATCCATTGCTGACTCTCCAAAATAATCATTTCATTTTGTTCAACGGGATAGGTGATATTGGCCCACGCCTGTCGCTCACCCTTCACCTGCTGAATCTGTGAGGCCACCTTAAACCATTGGTCTTGAAAGCGCACAGGACGATCCGAAATAAAGCCGAGTGGATCGAACGGTTGTAACCGATGTAAATGATACAGTGGATAAACCTGTGGCGGGATTTGTAATGCATACAATCCAGCTAAATCCACTTCTGATAAAGGAAGACTATCTTCGCCGCTAGTCGGTTTTACAATCAAAGCCAAATGCTCGCGGAAGCCCTGCAACACACTGGATGGTTCTCTGACTTCGCCATCATTAAGATCAAAGCCATTATAAAACAACCAAACTTGTTCTTGCGCCAGCAGGACTGCATCTAAAAATGCTCCCTGATCATCTTCCAAACGAGAGCGATCACCTAATTGCTGACGTAGTGCATCCATCAAGTCAAACGGAATATGACTGTCCCGATTTGGAAATTTACCTGTATCCAAGTTCAACATCACGATCAAACGATAAGGAATCGGGCGAATTTGTCCAATCTGACTAAAGGTAATTTGTCCTGTCGGTTCAACTTGCGCAGACTGACTTTCCAATGTGCGCTGAATTTCTTCAATAATATAAGGCAAAGGTAAGATAATTTGGCGCAACTGCATTTCTGCATCGTCATAATAGCTGGCCAGAGTCAGCATCCGCTCCTGCTTCTGAATAATTTCACGGATTGCTTTTAATGCCACCACATCGGCTTGTTCAAACTCTTGTACATCCTGTTTGATCCGTTGCAACCATACCTCAACAGGCAAACGCTGTCCTTGCTCATGTGCCACCAGCCAATCTCGTCGCGCTGCTAAATCTTGATAGATCTGAATCAGAATACCTATCAGTTCAAAATCACTTGGCTGCACCAAGGCATAACTAAGCATATCCTGCACCATTACATGGGCAGGCACAGCAATTCCTAAAGCCAAACGGTCCAAAGCAAATTTAAAACTATAACGATAGTCTTGATCATCGTCACTCAAACTTTGCTTTAAGTGTTGTTCGTCTAAACCACGCTTAAAGCCAGCATCATCGAGTAAACTCAGAATCCGTTGTACCTGTGTATAATCCAAGCCATAACGTTGTTGCGTCGCGGAAAGATTGAGCCAATCCGCAAAATCATCTTGATTAAATCGCCCTTGTGTCAGTTGCAAACGTCCGAGTACAGCACGCCATGCATTTAACGCATCTAATTGCGCAACGCCAGCAATTTTAACAGGTAAAAATATCTCATGTTCATTGGCAACCGCTGGAAACACACTACGGATCAAAGGCTCTAGTTCAGCTAGGTTCGGAGCCAAGATCAATACGTCATTTGGACGACGTGGCTGACCATCCGCCTGAGATAGCCAATACAGTAACTGTTCTTTTAAAACTTCGAGTTGCCGCACACTGGAATGGCAAACATGGATCTGAATGGATTTATCCTCAGATGCAAGTTCATATTGCTGGGGCTGAGGTTCTGCCAAATAGAAAATATCTGACTGAATTTTACCGAGTAGCGTTTCAGGGAAATGCTCTACAAAGGCATCGACCCACTTTCCTTCTTCTCCTGTCGCCAGTTGCGACAACAGCGAAAAGTGGTCACGCGCTTGCTTACCTAGACGTGTCAGCAAAGGATGCCGAGATTCTCGATTTAAAGCATTAAAGCCCAAACTAAAACTGTCAAAGAATGCAGCAATGTCTGCATCACTGGCATGGGGATGTTTGGCGATATAGCGCTCTTTCACGCCGAGGTCATAACGCTTTTTCCAGAGTGGATCGACACTGTCGGCCCAATATTCCTGCGATGGGTTATAGTGCAGAATCACCACATCTAAATATTGTCCCAAACGACGTAAAAATTGCAGTTGGCTCGGTGGTAAATCTAAAATCGTAAATACAATCACCTGATTCGGCAGTTGTGCCAAAGCTCGGGATCGTGTCTGCTCATTGTCTAGAAGCTGCCAGAAATCAGCATCAATGCTTTGTATTTCAACAAAATCATCATGAAAATAGTTTTGCCACAACCAACGCTGCCAAGCTTCCAATTGTTCGGTTTGTTGTAAACTAAAGGCTGAAGTTTGTTGATCTGTTTGAGCAATCAATTGTTCGATATTTAAAGCTTTATTCTGCCCCCAAGTCGATAGCCAATTACTGCTACAGGTACAATTGCTTTGGCAGCCACGTTGACAATGACCGCGATAAATCATGTAGTTATTAAACAGTTGTGAAACCTGTTCCGCCACCCAATACAACATACTTTGTTTTTTAAGTTGTTTTTCCGTGCCTTGCTGCAGTTGATCAGCACTAGCATAAATCCGTTGCACAATCGAATATAAAGGGTGTTCTTGTGCAAGGCTATTCTGTTCAGATTGAATAAAAGGCTGTAAAGCTTGATGAATACGCCACTTTAAAATCAAACGCGGAATATTGGCTTTACGCACTTGTTCTTTATTTTCTAATACTTGCTGGTATGCATACCACTGAAAACCACGAATGCGTTGATGATATTGATAGTTGGCAGTCATGCCTTGTTGTTCGGCAATTTTCTGCGTCAACCATTGTTCTTGTGCAGGACTGGGAACAATAAAATGCTGAGTTTTAAACACCTGAAATGGAGAAGAACTCGGTTGGGTGATTGATGCCATCACACCTTGTAATAACACTTCAAGGCGTTGACTTTGAATAACATGAATACCCATCTACGAATATGACCTCATCAGGAATGCTTATTGTATTGCACGAAAACGTACATATTTATCACTATACAACTTCATATAACTATGTCACGTTAAACACACAAGGAAATAAATAAATTGTTTTGAAATTCACCACTCAATACGATTGAATGTACTATCGAGGGATAGACTTTAGGTATAACTTTATGAAAATTGAAAAAATTCCTGATTCGATTGATCCAAGCTTAAATTTGGAGCAAATTCGCGAAGAGTGTTTGGCACTTACCAAAAATCGTGCATATTGGTCTGCAGGCGCAGCGATTGTACCCATCCCATTTTTTGATGTGGTCGTTGATTTGGGGATGCTCACTCAGATTATTCCTTATATTAATGCGCGTTTTGGTTTAGCACCTGAACATATCAGTGTCTATGATCCTGAAACCAAAAAAGTGCATTGGGATGAACTACGTAAACGTGGTTTCGAATTTTCAGGTTTTGTGGTGGCGCGCACTGCAATGAAAAAATCTTTTAATGGCTTTTTCACTAAAATTGCCACCAAGCAAGTGACGAAGTTTATTCCTTTAGGTGGACAATTGGTTGCTGCAAGCCTTGGTTATTTCATGATGCGTAAAATTACTGAAGCACATATTCAAGATTGCTATAACCTTGCTAAACGAATTCAACAAAAAAGTCGCAATACTATTGTGGCTTAATAATAATATTTGATGACGACAAGGCGGTTTAATCCGCCTTGAGTTGTTTTAAAATCGCCTTTAAAACTTCGATTCGTGCTGTATTTTTATCATCGGTAGCGATTACATACCATGGTGCATAATCTGTGTTGGTTCGTTCGAACATATCTGCAGCAGCTTTTAAATAATCGTCCCATTTATCACGATTACGCCAATCTTCTTCAGTAATCTTGAAACGCTTATGTGGGGTTTGTTCACGATCTTTAAATCGAACTTCTTGTTCATCCTTACTGATTGCAAGCCAAATTTTTACAATCACGGTTTGACTATCAACCAAATTTTCCTCAAACCGATTAATTTCATTATAAGCACGTTGCCATTCAACGACTGAAGCAAAACCTTCGATCCGCTCAACCAAAACACGACCATACCATGTACGATCAAAAATGGTAATTTTCCCGCCATCATTCAGCTTATTCCAAAAACGCCACAAATAAGGACGGCGTAATTCATAACGTTCAGGTGCAGCAATACTATGAATTTCATATTCACGTGGATCTAATTTTTTAACAATTCTTTTTATCGCTCCCCCTTTACCTGCAGCATCCATACCTTCAAAAGCAACAATCACTTTTCGTTCATCGTAACGTAATGCATCAGCAACTTTTTTGGTTAATTTGTTCAATTCCTCTTTGTAGTCATCTTTATCTAAGCTTTGTTTTGAAGGTTCTAACAGTGCTGTGGAAATCTGTGCTTGTTGCCATTTTTCCGTGACTTTAGTTTGATGGTCAGGCAACTCTTGCAAGGTTTGTAATATGTATTGAGCAAAACATTGATCACGTAGAGCTTCATCTTCACCGTCAATCACAAACCAATCATCGGTAAATCTTTGGCTTAACTCCTGCAAAGTATCGTATTGTTTTTTATTGCGCCAATCTAAACCATGTAATTTATGCCAATGTTGTTCGGACGCATCGATTTGGTCTAAGCGTTTTTGTAAAGACTTCCAAGACAGATCAAACCAAACTTTGACCACATGTACATTATTATGCTGTAAGTCATGTTCGAATGAACGCATCTGATCAATATAGGCATCAAACATTGTTTCATCCAATGGTTTTGACACATGCATCGCGGTTGAAAGCAAGTCACTGTACCAATTCCCAAACATCACCACGATCTGACCTTCGGCAGGAATAAAACGCGTATAAGACTGCCAAAAGGTTTGATAGGTCGTTAATAACCGTGGTGCATCTGCTTTAACTCTTAAATAGCGTGGATCTAACCATTCACGTAATTGCTTAACCGCCTCGCCTTTCCCTGCTAATTCAATCCCACTTACTAAAATCAGAACACTTTTTGCATTTTTTTTATCTTGGCTATCTTTTAAGGCATATTGTGCTTCAATCAAATCTAAAGAAAGCTCATCTTCATCGCGCAATTCAAATTTTGGTTGTTGTACACTCATGTTCTGCTCTAAATGGCTCATTATTAAGAATAAGTATAGTGAAATCTATTTCACTGAATGCAAAACCCTTGTACAGTTTCTGTAGAGAAAAATCAGTGTATAAACATACTGACCGATTGTTAGACATTTAGGGTTTAAGCTGTCATGGTTCTTGGTTATGATGCAGCCTATGATTTTCTGGTTTTATTTTCTTTGAGTTCGAATATGTCAAAACTCGCTGCATTTGATTATCTTTTATTACAATACCAAACTCTGAATTACCACCAAAATCCAGCACTTAAGCAACGTCTGCATGAAGTACAAGCGTGGATGAAAGCACGCATCGCAGAAACCCATAAAGATTTTTTTGCTCTGCCTGAAAATCAACTGATGGCACAATATTTTCTCAATCGCTTGTATGGTGGTCCTGATTTTGATGCAATTGCACAACAAATCGAACGCCTGTTGAAATATGCACATAAAGCAGAAAGCTTACTCCCTGAAAATGCAATTAAAACAGGAACAAAATCGGTCAGTCTTGCTGTACTTGCCACTCAACTTGATGAACAAGTCGCAGAACAACTACTCAAAGATTATCCTTTAGAAACACCACTAACTGATGAAATCATGCGCCAGACCTTAGTCAAACTCGATCAAGGCGATGCACGTTATGAACAATTACAATTACTTGACGAGCTTGGTCTCACATTAGATAAATACATGCGCTCTACGATGATGTATGCAGCTTTTAAAATGTGTAAAGGCATTGCAACCAAATATCAATTTGAACGTATGTACGAGTTTATCCAAGAAGGTTTTGCAGCAATGAAACCAATGAAGTCTGCTGCAACGTTTATCAAAACATTTACGGCAAAAGAACGTGAAATCATCGAAAAAGTGCACGCTGGTCACCCAAACCCATTTCGTGACTAAATTGAATTGATCGCCATCCCTCTTCGTGTTAGGAGGGATTATTGAATTCAAAAACAAAAATTAAAAATGCTTTTGAGCGTGTGACTTTCTGTATATTATTCATAACAATGATATGCTAAACCCTGTAAAAAAATACAAAATCTGTCATCATGCTTGCTGATTCGTGCCGCTAGAGCGAAAGTTTAGGAGAAAACAATGTCTAACGAAAACCAACAGCCTACCCCAGAAGTTGAGCAAAACCCAAGTTCAGACAAAGTCAGTCCTTTCCTCAGTTCTCCACTTCCTCAAGGAGCACCTCAAGGTCAACAGCAATCGTTACAACAAGGTTCAACATCAACACCGAATACATCAGTACCGAAATATAATTTGCCACGTGGTGCCAACACGGGAAATGTTGGAGCAACCACTCACTTTGGCTATCAAACCGTCAGTAGCGATGATAAAGCACAAAAAGTTGCTGAAGTTTTTCATTCGGTTGCAAGTAAATACGACATTATGAATGACCTGATGTCATTCGGTATCCATCGTATTTGGAAACGTTTTGCGATTAATATGTCAGGTGTTCGCCGTGGTCAACATGTACTTGATATTGCGGGTGGTACAGGTGACTTGGCTAAAGTATTTAGCCGTGAAGTCGGGCCACAAGGTCATGTCGTACTGTCAGATATTAACGAATCTATGTTAAATGTAGGTCGTGATCGTCTGCTTGATGCAGGCTGTACCAATGTTGATTTCGTACTTGCCAATGCTGAAACTTTAGAACCCTTTGCCGATAACAGTTTTGATTTAGTGACCATCAGTTTTGGTTTACGTAACGTGACCGATAAAGATGCCGCACTACAAGCCATGTATCGTGTACTTAAACCAGGTGGTCGTTTATTGATTCTCGAATTCTCTAAACCTGTGTTCGAACCATTCTCTAAGCTTTACGATCTTTATTCATTCACTGCATTACCAATCATGGGTAAACTCGTTGCAAATGACTCTGAAAGTTACAAGTATCTTGCAGAATCTATTCGTATGCATCCAGACCAACGTACCCTCAAAGGTATGATGGAAAATGCAGGCTTCCAAAGCTGTGACTACCATAACCTCACTGGTGGTATTGTTGCAGTTCACCGCGGATTCAAACTTTAAGGCTTAAGATATGTGGTCGATTTTAGCACTCGGTGCAGTCGAACGTATCATTCATCATGTGATTGATTTGGATGCGATTACACGCATTCAACTCAATCAACTGCAAGGGCAATTATTACGTGTTGTGATTGATAGCCCACAACTCTCAGTTGATGTTTTTTTTGATGAAAATAAAGTTCGCCTAGAACCTACTGTCACAGGACAGGCTCAAACGCCTTCAATTTTCGAACAACGTCCTTTCGATAATCAAAATAAGATTACCGATGCTACTGCGACTTTAAAAGTTGCGAATGTAGTCGAGCTAATAAAGCTGCTGTTGAGTGATATGGATCAGATCGGTAATATTCCTTTACAGGGTGATTATCATCTTTTGCAAGACATTCAAAGAATTATGCAACAGGTCGAGCCTGATCTTGCGGCGCATTTATCCCCTTGGATTGGTCCACAACTGGCACATGAGTTGGGCAGAATTCAGCTTGCACCTCAACAAATAAAACGCTCGTTGCAAAGTCATTTGTTCTTTGTCGAAGATGCACTTAAAGAAGATAGTGGTTTATTTGCACCACGTTGGCAAATGGATGATCTGAATCGAGAAACTCGCCAGCTCAATCAAGAGCTAGATCGCTTAGAAGCTAAGTTTCAGCAATTACAGGCTTCTTTCAACCCACAAAAACAATCCTCTCAAGACTAGGTAAGATTTTATATGATTCCGCATGTTACACGGTTACTCGAACTCTGGCGTATAGCAGCACACTACCGCCTTGACACCTTGTTCCCTGCGGAAGAATTACCAGTTAAAGCACGCCATGCCCTAAACATTATCAAAACCCACCCTGCGGCATGGTCAAGCCGTGAGAAAAAGAATCCGCTCAAGCTCAAAGAAGCTTTAGAGGATATGGGACCCTTAGCGATTAAACTGGGTCAGTTGCTTTCTACTCGTCGTGATTTGATTCCACCAGAAGTATTATCACAATTGGTGTTGTTACAAGACCGTGTCAAACCCTATGACACCCAATTGGCAAAACAACGCATCCAAAAATCGCTCAAAGCAGATGTATCCACATTATTCTCTCGCTTTGATGAGCAACCCCTTGCTGCGGCATCGATTGCACAAGTCCATACTGCTGCCTTACACGATGGTCGTGAAGTAGTGGTTAAAGTCACTCGCCCTGATATTCGCAATCAAATTTTACAAGATTTTGAAATCTTGGCATGGCTCGGTGACTGGCTTGAAAATCGTTTAGAAGCAGCACGTGCGCTGCATTTATCTGAAATCATTCAAGACTATCGTCAAATTATCTTGAATGAACTTGATTTGAGTCTAGAAGCGGATAATACCCGCCGTATGCGTCATTACTTTACAGGCTCAAGCATGATGTACGTGCCTGAAGTCTATATGGACAGTAAAGATGTCATGGTAGCCGAACGCATCACAGGTGTGCCTATTTCAGATATCGCAACCTTTGATCGTTTGGGTATGGATCGTGCTGATTTGGCTGAAAAAGGTTTAACCATCTTCTTTACCCAAGTGTTTCGTGACAATTTCTTCCATGCCGACATGCATCCGGGTAATGTGTTTGTTGAAACCATTAACCCAAGCAACCCACGCTTTATTGCGTTGGACTGTGCCATCATGGGTGAATTGTCTAAGCATGATCAAATGACGATTGCACGGATGTTGCTTGCAGTGATGAACAGCAACTTTATGCAATTGATTCAGATTGTACATCAAGCAGGTTGGATTCCGCCGGGGACTGACCAAGATGCCTTGTCGCGTGAAATGCGCCGTACCGTTGGTCCGATGGTTTCAAAACCAATGGATCAACTGGATTTCGCAGGAATTTTAATTCAAGTCATGGATATTGCGCGTCGTTTCCATTTAGAAATTCCACCGCAATTGATGTTGTTACTCAAAACCTTGGTACATGTTGAAGGCTTAGGCACAGATCTTTACCCACAACTTGATATTTGGAAACTGGCAAAACCGATTTTGACCGAATGGGTCAAAGCCAATATGAACCCAGTTAAAAATATCAAAGAACTCGGGCAACAAATCCCAGACTTGTTATTAGGCGCTCAAGACTTACCGACCCTACTGATCGACAGTTTAAATGGTTTAAAAAACCAATCCGCATGGCAGGACAAACAACTCCGCGAAATTCAGCAAATGCGTTTGCAAATGCAACAACAGCAACGCCGTAGTTGGATGTTTGGCAGTACCATGTTGATTTTACTGACCATTGCCATCATCAGCCCTTGGTTTGTCTCAGTGGTCTTGATTGGATTGAGTGCGCTGATCGCACTTTGGCGAATTATGAAATAAGTTCTAAATCCCTTGTACTGACAAGGGATTTTTTATAAGCAAGATTTATTTTCAGAAATTGCCGTGATTCAATTAAGATCATAGCTAAACAAATTTATAGATCCTTAAAAAGAATAAATAATGAAAACACCACACTTTGCCATTATTGGTGCAGGTACAGCGGGACTGGCGACTGCGATTTTGCTCGCACGAGAAGGTCATCAGGTCACGATTTTTGAACAGGTTGAAGAACTATCGCCTGTTGGCGCAGGCTTGTTACTACAACCTGCGGGTTTGGCTGTTTTTGAACATTTAGGCATACTCGATCAGGCATTAAAACTCGGGGCAAAAGTTACAGGTTTAGAAGGACAACTTGCAAATAAACGTCTATTGGTCAATAGCCACTATCATCAGGCAGGCAACAACCTTTATGGTCTCGGCATCCATCGTTCTACGTTGTGCTATATCCTCACTCAAAAACTCGCTGAATATTCAAGTCATGTCACGTGGCGAATGAGCCATCATATTGAACGCATTGAAGAACAGCCGCATGAAATTCGATTATTTGGCACTGATCAACAACACAACTTTGATGACTGTTTCGATGCTGTACTAATTGCCAATGGCGCGCGCAGCCAACTTCGCCCTAAAGCATGGGTCAAAGTTGATCAAGCTTATCCGTGGGGTGCAGCATGGAGTATCGTGCCTGAATGCCTAAATTTAAATCCTGAGATCCTGCATCAATTCTATGATCGTTCTAAAATCATGATGGGCGTTCTGCCAACAGGTGCTATCCCAACTGCTCCTCAGCAACGACTTTCCAGTGTGTTTTGGAGTTTACCAACATCACAACTGCAATCATTCTTAAAAACTGAACAATCAAAACAAGATTGGTTAAAGCAAGTATCAGATCGTTGGTCTGATGTCGCTGAATGGCTAGAACAACTTTTATTGGATGAACACAATCAACCGCAATGGTTGTCTGCTCAATATCGTGATGTGGTGATGTCTCGATACGGACAAGGTCGAATCGGGGTGATTGGTGATGCTGCACATGCCATGAGTCCACAATTGGGACAAGGTGCGAATATGGCACTTTTAGATGCGTGGGCTTTTTCCCAATCATTACGCGCCGCTCAGAAAAATCAGCAAATTGACTGGTCAATGTTATGGCAACATTATCATCAACAGCGTCGTTCCTCGACTCAGTTCTATCAATTCCTTAGTCGTTTACTGACTCCACTTTATCAATCTGATCATTGGTGGGCGGGTGGCATACGTGATCTTACTTTTCCTTGGATGTATCAAATCCCCTATTTCCGTAAAGAAATGGCGATTACCATTTCAGGTTTAAAAACAGGTATGTTCCAACATATGAGCTATCAAGAGATTGCGACATATCCGCACAATCAAAATGTCTTGATTCAAAACAATCAATCATTGCCTGAATATGACTAAGATCAAAAATAGGATTTGAATTAAAAATGAAAATAAGTTATTTAGATCATTTAGTTCTGACAGTCGCTAGTATTGAAACAACTTGTCAGTTTTATCAATCTGCTCTGAATTTTGAAGTGATTACTTTCGGTGAAAATCGTAAGGTACTTCAATTTGGTCATCAAAAAATTAATTTGCATCAAGTTGGCAAAGAGTTTGAACCTAAAGCACTTCGTCCGACTGCAGGTTCTGCGGATTTATGCTTTATTGCTGAAACACCTTTAAAGGACGTGATTGCACATCTTCACGCATTAAACATTGAGATCATTGAAGGCCCTATCGAAAGAACTGGGGCAATAGGAAAAATTCTTTCGATTTATTTACGTGATCCAGATCAGAACTTGATTGAAATATCGAACTATCTCAATACTTAAAAATTAAAATTCATCAATAAAAATAGGGTTAGACATGAAATATAGTTTTCTATGGGCTTTGTATCGGCAGGATAAAGGCAAGGCGATTCGAAAAGGATGCTGGTTTTTATTTCCTAGCCTTTTTAACTTGTTTTGTTTTCTAAATTTTCACCATCACTTTATTGAATGGCAAATAAATCCTAAATCAACGATAGGACGATTGGTGATCAGCCCTCTATTTCCGTGGGTGATTTTATGGGACAGCTTGCCCTTTATATTTCTTCTATTGATCCATCAAAAATATTTGCCTCGAATTTTAAACATTTGGCTTTATATCACAGGCGCTTATTTTTTAGTTGATGCTTGGTTTTGGTCAAGCTATCCTTGGGGTATGCTGATCATTGTTGCTTCTGCATTACCCTTTCTCGAAATAGAAAACAAAAAACTCATGGGTACTTATATCCAACCAAGCACCTAAAGCATTTTTTACCCAACAAGCATAGCCAACCCTAGTCACAACCGCTACACTAACGGCTTTCCGCTCAATGGATTTTTCACTCATGTCAAACTGGTTAGATGAAGTTAAATTTGATTCCAATGGTCTTGTTCCTGCCATTGCACAACATCATCAAACTGGTCGAGTGTTAATGGTTGCGTGGATGAATCGTGAAGCCTTACAACTGACTGCTGAAAAAAATCAAGCTTTGTATTACTCACGTTCACGTCAAAAATTGTGGCACAAAGGCGAAGAATCAGGGCATTTCCAAACAGTGCATGAAATTCGTTTAGATTGCGATGCTGATGTGATTATTCTGCAAATTGAACAGCATGGTGGAATTGCTTGCCATACAGGTCGTGAATCTTGTTTCTATCGCAAACTGACCCCTCAAGGTTGGGAGATTGTAGATGCTCAACTGAAAGATCCAACTGCAATTTACGGCGCATCTGCAAAAGTCGAAGCACACGATCATGGTCAAGCTGAACAAGTTGACGTACTCAGTCACTTAGGGCGTTTGATGCAAGAACGTAAAAAAGCTGAAGCAGATAATTCTTATGTTGCCAGCCTATACAAAAAAGGCATTAATAAAATTTTAGAAAAAGTCGGCGAAGAAAGCATCGAAAGCATTATTGCAGCCAAAGATTATGCAGCACATGCTTCTTTAGAAAATAAGCATGATCTGATTTATGAAGTTGCAGATTTATGGTTCCACACGATTGTAATGCTCGGCTACTTCGACCTTGATCCACAAGAAGTTCTAGATGAACTGGCTCGTCGTCAAGGTCTTTCTGGTTTGGTTGAAAAAGCCAACCGTAGCCAAGAAGCGTAACCCCTGCCTGTGTCGAATATCGAGAAACCCAAAGCCACCTATGAGCAAGCGATTGCGATAGACAATGCACGTTTAGGTCAGTCCTTTAAAGTGATTGCGTATGCTGGCACAGGTAAAACCACGACTTTACAAATGATCAGTGATGCCATGCCCGAACGGCGTGGTATGTATTTGGCTTTTAACAAAGCCATTGCAGCTGAAGCACAGAGTAAATTTCATGGCAATGTAAATTGTCGTACCTTTCACTCTCTTGCCTTTCGTAGCGTACCGCGTGGAGTGACTGATAAATTACGACTACCTCGCTTAAGCCCAAGTTTTATTGCTAAAGAATATCGTTTAGAGCCTATTACGCTCCGTCGTTTAATGGGTGGACGTTACGAAAAATATGTATTGATGCCAAGTCGTCTTGCGAGTTTGGTTGCCAATGCCGTCAGCTATTTCTGCTCGACCAGCTCACAATACCCTGCCCCTCGTCATATCCAAGCACCTAACTGGTTGCATCAAGATGATATTGAATCGTTACAACAGCACTTATATCCAGCAGTTGAACGCCGTTGGTTAGAGTCGATTGATCAAAATCATCAAGCAGGCATTGGTCACGATATTTACCTCAAACTTTGGGCATTATCAGAACCCAATATTCCAACAGATTATGTTCTGTTTGATGAAGCACAAGATGCTGACCCATTGATGCTTGGCATTTTACTACGCCAAAAAAGCACACAAGTGATTTATGTCGGTGATGCACATCAACAAATCTATGCTTGGCGTGGCGCAGTCAATGCCATGCAACAAATGCCATTACATGAAAGTCGCTTAACCACCTCTTTCCGTTTTGGCGATGCAATTGCTGATGTTGCCAATAGTCTGCTGGGTGCATTAAACGAAACTGTTCCGCTACTTGGCAATCCAAATGTTAAATCGAGTGTGGTGAATAAACCGCATACCAAAATGCGTGATGCAATTCTATGCCGTACCAATGCAAGAGCAATGGAACTATTACTCTCAGGTTTAGTACATGGTGACAAAGTCGGTTTGCAAGCTGATCACCAAAAACTCAGTCGTTTTGTTGATGCAGCCAGTTTACTCAAACAAGGCAAACGTATTACCGATGTACCCGAATTGGCTTGGTTCAACTCTTGGCATGATGTGCATGAATATTGTGAAACCAATGATGGTAGTGATATTAAGCCCTTAGTTAAACTGGTTGATGATCACGGTACTGAGCCACTCAAAAAAGCGCTTGCTAAAATCACGCCCATTGAACAAGCAGATTATGTGATTTCCACCGCACATAAAGCCAAAGGCTTGGAATGGAATCGTGTGCATATCGAAGATGATTATCAATTTAAAATCAATGGACTAGAACACAAAATTACAGATGAGGAATTAAGATTACTTTATGTTGCCTGTACTCGTGCTAAAGTAAGTTTAAATATTCATCATCTTTACGATTTGATACAACAATTAAAACGGGGCGCTCCCTCAAGTCTTCGCCAGTCCGTAGGTTAAGCGCTTATGTTCAGGGGGAGCTTATGCAACTTGAATCAGTGCTATTTAAACATGTTGGGATGTTTCGAGATTTAACCATTGAATTTCAACCTGCAAAACGTCCCATCACGCTTATTTTAGGTGAGCAAGCCACAGGCAAAACTACAATTTTAAGAAATATCTATCAAGCCTTAACGTGGTTCTCCGCACGTTATAAAGATATTCGCACTGCTGGTGTTGTGATTGCTGATCAAGATATTTTGTTGACACGCTTACAAGCCAAAGTTCAAGTCCAAGTTAGAATGAGCAGCGAATTAAATCATCATCTACCAGAAAGTAGCTCTGCACAAATGACTGACACTCAGAACTGTAGTTGGAAATTATTTAAAACATTTAACAGTCAAGGCGTGGGCATTAGCCAAGTTGAAACTCAACAATTGGATCAAATGGTGTCGTTGTATCAAAAAACCAGTCTTCAAGACCCGTTATTTGGTTTACCGTTCATTGCCTACTATCCTGCTGAACGTTTTGTGCAAGAAGTCAATTTACAAAGTAAGAATGCACCAGGAACATTACAAGATATTGCTGCCTACGATTTAATGGCGATTCCATACACAACTTTTGCGCGTTTCTTTGAGTGGCTACGAGAAATTAGTGATGTTGAAAATGCTCACTCTGCCCACATTGTCAGACGTATTATTGGCAACGATTTCAGTCAGCAGAATCAATCAGAGGTTTTGCAGCAATTACAACAAGAACTGATGAATCATCCTAAACAACTTTCAGCACCTAATTTATATGCGCTGAAAAAAAGCTTACATACCATTTTTCCAGAATTGAATGATATCTATATTCAATATATCCCTAAGCTTCAATTAATGGTGCGTTACAAAGATCAGACCATTCCATTTCAGCAATTATCGGCCTCTCTTAAATCATGGATTGCATTGGTAGGTGATATTACACGTCGTTTATGCTTGCTTAATCCACATTGTTTCGACCCTTGTTTAGAAGGTGAAGGCATATTATTAATTGATCAAATTGAGCATCAGTTAGATCAAAATATGAGTGCTGAAATTTTAGAGCGTTTACATCAAGCATTTCCAAGACTGCAAATTATTGCTTCAGGCAATCGCGATGAATTATTAGAACATGCTTTAGAATATCAATGCTTAAGGTTAGGTGATAAAGAAATTTATGAGATTAATCTTGAGAAATCTCAACAACAACTTTCACAACTCTATAATGAGTTAAGTCAATCAGAAAGCATTCTCTTGCAGCAGAATCAACACTTATTAGAATCAGAAACTTTGATCAGTAAAGTTGATGAACTCTTTCATCAAATCCAAGCGCTTGATGAGCAAGAAAAGAGTAATTTGCTTCATCTACTTAAAATTGATGATACCCCTCAAGAGACATCACTTTAATATTGGGGTTTAAGCTTGATTGCATCATTAATCCTCATAAACTAGAGATCAATTTTTTCTTTTGAATAGGTCTTATATACCTGAACACTAGATTGTAGGGACAAGCATTTGATCCAAGACCAGATCTCTATCCCTCTTATGTATACAGATAATTGAATGGAAAATATTCAATTAAATAGCGAACAAAAAACATTGATAGACAAGTTTTAGCGACAAAGATGTTGTTATTTTCATGTAATAACATCAGATTTTTGTTGATTTTTTATAGTAAAATAAAATTCATTTTTTACTTTCAAGTTGTGCAATACAACTTGCCCTTTCCGTTAACTTGATTGGGTTTCGAGACTTGAAAATTTGGCTTTCTCTTTGAATGCCTTAAGTCTTGGAAGAAAATCCACCATTAGGTCTCTCTCGACCTAAATCATCGACATGGATATCAGTGTGCTACCGATTATTATTTTATTACCACTCATACTTGGCACAACCCTTGTCTCACAATTGCAACGTATTTCACGGGGTATGACGGCAATTGGAGCAATTGGCATTAGCCTGAGTTGTTTTATTTTACTGCTTAGCCAAGCTGAAACGGTTTTACAGGGTAATGCCCTGCAACAGAGTTGGGAATGGCTTCCACAACTAGGCATCAATCTTAGTTTTCGCCTTGATGCGTTAGGATTATTATTCGGCTTACTGATTAGTGGGATCGGCACACTGATTTATATTTATGCCTATTATTATCTCAGTCCCAAAAACTCACTCAGTAAACTGTATCAGTTGCTCATGCTATTCATGGCGGCTATGCTTGGAATTTCACTCTCCAACAATTTGATTATCTTACTGGTATTTTGGGAACTGACCAGTATTTCTTCATTCTTGCTCGTGGGCTATTGGAGTCAATATGATGCCGCCCAACGTGGCGCACGTATGGCACTCACCATCACAGGGATGGGCGGTTTGGCGATGCTAGGGGGCTTTGTCCTCTTAGGACAAATCACGGGTACTTACCAGATTGACCAATTGGTGTTAATGAAAGACTCCATTCAACAACATCAGTTATTTATTCCAACGCTACTTTTAATTTTATTAGGTGCATTTACCAAAAGTGCGCAATTTCCTTTTCACTTTTGGTTGCCAAATGCAATGGCAGCTCCCACCCCTGTTTCAGCCTATCTACATTCAGCAACGATGGTAAAAGCAGGCATTTTCTTATTAGCACGTTTAGCCCCTCTATTTATTGGTGCTGCGCTGTACCACAACATTGTGACCTTTGTTGGTCTATTTACCTTGTGTATGGCAGCAGGTTTCGCCATATTCAAAGAAGATCTCAAAGGGCTTTTAGCTTATTCAACCATCAGCCATTTAGGTTTGATTGTTTGTTTACTCGGCATTGGTTCACCACTCGCTGTTGCAGCAGCAATCTTTCATATCATTAATCATGCAACATTCAAAGCTGCTCTTTTCATGATTGCAGGCATTATTGATCATGAAACAGGAACACGTGATTTACGTAAGCTCAGTGGTATCTGGCAACTCCTTCCGTTCACAGGTACCCTAACCATGATCACCGCTGCTTCGATGGCTGGTGTACCGCTGACCAATGGCTTTATTTCCAAAGAGATGTTCTTTACGGAATTACTGGCAAACCTATCAGGCCCAGTAATGATAATTGCAGCCACCGTAGCAACTTTATCCGGTATTTTTGCTGTTACTTATTCTATTCGTTTGGTACATGGTGTGTTCTTTGATGGTGGGATTGGTAAACACATTCCTAATAAAGATGCGCACGAACCACCTCTCGGAATGCGCTTACCAGCGATTATATTAGCGACATTATGTATTCTGGTCGGTATTCTGCCTGCACTATTGGCTGGAACAGTCGTGAATAGTGTAATGCGTGCGAGTTTGGCTCAACCTGAATTTGAGGGTGTTCACTTAGCGATTTGGCATGGTATTAATGCACCTTTAATCATGAGTCTGATTGCATTGATGGGTGGTGGTTTATTTTACTTTAGCCTCATTAAAAATGAGCGTTTACGTAAAATTGACTTAGACCCTTATTTAGGTAAATTCCAAGGCAAACTTTTATTTGAATCATTCCTGAAGCATCTCTTACTTACCAGTCGAAAAATCAAACAAAAGACAGAAACTGGTTCTCTACAAAGTTATCTTCTTTGGATTGTTTTCTTTAGCATCATCATGGTGGGTTTACCCCTATTCAATCAGGGTTTAACAACTGGCACACGTGAGCTTACCCATGCTCCATGGATTGCTGTGGTCTTATGGCTCACATTATTCTCTGGCTGTTGGATGATGTTGTGGTTCCACCACGAACGGATTAAAGCTGTTTTAATTAGTGGTGCTGTTGGACTTGTTGTCACCATGGTGTTTGTCACCCTATCTGCACCAGATCTTGCACTTACTCAGATCACAGTTGACGTTGTTACTACTGTTTTATTGTTGATGAGCTTATCGTTATTACCGCAGTTAACCCCTTACGAATCGAGTCGTCCACGCCGCTGGCGAGATGCAAGCTTAGCAATCGCAGGTGGTATCGGTATTGGTTGGATTACATGGCTAATACTAACACGAGAACATAATTCAATCTCATGGTTCTTCTTACAACAATCCCTCCCATTAGGCGGTGGTTCAAACGTCGTCAATGTCATTCTTGTTGATTTCCGTGGTTTTGATACCTTCGGTGAAATTACAGTATTGGGTATTGCAGCAATAGGAGCACTGTGTCTCATGGATGGTATGCGTGCGCATGGCACTACCATGACACAAGGTTTATCTTATCGTTTTAACCCTTCACCATTGATGTTACGTATTTCAGCCTCATGGGTACTTCCTCTTGCCCTTGTCGTCAGTATCTACATTTTTATGCGTGGGCATAACTATCCCGGGGGTGGATTCATTGCAGGTCTGATCACGGCAATGGCACTCATCATTCAATATATCGTATTGGGTCAAGATCAAGCTGAGCAATTGATTAAAGCAAAATCTGGTCGCTTATATGAGATTTGGATTGGCTCAGGTTTAGCAATTGCAGGTTTAACGGGTATTGCAGCTTGGTTTTGGACACGCCCATTCTTAACAACAGCACATATTTATATAGAACCACCATTATTGGGGAAAATGCATTTAGCTTCGGCTGTCTCATTTGATCTCGGGGTTTATATGACCGTTGTTGGCGCGACAATGCTGCTAATTTCAGTCTTAGGTGATTCGCGTCACTCAAGTATGTCTGGACCTGTTCCAAGTGGAGATAAATAAAAATGGTTAGTATTGAATTTTTGCTCGCTTCGGGAATTGGTCTTCTAACAGCAACAGGCATCTATTTAATTTTACGTGCCAGAACCTTTCCTGTCGTACTCGGTCTGGCCATGATCGGTTATGCCGTAAATTTATTTTTATTTGCAGTCGGTCGTATTCAAATTAATGCACCTGCAATCATTACAGAAACAACTAAAGTAACAGATCCGTTACCGCAAGCGTTGGTACTGACTGCGATTGTGATTGGTTTTGCAACAACCGCTTTTATTGTACAGCTTGCTTTACGTAGTCGCTATGAATCTGGAACAGATCATGTTGACTCCAAAGAAGAACCAACGGTAACTTATGACCCACGTGAGGATGAGCCATAATGTTTGATTTCAATAATTTTTGGCATGCTCATACTCCTATTTTAAGTATTTTGATTCCAGCATTTACGAGTTTTTTATTACTTTTATTAGGCAATCCTGGTTCCGGTTCTCTAAAACAGGATTGGCGCCAACCTTGGCGACGTGGCATTAGTTTAGGTTCTGCACTTCTAGGCTTAATCACAGCAATCAGTTATTTGATGATCGCCAATACAGGTCAAGTTACCGTTTACCAACTTGGTGAATGGTCTGCTCCTTTTGGAATTGTTTTAGCTCTCGATCGTCTCGCTGCATTCATGTTGGTGCTCACTTATGCACTTGCAGTGCCTGTCATTTGGTATGCAAGTGATAACTGGGACACACGTGGGCGCTATTTCCACACCATGTTCCATTTTTTATTAATGGGTATAACGGGTGCATTCCTGACAGGTGACTTATTTAACTTATTCGTGTTTTTTGAAATCCTGTTAATGGCATCTTATGTATTGCTATTACATGGTCAAGGGCGACCGCGTTTCCAGCTAGGCATACATTACGTCACGATTAACTTACTCGCATCAGCGCTATTTTTGATTGGTTTAGGGATGATCTACAGCAGTGTTGGTAGTTTAAATATGGCTGATGTGGGTCGCCTTATCCCAACCCTAGACAGCGATCAACATAAACTTGCTATCGCGGGCGGCTTGTTACTGTTTGTAGTATTTGGAATCAAAGCAGCAATGCTACCTGTCGGCTTTTGGCTACCAAAAACCTATGCTGTTGCAAGCACACCCGTTGCTGCAATTTTTACTATTATGACCAAAGTTGGTATTTATGCCATTCTACGTGTCAATGGTACTGTTTTTGATGATGCAATGGCACAGAGTATTTTCAAAAACTGCTTATTAATGATTGGTTTGATTACTTCATTATATGGTGTAATCGGCGCAATTGCTGCTGAACGCTTACGCCGTTTTGTTGGCTTTATGGTGTTGTCATCGATTGGAACATTACTCATCGCTATTGCCATGTTTAATACCCAAGCATGGTCAGCAGCCTTGTATTATTTAGTACATAGTACGCTGGTTGCCGCTGCATTCTATTTATTCTGTGGTTGGATGACCTCACAACGTGGTTCTTTCAAAGACCACTTAAAAGTTGCACCTAAAATCAAACAGGAAAAAGCGGCTGCTTTTACTTATTTTACCATTGCACTCATGATGGCAGGTCTACCCCCTTTCAGTGGTTTCTTAGGTAAAGTTTTTATCTTACAGGCTACTGCTGAAACGCCTTATAAAGGTTGGATTATTGCTGTTATTCTGATTGTTAGCTTACTCAGCATTATCGCATTCACACGTGTTGGTTTTATCCTTTTTTGGCGTGCTAGCCCACCCGAAGAAAATCCTAAAGAATCAGCATATATCGCTTATCAATCACTACCTGATACAGCACCTAATCGGAATGACAAAGCAATCTATATATTACTGACTGCTTTGATAAGTTATGTTGTATTTGCAGCACCAATTCAGAGTTATACAACTTCAACTGCACAACAAATTCAAAATCATGCGCTTTATCAACAAGCGATTCTAAAACATGATAGTCAAGGTCGTGCCATTAGCGTGCAGCCATTTGATGCAGCGTATTTGCCTGAAACTAAATATGGTGGTGAGGTTGAGGATCATAATGCGGTATTAATTCCAGATGTTATCTCAAAACCGACGTTACAAGGCGAGCATATTTCGGAATATAAACAACGTCAAATTGCAGAGCAAACTTTATCAAATCCAACTATTCCAAATGCTACACAATTAAAACCGATGGAGGAACACTAATGCAAAAACGTGCTTTGCTTGATCGTTGGTTTCCCCACCCCTTTGTGTCATTTTTAATTTTCGTGACTTGGCTCATGCTGTCACATAGTTTAGACATCACAGATATTTTTATTGCAATTCTATTAGGTATCTTTGTTTCACGTTTGGTAAGCCCTTTTATTGCACATACACCACATATTCATTGGTTTCCTGCAATCAAACTTTTTTTTGTGGTGTTATGGGATATTGTGATTTCAAACTTTCGTGTAGCTAAAATGGTACTTGGGCCAATGGATGAGTTGCATCCAAAATGGTATCGCGTGCCATTAGAAACTGAGCATGAGCAAGTAAATACTTTACTCGCAATGATCATTACAACGACGCCAGGTACGGTATCCGCAGGGATTGATCAAGAGCGAGGAGATATTTTAGTTCATGCACTCAGTACCGATAATGCTGAATTAGATATTCAAGACATCAAAAATCGTTATGAGCTACCTTTGCTCGAAATCTTTGATGTAAAGATTGCAGAAGGAGCAGCGAAATGACCATTTTACCTTATGCACTTGCGATTAGTTTAGTGGCAATCACGATCTCCATGTTTCTTTGTCTCATCCGCATGATCATTGGACCATCTGTTGTTGATCGCTTGTTAGCACTCGATACTCTTTTTCTTAATGCAATATGCCTGATTGTGGTGTTAGGTATCTATTGGGCAAGTAACAATGTATTTGAAGGTGCTTTATTGGTGGCGATGCTCGGTTTCGTTTCAACTGTTGCACTGGCTCGCTATTTTACCACTGGACATGTGATTGATTAAGGAGAGAGGTTATGCAAATAATTTTTGAGATTATCATTTCGTTCTTTTTGATCTTTGGTGCATTTTTTATGCTCGTAGGTTCAATCGGAATGATTCGCTTACCCGACTTATTTATGCGCCTACATGCACCGACTAAATCAAGTACGCTAGGCTTAGGGAGCTTTTTAATTGCGGCTATGATATTTGGAGCGACTCAAGGTCATTTCGGTTTTGCTGAATTATTGATTACTTTATTTGCATTTATTACTGCCCCAGTATCTGCAAATTTGATGGCACAAGCTGCAATTCATTTACGTTTGCGTTCAACCAGTGGTGATGTTCCAGAAGCTTTAAATCGTCCGCTACCATGGCAACGTTATCGTCGTAATGCAGAAAAGAAAGATCAACTTTAAGTTGGTCTTTTTATTGAGCTCAATGTGTTTTTAAGTTTCAGAAAGCCTAAACTAATTAACTAGCTGAAAGATATAATTTTAATAGAAAAAATCATATCAATCACAATGATCTATAGCACAAAAGAAAGCCACCCGAGGGTGGCTTTCTTTTAAAACTTATTCTTTATCGTCTTGCCCTTGTTCAGGCAGATCCTTCACAGCTTCCGCGATCAGACCAAACATATAGTTACCATAGGCATTGGTTTTATCGTAATGGAAACGCAATCTTGGCGTAATACGTGTCTTGATACGACGGCTCAACTCATGACGCAAGAAACCAGAAGCTTTATTCAATACATCTAAAGTTTCTTTATTTGCGACTTCACTTTGCTCATCACCAAGTTCACGTCCCATCACAGTGACATAAACTTCAGCATAACCCATGTCTGCACTGACTTTCACCGCAGAGATGGTCACTAGACCACCTAAGCGAGGATCTTTAAGCTCTTGACGGATCAGCTCAGACAACTCACGTTGTACTGAATCCGCCATCCGCTTTAAGCGTTGGCTACCCGCCATTAAAGACTCCGTTTAATCAATTGAACATCATAGACTTCGATCTTGTCTTTGACTTTGATGTCTTTATAGCCTTTCACCGCAAGACCACATTCCATACCGGCACGAACTTCTTCAACCACTTCTTTATAACGACGAAGAGATTCAAGTTCACCTTGGAATACAACCACGTCATCACGTAATACGCGAATTGGTTTATTACGGTGTAACATACCTTCAAGTACCATACAGCCTGCTGCTGCACCAAATTTACTTGAGTGGAAGACTTCACGCACTTCTGCAACACCTAAGATCGTTTCACGATGTTCAGGTGCAAGCTTACCGCTCATTGCAGCTTTTACATCATCAATTAAATGATAGATGACGCTGTAATAACGAATATCAATGCCATCTTGATCAGATTTTTGACGAGCAGTGTTATCTGCACGGACGTTGAAACCTAATAATACTGCTTCTGAAGATTCAGCTAAAGTCACATCTGACTCAGTGATTGCACCAACACCAGAACCAATGATGCGGACTTTAACTTCATCTGTAGAAAGTTCGTCAAGCGCAACATGTAATGCTTCTAAAGTACCACGCACATCAGTTTTGAGTACGACATTCACATAAGGAATATCTTTTTTACCCATAGATGCCATGATGTTTTCAAGACGCATTGCACTGGCACGCTCTAGACGCTTATGACGCTCACGGTCAGAACGAGCATCAGCAACTTCACGTGCTTTCTTCTCATCATTCACTACAAGAACTTCATCACCTGCCATTGGTGCATCAGGTAAACCTAAAATTTCAACTGGAATTGAAGGACCTGCTGAAGTGATACGTTGACCATTTTCATCAACCATCGCACGTACACGACCATAAGATGAACCCGCAAGAACCAAGTCACCAATGTTCAATGTACCATTTTGTACAAGAATTGATGTTACCGCACCACGACCTTTGTCAACACGTGCTTCAATTACTACACCTTGCGCCGCACCTTCTGCTGAAGCTTTAAGCTCCATCAGTTCAGATTGGATCAAGATAAGATCAAGTAACTCATCAATACCCGCACCAGAATGTGCTGAAACTTTAGCGATAGGTGTATCACCACCCCATTCTTCAGGTACGATTTCTTTATGTGCTAATTCGTTTAATACGCGATCGACATCCGCAGATTCTTTATCCATTTTGTTGATAGCAACAATAATTGGTGTACCCGCTGCACGTGCATGGTCGATTGCTTCAGCAGTCTGTGGCATTACACCATCATCAGCAGCTACAACAAGAACCACGATATCCGTTGCTTTTGCACCACGTGCACGCATAGACGTAAACGCTGCATGGCCCGGTGTATCTAAGAAAGTAATAATTCCTTTCTCAGTCTCAACGTGATAAGCACCGATATGCTGTGTAATACCACCCGCTTCACCCGCTGCCACTTTAGAGCGACGAATACGATCCAGCAATGACGTTTTACCATGGTCAACGTGACCCATGATTGTTACTACTGGTGGACGAGTCGTTTGTTCACCACGTGCTTCTTCAGCTGCTTCTAATAAATTATCTTCAGCTTGTGTATCAGAAACTAATACTGGGTTATGACCCATTTCTTCTACAACGAGTACCGCAGTATCTTGGTCAATTGCTTGGTTTTGAGTGACCAACTCACCCATTTTCATAAGTGTTTTGATAACTTCACGAACTTTAATCGCCATCTTTTGTGCAAGATCGGCAACTACAATTTTCTCACCAATTTCAACATCATAAACCTGTTTTTTAACAGGTTTTTCAAAACCATGCTTGTTTGCCTGACTGGTTTTCAAGCCGCGCTTATTATGGCTCTTACTGAAGCTTTGCTCAGACTGAGCATCGCCACCACGACCACCTTTCTTACCAGCACGAGGATTTGCAGTTGCGCCCCCACGTTTGATTTCACGGTCTTCTTTATTGAAAGAATCTTCGTATGCCTGACCAACGAGACCCGCAGCCAAAGGCGAATCATCAATAACACGAATCGTTGTCGTTGCATCATCACTTGAATATTTTGATGCCATCTGACGCATTTGCTCAAGTGTACGCTGTTGCGCTTCTTCAGCTGCTTTACGACGCACTGCTTCTTCAGTTGCTTTCAACTGAGCTGCTTGTGCTTCACGTGCTTTTTTCTGTTCAGGGGTTTCTGTAGGCTTAACAACAGGTGCTTTAATCACCTTGTCACTACCACGTTTTTTCACCACAACAGCCGTTTTAGCTGGTGCTTGCGCTGCACTATTAGACGTATGCGCTGCACGCATTGCATCTAAAGTTGCATTGGCTTTTTGTTCAGCTACATCACGTGCATTTTGAACAGCTACATCACGTGCATTTTGCTCTGCACGTACTTTAGCATCTGCTTCTACACGTGCTTTCGCTTCTGCTGCAAGTAATTCTGGATTCGGTTTAGCAAAAACTTGTTTCTTGCGAACTTCAACATTAATGTTTTTTGCTTTACCCGAGGTACTTGTTACTTTAGCAGTACTGGTTGTTTTACGTTTCAACGCAATTTTTCCTGTGTTACCACTGTCCTGACCATGTACTTTTTTCAAATGATTGACCAAAGTATTTTGTTGTTCAGCGGTAATAATGTCATCTGCTTTACGCTGTGGTAGACCTGCTTCGCGAACCTGCTCTAGGAGTTTCTCTACAGGACGTTCTACGCTGAGCGCTAACTCTTGAATCGACTTGTCCGTCATCTATTATCTCCTAGTTAAACCATGATTCACGTGCTTTCATGATCAATTGACCTGCTTTGTCATGACCTAAACCTTCGATATCTGAAATATCATCAGTCGCTTGATCAGCCAAATCATCAATTGTAATCACACCACGCGCCGCCAATGCATAAGCAATCTCAGTGGTCATACCATCCATACCGAGAAGTTCTGCACTTGGCTCTTGAATATTTTCTTGCTGTTTCAGTGCATCAGTTAAAGCAGCTTCTTTCGCACGGCTTTGAAGCAATTCAACTAAATCTGCATCTAGTTCAATTTCATCAAATGTTTCAGCTGGAACATAAGCAATCTCTTCTAATGAAGTAAAGCCCATTTCCACCAATGCCATTGCTAAATCTTCTTCAATATCGAGACGTGTAACAAACATATCTAAATACTGTTGTGCTTCATTTTGCTGACGAGCACGATACTCTTCTTCTAACATCATGTCGAGTTTATAACCCGTCAATTCCGATGCTAAACGAACATTTTGTCCTTGCGAACCAATCGCACGTGCTAACTGATCATTGGTTGCGAAGATGATATCTGCACTGCGTGCATCTTCATCTAGCACAATACCTGATACATCAGCTGGTTCTAATGCGCTTGCAATATATTGTGCTGGATCATCAGACCACACCACTACATCAATACGCTCACCGTTCAACTCTTGTTGTACTGCTTGAATACGTGTACCACGCATACCAATACATGCACCAACTGGGTCGATACGATGATCATTGGTTTTCACTGCAATTTTAGCACGAACACCCGGTTGACGAGCAGCTGCTTTAATTTCGATGATTTCTTCAGAAATTTCTGGAATTTCTTTTTTCATCAATGCAATTAACATTTCAGGACGGGCACGAGACAATAATAATTGTGCGCCACGACCTTCGCGGTTTACGCTGTATAAAATGGCATTGATACGTTGCTTAGGACGCAAAATTTCTTTATGAATGGTTTCTTCACGCGCTAAGTAAGCTTCAGCATTGTCACCTAGATCAATGATAAAGCCATCTTTAGTTTGCTTTTTCACTTCGCCGTAAATCAACTCACCCACTTTAGATTCATAAGCATCTGCAACCAAAGCACGCTCAGCTTCACGAATCTTTTGCACAATGACTTGTTTCGCAATTTGAGCAGCAATACGACCAAACTCAATTGACTCAACTTCTAGCTCACGCACATCACCGATTGACCATTTTGATGGATCAACATCTGAGATTGCATCTTGGCAAGCTGGCATTTCATGATCTTCATCCGCCACAACTGTCCACTGACGGAAGGTGCGATAATCACCTGTTTTACGGTCAATCTCAATACGAAGCTGTGCTTCTTCTGAATGTGTTCCTTCGTAAAACTTTTTCTTCGTTGCTGCAACAAGTGCTTGCTCTAATGCTTGGAAGATCGCCTCACGACTAACACCTTTTTCATTACTAACCGTTTCTGCAACGGTAAGAATTTCGCGGCCCATAAGTCACCTACCGATTTCTTATAAAATTAAGTTAATATTAGTCTTGATAGATTAAATTTGCTTTATCAATATTATTACTATCAATTTCAAGCACATGTTTAGCTTCCACTTCAACTTGAATGATTTCATTTTCTAAGTCTACAGAAAGTAATTTCGCTTGAAACTTACGACGATTTTCGACGGCAGCAATTAATCGTAAAGCCACTTGTTGCCCAACATAAGCAGGCAATTGATTGAGTTGAAAAAATGGACGATCCCAGCCTGGTGAAGAAACTTCTAAAGCATATTCACCTGAAATTGGGTCATGAACATCAAGCATTGCACCCACTTGTTGTGTCACTAAAACACAATCTTGAACGCCAATACCACGCCCTTGTTCAACTTCGCCATCTTCATTTAAGATAGGTTCAACATTCTCATCAACTACTTTATCAATATAAATACGTAATAAAGAACGTTTACCTTGAGGTAGGAATTCAATCCCCCATAGATCTACACCACACGCAGCTACTGCTGGCGCGATTAGATCATGCAATGCTTGAGATTTATTTGATAATTTCATTTACTCTCGTCGCTCTCATGCGAGCCAATCAATCTTAACCGTATAGTGAAGCACGACTATTTGACCAATTGATGTCGAACACTACACGATAGCTAAACAACCAATAAAAAAGGGCGTAAATCGCCCCTACATTACACAGAAAACCGAAGTCCACTGTGCAAAAAGGCCCACCTTATCGTGAGCCTCTTTTAGAAACTTGGTAGCGGGAGCTGGATTTGAACCAACGACCTTCGGGTTATGAGCCCGACGAGCTACCAGACTGCTCCATCCCGCAACAACGTGCAAAAATTATATACAAATATGAAAAAAAGTCAATTTAAGTTTTCTTCACACCTGCTTGATTAAGTTGCACCTTAATCAAATGGTAGCGGGAGCTGGATTTGAACCAACGACCTTCGGGTTATGAGCCCGACGAGCTACCAGACTGCTCCATCCCGCAACAACATATACACTGCATACACCAAACTTACTGGTTATTAAGCTTGGTGCGGAAGGGGGGACTTGAACCCCCACGCCCTAAAGCACTACCACCTCAAGGTAGCGTGTCTACCAATTCCACCACCACCGCAGCTTTGTGGGACGCATTCTATTCCTTTAAATATAAAAAGGAAAGCACTAATTCAACTTATTGAGTTGTTTTAGGTGCGTTTGATGAAGTTTCAGGCGATGTTACTGGTGCAGAGGTCGTGGTTTGAGCGGATTTTAAGCTATACGCATCCGCTGTTTGTTTTTTTGCAAAAACAGCCAAAGTTAAACTCGTAGCAAAAAACAAGGCTGTAAAAATCGCGGTTAAGCGTGTTAAAAAGTTACCCGCTCCAGAAGCACCAAATACCGTAGCAGCACCACCGCCACCAAACGACGCTCCTGCTTCAGCACCCTTACCTTGTTGCACTAAAACCAATCCAATAATCATAATTGCTAAAATGATATGTACAACGAGTATAAAACTATACATTTCTACTTCCTATTATTTGCTTTGAGCAAATGCTTTTGCAATTTGATAAAAAGATTGTGCATTGAGTGATGCACCTCCAACCAAAGCGCCATTAATATCAGGACATGCAGCCAACTCAACAGCATTGTCGGCTTTGACACTACCACCATACAATATAGCCATGTTTGTACCGAATGATGTAATTTGTTTTAAGCCTTCACGTATTTTTGCATGCATTGCTTGAGCATCCTCAGGTGAAGCTGTCTTCCCTGTTCCAATCGCCCAAATCGGTTCATACGCTATCACAATATTTTGCCATTGTTCAGCTTTAACGACCGATGCAATATCACAAATTTGTTGTAATACCACTTGCTCAGCAGCGCCTTGCTCACGCTGCTCTAAACTTTCGCCAACGCAATAGATCACGGTCAAACCTGCATTTAATGCATTTTGCAGTTTTGCTTTTAAAATATTGACGTTGTCACCAAATAATTCACGGCGCTCAGAATGTCCAATCAATACATATTCAATCTGGCTATCTTTTAACAGTTCCGCACTCACCTCACCTGTGTAAGCACCAGTACCGGCCACACGAGAAAGATCCTGAGCCACAGTATAAACAGCTCTGGTTGCATCTTTTAACTGAGCGTGAACACCAGTCAACGCAATCGTTATTGGCGCTACACCAATATGACATTGCTCAGGAGAAATATTGTCCTGTTGTAGTAACTGCTTAAATTCTTCTATTAATTGGAAAGCATT
The DNA here is from genome assembly GCF_048585715.1 of Acinetobacter sp. LF10. Taxonomy (NCBI): domain Bacteria; kingdom Pseudomonadati; phylum Pseudomonadota; class Gammaproteobacteria; order Moraxellales; family Moraxellaceae; genus Acinetobacter; species Acinetobacter sp. LF10. The sequence goes on from NZ_CP184160.1 coordinate 2,918,645, forward strand.
CGCATGCATTGGATTCATTTTCCAATTGCCAATAACCCAAGGGGTAATCGCCGAATTCGACATACTTCGCCCACCTACGACTAATTTATAAAAAATGCTGCATATTTTACACGTATTTTTATAAAATTCAGTTTTTCTTTTCAGTTTAAGTTTCAACCAAAAGAAAATAGATCTAAAAAACCATCAACTTTTTTTACATGTATATGTCGATTTTTTACAATCGTTTGCTTTATTTCTAGCGAACGCTACTCACTGAATCTGAAATTAATTTGTAAAAAAATCGATCAGTTCAAGTTTTTCAATATGAACCAAGTAAAAAACAACACTTTCTATAGTGGTATTTTTACGTAACAAAAGTATAATTTTGAGGATAGCTATTATAACCATATTGTCAGTAAGGCGGACAGATGTCAGGATTACATACGTCTCCAAAGTTTTCGGGGTTCATTCGACGTTTAGTTGAAGATGGTCATATGACTGCTGCAAATATGCAGAATGCAATTGATGCAGCCAAGAAAGCCAAACAAGATATTGTTGCTCATTTGATTGAACAACATCGTCTTTCTCCACTTACCATTGCAGAAAGCATCTCCGTAGAATTTGGCGAACCACTTTTTGATTTGGCGGTTTACGATGTTGGATTATTACCTCGAGAATTAACCGACAATAAACTCATACAAAAACATCGTGTTGTTCCGTTAATACAACGTGGACAAATTTTGTATGTTGCTACGAGCAACCCAACCAATATTGATGCATTAGATGCAATCCGGTTCAATACGAAACTTAATATTGAACCAATTATTGTTGAGCATACGAAACTTGAAAAGTTAATCGAACAACATTTCGGTGATTCAGGTAGTTTCGATTTTGGTGACAGTGAAGACTTCGATTTAGATATCGATGTTAATCAAGATTCTCCTCAAGAAAATGACGATAATTCATCTCAAGGTGATGAATCGCCTATTGTTAAATATATTAATAAGCTTTTAATTGATGCAATTCGCATGGGCGCATCAGATTTACATTTTGAACCTTACGAAAAAACGTATCGTGTACGTTATCGTGTAGATGGCGTTCTACGCCAAATTGCTACCCCACCATTACAAATGGCAAATCGCTTGGCTTCTCGTTTAAAAGTTATGTCCCAAATGGATATTTCAGAAAAACGAATGCCTCAAGATGGTCGTATTAAACTCAAGTTATCAAAAACCAAAGCAATTGATTTCCGTGTTAACTCTTTACCTACTTTATTTGGAGAAAAATTAGTACTACGTATTTTGGATCCATCAAGTGCTATGCTCGGGATTGAAGCATTAGGTTATGAAGATGATCAGAAAGCATTATTCATTGAAGCACTTGAAAAGCCTCAAGGAATGCTATTGATTACAGGTCCAACAGGTTCTGGTAAAACCGTATCGCTATATACTGGTCTAAATATTCTAAACACTGAAGATACCAATATTTCAACAGCAGAAGACCCTGTTGAAATTAACTTGGAAGGCATTAATCAGGTCAACGTGAATCCAAAGACGGGATTGACTTTCTCTGCTGCATTAAAGGCTTTCTTACGCCAAGACCCGGATGTAATTATGGTCGGTGAGATTCGTGATTTGGAAACAGCCGAAATTGCAATTAAAGCAGCGCAAACAGGTCATATGGTGATGTCAACACTACATACCAACAGTGCGCCAGAAACTTTAACTCGTTTACGCAACATGGGTGTACCTTCGTTTAATATCGCAACATCAGTTAATCTTGTTATCGCACAACGTTTAGCACGACGTTTATGCTCACAATGTAAAATACCTCTTAATGTACCTAAGCAGAGTCTCATTGAACTAGGATTTACTGAACAAGATTTAGCCAATCCAGATTTACAAATATTTCAGCCTATTGGATGTCCTGAATGCCGTGAAGGGTATAAAGGGCGAGTAGGTATTTATGAAGTCATGAAGGTCACCCCTGCAATCTCTAAAATTATCATGGAAGATGGAAATGCACTGCAAATTGCAGCAGCATCAGAACAAGCAGGGTTTAATAATCTCCGGCGTTCTGGTTTGAAAAAAGTAATGCAAGGAATTACCTCATTGCAGGAAATTAACCGAGTAACAAGTGAATAAAATTAATAATAAGGATTAATAATCATGGCAGTTAAAAAAGCGCAAATGATGCCTACTTTTGCCTATGAAGGAATAGATCGTAAAGGGGCTAAAATCAAAGGGGAAGTTCCAGCACGCAACATGGCTTTAGCCAAAGTCACGTTACGAAAACAAGGAATTACCATTAAAAATATTCGAGAAAAACGCAAAAATATTCTCGAAGGTTTAATGAAGAAAAAAGTATCAACATTAGATATTACGATTTTTACTCGTCAATTAGCAACCATGATGAAAGCAGGCGTACCCTTAGTACAAGGCTTTGAGATCGTCGCCGAGGGTTTAGAAAATCCCTCTATGCGTGAAGTTGTACTAGGAATTAAAGGGGAAGTTGAAGGTGGCAATACATTTGCTGGCGCGCTAAAAAAATATCCCCAACATTTTGATAATCTATTCTGTTCATTAGTTGAATCGGGTGAGCAATCGGGTGCATTAGAAACTATGCTAGATCGTGTTGCGATCTATAAAGAAAAAAGCGAATTATTAAAACAAAAAATTAAAAAAGCCATGAAATATCCAATTAGTGTTCTTATTGTAGCCGTGATTGTAACTGTGATTTTAATGGTTAAAGTCGTTCCAGTGTTTCAAGACCTATTTAGTTCCTTCGGTGCAGATCTTCCAGCATTTACTCAAATGGTTGTAAACATGTCCAATTGGACACAGAAATACTGGTTTATCTTAATTATAGTAATTGCAACATTAATTGCCTGCGTCTTAGAAACAAAAAAACGTAGTAAAAAATTCAGAGACTTTTTAGATAAAATGGCACTCAAAGCACCTATTTTTGGTGATCTAGTCTATAAAGCGATTATTGCTCGTTATAGCCGTACACTTGCAACCACTTTTGCCGCTGGTGTACCACTGATTGATGCTCTCGAATCTACAGCTGGTGCAACGAATAATGTTGTTTACGAAGAAGCTGTGATGAAAATTCGTGAGGATGTCGCAACAGGTCAACAGCTACAATTTGCGATGCGTGTGTCAAATAAATTCCCGTCCATGGCGATTCAAATGGTTGCAATTGGTGAAGAATCTGGAGCATTGGACACGATGTTAGATAAGGTCGCAACACATTTTGAAAATGAAGTGGATAATGCAGTCGATGGCTTAACATCAATGATGGAACCACTGATCATGGCGGTATTAGGTGTACTCGTGGGTGGTCTAGTTATCGCGATGTACCTTCCTATTTTCCAAATGGGATCAGTAATGTAATGCATCAATTTTTATCTTACTTTATAGACAACCCAACTGCGTTATATGTCGCAGTTGGACTTTTAAGTTTATGCATTGGTAGTTTTTTAAATGTCGTCATCTATAGAACACCAAAGATGATGGAACAAGAATGGCATCATGAATGCCAAATGTTGTTACACCCAGAACAACCTATAATAGACGAAACTAAATTAACCTTAAGCACCCCACCATCTACATGTCCAAAATGTAAATCTGCTATTCACTGGTATCAAAATATTCCTGTAATGAGTTGGTTAATGCTTCGTGGCAAATGTGGTGCTTGCCAAAATCCAATTAGTATTCGCTATCCACTTATTGAACTATTAACAATGATTTGCTCATTAATAGTAGTTGCTATATTTGGTGCGACCGTACAAATGTTATTTGGCTTAATACTCACTTGGGTCTTAATCACATTAACGTTTATTGATTTCGACACACAGCTATTACCCGATCGCTTTACCTTACCACTTGCCGCACTAGGCTTGGGAATCAATAGTTTCACTATTTATACTTCTGCTGGTTCAGCGATTTGGGGCTATTTGATTGGCTTTCTATGCTTATGGATTGTTTACTATATCTTTAAACTCGTCACAGGCAAGGAAGGTATGGGCTATGGTGATTTTAAACTACTTGCAGCTTTAGGTGCTTGGATGGGACCATTGATGCTCCCCCTAATTGTGCTACTCTCTTCAGTTGTTGGTGCAATTATTGGAATTATTTTGATAAAAATGCGTGGTGAAAACCAACCATTTGCATTTGGTCCTTATATTGCAATTGCTGGCTGGATTGCATTTTTATGGGGAAATCAAATTATGAAAATATATCTAGGTGGATAATATGAGTTTTATCTTGGGCATTACTGGTGGCATTGGTAGTGGCAAATCCGCCGCGACACAATGGTTTGAATCCCAAGGAATTGTTGTAGTCGATGCAGATATTGTAGCTCGTGAGGTGGTTGAGCCGGGTCAACCTGCTTTGAAAGAAATTCAACTTTCTTTTGGAGACTGGGTATTATTAGAAGATGGCAATCTGAATCGACGTGCACTTCGTGAACACATATTCCAGTTTCCAGAAGCGCGAGAAACACTCGAAAAGATCACTCACCCTGCTATACGCCAATCCATTATTCAACAATTACAACAAGCAGAAAGCCCTTATGTCATTTTAGTTTCACCTCTTCTCTTTGAAACCAATCAACATGAACTTGTGCATCATACCCTACTCATCGATGCAAATGAACAAACACAACTACAACGTGCAAGTCAAAGAGATGGACAAAATGAAGAACAAATCCGCAAAATTATCGCGGTACAAATGCCTCGCACCCAAAAGCAATTACTCGCAAATGATATTGTTATGAATGATGGTTTACTTGAGCACCTTCATCAACAACTAAAACCATTACATCTAAAATATCTACAAACTGCTGAACAGGCATTTTAATCCTGCTTCTGTTGCGCGAGTCGTTCACTCAGCGTGTCTTTTTTAAACCAGCGCCATGGCTGTAATGCACCAATACCCATTCCTACTAAACCACAAGCAATCGCTGTATTTAAAGGCTCATCAAGCAGTGGAACAGCAATCACAGCGGCAATAAAAGGTGCCAAAGTAACAATACTACCCGTTTTAAATGCACCTAAACGCTCAATCGCAGCAACATAGGTCAAAGTTGCAATAATTACGACCAATACACCATGAAATAAACCTTGAATGACTAAATGAATGGGTTCTGCTTCTTGAAAATGTTTTGGAACAAATAAAATATAGACAGGTAAATAAATAATCGCCGACCAAATTGCCACGCTTGCCATGGAATGCCAAGCCGATAATTTCCATTGTTTAAGCAATACTGTAAAAACTCCCCACCAAACAGCACTGATAAAAAAAAGTAAATCGCCTAAGCCAAAAGCGGCCGCTTGATCATGCAGCATCAGATAGCTCATTAATACAAGCGCACTTAACATGATGCTAAGACTTAACCAAGTATGTTTATCAAAAGGCTGTTTAAACAATAAATAAGCAGCAACCGCCGTACATAGAGGAATACAGCCATTTAAGAAAATTGCAGCATGAGCTGCTGGTGCTTGCAAAAAAGCCGTATAAACGGTTAGACAATAGGCTAAACCACCTGTTAAGGCTAAAATGACTGGACGTGGATGCCATAAAAAAGCTAAATCTTTTTTATAAATGAGCACAGGCATTAAAATAAGAAAGGCTATCGCAAAACGCATTGCCACCAAATCCCATGCACTCACATGCCAATGTAAATTTAAACGGGAGAAAATGGTAAATCCCCCCCAAATACACATTGTAATTAAAACAAATAGATAACCTTGTGTACGAGCAGTCATTTAAGATTACATTGGCAATACTTGCATGAATTATACAACACTACGCTGGCGACATGCTTCATAAAGTGCCATACCAGTTGCGACACTCACATTTAGACTTTGTAAATCACCAGACATCGGAATATATACCGTGTGATCACATTGAGACTGAGTAATCGGTCTTAAACCTGTGTCTTCCGCACCCATAACAATGACAACTGCACCCTTAAAGTCACATTGCTGAATTGGCAATGCTTTTTCATCTAGCATTGTGCCAACAACACGTGTATGTGTGGTCTCTTTTAAATGAGCTAAGGTTCGAGCTAAGTTAGTCACTTGAATGAACTTAACTTTTTCCGCCCCACCTGCTGCAACTTTACGTGCCGTCGGGGTTAAACTAGCTGAACGATCACGTGGCACAATCACCGCCTGAACACCCATCGCAGCTGCAGTACGAATACATGCACCGAGATTATGCGGATCAGTCACTTGATCTAATGCCAGTAACAAAGCGTCCGGTGACTGCTGCATCAATTCGTCTAAATCTTTTTCATTTAAGGTTGGATGTGGTCGAACTGCAGCCACTACACCTTGGTGAAAAGGTAAGCCTGCAAGCTTTTCCAAGCTATCCCGACTCGCCTTTTGGACGCTAATACCAAAAGGTTCTGCGAGTTGCAAAATCTTTTGTAATCGCTGGTCATCACGACCTTTTAAGGTAAATAAAGTCAAAACGCGTTCAGGCTCTAACTCCAATAATGACTCAACCGAATGAACGCCATAATAATATTCAGGTTTTGCCATGAACGACCTCTTGCAGTATTCCCGATCTATAAAGGGAGATTTTGAAAAATAAAAATCCTGCAAAGTAGCTTTACAGGTGAGGAGCGAATAGCTCCACAAGGGAATTTAATAAAAAAATCCTGCAAAATGAATTTACAGGATTCTCTTTAGGTATAGTGTACCCGATTTAAGAAGCGATCAGTTAACCTTCTAAATGACATACATAATCAAGTACTTCATCAGTCTCGATGTGGAAAACACTATTTCCTGGGACATAAAAAGACTGACCTGCGCGGAATAACTCACTTTCTGTACTATCTGCGATTTTTACACGACATTCACCAGAAATGATTTCCATACGTTCTGGCACATGTGTTTCAAAAGTTAATGCCTGTTCAGTAGGTAAAATCACACCTAATGTCTTTTTAGTACCATCTTCAAATTGTACAGTATGGCTGATACATGCCCCACCAAAATATACATTTGACTTTTTAATGACCGTAACATGATCAAACTGCACTGAACTCATGCCTACTCTCCAAATAATGCAGCATTTATATTAGGTTATGATGGACGTAGTTTAATTGTGCCTGCGTCACTAATCAATCCATTTTTATCATGCTTTAACAGCAATTTTTATGCCTTTCTACTAAAGTAATGTTCAACTCACAAGCGCTTTTAGATCAAAGCATCCGATCTAAACTACAATAGAAAAAATCTTATAAATTGATAGATAAGCTTTACATCACTAAATTATTCAAAACAGCTCCAAAAATAAAACATGATTTCATCAACACAACGCTGCTCCTCTTGTTCGATTAGCAAAATTTCTCTATCTTTAAGCAAAAGATTACGTGCACTGGATGCATATATGCTCACCCATTTAACTTTAATTAATTTTGCACTTGCAGACCATTTAGCTTTAGATATTGAACAAGGTTTCAATGTTTTGACTGGGGAAACTGGTGCAGGAAAATCGTTATTGTTAGATGCACTGTCTGCATGCTTGGGTGAACGTACCGATACCAACTATGTCCGTTATGGTGCAGATAAAGCAGACGTCACTGCTGTGTTTAGTTATCAAGCTGAAAGTGCGGAAGCAAAATGGCTTACAGAACATGAACTAGATGATGATTCTGGTGAGATTCATTTAAGACGTGTCATATTTGCGACAGGTCGAAGCAAAGCATGGATCAATGGGCGCCCAAGTAGCTTGTCTGAGTTAAAAGAAATTGGACGCTTACTGGTACAACTTTATAGCCAGCATAGCCAACAGCAATTACTTGAGCCCCCTTATCCGAAGCACTGGTTAGATCGTTATCATAATTTTGCCGAACCAGCAGATGCAGTACGTGAAGCGTATAGCACATGGCAAAAAAACATTCGCCAACATCAAGCCGCTTTAGATGCGCAAGCCACACGTATTCAAAAAATACAAAATTTAGAATCTCAAATTGAAGAACTTGAAGAGATTGTCCAAACGGATTATCGAGAGATGGAACAAGAGTTTGATCGTCTCAGCCATCATGAACATATTATGCAAGACTGTAGTTACAGTCTAAATGTCTTGGATGAGGCGGAACAAAATATCACTCAAGAAGTTGCTTCAATCATTCGTCGTTTAGAGTCTCATGCAGGACGCAGTGAACAGTTATCAAATATTTATAATTCGTTACTCAATGCGCAAAGTGAGATTGAAGATGCAACCGCGAGTTTACGCCAATTTATTGATCGCCAAAGCTTTGATCCTGAAAGAATGGAACAGCTCAATACAACCTTAGAAATTTTCCATCGTCTCGCGCGCAAACACCGTACCCAACCTGAATTACTCAAACAAGAATATGAAACTTGGCAACAGGAATTAGAGCAATTACATCTATTAGAAGATCCTGCAACCTTAGCGGAACAAGTAGAAATTTCTTATCAAATTTTTATGCAAAAAGCTGAACATCTAGATCATATTCGTCGTGCAGCCGCAGTTCCATTGGCGAAGCAATTGACTGAACAAGTGAAGCCGCTTGCTCTACCAGAAGCATATTTTGAATTTAAATTCGAGCCAATGGAAGCAAATGCCGAAGGCCTCAGCTTTATTCAGCTTCTTTTCACTGCCAATAAAGGGATTCCTGCACAACCGCTGGCTCGCGTTGCTTCTGGCGGTGAACTCTCTCGTATTGCACTGGTCATGCAAGTGATGAATGCCGAAAAAACAGAATCCGAAGTTTTGGTCTTTGATGAAATTGATGTCGGAATTAGTGGCGGTACGGCCGAAGTGGTTGGTCGTTTACTCGCCGATCTAGCTCAGCATGTACAACTACTCTGTATCACCCACCAAGCTCAAGTTGCTGCACAATCTGACCAACACCTATTGGTCAAAAAACAACAAACAGATCCAGCAAGCAGTACTATTATTGAGTTAAATGAAGAACAACGTATTCTAGAACTAGCACGTATGTCTGGCGGCGTTGAGATTAGCGAAACCACCTTGCAACATGCCAAACAACTGCGTCAACTAAAATTTCAATCCGCTTAAAACGCATAACAAAATGTGAGAAAAAGATTGGCGAAATCCGATTAACTCTTGTATGTTGATAAGAAGAACCTATATAGATAGATCAGCATAATATTTTTGATGGAGAATCGCCTAGGTGACGAAACAATATCTAACTCACCGTTGTCTCATCGCTCCACCAGACATAACAGATGACTTCTTTGCCAATACTGTTATCTATGTGGCACGCCATGATGAAGATGGTGCACAAGGCATTATTATCAATCGCCCTTCTGAGTTACAGATCAAAGAATTATTGAATGATTTAGAGATTGATGCAGATAATGTACAACCTCATGCCGTGTTGCAAGGTGGACCATTACGCCCAGAAGCAGGTTTTGTCCTACATACAGGTCAACCTACTTGGCATTCATCAATCGCAGTCGGTGAAAATGTTTGCATTACCACCAGTAAAGATATTTTGGATGCAATTGCACATAACGAAGGTGTCGGTCGTTACCAAATTGCCCTAGGCTATGCCAGCTGGGGCAAAAATCAGCTTGAAGAAGAAATGGCACGTGGTGACTGGCTGATTTGTGACTCAGATATGGATTTAATCTTTAATCTACCTTACGGCGATCGTTGGGATGCGGCATACAAAAAAATGGGGGTAGACCGTACATGGTTTGCTTCAGAGATTGGTCATGCCTGATTTTAAAACTTCGCAATCTATTATGGCCTTTGATTTTGGTACTCAAAAAATGGGGATCGCAATTGGTCAATCAACTATTGAGAGTGCTAATCCTTTGCCATTATTCGTCATGAAAGATGGTATCCCTGACTGGAACCAGCTATTAAAACTCGTCAAAGAATGGCAACCCAATCTTTTTTTAGTCGGTTTGCCATTAAATATGGATGATAGTGAATCTGAACTCTCCGCTCGCGCACGAAAATTTGCACGACGTTTGCGTCATCAAACCAATATTGCAACGTGGATGGTGGATGAGCGCTTGACTACACGCGAAGCGAGAGAAGAACTTGAGTCTTATCAAAACAAAGGCCAAGCAAAACGATTATCGGCTGATAGTTTCGCAGCTGCACTACTCATTCAAAGCTGGTATCGTGATCCTAATGGAATAACACCTTAATCATTTATATTTAAGCGCTTTATCACGGTATAGCACACTGATGTACCGTGATAAAATCAGATCCAAATGCTCAAAATAACTGCTTTAGCACGTCTATAACCCAAACCATTTGAATAAAATTTAGAATGCAATTCTTAAAAAATAAATCAGCTCAGACTATGCCTGATTATTTCTCAATAATTCTCACGGTTGCAGTTCGCCCTGAAACAAAAGCCAATGGATTCTGAGGTTGTTCATCTAAAACAATTTTTACAGGCACACGTTGCGCTAAACGTACCCAACTAAAAGTAGGGTTTACATTTGCCAATAGATTAGAACTACCAGAACGCTCACGATCTTCGATCCCTGTTGCAATACCTTGAACATGACCACGAATTAACTGGCGATCCCCCATCAACTGTACCGTTGCAGCATCACCGACATGAATACGATTCAATTTGGTTTCTTCAAAATAGCCCACGACATAAAGCTGACGACGATCTAGCAGCGCAGCAACCGCTTGCCCAACTTTAACATAATTCCCAACACGTAAATCAAAGTTAGCTAAGGTCCCATCCGCAGGTGCAACGACTGCCGAACGACTCATATTGAGCTGAGCTAAATGTAAATTGCTATTCGCCACTTCGATCAAAGCTTGCTGTTGTTGAATAGCAGCCTCGGCCTGTTCAATACTCGCTGCTAGCTGCTCTTTTTCCGCAATCGCCTGATCGCGTGTAGCAAAAACCTGATCTTGCTCTTGCTTAGAGATTGCACCATCCATCAAACTGGCATAACGTGCTGCATTCTTCTCAGCCAATTTCATATTAGCTTCAGTCTTGACCAAATTTGCCTTTGAACCGACTAAGTTTGCACGCGCCTGAGCCAAACCAGCATTGGCTTTTGCTAAATCAGATTTAGCTTGTTCAACATCAAGCGCTTGACGTTCAACATCAATCTTGAAAAGAACTTGTCCTTTCTTTACCGTTTGATTGTCCTGTACCAGAACCTCAGTTACTAATCCATTCACATCCGAAGCCACTTGAATCACATCACCACGCACACGACCATCACGTGTCCACGGTGCAGCATTGTAGTAATTCCATAAATGCACGACTGCATATATCGCAATCAAAACCGAAAGTACTAATACAATTGGACGTATGACTTTTCGTACATCAAATGCATTCATGTTCATCACCTTTACCACATATTTTTAAATCATTAAATTTCGGAGAGAGCTACTTAAAGGCTTGTACCTTGTAAATAAAGACATAACCAATGCATACACAGCAACAATCCCAAGTACAAACACAAGTTGAAAATGTTCGGTAGTACAACCCAACCTCTCATAACTAAACGATCGATCAGTGGACTCATCAGCTTAAAAAGCACGTAGGCGATGATGGCTTGCACCAAAAGAATTGGAATATAGATTCCATAAACGTTAATCTCACCCATGCAATACACCTAAATCATATATTTCTGAATCCATCTTTTGTGTTGAGACGTGCCCTATGCTTTCACGAATATTATTCAGAGAAATCAACATTCTTTGAGCGAGTTGCTCATCTTCAATTTGCACTGTAATCCGCTGTAATAGATCAATCTGCTGTACAATTCGAATTGGAAAATGGTTTAGAGAAAGTTGTTTCTCCTGCATTTGAAAATATTCTGTCAGTTGCTGTTGCAGTACATTGACTTCATTTTTCAAACTGACCAATTGGGGGAGTTTTTGGCTGATTTCTTGCAATCGGACTAAGTCAATAATTGAACTACTTTCAATCAGAGCATTCTGAATCGAGATCTTAACTTCAGGATTTTGAACCATTTTGGTATTCAATACTCCAACTCGGTCCAACATACTGCGTAGATGAATTTTGAACTCACTACCATAAGATAGATTTAATGCCTGACGCATCGCCTGATAATGTAAAGTTAAAATTCGCGTTGCACTGGTATCAGGTGAAACAGCTCGAACTAAATCAATCACAATGAGTGAAACCAATACGCCCAGAACCATTGCAAATGAACTATCTAAATAAGAAACAGCATCCATGCTGTATTTATTATGCAGATTCAGTCCCATCATGGTGTTAATCCCAAGTACCATTCCTACAGGCATTAACATTTGATTTGCCATCATGCTGACAGCCACTAAAAACACAGGGAATAGCACCAAAGCCAATTGCCAAAAATGAGTCACATGCGGAAAAATACCAAATGCATATAAGAATACTAAGCCTGCGGATACAATACTGCCCCAAATAAAAATCCGCAGCACAGGTACTGGGTTATCCAAAGCCGTTAAGATACACGCCGTAATTGCACCCATTTGCGCCATCATAAAACCCGCTTTCCAACCTGACAGAATCCAAGCTGCAGTGACAATAAAAGTAATCAGTACCGCACTAATTCCACCTCGTATCGCAATACCATGATCACGATGTAAACTTGGATATTTCGTCGTAATGGCTGTAATTTCTATTGGAATCTCTTTATTGCCTTGTTGAATTTGTTGCCAAAGTAGTTTTACTGCCAAGATATTGGCTATAAAATGACGAACATCCATCTTTAATGCAGCCAATACAACTTTCTGTTCAGACGTTACTTTAGAAATCAGCTCAGCGAAATCCTCTTCAAATCCAATTGGCAAAGTCTGTAAATCAGCAGGTACTAAACTTTTCTCTTGTTTTAAAAATGTCAAAGTATGCTGACGAATCATATCCAAATGCGAAACAAGATTAACTAAGTGCAAATGTTCGAGTTGTTTCACACGTTGAGACAATGCAACCAAATTCGCAACCACCAATGACACTTGATGTAGCATTTCTTGTAAAGGTTTGGTCATGCCTTTCAACTCACCTTTCTCATAAGCCAAATGTACAGCTAAGGCATGAATATCAGAGGCATCACGAGTAATCACAGATAAAAATTGCGTGTAATTTTCAGGTGTTTCTTGAACTGCAATCAATTTTTCAAAGGTTGCTTCTAGATCGTTTAACGTTTTATTGACACGTTGCTTAATCATTGCGCCAACATGAACTGGAAAAAAAGTTGCCGAAACAACGGCGGAAGAGACCACCCCAACAGAGATTTCAAGTACACGTGCAACAGCGATATCAAAAATATTGTAGGTATCGATATAGGTAATTGCATTGTAAACAATCATGGCAGTTGAATATCCTGCCAACATAAATACGTAGCTACGCGGCGTGCGGTCTAGTAATGACACATATAAAGCAAAGCCCACCCAGAGAGATAAAATAACCGTAAATAGCCACGGCGTATTAATAAAATGTGGGGTCAATAACAGTGCTATGACTGCCCCTGCTACAGTCCCAATCAAACGATACACACATTTCGAAGACACCATTCCCGAATAAGGATTGGCAATAATCATGACCGTTCCAATCGACCACATCGGATTAATCAAATCTAATTCAAAAGAAATAAACAGCGCCAGCATGCCTGCTACAAAGGTTTTACAAGCAAAAATAAGATCAAGTCGGCTCGGTCTGAAAGCTAACAGCTGTTTAAGTAACATGAATATGTCTCAATTCTAAGTCAGCCTGATCTAATGACACATAACAATGTGGCACGAAGTTAGACCGATTTGGAGTATTAAATCAGTTGACAAGAAAAAGCTGATTATGGGGAACAAGGCATAGTGTCTAGAGCAAATGGAGATAATTTAACTAATTTCATTATCCAATAAAGACACTACATCTATAATTTTTTCAAAACAAAGCAAATTAGTCAACATAAATTATCACTATTTGATAATTTTTCATTTTAATTTAAAATATTTTCAATAAAAACCATATCTTTTCTCAATTCAATGCCTAATTGATTGAGCAAAAATATTCCGACCTAAAAGTCCATACACGATCTCGGGCTTTTCTGTTATAAAGCAATAAAAGTTCGATTTTCACGTTATTTTTAAGGAGTAGACAACGGATCATGGCAATTTCGAGTTTTGGTAAAATTCTCACCGTGCTGGATTTATTTTCAGTTTCACGTCCGATTATCAATGTCGATATCATTTGTGATGAGCTTGGTCTGTCAAAACCCACAGCCTATCGTTATCTTAAAGAACTTGTTTCAACAGATATTTTAAAACGCATTAGTGGTACATCAGGAGACTACACTTTAGGGTCTAAAATTGCCGTTCTTGATTATATTTCTCATAGTACAGATCCATTGGTTCAGATCAGTATTCCTTTTATGCGTGATATCGTAGATCGTACTGAACTCTGTTGTTTATTAACCTATTTAAACCATGATTATTGTATTGATTTACACCATGAAACCTTTAAAGAAGCAGAACTTATTTCTTACGGAAGAGGTTGTCCACGCCCTGTTTATGTAGGTGCTTCACCCAAAATTGTGATTGCTCATCTCTCGAAGCAGCATATTCAAGCTTATTATCATCAGTTTACTCAGGAACTTGCTCAGGTAGGCTTTGCCCATAGCCTCGATGAATTTATGCAGCAAATGCGGAAAATTAAAAAACAAGGCTTTTATTTATCGCAGGGTGAGATTGATCCAATGGTATGTGGCCTTTCCGTGCCGATTCGCTTTTCTACTAAAGAAGCGCCGATTGCACTCACGCTAGTAGCATCAAAAAATCGTTTTGATTTCTTGAATATTCAAAAACTGATCGAGATCTTGCAAAATAATGCAGCGCAAATTGAGCATAAATTTGCAACACTTTCCGAAAATCAGTCAAACTGAATTGAGAATTTTAAAAAATATTTACATTTTTATCCGTTGTAAATAGCAATATATTCTCATATTATGATTATGTCCTTCAGCATGCTTTCCCAAAGAGCGTGTATTTCCTCAGAGAACTAAGCTCATCTTTGTATGGGCTTTTTTCTTAAGCGCCATCCAAAACTCTTAATTAAAATAACTTATAAACAATGAGTTAGAATAAATTTATTGAGTTAACACATAATTTTATTGATTAACTTTGCTTCAACCAACATCTGTTCAGTCTGATCAGTCGACATTGCAACCAAATATTTACCATTTGAATAATAAAGCGAACCATCCTGATTCAGGGCATAGCCTAACACCCCTCTTTTCAGAACTTTCTGCTCCCCATTCGTTGCATATTGAATCAGTTCCCAATTACGAGGGATCACACCCGCAAATTTTTCACCTGCACTTTGATTTTGTTGCAAAGTTTTCTGAGCTTTAATCAAATTACCTTCAACAAATAATTCTTCTTCAGATTTTTGTTTAGTCTTAGCAGGATTTGCACCTGAAGTCGACTTAAGTGATTCCCCAGTATAACGTTGCGTAAAAAAGTCTAACCAACCAATCACAGCACGAATAATTTTGAACGGCGCAAATATAATATCTTTGAGTGAATTGCCGCTGTGATGCTGATTTTTATATGGACGCTTAAGGAAATAAAGCTGCCCCGCCGTATCAATTTTTGGTTTATAAAAATCAAACTTCGGATCAGCAATGATTGTTTCTAATTCACCTGTTTTTAAATTTAAGCGACAAATCTCTTTCGGTCCCACACTGATATTACCTTGATGGTCATAAGCAAAACCACAACTATCATAATAAACAATATCAGGATCTTGAGGATCAAAACTTGGATGTTCGTCTTGACAGTCACCTTCTGTAATATATTGGATGTGATTCGAATCTAACCCCAAAACACAAAGATGCCTTTCATAAGCATAACCTTTACTTGCAGATAAAATTAATCTTTGTTTTTGCGCTGCATAATCAAGATGATGAACAATAAATTCATTGTTTCTAAGAACCAAAGCTTCTGGCTGTTGTAACTCAGTTAATGATTTCATATAAATTGCGCAACCATCTTGTAGTCGCGCCGCATAAATCATCTGTTGATTATCAGTCAATACCGCATCAACTGGAAATACATAGGCTAATTCATTTGGATCATCTTGACGGGTCAACCCCATAAATTGCGCGCCAGTCCCAGTGGTTTTCCATTGTTTGCGCTGCTTAATTTCTTGTAAATTTTTCTTGTACTGACTGACCGCATGACAATCTATAGTCTGTGTTTTTTGATTTTGTAATAGATACAACTCTTGATTTGATAAATATAATAAAGATGACATGTAACCGTGTTCCTACGTTATCATTTTTAACATTCACTATATTTCACAAATTTTATAGTGAATGCTTTGATTATCTAGATTTTTATTAAATTTAAATAAAATAGTGATGGCAAATCATTTTAAGGCTGTTTTAAATATGGCCAAGCAGCTTTCATATAAATAAACATCGACCATAAAGTCAAAATAACGGCGGTATACAGTAAAGCATATGCCCAGATTTCGAGTGGTTTCCAGTTTAATAAGAACACACTAATCGCAATCATTTGAAATGCTGTTTTGTACTTTCCTACCGTAGAAACTGCAACGCTAGTACGTGCACCTAGTTCAGCCATCCATTCACGCAATGCCGAAACAGTAATTTCACGCGAAATAATCACAATTGCAGCAAAAGCCATTGAGATCGTCGGTTGCCATTGCACCAATACAATTAATGCAGCTGCAACCATAAGCTTATCGGCGACTGGATCAAGGAAACGCCCGAAAGCAGAAGTCTGATTCAAAGTCCGAGCTAAATACCCATCGAACCAATCTGTCACTGCTGCAAGAACAAAGATTGCAGTCAATACCAAATGTCGCATCATTCCCCCATGATGCTCAGCAATTCCAATTGCAGGTGGCCAATAGGCAATTGCCAAAAATACAGGAATGAGGGCGATACGCGCCAAAGTTAAAATATTAGGAATGTTCAGGATTCGCCCTGTGCTCATAAACACCGCCATGTTGTTCGCATCAAATATGCATGTCGCACAAAGGATGTGCCGAGATTGTATCCATGTGTAAGCAACTTTATACGAAATGCACGGCAGTGTCGACTAGGCAAAAACGGCAACTGTTTGTCGAAGTACCGCAATCAGTCGATTTTCATCATCCCAAAGATAGGCATACTCGGTTGAATAGCCATGTTCAGCATATTCAGTCACTACTTTATATTTGAACCAATCCTGTACTTGATGAGCAATCGGCTGCAAATAGGTAATCTGCCATGTTAATGAGCTTGCTGGTGCAGGGGTTTTAAACATCGGTAACACACCTGGTGGCCAGACATCCATCAATCCAAATAGATCGGCCAATTTCATTTCACGATTTGGATGCAACTGAGGAATAAAACGGCACCATCCGCCAAAGTCAGGCACTTTGCTGCCAGCCATTGGATAATTACCTTCAGCCCAACATAGTTCAAACTGTTGCAAACACTGTGGCATTAAGCCTTCAATATAAGCCGTTTTTTCCAACTGTGCCGGCAGTGGATAATCAGGAATTTGCGGTAGATTTTGCACATGAATCCGAGATTCACGCTGAGAACCAAAACTCGCAATTAATATACTTTGTACAGTATCAGCTTGCCATAACCGCACTTCTAAGGTTGTAACCGATTTACCCTCTCGCAACACCTCCGCCGTGAGTTTAGCCTGCCCTTCTTGTACAGGGCCAACAAAGGTCACATTACAACTCAACAACTGCTTTGTTGTATCATGAACCACACTCTGCGCCTTTTGGATTAATAATCCTGCAACTAAACCGCCAAATACGGTGCGACCTTGTAACCATCCTAATGGAATATCAATCCACTCTTGATGTTCAACCTGTTGATATAGCGGAAGCAATGACATTATCTTTCCTTAATCGTCAAACCATCTTATCTTTAAATGTTTTTATCTTTTTGTGAATGATCATTGACGCATCAGTCATTGACAGATTGAGCCAATCGGTCAAGTTATTCATGCAAAATTTTATAAATCGTTCTCGCCATGACTTCACCCAAACCCGGTACAAGCATCAACTCTTTTTCTGACGCTTTTAAAACACCTTGTATACCACCAAAATGAGTGAGTAGATCACGACGGCGTTTTGGTCCTAGCCCAGGAATAGCCTCTAAAACAGAACTACTACGGCGTTTATCACGCTTAGCTCGATGTTTGGTAATGGCGAAACGATGCGCTTCATCTCGCACTTGTTGGATGAGGTGTAAAGCTTTATGGTCTTCGGGTAATTGAATCTTAGTCCCATCGGTAAAATGTAGCGTTTCTAACCCCGGTTTACGTCCCTCACCTTTAGAGACACCAATCATAAAAGCATCAAGCGCTAATTCTTGCATAACCTCCATCGCCATATGCAACTGCCCTTTACCACCATCAATCAAGAGTAGATCAGGTAACATATTTTTTTTATAACGGCGTATCAATGCTTGGCGCATCGCCGCATAATCATCACCGCCCGTAATATCCTGAATCGCAAACTGACGATAATCTCGCTTTCTTGCACCGCCCTGATCAAAGACTACACAAGAAGCAATCGGTGCTTCACCCATGGTATGACTGATATCAAAGCATTCAATCCGATCAATAGGTCTTCCAACCATTTGTTCAAGTTGATGAAAGCGCTCGTTTAATTCCAAGTGATTACTCAGTTTACCTTTAATCGCATGTTGCACATTCATTTGCGCCAACTCTAGCCATTCAGCCCGAGTTTCTCGCACTTTATGTTTGATTTGAACTTTCTTATTGAAGGTGTGTTGTAATGCTTCTTCTAATTGTTTTTGGTCGGGAATATCTACATTTACAATCAATTCTGATGGCACTTCATCCGCCACTTGGAAATAGAAATTCGCCATAAAATCATTCAGCATTTGCGCCAAATCATCTCCCAACATATCTGGAAAATAACTTTTACCACCCAGCATCCGCCCATTACGCACATACATGATTTGCACACAGGTCACACCCGCTTGATAGGCAATCGCCAAAATATCGGCTTCGCCTTTGATCTTAAATACTGCTTGTTGTGCTTGAACCTCGCGCAATAACGCAAGACGATCACGATAAAATACGGCTTTTTCAAACTCAAGAGCTTCCGCAGCCTGTTCCATTTTTCCAATCAACTCTTGATTGAGTTCTTTGGTATCACCCTGTAAAAAACGAATTGAATTATCCACATCTTCCTTATAGTCCTGAGGGCTAATCAGACCGACACAAGGCGCTGTACAACGTTTAATCTGATACTGTAAACAAGGGCGTTTACGTTGTGAAAAATAACTGTTTTCACATTGGCGGACATTAAATAATTTTTGTAATACAAGTAGTGTATCTCTAGCACTATAAGCACTTGGATATGGACCAAAAAACTTGCCAACTTGATGTTTACCTTTGCCACGGCCACTAGCAATACGTGGGTAAGGTTTATCTGCTGAAACGAAGATATAGACATACGACTTATCGTCACGCAACATAATATTGTATGGCGGACGATGTAATTTAATCAGATTTTGTTCAAGTAATAATGCTTCTGTTTCAGAACGAACAACTAAACTTTCGATGTCATAAATTCGCGCCACTAAAGCCTGTGTCTTAGGATGATCAATCGTTTTAACAAAATAGCTGGATACACGATTCTTTAAGTTTTTGGCTTTTCCGACATACAGTAACTCTCCATCTTTGCCAAGCATTTTATAAACACCAGGCAATTGAGTCATATGAATCAATATTTTTTCAATGTGTTCACGCGCGTTTGGATTCACAGCAGACTTTCATCATCAGTAATGCTTTCGATGATGTAGTCTGCATAAATCAATTTCAAGTCAATTGAGCCAAAATTCATCAATTCAACAACTCAAATAACACCAATTATTTAAAAACTCGACTCAATACTTGATCAGCGCTCTTAAATGCAGACTCATTAAAGAAATCATAGGCTAGTTCATTTGTTGGAGCGATTGGATTAACTTCTCTAGTTGTATGGTAAAAACCCCAATATTCACGAGACTGATGACGAATGCGTGTATCTGCTAAATTAAACTCAGTATTAGGTGTAAATGCAGTCCAAGCTGCATTTTGCCAAATATCTTGGCGGATAATACTGCCTCCTATACTTACATGTGACAGATTTTGAGTTGGATATGACTCAATATAATCTTGAGTACTCAACTGAACTTGTTTTTGCCAACATTAATAAACAAATAAACAACCAAATCATCGCTATCAAAAAAAGCCCTTTCGGGCGTTGATCTCATTCAGATTTAAAATACATAAGGCCGAATAAAAATTAAGAAAAATAGCCCTAACATGATGAACCATTTCAAAAAATAATATAAACCACGATTGCTTGCTTTTAAGGCTTTGGCTTTTAAACGAAACTGATAAATATATCCAAAAAGCTTATTCAACCCACCAGTTTGATCACCCGCTTCATTGGGTGAACTGGCTGCCGTCATGACACTTTTACCAAACCAATGATTAAACTTTTCTATAAAACGGGTTTTTAATGGGCGTTCTACATCAGCGAAAAAGATAATACGATTCTGGTCAGTGGTGTTTTCCGCATAATGGATATAGGTTTCATCAAACACTACACTTTCACCATCACGCCACGAATAACGCTGACCATCGACATCAATAAAACAGCGATCATCATTTGGTGTAATAAGACCTAAATGGTAACGCAATGAACCCGCATAAGGATCACGATGGCGAACTAAACGGCTATCTGGTGCTAACTCAGTAAACATCGCAGCTTTAATTGTTGGAAGGGTTTTTAATAATGCAGTTGTTTTTGGGCAAAGTTCAGCGGCAGATGGATGCGCAGAGTCGTACCATTTCAAATAGAAACGTTTCCAACCTGTTTTAAAGAAAGAGTTGAAACCGAGATCGTCATAACTACTTGAAGCTTTAATCCCACCTTTGTCATATAAAGCTTTGGCTTCGTCTCGAATCATTTCCCAATTTTCATCTAAAACTTTTAAATCTTTAAAATACTGAGTATCAATATAAGGTTGATTCGGTACTTTAGAAAACATGTACATTAAAAAATTTATAGGTGCAAGAATCGTTGAGTGATCAAAAAATTGACGATAAAACGAATGCTTTACTTTACCGCGTCGCTGAATGTACAAAGCTGAAATAATGAAAATCGCTAAAATGATCCATTTAACCATTGAAAAAATCGACCAAAAAAATGAATCTCGGAATTTTATCATCGTCTTTTTTAATTTCTAGCCAATTTTGGTTCAGCAATTTGTTCTACTTAATTCATTAGAAAAAATAAACAATAAATATCATGTATATATAAAAACAAATCTTTCAATGAAAATTGTTATTTTTTTATTTTTTGCTGTTTTTTGACCAAATACATTTTTGCATCAGCTTCATGAATCAAAGTAGATGCATCTAAGTAGCCATCAACATGATCTGTTTGTTTTGCACCGATACTCAAAGTAATATTCGGCTCAATTTGATAAACATACTGTAGTAATCTCGGAACGAAACTTTCGAGTGCCTGTGCTTCAGTACAACGCGGAAATACAATACAGAACTCATCTCCACCACATCTAAAACAATGATCATCCAAACGTGCAACGAATCGAATCGCATCCGCTACAATCTTTAAGATTTGATCACCTTTAGAATGCCCAAAATTATCATTAATTATTTTAAAATCATTGATATCAATAAATACGACTGTAACGGGTTCTAAACTTCGTTCAGCCGCATAAATTGTCGAATTTAAAATACGATTTAAATGTCTCACATTTAATAGTCCTGTGAGCGGATCAGTTTGAGATAAAGCTTCCATTTGCTGAGCACGATCTTCTAACACAGACGCATATTGCTCAATTTTTTCTTTAGATGCCTTCAACTCACTGACCAAACTCCATACATAAGTTTCTACAACCAGCGAAATATCAAACATAAATAACTTTTCTAAAGTAGAACGTATTTGATGAAAATTCTCTGTATCGCCTAATTGTTGTTGAATCATTGATATCAGCATGGTTTTGAGATGATAGACAGCGGATAAATATAATTTGGGTTCGACACCAATTCGTTTATGCACTAAACCTATTCTCAATCGATTATTGACATAATTGGCATCATAATTACCTGAAAAAAGTTCTATCAAGTATTGGCGTTGTGCATGTTGTAACCGTGATAAAGTGTCTATATCGCCAATCAGTGAAGCTATCTCAGAAATCGAGGTTTGCTGTTGATAAAAGGTAATCACAACTTGGTCAAGTAGATACTCAAGATCGATTTGTTCCCCTAAGTCAACCAACTGCTGTAATTCTTGATGACTTAAACTAAGCAAAGATCGTCGATATTCAATTTCTTCAATCGAAATATGCATTTGTTTCATCAATGTTTGGTCTGTTGGTTTCATCCTTTACCCAGCCTTCCCTAAACAGGTTTGTTTTTTTATTCAGCTTCTCAACCACATCATCAACAAATAATTATTTTTCTATACGTTTTCACATAAACCCTAAAAATAGCTATAACTAACATTTTTTGTCATAAAATCAAACCATGTCTCATTTTAAAAACAAAAAAAATCTTTCAAAATCCTTTTTTCAACAAAGAGTTAACAATAAAACATTGCTTTCTCTATATCTATAATAAAGCAATAAATAAGCCATAACTTTATCAACTTAACTTAAATATTAGATTAAATATGCTAATAAAAAAAAATATGAATTTAAAATGATTTATGGCTTGCTTAATACACTTTTTACGTTTAAAACCGATAATCACATGACTAAAATCAATCAACTTTTCACTGTTTTTAAAGGAAAAAATAGCTTTCTATTTTTATACAAGCCTTAGAAATAAATTCTTTAAAAGAATAGATGACCCTAGCGTCACGGCTTGATACAACTTGTTATGTCCTTTTTGGATATAGTTATCGTAAGATTAGCGAAGCATTTTGTGTGCGCTAACGCATACACGCTTTATGACATCAACTCAGAATCCTCCACAACAAGGGAGATCAGGCATGATCCACGCTGGCAATGCCATTACCGTCCAAATGCTTGCGGACGGAATTGCAGAATTCCGCTTTGACTTACAAGGTGAGTCGGTTAATAAATTTAACCGTGCAACCATCGAAGACTTCCAAGCAGCAATTGCTGCGGTTAAAGCCAATAACGACATTAAAGGCTTAGTTGTTACCTCTGGTAAATCAACATTTATCGTTGGTGCAGATATTACTGAATTTGGCGACAACTTCGCTGCTGGTGAACAAGCAATTGTTGATTGGCTTATGCCTGTACATGACGTCTTCAATAGCTTTGAAGATTTAGACATCCCTAAAGTTGTTGCTATTAACGGTACAGCGCTTGGTGGTGGTTTTGAAATGTGCTTAGTGTGTGACTACCGTGTCATGTCTGAGCAAGCACAAGTTGGCTTACCAGAAATCAAACTCGGTATCTATCCTGGTTTTGGTGGTAGCGTACGTTTAAGCCGTGTAATTGGTATCGACAATGCTGTTGAATGGATGGCAATGGCGAACCCGAAAAAACCAGCTGCTGCACTAAAAGATGGTGCTGTAGATGCGGTTGTTGCTGCTGACAAACTTCAAGAAGCTGCGATTGATTTGGTAAAACAAGCCATTGCTGGTCGTTTGAACTGGAAAGCAAAACGTCAAGAAAAATTAGACGCAATTAAATTGAACCCACTTGAACAAATGATGGCGTTCAATACAGCAAAAGGTGCGGTACTTGCAAAAGCAAACCCTGCACAATACCCTGCGCCAAAATTGTTACTTGACTCATTACAAGCAGGTGCAAGCCTTACACGTAATGATGCATTAAAAGCAGAAGCTCAAGGTTTTGCTAAAGCAGCAATTACTCCTCAAGCAGGTGCATTGATTGGCTTATTCATCAATGACCAAGTTGTGAAGAAAACTGCGAAGAAATATGAGAAAGGTGCTCACCCTGTTAACCAAGCAGCTGTATTAGGTGCGGGTATCATGGGTGGTGGTATTGCTTACCAAACGGCAAGCAAAGGCACACCAATCATCATGAAAGACATTGGTAACCCACAACTTTCACTTGGTATGAAAGAAGCGAATGGCTTACTGACCAAGCAAGTTGAACGCAAAAAAATGAAACCTGCGCAAATGGGTGAAACACTTGCTCGCATCCGTCCAACTTTAAGCTACGATGAGTTTAAAGAAGTGGATATCGTGATCGAAGCAGTGACTGAAAATCCAAAAGTAAAAGAAATGGTACTTGCAGACACTGAGAAGAATGTTCGTGAAAACACGATTATTGCTTCTAACACGTCTACGATTTCAATTACGCGTTTGGCGAAAGCATTACAACGTCCTGAAAACTTTGTTGGTATGCACTTCTTTAACCCAGTACACATGATGCCATTGGTAGAAGTGATCCGTGGTGAGAAGACATCTGATGAAGCGATTGCAACTACTGTTGTTCTTGCTCAGAAAATGGGTAAAACACCTATCGTTGTTAACGACTGCCCTGGTTTCTTAGTTAACCGTGTATTGTTCCCTTACTTTGGTGCATTCGACCTTCTTGTAAAAGATGGCGCGGATTTCCAACAAGTGGATAATGTCATGGCGAAATTCGGCTGGCCAATGGGTCCTGCATACTTGATCGACGTTGTTGGTATCGATACAGGTGTTCATGGCGCAGAAGTAATGGCTGAAGGTTTCCCTGACCGTATGAAGCCAGACTACAAAGGTTCTATCGAAGCGATGTACGAAGCAAAACGTCTTGGTCAAAAGAATGACGTTGGTTTCTACAAATACGTGTTAGATAAGAAAGGTAAGAAAGCGAAAACTGTTGATCCAACAGCTTACGAAATCATTGCGCCTTTCGTGACTGGTGAAAAACGCGAGTTTGACAACCAAGAAATCATTGACCGTATGATGCTTGCTTTCTGTAACGAAACAGTTCGTTGCTTAGAAGACAACATCGTTGCAACTGCTTCTGAAGCAGATATGGCGATGATCATGGGTGTAGGTTTCCCTCCATTCCGTGGTGGTCCATGCCGTTACATCGACCAAACAGGTGTTGCTGAATACGTTGCGCTCTGCGACAAATATGCACACTTAGGTAAGGCTTATGAAGCGCCACAAATGTTGCGTGACATGGCTGCTAACAACAAAAAATTCTACGGTTAAGGAGCAACGTGAATGGCTACTTTAAATCCACGTGACGTTGTAATTGTTGATGGCGTTCGTTCAGCAATGGGCAAATCACGTAACGGTATGTTCCGTAATGTACGTGCCGACAGTTTATCTGCTGAATTAGTACGTGCACTTGTTGCTCGTAACCAGTTTGATACCAATGAAGTTGAAGACATCATTTGGGGCTGTGTAAACCAAACTTTAGAGCAAGGTATGAACATTGCTCGTAATATTGGTTTATTGGCTGACATTCCAAAAACTGCTGGCGGTCAAACAGTAAACCGTCTTTGTGGTTCTTCAATGCAAGCAATCCACACTGCGGCAGCACAGATTGCAACGAATCAAGGTGATGTATTCATCATTGGTGGTGTTGAGCACATGGGTCACGTAGGTATGATGCACGGCATCGATCTTAACCCAGAAGCGTCTAAACACTACGCGAAAGCATCGAACATGATGGGCTTAACAGCTGAAATGTTAGGTCGTATGAACGGTATCTCTCGTGAAGAACAAGATGCTTTCGGTGTTGAATCTCACCGTCGTGCTTGGGCTGCAACTCAAGAAGGTCGTTTCAAAAATGAAATCGTTGGTGTTGAAGGTCATGATGCAAATGGCTTCAAAATCTTGTGTGACATCGACGAAGTAATTCGTGCTGATGCAAACCTTGAAGCATTCAAAGCATTGAAACCTGTTTTCGATCCTAAAGGTGGTTCAGTAACAGCAGCAACTTCTTCTGCTCTTTCTGACGGTGCATCTGCAATGTTGTTGATGTCAGCTGAACGTGCTGCATCTTTAGGTTTAAAACCTCGTGCTGTGATTCGCTCTATGGCGATTGCAGGTTGTGATGCTGCAATCATGGGTTACGGCCCTGTTCCAGCAACTCAAAAAGCGCTTAAACGTGCTGGTTTAACGATGGCGGATATCCAAACTATCGAATTAAACGAAGCATTTGCTGCACAAGGCTTATCAGTAATGAAAGGCTTAGGCGTTTATGAGAAACAAGACATCATCAACTTGAATGGTGGTGCGATTGCATTAGGTCATCCATTGGGTTGTTCTGGTGCGCGTATCACAACAACATTGTTGAACGTGATGGAACAACAAGATACGCAAATCGGTCTTGCGACCATGTGTATCGGTCTTGGTCAAGGTATCGCGACTATTATCGAACGTGTTTAATCGACACTGAGATAAAAAGAAAATCTCCGCTATACGCGGGGATTTTTTTATGTGATAGAAATTCATTTCATCGTTGTATCGAATCTTTGAAATACAAATATCCACTGTAGACAGAACAATACACGACAAATTATTATCAAATTCCAAAAACGATAAGGTTCTAACAATGTTTAAAAATATGGCAGCTGATCTAATGGGAACCAGTGATATCGGTAAGATTATTGAACCTAGAGATTATGATAAGACGGATATTGATGACTATATTTTCCATGAAGACAATGAAAAAATTTTCTTTTTGATCAAAGCAAAAACCGACGAATACTGCTTTACCAATACCGCTTTCATTCATCTAGATGGTACAAGTGCGGTCAGCAAAAAACGGACGTTGAATCGCTATCCATATAAACACTATCAGATTAGTCGGGTGCTTCTAGAAACAGCAGGTACAATTGATCGGGACGTCGAAATCAAATTCCAACTTGGTGGTGCAAGTTATTCAATTGATATTGAAAAATCACAAATCGAAAAGGTACGAGATTTATATAAAGCTCTATTTAGTATTGGGGAAGCGTGTAAAGAAATTGAACGTCAAATAAATTCGCTAGTCATCACTCAACAAGCTGTGAATAACATGTTTTCTCTGCGTGAATTACCAGAACAAGTGTTGTTAAACCTCCCTGATATTATTTCTCAGACCACCATTCAAGTTGAAAATAAGTTTACTGAACGTCGTAAACAAATTGAGAACTATGATTTCTCTGCAATTTTTGAGCGTTACCTAAAACAATAATAGAAAAAATCCCCACTAGATATGCGGGGATTTTTATCTTAATCAATGATATAAGCTATGGTTGTCTAAAATCTTTTAAACCATTTTGAATTTGCTGCTGTAATAGCAAAATATCATTCAAATTGACTTTAATCGAACCATCACGAATGCCATCAATATTGTTGCGATTTATATTAAGTGGCTCTAATATTTTAAATACACCATTAGTTGGATCAGATGATTGAAAACCTGAAGCCACCGCTAGAATATACTCTTGTAACCCAGGTGAAACTTGAGATAAGCCTGACTGCACCTTTGGTTCAAATTCAACTGCACTAATATTCTCAGGAATTCCTGCATTCTGCATATCAGTATGGGTTTTATAAATACGATGCTGAAGTGCTTGACGTACCTTTTTATCTTCTTGAAATGGAGTAGGTCCTACGACTTCTTCACGTAATTCAGATTCAGCCATAATACGAATGGTTGGTAAAGTTGCAACCTCTTCGGCATGTACTGCTGAAAATCCAACTAAAGTAAATGCCATCATCAGCGCTGATCGTTTTAGAAAGTTCATCACTTGCTCCAAAAATCATTCACCTTAAACATTGAATAAAAATAACTATAAGCTTAAGCCTACAACAAAGTCACACTTGATTCAGTATGGCTCAGATAAACGGTAAATTTCACCAAAATTTTAAACGAGAAATCAAATCTATCCGTATTAGCGATCATGTTTAATCTTTGTAAAGATCGCCATACTTAAGAGAAAAGTCCTCGCTTCTACTTAGATTTTTCATTATGGTCTTTTAAATATTGTATGAATATCAATTATTTTTTTAAATTTTAAACTTAAATCATTAGGAGAACTGGATGTTTTCAACTCTAATTAAAATGACTACAGCGATATCAATTACAGCATTATGTTTAACGGGATGTGCAACCAAAACACTGATTAAGAAAGACAACAAAACCTATACTCGAACAGAACGTGTCACTTTAGTTGAAGACAATGTGGTTGCTTTTGGGCGACCTGCGCAAACATCGTCAAATTTACCCAAAGACAGTATCGTGATTGCAGGGAAAAAAAACAGCTATATTTTGACTCAAGGTGGTTCTCAATTTGTGAGCTTGATCAGTAAACTTGATGCTAAAAATATTCAAATAACACGGGACTTGAGTTTTTATTCTGAAAAGAATGATGGCAATTTTTCAGGTACATTGCCACTTTCCTATATAAAACTTAAAGAAGATTTAAGCAAAAAAGATCTAGAGTTCTTTATTGAAAATGGCGCAAAAGAATGTTCATCCTCAAGTGATGAGCGTATGTATGCACAGCGGTTCTGTTTTGATATTAAGCTTGCTGGTGTCGTATACCCTGCTGCAAATAATCTCACCTCATTAAAAGCATTAAGTAAGCCTTACCAAGTCTCTATCTATACCAATAAAGAAGAAAGTTATAAATCAAAATCAGGTATGAATCCTTTAGAAAAACTGGTTTTACTGCCTTTTGCTGTAGCGATTGATGTGGTGAGTTTACCGTTCCAAGCAGCGGAAAAGATTTTCGACTAAAGTTGATCTTACAATCAAGCAATGATTCACAGGCTGAATCATTGCTTGATCGAACTACAATTCTTCATCTAATACTTCAACATTACTTTTCTTAATTTTTTCCATCTTCGCATTTAGCCTGAGTACATCCTGATATAAGTTATTAAAATTTTTCACTTGTATTGTTTCTTGAAAAAGAATCATTTTGTCTTGTTTCTGCCATGGGTAGGTTCTCAACATATCGAACATTGCCTGTGCTTTTTCTATAATTTTCTGTTCAATCGGGAAAATATCATGTGCTTTATCTACTTTAAGGTTATGTTCTAATTTAACTTGTAAGGATTTTCTCATTTCATTATGAATAGCCAAACTTTTTGCTTGTTTAAGTGAATCGGTCTGTATTTGTTGCCGTTTTCGTTCATATTCAGCCGATATTTTCCGAACCTCGCGAAGCATTTGTTCTGTTTCTTTATAAGCTTGCTGACGATCTTGATCCAAACGCTCTACATCTAAAAAAGTATCCCAATTTGCTGCTTTGAGTTGCCTTAAATAATGATTTCGCGCTTCAACATTTTGCATCCAATAACTAAGTAGAAACTCGGACATCAACTTATAATCACCTGACAAACGATCATCATGTACATTCAGTTGCACAGGTTTTGACCAATCTTGCGCTTGGTCATAGAGCTCACGCATTTTTTCAGCCATAACAATTTCAAACATTTGTTCAGTATTGGCTGCTTTTTGCTGCACACGATATTGATAGAAAAAGAAAGTACTTATACAAATTACAATGACTGCAAGGAATAATAGAAAACGGCGCATACAGCCTCCAATCTTAATTATATTTTTTATGTTCTGAATTTAAGTTTAATCAATCAAACATAGGCTGTTAATTGATTTTTATTTCATTTCTCGTAACGGAGCATTACATTTTCATCGCTTTAAATTTCGTACTTACGCCCCTATTATCAAACCAACTAAAATTGTAGAGATATACCATGCGCGTAGATATTTGGTCAGATGTGGTTTGCCCTTTTTGTTATATTGGGAAAAAGCGTCTTGAACATATTGCTGAACAAGCAGGAATTGAGCTTGATATTCATTGGCATAGCTTTGAACTCGATCCAGATGCTCCAGCTAAACACGAGACTTCAAATACGGAGCGCTTAGCAAAGAAATATGGGCGTAGCTTTGCTGAAATGGAAGAAATGGAACGTAATGTCGCTGCTATGGCAGCAGTTGAAGGCATCGACTTCCAATGGCAAAAAGCCAATTCAGGCAATAGTTTTAATGCTCATCGGATCATTCATCTTGCTCAAAGTAAAGGCTTAGGTAACGAAGCAAAAGAAGCCTTTTTTCATGCTTATATGACTGAAGGTCTTGCAATTGGTGAACGTGAAGTGGTTGAAGAAATCGCTTCACGGATTGGTCTAGACCATGCTGAGGTTGAGTATGTGCTGGATTCAGATGAGTTGGCAGATTTTGTGCGTCACGATGAAAAAATTGCACGTGAGCAATTGAATGTTACTGGCGTGCCTTTTTTTGTCTTTGATCAAAAACTAGCACTTTCAGGTGCACAACCGCGTGAGATTTTCTTACAAGCATTACAACAAGCTCAATCAGCATCTACACAAGAAATCGAGCAAACCAATGCAGCTCAATGTAACGATGATCAGTGTGACATTCATCCCTAACTATTTTTACTAAATCACAAGCTTCAAGATTAATTTGGAGCTTGTTCAGGACATTTTCAAAAACCACAATTCTTATGCCCTCACCTATTATCCCAAAAAGAATACCGCTTATCTGAGCAGAAAATCCTGTAACAAAGTAACCATCTTTATTGATCAACTTTTAACTCAACAATATGCGACTTGAGTCACATATTGATGATATATTTATAGATATGTTTTCGCATAACTATCTATTTATCCGATTTATTGTTTTACGGTGTTGATATTTTGAAAGCCAAAACATGATCAAAATCTCTATTTGGAATACCTAAATGAGATTTTTTACTAACTTGCAGTCTATAGATTTTGCATAGTTTTCTTCTATAATCGTCATAAAGTGACATTCTTTTGTTATGAAAATTCAAGAGTTACAAGCCCTAATAAATGGTCAGATTCAACCCGAACAAATATGCATTGAGCAACTTGTAGCTTTGGCTAGACAGCATAATTTGACGAATACACCTGAATACAAACTGTTAGATGATGCTGTGAATATTGTACTTATTTATTATTTAAAACAGGCTCAAGCCTATCTCTAAGGAAACTATCAATGGACGTATTAGAGAAAGCATTATTGGTTGATGAGCTCAAACATCTGATTGTTGGGCTAAACAACGATAAAAACTCACTTTTTGAGATTGCAAAATCAAAGCAACGTATTAAGGATATTTGTTCTTCTTGTGACGATCCATTGTTTCAAGAACAACTCACTCCATTTAAAGAATTTATTCAACAAGAAGAATTTCCGGCTGAAGAATTAGAAAGCTTTGGGTATGCACTCACTTATCGCGGAACATTTAAATTTATGGGGCGTGTTGAACATGCTTTATTTGCATCAGGCGACATGGGATGGGCAGCTTTACGTCAGTCACAGCATTGGCAAATTTGGGTTATTCGCCCTGCATTGTCTTTTATAAAGAGCCCTTGGTTTACATCTACTCGACAAGCACTTGAATGGATTCAAACGAGCACAAGTGATTATATAAAAACAGATGATGAACTCAAAAGCCTTATTCCTGTTTTAGAGCCAATTCATCAAAGTTCAACAAATTTATCATTAGATTCAAATCAGACAATTCACAAGGACAGATTATCTGCTATGAGAGAAGAAACTGCGAATTTTGAAGCACAACTCGAAGCAATTATTCAGGAAAGAATTCAATCTGTACCCAATACTCCAACACCAAGTATTCCAACGGTCGCAAAGCCTAAACCAAGTTTTAGACAAAATGTGCGTCCTGTTGCAAATCTAAATAAAGCTAAACCTGTTGCGCTAAAAGATTTTAATTTAGATGGACTCGTATGTCGCTTAGAGCGTATCGATCCTAAAACATTTCCATCTTTATATCGTGTAGAGCTACACGATGAGATTGATCAAAATATTAAAATTGATTGGTTATATTTAAAAGCTGAGAATGACGTTCAACCTGTTTGGGAAACAGCTCAAATCTTTGTTGCGGAACAGCTTTATGCTCAAGGACAGTTTTCACATTATGTCGTACTTATTGGTACTCATAGTGTCGAATATGCTGCAACAATCTTACAAGCTTATACAGACCAACGTCATACTCAAACAAGCTCGATTCATCAAACAGACTGGGTTATTTTTAAACAACATTACCACCAACATGAAACACTATTTAATGAATGTATCATGAATGGTAGTCAAGTTTGGCAGCGTAATGAGCGATCTTACCCTTATATTCCTGCTGCCTTTATTAACACGCAAAAGTTTATTCCTTTTGAAGAAACAGCAGCGACTTTTCTGACGCCAGTCATCCTACTCAAAGAGCGTCAAAAAATCAGAGTGCTACACGGCGCAGAACGGGTAAAATTATCGAGCGAAGATCAAGCTTATCCGTATCTATTGTTAGATCGTGCAGACGGCTATACATGGCAATTAATACGTCAAGTGATTAGCCGTCTCCCTCAACCAATTTCAGTTCATGATCTCTATCAAGCACTCGAAAATGCAGATGTTTCAGCGACCTAAATATCCATTTTTAAGATACATCTAATCCACCATCAAACTTGTGATTGCTTATTGCAAGTTTCATGGTGGACTTTCATAAATACTCATTCAAATTTTCAAAAGCATTGTTAAATTGCTGTTTTTTGTGTCTTTAGCTTGATTTTATTGCTTGAATAATCAAAAGTTAAATGAAGAACAATATATAAGTTTTAACTATGACGACTTTAAATCAAACGGTACCATCATATATTTTATATACGCTCATTGTACTTCCATTCGGTTTATCAACAACTGTTAGTGCAGCAACTAAACTGGTTGAACAAACTGAGAATAATATTCCCAAAGCGGAAACATCAAATCAAGAAAACTTCTTAGACTATATTCCTAAATGGGTAGATGCGAGCCCCACCATTCTTCCTGAACAATCTGATCAATCTATTGTTCCTCCAACCGCTGAAACTGAGAATAAAACATGGGTTGATCGTAAACAGCGTGATATTCGCAACTGGGCTGATCGAACCTCGGTTAAGATTGATGACTGGTTTGGTGATGTCGACCCTGAAAAACCAGCTTCAGCAACGATTCGTTTTATGTTGGACAATTATTGGAATGAATATGATAACTATGAAGTTAAACCTCGTATTCGAGGAAAAATCAAACTTCCAACTTTAGAAAAAAAACTTAGCTTAGTTTTTGGTGATGATTCTCTAGATGACGAATTTCAAAATAATATTGCCAATACCAATACACAACCAAATCAAGATCCAAATAAAAAACTTGATTCTAAACAAACACGTGACAGCAATGGCTCTCTTGCATTACGTTGGTCTAATTTTTCCAAAAAACTACCATTTGATACAGATGCAGATATTGGTATTCGTTCTGGTGATGATGTTTACTTACGTCTAAGAGCTGAGAAGCACTGGGATTTACACAATGATTTCCACTTTAATGCTGAACAAATCTATCGATATGGTAGTCAAAGTGAGAACTATTTGCGTACAAATTTAGAATTGATACATGCTCGACCCAACCAACCTTTTCTTTCAAATCAATTCAGTTTAACTTACGCTGACAAGCAAGATGATGATTTGTTATGGGACAATCGAATTTTCCGCCAACACAAATTCTTTGCGCATAACAATTTTAATTACGGTCTCTATACAGGTGGCTATTACAACAATAATGACTTACGTCTAAATAGTTGGGGGCCTTTTGTTTCTTGGAGACAACCTTTATGGCGTGAGTGGTTCTATGTACAAGGTGATCTCAACTATTTCAATGATCATCGTTCAGATCGCAGTCATTTCGTTAGTACTTTCGTTCGTCTTGAAACCCTATTCTAAATTCATTTAAATGATCTAAATGCTCAGTTTAAATTTAGATTGAGCATTTTCACTTTTAAACAATCTTATAAAATAAATAATTAATTAAGCTTTGATTGTTATTATTTGATTCTTTAATTTTTCTTTTATGCATGAATCATCGATACGCCATACTTGTGTATGTTTTGATTATAGGAAATCTATATTTAGCTTACCTACTGCTCCCCTTTTTTCCTGTTTTGAGCCCAATCAATAGACATCATACGCATCTTGCTCATCAATCTTTTTTACAGCCACATTCGCAAATACATCGTGTTTTAAAATGTAATGCTGTGATTACAGATGAAGCTCAAGAAGTCATCAACAATCAACAACTTGCCGATGAACTTATGCAGGTTTTTGGTCATGACACTTTATGGCAACGTGCTCAACAAACTCAACCGCCTAAAAAACTAGGCAAAAATACCAAGCACAATGCCCACAAAACAATTCCCACGCCGAATCCACTCAGCGCAAGCTGGTCAACCATTTCTAATTTATTGCCCTTTCATAATGATCTAGATTTAGGGTCAAATTCAGATACAGATATTTATGTCCAATTTCTAGCAAAGAAAAGCTGGATCTTGCATTCAGGGCTACGGCTCAATACAACTCAAATCTTTCGTTACGGTTCAAGCAGTAAAAACTTTGCCGAAACCTACTTAGATTTAACCCAAAAATTTCAGCAAAAAGCACAAATTTCCACGCAATTTAACTTTTCTAAAACTCAAGACTCAGAATATGTATGGAGTAATCGCACTTTTCAGAAATTAGATCTGTTATCTCAAAACAATCTCAGCTATGGAATTTTGAGTACAGGTGATTATGAAAACAAGGCGCTTCGTGTGAATGAGTGGGGGCCATATTTTTCTTGGAAAAGACCAATTTGGCGTAATTGGGTCTTTATGCAAAATGACATTAATTATGTAAACATGCCAACGAGTGAACAAGGATATTCTTTCAACTATCAAATGAAGTTTGAAGCACAGTTTTGATCAAAAGACCAACACAACTGTGGATAACTTAAATGTTATCCATAGATATAAAAAACCTCTGCCGAAGCAGAGGTTTTTAGGTCAAATCACTTATTGTAATAACAAGCTGTTGATACGTTTTACATAGGCTGCTGGATCTTCTGGTAAGCCACCTTCAGCAATTACCGCCTGATCAAAGATCACATTCGCAAGATCATCAAACTGTGCAGAGCTTTCTAATTTTTTCACCAATGGATGTTCTGGATTGATCTCTAAAGTCGGCTTGATTTCTGGCACAGCCTGTCCTGCTTGTTTCAGCATACGGATCAGTTGCGGAGAAAGTTCACCCTCACTCGTTACCAAACATGCTGGTGAATCAACTAAACGCGTCGTAACACGCACTTCTTTGGTTTTGTCTTTTAACGATGTCGTTAAGCGGTCCACCACAGGCTTGAACTGCTCAGCCGCTTGTTCTAAAGCCTTTTTCTCTTCAGCATCCTGTAAGTCACCAAGATCAACAGTGCCTTTAGAAACGTTTTGTAGTGGCGTACCATCAAACTCAAAGACAAAGTTCATTGCCCACTCATCCACACGATCTGCCATGAGCAATACTTCAATACCTTTTTTCTTGAATACTTCAAGTTGTGGCGAATTTTTCGCGGCTGTAAGGTTATCAGCAGTCACATAGTAAATCGCTTTCTGCCCTTCTTTCATACGTGCTTTATAGTCGGCAAATGAAGTCGAGATTTCATCATTGCTAGAAGTTGCATAACGCAATAATTTCAAGATACGCTCACGATTACCCGTATCTTCGCCTAAACCTTCTTTTAATACCGAACCAAATTCAGTATAGAAAGCTTTAAATTTCTCTTGGTCTTTCTCATCTTCCGATTTTGCCAAGCCATCCAGTAAGGTCAATACACGACGCGCATTACCTTCACGAATGGTTTTTACATCACGGCTTTCTTGAAGTAATTCACGACTGACATTTAATGGTAAATCAGCACTATCGACCACGCCTTGTACAAAACGTAAATAGTTTGGAATGAGGTTGTCTGCTTCATCCAAAATGAATACACGCTTCACATACAATTTGATGCCCGCTTTTGCTTCACGTGTAAACAGATCTTGTTTGGCTTGACTTGGGATATACAATAATTGCGTATATTCAGTGCTACCTTCCACGCGGTTATGCGCCCATGCCAAAGGCTCTGCAAAATCGTGGCTCAGGTTTTTATAAAACTCGATGTATTGCTCATCAGTGATTTCACTCTTATTACGTGTCCATAACGCACTTGCTGAGTTAATCGCTTCCCATTCATCCGTCTGCACCATCTGACCGCCTTTCGGTTCTTCACCTTCAGCGACTTCTTCCTCTTGCCACACTTCTTTTTGCATTTCGATTGGCAAACTGATGTGATCTGAATACTTATTGATGATTTGTTTAACTTTCCACGACTCTAAATAGTCGAGTGCATCATCACGTAAATGCAAGATGATATCGGTACCACGGGTTGCTTTCTCAATCGTTTGAACTTCGAACTCACCTGTACCGCCACTGATCCAACGCACACCTTCAGCAGTCTCTAAGCCAGCGCGGCGTGATTCAACCGTAATTTTATCGGCTACAATAAATCCAGAATAAAAACCAACACCAAATTGACCAATTAACTGTGCGTCGGCTTTCTGATCACCACTTAACTTTGACATAAAATCTTTAGTGCCCGATTTTGCAATCGTACCAAGATTCTCTATCGCCTCTTGTTGGCTCAGGCCAATACCATTATCAGAAATAGTTAAAGTTTTATTCTCTTTATCCAAGCTCACACGAACATGCAAGTTGGCATCATTTTCATAATATTCAGGGTGATTAATCCCTTTAAAACGTAACTTATCGCAAGCATCCGAGGCATTTGAAATCAGTTCACGTAAGAAAATTTCTGGGTTGGAATACAGCGAATGTGTCACCAAATGTAATAACTGAGCAACTTCAGCTTGGAAACTATAATTTTGTGCGACTTGTTCACTCATAAATCACTCCTTATCTTGAGGTTTATATATTTGGAATGATTTATGAATGGTGCATATCTTGAATATTTCAATCCTTGTGTTTTATTTTTTCAGTTAAAAAATGCACAAAAGAACAATTAGAATGGTCCTTGGCTCAATATACGTGTTTGTAGAAGTTGATCCAATTGCTGTTGTCTTTGCGCATAAGCACGACGAAGACAGGGAGTATTTGCTGCACATGAATTACGCTGTTTCAACCATTGGAATTGCTTATCTTTTTCTGCATCACGTCCTCCCATAGGGAGTGCGTGCAAAATAATCTGGTAAGTTGTTGCCAGTTTTACATCTGCATCATTTAAACCAAGATCGTTACAAATCTGTTGTTCCGATTTTAATTTTGCAGCTTTGCATGGGAAACTGGCGGCATGGGTTTGAGATAAAATGAGTAATGGCATAAGAAATAATGCTGAGCTGAATAATTTTTTCATCACCGATCACAACTTATTAAAAACTAGTTCTTAGCTTACCGCACGCTCTGTTTCAGGCTTGTATCTGTTTTATATTACGATTGCAAAATAAAAAACCTCACGTTAAGTGAGGTTTTTATTAGGATCTAATTTAGAACTTATAACTATAACCCAAGGTATAAACTACAGGGTTAAGATCTAAATCAAATTTAGTTCCATCAATTAACTTCACTTCAGGACTGATGTCTGCATAACGGACATCCATATATACACCCCAGTTTTTCGCATCTGCTGGTTGGAAGTTAAAACCCAGTTGACCTGCAAATCCATAGGCATTTTTCACATCATCAGCAACACCCTTTTCATGCCATGCAATGAATGCTGTACCACCAACGCCAATATATGGTGTAAAACGACTTGCGTTTTTAAAGTTATATTTTGCTGTAATGGTTGGTGGCAACTGGCGAACACTCGCCACTTTTTCACCATTTAATAACACATCATGATTAATTGGATTTGCTAATAGAATTTCCGCTGAAAATGGCGTATCTCCAAAGAAATATTCAACCGACGGTGTAAATGCAAATTCATAATCACCTTTGACTACCGCATCTGCTTTTAGAGTTGTATCTGCCGTTGGATCAATTAAGCTCGCACCGACCTTAACCTGAAAACCACCTGCAAACGCAGTTGATGATAACCCCAATAATGCAACAACTAATACATTTTTTAGCATTTAAACAACCTCTTTTAAAAAATTATGTTCTTGTTCAACATAATAAACACGTGTTTTTACATTATGCAATACATATTAATTCCAACCTTTTTGATTGATTTTGTAATATATTGAATAATAAAAAAATATATTTGTTAAAATATGTAATAAAAATAATTCAGACCAATTTAATCAACTTAAATCATTATAAAACCTAGTATTTTTATCAAGATTTATTATTTAAAATTTAGCTGAAGTTTTTAAAAAAATAAAATTAAGATTAATTTAAAAATTAAATTACATATAAATTTCTATTTAGAATATATTATAAAATTAGATTAAAAAACAGACAAAAAATGTCACTTCTTGATATTTTTTACACTCAACAAAAAAGGCTCATATTGAGCCTTTTTATTATAAAACCATTGCTGCGATCCAGCCAAAAATAAGTAGCGGGATATTAAAATGTATAAATGTTGGCACTACAGTATCCCAAATGTGATCATGTTGACCATCTACACCTAGTCCTGCTGTAGGTCCTAATGTTGAATCTGAAGCAGGTGAACCTGCATCACCTAATGCAGCAGCAGTGCCAATCAATGCAATTGTTGCTAAAGGTGAGAATCCAAATTGTACGCAGAGTGGCACATAAATCACTGCCAACACAGGCACACTTGAGAAAGATGAACAAATACCGATCGTGACAAACAGGCCAATAAATAGCATCAAGAACGCAGCTAAAGCATGATTATCACCAATAATATGTACAACGCCATTCACTAGATGAGCAATGTCGCCTGTATGCGTCATGACTGAAGCAAAACCTGCCGCAGAAATCATGATAAAACCAACTAAGGCCATCATCCGCATCCCTTGCACAAACACATCATCGGCTTCTTGCCATTTAAAGATGCCAGAAGCGGATAACACAGCAAAACCAACAAGACCACCTAAAATCATCGAACCTGAATACAACTGTGCGACTAAAGTTAAACCGATTGCAAGTAAAGCCATGAGCATGGTTTTTTTGGAAATATAAGGTACATTTTCAGCTTCATGCTTCAACTCTTCAGCATCCACCTTGAGGTCATATTCAGCTTGTGTTGTTGCTCGTAGTGGTTTATCCAAATCAATGCTTGTAACAGGTGAAATTGATCGATCAACATATTCACGCGGCTTACGATAACTAATAAACACAGCGACTAAAGTACCTAAAACCATACCCAAAACAGGTATCGCCATGCCCATAGGCATCATGCCACGTTCTACATGCAAACCATATGCAGCCCCAATCTTATTGATATTTCCCATCAAAATTTGTTCAAGGAAAATGGCACCAAAGCCCACAGGTAAGAATATATATGTTCCAACTAAACCCAACGTCAGTACACATGCTGCCGCACGTCGATCAAGCTTGAGGTGATTCATCACTTTTAACAATGGCGGAACCAATACGGGAATAAAAGCGATATGAACTGGGATTAGATTTTGAGAAAAAATTGCAGCGATGAGTAAAATCGTTAATAAAAGATATTTCACTTTTTTTTCTTGATTTTTACTGGCTTCCATTCCTAATAAACCAATCAATTTATGTGCAAGTAAATCTGGTAAACCAGATTTAGATAATGCTAAGGCAAAAGCACCTAGAACAGCATAAGCCAAAGCAACTTCAGCACCATCTCCCAATCCTGCATTAAAAGCTTCTACAGTTTGAGAAAGGCTCAGTCCAGCAACCAAACCACCAATAATGGCTGATATGACCAAAGTGAGAACAACAGAAACGCGTGCCAGTGATAAAATAAACATCACGGCAATCGCAATTACGACAGCATTCATGGACAAAATTTAGGAGCAAAAAGAAAGGCGACATTCTAGCAGATTCATTGTATAGAAGCTGAAAATGTCGCCAAATTGCAATCTGTTTTAAGTGATTTTTATTTTGATTAATCCGCTAAAGCCTTAAACAGTCTGGCGTTTTACAAAATGACGGATTAGTTCAGCAATTTTGGTTGGCTGACTTAGAACTGCCCAGTGATTGGCATCAAGTTCAACATATTCAAAGTTTTCAACCCATTTTGGCATCGATTCTGTAATGTACTCTGGGCTAACAAATGCATCGCGTTTTAATACAATTGCCTGTACAGGACATTGAGCATAGCGTTGGCGTGGTTGAGTCAGTGAAGGAATAAAGTTAGCACGATACAGATTAATACCGTATTTACCATCTGACACAATATTTGCATTTAATGGCAAGTTTTGTTTTTTCTCTAAGCCACTTAAAATCTTCCCCCACTTTTCTGGACTAAAGAAAGTCCATACAGTTGGTGCAACTAATGGTAAATGGAAAGCACCAATGTACCAAGATTTAGTCAGCATTTTCAGTACATTACTTGGCGCAGATTTAAACTTTTCACGCAAATATAAAGAAGCATGATCCAAGCAAGGACCTGAGATTGTTGTATAAGATAGTAAACGGCCTTTTAACTTAGGTTCAGTTGCTGATTCCCAAGACTGTAAAGAACCCCAGTCATGCGCTGCCATATGGAAATTGCGGTTGGGTAACACTTCATCAACGACTTCTTGCAAATCCAAAGATAAACGCGGTAATCGATAGTCTTTAATACGCTTTGGAATTGATGACAAACCTGCACCACGTACATCGTAAGTAACGACATAATAGTCATCAACCAATTGCTCAATAATCGGCTCCCATACTTCCTGATTATCGGGATATCCATGTACTAACACCAATGGTGTTTTCTTTTCATCACCCCATGTTTTGACACAGAGGCTTTGTTGGTCAGAAGTGGTTACTGTTTTTACTTGTGCTTGCATAATTCTTTCCCATTTTATTTTCTATCGGCTTGGTTATAAAACAGCCATTGCCAGCGATGCACTAAAAATGATACTTATGGAGTATGAATAGAGTTGCAAGAAAAAAAATTGACCATGAAAGACTTTTTCAAAAAAATTCGAACCATTCCAGCGATTTCTAAATTTATGCTGAATCACTATTCCCCTTATCGTGGGGCAGGCATTGCAATCGAAACATTTGATCTTGATCGTTACTTCATTCGTGTCAAAATGCCGCTGACTAGAAAAAATCGTAATATTGTCGGGACACATTTTGGCGGCAGTTTATATTCGATGGTTGATCCCTTTTATATGCTGATTCTCATGCATCATTTAGGGCATAAATATATTGTTTGGGACAAAAGTGCTTCTATTAATTTCCTGTCACCTGGTCGTAGTGAGGTCGTTGCCGACATTAAACTGAGTAAAAATGAAATTGATGAAATCAAACGATTATCAGAAAATTATGAACCTGTTTTACGTCATTACACACTCAATATTTTAGATGATGCAGGAACACGAATTGCAGAGGTTGAAAAAATTTTATATATACGCCGGAAGAAGCCCAAAGCAAGTTCTTTGGGATGAACCTAAATATAAAATGCCTGCAAACCATAGCAGGCATTTATTAAAACTTTAATTCATATTACTTTTTCTTTTCTTGGATTGCAGCTCCTGCGCCACCACCGATTGCACCACCAATCGCTGCACCAGTATCGCCACCAAAAATAGACTTACCAATTACAGAACCAATACCTGCACCAATTGCACTACTTGTGGTTGAATTACTACTACCACCCTTGGCATTTGCACCTACACCAGCACCTGCTGCTGCACCTACACCCGCTCCTAAGCCACCACCTACATGATTACCAACACCACCACCAACTGCACCACTCAATGCTGCTGCACCAATACGCTGATCAGATGCGCTCATGTTTTGGCAGCCTGTAAACATTAAAGTAGATAATACTAATGTTGAAATTAAACCAATTGTTTTTTTCATATCCAAAACTCCTCAATTTTATAGTCTAAGCATAATCTGATTTTTGTTAGAAAATAATCAGATTATGTAATTGCTCTAAGTGCATTCTTTTCTTTTTGTAATAAAATAAACTAAATGGAAGAATATTTGATCAATACAGTACTACACTGTTGATTGAATTAGGTTATTAAAAACGAAGTCA
This sequence comes from Acinetobacter sp. LF10, assembly GCF_048585715.1. Classification (NCBI taxonomy): domain Bacteria; kingdom Pseudomonadati; phylum Pseudomonadota; class Gammaproteobacteria; order Moraxellales; family Moraxellaceae; genus Acinetobacter; species Acinetobacter sp. LF10. Next base: position 2,960,571 of record NZ_CP184160.1, read on the forward strand.
AAGTTCCAATCTAATCAGCATGAAAACAAAATGTGTGACTCAATGTAGAAATACAATTTAACAGGGGCGAAAAAATGACAAGATTTATGCTATCCATGTTGATCTTGATGAGTTTGAATTCAGCAACTCAGGCAAATTTTTTCAAGTTCCAAACATTAGCAAAAGTAGAATCACTTAAAAATATTGCTTACGGTCATGATTCCCAACAAATGATGGATATCTATTTCCCATCTAAACCACACACCGATAATAATCTAGCTCCAATCATCGTTATGGTGCATGGTGGTGCTTGGAGTATCGGTGATAAAAATAATGCTGCTGTAGTGAAAAATAAAGTCGATTATTGGGGTAAACGAGGGTGGCTTTTGATCTCCGTTAATTACCGATTAGTTCCAAATGCAACCGTACAGCAACAGACTCAAGATATATCAAACGCTTTACTCTATATTCAAAAACATGCAAATGATTGGCATGCAAACTCAAAACGGCTTATTTTGGTAGGACATTCTGCTGGTGCACATTTAGTTAGCTTGGTTACTGTACGGCCCTCGTGGTTAACTCCACAACCGCAACCTTGGCGAGCAACCATTGCCTTAGATAGTGCTGCTTACGATATCGAAAAGATCATGCAAAATCGGCATGCTCGATTTTATGATCGAGCCTTTGGTCAACAACCTGAGAACTGGAAAGCCCTATCTCCGATCTTACAACTACATCAAAGTTTACCTGCATTTCTCGCTGTTTGCTCAACCACTCGCCCTGATCAACCCTGTATACAGGCTCAACAATTTATTCAGCAAGTACAAAAACTTGGGACATCCGCACAATTATTATCACTCCCACTTTCACATCGTGAAATAAATAGATCTTTGGGAGAAGATAATAAATATACACAACAAGTGAATCACTTTATAGAATCCCACTAATTTATACCTATGAAAACTTAGTTTCGTTTTCTAAATACAATCATTTTGCTATTTTCAAACATAAAAAAGGCACCCTAAGGTGCCTTTTTTAATTCGTTAAGACTTAGAACTGATCTGAGTTTAATGCTTGACTAAATGCTTGATCAACTTCACTGAAATCATTGTGAAGTTCAAATTCAGCAGCTTCAGATTCTTGACGACGACGTTCTAAATGATACGCAAGACCCGTACCTGCTGGGATCAGACGACCTACAACAACGTTTTCTTTCAAGCCGCGTAAATCATCTTCTTTACCTGTTACAGCAGCTTCAGTTAACACGCGTGTTGTTTCCTGGAACGATGCAGCAGAGATGAATGAGTCAGTAGAAAGCGACGCTTTGGTGATACCCATCAATTGACGTTCAAACTTCGCTGGGAACTTGTTCTGAGCCAAGACAGCTTGGTTCTCTTGAACAACGCGGATGTAATCCACTTGTTCGCCTTTGATGAAGCTTGTATCACCGCCATCAGTGATATCAACTTTACGCAACATTTGACGTACAACAACTTCAATGTGCTTATCGTTGATTTTTACACCTTGGAGACGGTAAACGTCTTGAACTTCGTTCACGATGTAGTTGGTTAATGCAACTTCACCTTTCAAACGCAAGATGTCATGTGGGTTTTGTGGACCATCAGAAATGGTTTCACCACGGTTCACATGTTCACCTTCGAACACGTTAATGGTACGCCATTTTGGAATCAATTCTTCGTAGATCTCAGAACCATCATCAGGGCTAATCACTAAGCGGTTCTTACCTTTAGTCTCTTTACCAAAGCTCACAACACCTGATACTTCTGCAAGAATCGCGTGTTCTTTCGGTTTACGTGCTTCAAATAAGTCAGCTACGCGTGGAAGACCACCGGTAATATCACGGGTACGTGAAGTTTCTTGTGGTACACGACCAAGTACATCACCCACACCAATCGTTGCGCCATCACGAACGGTTACGATCGTATTTTGAGGTAAGAAGTAGAATTGTTCGCCACCATCTGTTGTATCCAACACAATTGCAGGACGTAAATCTTTACCAGAAGCAGGACGAGCTGTTACAGGCAAGATTTCAACAGTAGTCATACCCGTTGCATCATCAGTTTTCGATGTTGCAGTTACGCCATCAGCGATCTGGCTGAAACGCGCTTTACCAGCAACTTCGGTAACAAGTGGATGTGTATGTGGATCCCAAGTCGCCACGATACCGCCAGCTTCTACAGCTTCACCATCTTTCAACAAGATGCTTGCACCGTAAGGAAGTTTATAGCGCTCACGCTCACGACCTAAATCATCCGCAATACCGATTTCACCTGAACGTGAAACTGACACTAAGTGACCTTTGGCATGTTGTACAGTTTTCACGTTATGGAAACGTACAGTACCTTTGTTACGTACTTGAACACTGTTTGCAGCAGAAGTTCGGCTTGCAGCACCACCCACGTGGAAGGTACGCATCGTTAACTGTGTACCTGGCTCACCAATTGATTGTGCAGCCATTACACCCACTGATTCACCTGGGTTCACCAAGTGACCACGTGCAAGGTCACGACCATAACAACGCGCACATACACCGAATGTCGATTCACATGCAATTACTGAACGTACTTTAACTTCATCGACACCCGCTTCTTCAAGCTCAGCAGCAATTTTCTCGTCAATTAACGTACCACGTGGAAGTACAACTTCATCATCAGATGCACGACGTACATCTTCAGCAGTTACACGACCCAATACGCGATCGCGTAATGGCTCGATCACGTCACCACCTTGAATGAATGGTGTCATCACTAAGCCACCCGCTGTACCACAATCAGATTCAGTAATAACTAAATCTTGTGCTACGTCTACAAGACGACGAGTCAAGTAACCAGAGTTCGCAGTTTTCAATGCGGTATCGGCCAAACCTTTACGCGCACCGTGTGTTGAGATGAAGTACTGAAGTACTGTCAAACCTTCACGGAAGTTTGCTTTAATTGGGGTCTCAATGATCGAGCCATCTGGCTTCGCCATCAAACCACGCATACCAGCAAGCTGACGAATCTGCGCCGCACTACCACGGGCACCCGAGTCAGACATCATATAAATTGAGTTGAATGACTTCTGTTTCTCGTCTTCACCTTGTTTGTTTTTCACAAGGGTATAAGACAAGTTGTCCATCATCGCTTTCGCAACTTGGTCATTGGTACGAGCCCAAATATCGACCACTTTGTTATAGCGCTCACCCGCAGTAACGAAGCCTTGTTCAAACTGTTGTTCGATTTCACGAACTTCAGTTTCAGCTTTGTCGATAATGGTGTGCTTATTTGGTGGAATCAACATATCTTCCATACCGACTGATACACCTGAACGCGTCGCTTGACGGAAGCCCAAATACATCAATTGGTCAGCGAAGATAACGGTATCTTTCAAACCAAGTTTACGATAGCAAGAGTTGATTAACTTCGAGATGTTTTTCTTGGTCATCTCAAGGTTGATCGATTCAAAGCTTAAACCTTGTGGAACAACTTCCCATAACAAGCAACGACCTGGTGTTGTATCAACAATGATGGTTTGCTTTTCATGGTTACCGTTTTCATCAATAACAGTTTGGTGTACACGTACTTTTACACGCGCATGGATCGCAACTTTACCCGTTGCCAACGCACGGTTAACTTCGTGTGTATCCGCAAACACCATGCCTTCACCTTTGGCATTTACCGCATCACGTGTGATGTAGTAAAGACCCAAGACAACGTCCTGAGAAGGAACGATGATTGGCTCACCGTTTGCAGGTGACAAGATGTTGTTGGTTGACATCATCAACGCACGCGCTTCTAACTGTGCTTCAAGTGTCAATGGAACGTGTACCGCCATTTGGTCACCATCGAAGTCGGCGTTAAACGCAGCACATACGAGTGGGTGAAGACGGATCGCTTTACCTTCAATCAGAATAGGTTCAAATGCTTGAAGACCTAAACGGTGAAGTGTTGGCGCACGGTTCAACATGACTGGATGTTGACGAATTACAGAAGCAAGAACGTCCCAAACTTCTGGGGTTTCACGCTCAACCATTTTCTTCGCAGCTTTAATGGTTGTTGCCTGGCCAGATGCTTGTAGTTTCGCGAAAATAAATGGCTTGAAGAGTTCAAGTGCCATCTTCTTCGGAAGACCACATTGGTGAAGACGTAAAGTAGGACCTACGGTAATTACCGAACGACCAGAATAGTCAACACGCTTACCAAGTAAGTTTTGACGGAAACGACCTTGTTTACCTTTGATCATATCTGCCAAAGATTTCAATGGACGTTTGTTCGAACCTGTAATCGCACGACCACGACGACCGTTATCAAGCAACGCATCAACAGACTCTTGTAACATACGTTTTTCGTTACGTACGATGATGTCTGGCGCAGCAAGGTCAAGAAGACGCTTCAAACGGTTGTTACGGTTAATCACACGACGATATAAATCGTTCAAGTCTGAAGTCGCGAAACGACCACCTTCAAGTGGTACAAGCGGACGTAAGTCTGGTGGAAGTACTGGCAGTACGTTCATCACCATCCATTCAGGCTTATTGTTCGAGTCTTTGAATGCTTCCATCAATTTCAAACGCTTAGACGCTTTTTTAAGTTTCGTCTCAGACGTTGTTTGTGGAATTTCTTCACGTAAACGCGCAATCTCAGCTTCAAGATCGATATCTTTTAATAAATCCTGAACTGCTTCTGCACCCATTTTCGCAGTGAATTCATCACCGTGTTCTTCAAGTGCATTGTAGTATTCTTCGTCTGTTAAAAGTTGATACTTTTCAAATGGAGTCATACCAGGATCAGTAACAACATAAGATTCGAAATACAATACGCGCTCGATATCACGTAGTGTCATATCAAGTAGTAAACCGATACGGCTCGGTAATGATTTCAAGAACCAGATGTGTGCAACTGGAGAAGCAAGGTCAATATGACCCATACGCTCACGACGAACTTTTGCAGTTGTTACTTCAACGCCACATTTTTCACAAATGACGCCTTTATATTTCATACGCTTGTATTTACCACACAAGCATTCATAATCTTTTACTGGACCAAAAATTTTGGCACAGAACAAACCGTCACGTTCAGGTTTAAAAGTACGGTAGTTAATGGTTTCAGGCTTTTTAACTTCACCGTGAGACCATGACTTAATCATCTCTGGTGACGCAAGACCAATACGGATACGGTCAAATTCAACAGGTGCATGACCTTCTGAATCCGTTTTCTTACGCATGATATCGAGCAAGTCTTTCAATTTTTTTCTCCGTGTGTCGAGGAGCTACGCTCACCCGACTGGGTCACAAATATTGTTTTTACTGAACAATCCTCCCTCAATCCCTCCTTTTTCTAAGGAGGGAAGCTCCTACTCTTTTAAAGTGGGAGCTCCCCCTTTCTCAAAGGGGGTTGGGGGGATTAAATGGAACTAATTAGTCACCATTTTTCAGTTCAATGTTGATACCTAAAGAACGGATCTCTTTGGTCAATACGTTGAACGATTCAGGCATACCCGGATCCATATAATGGTTTCCATCTACAATATTCTTATAGATGCGTGTACGACCTTCGACGTCATCCGACTTCACTGTAAGCATTTCTTGGAGCGTATATGCAGCACCGTATGCTTCAAGTGCCCATACTTCCATCTCACCGAAACGCTGACCACCGAATTGTGCTTTACCACCAAGCGGCTGTTGAGTCACAAGTGAGTAAGAACCCGTTGAACGCGCATGCATCTTATCATCAACCAAGTGGTTCAATTTGAGCATGTACATGTAACCTACAGTTACAGGACGGTCAAACTGTTCACCTGTACGACCATCAAACAATACTGTTTGACCTGTACGAGAAATGTCTGCCAATTCAAGTAAGTCTTTGATCTGGCTTTCTTCAGCACCATCAAATACAGGAGTCGCTAATGGAACACCAGCACGTAAGTTACCTGAAAGCGCCAAGATTTCTGCGTCAGTCAAGCTATCAAGCTCTTCCTGCTCACCACCAACCTTGTTATAAATCTTGTCTAAGAATTCACGCAGTTCAATCACTGTACGTTGTTCTTTCAACATTTTTTCGATCTTATCGCCAAGACCTTTCGCCGCCATACCCAAGTGAGTCTCAAGAATCTGACCCACGTTCATACGTGACGGTACACCTAGTGGGTTCAATACGATGTCGACTGGTACACCATTGGCATCATGTGGCATGTCTTCAACTGGCAAGATGTTTGATACAACACCCTTATTACCGTGACGACCCGCCATCTTATCACCAGGCTGGATACGACGTTTAACTGCAAGGTAAACCTTAACAACTTTCAATACGCCAGTTGTTAACTCATCACCTGTAGAAAGTTTACGCTTCTTCTCAGCAAACTTCTCGTCAATCTCGTAACTCTTCTCTTTCAAGAACACTTGAATTTGAGTTAAACGCTCAGCAATTGCTTCATCATTTGGCTGGATTTCAAGTAAATCAACAAGCTCTAAACCAGACAATACGTCTTCAGAAAGTTTATCACCGCGTTTAGTTGAACCACCACCGTTAGATTCTTGACCTTTCAACAAACGAACAATACGTTCACGTGCTGCTTCTTCGAAGATTTTGTATTCTTCTTTCAAGTCTTTACGGTATGCGTCAAGCTGAGCTTTCTCAATTGCTTGAGCACGTTCATCTTTTTCTAAACCATCACGTGTGAAGACTTGAACGTCAATCACCGTACCTTTGGTACCAGACGGAACACGTAAAGACGAGTCTTTTACGTCAGCCGCTTTTTCACCAAAGATTGCGCGAAGTAATTTTTCTTCAGGTGTTAACTGAGTTTCACCTTTAGGCGTTACCTTACCAACAAGGATGTCACCTGCAGTCACTTCAGCACCGATATAAACAATACCTGACTCATCCAATTTAGACAGTGCAGCTTCACCAACGTTAGGAATATCGGCAGTAATTTCTTCTGCGCCTAACTTAGTATCACGTGCTACACATGACAATTCTTGAATGTGAATTGACGTTAAACGGTCTTCTTGAAGAACACGCTCAGAAAGTAAGATCGAGTCTTCGTAGTTATAACCGTTCCATGTCATGAACGCGACGCGCATGTTTTGACCAAGCGCAAGTTCACCCATGTCAGTCGATGGACCGTCAGCCAAGATATCGCCACGAGCAACTTTGTCACCCAAGTTTACGATAACGTTTTGGTTGATACATGTATTTTGGTTTGAACGTGTATATTTGATCAGGTTATAGATATCTACACCCGCTTCACCCGCGATCATTTCATCTTCGTTGACACGAATAACGATACGAGATGCATCAACATATTCAATCGCACCACCACGGTCAGCGATCACACACACACCAGAGTCACGTGCTACGTTTGCTTCCATACCGGTACCAACAAGCGGCTTGTCAGCACGCAAGGTAGGAACAGCCTGACGTTGCATGTTTGAACCCATCAATGCACGGTTCGCATCATCGTGTTCAAGGAATGGAATCAATGATGCTGCTACAGATACAACCTGTTGAGCAGAAACGTCCATATGCGTTACGCGCTCAGGCGACATACGAACGAAGTCACCTTGATGACGTACAGAAACCATTTCTTCAGTTAAAGTACCATCTTTATCCACTGCAGAATCGGCCTGTGCAATAACAGTCCCTACTTCTTCAATTGCAGATAAGTATTCAACTTCATCAGTCACACGACCATCAACAACTTTACGATATGGTGTTTCCAAGAAACCGAAGTCATTCGCTTTTGCATAGACAGAAAGCGAGTTGATCAAACCAATGTTTGGACCTTCAGGCGTTTCAATTGGACAAACACGACCATAGTGAGTTTGATGTACGTCACGTACTTCGAAGCCCGCGCGTTCACGTGTCAAACCACCAGGACCAAGCGCAGATACACGACGTTTGTGTGTAATTTCAGACAATGGATTGTTTTGGTCCATGAACTGAGACAATTGGCTTGAACCAAAGAATTCTTTGATTGCGGCAGCAACTGGTTTCGCGTTGATTAAATCTTGCGGAGACAAGTTATCTGTTTCTGCTTGGCTTAAACGCTCTTTCACAGCACGTTCAACACGAACTAAACCAACACGGAATTGGTTTTCTGTCATTTCACCAACAGAACGTACACGACGGTTACCCAAGTGATCGATATCGTCGACTTCACCTTTACCGTTACGAATTTCTACTAATGTACGTAATACATCAATAATATCGTCGTGTGACAGAATACCTTCAACTTCACGTGACTTCTGGTCAGTACCGACTTCGTAAGGACGACCCAAACGACGGTTGAACTTCATACGACCTACTGGAGAAAGGTCATAACGCTCAGAAGAGAAGAATAAGTTGTTGAATAAGTTTTCAGCAGCTTCTTTCGTTGGCGGCTCGCCTGGACGCATTACTTTATAGATTTCAACAAGTGCTTCTTCACGACCTGTTGTTGTATCCGCACGCAATGTATCTGCAACGAAAGGACCACGATCGATGTCGTTCGTGAACAGGATGTTAAACTGTTTAACACCACCTTCAGCGATCTTCACCATGATGTCATGGCTAAGAACGGTATTCGCAGGAATCACATCACCACTTTTCAGTGTGATATCTTCAGCTGTAATACGCTCATATAAATATTCATCAGGTACAGAAAGCTTGGCTAAGTTCGCAGCTTCCATTTGACGTACGTGACGTGCATTAATACGTTTACCTTGTTCAACGATCGCTTTACCATCATTGTCTAAGATATCAAATTGTGCCATTTCACCACGTAAGCGATCTGGAACAAGATCAATTTGATAGCTACCCATATCAAGATATACAGGTACTTTTTCATAGAACAAATTCAAGATTTGTTCATTGCTGTAATTCAAGGCACGTAGAATCACCGTTGCAAGCAGCTTACGACGACGGTCAATACGTACGAATACTAAATCTTTAGCATCAAATTCAAAATCTAGCCATGAACCACGGTAAGGAATAATACGTGCTGAATACAACACTTTACCACTTGAGTGGGTTTTACCCTTGTCATGGTCAAAGAATACGCCTGGTGAACGGTGTAATTGAGATACGATGACACGCTCAGTACCGTTGATAACGAAAGTACCGTTATCAGTCATGAGCGGCATTTCACCCATGTATACTTCTTGTTCACGCACGTCTTTAATTGATTTCGTTTCACGATCTTTAATGATCAAACGAATTTTTACGCGCATTGGTGCTGCATAAGTTGAACCACGTAAAATACATTCACGTACGTCAAACTCAGGCTTACCAAGACTATACTCAACAAATTCTAAAGCAGCATTGCCAGAATAACTTTCAATAGGAAAAACTGAACGAAATGCGGCTTGGAGACCGATATCTTCGCGATTTTTTGGAGTTTTACCGCCTTGTAAGAATGTACGGTACGAATCGACCTGAATCGACAGTAAGTACGGTGCTTCCATTACGTGGGGCAATTTACCAAAATTCTTACGGATCCGTTTCTTTTCGGTATATGAGTATGCCATCTGGAGTCCTCGGAAAGTAAACTAAACCCGCCTGCAGAACGGGTCTAGAAGGAATTACGCAGGCCGATATGGCCACCACTGTTTACAAATGCTGCAATTTTTAGTGGTATTAAAACGCTTAACAATATTTTTATAAGCAAAAAAATATTGGTAAGCGTTTGATTTCATGAATTTTGTTTAAATAATACGCACAATAAACGTAAAACTATCAAAAAACGAGCCGATTATTGTAACGCAAAAAGGCTGATGACCCAAGAGCCATCAGCCATTTTTTGGAGCCGATTTTGAAAAAATCGACTCCCTACAGCATTACTTAAGTGTAACTGTAGCACCAGCTTCTTCAAGCTTCTTCTTAAGTTCTTCGCCGTCTTCTTTAGAAACGCCTTCTTTAAGAACTGCAGGAGCGCCTTCAACAAGATCTTTAGCTTCTTTAAGACCAAGGCCAGTAGCTTCACGAACTGCTTTAATTACAGCAACTTTGTTAGCACCGAAAGAAGTCAACTCAACGTTGAATTCAGTTTGTTCTTCAACAACAGCAGCAGCAGGACCAGCAGCTACAGCTACAGCAGCAGCAGATACGTTGAAACGCTCTTCAAATGCTTTGATTAAGTCAACAAGTTCGATAACTTTTAATTCAGCAACTGCGTCTAAGATTTGTTCGTTTGTTAAAGCCATGAGAATAACTCCAAATGGATATTGAATGGTGTGAAAGTAGATTTAAGCTTAAGCAGCTTCTGACTCGTTTTTCTCTTGGAGCGCTGTAAGTAAACGACCCAATTTCGAAATAGGAGCTTGAAGAACAGAGGCAAGCATAGTAAGCGCTTTTTCGTGGTTCGGAAGGTTCGCAATAATACTAACTTCTTCACCTTGATAAAGTTTGCCGTCAAATGCAGCAGCTTTTAATTCAAATGCTTTGTTAGTTTTAGCAAATTCTTCGAACAAGCGTGCAGCTGCACCCATATCGTCTTCAGAAGTTGAGAATGCTAAGATTGTTGGACCAACAAGATTGTCATTCAAGATAGAGAATTGCGTATCTTGAAGAGCACGTTTAGCTAAAGTATTACGTACAACACGTGTAGCAACACCTAGTTTACGAGCTTCAACACGAAGAGCAGTTAATTGCTCAACCGTTAAACCTTGGTAGTCAGCAACAACGGCAGCGAACGCTGTAGAAGCAACTTCAGTTACTTCAGCAACGATCTGTTTTTTGTCTTCGATAAGAAGAGCCATCGTAAAACCTCCTAACGGTGATTTATGTACCTACACAGGTACACTCCCAATTCGTAAGTCTTTCGACTTACACGCGGAGGAGCAACAAATCACACCACCGCGTCTACTCAGACTGGTATTTTAAGAAGCAAATCCTAAGAACTGCCTCGCCTGAGGTCTTTGACGCTGATAAACCTTCATTTATCAATTCAAAGTTTGCCTAAAAACCCCTTCTCCCTCAGGGAGAAGGTAGGCATGAGGGTATAAAACCTCTCACCAACCCTCTCTTATAAAGAGAGGGAGCCTTTCAGGGCTTTAAAATTCTTTCTAATTACTTAGAAACGTTGTTTACGTCAACGATCAAACCAGGACCCATAGTTGAGCTCAAAGTGATCTTCTTAACGTATACACCTTTAGACGTTGCAGGTTTTAAACGTTTTAAATCTGCAATTAAAGTTTCAACGTTTTGACGCACAGCTTCTTCGCTAAAGCCAAGTTGACCGATTGCAGCATGGATGATACCACCCTTGTCTACACGGTAACGTGCCTGACCAGATTTAGCATTTTTAACTGCATTAGCAACATCTGGAGTCACTGTACCCACTTTAGGGTTTGGCATTAAGCCACGTGGACCAAGAATTGTACCCAACTTACCAACAACACGCATTGCATCAGGAGCAGCAATTACGACGTCAAAATCAAGGTTTCCACCTTGAATGCTTTCAGCAAGATCATCAAATCCAACAACATCAGCACCAGCAGCTTTCGCAGCTTCAGCAGCAGCACCTTGAGCAAATACTGCAACACGTACAGTTTTACCAGTACCCGCAGGTAAAGTCGTCGCACCACGAACAACCTGATCAGATTTACGTGGATCAACACCAAGGTTTACAGAGATGTCTAATGATTCTTTGAACTTCGCAGCTGGAAGGCTGTTAAGAACCTGTACTGCTTCTTCCAAAGTATAAACTTTGTTTGCTTCTACAGCAGCAGCAATGGCTTTTTGACGTTTAGTTAACTTTGCCATGTCTTATAGCTCCACTTCCAAGCCCATAGAACGTGCAGAACCAGCAATGGTACGCACACGAGCGTCTAAATCAGCACCAGTTAAATCTGGTTCTTTAGTAGTCGCAATTTCTTCTAATTGAGCACGAGTCAACTTACCAACTTTAGTTTTGTTAGGTACAGAAGAACCCTTTTGAATACCAGCAGCTTTCTTAAGAAGAATAGATGCAGGTGGAGTTTTCATGATGAATGTGAACGACTTATCGTTGTACACAGTGATCACGACAGGAATTGGCAAGCCAACTTCAAGTTTTTGTGTAGCAGCATTGAATTCTTTACAGAATGCCATGATGTTTACACCACGTTGACCTAAAGCAGGACCAATTGGTGGAGATGGATTTGCTTTACCAGCTGGAACTTGCAGCTTGATATAGCCGTCAATCTTCTTAGCCATTGAAAATTACCTCTGGGTACAGCGCCGCTAGGCTCCCCAAAAAATTAAACAACACCGAAGTGTTACAACAACAATGCCCGATCAAATCGGGCGCTTACCAACCAACTCAAATTAAATCGTTTTTTCGACTTGTCGAAACTCGAGTTCAACTTGCGTTGGTCGATTAAATACATTAATCGTCAACGTTAAACGTGACTTTTCGTATTGTACTTCCTCCACGACCCCTTTAAAGTCAGTGAACGGACCATCAACTACAAGTAATTCTTCACCAGGCTCAAACATTGTCTTAGGACGAGGTGCTTCACCTGTATTACGTACACGTGCAAGAATTGCATCAGCTTCACGTTGAGAAATTGGCGCTGGTTTTTCTGGTGTACCACCAATAAAACCTAGAACCTTTGGACACTCTTTAACGATGTGCCAAGTATCATCATTCATTTCCATTTCAACTAATACATAGCCAGGAAAGAATTTACGCTCAGACTTACGCTTCTTACCATCCTTCATTTCCACTACTTCTTCAGTAGGAACAAGGACTTCACCAAAACTATCAGCAACAGTGCTGCGCTGGATTCGGTCATTAAGTGAACGCATCACTTGTTTTTCAAAACCTGAATAGGCATGAATAATATACCAACGTTTCATCGCACTCTTACCCGATAATTAACTTAATAAACCAACCTAACCCGTAATCGAAACACCATAAAACCAATGATGCAACAACCACAACCAAAAGCACCTGCCACGATGTCGTGATCGTCTCTTGTTTTGTTGGCCAAGTCACTCGACGCAGTTCAATTCGCGCATCTTGCAACAAACGCACAAAGCCTTTGCCTTGATGGGTGGCGTATAATAAACCTAAAGCGACGACGACACAAGCCAAAATTACCCCAACGCGCACCCAAATATCATTTGCAGGTGCCCAATAGGCTGGTAAATGTTGATTTACCAATGCTGAACCAACTAACAAAACAATTGCAATTAACCACAAGACAATATCAAGCGGAGAACTTGCATTTATAACTTCTGCAGCATTATTTCTTTGAGGGATTGGCGCGTCGCTTAATGCGTCACGCGATTTATCATTCGACATTTTTTTACTCGTCGTAGAATTCGCGAATTATTATATGACAACTTAGCCAGAATTAAGCTTTTTTATTTAAAAAAAGTGGCAGGCCAGGAGGGACTCGAACCCCCAACATTCGGTTTTGGAGACCGACGCTCTACCAATTGAACTACTAGCCTATGAAGCAAATCGAAAGCCGAAGCTTCCGATTTGAATGTAATACAATATTGGGCTTATGCAGTTACTTTAGCAACAACACCAGCACCTACAGTACGACCACCTTCACGGATCGCAAAACGTAGACCTGGGTCCATTGCGATCGGGTGGATTAATTCTACTGACATTTCAACGTTGTCACCAGGCATAACCATTTCTACGCCTTCTTGTAACTTGATTGCGCCAGTTACGTCAGTTGTACGGAAGTAGAACTGTGGACGGTAACCGTTAAGGAATGGAGTATGACGACCACCTTCTTCTTTAGAAAGTACGTATACTTCTGCATCGAATTTAGTGTGTGGCTTGATTGTACCTGGTTTAGCAAGTACTTGACCACGTTGTACGTCTTCACGCTTAGTACCACGTAGAAGAACACCACAGTTCTCGCCCGCACGACCTTCGTCAAGAAGTTTACGGAACATTTCTACGCCAGTTACAGTCGTTACAACTGTGTCACGGATACCAACGATCTCAACTGTTTCACCAACTTTAACGATACCAGACTCAACACGACCTGTTACAACAGTACCACGGCCAGAAATAGAGAATACATCTTCGATTGGCATTAAGAATGCTTTGTCGATTGCACGTTCTGGTTCTGGGATGTAAGAGTCAAGCGCTTCAACAAGTGCAAGAACTGATGCTTCACCGTAAGGACCATCATTACCGTTTAACGCTTGAAGCGCTGAACCACGGATGATTGGAGTGTCATCACCTGGGAAGTCATAAGTAGAAAGAAGTTCACGAACTTCCATTTCTACTAATTCAAGTAATTCTTCATCATCAACAAGGTCACACTTGTTAAGGAATACAAGAATAAATGGTACACCAACCTGACGTGAAAGAAGGATGTGTTCACGAGTTTGTGGCATTGGACCATCAGTCGCAGCACACACAAGGATCGCGCCATCCATCTGAGCAGCACCAGTAATCATGTTTTTAACATAATCGGCGTGACCAGGACAGTCTACGTGAGCGTAGTGACGGATTGGAGAATCGTATTCTACGTGTGAAGTATTAATTGTAATACCACGTGCTTTTTCTTCAGGAGCTGAGTCGATTTGTGAGTAATCTTTCGCTTCACCGCCGTAAGTTTTTGCACAAATAGTTGCAATCGCAGCAGTTAAAGTTGTTTTACCATGGTCAACGTGACCAATTGTACCCACGTTTACGTGTGGTTTATTACGTTCAAACTTAGCCTTAGCCATTTGATTTTCCTCGTTTACGTCGACACCAGTTTAGAGAAAAACAACCCTGAAAAACTTTCTTTATCGACATTCGCCTAAAAAACTAGACACCCAATACTTGAAAAGCAGACTATAATAGCCTGCTTCTTTAAAAATTTTGTAGAAATTCTACTAAGCTGTATATCTGGAGCTCTTATCGAGATTTGAACTCGAGACCTCTCCCTTACCAAGGGAGTGCTCTACCACTGAGCTATAAGAGCGACATCTTCGATGGAGCGGGAGACGAGGATCGAACTCGCGACATGCAGCTTGGAAGGCTGCCACTCTACCAACTGAGTTACTCCCGCATGTTGGTACTTACCACTTCAATCGAAGTTAGATGGTGGTGAGAGAAGGATTCGAACCTTCGAAACTTTCGTAGCAGAGTTACAGTCTGCCCCCTTTGGCCGCTCGGGAATCTCACCATATCACACTTACACAGTGCTGTTCCTTACTCTATACTACCACACTTTTAAGATGGTGCCGGCACACGGATTCGAACTGTGGACCTACTGATTACAAGTCAGTTGCTCTACCAACTGAGCTATGCCGGCTCTTTCTTAGTGTTTCGTACGTTTCGTATCGGAACGGTGTGCAGTTTAGCAAAACTCTGAATCGATGCAAGTGGTTTTTTCAAAAAAACCGTTAAAAACTCATAAAATCAATCCGTTTGATGATAATTCAACCGCTTTGATCACTGCGCGAGCTTTTATTTGGGTTTCATTCCACTCTGATTCAGGATTTGAGTCTGCAACTAAGCCTGCCCCAGCCTGTACATAGACCTTTTTATCACGAATCACACAGGTACGAATCGCAATCGACATGTCCATTTCACCATGCCAGCCTAAATAACCTACAGCACCACCAAATACACCACGTTTTACGGGTTCTACTTCATCAATAATTTCCATAGCACGGATTTTTGGTGCACCTGAAAGTGTTCCAGCAGGAAAGGTTGCTTTAAACACATCTAAGGCATCCACATCATCACGTACTTCACCCTGCACATTAGACACGATATGCATAACATGAGAATAACGCTCAATCACCATACGATCAGTCACTTGTACTTTACCAATTTTAGAAACTCGCCCAACATCATTACGCCCAAGATCAATCAACATTAAATGTTCAGCAATCTCTTTTTCATCTGCGAGTAAATCTTGCTCCAAGGCAAGATCTTCTTCCTTAGTTTTACCACGTGGTCGTGTTCCAGCCAAAGGACGTACTGTTGCAATACCATTTTCTAAGCGTGAAAGAATTTCTGGCGAAGAACCCACAATATGAAAGGGCTTTTGATCCGTCAGGGTTTGTCCTTGCACTAGAAACAAATACGGCGATGGATTGAGATGGCGCAATGCACGATAAACTTGTAAAGCCTCACCATCAAAGTCAGATACCATACGTTGACCAGGCACAACCTGCATCACATCGCCTGCACGGATATACTCTTTTACTTTCTCAACGGTTTCTAAAAACTTTTCTTTACCCGTAATGGATTCGAAATATGGTGCAGTATGAGGTTTCGCTTGTAAGCTGACAGGCGTAGCGAGCAACTGCTCAAGTTGATCCAGCTTCTGCTGAGCCTTATTATAAGCATCAGGCTCACTCGAATCTGCATGATGAATTAAAAACAAAGTATCCTTTAAATTATCAAACACAATCACGGTTTGAGACAACATTAACCAAAGATCTGGCAAGGTCACAGGATCAGCTGAGGGAACGTTTTTAAGTTTTGGTTCAATATAACGTACCGAGTCATACCCCAGATACCCAACCAAGCCACCAGTAAAACTTGGTAACTCAGGCAATTCAGCTTGAGTTGGCACTTTGAATTGACTTTGAAAATCGCGGATATACTGAAATGGATCAGCGCAGTCTTGCTGGCGAAGCGAGCCATCAGCTTGCTGAATGGTCAATACACCTGCATTACAGGAAAAAACAATCGACTCCCCTAAACCAATCATTGAATAGCGCGCCCAATTCTCGCCCCCTTCAACGGACTCAAAGAGATAAGCTTGTTTTTGTTCTTTAAAACGTGCAAAAACAGAAAGTGGGGTTTCTGTATCTGCTAAACGTTGGCGATACACAGGAATGGTGTTATAGCCTGCTGATTTTAATTGCTCAAATTGTACTAAGGTCGTCATGAATCTTCTCTATGGTTTTAATTTCTGCGCGTTTTTTCAGTAGTGCCTTTTCAAGCCCGCCATCGAAAAACCATAACAAACTTCATGCTTGTCTCCTGACTAAATCATATTCTATCAATTCTGCCAAACTATCGACCACTTGCTGTGGCTGACAGTCATAGATACTTTCCCCATGATTATAGCCATAGCTGACCACAATACAATCAATACCTGCACGTCTGGCGGCTTCCACATCATTACTTGAATCACCAATCATCAAAGTTTGTGAGGCTATAATATTTTGCTGCTGCATACAGTGTAGTAAAGGCAATGGATGGGGTTTACGTTCAGCTAAACTATCACCACCAACCACCATCTTAAAATATGGACTTAACTGCAAAATATTGAGGATACCTTGCGCTAAATGCTCTGGTTTATTAGTTACGCAAGCCATCGTAATATTATGCTCTTGGCAGTAATCCAAAAATGGTAAAACACCTTCATACACTTTGGTGTTTACACATAATTCTTGTTCATAAATCTCAACAAAAGTATCAAGCAACTGCTTCTGCTGCTGGGCATCAATCTGCCCAAACAAATGCTCCAAAACAGTCTCACATAGTTTAGCCGCACCCTTGCCTACCCAAGCTCGAATTTGCACCTCTGTTACGAATGGTAATGCCAGCTTTTCCAAACTGAGATTCATTGCTCGATATAAATCAGCTGCCGAATCCACAAGTGTCCCATCCAGATCAAATAAAATTAAATTTCGTTGTTGTAACTGAGCAACAGACATTGATTTCGACTCAAGAAATAAAAAGGCACGCCCATGTGAGCATGCCTTGATTGTAAAAGCTTAATATAATTATTTAAAGAATAACCAAGCAATCACAGCTAAAATGATGAGCACAACAATTGAAATTAAACCAATCGATGCATTTTTTTGCTGTTCAATTTCTTGTTGGACACGAGAAATAGGTTCTTCAATCGCGATCGGTTGCTGTTCAGCAGCAGCCTGAACATCAATACCTTCAGGAATTGGTGCCGGTTTTGGAATGCCAACTTGTTGCGGCATACCATCTCGATTAATCGAAGTTTCCGAAGCTCGCTCTGCAAGCGTTGGCATGCCCGCATCGTGCTTCGTTGCCGTTACTGGCTCAACTTCAATTTCTGGTAGCTCTGTAAGTGTTGGCACAATTGCCAAAACTAAAAATACAAAACTCGCGAATTGTAAAATATCGCCATCATTTAAAGCAGCTTCTTGTTCAACACGGGTATCATTAATAAACGTACCGTTTGAAGAATTTAAATCTTGCACCCACAACTGCTCTCCTTTGAGTAGCAGTGCTGCGTGACGACGCGAAATATCCGCAGATTGCAATAAAATATCTGCATCCTGATGTCGCCCCACCAACATATCACGCTCAACACTAATCTCTTGCCCTGTAAATTCACCTGTAATGGCTTGTAATTTCCAAGTCATAGATGTTTATCCTTATCATAATTTCTTTCAATCATAACATTGTGACATAAGCGCTTCTGTGCATCTACTGTGAAGACGCAGGACGAATCGTCGTGGTTGTCACTGTATTTTTACTGCGTTCAGTTGCTTTGGCTGGAAGCTGCACCGTTTTTCTTTGTATTTGAGGCTCGACCACAACGACAGGCTTTGTGATAACCACAGCCTCTTTTTGCGTTGTTGTTGGAACTTTTTGGTATGGTGAGCTACTTACAGCAGGTTGTGGGCGATAAATATCCGCAACATTTTCAGGTAATTTTGCAAAATTACCATTTTTATCCATAGACAATTGGAGGCTGTATAGCTGGTTGTAACGTTGTTGAGATATACGTTGCACATCCTCAGCATCACCCACTATGGTTGGATGGATAAATACAAGTAAATTACGTTTTTGATTGCCACGACTATCTGAACGGAACAAACGACCAAGATAAGGAATATCCCCAAGAACAGGCAAACTTTGACGACTAACATCAGTCTGATCGGTAACCAAGCCACCTAACACGACAGTTTGCCCATGATCTGCGAGGACTGAAGTTTTAATCGCTCGTTTACTTGTCACCAAATCAGTAGCCTGACCCTTACTATTTTCAACGTTTGAAACTTCTTGCTCCACTTCAAGTCGAACAGAACCACCTTCACCAATATGAGGGATCACCTTTAAAGTAACACCCACATCTTTACGTTCAACGGTTGTGTAAGGATTCACCGTACTGTTTCCATTCGTCGCAACCGAGCCGGTCACAAATGGAACATTCTGCCCCACTACGATATACGCTTCTTCATTATCCATTGTCACGATAGATGGTGTAGACAATAAATTTGATTTTTTATTTTCTTTTAGCGCTTGAATGAGAGCACCATACAATTTACGCGAGCCATTCGCACCTTCCTTGTATTCACCCAAGATAATGGATGAACCTGTACCAAGTGCGGAACCAACACCAGCCGCCCCACCTGTTAAATAACCTGCTGCGAGCTTAGAAATACTAGAGCCAACATTCGAAAAGTTAATTAATCCAACGCCGCTATTGAGATCACCTAATGCCCATTGCACACCAAGTTGATCAGCATCACTACCTACAATTTCAATAATAGCAGCCTCGATCAAGACTTGCTGACGTCGAGTATCTAACTGCTGAATGGCTGCCTCAATTTCACGCATCAATTGCGGATCAGCTTTAACAACCAAAGCATTTTGAGTGCTATCTGCAATAATACTCACACCAGCACTATTAAAGCTTGTAACACCACTATTTTGGCTATTATTACTGTTATTGTTAAGATTAATTGACGGCGTGGAAATTGAAGAGGTTGAAGTTCCCGTCGATGAACTCGAATTTTGATTATTTGAAACTAGATTGCTAATTGAGTTTGATTTACTAGCACTAGAATTTGATGAAGACGAAACTGACTGCCCTGTGACTAAACCTTGTAGAATTTCAGCTAAGTTCTTGGCACTCGCATATTTCAAACGGAATACTTTCAAACCACCCAAGCGATCTGCCGATGGAACATCGAGCATTTCAATCATCTGGCGTAAACGTTTGCGTGAATCAGGATCACCCTTAATTAAAATACGATTGGTTCGATTATCTGCAATAATTCGCACACGCGAACCAATAAAATCTTTAGAGGCACCTGTTGCACTCATGGTTTCGAGCAAACCAATAACTTCTTCAGCCTGACTTGATTGCAAACTGATCGCTTCAATATCATTTTGCCCTGTACCATCCAAATTACGGATAATATTTTCAAGTTGATAAATATTCGTGGCACGATCTGAAACAATCAAAGCATTGGTGCCAGCAACAGCAGCCAAATGTGCAAATTGCGGCATCAATGGTCGTAACGCAGGAATCAAATCATTTGGATTCGTATTTTGTAACCAAATGACGCGAGTAACAATTTGATCACCACCTGCACGACTTCGTGCATCGTAAGGAATCCCTGAGTTTTTAGCATTGCTATCGGGGACTAACTTGACCGTATTACCTGATGGAAGTGCAACTACACCATTAACATTCAATACACCTAAAAATAGGTCATACACCTCATCTTTATTGAGAGGTTTATTGGAAATAACAGTAACGTTCCCGCGCACACGAGGATCAACTGCAAAGTTCTTACCCGTAATATCAGCGACTTCATTAATAAATGCTGTTAAATCCGCATCACGTAGATTAATCTTCCATGTTTGTGCTTGCACATTGGTACTGATGGTCGCAACCAAAGGTGCGGCAGCAAGTAGTGCCCAAAGTGGACGTTGATGATTCAAGAAAGCCATAACCTGCACTTATTCCTAACTAATGTGATGACGTGTTATCACTAAAAACTTTGTTGTATGGTCATCACTTGATCACCACGTTTTATTTCTATTTTGGCATGTCCTTCACGACGTACTTGCTCTAATAATTGCACTTCGCTAAGACCCTGCCCGACTGTCTGACCGTTGATCGATAGAATACGATCACCAGACCGCAAACCCAAGGTATTTTTTAAATTCGTTGGTGTTCGATCTGAGATTTCGTAACCGTCTGAACCACCACTCACTCCCATATTTTTTAAATACTGCTCACGATTTTCCTGCATTTGTTGGATCGCTTGTCCTAGTGCAGATTGCGATGAGTTTTGAGGAGGCGCAGGTGTTTGAGGTGTTGCAGCTTGAGGGTTTAATACAGGGGTAATTGGCTGGTATAAACCATTATCTAAACCCTTAAATTTAACTTCTCGTGTTGCACCATTACCCTGCTTCAGAATGACATGGTCCCAATACACTTCCGCCAGTTGATAGGAAGTTGAACCGATGGTTTCACCAACACGATAACGTTCAGCAGTATCGTTTAACTTAATAACCGCCGATGACAAATAGCTTGGATAACCCAACAGTACGCCCTGCAACTCCACATTGACATTATCTTGTGCTGTCGTGGCAGCAGGTTCATTAAATAGTGCAAAAGAACTAATATTAGGAACTTGCGCCTGTTGTGAACCTAATGCAACACGATCAAACTGCATCGGCTGAGGTGGAGCCACCACCCACCAAAATAAAGAAGCTAACTTCCAGCACAACCATAAAATTAGTAAGGCTAGGATAAAAGCACTTGTTTTATCGAATTGCTGCCAACGAAACTGTTGTAGTTTTTGTGCTATTGTTTTCATTAAAAACCACCTTGCAACAATGGTTGGCGAGAACTAATCACATAAGTGTCGAGTCCCGCTTTACCTTGATAAGATGGTACATTTAATAACATCCGCTGTGTCAATTGAACATCGAGCATAAGATTCGGGTCTAAACTTAGATTCGCCATTTTCTGACTTTGCTGATCCCGAACATCTATTTGCAATTGTCCATTTTCATCTTTCATTTCTGCAGTTAATGAAGGCATATTCATACGATCTTGGCGTTGACCAAAGGTATAATTCAACTCACCACCACCCCAGTGCAATTTACCTTGAGTTGAAGTAAAGCCTTTTTCTTTTTGATAATTAAATTGCACATCTTTAAGTTGAATTGAATTCTCAGGCCACTGCCAATTGGCAAAATACTTTAAAGTCTCTGGTGCAATTTCACCTTGCAAATCTTTGATCAAAATCTTTTGACCTAAACCGTAACCAAAAATGCCATTAAATTGGGTATTCCCGCTGTGAATATCGAGATTTGCACCAAGACGCAACATTAATAAATCTAAAGGACGGGTTTTCCAATGCACAGAACCACGTAACTGACCTTTTTGCCAATCCGCTTGTCCCTGCCAAATATTGCCGCTAACATTATGTAAGATTTGATTATCTTTAGAAAATTTCGCAATTAACCATGTTGCTGGAATTTGTAAAATAATAAAAATTAAAAATGCAAAAATGGCAAAAACCCACCACTTCCATTGTTTGGTATTTTTCTTCATTCCACCCTTACCAAATGCAAAATATCATCCTTTTAGAGACACTCGCCCCTGAATGACATTATGCATACTTTTTCAACATCGCCAATTCTCTCATATAAAAAAACCAAGCTTTTTAAGCTTGGCTTTAATGAAGCATAGAATCATCGTATGACAAAACGATGACGACTAAAACTTGTTTAGATTAGAAAATCTTCAAGTTTTGCGCCTTTTTCTAATTCAGCAACTAACCAACGTGGCTGTTTACCACGACCAGTCCAAGTTTCTTCTGTATTATTTTTATTACGGTAGCGTGGTTCTACTGCTTTGCGCGTTGTTTTCTTACGCTTTTGCTCACCTAACTCTAATAATTCTTCAACGCTAAAACCAACGGCTTCAGCAATCGCAATAATTTGATTATAAGCATCTTCAATTGCTTGATCTTTTTTACTTAAAATTAAAGCTTCTGCTTCTACCTGTAAACGTTTTAAATCTTCCACAGATAAATCACTAATATCTGGTTTCATGAGAACCACTCCAACTCAAAAAGAAATATATCACTCAAAATAAAAAATGAATTCAAAGATTCAATTCTATATTAATTTATATACAATTAAATAATCAATATTAAATTAGTCAAATTAATCACAATATAACCATAAATCATCTTATATTTACAATAAAACAAAAAATATCAGCATTATTTGATCAATCAGGCTCTATTTAATTTCAATTCGATTATAAAAAACAGTTCTTACCAAATCTTATCAATATTAATTTTTTCTTAATTTTTGATGGTTTTATGACAATAAGTTTCATATAAAAAGCTTATCTTATTTTTAAATCAATCCTTAAATAAGCAAGCCAATTATATAAAACCAAGCCTTTAATGAATCAATATAGACATAATAGTCTTTATAAAAATTATTTTAATGCAAGATTATTTCCAACACTTTGTTCAATAGCAATAATATTTTGTTTAATCAATTCAGGAATAGCTTGTTTATTGGACGTTAATTTATCAAGATAAACCATCACCGCCTCTCCTGTTGCAACGATTTGGTTTTGTGTTTCACTCCATAAACTATAATGCATTCGAAAAGCACTATTTCTGAGCTCTTCAATACGTGCACCAATATGCAGCAAATCAGGATAAAATACTGGCTTTAAATATTTACATTGACTAGAGGCTACCACCGTCACTATATCTTGATCAAAAATATTTAATGCCATTAAATAAGCAATTCGTGCACTTTCAATATAACGATAATACTGCACATTATTTACATGCCCAAAAGCATCCATATCTCCCCAAGCAATTGTTTGTCGATATACAACAGGGTAGACAGACAGTTCTTTCATATTCCACTCATATCTTAAAGTTTAAAAAATTAACATCATTTTCAAAGATTAAATTCAACTGTCTGATTAAATCCAGATTATCTCCAAGCGTTGATTTAATCCGCAAATAGCTCATTAATATATTATCAGGATATAAAGTTAATAATTGCTCAGCTTCTTCTGAACGTTGAGTTGCAACATAAATATGCCATTTTGCAAAGGTCAACATTGGAACACTCGTGTAACGCTGTTCTAGCTGAATAATACGTTGCTCAACATAGCTATAATCGGGAATTTGCTTCAGTAGTTGCTGTTGGAACCAAAGATAAAAAACCTCTGGATCGAAATTTTCTTGCAATAAATGCAATGCAAGATCCTCATGCTGCAATCCCATTTCTGGCATACGTGCTAATAATTTCAACCACAAAACCTTACTACTATATGGTCGTGCTTGAATTTCATTCTCTAGAGCAATATATCGCTGTTGCAGTGCAGCTAAGTCATCCACAGATGCTTGATCAAACTGTATGAGTAATTGTTGCAACCAAAGATCGCGATGTTCTGCACTTAATAAACCATGCTGAATTGATTGTAAAAATAACCAAGGCTGTTGTAAGGCAAGTTTGCCCCACAAAACAGTAATACGTTGTTGGTAAGCAGTTTCAATCTCAGCCAACCAAGGTGAAAGTTGATGCTGTGCAAGGAATTCTAAATGGGTTAATGCTTTTTCTGTTTCATGTTGTTCTAAGAAAATATCGATCCGCTGTAGTTCTGCAAGCTCAAAGGCCATCGGTGCTGATTTCTCTAGTTTCTGCAAAGCGAGTTGATAGTCACCATTTTTATAATCAAATTGCGCATCAACAATATTACTCAATAAGCCTGATTGAGTAAAAACACGCTCAATAAATTCTTGCTGTTCTTTTGCCGCATCAAGCAGCCAGACTATACCGAGCTGTTCATATGGATGTAGATCTTTAAATTGTAAAATATTTTCTTTCTTACGCTGTTCTCGCGCAAAATATCTGCGACTCACAAACCATAACAACTGTGCGAATAAACTAATCACAATAAAAAGTGCGATTAAGCCCCATAAACTGCTTTGGAACTGCCAATCGCGCCAGTAAATATACACATAGCCATTACCGTAGCCATAGCTCAGCATGGCAAACATAGCAAAAAATAATAGGCTTACAAGTAAATAAATGAGCACCAATTGTTTCATAATTACATTACCCCAGCAAACCAAGGGTCATTAATTTAGGTGTCGGAATAACCGAAAGATTTAACAGCTTTTCTAATTTTTGCTTGATCGTTTGACTGTTTTGATCAGGTAAAATTGATAATAATCGAATTACCTCTTGAACGGATTTGCGATACTCAGATGCCTGCCCTTGATGTAAAGTCTGCGAAGCAAGCAGTAACCGTAACTGGGCTTCCTTTAAAATGAGATGACGATTGATTAAATCAGGCTGTGTACGTTGCACCTTTTCAAATTTGAACCAAGACCACCATGAAGAAGCTTCAGCTTTTTGCATTTTAATAGTTGGGTTATGCACTTCTTGTAAAAGCTTTTGATCCAACTGCTGCAATAAAGTATCAATCTGTTGCTGCTGTTGGGTTTGGATAAGCACATAATGTTGAATAGCTTGTTTATCCTGTTCGATCGCTTTCATCAGACTATGCTGTAAAGCAGGAGAAACCGTATATTGAACAATATGCTGCTGTACTTGATTTAATTGATCAATCGCATAAATGAACTGTTGTTGATCTATTGCGAATTGAACTAACTCTAATTGCTGTTTGATTAATATAACAGGAGCAACACCCGTGACCATACTGGGTAAGCTCGAAGCTTCTGAAGGGTCAGATAAATGAGCATCTTGCAATTGTCGCTGCACAGCGACAAATTGATCATTCAGCAAAGAATAACGTTGCTGCTGCTGTGTAAGCTGTTGCTGGAGTTGAGGAACGATCTGAGAATATTGTGCTACGTCATAACTAAGTTTGGCTAACCATAATAAACTTAGTAATAAAATCAGGTAAACAATCTTTCTCATATACGTCCTTGCCAAGCACCGATACGTTGAATAATCTCTGATGTAGATAAATTATCAAGCTGAATAATGTTAATCTCTTGATGTGTTTGCAACCGTGCATTTTTGAGTAGCTGTGCTAAACGCTCACCTAACGCCAAATATACCCATTGCGCATCTATATTATTTTGACCACAAAGCTGCTGCCAATTATTCCAACTCGCCTCACTACTAATCAACACCATAACAGGTTGACTTGGCACTATTTTTTTTAAAATTTCTGAAAAAAGCGTAACACTTTGAATTGGGCATTGGCGACGATAAAGAACAAAATTAAGAATCTCGACACCTTGCTGTTGCAACCGCTGCATCATAAACTGCCGCCCCCCAAGACCACGCCAAAAAGCAACTTTATCCAAATGCACGTGTTGATTTAATATCGGGAGATCTAGCATACCTTCCGAATTTTCAACCTCGGGGATGTGGCTGTCTACATTAAATTTTGCGAGTGCTTGGGCCGTTGCTTGCCCCACTGCGATCCATTGCACATGCTTGAGTTGATCTAAGGATATCTTTTGTTGTTGTAAATATTGCATACCGACATCAACGGCGGTCGGGCTGACCACAACAATAACTTGCACCTGCTCAAGTTGCTGATACAGTTCACGTAAACTCAACGAAAAAGGTTCAGCAACAAGTTCCAATAATGGCAGATTGATAACTTGATGACCCACTTCCAACAATGCTTGCGTTAAGTTCACAGCACGGTCTTCAGGGCGCGTATTAATAAAAAGCATTAATAAAGCGCTTTTAATAATTCACCTGCACCTTGCTCCAATAAGCATTGTGCAAGTTGTTCACCTAATTGTTCAGCATCTTCTGAAGTTCCAACCAATTGTTGTTTTAGTAAAATTTTCCCATCAACACTTCCCACACGACCTTCTATGCATAGCTGATCATTGGCTAAAGTTGCATACCCTGCGATTGGAACTTGACAGCCACCTTCTAGATAGGCATTAAACGCACGTTCTGCACGTACACAAATTGAGGTTTCTTCATGCTGTAATGGTTGAATGATTTTTAATAATTCCACGTCATCTGCACGGCACTCTAAGCCCAATGCACCCTGACCAACAGCAGGTAAACTTAAAACAGGCGCTAAACAATGACGAATTCGATCCGCTAAACCTAAACGCTTTAGACCTGCACTGGCTAAAATAATGGCATCATATAGACCATCATCAAGTTTTGATAAACGCGTCCCCACATTGCCACGTAAGTCAATAATCTCTAAATCAGGACGTATTTGTAAAATCTGGCATTTGCGACGCAAACTAGATGTACCTACTTTGGCACCTTGAGGTAACTCATCAAAACTTTGGTAATGATTTGAAACAAAGGCATCAAGTGGGTCTTCTCGCTCACAAGTGACAGCGAGCGTTAAACCTTCTGGTAAGTGCATTGGCACGTCTTTCATTGAATGGATCGCCAAATCAGCGCGACCATCTAACAAAGCAGCTTCCAGTTCTTTAACGAATAATCCCTTACCACCAATTTTTGCCAAAGGTGTATCTAGAATTTTATCACCCTGCGTCACAAACTTAACCAACTCAACCGTTAAATCTGGATAAAGCACGTTTAAACGGGAGCGAATATGCTCCGCCTGCCAAAGTGCAAGTGGGCTTTGTCGAGTCGCAATTTTTAAGGTTTTCATAAATTCAAGTTAAGCATGGATCAAAACAATTGTTTCAAACTTAACTTGCTCACCTAAAATTGCAAGCAAAAACTGATTTTTCATCTGACTTAAGCTCAATATTTTATAATTGATGCATACATTCTCTTAAGCTTGGTAAATGACGGCGACTCACAGATAAGCGCTCATCCAACTCACGTAATCTAACCTGATACTGACCCGCCGCAATCAGTTCCAATCCTTCTAAATAATCAAGAGAAACTAAAGCATTACGATGAATTCGAATGAAACGATCTGAAAACTCAGATTCTAGATCTTTTAAAGTTTCATCAATTAATACACTGCCATTCCGATGACGAACAGTGACGTATTTCTGATCTGCTAGAAAATAGTAAATATTCTCTATTGGAATAAGTTCGACCCCGCGATAAGTTTTCGCAGCAATTTGATGGCGTTGAGTTTTAGTATCGTACATATCGTCTTGTTGTTGTAAACCAGTCATTTGTGCTTGTGTAAGTTGCGTCAGACTATTGAACACCTGTTGTAAATCTTGCTGTGCAATAGGCTTGAGCAAATATCCCTGTGCTTGAAACTTAAACGCTTCCAATGCGTGTTGATCATATGCCGTACAAAAAATAATAGCTGGACGAGGGCTAAGATGACTGATCTGCTCAGCACACTCCAATCCGTTCATTCCAGGCATTTGAATATCTAATAGAACAACATCGGGCGAATCATTTTCAATATGGTTTAACACATCCTGCCCATGATGCGCCGTCGCAATCACTTCATGACCCATTTGGGTCACTAAACGTGACAAACGCTCTACTGCGAGAGGTTCATCATCAGCAATCAGAACTTTCATCCTCTCCTCCTTGTCACCGTTAACTTCATCCGTCATTTTTATGGTTAACTTAACTTATTATTTTACTCGATAGTGATAACTTACCACCGTGGTATATAACGATACTCCCCCATAAACCTGAAACTTCACTGTCTGTCCGTAATAGGCTTTTAGACGTTGCTTCACATTTTCTATTGCAATACCATTCCCTTGTCTCGATTTTATTGTATCGTGAGAATAAGGGTTAGTAATGACTATACTGACTTGATTTTGCAATATTTCAACCAATACACTAATGGTTGAGGGTTGCAAAACTTTTTCTACCCCATGAAAAATACTATTCTCTAGCAAAGGTTGCAATGTTAATAATGGGATTGTGACCCGTTTTAATTCTATAGGTGTTGCTTGTATATTCCATTCTACCTGTAAACGGTCACCTAAGCGCATCTTTTCTATACTTAAATATTGCTGGCATAAATCAATTTCTTCAGCCAAATTAACCAACTTTAGCTCTTGGAAACTGGCTCGAAATAAACGTGACAGACTAATCAACATGTTTTCTGCTTTGTCAGGATCAATTGAAATCAAACTCACGACACTATTTAAACTATTAAACAAGAAATGAGGATGAATACGTGCTTGCATGGCTTGAATCCGCGCATTCAGCTCACTATATTGCTGATTCATCCATTGCTCTCGCATATAGAGATAACGCAAACAGAAAGCACCAAGCAAGATGCCATACCCCAAATGCAGACTTACACCTTGAAATAAGATATCTTCAGAAAACTCATTGGTTGATGAACCCCAATATTGAATTATATTAATGACACAAGTCGTAAATAAAACAATAAGTTGAAGAAAAATAAAACCTAAAATTAACGCCATTTTCTGACTAAATTTGGCAAAAAACTCTTGAAAATAGTCAACAAAAGCAGAAAACGATAAAATTATCCAGTTAATAAAAAGCATGTATTGAAAAACTCGGATACTTTCCACTGCTTGCCAAGAACGAGCTTCTGCAAGTGCGAGTACCATTGCCAAAACATTACTTGCTACAATTAATTCCAATAAGTGTTGCGATTGCCTTATTTTCGTAAAAAAATAGGACCCTGCTGGACTCATTTGACGTGTTTTCGATAACTTCTTGCGTCGAATTTCAGCAACTACGTTTGGATTTGCTATACTCTTTTTTATTTTACTGAGCCGCCATGACCACATCTTCTCAATCCTCTTCTTCAGCAAGCCCTAATCAAACCTCTGGAATGTGGGGCGGTCGCTTCTCTGAAGCAACAGATGCATTTGTTGCAGAATTTACCGCATCTGTGCAATTTGACCAACGTTTTTATAAACAAGATATTGCAGGTTCGATTGCACATGCAACCATGCTTGCTAAAGTTGGTGTACTGACTGAGGCTGAACGTGATGATATTATCCAAGGTTTGAATACAATCAAAGCTGAAATCGAAGCGGGTAATTTCGAATGGCGTATTGATTTAGAAGATGTACACATGAACATTGAGTCTCGCTTGACTCAACGTATCGGCATCACAGGTAAAAAATTACATACAGGCCGCAGCCGTAATGACCAAGTTGCAACTGACATCCGTTTATATTTACGTGATGAAATTGATGACATTTTAGGTTTATTACTACGCCTACAAAAAGGCCTACTCAGTCTGGCAAGTCAAAATACACATACGATTATGCCTGGTTTTACTCATTTACAAACAGCTCAGCCAGTAACATTTGGTCATCACCTATTGGCTTGGTTTGAGATGTTGGTTCGCGATACTGAACGCCTTCAAGATTGCCGCAAGCGAGTTAATCGCATGCCACTCGGTTCAGCAGCCTTAGCAGGAACAACCTACCCGATTGATCGCGCATATACAGCAGAATTATTGGGTTTTGAAGCAGTTTCTGAAAACTCACTTGATGCTGTTTCCGATCGTGACTTTGCCATTGAATTTAACGCTGCTGCATCATTAATCATGATGCATTTATCACGCATGTCTGAAGAACTGATTTTATGGACTTCGGCACAATTCAAATTTGTGAACATCCCTGATCGTTTCTGCACAGGCTCTTCAATTATGCCGCAGAAGAAAAATCCAGATGTACCTGAACTTGTGCGTGGTAAATCAGGTCGCGTGTTTGGCGATTTGATTAGTTTATTGACCCTAATGAAAGGCCAACCATTGGCATATAACAAAGACAACCAAGAAGATAAAGAACCTTTATTTGATGCAATTGATACCGTTCGTGGTTGCTTAATGGCTTTTGCAGACATGGTGCCTGCACTCGTTCCAAACATTGAAATTATGCGTGAAGCAGCACTTCGTGGTTTCTCTACAGCAACTGACCTTGCTGATTACCTTGTGAAGAAAGGTGTTGCTTTCCGTGATGCACATGAAATTGTAGGTAAAGCAGTTGCGCTTGGTGTGGCTGAAGAAAAAGATTTATCTGAATTGACACTGGAACAGCTTCAACAATTCTCTGATTTGATCGAAGCAGATGTATTTGATAAAGCCTTAACTTTAGAAGCTTCTGTGAATGCGCGTGATCATATCGGCGGGACATCACCAAAACAAGTTGAAGCAGCTATTACTCGTGCACACACTCGCCTAGAACAGTTGTACGCTTAAGGATAAATCATGACTAGACAAGTATTTTGCCGCAAATATAAACAAGAGCTTGACGGTTTAGACTTTGCGCCATTCCCAGGTGCAAAAGGTCAAGAGTTCTTTGAAACCGTTTCAAAACAGGCTTGGCAAGAATGGTTAAAACACCAAACCACGCTTATTAATGAAAAACGACTCAATGTATTCGAACCCGATGCGAAGAAGTTTCTTGAAGAGCAACGTGAGAAGTTCTTCAACAATGACGAAAGTGTTGAAAAAGCAGAAGGTTGGACGGAACAAAAGTAAATCATTTCAGCTAACACTACTGAATAAAAGAGAGCTGAATATAGCTCTCTTTTTACGTGACATTTACATAAGCAATAAAGGATTACAGAGTATACACAGTTGTCTACATGACAGATCGACACTCTCCGCTTATATTGAATAACAGAAACACAAAGAGATAGTTAGATGTCTCAGGCAACACATGATATTTCTCTCCCAGACTTTCCCCCGAAGTCTGGGATTTTTTTATTTGTATGATATAAATTTATATTCGCGATTATATTGGGACAATACATTGCCTCAGCAACATTGTTCAAATTACGCCTATCCTACAATAAAAATACCTTAGGATTTTGAGAAATTATTGGATGACTACTCTTGAAATTTACCTAATGATTACTTCATTTCCGATGACTTTATGCAACGTATCGGGATAAAAAAAGCTGCTCATTATGTAGCAGCTTTAAATCTTTATTTGGTGATTATTTTTGATTCACTTTTTGTTCAATTTCTTCAATACTGGTATGACGTACATCCATACCTTTTGCCATATAAATCACTTGCTCTGAAATATTACGGGCATGATCGCCAATTCGCTCTAACGAACGTAGCACCCACATTACATTAATCACACGTGAAATATGGCGTGGATCTTCAATCATATAGGTCATTAAAGTGCGCGTTGCCGACTGATATTCACGATCAATGTCTACATCCGCCATCACCACTTTTAAAGCCTGATCAACATCTAAACGCGCGAAAGCATCCAGAGCATCGTGAATCATCACTCGTACTTGGTTACCAATATGGCGTGTTTCCATATAACCGCGTGGTGACTGACCTTCTTCACATAAATTCTGAGCAATGCGAGCAATCTTTGCTGCCTCATCACCGATACGCTCTAAATCGGTATTGGCTTTACTCATGGCGATTACCATACGTAAATCAATTGCAGCTGGATGACGACGAGCTAAAATTAAAGTTAAGCCTTCATCAATATCACGTTCATATTGATTAACAACGTTATCTTTAAATTGCACATCAATCGCCAAATTTTCATCCGTGTCTAATAAAGCATGAATTGCATTCGCAACCTGTTGCTCTACCAAACCACCCATGGTCATAAATTTAGTATGTACATCTTGTAAGTCTTCATTAAATTGTGAAGAAATATGGTGACTTAAGACAGGATTGCTTGGACTCACAGTATGCCTCCACTAGACACATGGGAAAATGATTGGTGATTAAAACACAGCAATGATGAAACTTTTATGACAATAACACAGCTGAGTCAAAAGTCGATTGGTGTGAATTGATAAAACAAAAATCTAAAAATCTGTTAGTCTAAATATATAGCTTGACGGAGCGCAGTTAATTAACTGCTGAGATTATCTTAATCGCAAGATTTAAAGATGAGTACCGTTGAACCTGATCAGGTTAACACCTGCGTAGGAATCAAGCCCAACAAAAGCCTCGCCTTTATTTATCAAAGAGATAAATTCGCTATCGTTTTTGCTCGTGCTTGATTCGTTAATGTAATACATAAGGATCATGCCATGAACCAATTAACGAATCTTCCCTCTGCTGATATTTCCGCTCAACATGAGCAAGATGCTAAAGATTTAACCCGTATTTTACCTGCTTCACGCAAAGTTTATGTTGAAGGTTCTCGCCCCGATATCCAAGTTCCATTTCGTGAAATTAGCTTGACAGAAACCCCAACAGGTCTAGGTGGTGAATATAATCCTCCTGTTATGGTTTATGACACATCAGGTGTTTATACCGATCCTGATGTACAAATTGATTTAAATCAAGGTTTACCTTCTGTCCGCCAAACTTGGATTGAAGAACGTGATGATACCGATGTACTCTCAAGTTTAAGTTCTGATTTTGGTCAAGCCCGCTTAAAAGATATTCGTACGGCTGACATTCGTTTTGCTCATATTCAAAACCCTCGTCGAGCTAAGGCAGGGAAAAATGTTACGCAAATGCATTATGCGAAACAGGGCATAATTACGCCTGAAATGGAATATATTGCAATTCGTGAAAATCAACGCCAAGGTGACGGCGTAGACATGCGTCAGCATGCAGGACAAAACTTCGGTGCGCAAAATCTAAGAGAAATTACGCCTGAATTTGTGCGTCAAGAAGTTGCCGCAGGTCGTGCGATTATTCCTGCCAACATTAATCATCCTGAAATTGAACCAATGATTATTGGTCGTAATTTCTTGGTTAAAATTAATGCCAATATTGGTAACTCTGCACTTGGTTCTTCAATTGATGAAGAAGTCGCTAAGATGACATGGGCAACCCGTTGGGGCGCTGACACCATCATGGACTTATCAACAGGTAAAAATATCCATGAAACCCGTGAATGGATTATCCGTAACTCGCCTGTTCCAATCGGTACTGTGCCTATTTACCAAGCTTTAGAAAAGGTGGATGGGGTTGCCGAAGATTTAACTTGGGAAATCTTTAAAGACACTTTGATTGAGCAAGCTGAACAAGGTGTTGATTATTTCACCATTCATGCAGGTGTATTACTACGCTATGTCCCAATGACCGCAAACCGCTTAACAGGAATCGTATCTCGCGGCGGTTCAATCATGGCGCAGTGGTGTCTAGCCCATCATGAAGAAAATTTCTTGTATACACACTTTGATGAAATCTGTGAAATCATGAAAGCCTATGACGTATCATTTAGTTTAGGCGATGGTTTACGTCCAGGTTGTATTCAAGATGCCAATGATGAGGCTCAATTTAGCGAGCTTAAAACCTTAGGTGAACTCACACATCGTGCTTGGGAACATGATGTACAGGTCATGATTGAAGGTCCCGGTCATGTGCCTATGCATATGATTAAAGAAAATATGGATCTACAACTTGAAGTATGTAAAGAAGCACCATTCTACACACTTGGTCCACTCACCACCGATATCGCACCGGGTTATGATCATATTACTTCTGCAATTGGTGCTGCAATGATTGGATGGTATGGCACAGCAATGCTCTGTTATGTCACACCGAAAGAGCACTTAGGTTTACCAAATAAGAAAGATGTTAAGGATGGCATTATCACTTATAAGATTGCAGCACATGCAGCAGACTTAGCCAAAGGTCATCCGGGTGCTCAAGTTCGTGATAATGCATTGTCGAAAGCACGTTTCGAATTCCGATGGGATGACCAGTTCAACCTCAGCTTAGACCCTGATACAGCACGTAGCATGCACGATGAGACTTTACCCAAAGAAGCACACAAATCTGCACATTTCTGTTCTATGTGCGGACCAAAATTTTGCTCGATGAAAATCACGCAGAATGTGCGGGATTATGCCCAAAATCAGCACAATGCCAAACAATCAAATGATGCTGAAACAGATGTTGAAGCAGGTCTCAATGCGATGAAAACCGCTTATCAGGAACATGGTCAAAAACTGTACCACAAACTGTAAATCGACTAAAAAAAGATTTGCCCACGAATCATTCTCGGTTAGGATGAGATATGTACAATCTCATCCTGATTGAAGATGAATATTCTTGACCACGCCAGCTATTCAGCATCCGACGTTACGATAGAATCTCGAGAGTTTTTATTCCGAGGATTCATTCAAGTTGAGAAAGTGAATCTTACGCACCGACTATTTCATCGATCTGAATATTCACCAATTATTCAGCGTGAACTTATACATCGTCCAGAAGCTGCTGGCGTTTTACTTTATAACAATCAGCAACAACGTTTCGCACTGATTGAACAATTTCGTGTTGGTGCATTAAATGACTCCGAGTCAGCATGGCAACTTGAGATTATTGCTGGTGTACTGGATGGAAATGAATCTCCAGAAACCTGTATTCGTCGTGAAAGTCTAGAAGAATCAGGCTGCGAAATTAATGAATTGCAGCATTTATTTAGTTTTTATCCTTCTGCTGGCGCATGCGCTGAGTTTTTTCATTTATATGCTGCAGAAGTTGATTTACCAAGCAGTGGGGGCATCTTTGGCGTTCCAGATGAAGGAGAAGATATTCAACTCCATTTGTTTGATTACGCTGAAATCACGATGTTATTCAAAAATAATCGCTTGAAGAATGCCCCTGTCATCATGGCATTACAATGGCTTAGTCAACATATACAACGACAATAAATCTGAAAGGGGTAAGACGGTGACTTTTCAAGTCTCAAAATTATCACAAAAAGATTTTGTGATTATACAAATTACTGATACTCATCTATTGGAGTATCCGCATTTAGAGTTTGTCGGGATGCACCCTGAACAAAGCTTTCATGCAGTAATTGACTTGATGCGCCAACAACATCCGCAGATCGATATGATTGTACATACTGGGGATTTAGCACAAAACCCAACAACTGTGACTTATGATCGCTATCTTAAGCATATGCAGAGTATAGGTATTCCCTTTTTTCAGACGCCTGGCAATCATGATGATGTATCTCACTTCCCTTTTCATGGAGCAGATCCACATCAACCTACTGTGGTAGAAATTGGCGATTGGTGCATTATTTTACTTAATAGCGCACAGCCAACAAGAATTGATGGCAAAATTGCAGTGGCTGGCCTTGAACAATTAACAGAATTATTAAAAAAACATCATGATCGGCATATTATGATTGCCTGCCATCACCATCCTTTTGCGATGGAATCTGCTTGGATTGATCAACATAAACTAAAGAACTCATCTGATTTACTCGAAACGATTCGACCTTTTTCAAATATCAAAGCCATTATCTGTGGTCATGTCCACCAAGACTCTATTAACACATGGCAAGATATTCAATTTTTATCAACGCCATCAACCTGCATACAGTTCAAACCTAAAAGTGATAAGTTTGCACTTGATGAAGAACATCCCGGTTACCGCTTTATTAAACTCAAAGCAAACGGAGAAATCGAAACTCAGGTCTATCGTTTATCAACTTCACAGCGAATGAATAGCTCTGAAGTCTTGGGATATGACTAAACTTTTGATTACAAATTACATTATCGTTTTCTCACAAAATCTGGACGGGAATGACTACCATCTTGCTGAAAAACTCTATATGATGTCGACCCTTGATGGAAAAAACCATCTTAGGTTTCTATAAAAACACTTGCATATCACCATATTTTTTGCGTATAGATAGTACGTGTAAGATGAGGAATGCCCTATATGGCGAATGACAACCAAAATCAAGTCTTGGACGAACAGACAGAAGTGATCGACGATCAAAAATCGGCTGTGAAACGCGTACGTAAAACCAAATCAAAAGCTTCAGAAGGTGGTACAACTGCAAGCTTATTTGGAATTGCACCTTATCAGCCGAAGAAAAATGAAGAATATATGTCTGAAGGACAACTTGAGCATTTCCGCCAAATTTTGAATGCATGGAAAGCTGAGTTAATGTCTGAAGTTGATCGTACATTGAATACAATGCAAGATGAATCAAGCGCACTTCCTGATGTCAACGACCGAGCAACGCAAGAGGAAGAGTTTGCGATTGAATTACGCACACGTGACCGTGAACGCAAACTCATTCGCAAAATCGAACAATCACTTGAAACAATTCAAAACGAAGATTACGGTTTCTGTGAAACATGTGGTATCGAAATTGGCTTGCGCCGTTTAGAAGCACGTCCAACAGCGACTTTATGTATCGATTGCAAGACTTTGGCTGAAATCAAAGAAAAGCAAAATAACGGTTAATAATCCCTCCCAACCTCCCTTTGAAAAGGGAGGAATACTACGAATTGAAAGATTTATGATATTCGAGTATTTCCCCTCCTTTATAGGAGGGGCTGGAGAAGGATTGAAATACACAACCATAAAATCTTTATGCCTTACATCGGACGATTTGCCCCCTCTCCAACTGGCCCATTGCATTTTGGCTCCCTACTCACCGCAGTCGCAAGTTACTGTGATGCCAAAGCCAACCACGGAAAATGGCTAGTTCGAATTGAAGATACCGATATTCCTCGTATCTACCCCAATAGTGAAAACCATATCCGATCTTGTATTGATGCCTTTCAATTTGAACCCGATGCAGAAATTATTTGCCAAAAAGATCGTTTAGATATTTATGCACAAGTCCTTGAGCAGTTAAAACACTTAGATGCGATCTATGCCTGTCAATGTACCCGTAAAATGCTCGGTTCAAATCATATTTATGTTGGTACTTGCCGCGATTTACATCTGGATTTCAATGATCAAGCTATTCGCTTGAAAGTTGCTGATCAATTGATTTGTTTTGAGGATCGCTTACAAGGTCAGCAATCTTCCAACTTAAAACATGATCTAGGTGATTTCGTACTTAAGCGCCGTGATGGCATTATGAGCTATCAATTGGCTGTGGTCGTAGATGACGATCTACAGGGCATTACTCATGTGGTACGTGGCGCAGATCTATTGGATAACACCGCTCGACAAATCTGGTTGGGTTCTTTACTCAATTATCCCAGTCTCAGCTATATGCATTTACCGCTTGCAATGAATGATCAAGGGCAAAAACTGTCTAAACAAAATCTGGCACAAGCACTAGATATCAGCAAAGCATCAAACCTATTACAGCAAGCCATTTTAGCTTTAGGGCAACCGTTGGTTGAACTTGACCAGCCACGTATCATGCTGCAACAAGCTGTTCAACAATGGGATATCAATTTAATTCCTAGAGGCATCCATCTCACAGGTACTTTCTTATAAGCCATAAAAAAGCCCTACTTAAAGTAGAGCTTTTTATTTGCGATACGATTAGAAATTTGATTCTTCTTTAACTGGATTGAGCTCTTGCGTTGATGCATCAATTTTCAGGATTAGACTAATCATTGCAGCACACATCATTAAAGATGTTCCCCCATAACTAATGAAGGGCAAAGTCAAACCTTTGGTTGGCATTAAGCCCATATTCATCCCCGCATTTACCAAAATCTGCATGAGAAAAATAATACTGATACCGTATGCCAAATAGCCTGCACGCAAGTAATTATGTTGCAAAGCACGATGTCCTATTCGAATACAGCACGCCAACATCGTAAAGGACAATACCATCACCAAGGTGACGCCAACAAAGCCAAATTCTTCGCCCAGAACAGCTAACATGAAGTCTGTATGTGCTTCTGGAAGATAGGAAAGCTTTTGTACACTGTGTCCTAAACCTGTTCCAATCCATTCTCCACGTCCAAATGCCATCAAAGCATTTGATAACTGATAACCGACTCCTAATGGATCTGCCCAAGGGTTTGTAAAAGAAATTAATCGCTGGAAACGGAAAGGCTCAAATAAAATAAGTGCTGTAATCCCTGCAAGAATTGCTCCTAACATAATTAGGAATTGTGTTGCGGGTGCGCCTGCCAAGAAAAACACACCAACCATCATGAGTACAATTACAACTGTTGCCCCTAAGTCTGGTTCTGCGACAATAAATCCAACCGTTAATGCCATTACTCCACTCAAACGCAATAAACCTTTCCAATGCGTTCGAACTTCTTTAGCACGGCGAACCACATAATCTGCGGTAAAAATTGCCATCACAATTTTAGCAATCTCTGTTGGCTGCAATGTAAAACCACCAACCTTAATCCAACGGTGAGCACCATTCACTTCTGAGCCAACAACCAGTACAGCCAACAACAAGACCATCGTTACTAGCCATAAAGGAAAAGCATTCTTGAACCATAAATTCAAAGAAACTCTATAAGTTAAAAATGCAACGATGGAGGCAACAACAATCGAAATACCATGACGAACCAAGAAATAAAATGGGTTCTCATGAATATATTCGGCATATGGCATCGATGCGGATGCCACCATGACCGAACCGAAACACAGCAAAGAAATGACGCAAAAAATGAGAATATTACGTGCTGTCATTTCTGCGGGAAGCTTGGGCAACCGATTCAATAATTGCGAAATCTTTTGTACCGTATTTTGGGCTAAATCAGCCATAAATCTGTTCCTAATTTTTATTTTCATTCAGGGCATGTACACATGCCACAAATTGCTGTCCGCGATCATTATAGCTTTTAAACATATCAAAGCTCGCACAGGCAGGTGATAATAAAACCACATCTTCAGCTTGTGTGCCATTCTGAGCGAGTGCAACGGCTTCTTTTAAACTTGCTGCATGTTGAATCAAGGTTGTACCTTGAATTGCTTGTTCAATTACAGCAGCATCTTCACCAATTAAAATCACTGATTTAACATATTTTTGAATTGCACCACGTAAAGCTTTGAAGTCTTGCCCTTTGCCTTGCCCACCCAAAATCAATGCCAGTTTGCCTTTTTTTACTTCAATTGCAGCACCTAGACCATCAATTGCAGCGAGAGTCGCACCGACATTGGTTCCTTTAGAATCATTGTAATAGCGTACCCCTGCAACTGTTTTGACGTATTCGCAACGATGTTCCAAACCTTTAAAGTGTTTAAGTGTTTCTAACATAGATGCAGTTGCTAAACCAATCGCCTCACCGAGTGCCAAACATGCAAGCGCATTGGCAACGTTATGCATGCCTTGAATGTACATTTCAGAGGTTTGAATCAAACGCTCTCTGCCACGCGCTAACCACATCGTGCCATCAGCATCACGAAGCACACCATATTGATTTAAATCAGGCGCATTCAGACCAAAACTTTGCATTGGTGTAACATCAGGTACAAGCGGACGACTCAAATTGTCATCACGATTATAAACAACCTTTTTTACACCTTGGAAAATTCGATGTTTGGCTTTGTGATAGCCAAACATATCACCGTGACGATCCAAATGATCTTCACTCATATTCAACAAAACAGCCACCTCTGCATTTAGATGTGAGGTTGTTTCTAACTGAAAGCTCGATAACTCTAAAACAATCAACTCTGGCTGATCTTTGAGTAAATCCAACGCAGGACGTCCAAGATTGCCTCCAACTGCCACGTTTTTACCTGCATCCTGTGCCATCAGCCCAATGAGAGTGGTGACGGTGCTTTTTGCATTTGAGCCTGTAATCGCGACAATGGGGACTTCTGTAGCACGGCGTAGCAGTTGAATATCACCAACAACTGGAATACCTTTTTCTATCGCTTGTTGAATTTCAGGCAACTGAGGTGCAAGCCCTGGACTAAGAATAATTTCTTCTGCTTGTAATAAAAGTTCTGTATCCAACTTTCCAAAACTGGTACGAACACCGGTAGGAATTTGATCATGCCCTGGCGGTGTTTCCCGAGAATCCGTTACTGCAACTTGGTAGCCTTGTTCATGTAGGAAGTTGACTGCTGAAACACCCGAAATTCCCAAACCAGCCACAACTTTTAATCCACCACGTTGTATTAACATTTTTTCCCCATTTTTTGCAGATTACAGAATGGCAAAAATGTTAGCACTTTACTGTTTTAAATGCTTTTTCAGTTTTCGTTTTATTCAGGCTTTTTTGTGTCAGTGCGTAAAAGTGAATCTATATCGTGTATAGGGAATTGTTCACATTCAACAGATGTTTGCAATATGAACCGTATAGCGCAAAATTTTTAGATAAAAATACGTTTCGCGAAATTTGGTCATTCTGAATGAAGAAAGATAACGCAGTGACAACAACAATGGTTCTCTGTAGGGCTGTGACTAAAATGCTCACCATTCCCAATTAATCAGGGATAAAATAAGAAAATACCCATAAGATGATCGCAACATACATTATCCCATCAATTTTCTTGGCTGTGGCATTTCGTAGCTGAAAATGAATAATCTCAGGTCTTAACCATAAATACTTGACATCCTCCCCGACCTAAAGGACGGGGATTCCTCCTCCGAGACGCTCATGTCCGAGCGCAAGAATATTCAGTGCGGAATTTATATCCCGATCCCATGAGCTACCACACTCATGACACTGCCATTCTCTTATTCCTAAGCCTGCTCTACCTTTCGGACTACTGGAGCGTGAGCCACAGCACGAACAAGTTTGGGTGGTATAGGCTTCATTGACTTCTTCAAACCATACCCCTGCGTTCTCGCATTTATACTTGAGCATGGTTCTTAGTGTTGTCCAACTCGCATCTAGTACAGACTTGGCTAATTTAGTCTGTGCTAATGCTTTGGCATTCACATTGCCAACAAAGATTGCTGCATGTTCATTTACCAGTTTATGGCTGAATTGATGCAGCATATTTTGACGTATATTTTTAATCTTGGCGTGGATTGCTTTGACACGCTTTTTATTTCTTGCACGCTGTGCAATTCCTAGTTTTTTTTCATATTGTCGATAGATTTTAGGAGCTTTAAGTTTTACGCCATCTGAACAAGTGGCTAAATCTTTTAAGCCTATTGAGGTTTTAGCAGTGGTTTTTTCTGTTTTGACGGCATCAACCACAAGACATACATACCAACGTCCACGACTATCTTCTACAAATGAGCCTGTTTTGACATTGTATTTTGATAGTCCGTAACTATCCCATAGTTTGAATTGATGCTTGCCATATTGAACATAACCATCAGCATACTTCACAGCAACTTTTTTGAAAGGTATCCAACCAAGTGAGCGTCTTGCTGATTTCTTATTGCTGACACGCCATTTTAATTTAGCTTTTTTAAACTGCTTACGCCTTGTGATGAGTTCTTCTGTCACTGCCTGTATGGTTTGGCTATGCAAGTTACATTCTTTTGATGTGCCTTTGGTGTATTGAGCAATATCGTATGCTGAAAAGAATTGTTGTTTACGCTGTAGGTGCTTGAAACACAAATCATTGACATAGTTCCAGACAAAATTAACTTCGGATGCTAGTTGGTCTAGCATCTTGCAATGTTTGTCTTTTATACGTAATTTAAGTGTTTTCATAACGTTATTTTAGCAATTATTGTACTAAATCATCAATCTAAAACACACTAATACGACACCAGTTGACATGTTAACACAGACACCGCATTAGCAATCCTCTTGCGGAACTTTAATCGTTCCTCACCCTCACAAGGGGGACTAGCGGATTGCAGCCTTATATCCCCGCCCTGAAGGGCGAGGTTTTACGGCTATTTGGATAAAATTGCTTTTAAATGATGAGTTTCCGACCAATTTAGAATAGCAAAAATATTCAGCAATACGATGAAACCGAACAAAATTAACTTATGTTTAAGGCTTAATACTTTTGTTTCTATATTTTCTAGTTGATTCATTCGATGACTCTTTATTTTAATTCTTAGGTCATTAAAAAATTGCCCATACCCTAGAATATGAGCACTCATTATCTTTTAACGCCATTTGACTGCTTGAATAGTTTCTTGTTTCTTGAGTTCATTATTATCATCGACAGTACAGCCGCAACCTCCGCCACAACCCACCACGATTTTAGGCTTTAACCACATTGCCAAACGGTGCCAACCCAAACGCTGACAGAGATTCGATAAGGCAAGAAAGCTCGAACTTGCGGTTTTAGGGAACACTTTTTTAAAGACAACAAGCGCGCTCCACAGCACCAATACAGCAATAATCAAGTATTCAAACATAAACCACTCTCCAATCATTAGCTCCCGTTTTAAAGGGATGAGCTACCGTTATGGCAACTCACGGTGAGATTGCTTGCTTAACCCCAAATGCGTGATGCAATTTGGTAAGTAAAGAAAGACATTAAATACGCTAAACCAAATAAATAAGTCGTCATCACTGCGACATGTTTCCATGAACCCGTCTCACGGCGTACCGTTGCTAAGGTTGCCAAACAATGTGGCGCATAAATAAACCAAACCAATAAAGATAAACCCGTTGCCAGCGACCAACCTGTACCATCCATACTGATTAAATGTGATAAGCCTTGTGCCACTGCATCATCATCAGCGCCAGATAAAGCATAGACTGTACCCAATGCTGCAACGACTACTTCACGTGCTGCCATTGCTGGAATCAATGCAATACAGATCTGCCAGTTGAAACCAATTGGGGCAAAAATTGGTTGTATCAAGTGACCTAACATCCCCGCAAAACTATAATCAATTGCAGGTTGTGTCGCACCCTCTGGCGCTTGTGGGAACGTACATAGAAACCAAAGTAAAATCGAAAGGGCAAAAATAATCCCACCCACACGTTTTAAAAAGATTTTGGCACGATCAAGCAAGCCAATCCCAACGCTCTTTAAATCTGGAATACGATAACTTGGTAACTCAAGTAATAGCGCATGTTGTGATTTATCTTTTTGTAGAAATTTCATCACAATCGAAACACACAATGCACTCACGATCCCTGACATATATAAACCAAAGAGTACCAAGCCTTGTAGATTAAAAATCCCCCATACCATTTGACTTGGAATGAAAGCAGCAATCAATAAAGCATAGACGGGTAATCGTGCTGAACAAGTCATTAATGGTGCAACCATAATCGTGGTAAAACGATCACGCGGATCACTAATACTACGTGTTGCCATAATGCCCGGCACTGCACACGCAAAGCTTGAAAGTAACGGAATAAACGCACGACCACTGAGGCCTGCTTTAAACATTAATTTGTCGAGCAAAAAAGCTGCGCGTGGTAAATACCCAGACTCTTCCAACACTAAAATAAAGAAGAACAGAATCAAAATTTGGGGCAAGAACACAACAACGCCACCTGCACCCGCAATAATCCCGTCAACAACTAAACTATGGAGTAAAGGCTGTGAAATATGGGCACCAAGTGTCGTACCTAACCATCCAAAAAGACTTTCAATCCCATCCATAAATGGAGCTGCCCAAGCAAATACAGCTTGGAACACAATAAACATCATCACAGCAAGGCTTAATAAGCCCAATACAGGATGCAAAAATATTTTGTCGAGAAAATCAGTACGCTTATCTTCCTGATCAACAAAGTGAACGACATCTTTAAAAATAACTTGAATTTTCTGATGATGCTCGCCCGTTAATCCGCTGAGTTCGGTATGCGGCACTGTATATTTTTGTTGATCTAATGCGTGCAGTAAGTTCTCAATACCTGAGTTACGCACAGCGACTGTCTCGACCACGGGAACGCCCAATCGCTCTGATAATTTTTGAGTATTGATTTGAATTCCACGACGACGTGCTTCATCCATCATGTTTAACACGACAAGGATGGGACGACCTAACTCAATAATTTCTAGCACCAATCCGAGATGAAGCTTTAAATTAGTCGCATCAATGACACATAAAAATGCATCTTGCTGCCCTTCTTCAGCAATCTTGCCTTGACACACATCACGGGTAATTTCTTCGTCAGGGCTTGTTGCCTGTAAACTATAAGTGCCTGGCAAATCCAGCACACGTACAGCTTTTCCAGAAGGGAGTTGAAAATGCCCAACCTTACGCTCAACCGTAACGCCTGCATAATTGGCAACTTTCTGACGTGTTCCTGTCAGATGATTAAATAAAGAGGTCTTACCACAGTTTGGATTTCCCACAAGGGCAACACGTAACGCATCACTCATGCAGGCGCTCCTTCACGTTGAATTTCAATTTTATCGGCTTCAGCTTTACGCAATGCAAAACGAGTAAAACCAATCTGGATTAGAATCGGGTCACCACCAAAAATACCTTTGGTAATCACCTGTACTTGTGTACCAGGCACAAAGCCTAAACTCTCTAAACGAATAGCCACAAGGTCTGGCTGTTCGGCATCATCTACTAAGCGATTCACTTTAGTAATCATCGCCGTTTGCTTGACTTTTAATGCTGACAATCGCACCGCTTCTAACCCTAAACTCTTTTCTCCTAGAGTATACAGACAAATGAGAATAATTACCAAAAACAATCTCAATGGCATTCGCTTGTGTGACAGATCGACAACAATTCATTTTTCTTTTACAGTGCAGTTGAATGAAGGACTTTTCTGATTATGTTAAATAAAAAACCTCGTATTCCAACTGCGGTCACAATTCCAGAACATCTCAGTTTTTTACACGGTTTCCGTGATTATTTAGTGGCGCAAACCGTGAGTCCACATAC
Organism: Acinetobacter sp. LF10; assembly: GCF_048585715.1. Classification (NCBI taxonomy): domain Bacteria; kingdom Pseudomonadati; phylum Pseudomonadota; class Gammaproteobacteria; order Moraxellales; family Moraxellaceae; genus Acinetobacter; species Acinetobacter sp. LF10. Next base: position 3,005,474 of record NZ_CP184160.1, read on the forward strand.
ACGTAATGCCTATCTATCAGATCTTATTCAATGTGCTGAGTTACATCCAAATGTGACATTAACGCAATGGTCGAGTGATGATATTGCTGATGTATTAATTGCACTCACTAAAGCAGGCAAAAGCCCACGCTCCATTGCACGCTGCTTGTCTGCTTTACGTCAATTTTATAAATTTCTGAGAGAACAGAAACTCAGAGATGATAATCCCGTTGCAAACCATCGTTCTCCTAAAATTGGACGTGCTTTACCCAAAGACTTATCGGAACAAGATGTAGAAGCATTAATCAATGCACCCGATGTCAATACAGCGCTAGGTCTCCGTGACCGAGCAATGTTCGAGGTGTTATATGCCTGTGGCTTACGTGTATCAGAACTACTTAATTTACGTTTGGAACTGATTAATCTCAAACAGGGCTTTCTTCGTATTACAGGTAAAGGCAATAAAGAACGGCTTGTCCCACTTGGACAACATGCTTGCGACTGGATCGAAAAATATTTAACTGAATCACGTCCACAACTCTATAAAAGTCGTACGGATTATTTATTTTTAACACAACATGGCGGCATCATGAGTCGACAGAATTTTTGGTATGCGATTAAACGTTATGCACTACAAGCCAATATTCTTGCAGAGTTATCACCCCATACCTTACGCCATGCTTTTGCAACCCATTTACTCAATCATGGTGCTGATTTACGTGTTGTGCAAATGTTACTTGGTCATAGTGATTTATCAACTACTCAAATTTACACGCATGTTGCTCAGCATCGGATGCAAGAACTACATAACAAATACCATCCAAGAGGATAAAACTACCTTTTATCAATCAACATGATTTCATTCACATGGCATCAGCAAGATTTAACGAACTCAATTTAAATTTTTGGTATGCTTGGTCAAACTTATAAATACAGTATGAAAGGTTGTTTATGTTGTTTACTCGGTCTCAGTTGTTTATTGCATGTGCATTAACTTCAACACTCTTGATCAGTGCTTGTTCAAAAGAAAATTCAGCACAAAAGCCTGATGCTCTGACAGCGAGTGCGCCAGCTACTGGTGAAGCATCAAAGTTAAATGAACGTAATACGCAACAACGTCTGGTTTCTACTTTAGAAAAAAATTTTAAAACCGCCAATATCAACGCCAAAATTCTTGCCATTAAAAAAACTGAGGTTCCAAATTTATTTTGGGTCAGCCTAGAAGGTATGGGATCGGTTTATGCGACCAGTGATGGGCAATATATTATTCAGGGCGATGTCATTCATCTTGGAGAAAAACAATTACGTAATGTGAGTGAAAGCTTACAAGCGGGTGAAAATAAAAAGCACTTAGCTACCCTTAAAACTGAGGACCTTATCGTTTACCCAGCACAAGGGGGTAAAGCGAAACACGTCATTTATGTATTCACTGATTCAAGCTGCCCTTATTGTCACAAACTACATGAACATCTTGCTGAAATTAATGCAAAAGGCATTGAAGTCCGTTACATAGCATGGCCACGCGGAGAGCAATTTATGCCAACCATGCAAGCGATTTGGTGTAGTCAAGATCGTAAAGCTGCATTCGATCAAGCTGCGCAAGGCTTACCAGTTGCATCAGCAGAATGTAAAAATCCAGTTCGTGATCAATATCAATTAGGCTTGAATATGGGCGTGAATGGCACACCTGCAATTTATAATGTTGAAGGTGTGTATTTAGGTGGGTACATGACTCCAGATGAAATCATTAAACGCCTAGAAAAATAAAACATTCTCTACACCGTCTCACCACGACTCGGGCGACAGATTAAAGATGATCTTAGCCCTAGTGTCTGCGCACTTTTTTAGCTATGATCAAGCTTCATTAAAATGATTGAATAAAATGGAGTGTGACGTGAAACCAGTTCGTCTGGCGATACTCGGTCTTGGTACTGTAGGTGGTGGAGCCCTTAAATTATTACAAGAAAATGCTGCTGAAATTAAACGCCGTACCGGTCGCGAAATTCAAATTACACATGTAGGCACACGCCGTCCACGTCCAGATTTACAACTCGAAGGGATCAAACAAAGTGATGATCTCATGAACATCGTACGTCAACCTGATGTTGATGTCGTAGTCGAAGTGATGGGCGGTATTCATCCTGCCTATGAAATCATCATGGAAGCGATTAAGCATGGCAAGCAAGTTGTCACCGCGAATAAAGCTTTACTTGCTGAACATGGTAATGAGCTGTTCAAAGCAGCAGAAGATAATGCTGTGCAAATCGCCTATGAAGCAGCGGTTGCTGGTGGTATTCCAATTATTAAAGTCATTCGTGAAGGTCTAGCTGCGAACCATATTCAATGGCTTGCAGGTATCATCAATGGTACAGGTAACTTCATTCTGACTGAAATGCGCGAAAAAGGTCGTGCCTTTGATGATGTCCTCAAAGAAGCTCAAGAACTCGGTTATGCTGAAGCAGATCCAACTTTTGATGTAGAAGGGATTGATGCTGCGCACAAACTCACTATCTTGGCGTCATGTGCTTTTGGTATCCCATTACAGTTTGATAAGGTCTATACAGAAGGCATTAGCAAAATTACCGCACAAGATGTGAAATATGCTGAAGAGCTTGGCTTCCGTATCAAACATTTGGGTATTGCACGTCGTGCAAGTAATGGTATTGAGTTACGTGTTCATCCCACACTGATTCCAGCAGAACAACTGATTGCGAATGTGAACGGCGTTAAAAATGCGGTATTGGTACAAGCACATGCCGTAGGCCCAACGCTTTACTATGGTGCTGGTGCAGGTGCTGGTCCAACGGCTTCTGCAGTTGTTGCTGATGTGATTGATATCGTACGTGATATTTCTTATACAGAAGATGGTGCAGGAACAATTCCACAATTGGCATTTGAAGCACTAACAAACATGCCTATCCTGAGTCGTGAAGAAATGACGACTGGATACTACATCCGTTTAAATGCTGAAGACCAAACGGGTGTACTCGCTGATGTAACCACCATTCTCAGCCGTGCTGGTATCAGTATTGATGCGATCATGCAGCAATCTCGCTTGAAAGATTTGATTCCTATCGTGATTTTAACAGATCCAATTGTTGAATCAAAAATGGATGAAGCACTTGCTCAAATTCAAGCATTACCAGCTATTCGTGGCGAAATCGTAAGAATTCGTTTAGAATCGCTCGATAGTTAATCAGTTTAAATCTCCCCTCACCCCTCTTTATAAAAGAGGGGGAACTCCTCCCTTTGGAAAAGGGAGGTTGGGAGGGATTTTCTCTCTACCTCATATTGGAACACCATCATGTCGAATGCCAATCGTTATACTGGTCTTGTAGATCGTTATCGTGACCGTTTACCTGTGTCTGCAACTACACGTGCAATTTCTCTAGGAGAAGGAAATACTCCTCTTATTAAACTTGAGAACATTCCGCGTATTATTGGCAAAGACGTTGAAATCTATGTGAAATACGAAGGTCTTAACCCAACAGGTTCATTTAAAGACCGCGGTATGACGATGGCTGTAACAAAAGCTGTTGAAGAAGGTTCAAAAGCGATTATCTGTGCATCTACTGGAAATACTTCAGCAGCAGCAGCAGCATATGCAGCGCGTGCAGGAATTAAAGCCTTTGTTTTAATTCCTGAAGGCAAAATCGCAATGGGTAAAATGGCTCAGGCGATGATGTATGGTGCGATCACCATGCAAATCCGCGGTAACTTTGATGATGGTATGCGCCTCGTAAAAGAAGTTGCAGATCAAGCGCCTGTGACGATCGTAAACTCAATCAACCCTTACCGTTTGCAAGGCCAAAAAACGATTGCTTATGAAATCGTAGAGGCATTGGGTCGTGCACCTGACTATCACTGCTTACCAGTTGGTAATGCAGGTAATATCACAGCTCACTGGATGGGTTATACCGAAGCAGTTGCAAATCAACCTGCTGATCAGTTTGAATCTGTTATCTATGATGCTGCAACAGATCAATTCACAGGTCCTAAACCAGAAAGTTTACCGACGATGGTCGGTTATCAAGCTTCTGGCGCAGCGCCATTCTTACGTGGTGCTCCAGTCGAAAGTCCAGAAACGATCGCAACGGCAATTCGTATTGGTAATCCACAAAGTTGGAACCATGCCAAAGCAGTCGTACGCGATTCTAAAGGTTGGTTTGATGAACTTGCGGATGCTGAAATCTTAGAAGCTCAACGCTTACTTTCAATGTATGAAGGTGTGTTCGTAGAACCTGCTTCAGCAGCGTCTATTGGCGGTGCAATTCGCGATATTAAAGCGGGTAAAATTGCTGAAGGTTCTGTAATTGTATGCACAGTAACAGGTAATGGCTTAAAAGATCCAGATACTGCAATCAAGCAATGCGCTGATGCCGTGATGCTGTCAATTGATGCAACGATGGCTCAAGTGAAAGATTCAATTCTTTCAAATATGTAAGCATAAATTTTTACAATATAAAAAACCAGTTGCCCGCAACTGGTTTTTTTATTGACTAAAGTACAAACTTATTCTTCATCATAGCCATATTGCTCCGCCAATTCTTTTTCAATCGTCTGAATTTCATCTAAACTAATTTCTTTGATTTCAAATAAAGGCTGTTTTAATAAAGGATTAACCGCATACAACCCCTCCTCTTCCCAGCCTTGCATAATAATTAATGTTTGACTTTTATTGTTATATTTTAACGCTTTATTATTTTTTATTAAGGCTTGTAATAATACAGGTTGTTCCGATAAATCTTCGAATGAACCTTTCAATTCAATATCATCATAATCGTAATCTGCAAAAATAGTTCCGACATTCGTTTTTAATTGTTCAGGTCGATCTGCATACACTAAACCTGCAAAAAACTCATCATGCTCTTCCACCCATGCTTGTTTTTTCACTGACCATAAACCATAGAACTTAATGTCTTGATCAAAATGAATTAATTGATAACTTTGCATGTTAGCAAGCTGAATAAACTCAAAAGTATCTTCATCATTTAAGCTTTCGGGCAAGGTTTCTCGAGAAACCTCTCCCTCCTGATAAATATGTTCACCACAACGTGAAAAGACAAAATCATCTAATTGTTTTAATAATGCCTCATCTGCATCAACTAATGATTCAACTTCATATAAAAAAAAGTTACGTGCAGCTTTAATTTCAAGTTGTTTATAGACCACTTCGGCTTGCTGTTTATCATCAAACACATTGCTCATACGATGTCCAATTACATAAAAAAACTCATCGTTATAACCAAAGCTTTTTTCACGAATAACATATTTTTTCATTTTAATTTCCCAATTTCAGTGTGTGATTTTTAAATATCAAGAATCATAATTTAACAAAAATTGCTCAAAATAGAAGTGATAAAGCATTTTTCACGTCATAAAATGTCGTTCCATTATATAAAAAAGCTCCTCAGATGAGGAGCTTTACGTTCATAAGCAATTAAATTCTTTTCGGTAAAGTACTCAGCCAAGTTAATAGGTTGGTTGCATCATTGGTACGTGCCTGAGAAGTTGAAGCTCCGAGCAATACGACAACAGCTGGACGAGAATTCACTGTGGTATGCATCACTACACAACGCCCAGCCTCACCGATATATCCTGTTTTAGATAGATTAATATTCCAACCACCATTACGTACCAAGGCATTGGTATTATTTGACTTAAGCACACGATAACCTAAATTAAAATCATAAGTTGGCGTGGTAGAAAATTGACGAATCAAGCCATACTGCGAAGCTTCTCTCACTAAAATCCCTAAATCTCGTGCAGATGATACATTGTGCGGGTCTAAACCTGTTGATTCTGCATAATGCGTAGATGCCATACCAAGTTTTTTAGCTTTAGTATTCATTGCTGCAATAAAAGCAGGACGACCACCTGGGTAAGTGCGTGCTAATGCCGCCGCTGCAGGATTTTCCGATTTCATCAAAGCGAATAACAACAGTTCCGCACGATTCATGGTATCGCCGACTTTCAAGGTCGAGCTTGAATTCTTTCCACCTGCACCCGCAAAGTCAATTTGCTGTAGCGTAATTTCTTCTGACATATTCAGCCGTGCATCTGCGGTAATCACAGCCGTCATCAATTTGGTAATTGAGGCAATCGGTACAGACATATTACTGTTTTTACTAAACAGTACTTCGCCCGTTTGTGCATCCATCACCAAGGCTGCACGTGCATTTACAGCGGGTTGGCTACCGAAATGAGAGGTATCTCGAATCTGTATGCTTTTTTGTGGCGTTGTAGATGAACTAATACTTGCAGAACCACCACTTCGTAAGGTGGTCGTAACCGAAGTTGAACCTTGCGGGCTGATCTCTAATGAATCATCATCTTCCATCAATTGGCTTGCATCACTTGCAGACCAATTTAACGAAGCTGAAGAACTATTCGCATTTGTAGAGACTGGATTGTTATTTACAACCAGCTCAGCATAACTTGTTGAACTAAGCGCCAACAAAATAGACATGCTCAAGGCATGCATGATAGATTTTTTAGAATTTCTCACGACACAATACTCAACTCGGGACGCTGCACATTTGCGCTTAATAACATTATGCCTTACATTTGAACAAATCGGGTAAAGCTTTTATAGACACAATTGTGTACAACTATTCTCTAAACATGGAGAATAGGATTGCTAATTTTGTCGTTTGATTGCAAGCTCATTTTTCTTTATGTAACAAAAAAATCGTTTTTTTAAAAAAAGGAGGTCTTCTTGATCACTGTTCTCGTTGTTGATGATCATGAACTCGTACGTACAGGCATTTGTCGTATGCTGGAAGACCATCCAGATGTAGAAGTCATTGGACAAGCTGAATCTGGAGAAGAAGCGATTGCTTTAGTTCGATTAAAGCATCCTCAAGTTGTATTATTAGATGTAAATATGCCAGGAATTGGTGGCGTAGAAACAACACGTCGTCTTTTACAAACAGCACCTGAGACTAAAGTGATTGCTGTTAGTGGTTTAGCGGAAGAACCCTACCCATCGTTGTTATTAAAAGCAGGGGCAAAAGGCTATATCACAAAAGGTGCGCCTATTTCAGAAATGGTACGTGCAATCAATAAAGTGATGCAAGGTGGTAAATATTTCAGTGCAGATATTGCCGAACAGCTTGCGAGTTCTTATCTTTCAGATACACAACAATCCCCTTTTGACGCACTTTCTGAGCGTGAAATGCAAGTCGCAATGATGGTGGTTAATTGTATTAGTGCTCAAGAAATCGCCGACAAATTATTTGTTAGCGTTAAAACTGTAAATACTTATCGCTACCGCATTTTCGAAAAACTAGCAATTGATAGTGATGTAAAATTAACCCATCTCGCCATTCGTTATGGACTCATTAAACCTTAATCATATTAAGTGATCGCTTATGTTGGGAAAAATTGCGTCATCAGTGTCCCAAACCGTTTATCGGCTCGGAATTTGGTATAGTGGATATCGACTGATTATTTCAATCAGTCTAATTCTTATTTACTTACTCACTGCGGAACAGCTTTCCACCAACTACGATTACCCTTTTTTATATTTCTATACGTTAGTCTGCTATATCTGCATCAACATTTTTCAACTCTTCATACTCAAGCTCATTCCATTACATGTTACGAAACAACTCATTTTCGTCTTTATTGTGGATATTGCCTGCTTGAGTATCATTACCTTCTCTGCGGGAGGACCCAACTTACAACTCAGTTTGCTGTATGTGATTATTATTTTCTCATCTGCAATTCTATTAAATGCCCACCTATCTCTCATCGTGACGCTTTTTGCTGTTATTATGGTGGTTTACCAGCGTTTCCTTGGCAATTTCTTCGATTACAATAATTTAAATAACTTAGGCAATAGCGCATTTCTTGCCTTTTTATTTTTTGTGGTTCATGCAATTGGTCGTATTGCCGTTCAAAGATTTAAGATTTTAGAAACACTCACTTTTCATCAGTCTATTGAAATTCATCAGCTGCAAAATATTAACCGCTATATTTTGGAGCAAATCGAAGATGGCTATTTGGTATTAGATCATAGCAACCATATTGTGTTGAGTAACCCAGCAGCCAACACATTATTAGGCATTCAAATCCCTGTTTCTCCAGAAAAAACTCCTCTGCTCAAATGGCAACCTGATTTATTTGAACTGATTAAATTTAGTGATTTAGAAGATGGTGAAGAATTTAGTTTTGAATCACAACAAAGTCCTTATACGATCAATGTCCGTGTTAAACACCTAATCGTCCCCGAACAATCATTAATTTTACTTATCTTGAAAGATGCACAAAAACTCACGCAACAAGTTCAACAATTAAAACTGGCCGCGCTTGGTCAACTCTCTGCAAGTATTGCACATGAAATTCGCAACCCTTTAGCGGCGATTGTGCAGGCCAATGAATTACTTAAAGAAAGTGATAGTCATCAACAAGAAATGCTCTGTCGTATGATCAGCAAACAAGCTAGACGTATTGATAATATTGTACAAGACACATTAGGCATGGCACGCAACAAACCAACTGAGCCACAAGTCATTCAACTTGCTGATTTTTTTGAAAGCCTATTGAATGAAGATCTAGTCGATGCGAAACATATGATTAAACTCAATCTTGCAGAACGAATTAATATTCTTTTTGATGAGAAACAATTACGTCAAGTTTTAATTAATCTGATTCGAAATGCCCTGCGGCACAATGCAGCTGATGCTCAATTTATTGAAGTGAATGTAGACTTAAAAGATGGCAGAACATGTATTGATGTGATTGATTTTGGTACAGGGGTCGCAAAACGAGATATTTCTCAGCTATTCAAACCATTTTTTAGTACCGAAATTAAAGGAACTGGTTTAGGATTGTATTTGTCTCATACTTTTTGTGAGGCAAATCATGCAAAGCTCACTTACGTAGAGCGACAACAAGGAGCATGTTTCAGGATTGAATGCTCAAAAATTCATTGATTAGATTAGGTTTTTCGGGGAAATGGCAATTAAACAACCACTCGTCTTACTCGTAGACGATGAAGAAGACTTATGTCTTTTAATGCAAATGACGCTCGCACGAATGGGCATTAAAACTCATCTTGCCTATCGCGTAGAGCAAGCAAAAAAATTCTTTACCGAGTTTCAGTACGATGCTTGTTTAACAGATTTGAATCTCCCAGATGGCAACGGTCTGGACTTGGTTAAACATGTCACACAAAACTATCCCAACACACCGATTGCAGTATTAACAGCGTATGGCAATATGGATATTGCAATTGCTGCATTAAAAGCAGGTGCTTTTGATTTTGTCAGTAAACCTGTCAATCAAACTCACCTAGATCAATTGATTCAAAAAGCATTGAATCGACCACAGCCTGAACAAGAAGCTGCTGAGAGTGCACTAGAAAATAAACTTCTGATTGGTCGTTCTACGCCTATTCAACAATTACGAATTGCTTTAAAGAAAATTGCTCGATCTCAAGCCCCTGTCTTTATTACCGGTGAATCAGGGACAGGAAAAGAAGTTGTTGCCAATTTAGTTCATCGTCTGAGTAATCGTAGCGAAGGACCTTTTATTGCGATCAACTGTGGTGCTATTCCAACAGAGTTAATGGAAAGTGAATTATTTGGTCATAAAAAAGGCAGCTTCACAGGCGCAACCCAAGACAAACAAGGTCTCATTCTTTCCGCACATGGGGGTAGTTTATTCTTAGATGAGATCGCTGAATTACCCTTAAGTATGCAGGTAAAACTGCTTCGTGCTGTACAAGAAAAGAAAATTCGCCCTGTTGGCTCAGATCAAGAAATTGATGTTGATTTCCGTGTCATCAGTGCAAGTCATCAAGATCTCGAATTACTAGTACAACAAGGTCGCTTCAGACAAGATTTATTTTTCCGTATACATGTAATGGATATTGTGCTTCCACCATTACGCGAACGTGGACAAGATATTTTACTACTTGCAAGCCACTTTATTCAAAAGATCAGCCAAGAATGGGAAGTATCGGTTAAAACCCTCTCTTCTCGCGCAGAACAGTTCTTATTACAGCAATATTTCCCAGGTAATGTTCGTGAACTTCGCAACATTATTGAACGTGCAATTACGCTCAGTGATGATGAAACTATTGATCTAGCCCATCTTCAAACAGCTCCTCTACGTAGCCCTATTGCAACGCCAATAGTCTCATTTTCAACACAAGATGAAAATGATCATGCGATAAGCACTAGCCCTATGGGTTCTAAAAAGCTACCACCTGAAGGACTGGAGCTCTATTTAGAAAATATTGAAAAAGAAATTCTTCTCAATGCACTGAATTTAACCCATTGGAATCGAACTTTAGCGGCTAAAAAATTAGGAATGACCTTCCGTTCTTTACGCTATCGTTTGAAGAAGTTTGGTTTAGATACCGAAGATGATGAATAAGCGTTAACAATAAAGCCCCTAAATAGGGGCTTTATTTTTGACTAAATTTTACTTTTTATAACCAAATCTGTGACATGTTCCAAATAACTATCTTCTTTCATTTCAGGTAACAACGGATAAGTTTGATTCGGTTGAATTCCTTGCCCTTCAATCATATTACCATTCGGCGTGTAGTAATGTGACACCGTCATTTGCAGTGCAGCACCACTCGGTAATGGAAATAATTTTTGTACTACACCTTTTCCATAGCTATTTTCACCTACCACCCATGCACGTTTATGTTCTTTTAATGCTGCGGTGAATACTTCAGCTGCCGAGGCTGAACGGTGATTAATTAAAATTCCAAGCTTAATATTTTGAAACTCATTCGAGGGTAAAGCCTGAAATTGTTGATCTCCTTCTGAACGACTCTTTGTCGTTACAATCAATCCTTGATTTAGGAATAAGTCTGTCGATTCAACAGCCGAAGACAACAAACCACCTGGATTATTGCGTAGATCAATAACCACCGCTTTTAGTTTAGTTGAACTATATTCTTCAATTAAACGTTTAATCTCATTGGCTGTATCTTGTTGAAAAACCCTAATTTTCAGCACAAGTACCTGATTATGTAGTAAAACAGGTTCAATATCTGTCTCAACTTTTTTATTTCGAACCAAAATCACCGTACTATTATTATTTTCTGGTTGTATTTGTACGGTACTGCCTATCGAGCCATAAAGCAGACCTTGCACTTGATCCTGATTTAAACTCTTTAATTCTTGATTATCGACTTTGAGTATGACCTGCCCATTACGCAATCCCAACTTACTAGAATCAGATCCTGATTTTAGGTCTTGAATTTGCCATAAACGAGTATGAGCATCGTAATTTAAATTGAAATCAACAGAAGCAAGATCACCTTCAGTGTATTGAATAAGCTGGCGGTATTCTTCAGCCGATAAATAACGAGAATAACGATCTAAACCACTCACCAACCCTTTGATTGCTTGCTGAAAGAGTGCATCGTCTGTTTTTTTATCAACGTAGTTATCTTTCACAATCCCATAAATCTGTACAAATTGCTGAATAGATTCAAGTGGCACTTCAGCATTCCGACTTGTAGTCTCTTCCCCCCATCCTGAGGCATGTGTAATAGGTGCAGATAACGTATGCGATCCCCAACACATCAACAAACTCGCAAAGAACCCTCGATAAATGTTGTTGTGTTGGGTCATAAGTTCACCTTATTTTAAAGTAATTAAATTCTTACCTTGCATATCGGAAGGTACAGGAATATTCATCAAATGAAGTAATGTTGGTGCCACATCAGCCAATACACCACCCTCTGCAATCGTTGCTTGAGTTGGGCCCACATAAATAAATGGCACCAATTCAGTGGTATGTTGTGTATGAACTTGTCCACTGTCGTAGTCTTGCATTTGCTCTACATTACCATGATCAGCTGTAATTAACATATGACCTTTGTTTGCCATTACTGCTTCATAGACACGACCTAAACACTTATCAACGGTTTCAACTGCTTTCACAGCTGCATCAAATACGCCAGTATGTCCAACCATGTCACCATTGGCGTAATTGACAACTAGAAGGTCAAACTCACCCGAATTAATAGCATTTACTAATTCATCGGTGACTTCATAAGCACTCATTTCTGGTTTTAGATCATAGGTTGCGACATTTGGAGAGGGAATCAAAATACGCTTCTCTCCCAGGTATTCATCTTCACGACCACCGCTGAAGAAGAATGTCACATGTGCATATTTCTCTGTTTCAGCAATACGCAATTGGGTTTTGCCCAAACCAGATAAATATTCACCAATGGAATTTTTAAGCTCTTCTGGCATGTATGCAACTGGTGCATCAATACTTGCCTGATAGCGTGTTAACATCACAAATTTAGATAAACTTGGAACGACTTTACGCGTGAACCCAGTAAAATCTTTCTCAACAAAGGCACGGGTGATTTCACGCGCACGATCAGCACGGAAGTTCATGAAAACCACACTATCGCCATCTTGGATTTTGGCAATTTCACCAATACGTGTTGCTTGAACAAACTCATCATTTTCTTCTGCTGCATAGGCTTGCTCTAAACCTTCTACAGCTGAGTTTACAACACGAACTGCTTCGCCTTCTGTCATTAAACGATAAGCGAGTTCAACACGATTCCAGCGGTTATCACGATCCATTGCAAAATAACGGCCAATCATCGAAACGATACGACCTTGATTTGGATACTGGGCAAATAAAGCATCGAATTTTTCTAATGAAGGCTTTGCGCTACGTGGAGGGGTATCACGACCATCAAGGAAAGCGTGTAGATATACGGTTGCGCCACGTTTTAATGCAAGTTCACACATCGCCACAATATGATCTTCATGCGAATGCACACCACCTTGTGATAACAACCCCATGACATGAACGGCACCATTTGCTGCTTTGGCTTTTTCAACTGCATCAACTAACACTTCATGCTCAAAAAAAGCACCTGTCCGAATATCTTTAGTAATCCGTGTAAAGTCCTGATATAAAACACGACCGGCACCTAAGTTCATGTGACCAACTTCAGAGTTGCCCATTTGTCCATCAGGTAGGCCTACATCTTCGCCAGAACCTGAAATCAAACTATTTGGATGCTTTGCTTTCATCGCAGTCAGATTTGGTGTTTTTGCTGCTAAATATGCATTATCTTCAACTGCTTCACGATGTCCTACACCATCCATAATTACAAGAACGTGAGGAATTTTGCCAGCATTTGCATCCGTCATAATGGAGTCTCTGTTTGTCTATCATTTGATCGGCGTATTTTACCCAAATTTACTGTAATTCTCTATGGCGTTACTGATGGCTTTCATCAATCAAAAGCATCGGGAATCATCTTTATATTCAAGTTTGGGGCTGATATTGATTAATTATTTTATTGAGCATCTGCGTGATGACTTGTTGGGTATAACTATGTGCCTGAGGCAAACTCGCCCCTTTGGGACCTGCGACATTTAAAGTAGTAATATTATTCTGATGACAAAATAAATAGATGCGCTCTGCTGCTCGCTCAATCGGAACCTCATTTCCATCAATAAGCAAATATGCTTTGGACTGCTTGATACATTCTAATAACGTAAGCTCTGTACCACCTTTGGGATAAATATAATCGAAATAGATAATGACCGTTGCATCACTATCTCGAACATTCTGTTTAGTCCGCTTTCGATAGCCACTCTCTGCTAAAATAATTAAAGGATACTTGTCTGGAATCTTTCCATCTTCTGCCATTCGATCCTCGGGACACCAACCACCACACGGCACCCCTAAATCTAATGCGGCATCTAAAGCACCTCTATCAACTCCGGTTTGTCCACCAGATATAATTTTAATGTGCATAGAAATCTAATTTTCTACCTTGCTCGATACAATAAGTAACTACCAACCATAAACATCAGCACAACGGGTAACAGTACAAACCAAGCAGGTGACGGTGCATAAACTAAGCTTGCATAACCTAAAAAGTCTTGTAAATAGAAGAACCCTAACCCAGTGAAAAGTGCGATAACCAAGCGAAAACCCATCGACTGTTGACGCAATGGACCAAAAATAAATGAACAGGCAATCAAAACCAAAGTAATTAAAGCGAATGGTGCTGTGACCTTTTGCCAAAAAGCCAATTCATAGGTTTTTGGGACTTGGCTATATTCCGCTAAGTACTGCATAAAACTGATCAGTTGACTTGGAGATAAATCGTCTGGGTCCAAAGTCACCATATGTACATATTTAGGTTGTAAAGCCAATCCTAACGCTTGTTGCTCGTGATCCGTTTTAATCGCATTGCCTTGAGCAAGTAAATCAACCTGATGTGATTTCTCTAAAGTCCACTGACCATCTTTTAAAAATTGGCCTTTTTCAGCAGTGACAAAGGACTGCAATCGATAGTTCTGATCAAAATCAATCGCTTGAATATTGCGCAATTGACCTTGGGAATTCGCATAATCAATATAGATAAAACGTTGGCCTTCACGTGACCAATAACCTTTTACCTCACCTAGAGCCGCTACACTACGTTGTTTTTTAATGCTTTGTGCTTTTTCATTGGTATAAGGAATCACCCATTCACTCAATACAAAAGACAATAAAATTAAAAGTAAAGCTGAGCGCATCACCCAACCCACTATACGCCACAGGCTGATACCAACCGAACGCATGACGATCAGTTCACTATTCGAAGCAAGAGCACCTAAACCTAAAACAGAACCAATAAGTGCTGCCACAGGTAAAATCTCATATAAATAACGAGGTGCGCCCCACATCACATAAAGAAATGCTTGCCACGCAGTATAAGTTGGCTTGAGTGAACCCAATTCACCCAAATAAGTGAATAATACTTGTAAAAAAGACAACACAAGTGTTGTACCTAGCATCGCGAGGACAGTGGTTTTTGTCACATGTTTGGCGACTATTCGACGTGCTAACATTACAACCCCACTCGCTGAATACTTTTCTTAAGTTTTGGTGCTAACTTTTGTTTCCGTGCAAAAATTGCCGCCGCAATGGCATAAATCATTAATGCGACAGGATAAGCCCAGATATCTAACTCACCTTTACTAATTCGTGTCTGAATTGCGATCATTAATACAATAAGGCTAGCAAAAATAAATATAGATGGAATAAGACGATAATATCGACCTTGACGTGGACTTACTTCAGATAACGCAACCGCAAGCATCAATCCAACAATAATCACAAATGGACCAAAGATACGCCAACCAAGCTCGCTGCGAATAACAGGGTCATCACGTCGTTCCCATAGCTTAGACATCGATAAAGCTTCAACATCATCGCTTTCAAACTTAACGTCTTTATCATTCTCTAAACGTAAACGATAAGATTGAAATTCTGCTTGGGTATAGCGTGGCTGGTTTGGATAAATTTCGTAACGACGACCTTGAACCAAATCAACAACATTGGCGGTATCATTTGCCATTTCAACACGTGTCGCTTCTTTGGCTAAAATCATCACATCAGGTTTATCTTCACGGTCTGCTTTTTGATAATAAAAAATATCTTTTAAATTTTTACGGTCTTCAGACAATGAACCTGCGTAAATGGTATAAGGACCTGAAGAAATAAATTCCTTAGGTCGGACCAAATCAAAACCTGCTCGCACTGCTTGTGTTTGCATTAAACTTTCGTAAGCACGTATCCCCGATGATGAACCCCAAAACATCAATATCGCCTGAACAAACAAGAACACAAAGGTCATCGGCAATAAAAGTTTGGCTAATTGATTACGGCTAACACCACTGCCATTTAAAACCGCCATCTCATGGTCAACATATAGACGACCAAAAACCAACATGAGTCCAATAAAGAAGCCTAGTGGCAAAATTAAGGTCAGAAACTCTGGCAAACGATAAGCAATGATACTCAGCAACACACTAGCGTCTAAACGACCCTGTGCAGCTCGCCCAAAAATCTTGATTAACTGCCCCCCCATAATAATTAAAGTGAGCAAAGCAGTCACAACCAAAGAGGTGGAGACCACTTGTTTGACGAGATAACGCCGAATAATCAAAGTAATGCTTCCAAAAATAGACCAATCGAGGGGTAGTGCTAGTTTACCCGAATGTTAAAAATATAAAACCTATCGCTTGTTGCGGATTGCAACCTCATATCCGAAAGTGTTTAATGGACTTATCTTTCTTTTTCGCTGCTTAGGTTCTATACAAACAATGAAATTTACCCTTCATACCGCATTCCCAACACAGTCGTCTAGTGAATCTTTGTGGATTTTGGTTGATTCAGAACAATTACAACAGAACTTAAATAGTTATCAAATCAACCATCTAGAAGATGTTCTGAATGCCACACAATTCAAAGCTGGTTTTAATGAAAATATTGCACTGATTACCAATATCTCTGTGCAAGCCAATGCACATTTACTCGGTTTAGGCAAAAGTGCAGAATTGAAAGCGACAAAATTAGCAAAACTCGCACAAACGATTATCAAATCATCACAAAATAAATTTAGACAAATCACTGTAGATCTCAGCGTATTACCAACTGATTTACATTACCTATTTGCCTTAAGTTTAACCCAAGCTGCCTATGCTTATGATGAGTTTAAATCAAAAAAAAATGAGTTCATCTTAGAAACCATTAATCTGGTTGCAGATAAAACTGCACTTGATGATGCTCAATTAAATTTAATTCACGCAGTTCAATCTGGACAAAACTATGCTCGAGATTTAGGCAATCGTCCAGGAAATATTTGCTTCCCTGAATACCTTGCAGATCAGGCGATTGCTCTTGCAGCACAATACCCTGACCTATTAAAAGTCACCATCCTCAATGAACAGCAAATGGCTGATTTGGGAATG
The DNA here is from genome assembly GCF_048585715.1 of Acinetobacter sp. LF10. Taxonomy (NCBI): domain Bacteria; kingdom Pseudomonadati; phylum Pseudomonadota; class Gammaproteobacteria; order Moraxellales; family Moraxellaceae; genus Acinetobacter; species Acinetobacter sp. LF10. Next base: position 3,022,213 of record NZ_CP184160.1, read on the forward strand.
AATGCTTTTCTTGCTGTCAGCAAAGGTTCTGATCGTCCTGGTCGAATTATTACCCTTGAATACAACACCCAAATTGATCAAGCACCTGTCGTATTGGTCGGTAAAGGTGTGACCTTTGATACAGGGGGTATTTCATTAAAACCGGGCTTAGGCATGGATGAAATGAAATTCGATATGTGTGGTGCTGCTTCAGTGTTAGGTACTATGCAAGCACTTTGTGAAGCTCGCCTGCCAATCCATGTGGTTGGCGCAATTGCTGCGGCAGAAAATATGCCTTCCGGCCATGCAACTCGTCCGGGTGATATTGTGACGACCATGAGTGGTCAAACTGTAGAAATTTTGAATACGGATGCAGAAGGTCGTTTGGTTCTATGTGACACCCTCACTTATATCAAACGTTTTAATCCTGCGCTTGTGATTGATATTGCGACACTTACAGGTGCATGTGTTGTTGCGCTAGGCAAAGTCGTCAGTGGGCTATTCTCTCCAGATGATGAACTTGTACAAGAGCTACAACAAGCAGGTGAGCAATCGCTTGACCGTGTATGGCGTATGCCTGTGATGGAAGAATATCAAGAATTACTTGATTCACCTTTTGCCGATATTGCCAATATTGGTGGCCCTTACGGCGGTGCAATTACCGCAGCATGTTTCCTTGAACGTTTCACGCGTGATTATCGTTGGGCGCATCTTGATGTGGCTGGGACAGCATGGTTATCTGGTGCAGCCAAAGGTGCAACAGGTCGTCCAGTACCGTTACTTATGCAGTTTTTAGCTAATCGCACAGAATCGAATAACTAACACATGACACAAGTTAGTTTTTATCTGTTTGAAAATAGCATAGAACGGCAAGTCGAAAGTGCTTGCCGTTTATGTCGAAAAATTTTGAATCAGCACCCACAGATTTGGTGGTATTGTGTTGATTCAAATTTACAAAATGAGTTGGATGACAAGCTATGGAGTTTTGATCCAAGTAGCTTTATTCCTCATGGAATTGATCAGTTGAATAGTCCCGTGTGTATTTCAGCTGAATTACCGCCATCCAAGGATTGGATTGTGTTTAATTTTAACAATCATGCACTTGAACAAACTCAAGATTTTCGCCACATTATCGAAATTATTGAAAATAATGAAACTGCAAAACAGATCGGGCGAGAGAAATTTAAGATGTATCGTCGTTTAGGCATTGAGCCACGCACATTTAAATTATAAGTCTGTAAACAATAGCATCATGTAAGGAGTGTCGTGTGGCATTAAATGTAGGACAGGATTTTAAAAAGCGTTGGTTAAATACACCTGAAGCGGTACGTCAGACCTATCAGGAAGATTTAGCTCGTATCTGTGATCTACTGCTACCACAAACACAAATCCAAACATGGATACAACTCGAAGAAAAAGCTCAGCTACGCTCTCAACAACGCATTGATCAAGCCTATGCCAATCTAAAAGCTGAGTTGATTGAACAAGCACGTATCCGTAAACAATTGGCTTTGGAAAAAGCCTTGGAAGAAAAACGTGCTGCCCAAGCTGCTTATGCCGCGCAACTGCAAGCAGATGAGTTAAATCAGTTCGAACAACAAACAGAAAATCTTGTTGCCCTTCGACAGCACATTGATCAAGAAATTGCACAACAAACTGAGCGTTATCAAGCGAATCCTGAACAGCCAAGCATTGATTATGCGCAGGCTCAACGTGTTCGGATTGATGACCAACAAATCTTATCTGAGCTCGAAAGTGTGCGTGTTCGCTTAGAACTAGAAGCAGAAAACTTAATAGAACAAGCCGTAACCGTATTCCGAGCAAAACTACATGCACTCGCACAAGATGAAATTGATTACATTCTGAAAAATAGTAAGTTCTCAGATGAAAAATAATAAAAAAGCCCAGTTTGAACTGGGCCTTTTTATGTTTCATTTTTTATTTTAAGAAACCATTCTCAGCTAAAAATGCCATACTGATGTTTGACTCAGTTTTTTGTTCCGCTGCTCTATCACCCAACAATAAGCGCTCGATATAACGTGCCAGCACATCAACCTCTAAATTAACTTTTGTACCAACTTGCCATGTGCCAATATTGGTACGCTCAGCAGTATGAGGGATGAGATTCAAACTTAGAATATTGCCACGTAGATGGTTAATAGTCAGACTAATTCCATCGACAGTTACAGAACCTTTTTCAGCTAAATATTTTGCCAACTCAACAGGCGCTGTCACCTCAAAATACAACGAACGTGCGTCTTGTCGAACGACTGTAATTTCTCCAAGACCATCGACATGCCCACTCACAATATGCCCACCAAAACGAGTTGTTGGCAACATTGCTTTTTCGACATTGACGGATTGACCCACTTTCCATTGACCTAAAGTCGTTCGATTTAAGCTTTCACGAGACACATCTGCAGCATACCAATTGCTTCCCCACTCGATCACTGTGAGACAAATTCCATTGGTGGCAATTGAATCACCTAAATGCACATCAGACATATCCAAATCAGTTTGAATACGTAGACGTACATCACCGCCTACACTTTGTAAGCTCTCAACCTTACCTAAACTTTCAATAATGCCTGTAAACATGGGAGTTCTAACCTAATCTTATGCAATATATGCCATAGTGAATCGAATACCTTAAAGCAAAGCCCTAGAGATAACAAGGGACTCCAAGTTCAAATACCTGCAATAAAAAAGGCGATCCATTGATCACCCTTTGATTATTTTCAATCTTAAATTACTGCATTTCAGAGACACGTTTATTGGCTGTCTGTTTAAGCTCAACCGTATTATTTAACAAGAAATGGCTAAAAAATAATTTATAGCCTAATACACCTAAGCAAGCGCCAACAATCGGCGCAAAGATAGGCACAATAAAATAAGGAATATCACGACCGCCAGTAAAAGCAATTGAACCCCAGCCCGAAAAATAGGCCACAACTTTTGGACCAAAATCACGTGCAGGATTCATCGCAAAGCCTGTTAATGGACCAAAAGAAGCGCCAATGACAGCAACTAATAAACCCACCAAAATTGGTGCTAAAGCACCACGTGGCAAACCATTATGATCATCCCCAATCGCCATGATGAGCCAAAGCAATAACATAGTGATAAACATTTCCACCATAAACGCCTGTCCAATAGACAATAAATGATGTGGATAGGTTGAGAAAATTCCAGCCAACTCCAAACTCTCTACACTCCCCCGTACCATATGGTGTGTTTGCTCATAATCCATAAATAGATTGCTATACAAACCATAGACCAATAGTGCGCCTAAAGCAGCACCACAAACTTGAGAAATAATATAGAAAGGAACTTTACGTTTATCGAAACCAGCAAACAGTGCTAATGCGATCGTAACTGCAGGATTGAGATGAGCTCCAGAAATACCTGCCGATAAATAAACAGCCAATGCTACAGCCAAGCCCCATACAAGACTGATTTCCCACAACCCTAAACTTGCTCCTGCAAGTTTAAGCGCAGCCACAACACCAATACCAAAAGATAAAAAAACTGCGGTAGCAAAAAATTCAGCTATACATTGTCCCAACAAGCTGGGTTCCGAGCGACTCATCACAACCTCTCTTGGTCAGTGCTGCGTATAGGCATGACCTGAAATAAAGCTCGGCAAAATATATTCATTTTCGAAAATGATCAATATTCTTCTGATAGTTTTTCAACCAAATAGTAAAATATTTGGTGGTGTTTCAAAATGTATGCTGATCATTTTAACATCACTATACAAAACTGTGGTTAATGTAAAAGAATCCAAGATTAAAAGCTTTTACATGATTCAATACCTTCTTCGAAAAACAGCATGTTCTTCTTACTGCTCGCCTTATGCGGTGTCTTAATCGGCAGTTGTTTCCTTCTATCCCGACTGTATAATATTTCCCTTCTTGGTCCGGCTTAAAAATTTTGATGAAACTTTCCCAATGATCACTCGATATACAATCATAAGTAATGCCCAGTTCTTCTAAACGGTTTTTTAGCCTTTGTGCTGTATGAGCATCTCTTCCTCCCCATACAAAAGCCACTATTTCTCCGCTACTTCTATCATAGACGTACTGTAGCCAATGCTTATCTTTCTTGTTGCCTACAAATGTCCAAAATTCATCAACTTCCAAGCATTTATAATGAGTTCTTTGAGGAATTATTTCATGATTTGATTGTGTAAGCGTTTTAAGTATCTTGCCAATACTAAACCTCGTAATCTTTGCAATATCCCGAATGCCACAACATCGCACAAGCATAAGCAAAATCAATTTGACCGCTTTTGAATGACAGCCTAAATACGTCAAATTATGGTCACCCACAAACTGCCTATTACATTCTTTACAACGATAGTTTTGCTTACCATCGTATTTAATGCCATTCTTCTTTATACTTGTACTCTGGCATCGAGGACAATGAAGTTCTATTTCGATTTTCACACATTTAAATATAGCTGAATTGTTCCTCCTTGCCTCCTTTTCTTATGAGCATACTTTTTAGAACACCACCAAATATTTTTTGTAAATAAAAAAGATTAAGTCACACAACAAAATATATAAGTAATTGTTTTTAATTAATTTAAAGATAAATGGTTATTCAGAAAGACTTATTTAAATTCAATGACAATTCATGTAAAAACAATCATTTATTTTATAAAATTATATGTATTAGCAAGAAAGTGAAAAAAATAGAAAATTGTGAATAGACACCACTTTATCCAAAAATGGTGTCTACTTGAATTTACCAAAGTGCAAGCTGAGTACTATTGCCTGTCGTATCAACACCACCCAACTCAGCAAAATGATATAACTGCCCTAAAAGTTGTCGTAATGGAGGGCCAGACTTCGCATGGGTATCCGTAATCACAATAAACTCAAGAACACGTGCACGTTCTGATTGACGCTGTTTGCTCACTCGATAACGCGGTACATCTTGAGTTAACAAAGTCACTTTGCCGCGCTTTAAATTAGCAGTAAGCAAATCTTTAGGCTCAATATTTCCATCAGTCGAATAACTAGTCAAAATATAGCGAGCATTAATGGTTTCCAATAACTTTTCATAAGCTTCTTTCGCATACTTAGAAGAGTTATAAGGACTTGGGCGTTCTTTACGCCATGCTCGATCAATTCCACTCTTAAAGCCTTTGGTATCAGGTGATGGTAAATCCACTTGATCCCATAAAGTCAGAGCATTTAAAACATGGTAGTTACTGCTGTAGGCATGCTGATTATAAGGTGGATCAAGATAGGCAACATCGACTTCGAAACCACTCATTTGGTTGGCTAAATGCTGTGCATCGACACACCACATTTCCGCCGCAGGACGTTTGGGATCACCAATCTCACAGAAACGGCTCGGTGTAAGCCATATTAATGACTCGATTCTTTCTAGCGCTGTTTGAGTTCGACCGCCCCAACCCTGATGAAAGCTCTTAAATACACCACTGGTATTACTCACAAAACTTGCCGAATATAAAAGTGGTGCCAATAGAGCACTCATTTCCACATCATTGATTGCACCTTGTGCTTGCCAAGTTGCGATCTGTTGACGAATTGCATCAATACGCATCCCATTGCGGCGTTTGAAAAACAAACGGTCACGAGCAGGATCATACACATCATCATTACGTGGACAAAGATTATGTGTCACCCAGCCTTTGACTTCTGGCAATCGATTCAAATAGTCGATCGCTTTTTGATAGCCACCTAACTCTTTAAATGCGGGTGCATCAACACAGGCTAAAATCGCATTGTTCAATGCATGGCTATACGGTTCCCAGTCATTTGCAATGACACGATAGCCGTTTTGACGTGCTAAACGTGAGACCACGCCACTCCCTGCAAAGAAATCAGCAAAAATCGGTGGATTCTTTTTTTTACTATTCAGTGTGCCCGTAATCTCAAGTGCTTCCAAAATGAGATGAAGCAGTCGACGCTTATTGCCTAAATAAGGTACTAGCTGATGAAAAAGATATTCGTCAGTCGTACGTGCTGCATGACGACGCTTGTGATAAACCGATGGTTCTGGATTCATATCATCTCTTGGATAGGGAGCAATCTTAGGCGAATATCTTGCCCAAGTTGGGTTACATCGACTAAATCAAAACGCAATTGTTCTGCCATTGTACTAAATTCAGCATTAAACATTGCACGAGCAGATTGACCAAGTAAAGTCGGTGCAACATAACTGATCATTTCATCAACTAAACCCTGCTGTAAAAAAGCCGTTGATAAAGTTGCGCCTGCTTCAACCAACACATCATAAATTTGATGCTGTTGAGTTAAGGTCTGCAATAAGTGACTTAAGGGTTGCGGCGCCAATTGTATCACGCCTAAATCAGCAAGTTCTTGACGAAATGGTGTCATCACCATCACTGTTTCAGGATTTTTCAAAATCTTCGCTGAAAGTGGTAACTGTCCTTGGCGATCCAATACAATACGCTTCGGCTGAACCACGGTACTTAGCTCAATACCGTCCAATTCACGTACATTCAGCTCACAATCATCGGCTAAAACGGTTTGAATACCAGTAATCACAGCACCCGAAATTGCACGCCAATGTTGTACATCTTGTCTAGCGATTGCTCCAGTAATCCATTTTGATTCTCCTGAAGCCATTGCAGTACGTCCATCTAAACTTGATGCAATTTTCAAACGCACATACGGCGAACCCGTAGACATCGCTTTTAAAAAGCCCAAATTGAGCGTTTTTGCAGTTTCTACACAAATTCCTGTTTCAACTTCAATACCCGCTGCTTGTAAAATTTGAACGCCTTTTCCCGCGACTAATGGGTTGGGGTCAGAACAAGCGACCACGACTTTCTTCACCTGAGCTTTAACCAATGCTTCTGCACAAGGCGGCGTTCTACCATAATGTGCGCATGGTTCCAAAGTCACGTAAGCTGTCGCACCTTTAGCATGTTCGCCCGCTTGGCGAAGTGCAAAAACTTCTGCGTGAGGTTGACCCGCTTTAGGGTGATAGCCCTCTCCAATCAACTGCCCATCTTTGACAATAACGCAACCCACATTAGGATTCGGCTTGGTTGAATATTGCCCTAGTCGAGCCAACTCAATTGCTTGCTGCATCCAATATTGATCTTGGGATAAATGATTTTGCGTGAACTCAGACATGATTTCTCTAACTTATGCTTCATTTTCACGTTGTTGCATTTGCTCAATCTGACGACGAAATGCTTCAACATCTTGGAAATCTTGATAAACAGAGGCAAAACGAACATAGGCTACATGATCAAGTGCGAATAAAGCCTGCATTACAATCTCACCAATTGTTCTAGACTTTACATCTCGCTCACCTAAACGTCGAATTTGTGATTGTATATCACTTAAAACCGTTTCAATTTGCTCTTGGGTTACTGGGCGTTTCTGTAAAGCATGCATCAATGAGCGGCGCAATTTTGCTTCGTCAAATGGTTCGCTTTTTGAATCAGATTTAATGACCCGCGGCATTACCATTTCATAACTTTCAAAGGTGGTAAACCTTTCACAACAAATCGTGCATTCTCGACGACGACGGATTTGACAACCCTCAGCCGCAAGGCGAGAGTCGATGACTTTACTATCAGCAGCGTTACAAAATGGACAATGCATAATTGTGCGATTATTTACTCACTTTGCTTAAGTGTAGCAAAGTTTCTGCAATTGCAGAACTAGCACACGAAAGGCATAAAAAAACAGCCTTATTCGGCTGTTTTTTAAACTTCAAAGAATAATGAATTATTCGATACGTTCGCCATGTTGGCTAAGGTCAAGACCCATGCGCTCATCATCAGCACTTACGCGGATACCAATCACAAGATCAATCACTTTAAGGATAATGAAAGTCACTACTGCGCTATATACCATCGTTGCGAGTACACCTTCAACTTGCACCCATAATTGACCTGCAAATGTTGGAGCAAGCGCAACGTTAGCAGCTTTAATGATTTCATTACTGTAGAACACACCCGTAAGAACCGCACCAACGATACCACCAACTGCGTGTAGACCGAAAGCATCCAATGCATCATCTGCTTTAAGGAGACGTTTAAGTGCTGTAATACCCCAGAAGCACACTACACCACCGATTAAGCCCATGATTAATGCACCACCTACACCAACAAAACCAGCAGCAGGAGTGATTACAACCAAACCAGCAACCGCTCCTGATGCACCACCAAGTACTGAAGCCTTACCACGAACGAGACGTTCAACAATCAACCAAGAGAATGCAGCGGCAGCAGCAGCAACTTGAGTTACAAGAATTGCCATACTTGCACGAGCACCAGCACCTAAAGCACTACCACCGTTAAAGCCAAACCAACCTACCCAAATTAAGCTTGCGCCAATCACAGTCAGAGTAAGGTTGTGCGGTGCCATTGATTCGCGACCTAGACCAGCACGTTTACCCAACATGTATGCAGCTACTAAACCAGCTACACCTGCGTTGATATGTACAACTGTACCGCCTGCAAAATCTAAAGCACCAGCTTTGAATAACCAACCATCAGCAGCCCAAACCCAGTGAGTAATTGGTGCATAAACCAAGACGATCCAAACTGCAATAAACGCCATGAATGCTGAATATTTCATACGATCAGCAATCGAGCCGCTAATAATTGCAACAGTGATGATGGCAAATGTCATTTGGAAAATAACAAACAAGCTTTCTGGAATAGTTCCACTTAAGGCATCAAATGCCACGCCATTTAACATGACCTTCGCAAAATCACCAACGTAAGCACCTGACCCAGAGAATGCAAGTGAATAACCCGCAATGACCCAAATCAAGCTGACTAAAATCGCCGCAGAAAGGCTAAACATCATGGTGCTGAGTACGTTTTTCTTACGAACCATACCACCATAGAATAAAGCCAAACCAGGAATAGTCATCAACAGAACCAGTGCTGTTGAAACGAGAATCCAAGCTGTATCGCCTGTATCAACTTTTGCAACTGGTGCAGGAGCTGGAGCAGCTTCTACAGGAGCAGGAGCTTCTGCTGCGACAGTCACAGTTGATGCAGCCACCGTATCAGACGCTGCTACAGTTTGTTCAGCAACGGGTGTTAATGCAGCATCTTCTGCCCAAACCATCGCTGAACCACCTAAGAGTGCGCCAGATAGACTGAGCGCCATAAGCATTTTTTTCATTCGTGTCCCCCAACCTTATTTTGTGAGCTATTTCTCTTAGTTCTAACTCAGCAAACTTTGTGCCAATTTAGACAGCATCTGGTCCAGTTTCACCAGTACGAATACGGATGACTTGCTCCAAATTCGTGACAAAGATTTTACCGTCACCAATTTTTCCAGTGCTTGCGACACGAGTGATAGATTCAATAACCGCATCGACCATTTCATCGCTAATCGCAATTTCAATCTTTACTTTCGGTAGAAAATCAACGACATACTCTGCACCACGATACAGTTCAGTATGACCTTTTTGACGACCAAAACCTTTTACTTCAGTTACGGTAATCCCTTGAACACCAATATCAGAGAGTGCTTCACGCACATCATCGAGTTTGAATGGTTTTACAATTGCAGTTACAAGCTTCATGTGTGTTTTCCTTCGGCTTATTTTCACCAGTAAGGTTTTATGTTCAATTTTCATGCCAATATTTAAAGGTTGGGGATTTTCAAACCATCAGCAAGAGCTTTCTTTATAACCTATTTGGACGTCAAGATGTAGATATTCAATCGAAAATAAGTTTCATTTGCTCCTGTTTAACTGAATTTAGATATCGGTGACATCAATGCGTTGAACAGGGCTATGGGATTACTACAAGCAATGGTACACTTGCCTACAAATACATATAACCTATTGAGTGCTTCATGATTGAAACTCTTTTACAAGCCATTCTTGAACAAGTTGATCAACCTAAAAAAGATTTAGAAAAAAATTTACGTGCTTTGCTCAATGAAAGCGTCGAAAAATTAGATTTAGTCTCTAAACAAGAGCTGGAGCGCCAGAAAATAGCGCTAAATTTGGCAAACCAACGCCTCGCTGCGTTACAACAGCAAATGAGCACTCTAGAAAAAATGGTGCAAGATCAAAAATAAGCACCAGTTTAGCGCACAAATCAACAAAAATGATTAAAAATAAAGCACCATGATGGAACAATAATAAAATGTCTTTCGCAAAAATTTACACGAGGGGTTTATTAGGTTTACATGCCCCTCAAATCGAAGTTGAAGTTCATATCAGTTCAGGACTCCCCTCCTTAACCATTGTAGGTTTAGCAGAAGCCGCTGTAAGGGAAAGTAAAGATCGTGTTCGATCAGCAATTATCAACAGTGGTTTCTTGTTTCCAACCAAACGTTTAACGATTAATTTAGCACCTGCAGATCTTCCTAAAGATGGCTCCCGCCTAGATTTACCGATCGCACTAGGAATTTTAATTGCTTCAGGTCAACTTCCTGAAAATTGTACTGACGGCTTTGAATTTATTGGTGAACTTGCATTAGATGGACATTTACGCCCTGTTACTGGAATATTGCCAATTGCGATGGCTTGCCAACAAGCCCAACACCGCTTATTGGTTCCTACTAATAATCTAGAAGAAGCCAATCAACTTCCGCAGTTTGAAGTTTATGCTGCCAATCATTTACAAGATGTATGTGCACACTTTTTGGGCACTTCTCATTTATCAACTGCACCCAAACAAGAAAATTTAAACACTACTCAGTATCAATTTGATCTTGCAGATGTCAAAGGTCAATTACGTCCCCGTCGTGCACTAGAAATAGCAGCAGCGGGCGGACATTCTTTACTTTTCAAAGGTCCACCTGGTACAGGTAAAACATTACTGGCTTCTCGGCTACCTTCTATTTTGCCACCACTCAATGCCCAAGAAAATTTAGAAGTCGCAAGTATTTATTCGGTTGCAAATGCTCAACATACTTTTGGACAACGCCCCTTCCGCGCACCACACCATACTGCGTCAGCGATTGCATTAGTTGGAGGCGGTTCACAACCTAAACCAGGCGAAATTACACTTGCACATTTAGGCGTATTATTTTTAGACGAATTACCTGAATTTGACCGCAAAGTTTTGGAAGTTCTCAGACAACCTCTAGAGTCGAAAGAGATCGTCATCTCCCGTGCGGCAAGACAAATGACATTCCCAGCGAATTTTCAATTTATTGCAGCAATGAATCCATGTCCTTGTGGTTACGCATTTAACCAAGATAGTCGCTGCCAGTGCTCAGCAGAAAATATTCAACGCTATCAAAATCGTATCTCAGGTCCATTACTAGATCGTATTGATTTACATATTGATGTGCCACCTTTGCAGACCAAAGAACTACAAGATCAAAGTCCGACAGAAAGTTCTACAATTGTGCGGCAACGCGTGATGAAAGCTTATGATAAACAAATGTTAAGACAGCAATGTTTGAATCAGGCACTTTCTCCAAATTTGCTAGAACAATATGCTCAATTAGATGAAAATTCAGCCAAAATCATCGAAATGGCTCAACAGCGACTTAATCTCTCAGCACGCGCCTATCATCGTGTACTTCGTGTTGCACGAACCATCGCCGACTTGGCCGAAAGCGATATCATTTTAACAACCCATTTAACAGAAGCCTTGTCTTATCGAGGCTAGATAGAAAATTACATGAATCAAAAATTGCCTTTATTAAAACTAAAACCTAGCGACATTAAACATGGAATAAAAGTCGTCAATCGTACGAAACGTTTTATTGTTTTTGTTCCTGCCTTATTACATGGCGGCGAAGCACTGATTTTTCCATCGCAAAGTCGTTACTCAGGTCAACAAATTAAGCAAGGGAGAGGTATTGTTTTTTATAATGGGGTTGACTCTGCATGGCAAGCAGCTCTCGGTAATGGTGAAGACTGTATTATTATTAATGACATTACTACATCACAAGCATCGTTGTTATTTGAAAAATATCATGCTCTCTTAGGACAAAATAAAAATTTGAACTTACAAAGTATTAAGACGCTTTTAGCATACGCCAAACAAGAATTGAACATTATTGATTTTTATAATAAACGTGCATCCAGTGTATTAAGGGATACTAAAATTATTGATGAAAATAATCCATTTTTTATGGAAGTAACCAAGCAAGAAGTTCACAAAGCACTATATATTCCACATGGATTCATATTTGATGGTCCCGTCCAACAAGTATACCCTCAAGGAGCAGTGATGGTGAGTGATAAGAAAAGATGCTGGGGTGTAGGAACAGATGTATTTCTAAGAGGTTATCGAAAAATAGAAAATGGCAAAGAATACAATTTAATAAGTATTGAAAATGATTTTGGAGAAAGGTTTACTTTCTCCAAATAATCAAACCCATATAAAAAGGCTGAGATATTGCTCAACCTTTTTATTAAATAAAATGTCTTTAAAAAGCGTAACCTAAACCCAAAACAACTTTATTTTTTTGCTTTGTTTCATCACGAGTATAGCCACCAAAGATATAATCTAGGCTCCAAGTTGCACCAGTATTTCCTAAAGGATGTGACAATCCAAGAGTTGCGTGACGGAAAGCAAAATCAGTTTTGGTGACATCTCCTGCTTTAGCTTGGTAAGCTAAATACTCATCATCATCACCATAATAATAGGCTGCTAATTGAGCTTTACCCGTAAAACCACCAGCTAATTTTGGTGCGTAGGTTGCTAGGAAATAAGTATCACCTTTATTTCCAAAAGTGACATTATTTAATAAAGTTTGGGCTGTAATACTCAAATCTTTATAACTTAAGCCGACAATGGTTTCATATCCTGTTGATTCCCAACCTGGATAATAGTAATAAACCGTACCGCCAATTTGATAACCAAGATCATCTGTAATCTTACCTTTATAACCAACATATAAATCATTTTCAAATGACTTCTTATCTTCGTTTACATAAGTCGGTGAGGTATTTAAATCTGCATATGCAGCAGTTAAGGTCGAAAACCAATATCCCAAATACAATCCACTATCATGCGTATAATCAAGTCCACCTTGTACTGCAGGTGTATCACTTTCAGGTGAATTTGTCATACCACGTAGATTATAACTAGATACTACGTTTACATTGCCTGTAATCGTTCCTGGAAATGGTAGCTTTGTGTCTTCAGCCAAACTTAAAGTTGATGCTGTAAACACCATCGCTAGAACTGTAGCTTTGCATGCAAATTTCATCATATTGATTTCCCCCATGATTTAGATATTCAACTGATTTATGTTCTAAATTGCATCATGATGAAATTTGCAAATGCTGTGCCAAAAGTAAGAACTAAGTTAAAATTAAGTATAAACTGTTGATTATAATCATTTTTAAAAAAATTATTTTATTATTCTATTAATCAATCAATCTCCCACGATAAGAGTGCGATAATAAAATGCATCTTTAAATATAGAGGCGCACATAATTAGCACCTATTCTAAATATAAAGTTTTCGCTTTGCTTTTCTAAGAATAAATAAAAAAAGCCAGCATATACGCTGGCTTTTTAAATGTTCATAAATATTTTTTAAATTAGAATGTTTTAGTCAAACTAAATAAAACACCTGTATCATAAGGTTTTTTAGCATTATCGCTCATACCTGAAGTACTTACATTTGTTCCAACAACATCAACTTCAGCGAGGATACCTAAGAAGTTATAATTTACACCAACTTTATAGTCGATATAATTATCATCTTTTCCAGGACCACCAGCAACAACACTTAAAGCGTCTTTATTTTTTAATTTATTATACCCTACAGATGCTAAACCTGTTAAACCTGTGCTTGAAATTGGTGCTGAGTAACCTAAGTTAAAATACCAAAAATCATCCGTTCTGCCCCAGTAATCAGGTGAATAATTCACGCCTACACTTAGAGCATCACCTGCTAATAATGTTTCAGGGAAAGTCAGCTTACCAAATACTTCTGTAAAAGCTAAACCTTTCTTACCATTATATCCATTTACAGCATTAGATTTAGAACCTATATATCCATAATGAATTACACCTACATCGTAGGTTGGTTTAATTTTATCTGTTAAGGCAAAACTATTAGTAAAACCTAATGTAGCGTCAGTTTCAGTTGAAACACCAGGAATACCGAAATCTACACTTGAACCCCAAAGTGCTAAATACGCACCCGACGTATGTGAAAATGTAAATCCACCTTGAATCGCAGGATTATTCGAAGATTGTGTCACACCACGAAAACGATAATCTGTTACAGCTGAAACATTGCCCGATGCAGTAATACCATATAATGAAGGTTTATCTTCTGCCATAGCAAAAGTCGAAGTCACAGCAAAAATACTTAACGCGATCGCCTTACATGCAAATTTCATCATATTGATCTCCCCCATGATGGATATTCGACTGAATTTATGTTTTAAGTTGCATCATTATATGAATAGCAAATGCTATGCCAACTTCTTTAAAGCACTATAAAACCTAGGTTTGATGTCATATCTTTGTCATGAAATATATAAAGAGAATAAAAAAGGGCTATTTAAGCGTTTTAAACTGGATTTTTTGATCCATTTTTAAGCAAAAAATAAGATTAGTAATTAAACCGCACAAAAATAATGCAACAACACTGCTCAACAATCGATCATTGTTAAACATTTACAGTTTTGGCTTACAAAGCGAGGAAAATTCGCACAACATAAGTGCAACTTCTAAAAAACGAGCGCTTTTTGATACAAAAATCTTACCACTCATCGGGATGTTATTTTTTGCAAATCAACTCAATCATTTTTTAATCAATTACAAAATAAATCATTAAATTTAAAAAGAAAATATAAATATAATCACATATTTTAAAAAGAAAATATCAAAAAATAATCAATTTTAATTACAGGAATAATATTATATTTTTTAATTAAAAAACAATTATTTAATTTTAATTTATCTATTTTTTATACAATAATAAAAACAAAAAATCTTATCCTAATTTTGTGTAAATTTAATTAAAATATTTTAATAAAAATCTATCTTTTTTATGTATAACTTATACAATTGGTCAAAATTTCGATTCTGACCGAAATTGATCTTATTTATTATGAGGCTACCTATGCCAAAGGCAAAGAAACTAACATTAGCGGTTTTGATTAATGCCGCATTGATCTCCTCAACATATGCAAGCGAACAAAGCGAAGCTAAAGGTTTTGTTGAGGATGCAAATGGTTCAGTATTGTTCCGCACAGGCTTTTTAAATCGTGATAAAAAAGACGGTTTAACAAATGACACAAGCTCAACTGCTCAAACTGCCATTTTTGATCTTCAATCAGGCTTTACAAAGGGTATTGTTGGCTTTGGTGTTGGCGTAGTAGGTGATACATCTTTTAAGCTTGGTGCGAATAATAATACGGGTAATCAAATGATTCCTGTAGATGATCGTGGATTTGCTTATGATCATTGGGCTCGTGGTGGTGCCAATGTGAAAGCACGTATTTCCAACACAACCGTGACTTATGGTACACAGGTGTCAACACTTCCTGTCATGGCAAGTAATCAAGCCCGTTTAGTACCTGAGTATTACACAGGTGTTTTCGTTGAAAGTAATGAAATTCCAAATCTAAATGTGGTTGCAGGTAAGTTCACAAAAAACCAAATGTCAAACCAAATTAACACCGATAAAGATGTGACAGGTCAAGGACTTGATCGTGCAGTAGTTTGGGGTGCTAAATATAAATTTAATGATCAACTCAATTCATCGTATTATGGCTTAGACGTTCAAGATAAGTTAGAACGTCATTATGCTAATGTAAACTTTACCCAAAGCTTAAAAGATAAGAGTACCTTAACACTTGATGCCATGGGTTATCATACAAAATGGGATAAAGATGCGCTCACTGATTCACATACCACAGATGATCTAGCAAACCGTAAAAACTCGATTTGGGCTGTTTCAGTGGGCTATGGCAAAGATGTACATAATGTCATGCTTTCTTATCAAGATAACACAGGTAATACTGGGTATGACTATGGCTATAATGCTGATGGTTTACAAAGTATCTATGTCCCTAATTCCTATTTAGGTGACTTTAATGGTAATGATGAAAAATCTGTCGGGCTACAATATAACTACAACTTCAAAAATCACGGTTTACCTGGTCTAAACTGGACAACTGCATTTGTTTATGGTTGGGATATTGATATCGCTAAAATAACAGATCGCTCAAAAATCATTGACCAAGCCGAAGAACATGAGTTCTTTAACCAAGTCAAATATACAGTTCAAACAGGTGCATTGAAAGATGCAAGCCTACGTGTTCGCTATTCTTACTTACGTTCAAGTGATACCTATAATAATGTTTCTGGTCAATATGTCAGCAATGTCATTGGCTCAACCAATGAATGGCGTTTGTTCCTTGATATTCCTGTGAAACTGTTCTAATTCACAGCTTTATTTAAGTCATAAAAAAACCTCCATCCAATTGAATGGAGGTTTTTTATCAGCTAGACTTTAAATCATAAAATCTAGCTGAATCTACTCAGAAAATTACTGCTTAGCAGCTTCGATTGCTTTCAATACTTCAGCTTTTGCAACGTCAGCACCTTCCCACCCGCTGATTTTTACCCATTTACCTGGCTCTAAATCTTTATAGTGAGCAAAGAAGTGCTCAATTTGGCTAATCAATAAAGGTGGAAGATCTGTATATTCTTTCACATCTTTATAGAGAGGAGATAACTTCTCATGTGGAACTGCGATGAGTTTCGCATCGATACCACCATCATCTTCCATTTTTAATTTACCCACTGGGCGGCAACGGATGACTGAACCCGCAGCAACAGGATGTGGAGTTACAACCAATACGTCTAATGGGTCGCCATCTTCAGATAATGTATTTGGTACATAACCATAGTTAGCTGGGTAGAACATTGCTGTACCCATAAAACGGTCTACAAATAACGCATCAGAATCTTTATCGATTTCGTATTTGATTGGCGCTGCATTTGCAGGAATCTCAATGATGACATAGATGTCATTTGGTGCGTCTTTACCCGCAGGAATATTGCTATAACTCATATCAACACTCGTTTATCTTGTGAACTTAGATGTAAATCCGACAGATTATAGCGTGAATACCATAAAAATGATGCTAGATATGCTGAGCGTTAATGAATTTTATACTCAACATCGATTTAGGTCAGTTTAATCGTAATCACAAACAGTAAAATTGGACAAAATATTGAAAAAAACCAAATAATCGAACGTAAAGTAGCTAGATTCGCTAAATAACAGATGCCATAAATAATGCGAAATATAATATACGCCCAGCCTAAGCTCAGAATAAATTTCTCAGGCACAACCATATATTCAGCCATTAAAATTGCAGCGATAAATAAGGGTAAACTTTCAAAACTATTCTGTTGTACTGCATTGGCTCTTGCAGCTAGACCTGTCGTTTTCGCCAAAAAATCACGCGGATTCTGATTATCCTTTGCTTGGAAGCCACCTTTTGCTTTTGCAATTAAGGTAAAAACATATGGCAATAAACACGCAACGATAAGAATCAATATAATGCCGCTAATACCTTGCATGCTGATATCCATCATTTGAAGTTCTTGTGATCATGCTATCATAACTTATAATTTATCAAACTTTCATTTGTGCTTGTTCAACAAGCACTGCTTTTATATATTTTGCTAGTTTTAAAAGTAGTTTTCTTTGATTCAATCTCAAGGTCATGTTATGCCAGCTCAAGATCAAAACAAATTGTTTGATGTTCTTGCTCAACAACGACAGCATCAGCTTTTAGTTGACCGCGTTCTCAAAGTAGTGTTGCCCATCATCGCATTTCTACTCAGCGTGATTTGTGCAAACCTCAATTGGCAATCAACTTTAGGGACTTTCGCTATTCTCACACTTGCATTTTATGCAGTTGGAATTAAAAGGCTCACACTTTGGCATTGGCTAACGATAGTTGTTCTCTACGTTTTTGCGGACAATTACTTCAGCTTTAATGGAATTGACCAAATTCGGTTACGTTTTCAACTTGCGACCATGCTTGTATTTGTCGGCATTGTTGGGATTGGACGGCCTTATATTGATCGTTGGTTGATGAAATCAAATAATACTCGATAAGCCCAAATAAAAAAACGCCACTATTGTGGCGTTTTTTTATTTCCAATAGCTCCCTTTTAAACGGAGGCTAAGTGGAATTATTAAGCTGGTTTACGTAAATCTTTACGTAAGATCTTACCTACGTTAGATTTTGGTAGATCATCCATAAACTCAACATAACGTGGGCATTTATAGCCTGTTAAGTTTTGTTTTGCATAAGCAATAATTTCTTCAGTTGTTAATGAAGGATCTTTTTTCACGATGAATAGTTTAGGCACTTCACCTGATTTTTCATCTGGCACACCAATCGCAGCAACTTCCAATACTTTTGGATGCTTCGCAATCACTTCTTCAATTTCACTTGGGTAAACATTAAAGCCTGAAACCAAGATCATATCTTTTTTACGGTCTACAATTTTGAAATAACCGCGTGAATCCATGACACCAACATCACCCGTACGGAAGAAACCGTCTTTGGTCATGACTTTCTCAGTTTCATCAGGACGATTCCAATAGCCTTTCATTACCTGTGGGCCACGAATCGAAATTTCACCCTGCTCACCAAGTGCCACTTCATTACCATCATCATCAAGTAAAGCAACTTCAGTTAATGGTAATGGGATACCAATCGTACCACTAAACTCTGTTGTTGCAGGCGGGTTTGCTGTCGCCACTGGCGATGTTTCAGATAAACCATAACCTTCGATAATGATCGTACCTGTTACTTTCTGCCAAGCAGCAGCCGTAGATGGCAATACAGCCATACCACCACCCATTGCCATCTTCAATTTGCTATGGTCAAGCTGTTTGAATTCTTCGTTATTCACTAAGGCATTAAACAAGGTGTTTACTGCTGGGAAGAAAGAAGGTTGATATTTACGTAATTCACCAACGACTGCTGGTAGGTCACGTGGGTTCGGAATCAAAATATTGGCTTGACCTTTATACATACCGTAAAGCGCGCACACCATGAATGCAAAGATATGATAAAGCGGTAACGCACACACGATACGATCATCTTTAGAACCGTCACCTGTGCCAAACTTACTTGAGAAAATACCATCACATTGTAATAGGTTAGAAACCAAGTTACGGTGTGTCAACTCAGCACCTTTAGAAACACCTGTCGTACCACCTGTATATTGCAGTACAGCAGTATCGCTTAAGGTCAAACTTGGACGTTTATAATTGCTTGGATTCGCTTTACCTAGCGCTGCATTAAATTTAACGTGGCCAGGAATATTCCATGCTGGAATTTGTTTACGTACTTTGCGTAAAACGAAGTTTACAATCGTACCTTTCAGTGTACCGAGCATGTCACCGACAGAAGCAACCACAACATGCTTCACTGGTGTTTTACCAATAATACTTTGATAAACACTAGCAAAGTTTTCGATGATTACAAGGGCTTCTGCACCTGAGTCATTTAACTGATGCTCAAGCTCACGTGAAGTATAAAGCGGGTTTACATTGACCAATACTAAGCCTGCACGGAATACGCCGAGAGCAACTACTGGATATTGAAATACGTTCGGCATCATCACCGCAACGCGTGTCCCTTTAGCCAAACCAAGGCCTTGTAAATAAGTCGCAAACTTACGACTAGCGACTTCTAATTCATTGTACGTTAAAACTTTATCCATGAAGATAAAGGCATCACGTGAACCAAATTTTTGGAAATTGCGTTCAAAAATATCAACAAGTGAGGTGTTTTCAGCAGGCAGCGCAACTGTTTCTGGAATTCCTGTCTTTTGGTATTCTGCAAACCAAATCTTTTCCATAATGCCATTATCTCCGAGTAGTAATCCTTAAAAATGTAACGACGTTACTTTCCATGACAAAACTTTTTTTTAACTTTTGAAATTGCCCTGTCAATCTATTCAAATAATATGAATACCTTGTCATATATAACGTATTTTTATCACAGAATACTAGCCTTATCTCTGAATGAGGAGTCTATTTGCTTTTTGATATCCCCGTGGTAAAAGTTGCCCCTTTGTTGCTCTTTTTCCTATATATTTTTGGAGATCATCCCCTTTCAGTTTAAGGTGTTGTTGTCCTGCAGCGACTTGGATTATTTCATCTAAACTAAGTGTTGTCATGGATAAAATTTGCTCTTTTTCATCAAGTTGTATCAACTTGTTACCTTTTCCTTTATTTAGAATCGGTAATTCAGCTAAATCAATAATCAATAACCGCCCTGATGAACTCAGGATTGCAACATGTGTGGCTTGTTGAATTGGCAATAAAGGTAAAGCTGTTGCCTGATCTGCGACTGTCAAAAAGGCTTTACCTGCTTTAGCATTCGTATCTAACTGCGCCGCTTGCGTTTTAAATCCATATCCATTTGAACTGACAGCAAGTAACTCATTACTGTCTTCATCAACAAATACTTGAATAAATGACACGCCGCTAGCTGGTGCAAGTTTCGAACTCAATGGCTCGCCTAAGCCACGTGCAGAAGGGAGACTACTAATCGGCAGCGCATAACTCCGCCCTGTTTCATCTAAAAAGTAGACACGTTGATTGGTTTTTCCGACTGCATGACTCAAATATTGATCACCTGCACGGAAATTTAGATTTGCTGCATCAACATCACCACCTTTGGCAGCTCTCACCCAACCTGCTTCTGATAAGACCACAGTTACCGTTTCCGCAGGCATTAAATCTTGTTCTTTGATTTGTACCGCATCTGCACGAGTAACAATCGGTGAACGGCGATCATCGCCAAACTTTTTCGCGTCTTCTTTTAACTCACCAATAATTAAATTCTTCAATGATTCAGGATTTGCAAGTTGCTCGCGAATAATGGCAGCTTTTGCTTCCAGTTCTTCTTGTTCACGGCGGATTTCCATTTCTTCAAGTTTAGCCAAATGACGAAGCTTGAGCTCCAAAATCGCTTCAGCCTGAATATCATCTATCGCAAAGTGCTGTATCAAAACAGGTTTTGGCTGATCTTCTTCACGAATAATCCGAATTACAGTATCAATATCTAAATAAGCAATTAAAAGACCTGCCAAAATGTGCAAACGCTTTTCGATTTTAGTTAAATGGTATTGCAAACGGCGCGTTACGGTTTGCTTACGGATCTCAATCCATTCCAACAAAATACGGCGAATCGATTTGACTTGCGGACGACCATCTGCACCAATCATGTTTAGATTGACACGATAGCTTGATTCTAAATCAGTGGTTGCAAATAAATGGCTCATCACAGTTTCAGCATCTACACGATTAGAACGTAATACAATGACTAAGCGTGTTGGATTTTTATGATCTGATTCATCACGAATATCTGCCACCAAAGGTAACTTTTTCGCAATCATCTGATCCGCAATTTGCGTGACGACTTTTGAACCTGAAACTTGATAAGGTAGTTCAGTAATCACAATCTCATTTTTTTCGACCGTATACACTGCACGCGCACGATAGCTACCACGCCCTGTGGTTTGGATTTTTAGTAATTCTTCTGGTGGTGTAATGATTTCAGCTTTGGTCGGTAAATCGGGGGCTGGAATATATTCTGCTAATTTTTCATCAGTGGTTTCAGGATTTCGAATCAGTGCAATCGTGCCTTTGACCACTTCACGTAAGTTATGCGGTGGAATATCGGTTGCCATCCCTACCGCAATACCCGTAGTACCGTTCAGTAGAATATTGGGAATACGTGCAGGCAAAGTAATCGGTTCTTTCATCGAACCATCAAAGTTATCTTGCCATTCACTAGTACCCTGTCCAAGTTCGCTCAGTAATAATTCACTATAAGCAGACAGTTTGGCTTCGGTATAACGCATTGCAGCAAATGACTTAGGGTCATCAGGTGAACCCCAGTTGCCTTGACCTTCAATCAATGGATAACGGTAGCTGAATGGCTGTGCCATTAACACCATGGCTTCATAACAGGCTAAGTCACCATGCGGATGATATTTACCGAGTACATCACCAACGGTACGGGCTGATTTCTTGGGCTTGCCAGTCGATTTTAAACCCAGCTCACTCATTGCATAGACAATACGACGTTGTACAGGTTTTAAACCATCGCTGATATGCGGCAGTGCACGATCCATAATCACGTACATGGCATAATTTAAGTAAGCTTGTTCTGTGAATTCGGCTACGGAGCGGTTTTCGGTTGCATGGTGTGCAAGGCTGGTCATTTCAGCAAGTCATCCAAAATCATTGTTATCGTCAATGTTTTGTATGCTATGTGGATGAATGCCTTGTGACAACCCCTTGTTGTTGTTTAAACGTCAAATGGTGTCTTTGTATAGGGATAACTTGATCCATCATTTCCTATGATGAGTACCGCTTTGATACTCACCATTCTTTTAATTAATTAGCGTTATAACCAAATGTTCTCGTAAGTAATGTATTCTTCCACCAACTTTCTCGATTTAATATGACTTGATCATCAGTTGTTGATTTAAAAATGTCTAAAATAGAAAATTTAAAGTTATTTTCAATATATTCTCGACTCAGTTTTTCTAACTGAATATTTCCACCATGCCCACTTTTGATATAATTTTGCCATCTATTTAAAAGCATATTTTCACCATATGCCGACCCTACATACATTTTTCCATTAGAAATGTCGGTAATGAGATAAACAGCTTTTTGATTCTGTAAAGCGATTTTCCATGATTCCTTATCAATGACATATTTCAACTGATTCCATGACAAATGGATATGTTCATATCCTGGAAACTTTTCCATAGGTTGATCAGAATATAACTCTATTACTTTTTTATCCGTATTATGATAATGTTGATGCCATGATCTTTCTGCATCACCCCAATCAATAACTAATCTAAATTTTAGCGCATTAAATTGAGGCATTTCTTCAAGATCATACTCATACTGATCTTTCTCTGGGTTATATCTCCCACTGTGGACTTTAAATACTCCCCAAAATAAGGACTTGCGACCGTCAAAACCAATAAAAGAAATAATGTAATCTAAATTTTTAAATACATCTTTACGCTGTTCACTTTGATAATCCTCTAACTCTGAAATATTAGGAACGATATGTTCAGAAAGCTCTAAGAATCGTTTCTTATCCTTATGGCGAACATACTTAACTCTACTATTTTCATCTAAAGGACTATTTTCAATTAATTTCATTAAGCTTTTAAATGTCAAATGGTTCACTATTGTTCTCTTTTCTATAAAATATGATCACTTAAAAATTAATTCAGGTTGAATATCTAAGATACGAAGTAAAAGCAACACTGAACCCGTTGGAGATCGCTCCCGACTTTCCCAATTTTGAAGCTTTTTCAGATCTATATGTAAACGTGCAGCGAACTCCTCTTGGGATAAATAGGTCTTTTCTCGCACTTTTTTCACATCTGGATAAGAAATATTACGAAGTACACACTCTATTGGATTGTTCCCCAATCCAAGTTTCCCTTCCTCCAATAAATCCTTAAATTCAGGGTGATTAGGTGAAATTATTTTGACTTCTAAATTTTTAGACATTTATCTATCTACCCTATATCTTTTTTTAAAGTATAAAGTGCTTAAATTTATAAAAGTACAAGGATAAAGATCGAAGCGTCAAATTATGACGCTTCGAACATAAGTAACTAATCTATACAAATAATTGTAGAAAAAGCACTCTTACTTTTATTTTGACTAACAGAATCACTAAAAGTCTTGATCTGCTGTCTTAATTGTTTAAGCACATCATTATTCATTTCAATGCTCATCTATTGAAGAAGCAGACTCAGCATCATCCTCTTTATAAATAAATTTCGGCATTTCCAAACCAAAATAAATGGCAATTACACGTAAAGTAAAACCAAATACTAAGGTGAAAATCACGGTAAGATCGTGCTGCAATCCAATTTCCAAACAGACCCAATAGCAGATTACTGCAACAAAGGAAATACTGGCATACAATTCACGGCGGAACACTAAAGGTACATCATTACAAAGAATATCACGCAAAATACCCCCTGATACCCCTGTTAAAACACCCGCAACCGCAGAAACCACAAAACCATGACCCATCGACAATGCAATTTGACAGCCAATAATCGTAAAACCAATTAAGCCCATGGCATCGAGTAATAAGAATACACTGCGTAAATGACGCATCCATTTTGCAATAATAATCGTGACAAATGCAGCACAACACGTCAGAACCAAATACTCAGGATGCTTCACCCAAGTTAAAGGATAATGTCCTAATAACACGTCTCGAACTGAACCACCGCCCAATGCGGTTACACAGGCAATCAACGTTACCCCGAACCAATCCATACTCCGTCGTCCCGCAGATAACGCTCCCGTCATTGCTTCCGCAGTAATGGCAATAATATAAATCACGGTCAGTAACATCTGCCGACATCCCTAAATCAGGCATCAAAGTGTGCGCTATTTTAAGGCAAACTTAGATGAATTGTGCACAACATTGTTTAAATTTTTTCCCTGAACCACAAATACAGGACTGTTTCATGGTGATTTGCATATCCAAGGTTGGATCAAGAAAGTACCAGTGTTGTTGATGCAAAACAAAATGTGAAATTTCATGATGAATATGCGCCTGTTTGTTACCCTGATTTTTATCACAGTAATGCGCTTTGAACTCTACCAAGGCATGGGTTTTATCTAGTTTTGGCTGGTGCTGCACGACTTCTAATTTTAGCCACTGATTGGATTGACTCCAATCTGCAATTGCATCTCGATCCAAAGCAGCTTGCTGCCCCAAAGCGGTGGTTTGCAAAATATAATCAATCTGTTGTAAAGCAAAAGCACTGTAACGCGAACGCATTAATTGCTCTGCATTTTGAGCAAATTGTTGTTTCAAATGCAAAGGCTGGCAGCATGTTACATATAGCCCATTTCCACATGGGCAATTGTCCGTCGATGTCATTTCAATACTCAAATAAAAATAGCCTTGAGCAAAACTACCGCAATCACGATAGTAAAACTCAGAGGCTATCTAGAACAAATTTAATTATTTATCGGCTAACTTTTCTTTGGCAATAATACGCACTTTTTCAATCTTGTGCCCATCCATTGTCACAACTTCAAAGCGATAGCCATCAGCTTCGACCATTTCCCCATTTTCAGGTAAACGACCTAAATGGAATAACACATAACCAGATAAAGTTGAATACTCTTCACTTTCATCAACCAGATCTTTACCTAATAACAGTGATACATGGCGAATGTCAGTTGAACCTTCTAATAACATTGAACCATCATCCAAACTGGCAGCCACAGCTTCCAATTCATCTTCGTCAGGGAATTCACCTGCGATAGCTTCTAACACATCAATCGGTGTGGCAATTCCTTCAATTGAACCATATTCATTCAGTACAATTGCCAACTGCAATGGTGCTTGACGTAATTGTTCCATCACCATCAAGACTTGCGCATTTTCATGCACAATAACGGGTTCACGTAGGTGTTTGCTGAAATCAATTGATCCAGTTTCAATGTATTCATTGAGTACTTTATGAGTTAATACAATACCTTCAATATTATCTAACTCACCACGCGCAATAATCAACCGCGAATGGGTCATTGCCATTAAACGTTCTTTCAATTCTGCTGGATCAGCGTCTAGGTCTAACCATTCTAATTCAGGACGTGGTGTCATTACCGACTTTACAGGTCGTTCAGATAATCCTAAAACCCCTTGTACGAGTACACTGTGGTAAACACCGTTGTCTTCATCAAACACTTCGTTGGCATAGGCTTGAGTTGCGAGAACATCACCCACTTCTTTATTTTGCCCTTCTGAACTGCCATTACCTTTGTTTCCAAGCATACGCAATACTGCTGATGCGGTACGGTAACGTAGATCTGTCGTCGTGACTAATTTCTCTTGATTACGACGCATGGTCTGGTTGACCATTTCAACTAATACAGAGAAACCAATCGCAGCGTATAAGTAGCCTTTCGGAATATGGAAACCAAAGCCTTCAACCACCAATGAGAAACCAATCATCATCAAGAAGCCAAGACACAGAATGACCACTGTTGGATGCTTATTGACGAAGTCCATGAGAGGTTTTGCTGCCAACAGCATAATACCTACAGCAATAATCATGGCGAGCATCATGACACTTTGGTGCTTCACCATACCAACCGCAGTAATCACACTATCTAAAGAGAAAACTGCATCCAAAACGACAATCTGAACAATAACCATCCAGAAAGTCGCATGTACAGGATTTTCTTCTTTATGCGTTTGATGACCCTCAATTCGTTCATGCAGCTCCATGGTTCCCTTAAATAATAAGAACACACCACCGAATAATAGAATCAGGTCTCGTCCAGAGAAAGCATGATCGAACACATAAAATAATGGTTCAGTCAGCGTTACCACCCATGCAATGGCAGCGAGTAATCCCAAACGCATTAATAAAGCGAGAATCAAACCAACTCTACGAGCAGTATCACGTTGTTCTGGCGGGAGCTTTTCTGCTAAAATTGCAATAAAAACAAGGTTATCAATACCCAGTACAATTTCTAGTACCACTAACGTTGCTAAACCTACCCATGCAGAAGGGTCAGACATCCATTCGAACATCATTAAAATGACTCCTCTGCAAAATCAGCAATATCGTTATTAAATTGAACATTTAAAAGATCGGCACAAACAGCCAAAACATTTTTTTTAGGAAATAAGATCAAAGCGGAGCGACAACAACCACTACTCATAGAGGGACATAAATTAATAAAAGGATTTTCAGTATAGGCAAGATTTCATCGAAATTCATCTATTTTATGTGGGTGATGTTTTCAAATTCTTTCTAAAGTTTGTAAAAGCACATTGTATGTAAAGTGTGCATTAAACTGTCATAAAAGTCATTTAGCCTAGACAAGCACAATGAAAATGATAAGGTGAAAATAAACCAAATGAATAGCGTATTTAGAATGACAGATAAAAAAACCATTTCTTCTACTCCCAGAAAAACCACTCAATCTCTGATTGCTTTATATTGCGGTTCTCGTACAGGCAACAAACCCATTTATCGTGAGAAAGCGATTGAATTAGCACAACATATTGCCAACCAAGGTTTTGGAATCGTCTATGGCGGTGCCAGTATTGGTTTAATGGGACAAGTTGCAGATACTGTATTGGAACATAGCGGTGAAGTTGTCGGTGTGATTCCTGAATTTATGTTGGACTACGAAATTGCGCACAATAAATTAACGGAGTTGCATGTCGTCCAAACCATGCATGAGCGTAAAGCTTTAATGGCTGAACGTGCCAGTGCTTTTATTGCTTTACCTGGTGGTTTAGGTACTTTTGAAGAGATTTTAGAAATAGCGACTTGGGGACAACTCAATCAGCACCAAAAACCGATCATCATTTATAACGTTAATCATTTCTATGATGCACTGATTGCACAACTGGATCATGCGGTAGAAGAAGGTTTTTTACCTCCGCAACATCGTGCCAAAGTGATTATTTGTCAAAGTCTAGATGAAATTTTCAACGTTATTCAAAACCTAAAAACACCAAAACAATTTGTGATTTAACTCTAAATTTTGTTGAAACGGATCAGTCTGATCCGCTCTCTTTAATGTCCGCCTATTGTGTATTGACTGGGCAAACTGTGGTTGAACCACCTAACTTATTAGCCGCGACTAATTTTTATGGATCTTTGACAGCTTCAAAGTAAATCACAGTGGCATTGAATTTGCCTGTAGAGAACGTCATATTAACGGTATAGAATCCTTTTCGGGCTATGCGAAAAAATGGCTCAGCAAGTTTAATGGAATTGACAAGAAGATGTTTTATTTGCATCTTAAAGAGACGGAGTATCGCTTCAATCATCGGCATGATACTTTATCCTCGATTTGCTTAAATGACTCCGTAACAACCCTCTTTCACGTCCTAACCCCCAATTTTATTCGTAACTAGTATTGTTAAAACCATACTCTGGTTATTTGAAGGATAAAATGAAAAAACTATTATTATTAAGCGTGATATTATTAGCAGCTTGTAATAAACAAGATGAACCTAGTGTTGAGCCATCAAAAGCCACCATCATTCCTTATGTAAAAAAGCACCATGCTAAATCTGACCCACCAGCCCAGCTTGATTTCCTTCAACTTGTTCAAGTTGTCATTAGCAGTTTTCCAAATGCGCAAGCAAGCTATAACAGCAATGCGACAGAGCTAAGACTTTTATCTAAGCATATCCCTTCTGATAGTAAATTTAAGACCTATGAGAACTGGTATAGTATTAAAATTACGAGAAATATAGACTCAGAAAATTGGAGTAATTTTCTTGTTGAAATACGAGATAATCAAAGTTATGAACAATCAAAAACTGATGCTTTTAATGCCTGCAAAGATGTTTGGCGAAATATAGATCACCGTGTACCGACTGTGATTAATGAGTTGGCAAGTAGAATTAATAAATATGGAAAAAATAGTTCTTCCGCAACGGCTCAGCATATCATCCGCTATGGTTATCTTTTTAATTTAGATGCAAGTCATTTTAATGATGGTTATCCTGTATCTTGTTCTATTTCATACAATAACAAATAAACGGAAGCCTTTCCATATGACATCATCATTTGATGATGTTTTAGTTATGGGCAAAAATACATTTTATCTGGACTCAGTCTAAGCCGCGTGGTTGGACTTCAAGCAAGGAGTGCAGCAATCGTAAAGCGTGCAATCGAGATCATTAAACAAGATTTTATAGTCATTAAAAGTGTGCATTCAAAATAGCAATCCTTTCTTAACTACAGCAATTGAAAAACGAATTTATCTCGGTGCACATCAATATAACGAAGTACTCTAATCTTTGAACTCAATGACACTTTAATGTCAGTTCCATGACCACTCTTTGACAATTTTTGTCTTTATTTCAAATACAGTTACTTTAAACTAAAACTGAATTCTCATTTGCCACGGCTATGACAACGACCACTCATCAAACGGTACAACCTGAATTTCGCCTATTGGTACTCCTCGTTTCGATTGGCTTTTTCATGCAAGCCCTAGACACCACCATCGTCAACACGGCAATACCAGCCATGGCTGTTCAGCTTCATGAAAATCCATTACAAATGCATAGTGTGATTGTCGCCTATGTATTATCTGTTGCAGCCTGTATTCCCTTGAGTGGCTGGTTAGCCGATCGTTTTGGGATTCGTAATATTTATCTCAGCTCTATGGTGATTTTCAGCTTGGCCTCATTGGGATGTGGCTTGTCTCAAAATCTAGAACAACTCCTGTTTTTCCGTGTGATTCAAGGCATCGGTGGTGCATTACTGATGCCTGTAGGCCGTTTGGCTTTATTAAAGCTAATTCCACGCTCCCAATTTCTTTCAGCCATGAGTCTCATGAGTTTGGCAGGGCTAATCGGTCCACTGATGGGACCTACATTAGGCGGTTGGTTAGTTGAAGTCGCAACATGGCATTGGATTTTTCTGATTAATCTTCCGATGGGTATTCTCGGTATGATCATGACATTGAAAATCATGCCGAATCAGAAAGAGCCAACGGTCAAAGCATTCGATTTAAGCGGTTTTATTTTACTCATGGTGGCAATGGTGGGGCTGTCTTTAGGGATTGAAAATATTGCTGCATCACAATATTCAAATCTTGTCAGTATCAGCTTATTGTTGATTGGCATGATTGCCACAGTTAGTTATGCCTATCATGCGCATACCCATCAAAATGCGCTATTTCATGGGCGTCTATTCCGTTACAAAATCTTCTCGATCGGTGTATTAGGTAATTTCTTCGCGCGTTTAGGCAGCAATGCTATTCCTTTTATTTTGCCTTTGATGTTACAAGTCGCCTTTGGCTTTGAAGCTTTCATTACAGGACTAATGATGATTCCATTGGTCTTGGGTTCATTATTTTCGAAACCAATTATTCGTCCATTAATTCAACGTGTAGGGTATCGTCGTTTTCTACTCACCAATACCATCTTGGTCGGATTATGTATCGCCAGTTTCTCGTTAATGACCGAAATAACGCCACTTTGGCTGAAAGTCTTGCATCTGTTTCTCTTTGGTACGTTGAACTCACTACAATTTGTGGGCATGAATACCCTGACTCTGAAAGACTTGCCTCAACACGATGCCAGCAGTGGTAATAGCTTTTTATCAATGATTATGATGCTGTCTATGAGTATTGGTGTCGCAATGGCAGGCACATTGATTAATCTATTCAGTCAGCACTTTTCAACGACATCGATTAGCAGTGCTTTCCATGCCACCTTGATGACACTGGGTTGTATTAACATCATTACGGCGTTGATCTTTTGGCAAATTCCGAAAGAGACCACCGACGAGTCTCCATAAGAGAATGTCTAGGATTACTCTCAATACATCATGTAAATTTGTGGAACAATTGAGCCATCAGATGATCAATCTAAAAGCTAAACCGAGTACAATCAATGTATGATCCATACTGTAAATCTAGCACTCAACTCGATATTGCATAGTACAAAACCTCATTATGGCAAAGAAAATACCAAAGTATCCACTCTCTCAGTATTATCCAGCACTGACTAGTATTGCTTTAACAGTGATGCTTGGGCTTGTGAGTTATTTCGGTGTGTTCTATCAACAAAAAGCCGTAGCACAAAACTATTCAATCCGTGGATTTGATGTTTCACATCATCAAGGTGAGATTAACTGGAAAAAAATCTCTCCGATGCAATATCAATTCGTGTATCTCAAAGCCACTGAAGGCGGTGATTTTAAGGATCGTAACTTTCAGCAAAACTGGCTTAAAGCACGTGAAAGAGGTTTACATGTCGGTGCGTATCATTTCTATCGTCTCTGCCGTGATGGCACCGTTCAGGCTGAAAATTTTATCGCTACTGTGCCAAAGAAAGCAGATGCCTTACCGCCTGTGATTGATCTTGAATATGACAGTAGTTGTATTAATACCTATACCAAAGAGCAGTTACTCAAAGAAATTCAGATCATGAATGATCAACTCCATAAACATTATGGCAAACAGCCTATCTTTTATATTTCCAAGACTTTTTATCACATTGTACTCATGGGTAGTTTTAGCAATACCCCGTTATGGGTGAGAGATTATGAGGGTAAACCTGAACTCAAAGATGGACGACAATGGCTATTTTGGCAGCATAGCCAAAGTGGAAAGATAGATGGAATTCCCAAACCTGTCGATCTGAATGTCTATGCAGAATCGCCAAAACAGTGGCGAATCTTTTTAAAACAACAAGGCATCGTAGATGCCAAATGAGCTGCGCAAAATCATCCATATTGATATGGATGCCTTTTATGCATCGGTTGAACTCAGAGAACGCCCTGATCTCAACGGCTTACCTGTGGTGATTTCTTCACATCACCCTCGTGCCGTAATCGCAGCAGCATCGTACCCTGCTCGTGTCTTTGGTCTACGCTCTGCCATGTCGATGGGGCAAGCTAAAAAACTCTGCCCTCAGGTTGTGGTGATTGAGCCTAATTTTGAAAAATATCGTGAAGTCTCAGCACAAATTCATCAAATTTTCCAACAATATACCCCCCTGATTGAACCCTTATCTTTAGATGAAGCTTATTTGGATGTCACTGAAAATTTAAAGAATATTCCCAGTGCGACTGAAGTCGCAGCACAAATTCGTGCTGATATTTTTGCGGTGACAGGACTCACTGCATCCGCTGGTGTAGCACCCAATAAATTTTTGGCAAAGATTGCCTCTGATTGGAACAAACCCAACGGTTTATTTGTGATTAAGCCCCATCAGGTACTCAATTTTATTCAGGATTTAGCCCTCAATAAAATTCCAGGAGTTGGTAAAGTCACACACGAAAAATTGAATCAGTTGAATTTACATACGCTCGGTGATCTACAAAAGATCGAAGAAAATGTCCTGATTCATCATTTTGGAAAATACGGCAAACAACTATATTTATATGCTCAAGGGATTGATCATCGTCCCGTCAAAGCCGAGCGAGAACGCCAACAAATTTCAAAAGAGATTACCTTTGACGATGATTACACACTTGAGCAATGTCGTCACACATGGCAGCCCCTAGCTGAACAAGTATGGCGAAGTTTGAATAAGAAACAACTCACGGCTCGCGGTGTGAGCGTCAAACTAAAATTAAAAAATTTTCAGGTCTTACAGCACAGTAAAAGCTTCAAACAAGCGCTACAATCTGAACAAGACTTAGCACAAGTCATCTTTCAACTACTGAATGAAATGCATATTGACCCTACGTTTCAATTCCGTTTAGTCGGCGTAGGCGTCTATCAATTACAACCCTTGCAGCAAGAATCACAGCTTTCTTTATGGTAGTGTCGTTTTTTTACACAAAAGCACGATTCAGACTAAAATTTATGTTTGCTTTTTATTCGGTTTTCAGTACTCTAAGCGGCGCAGTAACTTTATCCTTGTTACTTGCCTTTGCTAAAGAAATCCTCGCTTTTAGCATTTGCTCCTGTGGTTGGCGTGACGATCAAATCCGAATATTACAGGGCACTTCAGGTGTCCTTTTCTTATTTGTCTTTTATAAAAATTCTGAATACGGCTTTCCTCTTTCCTGACTTCAGTTAAACTAACAACATAAAATTAGAAAATATTGATTACTGATCATTATGAATCAAAAACAAATTCTCTGTATTGAAGATGAAGCTGCGATTGTGCTGCCCCTTCGTTATGCGCTTGAACGTGAAGGTTGGAGTGTCAGTTGGGCAAATACAGGAATGCAAGCACTCGAATTACTTGCGCAACAATCCTTTGATTTTATTATTTTAGATGTGGGTTTACCTGATCTCAATGGTTTCGAAGTCTGCAAACAACTGCGTCAAAAATATCAAACACCTTTATTATTTTTAACCGCGCGTGATGATGAAATTGATCGTGTTGTTGGTCTAGAAATCGGGGCTGATGATTATTGCACCAAGCCTTTTAGCGCACGTGAAATTGTGGCACGAATCAAAGCGATATGGCGCAGAATGGAAGTACAAACGCAAAATACGCCATCACAACCACCCATCACGCCAACAGAAATCACCCTGCAATCTGCGACATGGACGTGCAATCCACAATCACTACAGATTCAATATCATGGGCAAATGTTGCAGTTGACGCGTTATGAATATCGTTTGTTGTTTTTACTAATTCAGCATCCAGAACAAGTGTTTAGCCGTCAACAACTCATGGATCACATTTGGGAACATCCTGAACATAGTTTGGAACGGACGGTTGATACTCATATCAAAAGTCTAAGGCAAAAACTCAAACAGATTACCCCTGATGATCCGATTCGAACCCATCGGGGGTTTGGGTATAGTTTAATTCAAAGTTAATTAAATACTACAATCCTGCTTCGTCATTTTAATATCAGTAATAGGAGTATAATCTGAATAATAAACTTTAAAATTAAGTTGTGCGCCCTTATCCAATCGCTCTTTCATAGGTATATCTTTACAGATATTTTGAATAAGTTGTGGGACTCCATTAATTTCCCATTGCTCTTTTGAAAAATCATTTGCTGTAAAATGAATAAATCGAAAAACAAATATCAGCTCTTTATCTTGAGCAGTAATTTTTTCTAAATTCGTTTCTCTATCAACCTGCATTGGAAGATTTTTCTGCATAAAATTTGCATATAAAGATAATTGAAGAGCCAAATCATCTTTGATCCCTTCTTTACATAGGTTTTCTTGTGGTATTGTCAAATATTCTTCTGTGATATAAAGCTTTTTATCTTCCTTTTTAGTTACTACCATATAATAGTCATTATCAGTATAGCATTTTTCATTACCATACCTTGAAGCTTTTATTTTTGTAGAGTTCTGACCTCTAACTACGGTTACATTACTAAATTTTATTTGAGACCCTATTTTTTTAATTATTTCCATATTTTCTAAATAGAATTCTTTTGCTTTCTTACCTGACATACTCATCGAACGTTCTATACCATCAGATGCAATTCCTTTCATCGTAATTTTTGCATCATCAGCATACATATCCATTTCTTTAGCATCATTCAAATTAGAGAGTTCTTCATATTTTTTTAAGAACATCATATATTCTTGATCAGGATTTATTGCAAAGCAGCTTGTAGTACATAACAAACTAAAAATTAAGATTATCTTATTCAAAATTATTTCCTTAAATTTATCATTTTTAAAAAATTATGATGATGAATCTTAATATTTTCTAGCCCATTTTTCAATTTACCCACACTAATTAGTTCGATTAGTATTAAACTCAAACACAACAATTAAAACTCCACTTTTATTATGTCCATCTTTATCCGCATTTGGTTTTTCTTTAGCTTGGTGGTGGTACTGAGTCTCAGCTTTATTGCCTATACCCTGACCCAACAAGTCAAACCCAATGTACGACAAGTGGTTGAAGATACACTGGCTGAAAATGCCAATATTATTGCGCAACTGATTGCCGAAGATGTACATCAACAACAGGTCAATACCCCTGAGTTCGATCAGAAGATTCAAGCTGCTTTATCACGTCAACTTGATGCGACGATTTGGCAACATAAAAAAGATGAAATTAACCAACAACTATATATTACCAATCAACAGGGGATTGTCATCTACGATTCCGAAGGACAAGCCGTTGGGCAAGATTATTCTAAATGGAATGATGTTTACCTAACGCTACGTGGCAAATACGGCGCACGCTCTACTGCAACCAATCCCAATGATCGAAGTAGCAGCGTCATGCACATTGCTGCACCCATTATCTATAAACAACAATTGCTCGGTGTGGTGAGTATCGGGAAACCAAATCAATCCGTACAACCTTATATTGAACGTGCCGAACAACAACTCATTCATCAAGCCTTGTGGATTGTGGCACTTAGTTTATTACTTGCCAGTATGGTGGCTTATTGGCTCAAACATAGTATCGACCGAGTACGACGCTATGCCCAAGCACTCGCTCCTGTCAATCAAGCACCGTTTTTCTATTCAGCCAAAGAGCTGAATCAAGTAACCCAAGCCCTCAGTGACATGCGAGAAAAACTGGAAGATCGTGCCTACGTTGAAAATTATGTCAATACACTCACCCATGAGCTGAAAAGCCCACTAACTGCCATTCAAGCCAGTGCAGAATTATTACAGGATGATCTACCTTTAGAAGATCAACAGCAGTTTGCAACACATATTGTGCAACAAGGTCAGCGTCTACAATCCTTAATCGAACGCATGCTATTACTGACGCGGCTCGAAAAAAATCAGCATGTTTTAGAATTTCAAATGCTCGATATAAGCACGCTGATTCAACAATCTTTTCAGCAACAACAAAGTGCATTACAGCGTAAACAAATACGGATACGGCTTGATCTTCCTGAACATTGCTCAATTTATGCTGACCCATTTTGGTTAAAACAAGCCCTCAATAATCTATTGGATAATGCGAGAGATTTCTGCCCTGAACAAGGCTTAATTGCAGTTCAAGTGAAAGAGCATAGCATTATGAACAGCATTCAAATTTCCTTTTTTAATGAGGCTGAAGCGATTCCTGAATACGCATTGAAGCGTGTTTTTGAGACTTATTTTTCACTACCACGTCCGCACAACCAACAACGAAGTACAGGAATTGGTCTTAGCATCGTGCAGCAAATTATTCAGCAACATAAGGGCAAAATTAGCATTCAAAATATCTCAAAAAATACTCTCGATTTCTTAGGAAATCATAGTTCTGGCGTACTGGTCACACTAACACTTCATACAAACTTCACATAAGCTTCAAGCGGAACTCATCCGAAGCGCATCTCAATTCAGGATACTTGTCATATCACAATGACAATGGATTCCACCATGCGCCGTAATTTTATTAACCTCAAAATAGGAGCAATTCTGTTTCTGATTTTGGTCTTTTATATTGGTCTTTTCTTTATTTCCAACTTGGTGACTGAACGCCAAAGCTATCAACAACAAGTCATCAAAGATATTGCCAATGAACAAATCCGACCACAGCAAGTCATTGCACCTTATTTAAAACTTCCTTATCAAATGCAAACCAAATGTACCAATGAAGAAAAGAAGACTTATGATTGTACTCAAACCGTTTTTGTTACTTTAGGAGCAGAAACAGCAGACTGGACAGCACAATTTGACGTATCAGACAGCACTTACAAGCGTAATATTTATAAAGCCATCAGCTATCAAAATACGATGTCTGGTAAGGGAGTATTTAAAGCGGTCGGCAATGAATCTCAACGTAACTATCTCTGGGATCAGGCTGAAATTATTTTCCCGATTCAGGATGCACGTGGGTTAAATGCCAAACCCATGTTTAATATTGATGGTAAAGCCTATAAATTCGACTTTGCTGAACAAAGCCAAGGTCAACAAGGCTTTGATCTGATGCATATCACCGCAAAACAATATCCTGAGTTAGTCCAAAAATTTCAACAAGGGTTTAAATTCAATCTGCAATTCAAGCTAGAAGGACTGAATAAATTTACATTTCTTCCCACCAGTTATGAAATGACCTATCACGCCACAGGCAATTGGGCTGATATCAAATATGATGGGCAAAGTCTACCGTTTAAGAAGTCCAGCAAAAAACAAGAATTTTCAGCTGATTGGAAAAATATCGCTTTAGGTAAGCGTAATTTAGACAGTGTTTCGAAGTGTGAAAACAGCCAGTGCATTTATGATGTGTTAAATAATTCAGGCGCTGCAATGGCGGCACTCGAAGCAGCACGTGCTGCTGATAGCGTAACATCCTATGCTACAACCACATTATCGAATATCTCAGGGATTTCTACTCAATTTATAGAACCTGTAAATATCTATACCCAAACTGATCGCGCGATTAAATATGGCATCATGATCATTATTATTACCTTTGGGTGCTTCTTCTTATTCGAGGTTTTAAAAAGCCTTAAAATTCACCCTATCCAATATGCGTTAGTCGCTATGGCTCAAGGCGTGTTCTTTGTATTATTACTTTCAATCAGTGAATATTATGCGTTTGCATGGGCTTATCTAGTCGCTGCAATTGCCTGTATCAGTTTAATTACATGGTATTTGTACTTTGTTGTTCAAGGTTATAAAGCAGCATTACTATTTGGTCTTTTGCTGAGTACGCTATACGGCATGATGTATCTACTTCTGCAATCTAGCGGTAAAACCTTTTTATTTGGTTCTATTCTTTCCTTCATTCTTATCGCCTGCGTCATGTTTATTACTCGTCATGTCAATTGGTATCAATCAGAACAACAAACCATATAAATCGAGTTGGGTGAAATTCTCATTTCGCCCAAGCACTAAATCATATTGATAGGAATACAATGATGTACCAAACTACTTATTCAGCATTAAGCCAAATAAAACAACTCTGCCCAATGCACAGTTCTATAGCAACTTGTCTAAATCGGCTACGCCAAGCCAAAATCCAATTTCTTAACCTCGGTAATATGATTATTTGTCCACAACAACATTGTATTTTGTTTTTTCAACAGCGTAATTTAATGGAAATAGAAACTTATTGAGTTTGGTTTAAACAAAATTACACAGCGACAAAATGTCATCAAGTACAATTCTAGTTATCCATTTTAATTAGGTAATTCTTTATGACTGTGCAAAGACTGCATGTCACTTCACGTTATTGCGAAGTCGCAATTTCAGGAAATTTAGTTCATTTGGCAGGTCAACTGGCAGATGATACCAGTGTCGATGTTACTGCACAGACACAACAAACTTTAGATAATATCGATCGTTTACTCGCAGAAGCAGGTACAGACAAAACAAATATTTTATCTGTCCTTATTTTTCTAAAAGACATTGAACACGATTATGCAGCAATGAATGCGGTTTGGGATGCATGGATTGCTGAAGGTCATCCCCCAGCACGTACCTGCGTAGAATCTAAACTGTATGCACCAGATGTTTTAGTCGAAATGACCGTAACAGCAGTACGTCCATAATCAATTAAGATGATTTTGCTGCTAGAACATTATATTTCATAACCCGTTCCGTTTGCGGCATTGTGGTTGCTGTAATTGAAACAGGCATGATCGGTTCAAATAGATCAGGAACTAAGTTCTCACGTAACTCCTGCTCCGTTGGAATACTGCTATAGCGCAATACTCGATAACCCGCTAATTCTAATAAGCTGTCTTGATAATGCTTTTGATGCAGACGATTTACATATGACTCGTCTGCAATCTCAATAATTGCAAGCACTTGGTGTTGCTGATCGAGTACGACAAAATCAGCAACTAAACCTTGATATTTACGGCGCGTATGCGCAAATTTTGTTGTTAATAGCGCATCAAAAGAAACATGCGCCAAAATCGTATGACGAGGTAATACAGCTTGTAAACGCATCAAAGTAATTTGCTCAGAAATATTGAGAATACCACGGCGTTTTAATGGACTATCTTGGCGCCGATTAGGATGTAGGCGTCGAAACACAAGTGCTGTAATCAACAGCAATCCAACTATTGTTATGAAATAATACATTTCTAACGAATCCCTTTAGATTTTTTATAATCATTTTGGCTTTGAGCCATTTTTTTAATCAGTAATAACGATAGTTAAAGTCATTTTAGCAGTGTAACTTAAATTTTTTTAATCGCGTTTCCCTCGTCGACCAAAGTCGTAAAAGCATCCTGCATCTATATTTATAATCATCAGTAGGCAAATATTCAAGCGGATATTGTCAGTATATGTTTCGATAAATTGTACTTTTATAACCAGATTGTGACTCCCCTACCATTTATGTATAAAAAAGAAGGCATCATGATTAATGCCTTCTTTTTATCCATTTAACGCTTTGGTTTCACTTTAGGTTTTGCTTTTCCTGAGAATGGTTTTTTGTCACCTGTTTCACGTGGCGGTAAACCTGTATGTTGCGTTAAGATCTGCCCTTTTTGTGAACGTTTCTGACCTGATTGTGGCTGAGATTGCGCTTGACCACGCTTCGCTGAATCACCTGCAACAGTTGAGTTCTTTTTACGTGCCGATTTATATTCACCTTCAGCCGTACCTTGTGGCTGATAGGTTGGGATCAGATGCTGCTTCGAATTACCAATTAAATCAGAACGCCCCATCTCTTTCAGTGCTTCACGTAACAAAGGCCAGTTATTTGGATCATGGTAACGCAAGAATGCTTTATGCAGACGACGG
The DNA here is from genome assembly GCF_048585715.1 of Acinetobacter sp. LF10. Classification (NCBI taxonomy): domain Bacteria; kingdom Pseudomonadati; phylum Pseudomonadota; class Gammaproteobacteria; order Moraxellales; family Moraxellaceae; genus Acinetobacter; species Acinetobacter sp. LF10. The sequence continues at coordinate 3,061,307 of NZ_CP184160.1, forward strand.
CGCTTTTCACCTTTCACGATATCAACATTTTCAGTATAACGTGCCACTTTAGACAATGGATTTTTGCCTGTGTAGTACATCGTGGTCGCAGTGGCCATTGGTGATGGGTAGAAGGTTTGTACCTGATCGGCACGGAAACCATTCTTTTTCAACCAAATCGCCAAGTTCATCATGTCATAGTCGGTCGTACCCGGATGCGCTGCAATAAAGTAAGGAATTAAATATTGTTCCTTCCCTGCTTCCTTACTGAAACGCTCAAACATTTGTTTAAAACGATCATACGTACCAATTCCCGGTTTCATCATCTTCGACAATGGACCTTGTTCGGTATGTTCAGGTGCAATTTTTAAATAGCCACCGACATGATGCTGTACCAGCTCTTTCACATATTCAGGGTTCAATACCGCAAGGTCATAACGAAGACCCGAACCAATCAAAATCTTCTTCACACCTTTGATTTCACGCGCTTTACGATAAAGCTGAACAAGAGGCGCATGATCGGTGTGTAGGTTTTGACAAACACCTGGATAGACACAAGATGGCTTACGACAGTTCTTTTCAATCTCAGGATCATTACAGTGCAAACGATACATGTTTGCAGTTGGGCCACCTAAGTCCGAAATAATGCCTGTAAATTGAGGTGCCGTATCACGAATTTTTTCGATTTCACGCAAAATCGAATCTTCAGAACGGTTTTGAATAATACGACCCTCATGTTCAGTAATTGAACAGAAGGTACATCCACCAAAACAACCACGCATGATATTGACCGAGAATTTGATCATATCAAAGGCTGGGAAACGTGCATTTCCATAAGAAGGATGCGGTAAACGTGCATAGGGTAAATCAAATACATAGTCCATTTCCTCAGTGGTCAGAGGAATTGGTGGTGGGTTGATCCAGACGTCCCGCTCACCATGACGCTGAACCAAGGCACGTGCATTGCCTGGATTGGTTTCAAGATGCAAGATACGGTTGGCATGGGCATACAACACATGATCGTCGGCCACTGCTTCAAAAGAAGGTAAACGAATCACAGCCAATTCACGTGGAGGTAATTTATGTTTAATCGCTTTTGATGGTGCAGGCTTTAACTGCACAATCTGTGTATCTGGATCGAGTTGGTCGCCTTCACGCACGATTGGATTGGCAACGATTTCTTTTTGGAAGTTTTGATACTGCGCTAATGAGTTACCTTTTTCTTTTTCAACTTCACAGCCATCAATATCTTCAGTCATAACATAAGGATTAATAATTGGATCAACACGTCCAATGGTATCCACGTCATTACTGGCAATTTCAACGAATTTCTCTTTAGATGCTTTATTATGCTTATTAATAATAAATGCTGTACCACGAACATCAGTAATCTCGTGGATTTTCTCACCTTTGGCTAAACGATGCATCACATCGATAATCGCACGCTCGCCATTACCATACATCAATAGATCAGCTTTTGAGTCCATCAAAATAGAGCGGCGAACTTTGTCAGACCAATAATCATAATGTGCAATACGGCGCAAGCTGCCTTCAATACCACCGAGTAAGACCGGAACGTCAGGAAAAGCTTCACGGCAACGCTGACAGTAAACTGTTGCTGCACGGTCTGGGCGCTTATTTGCTTCATTGTTTGGCGAATAGGCATCATCGGAACGAATTTTTCGATCTGCCGTATAACGGTTGATCATTGAATCCATGTTCCCTGCAGTCACACCCCATGCAATGGTTGGCTTGCCTAGAACACGAAAGCTCTCTGCATTGGTCCAGTCTGGCTGTGCAATGATCCCGACACGGAAACCTTGTGCCTCAAGTACACGCCCAATTACACCCGAAACAAAAGACGGATGGTCAATATAGGCATCACCACAGACCAAAATAAAGTCACACGCATCCCAGCCGAGTTGATCCATCTCTTCTCGTGACATCGGCAAAAATGGTGCGGGTTCAAAACACGACGCCCAATATTTGTCGTAATCAAACAACGCTTTGGGCGCGGTCTGCATGGTATAGGCAGTAGACATGGCTTGCGAATCTCGGCTAGCTGAAATGCTGGGATAGCATCAAAGATGAAAGCCGATCATTTTAACATGAATTCAATTCATTTTTATAGGTTAAAAAACAAACAGAAGCATTTCCCCAAAAGTATTTGTAACTTATGGAGGAAATAGCATCATAAGATGTTGATAATTACTCTTCTTCGTTCAAGAAGCCTTCTTTAATTCCAGAAGGTAAATCTTGATGCCACCATGTATAAATAGAAGCTTTAATTTCTTCATCTTCATCAGGATCATTCAATGGTTCATCATCTTCACGGATAAGCTCATCGCCATCAAATTTGAACCAAAACTCCCATGGATCATCATCACCACAGCCCCAAGCTTGAGCATGAATATCAGGTAATAATCCTTTTAAAAATAATAAAATATTTTCAATGTTTTCATCACCATTTGAGCCATGGGTAAAATCTAGGACAGCAAACCCATCAATATAGTGTAATGTTTCTGGCGCAAGATCATGTTCAATCGAATCAATCAAATCAACTAGCTCTTGAGTAATCTCATCCGCTTGCGGATTAATCAGTAGAGCTGTCTGAATGAACTTTTCTTCATCTCCATGATGTGTCGTAAATAAGACTTCTAATTGCCCCATGATTGTTGAGTCAGGATGTTTATAATAAACTCGACTATGTAATTCCATCTTATCTCCCCCAATTTTAATATTATCTCTACACCCAAATAGGTGCTTATTTAAATTACTAAATTTTCAGGACTTTTATCAAGTTTATGCGACTTTATTTGTCGTTTTAGTTTCGTTTTTTCATTAAGTGTATCGCGAGCGCAAAACCAATCACTAAGACCACTCCGACACTCAAATTAATTCCAATCCATCCAAAATGCTCCCAGACCAAACCACCACTACTCCCAAGCAAACTTGAGCCGATGTAATAGCAAAATAAATACAGCGAAGAAGCAACTGCCCGATATTGCACAGCTTGCACTGAGACCCAACTACTTGCAGTTGAATGTGCCGCAAAAAATGAAAAAGTGAAAATCGTCAATCCCAGTAAAATTGCCCAAAGCGAAGGAATAAGCGTAATGAACAGGCCAACCATCATGCTAAATAATAAAAAAGGCAGCACTTTTGCTCGACCATATTCATACCCCCATTGCGCAGCTTTCGGTGAACTATAAATTCCAGCAAGATAAGCAATCGAAATCAAACCAATCCAAGTTTGTGATAAATGAAATGGCGCTTCTAATAAGTGATAACTAATATAGTTAAAAACTGTGACTAGACAGCCCATTAAAATAAAGCCTTGGGCAAATAAAATTCGTAGTTTCGAGTCTTTTAAATTTTGCTCAAACGCTGCTTTAAAATGGGAAAATCGGAACGGATATGGTTTGAAATGCTCTGATTTGGGCAACAATAAATAAAATAAACAGGCAATAATAAAATTTAGAAAACCAATGATATAGGTTGCAGATTGCCAAGAAATAAAGTCAACCAATACCCCTGCAATTAAACGTCCACCCATGCCGCCAATCGCTGTGCCAGAGATATACAATCCCATCGCAAAACCGATATCTTTCTGCGCAATTTCTTCGCCGATATAAGTCATTGCAACAGCAGCCACACCACTCACGGCTAAACCAATAAAAATACGGGTGCTAAGAAAAATTTCCCAAACTGGAAATGAGGCACTGATTAACAATAAAATCGAAACGAGGAATAAGGCACAAACCATAATTGATTTACGCCCAAAGCGATCAGAAATAAAGCCTGTAAACAGCAGTCCTATCGCCAAAGCAACGGTTGAAAAAGATAATGGAAAACTACTATGCGTCGGCGTGACCTGAAAGAATTTTGCAAAAATTGGCATCATCGGTTGTACACAATACAACGATGAAAAGGATGCAAAACCAGCAAAGAACAAAGACCATAAAATCGCAGTAAACGATTTCGAACCATATTCAATATGGGTTGGGCGTAGCACTGACTCAGACATTCGGACTCCTTATGCCTGATCAGTATACGCTTTCAGCCAAAATGCGGAATGATCATTTCGGCTATTTTTACCGTCAACTTAAAATAACGCTTTCGGCAAACGAATCTGAATGATTTCATTATCATCAGCTTGCTTCGAATTACGTCCTGATGATCCAGGGAAGTTATTGTCATTCAATACAGTCAACGTTGTACCATTTTCAATAATCACATCTTCAATGGTTTCAAATGGGAAAGCAAATACAGAACCTGTACCAATATCTCCTTCTCGTACTGTACCAAAAAGAGCATTAGGATTAGATATTTTGATTAAATCGACGAGATCTTCACGTGCAACCGCTTGTTTCGGTTCGTTAAATTTCACACGAATCAACTTCTTATAACCGCCTAAATTATTTTGACTTGCATCACGTTCAATGATGATGCCTTCTTTGTCATTAAAAAGTTGAAAATCTCCAATATTGGTCGCTTTACTATCAAGCACAAACCAATAGTACAGTCCCGTATAGGCTTTTTTCTGGAGATCGAACTGAGAAATCAACAATTTCCCCGTCGAATCATTCACCAAGGGTTTTTCAAGCAATGGATATAAATATTTACCATCAGGTGAAATCGCCATACCTTCAAAACCACCACTTCGTTGGACTAAAGGTTCAACATAATTGATCTTGGCTTTATTGAACTGGTTTTGTGGTGAACGCAATTCTTGTGTTGAATTCAATGGATTTGGGAGCGGAATAGGTGCATCTAACAATATTCCCTCTGCTGAGAAATGTAACAGATACGGACCAAACTCATCCCCAATCCAATACGTTCCATCTGCCGCGCGTTGCATCGATTCAGGATCAAAATCCGCTCCCGTCAATAAGCGGTCTGCGGTATTTCCATTCACGATCTCAAAAGAAATACGTTTATTAGGATCACGTAACTGAATAAAGCTTTGTACAGTGACCTGTCCTGTACCTTTCGCTTTGGTTTTAAAGTCAGGTTTTAATTTATAAATCCGAAGTAAGAAATCAGCCGAGTTATCTTGTGTACCAAAACCATTATCCGCCATCGCCATATAGCTGCCATCTTCATTTTTTAAAGCAGCAGAGAAACCTTGTACAGGCTGTCCTTTAAACGGTGGATAGATGCCATTCGCACCACTCACGGCTTTACCAGAATCAGGACCTACCGCATAAGTTGCCACAGGAAGTTTGGCAAAAGAAATAAGTGTTGGTTCTGTCACGGTGTCTGTCGATGTAGTTTGCTCTTGATTATCATCATTACAAGCGGTCAGACCCAAAGCGGTACAGCAGAAAAGCATCACTAAAGTTGTCTTGTTCATAATTTTATACGTTTGGTAAAAATTAGAATAAATTTAAACAAGCTTTGATGACGTTTTTACTGCAATAAAATGAAGTCTTTATGGCGAAAAGATGACAACCCAAAACCGTGATATATCACATCACTACAAAGTAGCGAGTAGAAGTCACCTCTCCATGTAATAAAATTTTGTACGCAAAAACGTACACCGCTTGCGGTGATTGACGAATATACAGCAATACATTAAATGTCTAATATATAAATCATAGAGAGACAGGATGTCTCATTCAGAACAACAAGAAACACAGGATGTGGTCGTTGACAGGAGTTAACGGCAAGAAACCAAATATGAGAAAGCCTCGACAGGATGTCGGGGCTTTTTTATTAATCAATTATCATATTCACATATCATAAAATAACTGTTATTGACTCATCTATGTGCTGTTAATACCATCCATTTAACTTAACGCTAACGGTTCATTATTTTGCAACTCATCTCCATTCACACTGATCAACAACGATCTATAAAAAAATTAAAAAGGCTGATTCTTCAAATAAGTTTGATCGTGATTGCAATCAGTATGGCTGCGTGTAGTAGTTTAAGTGGATCATTTGCCAATCGCTCTAATCAATTGTCATCAGGACTACAAAATGCCTATTCTGTTTCTCCAAATACAGCAAATCGTTTATCCCCAATGATCGTGCAAAACGCAGAGCGTTATGACGTATCACCCACTTTACTCGCTGCACTCATTCGCCAAGAATCAAATTATAATAGTTCAGCACGCTCCCCTACAGGTGCGATCGGTTTAACTCAAATAGTTTCGACTCATTGGCGCCAGTCTTGTCCTGGCAATCTTTATGATGAAAATACTAATATTAATTGCGGTGCATATATCCTATCGACCTATTATAAATCAGCTGGCAGTTGGTCAAAAGCCGTGGCGTATTATAATGTTGGGCCATCAGGTTATGAACGGAGTTTTTGGACACGCCATAAAGGTAAAAAGTATGCTCGTTCAGTAAAACGTCATGAAAAAATCTTAAAAAAAGCCCTATAAAATAAAGAGTAAATAAAAAACCATGCTCTTAAGCATGGTTTTTATTGGCTGAATAATGAAATTACGCTTCGTCAAACAAACCTTCAAATAACACCGAAGACAAATAACGTTCACCGCTATCAGGTAAAATTACTACAATCGTTTTGCCTGCATTTTCAGGGCGTTCAGCAATTTGTGCCGCCGCCGCCAATGCTGCACCGCTTGAAATACCCACTAAAATTCCTTCTTGCGTTGCACATTTTCTTGCCCACTCAATCGCATCCGCACTATTCACTGGCAACACTTCATCGACCAAGTCTAGGTCTAGGTTTTTAGGAATAAAATTCGCACCAATCCCCTGAATTTTATGCGGTGCAGGTGTGATGCTTTCACCATTTTTAGTTTGAGTGATAATTGGAGATTCTGCTGGTTCAACCGCAACTGAATAAAGAGGTTTATTCTGGACTTGCTCAAAATAACGTGAAATTCCTGTAATTGTTCCACCAGTACCAACACCCGCCACAAGAATGTCCACTTGACCATTGGTTGCCTGCCAGATTTCAGGACCAGTCGTATCGACATGAATTTGAGGATTGGCTGGATTCTCAAATTGTTGTGGTAGGAAATAAAGCTCTGGATTTTCAGTCGCTAAACGGACAGCCTCATCAACTGCACCTTTCATACCTTTTGCTGGCTCGGTCAGAACAAGATTTGCGCCTAAAGCTTTCAGTACTTTTCTACGCTCTAAGCTCATACTTGCTGGCATAGTTAAAGTAATAGGATAACCTTTTGCTGCTGCAACAAATGCTAAAGCAATCCCTGTATTACCGCTAGTCGGTTCCACAATATGCATACCTGTTTTAAGTACACCACGTTTTTCCGCATCCGCAATCAACGCTGCACCAATACGGCATTTTACTGAAAATGCAGGATTACGGCTTTCCACTTTTGCCAATACTGTAGCATCTGATTTAATCAAACGATTGATACGAACTAAAGGTGTATTGCCTATCGCTTCTGCATTGTTTGCATAAACTGCGATACCAAGGTTGGCAGGCGTTGGAAATTGTTGATCGGTCGACATGTTATTTCCTTATTAGATTTGGAATGCTTCTTAAGCATTATAGGCTTGTCAGCCAAGGAGGAAAGTAGAAAACGTTAAGATTTATGAAAAGTTTTTCCCATATTTATAGTTTTCTTCGCCGATTATGCACCCGTAAACCATGAGAAAAACACATACTCATCGGAAGTTTCATAAAATATCTCTACCTCATTCCAATCTGCTGTTAATCCTAATGCTAATTTTATATCTGAAGAAATAGGTAAAGTAAAACTTTCAACTGGAGTAACCTCCACATCGTTATGATAAATTCCCCAACGATCAGAGTATTTTAGATTTTTCGCATTCTGATTTTTCTTTATTAATTTTTGGATAGAATACACTATCCATTGTGTTTGTTCTTGTACTTCCAGTTCAGTTAGTTTTTTAAAATTAGCTTTCTCTAATATAGGTAATAACCAAATATCAAAAATATTTTTTAAATCTGTTGTAGTTGTTTCAAGAATATCCCATTCTTCATGAAAATGAAGTTCATGAATAACCAGTGTTATAAATGCTTCTAATGGATTTAAACCTTGTGATTTTTTACAAATAAAATAGACAGCATCACACATCCCTTCATCGAAAGTCCTATATTCAACTCGATCAATGTGTATACGGGTAGAATTAGATAGTATATTTTCTACTTGTTTAAAATTTGATTTAATTTTTTCTAATGAGATTCCATCCATAACATCTTCTTAATCAACAACAATCATATAATTAAAATAAATGTAACATAAAAAACACCCCCAACCGTTAGGTTAGGGGTGTTTATTATTTAAAAGCTGGCGATGACTTACTCTCACATAGCAAACGCCACACTACCATCAGCGCTAAGAGGTTTCACTTCTGAGTTCGGGAAGGGATCAGGTGGTTCACTCTTGCTATTGTCGCCAGCAAACTGTTTATGGATACTTGCTTTGGTCTTATCTATGCCAAGGCTTTTTCCAAATGAGTTATTAACGGATTAGATATTGAGTCTAACTTTGTGTTCAGCATTTTAACTAGTTTTCACACTAAATCAAGTTATGTATTGAATTTATCTTGAATACAACAACTGTTTGGGTGTTGTATAGTCAAGCCTCACGAGCAATTAGTATTGGTCAGCTTCACACGTCACCGTGCTTCCACACCCAACCTATCAACGTCCTAGTCTCGAACGGCTCTTTAGAGGAATAAATTCCTAGGGAAATCTTATCTTGAGGTAGGCTTCCCGCTTAGATGCTTTCAGCGGTTATCCCTTCCGAACATAGCTACCCGGCGATGCGACTGGCGTCACAACCGGTACACCAGAGGTTCGTCCACTCTGGTCCTCTCGTACTAGGAGCAGATCCTCTCAAATTTCCAGCGCCCACGGTAGATAGGGACCGAACTGTCTCACGACGTTCTAAACCCAGCTCGCGTACCTCTTTAAATGGCGAACAGCCATACCCTTGGGACCTGCTTCAGCCCCAGGATGAGATGAGCCGACATCGAGGTGCCAAACACCGCCGTCGATATGAACTCTTGGGCGGTATCAGCCTGTTATCCCCAGAGTACCTTTTATCCGTTGAGCGATGGCCCTTCCATACAGAACCACCGGATCACTAAGACCTACTTTCGTACCTGCTCGACTTGTGGGTCTCGCAGTTAAGCGCGCTTTTGCCTTTATACTCTACGCGTGATTTCCGACCACGCTGAGCGCACCTTCGTACTCCTCCGTTACTCTTTAGGAGGAGACCGCCCCAGTCAAACTACCCACCAGACATGGTCCTCGCCCCGGATTACGGGGCAGAGTTAGAACCTCAACATTACCAGGGTGGTATTTCAAGGACGGCTCCATTGGAACTAGCGTTCCAACTTCAAAGCCTCCCACCTATCCTACACAAGTAAGGTCAAAGTTCAATGTCAAGCTGCAGTAAAGGTTCACGGGGTCTTTCCGTCTAGCCGCGGGTACACTGCATCTTCACAGCGATTTCGATTTCACTGAGCCTCTGCTGGAGACAGCGCCGCCATCATTATGCCATTCGTGCAGGTCGGAACTTACCCGACAAGGAATTTCGCTACCTTAGGACCGTTATAGTTACGGCCGCCGTTTACTGGGGCTTCGATCAAGAGCTTCGCTTACGCTAACCCCATCAATTAACCTTCCAGCACCGGGCAGGCATCACACCCTATACGTCCACTTTCGTGTTTGCAGAGTGCTATGTTTTTAATAAACAGTTGCAGCGGCCTGGTTTCTGTGGCTGCCAATAGCTCAGGGAGCAAGTCCCATCACCGTCAGCAGCGTACCTTCTCCCGAAGTTACGGTACCATTTTGCCTAGTTCCTTCAGCAGAGTTCTCTCAAGCGCTTTGGTCTACTCGACCTGACCACCTGTGTCGGTTTCGGGTACGATTCCTGTGTAACTGAAGCTTAGAGACTTTTCCTGGAAGCATGGTATCAGCCACTTCACTGTACAAGTACAGCTTGCTATCAGTTCTCAGCATAGAGTACCCCGGATTTGCCTAAGATACATGCCTACAACCTTCCACCTGGACAACCAACGCCAGGCTGACTTAACCTTCTCCGTCCTCTCATCGCATTACACAGAAGTATTGGAATATTAACCAATTTCCCATCGACTACGCCTCTCGGCCTCGCCTTAGGGGTCGACTCACCCAGCCCCGATTAACGTTGGACTGGAACCCTTGGTCTTTCAGCGAACGGGTTTTTCACCCGTTTTGTCGTTACTCACGTCAGCATTCGCACTTCTGATACCTCCAGCATACTTCTCAATACACCTTCATCGGCTTACAGAACGCTCCCCTACCACTTGACTAATGTCAAATCCGCAGCTTCGGCACATAGTTTTAGCCCCGTTACATCTTCCGCGCAGGCCGACTCGACTAGTGAGCTATTACGCTTTCTTTAAAGGGTGGCTGCTTCTAAGCCAACCTCCTAGCTGTCTATGCCTTCCCACATCGTTTCCCACTTAACTATGATTTTGGGGCCTTAGCTGGCGGTCTGGATTGTTTTCCTCTTGACTACGGACGTTAGCACCCGCAGTCTGTCTCCCGGATAGTACTCATTGGTATTCGGAGTTTGCATCGGTTTGGTAAGTCGGGATGACCCCCTAGCCGAAACAGTGCTCTACCCCCAATGGTATTCGTCCGAGGCGCTACCTAAATAGCTTTCGGGGAGAACCAGCTATCACCAGGCTTGATTAGCCTTTCACCCCTATCCACAAGTCATCCCCTGGCTTTTCAACGACAGTGGGTTCGGTCCTCCAGTTAGTGTTACCCAACCTTCAACCTGCTCATGGATAGATCGCCTGGTTTCGGGTCTATACCCAGCAACTAAACGCCCTATTAAGACTCGATTTCTCTACGGCTCCCCTATTCGGTTAACCTTGCTACTGAATATAAGTCGCTGACCCATTATACAAAAGGTACGCAGTCACCGAACTAGTCGGCTCCCACTGCTTGTATGCATGCGGTTTCAGGATCTATTTCACTCCCCTCACAGGGGTTCTTTTCGCCTTTCCCTCACGGTACTGGTTCACTATCGGTCAGTCAGGAGTATTTAGCCTTGGAGGATGGTCCCCCCATATTCAGACAAGGTTTCACGTGCCTCGCCCTACTCGTCATCATTGTGTGTGCCCTTTCGTGTACGGGAATATCACCCTCTACGTTCGCACTTCCCAGAGCGTTCCACTAAAACACACACAACTTAATGGGCTGCTCCCCGTTCGCTCGCCGCTACTAAGGGAATCTCAATTGATTTCTTTTCCTAAGGGTACTGAGATGTTTCACTTCCCCTCGTTCGCTTCATAAGCCTATGTATTCAGCTTATGATACCCGCCTTATAGCGGGTGGGTTCCCCCATTCAGAAATCTCCGGATCAAAGGATATTTGCCGCCTCCCCGGAGCTTATCGCAGGCTATTACGTCTTTCATCGCCTCTGACTGCCAAGGCATCCACCACATGCACTTAATTACTTGACTATACAACCCCAAACAGTCGTTAACACATACAAGTCAGTGTTAGCGTTGCAAACTTAATTGCTACTATTCGTTGTCTGTGAACTTAATCACCATACAGCTTCAATCTAAATTCATATACCAAAACGCTTGATTCAGTGTTTTTGCTAGTTCTCAGATTAAATATTAATTTAACAATTACTTGTTATCTTCCTATTTAATCGAGTTTGAACAATTTATTTCAGACTCAAATTCTAATCTGTTAATGATTAACTACAGCCTCGTCAGCTTGCAGTAAACTGTGATAAATCACAGAGATTAATAAACCAGTCAAATTAGACTGTATTCACTAAACTCTATAATCTTCTTAGCTTGTACTCTGTAAAGTACATGGTGGAGACTAGGAGAGTCGAACTCCTGACCTCCTGCGTGCAAAGCAGGCGCTCTACCAACTAAGCTAAGTCCCCAGCTTATCACTTAATGAACGATATATCTTTCAGATTTGGTGGGTCTGACAAGACTTGAACTTGTGACCCCACGCTTATCAAGCGTGTGCTCTAACCAACTGAGCTACAGACCCTCAGATACATCTTCGAAGAACAACTTGTTGTGGATTCTTACCGATCGTCAATCTTTCGTTAAGGAGGTGATCCAGCCGCAGGTTCCCCTACGGCTACCTTGTTACGACTTCACCCCAGTCATCGGCCACACCGTGGTAAGCGTCCTCCTTACGGTTAGACTACCTACTTCTGGTGCAACAAACTCCCATGGTGTGACGGGCGGTGTGTACAAGGCCCGGGAACGTATTCACCGCGGCATTCTGATCCGCGATTACTAGCGATTCCGACTTCATGGAGTCGAGTTGCAGACTCCAATCCGGACTACGATCGGCTTTTTGAGATTAGCATCCTATCGCTAGGTAGCAACCCTTTGTACCGACCATTGTAGCACGTGTGTAGCCCTGGCCGTAAGGGCCATGATGACTTGACGTCGTCCCCGCCTTCCTCCAGTTTGTCACTGGCAGTATCCTTAAAGTTCCCGACATTACTCGCTGGCAAATAAGGAAAAGGGTTGCGCTCGTTGCGGGACTTAACCCAACATCTCACGACACGAGCTGACGACAGCCATGCAGCACCTGTATCTAGATTCCCGAAGGCACCAATCCATCTCTGGAAAGTTTCTAGTATGTCAAGGCCAGGTAAGGTTCTTCGCGTTGCATCGAATTAAACCACATGCTCCACCGCTTGTGCGGGCCCCCGTCAATTCATTTGAGTTTTAGTCTTGCGACCGTACTCCCCAGGCGGTCTACTTATCGCGTTAGCTGCGCCACTAAAGCCTCAAAGGCCCCAACGGCTAGTAGACATCGTTTACGGCATGGACTACCAGGGTATCTAATCCTGTTTGCTCCCCATGCTTTCGTACCTCAGCGTCAGTATTAGGCCAGATGGCTGCCTTCGCCATCGGTATTCCTCCAGATCTCTACGCATTTCACCGCTACACCTGGAATTCTACCATCCTCTCCCATACTCTAGCTGACCAGTATCGAATGCAATTCCTAAGTTAAGCTCAGGGATTTCACATCCGACTTAATCAGCCGCCTACGCACGCTTTACGCCCAGTAAATCCGATTAACGCTCGCACCCTCTGTATTACCGCGGCTGCTGGCACAGAGTTAGCCGGTGCTTATTCTGCGAGTAACGTCCACTATCCAGTAGTATTAATACTAGTAGCCTCCTCCTCGCTTAAAGTGCTTTACAACCAAAAGGCCTTCTTCACACACGCGGCATGGCTGGATCAGGCTTCCGCCCATTGTCCAATATTCCCCACTGCTGCCTCCCGTAGGAGTCTGGGCCGTGTCTCAGTCCCAGTGTGGCGGATCATCCTCTCAGACCCGCTACAGATCGTCGCCTTGGTAGGCCTTTACCCCACCAACTAGCTAATCCGACTTAGGCTCATCATTTAGCGCAAGGTCCGAAGATCCCCTGCTTTCTCCCGTAGGACGTATGCGGTATTAGCATTCCTTTCGGAATGTTGTCCCCCACTAAATGGCAGATTCCTAAGCATTACTCACCCGTCCGCCGCTAAGATAAGGTGCAAGCACCTCATCTCCGCTCGACTTGCATGTGTTAAGCCTGCCGCCAGCGTTCAATCTGAGCCATGATCAAACTCTTCAGTTTAAAATCATTAGTAGCTTATGGCTACAAATCTTGGCTCATCAATTTTCTGACTAAAAATTCGCTCAAATAAACTTCGAGAAATTTCTACCATTCAATCAATGAAATATTTTCGATTGATCAACCAGTAAAAATCCACACAAGTTGTTCTTCTATTCTCTTAATGATCTTCTCGATGATTCGTCATCATCAAGCTAGGTCGGCTATGTTACTCTAATTTAAACTAAAGTCAACAGGTAATTTCGATATTTTTTAAACCTACCAATCAATCCAAGAATCTAACCCTTCTAGCCAAATCCTTGTTTCTCAACAAGTTTTTATCTGCATCACCGCCGATGGATGTGCATTCTACAGCATTTCACTACCAACGCAACACCTTTTAAAAATTAAATGAATCGGTTGTTTTTTTTTTAAACTTTAACTTACCTAATTCACTGATTTATATAATTTAAAATTTATTAATTATCTTAAAAGTGAATTTAAATAAACTAACTAACTGAAATTTAAATATTTTATTAAAAATCTGTTTTTATTATCAGCAATAAAGCAGCTTTATTTTTATATTTGGCTTTTATTTTAACCACCTTACTCCATGCAAAAATCTGTCTCTTATTCGATTGATGTTTGAAATTTCACCACCCAGAATAAAAACAACGGCTTTGATCGCTCAAAACCGTTGTTTTCAGTATTGCAATAAGTACTTTCTCTTAAGGAGTACTCCCTCTCACAATATTCAAGAAGTATAGATGACGTTCATATTGATCAATAATGTCTTGGATTAAATCTTCTTGCGTCCAATCCATTACATCATAGTTTTGTCCACCCTCTCTTAAAAAGACTTCTGCTTGGAAGTAATTGGTCTCATCTTCCTCTGCTCGTCCCAACATGAAGCTTGGTGGAACAGTAGAATGTGAGATCACTTTATAAGTGAAGTTAATTTCATGATGATGATCGACATGCAGTTGCAGACCATTTTCGATTTCACGAATCCCCACTTCCAAGTGACGGCGTTTGAATTCACGCTGAATACTTTCAAAAGCCATACGAACTTGTGTGTCGATATAGTGCTGAACTTCAGTTTCAGTATGCGGATAATGCATGATTAAACCTAAACGCTGCTGCCAACTGCGTGGATTATTGATGGCACGTGGCGTAATACGCGCCTCTTGAATGGCCTTCATTTTGGTGACATCCAATTTTAAGGCTTTGAGCAAACCCCAACTCATAAATAACATGACCAATGTAAATGGCAATGCACTCATAATAATAGAGGATTGCAATGCAGACAGACCACCAACCAATAGCAGGATAATGGCCAAGGCTGCCATCAATACGGTCCAAAATAGTCTTTGCCATGTTGGAGAGTTTTCAGTCTTAGCTGTGAGATAATCGGTAACCAAAGCACCCGAATCCGCAGATGTTACGAAAAAGAGCATCACCAATACGGTTGCCAGCAAACTCATCACACCCGAAAATGGCAAATGATTTAAAAACTCAAATAAAGCGACTGATGAATCGTGCTGTACTGCTTGAATTAAGGCAACATTATGCTCTTGCATAATGCTAAACAGTGCTGCATTTCCTAAAAACCCCATCCAGATAATGGTGAAACCTGTTGGAATCAGTAACACACCCACAATAAACTCACGGATGGTTCGACCTCGTGACACGCGCGCAATAAACATACCCACAAACGGCGACCATGAAATCCACCATGCCCAATAAAGAATCGTCCAACCGCCAATCCAGCCATTAGGTTGATAGGCATATAGGTTGAAAGTCATGCTAAATAAATTCGAAATATACGATCCTGTATTTTGAATCGTCGTTTGCAGCAAGTAGATACTTGGGCCCGCAATAAATACAAAGGCGAGCAATACTAAAGCCAAGATTAAATTCAGTTCTGAGAGACGTTTTACACCTTTATCAAGTCCTAAAAAAACAGATAAAGATGCTAAAACACTGACAAAAATAATCAGGATCACCTGAACATTGCTGCTTTGCTCAACCCCAAATAGATAATGCAGACCTGAATTGATTTGCGTCACACCAAAACCTAAAGAGGTCGCAACCCCGAAAACCGTACCAATGGTCGCAAAGGTATCAATCCCATCCCCCCAAGGACCATAAATTTTCTTACCAATAATGGGATATAATGCTGAACGGGTTTTTAACGGTAAATTATGGCGATAAGCAAAATAGGCTAAAGCCAATCCAACCATGGCGTAAATTGCCCATGCATGTAAGCCCCAATGGAAAAAGGTAATCCTTAAGGCTTGTTGCGCAGATGCAATACTTTCAGAATCTCCACTCGGTGGGCTGACATAATGCATCACAGGTTCTGCAACACCGAAGAACATCAAACCGATGCCCATACCTGCGGTAAACAGCATGGCAAACCACGAACCATTGCTATATTCAGGTTGGCTATGATCGGGTCCTAACTTAATTTTCCCACTGGCAGAACAGGCAATATAAATCAGTAGAATCAGAAAAACAGCAACAGATAAAACATAAAACCAACTAAAAGAATCTGTAATCCATTGCTTTAACTGTTGGGTGAGAAGTTCAAATGAACTGGGTGCGATAATGACAATTGCGATAAAAATCGCAATGATAATCACCGTGCTTAAAAACACGTTTGGATTCACATTCGCAAACTGCGAAGATGGCTTGGAAGGCATAATTCCCCCATATTTTTTTAATGATAACGACAGACCCTAAGGGTCAAATAAGACATTCACAATGTGAACAAAAGCGAGTTTAAATTTTGCAAAAACTCGATATAAATTATAAAAAATGTGAAAAATAAAGCAGTTGTAATGCTGTAACTGTATTTATTCTTTATCGCTCGATTGCTTAGGTAAATGGGCAATATATTGCAATGCAATTAATCGAGAAACTACGACAGCGAGATACATCACCCCACCAAACATTTGTAGCATGGTTAATACTCTAGCGGCTGGGCTAATTGGCATCAAATCAGATAAACCCGTTGCTGATTGCAGACTAAAACTCAGAAATAATAAATCGAGCCAAACTTGTAAATCTTGTGGCTGATTTGGGTTTTGAAAACTATTGGGTAAAAGCAACTGGCAAATACTATATAAAAAGGCGAATGCCCAAGCGATGAGAGTAAAAACTGCACCTGCAGCAAATAATTCATCTTTGGTGAGATAACGATCTGCAAACATATAGCGTAATAATCCATAAGCCGCATAAAAATACGCTAATGCTTCAAAACTATAAGCGATAATTTGGATTGTCGAATTGTCATAGCCAATAAAAATTAAAATTGAAAATAGAAAAGCGCCACTGACAAAGATTAAGCCCCAAAATGTAAATACTGGTGTTTGGCGAATGACCTTGGCGATAATTAAGAGAGCTAAAACACCTAGTGACCAAGTTAAAGCACGATATTCACTATCTCCATAAGTCAACATCGCCATAACTAATAATGCCAATTGCACCAACAACAACCACGCAGAAGGTAATAAACGAAAACCACCCCAAAATTGTTTTAAGCTTTGCATGTTGTTTTCCTTGTGATTGTTATGATTTTCATTAAGTTAATGGCATCACACCGTATCTAAAAAGGCAACAATCATTTTAGAGAGTTCTTGTTGCAAACGTTGTTCTTCAATTAAAAAGGTATTTTTACTGGCATAACGCATCATGGTAAATAAAGTACTGTTAATAATCACAAAAGACTTGTGTTTTAAAGTCTCAAAATCCCAATGGGGGTAGTAACGTCCAAATAAGTACATCCCCACTTCCAAGAAATGCTGCTCCAATACTTGTGCCGCTTCTGAATCACTATAGGTATGCCAATTTTTTAAGATTTCGATAAAAAAACCATGATCTGATTTCAATGATTCAAAACCAAAAGTGATACTTAATGTGATGATGTCTTGAATAGCTGTTTGTTGTTGGAGCATCACTAACTGCTTTAGTGCTTGCCCTAAATTTTCGCTTTTACGTAACAATAGTTCAGCAACAATCTGTTCTTTATTTTCAAAGTATTGATAAATTGACCCGACACTTACCCCTGATTTTTCAGAAATTTTAGGTGTAGTTAATTGTAATACACCATATTCAGAAATACATTTTTGCGTTCCCTCCAGAATACTTTCGACGATCATTTTTGCACGTTGCTGCTGGGGTCTTTTTCTCATGTTCAGCCTTTATTAAAACGCGAATTGAATACGAATATTTATTCATATTAAGCTTTGATTAAATAACAATCAAAGGCTTTCTACAATGCAAAGCATCGTTAAACCTAAACGCTTAGCAGCGTTTGAAGACATGATTCAATCGAATATTAAAACCAAAATTCTTGGTTATATGACGCATCAACAAATTCAACCGAATTATCAAGAATATCTCGCCTTGAACACAGCCTTGCAAAGTGGTGATGCACCCATGGATCAACTGCTACTTTGGATACTTCAAAATCCCAAACAGCATCGAAAATATTTTGAAACGGCGCTGTATGAAGGTTTAGATAAGCTGCCGCTTGAAATTCCTGAACTCAACTGCTTCTTTCAATTGGTGGGACAAAAACCTGATTGGTATGAGCAAGCCAAAGTCGATCAAGCACTTAAATTTACCTATCGCCTAGGCATCAATAACGGACTGATCCTACGAGATTTATCTCTAATGACAGGTTATTTGTACCCTGGTTTTAACCAACCCTTGGTCCTGACAGGCGCATTAAAAAAACAGGCAGGTACACGTTTAGCCGAAACAACTAAATGGTGGGTCGATATCACCGAACAAGATGGGTTTGAACGTTTTAGTAAAGGCTTTACCTCCACGATCTTTGTGCGTTTTATTCACTCACTGGTACGCCATCAATTACAAAAATCGGAGAAATGGGATGCCGAGACTTGGGGGCTACCTATTAACCAATATGATCAGGCCATGACCAATATTGCCTTTAGTGGCGTGGTATTGATTGGTATAAGGGCATTGGGAATTTTTCCTAGCGCACAAGAAGTTGATAGTTTTTTACATTTTTGGAAATATGCGGGTTGGTTGATGGGCGTTGAAGAAAAATGGTTAGTGGATAATGAAGCTGATGGATGGAAGCTCATGTACTGGATGCAGTTTTCACATCCTCAATCTGATGAGAGCAGTATTTCTCTTGGCTCTAGTCTTTCCAAAGAACCCTTTGAACGGAAATATCGTTACTTACGCTCTTTTCAGCAAAAACTAGCCTATAAGCAACACCTCGAAATTACCCAGTTCTTTATTGGTCGCAAGAAAATGCAGAAATTGGGTTTAGCACCTCAGTCAGCCTCATGGTTTGCTTATTATTTAATTGGTCGAAATCTAGCACTTTATACAGGTGCGAAACATATTCCAAAATTAAATCAACTGCTTGAAGAAAAAGGGCGGCATTTGCAACGAATCGGTTTGTCACTCTATCATAATCAAGCTCAACAACTGGCCAGTATGCATCAATAATAGAAAAAGCCCTCAAAATTGAGGGCTGTAATTTTTAGGATTCGATCTATTTAGTGATCAGATGCACCAGAGATACCAATACCTGTTTGTGAACGAACAAACTGAGCATCGAACGCTTTACGCTCTTTCTCTGCACGTGCAGTTTTATCAGTTACTGAGAAGAACCAGCAGCAAAGGAAAGATAATGGCATCGCGAAAATTGCAGGGCCATTGAATGGATTCACTGGAGTATCTGAAAGTTTCAAGGTGTCAACCCAAACCGCTTTAGACAGAATGATTAGGGTTACAGCAGTCACTAGACCAACAACACCACCGATCACCGCACCGCGTGTCGTTAAACCTTTCCAGAACATAGACAATACAAGTACTGGGAAGTTTGCACAACATGCAACAGAGAATGCTAAACCAACCATGAACGCAACGTTTTGTTTTTCGAACAAAATCCCTAGAATCATGGCAAAGATTGCTAAACCTAAAGTCGCAATTTTTGACATACGTAATTCAGATTGAGGCGTTGTTTGACCTTTTTTGAATACGTTTGCATATAAGTCATGTGAAATCGCAGATGCGCCTGAAAGTGTTAAGCCTGCAACTACAGCGAGAATCGTTGCGAATGCAACCGCTGAGATGAAGCCCATGAACAAGTCACCACCGACTGCATCACTTAAGTGAACCGCAGCCATGTTGTTACCACCAACCAACTCTAATTTACCTGTTACCGCTGCTTTCGCAACATCAAGGAATTGAGGGTTGTTTGAAACGAATAAGATCGCACCGAAACCAATGATGAAAGTTAATAGATAGAAGTAACCAATAAAGCCTGTTGCAACAACAACTGATTTACGTGCTTCTTTAGCATCTTTAACCGTAAAGAAACGCATTAAGATATGTGGTAAGCCCGCAGTACCAAACATTAATGCAAGACCAAGTGATAAAGCATCAATCGGGTTTGCAGCCAATTTACCAGGCCCCATGATTTTTGCAGCTTCATCCCAGCTAATGCTGTGAGATTGGCTATACACACCAATCGCTTGATTGAACATGTTTGAAAAACTAAAGCCAACAGCTTTCATCACCATGAATGCCATGAATGTTGCACCACTGAGTAACATTACGGCTTTAATGATTTGTACCCAAGTGGTTGCTAACATACCACCAAAAATTACGTATGCCATCATCAACAAACCGACGATTACAACCGCAATATTATAGTTCAAACCAAAAAGTAATTTGATTAACTGACCTGCTCCTACCATTTGAGCAATCAGATAAAATGCAACCACAACTAAAGAACTTAATGCAGCTAAGGTACGAACTGGTTTTTCTTCCAAACGGAAAGAAACTACATCAGAAAGATTATATTTACCTAAGTTACGTAAACGTTCAGCAACAAGGAAAAGTACGATTGGCCAACCGACCATGAAACCAAGTGAATAGAGCAAACCATCAAAGCCTGAACTGAACACAAGTGCTGAAATACCGAGGAACGATGCGGCTGACATATAGTCACCTGCAATCGCTAAACCATTTTGGAAGCCACTAATTCCACCACCTGCGGTATAGAAATCAGCTGTATTCGTGGTTTGTTTTGCTGCCCACTTAGTAATAAACAAAGTGAAACCAACAAAAATGGTGAACATGATGATTGCATGCCAGTTTGTTGCCTGTTGCTCTGCTGCACCTAAATCAGGGCTAGCAAATGCAACGTGAGAACAACATAGGCTTGCAAGCGCGAACAGTTTCGCTTTGAATGACGTCCCTTTCATCTCAGTGCATCCCTTTTTCATGTGTGATTGCCTCAACTTCCTTGAGAGCCTCTTCATTCAACTGATCAAGTGTATTATTGGCGATGTATGAATAGACACCACACAATAAAAATGACAGTACGATAATGCCTAAACCGAGGGGCATGCCCCATGTTGTTACACCACCACTAAAAGAACTTGCTAGGAACTCTTTGTTATAGCCAACTAAAAGCATAAATCCGACATAGATAAACAACATGATTGCTGTTAATGTCCAACTTAATGTACGTTTTTTGCTGACCATTTCTTGAAACTTTGGATTGTGTAGAATGCGTTCTACCTGTGAGTCATCCATCATTAACTCCTTATTTTTGTGTCCAGCCGTGGACCCCTTTTTACTAGGGATTTTTCATTATTTAAATTAACAAGATTATGCTTGACTCGTAACTTAGACTTTGGTCTCTAAATACAAATCTCTGCTCATAACCCTTTTGATGCTTCGGGTATGATAGAAAATGGAGTTTGATCACGTGAGCAATATGAACAATTGGCTTATTATTGGGGTACTTGCCCTATATATCGTGCTGTTATTTGGCTGTGCTTTTTTTGGAGAAAAACATGCCAGTCGCTTAAGCACACGTGGTCGTATGTTGATGTTCAGCTTAACTTTAGGCGTATATTGTTCATCTTGGACATTTTACGGCGCAACAGGTGCAGCAGTCCGTGAAGGTATTATTTTCCTCCCGATCTATCTAGGTCCGTTGCTATTTATTTGGTTTGGTTACGATATTTGGAAACGTTTGGGTCGGATTCGACAGCATCATGCGATTTCGTCAATTGCCGATTTCGTTGCTGCTCGCTATGGCAAAAGTGGCAGCTTAGCGGCACTAGTCACCATTCTTGCAGTGATTGCAATTATCCCTTATCTCGCTTTGCAATTAAGAGCGATTGCATTGAGTGCCTCCGTTGTACTCGAACAGAATGCACATGTTCATACCACCACAAATAGTGTGTTATTACTTACAGCAGTACTTGCGATTTTGGCTATGATTTTTGGCACTCGGCATATTGCACATACCGAACAACACGGCGGCTTAATGCTTGCAGTCGCTTTTGAATCTTTTGTGAAACTGTTTGCGTTACTCAGTGTTGCAGTTTTTTTCTTATTCCAATCCCCCGAAAATATCAAACAAGTCAGCAATGATATCACTCAACATTTTCAAGATTTGCAACAATTAGGGGTTCCTGAAACCTTCTGGGTACAAACCTTACTCGCTGCGCTAGCTATGATCTGTTTACCGCGACAGTTTCATGTTGCCGTAGTCGAATTGCGTGATGAAAAACATATTCGTGGCGCAAGACGTTGGTTTGCAGCGTATTTGATTTTGACCATCATGGCGATTATTCCTATCGCCAGTTGGGCCTTACACTCCCTTCCTGATACATTAGGTACACCTGATATTGCGGTATTGGCCTTACCACTCAGCTATCAACAAGATTGGTTGGCATTACTCGCTTTTTTAGGTGGTTTCTCTGCTTCAACAGGTATGTTACTGGTTGCCTCAGTCGCACTTTCTATCATGCTCAGTAATGATTTAATTATGCCTGCTTTATGGCACTTTAAGATTATCTCTCGACACGACCAACAATTACCCAAAGTACTCAAACTGACTCGAAGAATTAGTATTATCAGTGTGATGTTACTGGGTTTTTTATTCTTCCACTTTTTTAATGACATTAATCAATTATCAGTATTTGGCCTATTGGCTTTTAGCGCAGTTGCGCAATTTTCGCCAGCCCTCATCGGTGGTTTATATTGGCGTGGTGCAAGCCGTCAAGGTGTCTATGTCGGTCTGATCATAGGCTTCATAATGTGGAGCTACACACTATTATTTCCTACTTTGTTGCGTAGCCTCCCAGAACAATATCAAGCGTTCGCACAACATTTATTATTGTTTGGGCCTTTCGATATTAATAGCTTACGTCCAGAAGCTTTACTTGGTTTTGAATCTTTTGCACCATTGACCCATGGTGTCATGTGGTCTTTGGGACTGAATATTATTTGCTATATTTGGGGTTCTCGTTTGTATCGCCCAAGTGTTGCGGAACAGATTCAGGCTGAAAGCTTTTTCTACTATGAAAGCAAACCTTTACCCTCTACCCAGACAAACCTTGATTTAACCGATTTACCGCAAAATGCAGCGCGGCTCAAAGTTGGCGATCTATTGGCTTTGGCTAAACGTATTACAGGTGATCGCCCTACAACACAAGCGTTCCAGCAATTTTGTGAACAAAATCATGTCGTACTCAATGAAAATCATGTTGCAAATGGCATGTGGTGGCGCTTCACTGAACAATACTTGGCAGGCATTATTGGTGCTGCATCAGCACGTACTTTGCTCACCACTGCCATGATCAATAATGGATTAGCACTGGGGCAAGTCGCGAATATTCTCGATCAAGCTTCACAATGGCAACGCTTTAACCAAAACCTTTTGATGACCATGATCGACCACATGACTCAAGGGGTGAGTGTTGTTGATAAAAATATGTGTTTGGTTGCATGGAACAATCAATATCTTACCTTATTTGATTATCCTAAAGACCTTGTTTATGTCGGTTGTCCAATTGCAGATTTAATTCGATATAACGCAGAACGTGGAGAATGTGGACCCGGTTCAGTTGAAGAACATGTCCGTAAACGAATTCACTGGATGAAAGTCGGTAGCGCCCATGAATTTGAACGTATTCGTAAAGATGGCTTGGTCATTCAAATGCGCGGTAATCCTATTGAGGGTGGAGGATTCGTCACAACCTTCGCCGATATTACTGCGTTCCGCGAGAATGAAGCGATTCTTGAAGAAAGAGTGAGTGATCGAACTCAACAGCTTGCAAATGCACTAACTGAACAGCAACTTGCCCGTGAACAAGCCGATAAAGCCAATCAATCTAAAAGTCGATTTTTGGCAGCGGCCAGTCACGATTTACTGCAACCGATGCATGCAGCACGTTTGTTCAGTACAGCATTAGAACAGAGTGTCAGCTCAACTGAAGATCAACAAACCTTACAACAACTTGATCGCGCACTGTATGGTGCTGAAAGCATGCTCTCTGCCCTACTCGATATTGCCCGTTTAGAAGGTGGAACCATCCAACCAAAACGCCAAGCCTATTCATTACATGACCTCTTAAATGATCTTGAATTGCAATTTAAATCAATTGCAGCGCAGCGTAATATTCAACTGTCTGTACACGATACTCAATTCTGGGTTGATACCGATCCACAATGGATGCGACGAATTATTCAGAATTTCGTTAGTAATGCATTGCGTTATACAGCACAAGGTCGTGTCGTTATTGGTGTATTACGTTCTGCACAAAGACCAAACCATATTCGAATCGGTGTTTGGGATACAGGACCTGGCATCAATGAACAACAACGGGTGAAATTATTCCAAGAATTTGAGCGTTGCGGGCATACCTCACCTTGGGGTGAACAAGGACTTGGTCTTGGTCTTGCGATTGTTCAACGTATGACGAGCCTGCTCGATTTTCCAGTGCATGTCTATTCAGAATTAGGCAAAGGTTCTTGCTTTATGATCGAAGTACCGCTAGCCGAAGCACCAAAAATTCAAGTGACTACAGCGCATGTGACCGCACTGCAACATACTGCATATAAAGTGCTTTGTTTAGACAATGATGAAACTATTTTACAAGGTATGCAGACTTTATTAAGCAAATGGGGCTATCAAATTTTTACAGCAACTGAGCCATCGGAAGCACTAAAAATAATTGAACAAGAAGATATTCAAGTGTGGTTAATCGATCAGCATTTAAATCATGATCAACGGGGATTAGATTTTATTGAACAATATCGACCTGCACATATTCCAGTTGCATTAATTACAGCAGATTCTGATCCTGAGTTGCCTCAATATTTGAAACAGCAAAATATTGTTCTATTGAAAAAACCGCTCAAACCAGCGGGATTACGTGCTTGGCTTTCTGGTTTAAAAATTATGCCGATGAGCTAAATGGCAAAATATTTTGAAACATAGGCAAAAACCATCAAAAAAAGAGTGCTGAAATGACAAAAAATTGACCAAAGTGCTCAAAAGCTTATTGGCTATGGCAAAAACGTTCACTTACACTAGTGAACGTTTGTACACTTACTTACAATTAATTAAGATATTGTTTTTATTAATAAATATTACCACAAAAACCACATCTACAACTTTAGTCGTATTCTAGTTGTTTTCTGAATAACGCATAAATTGATCAAAATGATAGGAACCTATGTCTTTGCTGTTTTAGGTTTCTAACACAATCGCCATAAAGGACATGATCATGAATAGCAATCAAGCCACTTCAGAACATAACGAGTTACAGTTTTATCGCCAATACAGTGCAAATGCATTATTACCAGAGCTCAACTGGCAGGATATTTTTGTACAGAGCAACTTAGATGATACTCATCTAAAAGCATTGAATACACTTTATCAAGCAGCCGTCCCCCTTGCCCTCAATGTATTCCATGAGCTGAATTTTGATGTATTTGCACCAGCAGCTTATCAGCCACAAGGTCTAGGACTATTTGAAAAACTAGCGTTGCAAGAACAAAAATTCTTGGATGTATTAGAAACAGAATCCGCTCATTTAGATCATGAAACACGTCATCAAATGTGGAGTATGCTACTTCGTGGTGGTGCCGTGTTAGTCTTTAAAGCATGGTTAGGTCATGTCAAAGATGGCGAAAATCAACTGGATAAAAGTCAGTTCGATGAACTATCAGATTTATTATTTATTAAAACTCGCCCAGAGCAATTAGCACAGCGTTTAAACGTAGATGCCAATGCAGAACTGACACACATTTTTTTGATGCATGAAAACGATGTATTTTTAGATCATTTC
Source organism: Acinetobacter sp. LF10 (assembly GCF_048585715.1). Taxonomy (NCBI): domain Bacteria; kingdom Pseudomonadati; phylum Pseudomonadota; class Gammaproteobacteria; order Moraxellales; family Moraxellaceae; genus Acinetobacter; species Acinetobacter sp. LF10. Next base: position 3,087,000 of record NZ_CP184160.1, read on the forward strand.
AATAGCTTGGAAACAGCGGCTTTATTTGTAGATTTAGGTGTGTATGACGCTGCTTTCTTAAGTTTACGTGATGATCGCGTCGCAGAATATCTCATCGCAAAAAACTATGTAACTCAAGAACAAATTGATGATTTGCAGTGTGCATTAAATCCATTGTATTGCGATAGTTTGATGCCTAAGCAAGACTGTTTGGCTTAACTTAAAAATAAAAACAAGGTGGAAAACCCACCTTGTTTTTTGTTAATTAGAACTTCATGCTCATACGCATCCAGTAATTTCGACCCGTATTATTGAATTGCTCTTCACTGGCAAAACCAAAACCCGAACTACCGGCTTTATTGAGGTGCTCGGTATAGGTCTTATCCAAAACGTTATCTATTCCTACAGAAAGATCGACATTTTTATTAAGACTATAACTACCATTCAATGAAATCGTTGAGAAACCTGCACTTGGTTTCAAGTCATAACCGACGATGTTACCTTGATGCAAACTAATGCGATTTTGCTGATCCACCACGCGCCACAACATACCGAGCGTATATTTATCAGCGACATAACGTAGATTTACACGCCCTTCTAAGGGTGCAATTTGTGGCAACGGAGTATTATCCGTGGTATTTTTCCCCCACGCATACATCGCACTTACATCCGCTTGAATGTGATCAGTAAATTGATAACCAATCCCTACCTCAGCACCCGCAATGGTTGCATCCACATTCTTCGCGCCAGCAGTAATGTCACTGCTACCATGCCCGCCATGTCCACCTGCATGCATATGGCTATGATCGTGATAATTCATCAGAATATAGTCATCAATCAGCCCTGCGTATGCCGACACCCATGAGTTAAATGCCCCCTGCTGCTGAGTGAAACCCAGATCTAACTGCAAGGTTTTCTCTGGGCGTACCCCATTAAAGGTATTGCTTGAACCAGCATTACCATGCTCAGGACTGAATAACTCCCAATAATCTGGCATACGTTCGACATAGCCCAAACCCACATAACTGTTCAAGCCATGCTCGACATTTTGATTTTCCAAACGAACAAAAGCACTTGGTAAAGTTTTTTCAAGCTGGGTATTGAAGCCCTTATTTTTAGAATCAGCACGCTCATCATCAACAGTGACTTGGTCTACGCGAGCACCTGTCACGATCTTATTCTGCGGATTCAATTGATAAGTCAACTCACTAAAAGCACCATAAGACTGGAAGCGCATATCCTGACGGAAGGGTACATTCATCGATGGCATGGTCGGCGAGAACATACTGCCGCCATGTTTATTAAACTGAGAATCGACCCCAGTCATTAAACTCCATTGATTCCATTCAGAAGTCATGGCCAAACGCGAGTTCAAGGTACGGCGTGTCACTTGCATGGCCATCGGGTTTGGCATCAACATGCTGTGTCCACCATGTTGCATTTCAACCAATGGTGGTGTGCGCAAACTATAATTATCCATGATATGGTCGTTATAGCTGTAATTCACCTGAGCTTCAATTTTCTTGATTACATCAGTGACATTCTTCTTTTCAAAACGCAGACCTAAACTTTCACGGGCGAATTGTGCACCATCCATTCCACGCCCAGCATATTCAGCCTCACCATCCGCTTTACCACCTGTCAACTCAAGCCAAGTGTTTTCATCTGGTGTCCAGCCCAATGCAACATCGGCATTCCAGCGTTCCCATGAAGAAGGTATGGTGTTGCCATCCCCATCTCGATAACTATTCGATTCAGAACGGTTGGCATTTAAGCGGATATATTTTTTCTCATCACCAATCGCCGCTTCAACATTCTGATCTAAACGCCCAAATGACCCCCACAATACACTCGCCTGTCCACGATATGGTTTTTCTTGCGTGAGCTTTTCAGATTCACGTTCAAAAATCACTGTTGCTGCTGAACCAGTATTAGCATATTGAACCGTTTGTGGCCCTTTAATCACTGAAATCCGATCATAGCTTTCAGGAGAAATATAAGAGGTCGGTGCATCCATACGTGCAGGACATGCACCAAGATTCTCCGTACCATCGGTTAAAATCTTGATGCGGGAGCCAAACATACCGCGGAAAGTCACATCTCCATTGGTACCACCGCTTTGTATTGAGTTAAACCCCATAATACTTTGTAGATAGTCAGCACCATCTGTCGCAGGGATGGGTTGAATCGGTTTCTTAGGATCGGCTTGCACCACTAAACCATTGCTCTCATTCGGTTGTTGTGCAGTGACCACAATCGGTGCCAGTGTGACATGTGCCTGCTCATGCTGAACAGGTTCTGCCCACGTCATTGCGGTATTTGAAGCAGCAAGAATCGCAAGCACGAGTGGTTGTAATAAAAATTTAGGTTGAGCCATGATTGGTCGCTCTTAAAACATAAGTAAAACTAGGCTAGAGTTTTGAAAACCCTAATGAAATTGACGTTTTAATTTATGCAAAGAGTGGCGGGGCTCGCCCTTGAGGCAATAAAAACAGCCGTTGCAGTGCAAAATAAACATGCTTAAATGCCTGTTGATACGCAACTAAACGGATTTGGATTCGAACTAAAACCTCTTTCACGCCGAATTCAGGCGGTAATACCAAATTGGCATACACCGTACAGTATTGACACTGGTGATTTGGATCGTGATGGTCATGTTTCGACATCAAGCTTTGATGTTGTTCAAGCTGATGTGAATGATGATGCATATTGTGCGATACAGACTGCTGTTCAGATTTTAATTTAGGCAACAATAACGCTTGGGTAATCGTTTCACAGACAGGTGCAATCTGATATTGCTTTGGGAGCAGTGGCTGCAAAAACACCGCAATCTGTAAACAGACTGCGGTGAATGCAAGCATTAAACCACTACGCAACAATAAGGGCACTTTTAATAACCGAAAAACATTTGTTAACGTTTAACCGCAACTTTTTCTTTATCGCGTTGACGCACAACTTTCTCAACTTTCTCACGTGCACGCTGACGTTTTAATGGCGATAAATAGTCTACAAAGAGTTTTCCATTTAAGTGATCCATTTCATGTTGGATACAAACTGCGAGAAGTTCGTCAGCTTCTAATTCAAATGGTTGACCTTCAAGGTTAATTGCCTCGATTTTTACACGTGACGGACGCGCAACTTTATCGTATATTTGAGGCACAGAGAGACAGCCTTCTTCGTACGGCTGCGTCTCTACGGTCAGTGGAGTGACTTTGGGGTTAATGAACACCATCGGTTGGTTTTTCTCTTCAGAGATGTCCATAACAATAAGCTGAATATGATGATCAACCTGAGATGCCGCTAAACCTATACCCGGTGCCTCGTACATGGTTTCAAACATATCTGCTGCAAGCTGACGAATATCATCAGTGACTTCTTCGACTGGCTTAGCAATGGTTCGAAGACGGGGATCAGGAAAACTTAAAATAGGTAATAAGGCCATACCGTTCCTCATTTATGCCATTGATCAGAAAACCAACTGAAGGGAATGCTTGATCAAAAAATTGTGTGTAAGGTCGTTATTATAACGCAACTACACACATAATTTTTAGGAATTATGATAATGAAAAAGGTTTTAAACGGCATACCATCATTTCATGCCTTGGGGTTAAAAAAACAACTGATTGCTGCTGCAATTTGTGCAGGATTAGGCATGAGCATAAACCTTACTCATGCGGCAAGCCCTAATGCAAACCCACCATCCGTAAAAGCGGGTGCACCACATGTCTATGTGGTGAAAAAAGGGGATACGCTTTGGGATATTTCAGGCAAATTTTTAAGCAAGCCTTGGCGCTGGCCTGAAATTTGGGCAAGCAATAAACATGTCAAGAATCCACATTGGATTTATCCTGGTGATCGCTTACTACTTTGTAGTTTGAACGGTAAGCCACTCATTGGTAAAGATGAAGGCGATGGTTGTGATGGTATCATTCGCCGTTACTCTGGCAGTGGATCTACTTTACGTCCAAAAGTTCGTATTGAGGCGCTCAATAATAGTGTTCCTGTAATTCCACTGGCACATATTCAACAATGGTTAGAACGTACCTCTATTCTTCCAGCGAATGCGATTGCAAATACCCCATATGTATTGGGTACAGCAGATAATCGTGTGTTGGCTGGTAAAGGTCAGAACATTTATGTTCGTGGTCAAGGTATCGAAAATGGTCAACGTTATGGCGTATACCGTGAAGGCGAACCGTATATCGTGCTTGATGAAAAAGGGAAGAAACAGAATCTAGGTGTTGAGCTCACGCAAGTCGCTTCTGGTGTTGCGATTACCAATGAAAAAGACATTACTACCTTTGAATTAACTGATAGTTATAATGGTGAAGTACGTCGTGGCGACCGCATCATGCTTGAACAAGATGCGATGTTACCTACTTTATTCTATCCAACTGAACCAAATCAGGTGAAAGATGGTGGTAAAGTCATCCGCGTGATGGGATCTCTGGGTACAGCAGCAAAAAATGGTGTTGTCACCGTTGATCGTGGTACAACGGATGGGATTGAAATCGGACAAGTCTTTAGTGCTTACCAAGATGGCGAAACTGTACGTGATCCAAAAACCAAAGAAAATGTGAAATTACCAGGGCAATATGTTGGTAGCATCATGATCTTCAAGAGTTTTGACCGCATCAGTTACGCTTATGTATTAGAGAGCGAATTACCAATTAAACTTGGTTCAAATATCAAGCCACCTCGTCTTGATAACTAAGCTCTAATTAGAAATGTTGAATCAGCTGTCGCCCCATCATTATCATACTGTGTTGGTGTGGTACTTGGTTCAACACTCCCTTTCTAGTTTTAAAAAAGTTCGAAACTATTTCGGTAGTTGTACGGAAGCAGTCCAAACACATCGCCTTTCTGAATGGCAACAGCTCGGTTTACACAAAAATCATTTAAAACGTCTAGAAGAATTCCAAACCCCACATGGGAAACAGCAATTTGACCACATGGTTCAATTGATTTGTCAGCATACTGATTTTATTTTAACCCCTGAAGATATCGACTACCCTACTCAACTTTTACCTTATTCAGATCATCCTCCAATTTTATTTGGTCAAGGTCAAGCTCAAGCATTATTACAACCCCAAATTTCCATGGTTGGCAGTCGTAAACCGAGTCCTCACGGGAGACAGGTTGCCTATGATTTTGCCTATTATTTAAGTGAAAAAGGATTTTACATCAGCAGTGGTTTAGCGCATGGAATTGATGAAGCAGCCCATCGTGGTGGTTTAGCCCATCATCGAACAATCGCGGTGACAGGAACAGGCTTAGATACTGTTTATCCTTCGCAGAACATCAAACTTGCACAACAAATTACTCAATCAGGTGCGATTGTCACCGAATTTCTCCCGACGACAATGCCTTTGCAACAGCATTTTCCACGTCGTAATCGTATTGTTAGTGGTTTAAGTCTTGGTGTGGTGGTTGTAGAAGCGGCATTAAAGAGTGGCTCACTCATAACTGCAAATGAGGCAGCAAATCAAGGAAAAATGGTATTTGCTATTCCAGGGCACATTTATAGTGAGCATCATCAAGGCTGTCATCAATTAATTCGTGAAGGTGCAACCTTGGTCGATCATCCTGAACAAGTCATTGAAGACTTAGCTTTACCTACACAATGGCAAGTACAACAACAAATTTCCGAAGAACCTGTAACCATCACGCCAAGCTTACCAACACATTTGATTGCTCTTTATCAAAGTCTTGACTGGGTTGGACAAGACTTGGATGAACTTTCTCAACGTCATCCAATTCCGATTGCAGAACTCACAGCCCAATTAATGGAATTAGAATTACTCGGTTTCTGTATACAACAGGGCGGTCGCTATTTACGTTGTCGTGCAATTCATTAAAATAACCTATCTTTGTCGCTAAATATAATCCCATGATTACCTCATCAATTTCGGAAGCAGCACAGCTTTTGAAGCAAGGACAAGTTCTTGCTTATCCAACAGAAGCAGTTTGGGGCTTAGGCTGCGATCCATTCAATCAACAAGCTTTTCAAAACATTCTTGAGCTAAAACATCGCCCAATTGAAAAAGGAGTCATTTTATTAGCAGGTCACTTAGGGCAAGTTGAGCATTTATTACAAAGCTTAGCCCCAAAGATACGTAAGCAAGTGATTGATAGTTGGACGGATCGTGTAGCAACTGAAAGAGCAACTACGTGGTTACTTCCCGCTGATGAGCACATTCCTACTTGGATTAAAGGTCAACATCCATTGGTTGCTGTACGTGTAACCACGCATCCTTTGTGCGTCGAACTCTGTAATGCTTTTGGCGGCTTTATTGTATCGACCAGTGCCAATCCCGCGGGACTAAATCCAGCACAAAATTTAGAACAAGCTCAAGGTTATTTTGGTCCATCCCTGAATTATTTAGAGGGTGATTTAGGACTTAGCCAAGAACCTAGTCGAATTCTCAACGCTTTAACTGGTGAAATCATTCGCGCTTGATTATGTAAATAGCGGACAAAAAAAAGCTCAGTTATATAGGGATAACTGAGCATAAAAAGGATGTGTATAATCACATCCAGAGGGTCTGCAAATTGGTTGAGTATATTCATCATTAAAAATGAATCTAGCTACTCTGAAAGCTATTATGGATCAATCATTTGATTTATACAAATATATTATTTCTCTAACAAAAAATGTGAAAAGCGTACCATTTTTGTCAGTTTTAAAATTTCAATAAAATTATATTTCTATTTTTATTGAAATTTTTTTGATCACAAACTTGATAAATATCTAAAATATATTTGAAAATCATATAGAAAGAATCTTCATTAAATAAAAATTTTGATGTGTTTGTCGCTATTTCAAACAATTTTATACCATCATTTCATATTTAAGTGGAGCTTTCAATCCATTCTACAGGTGCTTTCTCCGTTTTCTTTTGCGCTAAAATGATACCGACCAAAATCGTCACACCGCCTAAGGTATGGTAGATCGTCCAATGCTCAGATAGCCATACACTTGCAATAATTGCAGTAAATACAGGCATCAAATTCATAAAAATACTAGTACGGTTTGGACCAATGGATTGAACAGCAACCATCCATAATAAAGGTGCAATCAGCGATGGAAACACGCCTGCATACAATACACTTGCTGCATTATTTACATTAATTGCATCTAAGCCCAACCAAAGTAGAAATGGAAGATGGTATAGCAATGCAAAGGCGATTTGGGTATAGAGACTGGTCATCAATGGCAATTGTACTTGCCATTTTTTTAGAAAGACGCCATAAAATGCATAAAATCCTACAGCCAAGACCATGACAGCATCTCCCCAATGGCCTCCTTGATCAAATAAGCGAGAGAAATGCCCTTGGCTCATCACATAAAGTAGGCCGAAAAATGATAAGAAACTGCCAAAGATTGCAAATCGATTTGGTTTATCTTTTAAAATAATATAAGAGATAAAAATGGTAAAAACTGGAACAAAGGCATTTACAATACCCATATTTGTTGCAGTGGTATAATGTGCTGCTGTATAAGAAAGCCCTTGATACAACACCATTCCAAAAGCGCTCAGAACTGCTAATTTAGGAATATATGGGCGAATCAAAGCTCGCTGTTTCCATACTTTAGGCAACATAAATGGTGTCAAAATGAGAAAGGCAACAAACCAGCGATAAAAACTAATACTGACGGGTGAAATATAGTCCGCAACATAACGAGTCACTGCAATATTTAACGACCAAATTAAGACTGCTATCAATGGCAGTACAAATGCCCATTTTTGGTATCTACTTAACTGAGTCATCAGCCATCTCACAATATTTCTAGATTAGGAATATTCTGAAAGATGTCTAAAATAATTGAAATATCGTATTTCAGACATTTATACCGCTATGTCGACATCAAATCTAAAAGCAGATCCAAATTTACAACTTGAGACTTATACGCTTGATCATTTCAATAAAAATATCTTAATTTATGCTGTAATCAGCTTTATTACCTTCGTCTGTATCCATCTTTTCACTTTAGTAAAAGGCTTGAATACTCCTCAAATCAGTTTTGAAAACTCAATGAGATCCCTAAATGAAACCTGATGATATTGAGCAATTCCCTCTTTTAAATGGCATAGAAGTACATGAGTTTCTCTACCAAAAAGATGATATTGTCAGCCCTCATTCTTCACTTTGGGGTGATTTTAATTTTAGTTTAAATGGCACTTTAGAATTTGATATTGAAGGAAAATATTATCTATCACCACCCAGTTATGGACTTTGGTTACCTCCACGCACTGAACACCAATCGCTCCCCGTTGCACATGAAATTCATTATATTTGTATTCGCCTACATCCTAGATACGGAGATTTTTTAGGGGATACGTGCCGCTGCTTCAGTATTGAGCCATTTTTTCGTGCTTTGGTCGTTCAAATCTTAGCGCAACAAAAACAGAATGCTTCACCTGAATATCTCGAGCATTTACTGCAAGTTTTATTTGACCAATTGAAGCAAACGCCAGCACATTCTCACTATTTACCTCAAAGCAACCACCCAATCTTAGCACCGATCTTAGAAAAACTTGCGGATCCAGAACAATTCAATATGAGCCTACAACAAGTGTTGTATAATTTTACGGTCAGTGAGCGCCATGTGTTACGGCTGAGCCAACAAGAATTGCAACTCTCTCTGTCAGAATGGCGCAATCGAGCCAAAATTATTTTTGCAATCAATCAAATTCGTCAAGGGATGACCATTAAACAACTGGCATACGTTTTAGGTTATCATCATAGCTCTAGCTTTATTGAATTCTTCAAACGCTATACTGGACAAACCCCAATCCAACTTAAAAATGCCTCAATATAAAGGTCATGCCTACTTTTACGCATAATTTGTATGGATTCATCTCAAGAGCATTGCACTCCACTAAATTAGCAGTTAAAACAAACAAGTATTTTCACAACAACAAATTAGGACGTAACCAATGAGCCAATCGGTTTATCACATTCCAGTGAAAGATATTAAAGGTCAAGAGGTTGATCTTGATCAATACCAAGGTAAGGTTTTACTGATTGTTAACGTTGCATCTAAATGTGGCTTAACGCCACAGTACGAAGGTTTAGAAAAACTTTACCAAGCGAAAAAAGATCAAGGTTTAGAAATTTTAGGCTTCCCTGCGAATAATTTCTTAGAGCAGGAGCCAGGCACAAATGATGAAATCGAACAATTTTGTTCACTCAACTATGATGTACATTTCCCTTTATTTGCAAAAATCTCTGTTGCAGGTGAAGACAAACATCCTTTATATCAAACACTCACACAAGCGATCCCAGAACGTCTTGGTGAAGGGCCTTGGTGGAAAGACCTCGTTGATTATGGCTTAACACCAAACAATCCACCTGAAGTATTATGGAATTTTGAGAAATTCTTAGTCAATAAAAATGGGGAAATTGTGGCACGCTTTGCCCCTGATATCACCGCAGATGATGAGCGTATCGTGACTGCGATTGAAGCTGAACTAGCCAAATAATTTTTATAAGTTTATAGAAAAGAATAGTTTATCTATTCTTTTCTATTTTAAATATTAAATCCACTTTCTATGGATTTCATCTCGCAAAATGTTGGTGAATTGCAACAATCATTTTTTCTTCATTTTTATCATTATAGTGCTCGCTTCTCATAGGCTAGTATCTTTTTGCCATGATGGAAAACTTATCTATCAAAGCCACTCTCTCATCCATAACACTTTTGGCAGCATCGTTTTTATTTACAACTTGCGATCAGACTCCACCAGATAATAGCTATAGTAAAACTGTTTAATTATTCATACATTTGTTGAAAAATAACCGAAATAATTGATCAATTGAATCAACCAACCACTATTTACGCTTGCGTTTAACCCATGCCCACATCTTTTCTATAGGATTTAAATCAGGACTGTATGCAGGAAGCCAAAGTATCTGATGCCCTTGTTGTTCCAATAACGCCTGTGTATCCGCTCTTTTATACGGTTGATTTGCATACTGCAAACGAAATGCTAGGCACTGTTCAAACCATGCAAAACGATGAGCATGTTGCTTATATTTAGGAATAAAAGTACGAATAATTAGCTCGATCAAGCGTAATAAACATACTATCTCATCAGTTGTATGATGCTGAAAATGCCATGTTTTGGGTAAAGTCAGCTGAAGCAGTGGGAATAAAAGCCTGCTGTTAATTCTGGCTGAGCTAATGTAACAAGCTTCAGTTGATTTCTAACTGATAAATGATGCCCTTGTTGCTCAATGCGATCTAAACGCAACTTTAAGACATTACTTGCTAACATACTTTTCCTAATCAAATTTTTATAAGTGCTATTGATTGAATAAAAATTTAGATCAAAGATTTATCTACTGCTCTAAAGCCTCATCTTATTATTTTTTTAGCAAAAAAAAGCCACCTTTCGGCGGCTTTCTCAATCTTAAATCTGCAATTACATTGCACGATTCTTGATTTTACGGATGGTTTCAAGCTGAGCCGCAGTTTCTGCAAGCGCAGCAAGAGCAGCAGCCGAGTCCAAATCACTCTTTTGATTTGCTAACAATTGTTCAGCTTGTTTACGAGCTTCCATAATTGCAGCTTCATCTAAGTTGTCAGCACGGATTGCAGTATCTGCAAGCACCGTAACAACATGAGGTTGAACTTCTAACACACCGCCTGATACATACACGATTTCTTCTGTACCATTTTCCAACTGAACACGGATCGGTCCCGGTTGGAGTAAAGTTACAAGTGGCGCATGCCCTGGTAAAATACCTAGCTCACCACCCGCACCTTTTGCGATTAACATCGTAACTTGTCCAGAGTAAATAGACTCTTTAACACTTACGACATCACATTGCATAGTCGCCATGAGATGATCTCCTTAAATTAGAGTTTCTCAGCTTTAGCAATCACTTCGTCAATACCACCAACCATATAGAACGCTTGTTCTGGGATGTGATCGTATTCACCAGCTAATAGACCTTTAAAGCCACGAATCGTTTCTTTAAGTGGTACTAATTTACCAGGAGCACCAGTAAACACTTCAGCTACGTGGAATGGTTGAGAGAAGAAACGTTGGATTTTACGCGCACGGTAAACAACCAATTTATCTTCTTCTGCTAACTCATCCATACCCAAGATTGCGATGATGTCTTTAAGCTCTTTATAACGCTGCAATACGTTCTGTACAGAACGTGCAATTTCATAATGCTCAGTACCAACAACCAATGGGTCTAACTGACGTGAAGTTGAGTCAAGTGGATCGATCGCTGGGTAAATACCAGAAGATGCGATGTCACGGCTCAATACTACTGTTGCATCTAAGTGAGCAAATGTAGTCGCAGGCGATGGGTCAGTCAAGTCATCCGCAGGTACGTATACAGCTTGGATCGATGTGATCGAACCAGACTTAGTAGACGTAATACGCTCTTGAAGAACACCCATTTCTTCTGCAAGTGTCGGTTGGTAACCTACCGCAGATGGCATACGACCTAACAATGCTGATACTTCAGTACCTGCAAGTGTATAACGGTAGATGTTGTCGACGAATAATAATACGTCACGACCTTTACCATTTTCGTCTTTTTCATCACGGAAGTATTCAGCCATAGTCAAACCAGTTAACGCTACGCGTAAACGGTTACCTGGTGGCTCGTTCATCTGACCGTAGACCATTGCTACTTTGTCAAGAACGTTAGAATCTTTCATTTCGTGATAGAAGTCGTTACCTTCACGAGTACGCTCACCAACACCAGCAAACACAGATAAACCTGAGTGTGCTTTCGCGATGTTGTTGATCAACTCCATCATGTTAACGGTTTTACCAACACCCGCACCACCGAATAAACCAACTTTACCACCTTTTGCAAACGGGCAAAGTAAGTCGATGACTTTAATACCTGTTTCTAAAAGATCAGTAGAAGCTGCTTGTTCAGCATAAGAAGGCGCTTGACGGTGAATTGGCAAACGCGCTTCAGTCGCTACAGGACCTGCTTCATCAATAGGGCGACCTAAAACGTCCATAATACGACCAAGCGTAGCTGGGCCAACTGGAACAGAAATCGGTGCATTTGTACTGGTTACATTAAGACCACGTTTAAGACCTTCTGTAGAACCCATTGCGATGGTACGAACAACACCATCGCCAAGCTGTTGCTGAACTTCTAATGTAGTTTCAGTACCGTCAACTTGGAGAGCGTCATAGATCTTAGGAACGCTATTGCGCTCAAACTCGACGTCGATAACCGCGCCGATGATCTGAATGATACGACCGCTACTCATTGCTGTCTCCTCAATTCAAACTTAATAATGTTAAACGGCAGCGGCACCGCCAACGATCTCGGAAATTTCCTGAGTAATCGCGGCTTGACGCAGCTTGTTGTAAATGAGTTGTAGGTCTTTAATCAATTGTCCTGCGTTGTCCGTCGCTGCTTTCATCGCGACCATACGAGCAGATTGCTCACATGCAACGTTTTCAATCACACCTTGATAAACCATAGACTCGATATAGCGAACCAACAAACCATTTAACAATTCTTCTGCTTCTGGTTCGTAGATATAGTCCCAACCATAAGTACGGTTGAGATCATCGCCTGCTTGCGCTGGTGCTAAAGGAACAAGTTGTTCTACTTTAGGCTGTTGAGTCATTGCATTGACGAAACCATTTGATACGAGATAGATACGATCTAATTCGCCTTTATCAAATGCATCAAGCATTACTTGTACAGAGCCAGTTAACTGTTCCAAACTCGGCGCATCGCCAAGTTGGGTCGTTGCACCAAGCACTTTACCGCCGTAATTCTTAAAAAACGAAACCGCTTTTTGACCAATCAAAGCAAATTCAACTTCAATTGACTGCTGTTGTTGTGCTTTGACATGCTGCACAACTTTCTTGAACAAGTTAATGTTCAAGCCACCCGCCAAGCCACGATCTGAAGACACTACGATATAGCCAACACGCTTAACTGGGCGGTCAACCATATAACGGTGTTTGTATTCAGGGTTTGCTTGAACTAAGTGAGCAATTACACGGCGCATATTATCGGCATACGGACGGCCCTGAGCCATGCGCTCTTGCGCACGACGCATTTTAGAAGCAGCTACCATTTGCATCGCGCGAGTAATCTTTTGCGTGCTCTTGATACTAGCTACTTTGGCGCGAATTTCTTTTAAATTTGCCATACGCTTAACCTAGTATTCGAAAGCCCTTTCGAGCTTTCGAAGGTTGATCCGTGAACCAAACTTAACTAAAGGTAAACTTAGTAAGTTTGAGTCGCTTTGAAGCTCTCAATACCTGATTTGATTGCTGCTTCGATGTCTTTGTTATAATCACCAGTTTCATCGATCTGTTGCATTAACGCAGCATATTCAGAACGGAAGTAAGAAATTAACGCAGTATCAAAGTCTACGATTTTCTTCACTTCTACGTCAGCCATATAGCCTTCGTTAGATGCATAAACAGAAACAGCTTGGTCAGCAATTGAGTAAGGAGCATATTGTTTTTGCTTCATTAACTCAGTTACACGTTGACCATGCTCAAGTTGCTTACGAGTTGCTTCATCAAGATCAGAAGCGAACTGAGCAAACGCAGCCAATTCACGGTATTGTGCTAAAGCAGTACGGATACCACCAGACAATTTTTTGATGATCTTAGTTTGAGCAGAACCACCAACACGCGATACAGAGATACCCGCGTTCACAGCAGGACGAATACCTGCGTTGAATAATGATGTTTCTAAGAAGATCTGACCGTCAGTAATCGAAATTACGTTGGTTGGTACGAATGCAGATACATCACCCGCTTGAGTTTCAATAATCGGTAATGCAGTTAAAGAACCAGTTTGACCAGTTACTGCACCGTTAGTGAATTTCTCAACGTAATCAGCTGAAACGCGCGAAGCACGCTCAAGAAGACGTGAGTGAAGATAGAATACGTCACCTGGATACGCTTCACGACCTGGTGGACGACGTAATAACAATGAAATTTGACGGTAAGCAACAGCTTGCTTAGACAAATCATCATAAATAATTAATGCATCTTCACCACGATCACGGAAGTATTCACCCATTGTACAACCAGAGTACGGAGCTAAATACTGCATTGCTGCAGGATCAGCTGCCGCAGCTGCGACAACAGTTGTATACGCCATAGCGCCAGTTTCTTCTAGCTTACGTACCACGTTTGCAATTGTTGATTGTTTTTGACCAATCGCAACGTATACACATTTAATGCCAGAATTTTTCTGAGCGATGATCGCATCGATCGCCATTGCTGTTTTACCAGTTTGACGGTCACCAATAATCAACTCACGCTGACCACGACCTACAGGGATCATGGTATCAACTGATTTATAACCAGTTTGAACAGGTTCGTCGACTGATTGACGCCAAATTACGCCTGGTGCTACTTTTTCAACAGCATCAGTTAATTTTGCATCAATTGGGCCTTTACCATCAATTGGGTTACCTAAAGCATCTACGACACGGCCTAGAAGTTCTGGACCAACCGGAACTTCTAATACACGACCTGTACAACGAGCTTTTTGACCTTCTTGCAGGCTTAGGTAGTTACCTAAAACAACGGCACCCACTGAATCCTGTTCTAGGTTCAGTGCCATACCAAATAAGCCGCCGTCGAATTCGATCATTTCACCGTACATTGCATCCGCAAGACCGTGAATACGCACGATACCGTCAGATACCATGACGATGGTACCTTCATTCTTCGCGGTCGCGCTGGTGTCCAGATCGCCGATACGCTGTTTAATGAGCGCACTGATCTCGGATGGATTCAGTTGTTGCATTGCGCTATTCCTCAATCTTTTTTAAGTTCAGTCTTTTTGCTATTACGCAAGAAGACGAGTCCGCATTTTTTCAAGCTTGTTAAGCGCAGAGTCATCTATCACTTGGTCGCCTGCATGAATCACAACACCTGCGATTAACGCTGGATTAACGCTAACAGTCACATGAACAGTTCTGTTAAAACGTTTTTCAAGCGCATGAGCTAAAATATGCTCTTGTGTCGCATCTAATGGAAAAGCAGATTCAATCTCTACTTCCAAAGTGTTGTTGTTCTGCGATTTAAGTAATTCGTATTCTGCTGCAATTTCAGGCAATAAAACTAAACGATCATTATCTGCAAGTAATGTCAAAAAGTTCGACACAGCTTGTGATTGATCTTCACCTAAAACTTTCGCAAAAAGACTTACCTGCTCCGCAGGAGTCAACTCAGGGCGATTTAAATAAGCGGAAAATGCTTCATCTTGCACCGCAGCACTGAGCAGTTGTAATGCATTTGACCAAGAGTCAGTTGCATTTTGCTCAGATGCATAAGCAAATGCTGCCTTAGCGTATGGGCGTGCCAACGTCAAGAGTTCAGCCATATTTCGCCTCGCTTAAAGTTTAGCAGCCAGCTGAGTCAGCATGGCATTATGAGCTTCTGCGTCAACTTGTTGGTTCAGAATTTTTTCTGCGCCAGCAACTGCCAAAGCAGCAACTTGTTGACGTAATTCTTCGCGAGCAGCATTGATGTCTTGATCAACAGTTTCTTTCGCCTGTTGACGAATACGCTCACCTTCAGCAGATGCTTGGGTACGCGCTTCTTCTACCAATTGTGCTGCACGACGGTTCGCTTGTTCGATCAATTGAGCCGCTTGTGCTTTTGCTGCGTCTAATTCTGCCTTAACTTGTGCTTGCGCATCAGCAAGGTCAGCTTTTGCTTTTTCAGCAGCATTTAAGCCATCAGCAATTTTACGCTGACGCTCACTAATCGCATTGATTAGTGGTGGCCAAACGAATTTCATACAAAATGCGACAAAAATCGCAAATGATATCGCCTGACCAATCAATGTGAGGTTGATATTCATTTCGCTATTCCTCAATATGTGGATTTAGGAATTAAGCTATTAACCTACAAATGGATTAGCGAAGATGAAGAACAAGCCAATACCAACACCGATCATAGGCACAGCATCAAGAAGACCCGCAATTAAGAACATACGAGTTTGAAGTTGTGGAGCCAATTCTGGTTGACGAGCAACAGCTTCTAAGAAGCGGCCACCTAAAAGACCGAAGCCAATCGCAGTACCTAAAGCACCAAAAGCGATCAAGATAGCAGATGCAATTGCAACTAGACCTAAAGTGAGTTCCATGAAAAATTCCTCAGAGGTTAGGTTATTACCAAATTAAACTAAAATTTAAGCCTAACCATCGATTGATAATTAGGCAATACCATTAATGCTTTTCGCTTGCCATGCTCAAGTAAACGATGGTTAGCATCATAAAGATGAATGCTTGCAACGTGATTACAAGAATGTGGAAAATAGCCCAAGGCACAGATAACGCCCATTGAATCCAGAACGGTAATAACGCGATTAAGATGAAGATTAACTCACCCGCATACATGTTACCGAACAGTCGTAGAGCCAACGAAACTGGTCGAGCAAGAAAAGTTACTAATTCCAAAATCAAGTTCACTGGAATCAATAACGCTTTTGCAACTGGGTTACTTGGGTTAAATGGGTTAAGTGCCAACTCGCCAACGAATCCACCAATACCCTTTTCTCGGATACTGTAGAACAAGATTAAAACAAATACTGACAATGACATACCTAAGGTAATGTTTGGATCAGTAGATGGAACAACCTTGAAATAAACGTGGTGAGGGTCCATACCAAATACGCTTGCGCCGATGTGTTGAGCGATGAAAGGAATCCAGTCAACAGGGATCAAATCCATTGTATTCATGAGGAAAATCCACACGAAAATCGTCAATGAAAGTGGAGCAATTAAGCGTGATTTGCCATGAAAAGTATCACGGACACTTGAGTCCACAAACTCGATAATCATTTCAATTGCAGATTGGAATTTAGTTGGAACGCCAGCATTTGCAGCTTTCGCAACTGTCCAAAATAACAAACAGAAAATAACACCAAGTCCGATAGACCAACCCATTGAATCCAAGTGAATTGCAGTGAACCCCATCGAATGAGCTTCTTCAGCAGTCTCAGCCAACTTCCATGAACCATCTGGCATTTTGCCATAGGTCATATTGGTCAAGTGATGCTTGATATACTCGGTCGAAGTCAGGGCATGTTCTTCAGCAGCCATAAATCACACCTGGTCAATGTCAATCATTAAAAAGAAGCGAAACAAATCATGCGAACTGCAACGATCTCGTTTCCACTTCCAAAAATCTCAAAATGTGTCTTACACTCGTTTCTGTAATCGTGATGCCCAAAAAGGTGCAACCCACGTCATTGCCTGAACAAGTATAAATCCACCAAACAATGCAACCGGTGACAGTGGCTTAACATTGCTTAAAATTAAAATAAAACCCACAATCACAATTGCAAACTTGCCAAGCATTCCTCGATACATATTGAGCATGACTTGTTTTGATGCTCTTGCGCCTGCCGTTCTAAACGACTGCCAAGCAAAATAACAATGTGCTAACCAACAGACCAAAGCCCCAAGTGCAGCACTCAAAGCAGCAGTTGTGTCTTTCATCATCCACGCAAGCAAAGCTGCAACTGGAATCATACACGCTTGTAAGAAGACCAAAGCTTTTGCTAATCGTCGGTCAATCATGCGACTAGTTTGGCTCATTTTTTATCCACTCACAACATAACTGCTTGACAAGTTTTATTGATGATCGTTTCGAATCGCAGGCATTATAGAGTTACACCCCTGAACATGCAATCTTTTCTCGACCTAAGTCGGTTTTTTTCGTTAGCATATTTCCTGACGATAGAGTCAACTCATTTTTATTTTTTTCATCATTTTTGCGTACTTAATATGCATTTATCGGTTTTTGAAGCCAATTTTTTCCATGCAGTAACAAAATCCTCTTCACCACGCATACTTTCATCTACAGCTTGAAACTCTACTGGATTCAACTTTTGATATTGACTACGACTTGCTGACACTTCAGCCAATAGACACATTTGTGTTTTAGGTCGATTATCTTTTAAGAATTTAATTTGGGTAACAGTAGGTGCAATATGCGGATCATCTGTTAAAGCACCTGCAAATTTTAAATTGAGCGCTCGCTCTAAGTATTGATAAGCATCATGATACGACCAATAAGGTTTGGCTTTATTCGAGCTTTCATATTGCTGTGAAGCCTGTAGCATTTGTTGCGAAAACTCTTTCGCATTTGCCATATACTTGGCTTTATTTTCTGGATATTGTTGTGAACGTAAAGTTGCAATAAAGAAAGCGATTCGCACTGCATTATTTGGCTCTAACCACACATGGCTATCTACAGTGTTTGCTAATGCAGCACCACGTAAACTTCTTTGTGGCAAGATCGTCAAAATACCTGAATCTAAAAGTGCAATTGCTTTAGGATTTTTATTAAGTAACTTTTCTAAAGGTGCTTCATGCACTTTACCTAACCATAATACCAATGAAGCGTCTTGAATTGCCTTACGATGTGCAGGTGTGAGTTGTACATCATGTCCGCTTTGATCACCAAGTAACAGAATAGGTTCTTCCACACCTGCTGTAATCTCTTTAGCAATTAAATAAATCGGATGTGTTGAGACCACCAAACTTTGAGTCCATCCCCATGTACTTAACATCGAAAAGAAAACAAAAACAAAAAGGCGTAACATCTCAACAGTACTCAATTCAGCAGAACACGTTATAATATAACAAAAGTTAAAAAATGCCTATGGCTATTTTAAGATTCATTACTCTATCCGCCACGCGCTTAACTTATATATAGCTCGTTATCCTGAATTGCATGTTATGATAGCGAGTCTATTGAAACGTCAATAAAAGCTACGGCTTATGAACAATCAATAGATTCTACAAAAATAATGGGGTCAACTTATGGGTTCTTGTTCTCATGAACATGACAATGCTTTACATGGTGTCCACGGTCATCACGATATTAAAGCTCGACTTGCTGAAGCAGAAAGTTTATGTGCTGCGGTTGGCGCTCGCCTAACCCCTTTGCGTAAAGAAGTGCTTGAACTCATTCTAAATGCTTCTGCACCGATGGGGGCTTATGATTTATTGGCTAAAATTAAAGGACAAGCAGACCGCCCTGCTGCCCCACCTACGGTTTATCGTACTTTAGACTTTTTACTAGAAAAAGGCTTAATTCATAGATTAACCTCTATCAATGCTTATATTCCGTGTTGTCATCCACGTGAAGGACACCAAGCTGCCTTTCTGATTTGTACTGAATGTCATTCAGTGAAAGAGGCTTCAGCACAAGGCTTGATTCAACAGCTTGATCAACTTGCTGCTTCTGATCAATTTTTTGCACAGCACAGCATCATTGAAATTTCTGGAAAATGTCATCAGTGCAACACACGTCAGTAAGCACTCCACTTATTCAATTGGAGAATATTTCTGTTCGACGTGATGAGCGGGATATTTTGAGAAATATTGATTTTGCATTACAAGCAAAAGAAATTGTAACGCTCATAGGGCCAAATGGTGCAGGTAAGTCGACGTTAATTAAAGTCTTACTCGGCATCATGTCACCCAATAAAGGAAAAGTTCACTTTTCCAAGAAATTAAAACTGGCTTACGTCCCACAAAAATTCAACCCTTCAGCCAGTCTTCCCTTACGTGTTCAAGACTTACTTGATTTAGAAATTTGCACTGCTGATTTACGTGAAGAAATTAGTCGTGATACAGGGATTCAAAAACTGCTGTCCTCCAAAGTACAACAACTGTCAGGCGGTGAACGACAACGGGTTTTACTCGCACGTGCTTTACTACGTCAACCTGATATTTTAGTGCTTGATGAGCCAATGCAAGGTTTGGATATTCAATCCGAAGCTGAACTCTACGACTATGTCCGCAGCTTACCTGAACGTTATGGTTGCGCAGTGTTAATGGTCTCACATGATTTGCAATGGGTGATGCAAGGTACGCATCGCGTGGTCTGTCTCAATAAGCACATTTGCTGTAGTGGTTTACCTGAAAGCATTCAGCAGCATCCTGAATACCAAGCAATTTTTGGTACGCAACGGATGTTCTATCAGCATCATCACAATCATTGTGGGCATAGTGACCATGCCGAACCCTGTTCTCATGATCCACGCCCACATATTCACCCCGAACCAAAGGTCTAAGCAATGATGGAATGGTTACAACTACTATTACCTGCTTGGATTATGGGGTCGCTACTGGTATTCCTGACAGCACCACTCGGCTGCCTGATGCTTTGGCGCAGAATGTCTTTTTTTGCCGACACCATGGCCCACGGAACTTTACTGGGTGTCGCGATTGCAGGTTTATTGCATTTACCTTTTTGGTTAGGTGTAGCCAGTTTAGCTGCATTATTGGTAGCAATTTTATGGGTGCTGCATGATTCTCGCCTACCCAATGATGCCCTCCTCGCTCTAAGCTCAGCAACCTTACTCTGCTCAGGCTTGCTCTTGATTCAGCATATTCCGAGTTTACGTCCCGAATTATTGAGCTATTTGTTCGGTGATCTACTCAGTATCGAGTGGGCTGATTTACCCATGTTTGCCGTGGTCATTGTGAGTTCTCTGGCTGTGCTTTATCGCTCATGGTCAGCGCAAATCCAAATTGCGATTGACCCTGATATTGCCATGAGCGAAGGAGTCAGTGCCAACTGGCAACGTTTAATTTTCATGCTATTACTGGCTTTATTTACTGTACTTGCGCTCCGCGCTGTCGGCTCACTCCTTATGGGTGCATTACTGGTGATTCCTGCACTAAGCGCACGCTTACTTGCACATTCACCTAAACAAATGGTGATTTGGGCATTTATACTGGCTCAATTGGGTGTGACGGTTGGCTTATGGTCTAGTGCGGCGTTAAATATTGCCACAGGTCTGAGTATCGTTTTATGTATGGCGCTTTGCTTCGCAGTTATTTTTGCAGTACAAAAATTCATACCAAATTTTAAAACCAATTAAATGTTTCCAATCTTAGCATCCAATGCTTGGATGCTATGTCGACTATTATTTAACGATTATCAATATCGTAAAAATCGTCAAAAGTAAGCTATTAAGCACTGCTCACATCGGGCAAAATCATATCTTTGTATCATTTAAAAATAACGAACCAAGGAGAGCTTCATGACTGCTCAATCCGTCATTCTTCCATTACCATCCGACCATGCTCGTTTTATTGTTTTGCGTTTAAAAGATTTAAGTATTTCGGAACTCAAGCAGCAGATTGAAGCTCTGCTTTCAACTCGTGATCGTCTTATCACTCAACACCCAAATGATCAGATTAAAACTGCGATTGCATTTGGCCCTGAGCTTTGGTCGAGACTTTATTCACAAACGCCTGAGGGGTTTAAACAACTCGACCCTCAACAAGGGGCGTTTAATATGCCTGTCGTACCCGCCGATGTGTTTATTCATATCGCCAGCGCTCGTGCCGATATTTGCTTTGCCATCAGTCAAGCATTCTTCAGTGGCATTCAAAACAAAGTTGATGTTTTAGATGAACGCGCGTGTTTCCGTTTCTTTGATGGTCGCGATATGACAGGCTTTATTGATGGTACAGAAAATCCTCAATTTCCAGATGACCGTGCTGAAGCTGCCCTCCTTGCAGAAACAGCTGGCGCTTTTGCAGATGGCAGCTTTATTTTTGCACAACGCTATATTCATGATTTAGCAAAATGGCAACAACTCAAAGTCGATGCTCAAGAACATGTTTTTGGACGTACCAAACTTGAATCTATTGAACTTGATGATGACATCAAACCCCAAAATTCGCATGTCGCTCGTACTGTAGTAGAAGATGAGGATGGCGAAGAAATGGAAATCTTGCGTCACAGTTTGCCTTATGGTGATGGTAAAGGTGAACAAGGTCTATTTTTTGTTGCCTATACCAATAATTTGAGCATTATTGATGCCATGTTAAAACGAATGTTTGGTACCACAGGTGATGGTATTCATGACCGTTTATTGCATTTTACCACAGCGATTGATGGGGCATATTATTTCGCACCAAGTGATGAATTACTCGAAGAAGTTATTGAATTATAAAATTTAGAATTGAAAAGAATAAAATTTCTTCAATATAATAAAAAAACTTTGCAGCATAAATAGCATCCAACTCGATCTAATATACTGCAAAGAGAATTATTTAAATCATAATCAGTTTAAAGAAAAAATATGAACAATACGCAATATTCAGAAAATGAAAGATTTGAAAAGCTCATTCTCAAGCTACAAGAGAAAATCAAAAAAAATCCTAAAGCCTATCAATTAAAAGTATTTATGCTGGCTATTTTAGGAAATTTATATATAGGAATCATGATTTTATTCTTATTAGCCCTCATTCCCTTATTACTGATGTCGATTCTATTTTTAAAAGCTTTTGCAATTAAACTCATTCTAATCGTTGGTTTTTTTATTTGGGTCATTTTACGATCTTTGTGGGTTAAGCAAATACCACCTCAGGGTTATGCAATTACTGCTACAGATGCTCCTGAATTATTTGAGATTATTCATAAATTACAACAACAGCTCAATGCACCTGATTTTCATAAAGTGCTTATCGTAGGAGACTTAAATGCTGGCGTTGTTCAAATCCCGCGTTTTCTGGGTTTAGGCTCTTCTCAAAATTATTTATTGTTAGGGTTGCCATTACTTAAGTCCTTAACCGTAGCTCAATTTACTGCGGTTCTAGCTCATGAATTTGGTCATCTCGCGAAAAATCATGCACAATTTTCAAATTGGATTTATCGTCAACGTATTCGTTGGACGCAGTTAGTCGAGGTATTAGAACAGAATCAAAGCCGCGGAGACTTCTTATTTAGACCTTTTCTCAATCGCTTTGTCCCGTACTTTACGGCTTATTCTTTCCCTCTTGCACAGGCAAAT
Organism: Acinetobacter sp. LF10; assembly: GCF_048585715.1. Classification (NCBI taxonomy): domain Bacteria; kingdom Pseudomonadati; phylum Pseudomonadota; class Gammaproteobacteria; order Moraxellales; family Moraxellaceae; genus Acinetobacter; species Acinetobacter sp. LF10. The sequence goes on from NZ_CP184160.1 coordinate 3,109,791, forward strand.
GAATATGAAGCAGATGCCATCGCAGTTCAACTAACCTCTTCGCAATCTACAGCCGAGGCATTAATCACTGTGAGTATTATTAGCCAATATCTTGATGAAAAATATTGGACTGAAATTTATAAACATGCGGATGATATGCCACAACCAGTGATGACACCTTTCTTTAATCTCACCCATGCTCTGACACATGAATTAGAGAAAGAAAATACTACAGCATGGTTGTCAGTGTCGATGCAACAAATGACAACGCATCTTGATACGCATCCATCATTACAAGATCGTTTAAAAGCAATCGGGGTAGTTCCTGAGTTTAAATATCCTTCTGCTGAACAACGTGCAGATCGCCTACTTGGCAAGCAACTCGAAAAAGTAACCGCCACTTTTGACCAAATGTGGCAAAATAATATTTCGTCTTCATGGCAAGAAAGATACCAGTTCATTCAAGGTGGCAAACAGCGCCTTATCGAACTTGATCAAAAACAACAGACCGATGATTTGAATATTGATGAAGCATTTGAACGTGCTCAACTCACGCTATTTATTGCCAAACAAACAGAGCAAGCATGTCAACAATTGGCAGCACTTCATGAAAAAGCACCAGAACATGCTGAAATTTGTTTGGAATATGGCAGAGCATTATTAGAAAAAAATGATGATCAAGGTTGTGTCTACATGATTCGTGCCACAGAACTCAATGAATTCATGATGACAACTTGCTATGAAAGACTACGTGATTTTTATTGGCAACAAGGACAACCAGATCAAGCACAACATTATCACCACTTACTTGTAAAACGTCTTGAATTAGAGAGTTTTGCACAACACGAGCGAAATGAACTTCACTTAAACAATAAGTTCACTCCGCATGATTTAAGCTCAATCGAGTTACAACAGCTCACAGATGCGTTGAGCAAAATTAAGGATTTAAAGAAAGGATATTTCGTCAAAAAGAAAGTTGATTATTTGACACATTTACCTTGTTATGTCTTGGCATTTTCAACGACTCGTTGGTACCAATTCACCAATAAAAAGCGAATTGAGGATGTTTTACAACAAATTCAAAATAATATGCCATTAAATCAAGCCGTCTTAATTTTAAGTATTGAAGGTGATAATTATAAATTTGGTCGCAAAATGCGATGGATTAAAGGTTCTCGTATTCTTTAATCTATAACACAAGAGAAAAGATGTTGTAAGCACAGCATCTCTAATCACTAAACTCGAAAGATTTATAGGAATATGTTAATTCAGCTGCAATGACTCTCCCCTTAAGCCACTAAAATTTGCTATATTTGACGTTTTTCCGCGACATTTATTTCGGTAACTATGAATACGGCAATACAAGCAGCTCTTGATCATGCGGTACAATCCCTTCAACAACAAGGGGTACTTCCTTCAGATTGGACAAACACGAGCCATTTAACCCGTACCAAAGACCGAAGTCACGGTGACTTTGCATCCAATATTGCCATGATCGGCTCTAAAGCTGCTGGTATGAAACCACGTGATCTAGCTGAAAAAATCTTAGCAGCACTGCCTGAAGTCGCTGACATTACAAAGGCAGAAATCGCAGGCCCTGGTTTTATTAACTTCTTTTTAAATGCAGACCAACGCTTCGCTGTACTTGATCAAATTCAAGCACAAAAAGACCAATATGGACGCAGCCAAGCCAATGCAGCTAAAAAAATCCAAGTCGAATTTGTTTCTGCAAACCCAACATCTAGTCTGCATGTGGGACATGGTCGTGGTGCAGCTTACGGCATGACTGTTGCTAACCTTTTAGAAGCAACAGGTGCACAAGTTGACCGTGAATACTATGTCAATGATGCAGGTCGCCAAATGGATATTTTGGCAACATCAACTTATTTACGTTATTTAGAATTGACTGGGCAAACGCTTGTTTTCCCTAAAAATGCCTATCAAGGCGACTATGTTAAAGAAATCGCACAGAGCATTATTGATAAAGATGGCGATGCACACGTTCGTCCAGTTGCTGACATTTATAAAGATGTGCCTGAAGACGTTCAATATGCCGAAGAACTCGATGCTGAAGGCAATAAAGTTGTCCTTGCTGGCGATAAAGAAAAACACATTGATGGCTTAATTGCCAATTCACAACAACAGTTAGGTGCGGGTTATCGCGTATTCCACCAAGCAGCGTTACATGCCATTTTGGATGATATCAAAGATGACCTTGCTGACTTTGGCGTGACTTTTGATGAATGGTTCAGCGAAGCTTCGCTAACCGAAAAAATTGATGAAGCACTTGCGACGCTTGATCAACGTGGCTTTCTCTATGAAAAAGATGGCAATATTTGGTTTAAATCAACTGAATTTGGCGATGAGAAAGACCGTGTAGTCAAACGTCGTAATGGTCAAACCACTTATTTTGCATCTGACATTGCTTACCACTTAAATAAGTTACAACGTGGCTATACCGACCTGATTGATATTTGGGGTTCAGACCACCACGGCTATATCTCACGTGTGAAAGCAGCCATTGATGCAATGGGTTATGACTCGAAGAAATTGACCGTGCTTTTGGTTCAGTTCGTGAGCTTATGGCGTGGTGGCGAGATGGTGCAAATGTCATCTCGTTCGGGTCAGTTCGTGACTTTACGTGACCTACGTCAAGAAGTAGGCAACGATGCTGCACGTTTCTACTACGTGATGCGTAAGTCTGAACAACACATCGACTTTGACTTAGACCTTGCAGTTTCTCAAAGCAAAGATAATGCCGTGTATTACATTCAATATGCGCATGCCCGTATTTGCCGTATGTTAGAAAAAGCAGCATCTACACATCTCAGTTTTGATGCTGTTTCGGCACGTGAACATGCAAAACGTTTAGAGCTTGATGCTGAAACTGAAATTTTAGCGAAACTTGCCGCTTATCCAGATATTTTAGTACGTGCAGCAAATGCGTATGAACCACATCAAATTGGCAACTATCTGAAAGAGTTAGCAGCCTTATTCCACGGTTGGTACAACGAACATAAAGTCCTTGGCGATGATGTGACACTTACACAAGCACGTTTATTACTTTCAATCAACGTACAGCAAGTTCTGCACAATGGCTTAGAATTACTCGGTGTATCTGCGCCTGAGACAATGTAACTAGCAAAGCAACGCTTTGCACATTGTCGCAAGACAAGGACTATGCCCGCGTAGAAATGTAATTAGCAAAGCAATGCTCTTGCAACATTACCCAGATCGTAAAACAAACAAAGCATTATTTTAAACATAATGCTTTGTTTTTAAGCAGTTTCAAGTTACAAATAACCTAATAGGATTAGGATCAAGAGGAATTTCAGGTGTTTGGAAAAACGCAACGTGGTGTATCTGAACGACCAAACAAGCCCAAAAAACCACTTGTTCCCAAGTGGTTAGGAATGCTTGTCGCAATTCTTGCGATCCTTTGTGCAGGCGTCATGTTAATGCTATGGCAGCCGTGGCAACCCGTCCCCGCAAAGAATCAAGTCACTTCTGAACATTACGAAGAAGACACCAATAAGGACTATCGTTTCTATGACTTGTTACCCCAACAACAAGTCACGCCAATTCCTGAACAAGCTGTCCCTGAAACAAAACAAGAAGGTAATGTTGTGATTATCGAATCACCAAAACCTGAAACAACCACAGCAGACCCAACAACCATCACATCGACTGAAACAACCACACCAGTTCAAGCCAGTTATATCTTACAAGTACGTAGCTATCCAGATCCAGATAGCGCTGATGCACGTCGTGCGGAAATTATTTTGAATGGTTTATCTGCCGATATCATAAAAACCGTTGAGAATGGGCAAACATGGTATCGTGTTTTCTCTGGTCCTTATGATAGCCAAGATGCAGCACTTGCTGCTCAACAAACCTTGCAACACAGTGGTATTGATTCAATTGTAATTAAACGATAAAAATCTTCATGAATGAAAAAAGGGAGAACCCGTTGTTCTCCCTTTTTTCATGTTTGAAAATTTATGCACACTGCGAATGCAAACTTTTTTGCTCAGCGTGCTGAAATGCTGAACGCTGCTGAACACGTTGGACAAAGGCTTGAATATTCGGATATTTACCATGTAAACGTTTTTGGATTGCAATCAGTGGAAATGCCATTTGAATATCTGCAAAAGAAAAGTCTCCCGCGAAATAATCATGTTCTGCCAAATACTGTTCAAGATAGAGAATATGTTCTTTTACACGAGGACGAACAAAACCAGCTTTTATACCATTGGTAATTTTTTCAGCAACAGGGCGAATAACCCACGGAACATGTTTGCTTACATTATTGATGACGAGAGTCATCACCAACAATGGCATAAGAGAGCCTTCTGCATAGTGCATCCAATAGGAATATTGCCGCTGGTCTTTTGCTTGTTCTGGTTTAAATTTTTGCTGCCCATCATACTGCTGTTGCAAATAATCCAAAATAACAGCAGATTCTACAATAACCTCTTCATCATCAACCAGAATTGGTGCTTTTCCTAAAGGATGAATTTGTTTAAGGCTTTCAGGGGCTGCATAACTAGGTGACCTTTGATAATACTCAACTTGGTAATCCACACCAAGTTCTTCTAATGCCCACAGGATACGGAATGAACGTGAGCATTGTAGGTAATGTAAGGTAATCATTTTTGTGCCTGCTTTTTTACTGTGTAACTGCGGTTCTAATCCCTCTCACAGTTACACTTAGAATTATGTTTCGCCCAAGCACAATAGCACTTTAGTCTTAAACAATCACGGTCTGTATGTCTAAACTGCGTAACAAAGTTTTAGTAACTGGTGTTTTGCTACATACATTGAGAAATTTTTCTTGTAAGTCTTGTGAAATCGGTTGTTTAAATATTACTCGACGCTCGATTCGTTCCTGTTGTTCACGATTGGTGTGAAAGTCCACCTCAACCGTAAATTCACCCAAATCAATTTGCTTATGCTGTGCATACATGCGTAAGGTAATCATGGTGCATGATGCTAAACTTGCAGTCAGAAAATCATAGGGCGCTGGCCCTGTATCATGCCCTCCAAAAGATTCGGGTTTATCGGTTAGAAATTGGTGTGTTCCACTTGTCACCTCTCCTTTCCACGGTTCGGCTAAAGCCTGAACTTTTGCACTCGCAATCACACTCATTTTGAAGCCCTCATTTGCTCAGGTAATACAGGTGCTTCGAGACGCTTACCTTGATAATCAGGAATTTCACCAAAACGGGGATCATGATTGATCCAATCTTCCCGTGCTTGCTGTAAATCTTGCATGGTACGTCCAACGAAGTTCCACCACAGCAAAATTGGCGACTCAAACGGTTCACCCCCGATGAGTAACACACGATGACCTTCAGTCAGTTCAACTTCGATTTCAGTCAGCCCCGTTTCCAACACCACCATATTATCGGCATTGAGTTCATGCCCATTTACCTGAGCAATGCCTTCAAGTGCCATAAAGGCATATTCAAAGTTTGGATTGAGTGGAATACGGGTTTTAGTATTCGCTTGTGCGGTTAAGTCCACACCAACCAAAGGTGTATGTACTTGCACAGGAGAAACCGTATCAAGGAAATCCCCCACTAAAATGGTAAATTCAACCTGATCTTTAGTTACGACAGGTAGCTCTGGATAGTGTTCAAACATTGGCTCCATATTGTGCTTGTCATCAGGCAAAGCAATCCAAAGTTGTGCCGCATGCATTTTAGTTTCAGTCTCAGGTGCAACTTCAGTATGAGAAATTCCATGACCTGCCGTCATTAAATTCACTTGCTTTGGACGAATCAGTTGTTTTGAACCCAGACTATCAGTATGCATCATGGTGCCTTCAATCATCCATGTAAATGTCTGCAAACCAATATGTGGGTGTGGCCCAACATCTAAACCATCTCCCGCAGGGAAACTCACAGGCCCTGCATGATCAAGGAAACACCACGCCCCCACCAAACGCTTCTGACGACTCGGCAAGGCTCGCTTAATGACTGTGCCCTTACCAATTTCTGCCGAGCGAATCGTGAATTCTTGAATAAACTGATTGATATAAGTTTCACAATCTTTGGAGTTAGAAATATCGTAATCGTTATTATTGCTCATGATATCGCTCTCTTTTACCTATGCTATTGCAATGAGTTGTTTTACTGATCTTAACAATACAATCATCATTCAATATAGTCTTTTGGTAATACGCAGAGTGCTATCAATGAGACAATCTTGCATTTATTTTTCACAATGCATGAACAGGATCAATCAATGTGATGGCATCTCCACAATTAAGCCTGTCAAACGTCTGACCAAAGGTAGAAAAATCAAAACTACAGGATAAGCAATCAACCAAGATAGCATCCAAGCATTTAACCAGTGGCTTATAAAATTTGTGGTTAACCCTAAATTAATCAGCATATTGATCAGTGACAAAGTGCCACTCATTAAACCTGATAGCAATAAAGGCATAATCCAAGCAGCATATTTTGCAGGTAATTTAGTAAAGAAAGTCTTCTTTGTTTGTTGCATGCTATTTGCCCCCACACTCATTCAACCTGTTTCTTTACATGTTGCTTTAGATTCTTCATAAATTGACCGAACTGCGGCAAGAATTCTTCGAATAGTGGATGATCTTTATTTTCCAGCATCACTTCACTAAAAAGTTTTAGCCCCACTGCAAAAGATTTTGTAGTTTGATCATCGAACAACTCGGCTTTTTTCAAACGCTCAACGATCTCAAAAATATCGTCATGATTTCCTTTATAAAACTCTAATTTCTCGGTATAAGTTGAGACTTGTCCTTTCGCATCTTTTAAATGCTGTACCGTGACATGGTATTGATGTTGTTTCATCATTTGCTCCAATGAATTTTTAATTAAACATTCTCTTTGATTTCGATCTGCATCAAATCAATTTGAAATTGAGTAAATACGGCTTCTAAGGACTGTAAAAATCGTGCTTGTTTTGCTGTGGTTAAATCTGCACAGCGAATTTGTAGCAATTGATTTTTTAGAAACTCGCGGAAGACTAAATTTAGTTTCAGCACGATGGAATTGATAACTCACCAACAAACCTGCCAAGACAAGATCACTCACCACGCGATAGACGGTTGCCAAACTTAACTGCTGCTTTTGTAGGTTTAGACCTTGGTAAATTTGTTTCACGGTGAGGTCATCCGTCTGTTGTACCAGTAAAGATAAAACTGCCATGCGTGGATGCGTCACTCGTAATCCTGCCTGTTTAATTTTCTGCTGTAGCGCTAACATCTTTCGCCCCCAACTTATAAACGTCCAATCGCAATTGCGGCTTGATCAATCTTTTCAGCAATTTGATAAATTTGTTCTTGCTGTAGATCAGCAATATTGAGTTTTAATCGTAATGCTGTTTTTAGATTTTCCATTGCTCGATGGATCTCTATCAGTTGATCGTTGTTATGAATTTCACGTCGAATCCGTAGTTTTTCCAACAAAGCGGTCAGCATTTCCTGCTGATCTTTTAGATAAGTCTCGCCATATTCAGTGACTTGGTATTGCTTACGTTCGGCATCCAGTAAAGAAATACAGTTCATTTCTTCTAAGCTAGTCAGTGTTGGATAAATTGTTCCTGCGCTTGGTGTATAGCCATCACCGACTAAATCACTAATTTCTTTAATAATTTCATAGCCATGTTTAGGATTTTGCTGAATTAAATGCAGAACTAACAGTTTCATACGTCCTGATTCAAATAAACGTCCACGGCGACCTGTACGGTGATGCTCGCGATGGTGAATATCCCGTTCGTTTTCACGATGATCTGATGCGTGTTTCATCTTTATTTTTCTCATATTGATTAATTTATGAATTATAAGATATATCTTAAACGATCTTATAGCAAGATAAGATATATCTTTAAATTTTAAGATTTTGATATTTAATGCGTTATTTACTTTAAAGAAAGGACTTTAGGAAAGTTAAGTAATAAAAAAAGAGCGACTGAGCGCTCTTGTTATTGGCAATAGATGTCAGATATGTTTAAAAAACAATCAAGTTGTTTCAAACACAACTATTCTACCTTTTATAAAATGCCAACAAAATCCTTAACAATTTGAAAAGTTTAAACTTTTTAAATTTAATTTCATATAACGCCCATTATGTTAAATGGGGACATAATCAAGTTTATAAATTGGTTTTCATATAAAATCATCAACAATCTAGATAAACCATTAATATATATGATTACTTTAGGAATATTAGAACTAATCTTGGGCTCTTCAAATGATCCTGTCACTAAATCTAGTAGACGACTACTTAAAGTCCACTCGGATGGCGGAATGGAAGGTCGTTATAAACCTACAGCTGTTGGATCTCATGTATCAGGAGTATTAATCTGGTTTAATTACAAATATTTTTTCCTTACAGCAAGACACTGTTTACAAAAGTTTAGAGACGATATAGGCGATGAAATACAATTAAACAATTTTTATAATCATTCACCTTATTGGATTAATAAGTCAGATAGCTTTTCAGATTCACTTCTTGATTTTCTTTACGTAAGAAAAATATGGTTTATTGGAGAAATATTCAAACTAAGAGTATTTGAAACTGCTGAAGGAATTGATTTAGAAGATTTATGCTTACTAGAAATATATTACCCAATGCAGCCAGTTAAAAACTATGTGAATTTAAATAACTTAAACAATGTTGTGAAATCTAAGTCTGAAATAAATAATAGTCTTATGGGATTTAGTGGCTATCCTGCAGAAAAAAATCCCTATTTTTGGGAGGACAATGATGTAGTTCCTATCACACGAACTGCCACACATAGTACCTTATTTACCAGATGGTATGATTACGGCATCAATATAGGAAATAGTAATTGTATTCAGTTGCTTAGACCACGTGGATTTGATTACTCAGGAATGTGTGGTGGAACTGTATTTACAATAAATGAATCGGAGATCAAATGGGCAGGAATGTATATTTCGGGTTCAGATGATAAAGCTCGATACATTCCAAGCTATTTAATTTTAGATGTAATTTTAAATTATCGAGAGTCTAGGTCCTTAACTATTGATCAGGATGCGGAAATCTGTGGTGGGGCTAATTACGTATCCAATAAAGAATATAGGAAGGCAGTTCAGAGAATGGAAAAGTGATCCTAGCCAAAATAATGGACAGCATGTCCCTCTAAAGATAACGTAACTTCAATCTTTGGAGATCCAAGAAATGGCTAAACGTTTTAGTCCGGAATTTAAACAGCAAGCAATTGATCATGCACTTTCAAACTCCCACGAGCCTATAGCTGCAATCGCCCATAAATTAGGTGTGGGTTATTCAACCTTAGATAAATGGATTCGTGAAGCCAATCCAGTAGGTTCAAGCAAACGTCAACTTTCTCCTGAACAACAGCGGATATTGGAATTAGAAAAAGAAGTCAAACAGCTCAAGGAAGCCAATGACATCTTAAAAAAAGCGCATGTGTACTTTCTGACAGATCATGCCAAGAAAAGTACACGGTAATTCAAGATATGGATGTGAATGAAGTCACTGTGTCTTCTGTCTGTAAATGCCTAGATGTCAGCACTTCAGGCTATTATGCCTGGCGAAAACGCCAGACCAATACAGCGCAGAAATACAATGATTTAAAAGTTGTATATTGGCAGCATCATGCGCGCTTGGGTGCACCGTCATTGGTACATGACATGCGTGATTTAGGTTATCGCATGAGCGAACGTACCGTTGGAAGGATGCTAAAAAAGCTTGGTTTACGTAGTAGGATTGCACGTAAATACAAGCATACGACTGATTCAAACCATCGTTTGTCTACAGCATCAAATTTGTTGGATCGCCAATTTACAGTTACTCAGCCTAATAAAGTTTGGACAACGGATATTACCTATATCCGAACTAAAGAAGGCTGGCTGTATTTATGTGTGATGCTAGATCTATTCAGCCGTCGTATTGTGGGTTGGCAAACCAGCCATCGAATAGACCGCCAATTGGTGTGTGATGCGTTTAATTATGCAATGGCTCGTCAGGGTTATCCAACGGGTGTCATGGTGCATTCGGATCAAGGTAGTCAGTACTGTAGTCGTGATTTTAGGGCGCTATTATTGACGAATAACTGTATTCAAAGCATGTCTAGACGAGGAAACTGTTGGGACAATGCAGTGACCAAAAGCTTCTTCCATACCCTGAAGGGGCATGTAGTACATGGCAGTGTATTTTCTACGAGAAAAGAGGCAAATGCTATCTTGTTTGAGTATATTGAAGTTTACTACAATCGAATCAGAAGGCATTCTGCAAATGGCTGGTTAAGTCCAGAAGCCTTTGAACAGAAATATTTCAAGAATTTAGAGGGATCGGTTGTCCACGATACTGTCTAGGATCAAAGATGTTTAAATCTTGGGTATAAGAACTTTATTAAGTAGTTTCTCTGAAATTAACATAATACGGCTTATGCGAAATTAAATTAGAGTATCTAATAAAAATCAAATATTTAAGATTTAATTTATCGTAAACAGCAAAAAGCCGACTTTTCCAAGTCGGCTTTTTTGATCTATTTTAAAAGTTTTTCAAATACCGTAAGCCTACTGCCTCGCGCAGAGCGCTTGGCGTAAAACTGGCATGAAGTGCTGCTTCATGAAACCCCAGTTTTACTCCCATTCAATCGTAGCTGGCGGCTTAGATGACACGTCATAAACTACACGTGAAACATCTTTGATTTCATTCATGATACGGGTTGAGATTTTATCAACTAAATCATACGGTAAATGAGCGAAACGTGCTGTCATAAAGTCAACTGTTTCAACCGCACGAAGCGCAATCACCCATGCATAACGGCGACCATCACCAACAACACCCACCGATTTTACAGGTTGGAATACTGCAAATGCTTGCGCAGTTTTATCATACCAACCGCTTGCACGAAGCTCTTGCATAAAGATGTCATCAGCAAGACGTAGAATATCAGCATATTCCTTTTTCACTTCACCCAAAATACGCACGCCCAAACCTGGACCTGGGAATGGATGACGATAAAGCATTTCATGTGGTAAACCTAAAGTTGTACCTAAACGACGCACTTCATCTTTAAACAAATCGCGAATCGGCTCAACCAATTCAAAAGCTAAATCTTCTGGTAAACCACCGACGTTATGGTGTGATTTAATCACATGTGCTTTACCATTTTTAGTGGCAGCAGATTCGATCACATCTGGGTAAATCGTACCTTGAGCAAGGAAATTTACGCCATCAAGTTTACGTGCTTCTTCAGCAAAAACTTCGATGAATTCACGACCAATAATTTTACGTTTCTTCTCAGGATCAACTTCACCCGCTAACGCAGTTAAGAAACGCTGTTCAGCATCAGCACGAATCACACGGATGCCCATGTTTTTTGCAAACATGTCCATCACTTGTTCACCTTCGTTTAAACGAAGCAAACCATTGTCTACAAATACGCAAGTCAACTGATCGCCAATCGCACGGTGTAAAAGTGCAGCAACAACAGAAGAATCAACACCACCTGAAAGACCTAACAAAACTTTTTGATCACCAATTTGCTCACGTAATTGCTCAACACGTAAGTCGATGATGTTTTCAGAATTCCAAAGATTGCGACATCCGCAAATCCCATGCACAAAGTTCGATAATAACTCTGCACCTTTCGCTGTATGTGTCACTTCAGGATGGAATTGAACACCATAGAAACGGCGTGTTTCATCACTTACCGCAGCAAATGGACAGCTTGGTGTACTTGCAGTAACAGAGAAACCTTCTGGAATCACACTGACTTTATCGCCATGACTCATCCAAACATTAAGCTTGTCGTCACCATCATTGAGATCACCCAACAATTGATCACGAACCAATACATCAACAGCAGCATAACCAAATTCATGTACTGTACCTGGTTCTACTTTACCACCAAGCTGTTCAGACATGGTTTGTAAACCATAGCAAATACCTAAAACAGGTACGCCTAATTCAAATACCAACTGCGGTGCGCGTGGACTACCTTCTTCATGTACGCTTTCAGGGCCACCTGACAAAATAATCCCATTCGGATTAAATGCACGAATATCTTCTTCAGACATATCGTATGCATACATTTCAGAGTAGACACCTGCTTCACGCACACGACGTGCAATCAGCTGGCTATATTGAGAGCCGAAATCCAGAATAAGGATGCGATCTTCAGTAATTTGAGTATTGGTCGTCATGGCTAATCAGAAAGGCAAATGAATTAAGCGCCATATTCTAACATTTTTCACGCTTTGGCGCATCGCAATTCATCATCTATCTTATTTTTTAACTTTTATCACCAATCATGACTGATATTTAAACTAAAATTTCATAAAATGATGCCTAAAAAGAGTGTTAAATCAACTCTTCTTGGCGATTCTGATCAACAAAAAATAAAATTTGGTGCTAAGATGATGAGCCGAAAAGATGCATGACCACGGAAAGGTATGCTGTCGGCATCATCGTTTCCTTTTTGTGCGACTGCACTATCCTTGGAAAGAGGAAAATAAAAAGGTAACTAAAAGCCTAAAAGATATTGGCTCAGTCAATATTGTAAAATATTTCACTATCATCTATGGCTTGCCCTATAACGAGCAACAATTAGGACTTGAAGGACCAATAAAATAATGTTTCAAGAAATGATTGCGGATTTTCAACAGAATTTCTGGTTATATATTTCAATCCCGTTTATTAGTGGCTTTATTGGCTATGTAACCAAAGTTATTGCCATTCAAATGATGTTTGCACCACTTGAATTTAAGGGACTAAGATTATTTGGTCTTCCAATCGGATGGCAAGGCATCGTCCCTCGCAAAGCTGAAAAAATGGCGACCATAGCCGTTGAGTTAATGACCTCAAAGTTAATTCAGCCACAAGAAATTTTTGCCAGACTAGATCCGAAAAGGATTGCTCAAGAAATTGAAAAACCACTAATGGCTGCCGCTGAAGACATTACCCGTGAAGTTGCACAACAATATCAACCGGGTTTATGGGAAGGTATGCCTGAGTTCGCACGAAAGAAATTAATTAAGCGAGTTCAAGCCAAAGCCCCTGAGATTGTTGAACATATCATGGGCGAAGTGCAAAAAGATGTCATCAAATACTTTGACATCAAACACATGGTGATTAGCAATCTCCTCAAAGATAAGCGTCTTCTCAACGAAATTTTCAAAAAAGTTGGCAAACAAGAGTTTAAATTCTTTAGTAACGTCGGTTTTGTCTTTGGCTTCGCTATTGGTGTGGTGCAAATGTTGTGTTGGGTAGTCACTCAAGGAAAATATCCTTGGATGCTGCCAATGTTTGGTGGATTTGTTGGCTTTTTCAGTGACTGGATGGCTTTACAAATGATGTTTAGACCACTGTATCCCAAAAAGGTATTGGGTTATACGTGGCAAGGTTTATTCATCAAACGTCAAAATGAAGTTGCAGCCGATTATGCAGCCTTAATTTCCAAGCAACTGCTTACATCACGCAATATGATGGAAGAACTTTTTTCTGGAACCAATTCAGATAAAGTGATCGAACTCGTCAGCCGCCATGTCAAACAAGAAATTGATTTACAGGCAGGCATTGTTCGTCCATTGGTTGTTTATGCGATTGGTGGTGAAAAATATCAGAACTTAAAAGCAGAAGTTGCTGAGCGTATTTTAAAACAACTCCCAGAAACGATGCGCTATGTAGAGTCTTATGCCGAAGATGCCATGGATGTTCGCACGACCTTAGTCGAACGAATGCAAAAATTAAGTCCTGAAGAATTTGAAGGCATGCTCCGCCCTGCATTTAAAGAAGATGAATGGTCATTGATCATTGTTGGCGCAGTACTAGGTTTCCTTGTTGGGGAAATGCAAATTCACTTTATGCTCTAAAGCAATACCATCAAAATCAAACAAGGAAGCTTCAGCTTCCTTGTTTTTTTATGACTAGTGCATCTACTTTTCAATTTTGATCACTTCAATATCAGTGGGTTTATAGCGGTGGGTATCCACCTCTCCCACTAGCCGAACATGATCACCCACTTTCAAGCCTGCTTTACGCCAAATATCATCATCAATTTCGATGCCAATCGTGCCACTCCGATCTTTAAATTCGTAATGATCACTTCTTAAATGTTTCGTAATTTGACCCGTTAAAGTAACACCCGTTTCATCAGCCAGTTGAGCAATCTGATTCACCGTTATCACATTTTTTGCTGCTTCTTGCACAAGCACATGATCATCTTTACCTGCCCAAGTTGATGTTGATAAGCCAATTAAAATCGCTATTCCACAAGGCATCAAGATTTGTTTTATTGGATACTTCCTCCAGTTCTTGTCTTTATTATTATCTAAACAGAGATAAGCCGTTGCTTCAGCTTCTTTTTGTAATTAAGCATTAACTTTATCTGTATAAAAACCGATCCCCACTCATTGACGTGGGGATTGTTTTAAATGGCTCATTATTTCTCAATCACATGATCTAAGCTCAAACGACCAGCACCATGCAACATTAAATAAAATAAACCACCAGACATAGCTAAGTTTTTCATAAAGTTGATTTGTTGCATTTGATCATCTGCACCGTGGAAAATGAATGCGGTAATAATGCTAAAGATACCTAAACCAAATGCAGCTAAACGGGCTTGAAAACCAAATAACAGCGCAAGTCCACCACCAAACTCAACCAAAATAGTTACTGGTAACAATGCCGCAGGCACACCCATCGATTCCATATAACCCGCTGTAGCGCCATAAGCGCTGAGCTTGCCCCATCCTGCAATAATAAAAATATAGGCCATTAGGATCCGTGCAACAAGCGTAACGATATTTTCTACACCTGACTGCGTTACGATATTTTTTAAGATAACATTTGGATTAAACATAATTGATTCCACACTAGTTGTTTTTTAATATAGAAACAGTTTATGTGTGTTTTATTTTGCAATAAACATTATATTAGTTAATGCATCGTTCTATATTTGCAACAAACATTGTTATTCCAGATCAAAATTAATCATGTCGCTACTCAATGAATGTTACCAATTAAATTGGTTTTTATACTGACATTCTATAGTTGCACTGCTAGGATTTAGCTCAAATTTATACTGTTAACAGCTTCATGGAACTTATTGATTTTATTCTGCACGTTGATGAACACCTTTTAGAATTTATTACCAATTATGGCGTATGGATTTATGCCATTTTATTTTTAATTATCTTTGTTGAAACAGGCCTCGTAGTGATGCCTTTTTTACCTGGAGATAGCTTATTATTTGCTGCGGGTGCACTAGCAGCATCAACTGGTGCGATGGATCCGTGGGTGCTCGGTATTTTATTATTTATTGCCGCAGTATTAGGTGATACCGTAAATTACCACATTGGGCGTTATATCGGCCCGCGTGTATTCGAAATGAATTCACGATTTATCAATCAACAACATTTACTCAAAACACAGCAGTTCTTCCAACGTCATGGCGGTAAAACTATTATTTTTGCCCGCTTTGTTCCGTTTGCACGTACCTTTGCACCATTTGTCGCAGGTGCAGGCAGTATGAATTATAAATTTTTCCTCACCTATAACGTAATTGGTGCTTTTTGTTGGATCGCATCATTTATTACGTTAGGTTATATCTTTGGTAATATGCCAATCGTTAAAGATAATTTCACCTATTTAATTTTTGGCATTATTATCATCAGTATCTTGCCGGGCGTTATTGGTTTTGTTCGGCAAAAACTAAATGAGCGTAAAGCTCAATAAATTAAAATAATCGAAAAATCATTGGCAACATACAGATCAGTAATAACATTGCCGACCCTTTATATAAATGGTCGGCTGTAATTCCATTAAAACTCCCAACCAGAAGTGCTCGTCCGAAGTACATCCAAAAAACACTTACAGGGATTAAGATCACACTAAAAATCGCAAAAACTAGCACTGCATTTTCAACCGAAGTCCACGTTTCAACAGGAAAAATACCTGCCGCTAAAAGCACTGTTTTTGGATTTTTTAAAGTCGCGCTAAATAATTTTGTCTTACGTATCTTCTGATGGCGTTGATCATATTTTTGCAAATGCGCACTTTTCCAAAGATGAAATGCCATCCAAAGTACATAAACCAAACTGCCTGTATGCAAAATTACATCAATGGCTGGCCAAATCGGCTCAAAAAGATGAATAAATAATGCCCACAAACTTATGCCATATACATATCCCAACCATTCAATTGGAATGAAGATTATCGTCTTAAAAGCCCCTTGTTGATGAGTTGCACTGGCGAGCAATGCATTGGTTGGACCTGGAATAAGTAACACCGCCAACATCGCCAAAACAAAAAACCAACTGTCAATCATAAAGATACCGAACCACTATGTAGGTCGCCACCTTAAACGAATTTGAAGCAAAAAAACAAATTTAGGGGAGAAAATTAGGCTATAAAAATTAAAGAAATGAATATAAAGATTACTAAGATATTGTTTTATATATTTTTATATTGAAACATTTTGCTAAAATTTAGTTATTTATCACTGTAATAAATTACAGTGATAAATAAATTTCAACTTATGACTTTAAACGTGGCTTGACCACAATTGCACAACCTTTGAACTGTGCGGCTTGTACAATTGCATCCTGCTGACCTAATAAGTTAGCGAGCTCGGTGTTCTTGGTATTCATTGACTGCCCCATATTTAATGAGATTGTTGGTGAAATTCCCCAGCCACCGCCTCTTGCCCAACCACCACCAAGCCCAACACCGACACCCACCCCAGTACGCTTAGGTGTCTGCACACCATTATCGATGTATTGTTGAATACGATTATATTCAGCTTGCAACTGTTGGCAGTTTAAAGCTTGGTACTGAGTTGGTGAAACATAAGACGGCTTAACCGTTGATGCGCAAGCACCTAATAACATACTGAGTGCTAACACAGGCATCCAATATAAGCGTTTCATAAGATTCTCTTATTTTTTTGATTCAATCTCACCAAATAAAGTGACGTAAGCTAAGGTCAACTTATGTTCTGATGCCAAGTGAATCAAGGGTAAATTCTTTTGATGTGATTCTTTCATCAACACGGATGGCGGTAACATGCTTGCTAAAACAGGTAAACCTTCATCTTTTAATTGTTGAACCACTTCACGCGGTAATTTTGCCTGAGATTGGAATTGATTCACGACGATTCCCTCAATCTCTAAGCGATCATTATGATCATCTTGGGTTTCGAGTACATTTTCAATCAAAGTTTGTAACGCACGTTTCGAAAACACATCACAGTCAAATGGAATCAAGACACGATCTGCGGAAATTAATGCCGACAAGGTAAAGAAATTAAATGCGGGCGGTGTATCAATGAAAATACGATCATAACGCGCACTGAGTGACTGAATCGAATCACGCAATTTATAGATTTTATGTTTGCTTTCTAAAGCATGTTCTAGCGCGCCAAGGCTTGGGCTGGCAGGAATCACATCTAGATTTTCAAAAGATGTCCGATGAACATAACTCTCTAAACCTTTGCCTCGTGGTGCTTTTAGGATCGAGCCGATGGCATTGCTAATTAATCCCTTCTGCTGCGTGCTGCCTAAAATATCATCAAAGAAATTTTCAATGTTTGGCTCTAATGCTGCTTTGTCAGCAGAATATGTTGCATCTTCACCTAAAAGGTACTGGCTTGAATTTGCTTGTGGATCAAGATCAATCACCAAAGTTCTTAAACCTTGCTTAGCACTAATTGCAGCTAAGTTGACTGTAATACTTGATTTCCCTACACCACCTTTTTGGTTAAACACCACACGAGTTAACATGATTTCCCTCTACAAGATTTTTGTAAACTGCACGCAGTTTAACTTAGTGCCAAAACAATTACTAAAACAATGTCAAACAATTACGCAAAAACAGGTTTAATGATGACTAAGCCAATAATACCAACTAATGCCACTGTACCGATCAACAAACCAGCACGGCGCTGTTGCAATAACACACTGCTGTCTTTTTTATAGGTTTTGATCAAAGATGACCACAAGACAAAAAACAAAATCACTTTGGCATAAAACCAAGGTGCTACGTCAAAGTTCTTCATCACGACTAAAATAGCCCCTGTCAAAATAATCAGGGTCAGCGACAAATGTTGTAAACCGACGAGACCTTTAAAACCTTTTGGATTGGGTTGTTGATTTTGTACACCGATAAATAAACTCGCTGCACGAAGAACAAAAGCAATGATCAACAAGCTCACTGCGGACATATGAATAATTTTGGTGACTAAATGTGCGTCCATGATCAATCCTTAACTTTTAGGTGCATGCGCGCATTCAGGACTGGCTGGCGCTTGCCCTTGCCATTCACTTGCCACATAAGCATGAATCGCTAAAGCATGGATTTTCCCAGGATTCATTAACTCAGTCGCAACAGCATAGATTTTTTGATGACGCTGTACCAAACGTAAGCCCTGAAATTCATCACTCACCACAATCACTTTAAAGTGTGATTCTTTACCAGGAAAATAACCACCATGCCCTGCCGACTCATTGATAACCTCAAGATGGGTAGGTGTTAAAGTTTGCAAACGTTCAATCAACTGTTGTTCTAAGTTCATCAGTCACTCTATTAAGGTCAGATTGAGATAGCCCATTAGTATACATGACCCGACCTCTAGAGAAAATTTTGTACAAAATTTTGCCTTTCCGCTTTTTAAAAGCGCAGAAATGCTTTTATTTTATGCAATTAATCATTTTCTTTGCATAAAATTATTGACCCTATTTTTGCATAATGTATTATACACGGCATGCGGGAATAGCTCAGTTGGTAGAGCATAACCTTGCCAAGGTTGGGGTCGGGAGTTCGAGTCTCCTTTCCCGCTCAAATTTTTTAGTGTAAGTTTTAGTAAAAACTGCTCAATAAGCGGGAATAGCTCAGTTGGTAGAGCATAACCTTGCCAAGGTTGGGGTCGGGAGTTCGAGTCTCCTTTCCCGCTCCAGATTCAAAAAAACCCTAATCGAAAGATTAGGGTTTTTTCTTTTTGATTATTAATAATATTTTTTCTAAAACCTATATATTTTAGCTTTATAAGAAGCCCTAAGAATTTTTAGATAACGTGTTTTTTATACAAGTACGTGGCTTTGTTGCACAAAGCTATTCTTGAAGTCTTCATCAACAATATAATTTCTAGATGAAGAAGTCTGCACCTAAAATCTACCGTACAACCAATTGGTCCTCGTATAACCAAGCTTTAATCAAGCGAGGAAATATTTCAATCTGGTTTGATCCTAAGACCAATGGTATGCACAGCCACAAGGCAAGCATGGACGAAATCAAACTTATTCCGATACAGCGATTCAATGCTGTTTAATGATCAAATCTCTATTCCATCTTTCTTTACGTATGGTCACTGGCTTTGCTCAAAGCCTGATTAAACGCTGTGGTTTGAATTGGACAGCACCAGATTACTCCACCCTCTGTAGACGACAACAGCATATTGATATTGCGATAAGCTATCAGAAAAGTCGTGATGGGTTACACGTACTCGTCGACTCTACAGGGTTAAAATTTTTAGGTGAAGGCGAACGGAAGCGTAAGAAACATTAACCTGAATATCGTCGCCAATGGCGCAAACTTCATATCAAATACGAGCAGTTCAGCTCACAACAAACAATGTGGCAACGGAAACGACTCTACTCGGGGACTGGATTATCAAAACTCCTTCTTCCAGACATGCTTTTGTTGCGCTAAATGAATATTCTATGATGCCCCTTGCCAAAACGGTCGGAATAGATGTCCCTGAGATTCGCTTAGTGGATATGGCAATTTTACAAGACCTTCCACCATTAAATTTACCCCAAGAGCAATATGCTTTCGCAATCAAAAGATTTGATAGAGAGAGTACTGCTGATACTACAGAGCTTATTCACATCGAAGATTTTGCTCAGATCTTCAGCGCATATCCACATCAGAAATATAGCACCACAAATTATGAGCAGATAGGAAAGATCATTTATCAATTTTCAGATAAAAAATTATTGATATTCAGTAATTTGCTAGCCGTTTACTCATAAATATTTTACTCGCCAATGGAGATGCACATTTAAAGAACTGGAATATAATTTATTAAGATAAAAGTGCACCAAGATTATCACCCGCATACGATATATTAATGACTAGTGTATATATTGAAAATGAGCATCATTTCGCATTAAATCTTGCCAAAAATAAAGATTGGTATCTAGCTGAGATAAAGCATTTTAAGCAATGGGCAGAAAAAGTAGGCGTTCCATGGCGTATCATCGAGAAGCAACTTCACGATATTATGGATAATGCTCGACCATTATGGCCAGCGCTATTACTAGACTTACCTATAACTTCCGCTCATAAAGAAAAATTAAGAGCACATTGGGAAAAATTTCATCCAGACTTTCTGATACTTACAGATGATTAGGGCAACCAGTAACAAGACTAAAATTTTTCAAACAAGTTCATCACGTCATTTTCCGTCAGTTTCACTTCGCCTTCATGATCTGTACTTAGAATAGAGTGTGCCAGTTTTGCTTTATTTTGCTGTAAGGCAAGAATTTTTTCTTCTATGCTTTTATTGGTAATCAGCTTATACACAAATACCGACTTGTCCTGTCCAATTCGCCATGCACGATCTGAAGCTTGATCTTCAGCAGCAGGGTTCCACCATGGATCATAGTGAATGACTGTATCTGCGGCAGTTAGATTCAGACCGACCCCTCCTGCTTTCAGACTGATTAAAAATACCGACACTTGTCCAGACTGAAATGCTGTAATGACTTCATCTCGCTTTTTGGTCTGCCCAGTCAGCTTCACATAGCCAATTTCTACATGATGGAGCTGTTGCTCAATCAGTTCCAACATTGAGGTAAACTGAGAGAAGATAAGAATTTTTCGCCCCTCTTCCACCATTGGAACGACCATATCCATCAACTGTTCAAGTTTGGCAGAATGTGCCTGCGCGGTTTTCACTGAATCCAGCTTTAGTAAGCTAGGATGGCAGCACACCTGACGTAGCTTCAGTAAGGCATCTAAAATTTGAATTTGACTACGTTTAAAGCCTTTTTCTGCCACAATTTTCTGAATGCTTGCCTGCATCGTGGCGCGAACAGCCTCATATAACTTAGATTGCTGGTCATTCATATCAATATTGACTTCAATCGTGGTTTTTTCTGGCAACTCTTTGACTACGTCAGTTTTCAAGCGACGTAAAATGAAGGGCTTAATCCGGTTGACCAGCTTTTGTCTTAACTGCTGATCACCGCGTTTTTCAATCGGATGACGGTATTTTTTATTAAAAATTTCTTGTGAATATAAGAATCCTGGCATCAGGAAATAAAATAGTGCCCACAGCTCACCCAAATGATTTTCCATCGGGGTACCTGTTAGACACAAACGATGTCGTGCTTTTAATTGCCTTACTACCTGTGCAGCTTTGGCACGCGGATTTTTGATATTCTGCGCCTCATCCAAAATGAGTTGATGATATTCATATTGCTTTAGTTGTTCTTCATCTCTCGCCAGAAGCGGATAAGTGGTTAACACAATGTCATAGTGCGGAATCTGCTCAAAATACTGATGGCGGTCGGCCCCCTGTAGCAGCAACACCTTGAGTTCAGGGGTAAATTTCTCTGCTTCTTTGAACCAGTTATGCATCAGCGATGTGGGTGCAACAATTAGGGCAGGACTGTCATGCAAATATCCAGCCTGTTTTTCCATGAGTAAATGGGCTAAAGTTTGTGCTGTTTTCCCCAAGCCCATATCATCTGCCAGAATCCCACCATGCTGGGTTTCCCTTAAAAACTGTAACCAGCCTAAACCCTGCTGCTGGTATGGACGCAATTCCCCCTGAAAACCTTGTGGTGTCGGCAGTTGTTGCTGATAGCCTTGTTTGAATTTCTGTACAAATTGTTGCAGACGATCACTGACCTGCCATGTCATCCCAAGATTATGCTGCAATTCTAATAATTGACTCGCATCATAGCGATCAATACTGCGCTCTTCTTGCTGTAAAATGCTCTGCAGATGCAACAATACCGGCTTAATATCCCTAACGGATAAGGCCAAATCAGGTTGATCAACTGCAGTTTTCACGGTGAAAATTTGACTGTCATGCAGATGAATAAAAGTCCGCGGATCAAGTAAATCAGGATTTACTCGCACCAAAGCTACGAGCGCATCAAGCAAATTATAAGAATTGCCTGCACTGTCTTGAACCGTCGCACCGATATTGAACCAGTCCTGCTGACCTTCAGATTCAGTGATAGAAATATTTAAATTTTCAACATATTGCACATTAAAAGGGCTGTTCTCCAGATGCTCTATCTGCCAGCCCATCAGCTCAATTTGATTGATGGGCATCAGCTGTTTGATCCAGTC
The DNA here is from genome assembly GCF_048585715.1 of Acinetobacter sp. LF10. Taxonomy (NCBI): domain Bacteria; kingdom Pseudomonadati; phylum Pseudomonadota; class Gammaproteobacteria; order Moraxellales; family Moraxellaceae; genus Acinetobacter; species Acinetobacter sp. LF10. Next base: position 3,132,116 of record NZ_CP184160.1, read on the forward strand.
TCCATAGAAAGCAAAAACCATAGAATCAAGACGTTGTTTATCCAATTTTAATTGCTGGTCATAACTAAAATCTTTCACCCACTTCAGTGATTCGACCAATAGCTGTAAACGCTGGATTGACTGTTGTTCCTGAACTAAGTCCCGAAGCTGTCGCACCATTTTACCATGCTGTTCACCAATAAAACTGTCACCTGATGTACCTGCTTTAATTCGCCCACCTGCATAGGAGAATTCAATTTCAGCACAAACAGACTCTTCCCATTTCCAATCAAATTTATCTAAAACACCGAAGCGTAAAATTGGCTGGGGACTACCCTTAATGACATCAATATGCTGAATAGACTCGGGTTGAGGCAGATTTTTCACATCTGAATATTGATGAGTCAGTCTCTCAAACTCTGGCAAGAGCATAGTTGGAAGATCAGGCATCTGTAAAAAATGGTACAGAAGATTTGCCGTATATTCACCATATAACTGGCCCACCGTGTTCTGTTGAATATCCACATAACATGGTGGATGGCTCGCGAGAATCTGAATATGTGGATTTGATTTTAAATCGAGTCGAATATCACCATTAACCAATTCAATGTTTAAATGCTCTGTCTGTTTGTCTACACCTTGTTGCCAGATCAGTTCGATGTGATAGCCTTGTTCTGACCATTGAAGTGCAGCATGGCTCTTTTTTTTCCAGTACACATCGCCACTTTGAATAAAAGATTTGAAATGCTCCAATAAAATGCCGGAGATATCAAGATTGCTTTGATAAAAGCGATCGTCGCTGTTTATTTTGGCGCAATAATAAATCTGGTTAAATAATTGTCGTTTTTGTTCAGGTAAAGTCAGATGCTTTCTGGTGATATTTTCATATTGGGTATAATAACTTTCCCCTGCAATTGAGCCGTTTTTATTGCGTCTGGCCTTCTGAACATCAACTGTCAATTTCTTTAAGCTGACAGACTGATCTAGCAGGTAAATTAAATAATTGTTTGTTTTGACAGATTGCTCAGGTTCAGTCTGTTGTAAATACCGTTTAAAATCATTCAACCAACGCTGCGCCTGATCACCCCCCGATTGGCGTTTTGCGATTCCCTGTGGGGATTGAGAGTCAGCATAACGCTGCTGAAATTCCTGGCGATATTCCTGAAAGAATAACCGCGCTAAAGCAGCAGCATGTTTACAGTTATATCCAACCGGACAAGTGCAGTCGTCATCGATTAAACGGTCTTTTTGGGGATTATAGGTAATCGCAGTATCATAATAATCTGTCCCTTCAATTTGGGCATACATGGTGACACAATCTTTTTCCTCAAAGAACTCAATCGTTTCCCTATCAATGTGTTTAGCATAGCTAAGACTACGCTGAGTAGTTGCAGTACTAAAGCGAGATAGAAAATTGATCAATGAGGACATAATTACTAGAGACTAAAAATATTTATACAATTATAACGGACAAAGCTGTCATTTCAGAACAGTAGGGCTTTATTGCACAAAGATTTATAATTTGAAGCATCCCCCAACTTACCCAAATGTAAATTATAACTCGCTATCTGGTAGTGAACTTTGATGTTTTTTCTATTGGCTGGCGTAGATACTTCTAAGCTGCCTAAGGTATCAGCAAAGGCAGAGCCCTGCCCATCAACCTCGTTGCTCCAAACCACTTGTGCCAGATATTCCAGATTAACCTGATAGCAAATACAGGTTCTTCGCGACAACAGGCGAAACTGATTGAGCTTAAAGCAAGTTGTTAGGCTCTGTTAGATTTTAAATATCTAATTAGACTTCTTTAATCTAATAGGATCTAATCAGCCCATAAAGCACCTCATTACCGATCAACGAGCACAGTTCATAACTCCATTATTTTGTGGTTTAATACATATATATAAACATAAGACACAATATTATGGATTTAAAATTCAAAAAACCTGAAGAGGTTGTTACTTTATTATGTGAAAGGCTTCGCAAAGAACGACTTTATCTGGAAATGACTCAGGCAGACGTCGCTACACGTGCTGGTATTAGTGTGAATACAGTATCTAATCTGGAAGCTGGTCGAAATGTTTCATTTGAAAATTTAGTACGCGTTGCCATGGTATTGGGCCGATTAAAAGAATTAGAGGAACTCTTCAAACCTCATTTAAACAGTGTAAATGACATTCTCCGCTATGAGAGCAATACGGCTCGCCAACGTATCAAAAGGAAATAAGTCCATGCTCAAAAAACTTAATGTTTACTACAATGGATGGGGTGAATATTGGCTTTGGGGTACACTGGTCTCCTCAACCGCAATCACAGGTCGGCCATTAATCGCCTTTGAATACAGTGCAGAAGCGATCAGTAAAGGTTTAGAACTTTCCTCTTACCTACTTCCATTAAAAGGTGACTCATTAAGAACGAACTTTCCTACACATCAAATGGGATTGCCAGGTCCTATATATGATGCCTTGCCCGATGGTTGGGGCATGCTTCTTATGGATCGCTTATTTAAAAAAAATGGACTCAATCCAGCACGGATTGGGCCATTAGAACGACTCACGTATATTAATACACATGCAATGGGGGCATTATCCTTTGAACCTTCAGCACCTGAGTTAGCATTAACTGAAAATATTCCACTGATTAAACTCGCTCAAGAAGTTCAGGAAGTTCTCAAAGGAGAAGGTGCAGAATTTTTACAGCATTTATTAATTATGGGTGGATCTCCACAAGGTGCAAGGCCAAAAGCGCTCGTCTACCGTGATCCTGTTACCAACGAATTCTCAACAGTTAGCTCACATCAACATGAAGCATGGTTGATCAAATTTCCCGCTCAGCAAGAGCATCCTGAAGTTTGTGCAATTGAAGCTGTTTATGCAGAATGTTTGCGTCATTGTCATATTGACACCCCTGATACTCAATATTTTACTCTTCCGAATGGATTAACCGCATTTGCATCAAAAAGATTTGACCGCCACGATGGCATGCGTATCCCTATGCAAAGTTTAGCGGCCTTCACCGGAGCTGATTTTAAATCACCAGGGAGTTTAGACTACAGTAATTTTCTTCGCGCTACACACTTTTGCACCAATGATGTTCGCGAAAAAGCAATTGCATTCAAGCGAGCTGTTTTCAATGTAGTCTTCAATAATCGAGATGATCATTGCAAAAACTTTTCATTTCTGATGTCCCAAAATGGGCAATGGAAACTCTCCCCTGCCTATGATGTTACTTTCTGTGAAGGGCCAGGTGGATATCATCAAATGGATATCATGGGTGAGGCACTGGATATTCCTCGACAAGCTCTTGTAAAACTTGGTACTCAGGAAGCGGAACTTTCTGCCCAAGAAGTCGATGAAATTATTGGCTCGATTTGTAAGGTTGCAATCCGATTCAGCAATATCGCTCATGATCTATTACCTGGACAAATTCAAACAGAGACTCTCCAGATGATCCAAAATAGGATTGCACATAATATTCATTTATTGAATTGAATATAAAAAATTTTCATGAGGATCAAGATTCATTATATTAAGTTATATATTGTTATTATTTCTCATGAAAATCAGCATCAAAACATAGGTGACTTTTACAAACTAAAATGTCTAAAATAAAGTGACAAAACCACATTAAATGATCTAAATTGCTAAAAATTTTACTCCGCCAAAACATATACTACTAATTAAATCATATGCTTATAATTGAGGTGATTTAATGGAGTAAATCTCGGTGACTATTTCCAAGGTTGGGGTCGCGAGTTCGAGTCTCGTTTCCCGCTCCAAATTTAAAAAGCCCTAGTCGAAAGATTAGGGCTTTTTTCTTGCCGAGATTTCTTTAATACATCATCTCATCAATAAAAAAGGTGTTTCCATTTGCATAGAAACACCTATGTTGTTATTTAAGCCAACATCTCAAACTAAGCAGCAGACTTTTCCTGTAATCGGCGCATTCTTGGTTTATACAGCACACGATAGGTCACACTTAAAATCACAATCCAAACGGGACTGACATACAAGGCTTTCAATGTATCGGGTTCAAGGGCCAAAATCACTAAAGTAAACATCAGGAAGGCGATCACGACGTAAGACATGAATACCCCACCCGGCATTTTAAAGGTCGATTGAGCATGTAATTCTGGGCGTAACTTACGATAGCGGATATAGCACACCATAATCAGACTCCATACACTGATAAATAGAATCACGCATAAAGAGCTTGCTAAGGTAAATGCTTCAATCGTGTTTGGTACAAAGTATTGTAGTACCGCGCCTCCCATGATGAATACACAAGAGAAGATTAAACCATTGGCTGGAACAGCACTTTTTGATAAGCGACCAAAAGCATTAGGCGCCTGACCATCTTTAGATAAACCAAACAGCATCCGACTGGTCGAGAACACACCACTATTCATGGATGACATCACTGACGATAACACCACAAGATTCATGATAATTGCAGAGGTGACAATTCCTGCATTTAAGAATAATTCAACAAACGGACTTTTATCCGCACGAATATGATCCCATGGCGTCACAGACATCACGACCAACAACGCCAATACATAGAATAGGATGATACGAATGGGAATCGCATTAATTGCTTTGGGTAAGTTCTTATGTGGATCTTTAGTTTCAGCAGCAGTCGTTCCAATCAACTCGATACCAACAAAGGCAAAAACTGCAATTTGGAAACCTGCCAAGAAACCATCGACACCTTTCGGGAACATGCCCCCATGCGACCAAATATTGCTGAATGAGGCAACTGTGCCATGCGGTGCGGTAAAATGACTGAAAATCATATAACCACCCACCGCAATTAATCCCATAATTGCTAAAATCTTAATTAAAGCAAACCAAAACTCGACTTCACCAAACAATTTGACGGTAAGTAAATTCAATGCCAAAACGAATAATACGCAGCCTGCACTAATCATCGCTTGTCCGACTGGTGTAAAGGTCATACCTTCGGGCAGCCAAAAGCCCAGATAGTTAATCACCGCAGCCAAGTCTGCTATCCCGACCAAAACCCAACCGAGCCAATAGGTCCAACCCAAGTAATAACCTGCCCATGGACCAATTAGATCATGCGCCATATCAACGAATGATTTGTACTGTAAGTTTGCAAGTAATAACTCTCCTAATGCACGCATCAGGAAAAAGAACATGCCACCAATAATCATGTAAATAAACAGGATTGATGGACCTGCAAGGGAGATGGTTTTGCCTGAACCCATGAACAGTCCAGTCCCAATCGCGCCACCAATAGCAATCAATTGCAAATGGCGATTGGAAAGTTTTCGTTGTAAGTCTTGAGGCGCTTGTTCGCCTTCTGACTGATTTTGAATCACCGTCATAATAAAAGTTCCTTTTTACTACTTCCTAAAATGAATCCGTCGCTAATTTATGCGCTTATCTCGCGGTCTTTTTTAAAGAACGAATTCATTTTGATTACTCGAAAATACATATCTGAAACCGTTTGAGTGATTGCAAATACGTTACTTTTCTTGTTTTTAATCATGTTTAAACAAAAATAAAGCTGATCGCTTTATTTTTGTGCTGCAATCACTGCAATTTCAATCAGCCATTTTGGATTGACCAAATCAGCTTGAATGGTGGCACGCGATGGTGCAACACTGCCTTTTAACCAATCCACATAAATCGCATTAACCTTTGGAAAATCAGCAAGGTCTTTGAGAAAAAGCTGAACCGAAAGTAATCGCGATTTATCACTATTTGCTAAAGCAAGTAATTGTTCAATCGTTGCAAGAATATCTTTCGTTTGCCCCTCAATATCTAAATCGGGGTTTTTAGGGACTTGTCCTGATAAATACACCACTTGATTAAAGACGGTGACAGCACTCATCACTTCGGTGCTATTGATTTTCTGGATATCTGAATGTGACATGATGACTTCCTTAGTCTTGAGTGATAAATGGAACTCGTGCAGTTACACCACACATGAGTTCATAGCCAACTGTGCCTGAGGCTGCTGCAACATCATCAATGGATAGAATTTGTCCTGTTTTGGAGGTTCCCCAAAGTACAACTTCACTGCCAATCTCAGCATTCGGTACTGGCGTTAAATAAACTGCCAACATATCCATACTGACTCGTCCAATAGTTCGAGTACGAATTCCATTGACTAAAACAGGGGTGCCTGTAGGAGAAATACGCTGATAACCATCTGCATAGCCACACGCAACAATGCCAATGGTCATCGCATGCGCAGCGACAAAATTCGAGCCATAGCCCACACTTTCATTGGCATTTAACTGTTGGATTGCAATCAGTTCACTTCGCAAACTCATGGTCGGGGCAAGCCCCCAATCTTGGATATTATGCTGAGGATAATCGGGAGAGCTTCCATACAGCATGATGCCGCCACGGACATAATCGGAGTGTAATTGAGATGAATATCTGAGGATGGCAGCACTATTGCTCACCGATCTTTCCCCAGGTAAATCTTGAATGGTGCTTTCAAATTCTGTGAGTTGATAGTCCACGCCAGCTTGATCAAAACGCTCCCCATCTGCATCAGAGAAATGCGTCATATGCGTGATTTTAGCAACATGATTAAGTCGTTGCAGATGCTGCCAGATTTTTCGGTATTGTTGTGGCTTGAAACCTAATCGGTTCATACCACTGTTCATTTTTAAGAAAATATCAAACTGTGCGGGGTAAATGTGCTGCTGCACCCATTCAACTTGTTGCTCATTATGAATGGTAAAACTGAGTTGATACTGGACACAATCAAATAAATCTTGAGGAGAGAAAATCCCTTCGAGCAATAGAATAGGCCCTGCCCAACCGAGTGCTCGTAGTCGTTTTGCTTCTTCAATATCCAGTAAAGCAAAACCATCTGCTGTTTTAAATGATTTATAAACACGTTCAATACCATGTCCGTAAGCATTGGCTTTGACTACAGCAAACACCTTGCTATCTGGAACACTAGCTCTCACAATCTCGAGGTTTTGACGCAAAGCCTGAGTATGGATGACCGCAATAATTGGGCGAGGCATAATAAACTTCCTTGTACGCTGTAATTATGCTGCGTGTGAATAGCGCTGAATGGACAAACCATCCGTACTAATATCTGGGCGATGATTCATCACCAGATCACTAATTAATTTTCCTGAACCGCATGCCATCGTCCAACCTAAAGTGCCATGTCCAGTATTCAAGAATAAATTCTTATACTGAGTCGCACCGATAATCGGGGTACTATCAGGTGTCATTGGACGTAAGCCCGTCCAGAACGAAGCTTGCTGTAAATCACCACCGGGGAATAAATCTTGAGTCACCATTTCTAAAGTGGCACGACGGTCTTCATTCAAGCCCAGATTAAAACCACTCAATTCCGCCATACCACCAACACGAATACGTTGATCAAAACGTGTAATCGCAACTTTGTAAGTTTCATCTAAAACGGTGGATTGTGGTGCAAGTGCAGGATCAACAATTGGAATTGTTAATGAATAGCCCTTCACTGGATATACAGGCAAATTGAGCGCCAATGGTTTGAGGAAGTCACGAGAATAACTACCAAAAGCAAGAACAAAACGGTCAGAGGTCAATACAGCACCATTGACCATGACGCCTTTGATTTCATCGCCTTCAACAATTAAGTTTTCAACATTCTGATCAAACTTAAACTCCACACCCAAATCTTGTGCCAGTTTTGCCAAAGCATTGGTGAATAAATAACAATCACCTGTCTCATCATTTGGCAAATGTAAACCACCCACTAATTTATCGGTATGTGCTAAAGCAGGTTCTACACGTGCTAACTCTTGTGCATTAAGTAAATCGAAATCCACACCACATTCTTTGAGTACTTGAATATCACGTTGCACCGCCTCTAGCTGAGCGTCATTACGGAATACTTGCAACGTACCTCTAGAACGATTTTCGTAATTAATGCCAGTTTTTGTTCTTAGATCACGCAGACAGTCACGGCTATATTCCGCAACACGCATCATGCGCTCTTTGTTCACTGCATAGCTTTGTGGATTACAGTTTTTCAGCATTTGAGCCATCCACTGTAACTGCCACATACTGCCGTCAATATTAATGGCTAGTGGTGCATGATGTTGAAACATCCATTTAACTGCTTTAAAAGGAATTCCTGGCGCTGCCCACGGTGTCGAATATCCTGGGGAAATTTGCCCTGCATTACCAAAGCTGGTTTCCTTGGCAGGACCCGATTGACGATCAAGCACAGTCACTTGAGCACCTTGCTGTGCAAGGTAATAAGCACTTGCTACACCAATAACACCACTTCCTAAGACGATGACGCGCATAACAATCCCTCACGCACACTAGTTTATTTAACTAGTATATTTTTGCATCAATAGTTTTTTTCACTATTTTTAGGCTTATAATCTAGGTAATTTCATGTTTTCGTCGTGAAAAAATTAAAATAGAAGGGAATAATCTATGCGTAAATTAGACCGTATTGATCGCCTGATTTTAGATATTCTGCAACGTGAAGGTCGGATTGCGATTAGTGAGCTGGCTTTACGTGTCAATTTGTCCACCACCCCGTGTTCAGAACGTGTTAAACGCTTAGAGCGTGAAGGGATCATTATGGGTTATTACGCGCGACTCAATCCTGCCCATGTTGACCGCAGTCTTTTGGTATTTTTAGAAATTAAACTTTCAGCCAAATCTGGTGATGTTTTTGATCAAGTTGCACGTGACCTTGTTGATATTCCCGAAGTTTTGGAATGTCATCTGATCTCAGGTGAGTTTGATTATTTAGTCAAAGCCAGACTAAAAGAAATGAGTGCTTATCGACGTTTATTGGGGGATCTACTGAAAAAGCTGCCTGCTTCGGCCTCGTCACATAGCTATGTGGTGATGGAGGAAGTCAAAGAAGGCTTATACCTCGATGTTAGCAAATAAAGTACGCACGGTTCAGAACGTACTTTAGAGCTAAAGTCAGAAGAGCTAAAAATATTTTAAGATCGAAATCTGTTTATTTTGATGCTTAAAATTTGAGAACGATTGCACTACAGGATAAAGTGTAAAAGACAGTGCAATACTCATCAGCCACATCATCCACACATGGTCGACAGAAAAATAGTGTCCATGATTGAGACCCCAGATACTCACTGCAAGCACATACAGCAGTTTCAAGACATATAAATGCAAGAGATAAAAGAACATTGGCACAGAACCAAATACAACCAGTGGTCTAAACCATCGTTGTTGCTGCCAACGCTCAAACAGCACCAAAATAATCAGCCCAACACCAACATTCCATAAAATAAAAAGCAATGAAGGTGGGTATTTGGTCAAATTAAAAAAGCTCATGAGACTTAATGAGAATGTGTCAAAGTGCTGCCAAGGCTGATCACCATAGATATTGATCAAACGTAGTACAACAAACAAACCAATACTGAACATACCCATTGAAACCAAGTAGGTATTTCTTTGTTTTGCCGTATATTTTTGACTGAAAAAATGTCCCAAAGCAAAACCTAACAAAATCACACCGATCCACGGTAAAACAGGATAAGAACTTCGCAATTTGATCCCAGCAAACTCCATCCAACCACGTTCATGTAAGATCAGCCAAAGTGTCTGCATCCAACTTCCTTCGGCAAAATGAACCGAGTCCAGTAAGTTATGCCCAAAAATAATTGCACATGCACTCAGCACAATTATCGGTAAAGGCAGGCTAATACATGCTGCCAAAGCCAACATGCTCACGCCAATTGCCCAAATGACTTGCAAATAAATGACCTCAGGTGGAAAAGTTGCAGTCCAAGCAAAATTAACCAACGTCAGCTCAAGCCCAATCAGAAATAAACCACGTTTGAATAAAAAAGTTCGCGTTTGCTGCACGCTTTGCGTCTTTGAATAAAACAAAAATGCTGAAATACCCGTTAGCAGCACAAAAACCGGTGCACAAAGATGTGCCAATAAGCGACTTCCAAACAATGCAGGTTCGGTCATGACGATGTCCATCGGGTCACTGACCTGCTTATGCAGATAAAAGGTTTCCCTCACATGATCGAGCAACATAATCAGAATAACCAAACCACGTAATGCATCTATCGACTGTAAACGTTGCGTATTTTTTTCGACTCGCATAGTAAAAATAAACAAATTAATGTAATGTTATACTATTACATTAAATCTATTTTGTCTTTATTTGGCTGATCATTTATGCAATACAAACTCGGATTATGCTCATGTTTGGGGCTTGGTTTTATTTCCACTGCGGCGTGGGCAGAAGATAAAACCGCTGTACTTGCTACCATCCATATTCAAGCAGATACGACACAACCCAGTCATGAAACAAGTCCTGCAACCACGAAGTTCTCTCATGATGTAGTCGATGTCCCCTTTAGCCGTTCATTCCTGTCGAAACAGCAACTCGAACAACAGGATGTACAACGGATTGATGATGCATTAACACTGGTCAGTGGGGTCTTTCACCAAAATAGCTTAGGTGGAGGTTTTTGGGATAACTACTCAGTACGAGGATTTAGCACAGATCCCAATTGGGGAGCAGCCATGATCCGCAATGGTTTAAGTGTCAATCGTGGCATTAGCGCACCTAAAGATATGGTCAATATCGAATCCCTTGATTTCTTAAAAGGCCCAATGGCAGCTCTATACGGTCGTGGAGAAACAGGGGGATTACTCAATCTGAATAGCAAAAAACCACAATGGCAAAGCGAAAATGAAGTGAATTTACGTGCAAACAGCCTTGAAAAATACCGCATCAGTATCGAACACACCGCTCCCATCAATGATGAACTTGCTTACCGTTTCGCCATCGCCCATGAGGACAACCAAAGCTTTCGAGAAAATGTGAGTAGTGAACGCTGGTTTTTTTCACCCCAACTGACATGGAAAATTTCAGATCAAACTCAACTTGATTTTGATAGTGAATTGACTCAACAACTGGGTACTTTTGATCGTGGTGTCAGCACCTTTCAGAAAAAATTTGTGATGAACCCCAAAACATTCACAGGTGAACCAAATGATGGTGACATGCGAGTGAAAGATCATTTCTATCAATTTCGTCTAAATCACACCTTCAATGATACGTGGACACTAAACAGCGCGCTCAGTTATAAAGACGCGCAACTGGTTGGCTTCTCTACCGAACCACGCCGTATACAAGCCGATGGACAAACGTTAGAGCGTCAGCGTCGCTATCGTAATTATCAAAGTGAAGACCTACTGTTGCAAACTGAACTACTAGGCAAATTAGAACATTCATGGGCAAGGCATGAGCTTTTAGTGTCCAGTGAAATTGGGCAACTGGATTATCGCCAGTACCAACAACGTCGTAATCACAGCGTAAGCAATCCAAATACCATCAACATTTACCATTCGATTTATGCGCAATATCTTCCAAGTCTCGCCCCCTTTACGGATACAGATGAACGCCAACGCTATTTCGCCCTCAATCTGCAAGATCAGATCTTTTTCAATGATCAATGGAGTGTGTTGCTCGGTTCACGTTTCGATCAGGTTGAGCAGAATTTTGAAAATCATCGAACTCAAGCTCAGCATAGTCAAACCTTGCACCAAGCCAGTCCACGTGTTGGGATTAATTTCAAAGTATCAGATCAATGGGCATTTTATACAAACTATGGTCATTCATTTGCCATGAATAGTGGTATGAACCGTAATGGAGAAAATTTTGCCCCTGAAAAAGGACGAAGCTATGAGATCGGGAGTAAATATCAAATCGATGACCAGAGTTTAGCCAGTGTTGCATTATTTAAAATGCAAAAACAGAATGTCCTTACCACAGACCCAATTGATGCAAATTTTCAAACGGCTGCAGGAGAAGTGAGTAGTCAAGGCATCGAGTTCGATTTTAATCGTCAGTTCAATGATCAATGGTCATTCAATGCCAATTATAGCTATACCGATGCCAAGATTGAAAAAGACCAAGACTTAGCCAAGGGGTCTCGACTTAGTAATATTCCTCAGCACCAAGCTTCGATGACGAGCAATTATGAGTTTTTACAACAAGGCTCAACGAAAGCAGGTGTAGGCGCAAACATCAGTTATGTTGGGCAACGTAGTGGACATAATTTAGACAATGGTTTTAATTTGCCGAGCTATACTTTGGTCAATTTAAATGCGTATTACGCCCTTTCAGATCGCTTACGCTATCAGTTCAATCTCAATAATCTGTTGGATAAAACCTATTATCTTTCTAGTTATAGTGATCTATGGATTCAACCTGGCGAACCGATCAATGCTTCAGTTTCAGCACAGTTTAAATTCTAATCCAACAGCCTTCAGCCTGCTTAGTACAGGCTGAAGGTTCAATATTAAAGTTATTCAGCTTCATCATCATAAATATAGCTCATACAACCCCAACCATCGTATTCACCATCAAATTCTTGTGCAATACGCGTCATCCACTCTTCCAAATCGGCAATATCTTCATACGCAAGCATCATATTGATATGGATATTGAGTACCCACATGTCTGACCCATCAGAATGTAGTTCTTCTTGATACAGCGAAATTTTTTGCTCTTGATGTAACAGGTGCAAGGCACATTTTTCAACTTGTTCTTGTTTCTCAAACACAATTGAAAATTCGACCTCGTGCGGCTCACTCAAGTCATTGCCATCTTCAACCATCTGCCATAAGACATTGCCATTATCATTTTCTGGAAATTGCTCGTAGTCGCGAGTCATATCAATATCCTTTGTTATGTTTTGACTTCATTATTGGCTATAGATTAACCTATTTTTATGTCAATTTTTAGACACCTCGAGATTATTTAGACCAAAATTCACGCACAATTTAAGCCTACATCGTATCAAACTGCCTCTCATTCAGTTTGTGATTACTCTGCCAATCTTATCAATTATCGCTATTGGATCAAAGACCTATGTTTTTTCATAGATTGTTTTTATTAAAATGTAACTTCTGAATGAATTTCAAGTGCATGCATTTTCAAAGGGTGCTTAAATGCAAGATAAGCTGCATGTAGTGCCATACGTTTTAAATCAAATTGGGCTGGTTCAGGATGATACAACTTATCTCCCATAATCGGATGACCAATGTGCATCATATGCACACGAAGCTGATGAGATCGCCCCGTTACAGGCTCTAAACGCACTCGGCTTTGATCGGTTTCAGCATCATATTGCATCCGTTGAAATAAGGTTTTAGCGTGTTTACCTAATTCAAAATGCACCATCTGACGTGGTCGATTTTCCCAATCTGTAATCAAGGGCACTTCCACACTGCCTTTTTGCTCAATCTGTCCTTGTACAAGTGCCACATAATATTTTTTAACCGTTCGTGCTTGGAACATTTTGCTAATCGCAACTTCAGCATCTCTATGCTTTGCGAACATCAACAACCCCGACGTTGCCATATCTAAACGATGCGTCACTTTTGCAGTTGGATGCTGGTCTAACACACGCAAATAGGCACTATCTTGATGTTCTGGCAAGCGCCCCATCACCGACAATAAACCAGCAGGCTTATTCACCACCACCAAGTCTTCATCTTCATACATGATCTCAAGCGGATCTTGTGGTGGCATATAGATAAAATTGTCATTTAAGGGCATGGGAAATAAACAAATTGAATAAAGCACGGCAATTATAGCGAGTTCTTAGCCAAAAACGAATTTTGAGATGAAATCGTGAACAAAGAACTCGTTTTATTGAAATGTTATTGAAGATGTCTAGAGTTAATGCCGTTGCCTGTTTTGATTATTATTGTTGCGACATTAACTCGTATATTTTTATGATGCTGTTTTTATCGCTTTATTTAAACTGTCTTTATAAAGCTGCTCTAAAGTTGCAATGTCTCGATTTAAAAAAGTAATCAAATATTCTTTCGCACGACTCAACGTTAAATGATTAAAAGAAATCGTATCTTTGCTCTTACGTGTCACCAATCCGAATAAATCTTTTTTAGGAATAAACACAGGAATATCGCTTTCTAATTTAAATTCAAGTTGCTGTGTTTGTGAAAAGGCATCTATTGTGATGCGTAAGGTTTGCTCAGTGTAATCATCTCGTACAATAAAGCTGGTACTTGCACCATCTAGCTGTAACTGACGAACCAATTGCTGACGCCATCCCATCTCATCGAAACGAGCAACGATCGTTTCTAAATCAAAAGCACCCAAATGATCAGCTTCATTTCGATTAGTTTGATGCGGATAACGTATTTTAAGATCGAATTCTTTCATTATTTTTATGACCTCTTCCAATATGATCAATTTTCTAGTTTCAATTATATCATTTTGTTTTTTATTATAAAAACAGCAGTTTATATTCAAAAAATAAATATTCTAAGACCTATTTCACACTTATATTTAAATTCATTGATCGGGTTTTTATTATTTATATCTGATTGGTCACATTCTGTTTATATTAAATTTTTTAGGGTATCAAGGGAAAACATGTTGTTTACTTCAACACCTATGACTTTGTAAGCCATAACCTTTGCCTAAAGACTTTTGATCTATAGCGTCCTAAGCCGAATCGAGACCTTTTGGGTTTGTACACACTTGCTTTATAAGCATCGGTGCATGCTACTCTTTTCGATCCCTTTCACACCCTTGAGACATAGTTTAGGCAAATCAGTGCGGGATTGTTTTCCTAAAAACTGGTATTTTTCGCCACTAATGAAATAATTTTGCATATCTCATATTACAATCAGAATTATTTTCCATTTCAATAAAAAATAGCTCATTTAAATTTCAATATATTCCAATTTAGATGTTTATTTTTTCATTTAAAACCTGAATTTATGCCCAGATGACCATAATAGCTGCCACAATTACCAGCCATAAACCTAAATGATCTGTTTTAGCGAGTTTTTCTTTAAAGAAAAATGCTGAGATCAGTAAACTAAATAAAATCTCAACCTGACCCAGTGTTTTGACAATCGCCACCGTTTGCATACTCATAGCACTGAACCACCCCACAGATGCTAAAAAACTGCAAACACTCACCCGAAACGTCAGCCCAAGACGTTGCCACATTTTATATAGTGTTTGACGACTAAAAATACCCAAGTAGAGTAATAGCACAATGCACTGAAAACTAATCAAGCTACACAACACCCATCCTGCACGATGCAAAAAGGGCAACATGCTCAACTCTAAGCTGGCTTCACGTACCAGAAGTGAAGTAATGGCAAAACATAAACCACTGCCTAAACCAATCATTAAGGTATTGAATGAAAGTTGCGTACTATGCCGACCTTTACTCAGTAAAAAAACTGCAACCGCACCAATCATTACCCCGACCCAACCCCAAGTGGTCAAACGTTCTTGCAAGAATAAAACGGCAATAAGAGCAGCCAAAATCGCTTCGCTTTTAGCCAGTCCGATGCCAATCGCATAATTTTTTTGTTGAAATAGTTTCACCATCAACGCTGTCGCAAAAATTTGGCTGATTCCTGCAATCACCACGTAAAGCCAGAATATATTGGAAAAATGGACTTGAGCAGTGACAGGTTGATGTAGATAGAGAAATGCTAAATAGCTAAAGGCAAAAATCGGAGCAAAGATAAATCGAGCCAATGTCGTACCATAAGCATCAACTGTGGTACTGAGCTGTTTCTGAAATGCGTTGCGCCACGCCTGCATAAACGCAGCCATGATCGTAAATAGAATCCAAGTAAAAGCCATAAGCTTGAACGTCATCTTAAAAAGTGGGTGTAATTTACTCTGTTCTGCTTACTTTTTCGATAGTGATCAATTTTTAAAAGCTCAAATCACTCAAGTCTTTCATTTTAGAAAGATAGATTGGTGCTTGATTAAAACTGCTCCATGTTTCTTTAAACTTCGGATCAGCTTCTTCATCTGCACTTAAATTTTTACGAATAACTTTTTTGCCTATTAAAAAGTTAATACTGGTTTTACTTTCAATATAGGGCCCATGATTATTGGATTCATCATAACCAATAAGACGTAAGTCATTTCCTTCTAACCTAAACAGATAATGCCAATCGCCATATCTTCCATGGGCATAATGCACATCCAATACATTGTTTTTGATCTCTAACCATAGTTCAGGTGCGAAATACACACCACCATCTTCATTTTCTGAACTAAAACAATCTAAGTGGCGAACAATAGGTTTGTATTTGCCTTTTTCATTGAGTAAAACAATCATGCCACGGCGGTTTCGGTCTAAACGCCCTCGATATTCATCATCGACAAAGGCTTTAGGATTAGTTGCTTTGACGATTAGCACGACATCTTTCAAGCCATCTTTATTTAAATCACCCTCAATCGCTTCAAATAAATGATATGTCGCTGGGATATAGGCTTTATAAATGTCTTTATCTTTACGTAATTTAAGTTCTTCTGCAGTCGGTTGTTCTTGAGCAAACGTTGTTTGTGGAAGTATAAATAGGCTTGAGCAAGCCAAGATTAGGGCTATGTATTGCGTTCTTATCATCATCTTTAATTCATCATTCAGGTTGTTATTGGTGTCATTACATTTATAAGGAATGGCTGATTTTTTGTTGGCGTTTTGAGTGAATCCAACGTACAACCACAATCACGAGAATAATCACCAATACCGTCATCACTACAGGCATCACAAATGCCAAGATCGACAAGACAATTGAACCAAGCAATTCACCTGTTGCCACCACAAAATTGCCCAGTCCACCAGTGGTTGCGGTTGAAATGCCACGTGCCGCTACGGTACTCATTTGCACTACGCCTGCTGTTCCGCCCCCCACGATCAATGCGGCTGCCCAAGTGGCAAATTGTGACATTTCTCCACTACTGACTGCCATCGTACTGAGTGTGCCTGCCACTACAGCAGCAGGTGTAGCAATGGTATCCAAGAGATTATCGACCCACGGCACATAGTAAGCTGAGATTTCACAGAGGGTTGCAAATCCAAGTGCAGCGCATACAGATGGAATGGCTAACCATTCAAAGCCTTTAGCAGGTTCATACCAACCCAACAAAGTTGCAATGCTCATCACCAATAAAGGAACAAAGACACGAAAACCACAGGCTGCGCTTAATCCTACGCCGATACAAAGTCCTAAAATTGTTTCCATCTGGGTTTTCCTTATTTTTGTTGGATATAGCTATCTTGTTATTTCATATTTTAAAGTAACAAAAAAGCCCTATCGAGTGACAGGGCTTTCATCAAAACAGTGGGTAACTGTTTGGTGTTTGCGGCTTAGGCATTCTTACTGTTGAATTGATTGCCAAGGCATTTGGTACACGGAGGTAAACGATCAGTACCAATTTCTAAATAGGTGCGGTGTCCGCATTGAACACAAAAATAGAAGCCAGTTCCAGGTTTTTCGCCAGCAGTAACCATCTTTGTTCTCCATAGATTTTAGAAATGGTACATATACTATAGCGTGATAGTTTTGATTATTTATTGACCTTTCTGACGAAAGGTAGTGGCATAAGTGTAAGAAAATGTTATTTATATGATTTATCCTACAAAATTTTAAGGATTTGGCGGATTGGCATCCCTCTCATCTTTCCTTATGATGAACTTATACAGGAACAGGATGTTCCGGAACATAATCAGTTCAAGCATCAGGATCGTGAGATACGACAGGAGTCATATCTAGCTACCAAATACGAAAAGCCCGACAGGATGTCGGGCTTTTTTATTAGCTTGAATTTATAAATAGGCTTGGAAAAAGGTTGTAATTAACTTATGAGATCGTTAAGCTGTTCGCGAATCAACCTGTCACGTAGTTGGCGTTCTTTTAAATTATTTACACCTTCTTTAGCTGCTATTTTATATTCAGGTGAAAATTCGAAATTTTCCAATCTAGTCTTTAATATTTCTAGATCTATTTCTATACCTTTTGAAATCAAATTGCTAATATATATAAAAATAGAAAAGAAATTAGCTTTATTATACCAAGGCGATTTATCATTAAGATCCAAACCTAAAAAAATTTCAGAAGTTAACTCAAAATTATTAACCAATAAATCCTTTATCTCAAACTCATCAGCGTAAATATTTAAATTATCTTCAATTTTATCATTTCTATTATAAAAACCATCAATATATGTACTCATTAAATTTAATGTATACTGAATATTAACTTTTCTCGAAACGTCCCTTTTACTAAAAATCCTTTCATCTGTTAACAGCTTATTAACATATTCAATATCTATAGATTTTGCCCATTCAATAAAATCAGATGGAATATTAGGATCGATTGTCAGATCATCTTCCGAAATATCATCTTTAATCTCAATTTGATCTGCTAGCAATCTAGAAACCAACATAAAGTAAGTTGCTCCAAACTCTGAAGCCATTTTCTCAATATTAGTTAAAGAATTAGATGTTCTATTAATTCTCTTAAACATATCTAAAACTTGAGTGTCAGTATTTAAAATATCAATTTCGCATACTGGTATTTCGTATTTAAAAAATGTCGTCTTTTCTGCTTCATTAAATTCACTAAAAAATCTACCATCTACCTTGTAGTCACCATCTATAAAAGACTCAATAGCGTCGCAACGTTGTTGACCATCAACAATGCATGATGTTGCTGTCATTTTCTCTACATCAATCCCGCCTTGGGAAATAAATATGAGTGGAAATGGATAGCCTAACAATATAGTTTTTATAAGCTCTTTCTTATGTATATCACGCCAAACTAAGTTCCGTTGAAAATAGGCATTAGGAATTAGAGTTCCATTTTTAATATCACGTACTAAGTTAATTAGTTGGACAGATCGAATTTGATAAGGGATCATTTTTCACTTCCAAAAAGATTTTGTTGATAATTGCTAATCCATGTACTAAGTGCAGATTGCTGTTTTCTTTGAAAAGAATATTCAGAAAGATAAAAACAAACGCTTACAGATGCATAGTAATCTCTATATTTAGCTGAAACACTACTAAAAAAATTTTTAAGTTCTCTTTTTAATGTGCAATTTGGCATATATTTTGGGTTAATAATCCCTTTACCAACAAAATTCAAATAATTTAATTTAATTTCATCGGATACAAATAAATTCGTCCTATTGTAGTTATTAGTTACCTTCAAAAGATCATCAAAATATTTAACATATAAACTCGAATCAATAATAGCTAAATCTAGATCAGACCCTCCTGGTGAAAAAGTTGTATTTTTTGACAAACTAAATCCTAATTGTGCAGAACCACAAACTAAAATACAGTTTAGAGGTATCGAAAAGTACTCAGCTACTTCTTCCATTATTTTCTCTGCATAATCATATTTATGAGTAAAGGTACAACTTGGTCTAAGAATATAAAAATTTCTAATTATTTCATGCCGCTTACGCCCCTGTGAAACTTGTTCTTTCAACTCATTTTTATAGTCATTCAAAAACTCTCCCTCCAAAATATGTAATATTTAATTTCATTATTTATAATCTGAATGATCATAAATTATGATCTCCAAAATCTATTATATCATCTAAAATAAAAAGCTAACATGGATAATCATGTTAGCTTTCTAAGATACGAGTTATCTAAAACTATATTAAAAGTAAGATTAAACCACTTGACCTTCTAAAAAGTCTTGTGCAAAACGCTGTAATACACCGCCCGCTTCATATACAGAAACTTCTTCTTCTGTATCTAAACGACAGGTCACAGGCACTTCAAGAATTTCTTCTTTACCATCTGCTGTGGCACGCTCAATCACTAAAGTTAAAGTCGAACGCGGTGAGATATTACCAATTACGCTGTATAGCTCAGTTCCATCCAGCTTTAAGGTCTTACGATTCACACCAGCTTTAAACTCAAGCGGTAAAACACCCATACCCACTAAGTTAGTACGGTGAATACGTTCAAAACCTTCGGCAACAATCGCTTCAACCCCTGCAAGACGTACACCTTTGGCAGCCCAGTCACGGCTTGAACCCTGACCATAATCCGCACCCGACACAATGATTAATGGTTGCTTACGGTTCATGTAAGTTTCAATCGCTTCCCACATACGCATCACTTCGCCTTCAGGCTCTACACGCGCTTTTGAACCTTGCTTAATGCTGCCGTCTGAACGAACCACCATTTCATTAAACAGTTTCGGGTTGGCAAAGGTCGCACGTTGTGTGGTTAAGTGATCACCACGATGGGTTGCATAAGAGTTAAAGTCTTCCTCAGGCACACCCATTTTCGCCAAATATTCACCAGAAGCACTGTCTAACACAATCGCATTCGATGGAGACAAGTGATCGGTAGTGATGTTGTCACCCAAGATCGCAAGCGGACGCATGTTCGCTAAAGTACGCGGTGCAGCCAGCGCCCCTTCCCAATATGGAGGACGGCGAATATAGGTACTCATTGGACGCCAATCATATAGTGGGCTTGCCGCTTCTTCATTGACACCCAAATCAAACATCGGAATGTAGATTTTACGGAACTGTTCAGGCTTCACTGCTTCTTTGACAAGTGCATCAATTTCAGCATCCGAAGGCCAGATGTCTTTCAGGTAAATAGGATTACCGTCTTTGTCATTTCCGAGCGAATCTGTTTCGATGTCAAAACGAATGGTTCCTGCAATCGCATAGGCTACAACCAACGGCGGAGATGCCAAGAACGCCTGTTTTGCGTATGGATGGATACGGCCATCGAAGTTACGGTTACCCGAAAGTACCGCGGTTGCATACAGGTCACGCTCAATGATTTCTTGTTGAATCACAGGATCAAGTGCGCCTGACATCCCATTACAGGTGGTACATGCATAAGCGACGATACCAAACCCAAGTTTCTCAAGGTCACCTAATACGCCTGCTTCTTCAAGATACAGTGCAGCCGCTTTTGAACCCGGGGCAAATGATGATTTCACCCAAGGTTTACGTACCAAGCCCAATTCATTGGCTTTACGTGCCAATAAGCCTGCAGCAACGGTATTACGTGGGTTAGAGGTATTGGTACAAGAAGTGATCGCAGCGATAATCACTGCACCATCAGGAATTAAACCTTCTGCTTCTTGTGCCTTGGCAAGCTCTAAGTTCCCTGCAATGCCTTTTGCTTTCAAATCAGCCGTAGAAACACGTGCATGTGGGTTTGATGGGCCTGCAATGTTACGAGTCACCGTTGAAAGATCAAAACGAAGTACACGTGGGTACTCTGCTTTGGTCATATCCGATGCCCAAAGACCAATTTCTTTGGCATATTGCTCAACCAACGCCACTTGCGCATCTTCACGACCGGTCAAGCGTAAATAGTCGATGGTGTTCTGGTCGATATAGAACATCGCCGCAGTTGCGCCATATTCTGGGGTCATGTTCGAGATGGTGGCACGGTCGCCCACAGACATGCTGTCAGCACCTTCACCGAAGAACTCTAAATAAGCACCGACGACACGCTCTTTACGCAAGAACTCAGTCAATGCCAAGACGATATCGGTTGCGGTAATACCTGCTTGACGTTGACCAACAAATTCAACCCCAATGATGTCAGGTAAACGCATCCAAGATGCACGACCGAGCATTACATTTTCAGCTTCTAAGCCACCGACACCGACTGAAATCACACCAAGCGCATCGGTATGCGGGGTATGGGAATCCGTACCGACACAGGTATCTGGGAATGCCAAGCCATCACGGTTTTGAATCACTGGAGACATTTTCTCCAAGTTGATCTGATGCATGATGCCGTTGCCCGCAGGGATCACGTCAACATTTTTAAAAGCTGTTTTAGTCCACTCAATAAAGTGGAAACGGTCTTCGTTACGACGATCTTCAATCGCGCGGTTTTTCTCAAACGCGTCAGGGTCAAAACCACCAAATTCCACCGCCAACGAGTGATCCACGATCAACTGCGTTGGAACGACTGGATTGACTTTAGATGGATCGCCACCTTTTTCAGCGATTGCATCACGCAAACCTGCAAGGTCAACCAACGCAGTTTGACCCAAGATGTCATGACACACCACGCGCGCAGGATACCAAGGAAAATCCAAGTCCTGACGGCGTTCGATCAACTGGGTTAAATAGGCTATTAAATTCTCGGCATCAGCTTTACGTACCAGCTGTTCAGCTAACACTTTCGAGGTGTATGGCAAGGTTGCGTATGCGCCTGGCTGAATGTCTTCAACGGCTTGACGCACGTCATAATATTCAAGCTGGGTATCTGCCAGTGCTTTGCGATATTGGGTATTGCTCATCTTAGCCACGCTCCGCCAATGGTTTGAATTCGAGGTTTTCAGGGCCAGTATAGTTCGCGCTTGGACGAATGATCTTGCCGTCTTGACGTTGTTCAATCACATGTGCTGACCAACCTGCTGTACGTGCAATCACGAATAATGGAGTGAACATTGCTGTTGGAACACCCATCAAGTGATAGCTCACCGCGCTGAACCAATCGAGGTTCGGGAACATGTTCTTCACTTCTTTCATCACTGCTTCTAAGCGTTCTGCGATGAGGTACATTTTGTTATTCTCTTGCGCTTCAGCAAGGTCATACGCCACTTTCTTGATCACTTCGTTACGTGGATCAGAGATGGTGTAAACAGGGTGACCAAAACCGATGATCACTTCTTTTTTCTCTACGCGGCTACGGATGTCTGCTTCTGCTTCGTCAGCGTTGTCATAACGTTGTTGAATCACGAAAGCAACTTCGTTCGCGCCACCATGTTTAGGGCCACGTAACGCACCGATACCACCCGTGATTGCTGAATACATGTCTGAACCTGTACCTGCAACAACACGTGAAGTAAATGTAGAAGCGTTGAATTCATGCTCAGCATACAGAATCAAAGACGTATGCATTGCTTGAATCCATTCTTCAGATGGCGCTTCGCCATGAAGTAAATGAAGGAAATGCGCAGCAATTGAATCATCATTCGTTTCAACTTCGATACGACGACCGTTGTTGCTGAAATGGTACCAATACAACAACATTGAACCCAAGCTTGCCATCAATTTGTCAGCGATGTCTTTTGCACCTGCTTCATTGTGGTCTTCGTGTTCAGGCGTTAAACAACCTAAAACTGATACACCTGTACGCATCACGTCCATTGGGTGTGCAGATGGTGGTAACTGCTCAAGTGCAGTTTTCAATGCAGCTGGTAAACCACGAAGTGCTTTCAGTTTTGCTTTATAGGCTTTCAACTCAGCTTTGTTTGGTAGTTTGCCATGTACCAGTAAGTGCGCAACTTCTTCAAATTGGCTACCGACTGCAAGGTCAAGAATGTCATAACCACGATAGTGCAAGTCATTACCACTACGACCTACGGTACAAAGTGCTGTATTACCTGCAACTTGACCACTTAACGCAACTGATTTTTTTGGCTTGAAGCCTGTTGGAGTTTCATTACTGCTCATAAGATTGTCCTTTTTATGGTGTTTATTTGTTTACTTTTAAGACCCCTCCTAACCTCCCCTAAAAGGGGAGGAATTGCACAAATCCAATTAATTATGATTCGTGTTATTCCCTCTCCTCTGAGGAGAGGGTTAGGGAGAGGTGAAGAACGGGGAAATTATTTATTCTTCGCAAAAGTTCCATCAAGATACTGTTCAAACGCATGGTAGTTAATGCGCTCATACAATTCTTGACGGGTTTGCATGGTGTCAACAACGTTCTTTTGTGTGCCTTCTTTACGCAGAGTTTCATACACATTTTCCGCCGCTTTGTTCATCGCGCGGAATGCTGAAAGTGGATATAACGCGATGCTGACATCGGCAGAAGCCAATTCTTCAGTCGTAAACAATGGTGTAGAACCAAATTCTGTGATATTCGCCAATACTGGAACTTTGGTCAGATCAGCAAATTGCTTGTACATTGCCAATTCAGTGATCGCTTCAGGGAATAACATATCCGCACCTGCTTCAATATATGCCCCTGCACGGTCAATCGCTGCTTGTAAACCTTCAACTGCTAAAGCATCGGTACGTGCCATAATCACAAAGTTTTCATCAGTACGTGCATCGACTGCCGCTTTGATACGATCCACCATTTCTTGTTGTGTCACGATCGCTTTGTTTGGACGGTGACCACAACGCTTAGCACCGACTTGATCTTCGATGTGCATCGCTGCTGCACCGAACTTAATCATTGATTTAGTGGTACGTGCGATATTAAACGCGGAAGCACCAAAACCTGTATCAACATCAACCAACAATGGTAGATCACAGACATCAGTAATACGGCGTACATCAGTCAATACATCATCAAGGTTACTAATCCCCAAGTCAGGCAAACCCAATGAACCTGCTGCAACACCACCACCTGACAAATAAATGGCTTTATAGCCTGCACGTTTTGCCAATAACGCATGATTGGCGTTAATTGCACCCACCACTTGTAATGGTTTTTCATTTGCGACCGCGTCGCGGAATAACTGACCAGCAGATTTAGCCATGTTGATGTTCTCCTTGGGTTTGCAGCAATGTTTGCTCAACAATTTTGTAGGATGCATTGATGTGACGGTGCATCAGCATTTCGGCAAGTTGGCCGTCACCTTCTGCGATCGCATCTAAAATGCGGATATGTTCATCCAAAGCTTTGCTTGGACGATCAGGGGTATTTGAAAATTGGATTCGATACATACGGATGAGGTGATACAACTCATCACATAACATTTTTTCTAAGGTTTTATTGCCACTGCTTTTAATAATGCAGTAATGGAAATCGTCTTGTCCTTCTTGCAGGTAATAGCCTTTCCCCGCTTTAAAATTTTCATCTTCAGCATGCATCCGCAATACATCACGCAATGCTAAAATCTGTTTTTTATCAATATGCTGAGCAGCGAGTTTACAGGCTAAACCTTCGAGAGAGGCTCGAATCTGATACAGCTCTTGAAACTGTTGTAATGATAAGGAAACGACACGTGCGCCCACATGCGCGGTACGTTCAACCAACTTCTGCCCTTCCAGACGATGGATCGCTTCACGTAAAGGACCACGACTAATGCCGTAAATACGTGCCAGTTCAGGTTCAGAAATTTTACTGCCCGCAGGAATCTGTCCTAAAACGATTGCTGACTGAATTTGCTTAAATACATGTTCCGTCAGGGTAATACTCTGACTTGTGCTGATGGCTTGAGGAACAAGGGTATCTTGCATATTGTCGACAATCTCTACAGTTTTGATGATTTTATAACGATATAAGACAAAAATTGCAATAGGATTGTCGACAATAAAATAGACTGATCCAGTCAATTAGCTTAGATGAATAGATTCAAGGTATTGCTTGGAAACAAAAGCATAATTTATATTAAACTGATATAAAACAAACATTTAAAATACAATTTAAGCCTTATATGGATTCAGTCTTCTACGCGATTACCCCTTTATTTTTCTTATCCTAAGACAATGGTATAACAGCTTGATTGTAGACAATCCTTATAATCGGCACTTTTAGAATCAATTTTGTAATTAAATACTGCGACAATAATGCAAAGAATAGGGTGCTTCATACTCGCTTTATTGGTACATTATTGGGCATTCCAAAACACATCCATGCACCTTGTTGAATAAAAGGACATTGTTAATGTTTCAACATATCCCACCTTATGCAGGCGATCCAATTCTTTCACTTATGGAACAGTTCAACACTGATCCACGCACTGAAAAGGTTAACTTGAGTATTGGTTTGTACTATAACGAAGACAGTATCGTTCCTCAGCTTGATACCATTATCGAAGCGCAAAAACGTATTGCACCTAAGAATGATAAAACCAAACTTTATCTCCCAATGGAAGGTTTCAAACCTTACCGTGAAGCGATTCAGGCACTTTTGTTTGGTGCGAATAGTCCAGCAATCCAACAAGGTCGCGTTGCAACCATTCAAACATTGGGTGGTTCAGGTGCATTAAAAGTTGGTGCGGATTTCTTAAAAACCTATTTCCCAAATTCAGAAGTTTGGGTCAGCCAACCAACTTGGGATAACCATGTTGCGATCTTCAATGGCGCGGGGATTAAGAGCAATTTCTATCCATACTTTGACGCTGAAACACGTGGCGTTGATTTTGATGGCATGTTGTCGACACTGAATACTTTGGCAGAACACAGCATTGTGTTATTACACCCTTGCTGCCACAACCCAACAGGTGCAGACTTAAATCCAGCACAATGGGATCAAGTGATTGCCGTATTAAAAGAGCGTAATCTCATCCCATTCCTCGACATTGCTTATCAAGGCTTTGGCGACGGTATGGAACAAGATGCCTATGCAATTCGCGCTTTAGACCAAGCAGGTCTTAACTTTATTGTCAGCAACTCGTTCTCTAAAATCTTCTCACTTTATGGTGAGCGTGTTGGTGGTTTAACTTTCGTATGTGATGATGCTGAAGCAGCAAAATGCACATTTGGTCAGTTAAAAGCAACGGTACGTCGTATCTACTCTAGCCCACCAACAACGGGTGCATGGTTAGTCGATCAAGTGTTAAATGACACTGATCTTAACCAACAATGGCAAGGCGAAGTGAAAGAGATGCGTGAGCGTATTATCAAAATGCGTAGCATCTTAAAAGATGAGTTGACTAAAGCCCTTCCTGACCGTGACTTTAGCTACCTTGTAAACCAAAAAGGTATGTTCAGCTACACAGGTTTGACAGGTGAGCAAGTTGACACCTTACGTGAAGAATATGCAATCTACCTCGTTCGTAGTGGTCGTATCTGCGTTGCGGGTCTAAATATGAATAATATTTATAAAGTGGCAAAAGCAGTCGCAGAAGTTTTAGCGAAATCAGCTTAAAATTCCCTTGCGGAGCTATAATCGCTCCTCATCTCCCTTTTAAAAGGGAGACTTTATGGATCAAAAAAGGTTGTTTCACGTGGAACAACCTTTTTTGTTTTTACATGATGAGAGTCTTTTGAATTTAAGATTGCTCATCTAGCTAAAACCAATAAAAATCACTAAATGATTAAATCTGTATCTATGAATGTTCAAGCCTAGCGAGTCTTTGTATACTGCAACACATGAATAAACAACAAACAGCACTTTTGAACATGACTCAACTGACTTGCTTTAAAGCCTACGATATTCGCGGAAAACTAGGCACTGAACTCAACGAAGAAATCGCCTATAAAATCGGTCGTGCATACGGACAAATCTACCAACCTAAAAAAGTTGTGATTGGTTGTGATATCCGTTTGAGTAGCGAAGGTTTAAAACAAGCCACCATTCGTGGTCTCAATGATGCGGGTGTCAATGTTCTAGATTTAGGCATGACAGGCACTGAAGAAGTCTATTTCGGCGCTTTTCATCTTGATGTTCAAGGTGGGATTGAGATAACCGCAAGCCACAACCCAATGGATTATAATGGTATGAAATTGGTTCGTGAAAATGCACGTCCAATCAGTGCTGATACAGGCTTAAAAGACATTCAGGCATTGGCTGAGTCTGGTGATTTTGTAGAAGTAGAACAAAAGGGTTCAACTGAAAACTATAATATTTTGCCTGAATTTGTCGATCACTTATTAACATATATCGACCCACAAAAAATTAAACCCCTCAAGCTGGTGGTGAATGCAGGCAATGGTGCAGCAGGTCATGTAATTGATGCGATTGAGCAAAAATTTCAAGAACTCAATATTCCTGTTGAATTTATCAAAATCCATCATGAAGCCGATGGCAATTTTCCAAATGGGATTCCAAATCCAATCTTAATTGAAAATCGTGACAGCACCCGTGATGCTGTACTTGCGCACCATGCAGATATGGGCATTGCTTGGGATGGTGACTTTGACCGTTGTTTCCTATTCGATGAGAAAGGTCAATTCATCGAAGGCTATTATATTGTTGGCTTATTGGCACAAGCATTCTTGATCAAACAATCAGGTGAGAAGATTGTGCATGATCCTCGTCTGGTCTGGAATACCTTTGATATTGTTGATCAATATCAAGGTATCGCGGTGCAATCAAAATCTGGGCATGCTTTTATTAAAGATGTGATGCGCGAACACAATGCTGTTTACGGTGGCGAAATGAGTGCACACCACTATTTCCGTGACTTTGCTTATTGTGATAGCGGTATGATTCCTTGGTTACTGACCATTGCCTTACTCTCTGAAACAGGTCAATCACTCTCAACGCTGGTTGAAAACATGATTGCCAAATTCCCGTGTAGCGGTGAAATCAATTTTAAAGTGGCTGATACTCAAACAACAGTACAAAAGATTTTTGATCATTATGCTGACCAAAATCCACAAGTAGACCGTACTGATGGCGTGAGTCTTGATTTTGGTGTATGGCGTTTAAATGTTCGGGCATCTAATACTGAGCCTTTGCTTCGCTTGAATATTGAGAGTCGTGCCGATCAAAATCCACAACCAATGCAAACTTATGTGGATGAGTTAACTGCTTTAATTCAAGGATAATCTAAGAGTTAAAAAACAGGGAGCTGTTGCTCCCTGTTTATATGAAACAATAATTATTGATATCCATTTGGATTTTGTTTTTGCCAATTCCAGCTATCCGCCAGCATATCTTCCAACGTATATTGTGGCTGCCAACCGAGCTCGCTCAATGCACGCGTATTGTCTGCAAATGAAGTGGCAACATCACCTGCACGACGTGGTGCAAATTCAAACGCAACAGGCACACCATTAATTTGCTCAAAGGTATTTTTGACTTGTAATACAGATGAGCCATTGCCCGTACCAATATTCCAAGCACGGCAGCCTTGTGTAGATAAGCGATTATTTAAGGCACATAAATGGGCTTTGGCTAAATCGACTACATGTATATAATCACGAACCCCTGTACCATCGATGGTGTCATAATCATTGCCATAAATGGACAATTTTTCACGACGACCGACTGCGACTTGTGTGACATAAGGCATTAAGTTATTTGGAATTCCCTGTGGGTCTTCACCAATCTGACCGCTTTTATGCGCGCCAACAGGGTTAAAATAACGAAGTAAAGCAATCGACCAACGCGAGTCTGCCTGTGCCAGTTTTTGCAGTATTTGCTCAACAATCAGTTTGGTATAACCATAATTGTTATTTGGCATTCCTGTTGGCATATCTTCATTCAAAGGCGAAAGATTGGCTTCGTCATAAACCGTTGCAGATGAGCTGAATACCAAGCTAAATACACCTGCGCGCTCCATCGCCTTGACCAACTGAACACTGCCCGTAATATTATTGTCAAAATAAGCCAAAGGGATCTGCTGACTCTCTCCCACTGCTTTTAAACCAGCAAAATGAATCACCGCATCGATTTGATGATCCTGAAAAACTTGATCTAGTTCAAACTGATGACGAATATCACCCTGCACAAATACCAAACTTTTATTTGCTAATGCTTGTACTCGACGCAAAGACTCTTCAGAGCTATTTGAGAGGTTATCGAAGACGATAACCTCGTGACCTGCAGTAAGCAATTCCAAACAGGTATGGGAGCCAATATAGCCCGCACCACCCGTCACTAAAATTTTAGCCATCTGTTTTTCCTAATAATATTTTCAACAAACCTTGTGTTGATGCATCAAAACTCGATAGATCATCTTGCTCGCGGTTTAAAATCGGTAACAGCTGATTGGCAATTTCTTTGCCTTTTTCAACGCCCCATTGATCAAAAGGGTTAATATTCCACAATACCGACTGCACAAAAACCTTATGTTCGTACATCGCAATTAACATCCCTAAGCTATAAGGATTCAGCTCTTTGAGTAAAATAGTGGAGCTGGGTTGATTGCCTTCATATTGTTTATACGTTGGTAAATCTTCCAGTTCATCTGCTGCCAAGGCTTGATTCCCAAAGGCCAACAGGCGCGACTGTGCCAAACAGTTGGATAAAGCCAAATGATGCTGCTCAGCCAAGGCCTCTGCACTTTCAGCATAGGTAAACTGATTGGCATTATAGCGTTTCACAGGGGCAATAAAGTCACAACTGACGGAGTGCGTGCCTTGATGCAGCAATTGATAAAAGGCATGCTGTGCATTGGGCCCAACCTCTCCCCACACAATTGGGCAAGTGGCTGAACTGACCTTTTCTCCATTGCGTTCAATCGATTTCCCATTAGATTCCATTTCAAGCTGCTGCAAATAAGCTGCAAAATATTTGAGACGACCATCATACGGTAAAACTGCATGGGTCTGGATATCCAGAAAATTGTTATTCCACGCACCTAAAAGCCCCATCAAAACAGGAATATTCTGCTGAAATGGTGCGGATTGAAAATGCTGGTCAATCGCATAAGCACCTGCTAACAGTTGCTTAAATCCGTCAACACCAATGGTCAGGGCAATTGGTAAACCAATACATGACCACAGTGAATAACGACCGCCGACCCAATCCCAGAGCAACAGCTGTTTATCAGCAGCAATGCCCCACTCTGTCATCTTGTCAGGCTTAGTCGAAACCCCGATAAAATGATTTTGCAGAATCTTGTCATTATGCCCCAATGCCTTTTCTAACCATTGACGCACGGTTTGTGCATTGGAAAGTGTATCAATAGTGCCAAATGATTTTGACGAGATAATAAATAAGGTTGTTTCAGGGCGGAGTTGATGCAATAACTCAGATAGCTGGCTGCCATCCATAGTCGAAACAAAATGTACATCTAAAGGCTTTGTGGTCGCGACCTTAAAGTCGGAGAGTGCATGCGTCACCATGAGTGGGCCGAGATCAGAGCCGCCCACACCAATATTGACTACATCTTGAATGACCTCACCCGTCGCACCACGATACTGCCCTGCATGGATTTTATCCACCAAGGCATACATACGTTCTAGCTGCTGCTGTACCAGTTGATTGACTTCGGAAAAATCTGAACCCGATTGAGGTAAACGCAAAGCCCAATGCATCGCTGCACGATGTTCTGTATAGTTAATCTGCTCAGATGAAAACAATGTTTTGATCCACCGTTTTAAATCTTGTGCCTGAGCTAAATCCACTAAGTTATTTAAAATCGTTTGATCAATACGATGCTTACTAAAGTCCAAAACAATTTGGTCATACTCAACCGAAAAACGTTTAAAGCGTGCAGAATCTGCTGCAAATAATGTATTTAGATGAACCTCTTTAAATTGCTGTTGTAAAGATATCAGGTTCTCCACGACTGAAGCCTGCTCTTTTACAGCAAAAGGCTGAATCTGCTCGATCATCTTTAACGTCCCACACCCATATATGCAAACCCTTGTGCTTTGACATAGTCAGGATCATAAATATTGCGACCATCCAAAATTAAAGGATGCCTCATCAACTGTTCAAGCTGCCTAAATTCTGGACTCCAGTATTGTTTCCAAGCCGTAAGCACACACAGACCATGCACATTTTTCACGGCGTCATACTGATTCTGACAAAGAATCAGATCATCACGTTGTCCATACATCTGCTTAATTTCATCCAAGGCTTGTGGATCATGAAGATGAACCGTTACCCCTTGCGCCCAGAGTGCTGCAAGCATTTGGTGAATAGGTGATTGCTGAATACTTGAGGTATTCTCTTTAAAAGAAGCTCCCCAAATTGCAACAGATTTACCCTGTAAGTCACCATGGTAATAATTCCAGAATTTACGAAACAGGATTTCTTTCTGTTGTTCATTAATTTCCCAAACCTGACTCAGCAATTGGCTTTTCACCCCAGTATTTGCAACCGTATTGGAAAGCGTCAAAATATCATGAGAAAAATTTTCACCACCAAAACCAGCACCAGGTGCCAAGTAGGCTGAACCAATGCGGTTATCCGCTGCCATGCCTTGACGCACCGAAGCAATATCAATCCCAAGTTTCTCAGCGACTACAGCCAAATCATTGATATAACTAATCCGTGTTGCCAACATGCCTGAAATACTGAGTTTAGTAAACTCAGCATCTAAAATCGGCATAAATAGATATTGCTGTGCCAAAGGGAAAAAAGGTCGCAGCAATTCTTTTATTTTGAGCTGAACATCAGTTTGAGTACATCCTACAATCAGCTGCTTAGCTTGGGTCAAACTATGTAAGGCATTCCCCTCTTGAATCGTATCTGGCAAATAGACCCAGTCATCTTCAGAAAGGATTTGTTGAAAATGCTCAGTCCCATGTAAGCCAAAGGTAGATGCATTGATCATCAGTTTAGGATGAATAATCGGTCGCTGTTTTAAAGATGCCAGTAGTTGAAAAACTTGTTGTTCTTGAGTTTGATTAAAACTAAATAAGTAAGCGTCAATGTCTAAAGGAATCTCTTCAAAATGACGATAATTTAGAAAACCGCTACTGAGTTGTTTTTCTAGTAAGTGACTGACATTTTCATCATGAAAAGAATATTGCTGACCATTTTCACTTGGGTTAAGGTGGGAACACCAATATACAAAATGTCCAGATTCAGACAATAATGCAGACATCACGCCTGCATATAATGTATTGCCAAAGATTGCAACTTTCATAACCACATACCCTAAAACTATAGGGCTAATTCTTGGATTAAGCCCTTAAACTCTACGCCCAATTTTGGATGCTCGATACCATAGTGTAATACAGCTTTTAAATATCCAAGCTTACTACCACAATCAAAGGTTTGTCCCTTCATACGGTAGGCTTCCACAGTTTCTTCTGATCGCTGCAATGCTGCAATCGCATCCGTGAGTTGGATTTCATTCCCTGCCCCACGGGGTGTATCTGCTAATAGACCCATAATCTGAGCGGGTAAAATATAACGTCCCACCACCGATAGGTTTGAAGGAGCTGTGCCGACAGCAGGCTTTTCAACAATTCCCTGAATCGTAATACTTTCACCTTCGTTCGGTGTAACTGCAACATCCACAATACCATATTGATCGACTAGATGATCAGGCACTGCTTCTACCATGATCTGTGCTGCTTGCGACTGTTCAAAACGCTGGATCATTAATGACAAATCATTATCAGAGCTTTGGTTCTTAACCAGTACATCAGGCAATAACACTGCAAAGGCTTCATCACCCACGATATCTTTCGCACATAATACCGCATGACCTAGTCCTAGGGGTTGTGGTTGGCGTACACTGACCACACTGACATGCTTCGGTAAAATATCAGTAATTTCTTTCAGCAGGTCAAATTTCTTTTTTTGTTCTAAAGTTGTTTCAAGCTCAAAATTACGATCAAAATAGTTTTCAATTGAAGCTTTTGAGGAATGAGTGACCAAAATAATTTGTTCTATACCTGCCTCAACTGCCTCACGTACCACATATTCAATTGCGGGACGATCGACAACCGTAACCATTTCTTTGGGAATAGATTTACTTGCTGGTAAAAAACGGGTGCCTAAACCTGCGACGGGTAAAATTGCTTTTTTGATCATACAATACTCTCTTAATTAACTCGTACTTCGCCGCTACGTTTATAGCCATCAACATAATATTCTAACTGACTTAAAGCCCAATCTACATCATGATCCACTGCTGTCATTTGATTGATTTTACTGAATACCAATTGAATCTCTTGTAACGGATAATGCTTTTCAAAAGAACGTAAAATACGAGTATGCTCTGTATAACCTGTGTTATCTTGATCGATGAGAAGTTCCTCGTAAAGTTTTTCTCCCGGACGTAAACCACTATAAGCGATTTCAATATCACCATCCATTGTGTTTGCTTCTCGAACTTTTAAACCACTTAAAGCGATCATTTGTCGTGCTAAATCCTGAATTCTAACAGGTTCACCCATATCGAGTAAGAACACATCACCACCTGAACCTAATGCCCCAGCTTGGATGACTAACTGAGAGGCTTCAGGAATCGTCATAAAATAGCGCGTTACATCAGGATGAGTCACCGTAATTGGACCACCTTTTGCAATCTGCTGTCTAAATAAAGGTACAACCGACCCAGATGAACCCAATACATTTCCGAAACGCACAATGCTAATCTGCGTATTTGGTTTCGTCTCAGCCACGGCTTGGCAATACAATTCAGCCATCCGTTTCGATGCACCCATGACATTAGTCGGTCTAACTGCTTTATCCGTTGAAATCAATACAAAGGTTTCCACGCCTTTTTTTACAGCGGCATTTAAACTATTTGCGGTTCCAATTGCATTATTTTTTAATCCAGCAATTGGGTTGCATTCTACTAAAGGTACATGTTTATAAGCGGCGGCATGATAGACTGTCTGCACATGATATTGTTCGATGATACGTTCTAATTTTTGTTGATCTTGTACAGTCCCTAAAATGGGAACAATGTCGCAACTGGCAGTTTGCCTTAACTCTTTATCAATATCATATAAGGCGAACTCAGTTAATTCATATAAAACCAGCATTTTAGGTTGATTTTTTATGATTTGTCGACAAAGCTCTGAACCAATCGATCCTCCAGCACCTGTCACCATAACAATTTTATTTTGAATATTTTTAGCCAATAAATGAGCAATAGGTGGAACAGGATCTCGTCCTAAAAGGTCGATAATATCAACCTCACGGATATCTGAAACTCGAATATCACCATCAACAAGTTTAGTTAGCCCTGGCAGTTCTGTGACTTTCACAAATGCTGGTTCTAGTTGTTGAATAATTTCACTTTTACGTACACGCCCCACAGAAGGTAAAGCAAGTAAGATTTCATCTATCTTATATTTTTTAAAATTCCGTAGTGCTTTCGCAGTGGAATAAACCTTTAAGCCACCTACAATTTGATCTTGTAATGAAACTTTATCATCAATAAAGAAAACTGGTGTATGGTCATCTGAGCGATGTAAAGCTGCTGCGATTTGCTGACCAGCATCACCTGCACCATAGATTGCAACCCTTTTACAACCACCATGAGTGTGCAAGGTCGCTTTCACAATAAAACGAATAAATGCTCGACTGCACCATATCCATGCAAACATCATAAAGCCGAACATAAATGGAATCGACATCGGGATATATGCATGACTAAATGCATTAAATCCATACAGTATTATCATCATACTGCATACAGCAAATGCCAGTTTGACAATAAAAACTTCATCAAATGTTCGAACAATAAAATGATAAACGCCTGTCAACAATAAGCTAATAATTGAAAAAAATGTGATTAAAATTACACCGTGGTTAAGTCCAGGTACAACTTCTGCCCCTAAATCAAATAAGCGAATGACATAACACAACCATAAAATCACAGGAAATGCGAATAAGTCTAAAAATACCAATAGAGCCTGTTTTGCTAGCCTTGGTGCTGATGCAAGCTGATAAATAATCTTTTTCACAATAATCTTCTAATTATCCCACTAAGCATGCGCACGTTATACGCAATTCTTCCACAAGCTGAAATGACGATCTTGCATTAATAATACAACGATAAAGCAAAAAGCTAATTTATGATTACCTGCTTTAAGCTCTATCGCCTATTCTCTCATCAATGATCTAAAACTTTCTTTAGTTTTTCAATCACATCAACAGTTTTCTTAATATTATCTTCGCTCAGTGTTGGATGTACTAAAAACATAAGGCTAGTTTCACCAAGCTGCTGGGCATTTTTTAAACGTTCTTCTGGTCGCCAATTCGTATTATCAAAAGCATGCTCTAAATACACTTCAGAACATGAACCACTATAACATGGTATGCCTTCTGCATTGATAAATTGCATAATCCGATCACGAGACCAGCCACTTGGTAACACATTTATATTAACTTGCACATAACATTTATATTGTGCATGTAGATAATCATCTGTTGGTCGATTTACAGTAAAATAATTAGAATGATCAAATGCTTTTAATATTTTATCTGCATTTTCAATCCTATTTTTCGTCCAATCTGGCATATAAGTGAGTTGAATGCGACCAATAACAGCTTGCATTTCCATCATACGCCAGTTTGTTCCAAAAGAATCGTGTAACCAACGGAATCCTGGTGGATGTTGTTTATTGTAGACACTATCGTAGCTTTTGCCATGATCTTTATAAGACCACATTTTTTTCCACAGGCTCTCATCGTTAGTGGTAACCATTCCACCTTCGCCACCTGTAGTCATAATTTTATCTTGGCAAAATGACCACGCAGCAATGTGACCGATAGAACCCGCAGGCTTACCTTTATATTTAGCACCATGCGCTTGAGCACAATCTTCAATAACATATAGACCCTTTTCAACTGCTAATTGCATAATTGGATCCATATCACACATCCAACCAGCCAAATGAACACAAATGATTGCCTTCGTATTTGGTGTTAATACAGCTTCTATCGTTTGTCTTGAAATATTTTGTGAATCTAACTCAACATCAGCAAAAATTGGATTCGCTCCGGCTGTAACAATCGAACTTGCTGAAGCTAAGAAAGTACGTGAAGTTACAATCACATCATCACCAACACCAATTTGTAATGCTTTCAGTGCAACATCAAGTGCAACAGTCCCGTTTGCTAGAGCAACGGCATATTTTGTACCAGAAAACGATGCAAATTCCTTTTCAAATTCACGGCATTCTTGTCCTGTCCAATAATTTACTTTATTCGAAAGCAATATATTTTTAACTGCATCTGCTTCTTTCTCTGTAAAGCTTGGCCATGGTTCAAATGCTGTGTTTAACATACTCTCATCCCTTTATATTGCTGATAAAATCTATTTTTTCTCTAAAATTCGTGCAGGATTTCCAACCACTGTGACACCAGCTGGAATACTCTTTGTAACGACTGCCCCCATACCGACCACCGCACCTTTTCCAATCACTAGAGGTTTATTTGGTATACCTTGCTTAATGATAGCGCCAGCACCAATATAAGCATGATCTTCAATGTGAACATTACCATTACATTTTACACTAGGTGCAAAAGTTACGAAGTCACCAATAATGCAATCATGTTCAACATAGCTATACAGATTTGCATGAAAGCATTTTCCAATTTTAATATTTGATGCAATCGTAACAAAAGGGCTTAATGCAGCACCATCTCCAATTTTAACCTGATCCATAAATACAGTATTATCAGCATGAACTGACCATAATTTAATGTTATCAATAGATAGCTGATTTGCAATTTTTTCTCTTATATGGCTATTTGCAATCGCAATAAGTACATATTTATTGGAGAAAGGTAATGCCTTGAAAGCTTGATAGTTTACAGCCAAATGACCATTAACTAATTGAGCATCTTGTAAACTATCATCGATAAAATAAAGATCTGCTTGAATACCTAAACGTTGCAAATGTTGCCGAGCTATAGGCATCAAGCTACGACCGCAACCAGAGGCACCATAAATTGCGAAAATACTACTGTTCATCACTTCTTTCCAAGTTCGAACCAGTAAATTTTGTCATTGTTGCTTCACCAGCTTCATTAATATCATCCTTAGCAATCACCTTTTTGACGGTTTTAAGCATAATTTTGAAGTCTAACCAAACTGATTGATTTTCTACATACCAAGTATCAAGTTTGAATTTCTCATCCCAGCCAATTGCATTACGACCATTAACTTGGGCATGACCAGTCATACCAGGACGAACGTTATGTCGTTTCGCTTGTTCATTATTATAAAGTGGTAAATATTCCATGAGTAATGGACGAGGCCCTACAATACTCATATCACCTTTGATAACATTCCATAACTCAGGCATTTCATCCAGACTTGTTGAACGTAACATTTTTCCAAAAGGGGTTAAACGTTCGTGATCAGGTAATGGATTCCCTTGTATATCAACTGCATCTTTCATCGTCCTAAATTTAATCATTTCAAAAGGTATCCCATTTAACCCTGGACGTACCTGACGGAAAAGAACTGGAGATCCTAGATTTTTTTTCACTTTATAAGCTACAAAAATATATAAAGGCGATAGAATTACCAATGCAATTGATGCAATCACAATATCAAGTAAACGTTTAAGCATCTTTCACCCTTTTGAAAATTTCAATAAATTGTTGTGTACCATAACTTAAAGATAATTTTTCATCATAAAACTGCTTAGCATTCAAACCTAATTGATGTTGTGCATCAGGAGGTAAATGATATATTTCCAGAATAGCAGTTTTAATATTATCAACATCCTCAGATCTTGCTACACGACCACATTGAGCTTCTTGTACAAGATCTGCTGCATCTCCAGATACAGCCATTAATAGTGGCTTGCCTATTGCCATATAGGCTTGCGTTTTAGATGGTACTGTAATTTCAAAAAGTGGATCGCGCTTAAGATGAACCAATAGCACATCTGCATAATCCAAGACGCCACCAACTTCAGACATTGGCAATCGAGGAATGAAAACTATATTTTCAATACTTTCATGAATTACCCTTTGTTTAAGTCGATCGGTTTCAGTTCCCGCACCCACAAAAACAAATTGTATTTTTGATTCTAATTTTAATTCTTTTGCAACATCCAAAATCGTATCTAATGATTGGGCTTTACCCATATTGCCAGCGAATATAATATTGAAACGATCCTTCAATAAATTCTGATAATCAACTTTGATTGGTTCTGCTTGTGTCAAACTGTTTTCATCACACCAATTGTAAATTACACTGACTTTATCTTCTGATACGCCTCTTTCAATTAATAACTTTTTAAATCCGGGGCATAAAACCACGATATGGTCAACATAAGAGTAAACTAAATGGCATACGCGGCCCACAATATTCAATATTTTCTGATTGTTGAGCATTCCCGTTGCTTTAAGCGTATCAGGCCACATATCCTGAATATCATATACAATAGGGATTCTTCTAAATAATTTAATGAAAATTGCAGCTAAGCCAACTGTTAACGGCGGATGATAAGCATAAATAACATCCGCTTTTTTAGTTGCAAAAATACCGAAAAGCAATGCCATAAAAGCAAAACTAATATAATTTAAAATCCTTTTTAACGCAGAGCTACCATGATCAGGAAATAATGCAACTCGTAAAACCGCAATTCCATCAATTTGTTCACGTTGGTACAATTTCAATTTATAACCATCATAAATTTTTCCTCCAGGATAGTTTGGAAACCCTGTTAGAACTTGTACTTGATGACCTTGTCGTTGTAGCTCCCTAGCAAATGCTAAACCTTTAAAAGTAGGTTCAGGATCAAACCATTGCGTTAAAAGAAGAATTTTCATTACTTAATATTTTTTCCATACCACGCGATTAACATAATCGGTATAGCTAATGATGATACGAACGACCTTATCACTTACATTTGGCATACTATAGTCTGCAACCAAGCGTAATAAACGCTCATCTCCACGTGCTTGAGATTCTAAAATCTCTAAACCTTGTAGAATCCGTTCATCTTTTAATCCCACCATCATCACAGCGGCTTCTTCCATGCCTTCTGGACGCTCATGTGCTTGACGTAAATTCAATGCAGGGAAATTCAAAATCGAAGATTCTTCATTGATTGTACCACTATCAGATAAAGCTGCTTTAGCTGAAAGCTGAAGTTTATTATAGTCACTGAAACCAAGCGGCTTTAATAATTGAACCAATGGATGAAACTCAATATTAAGTTGTTCAATACGCTTACGTGTTCTTGGATGCGTAGAAACGATGACAGGGAATTCATACTTTTCAGCGACTGCATTTAACATTTCCACAAGATCTAAGAAATTCTGATCAGAGTTAATATTTTCTTCGCGATGCGCACTCACAATAAAATACTGCTGTTCGTTCAAACCTAATCGTTCAAGAACATCTGATGCTTCAATCTTCGCCTTATAATGATTCAGTACTTCAAACATCGGACTACCTGTTTTGATGACTAAATCAGCAGGCAACCCTTCAGCCAACAAGTAATCTCGAGCAATCGTACTATAAGTCAAGTTGATATCAGCAGTATGATCTACAATTCGACGATTGATTTCTTCTGGAACACGCATATCAAAACAGCGATTACCTGCTTCCATATGGAATGTGGGAATTTTACGACGTTTGGCAGGCAGTACAGCCATACAACTATTAGTATCGCCAAGAACCAGCAATGCTTCTGGTTGTACTTCGTCCAAAATCTTATCAACGGTAATAATCACATTACCAATTGTTTCGGCACCTGTTCCACCTGCAGCATTTAAAAAGTGATCAGGTTTGCGGATCCCTAAATCTGTAAAGAAGATTTCATTCAATTCATAATCATAATTTTGACCTGTATGTACCAAAACATGATCAAAATATTGATCACATGCGGCCATCACTCGAGACAAACGAATAATTTCAGGACGCGTACCTACGACGGTCATTAACTTTAATTTTTTCACAACAATTCAACTCTTAATCTGTTATTGGCATTGCATAAGTATCAGGCTTACTACGATCAAAAATCTCATTTGCCCATAGCATCACGACCATTTCATCATCACCAATATTGGTAATGTCATGTGTCCACCCAGGTACTGTCTCAACAATCCTTGGCTCATCGCCATGTGTTTCGAGTTGGTAAAACTCACCTGAAACCACATGCTTAAATTTAAATAAAGCTTTTCCTTTAATCACAAGGAATTTTTCAGTCTTGGTATGATGATAATGCCCACCGCGAGTAATGCCTGGATGTGCAGTAAAATATGAGAACTGACCAGCATCAGGTGTCTTTAACATTTCAACAAAAACACCACGAGCATCGCCATATTTAGGCACACTGTAATCAAACTGTGTAGGTCTTAAAAAGCTTAAGTAAGTTGAATATAAAGCTCGCGTTAAACCTGTTCCGACTCGATCAGTAATTAACGTATCTCTCGATGCTTTAAAACCATTTAAAGTTTCAGCTAAATCACCTACAGTAATTTGATACTCAGGCTGGATTTGGAAAGTTTGGTCAACGGTAACTGAACCATTGATCATGTTCCAAAAGGTTTCAACAACATCATCAACATAGACTAATCGAATAAGAGCATTTGCATCATTGATTTGAAGTGGCAAATCATTTGCGACATTATGGCAAAATGTTGCAACAGCAGAATTATAGTTTGGACGCGACCACTTACCAAAGACGTTGGCTAAACGGCAAATGTAAACTGGATTTCCTTGTTCTGCATGCAATTTCTCAAGAGCTTGCTCACCACCAAGCTTACTTTTCCCATAAGCGTTATCCCGATCAGCTTGAATAGATGACGATAAGATAATCGGTGTTAATTTGTGTTCTGCTCTGAGTATTTGGGCTATTGTCTCTGTGAGCGTAACATTACCATCAATAAATTCACTTTCATTTAATGGGCGATTAACGCCTGCTAAATGAACAATCCAATCAGCAGCTAAAATAGAGTCTTTTAGTTCTTGCTCAGATGATTCCCGATGAATTTTTAAAACTTCAACTTCGGTTCTTTCAGATAAAAACTGAATCAAATTTTTAGCAATAAAACCATTTGAACCTGTTACCAAAACCTTCATATTAAGCCTCTGGATCTACATATTGCCCTTGTGTCAGTGCACGAATAAACTCTAACTTGAGTAGCAGTTTCTTCATGCCTTCTACATCTAATCGCTCGGTATTATGCGAATTATAATCTTCGAGTTCAGTAATTTTTAAATCACCATTCTCAACATATTTTTCATAATTAAGATCACGTTGATCTGCTGGTACACGGAAATACTCACCTTGATCAATTGCCACAGCCATTTCCTCACGGCTCAACAAAGCTTCAAATGCTTTCTCACCATGACGAGTTCCCATAATAGAAATCGGATACTCTTCAACATTTAATAGTTCTCGTAAAGCTTTTGCTAAAACCTCAATCGTTGCTGCTGGTGCTTTTTGAACAAAAATATCACCATTTTCACCATGCTCGAAAGCATATAAGACTAAATCGACAGCATCCTCTAACGTCATCATAAAACGAGTCATGTTCGGGTCAGTGATTGTTAACGGTTTATTTTGACGAATTTGATCAACAAATAAAGGAATCACAGAACCACGTGATGCCATTACATTTCCATATCGAGTACAGCTAATAACTGTATCTAAACCCTCTAAATTACGAGACTTAGCTACGATAACTTTTTCCATCATTGCTTTGGAAATGCCCATTGCATTGATTGGATAAACTGCTTTATCAGTACTCAAGCAGACAATTCTTTTAACATGATTTTGAATCGCCGCTTCAAGTACATTTTCTGTACCAATTACGTTTGTTTTAACAGCTTCCATTGGATGGAATTCACAAGAAGGGACTTGCTTTAACGCAGCAGCATGATAAATATAGTCCACACCACGAGTAGCATTTAAAATACTGTTATAATCTCGTACATCGCCAATATAGAATTTAAGCTTAGATGACTGGTATTTCTTACGCATATCATCTTGCTTTTTTTCATCTCGGCTAAAGATTCGAATTTCTTTTATATCAGTTTCTAAAAAACGCTTTAAAACTGCATTACCGAATGATCCAGTACCACCTGTGATTAATAATGTTTTACCTTGAAATAACATTTGTCAAACCTCAATATTCTGTTGAATAATTTTTAAATACTTGGATGCACGGTCTGCTGCAGAAGAAAAACTTAGAGCATGTATTTTTGCTTCATCAAGATTAAAAATATTTTTGCTATAATCACTAAAATAATCAAATATTTTGAATGCTATATCATGATAATCTTCAGGATTAAAATAAATCGCATAATCAGAGCAAATATCACGGATAAAGCTCCTATCTGAAGCAAATAAAGGTTTACCCATCACCATGGCTTCTAGTGGCGTAACGGAAAAACACTCCAATAAACTTGGGAAAATAACTCCATCCATTTGTTGGTAGAATGAGGGGCATTGATCAGGTGTCAAAGAACCAACAGTAGATACATATTGTTTAAAAAAAGAGTTTTTTACAGACCATTCCGATTCATTCAGAGTTACATAAAAACGGACTCTCAAATTATATTTCTTATCCAATAATTTAGCCACATATGGTAGAATATCAAGATTTTTATGAGGATAATCTCTTGTAACAATACCTAATAATATTTCAGAATTGTTACTTTCTCTAGGTATAAAAATTGATGACCATTTATTTTTATCAAGATATAAAGATGATATAGAGTTGTAAACAACTGAAATTTTATTATTATTAATACCTTTATATTTATTAAGGGATCTTTTTACATGTTCTAATTCAACTATATAATGGTCAGCTCTTAAGAAAAAAAGCCATTGAAGATAAAATTTTATTTTAAGAATATTTCTACTAAAGAATGGCATTTTTCTAGAAATAGGATTATCAAAATTGGTAATCCAAGATTGTGCAAAACCAACAATTTCTTTTTTTGCTTGACATCTAAAATAATTTGGACCAAAAACTGTAAAAACTAACTTATAGTTAGCTATTTTGCTATTCAAATCAGAAAAATAAGATCTTATTCCATAAGTATTAGCAACAACATAATCCCCAAATATATTTATGTCTACTTGGAGATATATAAGACCTTGATGTACTTCACTAGAAACCCAAATATGAATATTTTTAAACTCTTTATTAAATTTAGATAATTCGAATAAAAAAGATATAGCTACTTGAACTCCACCACCATTATGCAAATTAGATGCGTTTATAAGAATCAAATTATCATTCATAACTATATTTACACCAACTTAATTTAAATAGATTGAAAATATCCAACATTTTTCAGATATTATAATCTACTTTCTCATGACTCTAAATTGATTAAAAATTTTAAATAAATA
Source organism: Acinetobacter sp. LF10 (assembly GCF_048585715.1). NCBI lineage: Bacteria > Pseudomonadati > Pseudomonadota > Gammaproteobacteria > Moraxellales > Moraxellaceae > Acinetobacter > Acinetobacter sp. LF10. The sequence goes on from NZ_CP184160.1 coordinate 3,175,505, forward strand.
TCACCAACTGATTGCAAGTTATATTTACTCCTGACCATCATTGCATTATGAGCAATCATTTGACTCATTGTATTATCAGAAACTAACTTTGACATTGTATCAGAAAGAGCATCAACATCTCCTACTTTTATCAAAAAACCATTTACACCATTCACAATAATGTCTCTTGGACCAGCATCACAATCAAAACTAACACAAGGTAATCCTGCAGCCATAGCTTCAACAAGCGCATTAGGAAAACCCTCAGAAATGGAACTGAAAACAAATAATGAAGATTTTGCTAACCACTCATCTATATTATTTACTGCGCCCATTAGGATTACTCGATCATTTAAATCAAGAGCTTCTATTTGATTTTCTAAATCCTTACGCAATGGACCATCACCCAAGATAATTAAAGTCCAGTCCTTAATATTCGCTTGGTAAAAGGCGTCTATAAGATATTTTTGCCCTTTTTCAGGTACCAATCGACCAATGTTAAGAATAATATTTTGGCGTGGTATATATGGATAAAGTTGCACTTCTTTTAGTGGGTTGGGAATTACTTTTATATTTTTACTACCTGTTAAACTTTCCAAAGAGAGTTTAGATAAAGAAGTTTGTGCTATTATTCCCGTAGCATATTTATATGTTATTTTTTTAAAAAACCTAAATATAAAAGGTAAATTTAATAATGGATTAGATCTATCTGAAACAAAAATCCTAAGTTCTAAAAAAGCACTAGAAAGAATAGTAAAAATATTATATTTATCCATAAAACTTAAGGTGGCATCAGGTTTATGTCGTTTTAATAAATTTCTTAATTTAAAAAATACTATAAAAATAGATAAGATTTTTCCTAATTTACTAAAATTTTTAAAACCTAATCTATAAACATTTACCCCAGGATTTAATTTATAAAAATCATCTGCATCAGCCAATAGCACCACATACACTTGAATATTTTGCTCAAAGAAATAGTTTGCCAATTCAGAAATCACTCTTTCGGCACCACCTTGTTTCAAGGTAGGAATTATTAAAAAAACTTTTTTGGCTGCAATCACTACTTAATCACCTTTGGCTTAATAATACTAAAGCTTCTTAAAAAATAATAAATAATTAAACTCCATATTATAAACTTAAATGGCATAAACAATCCAGCTCTAGGCAAATACAATGCATAACTAGTTAATGAAAAATATATAATATTTGATGCAAAAGTATTATTCTCAATCAATTTTCTTCTAGAATATTCAACCAACAAACCAAAAAAATAAAATAAAAAAATACATCCTATTAGTCCAAAAGAAATATACACATCAGATATTAAATTTGTACCTACTCCCCACGATGCATTATTACCCAATGCAATCTCTGTAAAAAAAGTAGGAGAGGTCTTGATTTCAAAATCCACAGCACTATTTAATATACCTTGAAAGAAGGGAAATACTGCTATAATATCTGAGATCAAAGTACTACCAAAATTAACACCATTTTCATCAACATAATCTTTTCCTAAATAAAGAGTAAATGAACTACTTGACAAGTCAGAAGTAACATAATATAAATCCTCTAAATTCATATTAAGACCAGTTAATCCCCTTAAAAATATATTACTACCGGTAGAAATATCCGCAACCCTACCCACCCCAATAATATACATCAAAAAAGACCCAAGAAATAATATAGGAAAGATTACTAAAATATTTATTTTTTTAACATAAAATGAATACATCGATAGGATCAATATTAAAAGACTTAGAGCTGGCCCTCTATCTCCTACAGCCAAAAATAAAAATACGTAAATAAATGCAATAAAAAAATAAAGAACTTTTGAATGTTGATAATTGTAATTTTTAAAAAATGCTACAGAAGAAACAATAAAAAAACAAACTACTAACTGTAAAATATATAAGGACAATACGCTTTGAGCAGTAAAATTACCTGATAAAAACTCTTTACCCACAGCTATAATAAAAAAAATAACTAAAATACCTGTAATCTGAGTTATTTTTTTATGACTATAAAAATAATTATATTTTATTTTATTATTTAGTAATTTAGTATTAGCACCCAATATAATAAAACTTGATACTACCCAAGCTAATGCAGTTGACTTATTAATAACATTTTCATTAAAACCTAAGGTAAATATAGGAAAAAAATCAGGATCTATTGGATATAAGATTAGAGCATAAAAGAAATTTACAAAAAAATAAGAAAAATAAAATATAGAATAAAAATTTACATAATTACCATTACTTTTTTTAAAAATAAAATAAATAGCTTGAATCAAGAAACCCAAAGTTATAAATTGTATAAAGACACTATTATATATTTGTGGCGCCACAAAATAAGCAAAAAGTGCAGTGATAGAGAAAAAAATATTCATCATTATTTAATTAAAAATTTATCATCAGATAGAGACAACAGATACTTTTTCTTATCTAGAGCATTTAATGCTTTAGAATTAGTATTTTTAAGTATCATTTTTTGTTCAAATTCAGAAAAACTAGCTATTATTTTTGCAGGATTTCCAGCGACTACCAAATTATCTGGTATTGATTTAGTTATTACAGAGCCTGCTCCGATTACACAATTTTTTCCAATTGTGACGCCTGGCATAATTAGACAATTGTTCCCTATATATACATTATCTTTAATAACCACTTTACCAAATACATCTATATTAGGATATTTACCTCTTAGAACCCAAGCTCCACCGTGTGTAAATATTTTTGTACCACTTGTAATCTGCACATGATTTCCAATAGTAACCAAATATGGCTCCGATCCAAAACTTATATCTTGAATATCACAATCTTTACCTATTGTAGCTCCATTGAATACAGCAAGTTTTTGAACACTCCAAAAATATTTCCTATATAAATTAATTAAAAATTTTAACATTTTTATTTCTATCCTAAATTAAAAATTTCTTAATGTTTAAAAAATTACGTAAATCAATAATTTTAAAAACTTTAAGTAAAAGTGCATATAAAAAAATAATGATTAAAAAAGAAATTGCTGATCCTTCTTGCAAATATCCATATGCAATTATTCCATTATTTAAAAATAAGATTACAAAAATACAGATTAAACTTATCTTAAATATTACGATTAAATCATTTATATCTGGAATATTTAAAACTTTTCTAACAAAAAAATAATTAATTAAAAAACTAAATACACACACATATGCAAAACCATATAATAAGTTAACTATACTCGCAGTTAATACGCCATATACTATAGTTCCCATTTGCAGTGTTTTCTTTAAAATTTCTAATTGTAGAATTTTCTCTGTCCTATCGAAAACTTTAAATATATTTCTACTTAAAATTTCAAGTAAATAAAAAAAAGAAATAAATATTAAAAATTTTAAATAAATTGCAGAAAAAAGCCACTTTTCCCCATATAAAACTCTAATAATAATTTCTGCATAGTTAAAAATAACCATACAAACAAATGCAACTATAACTGCAAATAATTTAAATGTAGTTTGGTAAAATTCAATAAATTCTTTTATATTTCCTTTTAGTTTAGATAATGCTGAATACATAACATTTAATATAACACCTTGAGAAACTGAATTAGGAATATCTTGGAGTTTCTGAGCTTGATAAAAATAACCTGTTTGAATAATTGAAAAATACCTACCTAAAATCAAATGATAAATATTATTGAAGATAACATTCAGCAATGATGCTAAAGTGGTATTTATGCCAAATTTAAAAAAACTTTTGAACGATGAAGTGCTAAATTTATAAGTTTTTAATGTGCCTACAAAATACCACATAATTATAGCCAGAAATAAAGGTGTCAATATCTGTAACAATACAAGTGCCCAAATGCCTGCGCCTTTTAATGCATAAAATATAGCTATCCCCGATGACAAAAATATAGAAAAGAATTCATAAGTAACTTTAGATTGGAATCTCATCTCTCTTATTAACTTAGTATCTTGCACAATTCTAAATGCGTTAATTAGAATAACTAACGAAGAAATAATTAAAATATTTTTTAAATCATTATCATTATAAAAGTTTGAAATAAAACCAGCTAACAACATCAATACTAACATCATTATAAATGAAACAATAAGATTAAAGATGAAGATTGTTGAATAGTCATTATCAGTAACATGCTCCTTCCTGATTAATGCTCCAGATAATCCAGCCTCCGTTAATACTGACCCCACAATAATAAAGAACATGACAATACCCAATTGTCCAAACTCCTTAGGGGAAAGAAGGCGAGCTAAAATTATATTACTAATTAAACTAATAGAAAGATAACCAAAACGCCCAAATAGGGACCATAAAGAATTTATGAGTACCTGTTTTGATAATCCTTCCTTCATTTTAGTTCCTATCTATTTATATCAAAAAAAATTTATACCAAGGCATTGCCTTCTCAATACCATCAAAAACACTATACCGACATTCATAACTAAGATATTTTCTTATTTTACTTATATCAGCCTGTGAATGTCGTACATCACCAGCACGGAACTCTCGATATACTGGCTGTTTAGTATATTCCACGCCATTTTCATTTAAGGCAGCTTTAATGGCATTAAACAAATCATTCAGAGTGGTACGGTCTCCCACTGCTACATTATAGACTTGATTTTTAGCTTCCACATTTTCAGTTGTTGCAGCCAAAATATTAGCTTGTATTGCATTTTTTATATAACAAAAATCTCGACTGGTTTCACCATCACCATTAATAGTAACATCTTGATTTTGGATCATCGCCGAGGTCCATTTCGGAATCACTGCAGCATAAGCACCATTCGGATTTTGTCGTTTACCGAAGACATTAAAATAACGTAAGCCTATAGTTTGAAAACCATATGTCTTTGCAAACACATCTGCATAAAGCTCATTCACATACTTGGTAACAGCATACGGCGATAAAGGCTTACCAATATTTTCCTCTACTTTAGGTAGCGCAGGATGATCTCCATAAGTCGAGCTACTTGCTGCGTATGTAAAACTTTTTACATTGGCATCTCGAGCCGCAACCAACATATTCAAGAAACCTGTAATATTGGCACTATTTGTCATAATAGGATCTGCAATTGATCGTGGTACAGACCCTAAAGCGGCTTGATGTAATACATAGTCAACAGTAGCACATACTTTTTGACAATCTTCTAATAAACGAATATCACCTTCAAAAAAGGTAAAATTCTTCCATTGCTGTTCTGAGACTAAGCTTTGGACTTCATCTAAATTATGTTGAAACCCAGTCGCAAAATTATCTAAACCAATTACTTTTTGATTTAATAACAATAATGTTTCTAAAAGGTTGGATCCAATAAAACCAGCAACACCCGTAATCAACCATGTTTTAGGATTATTTTTTAATTCTTCACATACTTGAACAAATTGAGTCATAACGTACTCTCTCAAAAAAATTATAAACGAATATCAGATTCTTGCTGTGTGAGTACATATTTCAGATCATATAAGACATGCTCAGCTTTACCGAACTTTCGTATTTCTTCAGCCCCCATTTGTTTAAATTGCTCATGGGCAACAGCTAAAATTATGGCATCATACTCTGCTGATTTAGGGTTATTTATAGGCTGAATATTGTACTCATGTTCTGCTTCTGCTGAATCAACCCAAGGATCATAAACATCAACCTCTATGTGGTATTCTTCAAGCTCTTTCACAATATCAATAATCTTAGTATTTCTAATATCAGGGCAATTTTCTTTAAAACTTAATCCCAATAATAAAACTTTTGCTCCTTCAACTTGGATCTTCTTCTTAATCATTTTCTTAACAAGTTGAGTAACAACATAAGCCCCCATACTGTCATTTAATCGACGTCCAGCTAAAATAATTTCTGGATGATAGCCAATAGACTGGGCTTTATGCGTTAAATAATATGGATCAACACCGATACAGTGACCACCAACTAGACCTGGGCGAAACGGTAAAAAATTCCATTTTGTGCCTGCTGCCTTTAACACATCTTCAGTATCGATTCCCATTCGGTTGAAAATCAAAGCCAGTTCATTAATTAAAGCAATATTTACGTCTCGTTGAGTATTCTCAATTACCTTAGCAGCTTCAGCCACTTTAATAGTTGAAGCTTTATGCGTTCCAGCCTCAATAATTAAATTATAAATTTCATCAATAAACTCAGCTACCTCTGGAGTAGAGCCTGAGGTAATTTTCAAAATATTGGTTACCCTATGAAGCTTATCACCAGGGTTAATCCGCTCTGGGCTGTAACCTGCAAAAAAATCTGTATTAAATTCTAAACCTGATACCTTTTCTAGAACAGGAATACAAACTTCTTCTGTAGCACCGGGGTAAACCGTCGATTCATAAACGACGATATCACCTTTTTTCAGAATTTGCCCAATGCTTGTCGATGCTTTAATTAACGGCGTTAAATCCGGTTGCTTGTAATCATCAATAGGGGTTGGAACAGTGACAATGAAAAAGTTACATTCTTTTAATTTTTCTAAATCGCAAGTAAATGATAATTGAGCGGCTTGTTGTAATTCATTTGGAGAGACTTCAAGAGTATGGTCTTGCCCATTTTTTAGTTCTTCAATTCGTTTGCTCGAAATATCGAAGCCAACAACGCGCACCTTTTTTTTCCCAAACTCAACAGCTAACGGTAAACCCACATAGCCCAAACCAATAATTGCTATTTTTAATTCGGCAAGTCTCATAAAATTAGCCTTAATCCCTAAAATATATTTAAAAACTTAAATGAAAGACATAAAAACCATCAATTTTTCTGGACACAATATAGCAGAGTTTTGCTAGACACTATAACGAAATTGTATAACGTATTTTTCTTTTAAGCTGATTTACTCATAAATTTTACTAAAATGCAATATTATCAATAATTAACAAATCTGTTACTTTTTATGAGATAAACTTAGCATACAAAGCCAACGGATTTGTCGGTGATTTTTTAGGTTTTTTGAGCTAGAATAAGCAAAATTCTAAGTCTAAACACAGATGTTTGTGTCTAAGCTGATATAAATTTTATAAATATTCAAGGGTAAATTGTGAAGCATTATCAATTATTTTCCATCCTTGCAATTAGCTTAAGTGCTGTTGGATGTGCTGTCACTTCTGGTCTTCAAACGTACGACATTCCAAGTGAGGGAGTTTATAAGACTGATCTTGGGACAACTGTAAGTGTGATAAAAATTACACAAGATACTTTAGAGTCTATAAAACCAACCCAGTTAAACTACCAACAAAACTATACTTTTTTATTTAATCAACCACAGCGTGTTTATCGTTTAAGTCCTGGTGATGTTTTATCCATTCAACTTTGGGCATACCCTGAAATCACTCCACCTGTAAACAATCTGTCGAATGATCAATCGATTCAAGCCAATGGATACCCTATTGATTATAATGGATTCATCCAATTGCCCTTAGTCGGTCGATACAAGGCATCTGGTAAAACGTTAAGTCAATTAAATTCAGAATTACGAAATCAATTTGCTCATTATTTAAAAACCCCTGACGTAATTGTCAGAGTCTTAAACTATCAAGGGCAACGTTACTCTGTACAAGGAAGTGTAAGAAAAGGTGGTCAATTTTATTTAAATGACCAACCTATTAATTTATATACGGCTCTTGGTATGGCTGGTGGTGTATCTGAATTAGGTGATAATACTTATATACAATTAGTACGTAATGGTACTACTTATAATCTCAATACACTTGAATTAGAAAAAGCAGGCTATTCGCTACACAAACTTTTAATTCAACCAAACGATACAATTTACGTAAGTACTAAAGACAATCAGAAAATATATATTATGGGTGAGTCTGGTAAAAACCAAGCCCTGCCAATGCGCGATCAGGGCATGACTTTGAGCGATGCTCTAGGTGAAGGTTTAGGTTTGAATCCTTTATCAGCAAGTGCCAGCCGAATTTATGTATTACGCACTAATGCAAATGATCGACGAACTGAACTTTATCATTTGAATTTAATGAGCCTTGGTGACTTTGGTTTGGCAAATCAATTCCGTTTACGTAGTAACGATATTGTATATATTGATGCAACAGGTTTAACTCGCTGGCAACGTGTTATGAACCAGATTGTACCGTTCTCGAGTGCACTTTATAGCTTTGATCAGCTAGGTAAGTAATCATGCAGATTCGAAGTATTTTAGTGGTTTGCGTTGGTAATATTTGTCGTAGTCCTATGGCAGAATACCTACTAAAACAGGATTACCCTCAGCTAATGATAGATTCAGCTGGTATTTCTGGACTTTCAGGTCATCCTGCCGATGACAAAGCACAGCTATGTATGCAACATTTAGGTATTGATATAAGTGGGCATATCGCAAAAAAATTAAATGCTGAACATTTAAAAAAAGCGGATTTAATTCTCGTGATGAGCAAAAATCAGCAAGCTCATATTGAACAAACTTGGCCTTTTGCTAAAGGAAAAGTTTTCCGCTTAGGCCATTGGCAAAATAAAAATGTGCCAGACCCATATCAGCATGATCAGGCCTTTTTCGATGAGACATGTCAGCTTATTCAACAGTGTGTCACTGATTGGAAAAATTATATTTAACTTTTAGATTAAGATTATGAGCCAAAATACCAATACTGAAGACACAATTGACTTGAAAGAGCTTTTTTTCTCTCTTATTGCTCAATGGAAATTAATCGCTTTATTTATTATTCTTAGTCTTGTATGTGCACTTTTGTACCTTCGTGCAACACCTGATACCTATTCAGTTGATGCCTTAGTTCAAGTTGAAGACAGTAAAGGGGCTTCAGCTGCTTTATTGGGTGATTTATCACAAATGATTGACCAAAAATCACCCGCTCAGTCTGAAATCGAAATTCTAAAATCTCGTTTAGTTTTAGGATCAGTGATTCAAGCACTTCATCTTGATTTAAATATTTCAAGTACAGAAGATACTTTACGTCATCGTTTATTGAAAAAACCACATTACGCAACCGAATATAACCCTCAATCCGTCATCTTTAAAGATAATACCAAGCAGTTTGAAGTCCGAGATTTTCTAATACCAAATCAATTTATTGATAAAGGACTTACACTTACTTTCAAAAATCGGGACTTTTTCTTAGTCGATCCAAAAAATGATCAGGTTATATTTACTGGCATCATTAATCAATCAAACTCTATTCAGAATAAATATGGCGCATGGAAAGTAAGTGTTTTTACAAAAGATACTTTAACCAGTGCATACCGAATTCATAAGAAATCTTTACCCGCTGCTGTCAATGCTATTAGTTCAAATTATACCGTTGCGGAAAGAGGAAAAATGACTGGAATTCTTGGTTTAAGTTATCAAGGCCAAGATAAACAACATATTACTAACGTTTTAAATGCAATATTATCAGCTTATAGTGCCCAAAATGTAGCCCGCCGTTCTGCTGAAACTGCCCAAACGCTTAAGTTTCTAGATGAACAACTACCAGAGTTAAAGAAACAGCTTGATAATGCAGAACGTGAATTTAATAAATTTCGCCAAAAATATAATACTGTTGATGTCACCAAAGAGTCTGAGCTTTATCTTACTCAGAGCATCAACTTAGAAACAAAAAAAATAGAGTTGCAACAACAACAAGCAGATTTGGCAGCAAAATACACTGCTGAACATCCAGCGATGCGAGAAATTAATGCTCAAATTGCTGCAATTAATAAACAAATTGGTGATTTAAATAGTACATTAAAACAACTTCCAGACATCCAAAGACAATACTTGCAACTGTATCGTGAAGTTGAAGTAAAAACCCAACTTTACACTGCTTTATTGAATTCGTATCAACAACTTCGAATTGCCAAAGCAGGCGAAATTGGTAATGTTCGTATTGTAGATACTGCGGTTGAACCTGTTGAACCAATTAAGCCAAAGAAATTACAAGTACTTATTCTTGCTATTTTCTTTGGTGGATTCATTGGTACACTTATTGCTTTGTTACGTAATATGTTACGTACGGGTATCAAAGATAGTGGGCAAATTGAAAATGAATTCAATCTACCTGTTTATGCAACTGTACCTCGATCTCCCGTTCAAGAGACACGTATCCGTATTTTAAAGAAAAAGAAAACTATTCCTATCCTTGCAGTTAAACATAATGATGATATTGCAATAGAAAGCTTACGTAGTATTCGAACTGCGATTCATTTTGCACTCGTAAGTGCAAAAAACAATGTTATTGTTATTGCAGGCCCTTCTCCTGAGGTTGGTAAATCATTTATCTCAACCAATTTGGCGACTATCTTTGCGCAAAGCAATAAAAAAGTTCTCTTGATTGATGCAGATATGCGTCGTGGCTATATGCATAAATATTTTAATTTAGATGTAAAGCCTGGTTTATCTGAATTTTTAAGTCATCAAGCTGATCTAAACCAAGTAGTTCATACAACTGAAGTAGATGGCTTAAGTATTATTACACGGGGTAAAAGTCCAGCGAATCCATCGGAAATGTTAGGATCTGAACAGTTTGCGGTATTACTTAACCAATTAAGCCAAGAATATGATCATATTATCATTGATACACCACCTGTACTTGCTGTAACCGATGCAATTATCATTTCTCAATATGCGGGTGTGAACTTACTTGTAGCACGCTATGCTAAATCACAAATGAAAGAGCTTGAACTAAGTTTAAGTCGCTTTGAACAAGCGAATGTCAAAGTAAATGGCTTCATTTTAAATGATATTCAACGTGCTGGTGCTGGGTATGGGTATGGGTATGGGTACAATTATTCCTATGCTTACAAAGCAAATAAAGATGATTAAAAATCCATCATAACACTCATATCAAAAAGCCAGATCTCATAGTCTGGCTTTTTATTGATAAACACAGAAACTATATAAAAAATACACGCATTTTTTAGCTGAGTTATTCAATGCTTAAGCTTAGACATGCTAAGATCATGACCATATTTTTTATTAAAATCTTACTTCGGACATCTCATGAGTAAAGCTTTACCTGTCATTGCAGCAGTCGTTTTAGGTGGCGCAGCCCTTGTTCCTGTTTACTATGCTACTCAGCACCCGACGACTGAACTTGGATCAAAAGCGGATAAGAATGCAGCCCCTGTTGCAAAAATCAGTTATGCCTTAGGCTATGAAGTTGCAAAACAAACACCACCTGAATTGGAAACAGCTGCATTTATCAGAGGTTTCCGTGATGGGCATGCCAAAAAGCCTGCTGCATACACCGAAGAAGAATTACAAGCTGCTTATATGGAATTCCAAAAGGAACTTCAACAAAAACAACTTAATGAAACCAAAAAAGCTGAAACCACAAACAATAGTTTTTTAGCTGAGAATGCGAAAAAAGAAGGTGTAAAAACAACGGCTTCCGGTTTACAGTACAAAATTATTAAAGAAGGTACTGGCAAACAACCTGTTGCAACCTCTGTTGTGAAAGTTCACTACAAAGGTCAATTAACCGATGGTAAGGTCTTTGACAGTTCTTATGACCGCGGTGAGCCAATCGAATTTCCACTCAACCAAGTCATTCCCGGTTGGACAGAAGGTTTACAGTTAATGAAAGAAGGTGGCAAAGCAACGCTTTATATCCCTTCTCAACTTGCTTATGGAGAACAAGGTGTTCCTGGTTCTATTCCACCAAATAGCACATTAATTTTTGATGTCGAATTAATCGCTGTAAAATAATTGGTACCAAGGAGAGCATACGCTCTCCTTTATTTTGGAAGAAATAATGAAAAAACTAAGTTTGATTTTAATCGCCTCAATGATGAGCACAGCACATGCAGCACCCATTACTTTAAAAAGCCCACAAAAAGATCAGTTAGGATATAGTTACGGTTATTTAATTGGTAAGAGTTACGCAGAGACATTAAAAGATCTTGATATTGCAACAATCTCACAAGGTCTAGAAGAAGCGATACAAGGTAAGTCTGCATCGTTAACTGATGAAGAAATGATTAACCTATTAAGCCAATATAAAAAGCGTCTCGAAGCAAAACAACTGATAGAATTTCAGGAACTTGCTCAAAAAAATGAGCAAATTGGAAAAACGTTTTTAGCTGAAAATACAAAGAAAGCTGAGATTATAACCACCAAATCAGGTTTACAGTACCAAGTGATCCAAGAAGGCAAAGGCAAATCACCTAAAGCAACTTCAACAGTAAAAGTAAATTACGAAGGACGACTCTTAGACGATACGGTATTTGACAGTTCAATTGCACGAAATCATCCAGTTGAATTCAAGCTTAACCAAGTCATCGCAGGTTGGACTGAAGGTGTTCAAACCATGAAAGTGGGTGGTAAGAGTCGTTTCTTTATTCCAGCAAATTTAGCATATGGCGAAGTGGGTTCAGGCGATGTGATTGCGCCAAATAGCACACTCATTTTCGATATTGAATTACTAGAAGTAAAATAAGAAAAAACCTCCTGTACAGGAGGTTTTTTTATATTAATGCTTAAGTTGTCTTGGTCTAAAACCTGTAATCAATAATCCAATCACATAGGCCACCACACCAATTACACATAAACCAGCCACTTCAGCGATGCGTAACCATTGTGAAATATCGCCTTGATACCAACTTAAACCATACCAAAGCGCGACAATCATAGTGATGTTCGCAATTGCATATTGGAGCGCTAGTTTCTTCCAATGCGTTCCAAAACGATAGATATTGCGTTTGTGCAAATAAAAATACAGCATGCCTGCATTCACCAAAGCTGAGCCTGATGATGCTAAAGCTAAAGCCATATGTTCTGCATGCCAATCAATTAATTTAAAGAAACCGATAAAGACAACGTTTAAAATCGCATTCGCAGCCACTGCCATCAAACCGACACGAACAGGGGTTTTGGTGTCTTGCTGAGCGTAAAAACCAGGTGCAAATACTTTGATCAACATAAATGAAATCACCCCTGCACTCATACATTGCAAGGCTAATGCTGTCATTCGTGTATCTTCCAACGTAAATTCACCACGTTGGAACAAGGCTTGAATAATCGGTGTCGACAGCATAAATAATGCAATGCTCGAAGGAATACCAACAAGCATGATAATTTTAGCTGCCCAATCGATCATGCTCTTAAATTTAGCTTGGTCTTGTTCTGCATGACGTGCTGATAACGAAGGTAAAATCACTGTACCGATTGCTACGCCAATTAAACCCAATGGCAGCTCTGTCATACGTTCAGCACTATATAACCACGATACTGAACCATCTTGCATGAATGAAGCCCAAATTGTATTCAGCAATAAGTTGATCTGCGTGACTGATACACCAAATAAAGCAGGTAACATCAGTTTTAAAATACGGTTAACACCTTCATGTTTAAAATCAACTTTCGGGGGAATCAGTAAGTTCTTATTCCATAACTCAGGAATCTGAATCGCGAGCTGCAAAACACCTGCAACCACAACAGCCCATCCTAATGCCATAATCGGTTCAGCCATATACGGCGTTAGCCACCACGCCCCTGCAATCATTGCCAGATTCAGCAACACAGGTGAAAAGGCTGGCGATGCAAATGAACCATAACTATTTAAGATGCTACTCGCAAAAGCCGTTAATGACATGAACATCAGATAGGGAATCGTAAGACGAAACATATCAACCGCAAGGTCAAATTTCTCAGGATCGTTATGAAATCCGGGTGCGTAGATATAAATAATTGCAGGTGCAGCAACCATTGCGACAAACGTCAATAATGACATTGCTGTGAGTAGACAACCAAAAACTCGACTGATGAGAATCTGAACTTCGGCATGCGCACGACTGGTTTTATATTCGGTTAAAACAGGAATAAAGGCTTGAGAAAATGCCCCTTCCGCAAATAAACGCCGAAAAAAGTTGGGAATACGAAAGGCAACAACGAAAGTATCGAAGTCCTTGCCCGCACCAAATACATTGAGTAGCACAACATCACGCACTAATCCCAAAATTCGGGATAACATCGTCATTGCACTGACAATGACAGTCGATCGCCACAATGCCATCGCATTCACCTACGGCTTATCTTTTAAAAAGCGTTATTGTAATGAAAGTCAAAATAGATTTCGTTGTGAAATCATAAATTCGACGAAGTTTTTTTAGATAGTAATTGACGGAATAATTGCCAATCAAAATATAACCCAGGATCAGTTTTACGTTTTGGGGCGATATCAGAGTGACCTGCAATATGATTCTGAATTTTTGGATAGGCCTGTCGCAGTAGCGTTACGACTTCTACCAAAGCCTGATATTGTTCAATTTCAAAAGGCAAATCATCGCTGCCTTCTAATTCGATGCCAATCGAATAGTCATTACATTCTTTTTGAGCCAGATAACTGGAACGTCCTGCATGCCATGAACGGTCATTAAAGTTTACAAATTGAATGACCTCTCCTGTACGCAAGATCAGCAAATGTGCGGATACCTGCATCCCTTCAATGGTCTGAAAATATGGATGGATAGACCAATCTAATTTATTTTGAAAAAACTGCTGAATATAGCCTCCACCAAACTGTGAGGGTGGCAAACTAATATTATGAATAACAATTAGTTGAATATCCGTATCATCAGGACGAGTATTAAAATTAGGTGATGCAATCTGGGTCGCACCGATTAATTTTCCATCTTGCACTTGAGTAAATTTAGCCTGTTGCATTATGACCCGAATCAGCAATTTAATGTTTATCTACTGCATTCTGACATGCTTTATCACGAATAATCGAGATGAAATACTTATTTTTTATGAGGAGGGTGCTAATATATCGCACAAGTTTTTTGGTCATAAATATACTGGAACGGGTATGAGTATTCCTCAATCTTTGCTTGAACAATCTATTCAAATCAATATTCAACAAGCATTACAAGAAGATATTGGGGATGGTGATATTACCGCAATGCTTACCCCTGAAGAAGAGCAAGCAACCGCAACGATTATTACCCGTGAAGATATGGTTTTAGCTGGTCAGCCTTGGGTCAATGCGCTGATTCAAGCGTATGATGACTCCGTACAGATCACATGGCTTAAACAAGAAGGTGAGCATGTTGCTGCAAATGAGGCTTTTTTAAAACTCGCTGGTTCTGCGCGTAGTTTACTGACTGTGGAACGCCCTGCTTTAAACTTCATTCAAACTCTTTCTGCTGTGGCGACTAAAACTGCAAATTATGTGCAACAACTTGAGGGTTTAAATACCAAATTGCTTGATACACGTAAAACCTTACCCGGTCTACGTATTGCACAAAAATATGCAGTTGCTGTGGGTGGTGGACAGAACCATCGTTTAGGTCTATTTGATGCATTCTTAATTAAAGAAAACCATATCATGGCAGCTGGTGGTATTGCTCAAGCGATTAGCAAAGCACATGACATTGCACCAGGTAAACCTGTCGAAGTAGAAGTTGAGACTTGGGACGAGTTAAACCAAGCACTTGAAGCTGGTGCAGATATCGTGATGTTAGATAATTTTAGCCAGCAACAAATGATTGATGCGGTCAAGCATGTTGCGGGGCGTTGTAAATTAGAGGCTTCTGGTAATATTACAATTGAAAACTTGCGCGAAGTTGCAACCACAGGCGTCGACTATATTTCAATGGGCGTACTCACTAAAGATGTTCGCGCTGTAGACTTATCTATGCGTTTTAATGCTTAAATATTCTAAGCATCATCATCCGATGACTGTGTTTTAAGTTCATCAGAAGTCGAAATGTTTGTTGTTTCGACTTTCTCAGTCCACGCTGATTTAGCTTCAGCTGAATCAGTAGGTCGTGGATCTGCCGCCATTAGCACAAAAGTCACTGCAGTTAATAACACTAGAAAAACTTGTACCATGTTCCCCTTCCTTATTTATTCTTAATTTTTCTAGTCTATCAATCCAAAATGAGTCAAATAAATGGGTTATGTGACAAACTGCAAAGATTGTGTGATTTTATGTTGAGGAATAAATTGACCTGTTTATTTTTTGCTTGCTGTTACAGCCCTTGGCAACAGGTCAGTGTTGATCTGTTATGGTTGGACTTTTGACTTGGCTTATACTCATTTTCCTGGGTATTTATAGGTTTATGCTTCATTAGCATCTAAATTGATAAATAAAAAAAAGGCGGTCTAAACATACCAGACCGCCCGCACTATCAACTGGAGATTACCAACCGAGTGCCTGCTGTTGCTTCTGAATCAATTCTGCGATTCCTTTTTCTGCAAGCTCTAACATGGCATTAGACTGCTGGCGAGTGAACGGTTTCTCTTCTGCCGTTCCTTGAATTTCAATAAATTCGCCCGCTTGTGTCATCACCACATTCAAATCCGTTTGGCAATTTGAATCTTCTTCGTAACACAAATCGAGTAGAACTTCGTCTTGGTACATTCCTACTGAAATTGCTGCTACGAGACCTTTTAATGGGTCTTGTTTAATCTTTTTATTGCTCAGTAACACATTCATGGCATCAACTAAAGCCACAGCTGCACCTGTAATGGCTGCTGTGCGAGTACCGCCATCTGCTTGAATCACATCACAGTCAATCGTAATCGTGTTCTCACCCAACTTCTTCAAATCCACCATGGCACGAAGACTACGACCAATGAGACGTTGGATTTCTTGGGTACGTCCTGTTTGCTTACCGCGCGCTGCCTCACGGTCACTACGTGTATGTGTCGAACGTGGCAACATACCGTATTCAGCAGTCACCCAACCTTGCCCTTTACCTTTCAAGAAACGTGGAACTGAGTTATCAATACTTGCTGTACACAACACTTTGGTATGACCAAATTCAACCAAAACTGAACCTTCTGCGTAACGGGTATAGTTACGGGTGATTTTTACTTCACGTAACTGGTCTAATGCTCTTTGGTCAATACGCATAATGATTCCTTAAAACGATGGCACAAATATAATTGCACCATAGTATATCTCAATTACTCGTACTTTCCCTTTTACTTATTGGTGATGAGCATCGCTTGATGGCTCAAACGACGCTCAATCTTGATTAAGCAGCTTTACCAAACATACTTTTCACTGCGTCAACAAGGCTATGCTTGATCGCCCCCAAACGGTCAACCACATTGTCAGGCAAAGAATGAATCGCCAAACGTTTATATACACTCACAATTTGAGATCCAAACGGCGCTGTATTGTACTGTTGACCAAACTCTGCACAGACTTCACGTACTTTAGGTGCCATTTCTTGATAGCGGTTGGCAGGTACATCAGGGAACAAGTGATGTTCGATTTGATGACTCAAGTTACCACTCAAGAAGTGCATGATTTTACCGCCAGTAAAGTTTGCTGAACCACGAATCTGACGTAAGTACCATTCTGCTTTGGTTTCATTATCAATATTGTCAGTGATAATTTCAGAGTCTTCTGTGAAGTGACCACAATAAATCACGGTCGATGCCCAGTAGTTACGGATCAGATTGGCAACAAAGTTACCTGCTAATACTGGCAAGAACATTGGGCCCGCGATCAATGGGAACAATACATAATCTTTACCAAACTGACGCACCATCTTTTTACGTAGATTTTTAGATTCTACATACACTTCTTTCCAAGTTTTGGTGCCATCAAACAACACTTTTTCCATCTCTAAACGTTGCAAAGCCAATAGCCATTCAAAACCCGTTGATAATACAAAACCTGTTGGTACGTTGAATAAAAAGCGAGGTTCCCACTTTTGCTCACGACTCATGCGCATTACGCCATAACCGCTAATGTCATGATCCATGCCAACAACATTGGTATAGGTATGGTGCTTATAGTTATGGGTATATTTCCAATCTTCACCCGTACACACCGTATCCCAGTCGTAGGTTGCACCGTTCAAGGTTGGATCATTTAGCCAGTCAAACTGACCGTGCATCACATTGTGACCGAGTTCCATATTTTCAACGATTTTAGATACGCCTAGCATAACGGTACCCAATAACCAAACAGGTGGAATCCAACCACCAAACATCAACATGCCACGCGATGCAATTTCGGTGTAACGTACAAAGTTACGTACTTTATAAATATAATCAGAATCTTCTTTGCCAATTTTAGCCATGGTTTCAGTACGGATGGCATCAATCTTACGGCCAAACTCTTGTACTTCTTCTGGTGTTAATGCACGGCTTGTGTTACCACCAAATTTGATTGGAGGAATCGTTTTAGTCGGATTTACTGTCATCATGTTCATAATATTATTCTCTATCTGGTCAATATGAGTTAAAGGTCAATCTCAACAGGACTGACTGCTTCACTCACACACAACTTGATTTGCACATTGTTTTGGTTATCGATTTCACCTGTAAGTTGATTTTTCACTGCACCACTGACCTTGGTACAAACACAGGTATTACAAATCCCCATACGGCAACCAAAAGATGGTTTCAAACCCGCAGCTTCAGCGCTGGCTAACAAGTTGCCACGGCCTTCAAACTCTTGCATACTGCGACGGAAATTGACCGGTTGGATTTGGGCATCCACATCCATCGTCACTGGCAAGAAGCTTTCTTGTGTTAAACGGTCTAACCAACCACGCTTCGCCCAAATTTGACGTGTCGCTTTCATCAATCCTGGAGCAGCACACACATAGGTTTGACGTTGAACAGCATCGGCACACAAACGGTCCAAAGTTTCTTCATCAAAATAAGCAGGTTGTTCAGCACTATCGACAATAATGTGTAGGTCAAAGTGCGGATATTCTGTTGCCAGTGTTTCCAATTCAGTACGGAACGCTGGATCACGTGAGTAATAAATCAACGTCACAGGTTGATTCGAACGTGCTAATGCCTGTTTCGCAATCGGAATAATCGGCGTAATACCACTACCCGCAGATACCAAAAGAATCGGTTGTTTACCTTCTTCTGTATCAAAGTCTTTTAGCGTAAATTCGCCCATCGCCTGAGTAATTTCAATCACATCACCAGCACGTGCGCTGTTGGCTAAATAGTTAGATACTCGACCTTGTTTTTTGATACCTAATACCAATTTGTCGTGACTTGGTGAACTCACCAAGCTATACGCTCGTTGATGCTGCACACCATCAATACGAACCGTCACCATTACAAATTGACCTGGCTGATAGGTTGTAAATTTATTGTTACTGCTTAAAGTGACCTTGATCATTTCATCGGCAATAGGCTCAATCGCTTCGATTTTTGCCATAATGCGGCGCAAAGTCCACATCGGGTTAACCTTTGCAAGGATAAAATCAACAAAATCTTCTCTAACCCAATGTGGCTGATAACTTAACTGTGCGTTCATACGTTCCTCGTTTTGTATCTGGCTATTTATTTTGAGTGAACAAATGTTCGTGTAGTGAACATGTGTACACTATATTTATTTGTGCTCACTGAGTCAACACCTGTTCACTATTTTTTTGAATATTTTTTATTCATCCCTATAAACATTTAAATTTTCTTGAAAATTGATCACGATCTAGCATTTATTATTTTTAAAAAAAACGATTTATTTTGCTAAAACCACAAATGCATATGATTTAGCAATGGATAAAAGCTAAAAAAATCATGTTTTTTTTGCTAGACTCTAGCGTATGGTTTTAATGGATCTTATTCATGTCGATTAGAGATGAACGAAAACAACAGAGTCGTCAGGCTTTACTTGATGCAGCGCTCCACCTCAGTACTTCTGGACGTTCATTTAGTAGTATTAGTTTGCGTGAAGTTGCACGTGAAGTTGGCTTAGTCCCAACGGCATTTTATCGTCATTTCCAAGATATGGAGGCATTAGGGCAAGAACTGGTTGACCAAGTGTCTTTGCATTTAAAAAGCTTGATTCATCAATTGGGGCAAAGCTATTTAAAACATAGCGGATCTGCTAAAACACGGACAAGCATTGAATTGTTTGTACAGGCCGTCAATCACAGCCCACAACAATGGCAATTTATGATTGCAGAACGTTGGGGTGGCTCTGAAACCGTTCGTATCGCAATTGCGCGTGAAATTGAATTTTTGATTGAAGATCTTGCAATTGATTTGTGTAAACTCGATACCTTTAAACACATTCAAGAAGCCAAAGATTTACAAGTGTTATCCACGATTTTGATTAATATGTCATTTACATGGGCAATGACGTGGATCAACTTACCGAAACAATTTCCAATTGATCGTTTGTTAGAACAACAAAACTTATTTATTGACAATGCAGCGACTCAAGTCCGCTTACTTTTCCGAGGTATCTCGAACTGGGAACCACAAAACGCCTGATCTTATCAAAGCTAAAGTTTGATATATAAAAGCATTGCTTAGCGTTATGATTGATAAGACACTAATGCAAATGCCGTTTAGAACACTATGAGGAGCTTATAAGCATCATGAATCCTGATCGTCATACTCAGTTCTTAATTCGTAAAGAAAAAATTTTGCAGGTTGCGGAAAAACTTTTATTAGAAAATAACCAAGAAATGACCTTGGATGAACTGGTTGCCGAGCTAGATATTGCTAAAGGTACTTTATATAAACATTTCCGCAGTAAAAATGAATTACTGTTGGAACTGATTATTCAAAATGAAAAAGAAATTTTAAAAATTTCAGAAAAATATAACACTGATGTTAAAGAATATGCGCCTCGTTATATGCTTTATCATTTAACCTCACCAAGTCGCACGATTTTATTGCATCAGTTAGAAGAGCATCTGACGATGACCGAGTCCAAGCTCAAACATTTGTTCGATGAGCTTTATGCGATCCGTCAACAGCGTATTATTTCGCTCAAAGATATGACTGAAAAATATTTAAAATCACAGAATTATGATATGTCGATTCGTGATTATCTTTCCTATATTTGGTCTCTGACTTACGGCGCAGCTTTGCTATTGAATTCAAGCTATTACCAGCGTTCAATTGGTTCTCGTGAGAAGCTGATTAACCTGTATGTAAACCAAGCTCTGTCTTTACCGACACAAAAAGTTCAAATCGATTTAAAAGATTTACAAATCGATCAAAACTAAATAAAAAGGACTGCTACTGCAGTCCTTTTTTACTGTTCATCGTACGAACTATTTTGCTTTGCGTTCTTTTTCTAATAAGTAATCAACAACTTGTGTCACTTTGCCATCTTCACCTTGCACAACATACTTACCGTTTACAACAACGGCAGGTACGCCCGTAAGTTGATATTGCTGTGCCAATTTATTTGACTCAGCCACTTTTGCAGTAATTGGGAAAGAGTTAAACATACTGTTAAATTTCTGTTCAGGCACGCCATAACGGGCAAAGAATTTTGCTTGTGATGCTTGATCAAAAATTTGTTGTCCGCCGTCATGGATGGCATGGAATAATGGAATATGGGTTTTCTTACGTACTCCTAGTGCCTCAGACACATAGTAACCTCGAGCACCCTGCTCCCATACTTTATTCATAGCTGCTGGCGTACGGAGGAAATATACATCGCTTGGAATCTTCTTTAACCACGTTTGCATATGTGGTTCAAGCTTAAAGCAGTGCGGGCAACCGTACCAAAAGAATTCACGTACTTCAATTTTTCCCGCTGGCGCAGCTGTTTTACCCGGATTGGCAACCACGGTATAGTCTTTACCCGCTACAAAATCCGCAGCCATTGCATTCATTGAAAATGCCATGACCACTGCACTTAAACCACCTAATACTAACTTTTTCATTGAGTTTGCTTTTCCTCTAAGCATTTTTCGTAAGTTTATATGCTAAATATAAATCAAACACGACTAATTCGTTTTGCTTGTGTGAAGTTTTTTATTGGATTTATCGCTTTTTTTTCAAGAAGCGCTACACTAACAACAGATTAAACCGAAATAATCATCCTAATACAGAGGTATTTCCATGTCACAACTGAATGTTGACCCACAAGAAATCGCAAAATTTGAAGCATTGGCTGCCAAATGGTGGGATCAACATTCTGAGTTCCGCCCACTTCATCAAATCAATCCTTTACGTTTAAATTGGATTGACGAACGTGTTGGTGGTTTAGCAGGTAAGAAAGTGCTTGATGTTGGCTGTGGTGGCGGTATTTTGGCAGAAAGTATGGCTCGTCGTGGCGCTGATGTTTTAGGGATCGACATGGGCGAAGCCCCGCTTGCTGTAGGACGTTTACACGCACAGCAAGACAATGTGCAAAATATTGAATATCGTCAAATCCCAGTCGAGGAGTTAGCGCAACAACAAGCAGGACAATATGACGTAGTGACCTGTATGGAAATGATGGAACATGTTCCTGATCCAGCCTCAATTGTCAAAGCCTGTCAAACACTGGTTAAACCGGGTGGACACGTCTTCTTTTCGACCATTAATCGCAATCCAAAATCATATTTATTCGCAATTATTGGCGCAGAATATGTCCTACGTTTGTTACCAAAAGGTACGCATGATTATCATAAATTTATCCGTCCTTCAGAAATGGCGCATGATATTCGTAACGCAGGCTTGAGTCTAAAAGAAATGACGGGCTTACATTATAACCCTATCACTAAGCATTATTGGTTAGCACCCAACGTAGATGTGAATTATATGGTTCATACCACAAATACAGGTGTCTAATGAAAGCCGTTTTATTTGATCTTGATGGTACTTTGATCGACACTGCTGCTGATTTTATTCGCATCATTCAACAAATGTGCCGTGATGAACAGCGTCCTGTTGTTGATGCAGCAACCATTCGCACTCAAGTGTCTGAAGGCGCACGAGCAATGGTCAAATTGGTGTATCCAGAATTGGATGTGACCGATCCCATCTTTCTAGGTCATCGCCAGCGCTTTTTAGATGTATACGGTGACAATATTGTGGTGGATACGGATTTATTTGTTGGGATGTATCCTCTGCTCGAAGAACTTGAAGCAAACCAGATTCCTTGGGGAATTGTGACCAATAAACCACGTGGTTTAAGTGAATCATTATTGGCTGAATTAAATTTAACCGAACGCTGTGCAGTTTTGGTTTGTCCTGAAGATGTCACACATACCAAACCCGATCCTGAACCGATGTATTTAGCAGCTCAGCATCTCGGCATCGATGCAGAAAAAATTATTTATGTGGGTGATCATCCACGTGATATTGATGCAGGTCGAAATGCAGAGATGTATACCATTTTGGCAGCTTACGGGTATTTACCAATAGAATCTCGTGATGATCTGAACGCTTGGCAAGCAGATGCAATTATTCAAACTGTCCCTGAATTACACCAACTGCTCAAACAGAAAATCTCTGCATTATCAGAAAATCAGGGTATGATGAGCTAAATATTTAATATAACAACTAGGAGGCATAACAATGAAATATTCAGAATATCAACCTCGTCCAGATCTACTCAAAGATCGTATCATTCTCATCACGGGTGCAGGTGATGGAATTGGTCGAGCTGCTGCTCTTAGTTATGCCCTTCATGGTGCAACTGTGGTTTTGCATGGACGTAGCCTGAATAAACTTGAAGTCATTTATGATGAAATTGAAGGTTTAGGTGCACCACAGCCTGCAATATTGCCATTACAGCTTTCAACTGCATCCAGTCATGACTATGAGCTTCTTGTCGATACGCTTGAGCAACAATTTGGTCGCTTGGATGGAATTTTACATAATGCGGGCATGTTAGGTGATCGAGTTGAACTAGCGGATTACCCTGTTGATGTTTGGGATGATGTCATGGCCGTAAATTTACGTGCACCTTTCGCGTTAACTCAAACATTATTACCACTGCTTGAAAAATCTGAACATGCTTCAGTGGTATTTACCAGTTCGAGTGTAGGTCGTGAAGCTCGTGCTTTATGGGGAGCATACTCTGTTTCTAAAGTTGCAATCGAAGCAATGAGTAAGATTTTTGCAGCAGAAAACACCTATCCAAACATTCGTTTTAACTGCATTAATCCAGGCGGTACCCGTACAGCAATGCGGGCGAAGGCTTATCCTGAGGAAGATCCAAAAATTCTTCCAACGCCGGATAGCATTATGCCTGCTTATCTTTATTTGATGGGTGATGATAGTTTAGATATGAATGGGCAAAGTATTGACGCTCAATCTTAACTAATTGAATATAATAAATTTAAATGATATTAAATACGGGCTTCGATGATGCTTTTCTAGAGAAATTACTTAAGGATCTCCATCTTTTTAATGGAATAATGAATTGATCTTCACAGTTTCTCTGCATTTTTAAGGTACAGTTTTCACATGAGAGACATCCGAAGTCCATAAGGTGCATCATGAAAAAATTTTTCATTATCTTGGTTTTAGGTTCAACAACCCTATTGAGTAGTATGGGTAGTTTTGCAGGTCCACATTTTGATGGTGATGATGACTCACGCGGTGGTGGCTGGCAAGGTCGTAACTTTGACCGTCCAGATGATGAAAACCGTATGCGTGAACGTCGTATGCGTGAAGAACGTGGTGTCGAGCGTTTAAAACAACATCGCTGGCAAGCAGGTTACGTCATGCCGCAACATTATCGCGGAAACGGCTATAAAGTTGATTATAAAGATAATAATCTCCCACGTCCCGGTCGTAATGAGCAATGGTATAAAATCAATAATGATTTTATTTTAGTCAACTCTGATGATAATAGTATTATCCGCATCATGGGGTTCTAAACACGTTCTCAGACGATGACTGTACAAAGTTGAAGCGTTGTTTTAGGAATAGATTTATCTTTTTATTTTTTTCGTTAGAATCAGATAAATTGATGTATATCTGAGATGAACATGGCGAACCAAATGACTGAAACTTCACATAGTACAACGCAAGATTATGTGCATTGGTTTCGCCACTCAGCACCATATATTAATGCCCATCGTGATAAAACCTTTGTGCTTATGTTTGGCGGTGAAGCCGTCTTACACCAGAACTTTCAGCATATTATTCATGATATTGCCCTATTGCATTCTTTAGGGATTCGTTTGATTTTGGTGCATGGCGCACGCCCACAAATTAATCAAAATCTTCGTGAAAGCCAAATTGAAACGCCTTTTCATCAAAGTCGTCGTGTGACAACTCGTGCATCACTACGTAGTGTCATGAATGCAGTTGGATCGATTCGTTTAGAAATTGAAGCTCTTCTATCAATGGGCTTAGCAAATTCACCTATGTATGGTGCTCGCATTGATGTGGTTTCGGGTAACTTTGTAACGGCTAAACCCTATGGCATTCGGGATGGAGTTGATTTTCAGCTCACAGGTGAAGTCCGTTCAATTGATACCGATGCGATTCAACGCCACTTAGATAATCACAATATTGTGTTACTAGGACCTACAGGTTATTCAACCACTGGAGAAGTATTTAACTTATTGACGGAAGAAGTCGCGACCAAAACAGCAACTGCACTACAAGCCGATAAATTAATTTTCTTAGGTGAAAAACAAGGATTAATGAATGAGCAACAACAATTATTACGTGAATTAAGCTCGTATCAACTTGAGCCTTATATTCAACAATACCAAACACAATATCCAGAATTCGCCTTACACCTCAAACAAGCTCAACAAGCTTCATTGTCTGGGGTGCATCGTGTTCACCTCATTTCATATACTTATGATGGTGCTTTGATTGAAGAACTATTTACACGCGACGGGATTGGCACTTTAATCACAGATGCCCACTATGAAGAAGTACGTATTGCCAATATTCATGATGTTGGCGGTTTAATCAACTTATTACGTCCGCTCGAACAGGAAGGTATTTTAGTCTATCGTTCACGTGAACGTCTTGAAAGTGAAATAGAACAGTTCGCGGTGATTGAACGCGATGGCATGATCTTAGCCTGTGCAGCGCTCTATCCTATTCCTGCTGAATCAGGTGAAATCAAATCTGCTGAAATTGCCTGTGTCGCTGTCGATTCGAGTTATCGTAAATCGAATCGTGGTAGCCAAATTTTGCAATTTTTGGAAACCAAAGCGAAACAACAAGGTATTCAACAACTGTTTGTTCTCACGACCCGTACCGCACATTGGTTTTTAGAGCAGGGTTTCAGCCCAGCAAGTGTTGATGATTTACCGAATGCTCGACAAGCGCTGTACAATTATCAGCGTAATTCCTTAGTCTTCAAAAAAGTTTTGTTCTAATTATATTTGACCTGAAGATATCTTTATTTCTGATAAAGATATCTTTTGACCTCTTTCTTTTCTATTTTTATTCAGCTCATTAGAAAAATAAGCGCACTGTTTTTTTAAAAATAAAAAAATAAAACAAAAACTTATGTGCTAATTAAATTTCAATGCTTATTCATCTTCTCAATAACATTATCTATTTTTCTATTTTGCACTTTTCATCATAAGCAAAGCCCAATTATTTATTTTTTATGCATTAAAAAAAGTTTTAGCTTAATTGCTCAACTTATTTAGATCTTGTAATTTTCTGGGGAGCACAATCAACATGGCTATTTTTATCAATCGCTCATGGGCAACTTCAACCATCATCGCAGCAACTATTGCTGGCGTAATGGGCGTTGCAGGTTGTGCAAAAAAACCTGAGCAGCAAGCAACACCAAAACAAGAAACCACCACATTAAATATCGGCTTTCAAAAGTATGGCATTTTGCCGATTGTCAAAGCAAAAGGTGAATTAGAAAAGAATCTTGCTGCTCAGGGTGTCAATGTAAAATGGGTTGAATTTCCAGCCGGCCCCCAACTTTTAGAAGGCTTAAATGTAGGTAGTGTCGTATTTGGCGAGGCCGGTGAAGCGCCTCCGATCTTTGCTCAAGCAGCAAATCCTAACTTGGTCTATGTTGCAAATCAGCCACCAGCACCTACCGCAGAAGCATTAATCGTTCAAAAAGATTCACCAATACAATCTGTACAAGACCTGAAAGGTAAACGTATTGCATTGAACAAAGGCTCAAACGTTCATTATCTTTTATTGAAATTACTAGAAGCCAATAATTTAACTTTAAATGATATTCAGCCTGTTTATTTACCACCATCAGATGCTCGCGCAGCATTTGAAAAAGGCGCAGTCGATGCTTGGGTGATATGGGATCCATTCTTCGCAGCAGCAGAGCATCAAATCCATGCACGTGTGATCGCAAACGGCGAGCATTTGGTCAACAATCATCAATTCTATTTAGCTGATCGTAAGTTTGCGGAAGGACATCCCGAAGTTCTAAAAACACTGGTGACAACATTAAATCAAACCACAGATTGGGTAAAAACCCATCCTGATGATGCTGCAAAATTACTCGAAAAACCAACCGCACTTGAACTCGATGTTTTAAAAACTTCAATTTCTCGCATGGGTTTTGGCGTTCAGCCAATTTCTGAAAAAGTCGCAAAAGAACAGCAGTACGTCGCTGATGCCTTTTTTGCTCAGAAATTAATTCCAAAGCAATTGGTGATTGCAGATGCTGTATTAAAAAACCAAGTTCAATAATTGAGAGTCTACTTTAGGTAATTTCTCATCGGTTTTGGTTGTGATCAATCAAAGTACTTTATCCCCCATGCAGATTGCCATCTAAAACACGATGCAATCTGTCTCATTCACATGATCTCATTCTTCATAAGGAATATCGACATGAATATTTTCTGGTTCATCCCCACTCATGGTGACAGCCGTTACTTAGGCACCAGCAAGGGCGCACGTCAGGTCGATCATGCTTATATGAAACAAATCGCCGTTGCTGTTGACAACCTTGGTTATGCTGGCGTATTGATTCCAACGGGTCGTTCTTGTGAAGATCCATGGATCACAGCAGCCAGCCTCATTGATGCAACCAAACAATTAAAGTTTTTGGTGGCACTACGTCCCGGAATTACGACACCAGCATTGGCGGCACGCATGGCTGCTACCTTTGATCGCCTATCCAATGGTCGTATTTTACTCAATCTTGTAACAGGTGGTGATGAACAGGAACTCAAGGGCGATGGTCTATATGAAGATCACAGCACGCGTTATCAGACTGCCTCTGAATATGTCAAAATTTGGCGTGAAATTCTGACTCGCTCCCATACAGGTGAGTCGTTTACTTTTCATGGTGAACGACTCAGTGTCGATGAAGCAAAATTACTTTATCCACCTGTGCAAAAGCCCTATCCACCCCTTTGGTTTGGTGGATCATCCGCAGACGCGACTGAACTTGCAGCCGAACAAGTCGATACTTATTTAACTTGGGGTGAACCGCCTGCGGCAGTAAAAGAAAAAATAGACCATTTAAAAGCAAAAGCCGCAGCCAAAGGGCGCATCCTGAATTATGGTATCCGATTGCACGTGATTGTTCGTGAAACCAATGAACAAGCTTGGGCTGCCGCTGATGAACTCATTCAATATTTAGATGATGAGACTATTGCAGCAGCGCAGAAAAAATTTGCACAAATGGACTCGGTCGGGCAGCAACGTATGGCAGCTTTGCACGGCGGGCGTAAAGATCAATTAGAAGTCTCACCAAACTTATGGGCTGGTATCGGTTTAGTTCGTGGCGGTGCGGGTACGGCTTTAGTCGGCGATCCAGAAACTGTTGCTGCACGTATTCAAGAATATGCTAACTTGGGGATTGATACCTTTATTTTCTCTGGCTATCCACATTTGGAAGAATCGATCCGCTTTGCTGAATTAGTATTTCCACTTCTGCCACTCAAAACTCGTGAGAAACTGGCACAACCACATCTCACAGGTCCTTTTGGTGAAATCATTGCCAATAACTATGTGCCTGAGGTCAAAACACCAAAAGCGTTGGTTAAGGAGGAGGCATGAGTGCAACGCCATTTCTAAATAATGTTTCACGTGGAACACAAAAAATAGGCAAAGGTTTCCTGCCGTGGTTGTTTCCAATTTTATTGCTGCTGATTTGGCAAGCTGCTTCAAGTTCAGGTCTATTACAAAGCCGTGTGTTACCTGCCCCAACGGCTGTAGTGAGTGCTTTTTGGCACTTACTGATCAGTGGCGAACTTTGGCATCATGTCAAAGTCAGCGCAGGTCGTGCCCTGCTTGGTTTATTGGTGGGTGGCGGTTTAGGACTGGTTCTAGGACTACTGAATGGTTCATCACGGATTGCTTCCACCTTATTAGATACTACACTGCAAATGATCCGCAATATTCCTGCGCTAGCACTCATTCCGCTGGTGATTTTATGGTTTGGTATTGATGAAACAGCCAAACTCTTTTTAGTCGCGGTAGGTGTATTTTTTCCAATCTACATCAATACCTATCATGGTATTCGCTCGGTAGACCCTCAGTTGATTGAAATGGGTAAAAGTTACGGACTCAATCGCTGGCAATTGTATAAAGAGATCATTCTACCCGGCGCAATGCCTTCTATTTTAGTGGGACTTCGCTTTGCTTTAGGTTTGGTTTGGGTACTACTAATCGTGGCAGAAACGATTTCCGCTCAAGCAGGAATCGGTTATATGACCATGAATGCACGTGAGTTCTTGCAAACCGATATCGTTTTGGTCGGTATTTTACTTTACGCCATACTTGGAAAATTAGCAGATGTATTAGCGCGAGCACTAGAACGATCTTTATTACGTTGGCATGCAGGCTATCAAAAATAAAAAGGTCAACGATATGAGCAATCTAAATTTAAATTTCTATGAAAATCCCTTGATTCAACCCCTTGGTGAATCTGAAGCATCGACTACTGCAAGCCATAGCAATGGTGCAAATATTCTGATTGAACAACTGTATAAGTTTTATGGTGAAGTCAAAGTACTTGAGGACTTAGACTTAAACATTCAAGCAGGTGAATTTGTCGCCATAGTAGGTCGCAGTGGTTGTGGTAAAAGCACCTTACTTCGATTAATTGCCCAACTAGAAAAACCTAGCTATGGCGAGATTAAGTTTCAATCCGCAAGAAACTTTCGTGAAGGCATCACAAACGATGATATTCGTGTGATGTTTCAAGATCCACGCTTACTTCCGTGGAAAAATATTTTACACAACGTACAATTAGGTTTACCAAAAGATCAACACCTTCTTGCTGAGAATTTATTAGAAAAAGTAGGCTTAAAAGACAAATCCACACAGTGGCCAACTCAACTCTCTGGAGGTCAACGTCAACGTGCCGCATTAGCCAGAGCACTATCTCACACACCACGTATTTTATTACTGGATGAACCCTTAGGTGCACTAGATGCTCTAACGCGTTTAGAAATGCAAAGCTTGATTGAACGCCTTTGGAAAGAACAAGGCTTTACTGCAATTTTGGTCACACACGATGTCAGTGAAGCGGTACAATTGGCAGATAGCATTATTTTGCTAGATCAAGGACATATTGCACATCAATTTCAAGTGAATTTACCACGACCACGTAAGAAAACTATTGCATTTGCGCAGTTGGAACAACAAGTGTTAGATGCGGTTTTAGCAACTTAAAACCGCACCATGATCATAAAACCCACTGGATATGAATCAAAAAATGAGCTTGTTGATCAGCATTTAACACTGAATTGTTTACAAAATATGTAATTCATTTTTTAGATTTCAAGTATTATCAATTAGATCGCTTCAATTCATCTTAGAACTGCGTATTTTTCGACAAAAAAACTGTGTTATTGTGCACAAATCGGACAATTTATCTTACAATGTCAATGACATTTTTTGAATCAAGCTCGCAGATGGAACAGAAAAAAAGTACACAAAAGCGCAATCAACTGCTGAATGCTGCCCTCGATGTTTTTTCCGTCTATGGATTCAGTGGTGCTAGTCTGGATGAGATTGCCCAGCTCGCAAATATGCATAAATCCAATATTTTCTATTATTATGAAAATAAAGAGTCTCTTTACGTTGAAGTACTGACAACCGTACTGCAAAAATGGCTCGCTCCTTTACAAACCTTAGAATCAGAACTTGAGCCAACTGAAGCTCTGACTCACTATTTAATTCAAAAAATTGAAAGCTCACGTGATCAGCCAAAAGCTTCTCGTTTATTTGCCCTCGAAATTATTCAAGGTGCGCCGCATATTTTACCGATCTTAAAAGGGCCATTAAAAAAACTGTTTAAGCGTAAAACCAAGGTGATTCAAACTTGGCAAGAGCAAGGTAAATTGTCGGCAGAGATTGACCCTGAATTGTTGATTATCAATATTTGGGCAATTACGCAAAACTATGCGGATTTCGCAACCCAAATGGAAATGGTTACGGGCAAAACCTTGCGTAACCGTAGTATGTATCAACGTACTATCGAACACACTGTTCATTTGATGCTCTACGGCGTATTACCACGTTAAATTTTATTCCGTTAAAAGCCTTAATTTTAGCGATTGAAATACATTAAAAAAGCGACTTTGTTAGTCGCTTTTTTCTTGCCAAATGGTTAAGGTGATTATTCAACTAAGCTAATCAAAAATGTGGAACATTGATTAAGAAACATACATGGAAAATGAATAGTCACGAAAAAGCCGCTCCAGTGCGCTGAACTCTAGAATGGCTTACTTTAAGATATTGATGCTAAAGAGGAAACTTCAAACATTTCTCATAAGGCGTATTATGTTAATTTTAGAAATATTTAAAAATTATTTTCTTTCAACAATGCCATAAAAGAAGTGAAACTGTCTGCTAGCTTTATAGTTCTTAACTTATTTTCTGTTGGTGATATTTCGATAAGGTCATCATGATAAATTAGAGCAATATGTGGCTCATCCGTATTAAAGTTGTCTCTATAATCAAAAGCTATTTGGTCACCACCTGCACATTCTCCAAAAATCACCATATGTTTATCCATAAATTCATACATGTGTTCATCAGGCTGATTTAATTCAATAGCTTCATATTTTTTGATAGAATCCTCATACTTTTTACGATCTTCTTCATCCCAAACTTCTATTTCTTCGTACCCATAGCTATAAAAATATACGTCTCTATCTGTGATCTCATTGTTATGATCTTGAAACTCAAAATAGTTCTTTTCAGGTGTTAATCCATTGTGTTTACTGAGTAATTCAACATAAGATTTGGGGAATTTATACCCAATCGATTCAGCATAATTCTCAATAATTTTTTTATCAATTTGACCACGATCTCTGCTTGCATCAATATTCATTTAGTCCGCTCAATTAATTTTTTTATAGTATAAATTATGAATTAATATTTTATTTAACACAATGGGCGTTATATGAAATTTTTAAAAAGTATATTAGAAACGGGAGCTTAAGACACCTGTTTTCGATCTCGTATAAGGTGTATTATGTTAATTTTAGATAAATTTAAATATGTGGAAAATATATAAAGAACAAAGTTCTGATCTTGGATTTGCTATTGGGTGTCTATTTTCAGAAGCAATTAATTTAAATGAGTTTAGACAATGGATTGAGCTTTGTATCAACGATTTAGATCAAGATGAAATACCGCTTTATATGTTTGATCTTATAAATTTCGAAGACTCACTAGCGAAGATTCATTTAGTTATTGGCTTTGTGCCAGGCTCTGGGCTATCAAAAACAGAAAAAATAGCGTTAGAAGGCATCTCCTATCTAAGGGGAGTAGATATTTTTGACCCTATTTCTACGCAAGAACAATCCATTGAATATCTAAAAAATAATCCACATATATCCGAGAAATTTAAGCAAACTTTTCCTTTTATAAATTTTATTTAACATAATGAACATCATACAAATAAATAAAAATATTATTTAATTTCAACAACCTACCGATACGCAAAAGTCCACCCATACAAACTACAAGGCTAGACCTTTGCATTTAAAAATGCGCCTGATACAGCGCCAATAACTTTTGTGCCCCTAGTAATAAATTCTCTTCCCAATCTAAATGAGCCGTATCATTGGCGCCATCCGTTATGTATTTGACCGAGATTAAACGCACTCCCAGTTTTTGACACACTTTGGCTAAAGCATACGCTTCCATATCCACCAAATTACAGCTGACCTTTGGAAGACCTGTTTCAAAAGAATCACCTGTGCCACAAATGCCTTTGGGTAAGTGTTCAAAGTGTGGTTGAGTATAAATCTCCGCAGGAATCTCATCATCCATCGGTGTCACTCCCACGGCAAAACCCAGTGGAGACACATCCATATCACGTTGTACAAAAGTAATCACCTCAACCAGACTATGTGCATCGAAGTGCGAGCTGCCTGCACTACCTAAATTGATCAGCGTTTTGCATCCCGTCTTTTGAATCACCTCAAATGCCTTGAATGCTGCATTAATTTTGCCAATTCCACTGTAATGAACGTCAATACCTGCTTGCTCAAATAAACCTTTAGATTCATTCGGCAAAGCCATAATCAGAGCAACATCAGCATTCATAAAAAGACTCGTTCAAATCAAAATAGAGACACAAAAAAGGTGTGCTTCGGCACACCTTGATATTATTGCATCTTCTGCTGTAACGCGACCAAACAGGGAGAGAAAAATAATTGACCGCTATATGCCCCTGCCAGTGTTTTTTTCATTACCAATGTCCATAGACCAACCAACAACAGACTTAAAACCACCGCCACATACTGTAAGAACTCGATATGTAACTGATGCGCCAAGTTAAAGATCGCTAAAATAAACACACCGAATGGGAAAGTCAGTCCCCACCAACCTAAGTTAAATGGAATGCCAGTACGCATATGGCGCAGTGTGGTCAAAATCGCAATCCCAAACCACCATAAACCAAAACCTAATAGCACCAAACTTGCCACAATACCCAAGGCTGGAAGTAATGTCGCTAAGCCTTCAAAGCCCATCGCCTGCATAATACGTGGGGCTTGTTCACCCAATAATAATAACGCCAACGCACCTGTACCAATCGGTCCTAGACATAACCAGCTTGAAATCGCCACCTCTTTTTCAGGCAATTGATGCAGAGCTAAACGTAACATCAAAATGGTTAAGATTGCAAAAGCAGGTAATACTGAAATACCCCACAACACATAACCTGTGATCAAGATGGTTAATGCATGTTGATCGGCAGCTAAGTGCTGTAATAGTAGACCCGCAGAACTCGCAGCGACTTCACACGCTACGATCGGGAGTAACCATACCGCAGTCATCCGTTGTAATTGATGATCTTGGCAGCTAAACATACAGAATGGCACCACCCACGCAATCACCACCGCAAGAACAACATCGATATACCAAAGGTAAGTGGCAATTTGAACGGCAATATCACCATATAAATGCGTACCGAAACTGAGAAAACCATTGGCAATCGTGGCTAAGCCCATCGGAATAGCACCCAAAAATAGGCTCATATTGGGATGAGTAAAAATCTGCTTTGCTTCGCTGGGGAATAAAATCCAGCGTAAGATATACAGCACACTAAAAGTGCTAAATAACAAAATATTAAATTGCCATAATTTAGTCGCAAGCATAAATAACAGAGATGAAGCAAAAGGTAGCTGTGCTAAAATCATCGCCACTACACCCGTACCCATGGTTGCAGTAAACCAGTTTGGGGTAAAATGGCGAATCACATCTATCGTTTGTTCTAGCTGATAAAACGGCTTTTTCATCTCTTTCTCAATATCAAGCGACTATGTGACCATCTTAGAGCAACATTTAAATAAGAAAAATTGATTTATTTTAATTTAATTAATCAGCTTAATTTATATAAAACTTCTAAATATTGAAAAATTCCTGTGTAAAAACACAACAACAAGACGAAACGCTGAGAATATGGCAATATATAGCCTCTGCAAAATTCGCTGAATTTAACGCCCATGAAGTTGCTTCGTCTCAACGCATTATCGCCAGATTTTCAGTTACCACCGACTGCGGTAACGATTGGCAATTTTGATGGTGTCCATCTTGGCCATCAAGCGATGATTAGCCAGCTCAAAACATTGGCAGACGCCAAAGGCTTAAAAACATTAGTGATGATTTTCGAGCCACAACCGCTTGAATTTTTTAAAGGTTATGATGCTCCACCACGTATTAGCTCGCTTAGAGAAAAAGTAGAATATTTAACAGAGCTCGGTGTAGATTACATTGCTGTCGCAAGGTTTGATCAATATTTTAGAAGTTTGAATGCGACAGAATTTGCCGACCTACTCAAATTAAAACTCAATGCACAAAGCTTGGTGCTAGGCGATGATTTTCATTTTGGCAAAGACCGCCAAGGCAACAGCGAATTCTTGCGTGATTACGGCTTTGATGTCACTAATTTAAATACTGTGGCTTTAAATAATGAACGTGTCAGTTCAACCCGTATCCGTCAGGTTCTACAAGAAGGTGATTTGGCATTAGCGGCAAAATTGTTGGGTCGCCCTTATAGCATTACGGGCCGAGTGCAATATGGCGATCAGATTGGTCGTACCCTTGATTTTCCAACCATCAATGTTCGTTTAAACCGTCATAAACCGTGTTTAAACGGAATTTATGCGGTTGATGTCGTCTGTGAAAATGCCTCACTCACTGCAAAAACAAAACACACTGATCCTGCTTTGAACGGAATTGCAGGCTATCAAGCTGACAGTTTATTTGGTGCAGGTCATGTCGGAACACGTCCAGCCATCAAACAAGAGCATCCAGAGTGGCGATTAGAAGTACATTTTCCTGATGTTTCTGCTAATCTGTATGGCTTATTGATGCGGGTCACTTTCCTTCACTATCTACATGGTGAACTGAATTACCCTTCGCTTGAAGCACTCAAAGCTGGAATCGATGATGATGTGCAAAAATTACGAGACTATCGTGAACGCACACCAAAATTTCCTTTTTAAATTTAAATTTCATTTGTAATACATGTCAGTTTAGACTGATAAAACTGGAAGAAAACTTGCATGAGCGATAAGCAAACTCCTGAAAATGCAGTGGATTATAAAGCCACACTCAATTTGCCAGATACTGAATTTGCCATGAAAGCAAATTTGGCTGTGCGTGAAGCCAAATGGTTAGAAGAGTGGTATGCCGACAACATTTATCAGCAGATTCGTGAATCGCGTATTGGCAAGAAAAAATATGTTCTTCATGACGGCCCTCCATATGCCAATGGTCAAATCCATTTGGGTCATGCAGTTAATAAAGTCTTAAAAGATATCATTATTAAAAGCCGTATCATGGATGGCTTCGATGCGCCTTATGTACCAGGTTGGGACTGCCACGGTCTGCCAATCGAACTTAAAGTTGAAGAAAAAGTCGGTAAAGTAGGCGTTAAAGTCGATGCCTCCACTTTCCGTAAAGCGTGTCGTGAATATGCCTACACCCAAGTCGAATTACAGAAAAAAGACTTTGTGCGTATGGGTGTATTTGGTGACTGGGATAATCCATACCTCACCATGAACTTTAAGCAAGAAGCGGACATTGTTCGTTCGCTTGGCGCAATTGCAAAAGCAGGTCATATCGAACCGGGCTTAAAACCAGTGAACTGGTGTTTGGATTGTGGTTCTGCGCTGGCAGAAGCAGAAGTTGAATACGAAGATAAAAAATCAGATGCAATTGATGTGGGTTTCCCTGCAGATACATCTCAAGTCCTTAATATTTTTGGATTAAATTCAGATGCTAAATTGAAAAATTTAAGTACTCTTTATGTTATCTGGACAACTACACCTTGGACTTTACCTGCAAACTGTGCTATTTCAGTTCATCCAAGATTAGATTACTCTCTAATTAAGGTTTTTAATGAGGATGGAGAAAAACTTCTAGTCTTATCTTCTGCATTAGTTGAAAACTGTATGATTCAGTACGGTTTCAACGAAAATGAGTATGCAATTTTAGCTACCGTAAAAGGTGAGAAACTTGCCAACTTTATCGAACCAGAGGAATTAGAAGAACTAGTAAAAGAATTGAAAGAAGAATGTCCTAATATTGATGTATCTACATATTCTTTTGGTTGTGGTCTTGATAGTGTTTATGTAGAACATCCTTTCATCGACAGAAAGGTTTATATTATTGCTGCGCCTCATGTAACTGCTGATTCAGGTACTGGATTAGTACATACAGCCCCTGCTCATGGTGTCGATGACTTTAAAGCTTGGAACGTTTTAGTTAATGCTGGTGAAGTAACAAAAGACTTTCCTAACCCTGTTGGTGGTAATGGTGTTTATTTACCAGATTCACCTACATTTGCTAACGAGCATATCTATAAAGCAATTCCAAAAATTTTAGATTTGCTCAAAGATAAAAAACTTTTATTAGCTCATAAAAAGATTACACATAGCTACCCACACTGCTGGCGTCATAAAACTCCGATTATCTTCCGTGCGACACCTCAATGGTTTATCAGCATGGATGCTAAAGGTTTACGTCAGACAGCCTTGAATGCGATTGAAAATGACATCGAGTTTGTCCCAGATTGGGGTAAAAATCGTATTCAATCCATGATTGAAGGACGCCCTGACTGGTGTATCTCACGTCAACGGACTTGGGGTGTGCCAATCCCATTCTTTGTACACAAAGATACCAATGCTTTGCATCCTCGTACGCCTGAATTGATCGAAGAAGTAGCTAAACTGATCGAGCAAGAAGGGATTGATGGTTGGTATAACCGCGATGCGAGCGATTTTATTGGTACGGATGCTGAACAATACAATGCTGTACGCGATACGCTAGACGTTTGGTTTGACTCTGGTACAACACATTACGCAGTATTGCGTGAACGTGAAGAATTACAAGATCCAGCAGACTTATATCTTGAAGGTTCAGACCAACATCGTGGCTGGTTCCAATCTTCATTGTTAACTTCAATTGCGATTAATCAACGTGCGCCATATAAAGGTCTTCTCACCCACGGTTTCGTGGTAGATGAGAAAGGTCGTAAGATGTCTAAATCATTAGGCAACATCATCACCCCACAAGACATCATCAAAGATATGGGTGCAGATGGCTTACGCTTCTGGATCGCATCTGCTGACTATCGCTATGAAATGACCGCAGGTAAAGAAATCTTTAGCCGTGCGTCAGATGGTTATCGTCGTATTCGTAATACTTTACGTTTTTTATTGGCAAACTTAAATGGTTTCAAACCATCAACTGATGCTCTACCTGTAAATGAGTTGATTGCATTAGATCAATACATCTTACAACGTGCTGCTGATGTTCAAAAAACCATTCAGCAAGCCTATGAAGAGATGAATTTCCATATTGTCACCAACGCATTGACCAACTTCTGTATCAATGATTTAGGTGGCTTCTATCTCGACATCATCAAAGATCGTCAGTACACCACCAAAGCGGATTCTCAAGCACGCCGCTCTGCACAAACTGCGCTATATCATATCGTGCAAGCTTTTGTTCGTTGGATGTCACCGATCTTGAGCTTCACCGCGCAAGAAGCTTGGCCACTGATTCCTGAACAAATAGGTAAATATGTGTTTACCGCTGAATGGTATGACATCCCAACTGCATCAACAGCAAACTTACTGTCTGAAGCAGATTGGCAAACATTGATTAGCGTAAAATCAGCAGTAAATAAACAGATTGAAGCAGCACGTAACGCTAAACTCATCGGCAGTAACTTATCTGCAAAAGTTGAACTTTGGGCAGATGAAGCATTACAAACATTGTTAAACCAATTGGCTGATGAACTACGTTTTGTCTTGATTACTTCTCAAGTCATCGTTCACCCTTATGCTGAACAAGGTGAAAACACGGATCTTGCAGGATTACGTGTCCAAGTCTCCGCAGCAGATGGTGAAAAATGTGTACGTTGCTGGCATGTATTGCCAGATGTAAATACACACGTTGGTCATACTGGATTATGCGCTCGTTGTATCGTCAACGTCACTGGCAGTGGCGAAGTGAGAAAGTATGCCTAATACACAAGCAAAAAAAGGCTTGTTTCAATTTTATCCGCACAATTTACTTTGGCTCGGGCTATCAGTCCTTGCCATTGTTTTGGATCAATGGACTAAATGGATTGCGAGCTCACATTTAAATTATGCAGATCCCGTTCCAGTACTGCCTTTTTTGAATTGGACTTTACTCCATAATCATGGTGCAGCCTTCAGCTTTTTATCTGATGCGGGTGGTTGGCAACGTTATTTATTTACCTCTTTGGCGGGTGTGGTATCCATCATTTTTATTTTTTGGTTGATGCGTATGCCAAAGAAAATGATTGTATTACCAATGGCGATTGCGTTAATTCTTGGTGGTGCAATTGGCAATTTAATTGACCGTGTTAGCTTAGGTTATGTGGTCGATTTCATCCACGTTTATTATCAAAATAACCACTTTCCTGCGTTCAATCTTGCGGATAGTGCCATTACTTTAGGTACTATTTTACTACTGATTGATACCTTCTTCCTTGAGAAGAAACGTAACCCAAACATGGAAAATTAAGATGACTGAAATTATCCAACCCAACGAAGAAATTCGTATTCAAGATGGCTCAAAAGTCGACTTACATTTTTCCGTTTCAATTGAAAATGGTGTTGAAATTGATAACACCCGTGGGCGTGATGAGCCTGTCACTTTAGTGATCGGTGATGGTAATTTACTTCCGCACTTCGAAAAAGCACTTTTTGGCTTACGCGCAGGCGATCGTCGTACAGTTCACTTGCCACCTGAGGATGCGTTTGGTCCTTGGAATCCTGAAAATATCCAAATCTTCGATACCGTTAAATTTGAACAACGCCCTATCGTTGGTCATATGATTGAATTTGAAGATAAAGCCAAAGCGACCTTGTTTGGAATTGTAAAATCAGTCAATGATGACAGCACAGAGATTGATTTTAACCATCCTCTTGCTGGTAAAAATATTACCTTTGAAGTAGAAATTTTCAGAGTCACCCCTGCTGGTCAGCAAGGCATCACATTGATGTAACAAAAAAGCTCTCAAATGAGAGCTTTTTTTTACGCTAAAGAAAAGTATAAGATCATTTAAAGACATTCATTTTTAAAAATCAAAGCAATAACACATAGGAATTTCAATATGCTCATTTATATTATTGTTGGTAGTGTTCGCGAAGGCCGGACTGCAATTAAAGTGGCCAATTGGGTACAACAAGCAACGACTGAACTTGCATTAAAAGATATTCAAACCGAAATCGTCGATCTTAAAGAGTGGGGCTTACCTTTATTTGCAGGCTCTCACCCACCAGTGACAGGCATCTATGATCAACCTAAACAACAGCAGTGGGCAGATAAAATTGCTGTTGCTGAAGCGTTTATCTTCATTAGCCCTGAATATAACCATGGCTATAGTCCAGCACTGAAAAATGCCTTAGATTATGTCGGTAAAGAATGGCAAGGTAAACCCGCCGCTTTTATCGGCTATGGTTCAACCAATGGCTCCCGTTCAATTAGCCAAATTCGCCAAGTGACCTCTAGCTTAGGCCTTGTTGATCCAGATGCTGTGATTGAAATTCGCGATATCTTTAAACGCAATAAAGATGAGAACTTTGAAGCCAATGAGTTTGAAGTGAAGGGATTAACAGCGCTGATTAGCAAACTACAGAAATATAATATCGCCTAATTGTACGTCTATGCGTACATTAATCAGGGAGATTGACGTCTGTTCCACTTCCGAGTTAATCGCTAATATATCAATCATAGAGAGGCAGGAAGTCTCATTGAGAATAAGAACAGACACAGGACGTGGTCGTTAATAGGATATCAACGACATAAACTGAATATGAAGAAGCCCCGTCAGGATGATGGGGCTTCTTTTTATGTATTATTTTTATAGGTGATTTAAAGACTTTTAAGATACGCAATCACGTACATATGTCTGCCCTGCGACCTCACTCTGACCTTTATCACAGGTTGAGGTAACTGCTTATTTTGGAGCTTTTCTCCATGGTTGCACAGTTGATCCCACAGTCGTATGGAGAAAAGTACACATCTCAGAATCTATTGCTAAACACGTTTGATAGATTAACTGACAATATGTATTTAACTCTGTAATTGTTACATAATCTGTAAATCGACCATTATGAGCTATATTACCTCTAAGAGTTACAAAATCATCTATATCATTTTTGCCATTCGGCCATTTAGATATAACATCTGAAAAACCTAAATAATTTTTAAATAAAATTTCCAACTTCGCTGCTTTTGGGGTATTTAACGCTTTAACTTCATTACAACAAGCTGCATCATAAACTGATCTCCATCCCAAACCTGACATTTCAATGGCTTCAAATCATGTCTAGCTTCTTTAACATGTTTAGCCAAATGTTTTTGAACATCAATTGGCAAATTAAAGGGGGCTATCTAATTTGTTTGCCAAATATCTAGCCGATTCTATAATCAAAGATTCATTATATAACTCCCAACATGCACATAACATTACTACGCCACTGCGTGTTAAATGACCTAGTGCTCGCTTTCCTCTATGATTGGGGCTAATTTCATTATGAGATTCAATCAATCTATAAACATCTATCATATTCACTCTAAAATGTTTAAAAGCTTGTGATGGCATATTTAATTCTCCTTATGATAATACCTTTTATTAATTCAATCGGTTTTTATTCTACTTCTCTTTCTTTAGTCAATAAAAAAACACCCCCCAACCGTTAGGTTGGGGGGTGTTTATTATTTAAAAGCTGGCGATGACTTACTCTCACATGGCAAACGCCACACTACCATCAGCGCTAAGAGGTTTCACTTCTGAGTTCGGGAAGGGATCAGGTGGTTCACTCTTGCTATTGTCGCCAGCAAACTGTTTATGGATACTTGCTTTGGTCTTATCTATGCCAAGGCTTTTTCCAAATGAGTTATTAACGGATTAGATATTGAGTCTAACTTTGTGTTCAGCATTTTAACTAGTTTTCACACTAAATCAAGTTATGTATTGAATTTATCTTGAATACAACAACTGTTTGGGTGTTGTATAGTCAAGCCTCACGAGCAATTAGTATTGGTCAGCTTCACACGTCACCGTGCTTCCACACCCAACCTATCAACGTCCTAGTCTCGAACGGCTCTTTAGAGGAATAAATTCCTAGGGAAATCTTATCTTGAGGTAGGCTTCCCGCTTAGATGCTTTCAGCGGTTATCCCTTCCGAACATAGCTACCCGGCGATGCGACTGGCGTCACAACCGGTACACCAGAGGTTCGTCCACTCTGGTCCTCTCGTACTAGGAGCAGATCCTCTCAAATTTCCAGCGCCCACGGTAGATAGGGACCGAACTGTCTCACGACGTTCTAAACCCAGCTCGCGTACCTCTTTAAATGGCGAACAGCCATACCCTTGGGACCTGCTTCAGCCCCAGGATGAGATGAGCCGACATCGAGGTGCCAAACACCGCCGTCGATATGAACTCTTGGGCGGTATCAGCCTGTTATCCCCAGAGTACCTTTTATCCGTTGAGCGATGGCCCTTCCATACAGAACCACCGGATCACTAAGACCTACTTTCGTACCTGCTCGACTTGTGGGTCTCGCAGTTAAGCGCGCTTTTGCCTTTATACTCTACGCGTGATTTCCGACCACGCTGAGCGCACCTTCGTACTCCTCCGTTACTCTTTAGGAGGAGACCGCCCCAGTCAAACTACCCACCAGACATGGTCCTCGCCCCGGATTACGGGGCAGAGTTAGAACCTCAACATTACCAGGGTGGTATTTCAAGGACGGCTCCATTGGAACTAGCGTTCCAACTTCAAAGCCTCCCACCTATCCTACACAAGTAAGGTCAAAGTTCAATGTCAAGCTGCAGTAAAGGTTCACGGGGTCTTTCCGTCTAGCCGCGGGTACACTGCATCTTCACAGCGATTTCGATTTCACTGAGCCTCTGCTGGAGACAGCGCCGCCATCATTATGCCATTCGTGCAGGTCGGAACTTACCCGACAAGGAATTTCGCTACCTTAGGACCGTTATAGTTACGGCCGCCGTTTACTGGGGCTTCGATCAAGAGCTTCGCTTACGCTAACCCCATCAATTAACCTTCCAGCACCGGGCAGGCATCACACCCTATACGTCCACTTTCGTGTTTGCAGAGTGCTATGTTTTTAATAAACAGTTGCAGCGGCCTGGTTTCTGTGGCTGCCAATAGCTCAGGGAGCAAGTCCCATCACCGTCAGCAGCGTACCTTCTCCCGAAGTTACGGTACCATTTTGCCTAGTTCCTTCAGCAGAGTTCTCTCAAGCGCTTTGGTCTACTCGACCTGACCACCTGTGTCGGTTTCGGGTACGATTCCTGTGTAACTGAAGCTTAGAGACTTTTCCTGGAAGCATGGTATCAGCCACTTCACTGTACAAGTACAGCTTGCTATCAGTTCTCAGCATAGAGTACCCCGGATTTGCCTAAGATACATGCCTACAACCTTCCACCTGGACAACCAACGCCAGGCTGACTTAACCTTCTCCGTCCTCTCATCGCATTACACAGAAGTATTGGAATATTAACCAATTTCCCATCGACTACGCCTCTCGGCCTCGCCTTAGGGGTCGACTCACCCAGCCCCGATTAACGTTGGACTGGAACCCTTGGTCTTTCAGCGAACGGGTTTTTCACCCGTTTTGTCGTTACTCACGTCAGCATTCGCACTTCTGATACCTCCAGCATACTTCTCAATACACCTTCATCGGCTTACAGAACGCTCCCCTACCACTTGACTAATGTCAAATCCGCAGCTTCGGCACATAGTTTTAGCCCCGTTACATCTTCCGCGCAGGCCGACTCGACTAGTGAGCTATTACGCTTTCTTTAAAGGGTGGCTGCTTCTAAGCCAACCTCCTAGCTGTCTATGCCTTCCCACATCGTTTCCCACTTAACTATGATTTTGGGGCCTTAGCTGGCGGTCTGGATTGTTTTCCTCTTGACTACGGACGTTAGCACCCGCAGTCTGTCTCCCGGATAGTACTCATTGGTATTCGGAGTTTGCATCGGTTTGGTAAGTCGGGATGACCCCCTAGCCGAAACAGTGCTCTACCCCCAATGGTATTCGTCCGAGGCGCTACCTAAATAGCTTTCGGGGAGAACCAGCTATCACCAGGCTTGATTAGCCTTTCACCCCTATCCACAAGTCATCCCCTGGCTTTTCAACGACAGTGGGTTCGGTCCTCCAGTTAGTGTTACCCAACCTTCAACCTGCTCATGGATAGATCGCCTGGTTTCGGGTCTATACCCAGCAACTAAACGCCCTATTAAGACTCGATTTCTCTACGGCTCCCCTATTCGGTTAACCTTGCTACTGAATATAAGTCGCTGACCCATTATACAAAAGGTACGCAGTCACCGAACTAGTCGGCTCCCACTGCTTGTATGCATGCGGTTTCAGGATCTATTTCACTCCCCTCACAGGGGTTCTTTTCGCCTTTCCCTCACGGTACTGGTTCACTATCGGTCAGTCAGGAGTATTTAGCCTTGGAGGATGGTCCCCCCATATTCAGACAAGGTTTCACGTGCCTCGCCCTACTCGTCATCATTGTGTGTGCCCTTTCGTGTACGGGAATATCACCCTCTACGTTCGCACTTCCCAGAGCGTTCCACTAAAACACACACAACTTAATGGGCTGCTCCCCGTTCGCTCGCCGCTA
Source organism: Acinetobacter sp. LF10 (assembly GCF_048585715.1). NCBI lineage: Bacteria > Pseudomonadati > Pseudomonadota > Gammaproteobacteria > Moraxellales > Moraxellaceae > Acinetobacter > Acinetobacter sp. LF10. The sequence continues at coordinate 3,219,700 of NZ_CP184160.1, forward strand.
CTAAGGGAATCTCAATTGATTTCTTTTCCTAAGGGTACTGAGATGTTTCACTTCCCCTCGTTCGCTTCATAAGCCTATGTATTCAGCTTATGATACCCGCCTTATAGCGGGTGGGTTCCCCCATTCAGAAATCTCCGGATCAAAGGATATTTGCCGCCTCCCCGGAGCTTATCGCAGGCTATTACGTCTTTCATCGCCTCTGACTGCCAAGGCATCCACCACATGCACTTAATTACTTGACTATACAACCCCAAACAGTCGTTAACACATACAAGTCAGTGTTAGCGTTGCAAACTTAATTGCTACTATTCGTTGTCTGTGAACTTAATCACCATACAGCTTCAATCTAAATTCATATACCAAAACGCTTGATTCAGTGTTTTTGCTAGTTCTCAGATTAAATATTAATTTAACAATTACTTGTTATCTTCCTATTTAATCGAGTTTGAACAATTTATTTCAGACTCAAATTCTAATCTGTTAATGATTAACTACAGCCTCGTCAGCTTGCAGTAAACTGTGATAAATCACAGAGATTAATAAACCAGTCAAATTAGACTGTATTCACTAAACTCTATAATCTTCTTAGCTTGTACTCTGTAAAGTACATGGTGGAGACTAGGAGAGTCGAACTCCTGACCTCCTGCGTGCAAAGCAGGCGCTCTACCAACTAAGCTAAGTCCCCAGCTTATCACTTAATGAACGATATATCTTTCAGATTTGGTGGGTCTGACAAGACTTGAACTTGTGACCCCACGCTTATCAAGCGTGTGCTCTAACCAACTGAGCTACAGACCCTCAGATACATCTTCGAAGAACAACTTGTTGTGGATTCTTACCGATCGTCAATCTTTCGTTAAGGAGGTGATCCAGCCGCAGGTTCCCCTACGGCTACCTTGTTACGACTTCACCCCAGTCATCGGCCACACCGTGGTAAGCGTCCTCCTTACGGTTAGACTACCTACTTCTGGTGCAACAAACTCCCATGGTGTGACGGGCGGTGTGTACAAGGCCCGGGAACGTATTCACCGCGGCATTCTGATCCGCGATTACTAGCGATTCCGACTTCATGGAGTCGAGTTGCAGACTCCAATCCGGACTACGATCGGCTTTTTGAGATTAGCATCCTATCGCTAGGTAGCAACCCTTTGTACCGACCATTGTAGCACGTGTGTAGCCCTGGCCGTAAGGGCCATGATGACTTGACGTCGTCCCCGCCTTCCTCCAGTTTGTCACTGGCAGTATCCTTAAAGTTCCCGACATTACTCGCTGGCAAATAAGGAAAAGGGTTGCGCTCGTTGCGGGACTTAACCCAACATCTCACGACACGAGCTGACGACAGCCATGCAGCACCTGTATCTAGATTCCCGAAGGCACCAATCCATCTCTGGAAAGTTTCTAGTATGTCAAGGCCAGGTAAGGTTCTTCGCGTTGCATCGAATTAAACCACATGCTCCACCGCTTGTGCGGGCCCCCGTCAATTCATTTGAGTTTTAGTCTTGCGACCGTACTCCCCAGGCGGTCTACTTATCGCGTTAGCTGCGCCACTAAAGCCTCAAAGGCCCCAACGGCTAGTAGACATCGTTTACGGCATGGACTACCAGGGTATCTAATCCTGTTTGCTCCCCATGCTTTCGTACCTCAGCGTCAGTATTAGGCCAGATGGCTGCCTTCGCCATCGGTATTCCTCCAGATCTCTACGCATTTCACCGCTACACCTGGAATTCTACCATCCTCTCCCATACTCTAGCTGACCAGTATCGAATGCAATTCCTAAGTTAAGCTCAGGGATTTCACATCCGACTTAATCAGCCGCCTACGCACGCTTTACGCCCAGTAAATCCGATTAACGCTCGCACCCTCTGTATTACCGCGGCTGCTGGCACAGAGTTAGCCGGTGCTTATTCTGCGAGTAACGTCCACTATCCAGTAGTATTAATACTAGTAGCCTCCTCCTCGCTTAAAGTGCTTTACAACCAAAAGGCCTTCTTCACACACGCGGCATGGCTGGATCAGGCTTCCGCCCATTGTCCAATATTCCCCACTGCTGCCTCCCGTAGGAGTCTGGGCCGTGTCTCAGTCCCAGTGTGGCGGATCATCCTCTCAGACCCGCTACAGATCGTCGCCTTGGTAGGCCTTTACCCCACCAACTAGCTAATCCGACTTAGGCTCATCATTTAGCGCAAGGTCCGAAGATCCCCTGCTTTCTCCCGTAGGACGTATGCGGTATTAGCATTCCTTTCGGAATGTTGTCCCCCACTAAATGGCAGATTCCTAAGCATTACTCACCCGTCCGCCGCTAAGATAAGGTGCAAGCACCTCATCTCCGCTCGACTTGCATGTGTTAAGCCTGCCGCCAGCGTTCAATCTGAGCCATGATCAAACTCTTCAGTTTAAAATCATTAGTAGCTTATGGCTACAAATCTTGGCTCATCAATTTTCTGACTAAAAATTCGCTCAAATAAACTTCGAGAAATTTCTACCATTCAATCAATGAAATATTTTCGATTGATCAACCAGTAAAAATCCACACAAGTTGTTCTTCTATTCTCTTAATGATCTTCTCGATGATTCGTCATCATCAAGCTAGGTCGGCTATGTTACTCTAATTTAAACTAAAGTCAACAGGTAATTTCGATATTTTTTAAACCTACCAATCAATCCAAGAATCTAACCCTTCTAGCCAAATCCTTGTTTCTCAACAAGTTTTTATCTGCATCACCGCCGATGGATGTGCATTCTACAGCATTTCACTACCAACGCAACACCTTTTAAAAATTAAATGATTCGGTTGTTTTTTTTTTAAACTTTAACTTACCTAATTTACTGATTTATATAATTTAAAATTTATTTAATTGCTTAATAGACAGCTTTAACAAGCTAAATATTTGTAATTTAATGACTTAATTCAAAATATGGATGTAATTCCACCTAATTTTGGTGATCAAATAAATTAAAGCAGAAATATTTTTAAATATTTCTGCTTTAATTTTTACTTCTTGTTCTTTATCTGAACACTAATGATTTTAATCGGCTGTTTAGGGACATTTTGGTGCATTCCATAATTACCTGTAGGAACACCAACAATCTTATCAACAATATCCATTCCTTTCGTTACTTTACCAAATACAGCATAACCAGCATCCATTTGTGAACGATTTAGGAAAGTGTTGTCAGCAACGTTAATAAAAAATTGACTCGTAGCAGAGTTAGGATCACTAGTACGTGCCATTGCTAAAGTCCCGCGTGTATTTTTCAAACCATTATTTGCTTCATTACTAATAGGTGCTTTAGTTACCTTCTCAATCATATTGGCATCCATCCCCCCTCCTTGAATCATAAATCCTGGGATGACTCGATGAAAAATAGTTCCAGCATAAAACTTACTTTTTACATAGCTTTCAAAATTTTTTGCTGATACAGGTGCTTTATCGTTAAAAAGTTCAATTTCAATATTTCCCATACTGGTTTTCATATCAACCATTGTATTGGCAAATAAATGGCTGCTTATTAATAGTAGACTGGTTGTCATCAACAACTTTTTCATGATTGCTTTTCTCTGATTTTAACGAGTGATTTGTTGTACTCTACAATATTAGTTTTACAAATTTATTTTTGCTATTTCTATTTGTTATCTACAAATAAAAAACCTATGTTCCACGTGAAACATAGGTTAATTAATTTAATTGTATTTATCCCAAAACTTTCTGAAGTTTTTAGCGATTTCGATTGTATTGCGTTTAGCTTTACTCGAAATCGGGGTGAGATTAATAAATCCATGCGTTTGATCTGGATAATCGACATAATGCACTTTAACACCATTTTGTCTTAGTTTATGGCTATAAATCTCACCTTCATCATGTAATAAATCATGCCCAGCTGTTACCACAAATGCTGGAGCTAGTTTTTTCAGACTTCCGTACGTTGGTGAAATTAATGGATCATCTAACGCAACTTGATGCTGTGTTGAATAATATTTAGTAACGTAATCTACATCTTTACTGGTTAACACCAGACCCTGACCATAGGCATAAAAAGAAGGATGTCTACTTTTAAAATCTACAACAGGATAAAACAGCAACTGAGCTTGTGGTGCATATGATTTACCAACCGCATGCTGTGCAACTACAGTACTAATATTTCCTCCTGCACTATCTCCAGCAACAGCGATACGATTTTTATAAATTTTTAGCTGACGACGATTTTGATACACCCATGCTAATGCGTCATCACAAGATTTAATGAGTAATTGCGGAGATACTTCTGGTGCAAGCGGATAATCGATACTCAGAACTTGTACTTTTGCGTACTTGGCAATGAGGCGACAGGCTTCATCATGCGTATCTAAACCACCAACGACAAAACCACCACCGTGATAGAACACGATCATCGGTAATTTTTTATTAGGTGCAGGATGATAATGTCTTGCGAAAACAGTGCCACTCTGTAAAGGCAGACGTATATCTTCTACCGATTCTACGGAAGTCGATTTATTTAAAATCGCTAACATTTGTGTATCAAATTGACGGCGAGACTCGATCGGATCATCTCCAATAAAACCAACACGCCCTTGTTTAATTTGAACTGCCATTAAGCATTTTGTAAAAGCATCCAAATCTGGATATTGATATGGGTAGCCTAAAACTTTCGCCAATGATTCTTGTACAATCTTAGGCAGCTTATCCAGCGCTCGTGCAGCAGGACCTTGTCCTTTATCTAAAATCGTTTGAATTTTTTGAGGTAATGCTGACACGTTCTTCCCCTTTTTCGCTCTGTCCATAGTTCTTGTTCATATCGACTATATGCTGTTATAAAGTCGTAGATCAAGATAAAGAATTCAAAATCATGCTGTAACCTAAATGGCTTATCTTAAAAAGTCATTAACCATTTTGCTAATCACTACTTGCCTTTTATGCCAATAGACAAGCTCAAGCACAGATAAAAGAGGTATTTTCTGATTTTTTAATATTTCTAATCAAAACACATTTAATAAAAAACCCAGCTTTTGTTCAGATCTTTCATTGTTCAATCTATTCATTAGTTTGATCTTATTTATCGAATAGACAATCATGAACATTCAAATCAATTTATGTTCTTATAATTTGTTCATTTATTCATATTTACTTTAGAAAAGACGAGCACAAAAATTTAATTGCCCAAAAACTAAAAACGAGAATCAAAGGTTTGACTCTCGTTTTTCAATTCTTAAATCATGAATCAGGTTTAACACATCATATATAGCAGTATATGTAAAGATTAGGGATTGGCATCAGTATCCTAATCTATCGTGCTATGAACCTAAATCCAATTTATTGTCCTGATGCATCTGTACCAGCAGATCCAGAAACAGAACCTGAAACACCAGCTGAAGCTCCATTCGGTTGAACATCAACAGATGTACCTGCTTGCACGCCTACTCCGCCTTGTACATTTGCTGGACTTGCACTCGTTTGAGCCGAACCAGAAGCATCCAAGCCTGCTTGTGTCGAACAACCTACGGCTGTGAATGCAACACCTGATACAACCATTGAAATTAAGGCTAACTTTTTCATTGTATATTTCCTTTCATTATGACGAAAAGCAAAGTTATCTTTGCGTTGCCTATCATTCACAATTTTTTTATGTATCGTGATGTGGATTAGTTGCCGTTTGTTATTTATGCAGCATGTTTTTGCAATTTTTATTAAACCAATTCAATGCAGGATTCACCCTTTTTTATTATTTTAAAAGTTCAATTAAATGATTCTCTATTCAAAAGTTTTACTTCTATTCGCATCATGATTGCATCAGAAAAGCATGATCATCTTCATTTTTTATAATTTATAAAAACATTATCAAACCCTACTACAAACTTACATTGTAATTTACCTCTAAAAATTCGGAGTTTAGAAAAATAAAAACCGTGACTTCTCATCACGGTTCTTCAATTCATTTATTAGGTTTTAAGGCCACTGCATCTCGCCTTTAACCACTTTAGCACCCAACTCTAGGCTGCTTGACTCGCCTAAGGTTGGATATTGTTTTTGCATAATTGCAATTAATTCAGCTGAATTTTTACTGGCTTTTACCGCTTTCTCATATTGCTTTAAATAGTCGATTGAAAAATTCACTGCATCAAGACCTTCAGCCGCGCCTGCTTTCATATGCGCAGGTACAACCACTTGAGGATTTAAAGCTTTGATATTTTCCAAAGTCTGCACCACTTCTGCACGATCTTTCGCTGTTGCGGTATCCGCAGTCCAAAGATGAATACCTGATGACACTGGAATACCCCCAACAACCGCTTTGGTACTCGGAATCCATAAATAAGTCAGTTCTTTCTTACCTTTGATTTCGATATTTTCATTTTCGAGTTTTAAGGTTTTAGCCATATACGCTTGCGGAATAATAATTTTGCTCGGTGCATTGGCTCCCATTTTCGGTCCCCAATACGCGACTTTCAACGCTTGCGTATCTTGAATATGTTTTACCGTCTCTGGTGTCGCAATAATTTGCACATTAGGAAAATACTGTTTAAATACATCTAAACCAAAATAGAAATCTGGGTCGCCATAGCTGACAAAAATGGTTTTTAAGGTTTTACCGCTATCTAAAATATCGGCCGCAATACGTAATGCTTCTGATTTAGAGAATTGCGCATTCACCAATAATACTTCTTTATCACCTTCAATTAAGGTCGAAGTCACACCAAAGTGTTCAGGTTGAGCCAAAAAGTTCTGGATTTTTAAGTCTTGTGCAAAAGCAGTTGATGTTGCCGCCAAAGTAGATAAAGCAATGATGTAGGGTTTGGTATTCATGTTATCGTCTCCAATCTGATAAGAGACACTTTAAATTGCAATTCTTGCTGAATAAACACTCTAAATTAAGATAAAATGTTGCATAAATTGCAACAATAAGAATTTTATATGGATACTTTAAAAGCCATTCAAGTTTTTGTCTGTATTGCGCAGCAAGGCAATCTGAGCAAAGCTGCTGAACATCTCGATTATTCTAAAGCGATGGTCTCCCGTTATTTAGATCATCTTGAACATACTTTCTCGACTCGACTTTTCCAACGTAACACGCGCAAAGTTTCACTCACCCCTGCGGGTGAAAAAGCGTTGGTCTATTGTGAGAATATTTTACAGCAACAACAATTGCTTGAAGGTTTGGCTGCCCCTGAACAGCACAGTGGTACGATTCGTTTCACCTGTGGCTTGTTTCTGTTCCAACTGGGTGTGAATGAATGTATAAAACAATTTAAGCAACGTTACCCACAGATTCATTTTGATGTGTATTTAACTGAAGATACCGTCGATCTCATGGATGCTCAGGTTGATCTAGCATTACGTATTACCCAGAAAGTTGCAGATGGGCTGATTGCCCGACCAGTTTGTCAGATCGAATCTATCTTTTGTGCACATCCACATTATTTACAAGATCACACTCTCCTATCGCATCCCAGCCAGTTAATCCAACATGATTGCATTGCTCATCATACCCATAATCAATACTGGACCTTGTTTGATACAGATCAGCAACCGCAAAACTATCCTTTAAATGTTACGTTTAAAAGTAATGATGTGATTGCGCTTTATCAAATGTGCCTTAAAGCCCAAGGGATTGCCATGTTGCCAACATTACTGGTGCGTAAAGATATTGCACAACAGCATTTACATCAGGTGTTTACCGACTTTTCGGCACCCGATCTGACCTTGTCCTTAGTCTATGCATCTAGACAACATTTACCGAAAATCACCCAAGAATTTATTGCTTTTGTTATCGAAAACTTAAATTTTTACTTAAATCAGCAAAATTAAAAGATTTAAATCGACCTGAACGCTTGAATTTTGTCGCCTTGCCCATACTTCATCCCTATCTATGAATGACCAAGATGTGGCAGTTCGGGTTTAACCCTATGAGCATTCACGCCAAAAAGGACTGTACATGTTTAAGAACCTTTTTCAACGGAGATCATCAATGGCTAATGAGCACAATGAGCAAGCTCAAGACATTCAAAATGAGCAACAGACTGAACAAACTCAAGCTGAAGGTGTAGAGCAGGCAAACGAGCTTAGCGTTGAAGATTTACAAGCGCAAATCACTAAACTCGAAGAAAGCCTGAAACTAGAAAAAGCACGTACTGCCAATGCTGTTTATGAAGCGCAGAAGAGTGTCGAGCGTATTCAACGCGAATCTGAAAAGCACAAAGAGACTGTGCTGGAAAAATTTGCCAAAGAATTATTGGATTCTGTCGATAATCTTGAACGTGCAATTCAAGCCGCTGGCGAAGAAGAAACACCTGTGCTTGAAGGTATCAAGCTGACTCTGAAATCATTACTGACCACACTGGAAAAATTTGGCGTGCTTGAAGCAGATACCCAAAATGGCTTCAATGCAGATTTACACCAAGCGGTTGGGATCGATCCAAATGCCAAAGCTAACCAAATCGGCACTGTTTTACAGAAGGGTTATACCTTAAATGGTCGCCTACTCCGCCCAGCGATGGTCATGGTGGGTCAATAATCTACAGAGCAAAGTATTTATTTGCTCAAAAGTGCAGAATTTTGAGAGTTTTTTGATTTTTTTTCATAAAAATGCTTGAAAAAAACTGATTGACTCTCATATCGAATAACAAGCAAAACATTGCAACAAAATTTTAGAGGAACATCCCAAATGGCAAAAATTATTGGTATTGACTTAGGTACTACCAACTCATGTGTTGCTGTACTCGAAGGCGATAAAGTAAAAGTAATCGAAAACGCTGAAGGCGCACGTACAACTCCATCGATCATCGCTTATAAAGATGGCGAGATCTTAGTGGGTCAAAGTGCTAAGCGTCAGGCAGTAACTAACCCGAAAAATACATTATTCGCAATCAAGCGTTTAATCGGTCGTCGCTACGAAGATCAAGCGGTACAAAAAGACATCGGTCTTGTACCTTACAAAATCATCAAAGCAGACAATGGCGATGCTTGGGTTGAAGTAAACGATAAAAAATTAGCGCCTCAACAGATCTCTGCTGAAATCTTGAAAAAGATGAAGAAAACTGCAGAAGACTACTTGGGTGAAACAGTAACTGAAGCGGTAATTACCGTCCCTGCTTACTTTAACGATGCTCAACGTCAAGCAACTAAAGATGCGGGTAAAATTGCAGGTCTTGATGTTAAACGTATCATTAACGAACCAACTGCTGCGGCACTTGCGTTCGGTATGGACAAAAAAGAAGGCGACCGTAAAGTTGCAGTTTACGACTTAGGTGGTGGTACATTCGACGTATCAATCATTGAAATCGCTGACCTTGATGGCGACCAACAAATCGAAGTGTTATCAACAAATGGTGATACTTTCCTTGGTGGTGAAGACTTTGATAACGCGTTAATTGAATTCTTGGTTGAAGAATTTAAGAAAGAACAAAGTGTGAACTTGAAAAATGATCCACTTGCGTTACAACGTTTGAAAGAAGCTGCTGAAAAAGCAAAAATCGAGCTTTCTTCATCAAATGCAACTGAAATCAACCTTCCATACATCACCGCTGATGCAACTGGTCCTAAACACTTAGTGATCAATGTAACGCGTGCAAAACTTGAAGGTTTGGTTGCTGATTTAGTTGCTCGTACGATTGAACCTTGCCGTATCGCGCTTAAAGATGCGGGTCTTTCGACTTCTGACATCTCTGACGTGATCTTGGTGGGCGGTCAGTCTCGTATGCCAATGGTTCAACAAAAAGTACAAGAATTCTTCGGTAAAGAGCCACGTAAAGACGTGAACCCTGACGAAGCAGTTGCGATTGGTGCAGCAATTCAAGGTGCAGTATTGTCTGGTGACAAAACTGACGTACTTTTATTAGACGTAACCCCGTTAACACTTGGTATCGAAACCATGGGTGGCGTATTAACAGCGATTATTGAGAAAAACACGACGATTCCTGCGAAGAAATCACAAGTGTTCTCTACTGCTGCTGACAACCAACCTGCTGTCGATATTTCGGTTTACCAAGGTGAACGTAAAATGGCTCAACAAAACAAATTGTTGGGTAACTTCCAATTAGGCGATATCCCACCTGCTCCACGTGGCGTACCGCAAATTGAAGTATCGTTCGACATCAACGCTGATGGTATCTTGAAAGTATCAGCTAAAGATAAGAGCACTGGTAAAGAGCAATCAATCCAGATTAAAGCAAACTCAGGTTTGTCTGATGCTGAAATCGAAGCAATGATTAAAGATGCTGAAGCGAATGCTGAAGAAGACCGTAAATTTGAAGAGTTAGCGAAAGCACGTAACGAAGCAGATGCTTTAGTCTCTAGCTCAAACAAAGCAGTCAAAGATCTTGGTGATAAAGTCACTGAAGATGAAAAAACTGCGATTGCTACTGCGGTGTCTGAGCTTGAAGCATCGACTAAAGAAAATGATGTTGAAGACATCAAAGCGAAAACTGAAGCTTTACAAAACATCTTGATGCCAATCACCCAACGTGCTTATGAACAAGCACAAGGTGCTGGCGGCGCAGAAGGTTTTGATCCAAATGCATTCCAAGGTGGTGATGCGGGTCAACAACAAAAAGCGGACGATGGCGTTGTAGATGCTGAGTTCACAGAAGTTAAAGATGACAAAAAATAATTTGTCTATTTAAAAAAAGACCGCGCGAAAGCGCGGTTTTTTTATATTTTAAGATGAATTCTTTTGCTCAAAATAAAGTTCGCCCAAAATCGGCATAAATAAAGGTATTACACCACACGCTTTTATTTCTTCAATAAACTCAGGAATATTCACCCCTGGCAACAACTGAGGAACGTCATCAATCGGCGTCACCATGCTATCCCAATGACATGGAATAATGTATTTCGGTTTCAGTAGTCGCACCACATCTTTGACATAGTTCGGACGATATTTCCGTCCAATCGCACACAGGCACACGATATCTGCCCGTTTCCCCTGCAACTCTTGTTCAATAAAATCGGCGGAATCAATGTGTACGAGACTAAGTTGTCCTGTGCTAATCCACCAATTAAAAACTTGTCCATGTCGTAAATGATGAAATTTCGGCGGATAAGGCGGAGGTGTGGTCATATCCCCTGGTAAAGGCACGCGACCAAACAAGGCTTTGCCATGAATGGATAGCAAACCAACAACTTGCCATTGACCACAATCAATGATTTCTCGTCCCTTTGTTTCAAGCATTTGCGATTCAGACAAGCCTGCTGATAGTCCATACATTAAAGTCGCTTTGGATCCAATTAAACGTGCTCCTGTTTGCTTACAAACCTCAGGTGCATCTAAAATGTGATCATAATGAGCATGCCCAATCAATACATCATCTGCATTTGGTATATGTTGTCTGACTAATTCAGAATCACTCAATAAAGGCTGAGTAAACGTTTGAGTTAAGTTTGGACGACTGATAAAAGGATCAAGCACAACTGTACGATGCTGATCAGAAAGAATGAATCCCGCCGTCCCCAAATATTTGATTTTTAAATTTTCAACTTTTGCCTGAGCTGGAGAAGTGGCAGCCCATGTTGAATCAGGCGCTTTAAGTAAATATTTCAGCATATTGTCCCTTAATCTTTATTTTATTTATTCCTTCAGAATATGCATTAAAGCAGAATGTGATACATGTTGATATGTTTTCCAGATATCTCTTATTCTTGTTATAGTTCAATTCATTTAGATCAAAAGTCTCTCTTAAACTGATTCATCTCATTTTCAGAAGAATAGAAAATACAATCATGCGCTTTTTAATTTTTTCAGGGTTAATTATTTTCTTATTAGGGTTAAGTTATCAAACTCAGAAACACCCTCAACTAAAATTCAATTCATTAGCTGACCGTATCACTCATCCAATAGATACTCGCCTGCGTTATCGAATCGCTGAGGTAGATCCTCGTTTTAAACTCAGTATTGAACAAGTACAAGAAATCAGCCAACAAGCAACTCAAATTTGGAAAGATGGTACAGGTCAAGATTATTTTGTTTATGATCCGAATGCCCAGCTTGCAATTCATCTCATTTACGATGAACGCCAACAAGAAAGTGAACAACGCCGAGAACATATAACTCAACTCGAAGCGAATCAACAGGTATGGAAAGATAAAAAACAGCAATTAGATCAAATTGAACAAGAAATTATGCGGAGTAAGCAATTTTTAGATTTAAAACAACAACAACTCCATCAACAAATTCAGCAATATAATCAAGAGCAGCTTTCTGCTCAACACAACCAATCTTCATCTGGGAATTCGACATATTTTCAGCAGAGACAGCAAGAGCTACAAAGTAATATTGAGTTAGTGCAACAAGAAGTTAATCAATACAATCAAAGAATTACTCAGTTAAATCAAAAAATAGATGAACTTAATTCACTGGATCAACAACTAGATGCTTCAGTTAAACAATACAAACAACGCTTTCAACCCCATTTATTCCATAAAGGTTTATTTAATGGGAAACAGATATTAATCTATGAGTTTGAATCAGATAACGATTTACGATTAACACTAGCGCATGAACTAGGACATGCCCTTGGTTTACAACATGCAAATGACCCACAGGCGTTGATGTATCCAATGATGCAGGATCAAGACATGGCTCATTTCCGTCTGACTCAAGCAGATCGTAATTTGTTGTTAGCGAGATAAGTTCAACAAGGCTGATGATCTCATCAAAGCAGTTGCTACATCATTAAAGCTAGAAAAAAGCATACCGAAATTAAGCAAATACAACCTTAGAAGCTTCCCAAAATTGGTGATCAAACATTAAAAGATGATGTTTTTAAAAGATAACAAGAATGAGCAATTCTTTTGATTTATTCATGCTATTGTTGTGTCAAAACATCATCTTAGTCTTAATGGAGATCAGCATGAGCTATTATCATATCTTAATTGAAGTGAGTGACCACATCAGTACGATTGAACAGACTCGTGATATTGAAATTTTGGATATTCAGGATCTTAGCCCATATCTTCATTCAATTTTGATCCCCTATTTCAATGAACATGAATTAGAGCTTGAAGATGAAAATCTTGCGTATAATGAAGTGTTGCATCTCGAAATCAAACAAACGCTCTTGCCAATTGAACACTTGATTGAAGAAGAACAAAAACAACTACCAAGTGATACCGATGTCACCATTACTGCTTATGAGATTTTTAATGATCGTGATTTAAGCCAAGATGTCACTGCTGTAATTTTTGATATTTTAGAAGCTATAAAGCTAGATGCTGCTCCCTAAATCAAAAAGGTCTGCTCATACGCAGACCTTTTGACTTGCTTCAATAGATTTTTATTGCATCATTTGCTTGGCTTGCTCTTGTCTAAATGCACGTAAAATCTGCTGCCCAGCGCGACCTGTTGGATTCAAACCTAAACGACTTTGCTCTTGGCGAATGGCTTGACGACTTTTGTCTCCAATCAATCCATCCACCACACCAATATCATAACCTCGCTTGACCAAAAACTGCTGAATTTCGCGACGCTCTGCTCGAGAAGTCCCTGCATCATCCGTTGGCCAAGACGTTAAAAATGCTGTTCCACCACGTAAACGATCAGATAAATGGGCAATCGCCAAACCATAACTTTCAGCGGCGTTATAACTATAAATCGCATCAAAATTTTTAAAGACCAAAAATACTGGGCCATTTGCTCCTGCTGGTGAAATCAACCCCGCTGGCGTACTACCCGATAAATTACCTTGAATTAAAGCTGTACCATCAGCACGTATCACTCCTTGCTCAATCCAACTATTTAGAGATTTTTTATTACGACGGCTTTCACCCGCAATCGACACACCTTGTGGAATTTTGACTTCAAAGCCCCATGGCAATCCTGTTTGCCAACCTGCTTGCTTTAAAAAGTTTGCAGTTGAAGCCAAAGCATCTGCTGTACTTGAAACTAAATCACGGCGGCCATCACCATCAAAGTCTACCGCCAAACGTTCATAAGTCGATGGCATAAACTGGGTATGCCCAAATGCACCTGCCCAAGAACCATAAAGTTGATCTTGGGTTAAATCACCGCGCTGTAAAATGCGCATCGCGGCAAAAAATTCACCATGGAAATAACTCTGACGGCGTCCCTCACAACTTAATGTACCTAAGGCTTGTAATAAAGGATATTTCCCTGAAATACCTCCATAATTACTTTCTACCCCCCAAACGGCCACCACAGTTTCCGCAGGTACGCCATAAGCTTGCTCGACTCGATTCAAGACAGCACGATGTTGAGCAAGTTTTTGTTTGCCCGCTTGGACACGCTCATCATCAACCAAACCAGATAAATAATCCCAAATTGCAGTTGAAAACTCAGGTTGATAATTTAATTTATCAATCACTGAATAATCTGGGTTTAGGTTTTGGGTATAGCGATCATAACTCGAAGCTGAAATATCTGAAGCAATTGCTTGCGAGCGTAAATTTGCTAAACAACCTTGAAAATCTGAATTTGAAGTATATGCACTCGGACTTGGAACAGTCGTTGCAGAAGGAGAAAATGCTGCACCATTAATCACAAGTTCAGCATGTGCTTGACTGAAAAACGTAAAAAAGGCAGTGCCTAGAAAAAAAGAAAAATAATGTTTCATGACTTAACCAAAATATTTGAATTCAAATTTCCATATCACCTTAACACGCTGCTTGAGTATGTATCGTTTGGAAACGTAACTTTGAATTCATTTATTGTCTTTTAAATTTAAAACCTAATTTTTAAATTCATAATTCTACCGTCATTTTAAATTTAAAGTTATCAACACCCTTCATTTAAATTCAAAACAAGCATCAATCACTATCTGTATTTTTGAATTTAAAAATAACTTCATATCGACCATATTTTTTGAATTCAAAAACTCCCATTCAATTTAAATTCATTCCAACCGATTAAAACAGCTTAAACCCACACATTATTCCTTACATTTCATAAAATTGAGATCAAAAATAGATATCCACAATCTCAAAATTTAAATTAAAAACACAGTGATACCTTTAGCTTTAAATTTAAAAACTGCATGTTTTTGAATTTAAACCACAACACTCAATAACCCACCATAGTTTAAATTCAAATTTTTCACACTATTTTAAATTCAAAAGCCCTGCTTAAAGTTATCCACAGCACACCCAAAGTAGTATCGCGCATCTTTTGAATTTAAAACTTTAAATTTAAAATAGTAGACGATAAAAAAGCGATCCGAAGATCGCTTTTAGATAATGTGGATAAGTTTAGAGGTCCATATCCGCTGTTAATGCCAATGGCACAGGTAAAATCTGAGCTAATTGGCGGCATAACACGGTCAATTCATCACTATTGTTTGGCATCAAAGTAATATGACCAAGCTTACGACCAGCACGCTCAGACTTATTATAAAGATGTAAATGCGCACCTTTGAGTGCTAAAACATCTTCTGATTTAGGATGTTGACCAATAATATTAATCATCACTGTTGGACGCACAACATCGGTTGAACCGAGTGGCAAGCCTGCTACTGCACGAATATGGTTTTCAAATTGCGAGCAAATCGCACCTTCAATTGACCAATGACCTGAGTTATGGACACGGCATGCCATTTCATTGGCATATAAACCTTGCTCAGTCACGAACAGTTCAAGTGTCAATACACCCACATAATTGAGATGATTCAACAAACGAGTAATATAATCTTGCGCAACTGGCTGTAAATCTGTGCTATTTGGTGCAGGAACAATGGAGTGTGACAAGATACCATTGTGATGGTGGTTTTCTGCCAAAGCCCAAGTTTTCACATCACCATTTTGTCCGCGCACCGCAATAATCGACACTTCACGGCTGAATTTCACAAAACTTTCAGCAATCAAGCTTTTTGCAGGCCCTAATTCAGCCCAAGCCGTATCAATTTGATCCTCTGAACGTAACACAAACTGACCTTTACCATCGTAGCCACCTGTTACGGTTTTTAAAACGATAGGTAATCCAAGCTCAGCCACGGCTTGCTTTAAGCTCTCTAAGCTATCCACAGCACGATAGGGTGCAACTGGGATAGCCAATTGATCAAATAAAGCTTTTTCAGCCAAACGGTTTTGAGCGGTTGCCAAAGCAAGGCGAGGAGGGTGTAGTGTTTTGGTTTGGGTCAACACATCTACGTCGGCAACAGGTGTATTTTCAAATTCAAGACTAAAGACATCGGCACTTGCGATGAAATCTTGTAAGCCTTGTTCATTTTTACTGGAAAATACAGGACCTAAAATTGCTGCAGGACAATTTGTTTCTGCTTCAAAAAAAGTACATTGAAGATTGAGTGGTAAAGCTGCTTGCGCCATCATGCGTCCAAGCTGTCCGCCACCAAAAATACCGATGGTTTTATTCATGATTGGCCTCGTTACACTTGACCAGGAATATTATTGCTCGATACTTTTTCCGTTTGTGCACTACGGAAATCAGCCACATTTTTAGCAATATCTGGACGTGTTAAACCAAGAATTTGCGCCGCAAGAATCGCAGCATTGGTTGCACCAGCCTGACCAATCGCTAAAGTACCTACCGCAATACCCGCTGGCATTTGTACAATCGAAAGCAATGAATCTACGCCATTTAAAATTGAAGATTTAACAGGCACGCCAAGCACAGGCAAATCAGTTTTAGCAGCACACATTCCCGGTAAATGTGCAGCGCCACCCGCACCCGCAATAATCACCTGAATACCACGATCACGTGCTGTTTCAGCATATTCAAATAAACGATCTGGCGTACGGTGCGCAGAAACCACTTCAGCTTCAAAAGGCACACCCAATTGTTTGAGCATGTTAGCAGTATGTTCAAGTGTTGCCCAATCTGATTGAGAACCCATGATAATTCCGACTAAAGGTTGGCTATCTGTTGCGACCGCATTCATTGGCTTTTCCAAAACATGATAAAAATAGAGAAGTATCTCGACTTACGCCAAGTACAAAGGAAGAAATTGGCAAATATTATAGCGGTTTTTTCAAGCATCCCCAACTAAAGAACATTTTTACTGATTCCCCAAAATTAGCTTTGATGACGAAAAACGAAATATACACAGCCCATTAAGCAAAACATCGCCCAGACATAATCCAACTTGAATGGTTGTTTAAACAGAAAAATCATAAAGGGCACAAACACAATCAGCGTAACAACTTCTTGGGTGATTTTCATTTCGCCCAAACTCCAACCCTGTTGATTTAATAGTTTAGTTGCAGGAATCATAAAACTATATTCCAATAGGGCAATCAACCAACTAAACAAAATCGCTTGCCAAAGCGGCGCATTGTGTAAAATTTTCAAATGCCCATACCATGCTAAAGTCATGAAGCAATTGGAGATAATTAACAATAAAAGGGGGAGCGATAAAGCCATTTTTAGCTCAAATGATTTTTGGAGTACTTTTATATTAAAATGAAAAAATTTACTAAGGGTAGTGATATGAAAAAATTAATTTTGTTAATTCTTTTAGTGCTATTCATAAATCATAGCTACGCTAAGGAGCAAGTAATGGAAAATCAGAATGATGTATTCAATGACTTTGCGACTCAACTCATTCAAGATGATAAAAATCCAACTTTTAATCGAGAATTTTTAAAGCCAAAACAATTAGATTACTCATTGGAAAGTTTAAACTTTATAAATGAATTCTTAATTGATGCAGATAAAAAAGAATTACATTTAATGCCTTATGAAGACGTTGTTCGCCTTGCTTTGCGTACAGGGGCTTATGTAGGTGAAACTGTTCGAAAAAATGATAAAAATATAGAATGGAATTGGGTTGAATATGATGAAGCAATCAAACTTCATCCTGAAATTGGTCAATATCAAGAAAAATCACTAGGAACTCGATTTCTATTGATTGGTACAAGTAAAAAGGATACTTTCGTGCATTTTTCATTTCCAATCAATAAGGTTTTAAAAAACTTAGAAAATGGTGATGAAGACAGTGTATATGCTTTCGCATTAACGCAAGTGAAATTACAAGATGAAATGCAGAATTTAGAAATCGATGCAAATAATCTAAATTAAGTCACTATCTTTTCCCCTTAACCCTTGCTATCGTTGCTTTCAAATCGAATTAATCACGACAACAGCACAACAAAAAGTGATGTGTCTAAAAAGCAGTGGAGTTAAAAAGAATGCATCTGCATATTCTGGGTATTTGTGGCACCTTTATGGGGTCTTTGGCTCTACTCGCACGAGATTTAGGACATAAAGTCACAGGCTCAGATGCCAATGTTTATCCACCGATGTCAACTCAACTAGAAAATGCGGGTATCGGGTTAATGCAAGGCTATGATCGTAGCCATTTACAACCGCATCCCGATCTTGTCATCGTCGGCAATGCCATGAAACGTGGTATTGATGCCATCGAATACATGCTCAACGAAGGACTCCCTTATATTTCAGGTCCACAATTTCTAGCTGATCATGTACTACAAGGCAAACATGTCCTCGGTGTGGCAGGTACACATGGTAAAACCACAACCACAACCATGTTAGCTTGGGTATTGGATCAAGCAGGTTTAAATCCGGGTTTCTTGATCGGCGGCGTACCGCTTGGTTTTAGTGAGAGCGCACGTCTAGGTGGTGGAAAATATTTCTGTGTAGAAGCCGATGAATATGACTCTGCCTTCTTCGATAAACGTTCTAAGTTCGTTCACTATCATCCAAAAACTGCGATTTTAAATAATCTTGAATTTGATCATGCCGACATTTTTGATGACCTCGCTGCCATTCAAAAACAGTTCCATCATTTAGTGCGTACCATTCCAAGTGAAGGTCGTATTATTGCGCCAATTACTGAAACCAATATTGATGAAGTACTAGAACAGGGCTGTTGGACGCCTGTGGTTCGTACTAGTCTTGAGCCAAATGACCAAGCTGCTTTATCTGCGGCGCTGATCAGTGCAGATGGCAGTCATTTTAACGTGCTTGAACACAGTCAAGTGATCGGTACAGTCAAATGGAATATGACAGGGCAACATAGCGTTGCCAATGCTTTGGCGACGATTGCTGCGGCACAACATGTGGGTGTAACGATTGAACAAACCTGTGAAGCTTTATCCAACTTCGGTGGTGTTAAACGCCGTATGGAGCTGTTAGGCACGGTACGTGGCATCGAAGTCTACGATGACTTTGCCCATCACCCAACTGCGATTGAAACCACTTTGGACGGCGCACGTAAGCGTCTTGGTGAACGTAAGCTATGGGCGATCATTGAACCTCGCTCTAACACCATGCGTATGGGCAGCCATAAAGATGGTTTGGCACATTCAGCTCGTTTAGCGGATGAAGTGATTTGGTATCAGCCAGAGGGCTTGGATTGGGATCTACAACCTGTGATCTCTGCGTCATCAAACAAGGCTGAAGTCAGCCGTTCATTAGATGACATCATTGCCCGTGTGGTGAATGAAGCAGGTGAGGGCGATGCTGTGGTCATCATGTCCAATGGTGGCTTTGGTGGATTACACCAAAAGTTGATTAAGGCTTTATCGTAATTAACCTCAACACTTTCTCTAACTTATTGAAAAACTATTGCCTCAACGGAGTCTTGCAAGTTCTTATCTAATTTCTGGATCAGCCTGCGGCTCGCCCTACTTTTCTTTCGGGAAAAGTAGGCAAAACGATTGTCATCTGCAAAACCTGTCCTCTTCTTGCATTAATCAACATATATCGCAGAAACAGTCTCTTACTTAAACCACGCAGGTTGCAGATAACGTTTCCGAGTATCACATTTCCTCGAAGTTATATTAATTCAGATCGTGTCAGGCGGCATGGATGCCGCCAGTTGGACAGTTCTTGCGCTGCTTTTCAAAGCAGTGCTTTGAAAAATTGCTCAGGATGTACCCTCTGCCCAACAAAAGATTTTTGTTACTTTTCATCTTTGAAAAGTAAGGAAACGCCTATACCCAAACAACTCGACTATTCAGCCTATATGAGGCTGTGAAATATTGCCGAATAAACATATTTGTCCATGCATTTAAAATTGCAATCAACTCAGTTTATTCACCAATTTTAACGGCAAAATCTTCATTGCAATCCCCATTGGCAACCATGGCCACTGCGGCACATAAGCCTTCACTGGTTCCTTCTCAATCGCTTTCACCAAAGCCTTACTTCCCGTTTTCTCATCCACCTCAAATGGTAACTTCTTCGCACCTTCATTCAACTCAGTTCGAATATAACCAGGGAAAATCGTCGAGACTTTGATTGGAGTATGCAGCAACTCAGCACGAATCCCTTCAGCCAAATGTGCCACCGCTGCCTTACTGGCTGCATAGGTCGATAAATGCTTGGGTAAACCACGCATCGCACTCATGGACGAAATCATCACCAAATGGCCTTTATTTTGCGCTCTAAAGATTTCAACCGCCGCTTCACACTGTGCCAGTGCCGAAATAAAATTGGTTTCAGCCGTAGCGCGGTTTACATCAAAATGCCCTTTACCGATACGACGACCTTCGCCCACACCTGCATTGACAATAATTCGGTCAATTGTCCCAAATTCTTGCTGAAAAGCTTTAAAAACCGTAAACACATCATCGTAATGAGTGACATCCAATACCTTAATACCCACTTGAATTGAATACTGGCTTCGTAATTCTTGCTTTAGTGTTTCTAAGCGCTCTAAACGTCGTGCACAAAGGGCAAGATTATAGCCTTTGGCGGCAAATTCACGCGCCATGCCTGCGCCCAAACCCGAGCTTGCCCCTGTAATTAAAATCGTCTTTGCCATGCCTGCCACCTATTTTTTAAATCCATGTTAAGAGTTCAGCATCACGCGCTTTCAAATAATGATGCTCATTAAAACTGAGTAATTGCAAACGACCATCTGTCCAACGCAATGTGGTGATACTGGCATTGGCAATCGACCAATTCAGCGCAAAAATCTGTTTAGCATTCAGTCCCAACACCTGACCAACTGCCACAGAAATCACACCGCCTGAACTAAACACCACCGCCTGACGGGGTTGCGTAGCATCAATCTTCTGACACAAACTGTGCAATGCACTTTCTACACGCGATTGAAAGCCTAACCAAGTCTCATGATATTCATGGTCATATTGCTCTCCAATCCAGCGATCAATCGCGCCATCAAAAATTTTGGCCAGATAAGCACGTGGATTGGACATCAATTCAACATCCTGTTTCAGCAATTCAGGTTGATTAAAACGCGGTTCGTATTGTGCAAACACCTGTTGATGATCAAACTCATTCCATGCAGATTCGGTTTGAATCGGCGCATCACAAAAACTTTGCGATAAAGCGAGTTGCGCAGTCTGCTGATGACGTTGCATCGAACCTGCCACAATCAGCGGTGTTTGCTTCAGGGTCTGTTTAAAAAAATCACCGACGACCTGTGCCTGCTGTTCACCCTTGGCTGAAAGCTGGTCATAACTTGCCGCACCAAATGATGCCTGCCCATGTCGTACCAAATAGATTGTGGTCATCGTTTTAAAATATCCTGTAGTTTTGCGCCATATTCAGGAATTAACTGCTGTGCTTCAGCATTGTTTTGCGCAATCAGTTTTAAGGCCCGAATATGTAAGGCATGAATCATGATCCAAAAATCTTTAAAGGCGGGATTATCGGTTTGCTGGTGGTAATAACGATAATAGATCTGTTGCGCAATCACCGCTAAGCGGAACAAACCAAACACTTCATAGAATGCCCAGTTGTCAGGCTTTAAACCTGTTTTTTCCAAATAATAATCCACCACTTGTTGCCGTGTCAGCATGCCTTTTAAATTGGTCGGTTGACGACGGCTAGATTTCATCAAAGCATCATCATCCTCTTGAATCCAATAGGCGAGTGCACTGCCCAAATCCATCAATGGATCACCCAATGTCGCCATTTCCCAATCCAGTACCCCAATCACTTTAGTCGGTTGTTGTGGATCTAAAATGACATTATCAAAACGCCAGTCATTATGAATCACGCAAGTTTTAGCATCAGCAGGGATATGTTCCAACAACCACTCACGCACAAAAGCAAAATCAGGCACATTCGGCGTCAGTGCCTTACTGTAACGCGCATCCCAACCCTCAACCTGACGACGACAATAGCCTTCACCTTTGCCCAGTTTTTCCAGTTCTGTACCTTGATAAGGCACTTGATGTAGTTCAATCAATTTATCCAGAACATTCAAACACAGCTGCCGTACCTGTGGCTCATCCAGCTGTAATTCTTTGGGTAAATTGGCACGCGGAATAATGCCTTCAATCCGTTTCATGACATAGAAGTCACAGCCAATCACGCTCTCGTCCTGACACAATGCGACCATCTCAGGTAGGACAGGGTAGAACGGCGCAAGATGCTTCTGCACATTGTATTCACGCGCCATATCATGCGCTGATTTGGCTTTGGTACCTTTGGGTGGACGACGTAAAATGAGATCAGCATTGTCATACTGCAAACGATAGGTCCAATTCGATGCGCCACCCGAATATTGGGTCACTTGTGCCTGTCCTTGCAGATCCACACCTTTGTTTTTTAACCAGGTTTCGACTGCCGCGATATCAAGTTCTTCCCCGTGACGAACTTGACCACCCACATCAATTACTGCCATTTACTTTTATCCTTATGAACGAGCATAGCCACGTTTTTTCAGTTCTAATTTGGCAATCATGCCTTTATGGACTTCATCAGGCCCATCGGCCAAACGTAAACTACGCGCTTGATTGAAAAAGGCTGTCAGTGGGGTATCGCGTGAAACGCCTTCACCACCATGAATCTGAATTGCCATATCGACCACATGTTGTAATACCGTCGGTGCCACTACTTTGATTGCAGAAATCTCTGTCAGAGCCGCCATATTGCCTAAGGTATCCATCTTATAAGCGGCATATAGCGTTAATAATCGCGCCTGATCGATCTGCACACGTGCATCTGCAACACGCTCTAAATTACCGCCCAGTTTCAGAATCTCTTTACCAAAAGCTTTGCGTGACATGCCACGATCAATCATCAGCTCCAAAGCTTTTTCAGCAGCACCAATACAACGCATACAATGGTGAATACGCCCTGGCCCTAAACGGCCTTGGGCAATTTCAAAACCTTGCCCAGCGCCGCCAATAAAACTGCTGACGGGTACACGCACATTGTCAAAACTGACCTGTCCATGCCCATGCGGCGCATCGTAATCACCAAACACAGGCAGCATACGTTCAATGGTCACGCCTTGCGTATCAATCGGCACAATTACCATTGAATGTTGATGATGACGGTCTTTGTTAGGATCTGGGGTATAGGCCATGAAAATAATCACTTTGGCATTGGGATCACCCAAGCCCGATGACCACCATTTACGCCCATTCAAGACAATTTCATCACCTTCAATCACTGCAGTGGCCTGCATATTAGTAGCATCACTAGAAGCCACCGCAGGCTCAGTCATACAGAAAACTGAACGGATTTCACCAGCAAGCAGGGGTTGTAACCATTGTCGTTTTTGCTCATCGCTACCATAACGCCACAACACTTCCATATTGCCGCTATCAGGCGCATTACAGTTAAATACGGTTGGTGCAAGTAAGCTACGTCCAGTCAGTTCGGCAATATGCGCATATTCCTGAACCGATAAACCAGCACCCAATTCCTCATCGGGCAAAAACATATTCCATAAGCCAGCCGCTTTAGCTTTATTCTTGAGCTGTTCGAGTTGCGCTGGCCATTGCCATTTGGTCCAGTCCCCATCGACATTTAAATGATGCACTTCATCCCAAAATGCTTTTTCAATCGGTTCTATTTCTTCTTGAATAAAGGCTTGCGTTCGTGCAATAAAATCCTGTGCGCGCTCAGATAATGCAAACATCATCATTTCCCTCAATGTAAAATGTGGCGAATATTGATTCGCTGCTTTACATCACCATAAGCGAAAATTTATTATGAATGAAATGATTTTATTTTATTCAAAACTATGAATCAGATTCATAATAGCAACCCATTGGAAGTGGGACATTTTCATCGAATTGATATTAATTTATATCCGCTTTTTATTGCGATTTTTGAACAAAAAAGTATTTCTAAAGCTGCACAACTGCTCTGTATCAGCCAATCTGCGGTCAGTCATGCTTTACAACGTTTACGTGTACAACTTAAAGATGAACTGTTTGTGCGTAGTGGGCAAAAAATGCTACCCACCCCCTATGCCGAGCAAATTTATCAGCCGATTCAAATGGCTTTATTGAGTATTCAAAAGATCGCTATGCCTCAGCAAGATTTTATGCCGAGCATGCTACAAAGTATAAAAATCGCGATTCATGATGAAATCGAACCCATTATTTTTCCTCAATTGGTCAATCACTTTGCCAAGCAAAATCTCAATATCCAGTTTTTTAGCTCTAAACTCGATCGTAAAAATATGTTGGCTGATCTTTCTGCACAACAAATTGATTTTGTAATTGATTTAGTACAGCCATATCAAGCCAATTTACAGTTTGAAAACCTGATTGAAGATCATTTTGTGGTCTGTACTCAGCAAGCTGAAATGGATTTATCTCTGTATTTATCATCACCACACATTGGTGTCTCATCACGGCGTACAGGCTTATTATTGGAAGATATTTATCTTAATCGCCAACAATTGTCTCGGCAAATTTTTCTACGCTGCCAGCACTATTCGACAGCTTTACAGGTATTAGCGCAGCATCCAGATGCAATACTGACTATCCCTCAAAGTATCCTTAAACATTTACACTATTCAAAAGATTTACAGATTCATGCACTTCCGATTGAATTACCCAAAATCAATATGGGTATGTATTGGCATGAGCATGTCAAACACAATGCAAGACATCAGTTTTTACGCGCAGAGATTTTGAAAATTTTTAATCCTGACTTAATTTGCTGAAGATTTGCACATTTGCTAAAAATGTGTAATTCTATATACACATTTGGATGTCACCATCCATACAGAATTAGTTTGACAAGGGGAGTAGCCTCCTCCAAACCTAGGTAGTGTAGTTTAAATACTTAGGTGTCAGAGCTTCGTCATTACACTTTGCAAAAAGTCGGACTCTGAGCATCACAATCAATTTGTGATGTAGGCAAGACCTTGATCATGTTGAAACAGATGTATTTATTCATCTAGCAACTGGTCAAGGTTTTTTTATGTCCAGTTGCTAGATAGGGAGTTGTGATGGAAACTATCGGTAATCTATGGCTGTATGTCGTATTCTTCGGCCTTGTCACAGTCATGCTTTTGGTCGATTTTTTAGGCTTTAAACAAAAACAAAATCAAGATGTTCCAATCAAGCAAGCCGCTTACTGGAGTATTGCTTGGGTCACTGTAGCAATCCTATTTGGTGGGGGCTTGTGGCTCTATCTACAGCAAACAGTAGGACTCACCCTTGCGAATCAAAAAACCATGGAATACTTCGCAGGTTATCTACTGGAAAAATCACTGGCAATCGATAATGTCTTCGTTTGGCTGATGATCTTCGCAGCATTTGCAATTCCATCTGCATTGCAACGTAAAATCTTACTTTATGGTGTATTAGGTGCGATTGTTTTAAGAACCATCTTTATCTTTATTGGGGCTTGGTTCGTTCAAGAATTTTCTTGGGTACTTTATATCTTCGGTGCATTCCTTGTGTATACAGGTTTTAAATTCCTGAAAGGTCAAGACGAAGAAACCAATATTGAAGATATTAAATTACTGAAATGGTTACGCAAACACATGCGTATTACCCCTCAACTTGAAGGTAATAAATTTTTCGTCCGTCAAAATGGCGTGTTATGGGCAACACCTTTATTTTTAGTTTTAATCTTAGTTGAAGCATCTGATGTTATTTTCGCGGTTGACTCTATTCCTGCGATTTTCGCGGTAACCAGTGACCCGTTCATTGTCCTGACTGCAAACCTGATGGCGATTCTAGGCCTACGTGCAATGTTCTTCTTACTTGCTGGCGCTGCATCTAAATTACATTATTTGCCTTATGGTTTAGGCATTATCTTATTGTTTATTGGTGCGAAGATGTTATTGCTTGATGTATTCCATATGCCAATCTGGATCTCACTCGGCTTTATTATTGTAACTTTGACAATCACTGCTTATTTGTCATTACGTCACAACAAAAAACAACCGCAATCTTAATACATCATATAGGGCATCTAATAAAAATTTGGATGCCCTATTATTTAAAATATAAGAATAGACTATACATTAAAAAAACAGATCAATATGATATGTCGGCTTATCACTTTTATCTTTCTTAATCAGAAACATAATAAACAAGACTTGCTCACATATTTATGTCGATCAAGCAAATTAAAATGAGTGGGGTCTCATGCGTTCTAAAAAAATTAATCTTGTAGTTGTACCATTATTACTGAGTGCTTGCAGCCATAATGATGGGCCGCTAGTACAAGATGTTTATAACAATCAATATGATTGTGCAACAGACTGGAATACTGAAACTTGTGAAGAAGAAAATAGCTCAGGGGGTGGAAGTTCTACTGCTGGCGTTCGTTATTATGGTGGCTTTGGTTCTGGGCGTTATTTAGGACCACAATATTATCAACATAATCGTGAAGTCTCTTTTAAAGGCAACACCTTGAGACCACATACCAATCTCAGTGTGGGACAACCTTCAATTTCAACCACTGCAAAACGCTATTCTGTATCATCACCTATTCGTGGCGGTTTCGGTCGTGGCGGCTCATCATTTGGTGGCTAATTAAAAGACTGAAACTCAAGATGAAAAGAAAAATCCTTACACCGCGTACCGACTGGCAGCTTGAGCACCAAAAGATTGGTTTTGACTACTTTAACTTACCCTCACTGGATGGTTCGATTTATTGGTCAGAAGGAATTGCCTACGAATTTACATTGAAGCAAATTGAACAGCTTGAAGATGCAGCCAATGAGCTCCACCAAATGTGTTTAGCTGTGACAAGTGATTTGATTCAACGCGGTAATTATCCTGATTATTTCCAGATTCCATCTGCCGCAATTGCACAAATCGAGCAGTCTTGGCGACAAAATGCGCCAATGCTATATGGACGCTTTGACTTTGCCTATGATGGGCGCAATATCAAAATGCTGGAATACAATGCTGATACTCCCACAGGACTGTTAGAGGCATCAGTAGCACAATGGCTCTGGATCGAACAAGTATCTGGGATTTCGAATCGAGATCAGTTTAACAGTATTCACGAAGACTTGATTAAGCGTTGGGGAACGATTCTACCGCGAGGAAGTCACGTGCATTTTGCAGCCTGTCAGGAGGCAGGGCGAGAGGATTGGGGCAATCTAGAATATTTAATGGATACGGCTTTTCAAGCGCATCTACAAGTTTCTGAACTTTCAATGGAAAATATTGGCTGGAATGGACAACGTTTTGTTGATCTGAATAATCGACCGATTCAAAACCTATTCAAGTTATATCCTTGGGAATGGATTTGGGAAGAATCATTCTCTCAATATCTGAGTCCGCAATCGAATTGGATCGAACCATGTTGGAAAATGCTACTCTCCAATAAAGCGATTTTAGTCGAACTTTGGAAACGCTATCCAAATCACCCACTTTTGGTCGAGACTCATCATTTTGATCCACAGCAAAAATTCTCTGGCAAATGGGTGAAAAAACCGATCTTAGCAAGGGAAGGGGCGAATATCCGAGTATTGCAAGATGGTCAAGATCAAGGAGCTGCTTCTGGTAGTTTCTATTTTGATGACTATGATAAATATGGCTATGTGGTACAAAAATGGGTAGAGACTCCATTATTTTCAGGACAGCTACCAACGCTCGGTTTATGGATGGTCGGACATCAATGTGCTGGCATGTCTATTCGAGAAGACTGCTACGACATTATTGGCAATGATGCCCATTTTGCCGCACATTATTTTGTGGAATAATTTGCAGATTGAATCATTCAAGCCTTAACATGAACTATAAGAACAATTTCCCCTTATGAAAATATTCTTTACCCTTAAATTTTAAAAAGGAAGAATAATTATCATCAATCATGATTCGAAGTGGTGCAGAAAAATACAAATCATCAAAGAATCCCATATCTTTACTTCCAAAGTATTGGAGTTTTCCTTGAGGAAATAAATGGCTTAAATTGGTTGGATGGCGATAGCCTACTTGCTCCATGGCTTGCCAGTACTTAATAATTTCTTTATAGGATTGATATGGGGTATACCACAATGCGCCTTCTGCCCCATAATCCAATTGAATCGGAATAATTAAAAATTTACTCATATCTTTTAATTCTTTAAATCCTATGCGCTGCAACCCGTTTTATATAAGACACCAAACGAGTAAAAAATAAAATTTGCAGAAAAATGGTAAAAGCCGAAACACACCATTCGTACCACATTTCAAATGCTGTTTGCGCTAAACCAAAATATTGATAAATTCCCAATAAAACTAGCCCAAAAACAATTCCAAACACAGTATTTTGCATCAAAATAGGAAAAGACAACGCCGTGACTCGATTTAAGAAATGGACACCTTGATCAGCGCCATTGGCTTGATAAGTCCGTTGAATCCCAATCAGCATAATCAATAGGGTCAACGCAGCTTCAATCCCAATAACTCGAATATCAGAATAAGGGGAATACATACCGTAATAGTACACAGCACTCACCACCAATGCCGCTGCGAGATAATAGTTTTTATAATGTTGTTTACTTAGAGTGTCCTCAGCCAACTCATGTGCTAATGCTTTGGTATTCCAATAATACATCTTTATTTTTTCCAAAAAGTATAATTATTGCTGACAATTTACGTATTTACACCGAAAAGTAAAGTGAATTGATTCAATCAATTACTCATACCTCGCTCGGCTTTCTATACTTAAATTAGACGAATAATCCAGTAAAACCAGCAAAATCGAGTACAATCAATCGAAAAAAGTAAAATTGTAGGTTGTTATGACTTTGGCTACTCCCATCACTGTTATCCGTGGTCGCTTCTTAGATATTCAAAAAACTGTTGCTCAAGCAAATCAAATTGCAGATCAAGTCCGTTATCTCGAAGATGGTGTCATCATCACGGAACAAGGCAAAATTCGCTGGTTTGGCACGTGGAACGATGCTCAAGACCATCTTCCTGCAAACGTTGATATTCAGCATTATCCAGAACAATTGATCATCCCAGGCATGATCGATACGCATATTCACTTTCCACAAACGGAAATGGTCGGTGCTTACGGCGAACAGCTTTTAAGCTGGTTAAACACTTATACTTTCCCAACTGAAATCCAGTTTAAAGACAAAACTTATGCGAGCGAGATCGCCAAGTTTTTTGTGAATGAACTGCTTAAAAATGGCACAACCACTGCACTGGTATTTTGTACGGTTCATCCTGAATCAGTAGATGCTTTATTTGAAGCCGCAGAAAATCATCAGATGCGTCTAATTGCAGGTAAAGTCATGATGGATCGTCATGCACCTGAAGCCCTGTGTGATACCGCAGAGAGCGCCTATGATGATTCTAAGGCACTCATTGAGAAGTGGCATGGTCAAGGTCGTGCTTTATATGCCATCACCCCACGCTTTGCTCCAACCTCTACACATGAACAACTTGAAAGAGCAGGGCAACTCAAAGCTGAATATCCTGATGTTTATGTACATACTCATCTAAGCGAAAATAAAGATGAAATTGCATGGGTCAAAGATCTATTCCCAGTACAAAAGGGTTATTTAGATGTCTATCATCATTATGGCTTAACGGGTCAGCGTTCCGTATTTGCTCACTGCGTTCATTTAGAAGATGCTGAATGGCAATGTATGCATGAGACTGACTCTGCAATTGCGTTCTGCCCAACCTCAAATTTGTTCTTAGGCAGTGGTTTATTCCCATTGAAAAAGACATGGCAGCAACAGGTTAAGGTCGGTTTGGGAACCGATATTGGGGCAGGGACTTCTTTTAGTCTATTGCAAACGGTCAATGAGGCTTACAAAGTACAACAGTTGCAAGCTGACAAATTATCAGCTTACGAATCGCTGTATCATGCGACCTTAGGCGGTGCAAAAGCCTTAGATCTCGATGACAAGCTAGGTAACTTCAATTTGGGTAAAGAAGCTGATTTTGTGGTGTTAAATCTCAAGCCAACAGCATTGCAACAATTACGTCAGTCTCGTGCTAAATCACTTGAAGATAGTCTATTTGCATTATTTACCATGGGGGATGATCGAAATGTCGAGGCAACCTATATCTATGGACAAAAAGCCTATAGTCAAAACTAAAATTTTAAACAAACAAAAGTTTGGATTTTTATTGTTGGCTATTGGATCTGTAGTGCTATTGAAACGTGACAGTACATCTGCTCAAAATGAAACATTTTCTTCACCATCAAAAGGTGCATGAAATCTGATTTTGTTTTAAAATTGCCATATTAGCTCAAGATTACGAGGTGTTGCAGGTCAACACCTTTTTTATTTTCCCTTTTTTAAGTTTTAGGAATCTACCGATGACCATTGCAATGCGCATTATGATTTCGAGCGAAGAGATTCAAGCCAAAGTCAAAGAACTTGGTGAAAAGATCAATGCACACTATGCTCAAAGTGATAAAGAACTGGTATTGATTGGCTTACTGCGTGGCTCAGTCATTTTTATGGCAGATTTATGCCGTTCAATCGAAAAACCACACGAACTCGATTTTATGACCGTGTCTAGCTATGGTGGCGGGACGGTTTCAACCCGCGATGTCAAAATTTTAAAAGACCTTGATGGCGAGATTCACGGTAAAGATGTGCTTGTTGTTGAAGATATTATTGATTCAGGCAATACCTTGAGCAAAGTGGTTGAAATGCTTAAAACACGTAACCCGAATTCAATTGAACTGTGTACTTTGGTGAGTAAACCATCACGCCGTGAAATTGATTTGGACGTAAAATTCTTAGGTTTTGAAGTCGAAGATCGCTTTATTGTTGGTTATGGACTGGATTTTGATCAGAAGTATCGTCACCTTCCTTTTATCGGTGAAATTGGTCTTTAATCACTACATGCTCTAACGATATATAAATTATAAGCTTCATCTTGCGCTGTAATCGAAGCAGCGCATGACTCAGGTGCTAAAAGCGCCTTTTTTATTCTAGCTTGTTAATCAAAGCACGATAAAGATTGCACAAAAATACGACATAACTCAGTAATCCACTACAGACAGAGTTAGGCTAAATCTAGCAGGATAATAACAAACAAATACTATGGTAAAACAAGGAGAAAAGGTGATGTGGTCTCTCATTGTAGCGATTGTGGTCGGTTTTTTTGCAGGTTTAATTGCCCGTGCGTTGCATCCTGGTGAAGATAAAGCAGGATTTATCGTTACCACCTTATTAGGGATTGCAGGTTCATTATTAGCAACCTACGGTGGCCGCTTACTTGGATTATATGGTGAAAACTCAGCGGCTGGCTTTATCGCATCCGTCATTGGTGCCATTATTATTTTATTCATCTACAATCTAGTCACCAAGAAAAGTTAGAACAAAATAAATTAAAAATGCCCAAATCATTTTATTACAATGTATTGGGCATTTTTATTTATAAACCGAGTTCTTTCCAAATCATCCGAATGTCTTCAGCACTCCGCCCGCCAACCATTTTCAGACCATTCCCGAATATCAGCGTTGGCGTTCCTTCTATACCTAATTTTTTCCCTAATTCTAGATTGCGATCAATCGGATTAGCACAGTTTTTTTCTTTAGGCTGTACATTCTTTTGCAATAAATTTTTCCACGCGTAAGCTTGGTTAGGATCACACCAAATCGATTTTGAGACCGTAATCGATTGTGCTTTTAATGGGTAGATAAACGTATAAATGGTGACATCATTGAGCTTATCCAGTTCAGCTTCTAATTTCTTACAATATGGGCAATTCGGATCTGAAAAAATAGCGAGCTGCTGTTTGCCATTGCCCTTTACCGTTTTTATTGCATCTTTTAAAGGTAATTGTTTCCATTCAATTGAATTTTGCTTTAGAACCAAGTCCTTGGTCAGATTCTTTTGATCTTTTAAACGAACCATCGAACCAATAAACATATGTTGGGCATTTTCATCCAAATAAATAATCTGATTGTCTAAATTGGCACTATAAAGTCCTGTCATTTCTGTTGCTTGAATATTGCTAACATGAATATTGGGATATTGCTGATTTAAATTATTTTTTAAGGTTTCTACATTTGCAAAAATCATCGCAGATGTGCAACTCAATAATGAAAATAAAGCGATTCTTTTTAACATGTCTCATACTCAACTCATAATTAGCGCTATTTTAATCAGGCTTATCCTCATAAATTGCACAGCTTACTCAGTCACAACCAAAAGCCAACCAATCATCGTCATGTTTCACGTGGAACATCTGTTTTTTTTAAAGTGGTTTCAAATCACAGATAAAAAAGCTCGTTTTGGTAAAAAAATGACAAAAATTCTCACATTGTATTGATATTCATATAATAAATAAAAATCAAACTAGATCGTTTGGTTTATTTTTGGAATAATTAAAACAGAATCAGCAAGGCAACTTCTGTTTTTTCATTATGCTTGAATAGACAGAGATGAATTACAGAACTTTTGGGGCTTCATTTTAAAGAAATAAGGATATGTTTTCCTTTGCATGATTAGTTTTAACTTCACATCCTCTGACTATGTTCAGTCTTGTCTTAAAATTTAGGTATATCCATGTATAATTCGGAACTATTAGAAGAAGCCAAAACGTTTATGTTTCATATGCTGACCAAAGTGGTCGAATATGGCGGCTCAGATTTATTTATTACAGCAGACTTTCCACCGAGTATAAAATTACAAGGTTTGATGCGTCCGTTGGGACAGCAAATCTTAACAGCAGAAAAAACCAAGCTATTTGCATATAGCCTAATGAATGAAAAACAACGCCAAGAGTTTGAAAACGAATGGGAATGTAATTTCGCAATCAACATTCCTGATGTATCTCGTTTTCGTGTTAATGTATTTAAGCAACAACTACAAATCGGCATGGTCATCCGAACTATTACCTCAGAAATACCCACTTTCCAAAAGCTCAAACTTCCAGAATCTTTGAAAAATGTCATGATGGAAAAACGTGGCTTAGTATTAGTCGTAGGAAGTACGGGGTCAGGTAAATCAACCTCATTAGCGGCAATGATTGATTATCGTAATGAAAATTCGGCGGGGCATATTATTACGGTTGAAGACCCCGTGGAATATGTACACAAGCATAAGAAATCAATGATTACCCACCGAGAAGTAGGTGTAGATTGCCATACTTGGCACCATGCCTTAAAAAACACTTTGCGTCAGGCACCTGATGTAATTCTGATCGGTGAAATCCGTGATACTGAAACCATGGAACATGCGATTGCTTTCGCTGAAACAGGGCATCTGTGTTTAGGGACGCTCCACGCAAACAATGCCAACCAAGCCTTAGATCGAATTATCAACTTCTTTCCAGATGAACGTCGCAATCAATTACTAATGGATCTTTCATCCAATATGAAAGCCATTATTTCTCAACGCTTGGTCCGTACTCAAGATGGTCAAGGTCGTCGTGCAGCCGTAGAGATTCTACTGAATACACCATTAATTGCAGAAAATATTTTAAAAGGTCAATTTCATAATCTTAAAGAAATTATGACTAAATCTCGTGAATTAGGTATGCAAACTTTTGATCAGGCCTTGTTTGATTTATATAACGAAGGTGCAATTAGTTATGATGAAGCGTTACGTAATGCTGACTCATTGAATGAGTTACGCTTACAAATTAAGCTGAAAAGTACTCGTCAAGAAGGTGTTCCAGCCAGTGCAGCAACTTCTTTAAATATGCTGAAAGAAGACTCTGAAGAGCAAGAAATGCAAGGCGTTTAAACATAAAAAAACAGCCTAAATAATAGGAATTATTTAGGCTGTTTTTTAAAAATCTAAAGATTTATATTCAATATTTTAGGAATCAATTGAAAATTTCTTCTTTAAAGCATGCCAATAACGAATCATTTTATTCTTAAAATTTATGATAGTTGCTTTAAAACCGACTTCTTTTTTCGGTTGGTGCTTTAATCTCTCTTGTAAAAGTTTTTCTTTTTCCTGAATTTCAGCAAGTTTACGTTCTTTTGCTTGTTGTTGTTCTTTGACCTTATCAGCTACAGTCTGACCTGTACCTTTGCAAGGTTTGGATTGGAATATAACAGATCCATTCTCTTTACATTGATAGATCTCTGTTTTCGCATAAATAAATGTTGAAAACATACAAAAAAATACAGCCAAAATAAAATAGTTCACGGTATATAACCTAATATTAATTTTAGAATTTAATCAGTTTCTCATCACTAATTTTAAAATATATTAATTTATATTCACAAGATAAATTCAAGCTATATAAGCAAAATAATGAAACGAATTAATAATTTTTAAGTGTATTTAGGCAATTAAACATACGTAAAAAATCAAAAACCACCATAAGTGATTGTATTTTATTTATTAATTTAAACAACATACATGTTTACTTTTTAGCTGTTACTTATTAATCTAAAAAAATTAATTCTTTATTTGGGATAAAATACGCAATAAATTCTACAAAAAAAGCACTAAGAAGATATTCTTAATGCCTATATAAAATTTTAGACTCTTAAAAAATTACTTTCCAATACAGAACGAACCAAAAATCTTTCCGAGTAAATCATCGGCACTGAAATCACCAGTGATTTCGCCCAACGCATTTTGAGCCAGTCGCAGTGATTCAGCTACCAGTTCACCTGCATTAAACACAACTAACTGCTCACGTGCTTCTGCAAGATAACGCTGAGTACGCTTCATTGCATCTAAATGACGTGTTCGGGCGATAAAGGTGTCTTCCTCAGGTTGGAAGCCCGCATGCGTTGTAATCGCCTCTATGAGCGCCTGAACACCCATATCTTGTTTTGCGGAGACACTGATATGACGGAAGCCTTGATAATCACTTAATGTGGCATCTTGCCCCGTTAAATCGCATTTATTGCCAATCAATAGCAACCTTTTGGGTTCTAAATGATCAGCAAAATACTCATGTGCAAGCTCCAATGGTTCATCACCTTGATTCAAGTCATACACCAACAGCAATAAATCTGCCTGTTCGATTTCCTTGATTGCACGACGAATCCCTTCTTGCTCAACGATATCGCCAGTTTCACGCAAACCTGCAGTATCAGTTAGGGTTATCGGCAAGCCATTTAAACTGATCTTTTCATGTAGTACATCACGAGTAGTACCTGCAATATCAGTCACAATGGCACGCTCATGGCCTGCGAGCGCGTTCAACAGGCTGGATTTACCTGCATTTGGCTTACCCGCAATCACCACCTGTAAACCTTCACGCAATAGCTGTCCTTGACGAGCAGACTGCTGTACCGCTTGAACTGAGTCCTGTACCTCATCCAACAAAGCCAGAATCTTGCCATCGGCAAGGAAATCAATTTCTTCTTCAGGGAAATCAATCGCCGCTTCGACATGCAAACGCAAGTGAATTAGTTTTTCTAAAACTGTATTAATTTTGGTTGAGAATACACCTTGCAAAGAGCGGACGGCAGAACGTGCTGCCGCCTGTGAAGTGGCATCAATCAAATCGGCAATTGCTTCTGCTTGCACCAAATCCATTTTGCCATTTTCAAAAGCACGCATAGAAAATTCACCTGCTTTTGCAGCAGTAGCACCCAAGTCAAGTAAACGTGCTAATAACGCATTCTGAATCACAGGACCACCATGCCCTTGTAACTCCACCACATCTTCACCCGTAAACGAATGTGGGTTAGGGAAACATAATACGATCCCTTCATCCATCACCGAGCCATCGGCATCACAAAACTGACGGAAGCCTGCCATTCGTGCAGCAGGTAATTGTTTTTGGGTCAACTGTTCAGCAATGGCATAAGCTTTAGGGCCAGAAAGTCGAATCACGCCCACACCACCACGACCTAATGGGGTAGCAATCGCAGCAATTGTGGTTTGATGTTGCATGTTAAATTCACCTAAAAAACACAAGGGTTATGAAACAGGAACCCTAAATACAGACAAAGAAAAATCCGCCTAAGATTACCATCTTAAGCGGATTTATTCAGTAAAAGTTCGAACTTAAGCGCTCGGCTCAACTTTGTTGAGACGGTCTTTTTCGACACCTTTGTTAATAAACCATTGTTGCAAAATGGTAATACTATTGTTGACGATCCAGTAAAGCACGAGGCCTGCAGGGAAGAACAACATGAATACCGTAAACATAATTGGCATGATACGGAATACTTTGGCTTGCATTGGATCAGTTGGTTGAGGGTTCAACATTTGCTGAACGAACATGGTCACACCCATGATCAACGGCAAGATAAACCATGGATCCATCGCAGATAAATCTTGAATCCAACCTAACCACGGTGCATGACGGAGTTCAACAGATTCCATCAATACCCAATACAAGGCTAAGAAAATTGGCATTTGTAATAGCAATGGCAAGCAACCAGACAATGGGTTAACTTGTTCACGCTTATAAAGTGCCATCATTTCTTGAGAGAAACGCATGCGGTCTTCGCCAAATTCTTCTTTCATGCGTTGCATTTCTGGTGCAATCACACGCATTTTCGCCATCGAACGATAACTTTTTGAAGAAAGTGGCCATAAAATCAACTTCACTAAGATCGTCAATAAGATAATTGACCATCCCCAGTTACCGATAATGTTATGGAAAAATTGCAAGCCCAAGAACAATAATTTAGCGATCGGCCATAACCAACCATAGTCTACAGTTTGGTTTAAACCAGCAGCTAAATCTTTAAGTTCAGATTGAACTTTTGGACCGGCATACAATTTTGCGTCTACTTCCATTGAAGTACCAGCAGGGACATTGATCACAGGAGAGGTAAAGCCCATGATATTCATTTTATCATTAGACTGACGTGATTCTAATTTCGCAGCATAAGGCTGACCATCAGCCTGAGTCAGTTTTAAATTCCCAGGAATCCAAGCACTGACAAAATAATGCTGAACCATGGCAACCCAGCCACCTTTGGCTTCAACATTTAATTTTTCGTCATTAAAATTGGCAAATTTTAACTTGTTATAATGCGCTTCTGGTGTACCCCAAGCGCCACCAAGATAAGTACCTAAGGTGAAAATACCTTGTGAAGACTTGCCTGGATCATCCGAATTATCACGCTTTAACTGACCAAACATTTGACCTTGCCAGTTTTGCTGACTACGGTTAATAACTTGATGTTTAACAGTAATTGGGTAATCGCCTTGCGTGAAGGTGAACGACTTGATCACTTCCACACCTTCAGGTGTTTTAAATACCAACGGCACAGTCAACACTTGATGTGTTTTACCATCTTTCGACGCTACACTTTTCGCATCTGCCAAGGTGTATGCTGTTTTCTCAACATCATACATTGGACGGCCGCCACGGCTGCTATCTGGCCCATTTAAACCAATTAACCCCGATTGAGCGACGTAGGTACGTTTCGCATCACTTTCCAGCATGACAAACGGTTTGTCGCTGTCTTTGCTTTCATCATGGCTTAACAATTCAATACGGACGATATCACCACCTTTTGGATTGATCCAAAGGTGATAAAGGTCAGTTTGTACTGAAATCAGTTGCTGACTCACAGATGTATTATGTTCTGTGGTTTGTGATGCAGTCACATTTGCTTGTGGCAAGTCTGAAGCCGCTGTTGCATTTTGAGCGTTTGGCAAATCTGCTGATACTTCATGTGCAGTCACAGTCGCCGCTTGTTGTTGCGGTGCTGGTGCAGCATGACCATAATCTTTTTGCCAAGCCAAAATAAGCAAATATGCGGTAACAAACATGGCTCCAAGAATTGCAAATCTGGCCCATTGTTGCATATCTATAATCCCAAATGGTTAGAGAGATTTTGCTTGAATAAACGATCACGAAAGGGTACAGCAACGTGATGCATTTGAGAATCTATTTGATGAAACGAAATAAAACGAAGTGCTTTGCGTGGTACTGGATCGTAGCCTGAGCCGCCCCAAGGATGACAACGGCAAATTCGTTTAGTCGATAACCAGACACCTTTGACCGTACCATGTGTTTGCAATGCTTCAATCGCATATTGCGAGCAAGTAGGAATATAGCGACAACGAGGACCCAATAATGGACTAATAGCAATCTGGTAACATCTTATCAACCAATGTAGTAATCGTACCATTGGAGATCTCTAATTTTGTGAGGATGTTATAACAGCTTTTGAATGCTTTTTTGCTAAGCGTTGTAATTTTTGCCAAGCAAACTCTAATTGTTGATGTAATTCTTGATTTGCGATTGCTTCTATACCAACTTTAGGCATTACCACAATATCGATATCAGCATTAAATTGCACTTTGTGTAAGCGAAAGCTCTCCCGAGCAAGACGTTTTATTCGATTTCGTTCATGAGCACGACGCACTTTCTTTTTAGCAACAACAATACCCAAACGGCTGTTTGGCTGTTCGGTTAATCTTGCTAAAAAAAGGAAATGGGGCTGGTGCACTTTAAAAAGTGCACCATCAAATACACTTTTGTAATCAGCGGCACAACGAATACGAGATTCAATGCCGAAACTGTAAAGTGCCATCACCCAAATCTGGTCAGCTTAACAGTATTAAACAGTTAAGCTATGACGACCTTTTGCACGACGACGAGCTAAAACTTGACGACCTGCTTTAGTAGCCATACGAGCGCGGAAACCATGAACGCGTTTACGCTTTAATTCAGATGGTTGGAAAGTACGTTTCATATCGAAACTCCCAAAATGATCTTTCTATAAAGGTCCGCGATTTTATTGTGCAATGTTTACGCTGTCAATGGAAAATCAAAAACTTTACATTTTGTTTGTTCTGTTTTGAAGCAATAAGACACCTAGTAAATATTTCATATAATGGAAAACAAAAAATATACACAAGCTATCTCTTTATATTATATCAATATTCAACTATATTCACAGCTTACATACAGGCTTATCAACAATCAAGATTCTAATTTTAAATTTAATTCTTGGATTTTAAATTTAAATTTCGATATGCTTAGTTATCCACAATCCAATCCTATCCTATAAGTAAATTCAAATTTTAAAATTTAAATTTATTCTTATTAGCATCCAGTTTTTCTGTGGAAATTGATGTTTTTATATTAGTAAACATAAAGTTACTTTGTGGATAACCATGTTTTTATTAATTTTATAAATTGTGGATAACTTTAAAATCAAAACTATCCACAGCTTGTGCAAAAAGTTATACACAAGTGGTTTTAAATTTAAATTTATAATCAAATGCTTTCTTTTTCGGCAAAAGTCTCATAAATTTGCCTGACAGATGTGGATAACTTGGTTAGAATGGCGACCCCTTCGAAAGATGGGGTTGGTGGTTTCTTTATTTTTGAAT
Organism: Acinetobacter sp. LF10; assembly: GCF_048585715.1. NCBI lineage: Bacteria > Pseudomonadati > Pseudomonadota > Gammaproteobacteria > Moraxellales > Moraxellaceae > Acinetobacter > Acinetobacter sp. LF10. The sequence continues at coordinate 3,258,993 of NZ_CP184160.1, forward strand.
TTAAAATGGATATTAGGGGATGCAC
>NZ_CP184161.1:0-19811 GCF_048585715.1 Acinetobacter sp. LF10
AGGGAATCTTACAAGCTTTTAGATAATTTATGATTGGTTATTTTTTGATCTAAAAAAGTTATTTTTTAGGGAATAGTGATCTTTTAAATATAGATATATTTATATCACCAAGTTAATTAAATGAAAGGACAATGCTATGGGTAAGTTAGTAAATGGACCAAGTACAACCGGTAATCCATCTGGTGGCGGTCGCGGAAATAATCCTCCTAAAGGTAAGTAATTTTTAAGTATCTAGAGCTTGTTTAATCCATAGCTGGTTGAGCAAGCTCTTTTAAATCACTAGGCCATTGGCTTGACTCTGAATAAGAGATTCTATTTTTATAATAATCAGAAAACAGCTCCCAAAACTCATAATAGATCCCATGCATAAAGGCCTCATTTTTAGGTCTAGACTCACAGTCATTCTGGAAAAATCTATATATAAACCATATTAAAAACATATGGTTATAAGACTTGTATTCAGCTTTCACATCTAGCAAAATATTTATTGTTTCTTGAGTAATCTCTTTTGAAACAGCAGTTTGAATATCATTGCGTTCAGTTTTTTCTGAAAGCAACCAGATGAAATCTGTATAGCTAATAGGAAAGCCTTCATTAGCTTTTCTTATAAAGTTGTCTTTTTTATCAGTGTAATTTAGTAAATAGTTTGAAAAATTTAAACCACGGCAAGTAGAGGGCTTTTTATCATCTAGCTTTAAAGCGGCAAATGTTGCCATTAGAGTCAATAAGCTACGACTAGGATTAGTCCATAAAGCCTTATGTTTACTAGTTTTAGTAAACTTACCATCCTTGCACTGAAAGTTTTTTGGGTTCAATTTTTTTTGGAATAGCCAGCCCAAACATATTGGCTCAATATCATTAAAGAGCAAACGATGAGTTAATAGATCTAAATGAGAAAGAATAGAATAAAGATTTAAGGTAAATACAGTTTGTGAAAGGATATCGGAATTATTGAGACTAATAGCTTCTTTCCAAAAATCATCTAAAGTTTGATCTTGAATTTTTAAGGGACCAAAACTAGTCAAAAAATGCTTTAACTGATTAAAGTTATGCTCATTTAAATCATTATTAACGTTATCAACTAACTGGATATGATCCCAAAACAATGAAAACTCAGCGTCTTTAGGGAAGCGGATTATTCTAAAGAACTCAGTAAAGTTGTTTTCATTTTTAAATATCTTTTCCATATCACTATGTAATATCCTGAAATTATTTAATAATCTGTCAGTTGTCTTTAATACCGCATTCTTTTGTTTTTGGGTTAATTCACTAAAATCAATATTCCCTAAATGTGTAATTCTTTTGGTTTCATTTCTTATGTGAGCTGCCTGATGTTTATCTATGTTAAAAATGATTTGGTTTAGAAAAGTTTGGGTCAAAGTCATTTAATTATCTACTCTATTAGTTCAGTCTTAGCTGATTTAATAATAATACGCCTTATGCGAAACACTTTAACTTTTCCTTTCGCATCAATATCTTAAAGTAAGGCGTTCTAGAGTTCAGCGCACTGGAGCGGCTTTTTCGTGACTATTCACGTTCCACGTCTATTCCATGATCATTTTTCTGTATTTTTATTCATCTAGATTAAACAATCTTGATTAATCATAGGGTCTAAAAAAACGACTCCAAAACCCTCTTTTCTCAGGCTCTGGTTCAATGTGTTCAGGCACAGGTATGCGCTTATTTTCAGTTTCAACTGGAGTAGTCAATTCATCAGCTTTCAGCTCAGGTTCTTTCTGAGGATCTGTTGCTATATTTTGCTCATGTTTTTGATCGATAAACGTAGTTATATTAGCTTTTGGGGCTTCTAGTAGACGTTGCATCGTCTCAATTTGATTCTGATAAAAAGATTCACGTTCTTTAGCATCTTCAAGTTGATTTTTTAACATGTCTATTTGTTGTCTAAGCAGTAAATTTTCTGTCGAATTTTGACTGTCTACTTTTACAGGTTCTTTTACACTTTGTTTTTTAGATGGTTCACCGAACACACGGATTGCTTCAGATAAATCAATTTTATTATCTGAATTTTTGCTTAATATTCCTTTATTTATATGATTATAAATAGTTTGTCTATTTATGCTATATAACTTAGATAACTCAACAACAGAAAGACTTTTCATTGTGTAAAACTATGCCTAATCTTGTAAAAATAATATGTCTAATAGGCTGTCTATTAGACAACCTTTATAGACTAAACTTTTAAATCTAAATTGTCTAAATAATCTGAATATTTGTCTAAATTTACAGGGTCTTTTAATAGTTGTTTAATCCTTTTGGCAAAGTTTTCATAGCTTTCACCAGCTTCACTAAATTGGCTAGAAAAAGCAGAGTCATAAGCCAACTTATTTGCAAATAAATCTAGTTGTTTCTCTGTTAGGTTAGCTTTTTTAGGCTTAACTTTTTTACGTTCCTGTTTTTGTTTGAATGTGAAGGAGAAACCAGAAATTGTTCTGCCAGTTTTATGTTGTTGATAGTTAGCAGTTATATCTGTTAGTTCATTAACTTGTTTCAAGGCAAAATCTAGGACATAGGTTTTAAAATTACTCATAGTCTTGTATTGAGTAGCTTCAACGCCTAGTTGTTGTCTAAAGGTTGATAGATTAAAAACTGGTGTTTGGCCACTAGATCTCCATTGGATTAGTAGCTCATATAAGCGAATGGCGTATGTACTTGTTAATTTGGAAACTTGTTGTATTTCATATTTAGTAAAATTTTCTTCTAATCTGGTAATTAGAGGAACAATATCTTGAGTGAAACGTAAGAATACAACTCCTGATTGATGTTCATAACCAATTTTATCCACCCATCTACAATGGAAACTTCTGTCTTTACCTGTTTTTGGATTTATATCGTGATACGTAACATAACGATCAAATAAGCTTCTCGAGGCATCCCTAAGAACGGTATATGCAGTATGTTTTTCAACATTAAAAGTATTTATGTAGCTACTAGCATGAACTTCCAACAAGCTATTTTCCGTGATGCCTTGACCCGTTTCTCTTGCTTCAGCTATTGCCAAAAGAATAAGACGTTGCTCAACAGTATCTAATGTATAACTTGCTTGAATCAGAGCATTATCTTTTACAACTAACTCGGCCATTTTTTTAATATAAATCAAATTTAACTAGGTCATACCATAAACTATTTTAACTAGGTTGTAAAACGACCTATTAATTAGGTCGATAAACCTAGTTTTATGGGTCGATAAACCTAGTTTTATGGGTCGATAAACCTAGTTTTATGGGTCGATAAACCTAGTTTTATAAGCTTTGAAACATTTGCTATTAAAGGCTTTTAGCTTATCTAAAAGCATTAAAAACTATTAAAAATAATTAAAAGCCTTGTCTGGTCAAAATTGCCCTTGGTTTTCGCTACGCTCAAACTCTATTGAATCTCGCTTACGCTCGATTCTGGGGGCAATTTTTTGGTTCTTTTCGTTGTGAATTTGAGAAAAAGCAAAGGCAAGAGCAAAAGCAACTCGGAATTCGCTTCGCTCATAGAGCTTTATGCTCGCTTCGCTCGGTCTAGACTCAAATTTCTACATCTAAACTTCACTTTTTTAGGTTTGTTAACCTAAAAAAGCGGTTTTTCAGAGGGCCGAGGCGCGAATTTGGGGGATGTCGCTCGTAGACACTCGCTTGGTTAAGCTGTTCTTATCGTTTATAGATGCAGTGTTATTTGCTTCTATTTGCGTTTAGAGGCACTTTTTTGTTTTTTGGGTACTGATCTCTAGTTCAGTTTGAAATGATCGTACTATGGCGAAAATACAGCGTTTAAACGTGATATTTGTTTATTGCTCTGGTGTTTTGTTGAATGGGTTTCTTGGATCTTGTTTGGCTTCTTGTATAAATCGTTCAATTTCTTGGTATTGGCTTGAGTTGGCAATTTCTTGGGTGACTGTCTGTAGATCCTTGTTAGTTTGTTGCATAGTTTTACCGATCAAGGCCATACGAAATAAGGTTTTCAGGTTGTCCAAGTCCTGATTGGAGTGGGTTATTTGAAACTTTGCTCGTTCAAAAATACCTAGATAGAGTGAACCGATAAAGTATTTGATCTGGTCTTCTCGTTTTTTCTGTTGTTTCTGACTTTGTTTTTCCTTTTGTTGTTCTGGATTCAGGGCTTTTTCTATTTTCTGATTCAGGTTTTTCGCTGCGGTTTGGTGGCGTTGTGTCTTGAGGATCTCATCCAGTGCATCGTGCATGGCAAAGTAGGCATCGATGTCATGTTTTTGATGGAGCTTGAGGATGTTTTGTTGCAGTGCATTGCGTTTGGTAGGTTCTGTCTGTTGGATCAGTTGCAGCTGAAGCATGCGTTTGTTGTAGGCATTGCGTTCATAGCGACATTTCTGGATGAGTTGTCGGTCTTGCTCACTGAGATCCTGAAGACTTTTTTTGTTTTTGAGCATGTGCAAGCAACGTTCTTCAACTCGGCGTTTGAACGGTAGATTGAGGATGTGCGTGCCGAGTTCGTTGATTTCTTTTGCTGTGAGAACTAACGCTTTGCGTCCTGCCATTTGGATCTCATTTTGCCGTGAATTGGCTCCATGTTAGCGTCATGTTGTGGGCGTTTAAACTATTTTTTCTGCTATGCATAAAAAATAGTTTATCTCGTTTCCGTGTCTTTTTTTGACAATAACCGCTAAAGCGATTATTGTCAAAAAAAGACACTCCTCCTCGCTCCTGCGGAGAGCCTCCTTTGCGAATTGGATCTCAGGTGAATTCGGCATGTTTTACATGAATATTCGGCACAATGTGAAGAAGGATTCCAGTTCCAAGAATACCTTCCATTATCTGACTCGAACCGCGCATTTTGCCGAGCAAAAGGCCGATGAGGAATTGGAGTTTGTGCGTTCTGGAAATATGCCTGCATGGGCTGTCGATGCGCCTGCAAGCTTTTGGCATAGTGCGGATCGTTATGAGATTGCTCGAGGTCGAACCAGTTCAACGTTGACTGTGGCTTTACCAAAAGAATTGTCGAAACAGCAGCGTAAAGAATTGGTCGAGGCCTTTATTCAGGAATTTGCTGATCAGTATCAGTTCCCTTATACCGCAGCGGTGCATAATCATCCGAGTGAGCTGACAGGTGAAGATCAACCGCATTTGCATCTGATGTATTCTGAACGGAGTCTGTCCGATGGGATTGAACGACCACCAGAGCAGTTTTTTAAGCAGTATCGTCCAAAGAATCCTACTAAGGGTGGCGCACAGAAATTAACGGCTGATGCGTTGGGCTTTGGCCGTGATCAGGTGAAAGCTTTTCGAGAAAAAACTGAGCAGCTGATTAATCAGGCTTTGGAAATGCATGCACCGATGAAGACCATAATTCTGGAGGGTATGGAGATTGTTGTTCCAAATCGAGTGAGTCATCTGTCTAATCAGGAATTTAACCAGAAGTATGGAACGCAATTGCAGGATGTTCCACAGATCTACCGATGGAAGTTGAAAAGTGCTGATCCAATTATTCAGCTTGAAGTTGAGGCACAGAAGCAAACCATTCAACAGATTCGACAATTTAACAAGCTCCAGATCTATCAAAAGGAGTACAACCAAGCCTTAGAGCAGCGTAAAAATCAAGACTTGGATCGTGATGATAGTTATACGCCATCATGGTTCTAGGAATATTGTGAGGTTTTAAATAAAGCTTTTGGAGGTCGTATGAAGACTGGAAAACAAATTCTTGAGGGTTTATTTGACGATCAACGTGCTGCTGCACATGATCCCCATCATCCAGTGAATGATCAGCTTCGGGCTAGTCTATTGTGGAAGAAACATTTACTTGAGTTGATTCAGATCCCACGGTATCAACTGAAATCAGATGATAGCTATGTATTGGTGTCTGATATTCCTGAGTATTTTAAGGCACAGTTTGAGCAGTTTTTTTTAGGTCAGAACCTATTGCAGCATGTGGATCATCCTGATGAATCACGATTGGATAGCAAACGTTTAGACAGTTTTATTGCCTATCTCAAAGATCATCCAAGTTATAAATCAGAGCAGCGTGACCAAGTATGAAAAATCCAGTAGATGCAGATCGAATTCGAGCTGCTTTTAAGGCAACGCAAGGGATCGTGGAGCATGAGTTTGAGCAGCATGTGATTGATGCCAGTCAAGTGTATGTCGATGCGATGATTGAGCGGATTGCTTCAGGTGAGTCGACCTTTGAGGAGGAAGATGAGGTGTTAATGATGAAGTGGCGAGCTATGAATGCCTTACAGAATAAGGACTCATAGCTTCGCATAAGGCGTATTATGTTAATTTTAGAGAATCTTAAAATTAGTGAAAAAACTTATAACAAAATACTCATTTTTTCAGCCCCAAAAGAACCAAAATTAAGTTTAATTCTTCAAGTTAAATTGCTATAACACTCTTTGCAAATAAGAAGAGCCACAAAAATGACAAATTCATTTAATGCAGAACAAGCACGTCAGAATGCTTCTGAAATACAAGTAAGCTATTCAGACATGTTAAATAAAATTCTAACAGGGGCAGAAAGCTTGTCTAAAGTTGGAAGACGTAGCGGTTTATTTTTATTTCCTGCTGGTGCCACTGCCTCAGAACATGTCGTTGCTCTCGAAAATGAATTACGAAGTAGAGGTTTTACTATCATTACAGAGCTTGATAAGAAGCGAGATACGATAAATATAGAACTCGGATTTTAAGTAGTTCAGACCTTTATCAAACCTCATTTAACATAATGGGCGTTATACGAAATAAATCTTTATTATTTTAATAAAATCAAAATCTTATAAATTTTACATAACCCCAAAAAACACCAAAATGCCGACTCAGAAACAAGTCGGCTGCTTTTTAAGCATTTTTGTCACTTTTAGCCAATAAAATCGGTTAAAAAATACTCAAAATTTCAATTTTTCCTGATTTCTCAATGCCCCAACAACCCACTTTTATCCCCATTTCCTGCGGACAAATATCGGGATAATTTGAGGATATGTCCATGTACGCTATGGCGTACAGCCATTCAGGAAATTCACTAATAGCCATACTCAGTTCAATTTCCTATTATGAACTCATTGAGAACAGGATGTTCCAGATAACAATAAGAAATCAGCGCACCAGGATCGTGAAGCAAGACAGGAGTCATGCTTAACAGCCCAATACGAAAAACCCCGACAGGATGTCGGGGTTTTTTATTGTCTCATGATTTTAATTGTACTTTGACTCTACACACTTTAATGCTATGGTATATATCAGTGATATATATCTTGTGTATCTGGAGGTCAACATGGAAATTGCCAAAGTATTTCAAACTGGTCGCAGTCAAGCGGTTCGCTTGCCTAAGGCCTTTCGTTTCAATGGCACTGAAGTGGCCATCAAAAGCTTCGGACGTGGCGTTTTGTTGATGCCAATCGATAACCCTTGGGATGTCATGTTAGAAGCCATCAATGAGTTTGAGGTTGGATTCCAGTTGGAGCGAGCTGATCAAGGCGAACAGTTCCGTGAGGAGTTCAAATGATTTACCTCTTAGACACAAATATTTGTATCTATGTCATCAACAACAAGCCTCAACACGTTTTTGAACGCTTTAAGCAATATCAACTCGGCCAGCTTGCGATTTCAAGTATCACGGCATCTGAGCTGGCTTTCGGTGTAGAGAAGTCTGGATCTGAACGCAATAAACAGGCATTAAACAAGTTTTTGTCACCTTTAGAGATTCTTCCTTACGATGAACAAGCAATTTGGCATTACGCCAAATTACGCCAAGATCTTCAATCCATAGGCAAACCGATTGGCAGCTTAGATATGCTGATCGCTGCTCATGCTTTGGCATTGGATGTTGTATTAGTAACGAACAATACAAAAGAATTTGAACGGATTGATGGTCTAAAGCTAGAGAATTGGGTCTAATCGCTATATCTAGCACTATGCAGGGCTAGAATTCGCATAAGAGATTTTATGTTAAATGAAAGTAGTAAAATACGATATTAAGTAATTAAAGTTTTAATTAGCAGTTTAAAATAATAACATTACGCAATTTTTAAGGTATTAGTAAAATGAGTAGACCTATTAAGCACCTTAAGATTTCTGGCTATAAATCATTGAAAAATGTGGATCTTGAGCTAAAAAACCTAAATGTTTTAATTGGTGCAAATGGGGTTGGTAAAAGTAATCTAGTCTCTTATTTTAGGTTGTTAAGCGCCATCTTAGATAGAAAATTACAAATATTTGTTTCTCAACAAGGGGGAGCAGAGAGACTTCTTTGTGATGGAATTAAATATACTGATGCAATATCAACAGAGGTGTATTTTGGGAATAATGGTTATCTTTTGACCTTAAAACCTACTGTTAATGGTGAATTATATTTTGAGGAAGAAAGAACATATTTTGCTGGTAATTTTACTAGTAGAAAGCTATTAGGTAGTGGCCATACAGAAGCGCTATTGCCTAAATACGTTAAAGAAAAAGATCCAATCTCAATGTATTGTTATGATGCCATCAAAAAATGGCGTATATATCACTTTCATGATACTAGCGATACAGCCGCTGTAAAAAGGGCTTGTTCTGTACATGATAATGCTTATTTAAGACCCTCAGCAGAAAACCTAGCAGCATTTTTATATGAGATGAGAGAGAAAAATGAACTTCACTACAAAAAAATAGTAAAAGTTATAGGGTTAGCAATTCCGTATTTTGATGACTTTGTTTTAGAACCAAAGGAACTTCCAACTGGTGAAGAACAATTAAGACTCATTTGGAAGCAAAAAGACAGTGATTATAAATTATGGCCTAGTCAGCTTTCTGATGGTTCTTTAAGATTCATATGCTTGGCTACAGCATTATTACAGCCTGATCCACCAACAACTATAATTATTGATGAGCCTGAATTAGGCTTACATCCCTATGCCATAACTTTATTGGGGGGATTGTTGAAATCTGCCTCAGAAAGGATGCAAGTTATTATTTCTACTCAATCAGTTCCATTGGTTGATCAATTTGAACTTGAAGATTTAATTATTGTAGAAAGAGATAAGGACGGTACTAAGTTTAAAAAATTAGAGATACAAGAATATGAAGGCTGGTTAGAAGATTATTCTACAGGCGAATTGTGGGAAAAAAATATTTTGGGTGGGAGACCTACAGCATGGTAAGAGTTCATATTATCTGTGAAGGTCAAACAGAAGAAACCTTTATTAATGAAGTTCTTATGCCTGATTTTAGCCGTAAAGGAATTTATTTATATCCAGCTCTAATTGGTAGGCCGGGTCATAAAGGTGGTAATGTTAAATATAGTAGAATGAAAACGGATATTGAAAATCGATTAAATGATGAAGAAGCATATTGCACTACATTTTTCGATTTCTATGGCCTCCATCCAGATTTCCCAGGAAAACAAATAGCTTTAGGGCATACTAATTTAAATAGTAAAAAACAAGTCTTAGAAGATGCATTTTTACAAAAATTATCTGATGATCTAGGTGAAAACAAAATTAGAAGATTCATACCTTACGTGCAAATGTATGAGTTTGAAGGGTTATTATTCTCTGCTAGTGAAGCAATAGCTTCAAATCTGGGAGTAAGTTTATCTTCTGTAGAAACTATTATTAATGAATTTGATACGCCCGAACATATTAATAATAGTCCTCAAACAGCTCCAAGCAAACGACTCAAAAACTTAAGTCGTGGATACGACAAAGTATTTTTGGGATCTCTAATTGCGCTAGATGTTGGTATTAATGAAATGAGAGAAAAATGTGTTGGTTTTAATAATTGGTTAAATCAATTAGAACGTTTAACTAATATAGATATCTAATTTATAGTAAAAAAGCCCGACATCCTGTCGGGCTTTTTTAGATTGGGTTGCTCGTCTTGCTGATCTCGTGCTGCCCATTCCTTGCGCTACTTTCTTATTCTTGTTTTTCTGGAAACATCCTGTTCCCTATATAGCCATCATAGGATTAATGCATTGAATTACCAATCCGCAAAATCCTTAAATTTATGTAAGTTTTAGCTTACATAGTTGGCCTATTTTTATCCCAAGAGTTGTCCGCAGAAATTGGGGATGATTTAAGTCCTGAGTGGGTTGATAACACACACTAAAGCTTCATTTTGATTAAATATTAACCGTATTTATTGGCAAGAAGTATCAAATCTGCTCATAAAAAAGCCGACTTGTTTCTAAGTCGGCTTTTTGCTGTTTTCGAGGTCAGTCAAAAATTTTTAACTATATGAAAAACAACGTATTTTTATAGTGCATTTCGTATAAGCTCTATTATGTTAAATAATTAAGGATAAAAGCTTTATTACTAAATAGAACAGTTGCTTAAAGCAGTATAGAGTTAAGTTTGCATTTTAATATCAAGTTGTCTTTCAGCACCGATAATCACCATACGAATCCCATTTTCAAAAATGTCATCCGCATTCATATTTTGTAAGGTATTCACTCCTTGGAGCATGAGTGGATATATAGTTGGATCGGCTTCGAATGGTGGGTCTGATCTTATTTCTTCTTGCTGCTCCTCAAGGACCCACCCAACAATAAACCTTCCTAATGTCATAAGTAATGCAACTGCTTCAACAGGAGAAAACCCAGCATGAGATAACAGCGCAACTTGGGCCTCAATCGTGTTGAAATGTCCTTGACTGGGGCTAGTTCTTGCATGTAGACGAGCACCATCACGGTAAGCTAGTAGTGCTCGACGAAAGCTTACAGAATTAGCGAGCAACCAATCTTGCCATGTCATCCCATCGATGGGTAAAGAAACTAAATGGTGTTCATTTATAATGGTTTCCGCCATTGCTTCCATTAACAAGGATTTATTCTTGAAATGCCAATATAGAGTTGGAGATTTAATACCCAATCGTTGAGCTAGCTTGCGTGTGGTTATTGAATCTATGCCTTCTTCATTCAACATATCCAATGCGGTACGCAGGACTATTTCACGTGTCAGACGTTGAGGTGCAATATCTTTTTTACTCATAAATCTATCACTGATAGGGAGTGTGTGAGAGAATATTAATTCTATCATTGCTAGAGAAGGCATTTGTGAAGAAATCATTGAGCGTGATTTTAATCACTATATTTCTGGATGCTGTTGGGATTGGTTTAATTATGCCGATCTTGCCTGAATTATTACGGTCATTGGCTGGAGCTGAAGCAGGCGGTGTTCACTATGGTGCTTTATTAGCTGTGTATGCTCTGATGCAGTTCATTTTTGCACCTATCCTTGGAGCGTTGAGTGACCGATTTGGACGTCGACCTGTATTAATTATTTCAATTGCTGGTGCAACGGCTGATTATCTCCTAATGGCTGCTGCTCCTTCTCTATTGTGGCTATATATTGGTCGTATTTTTGCGGGAATTACAGGTGCCAACATGGCTGTTGCAACAGCTTATGTTTCAGATATTACTCCAGCCCATGAGCGTGCAAAAAGGTTTGGTCTCCTTGGAGCTGTCTTTGGTATTGGGTTTATAGCGGGTCCGGTAATAGGTGGAGTTTTGGGTGAATGGAACTTACATGCACCGTTCTTTGCTGCTGCTTTTATGAATGGGATTAATTTAATAATGACAGCAGTCTTATTAAAAGAATCAAAACACAGCAATAAAATGACTGAGAAGGTTCAGGAGCAATCAATATTAAAGAAATTATCCTATTTGATCACTCAACCTAATATGGCTCCATTGCTTGGTATCTTTTTAATTATCACATTGGTTTCACAAGTCCCCGCAACTTTATGGGTTATCTATGGGCAGGATCGTTATGGCTGGAGTATATTTATTGCAGGTGTTTCCCTTGCTAGTTATGGAATATGCCATTCTATTGCACAGGCTTTTGCTATCGCCCCTATGGTAAAGAGGTTTGGAGAGAAAAATACGTTGTTATGTGGAATAGCTTGCGATGCAATTGGTTTACTTCTTTTATCTATTGCTGTTGAAGAATGGGTGCCTTTTGCGTTGTTACCATTGTTTGCCCTTGGTGGAGTAGCCGTTCCTGCTTTGCAAGCAATGATGTCCAGAGGTATTAGTGATGAAAGACAAGGTGAATTACAAGGGCTATTAAGCAGTTTTAATAGTCTGGGGGCTATAATTGGTCCTGTATTAGTTACTAGCCTCTATTTTATGACTCAGGCATCAGCTCCTGGAATGGTATGGGCATTAGCTGCAATACTTTATGTAATCACCCTACCCTTATTGCTTAAGTATCGCCTGAATAAATATTCTGGAGTTCCATAAAATATTTAATTTATTGGTTTAAAAACTAATGGATTCTATAGTTTATCTAAAATTAACATAATACACCTTATGCGAAATACTTGAACTTTTCCTTTTTGCATCAATATCTTAAAGTAAGCCGTTCTAGGGTTCAGCGCACTGGAACGGCTTTTTCGTGACTATTCACGTTCCACGTATGTTTTTTAATCAATGTTCCACAATTTTGATTAGCTACAGTCAACAATGCTCTCACCCATTCGGTAAGAAAAAGCGACTGAGAAAGCCTCTTTTCGGCTGCTCTGGTTCTACGTGCTCTGGCACTGGAATACGCTTATTTTCTGTTTCGACTGGAGTAGTCAATCCGTCATCTTTCGGTTCGAGTTCTGACCGAGTATCTGTTGCTATATCTGGAGCAGATTTCTGATCGGTAAACGTAGTCATATTGGATTGTGGGGGCTTCATTTCAATGAGTGTTAGCAGTGTATCTATACGAGCATTTGCCTTGGCTTCACGATCTTCGGCTTTTTCTAACTGTTTTTTTAGAAAATCAATTTGGTTTTTGAGTTCTACAACTGTTTTATCAGTGTATTCAGATGTATTTTGATTTTGTATTGGAGACGTATCGATACGTTTTACTTGTTTTACTCCAAAAGGTTCTCCATAGACACGAAGAAGTTCTGAAAAATCTATAAAACCATCGTGGTCACGGCTTAACACACCGTTTTTTATATCTTTATATAGCGTAGCTCGAGATTTTTTATACAGGGTTGCAGCATCACTAACACTGTATTTTGTAGCTGTATTCATAGTGTATTGCTGTGTATTTTGAAAACGTATTGGAGAATACAATATGTGTATTCTCCAATACACTCAAGCTTTAAAGCCTAAGTTTTTTAGATGAGGCAAAAACTGTTTTTGCTGTATTGGATCTCTTAGCATTTCTTTGATTTTCGCGGCTAGGCTCTCATAGCTTTCATTACCATTTGCTAAGTTTGAAAATTCAGGTAGTCGTGAAAGCTGATTGCCAAACATATTGATTTGAGCATCTGTCATTTGTTGGAATGCTGTTTGGGGCGTTCTAGTTAATTCTTGTTGAGATGGCCTAACTTTCGATTTAATTCTGAATTGAATGTCAGTGATAACTCGTCCTTTTTTGAATTGGTCATAGTCAACGGTAATATCAGTGTGTTTATTAATTTCACTTACTGCTCTGTCTAATACGTTGGATTTAAAGTTAGACATTGTTGAATATTCAGTCGCGTCAAGACCTAACTTTGATCTAAGATCGTTAATACTATATTTCTCAGTTTTTGCGACATTCAACCATTTAATTAATAGCTCATATAGTCTTATGCTATATTTACTTCTAAAATCAGATACTTGCTCTATATGATATTTGGTAAATTGTTCGCTTAATCGGCTAATTAAGCTGATAACTTCGTTGCTAAGGTATAAAACAATAAGACCATTAGAATCTACATAGGTCACTTTGTTTACCCAATTTGCTGTAGTAAGAGCCTCTAGGCCCTTATATCTATCTAAATAACTGAACTCCCTTCTTTTTAGTGTTTTTGCTGCCTCTCTGAGCAAGCCATAGGCATTATTACTATCCACTTTAAATTGATGAATGTAGTCGCTTACAAGCACTTCTATTGGTGTATCTGGCGTGAGATTAGAAGACTCTCTAGCTCCAACTATGGCCAAGAGCATAATACGTTGCTCTATGAGTGATAAGTTAAAAGAAGCATCGATAAGAGCATTATCTTTAACAACTAATTTATTGTTATTTGTCATGATATGAAGCTTATTAATTCATTTAACTAGGTTATATGTCATATATTTTAAATAGTCAATAATCTATCTATTTATATACCCCTTAAACCTATCTTTATCACCCCTTAAACCTATCTTTATCACCCCTTAAACCTATCTTTATCACCCCTTAAACCTATCTTTATCACCCCTTAAACTATTGCAAACAAAGGATTTCAGCCTGTCTAAAAGCATTAAAAACTATTAAAAATAATTAAAAGCCTTGTCTGGTCAAAATTGCCCTTGGTTTTCGCTACGCTCAAACTCTATTGAATCTCGCTTACGCTCGATTCTGGGGGCAATTTTTTGGTTCTTTTCGTTGTGAATTTGAGAAAAAGCAAAGGCAAGAGCAAAAGCAACTCGGAATTCGCTTCGCTCATAGAGCTTTATGCTCGCTTCGCTCGGTCTAGACTCAAATTTCTACATCTAAACTTCACTTTTTTAGGTTTGTTAACCTAAAAAAGCGGTTTTTCAGAGGGCCGAGGCGCGAATTTGGGGGATGTCGCTCGTAGACACTCGCTTGGTTAAGCTGTTCTTATCGTTTATAGATGCAGTGTTATTTGCTTCTATTTGCGTTTAGAGGCACTTTTTTGTTTTTTGGGTACTGATCTCTAGTTCAGTTTGAAATGATCGTACTATGGCGAAAATACAGCGTTTAAACGTGATATTTGTTTATTGCTCTGGTGTTTTGTTGAATGGGTTTCTTGGATCTTGTTTGGCTTCTTGTATAAATCGTTCAATTTCTTGGTATTGGCTTGAGTTGGCAATTTCTTGGGTGACTGTCTGTAGATCCTTGTTAGTTTGTTGCATAGTTTTACCGATCAAGGCCATACGAAATAAGGTTTTCAGGTTGTCCAAGTCCTGATTGGAGTGGGTTATTTGAAACTTTGCTCGTTCAAAAATACCTAGATAGAGTGAACCGATAAAGTATTTGATCTGGTCTTCTCGTTTTTTCTGTTGTTTCTGACTTTGTTTTTCCTTTTGTTGTTCTGGATTCAGGGCTTTTTCTATTTTCTGATTCAGGTTTTTCGCTGCGGTTTGGTGGCGTTGTGTCTTGAGGATCTCATCCAGTGCATCGTGCATGGCAAAGTAGGCATCGATGTCATGTTTTTGATGGAGCTTGAGGATGTTTTGTTGCAGTGCATTGCGTTTGGTAGGTTCTGTCTGTTGGATCAGTTGCAGCTGAAGCATGCGTTTGTTGTAGGCATTGCGTTCATAGCGACATTTCTGGATGAGTTGTCGGTCTTGCTCACTGAGATCCTGAAGACTTTTTTTGTTTTTGAGCATGTGCAAGCAACGTTCTTCAACTCGGCGTTTGAACGGTAGATTGAGGATGTGCGTGCCGAGTTCGTTGATTTCTTTTGCTGTGAGAACTAACGCTTTGCGTCCTGCCATTTGGATCTCATTTTGCCGTGAATTGGCTCCATGTTAGCGTCATGTTGTGGGCGTTTAAACTATTTTTTCTGCTATGCATAAAAAATAGTTTATCTCGTTTCCGTGTCTTTTTTTGACAATAACCGCTAAAGCGATTATTGTCAAAAAAAGACACTCCTCCTCGCTCCTGCGGAGAGCCTCCTTTGCGAATTGGATCTCAGGTGAATTCGGCATGTTTTACATGAATATTCGGCACAATGTGAAGAAGGATTCCAGTTCCAAGAATACCTTCCATTATCTGACTCGAACCGCGCATTTTGCCGAGCAAAAGGCCGATGAGGAATTGGAGTTTGTGCGTTCTGGAAATATGCCTGCATGGGCTGTCGATGCGCCTGCAAGCTTTTGGCATAGTGCGGATCGTTATGAGATTGCTCGAGGTCGAACCAGTTCAACGTTGACTGTGGCTTTACCAAAAGAATTGTCGAAACAGCAGCGTAAAGAATTGGTCGAGGCCTTTATTCAGGAATTTGCTGATCAGTATCAGTTCCCTTATACCGCAGCGGTGCATAATCATCCGAGTGAGCTGACAGGTGAAGATCAACCGCATTTGCATCTGATGTATTCTGAACGGAGTCTGTCCGATGGGATTGAACGACCACCAGAGCAGTTTTTTAAGCAGTATCGTCCAAAGAATCCTACTAAGGGTGGCGCACAGAAATTAACGGCTGATGCGTTGGGCTTTGGCCGTGATCAGGTGAAAGCTTTTCGAGAAAAAACTGAGCAGCTGATTAATCAGGCTTTGGAAATGCATGCACCGATGAAAACCCTAATTCTGGAGGGTATGGAGATTGTTGTTCCAAATCGAGTGAGTCATTTGTCCAATCAGGAATTTAACCAGAAGTACGGAACGCAATTGCAGGATGTCCCACAGATTTACCGATGGAAGTTGAAAAGTGCTGATCCAATGATTCAGCTTGAAGTTGAGGCACAGAAGCACACCATTCAACAGATTCGACAATTTAACAAGCTCCAGATCTATCAAAAGGAGTATAACCAAGCCTTAGCGCAGCGTAAAAATCAAGATCTAGATCGTGATGATGGTTATACGCCATCATGGTTCTAGGGATATTGTGAGGTTTTAAATAAAGCTTTTGGAGGTCGTATGAAGACTGGAAAACAAATTCTTGAGGGTTTATTTGAAGATCAACGTGCAGCTGCACACGATCCCCATCATCCAGTGAATGATCAGCTTCGGGCCAGTCTATTGTGGAAGAAACATTTACTTGAGTTGATTCAGATCCCACGGCATCAACTGAAATCAGATGATAGCTATGTTTTGGTGTCTGATATTCCTGAGTATTTTAAGGCTCAGTTTGAGCAATATTTTTTAGGTCAGAACCTATCGCAGCATGTGGATCGTCCTGAAGAATCGAGATTGGATAGCAAACGTTTGGACAGTTTTATTGCCTATCTGAAAGAAAATCCAAGTTATCAATCACAGCAGCGTGACCAAGTATGAAAAAGAATGTAGATGCAGAGCGTATTCGAGCTGCTTTTAAGGCAACGCAAGGGATTGTGGAGCATTCATTTGAGCAGCATGTGATTGATGCCAGTCAAGCGGATGTTGATGCGATGATTGAACGGATTGCGTCTGGGGAGTCGAGTTTTGAGGAGGAAGATGCGGTGTTAATGATGAAGTGGCGAGCTATGAATGCCTTACAGGATAAGGACTCATAGCTTCGCATAAGCTGTATTATGTTAATTTTAGAAATTATTAACTCAATAGAACCACTTGTATTCAGCTCAAATGTCGTAAAGGAAAAGTATTGTAAAAGAATTAGAATTATTTGATCATGTTGTTTTGAATAAAAGTAATATCCGTTTAATTCCCTTATCTTTTGAACATGAAAGTGGGCTTATGGAAGCATGTAAAGATGGTCAGCTATGGAAATTAAGAGTGACATCAACACCACATTATTCTGAGGTTCATCAATATATTGAAACAGCTCTAATACAAAAACAGGAAGGTACACGTTATCCATTTGTTGTCATTGAAGAAAGCTGTGGGAAAGTTCTAGGTACAACTAGTTATCATGATGTTCTTTTGAACGTGAAACGCTTAGAAATAGGTTATACCTGGTATGCAAAATCAGTGCAGCGTACGCATGTCAATACGACATGTAAGTTGCTATTACTACAATTTGCTTTTGAACAGTTAAATACTGAGACGGTTGGACTTCGCACTGATATTTTTAATATTAAAAGTCAGCGAGCAATTGAAAGATTGGGTGCAAAAAAGGATGGGATAATTAGAGGGCATGCTTTACGTAAAGATGGTACAACTCGAGATACCGTAATGTACAGTATTATCAAAAGTGAGTGGACTAACATAAAAGCACATCTAATTGATTTATTAGATAATTATTAACTATAAGATTTTATTACACCAATACATTAGGATTATGATTTAACATAAAATCTCTTATACGAATAATTTTGAAAAGCAAAAGGCCTAGCATGTAGCTAGGCCTTTTGCTTTTCAAAATAATCAGATGGTTGATGCATCTACTGCATTAGCCACAGAATCATCTACTTCAATTAGTTTGAAATTTTCGATTCCAACTAAAACACTAGGCCTAGCATCTGTTTTAGGTGAAGCCATATGACCTGCCACCACATCAATATCTAAGCCTAAAATATATTTTCCTTCGGAAATGCCATTTTCTTTAAGAAGAATTTTTGTCATTTCCTCTATAGAAATACTAATTTGTTTTTTACTCATAATATTTACTTATATTTTAAGATAAAGCATTAACAATAAAACCATGTGTATCAAACTTCTCAGCAGTCGAACTTTGCTTTCGATCTGTCTGATAAGCAATGGTGATGACACAATCATTTAACTCATCAATAGAAGAGTTAAGATTTTGAATTGATGAATGAATTTCTTCACCATGATGCACATAATACTCAAGAGCTTGAGTAACATATTGGTTCAAGGAAATATCGAGTAAAGTAGACTTTTTAGAGATCTCTTTATGTAGTTCAGGAGATACTCGGACATTAAAGGTTCCACTTAAAGATTTATCTGGATCAACACCCAAGAATTTACAATCTTCAAGATACTCATCTACAGCTTCATGAAAGGCATCTTCGATATCATTAGCGCTATCAGCTTCATAAGTAATGATATCTCTAATAAATAGGATCTTACCATGTAGAATTTTATCGTTAGAATCAAACTCTAAGGATCCTATATAACCTTTATATGGACCTAAGTTCTTCATCTTAATTTTCCTTTAGAAAGGTAATTATTAAGTATAAAAAAAGCTTCTGATTCATTATTCCAATGAATTAGGAGCTTTCTTTATCACGTTTAACTTGATCTATCGCTTCAATTGCATTGGCAATTTGATAGCCCTTTAACACGTCATCAGGATGAGATCTTGATAACTTTACCTTTAGTCCAGTTTCTGGATGATAAAAAGTAAAGTGAGATCCTTTTGCTTTGCGTGTTAATACGGTGAAACCATACTGTTTCATCAAGGTAACTAAGTCGTCCCAAGGAAAGCTAACGGGCTTTGGTTTAGCTCGTAGTTTTTGTTCTAGCTTATCGCTTTGGCTCATAATTATAATGCCTTAATAAAATTTTATTAGCAACTAAAAAATAGTTGCAACCATGTATTCCTTATTTTAAATGATCTTTTACAAAATGCACATAGGAAAAGTTTTTTTCACAAAACCAAAGTTATAATACAATAAATAAGATTATGATTTTAATAAATATTTTAAAATTAAAATGCGTCAATTTGTGACGTATTTAACACAAAATCTCTTAGAATAAGTCAAAAAAAGGAGCTTAAAGCTCCTTTTTTTTCTATCTAACTATATTAATCTTCGGTGATGTTTGTATACCTAATTGCCTGAAAATATGGGATAGAGCTATGTTGCGATACTGGTACATTGCAATTTGTGAAAAATCAAACCATTGTTCGGATGTGAATTGGTTTATATGAGAAAAAGGTGGATAACCTCTTAGAGCTAAAAATGCATTAATTTCTTCTAGCATTGGATCGAACTCAAACATTTTTTGAAACCTAATAAATAATGGAATCCAATTGTAAAATACCTTTAGAAGGTCACTTTTTTATTGTTCCAAATCCTCTATACAGTTTTTTGTACTCTAATTTACAGTTGATTTGGGAAATTATCCCGATATTTGTCCGCAGGAAATGGGGATAAAATAGCATCAGAGAAGCCTTAAGAAATCAGGAAAATTTGAATTTTTGAGTATTTTTTAACCGATTTTATTGGCTAAAAATGACAAAAATGCTTAAAAAGCAGCCGACTTGTTTCTGAGTCGGCATTTTGGTGTTTTTTGGGGTTATGTAAAATTTATAAGATTTTGATTTTATTAAAATAATAAAGATTTATTTCGTATAACGCCCATTATGTTAAAT
>NZ_CP184162.1:0-13370 GCF_048585715.1 Acinetobacter sp. LF10
ATGAGAGAATTAGTGGTAAAAGACAATGCCTTAATCAATGCAAGCTATAACTTGGATTTAGTAGAACAACGTTTAATTTTATTGGCTATTGTTGAAGCAAGGGAAAGTGGGAAAGGGATTAATGCTAATGATCCCCTTGAAGTACATGCCGAAGGCTATATCAATCAATTTGGTGTACATCGCAATACTGCCTATCAAGCATTAAAAGATGCCTGTAATGATTTATTCGCTAGACAATTTAGTTATCAAAAAATAAATGAAAGAGGGAATATTGAGAACTATAGATCCCGTTGGGTTAGTGAAATTGGATATGTAGATAATGAAGCAGTGGTTAAGCTTATTTTTGCCCCTGCCATAGTTCCATTAATTACGCGCTTAGAAGAGCATTTTACTAAATATGAATTGCAGCAAGTTAGTAATCTAAGTAGTGCTTATGCTGTTCGTTTATATGAGTTATTAATTGCTTGGAGAAGTACGGGCTCTACTCCAATTATAGAGCTAAGTGATTTCCGTCAAAGAATTGGCGTACTCGATAATGAGTACAAGCGTATGGAACGCTTTAAAACTAGTGTACTTGAGCTCGCTATTAAACAAATTAACGAACATACAGATATCACAGTGAAGTATGAACAACACAAAAGAGGTCGATCAATTTCAGGTTTTTCTTTTACGTTTAAACAGAAGAAAAAGGATAATCCATCAATAGAAAGAGATCCGAATACCTTAGACCTTTTTTCAAAGATGACCGATGCTCAACGGCATATGTTTGCAAACAAACTTTCAGAACTCCCTGAAATGGGTCGCTATTCACAAGGAACTGAAAGCTATCCTCAATTTGCTGTTCGTATTGCTGAGATGCTACAAGACCCTGAAAAAATCAAAGAACTATCCCCATACCTAAAAAAAGTGGGATACATGCCATCAAATAAAAAGGACACCGTAAATGGCTAAGTTATCACTAAGTGAAGTATCTAAAAAATTTCATGTGGATAGATCAACCATTTACAGAGCTGTACGTAATGGACGTTTATCACGCTCCAGTGATGGCCAATTCGATCTAGCAGAGGTCATCCGATGCTTTGGAGAACCTGAGCAAACATCTCAAAAAATTGAATCATCTAAGCAAGAAGGTGATGAATCTACAAAAAAACTTATTGCCCATTTAGAAAATGAAGTCAAAAAATACCAAGAACGTGAAGAACGGTTAATGCAACAAATTGACCGTATGCAAACACTCATTGAGCTGAAAAGTGTTGCACCTGCCACAGCATTACCACAACAAGATGCTACGGCATGCGACACCCACATGCCACAGCATGCGACAACACAACAAGACAATGATAATAAAAAGAATAATGAATTCAATATTGCAGAAAATGTGGCAGTGCCACAGCAAGAAACTACGGCATACCACACCCAAACGCTACAGCATGCCACGTTGCAAAATGTGGCAGTGCCACAACACAAAAAGCGTGGCTTATTTGGCCGTGTGCTGAATGCTGTTTTTGATAATGACTAAGGAAGAGAGATCATGCCGAAACTGAAAGACATTGCCCTAGGAATTATTGTGGCCCCGCTGCTGATCCCGATCATGCTGATTGCATCCTACCAGGATAAAAAGGCACTTAAAAAAGAGCTGAATGAACGCCAAAAAGAAAAAGACCAAGCATCCTGATTATTCAATTAACCTAAACAAAGTCGTGAAACATTGATCAAAGAATAGGCGTGGAACGTGAAAAATCATAAAAAAAGCCCAAACAGTGATGTTTGGGCTATAAACTTTGAAATAAGTATTTGAATTTCAAAATAAATTATAACACATTTCGTATAAGGTGTATTATGTTAATTTTAGATAAACTATAGAATCCATTAGTTTTTAAACCAATAAATTAAATATTTTATGGAACTCCAGAATATTTATTCAGGCGATACTTAAGCAATAAGGGTAGGGTGATTACATAAAGTATTGCAGCTAATGCCCATACCATTCCAGGAGCTGATGCCTGAGTCATAAAATAGAGGCTAGTAACTAATACAGGACCAATTATAGCCCCCAGACTATTAAAACTGCTTAATAGCCCTTGTAATTCACCTTGTCTTTCATCACTAATACCTCTGGACATCATTGCTTGCAAAGCAGGAACGGCTACTCCACCAAGGGCAAACAATGGTAACAACGCAAAAGGCACCCATTCTTCAACAGCAATAGATAAAAGAAGTAAACCAATTGCATCGCAAGCTATTCCACATAACAACGTATTTTTCTCTCCAAACCTCTTTACCATAGGGGCGATAGCAAAAGCCTGTGCAATAGAATGGCATATTCCATAACTAGCAAGGGAAACACCTGCAATAAATATACTCCAGCCATAACGATCCTGCCCATAGATAACCCATAAAGTTGCGGGGACTTGTGAAACCAATGTGATAATTAAAAAGATACCAAGCAATGGAGCCATATTAGGTTGAGTGATCAAATAGGATAATTTCTTTAATATTGATTGCTCCTGAACCTTCTCAGTCATTTTATTGCTGTGTTTTGATTCTTTTAATAAGACTGCTGTCATTATTAAATTAATCCCATTCATAAAAGCAGCAGCAAAGAACGGTGCATGTAAGTTCCATTCACCCAAAACTCCACCTATTACCGGACCCGCTATAAACCCAATACCAAAGACAGCTCCAAGGAGACCAAACCTTTTTGCACGCTCATGGGCTGGAGTAATATCTGAAACATAAGCTGTTGCAACAGCCATGTTGGCACCTGTAATTCCCGCAAAAATACGACCAATATATAGCCACAATAGAGAAGGAGCAGCAGCCATTAGGAGATAATCAGCCGTTGCACCAGCAATTGAAATAATTAATACAGGTCGACGTCCAAATCGGTCACTCAACGCTCCAAGGATAGGTGCAAAAATGAACTGCATCAGAGCATACACAGCTAATAAAGCACCATAGTGAACACCGCCTGCTTCAGCTCCAGCCAATGACCGTAATAATTCAGGCAAGATCGGCATAATTAAACCAATCCCAACAGCATCCAGAAATATAGTGATTAAAATCACGCTCAATGATTTCTTCACAAATGCCTTCTCTAGCAATGATAGAATTAATATTCTCTCACACACTCCCTATCAGTGATAGATTTATGAGTAAAAAAGATATTGCACCTCAACGTCTGACACGTGAAATAGTCCTGCGTACCGCATTGGATATGTTGAATGAAGAAGGCATAGATTCAATAACCACACGCAAGCTAGCTCAACGATTGGGTATTAAATCTCCAACTCTATATTGGCATTTCAAGAATAAATCCTTGTTAATGGAAGCAATGGCGGAAACCATTATAAATGAACACCATTTAGTTTCTTTACCCATCGATGGGATGACATGGCAAGATTGGTTGCTCGCTAATTCTGTAAGCTTTCGTCGAGCACTACTAGCTTACCGTGATGGTGCTCGTCTACATGCAAGAACTAGCCCCAGTCAAGGACATTTCAACACGATTGAGGCCCAAGTTGCGCTGTTATCTCATGCTGGGTTTTCTCCTGTTGAAGCAGTTGCATTACTTATGACATTAGGAAGGTTTATTGTTGGGTGGGTCCTTGAGGAGCAGCAAGAAGAAATAAGATCAGACCCACCATTCGAAGCCGATCCAACTATATATCCACTCATGCTCCAAGGAGTGAATACCTTACAAAATATGAATGCGGATGACATTTTTGAAAATGGGATTCGTATGGTGATTATCGGTGCTGAAAGACAACTTGATATTAAAATGCAAACTTAACTCTATACTGCTTTAAGCAACTGTTCTATTTAGTAATAAAGCTTTTATCCTTAATTATTTAACATAATAGAGCTTATGCGAAACGCATATAAAAATAGTTTTATATTTCAAAAAGTTATAATATAAAAAATCGGGGACGCAAACCCGAAAAGCCGACTTGGAAACAAGTCGGCTTTTTTATGAGCGGTTTTGATAGTTCTTGCCAATAAATTTGACTAAAAATTACGCTTCTCAACTTGAGTGATACAATTTTGTGATACATTATTGTATATACAAATTTGAATGTTTTTTATGGAACAGTATTTTGAATGGGATGAGGCTAAGAATCGAAAGAATCAGAAAAAGCATGATATCTCTTTCGAAACTGCAAGCCTTATTTTTGAAGATCCATTACGGATCTCAATCCAAGACAGACATACCGATGGTGAAGAACGTTGGCAGACCATTGGAAAAGTGAAAGGCGTACTAATGCTCTTAGTAGCTCATACCATCTTTGATGAAGATGACTGTGAAATCATACGAATCATTAGTGCAAGACAGGTAACTAAAGCAGAGCGAGATAAATATGAGCATGGTTAGATACTCACGCAAAGAACTGAATGAAAAATTCAGCGACAAGCAAGATGCTGAAATTGAACGCTTGCTTGCTAAGGGAACAGTTCCTGACGATCAGCTAGATCTATCAGATATTCCTGAAATTACCGACTGGAGTAATACTGTACGCCACAATCAATTCTATCGTCCAGTGAAGCAACAAACATCTATTCGTTTAGATGCTGACGTACTTGCATGGTTCAAAGCACAAGGTAAAGGTTATCAGACACGCATGAATGAAATCTTGCGGGATGCCATGCTAAAAGAATTAAAAAATCATCAGTAAAAATGGGAGATTAAGCCACTACTGTCCCATAGTTTGCTTTAAATAAAAAAAACCTGAGTCTAAATAGTTAAAATATGAGTGCAAACAAACACTTTAACTATAAAGGAGTCAGGTTTTGTCACATCAGAATACCGTATTTCATCAATTACTCAAACCCATTCTAAGACAAGATTTTGAACGTCTGGCTAAACTACACCACTCTGGGCAAAAATTAAGATCAGCCACCCGCTGGGATCAGTTTGTTGCTATATTGATGTCCCAACTTTCTTGTCGGCAAAGCTTAAGAGACATTCAATCCAATCTCGAATCCCAGCAGGAAAAGCTCTATCATCTTGGCGCGAAGAGAATTGCGCGAAGCACCTTAGCAAGACTCAACGAAGAACAGCCCGCCAGCCTGTATCAGCAATTGTTCACACAGCTGCTTCAGCGCTGTGAAAACTCTAAAACTGCACATAAATTTAGATTCAAAAATCCGCTGTATTCACTAGATGCCAGTCATATTGATCTTTCACTGTCATTGTGCGCATGGGCAAAAGTGCATGAATCCAAAGCCAGTATTAAACTCAGTGTTGGCTTAAATCACAGCAATACCATTCCTGAATTTGTAGCGCTTGGGGATGGTATTGAAAATGATATGGTGCAAGGCAGAGCATTTAAATTTCCTGCTGGCAGCATTATCGTCTTTGATAAAGGATATGTTGATTATCAATGGTTTGCTCAGTTGACACTTCAGAACGTCAGCTTTGTAACCCGGCTACGCCCAAAGACAGTTTATCAAGTTAAATCAAGCCGCAGCGTATTAGAGACTAAAGGGATTATTGCGGATGAATGTATTGAATTGAGCAGTGCGCATGCCAAGAAAAGAGGCGCACCTGAATTATTAAGACGTATAGAGTTTTATGATACAGATAAGAAAAGAACATTCGAATTTCTGAGCAACAACTTTCATCTGGCAGCATCCACCATTGCTGCAATTTATAAAGATCGCTGGAAGATTGAGTTATTCTTTAAAGCCATCAAGCAGAATTTAAAACTGAAGTCATTTCTAGGTCGAAGCCGCAATGCGATACAAACGCAAATATGGATTGCATTAATTGCCTATTTGCTGGTGAACTTCGCTAAACACATGGCACAAGAAGGATGGAGTGTTCAGCGTTTACTGAGAATTATTCAGGTCAATTTATTTGAAAGGAAACTTTTAAGGTCACTCTTTGTGCCTGATAAAAAATGGCGAAAACAAGAAGAACCTCAATTGAGGTTCTTCTTGTGATATTTGTGGGACAGCAGTGGATTAAGCTCCCATTTTTGACTTCGTATAAAGTGTATTATGTTTATTGTAGGAAATCTTAAGATTACTTTCGAATAATAGAAGTATACAATTCTCATGAATTTGGGGGATGTATGCAGAATAATAGTTTTAGACAAGATATTAATGGTCTCAGAGCAATCGCAGTCATTGCTGTGGTGCTATTTCACTTTAATGCTTCTTGGATGCCTGGCGGCTTTGCTGGCGTTGATGTCTTTTTTGTTATTTCAGGTTTTTTAATGACCGGAATAATATTTAGAGGGATCGAACAAGAAAATTTTTCTATTCTAAAATTTTATGTTGCACGTGCTAACCGCATCATTCCTGCTTTAGCTGTACTTTGTTTGGTATTACTTGTTTTTGGTTGGTTCTATCTTACTCCTTTAGAGTACAAAGCTTTGGGGAAACATGCTGCCAGTAGCGTGGCTTTTTTATCAAATATTATTTATTTGAGAGAGTCAGGTTATTTTGATGCCGCTTCCCATGAAAAGTGGTTACTGCATACCTGGTCACTATCGGTAGAATGGCAATTTTATATTCTTTATCCATTAGTGCTTGTTGCTATGCGCAAGTTCATGTCTATCAAGACTATGAAATCCTTATTGTTAGTAGGAACAGTATCAGGCTTTATTTTCTGTGTTATTGCGACATATAAATGGCCTAATCCATCTTATTATCTATTACCTACTCGTGCGTGGGAAATGATGCTTGGAGGTATCGCATATCTCTACCCACTCACCTTACAAGAGAACAGAAAAAAACTATTCGAATGGACAGGATTGGGCTTAATTATTGGCTCTTATTTCTTAATATCCTCTGAAAACCCTTGGCCTGGTTATCTTGCGATATTTCCTGTACTTGGATCATTTCTCTTAATTCAAGCAAATCGAAATAATAGTATTGTTACTAATAACTTTATTTTTCAAAAACTAGGAACTTGGTCTTACTCAATTTATCTTTGGCACTGGCCTATTGTCGTAGCTATCTATATTTTTTCATTAAGTGAACTTTACACATATTTAGGCATTCTACTTTCTGTTTTTCTAGGTTTTTTAAGTTATCAATATATTGAAAAAATTAAGTTTAGAAATAATTTTTCTAATATATTTAGCTACTTTAAATGTAAACCTATTTATATTTCAGGAATACTAGGATTTTTAGGAGTACTTCTATTTATAAAACAGGATGCCATCACTCCCTTTCGTCTCACAACTGAAGACATATCTATAGTAGAGCAACAAAAAAGAGATCCTAGAGAGCCTGTTTGTGGAAATGTAGTAAATGGTATATCCCCTCAATGTATTTATGGAAATGGTCCAATAAAGGCAATAGTAATAGGAGATAGTCATTCACAAGCCCAAAATGTTGCAATCGGTAATCGAGCCTCTTTGAATGGTGGTAGTATTTTAAGCTTTGGTTTATCCGGATGTCCTACAATAAAGAATACCTATTCCATATCGGAAAATAGCAAAATTGCCAACTATAATTGTGGAAAACTAGTTGCTAATGCTATCAAAATAGCAGCACAAAAATATCCAAATATTCCTGTAATTATTATTAATAGAAATTCTCAATATTTACTTGGACATAATGAAAAGAAAGATTTCCAATTATCTCCGCCTGTAAATTTTATTGATAAAGAATTTAATAAAAGAGATGATTTTTATAAAGAAAATATTATTAATCATACAGTTAATACCATATGTGAGTTTAGTAAAAATAATCCAGTTTACCTGACAAGACCAACCCCAGAACTAAGAATTGATGTTCCTAAATCAATGTTTAGATCTTCATTTTCAAATGCTTCTTCGAAACATGTGAAAATAATGCGGAATGAGTATAATCAACGGCAAGCACTTGCATTCAATATGCAGAATACAGCTATAAAACGTTGTGGTGCTACAGTGTTAGATCCTATTCCCTACCTGTGTGACAACAATTTCTGCTATGGTGATAAAAATGGAATACCTTTATATTTTGATGATGATCATTTAAGTAGTTATGGTGCTACATTAATTTCACCAATATATGATGAGGTTTTCAGATAAAATCATATTTTAAAAGTAGAGGTCATATCTGGAGACCTCTACTTAACAT
This sequence comes from Acinetobacter sp. LF10, assembly GCF_048585715.1. Taxonomy (NCBI): domain Bacteria; kingdom Pseudomonadati; phylum Pseudomonadota; class Gammaproteobacteria; order Moraxellales; family Moraxellaceae; genus Acinetobacter; species Acinetobacter sp. LF10. Next base: position 8,077 of record NZ_CP184162.1, read on the forward strand.
AAAATCCCTTATGCGAATTCTAGCCCTGCACAGGGCTAGATATAGCGATTAGACCCAATTCTCTAGCTTCAGACCATCAATTCGTTCAAATTCTTTTGTATTGTTCGTAACTAATACAACATCTAATGCCAAGGCATGAGCAGCAATCAGCATATCTAAGCTGCCAATCGGTTTACCTGTAGATTGAAGATTCTGGCGTAATTTGGCGTAATGCCAAATGGCCTGTTCATCGTAAGGAAGAATCTCTAAAGGTGACAAAAACTTGTTTAACGCCTGTTTATTGCGTTCAGATCCAGACTTCTCTACACCGAAAGCCAGCTCAGATGCCGTGATACTTGAAATCGCAAGCTGGCCGAGTTGATATTGCTTAAAGCGTTCAAAAACGTGTTGAGGCTTATTGTTGATGACATAGATACAAATATTTGTGTCTAAGAGGTAAATCATTTGAACTCCTCACGGAACTGTTCGCCTTGATCAGCTCGCTCCAACTGGAATCCCACCTCAAACTCATTGATGGCTTCTAACATGATATCCCAAGGATTGTCGATGGGCATGAGTAATACACCACGCCCGAAGCTTTTGATGGCCACTTCCGTGCCATTAAAGCGAAAGGCTTTAGGCAAGCGAACCGCTTGACTGCGACCAGTTTGAAATACTTTCGCAATTTCCATAATTACCTCCCGAAACTAAGATATGTATCATTGATATCTACCATAGCATTAAATCTTATAGAGTCAAAGTGAAATTAAAATCATGAGGCAATAAAAAAACCCCGACATCCTGTCGGGGTTTTTCGTATTTGGTACTAGGGTCAACTCCTGTCATCCCTCGCGTCCTGTCGCTGATCTTCTTATTTTTATCTGGAACATCCTGTTCTCGATGAAGCCATAATATGCAATCTGATGGTGTCTGCCTATTGGTCGATTTCCTGAATGATTGTACGCCAGAACGTACATGCATATATCCTCAAATTATCCCAAGAATTGTCCGCAGGAAATGGGGATAATTTCAGAAATGAGAGCCTTGAGAAATCAGGAAAAAATGTAAAAACGAATATTTTTTAACCAATTTTATTGGCTAAAAGTGACAAAAGTGCTTAAAAAGCAGCCGACTTGTTTCCAAGTCGGCTTTTCGGGTTTGCGTCCCCGATTTTTTATATTATAACTTTTTGAAATATAAAACTATTTTTATATGCGTTTCGCATAAGCTCTATTATGTTAAATGGATTTATATTTCTAAAGCACCTATAAAATCAGTGCCTATTCAAAGAGCAAACAATCTTTTTTCTTACCTAGAAAAAATATCAACTATTGCAAGATATAAAGCATATGGAGCAAATACTATTGCTAATAAAGTCCACCCAAAGCCTTTAGCAACAACAATTCCCCAAATCCATAAAACTGTTATTAAAACTTTACAGCCTATATTAAAAATTGCACTACCCATATTATTTGATACCCAATTGTATATAAAATATTGATTTAAGTATATTTTCTATGAAAAGATCCTTAAATGTAGAAAAAACTTCATGTTCATTTAAAAAATCTAGGGTTTTCTTTTAAATAAACACTCAACAGTCTATTAGTTAATATATTAGGTTTTACAATGACTTATATCGTTATCGGGATTGCTTTAATACTAATTATTATTTTTATAAACAAGTTTTATTCATATAAAAATAGTATGCAACTTACTCTAAGACCTATGAAAGAATGGGTTATTTTGTGCAAAGGAGTATCCTCATCAGAGCGAGAGGCTATGTGCCATGCTCTTTTAGAAGAAACCTCAAGCATGCTAGAACAATCAGGAGTAATTAGTAAAAGTGATTTCAAAAAACTATATACAAAACCAGAAATATACTTCTCAAATTATGTACAAATAACATTACTGATTACTCATGATAAATATTTCAGCCAAATTCAGTCTAGAGCCTCATATTCAGATCAACAAGCCCGTTTATATTTAGCACATTGTTTTATTGTTTTATATGAAAATGGATTAGGTACAGGTCATGGAGGTGAGTTCTACTATGGTAAAGATGTTTTTAATCTTTTAGGTAAAGTAAGTTCTTCAGTTCCGTCAAACACTTGGGATTTTCAATTAAATTAACTTTACGAACTTGTAAATAATTTTAATTAATCTAATTTAAGATTTCCTAAAATTAACATAATACGCCTTATACGAAGCTATGAATCCTTATCTTGTAAGGCTTTCATAGCTCTCCACTTCATCATTAACACCTCATCTTCCTCCTCAAAACTCGACTCCCCAGACGCAATCCGTTCAATCATCGCATCAACATCCGCTTGACTGGCATCAATCACATGCTGCTCAAATGAATGCTCCACAATCCCTTGCGTTGCCTTAAAAGCAGCTCGAATACGCTCTGCATCTACATTCTTTTTCATACTTGGTCACGCTGCTGTGATTGATAACTTGGATTTTCTTTCAGATAGGCAATAAAACTGTCCAAACGTTTGCTATCCAATCTCGATTCTTCAGGACGATCCACATGCTGCGATAGGTTCTGACCTAAAAAATATTGCTCAAACTGAGCCTTAAAATACTCAGGAATATCAGACACCAAAACATAGCTATCATCTGATTTCAGTTGATGCCGTGGGATCTGAATCAACTCAAGTAAATGTTTCTTCCACAATAGACTGGCCCGAAGCTGATCATTCACTGGATGATGGGGATCGTGTGCAGCTGCACGTTGATCTTCAAATAAACCCTCAAGAATTTGTTTTCCAGTCTTCATACGACCTCCAAAAGCTTTATTTAAAACCTCACAATATCCCTAGAACCATGATGGCGTATAACCATCATCACGATCTAGATCTTGATTTTTACGCTGCGCTAAGGCTTGGTTATACTCCTTTTGATAGATCTGGAGCTTGTTAAATTGTCGAATCTGTTGAATGGTGTGCTTCTGTGCCTCAACTTCAAGCTGAATCATTGGATCAGCACTTTTCAACTTCCATCGGTAAATCTGTGGGACATCCTGCAATTGCGTTCCGTACTTCTGGTTAAATTCCTGATTGGACAAATGACTCACTCGATTCGGAACAACAATCTCCATACCCTCCAGAATTAGGGTTTTCATCGGTGCATGCATTTCCAAAGCCTGATTAATCAGCTGCTCAGTTTTTTCTCGAAAAGCTTTCACCTGATCACGGCCAAAGCCCAACGCATCAGCCGTTAATTTCTGTGCGCCACCCTTAGTAGGATTCTTTGGACGATACTGCTTAAAAAACTGCTCTGGTGGTCGTTCAATCCCATCGGACAGACTCCGTTCAGAATACATCAGATGCAAATGCGGTTGATCTTCACCTGTCAGCTCACTCGGATGATTATGCACCGCTGCGGTATAAGGGAACTGATACTGATCAGCAAATTCCTGAATAAAGGCCTCGACCAATTCTTTACGCTGCTGTTTCGACAATTCTTTTGGTAAAGCCACAGTCAACGTTGAACTGGTTCGACCTCGAGCAATCTCATAACGATCCGCACTATGCCAAAAGCTTGCAGGCGCATCGACAGCCCATGCAGGCATATTTCCAGAACGCACAAACTCCAATTCCTCATCGGCCTTTTGCTCGGCAAAATGCGCGGTTCGAGTCAGATAATGGAAGGTATTCTTGGAACTGGAATCCTTCTTCACATTGTGCCGAATATTCATGTAAAACATGCCGAATTCACCTGAGATCCAATTCGCAAAGGAGGCTCTCCGCAGGAGCGAGGAGGAGTGTCTTTTTTTGACAATAATCGCTTTAGCGGTTATTGTCAAAAAAAGACACGGAAACGAGATAAACTATTTTTTATGCATAGCAGAAAAAATAGTTTAAACGCCCACAACATGACGCTAACATGGAGCCAATTCACGGCAAAATGAGATCCAAATGGCAGGACGCAAAGCGTTAGTTCTCACAGCAAAAGAAATCAACGAACTCGGCACGCACATCCTCAATCTACCGTTCAAACGCCGAGTTGAAGAACGTTGCTTGCACATGCTCAAAAACAAAAAAAGTCTTCAGGATCTCAGTGAGCAAGACCGACAACTCATCCAGAAATGTCGCTATGAACGCAATGCCTACAACAAACGCATGCTTCAGCTGCAACTGATCCAACAGACAGAACCTACCAAACGCAATGCACTGCAACAAAACATCCTCAAGCTCCATCAAAAACATGACATCGATGCCTACTTTGCCATGCACGATGCACTGGATGAGATCCTCAAGACACAACGCCACCAAACCGCAGCGAAAAACCTGAATCAGAAAATAGAAAAAGCCCTGAATCCAGAACAACAAAAGGAAAAACAAAGTCAGAAACAACAGAAAAAACGAGAAGACCAGATCAAATACTTTATCGGTTCACTCTATCTAGGTATTTTTGAACGAGCAAAGTTTCAAATAACCCACTCCAATCAGGACTTGGACAACCTGAAAACCTTATTTCGTATGGCCTTGATCGGTAAAACTATGCAACAAACTAACAAGGATCTACAGACAGTCACCCAAGAAATTGCCAACTCAAGCCAATACCAAGAAATTGAACGATTTATACAAGAAGCCAAACAAGATCCAAGAAACCCATTCAACAAAACACCAGAGCAATAAACAAATATCACGTTTAAACGCTGTATTTTCGCCATAGTACGATCATTTCAAACTGAACTAGAGATCAGTACCCAAAAAACAAAAAAGTGCCTCTAAACGCAAATAGAAGCAAATAACACTGCATCTATAAACGATAAGAACAGCTTAACCAAGCGAGTGTCTACGAGCGACATCCCCCAAATTCGCGCCTCGGCCCTCTGAAAAACCGCTTTTTTAGGTTAACAAACCTAAAAAAGTGAAGTTTAGATGTAGAAATTTGAGTCTAGACCGAGCGAAGCGAGCATAAAGCTCTATGAGCGAAGCGAATTCCGAGTTGCTTTTGCTCTTGCCTTTGCTTTTTCTCAAATTCACAACGAAAAGAACCAAAAAATTGCCCCCAGAATCGAGCGTAAGCGAGATTCAATAGAGTTTGAGCGTAGCGAAAACCAAGGGCAATTTTGACCAGACAAGGCTTTTAATTATTTTTAATAGTTTTTAATGCTTTTAAACATGCTGAAATCCTTTATTTACAAGGGATTCAAAACCTATATGACACCGTTTACCTTGCAATATGACACCGTTTACCTTGCAATATGACACCGTTTACCTTGCAATATGACACCGTTTACCTTGCTTATAGCACTAAAATTAATTACTGTGTCATAGCATAATAATTAATACTGGTGCTTC
>NZ_CP184163.1:0-12893 GCF_048585715.1 Acinetobacter sp. LF10
GGATAGTTAACTACATGGTATTTCTGTTCGATTAACTAGCTCTTTCAGCTTTTCCAAGAAATCACGGCTTAGTATTAGCTCCTCTACTTTTTTATCTGATATGGGCTTTGTTGCATAAAGATTTTGTAAGCTTCTGATTTAAATAGGTTTGTATGAATTTCAACCTAAAAATTAAATGAACAAAATCAGTTGGTTATGTATTTATGCAACAAAGCCCCTTAAAACCAAATAGAAATGTCCTATACAGACATTTCCAAGTCAGGGTCTCCCAATGTTCAGCGATTCAATGCAGCCGCATGGTGGGCCATGTGTTCGCTCAAGTAGGTCGAAATAAAGTAGTAGCTATGGTCATGACCAGGCCGCAGATTGAGCGTTAGCGGGTGGTCTACCTGTTCACACGCGGTACGCAACAGTTGCGGTCGAAGCTGGTGCTCGAGAAACTCATCGCTCAGCCCTTGATCGACAAGCAGCGGTAAGCGTTCTTGCGCCACGCGAATCAGCTCGACCGTGTCATATTGCTTCCAGGCTTCCAGATTCTTTTCGCCCAAGTAAGCCGCCAGAGCCTTCTGCCCCCATGGAACTTGCGTAGGCGCCACGATCGGCGAGAACGCCGAGACACTTGCATAGCGACCGGGGTTGCGAAGCGCAATAACCAGAGCGCCATGACCGCCCATGGAGTGCCCACTGATGCTGCGTCTTGACGACGCAGGGAAGTTCGCTTCGATCAGCGCTGGTAATTCGTCGACCACATAGGAATACATCTGATAGTGATCGCTCCAAGGTAGCTCTGTGGCGTCTACATAGAAACCCGCACCTTGACCTAGATCATAGGCAGCATCGTCTGCAACGCTTTCTCCGCGCGGGCTGGTATCTGGGGCTACGACAATGATTCCGTGCTCCGCGGCATACCGCTGCACCGCAGCCTTGGTGATGAAGTTCTGTTCGGTACAGGTCAGACCTGAGAGCCAGTACAGAACTGGGAGCTTTTCATGCTCAGCCTGAGGCGGAAGATAGATTCCAAACCTCATCATGCAGCCAAGCACTGTTGACTCATGCTGAAAAACGTCCTGCCAACCCTCGAAGCTGGCGTGATGTTCAATGCGTTCCACGGATTTTCTCCTTATTTCAACGAGGTGGTGCTCAGGCGCCAATCAAGACGAATTTTCGTTCCATCCAGGATTAGTTAAAAATGCTTCACCGCACCACTCAGCAGGTTTTCAGCGTTGTCGCTGGCATGAAGATCGCTGCTACAAACCCAGACGCCACCACACCACGAAGGTCGGATGTCGACTTCAATGTACAAACAATAAAGTGTGTAATTCAGGGAGCCACTACCGCGATGCTCATTTTGGATTCTGTGTTTCTTGCATCACGCACCGAACTTTCAGTCCGATCGTGCTCATTGACCGTCTTTGGCTATGAAGGCGAGGTAACAGCCTTTCTGAGCTCTAATCAGCAGATAGAGGCTCAGAGTACCGTAAACCGTGTGGCATGAGCGGGCATGCCACACGGTTGCAGTGGAAGATGAGATTGTTTTTGGCTGGAACCAGTCCTTACACAATGACCTCACTTCTCCTAGGTTTTAGACAAAGGTGTAGGCGCAGACCTTATTACCAGCCGGATCACGCAGGTAGGCCGCGTAAGCACCCGGCAGGTGGCCACGTGGGCCAGGCTGACCTTCATCGGTGCCACCAGCGGCGAGGCCGGCTGCGTGGAATGCATTTACCTCTGCAGGGGTGGCAGCTGCGAAGCCTACCGTCACACCATTACTGGTGGGTTCTGCGCCATTGCTTGGGCGGGTGATCATGAAAGCAGGTTTGTCGCGACCGTACAGAACCCAATCGTTACCGAATGGCCCTAGGTTTTTAATGCCGAGGGCACCTAGAGCGGCATCGTAGAATACAACCGACTTCTTAAGGTCGACTGCGCCGAGGAAGACATGGGAGAAAATATCGTTACCGGAAATTACTGGAGTAGCCATTAAAGTGTTTCCTTGATGGTTGGTTTTGAAAAATTAGGTATTGATCCGTGGATCAATAGTGAATGACAGTGCGAATTGACTTACCTTCATGCATTAGATCAAAGGCTTCATTGATCTGATCCAAGCCCATCGTATGTGTCACAAATGGTTCTAATTGAATTTTACCTTTCATGGCATCTTCAACCATTCCTGGAAGTTGCGTACGACCTTTTACGCCACCAAAGGCAGAACCTAGCCATTTACGACCAGTAACCAGTTGGAATGGACGGGTAGAGATTTCCTGACCTGCGCCAGCTACACCAATAATTACGGATTGTCCCCAGCCACGGTGTGCACTTTCAAGGGCTGCACGCATTACATTCACGTTGCCAATACATTCAAATGAATGATCTACACCCCAGCCAGTCATTTCGACAATGACTTGCTGGATTGGTTTATCGTAGTCTTTAGGGTTCAAGAAGTCCGTTGCACCAAACTCTTTTGCCAGCGCAAATTTATCTGGATTCATGTCAACCACAATAATACGCCCTGCTTTAGCTTGACGTGCGGCTTGTACGACTGCCAAACCAATACCACCTAAACCAAAGACCGCAACACTATCACCTTCTTGTACTTTAGCCGTGTTATGTACTGCACCGATACCGGTTGTTACCCCACAACCCAGTAAGCAGACATGTTCGTGATTGGCTTCAGGATTGATTTTAGCCAATGATACTTCTGCCACTACAGTGTATTCACTGAACGTTGAGCAGCCCATATAGTGGTAAATCGGTTGACCATTGTAGGAAAAGCGAGTGGTACCATCTGGCATTACGCCTCTACCTTGAGTTTCGCGAACGGAAATACACAAGTTCGATTTTCCAGATTTACAGAATACGCACTCGCCACATTCAGCAGTGTAAAGTGGAATAACATGATCACCTGGTTTGACGCTAGTCACGCCTTCACCAACCTCAACTACAACACCAGCACCTTCATGCCCGAGAATAGCCGGAAAAACGCCTTCAGGATCATCGCCAGATAAAGTAAATGCGTCTGTATGACACACACCAGTATGGGAGATCTTGATTAATACTTCACCTTTCTTCGGTGGTGCAACATCAACCTCAACAATTTGAAGAGGTTGACCAGGACCAAACGCAACAGCAGCACGTGACTTCATGGAATAATTCCTTATACAGATCTATTTTAAATATGATTTTAGAATCTTGGCGATTTCAGCCAATTCTTCTTTTCGTTGTTGTTCTGTGGTTTCACCTGATACTAAAGTGTCCTTTAAATGAACCTCCAACATTTCATTCATTAAACCATTAATAGCACCACGCACAGAGCATATTTGTTGCAGAATTGCACCACATTCCACATTGTCTTCTAAAGCTTTTTCAATCGCTTCAGCCTGACCCTTGATTCGTCTGACACGCGTCAGAATCTTTTTTTTATCTTCGACTTGATTTGGCATAAAGCTAATTCCTTAAATTTTATTATAGTATAGTACCCTATAGTATATAGAATGACAAGAAGCCTTTATAAAATTAATAATTGATAAAAGCTTATAATTAAAAAATTCTATATCTATTTTTAAGTTTTTATAAAATTAACATAATACGCCTTATACGAAATGCGTTATAATTCTCTTTAGAAATCAATGCTGTAGTTTCTAGTTGATAGCCCATCTTCCCCAAGGTGGGCTTTTTTTATGATTTTTCACGTTCCACGCCTATTCTTTGATCAATGTTGCACAACTTTGTTCATCTCAGTTAAACAATCGTGGTTAATCATAGGGTCTAAAAAAACGACTCCAAAACCCCCTTTTCTCAGGCTCTGGTTCAATGTGCTCAGGCACAGGAATGCGCTTATTTTCACTAGCCTCTGGTTCTTTTTGCATCATAGCTGCGACTTCTTCTTCTTCATTTTCCTCTGTCATCTGAGTGGGTTCTGGGTCGACAGACGTAGGGATATGAGGTTTTGGGGCCTCTAAAAGACGTTGCATAGCTTCAATTTGTTCTTGATAAAAAGATTCACGCTCTAATGATTGGTTTTCTCTAAGTAAAGCTTGATTCAATTGTTTTTCAAGTATGTCAACCTGTCGTTTTAATAAGTCAACTTCAGTCAAGTTTTGACTGTTAGTTGATTGACGTAAGTTGACATCTGATACTTTACTTTGGGGTTCTCCAAATACTCTTAAAGCTTCTGAAAAGTCAATTAATCCATCAGAACCTTTCGATAAATTTCCTTTATTTATATGAGCATATATAGCTTGTCTTGAATATCCATACAGCTTAGCTAATTCTGAAACTGATAATTTTTTCATATTGTAAACTGGGAGTTAAATTGAGTTAATACTTCACTGTTAAGTTGACAAAGTCAATTTACAAACCTATTTGAATCCTAATTCTTTAAGATATGGAGAATATTCTTTAATTTTTTTAGGATCTGTTAAGTCTCTAGATATTCTAATTATAAAGTCATCATAGCTTTCACCTGCTTTACTATATTTTGATGCGAATGTGGGTTCATAAGCTAACCTACCTGAGAACAAAAGAATCTGTTTATCTGTCAATTGGCCAATCAGTTCTAGTTGTTCACTCCTTGTTTTAGAAATATTTTTAACTGACGTCTTTGGCTTAAATGAAAAGCTATAGCCTGAAATTGATCGTCCAGTTTTATGCTGTTCAGACTTAACATTGATGTCCGTAAAAGTATTGATTTGAGATATAGCTATATCTAGAACTCTTCTTTTGAAATTATCTGAGCGCGTATATTCATCATCCGCAATACCAAGTTGCTGCCTAAATTCTGAAATCTCAAATACTGGAGTTTGACCAGTGCTACGCCAAGCAACTAGTAGTTCATAAAGTCTAGTGGCATATCTGCTTGTCAATTGACTTACTTGCTTTAGTTCATAACTAGTAAATCGTTCCTCAAGCCTTGTAATTAATGGGACGACAGCTGGTGAAAAGATAAGACTTACTGATGCTTCATTATCAATATAGCTAATTTCGCTTACCCAACGGCTATGAGTAGTTTTTACATTCCCTTTATCTGTTAAAGATTGATAAGTGAACCTCCTATCAAATAAGACCTTACTTGCCTCTTTCAAAACAGCATAAGCCGTATGTTTCTCTACACCGAAATTCTCTATATAGCTGGATGCATGAATTACTAAAGCATCATTAGCATTGATTCCTTTACCTGTTTGTCTAGCTTCAATAATTGCTAGTAGAACTAGCCTTTGCTCAACTAAATCAAGATTATAACTTGCATTAATTAGAGCATTATCTTTGACAACTAAGTCTTTCATTATTCTTATTACTACATCATAAAATCATGTAGTAATACTACATCAAATATTGAAGTAGTCAAATGGTCGATAAACGTAGTGATATAGGTCGATAAACGTAGTGATATAGGTCGATAAACGTAGTGATATAGGTCGATAAACGTAGTGGTATTACCTCTAAAACTATTGCTATTAGAGGCTTTCAGCTACTCTAAAAGTATTTAAAAGTATTAAAAATTATTAAAAACATTGAGAATGAAAAATTGCCCGTGGTTTTCGCTACGCTCAAACTCTATTGAATCTCGCTTTCGCTCGATTCAGGGGCAATTTTTCGGTTAATTCCTTCGTGAATTTGAGAAAAAGCAAAAGCAACTCGGAATTCGCTTCGCTCATAAAACTTTATGCTCGCTTCGCTCGGTCTAGGCTCTCATTTCGACATCTAAACTTCACTTTTTTAGGTTTGTTAACCTAAAAAAGCGGTTTTTCAGAGGGCCGAGGCGCGACTTTTGGTGATATCGCTCGTAGACACTCGCTCTGTACTTTCTGATCCAGATCCATTTTTAAAAACCCAGACCATCATAATCATTTCGTTTCGGTTCAAGCTGTGAGGGGTGTATTTCAGGTTTTGGCTTCGGCTGTGATGTTGGTTCAATCACTGGTTTTGGTTGTACAGATAGGACTTTAAACTCCATGTCCGGTTCAGGGTATAACCTGGCGTTGTTGAGATTAAAATTGATGGTATCGATATCCCATTTTTCGTGATGCAGGATCGGTTGCTGGGTTTGAATAATTTCGTTGATATCGTGGCCCAGTTCTTTTTTGTTGCTGGCTTTTTTAATGAGGTGATTGAGGTAGTGCATCACTTCAGGAGAGCTGAAGGGTTCGTTTGAGCAGCTGTAGTAGTATTCATGCTGTTGATCAAAGTGTTGTTGGCGCTGTTCCAGTTCTCGTTCTTTGGCATTGTGTTGTCTGATTTTCTGGATTTCCGTCAGGTATTCCACAGTTTCATTTTGTTTGCCTGTCCCCAGTTTGGGTTCTGGTAGGTAGAGGGTGCCGTGTATCTCGTTGTATTTTTCGTAGTTGTCTGCCGAAACTTGATTTTTAATTTGGATCTCCTGGCCATCGATCTGGTAAGTCACGGTTGGGCTATGTTCTGCCAATGCGTCATTCAGGTGATTTTCCCAAGCTTTTCGGATATGCAGGAGGTAAGTGGTGTAATCAGCATGGCCATCCTGGAGCTGGATTTTCTTGGCACCGCCTTTGGCCGGATCTTGGGGATTATAGCGTTTAAAGTACTGTTCGGCTGTGCGTTCAATGCCGTCATCGGCTTTGAGGGAGAACATGAGGTGGCAATGGGGCTGTTCTTCGCCGCTGAGACGCGATTTAACGTTGTGTATGGCGTATGAATGTGGATATTGCTGTGGAGCTATATGTTTGTCTAAAAACGTCTCTATGAGCGTTTTACGCTGGTCTGGCGTGAATTCGTTGGGAAGGGCAATTTCATACTCGATGTAGACTTTGGCATTGGCTCGCTCAAAAGTATCAGCGGCTTGCCAAAACTCAATTGGATCTTTTACCCAGGACGGCATGCATTTGCCAGGTTCAACGTATTCTAAAATTTCGTCACTTTTCTTGCGGACGTTTTCGTATTGCATCAGTCGGGAAATATAGAGGTAGTGGCCCATTGCATAACCTTTATTTTTGTTTTTGACGCTGAAATGGTAGCTGGCCATGTTCACCTCTAAATGGTTTTGGACCGGTTTTTATGGAGTGAAACGAAATGAAAACCGCCCGGATTTGGAATGCCTCAATGGCTGAAAAATCCGGTTGAAGGGGGTCAAGGGGGAAGCGCCCCATTGCGTACTAGTTTCTCCGATGAGGAGAAACTGTCAGGTGCGAATTATTTAAATAAAAAATAGAAATTCTTTTCAAGAAATTTTATTTTTTATTTAAATAATTATTTTCAGACTGCCCTCTTTAAATATGGTAAAACCATATTTAAAGAGGTTGCAGTTCTGAAAATTTGGTGGCCGATGATATGACACTAGAAAAAGCAAAAAAGCGTGGTAGACCTTCTCAACTTTTACAAATGGCAGAGTTACATGCTTTCGTTGAGTTTTTATTAGAAAAAGATCCTCGTTCGGAACTTCAAAATCAGGTTATTGATGCACTACAAGCTGAAGACTTTAACTTTGAAATGTTGTCTGAAGCTCAGCAGATTCTTGTGAAAGAAGCGTTAAAACCGTACCGTGAGCATTTGAAGCTTCAGTTGTTGTTTGATGAGTTGGTGAGAACTCCGGGAAGGACTAAGTATGAAGAAAAATTTTTGGAGCTGTACCAAGATTATAAAAAAGATGATCTAGATCCAGCTGAAATGAATATCCTGAAAACAATGTGTACGCGCTATCTGAATTTTAAAGCGCAAAAGCTTGAATACAGTGACTTGGAGCTGTATTTGAGTCAGATTCAGAAAAAGGATGCCGGGAAAAAACGTAAAGCTGAAAATCAACGTAAGTTTGAAGTGGGCGGTGGGGTTTTAAGTCTTTATAAAGTAAAAGATGATGAAAATTTAGACAGTAAAAAGTTTCTAAAAGGAATCGAAATTGACCGTTTTCTTGCCGGGAAATTTCGTCAATCTCAACTTTATAAAAAGGTTTGGGCACTAGAGCGACCAAATACAGAAAAGTATCAACTACTTTTTGAGGTTCTCCATCAGCTGTCTGGATATAGCCTAAAAGGGCAGACTTTAACGCTTCTCGATTTAGCGATTATAGATGCTCAAAAAAAGATAAAAAGTAGGTCTGAAAAAGAATGAATTTTTTGACTGTCCGCTTTTTAGCTGACTTTTCTATTTTGGCAATTGTAAATTTATGCGAAATTTATTATTTTAAAAATAAGGTCGCCTACCGTACTTACGCATGAGTAGAAAAGGGATAAAAAACCATAGGTTTAATTTTTAAAGCCATATCTAAAATTTAATTTTCTTAAGTATCAACTCGTTTGGTTCTTAGCATTTAAACATGCGTTGCTAGAAGTCTTATGACACCAAAGATTCTTTGTATAAAGAGTTTAGAGTTGGAAGTAGAGAAAATTATGTCTATTCAAGAATTCGCATTTCAATTATCTAAAAAAATTCAGGAACAGCATTCTGTAAAGATTAGCCGTTCACATATTTATGAATTAATTGCTTTAGATCAGGACTATAGGACCTATAGCTCTTTTGTTGCTCAAAATCTTTTACTTGATGCTCAATATGATGATTCTGAAGAATATTATCAGCATGAATTAATTGATGCCCTAACTCTAGAAATATTGAAAAATCCGCCTGAAACAGATTATCTAAATTATAGTGAAGATGACCTTCATTGGGATGATTATGAAGGTAATGCTTTACTGGAAAAGATTAAAAAAATCACCATAAGACTTAAGGATTTACTAAAATTCGATGCGTCAGAGGAATTATATTTATCGATTTCTAAAACGGTCTATCGAGAACTTTTATGGCTTAACTTAGAAGTTATTAACTTTAATGTCGTAAGAAAAGCACTAAGTTATATCGATTTTGAAAATGGGATGGTAGATCACCTAGAACTTGATGGTGAATATTTCGAGTTTTCAGAAATTGGGGAGGCTTTTGAAAAGATTTTATCTTATGCGAAAGACCGTAAGAATGCTGATGCATATGCTCTATTAGGTGCTTATTATCGTTATTTAGCAAATCAAATAGCTCCTTATGGTCGACATGAATCAAATTTTGGGAGTCGTTGGGACAATCATAAACAAAAATATATCAATTCTGATGAGACTAAGAAAAATAAAGAAAAGTATGAAGAATACATAAAGCAAGCTGAACACTTTGAATCTTATATTAAAAATTCACCTATGAATCTTCATGAAATTAATTTGGATGCAGACAAGGAAACAGTTTACAACCAGATTCTGTACTTGTGTAATCGAGGTGATACGAGTGCTATTGAATACTTCCTGTATGAAGAAATTTTCAAAAATCATGGAGAAGCATGGTTATACATCTACTTAGCTCAAATGTGTGGAGTTGATTTCACGCAGGATGATTTTAGAGCCTACAATGCTTATACAGGTGAGGATTATGATGACTATGGACCTATGGAAATCGCAGGTCGTGAGGCAATTCAATATGCTATAGATTTATCAGAACTAGATGTTGATAAAGATAATTTAGCTAGGAAGATTGCTGCAGAGTTATTTGAGAAAATTTAATTCATAGTCTTATAAAAAAGAGAATTTGAAATCTGTATTTGACTCATAAAATACAGATTTCATTATCATCGTTTAACATCCTGGGATAAGTTGTAGAAAGGCTGCTCTAACTTCAGAAAATTCGGCTTGAGGGTGATCTTGTAAAAAATATTCGGTCCAAATGAATGTTGCTTCATGGCCGTCATAGCAAGGATTTACATCCAGATAAAAAGCCAATCGTGCTGTTATGCAAAGTTCAAGATCATTAATTAATGTCAATCCAATCTTTTTTGCTTGAGAAGAAATAAGAAGCTTGGGCTGTACGAAATGGTTCATAAAACAAGTCCTATCAAAAGAGTAAAATTGCTTGATAAGAGTATTTAAACACATAAATAATGTGTCAATAACATTATTTATGTGTTTAAATGTAAATAAATAATCTGTGCTATACTTTTCTATCAAAACAATTCTGCTTTTTAAACTATGCCTTACGAAGAATTTCAAAGACTTATAGGTAAGTCTGGCCTTTCTATTAAAGAATTTGCAGCACTTTTAGATATGAATGCGAATTCAATTACCAACTATAAAAAGAACGGTAAAGTGCCCACTAGCATTGCAGTGATTGCAATCGTAATTTCAGATATGAAGGATGATGGTCTGGACTTTTATC
Organism: Acinetobacter sp. LF10; assembly: GCF_048585715.1. Classification (NCBI taxonomy): domain Bacteria; kingdom Pseudomonadati; phylum Pseudomonadota; class Gammaproteobacteria; order Moraxellales; family Moraxellaceae; genus Acinetobacter; species Acinetobacter sp. LF10. The sequence continues at coordinate 10,150 of NZ_CP184163.1, forward strand.
CGATTTTTGAGAGAGTTCGGGCTTTCCGTGATCAAGATAGTATTTGACGTTAACCCAATTAAAGATTTAATTGGGTTCTAACAGCTGCATTTCGTAGATGAGATTTTATGTTAAATAGGGGTAATTAAAGATTGAATTTCAACCCCATTTTCATCAACTAATTCAATACCAACTGCTTTTAAACGATCTATAGGATCACCTGTTTTCAAACACCATCCATTAGGCATATTTGTTTTTAATCCTGAAAATTTAGTATCTAACTTTTTCTGTTCTTCATAGGAAATATGGGCTACACCAAGATTTCTTTGTAGAATTTTGGAGAGTTCAGCATCTGATAATTCATTGCTTTCAATTAATACCCATAAGTTGTTAAAGACATAAGCCATGGGAACAATATGTTCTTTCCATGGCTTAATAGCCATTGCTGATTTATTATTAAAAATATTCTTTGAGTATCCTTTAAAAAGCAGTTCATTTTCTGGATGAAATAAATGCTCCATTAATCTGGAGCTATATCCCCATGGTTTATTAATGTTTTCTTGAAGAGTGATAATGTTTTTTACATGTTGAATGATTAAATCACACGTGCTCTTAATATATTGATTAATATGTTCTTTTTCAGTCATGTTGGTTTTCCAAAAAATTACTGCTACCTTAGCGATTTTATTATAGTGATAAAATGAGTAATCTTAAGAAAGTTATTTTAATCCAAACAGATATTACAACATTCGCTGTACAGGCTATCGTTAATTCAGCGAATAAGTCTTTGCTTGGTGGCAGTGGGCTTGATTATATCATTCATAAAAAAGCAGGACCTTTGATGAAGACTGAATGTATTCAACTTCATCAAGAAAAAGGCGGGTGTTCAACTGGACAAGCAGAAGTTACTACTGCTGGAAACCTGCCTGCCCAATATCTTATTCATGCTGTTGGGCCAAGATGGTTAGATGGTGAGCGTAATGAACCACAATTGCTTTGTGATGCTTATAGTAATGCGATTATGAAAGCTAACCATGTTGGTGTAAAAACTATTTCTTTTCCAAACATCAGTACAGGTGTTTATGGTTTTCCTCGCCAACTGGCAGCCGAAATTGCAATTGGTACCATACTTTCAACACTTCCCCAATATGACTGTGTTGAAGAAGTATTTTTTGTATGCCGAGATGATGAAAACTATTTAATTTATAAGGAGATACTTTCTAACATTAACGACCCAAAAATAAAAATACAGATTGAATAAATTAAATTATAGATAGCTCATATAAGAATCCTGCTACCAGTTTGGCTAAAAGCTCATGATCTTCTTGGGATTCAACGATATCAACCATTAAATCATCTAAACCCGTGTGTTCTTGAATGGTCACACCTTGGATTTCAAGATAAGTTAGCATCACTGCTAGCCCTGTTCTTTTATTTCCATCGACAAATGCATGCCCTTTAGAAATTGCAATACCAAACCATGCAGCAATTTCAAAGATATCACTCACATTACTGTAATACATTTGCTGATCTATACGGTTTAGGACGCTTTCCAGTTTCTCAATCTGGCAACCAGATCGACCTACACCTGTTTGAAGCAAAATCTCGTCATGTACAGCAATTACGAATGTCGAACTAATCAAGCTCATTTATAAGCTAACTCTTGTATTTCTGCTTTATGTTGCTGGATCACTCGTCTAGCACTATGCATAACAACTCGTTTAGTTGCTTCATCATTACTAAACTTTATAGGTAAAACTTGTCCAGAAACCTTTTCACGACTAGATACTTGTTCAATATTATAATCTTTAAGACGTTTTCTCATATCGCTTACCATTCTAAGAGTGATCGTGTGTATTTTAACGCAAGTTTGTTGATCTAACAGTAGTGTTGGTCAAATTTGATAGTGTGAGTCTTTTTTTAGCACCGATTGTTCTGGATTTAAATTAAAAAAATCATAGACTTTATTAATTTTTGATTTATATAACAATGTCTTATCCAAATAAATAATTGATTTTTCTTTGTTGGTATCAAAAATTACTCGACCTCTTGGGATCTGTTCATACTCATAGTTTTGTAGTTCAGAATACTTTTCTTGCAATGTAATCCAATATTCAATATGTGTATATGGGCTATCAATCAGGCCAATAGAGTCTGCTTTCGTAATATTAAAGGAATGTGCAATACCAATGACTTGATTATTCCAGTACCAAAAGATCCCTATTTTCATTTGTCTTTATGCCTAGTTTTAAGTTCAACTAAAATTAATATAATACGGATTATCCGAAAATATTCAGACAATAAAAAACCCCGACATCCTGTCGGGGTTTTTCGTATTGGGCTGTTAAGCATGACTCCTGTCTTGCTTCACGATCCTGGTGCGCTGATTTCTTATTGTTATCTGGAACATCCTGTTCTCAATGAGTTCATAATAGGAAATTGAACTGAGTATGGCTATTAGTGAATTTCCTGAATGGCTGTACGCCATAGCGTACATGGACATATCCTCAAATTATCCCGATATTTGTCCGCAGGAAATGGGGATAAAAGTGGGTTGTTGGGGCATTGAGAAATCAGGAAAAATTGAAATTTTGAGTATTTTTTAACCGATTTTATTGGCTAAAAGTGACAAAAATGCTTAAAAAGCAGCCGACTTGTTTCTGAGTCGGCATTTTGGTGTTTTTTGGGGTTATGTAAAATTTATAAGATTTTGATTTTATTAAAATAATAAAGATTTATTTCGTATAACGCCCATTATGTTAAAT
>NZ_CP184164.1:0-10079 GCF_048585715.1 Acinetobacter sp. LF10
CAAAAAGATTTTAGAAATATTGATGATGGGTATGTTGTTCTTGATGCTCAGGTTCTTAATGCTAAAAATTATGGAGTTGCTCAAAATAGAGAAAGAGTTATTTTCATTGGTATATCAAAACGTTATGCTAACAAAAAAATCTTAGATGAACTAATTTCTTTGCAAGAAAAATCTGAAGTCTATCCATATCCACCATATACTCATGGTACTGATCCAGAGCTAAAACCATATGCGACTTTAAATCAAATTCTAGCTCATCTTCCAGAGCCTGAGTTGGCAAGCACAGATAAGAGCCAACAATCTTATTCTAAGGCTAAACTTTTCAAAAAAACTCAGGGCAATATTGAAGTTAACATGAATGGCCAAGCTCCAACTATTAGAGCAGAACATCATGGAAATATTGAGTTTAGAAGATTATCCAAAGAAAATGGCGGGACTAATCTATCTGAATTACATCTACCACAAAGACGTCTCACAGTCCGCGAGTGCGCTTTAATTCAAAGTTTTCCACCAGATTATGAGTTTGTATTTAACTACGGAAAAGCCAATTCAGTATCAGCATCGGCCGCATATAAAATTATCGGTAATGCCGTTCCTCCATTATTAGGATTTGCAATAGGCAGGCATCTTAGTCAAATATGGGACAAATTATTTAAAACATGAATTTACTATTCCATATTTTGAATATTATTTAGAATCATTTTCATATCTGAATCATATGATTCAACGATACATACAAAGTCTTTTAGATGACTATATTTTTTTAAATTTCTAATCCAATAACCTATGGTTGTACTAGAACAACCATAGTATTTAGCAATATCTTTGTAATAGACGTGATAGTTAACATGTAATCCATAGGCTATTACATGCTTCTTACCAATGTCAGTTTTCAAAAACTTCTTATTTAACATTTAAATAAAATGATGATTTACTTTTTGATCAATATTTTATCAAGTATACGAGCTATTATTTCCTTATTTTTTCCTTTGAGCATTGTAGCTTTTAGAGCTAATTCAATTGTTTCATTCCACTGCATACGAATATCATTAATATTCTCTGTATCGTATACGTTTTTCATTTCAATCGTTGGCTCAGATGTAAGTAATTCATTTATTATTTTTAAATTATCATCATTTACGAGTAATTGAAGTTTTTGGGGAAAATCCTCTCCAAAACATTTTTCTTTCCCACCTGCTGTAAAATTATCTCGCATTGAATTACTAATAATATTTCGACTCAAAAAAAATAAATTGGAATTTTCATATTTAGAATTTGTAGTTCCAAATAAATCTTGAGGGTAAAGCACAATGGCTTCACACACTAATTGTCTTTGCTCATCCGAAGATAATTGCTTGAAAAATTTCAATTCTAAATTTTGGAAAGTTTCTGAAGTACGCTCACTTTCTTCATCACTAAGAAACCAAAACTTAGTGTTTGATTTCTTTGCCTTATCTTTAAAATACTGTTTAAAAACATCAAATGGACTTTCTTTAGCACAAACATCTTCATAACTTGTATTTAATAATGAAAATATATCTGTTCCATCATCTAAATCCATATCAATCAAATATCTAGGGGAATGTGTGACAGCAACACTTTTCACACATTGAGAAAATTCTTTAATTTTTATATTTATTTGATTATTAATATTTTTTCCAAATAAAATGAATATTTCATCCAATCCTAAAACTTTAGTTGATTCATTAATACTTCCTCCTAAAGTTTCCCAGTTTTTAGATTTACTACTTTTAACCTCAATACCAAATTTTCCAACGTCTGTAGTTACAATCACATCAGGAAATCTATGAGCATCTTCATCATATTCAACTAACCAATTTTTATAATTTGCCTCATTTGAAATAACTTCTTTAGCACATGTTGCTGTCAATATTTCTAAGTGCTTCCATGTATCAAACTTTGGATAACTTTCTAATTTTTCCTGTAAAAAAACTAAAAATTGGTTAAATTCATCCATTACTAATAGCCTTATGAAACAAAAACATAAGGTTATACTCTGTTTATACTAAAATTAAATATATTTATTTAACATAAAATCTCTTATGCGAAATTCAAAAAAGCGCGGATCTAGTGTCCACGCTTCATATGATTTATACAATGGAAAGTGTAGTGAATTGGATAAGAAAAGCATAACCCTCTAATTGTTTATTTGCTTCTTTGAGCATGCTTTTAATAACAAAGAATTAGAGGGTTAAAATTTCCGCTGCACTTGTTTCTTTATACTTATTTATTGCTATTGTGAGGCTTATTTAATAAGGCTTAAAAAACAACATATAAGATATTGATATAAATAAAAAATATGAGTTATGAGCGAATTTTAGATGACAATTTTAGAAGATTGTCATCTAAAGTTCGCCACTAATCTTATAAACTATTGATTTATAAATAATATATTACTTTTTCTTCAAGAAACTAAAATTCGCCAGTAATCCCAATAAAACTATATTAATCATAGCCTTACTATAGTAACCTCCCTAGAAATAAAAGAATCTAAAAGTAGAATGATCTATTAAAATACAAGTAGAAGATTCTGCATTTGGCTTAATAGTTGGAATTCTAGGTTCTGTCACATTAGGGAATTAGATATCAAATAATTCGGTTAACCCCTTATAGGAAGTATTTTCCATGAAAAAATTCAGTACAAGTGAGTATCTCAAAGAAATGGATCGTAAGGATTGGGCAACAGCCCAATCTATCACCACCTTTGGCATGAACCCCAAAGAAAAAAAAGCCCATGAAAAAAGATCCTGGGAACGCTTTGAGCGGATCCAGTCTGGAGAAACCACAATTAAAGATGAAGAAGCAGTACTGCTTATGCAGTGGCGTGCCTTAAATAATCGGCTTAAAAGCGAGGACTAAAACCATTATCCTTATCTTGATTCCTTGTCTTTTCAGGAGCGATAGCCTTTTCCCTCATTTGCAAAGGCACACGTTCGATGACTTGCCGCTGAATAAATGCCAATTCTTCATCAATAGAGGCGATCTGAATAACTGAACCCTCTAATTGTTGGCCAAGATCCCTTAAGTATTCGAACCTCTCGACTCGATCGAAGGACTCGGTATTCAAAAGGTCTATATAGGTCTGTAAATCATGCTGAATCAACCTAAGCGGTTGGGTCGTTTGACGATCTTGCAATAAGGTTTGCAGCATCTTCTGTTGTAAAAACAATAACTTTTCTTGGGCATACCATCGCTGCCGTGTCCGTGGAGTCTCGACTTGCTTTTGCTGTTCTTCAATGGTTTTTCGATTCTCTAATTCAGCCTCATAAAATGGACGATACAACTCATAATTATTTTCAGCACGTAACCGGTTAATTTCAGCAGTCATTCTTTCCCGTTCGGCCACTAACGCTGGCTCTTTCTCACGCGCAAAACGGACGGCCTTATTCATCACAGGCACATCCTTCAGCTGTGTGCCATGCTTCTTATTGTATTCCTGATTGGATAAACAGCTGACCAGGCTAGGGACCTCGACCTGAATGCCCCGGATTTCCACCATCTTGGTGGGAGCATAATACCTTAGACTTTCATTAATAAGCTCTTCAGTCTTCTGCCGATACAGCTGCAGCTGCGCCTTTCCCATGCCTAACACATCAGCTGTTAACTTCTGTGCCCCGCCTTTATGCGGATCCTTCGGATTATAACGCTTAAAAAACTGCTCTGCTGTCCGCTCGATGCCATCCACATGCCGCTCACTGTACATGAAATGCAAATGCGGTTGCTCTTTCCCTCCCAAGGACCCAGCATGATTATGAATGGCACAGGTGAATGGATAGCGGTAACTGTCTGCAAACTCACTAATGAATTGCTCGGCCAGTTCAATCCGCTGTGCCTGACTCAGCTCTTTGGGCAAGGCCACCACCATACTGGAACAGGTGCGGCCATTACTTCGTTCATAAATATCAGCAGCTTCCCAAAACTCAGCCGGCTTCCCTTCAGCAAAATTCGGCATATTCCCCGATCTGACAAACTCAATCTGTTCTGAAGCACTTTCTTTGTAATTTCTGAAATGCGAAGTCCGGCTAATGTAATGAAACCGGTTCTTGGCCGTGGCACCATTTTTCACTTTTCCGGATCGGGTCTTCACGGCCTTTTTTGTTGTGTGTTCCAGATTGCAGTAGAACATATTCCCACCTTCAAATTCACGGAGCCTCGCAGAGCCTGCGGAGCACGAGGAGAAGTGTTTTTAATTCGATATAATTGCGTAGTAATTATATCGAATTAAAAACACGGAAACGAGCTTAAGAATTAAAAAAAATGTTCCCACATTTTTTTTAATTCTTCCCGTGCCGGCCTATGCTAAACTGAAAACACAAAAACCTCACCCATTTTATGCTGGAGAATGCGATGGCGGCCCGTGGAAGACCTGCGAAAATACTCACTTCAAATGACCTCATGACATTACAGCAGTTCCTTAAAAATCTCCCTTTCCTCAAGAAAAACCAGCAGCAGGCTTTGACCTTGCTTCAACAAGCAAATGGCATATTCAATGACAAACAGCTCAATCTACTGAAAGCTGCAGACCGTGATAAAAACCAGTTTTTAAAAAGACAGGCCCTCATTGAACAGATCAAGCTAAAGGATAAAAACCAGCAGCCCCTTCTGGCCAACGAAACAGAAATTCTGGCATTACTGACACAGGAAATGGATCAGGATAATTTCTTCCGCCTGGATCGTGCCCTGGAGTCTTACCAGAAAATTGAAAAAGCAGCCTTGGAAAACCGGATCCGGCTGGAGAATGAACACAAGCGCGAAATTTTGCAAAAAAGTCATAAAGAACTGACAGACGCCCAAAAGAAACGTAATGCAGAAAATCAGCTCAAATATGCTTTAGGTGGAGCAGTACTAGCCGCCTGGAACAAACTTAATTTATCAACCGAAAATATAGATCCAGAAAAAGTTAAAAATACCATCGTCAATAACCAAAATTTTTTCAGAATGGTCAGTAACACCACGCTTTATCAATATATTCATCCAAGAACTGAAAACTACTTTCGAAGCAGAGAATTGTTTATCAAAGTTATTGAAGGATTATGTGAATATGATGACCACGGTACAGAACTTTATATCTTTGAAGCAGATAGTCACTTAAAACCGCAATAAAATGCGATTACAGCCACTTTTAAACCAATTTTTGAGTTAGCTACGTCTAAATCAATAAAGTGGCTGTAATCGCAAAACAAGAGCATTTAGCTTATTTTGCAAAAATACAAATCAAGATCCATTTCAAAACTCACAATATACCTAGAAGGTATATACCGAGCGAGTGTCTACGAGCGGCATAACTAAAATTCGCGCTTCGACTCTTTGAAAAACTGTTTTTTAGTATGTGAAATCTAAAAGAGCGTAAATCAAATGCCAAAATTTGATTCTAGAACGAGCGAAAGCGAGTAAAAAAAGCACTATAAGCGAAGCGAATTCCGAATTGTTTGTGCTTTTTTTAAAGTCATAACGAGATTTACTAAAAATTGCCCCAAGAATCGAGCGATAGCGAGATTCAATAGAGTTTGAGCGTAGCGAAAACATAGGGCAATTTTTCATTCTTTCCTTTTTAATATATTTTAAATCTTTTAAATCTTTTAGGCTATCTGAAAGGCTTTAACAGAAAGGCTTTCAGCTCCTAACTATGAGGGATTGACTACTAACTATGAGGGATTGACTACTAACTATGAGGGATTGACTACTTAACTATGAGGGATTGACTACCAAATATGAGAGAATTATATTACTCATAGTTAGTTTATCGAATTAAAAATGATGAGTACATCTAAAAAAGAATTAGTAGTTAAATCAAATCAAGTAATTGAGGCTTCATATCAACTCAGCTCAACAGAACAACGGATTGTCTTAGCAGCTATTAGTAAGATTAGTCGGGCTGAAGATATTACAGATGATGAAATTTATCGCGTAACTATTGATGATTTAAAAAAACTTGGGGTTCATGAAAAAACAGCTTATAGAGATCTAAAAGATGGTGTAAACCGCTTATATGACAGATCAATTAATTTAGCTATTGATGATGAGTCAATCAAAATGAGATGGATTCAATCCATACGCTTTTTAGAAAGTAAAAGCGTTGTAGGAATTCGGTTTTCTAAAGAAATTTTGCCGTTCATTTCTAATCTAAGCCGTGAATTCACTAAGTATTCGCTATCTGATATTGCTGGTATGAGTAGCGCATATGCTATTCGTATTTATGAGCTACTAAGCCAATATCGTTCCATAGGAAAACGAGAGATTTCCATCGAATCTCTAAGAAGTATGTTGGAGTTAGGGAAAAGATATCCATTGTCTGCTGATTTAAAGAGATGGGTTATTGATACTGCTGTAGTTCAAATCAATGAACATAGCCCTTTAAATGTATCTTACGAGCAAATAAAGACAGGTCGAAAAGTCACACACATTCACTTCACGTTTAAAGAAAAATCAAAAAGTATTGAGCATAAATCCGAACAGAATAATTTTTATAAATTGACAGATTCACAAATTAATATGTTCGGTAATCAGCTTTCACGCTTACATGAAGTATCTCACCTAGCACAACAAGGTGAAAGTTATGACGACTTAGCTATTAAAATTAAAGATATGCTGCGAGATCCAATAAAACAAAAACAACTTATTCCTCATCTTAAAAATTTAGGCTTTAAGGCATAAAGGTCGATTGTGTATGTAGCAGTTGACTGTTTGTTAATGTATTTTAGTTCACATAATGGACAACCAAAATTACAAGATGAAATCACTATCTGTTATTGAGCTTTCAAATCTCTATGGAATAACTCGTCAAGCCATTTATAAGCAAGTTAATAAAGGTAATTTAAGTAAAAATAGTGACGGTAAAATTGATCTTTCCGAAGCTATTCGAGTCTTTGGTGAACCTTCTAGAAATGTAAACAGTTCACAGACAACCGAAACACGAAAGTTGTCAGAAGTTCACCTATTAGAACAGCAGGTTTACATGCTTCAAAAACAGCTTGAACAGGCTCATGAGCGTGAGCAGTTCCAACGTGAGGAACTAAAAGCTAAGAATGATCAGTTACACGTTAAAGATGAGCAAATTGAAGCAATACAACGCCTACTAGAAGCTCCAAAAGCTTATACAACTAGTTCTATCGACCCAAAATTAGATATAGCAACAGATACTAGGTCAAAAAGTGAGTCGAACTATGATGTATTGACTACTCAACCAAGAGAAACTCCTGTAGAAGTAGAGATCCAAACTCAGCCGAAAGATGACGGATTGACTACTCCGGAGCAGGTGGAAAATAAGCGGATTCCAGTACCGGAGCACATTGACCAGGAACCGGAGAAAAGGGGCTTTTGGAGCCGTTTTTTTAGACCCTATGATTAACTACGATTGTTTAACTGATATGAACAAAGTCGTGAAACATTGATCAAATAATAAGCGTGGAACGTGAAAAATCATAAAAAAAGCCCGGTCATGGAAACTCGGGCTATCAACTAGGAACTACAGCGTTGAATTATAAGGATAATTATAACGCATTTCGTATAAGGTGTATTATGTTAATTGTAGAAATTCTTAATAATGTTGCAATTTACTCAAAAGTGAAACACAAAACTAACGGATAAGAAATGCATTTCTATACGATAGAATTTATTTTTATACGATAAAAACTTTACATTTTAAATTATATCGTATAGATTAAATAAAAATAACGTATAGGATGAAAAAAATGACTCAAGTTATCGGTATCTTTACAGGAAAAGATTTAAAGTGGATGGAATCAGAGGGTGGTTCTGGATATTGGATTGCTCGAACAGACCGTATTAAAAGTGCTAAATATGTAATATTTATCCGAAATCATCGAGAGACATGGGCTGTCAAGGATGGGCTTGGACATGGTCAAGCATTCATGATTGGTAAAATTTCGGGCTGTATTCCAACAAAAAAATATGAGGGCAGAAAATTAATTCAAATCAGTGAATATGCTTTATTGCCTAATACAGAACAATTTAAACAAGCATGGAAAAAATTAACCGCAGGCCAGAGATATCCCGTTGCTTATTTGAATACAAATGACCTATTAGAAAAACTTGATTTTGATATAGCTGCTGTGGAATGGTCTGTATTTAATGCGAATCCTAATGCTGAAAAAGATTCAGAGACTTTTGAAAAATCTAGTGATCTAAATAGTTTTGATGAAACCAAAGAGCTATCAGTAATTATTGCCGAAGCAAAAGAAATGATCGCTCATGCAGCAGGTATTGAAGTTGATAAAGTGAATATTCAAATTAGCTTTTAAACTAACCCTAGAAAATCCGATATCCTCAGGACATCATAAATGAAGTGAAAAGAAAGTTCCCCAAACAACTTCATTAAAAATAATTAAAGGTAATAAATCATGCGTACCGATCTACTTTTAGAATTAGCTGATTTCTTAGAAAAGCTTGATCCCAATAGATTTGATATTCGCACTTGGAGAAGACCGTCTAAGGACTCCGTTGGCTTCGTGAGTGATAAACAACTACTCACTGACTGTAATACGGTTGCTTGTGCTATTGGATGGGCTGTGACTTTGCCAAATTGGAAGGCGGCAGGATTCTATATGGGTACTTTAGACATCACTAATGAACACCTTAGCAGCCCATTAAGTCGCCCATATACAATGGCAATCGTCAAATGGAGAGATAATCCTCAGGTTGAATCTTACGAAGCAATTAATGAGGGATTAGATCTTCCTATTGGCATGGCAGAGGCTCTTTTCGATCACAACAACTATGCTGATGAAGAATTTACAGACGCTCAAACTGTTGCTGAACGAATCCGTGAATTTTGTAGTACTCCAGTAGAGGAACTCATGCAACTAGTGATTTCATACACCGATTGAATGGCAGCAGATAGAAGTCTTTAGTTATAGATGCTAAAAAAGATTATCTTTACGCTAGCTCCATTTAACATAATGGTGGTTATACGAAATGCTTTCCATAAATCCTTTGTTTTTCAGATATTTAAAAAATTAGTCATGACTAAAAAATAGGTAAAAAGCCGACTCCGAAACAAGTCGGCTGCTTTTTAAGCACTTTTGTCACTTTTAGCCAATAAAATCGATTAAAAAATGCTCAAAATTTCAGTTTTTCCTGATTTCTAAAGGCCTTCATTTCTGAAATTATCCGCATTTTCTGCGGATAAATTTGAGGGTAAAGTTTTCATATTAAAGCTTGATAATATAATTTATATAAATTATATTATTTATATAAATTATATTATCAAGAGTTTACTTGTGACACACGATGAAATTTTTAAATGCATTGTCGATGCTGTAAATAATGCTCCTAGAAATAGACAAACTGCTGAATTACATATTCAAATGATTAAATATGCTGATGAGTTGAAATCCATCACATCTAAAGAATTCTGTGAAGAAACAAAGTTTCCGATTGGATACGGTTCCGAATTTAGCAAAATGCGGAATATAACTGAACGTTTAAAAGCAGCTGGATTGGATGTATCCAAACTTTAAGCCATATCATTATTTTTAGAAGAGTTCATTTTGAAAGTTTTATCTTTATTTTCAGGTTGTGGTGGTATGGATCTTGGTTTAGAAGGCGGCTTCTTAGCACATAGATCGTCTATCAATAGTGATTTATATGCTTCTTATATTTCAGACCATGATGAAAATTATGTTTATTTAAAAAAAACAGGATTTGAAACTGTTTTTGCTAATGATATTTTGCCTTTTGCAAAATTGGCTTGGTGTAATTTTTTCAAAAATAGAGTAAATCAACCTGAAAATATCTTTCATTTAGAAAGTATCGTTGATGTTGTCAATAATATTGAGAATAAGCAATTTTCCTTTCCCAATGATATTGATGTAGTGACTGGTGGATTTCCATGTCAAGACTTTAGCTTTGCAGGTAAAAGAAAAGGGTTTGATTCTCATAAAGATCATAATGGCATCATTTATAATGAACCAACTGAAGCTACGCGAGGTCAACTATATTTATGGCTGAAAAAAGTAGTTGAAATCACAAAACCTAAAGTATTCATTGCAGAAAATGTAAAGGGGTTAGTAACTTTAGGCGATGTAAAAGACATTATT
>NZ_CP184165.1:0-8972 GCF_048585715.1 Acinetobacter sp. LF10
ATGCGGGATTTAGTTGTTAAAGATAATGCCTTAATTAATGCTAGTTATAACTTGGATTTAGTAGAACAACGTTTAATCCTATTGGCTATTGTCGAAGCAAGAGGTAGTGGTAGAGGTATAAATGCAAATGACCCCTTAGAGGTTCATGCAGAGAGCTATGTAAACCAATTTAATGTTGCAAGACAAACAGCCTATCAAGCTCTTAAAGATGCGTGCAAAGACTTATTCGCCCGACAATTTAGCTATCAAGAGATCAACAAAAGAGGAAAAGTTGAGAATGTTCTAAGCCGTTGGGTTAGTGAAATTCGATACATCGATGATGAAGCAACAGTAAAGTTGATATTTGCACCAGCTATCGTTCCCTTGATTACACGTTTGGAAGAACAATTCACCAAGTACGAGCTGCAACAAATTAGCGAACTTAGTAGTGCTTATGCTGTACGTTTATACGAATTATTGATTGCTTGGCGTAGTACAGGGCAAACACCTGTTATTGAACTAGCCGAATTCAGACAAAAAATAGGTGTTCTCGATGATGAATACACAAGGATGGGGAATTTTAAAGATCGGGTATTAAATCTAGCTATTGCTCAAATTAACGAGCACACAGACATTAAAGTTAAATGTGAGCAACATAAAAAAGGCCGTAACATTTCAGGCTTTTCATTCACGTTTAAACAAAAGAAAGTAGTTACAACAGATAGTAAAAACCCTAGTCCAACTGATCTTTTCTCAAAATTGACTGATAAGCAACGTCACATCTTTGCTAATAAGCTTTCTGAACTGCCAGACATGAATAAATATTCTCAAGGTACGGAAAGCTATGCGCAATTTGCAGTTCGAATTGTAGAAATGCTGCAAGATCAGAATAAATTTGAAGAACTGTTACCATATCTTAAAAAAGTAGGATTTAACACAAAATAAACTTCATGTTCAGGTAGGATGTTCAGGCGAACATCCTTGTACATGCACTGAGGGATTACATTGAACACAACCAAATTTAGCGTTATGGACGCCAGTAAAGCCTTTAAAAAGTCACGAACAACAATATATGAAGCTATAAAAAATGGTGAATTATCAAGGGATCATGACGGCCTTATAGACCTATCTGAACTTATCAGAGTTTATGGAAATCCTTCAGGTGTTCAGTCTAGTACACGTACTGAACACGTACAGAAGGATGTACATGTACACGTCCAATCAGAAGTCGAAACTGTATTAAAAGATCAAATTTCTTTACTCAAAAATCAGTTGGATTTAGCCAACCAAAGAGAAAAGGCTTTGATGCAGCATATCGAGGATCTGACGCATAGAATTGAGTTTAAAGGACAGCCTGAACAACCAATCACCGAAGCGAAGAAGGAAGAAGCTATCCAGACAAGTACTGCTCCAGTACAACCAGAACAAGATACTACTGAGCCGAAAGATGACGGATTGACTACTAGGAAAGAGACTGAAAATAAGCGGATTCCTGTGCCTGAACACATTGAACCAGAGACTGAGAAAAGAGGATTTTGGAGTCGTTTTTTTAGACCCTATGATTAAAATATAGAGAAATGATCACGGAATAGGCGTGGAACGTGAAAGATCACGAAAAAGCCGTTCCAGTGCGCTGAACTCAGGAACGGCTTACTTTAAGATATTGATACGAAAAAGAAAAGTTCAAGTATTTCGCATAAGCGGTATTATGTTAATTTTAGATAAGTTAAAAAATAAAATTGAGTTATTCTAATGTTTGACTTTATTGCAAAACTTTCTTAAATTAAATCCACACTCTATTTGGTAAGAAATGAACCAAGTTTAGTCTCTAGTTTGAATAATATTTTCAGCTAAGCAAACTAAATCATTAGTAGTTTTTCATTTAACAATGAAGAACCTAGTGAGGCTTGTTTAGCTTTTAGCATATCTCCTAGGTTTTTCTCAAACTCTAAGGAATATGCAATGCCACGTCTTGATCTTATTGAAGCACAAGTTGATGCGTTAACACGCATTTCTCAAGCAAGTCACCTTTATGGCTTACTTCCATCTTCATATTCGCCTTTAACTCGTCAACAGCTATTACAAGTTGTAGCAGTTTCTTTAGGCTATTCTACATACGAGGATTTGAAGAAGGCAGAACCCGAGCATCTCATATCAGATCCCATAAAAGCTCGTCAAAAAATTCATGATCTTTATATTCGTAATAATCCAAGTATAACGACAGATAAATTAGAAAGATGTGTCTCCCTGATTAGCCATCTAACTAGTTCAATTATGTTCTTTAGAGCTACTTATCGTTCCATTATGCCACCTCAACATATGCGAGCTATCAAGGACTTAAAGTTACCGAAACCAAATCCTAAGCTTTTAAAGTCTAAGCAATACGGTGTAATTCTTGAGTCCATTTATCGTCATGCTATAGATGATGCGAATTGGCCTAGAATTTTAATTCTTCCGATCGCTCACAATTATTTCAGTCAAATTGACAATAATGACTTAGTTAATATTGATATCTATGAGTGTTTTAATAAGTCCATCGATAAAGAAAAAATTGAAGTATTTCATATGATTTGGATGGAAAATCTCAACGATTTTTTACCTCAGGATCAACAATTTTTCATTTCAGATGATATGGACTCCTTTAAACAACATATATCTAGTTTTACTAAGTTTACTGCCACAGCAAATCCACTTTTAACAGTAAAAGGAGCTGCATAATGAAAGGATGTAAGTTCTGTCGTGGTATAGGTGAGCGAGATATCACATGTTCATCTTGTGGCGGTAGTGGCTACGATTTTGATGGTGGTCAATGTGAAGATTGTGTAGGTACAGGTACCCAAGAAGATCAATTCTGCGCTCCTTGTGGTGGAACTGGCTATATTGACGAAGACGAAGACGAAGACGAAGACGAAGACGAAGACGAAGACGAAGACGAAGACGAAGACGAAGGAAATTAGATTATTTAGCTAAATCTAAGTGTGGTTATATCCGCACTTAGATTTATTTTTTGTTAGATGCACCAATGTACTTTTTTACTTAACGTAATAGCTGTTATGTGAAATAGAAAAGCCCAGATCATATATCTGGGCTTTTTTTAACTAAAAATATTTTTGAATATATAAGGCTAATCTTCTTTAGCTTTAACAGGTTTTTGCAATGGCAATGTTAAATGAGGTAGACCCAATCTTTGAGTAGTAGTTGAAACTAATTCTCTCCAATAAGGCCAAACATTATGACCTGTATTTTTCAAGCAAAAAGCGTCAATAGCATCATCAGATATTACTTTTTTAAGTTTATATTCAGCCATGTAATTAGCTTCAATAATTGCTAATTCTTTAGAAGAATCTTCTTCTGATACCCATTTCACACCATAGCTTAATAACACACGTAATAAATGCTGTGAATGATCAGTGTTTTCTAATAAAGAAGATTGAATAACCTTATGCTTCAATAAAACTTTATATTTAATATCTGGATTTAGCTCTACATCAAAGTGATGATTTTCCGCATTAATAGACTTTAATAAAATATTCTTTAATAAAATATTTTCGAGAGCTTCATTAATTGGAGACATTACTTTACTCATGCAGCGTCTTCTTTTAATTCAATATACCCATTAGCATCTGTTTCAAAGTTATGTAAATTACTCATTACATATAAACTTGGTCTTTCTCGATAATCTACATTTAGATGCATATCAACATAGTCATCTTGAAATTTCTCTTTAGACGAAGCTGAAAGTTCTGAGTTCGCTACTAAATATTTAAAAAATTCAGGAACCTGATCTGCTGCCTCAATCAAAGTATTCATAGCTTTTGATTGTATAACATCATCATGTTCATATTTAGTGAAAGCCAACTTACCTCCACCAAATAGGATACTAGCTTCAGATTGGGTAAGACCTAATTTTTCTCTAATTTGCCGAATTTTTTCACCCACTAATAAATCAAACGCTTCTTTTTTAGCTAAGTTTAAAGCCCTGTTATTTTCTTTAGCGTATTCATCACTTAATTCAATACATCCACAGAAATTACATTGCAAATGAACGCTATGAACACGTAAGACTTTGCCTTTAAAATCAACATTATCAATTACATTTGTTTTTATAAGTAGCCCTTGTTCACACATTTCACAAGTTCTATTCGACATGGTTAGCCCCTTTCCATGACTAAGTAAAAATCAATACGTACCAAGATGAGCTGAGATAATTAAAAGAGCTTGCCCTTTTTTATTTAAGGCAATCTTTAAATAAATATCACATGTATTCAATGAATAAGAATGCTCATTGTACTCACTATGTTTAAACACATAAGAATCACATGCAGCCCATGCAATACCTTTGGTATGGCACCATTGAGAATTAAGATAACGTCCTTCTGTTAATGCTAGACGTATATAACTTTTCAACTTAGATAAATCACCTGGTATGTTGATATTAAGTTGAAAATTTAGCTGTTTTCGACTTCTGTCAGTGGCTGTAAAAAGCTTAAAAGACTGGTCGTCAAGCTTAGTTAAAATTTCTGTTGGATCATATAAAGGATTATCTCGCTTAATAATGAGCTTTGGTTTTTCCAGATCTGTACTTAATGAAGCTAGATCTCCAAGGTCATCGTATCTACTAATAATTGTATATGTTACCATTATGGTAAGTCTACCCTATATATATAAATTCACTAAAATTAACAATTTTTTAACTGTTTGTATGAAGTGATAAGATTGATCAAATTACTATATATTGTGTTGATTAATTTATGAATAGTCAATTTAACGCGACATATTGTGTCTTCTATTTGACATAAAATCTCTTATACGAATCTTTAGTTATTGATCGTTATTAGCTTAGTAACTGGCTTTTTTTCACTATATTCCCTACAATAAAAGTACGCCATTGACGTACTTAACCCATGCTATTCATTGAAACCAGTATTTTCACCAAGCAAATCAAAGAGCTTGTCTCCGATGATGAATACAGAGAACTCCAACAGGAACTTTTAGTTCAGCCAGATAAAGGAGATCTCATAAAAAATGGTGGTGGAATTCGAAAAGTACGTTGTGCTCAAGGCAGTAAAGGAAAAAGTGGTGGCATACGTGTGATCTATTACTGGATCACTGAAGATGATCAGATATTTATGCTACTGGCTTTTCCTAAATCTGTTAAAGAAAACCTAACTGATAAAGAGACCGCTATCCTACGTCAACTTGTGAAGGAGCAATTTCATGGATAATAACTTATTTGATGACCTCGTTGCTTCGATCAAAGAAGCAGGAGCGATTAAACGTAATGAAGTTCAAGCAAGTCGAGTGACTGAACTAACTCTTCCTGATATTAAAGAAGTTCGTGAGAAAACAGGTTTGAGCCAAACCGAATTTGCTGCACGTTTACATATTAGCCCTCGTACACTTCAGAACTGGGAACAAGGCAGACGCTATCCAACAGGGCCAGCAGCAACCTTGATTCGTATTCTAGATGCGCATCCAAGCCTGATTTAAAACTCTAGGCAATAAAAAAAACCCCGACATCCTGTCGGGGTTTTTCGTATTGGGCTGTTAAGCATGACTCCTGTCTTGCTTCACGATCCTGGTGCGCTGATTTCTTATTGTTATCTGGAACATCCTGTTCTCAATGAGTTCATAATAGGAAATTGAACTGAGTATGGCTATTAGTGAATTTCCTGAATGGCTGTACGCCATAGCGTACATGGACATATCCTCAAATTATCCCGATATTTGTCCGCAGGAAATGGGGATAAAAGTGGGTTGTTGGGGCATTGAGAAATCAGGAAAAATTGAAATTTTGAGTATTTTTTAACCGATTTTATTGGCTAAAAGTGACAAAAATGCTTAAAAAGCAGCCGACTTGTTTCTGAGTCGGCATTTTGGTGTTTTTTGGGGTTATGTAAAATTTATAAGATTTTGATTTTATTAAAATAATAAAGATTTATTTCGTATAACGCCCATTATGTTAAATGAAATAAAAAAGACTTCAGATTTGAGGTCTTTTATAAATAAAATTATTTGCTAAGTTGTTTTTGATCTTGAGGTTTTGACTCTATAAGACTATTGCTAAAACTCTCCATAGCAATTCGAGTCATGTTAATTTTTCGGTCTCTCTCAGGGAGAGCAGATCCCTTTTTCACATTTGAGCTGGATGATGATTGGTGGCGGGCTACTTTGGTTGTCATAAGCTAATCCTATATATCCCAAAAATGTCATAAACGTCACTATTGTAAATAGTATACAGCAATTCAATAGATGGCTTAGGGCAGATGTAATATATCTGCCCTTATCTTCGATTAGTTTTGTATTAAATGTTAAGCATTCTTTATATGCTTGATAAACTTGCCAATACATAGATATAAGGTTTTCATCTTCATCAAAAGCAAGATCTTCAAGACTTTCCCCTAATTCATATCTTTTAAAGTTATTTAATTGGAATGCCTTTAAACAATCACAAATACAAGCAAGAGTTAAAAGGATAAATAAAACATTAAAAAACACAAACATACTCTGTAAGACTATATGAGCTTTTATGAATATTGACCAAGTTAAAGATGAGAGCATTAAGTATATGAAAGCAATAATAACGATACTTTGTACCATTAAAAACTTTCCAACCTTCTCCTCTAATCTTGAATTTCGGTTGAGTTCATCTTGATATTCTACTTTTGCTATTTCTACAAGATTCTTAAATTTCTGTAAGTTATTATCCATAAAGGATTGATCCAAATAGTAAAAATATTTTTAAAATTAGCATTTACGAACTCAAACTTAGATTATCTAACTCTATATGACAGCTATTAGATTAAGTAGAGCACTACATTCTTTTCTATTTTTATAATTTTTTTCTGCTGTAAGTTGGAAATAATTGATGATCTATCTTCCTCTGAGATAGCTCCTTTGAATTGAAACATAGCATCAATAAAATTTTCCAAACTTTTCACTTTACTTGGACGGCTTTTGAGTAATCGCTCTGATACATAATCTAAATCTATTAAATTATCTTCTTTTACTTTCTCAACATATTGTTCTTCTTCCTCTTTTCTTCCAAGCTGAATGAGAAGTTGAGCAAGTCGAAGTTTATCGCGATAAGAAAGTTGCAACGTTAAATCTTTGATTTCTTCGTAAGTCATATTTATGAATTAAGTATTTTACAATTTCATTAATTATAACGGGTTAGCGTAAAACATCTATTATTATTGGTAGGTAGCTTTTAAGTTTTCCTAAAATTAACATAATACGCCTTATGCGAAGCAGCAATCAGAGATAGATATTTGTTAAGAAAAGAACGTCACTGAACTCAAAATTGCGTCAAAGATTGCAGCTCCAAATAGAAATATTGCACTCATTTCTTTCAATAAAAAAATCTACATACTTGGTTTTTCCATAAGAAAAAAACCAAAAAATGATCCAATACTCTTAGAAACTGCCAAAAATTTTCTAAAAAAATCCCGACCTGAATTCGGAACTTTTCTAACTCCAAATTTAAATTTTTTTTCATACCTACTTTCAAATTTAGCTTTCAATTTTCTGAATTTTTATCAGCCTACTTTAGCCTCTGATTTATAAAAAATGACTAAAAAAAATCTATAAAATCACTTTTTGCATCCCATCAAAAACCGAAAAAATTTGCATAACTTTTTAAAACTCTTGTTTTCACAACTTTTATTATTTATATCAATTATTTAAACCTAATTTTTATAGAAAATCTGAAATCAATCATGATTTCAGATTTTTAAATATTAATTCAATTACTTACATCATTTTCACATCAAATTTTGTTTTCAAAAATTTGCATTTTTGAAAACATTTATTTTTATTTATATTCAATTACTTATCTTCATTTTGTCGCCTTTTTTGAAAACATTTTATTTTATGATTTAAAACCGCTACAAGCCTTGCACAGTATAGGTTTTGGCGAAAACACCGTAAGGTGCGTGGTGTGTGACAAAAACAATTGCGGAATGTTCCGCAGCCTTGATCAAATTACAAATTAAAAACCCGAAAAGTTGCTAGAGTCCGCTTTAATAAAAACAATTAAAAAATGCAAAAAAATAGAGGATAGATTCAATGGATCCAGTCATCATTTTTCCAAAAACCTGTACGCTTTGCGGAAGAGAAGATCAAAAATTTTCACGGATAAATTCTGGTGAATACGCAGAGAACGATGAATTTTTTTGCAGTCTTTGTATGGCAGCGATAGAGCAACTACAACAACAAACATCATTGAAGAAAAAAAATGAAATGATCCAATCAAAAAGACAAAACTTTAAAATCATAGAATGAAATTAACAGAAAAAAGTGAAACAAAGAAAACTTTGACCTATCTAAAAATGCAGTTCAAAACAAAGTGAATTGACCATAGAGCGTGATTAAGATTTTAAATAGGGAAACATAGCTAGAGAGCTAAAAATTTAAAATACTGCAAAACAGAAGCATTTAGCGAGTGTCTACGAGCGACACAACAAAAAATCGCGCCTCGGCTTTCTGAAAAACATGTTTTAAATACTTTTATCCTAAAAAAATGATGAATAGATATTTCAATTCGAGCCTAGACCGAGCGAAGCGAGCATAAAACTCTATGAGCGAAGCGAATTCCGAGTGCTTTTGCTTTTTTTTAAATTCACGATAGTAAGAACCAAAAATTGCCCCACGAATCGAGCGAAAGCGAGATTCAATAGAGTTTGAGCGAAGCGAAAACCAAGGGCAATTTTGACCAGGCAATGCTTTTAATTATTTTTAAATGTTTTTAATGCTTTTAGCCATGCTGAAAGCCTTTATTCTAAAGGGATACAGCAGAGATATGACTACGTTTACCTACCAATATGACTACGTTTACCTACCAATATGACTACGTTTACCTACCAATATGACTACGTTTACCTACCTTAAATCTACAAAAAATATTTAGTAGATTTAACTACGTTTACCTTGCATAAATCTACATAATTATTAATATAGACTTATATTCACTAATAATAATGTAGATAAATAAG
>NZ_CP184166.1:0-4497 GCF_048585715.1 Acinetobacter sp. LF10
AACGCCATGACGTTTTATGATGTCTTGGCATAATTCATTGAGCATTTGTTCACGTTGCTGTTGGTTGAGTTCATGCGGAAAAGCGATTTCAAACTCTCTGGCAAGTTGTGAATTTTTACGATTCTCAACTTTCTCAACGATATTCCAAAGTTGGTTACGGTCTAATAATTCAGGATTTGTATTTTCAGGGGCATAGATTTTTTTTAATTCTACGCCTGTTTTTTTTGTATAGTCCTGTTCTTTACCTTG
Organism: Acinetobacter sp. LF10; assembly: GCF_048585715.1. NCBI lineage: Bacteria > Pseudomonadati > Pseudomonadota > Gammaproteobacteria > Moraxellales > Moraxellaceae > Acinetobacter > Acinetobacter sp. LF10. The sequence continues at coordinate 250 of NZ_CP184166.1, forward strand.
TCTTTCGTCTATCAATTTTTCACCTGAACGATAGGCAGAACAAGCAACGGCTGAACGTCCGTCACTTCTGCTTATGTTCTTCACTGAAAAATGATAAATCGCCATGATTTATTTTTGCCTTTTAAAATCTTTAGATTTTCGGGGTAAAGGGGTGTCCCTTTTCGTACTTCCAAACTTAATGAAATTAGTTTGGGAAAGTGCGCCCTTTGGGAAAACCACGATAGCAGACAGTACCTTGAATTTCAATTCATGTACGCTTATGCTAACTGTGGTTTTTTAGGGTTTGGAATTACAATGAAAATGGAATCTTTAGAACAACAAATTGCTAAACAGGAAGAACGCTTAAAACAGCTTAAAGCTCAAAAGCAAGCTGTATTGGCTCGTGAAAAAAAGAAGTTATCTGACCAACAACGAAAAGATGATACTAGACGTAAAATCCTGTTAGGTTCTTTATCACTAAAAAAAATGGAAGATGAAGCAGAAAAAACAAAAATACTCGCTGATCTCAACGAGTATTTAACAGAAGATCGAGACCGAAGTTTGTTTGATTTATAATGGAAGTTTTGTATTGGTTATTTCTAGGAATAATCCATTAAATGGATTATCTTTATTAAGATTTTTAAGAGTAAGATGGCGATGTAGTTGGGTGTATCTGTCCCGTTCTTCATCTGTAAAATCATTTGCTAAAGAAAATACAAAATCTACAAGTCGAAGCCATTCATCACCTTTAAAAACATCCAATAAGATTTGGTCGAGTTCGGAATCTTCTATCATTTAACGTGCCGTTATTTAAAAAGCTATCTCTTGATGCCATAGTGTTTGTCTAATGCTTTGATTGCCGCATCAATGCTTTTAATCTCGCCATTGTTGTATGCATCAAAAATGTACTGTGTATCAGGGTTTGGATGCAAATTATCTACAGCAAAGATAGCTTGCGTTTGTGCATGTATTTCCTTTCTTTTCCTGATCTCATCTAGCTTACTGTTTTTCATAGCTTATTCTCTTAAAGTCTGTTTCTGTCCGCAGTGTTTTAAAAATCCGCTTGGCTGTTTCCTCTCGTACACTGGCAGGGTCACGTAGAATATTCGCAATCCACACCTCAAACGCCTTGTAATTTGGGAATGTACTAAGGTCTGATAGGCTGTGTAACTGTGACAAAATAGAACTGTATGTGTTGATTTGACTGTCTGACATTTTGCAAAACATATCCACCGTGTCAGGATCACGGCTTGGCTTAGATTCTTCTTTTGCCTTTTTTTCTTTAAATTTCAGCTCTAAATGCGTAAATTTACGTCCTGATTTAATTAACTCATAGCTAACTTTATAAGGTGTTTTTTCATTGATCTCTTTGATTGCGGTATCAATAACCCATTTTCTCAGGTCTTTAGTAGCCTCATATTTTTCAAATAAAGCTAAAGAATAACGTAGGTCTTCTAAACTAATTTTACAGTACCCTGTTGATTTAAATTGCATCATCATTTGATAGAAGCGGAAACTATAAACACTGCCAAAACCTGCGACATCATCAAGTAGGAATTGGGTGAAATTAGCCTTTAACTCACTGAGTAACGGTAAAATACGACTATCAAAAACAACCCTAGCCACAATATCGTCACTATGTCGCCCAAAAGGTAATGATTCTAGTAAATTATATTTTCTTAACCCATTGAGATAGTTTTTATAATCTTCAGGGTTTGGGTATTTTAATTTTAATCGGGCATCCGCATTTTTATCGAAACGTAAAACCTCTGACAACCAATGAAATTCTAATACTCCTACATTGGTTTCTATAAGTAAGGTTTTTTTCATTAAATCTTTAGTGGCATTCCGAATATCTCGTGTTGCCTGATCAGCATTAGCTCCCAGTCGAATAAAATCATCTCTTGTAATGTAATAGGCTTGTTTAGGGTCTATTGGTTCATTTTTAGGAATCTGTGCTAATGCTGATAAGAGCAAACGTTGTTCACTCACACTTAAATTATATGACGCTTTAACAATGGAATTATCCATCACAACTAGATCGTTATTCACCCGACAATCCCTCCCTTTTTGTTATATTAGGAGAAATCTACAGAACTCTTTTTTAAATTAAAAGGAGAGTTTTGTAAACCTCCTTTTTTACCGACAATCCCTCCCCCTTTCACCGACAATCCCTCCCCCTTTCACCGACAATCCCTCCCCCTTCACCGACAATCCCTCCCCTTTAATACTCTAAGAGTATTGTATAGCAAGGCTTTGAAGGGGGTCTAAAAACTATTTAAAAACTATTAAAAATATAAAAAAGAGAAAAAATCAAAAAAACCTGTGGATAACAGCCCTATGGCACTCGCTTCGCTCGTGACATTTTGACCTCGTTTCACTCGGTCTGTCGGGCTGTTTTTTTCCGTTACTGGTAGCATGGATTCTGAAAAGCAAAAGCAAGAATGGATTCGCTGCGCTCATAGAGCTTTTTTGCTCGCTTCGCTCGATCTAGGGGCATAAGACAACATGGAAATATAGATTTTCTAGGTTTCAAAACACTAAAAAGCGGTTTTTCAGAGGGTCTAAGCGCAAATTTTGATTGTTCGCTCGTAGACACTCGCTCTGGAAAACCTTGTATTTGTTAGTTTAACTTTCAAATAGTGCCGTGTAGTTCATGACTGAATTTAGCACTCGAACAATGAAAATATGACCCGATGTAATACAGAAAAATATTGAATAATTTTGATATACACGTCTGCGAATACCCAATTCAATTAGTTCTGGAACGATTGGAAAGGCTTTAGGCATTCCACCAATTGACAAGCATTTCTGCTCCAGTTCTAGGATAAAAGACAAGGCACGTTGGGGATTATCCTGGGCGATGAAGTCAGCGATCTGCTCTAAATCATTTTCAGCCTGTTTAGCAAAAATCACTTTCATGATTTATCTACCATAGCCTGATATTTTGCTTTCAGGCGGCTAAAAGTGTCCTCTGCTGGTACAGTTCGCCCTGCTTCGATGTCTGCCATACCTTGCATGACTAACGCTTTGAGAGCTTCCTGCTGTGTTTCTCGCTCTTGAATTAGACGTATGCCCTCTCGTAATACTTCACTTTTTGAACCATAGCGTCCGCCATCAACCAGTTCCTGCACATAGCTTTCAAGGTTTTTTCCTAAGTCTGCACTGATCATTTTTTTGCACCTGTTTTGATAATAGTTGATAAAAATTTATCAACTATTATCAAAACAGGCAAATTTTAGAAAGACAAAAGGGATGTCAACGTCCCCGCCCGTTGTCCTGCTCTTGGGTTCTAGCTATGCTGACAGTGGCATTTTTCTCATTGAGTTCTCGTTCCAACTGTTTGATTTTTTTGTATTCATCTGGGTATTTTTGCTGTATTAAACTTTCGGCTTTTTGCCAGTGTTCAGACACTACACCACGATTTTTGATTCTTTGGTGTTCGGTTTTGAGGTGGTTGTATTTGGCTTTGATCTCGTTATCGTGTTGGTGGACTAAATTTGCTAGTTCACCCTCCCATGCCTTGAGTTTAAAAGGATTGAATGGTTTGTTATTCCGATGGGTTTCAATTTGATCGAGTAGTTTTTTACTGGTTTCTATGTATTCACTCATTTGATTTATAATGGTTTTTAGTTCTTTTTCATGGATTTGTTGGGCTAAATCCTGAATTTTGGTTTTGAAAAGTTGAACGGCAATTTGCTTTTCACTGGTTGGAATATCTTGGAATGTAGTGCTAGATTGCTCTGGTTTGCGTTCTAAGCGATTTTTATTGTCATTGTGTACATCCACATCATATTTTGTTTTTTCGTGGCTATGTGGTGATTCTGTGCGTAATTTGGCTATGGTTTTCTCTGTTGCAATAATTTCTTGCTCCAGTCCATTGATGATTTCTACCAGTTTTTCGGAATTTTGTGCTTTGATTGCATCGTTTTTTAGGCTGATTTCAGTATCAATGCCCTGTCTGCGTAGCTGTGTGACCTTGCTACCCTCATGAATTGTGGCTTGTAGTCCATTATCTTGGTTGGCATAACTGCGGTGGTCTACTTCGGTCAAGTAACCTGCTCTCGCCAAGTGTTTGTTGGCTAGATCGGCAAAACTTTCTCGCCAAAATTCGACTTCCTGTTTGCCATTGTCGTTAAATTCCCTTGTCTTTTTTCCTAAATTTCCATGTTCATCAATGCTTCGGGTCGTAAACATGATGTGAGCATGATAATTACGCTCATCACTTCCATTTGCTGTGTGTGGTGCATGAATTGCAGCATCCACAAC